>NZ_CP035119.1:0-2400000 GCF_004087835.1 Halorussus pelagicus
AAGAAGGCCGCGGAGTCGCTCGACAGCAGTCCGAACATCCGCTACGTCGAGGAGAACGGCGAGATGGAAGCGCTCGCCCAGACTCTGCCGTGGGGCATCGACCGCGTGGACGCGGACCTCGCGTCGAGTACGGGCGCGGGTGCTGACGTGGCCATCATCGACACGGGTATCGACAGCGACCATCCTGACCTGCAGGCCAACCTCGGCGCGGGGTACGCGGCCACGTCGTGTTCGTCCTACTACGGCGACTGTCAGTACGACTGGGACGACGACAACGGCCACGGGACCCACTGCGCCGGTATCGTCGCGGCCGACGACAACTACGAGGGCGTCGTTGGCGTCGGTCCCGACATCACCCTTCACGCCGTGAAGGTCCTCGGCGGTCAGGGTGGCGGTTCGTACTCCGACATCGCGGCCGGAATCGAGTGGGTCGCCAATCAGGGCTACGATGTCGGTTCCATGAGCCTCGGTGGCGGCTACTCGTCGGCGGTCTACGACGCCGTCCAGTACGCCGACAGTCGCGGCGTCACGCTGGTCGGTGCCGCGGGTAACTCCGGTCCGTGTTCGGACTGTGTCGGCTACCCCGCCGCCCACGACGAGGTCATCGCGGTCAGTTCGACCAACTCCAGCGACGGTCTCTCGAACTTCTCGTCAACCGGTCCCGAAGTCGAAATCGCCGCGCCCGGTAGCGACGTGTACTCGACCTACGTCGGCGGCGGCTACGACACTCTCTCCGGTACGTCGATGGCGTGTCCGCACGTCTCGGGTGCCGCGGGTCTCCTGCGCTCGCAGGGCTACTCCAAGTCCGGCACGCGCAGTCGCCTCAGGAACACCGCCGAGAACATCGGCCTGTCGAGCAACGAGTCCGGCGCGGGTCTGCTCGACGTGGGCGCGCTCTAAACCGGTCGCTCCGGCGTAGAGAGCACTCCCCGCCGTCGCATCGAGTGCGACTCCCCCGAGCGGGTCTCGTCACCTACGACTCGCTCCCGCGGCGTCATCCACCCGCAGTGTCACCCACCTGCGACCCGCAGTTTGTCACCTCTTTGGCAGTCGGGCGCGGTGCCGTTTCGGGCCGCGCCCCGGCGAGTCCGTCCACCCCGTTTTTTGTGGAGCGTCCGAAGAGAGAGCAATATTGTTACGAGATATTTATTTCATACTTTCTAGATACAAATTTTTCGTCTTGTAGGATGTATTGGGTGATGATGTTCGACAAACAGTCGATTTCACGACGCACCGTCCTGAAGACGACCGGCGGGTCGCTTCTCGCCGTCGGCGCGGGCGGTCTCGCGGGAGCCGACCCCGGCGAGACGGTCCGGGTCAACGTCGGGTTCGCGTCCGGGCGCGGCCGTTCGGCCGCGCTCGATGTGGCCGACGACGTGGTTCGGGAGTTCGCCTTCGACGCCGCGACGCTTCGCCTTCCCAAGCGGGCGGCCACCGCGCTCGCCGAGCGCGACGGCGTGCGCTACGTCGAACGCGACGGCACCGCGCGCGCCCTCTCGACGACGTGGGCCTACGACCGCATCGACGCCGACGTGGCGAACATCAACGGCTACACGGGCGCGGGGACCGACGTGGCCATCCTCGACACGGGGCTTCCCTGCGACGACCCCTGCCTGCCGAACGTCGGCGCGGGCAAGGCGTTCACCGACTGCACCAGCGGGTGCTGTGCCCCGTGGGACGACGACAACGGCCACGGCACGCAGGTCGGAGCCATCATCGGCGCGAGCGAGTCCTGTAGCTGTACGACCGGCATCGCGCCCGACGCGACGCTCCACGGCGTCAAGGTGCTGGACGACTACGGCGCGGGTTCGTACTCCGACATCGCGGCCGGTATCGAGTACGTCGCCGACCAAGGCTGGGACGTGGCGAACCTGAGCCTCGGCGCGAGTTCCGGGTCGCAGGCGCTGAAAGACGCCGTCGAGTATGCCGAGCGCAACGGCGTCCTGCTCGTCGGCGCGGCGGGCGGGAGCGGTCCCTGTTCGAGTTGCGTGGGCTACCCCGCGGCCTACGAGGAAGTCGTCGCGGTCAGCGCGACGAACAGCAACGACGAACTCGCGTCGTTCTCCAGCAGGGGTCCGGAAATCGAACTCGCCGCACCCGGTAGGGACCTCACGACCGTCGATAGCGGTGGGTCCTGCGCGACCTTCTCGGGCACGTCGTTCGCCACGGCCCACGTTTCCGGCGTCGCCGCCCTCGTGATGGCCCAAGGGTACGACAACACCGGCGCCCGTACCCGACTCCAAAACACCGCCGAGAACATTGGCCTGTCGAGCGACGAGCAGGGGTACGGTCTCGTGGACGCCGCCGCCGCGGTCGGACTGAATTCCAGCGACGACTGACACTCGGCGCACGAAAAGTTTTCAGGTGTCCCCGGCGCAGTAGAAACCATGACGATTCAGAGCGCCGTCGATGCGACCGTCGAGTCCGACCGCGTCGTCTTCGAGTACACCGTCGAAAACGTCGGCGACGACTCGGCGGAGATTCAGTTTCGAAGTTCCCTGCTGGCGGACTTCGCCGTCCTCGGCGACGACGAAGAGGTTTGGCGGGCCAGCGACGGCCAGATGTTCGCCCAGATGATACAGAATGAGACGTTCGACGCGGGCGACGCCGAGACGTTCACCGAGGAGTGGGCCGACCCCGCGCCCGGCGACTACACCGTAGTCGCCACGCTGAACACGATGGGCGACGACGCGGAGGCCCGCACCGACTTCTCGGTCTGAACAAACTGGCGTCTCCGTTCCGAAACCCCCTAACCGGCCGACCACCGACCCACTCCCATGCAGAACGAACCCGAAGTCGCGGTTCTCAGACTCGGCCACCGGCCGGGCCGCGACGAGCGCATGACGACCCACGTCGGCCTGACCGCGCGGGCGCTGGGGGCCGACCGCGCGATTCTGGCGGGCGACGCGAGCAAGTCGCAGGGCACCGTCGAGGACATCACCGACCGCTTCGGCGGGCCGTTCGACGTGGAACTGACCGATAGCCCGAAGGCCGTCATCCGCGACTGGGAGGGGCAGGTCGTCCATCTGACGATGTACGGCGAGCGCGTCCAAGACGTGGAGGGCGACGTGCGCGAGGCCCACGGCGACGGCGACTCGATTCTGGCGGTCGTCGGCTCTCAGAAGGTGTCGTTCGACGTGTACGAGGAGGCAGACTACAACGTCGGCGTGACGAATCAACCCCACTCGGAGGTCGCGGGGTTGGCCGTGTTTCTGGACAGACTGTTCGAGGGCCGGGAACTGGACCGCGAGTGGACCGATGCCGACCAGACCGTGATTCCGAAGGCGACCGGCAAGAAGGTCGTTCCGTCCGACGAGGAGTAGCGTATAGTAAATGAACTTTGGCCTACTATGACAACTGAACGCTCCCCGACGAGAACTGGCCATGTGAGAGCAATATGTTCGGCGATCCTGTCAGTCCCGTTCGCCGTGATGGCGGCCCCGCTTCTGGGTCAGGACAGTGCCGCGTTCTACTTCGCGGGCGTCTCGCTGTTGTTCGTAGCATACTCGTGTATTACCCTAATCCGCACCTGACCCGGTTCTTACTGCACCGCGACCGACTACACTTCGAGTAGCCGACCGTCTACGTCCACGTCGAGACCCTCCTCGCGGGCGTACTCGACGATGGCGTCGTACTGGATGCCGAACGAGTCCACCACGCACTCCGGAGAGATGGGTTCCGTGCCGTACTCCACGACGTAGGCGTTCGTGGCGACCGAGAACTCCGCGACGGGGTCCACGGGGTCGCCGTCGAATCGCACCTCGCAGACGCGTCCGTCCGCGGAGTCGTAGGCGATTTCGACTCCGCCGAAGTGTCCCCACCACGTTCGACCGTCCGAATCGTCTGGCGCGTAGACTTCGCTGGCGAGTTCGCGCAGTTGCGCGCCCGTGAGGACCGCGGTCCGGAGTTCGCCGCCGAACGGCGAGACGCCTATCAGGTCGGCCACCGTCACCTCGCCCGCCAGCGCCGGGCCGTCGCGGAGACCGCCGGACTGCGTGTAGGCCACGTCCGCGCCGGTCGCCCACCGGTAGGCGTCGGTGACGAGATTAGCGACGCGACACTCCCCGCCGTAGTGACGGCGGACGCTCCGAGCGATTGGCTCTTCGACGTGGCCCACGACTTCGGTCAACCCCGTCGCCTCCATCCGGTCTCGGAGCGCGCCCGCGACGGCGTCGTCGCGCGGCCCGTCGGGCACCGCGTGGCGGGTCGCAGTCGCCCGGTCGCCCAGTTCGACCTCCCAGAGCATCTGCCCGTTCGCACTCGGCCGCAGGAGCAGGGTCCCGTTCACTCGGTCGTGGCGCTCGGTGTGGACGTGACCGCCGAGGACGGCGTCCACGCCGTCGAACTCGGCGATAGCGCGCTCGGTCTCGCCTCGGAGGTGGGCGAGAACGACGACGTGGTCCGCCCGCTCGCGGAGCGCCGGAAGCACCTCTCGCACTTCGGCCACCGGGTCGGTGACGGTGAGTTCGGACGCACCGGCCGATATTTCGGGCGTTTTCGGGTCGGTCACGCCGACGAACCCCACCCGCTCGCCGCCGCGCTCGACCACGGTCGCGGCGGGGGCGTCGGCGAACTGGCGGTCCGTCCCGTCTGCCGCGTAGACGTTCGCGCTCACCCACTGCTGGGGCGAGTCGGCGACGATGTCCCGGAGCGGGTCGGTCCCGAAGTCGAAGTCGTGGTTGCCGAACGTTTCGAGGTCGGGTTCGACTGCATCGAAGAACTCCAGCGACTGGCGGCCGTCGGTCCGGAGCGCGAGGACGCCGGGGGCGGTGTCGTCGCCCGTCCCGACGACGACGGTTCGGTCGTCCCGGAGTGCGTCGATGGTTCCGGCGAGGCGACCCACGCGCTCGGCGTCGTCGTACGCGTTCTCGATGTCCGAGTAGTGGAGGACGCGGAGACTCATCGCCAGGAATTGTCGGCCATCAGGTAAGTACCTTCGGCTCGCGGGTCCCGGCGTCGAGAGGGACACGTTCCCGATGGTTTTAAACGCTCCAACGCCCCAGTACACGATAATGGCTTTTGAGGACTTACTGGAGGACCCAGTAATTCAGAAATATCTTCACGAATTGGTCGGTCCGAAGGGAATGCCCGTCGCTGCGGCCCCGCCGGACGGCGAAGTTACCGACGAGGAGTTGGCCGAGGAGTTGGACCTCGAACTCAACGACGTTCGGCGCGCGCTGTTCATCCTCTACGAGAACGACCTCGCCACGTACCGACGCCTGCGCGACGAGGACTCGGGGTGGCTCACGTACCTCTGGACGTTCCAGTACGACAACATCCCGGACAACCTCGAAGAGGAGATGCACCGCCTGCTGACCGCGCTCGACCAGCGCGAGGACTACGAGCGCCAACACGAGTTCTACCTCTGTGAGGTCTGTTCGATTCGGTTCGAGTTCGGCGAGGCGATGGACTTCGGCTTTGAGTGTCCCGAGTGTGGCTCGCCGCTCGAATCCATGGAGAACAGTCGGCTCATCGACTCGATGGAGCAGCGAATCGAGGACCTCCGCGAGGAACTCAACGCCGACCAACTCGAAGAGGCCGAGGCATAGATGGTCGTACTCGCCACCAAGGTGTACGTCGAAGGCGACGCCCGTGAGCGCTCGCTCGACGCCCTCCGGTCGCTCGTCGCCAACGAAATCGAAGACCTCGACGTGGAGTACACCGTGGGCGTGCGCCACGACGACTTCGCGGTCGTCACCATCGAGGGCAACGACGAAGTCGTCGCCCGGAACCTCCTCCGCGAGGAGTACGGCGAAGTCACGCCGGACTTCGAGGACGGAGAGACCTACGTCGGCACGCTCGAAGGCTGGGACGAAGACGGCTTCGTCCTCGACGCGGGCGAAGACATCCGCGTGCCCGCTGACGAACTCGGACTCGGACAAGGGACGCCGATACAAATCGTCGAGCGGTTCGGTCTCGTCCAGCACACGCCGCTTCGCTTCGTCTACGCCGACCCCGACTCCGGGACCCACCGACTCGCCGACGAGGAGCGCGACCGCCTCTACGAGTGGACTCGCGGTTCCGGCCGAGTCAACGTCAACAGCGCGACCCGCGGCGAGGTCCGCGCGACGGTCAACCGCGCCGGTCACGCCCGCGACATCGTCACCGTCGAACGCCTCGGCCTGCTGGAGCAGAGCATCATCTGCAAAGACGAAACCGACCCGCCGGGTCTGCTCGCGGCCATCGGCACCTACCTGCCCGCGGAGATTCGGTGCATGATTCCGTAATTCAGCATGAATCGGCGACTCCTACTCGCGTTTGCCACGCTGTCCGTCCTCGCCGTGACCGCCGGATGTACCGGCATCTTCGGCGGCGACCAGATAAGCGACAAGCAACTCGAAGGCGACGGGAACGCGACCTACGACTGGAACACCACCGCGGACGTGACGCTCAACATCACGAGCGGCGAGTATCAGGCGGTGTACGACTTTTCGAACCGGTCGCAGCTCAAGATATTCGAGCGGGAGTCGCTCGGCGAGGAGACACCCGTCAACGTCGGGACCGTCCGGTTCCGCTACCGCAACGGCACCGTCGTCACGCTCAACCAGTCGCAGGTCAAGCGCACGAACTCCCGAACGGTGTTCACGCTTCCCTCCCGAGAGGGGAAACTCGCCTACACCGCGCCCCACCGCGGGAAGTCGTTCAGTACGCCGACCTACGTCGAGGGGTCCTACGAGGTCGTTCTCCCCCGTGGGATGCGCGTCGGCACGCCGATTCTGAGTCAGGTCCGGCCCGACGCCGACCAGACCGAACAACTCGACGGACGGGTCCACATCGCGTGGGCTGAAGTGACGGCCGATAACGTCGTCGTCCGGTACTACCTCGCGCGCGACCTGCTCATCTTCGCGGCGGTCATCGCCGCGGGCGTCCTCGTCGCGCTCCTCGGGTTGGCCTACTTCCGCCTCCAGATTCGGCAACTCGAACGCGAGCGCGAGGAGTTGGGCTTGAACGTCGATACCGACGGCGACGAGTTCGATCAAGGTCCGCCGCCGGGGATGGGGTAGCGGACTCTCCCAGAGCGTCTGCTTTTTACTCGCGCGATACCAAGCCCTCATCATGCAGGTAGCCCTCGTCTCCGTCGGCGACGAACTGCTGGCGGGCGACACCGTGAACACCAACGCCGCGTGGCTGGGCGAACGCCTCGCCGAACGCGGTGCGAGCGTCGAGCGCGTGGTCGTAGTGCCGGACAGAGAGAGCGACATTGCGCGCGTCGTCAACGAACTGCGCGCCGACTACGAGGCCGTCATCGTCACGGGCGGGGTCGGACCGACCCACGACGACCTAACGATGGACGGCGTCGCGGCCGCGGTCGGAGTCCCGGTCGAGGAACACGACGACGCCGCGGCGTGGATTGCCGACAACACCGACTACGAGCGTGCGGACCTCGTGGAGGGGACGACGCGACTCCCGAAAGGCTCGCGGATGCTCCCGAACGAGAAGGGGGTCGCGCCCGGTTGCGCCATTGAGGGCATCTACGTCCTGCCGGGCGTCCCCGAGGAGATGAAGGCCATGTTCGAGTCGGTCGCCGAGGAGTTCGCTGGCCAGAAGCGCCACGTCCTCGTCGTGGAGACCGACGAACCCGAGAGCGCGCTGGTCGAGCGATTCGCAGAGCTACGCGAGCGCTTCGACGTGACCGTCGGGAGCTATCCCGGCGACCACGTTCGAGTCAAGTTGCAAAGTACCGACGAGGACGAACTCGAACGCGCGGCGACGTGGCTCCGCGAGCGCGTGCAGAGCGTTCAGCGGTAGAAGTACACCAGCCACGCGGCCGTGATGGCGAGTCCGACGACGGTAGTGACGATACCTGCGGCGTTGGCCGGAACTGACGCCGATTCTGCGAGTACGAACATGCTGCATAGTTCCGTGGCCGGTCCCTTAACGCTTGTTAAGCATGTCGAAGCGTCCCGATTTCATCGGGTGAAACCCGGCGTTGAATCGGCGAACGGTCCCGAAACGTTCGCATAACTTGACGTTTCTTTCTCGGGAACGGGCGGTTTTTTCGACCCTGATTGGCGGGAAACACACCGTTGTCCGATTGAACGATTGCTAACGGTCGCGGCGGTTTATTTGGGAATCGGGTGAATGCCAGTTTGCCTGCGATGCGGCGTCTCGCGGGAGGAGACGCCTCGCGGGCGGAGTGAACAACTATGTCAGAGAAGTACCAACAGTCGGCGGGGAGAACGGGTCAGCAAACGTACGGCGGTCAGCTCGGCCAGCAGACAGGCCAGCAACAACCGCTGCAGTCGCAGGGGCAGGGTCTCGGACAGCAGACTGGCGGCCAGATGGGCCAACAGAGCGTACAGATGGGCGGCCAGCAGTCCGGTCAGGGTCACACGATGACTCACCAGCGCGTCGGCCAGCAGTTCGAGGCCGAGATGACGCCCGAACTGAATCAGGCGCTGGAGTCGTTCGACCGCGTGGTCGAAATCGCCGAGTGGTGCGCCGACAAGTGCATCCAGAGCGGCCCGCAGATGGCCGAGTGCGCCCGGTTGTGCGAGGACCTCTCGGACATCGCGGCCCTGAACGAGAAGCTCATCGCGCGCGACTCCATCAACGGCCCGGAGGTCGCTGAGGCGTTCCTGCGAGTCGCCCAGCAGGGCCTGCCGATTCTCCAGCAGCACCAACAGCCCCACGTTCAGGAGACGTATCAGGCGGTCCAGCAGGCGCTGGACTCGACGAACAAGCTGCTCGACTCCATCAGCGGCGTCCAGCAGACTCCGGTGACGGGCATCCGCGAGCAGGTCCAGCACCAGAGCGGCCAGATGGGCGGGTCGTTCCAGCAGCCACAAAGTCAGTCGTTCCAGCAGCCACAGAGCCAGTCGTACTGAGACTCGTCTCTCGACTGCACCGGTAGTCAGCCCTTCGCGGTGCTGTTTCTTTTCCCGAGAGCCGATTTCTGAGCCGTCGGCTCGACGTATCGGGCCGCTTTTGCGCTCGACGGGCGTAGCCACGCCCATGCGAACCATCGGCGTCGTGGTCAACCCCATCGCGGGGATGGGCGGCCGAGTAGGGCTGAAAGGCACCGACGGAAAAGTCGAGGCGGCCCGCGAGCGCGGCGCGCAACCGCGGGCACCCGAACGAGCGGTCGCGGCCCTGCGCGCGCTCGGCGAGCGCGCTGGCAGGGCGCGAGACGCGAGCGACGACGCCGGAATCGAACTGCTGACCTACGGCGGCGAGATGGGCGAGCGCGAGGCCCGCGAGGCCGGATTCGACCCGCAAGTCGTCGGGCGCGCGGGCGAGGACACCGCCGCCGCGGACACCCGCGAGGCCGTCCGGCGATTTGTTGCCGAGGACGCGGACCTCATTCTGTTCGTCGGGGGCGACGGGACCGCCGTGGACGTGACCGAGGCGCTGGACGAGGCGGGAGCCGAGATTCCCATCCTCGGCGTTCCGGCGGGCGTGAAGGTCTATTCGGCGGTGTTCGCGGTGACGCCCGACGCCGCGGGCCGGGTCGCCGCGGAGTTCGACCGGACCGAACGCCGGGAGGTCAACGACATCGACGAGGACGCCTACCGAGAGGGCGAGGTCCGCGCCGAGTTGAAGGGTATCGCCGCGGTGCCCGTCGCCGAGGACTTACAATCGAGCAAGCAGGTCGGCGGCGGCACCGTCGAGAGCCTCGCGGCCGGTGTGGCGGCCGACGCACGAAACGACGAGGAGACGACCTACGTCTTCGGTCCCGGAAGCACGGTCGGCGCGGTCGAATCGGCACTCGGCTTCGAGGGGTCGCCGCTGGGCGTGGACGTGTGGCGGGATGGGGAAGTGTTAGTCGAGGACGCGAGCGCCGACGAGATTCTGGCGCATCTCGGCGACCGGAACGTAGTCGTCGTCTCGCCCATCGGCGGGCAGGGGTTCGTCTTCGGTCGGGGCAACGACCAGATTTCGCCCAGCGTGATTCGCCGGTCGGAAGTCGAAGTCGTCGCCTCGAAGAACAAACTGGACGACGTGGGCGTTCTCCGGGTCGATACCGGCGACGAGGAAGTGGACGCGGACCTGCGCGGGTGGCGGAAAGTGAGGGTCGGTCGGTTCGAGCGACGAATGATGAACGTGGTCTGACGCCCCCGGATTCGTGATGAAGGTCGTTTAAGGGTCAATAATCGCGCCCTAGTGAAGTTTAAGGTCTTCGGGGGCCGAAGGCACACACATGGAAACGCGAAAGGTACAGCGGTTAGGTCCCTCGACGCTGGCGATGACCCTGCCAGCGGAGTGGACCAAGGAGAACAACGTCGAGAAGGGCGACGAGGTTTCGCTGCGGATGGGCGGGAAGGGGACGCTGACGGTCCTGCCCGAATCGGCCCACACCGAGGAGTCCGAGGCCGTCATCCACGCGGCGAATCTGGACGCCGACGCCGTCGAGCGCGCCATCGTCGCCCAGTACGTTCTCGGTCGCCGAGTCATTCACGTAGAGAGCGAGGAGACCCTCGACAGCGCCCACATCAACGCGGTCTACAAGGCCGAGACCCAACTGATGGGACTGGGCGTGGTCGAGGAGACCCCTAACAGCATCGCCATCCGGTGTTCGGTTGACCCCGAGGACTTCAGCCTCGACAACCTGCTCGAACGACTGGAGAACACGGGTTCGACGATGCGCGGCGAGGCGGTCAAGGCGCTGGCGCACGGCAACCCGGACCTCGCACAGCGCGCGTTGAACCGCGAGCGACAGGCGAACAAGATTTTCGTCCTCCTGCTCAGGCTCATCTTCACCGCCTACCAGAACCCGACGCTGGCCCGCGCCGTCGATTTAGACACCGGGTTCCCGCTCATTGGCTACCGCTCCATCGCCAAGAACCTCGAACTCATCGCGGACAACGCCGAGGACATCGCCGAAATCACGCTCGAAGCAGACGGCCACACCCTCGACGTGGACGGCCAGACGATGCGCCGCATCCGTGAGTTCACCGACCAAGTGGACGAGATTACGGCGAAGGCGGTGCAGGCCGCCGTCGAGCGCGACTACGACAAGACGCTCGAAGTCCGCGCGCTGTTCCACGAAATCGGCGACCGCGAGAGCGACATCCTTTCGGACCTCCCCGAGATGGACAACGACTCGCTGTTGGCGGTCCGCGAGGTGCTGGTCAGCCTCCAGCAGACCGCCCAGTACGCAATGCGAAACGCCGAAATCGCGGCGAATCTGGCGCTCAACGAGGAGAGCGAACACACGACGATCAACTGAAAACGCGCTCGAACTCGGTGGTCGTCAGTCCGCGTTGACCACCTCGCCCTCGTCGCTACCGGCCGACCGCTCGCAGGCCGATTCGCCGGTCTTCTCGACGGTCAGCGGATTCCGTTTCGTTATCGTGCAGTCGAAGTCGGGATGTTCCGCGACGTGGCGCACCAGCATGTGGCGGCGCGACCCGGTGATTCCCGTCCGGCCCACGTCGTCGGCCGAGAATTTCTCGGGCAGTCGGTCGAACAGCCGACCCAATGCCGCGAAACTCTCGAACACCTTCGAGTTGCCCGACGAGTCCGCGCCCCGGCGGACGACTTCGTAGGTGCCGTCCTCGCGGTGGACCCCCGCGGTCCGGAAGAACTCCCGGCGCTCGGTGAGGGCGTCGCCGACCGCGTCCTGTAGGTCCGCGGCCTCGTCTCTAGACAGTTCGTAGGCTCGGTCTTCGACCGCCAGCACTATCGACTCGCCGTCGCTCCGTATCGAAACGTCACTCTCATCGCACGAGAAGAACTCGATCAGGAGCGTCTACACTCCGTGTCATGCGTTGGTGTATCTCTCGTCGGTCGTTAAAACTCTACCGGCGACCCCGAATATCTGCGAGTGTGGTCGATTTTTCTAACTGTTTCGGCGTTGGGGGAACCGACAGCGGACTCGGTGGGAGATGAAGACGCCGACGAAACCGCACTGCCGCCACCGGCGGCGACCACCGAGTAGAATGAACTAAGTTCCGCCCGCCGGAAACGCCGGACATGGCCGAACACGAGACTGTCGGGAGCGACAAGGGAATCGGACTCGCCACGCTGTTCACGCTGCTTGCGGCCGGGGCGACGATAGCGATGTTCATGCGACCGGGCAGCGAACTCGCCGCGTGGGGCTTCGCCGGTGCCGTCATCGCTGGCGTCCTCGCGGTCGCCGCGGTTCACCTCTACTGGTGAGCGCGCTCCGCAGTTGGACGATTTCCGCGGGAAATCGTTAAGAGTGACAACGCCGTACATCTACGTAAGGATGACTGACTACAGCGACGAGGAACGGCGCATCCTCGCCTATCTCCGCGAGAGCGTCTCGAAAGGCGAGCGATACTTCCGGTCGAAGAATATCGCCAAGCAGCTCGGCCTCTCCTCGAAGCAGGTCGGTGTGCGACTCCCGGAACTCGCCGAGAAGAGCGAAGAGGTCGATATCGAGAAGTGGGGCCGCGCGAAGTCCACGACGTGGAAGGTGACGCGGGGATAGAACGCGGGCCGAGGACGGACCTGCAGTGGTCGCCGCAGGTCCGGCGGGTTTTTGACTTCGTAGCCCGAAATTGGGATATGACTGTCCGGGTAGAGCGGACCTTCGACCTCGAAGTTTCGCCGGAGAACGTGTGGAATTTCATCGTGGACCCGGAGAACCGCGCGAACGTCATCAGCGTCGTGGACGACTACGAGAAGACCGGCGAGCATTCGTCTATCTGGCACATCGGGCTTCCGGTTCCGTTCCTCGACAAGACCGTGCCGGTTCGGACCGAGGACGTAGAGCGCGACCCGCCCCGGTACGTGAAGTTCGTCGGCCGGTCGTCGGCGCTCCGCGTGACGGGCGAACACGAGATTCAGGAGACCGAGACCGGAAGCCGACTCGTCAATCGGTTCACGGTCGAGGGGAAGATTCCCGGCATCGAACGCTACTTCAGCAAGAATCTGGACGACGAACTCGACACCCTCGAAGCCGCGCTTCGAGAGGAGGCGACGGCGTGAGAGTCGCGCTCGCGCAACTCGAAATCGAGAGCGGCGCGGTCGAGGAGAACCGCCAGCGCGCCGAGGCGGCCATCGCCGAGGCCGCGGACTGCGGCGCGGACCTCGTCGCGCTCCCCGAAATTTTCAACGTCGGCTACTTCGCGTTCGACGCCTACCAGCGCACCGCCGAACCGGTGGAGGGTCCCACGCTCACGCGCATTGCGGACGCCGCCCGCGAACACGACGTGGGCGTCCTCGCGGGGTCCATCGTCGAGGACCTCGCCGAGACCGAGCGCGTCGAGACCCCGGCCGACGAGGGGTTGGCCAACACTTCGGTGCTGTTCGACCGCGACGGCGAACGCCTCGCGGTCTATCGCAAGCACCACCTGTTCGGCTACGAGTCTGCGGAGGCCCAGATGCTCGTCCCCGGCGAGAGCCTCGGCGTCGCCGAGTTCGAGGGTGTGAGCGTCGGGATGACGACCTGCTACGACCTGCGGTTTCCGGAACTCTACCGCGATATCGCCGAGGCAGGTGCGGACCTCGTTCTCGTGCCGAGCGCGTGGCCCTACCCCCGCGTCGAACACTGGAAACTCCTGCCCCGCGCCCGCGCGGTGGAGAACCAGTTCTTCGTGGCGACCGTCAACGGTGCGGGCGACTTCGATGACGCCTCCCTGCTCGGGCGCTCGACGGCGTACGACCCGTGGGGAACGACGCTGGCGAGTACCGGCGACGACCCCGACCTCGTCGTGGCCGACGTAGACGTGAGCAGCGTCGAAGCGGTCCGCGAGGAGTTCCCGGCGTGGCGCAACCGGCGGATATGACGTGCGATTCGGAGTCTCGACGCCAATTGGGCTACGTATCTCGATTCCGTGAGGCGTTTCGGTAGCCTCCGTTGGGGCTACGAAACCCCGTTTTCCGCTGAGTCGCCAGCGAACAGCGAACCGAGAGCCAGTTCGAGAACGGAACGTACGTCTACAACGCGGTGGTTGTGGACGCGACCGACATCTCCCAGTGGTTCGGCGACGACGACGCCACACAGCGACTCCGGGTTCACGAACGCCCGAACGGAACCACCCAGTGACCCGAACCGAAACCTATCAGAATACTGTCCGACGGCCGTAAGAATAAAAACCCCAACATTAATTACGAAGTAGTTCGAAGTATACAATAGTTAATAGATGGCCGAATCGACAACGACGTTGAGCACTTCCGGGGGTGGGACGGCCACAGCGGAACCTTCCCGAGACACGATGTTCGACTTGCTCGGCAACTCTCGTCGCCGCCGAATCCTCCGCTATCTACTAGACGAACGTCATATCACGCTGACTGACTTGAGCGCGCGCATCGCGGCGTGGGAAAACGACACCACCGTCGCTGACCTGACCTCGCGCGAGCGCAAGAAAGTGTACTCGTCGATCTATCAGACCCACGTCCCGAGACTGAGCGAACACGGACTGGTCGAGTACGACGCCGAGGACCGACTGGTCTCGCTGACCGGCGACGCCGACCGAATCCAGCGGTTTCTAGAAGTCGAGGGTCCCGAGCGCGGCGGGTTCTCCCACCAGTGGAGTCGCTACTTTCTCTGGACCGCAGTCGTCGGCAGTGCGGTCATCGCGGGCAACTGGCTGGGGACGGTTCCGACGACCCATGTGACGACCGAGAGTTTGTACGGTCTGCTCACGGTGGCGTTCATGATGCTCAGCGTCTCGTTCGTGATGGCGGTGGAGGGACCGAAGCTGTTGCGACTGGGGAATTAGGGTTGTCGGAGTTCTTCGGGTTCGAGATTCGGACTGAATCGTGGTTCCGTCGGTGTCGAGTTCGGACAAGACAGTTGTGAGTCTCTATATTGAGGTCGAACCGGACCGTAGTCGTGTCGAGTCCGAGCAGGACAGTAGTTGTGTCGAGTCAGAGCTAGCTGTTGCCGACGCCTCTCAAACAGCACCGCAACCGCCCCGCACAGCACCGCATCAGCCTCACACCTCCCCAGCCGCTTCCCTCACGTCGTTCGGTCATCCACCGGAAGACAAACCGCGTCTTCCGAGCCTGCGCGAACGGACGTTCGCGCAGACCTCGCGCGGATGAGCGCGACGCACACGGCGTCGCGCCCCCACTCGCCGGGATGAAAAATCAACCCGTCAGCAGTCTAATCGTCGGACTCGGTCGAGTGAGACCGAAGCTCCGAAATCGCCTACGGCGATTTCTTCGTTTCAGTCGTCACTCTCGGTCTTGATGTCCGCACTCAGACCCTGCGCCATCTCGATGTCCTTGCTGTTGTTCAGCGTCCACGCCGTGCGCTCGGTGACGGCCTCGATGGCCTCGCGGGCGCTCGGGTAGCCGTTGCCGGACTTCTTGACGCCGCCGAACGGCAGTTGGACCTCCGCGCCGATGCACGGGAGGTTGCCGTAGGCGAGACCGATTTCCGCCTCGTCGCGGAACTGGTTGACTTGGCGGTAATCCTCCGAGATGACCGCGCCAGCGAGTCCGTAAGGCGTGTTGTTGTGAATCTCCATCGCACGGTCCATGTCGCCGCTGTACTCGATGAGCGCGACGTGGGGACCGAAGACCTCCTCTTGGATGCAGCGCAGGTCCTCGTCGTACTCGACCTCGTAGACGAACGGGCCGACCCAGTAGCCGTCCTCGTGGCCCTCCGGAATCTCGTCGTCGTCGAGTTCCTCGCGGTCCACGAGGACGTTCGCGCCTTCCTCGCGCGCGAGTTCGTTGTACTTACCGAACTTCTCGACTTGCTCCTCGTTGACCATCGGACCCATGAAGGTGTCCTCGTTGAGGGGGTTACCGACCGAGACGTTCTGGGCGAGTTCGACGTAGCGCTTCTTGAACTCGTCGTACACGTCCTCGTGGACGATGAGGCGCTCGCTGGAGACACAGCGCTGGCCCGTCGTCTTGAACGAGGACATGATGGCCGAGTGGACCGCAACGTCGAGGTCCGCGTTCTCGGTGACGACGATACCGTTCTTGCCGCCCATCTCGCAGGCCGCGAGCTTGCCGGGTTCGCCGCCGACCTTGCTGGCGATTTTGTGACCGACTTCCGAGGAACCTGTGAACAGCACGGTGTCCACGCGGTCGTCCTCCACGATGGCGTTTCCGGCGTCGCCGAAGCCCTGCACCATGTTGAACACGCCCTCGGGAATACCGGCGTCAACCATCATCTCGGCGATGATTTGGCCACACCACGGCGTCTGCTCGGCAGGCTTCCAGACGACCGTGTTGCCCTCGACCAGTGCGAGTGCCATGTGCCAGAACGGGATGGCGACCGGGAAGTTCCACGGCGTGATACAGCCGATGACGCCGCGGGGCTTGCGGCGCATGTAGGCGTCCTTACTGCCGATTTCGGAGGGAACCACGTCGCCGTGGGGGTGGCGGGCGTTGCCCGCGGCCCACTCGACCATGTGTGCGGCCTCGACCACGTCGGCCTTCCCCTCGGAAATCTCCTTACCGCACTCCTTGGTGACGACTTCGCCGAGTTCGTCTGTACGGTCCTTTAGCTCGTGGTACACGTCCCAGAGGTACTCCGCGCGGTCGATGTAGGAGAGTTCGGCCCACTCGTCTTCGACTTCTTTCGCGGCCGCGAGGGCGTCGTCTACGTCCTGTTCGGTCCCGCGGTGGAACTCCCCGAGGACTTCCTGATTCGACGGATCGACGCTCTCGAACGTCTCGTCGCCGTGTCCGTCGGTCCACTCGCCGCCGATGTAGTGCTGATAGGTCTCTTCGCTGGCTTGCTGGCTCATGCTCAGATGAACGTGTGTCGGGCATGGTAAAAAAGCCTCTTCATTGTAGTTCCATGCAACCACGAAACGCGTTTTCGCGCCACGAGTGAGATAAACCATACAACGTCGAACAATGTGCAAAACGCTACCGTTCGAGAGAACGGTCCACGCTGGTCTCTCGGCCCGTCGCGGGGGACTCGATTCGGAATAGTCAGGAGGCCAACTTTTCTATCTCGCCTTTTACCTGCACGGCGTCGAAGTCGTGGTCGGGGCGGATATTCACGAAGTCCAGAAAGTCGCGGGCCGCGAGCAGTTCGTCGGGCGAGTAGTGGTCCGCGGCGGCCGCCACCGCGTCGCGCGCGCCGATTCGCGGTTCGAGCGCGGCGAGCGCGCACGCCAAATCGTACGACCGGGCCTCCTCGATGGCGTCCTCGCGGACCGTCGTCGCGTCGATGAAGTACACCTCGCCGTACTGGACGAGGACGTTCTCGCCGCGCAGGTCGCCGTGGGCCAGCCGATGGTCGTGCATCGCGGCCAGCGACTCGAAGACGTCGGGTGCGAGACGTTCGACTTCCTCGGTCGTCACCTCGTCAAACGTTCGGAATTCGGGCAGATACTCCATCACGAGGACCGCCATGTCCTCGACTTCGAACACCTCCAGCGGGACCGGCGCGTTCAGGCCGATATCGGCCATCCGTTCGGTCGCCGCGAGTTCCTGCTCGGCCATCTCGACCGGTCCGGCCGAATGCTCGAAAAAGCCCTCGGTGCCCGACGAAAAAGCCCCGAGGTTGCGCGCGCCGGTGAACAGCGCGTGGACCAGCGAGTTTTGGCGCGTGATTATCTTGACGAACCACTCGTCGTTGACCACGCAGGGCGTCGAGAGCCAGTTGTCGGCGTTCAGAAACTCGACTCGGAGTTCCGGCTGGTCGTAGCGCCGAGCCATCTCCTCGAAGACCGCTTGGAGTCGGTCCCACTCGATGGTGCCACGCACCAATCGCCGGATGCTCATCGGGACCGACTAAGCGTCCGGCCTTCAAAAAGCCACTTGCCTCGTCGGATTTTCCGAGTCGTCACTTGCTCGGGCAATCGCCCGCCAGGTTAGAGCAGCGACGCGACGAACGACCCAAGATAGCCGACGCTACCGAGCGCGGTTACCACGAGCAGGGCCACCGCGAGCGCCGTCCGGCCGGACGACCACTCCTCGACGCCGACTCGCCGCCGGACCCGGCCCGGAACCGACGACCACCGCAGTTCGAGGACGCCCCAAACCGGGAGGACGGCCGCCAGCGCGAACGTCGCCAGCAGGTCGTAAAAGCCCATCCACCACGGGAAGAAGTAGCCCAAAAGCCCGTTCTGGACCTGAATGGGCACCGCGTCGCGGACCGACTCCTCGAAGCGCTCGGCGATTCCCGACGGCGGGTTGGCCCGCCTCGATTCGAGGTCGGCCGCGGCGGCGCTCTGACCGCCCGCGCTCTCGTCGCCCGTGCCGAGTCGTTCGGCCTCGTACGCCCGATCTACGGGCATCTCCCAGACGATTGCGCCGGTCTCGTTCACCTCGAACACCCGGTCGCCGATGGTGTCGGTGACGAGGGTGTTGCCGTTCGGGAGGCGGTCGGCGTCACGGGGCCACTGCATCTCGTCGTCGCTCCAGAGCCACGTCCGATTCCACGACCCGTCCTCGCGCTGGTACTCCACGAGGCGGTCGTTCTCGGAGTCGGCGACGACGACTGCGGGACCGCCCTGCGACTCGTCGAAGTAGTCGGGGTTGTGCTGTTCGCGGAGGACTTCGTAGTCGTCTTCGCTCCCGAGTGTCCAGTCGTCCACTATGCCTCGGTTCGGGTCCACGAACGCCACTTGGTCCTGATTGCGCAGGTCAACCATGACGCGACCGTCGTCGAGATACTCCACGTCGTTGAGATGGGCCCAGTCTTCCTCGTAGTCCCCACCGCCGGTTATCGGCAAGTCGCTCTCGGCGGTCCACGTCCACTCCCGGATGCCCGAGGTGGTGTTCACGACGAAAACGGCCTCGTTGCCGATGTCGCCGACCAGAATGTGGCTGTCGTTGATAACGTCCACGTCGTGCCAGCGCCCGCCCGACATCCGGTGGGCGTACAGTCGGGTTCGCTCGCCCGTGGTCAGGTTCAGGCGCTCGACCACGTTCCGGCGGCAGTCGCCGTGGTCGGCGAGGGGGCCGCCGTCACAGACCGACTGGTTGACCCACTCGGTCGCCACGTACGAGACGGTGTGCGTGCCCTGTGGACTCGGGTCAACGTCCCAGTAGGTGCTGTAACGTTCGGTCTGGTGGAGGACGGTCCCGTTCGCGCGAACGGCGACGAGTTCGCCCGAGAGGTCGCGCATGTCGTCGTTTTGGACCGCGACGACGGTGACGCCGCCGCGCCGGTCGAGCAACTGTTCTTGGTCGGCGGGAGCGCGGTCCGCGGCGCGGTCGTACTGTTGGTTCGGTGACTGTCCGGCGATCACGAATCCGGCCGCGAGCGCGAGGACGAGACCGAGCGTGACGGCCGCAAAGACGGCTCTCAGCGGCGTCCGACGATTCACGACCGCGTGCTACGAGTGATTGGGATAACAACGTTTTGGCACGGGTAAGACCGTGGGTCGCGGTACAGTTCTAGGCCAAATCCCAACAAGTAGACCGTCCGCGAGTCCGGTTGCGGAGAGTTTATACTACCGCTCGCGCAAAAATTGCGTATGGATTTCAGCCTTCCCGACGAGCACCAGATGATTCGGGACGAGGTGCGTCGGTTCTGCGACGAAGAGATCGAACCCATCGCACAGGAGATAGAGGACGAACACCGCTTCCCCGAGGAGATTTTCTCCCAACTCGCGGACCTCGACATGATGGGCGTGCCCGTCAGCGAGGAGTACGGCGGACTCGGCGGCGACCAACTCATGTACGCGCTCGTCACCGAGGAGTTAGGTCGCGTGTCCGGGTCGGTCGGTCTCTCGTACGCCGCGCACGTCTCGCTGGCCTCCAAGCCAATCGAACTGTTCGGCACCGACGAACAGAAAGAGCGCTGGCTCCGCCCGCTCGCGGAGGGCGAGTATCTCGGCTCGTGGGCGCTGACCGAACCCGGTAGCGGTTCGGACGCCAGCGATATGGATACGATGGCAGAGAAAGAAGGTGATGAATGGGTACTGAACGGCACCAAGCAGTTCATCACCAACGCTACCGTCGCCGGGTCGGTCCTCGTCAAGGCGGTAACGGACCCCGAGGCGGGCTACGACGGCATCTCGACGTTCATCGTGGACCCCGAGGAAGACGACGGCTTCGAGGTCACGACCGTCTGGGACAAGATGGGCCTGAACGCCTCGCCGACCTGCGAAATCAAGCTTGACGACGTTCGCCTCCCCGAGGACCGACTGCTCGGTGAGGAAGGCGAGGGCTGGAACCAAACCAAGAAGACGCTCGACGGCGGTCGCATCTCCATCGCGGCGCTCTCGACCGGTCTCGCGCAGGGTGCCTTCGAGGCCGCCAAGGAGTACAGCACCGAGCGCGAGCAGTTCGGCCAACCCATCTCGAAGTTCGACGCCATCCGGAACAAGGTCGTCTCGATGGACCGGAAAGTCGAACGCGCCCGCCTGTTGACCCACAAGGCCGCGTGGAAGTACGACCAAGGCGAGTCGGTCTCCCACGAGAGCGCGCTCGCCAAACTCGACGCCAGCGAGGCCGCCCGCGAGGTCGCCGAGGAGGCGGTCCAGACACTCGGCGGCTACGGCTACACCGAGGACTTCGCGCCCCAGCGGTTCTTCCGCGACGCGAAACTGATGGAAATCGGCGAGGGAACGAGCGAGATTCAGCATCTCGTCATCGGGCGCGAACTCGGTCTCTGAATCGGCACAGATACGCGATTGGCACGTTTTCGAAGTAAGAGAACTGAAAACGTCGGCACCGATAGTCGAATCGGACGGCGACACCGCGGGCTACGCGACCGGAGAAACGGGAGAGAAACGGCGGCAGACAGGTTAGAGCTGGACTGCTTTCTGGTCGGTCAGCGTCTGGGGAACGCTGTGGTGGTACGTCACCGCGCCCGCGGAGGTGACGATTTTGATGGTGAACTCCTCGCTCTCTCTCAGTCCGTGGGACTCCTCGGTGATAGCCGCGGTATCCAGCGTCACCCGGAAGCGGTCGCCCTGATTGACCAGCACCGGCGCGGTGTCGTCGATGTCCTTGATCGTCGAGACGCTGAAGTTCGACTCGTCGGCGGTCTCGGCCATAGTCAGAATCTTCCCGTCGTCGGGACCGAGCCACTCGACCGTCGCCTTCGAGAGGTTCACGTCTCCCGACCCGGAACTCTTCATAACGGTCAGGTTCACGGTGTGGATAGACTCGTCGTTTGCCACGTCGCCGACCGTACTAACGACGGACACCCGGTTGGTCACTTGGGCCGACGACTCCTGTCCGGTCTGCTCGGCTTTGGTCTGGAGAAAGCCTGCGGTGTTGATGAGTACGCCCGCTGCGATGGCGGCGACCAGCACCATGGCGATGAACACGATGAGTGTTCCGATACCCACCTGTGCCCGGTCGGGCCGCCAGTTATCGGTGTCGAACATGGTTCTCTTCTGACCAACTATTCTCACACCGAGGACATAAATCCCCGATATCATTATCACGCGTGAAAATAGATGACAGGACAGAAGAAAATCGGGGATAGCGGCGATATACATTCGATTTTCCGACGGGTTCGGAACGAGTCGTATAATATACGTTACCTTGAAAGAAAACGAACAGCGCCTATATACCTATCAGATTTTCAGGGCCAGTTACCGCTCTCTTCGTAGGCGTCCACGACGCGCTGGATGGCGACAACGTAGGCGGCGGTGCGCATGTTCGGCGCGCCGGTCTCCTCGTAGGTCTCGACCAGATTGTCGAAGGCGTCGGTGATAATGCGTTCGAGTTCCTCGTTGACGCGCTGTTCGGTCCAGTGGAACCGCTGGCGGTTCTGGACCCACTCGAAGTACGAGACGGTGACCCCACCCGCGTTGGCGAGGATGTCCGGGAAGACGTAGGTGTCCGAGCCGCGCAGAACGTCGTCGGCCTCGGGCGTGAGCGGGCCGTTGGCGGCTTCCACGACGACATCGGCCGAGACTTCCTCGGCGAGGTCGCCGTCGATTGCGTTTTCGAGCGCCGCGGGGACCAGCAGGTCCACGTCGAGCGTGAGCAGGTCCTCGTTGGAGAACTCCTCGTCGGCCTCGGGATAGCCCGCGACGCTTCCGGTCTCGTTTTTGTGGCTCTTCACGTCCACCGGGTCGAAGCCGCCTTCGTTGCAGATAGCACCGCTGGAGTCCGAGACGGAGACGACGTTCGCGCCGAGTTCGTCGATGAGTTTCGCCGCGATCCACCCGGCGTTCCCGTAGCCCTGCACCGCGACGGATGCGCCCTCGATGTCCCGGTCGAGGTAGTCGAACGCCTCGCGGGCGGTGAGCATAGTCGAGCGACCCGTCGCCTCGACGCGGCCCGCGCTCCCGCCGCTGTTGGGGGACTTGCCCGTGATGACGCCGGGTGCGGTCGTGTTTTCCAGCGTCTCGTAGGTGTCTTTGATCCAGTTCATCTCGCGCTGGCCCGTGTTCACGTCGGGCGCGGGGATGTCCTTGTCCACGCCGATAAAGGGGCGCAGTTCCTTGGCGAACGACCGCGTGATGCGTTCGAGTTCGTCCTCGCTGTAGTCGTCGGGGTCGATGATGATGCCGCCTTTCCCGCCGCCGTAGGGGATGTCCACGACGGCGCACTTGTAGACCATCCACCCCGAGAGCGCCTTGACCTCGTCGCGGCTGACCCCCGGATGGTAGCGAATGCCACCTTTGTAGGGACCGCGGTCGCCGTTGAACTCCGAACGGAACGCCTTGAACACCTCGACGGAGTCGTCGTCCATCTCGACCGAGAGGTTGGTCTCCAACACGCGCTCGGGGTGTTTGAGTCGGGTCAGCACGTCCTCGCCGACCTCCATGTACTCCGACGCGTCGTCGATCTGTTCCTGCAGACTTTCGAAGGGATTTGCTTGCTCGGACATGGGTGGTAATTTCTGCCGTCAAGTTACAACGTCTCCATAGCGACTCATACAGTTTCCGGAACGCGAACAAGTCCTCGGGGCGTATACAGGCGGTTTTTGACTAACCATCTCCAAATCTCGGAGTTGCAATAAGTGTGTGTATAAGGACCTAAGATAAAACTATAGCATTAATATTTTGTACGTCTGCGGGAACCTACGCCTACGATGCGTCGCCGGGACGACTCGCGCCGGTGGGGGTCCGAAGAAGGCCGGTCACACCGCCGAGTCGTGCAGCCGACGTGACGAACAAATCATGCCTGCAGAAACTGCCGAACAAACGGAGCAGAAAGGTACCGAGGAGACAACCGAAGAGCCGGAGACCGCGCTCGAAACCGCGCGCCGCCAGCTCGACCACGCCGCGGCCCACCTCGACGTGGACGAGGGCGTCATCGAGCGACTCAAGCACCCGACGAAGGTCCACCGCGTCGCGGTTCCCCTGAAGCGCGAAGACGGAGAAGTCGAGGTGTTCACGGGGTATCGCGCTCAGCACGACGACGTGCGCGGTCCGTACAAGGGCGGTCTTCGCTTCCACCCCCACGTCAGCGAGCAGGAGTGTGTCGGTCTCTCGATGTGGATGACGTGGAAGTGCGCCGTGATGGACCTGCCCTTCGGCGGCGGGAAGGGCGGCATCGTCGTGGACCCCAAGGACCTGACCGGCGACGAGAAGGAGCGACTGACGCGGCGCTTCGCCGAGGAACTGCGCAAGTTCGTCGGTCCGAAAAAAGACATCCCCGCGCCCGACATGGGCACCGACGCCCAGACGATGGCGTGGTTCATGGACGCCTACTCGATGCAAGAGGGCGAGACCATCCCCGGCGTCGTCACGGGCAAACCGCCGGTCGTCGGCGGGAGCGAGGGGCGTCAGGAAGCGCCCGGTCGCTCGGTGGCGATCATCACGCGAGAGGCCGCCGACTACTACGACTACGACCTCGAAGACACCACCGTCGCGGTGCAGGGCTTCGGCGCGGTCGGCGCGAACGCCGCCCGACTGCTCGACGACTGGGGTGCGAACGTCGTCGCCGTCAGCGACGTGAACGGGGCCATCTACGACCCCGACGGTCTGGACACCCACGCAGTCCCCTCCCACGAGGAGGAACCCGAGGCCGTGATGACCCACGACGCGCCCGAGAAACTCTCGAACGAGAAGATTCTGGAACTCGACGTGGACGTGCTGGTTCCGGCAGCCATCGGAAACGTCATCACCGCGGACAACGCCGACGACGTGCAGGCCGACATCGTGGTTGAGGGCGCGAACGGTCCCACGACCTTCGGCGCGGCCGAAATCCTCGAATCGAACGGCGTCGAGGTCATCCCGGACATCCTCGCCAACGCGGGCGGGGTCACCGTCTCGTACTTCGAGTGGTTGCAGGACATCAACCGCCGTCAGTGGTCGCTCGAACGCGTCAACGAGGAACTCGAATCCCACATGCTCTCGGCGTGGGACGACGTGCGGACCGAAGTTGAGGCCCGCGACGTGAGCTGGCGCGACGCCGCCTACATAGTCGCGCTCTCGCGCATCGCGGAAGCGAAGAGTACCCGCGGTCTCTGGCCCTGAACGTCGGACGCTCCGCTCGCCGTTTCCGTTTCTACGCGCAGTTTTCGTCTACTTCTGGTCGGCCGCCTCGGCGTACGCCAGCACGCGCTCGGCCTGTGTGACTAGCGGCGCGTCTACCATCTCGCCGTCCACCCGGAAGACGCCCCTGTCCTCGGCATCGGCCTCGCGCTTGGCCGCCAGCACGCGCTCGGCCCACTCGACGCGCTCGGGGTCGGGCGTGAACGCCTCGTTGACAGGCGCGACCTGCGCGGGGTGAATCGCCATCTTGCCGTCGTAGCCCAGTTCGATAGCAAACTCGGTCTCCGCGCGCAGGCCCTCGATGTCCTCGATGTCGGTGTACACTGTGTCGATAGCGTCCACATCGGCCGCGCTGGCCGCGAGGACGACGTGTTCGCGCGCGTGGAGGACTTCGGTTCCCTCGTCGGTCCGAGTCGCGCCGATGTCCGCCGCGAGGTCCTCCGCGCCGAAGACCAGCGCGTCTACCTCGGGCACCCCGGCAATGGACTCGGCCGACAGGATTCCGGCGGCGGTCTCGACGAGCGCGAGAATCGGGACCTCGGCGTCTCGCTCGTCCAGTAGGTCCGCCAGCGTCTCGGCGTCGTCGGCGCTCTCGACCTTCGGGAGCATGACGGAATCGAGCGTTTCCGCGGCGTTCGCGGCCGACGACTCATCGTCGGCCGCTCCATCTCTCGACCCGCCGAGGACGCCACGCAGGTCGTCGTCGGCCGCGATTCCGGTGGGATTGACCCGCACGCAGACCTCGCAGTCGGGGTCGAAATCGGGGTCCGAAAGCACCTCTCGGACGGCCTCGCGCGCCCCGGCCTTGCTGTCGGGAGCCACCGCGTCCTCCAAGTCGAACACGATAACGTCGGCCCCCGCGCTCGGCGCTTTGCGTAGCATCTCCGGTCGGTCGCCCGGCGTGAACATGACGCTTCGTCGTGGCATACCCGGAGCAAGGGCGGCCCGGACTTTCAACCCCGCGGAAACGCGCGCTGTGGGCGCGGAGTCCACCGCAGAGAGATTATTTCTATATAAAACTAGAAAAAAGAACTTAGTAATAAAAATTCGCTATATATGATGCAGTCATGAAACGACGTACCATACTCCGTAACACCGCATCGACCGGCCTGCTGGCACTCGGCGCGACGAGCGTCGCCGCGGCCGCGAACGGCGAAGGAGACCTCGACCCCGAGGACCTTCCGGACGACCCGACGGTCTCCGTTCTCAACGAGGAGACCGGCGAGCGCGTCCAGAAACCCCTCTCCGAGACCGACCAAACGCTCTCGGACTGTTGTGTCGTGGAAGACGGATGCGCCTGCCCGTGTTACTGTTGTATCTGTTGAGGTCGTTGCGCGAGTGCCGATTTTTTCTTTGCGCGCTCGGCGAGAACCGACCGAGAGAGCGTCAGCGAGACCCGTCAGAAAGCGAAAGCGCAGTGACGGTCCCCCGTAGTCGGCCACGTACGCCGTCGCGTCGGCGACGACGACCGGGACCACCACGGTGTCCGCCGCCCGGTACCACCACAGTACCGCTCCATCCTCCCTGTTTAGCACCCACACCTCCCCCGCGTCGGTCGCCGCGAGGAGGGCGTCGTCGGCGACCGTCGCGCCGTCGAACGCGCACACAGCCGTTTTCACAGGCGAGCGAGACCGTCCTCGCGGGAGCGGTCGCGGCCGGGCCATCGGCCCGGAACCGGAATCGCACCCGCGAGTCGTCCGGCGTCGTGCGTCGGTCAAGCGAATTCCTCACACGCTCGTTCGAGTCG
Organism: Halorussus pelagicus; assembly: GCF_004087835.1. Classification (NCBI taxonomy): domain Archaea; kingdom Methanobacteriati; phylum Methanobacteriota; class Halobacteria; order Halobacteriales; family Haladaptataceae; genus Halorussus; species Halorussus pelagicus. Next base: position 25,990 of record NZ_CP035119.1, read on the forward strand.
GTCGATGTCGGACGCCCGCGCGTTCGCTTGCTTGGCGACTCGCGCGCGTCCGACCCGCCGGGCGAGGGCGTCGTGCCCCGCGGCGTCCCTCGCGCCGCTTCGCGTCCGGCGGTCGAACCGACTCGGTTCCGTTCCCCTGTTCGCGGTCGTATCACTCGAACCGACTTGCGTCCTCGGACGTGGGTAGGTCTCGACTGTGACTGACTGCGACTCGATTTAGTCGAGGCTTGTCCTTTGTTATGGGCCGATTACCGACGCGTAAGCGGTGCCTGAAACCGTTGACAGGCGCTCGGTCGGCCCGAATCGGCGGGATTTTTGCCGGTTCACGCCAACTGCTCGCATGTGACTGGACGCTACTACGAGGAGTTCGAGGTCGGCCAGACCATCGAACACGAGAAGCGACGGACCGTGAGCGAGTCCGACAACCAGCAGTTCTGCGACATGACGATGAACCAGCAACCGCTTCACCTCGACGCCGACTTCGCCGAGGACACCCAGTTCGGCGAGCGGTTGGTCAACGGTCTCTACACGATGAGTCTCGCGGTCGGGGTCTCAATCCCCGAGACCACCGACGGCACAATCGTCGCCAACCTCTCGTACGACGAGGTCGAGCATCCGAACCCGGTGTTCCACGGCGACACCATTCGCGCTCAATCGACCGTGACCGACAAGCGCGAAACCAGCGACGGCGAGCGCGGCGTCGTGACGATGCACGTCGAAGCGTTCGCGGTGAACCGCGAGGACGAGGACGGGGAGGACCTGCTCGTCTGCGAATTCGACCGGACCGTGCTGTCACTGAAGAAGGAAAATCAGTAGCGCACTCGATTCCTTAATTTTATTTCTAGATTGCTAGATAACATTTATCGTGGTTGTAAATAAATAGCATAGATGCGCCATGAACCGCAGACAACTACTCAAAGGCATCGGAGCGAGCGGAGCGGCGAGTCTGGCCGTCGGAACCGCCGCGGCCGGGCGACGGCGAACTGACCTTCAAGTGACCGACGACGACCTCGACGTTCTGCGCGTCGTCCGCGACGGCGATGTCGTTCGGACGTTCGAGAATCCCTCGGTCGAGGACTTAGACAGCATTCACGCACAGGTCGCCGATGAGGAGCAACTAATCAATCAGGACGACTGCTGTATCGCGGAGTGCGAGTCCGACTGCTGTCCGTATCGGTGCTGTCTCACCGGCGGCAACTGTTGAGCGAGAAACGAAGCGGCGTCGGACGCCGCGAACCACTTTTTCGGCGTCTCGGAGTGGCGCGGACGACTACCCGAGAACTGTCGCGTACAGCGCGAGGTTGACGACGACCGCACCCGTCCACGGCACCGCCAACCCCGCGGGCACGAGCAGGCCGTGTTCGTCGGGCACAATCCACCGACAGCAGACGCCGATGCCGACCGCGAACAGTTTCAGGCCAACCAGCGCCCCGAAGCCGAACCGCTCCATTGCGGTCCGAGCAACCGGATTCGACTCGGTGAGACCGATTTTGAGACCGTAGTACGTCGTGAGCAGGTCGCCGACGAGCGCGACGCCGACGAGTAGCCAGAGCGCCCGCTCCCAGCCGCCGATTCCCGCGAGCGGAGCGTTCAGGCGTCTCGGAGTATCGCGGGCGGCGGTCGGCCAGCGGAGTCGGTCCGAACTCATGGTTGGTCCCGGCGTGAAGTACGCCCCGTCACGACTGGTCGAACGGCGAACGCGCCAATTGTTATACGGCTCTTGCGGTGCTGACACGCGGGAGTAACTCGACCAGTGACTCGGTACGCCGGAAACAGTTCCACGGAACAGAAACGGCGGCTCACCCGCCGGAGAACGCGAAACGCGAGATTACGCGGTCGGTTCGTCGTGTCGATGGTTCGCTATCGCCGTGACGAGAGCGACACCGAATGTCTCCGCGACGTTCGACGCGAACGACGGAATTTTTGGCGGTCGGGTCCCTACGCCCGGACGTGTCACAAAGTGGTCCGCGCCAGTTCGTCGAATCGGCGTTCGGTCGAGCGGCCGCTCTGCTTCCCCCGTCGGCGACGCTGACGCGGACCGGTCTCGGTGCGATGCTGGTCGCGGCGGGCGTCCACAAACTGCTCGACCCGGCCGCGTGGGCCATCTACGTCACCGACTGGCTCGCGCCCCTGCTCGTCGTCTCGCCGGTCGTCTTCATGCTGCTAAACGGGTGGCTCGAAATCGGGTTCGGTCTCGCGCTGCTGGCCGACCGCTACACCGCCCTCTCGGCGGCCGTCGCCGCGGTGTCACTCACCGCAACGATTGGCTATCTCGCCGTCGTCTGGGCGACGAAGGGTCAGTTCGGCGACGTACTCGCGCGAGACGTTGGATTGGCGGCGCTGGCGTTCGCGGTCTTTTCGGACGCGGTTCGCGGCGTCGAGTCGGGCGGCGAGTGACTGACCGCGGTTAGCGGACGGTAAGTCTCGCCTCGTACCACTGCCCGTCGTACCGACAGAGCGACTGGTCGAACGACGCCGACGACGGGTCGTCGGGCATGTGTTCGCCCATTCCGAGTCGGTCCGTAACCGCCGTCAGGCCCTCGGACATCGACCCCTCGTCGGTGTAGAGGCGGCCGTTATCGACCGCCGTCGCGGCGTCGAGTACCCCGACGGTCTCCGACGACAGGTTCTCGCGGTCGAAGCGCGCGTCCACGAACTCCGCGTCGAGATACGAGGTCAACTCCTCGCGCGAGGTTCCCACCGAGCGCACCTCGAAAGAGTAGTTCGTCACCGTCAGGGTCCCGCGCTCGGCGTTCGCGGCGAAGTAGTTGCCGTCCCGCTCGACGTAATCGAACGGCGGGTCGGGCACGAGGTCGCTGGCCGACGCGTCCAGTCGCTCGTGAAACTGGACGCCGCGATACGGGAACTCGTAATCGTCGGCGTCCAGCGGGTTGGACCGCGAGGCGTAGGTGCGTTCCATCGCGCTCTCGACTATCCGCCGGTCGGTCTCCGAGAGCGACGACGGCGGTTCGGAGACGACCGTCGCCGACGATTCCGGTTCCCCTTCGGTCAGGTCGAGATAGAACACCCACCGCGTCGCCGTCGTCTCCGACTGGCCGGTCGGGACGATCTGATAGGTGGTTCCCTCGTGGGACGCGAACCGCGGGAACACTCTGGTCGTCGTTCCGAACTCAGCTCGGTCGGTGAACTGCAATCCCTCGACCGTGACACTCCCCGACTCGAACAGCGTCTCGACGACCGACCGCTTGTACTCGTCGGGGTAATCGACGGCGTACTGCGCCGTCGCGTCCGTGGGGTCGTCCAATAGGTAGTTGTCGGCCACCGCGTCGAGACTGTCGCCGACGGGAAACGTTCGAAATCGGTACGTGGGACCGCCGCCACCGGAACAGCCAGCGAGGCTCGTTCCGATTGCGGTTGCGAACCCGGCGAGGACGGTTCGACGCGAGGGAGTCGGGGGCATTAAATTATCGAACCGGGTGCGAACTCAAATCACTTGCGTTACTACATAAATTAAATATATTTTAATAAAAAGTTTTATTTACGAAAAGTGGTTAATATTCGCCCGTGTCCGACAACTCACGAATTGACAGTATCAGTCGCAGAAGCGCACTCAAACGAATGTCGGCGGTCGGTCTCGGTCTCGCCGTCGGGGTGACGGGGACCGGCGTCGCGCAACCGGACAAGGAGATTCCGTACGACGACTTCGAGCGGCCGTATCCGGACAAGACGACGACCCGGTTCGGGTCGTCGCTCCGCGGTGTCACCGCTCACCCCGAGATGCTGGCGCTCTCGAAGAAGGCCGTCAAGCGCCATTTCAAGGCCTCGGACCTCTCCGGGAAAGAGTACGGACAGGCGCTCCAGTATGTCCTAGAAGCCCGGAAGGACTACCCGGTAGAACACGTCTCGGACGGCGGCGACACGGTGATTCGACTCGCGCCCGAGGCGAAGACCGAACCGCTCTATCCGGCGAAAAACGACACGGAGGCACAGCGCCACCACCGGAACGCGGTGCAAGTGTTCGCCGGTGGCGCTTCGGGGAAGCACAGCGCCGAGACGAGCGGTGAGGTCTCGCCCCAGTGGGACCAGAACCACCACAAGGACATCACGGAAGTCCTTCTCGACAGTGCGGACGCGAATCTGTACGATTACCCGATTATTCAGGCGTCCGACGACCCCGACGAATTCGGCGAGGAAGCCCGTGGCGAGGTCAACGACATCTGCGACCAGATCGATCTGGGAGCGCTCGACGGCTACAAGGACAAGGCGTGTGACATCGTTGCCAGCGCGCTGGACGTGTTCCACACGAACTACGCCCAATACTACGACCCGAGCATCGCGTCGATTTCGTTCGGCCCGCTCGGCTCCATCGACGTTCCGGCAGGACTCGGTAAGGCCCCGGAGGCAACCAACACCTTCTACTACGCCGCCGCCTCGGCGGACGACAGCGAAAAGTTCGGCTGGTCGCTCCACTACCTGCAGGACATGTCTCAGCCGCTTCACACCGGAATGGGCATCGAGCAGGCTGGCTTCGAGATGACGTGGACCGGTCCCGAGAAGAACCCCAAAAGATGGCTCCACTACGGCTTCGAGGACCTGCTTCGTGACTTCTGGAACAGCGACCCCAGCTTCTCCAGCGAGACGAAGTCGATGGAACAGATCATGCGCGACAGCGACACTGCGGACTACGTCTACCCCAAGAGCGCCGCCGAGAATATGGCCGAAACCTCGACCCAGTACGCCAGCGACATCTACTACGAAATCCTCGAAAACGAGGACGAGCGCGACTACGGAACGTGGGATTGGTCAACGAAGTATAACGTGTACAAGGACCTGGCCAACTGTTACTCCGAACTCGGCTATCTCGGTCGCGGCATGATCGAGAAGTTCGACTCCTAACTGCGCAGGTCGGAGTCTCCCCGATTTTCGGCATTCTTTCGACGACCCCTCGATGCGATGCCCGACTTATTTACATATCTAGTTGGCTAGAAAATATTTATATTTCGGTGTCGTGTATATAGACTTGGGTATGAAGCGAAGAAACCTACTGAAAGGCATCGCGGCGAGTAGCGTCATCGGTACCGGCGCGGCCAGTGCGAACGTCGAACCGGGCGTGAAACTCGGCGCAGTCGAAGCGTACGACCGACTCCGAATCGTTGGCGACGGTGGAACGGTCGATACCGTCGAGAGTCCGACGTGGGAGACGGTCCAAGAGGTCGAAGCCAGTCTGGACGACGACCAGCGACTCGTCACGCCCGACGAGGACTGCGTGGCGCTGTGTGAAGCCAACTGCCCGTGCAAACCCTGTCTCGTCGGATGTTTCAACTGCTGTAACGTCGAGGAGAGCAAGTGCGACTGTTGCAGCGAGTTCGACAATCCGGACGAAGTTCGGTGTTGCGAAGGCTGTTGAAACGTACCCGAACGACGAATGCTCGGCGGCACGTCGCCGAGCGTTCGCCTCGTTAAAGGATAGTTCCGTGTTTCTTGTCCGGCAGGTCCTTCTCGATGCCCTCGTAGAACGCGAACCGGTTCTCCAGTTCGGTCCGGAGCGTGCTGGGCGGCACGATTTCGTCGATGACGACTTCGCTGGCCATCCGATGTACGTCGATGTCCTCGCGGTACTCCTCGCGGAGTTCCTGTTCCATCTGGGCGCGCTCGTCCTCGTCGTCTACCTCCGAGAGCTTTCGCGCGTAGACCGCGTTTATCGCCGCTTCCGGTCCCATGATGGCGATTTCTCCGGAGGGAAGCCCGAGAACGCTCTCGGGGTCGTAGGCCGGGCCGCCCATCGCGTAGATGCCCGCGCCGTACGCCTTCCGGACGACGACGGTCTGTTTCGGAACCGTGGCCGAGGAGGTGGCGTAGATGAACTTCTTGCCCTTCTCCAAGATGGCGTCTTTCTCGACCTGCGACCCGGCCATGAATCCGGGTGTGTCACACAGGTACAGCAGGGGAATGTCGTAGGCGTCGCAGGTCCAGATGAACTCCGCGGCCTTCTCGGCGGCGTCGGGGAAGATGGCCCCCGCGCGGTGCGCAGGCTGGTTGGCGACGATACCGACCGGTCGGCCGTCGATGCGGGCGAACGCGGTGATTATCTCTTCGCCGTACTCGGGCTTGAGTTCGAAAAAGGAGTCCTCGTCAACCACGCGGTCGATGACATCCGTCATGTCGTAGCCCTTGTTCGGCTCTTGGGGGACCACGGAGTCGATTCCCGACGGGGACTTGACGGGGGGCTTGCCCTCGGTCTGTGGCGGCTTCTCGTCGGCGCTGTCGGGCAGGTAGCCCACGAGGTCGGCGACGAGTTGTCGGGCGTGTTCCTCGTCGTCGGCAACGAGGTCGGCGCTCCCCGACTGCTGGGCGTGAACGTCCGGGCCGCCCAACTCTTCGAGTTCGATGTCTTCGCCCGTGACCATCTGGACCATCCGCGGGGAGGCGATGGCCATCGCAGACATGTCCCGGACCATGATGGTGAAGTCGGCGAAGACGGGCGTGTAGGCCGCTCCGGCGATACAGGGTCCGTAGAGGACACAGATTTGGGGCACTCTGCCCGAGAGCATCGAGTGGTTGTAGTAGTATTTCCCGATGCCCTCGCGGTTGGCGAAGAACCCGGTCTGCTGGTCGATGCGACCCCCCGAAGAGTCCATCAGGTAGAGGACCGGTTTGCCGTTCTTCAGCGCGCGCTGTTGCATCCGGAGGAACTTCTCGACGCCCTTCTCGGCCATCGACCCGGCTTTGACCGTGAAGTCGTTGGCCATGAAGTGCAACTCGCGGCCTTCAAACTCGGCCGCCCCCGTGAGCAGGCCGTCGCCGGGCAGTCGGTCGTCGTTGCCCTCCTCGACCTCGGGGCTGTCGGGGTGCCACCCGTCGAAGTTGGCGAACTTGCCGTCCTCGAAGAGGAGACCGTCGTCGCCGAACCAGAGGTCCAGTCTGTCGCGGACGAACAGTTTGCCCTGTTCTTCGAGTCGCTGTTTGTACTTCTCGGGACCGCCCAGTTCGATGTCCTCGATTTCGTCCCAGAGGGCTTCCTCGCGCTCGGTCGGCCCGAGGTCGTCGGACTCGGCGATGGCCTCGGCGGTCGCTTCGGCGGCCGCTTGCGCGGCCCCGGTGGGTGCCTCGCGGACGACCGCTGGCGCGTCGGCGTCGCCAACGTATACTTCTACTTCGTCGCGGACGTGTTGGGCAAGCGCCTCCGCGATGGCGGACGCTTCCTCGTCGGTCGCACCGTCGCTGACGCGGACTTTCATACAGTGGACTCCGGCCAGCGATTTCAAACAGTTTTCCCTTTGGATTCGCCGGAATCTTGCCGCGGTCGGACTTCGGGGACGTCGGCCCGCGACTAGCGGAGCGCCGGAGAGAACGGTCCGGGACCCACTACTCGCTCTCCGCGAGGGCCGACCCGTGCCAGACGACCGACCAGTCGGCCGGACTCGGGAGACCGCACCCTGTCAGCGCGACGAGCGCGACGGTCCCGAGGTGGTCGTCGGCCGCGATGGGGTTCGGCAGGACGCCCGCCGCGACCAGCGCCAGCGGAAGGGCCAGCGCGAGCGACGCGAGCGCGGTCCCGCGAATCAGCTACTCAGGGGTCGTCGTCGGTCGTTCTCGGGGGCTACCGGAGACCGGAAAAGAAATCGCCGCGAGCGACCGCTCAAAACGTCGCTTCCAGTCGGTCGATGAGGTCCGCAGTCCCGACGTAGACGGGCGTGCGCTGGTGGAGTCGCTCAACGTCGGCGTCCAACAGCGACCCCTCGCCGTTCGAGGACGCGCCGTCCGCCGACTCCACGATGTACGCGATTGGGTTGCCCTCGAACTGGAGTCGCAGTTTGCCCTCGGGTCGGGACTCCAACTCAGGGTAGGCGAACACGCCGCCGTAGGTGACGACCTGATTCACGTCGCCGATCATCGCGCCGCCGTAGCGCAGTTTGAGTTCGTCCTCGATGTCGCTGGCGTAGTCGGCGAACCGGTCGGTCCAGTCGGGGACCCGACCGCCGAACCCGTAGACGGTCGGGTCCGCGGGCAGGGTTAGGTCCTCGCGGACCGCGCGGCGAGCGACCTCGCCATCGTCGTCCCGTTCGATGACGTACTCCGTCACATCGCCGTCGCGGGCAGTCACCATCGTCGTGATGGGACCGTAGAGGACGTACGCCGCGGCCACGAGGTCCCGGCCCGACGCCGGGAGGTCGGCGTCGTAAACTCCGAGGATGGTCCCCATCGAGTTGTTCGACCGGAGGTTCGAAGAACCGTCGAGGGGGTCAACGGTGACCGAGAGCGCGCCGTCGCCCGCATCGACCACTTCGTCGCGCTCCTCGCTGGCGAACTGGCCGACGCCCTCGATGGCGGTCAGTCGCTCGGCGAGCAGTTCGTCGGCCCACACGTCGGCCGCTAGTTGCGTCTCTCCCGAAGCGTTCTGCTCGTCGGTCTTCGTGCGGCGGCCCGCCAGTCCGTCCCGGATTTCGGGCGCGGCATCGGCGACGACCTCGAAGGTCTCCGCAACCGCGTCGTCGGACTCCGCCATCGGCGATTCGGCGTCGCGCATCGTCACTCGTCGAGCGCTTCGTCCGCGGTGGCGTCCTCGAAGATGACCTGTTCGAGCGCGTCGAGGATGGCCTCGGGGTCCTCTCGCTGCCAGACGTTGCGTCCGACCGCGAGACCGGAGCCACCGGCGTCCATCACGGCCTCGACGCTGGAGAGGAACTCGTAGTCGCTGACCTTCGAGCCGCCCGACATCACGACCGGCACGTCGCCAGCCGACTGGACCGCCCACTCCATCGACTCCCGAGAGCCGGGGTACTTGACCTTCGCCATGTCCGCGCCGATTTCCAAGGCGATGCGGGTCGCGTAGGCGATGACGCTCTCTTTGGTGTCGTTTTTCAGTCCCTGTCCGCGCGGGTACGACCACATGACGACCGGCAGGTCGTACTCGCTGTGGGCCTCCTCCTGCACTCGACGGAAGTCCTCGTACATCTCCGTCTCGTGGTTCGACCCCGAATAGACGGTGTAGCCGACCGCGTCGGCACCGATTTCGGCGGCGTACTCGACGGTCCAGTTCTGGGGCGAGTAGGGTTCGCCCGTCCAGAGGTTACTGGTACCATTGAGTTTCGCCAGCAGGTTCACACTGTCGTCGTAGGAGGGGTAGTACGTCTCGGCGACCCCCTTCTGGACCGCCAGCGACGTGACCGCGTCGTGGGTGCCAATGTCGAAAATCTTCTCGGGGTCGAGGGTGTCGGGCACCGAACTGAAGTCCGCGGAGGGTCCGTGTTCGAGACCGTGGTCGTAAGCGAGGATGAGCGCCTTGCCGTCGCGCGTTACCGGGGAGTCTTCGAGTGGTATCATCCGTTTCAACCTCCGGTAACATCACATAAGAGTCTAATGGTCAGGTCGCTCCCCTGCCACGGTTTCCCAGAGCAGCGGAGCGGACGCGAGAAGCGCTCAAAAAGGCATTTACTCTCGAAAGTACTTACTACTCGAATAGTAAAAACTCAGGCGAGGTCGCGGGCGGCGTCGCGCCACTCGGCGACCAGTTCGTGGTTGAGTTCCAGCGAGTCAGCGACGTGTTCGGGGTCGGCGGTGGCGAGACTTCGGACCGAGGTGATACCGCCGTTCGCCAGAATCTTGGCGATTCGCTCGTCCACGCCGGGCACGTCGGTCACGGGGTCGGGTTTGCTCCGTTCGCGCCACGCCGCCTCGGCGGCCTCTGCCGCGCCGCTCCCGTCGGTGGAGGCCTGCACGCTCGCGGACTCCTCGCCAGTCGGCGTCCAGTCGCCGCCGGTCGTCGCGGTGGACTCGGACTCGGCGTCCTCCCAGTCGCCGTTGCTGGCGGCGACCCACTCGCGTTCGCCGTCCTGTAGGCCCCGAATCTTCTCGGAGCGCTGTTCGAGCGAATCGTCGCTCTCTTCCTCGCCGCCGAACGACCAGTGGAGGGAGTGTTTCTTGCGCAGGCGGGTGGCGACGCCGGGGTTCACGCCCGCCTCCATCAGCATCTCGTAGGAGACCGACTTGTCGGCGATGCCGGTGGCGTCGAACTCCGCGCGCGCCAACACCTCCGCGGTCGCCGGACCGACGAAGTGGATGTCGGTAAGTCTCTCGACAGAGTTCGCGTCTTCGTCGTCGGGGGCGTCGTCCTTGTTCACGGGGGCGTCACCGATTTATTTCCGACTCACACCGACAGGGCTTGAATGTTTTGCATAGCGTATCTGACGCTAACCGAACGCCAACAGTAGCGCGGTCACACCCGCCGACAGCGAAACGTATACCGTTCTCGGCTCCCGAATTACCAGCGTGAACGAACCCGGACTTCGCGCGCTAATGGACCAGCGAACCGTCCGCCGCCGGGTCGAGTCGGGGGCGCTTCCGGAGTGGGCGGTCGCCCACTACGAGAGCTTCCGCGACGGCCTGCTCGGCGAGCGAAACGACACTCCGTTTCCCTGTCACTTCGGCGTCGAGATGGAGCGCGAGGGCGAGGGGTTGTACGCGTTCTGCGACTCGGCGACCGACCCCGAATCGCTGTTCGCACTTGGCGAGACGCTGTTGGAGTATCTCGACACGTACGACGACCACGCCGACCGCGCGCCGCTGTCGGTCTTCTTCCGGCCGCCCGACGACGACCTCTCGGAGGCGGAGTACCACGAACGGCTCTGGCACGTCCTCCAGTTCCTCCACGTCCACGACCCCGAACCGTGGCCCGAAGACGTGCCGACCGACCCCGACGACCCCTACTGGGAGTTCTGCTTCGGCGGCGAAGCGATGTTTCCGACGTGTCGAGCGCCGTTCTACGACGACCGAAAGAGTCGCTACTCGCCGGTCGGTCTCGAAATCACGTTCCAACCTCGGGCGCTGTTCGAGGGCCTGACCGCCGACACCGAGGCGGGCCAGCGCGCCCGCGACGTGATTCAGGGCCGCATGGAGGAGTACGACGGCGTCTGTCCCCACGCGGACCTCGGCGACTGGGGCGTCGAGGGCGACCGCGAGTGGAAGCAGTACCTCTTCTCGGCCGACGACGAGCAGGCCCCCGAGGAGTGCCCGATTCGGGTCACGCGCGAACACCCGAAGGCCGACCCGGAGCGACTGGTCGGCGCATGAGCCTCGACCTGCCGCCGGACGCCGTCCTCCTGCTCGTGGACTTCCAGCGCGGGTTCGACGCGCCCGGATGGGGCGAGCGAAACAATCCCGAGGCCGAGGACCGCGCGCGCGACCTCCTCGACGCGTGGCGGGCCGCCGACCGCCCGGTGGTCCACGCCCGCCACGCCTCAACGGAACCTGACTCCCCGCTCCGGCGCGACGGCGAGGGGTTCGCGTTCAAACCCGGTCTCGAACCCGACGACTCCGAGAACGAACTCGAAGTCGTCAAGCAAGTCAACGGTGCGTTCCTCGGCACCGACCTCGAACCGTGGCTCCGCGAGCGCGACTGCGAGACCCTCGTCGTCGCGGGACTGACGACCGACCACTGCGTCTCGACCACGACCCGGATGGCGGAGAACCGCGGCTTCCGGCCGGTGGTCGCCGCGGACGCGACCGCCACGTTCGGGCGCGAAGCGTCCGACGGGACCGAAATTCCGGCTGCGCAGAATCATCGGGTCGCGCTCGCGCAGTTGCGCGGGGAGTTCGCCCGAATCGCCGACACCGACGACCTGCTGGCCGCCCTCGATTAGTCTCCGTCCGCGAACTCGACGCCGGTGAACTCGAAGCGCGCGCCGCCCGACTCGCTCTCGGTGACGGCGCAGTCCCAGTCGTAGGTCTCGGCGAGTCGCTTGACGTAGGTCAGGCCGAGTCCCAGTCCGTCCGCCGACGAGTGGCCCGCGTCGAAGACCGACTCGCGCTCGGTCTCCGGGATGCCCGGTCCGTCGTCCGCGACGAAGAATCCGCCCTCGAAGCCGCCGACTCGAACCGTAACGTCGTCTCCGGCGTGTTCTAGTGCATTACGGAACAGGTTCTCGAAGAGGTGCTGGATGGGGTTGCGGTCACCGCGGACGCTCCGAGCGAGGTTAACATCGAGCATCGCTCGCTCGATGTCGAGTCGGTTCCACGCCTCCGTCGCCACCTCGTCGAGCGCGACTGTCTGTTGACACTCGGCCACGTCGCGCCCCTTCGCCAGCACCAGTAACACGTCTATCATCTCCTCGATTCGGTCGAGCGCGTCTGCGACCTGCCGAACCGCGTTCGCGTCCTCGGACGCTATCCGGCGGACGTAGAGTTGCGCGACGTTCAGCGGATTCCGCAGTTCGTGGGCGAGCATGCTGGCGAATCGGTCGAGTCGCTCGTTCGACCGCTCTAACTCCGCGACGGTCTCGTTGAGGCGCTGTTCGTAGCGTTTCCGCGCGGTGATGTCGGTCAGGACGACCTGCACGGCGGGGTCGTCCTCGTGAGAGATGGGGACGCACGTAGTTATCGCGTGGCGAGTCGTCCCCTCGGCGGTTCGGAGTTTTATTTCCGTCGAGGAGACTGCCTCCCGCGATTCGAGGACGCTGTGGAGTCGGTCGTCGGTCTCGGCCCTGTCGTCGTCGTGGACGAACTGCAAGACCGACTTACCGACGAGATTCCCCTCGGATTCAAACAACGTGGCCGCCGCGTCGTTGGCGAGGGCGATGCGCGCGTTGGCGTCGCAGGTGAGAATCGCCACGGGCGCGGCCTCCACGAGCCGCCGGTAGCGCTCGCGCTGGTCCTCGATTCTGCGCTCGTACTCGCGGCGCTCGGTCACGTCGCGGACGACGCCGATGCGCTCGTAGTCGCCGTTTTCGAGCGAGAGCAGGGCGAACGTCGCCTCGGCGACGACGGTGTCGCCGTCCGCGGTCCGGAGTTCGGCTTCGAGCGTTGGCGCGTCGCGTTCGCCAGCGACTTGTTCGGCCTCGATATCTCGGGCCGTGGCCGCCACGTCCTCGTTGACGACCTTCGAGACGGGGGCGCCGAGCAGTTCCTCTCGGTCGTAACCCAGCATCTCGGTGTAGGCCTCGTTGACCAGCGTGAACCGGCCCTCCGGGTTCACCGTGTACACGCCGTCGTTGATGGTCTCGATGATGCGCCGGTAGCGACTGAGTTCTCGCTCGGTCTCGACGCGCTCGGAGATGTCCACGAAGTAGACCGAGAGTCCGGTCTCGGAGGGGTAGGCGTTGATTTCGGCCCACAGGTCGAGGGGGTCGTAGTAGAGGTCGAAATTCACCGACGACTGCGAGTCCATCGCCTCGTGGTACTTCTCCCAGATGACACCGTCGGCCATCTCGGGGAACTCGTCCCAGATGCGCTCGCCGAGCAGGTCCTCTTCTGAGCGCTGGAGAATCTCCTCGGCCCGCTCGTTGAGGTGGGTGAACCGCCACTCGTCGTCCAGCGCGTAGAAGGCGTCGGTGATGCGCTCGACCACCTCGTCCCAGCGGTCGGTCTCGCGCTCGGCGTCCCCGTCTGCGTCGATAGTCGCTTGGCCGTCGGCCGGTTCTTCGGCGACCGTCGCCGTGTGTTTGGCTGCTTCTCCGTCGGCCGTCTCTGTGTCGTCGGCCGATTCATCGTCGGCGGCCGACGCGGGCCGCCACCAGATGCGTTCGTCCTCGCCGATACGTTTCGTTTCGAGTTCGCCGCGCGTCGCCAATTCGGTCAGGTGGCGCTCGGCGCTTCGCCGAGGGCAGTCGAGTTCGTCAGCGACTTCGCCGACCGTCAGCGGGGTTCCGGGAGGAAAGTCCTCGAACACTCGATGAGTCTCCTCTAGCGTGACGCTCGGCCCACTCCCCGACGGTCCCATGTATCGACGTTCCACGCGAGACCACTAAATTCTCTCGTGGCAACCGTCATCGGCGTGACTCCCGGATTGCTGGCCGACTTCGCCGCGTTCGTCGTCCTCGCCGGTCGCCAACCCCGGTCCCGACTCCCCGGCGCTCGACCGGGGACTTCGGTAGGCTTACGGCCCGACCGCAAGAATTGCCGTGCATGGTACGCACGCTCGACAGCATCGAGAGTATCGGCGTCGTCGGCGCGGGAACGATGGGAAGCGGTATCGCGCAGGTCGCGGCCCAATCGGGCTACGACGTGGTGATGCGCGACATCAAAGAGGAGTTCGTCCAGAACGGCTTCGACTCCATCGAGAGCAGTCTCGACCGATTCGTGAGCAAGGAGAAAATTGACGAGGAGGAGGCCGAGGCGACCCTCGACCGCATCTCGGGTACCACGGAACTGGCGGCGCTCGCGGACTGCGACCTCGTCATCGAGGCCGCGGTCGAGGACATGGACATCAAGCAGGACATCTTCGAGGACTTGGACGAGGAGATTCCCGAAGACGTGATTCTCGCCACGAACACCTCCACCCTCTCCATCACGACCATCGCCTCGGTGACCGACCGCGAGGACCGAATCGTCGGCCTGCACTTCATGAACCCCGTGCCGGTCATGACGGGCGTCGAAGTCGTCGTCGGCGAGAAGACCGACGAGGAAGTCGCGGCGTTCGCCCACGACCTCGCGGAAGACCTCGGCAAGGAGACGTGGGAGTCTGACGACAAGCCCGGTTTCGTCACCAACCGCATCCTGATGCCGTGGCTGAACGAGGGCATCCGTGCCTACGACGAGGGCGTCGCCACCAAGGAAGACATCGACAAGGGGATGAAACTCGGTACGAACGTCCCGATGGGTCCGCTCGAACTCGCCGACCACATCGGTCTCGACATCTGTCTCGACGCCAGCGAGACACTTCACGAGGAGTTGGGCGACCGGTACAAGCCCGCCTACCTGCTCAAACGCAAGGTTGACGCGGGTGACTTGGGCAAGAAGACGGGACAGGGCTTCTACGAATACTGACGGGCAGAGTCGATACCGTCTTCGCTCAACTCGACCGGCGTCACCAAATCACTCGCCGTCAAAACCGGTCGGTGCGGTCAGTTACGCTCTCGTGAGTTCGCGGATTTCCGAGGCGCTCAGCGCCCGGCGGTAGATTCGGAAGTCGTCTACTCCGCCGTCGTACTCTTTCCAACCGTCGGAGCCGTTGTTTCCGAACATGATCGCAGTCCTGTCCATCCCGGTCAGGTTGTCCGTGTACTCGATGTCGTACTCCCGGTTTCCGTCGATGAACAACTGTAGTCGGTTCCTGCTCTGCTCGTAGACGAACGCGACGTGATGCCACCGCCCGTCGAGTACGTTCGTGGTACTCTGATTCAGCGTGTTGTCGCCCGACGACCAGAGGAAGGCATCGCCGTCGGTGGTACAGAAGGACCCGACCCCGCCACCGTCCTCGGAGGTAATTTTCCAGATGAGGTCATCGTCCCACGTCGATTCCGTCCCGTCGTCGCGCATCCAGTAACAGAACGTGAGCGGTTCGTCGTTCTCTAGCGGGACAAAATCGGCCGAAACGAACCCCGGCCAAGCCGCCGCGTTCGACCCCTGCTGTCCGTCGGTGTACTGCACACCGCTCCCGGACAAGTCGAACTCCCCGGTGGAGTCGTCCAGATTCCCTTCGAACTCGTACCGAACTAAGAGCGCTTCGTCTTCAGAAGAAGACGTAGTAGCCGTCGTAGTCGGTGTCGAAGTAGTCGTGTCGGTCGGCGTGGTGGTCGTCGTTTCGGTCGCCGTGGTCGTCGCGGTAGTGGTCGTCGCGGTCGTCTCGGTGGTGGTCGTAGCGGTCGTCTCGGTGGTGGTCGTAGCGGTCGTCTCGGTGGTAGTTGTCTCAGTAGGCGTTACAACAGTGGTTTCCGTTGTATCGGTCGTCTTTGTCGTGGAGCGTGTCGTCGTCTCGGTCTCCACTTGAGACGGCCGCGGAGTCGCCGTCTCCGGCGGTGTCGTCGTTCGGGTCGGAGATTCGGAATCGTCCGACTCGCCGACTTCGACATTCACCGACGGAATATCAACTGTGCATCCCGACAGCGTTGTGAGAATACCGACGCTAGATATCGAACCCACTCGTCGCAAGAACCGTCTCCGTTCTCGGTCGGCCATTGTATCTGATTTGCTACACGCGGGTTATTTACTTCTTTTGGTAATTTCTATCCGCAGATGGGCGCTCATTCTAAAGAATTAAATCCATATAGATAGAAAATTTAAATTATCGGTCTCGGACTCGATGTCGGACGAGCCACTGGAACGGCGACCGATTACCGACGCACGAACAGTCTACTGTGTCCGGCGTTCACGACGGCGAGAACGGCTCGTCTTCCAACTGCGACCGCAGTTCGCCGATTCGCTCGCGCTCGACGTTCCCGGACTTGAACAGTTGAATCAGGCCCATGACTTCGGCGCGCGAGACTTTCACGCCGCCCTCCTCGACCACGTCCTCGGGGCGCTCCAACAATTCCCGACTCGTTCCGACCGCGAGCAGGAAGGGGATGGCCCACGCTTCGAGGGTGTTGCCCTGCGACTCGGGGAGCGCTTCGAGGTAGCGCTGGGCGTCGTCCATGTACCCTCGCGCGTGGCGAGTCACGCGCTGGATGACCCCGGCGACCGCGGTGTGGTTCTCCGGGTCGGTGACGTTCGCGGGGCTGACGCCGTGTTCGCGGAGCCACGCGGCAGGGAGGTAGACGTTGTTCTCCTCGCGGAAGTCGTCAGACACGTCCTTGGCGACGTTGATCAGTTGGAGCACCAGCGCGAATCCGCGGGCGTTGGCCCGCATGACCTCCGCGCGCCGGTCGTCCACGTCTTGGGCGAGTAGGTTGGTGATGAGTTCGCCGACCGTTCCGGCGGCGTACCAACAGTATTCCTCCAACTCGTCGATGGTGCCGATTCGGAGGCCGCCGTCGTCGGCGTAGCGGTCCACGAACTCGGCCATCCCGGTGACGAGTTCGCTGACCGGCGGGTAGATGGCCGACTGGGCGTCCTCGCCGAGCGACCGGAAGGTGGCGACGACGCGGGGCGACCGGGCGACCACGGTCCAGTCGGCCTCGTCGCCGACTTCCTCGGCGTCCACCTCGTCGGCGTTTTCCGGGAGCCACGGCTCGACTTCGCGCCGGAACTCCTCGATGTCGGTCGCGTCCTCGGGGTCGAGCGAGCGGTCGTAGAGCGTGAGTAAATGCGACTGCTCTTCGGGAGGGATATGACCGGCGTCCTCGACCGTATCGGCGACGCGACAGAGCAAGTACCCGACGCAGATGTAGGAGGCCATCGGCTCCTCCAGCACGTCGATAGTGATGGCGAACGTTCTCGAAACGCCCTGCACGGCGTCGAAACACCACTCGATGTTCTCGTCCGCAGAGCGTTCGGTGGGCGGCTCCGTGTCCATTGACTTTTGGGTTCTAAGAACGCGAGATTGAAAAGCTTGAGCAAATGCCTTAGGATTTACCATCGCTTCGGCGCGACGCCGAGAGGCGTCGCTGACGACCGGAAAATCGGGCGACCCAACGCTTATTCTCGCTCGTCACGTCGGTCGAACCGTGATTCCGACCCCGAAAGACGCCGCGAACGTGCTGGTCGGCAAGCCCCTCGACGTGCAGACGAACAAGCTGAACGTCGCGTCGTTCGTCGCGCAGGCCGCGCTCGCGCTCCGGAACGGCAAGCCCAAGCGAGCCTTCGTCCTGATCGGGGCGGCCAGCGTCGCGCCGAAACACCCCGCGGCGGCGTGGCTGTTGCAGGGCGCGATTACGGCCGACGACATTCGGCGGAAGCTGTTCTGACCACCACGTCTCAGCTGGGACTTCCCACTCCGAAGGGAAAGCTAAAGGTCGGCGTAGTCGCAACTTTTAGGCATGGACTTCAGCCTCTCCGCCGAGCAGTCCCAGATACGCGACATGGTCGCGGAGTTCACCGACGAGGAAATCAAACCTCGCGCCGACGAAATCGACAAAAACGACGAGTTCCCGCAGGACCTCGTGGACGAGATGGCCGAGTTGGGCCTGATGGGGATGCCGTTCCCCGAGGAGTACGGCGGGGCGGGTCTCGACTACCACTCCTACGCCATCGGTCTCGAAGAGATTTCGCGCGGGTCGGGCGGTCTGGGCACCGTCGTCGCGGCCCACACCAGCCTCGCGGGCAACATGCTCTACGAGTTCGGCGACGAAGAGCAGAAACAGGAGTACCTCACCCCGCTCAACCGCGGTGAGGACATCGGCGCGTTCGCGCTCTCGGAGGCCGGTGCTGGCTCGGACGTGCCCGCGATGGACACCACCGCGGAGTACGACGCCGACGCGGGCGAGTACGTCGTCAACGGCGGTAAGCTCTGGATTTCCAACGGCTCGGTCGCCGACACCGTGACGCTGTTCGCCAAGACCGACCCCGAGGCGGGCAACAAGGGCATCTCGTCGTTCATCGTCCGACCGGAGGAGGACGACGGCTTCCACGTCGAGGGCACCGAGGATAAACTCGGCGACAAGGGCTGTCCGACCGCCGAACTGCGCTTCGACGACATGCGAATCCCGGAAGACCGCCTGCTGGCCGAGGAGGGCCGCGGATTCGTCCACGCGCTCAAGACGCTCAACGGTGGCCGCATCACCATCGCGGCGCGGTCCATCGGCATCGCGCGCGCCGCGCTCGAAGACGCCCTCGACTACTCGCAGGACCGCGAGCAGTTCGACCAACCCATCTCGGAGTTCCAGACCATCCAGCACAAACTGGCCGACATGGACACCAAGGTGCAGTCCGCGAAGATGCTGATGCACCGCGCGGCCGACCGCAAGATTCGCGGCGAGGACTACATCAAGCAGGCCGCCCAAGCGAAGCTCTACGCCTCGGAAATCTCCCGCGAGGTCGCCAACGAGGGCATCCAGATTCACGGCGGCTACGGCTACACGAAGGACTTCCCGGCCGAACGCTACTACCGAGATTCGAAGCTCAACGAAATCTACGAGGGGACCAGCGAGGTCCTGCGGAACACGATTGCGAACGAGCTTTTGGACTGACTACTCCGCCATCTTCTCGGCCATCCACTCGAAGTGGTCTTCGACGCGCCTCTCACCGGCGTCGGTCAGCGCGTAGGCCTCGTGGATGCCCTCCGTCCGTTTCTCCACGAATCCGTTCTCTTCGAGCGACCGCAGCGCGGCGTAGAACGACTGGGAGTCGATGTGGGTGTCGTAATGGGCTTCGATGCGCGTCTTCAGACTTTGGCCACGGAGTTCATCGGCGTCGTACAGCAGGGCACAGAGGTCGCGGCGTCGCCCGCTCTGGAGCCATCTGGTCATGGTCGAGCAAACCGGCCGAGCGACTACGACGTTTGCGCTTCGGGCGCGGAAAAAGAATCGCATCGCCGACGCTCGGACTCTCAGGTGTTCTTCATCATGTCGCGCGCGTCGTCCTCCGACACGGACATGTCGTGTTGGGACCGGGCGTGAATCTGGACGAAATCGACCAACTCTTCTTCGTTCTCCCCGGTGATCTCGAACTCGCAGTCCATTCCGTGCTCTCGGCAGGCCATGTGCTTTGACATCTGTTAGCAACCCCGGCAGAGGTGCAACGGCCGAATGCATAAATCTACGGTGGTCGCGGCGGGGAGCGCCGGACCGGACGCACCCGCCGGGTCGGTCACTCCCGAGCGATGAACCGGTACCTTCGACTGTCGCCGGTCCTAATTGCCGGGCATGACCGAGGAGGAATCCACTCCCGACGACGCTACTCCCGGCGACGACACCCCCGCCGAGACCGCCGAAACCACCGAGAACGGCATCACCGCGCGCTACCGCGAGACCGCCGACGAGCGCGTGCTTGAGTTCGAGAGCGACCGCGCGACCGCCGCCGTCGCGCAGAACGTCGAGGGTTACGCCATGCTGAAAGTCCGGCCGAGCGCCGACGGCGACGAACTCGAACGCTACTACGGGTTCGACATGGCGCTGGACCACGCCGCGGAACTGCTCGGCGTCTCGCCCCACGACCTGCCGGTGCCCGAGGACGCGCAGGATATGGGGATGTGACTCGATAGTTGGTGGACGTACGTCAGTAAGAGCGGAACCGAAACAGCGAGGCGCTAGCTTCAGGCTTGAACAACTCATACCGGACCGGACGGAGGACAACATCTATCCCACGCGCGGCCCCAGTTGGCGCTATGACCGAGTACACCACGGTCTCGATTCCGAAGGACCTCGCCGACCGCGTGGACGAGACCATCGAGGGGACCAGTTTCTCCAGCACGAGCGACCTCGTGCGATTTCTGCTCCGGAGCATCGTCATCCAGCACCAGAAGGAGGGCGAACTGACGGAGGCGGAGTTCGAGGAAATCACCGGACAACTTCGAGAACTGGGTTATCTGGAGTAGCTACGACAGCGACTCGGTCGGCGGGTGGGCGTCCACGACCTCCAGCGGTTGCTGGCGGCCCGACCGGTCGAACGCCGCGAGCGACGACTCCTCCCACGGCGGCACCGCGACCAGAATCGCCTCGTGGAGGTCGTCGGTCTTGTTCACTTCGAGATTCCCCCGCGGGTGAGAGATAAATCGGCCCTGCGTCTGTCCGGCCGGAACCGATAGGTCCACGCCGAACACCGCCGTAATCGACTTTCCGGCGTCGGGCGGGTAGAAGTGCGTGAACACCGGCGCGTCCGGTGGAAGGTCGTCGGTACTCTCCAGTTCGGCGGCGGGGGTGACGGCGATAGAGACGGTCAGTTCCTCGGGTTCGGCGTCCGCCGCGAAGTCGAGGAGTACGTCTATCAGTCCCCGAGTTACGTAGACCACACCTCCTTTTTCGGCCGTCCGCGTATAACGATACTGCCCCAGTCGTCGCCGGAGTCGTCGGTTCGTGTGGCTGGGGTCGAAACCGTGCGATTCCTCCCGACATGATTTGAATCGGATACGTATCTGTGCCGAAAAATATAGAATACCTTATGATGACATAGCTATTACCATTTATTGCAATGTCAGAAACCGACGTTACCACGTACCTCGCAGAGAATCCCCGAAAGATGGGCGTCCTGTTCACCATGCTACTCCTGCTCACGCAGGCCGGAAACGCCGCCGCCGGAATGGCACCGGCGTGTTACGGCCCGTAACTCAGAGTTCGCCTACGTCCAGCGCGCTACTCCACGTAAATTGCCCGTCCACTTTCATCGGAACGTTTTCCATCGCCAACGTCGTCCGTAGTTCCCCCCTCGTCATCGAGAAGGGACCGTGTTCTCCCGAGGTGAGATAACAGCGCTCGGCGCTTCCGAACCGAGGATTGAAGAATCCGCCCATACCACCCTCCCCGGAGACGTAACTTTCGAGCGTCACTTCGAACTCGTCTTCCCCGTCGGTTTCGACGACGCAAACGATAGCCATCTTACTCTCGGTCTGAACGATGTCGAGGTTCCCGTCGCCGACCACGATGTACTGGTCGCCGACGATGCTCCGACTCCGCGCGAGCGAGAGCGCGGCCCGGAGCGGGAACCCGCGATTCAGCAGGCGAACCATCGTCTTGCCGACTCGGACCGCACAGCTGTTTATTACGTCGCTGAGCGTGACGACGCCGCCGACGCTCCCCCCGTCGATGAGCGCCATCCCTTGGGCGTACGACCGGCAGGCGTTCAACACGAACGCCTCGGCACCGACCGAGTCGAGGTCGGCCGCGTCGAGGTGGCCGTCGGCACACTCGAACCCGAACTCGTCGATGTGCCCGATGTAATGGAGGAACGCCGTCTCTTCGGCCAGCACCGCGCGGAGTTCGTCGGTCCGCAGGTCGTGGTGGACGGTCACGTCGAAGGGTAAGTTCTCCCGAGAACCGTACACCTCGGCGGCGATGTCGCGCTCCTCGTCCATCGCGGTGTCGTTGCAGACCACCGCGATGTCGATGTCGTCGCCGGTTTCTCGGCCGAGGCGGTTCCGGAACGCGGTCGCCGTCGCCTTGGTGGCGTCCACGGGGGCGTGGTCGCCGATCCACGCCTGTTCGACCGAGTCGGTGGGTTCCGGTTCGACGACCGGGCGCGTCCCGCTCGGTTCCGAAGAACTCCGAGTGAAGTCGCCGTCGCGCGCGAGACCGCCGGACGACGCGGCCGCGCGGTGGGTCGCCGTCCGCCGGGCCGCGGGCGTCCGGACGACGGCGAGGTCGTCCACCAGAAACGGCACCGATGCGACGTTCTCGGGCGCGGGATCGACGCGAGTCGAGAGCTTCCACGTCGGAATCTGCTCTTCGATTACCTCGAAGGGAACCGAGAGGTACGCCTCCAGTCGCTCGGCCAGCGACCGCTCGTAGAGGGCCGCGAAGTCGAGGTCCACGAGCGGTTCGACCATCTCGCGTTCGTGGAGCGTCACCGGGTAGTAGCCCTCCGTTCTGGTGACGCAGTCGAGGAAAAACGTCTGTTTTAGCGTTCGGGCGACCTCCTCCTCGAATCCCTTCGGGCCGTCAAGGTCGTACGCGAACCCCTCGTCGGTGACGAGTCGGGGCGCGCTCGCGTCGCCGACCACGAGTTGCGCCCCGAGGTAGAACGCCAGCGGTGCGGCGACGTAGGCGTGGTCTCGGTCGGGCGGCAACTCGATTCGGACGCCCGTCTCCGGGGTGTCGAGTTCGTCGGGAATCGCCAACTCGTCGCCGAGTTCGACGAGCGGCGGATGGCCCCGAAGCGTCGGGAAACTCCGCTCGGGACTCGTCGTCTTGAGCGCCGACCCGAGCGTCGAGAGCGCGGCCATCACATCGCAGGGGTCCTCGGTCGTCGTGACGGTCGCGGCCGGGCGCTCGTGGTGGGACCGCGCGCCGACCCGCACCGTCGTCGCCGACTCGAACGCGAACCGAATCCCGTCGCCGGTCGCGGTCACCTTCACTGGTCCCTCGACGGCGAGATACA
This sequence comes from Halorussus pelagicus, assembly GCF_004087835.1. Classification (NCBI taxonomy): domain Archaea; kingdom Methanobacteriati; phylum Methanobacteriota; class Halobacteria; order Halobacteriales; family Haladaptataceae; genus Halorussus; species Halorussus pelagicus. The sequence goes on from NZ_CP035119.1 coordinate 48,571, forward strand.
CCTTCATCGGCGCGCACAGTTCGATGCTGTAGCGTCCCGGCGGGAGTCGCCGGTCGGTCTCGTCGCCGACTTCGAGTCGCATCCGCCCGTCCTCGTCTCGAACGTACGCCGCCACGAGCGTCGGGAGCGCAACGCTCTCGGTCGTGACGGCGAACGCCGCGTCCACCGGAAACCGGAACTCGTCGGCGTCGGCCGGTGTCGGCGATACCGGCGCGGACGTTTCGATGGCGTATCTGCGGCGCTCGATTCGGTCCCGGACTTCGAACCCGGATAGCTCCGACGTGGCCTTGAACGACAGCGTCACGGCCACACCCCCTGTCTCTTCCCGCGTCTTTGTACCCCTCGGAGAGAACGCATATCTTCATATTAGAAGTTGATGCGCAAAAAATTACCGGCAGGGGCGCTATTCGACCGACCTATTGATTATCCCTGTAACAGCATGCGGAGGTTTTCGGCGAGGAGTTTCGGCGTGTGGCGTCGCGCGCCGTCGAGTGCGTCTTCGAGCGCGCGTGCGGCGTCGTCGAGTGCGCCTCGTCCGTGACCGACCAGCACGCGCTCGGGTCGGAGACCGCGCAGGGCCGACGGCGGCGTGAGTCGCATCATCGGATGGACGCCGATCCGCTCGCCGGGCGTGGTGAAATACGGCGCGTTGCCGACGCTCTCGGAGACCATGAGCGTGCCGCTGGACTCGTCGTAGAGCGCCGCCTCCTCCCACCCCAAGGCGTCGGCCACCGAGAATAGCCGGTAGTCGGTGCCCGGAAGCCCTCCGTCGAACCGCCGGAGCGTAGCCTCCATCTCGGGCACGCGGTCGAACCACTCGGGGACGTAGACCGGCACGTCGTGACGGCGCGCGATTTCGTCGGCGTCCCGGTAGTGGCGGTTCAGAAGGACGACGACGCCCGCCACGTCGCCGAACTCCGCGAGCAGGTCGTCCACGCCGGAGGCGTCCACGGGGTCAACGACCCAGACGCCCGCGTCGGTGGCGAGTGCGTGGCTGGCGCGCAGCATCGTCTCGTTGGGGTAGGCTATCCACCCGACGCCCTCGTCCCACCGGTCTATCTCCTCGTACTCCCTCGCAGGCTCTGATTTCTTTATCGGCATGTACGGATGTACGGACCGAACCCACAAAACCCTCCTGTACCCGGTCGTATATGCTGTGTTCCCTCGCGCGCCTCGCCTGCAGGGGTTTAAGCGGCGGGCGCGCGTACCACGCACCCATGCTCTCGGGGTTACGCTGGCTGGCGCTCGAAGCGAAATATCTCGACCGCGCCCGCGAGTTCTACGCGACCCATCTTGACCTCTCGGTGGTCCGGGAGGGCGACGACGAAGTCGTCTTCGACGCTGGCGGGGCGAATCTCGTCCTCCGAGAACCCGGCGCGGTGCTCCGCGGCGGGGTCCACACCCACTTCGCCTTCGCCGCGCCGCCGGACCGGTACGACGAGTGGTACGACCGCCTCGCGCGGTCGTTCGACCTCACGGAGTTCGACTTCGGCGGCGCGAAGTCGCTGTACTTCTACGACCCGGACGGCAACTGCGTCGAAATCGGCGGCGTCGGCGAGGGCGAGTCGGCCATCACCGATGTCTTCGAAATCGTGCTGGAGGTCGAAGACCTCGCGCGCGCCGAGTCGTTCTACCGGTCGCTCGGCTTCGAGGTCGTGGACCGCGGCGACCAGCGCCGTCGCCTCCGACTCGGCGGCCCGGTGGACCTCGAACTCTGGGAACCCCACCTCGGCATCGCCGACGCTCGCGGCGGACTCCACGTCGATGTGGGGTTCGCGGCCGAGGACCCGGCGGCCGCGGCCGAGGCGGTCCGCGACGAGGCCTGCGCTGTCACTGCGGTAGACGACGGCGTGCGCGTCCGCGACCCTGACGGCCACTACCTGACTGTTCTATAATTCGAAGGCGGTCGGGGATTTCGCCGGGTCGAGGGTTCCGTGAGTCAGATGGCGGCCGTCTTTAGAGAATCCTACTCGTCAACCGGCGTTTTGACGATAGTCACTGGTCGTTCGGCCATGCGGGCGACTCGCTCGGCGACGCTTCCGAGTAACCGACGGTACTCGCCCGAGCGGTTCTTCGACCCGAGAATTGCAAGGCCGACGGCGGCCTCGTCCATGTACGCCAGAATCTCCTCGTGGGGGACGCCGTGGCGGACGACGGTCCGCGTTTCGACGCCGCCCTCGGTGGCGCTTTCCGCGATATCTTCGATAGCGTCCCGACCGGCTTTTTCGAGGGCGCTTTCGAGACCCTCGAACTCGTGGACGTACTCGTCGCTGGGGTAGGAACTGTACGCCTCGGCATCCACGACGTAGAGAATGTGGAGTTCGGCGTCGTAACGCTCGGCCGCATCGACCGCGTGTTCTATTGCCGAATCGACACCGGCGCTCATGTCTGTCGGTAGCAAAATCTTGTCGTACATACCTAGTCATTCCGAGAGGACGGACAAAGAACTGATTCTGATTCCCCCACGCGGAGAACGACAGAAAGATTCTTGATACCTTTGGGGCTACGGGACCGGGCGGTATCTTCGTCGTGCCGGACCACTCGAATCCGTTCGGGAACTCGCTCGGTTCTACAGTCGCCCGGTGTCCACGCTCACGTCGTCGGGCGTCACGATGAGGAACTTCCGGAAGTGAATCAGGTTCCCACCCCGCTCTTTGACTCGCGGCGCGAGGTCGGCCGCCAGTTCCGGCAGGTCGCCCTCGACCGCCAGCACGAGGACGTTGCCGCGGTCGATGACCTCGAACCACTCGCGCTCGTCGGTCGTCCCGTCCAGTTCCCCGAGGACGATGCGCCGGTCGGCGTCCTCGGACTCGTCGTCGTCGTTCGTTATCTCCTGCTCGACCATCTGGAGGTCGAGCTCGAACCCACTGGTCATACGCCCTCGCTCGCACTCCCCCGGCAAAATCCTTGCCCCCGGAGTCCGTTCGCTAATCGGATATTTTACCAAGGTGGCAGAAGGCTCGGCCGACGAGGCGTAGAAATCGACGCGGGCGTTCTCGGTTGAGACCGGTATCGACGCCGTTACAGGAGGTCCGTCCCACGACCGTCCGAGACCGTTCGAGACGGGAAATCGGCTACAGACGCAACCACTCGGTCGTCTGGTCGTGTTCGGGGACGTGCCAGCGCTGTTCGGTGGGAACGCCGTCGCGCTTCCGGAGTTCGACGCGCGCGTCGAACAACCCCGAGAGTCGTTCGACCATCTCGTCGTCGTCCGGCGTCGGCAGGTGGTAGTGGGCCATGCCGTGGACGCCGCGAACCATCGCCGAGACCGAGCGCACGAACCGGGCGACGCGGTCGGGACCGTGTTCGTGGGTCAAGCGACCGAGCGACGAGACCGAAAGCCGGAGTTCAGAGGGGTCCAGTCCGGCGTCGGCAAAGAAGTCGATAGCGAGGATGATCTCCTCGCGCAGACGCCCGAGCGGACTCCGGTCCGACTCGTCGGCCGGAAGGTGCGTGGCGGCACTCTCGGCGGCTTTCGGCACCGACCGCTGGCAGGTCTCCTGATCGACGAGCCACACGTCGGGGTCCTCGGACTCGACGCCTGACGGGAGTCGTTCGCGGACGTTCTCCGATTGGGAGTCGGCCAGCGCGAGGATGCGCTTGCGCTCGGCGGTCGGCGCGCCGAGCAGCGTCCGCGTCGCCTCGATGGTCACGTCTTCAGATACGGCACCCGTGACGAGAAGGTTACAGCCGTCGCGTTTGAGCCGTTTCAACACCTCCTGAAACTCGTTGGTCGAACAGTCCCCGCGAAAGCGTGCCCGCTGGAGTGACATCTCATCTCATACCACAAACGGGGTCAAAATAAAATTTTGTATTCGGTCGGGCGAGAATAGATGTCTCTTCCGGGTTCCGTACGCGAAATATTATCGAGGGTTTGCCGAGTGAGGAACAGAATCACCCGCGACGGCACAGTATCAGTTCTCGTCGTACTCGCGCTTGAAGCCGCGGAACTCGGTCCGGTGGGCCTCCTCGTCGGCGAGGATGGTGACCGCGATGTCTTCGGTCACGGGGTCCTCGTCGCCAGCGGCAGCGATGAGCGACCGGTAGGTCTCGATGGCGTCCTCCTCGGCGTCGAGGACGCCCTCGATGACCGACAGTACGTCGGTGCTGCTCTCGGGCGGTTGGAGGCTCTCCTGTCGGGCCTCGAAGTCGTAGGAGGCTGGCGGTCGCTCGTCGAGTTGCTTGAGTCGCTGGCCGAGCATCTCGGCGTGGTTGAGTTCCTCCTGAATGTCGGTTTCGAGGCTCTCCTTGACCTCTTCGGCGCTCACGCCCTCGAGGACGATGGAGTTAGTGAGGTAGTTCATTACGGTCTCGATTTCGTCGCTGTACGCCTTCTTGAGCAGGTCCGTGACCTCTTGGTTCGTCATCGACCGGAACTACGTCCGCCAGCCTTCTTACTGTTCCGGCGGTGACAGTCCGTGCGAACCCGTCTCGCGGCTCGTCCCCGTCAGCGTCCTTCGGCGTCGTTCACCGATGACAACAATAAGTCATTCTTCCGACAGTATTCTCCAACGTGGTCCGTGGTCTCGAACGATTCACCGAGAGCAACGGGCGCGTCGTCTCGACGCGCCCGAGAGCTATTTGAGGTTAAATTTGGAAAATCAACTGTTTTAGAGCCGGGATAAAAATATGGTTGACGAGACGAGTATAAGGATAACTAAGGAATACCCGACGATTACAGGACGTTTTAGTCGGGCGATTTCGGTGAACAACCCCTCCGAGACGGTGTGTCAGTCGGAGTGAATAATCTGTTACAGCGGTACGTTTAAATAGGAGAGCGGCTCCATCACCGAGTACGATGTCTGACAACGACATGCACTCGTCCGATACCAGTCGGGCGGGTCGAGTTCTTCGACGGCACGTTGAAAACTAACGGCGAGTTCGAGTCCGCGCGGGTCTTCGACACGACCCTGCGCGACGGCGAACAGGCCCCCCGAACGTCGTTCTCCGGGGACGAGAAACGAACCATCGCGGCCGCCTTGGACGAGATGGGCACCCACGTCATCGAGGCGGGGTTCCCGGTCAACTCCGACGCCGAGTTCGAGGCGGTCAGCGACATCGCCGCGAACACCTCGGCGACGACCTGCGGGTTGGCCCGCGTGGTCGAGAAGGACGTGGAGGCCGCGCTCGACTCCGGCGTCGAGATGGTCCACGTCTTCGCCTCGACCAGCGACGTGCAGATAGAGGATTCGATGCACGCCACCCGCGAGGAAGTCGTCGAGCGCTCGGTGAACGCGGTCGAACGCGTGACCGAGGCGGGCGCGACGGCGATGTTCTCCCCGATGGACGCCACCCGGACCGACGAGGACTACCTGCGGGAGGTAGTCGAAGCGGTCTCGGCGGTCGGCGTCGATTGGATAAACATCCCGGACACCTGCGGGGTTGCGACCCCCACTCGGTTCGCGGACCTCGTGGGCAAGGTCGATAGCTGGACCGACGCGCGCATCGACGTTCACACCCACGACGACTTCGGGATGGCCTCGGCCAACGCAGTCGCGGGATTCGAGGCGGGCGCGGACCAAGCGCAGGTTTCCATCAACGGTATCGGCGAGCGCGCCGGAAACGCGGCCTACGAGGAGGTCGTGATGTCCGTCGAGTCGGTCTACGGGGTCGATACCGGCATCGACACGACCGGTATCACGGAGATTTCCCGGATGGTCGAGGAGTTCAGCGAGGTCCCGGTTCCTGCGAACAAGCCCGTCACGGGCGACAACGCCTTCGCCCACGAGTCGGGCATCCACGCCGCGGGCGTCATCGAGAACTCCGACACTTTCGAGCCGGGAGTCATGACGCCCGAGATGGTAGGTGCCGAGCGCGAGTTCGTACTCGGCAAACACACCGGCGCGAACTCGGTCCGCAAGCGACTGGCGGACCGCGGCTTCGCGCCGACCGACGCCGAGGTCCGACAGGTGACCCGCCGGGTCAAAGACTACGGCGCGGAAAAGAACCGCGTCACGGTCGCCGACCTCGAACGGTTCGCCCGCGAGGTCGGCGTCGCCGAGGAAGAACCGGAGGTCCGCGCCTGATGACTCCCTCCGGATTCGCTCCGCCTCGCCAGCCGCGCCCGGCGGGTTCGATGCGGGCGTCTCGTGAGCCACAGATGAAACGGGCGTCTCGCGGTGCGAGACGCCCGCGAGCGTCGAGGTCGTCGCGTGCGCGACGACCTCGAACCCCCGGTGTGACAGGACCTCGAAGTTCGCGCAATGGTTGCGCCACGGGAAAGGGTTATCAGCGTCCGGGTCGGTATGTTTCCAGTAACGATGCGACAGTCACCAACTGCGTGCGCCACGGGACGCTTCGCGTCCCGACGCGCGCTCGCGGCGTCCGCCGCGAGCGCACCGGCCACCAGCGGCGAGACTGTCGAGCGCGTGATTATCGTAGGGGCTTGAGCCCCTACAATACCATTTCTCCGACCCGGCACTCCGAATCGTTTTCCGACCGACTAGCACGCGCTCGACCACCAGTGACGACAAATCCAACGACACCGAGAACACGAGAGGCACCGCCAGCGAACCGCTCCAGACGAACCGCGCCGGAGGTCGGTTGGCGTGAGTGAACGCGCCCGCCCCGCCTTCTCCGAGGGCGACGCCGAGGAGGAGACCGACACCGGGAGGGAAACCGACACCGAGCGGAAAGCCGACGCGGCCGAACCGAGCGTCGAGTCGGATGGAGTCGAGCAGAGCGACGAAAAGCCACGGACTGGGGCAAACGCGGTCGTCACCGCGCTCGAACGCGCCGGGGCCGAGACGCTGTTCGGCGTGCAGGGCGGGGCCATCATGCCCGTCTACGACGCGCTGTACGATTCGGACCTCCGCCACGTCACGATGGCCCACGAACAGGCCGCGGCCCACGCCGCCGACGCCTACGGCATCGTCTCGGGCACGCCGGGCGTCTGTCTGGCGACTTCCGGGCCGGGCGCGACCAACCTGACCACCGGCATCGCGGACGCCGACATGGACTCGGACCCGATGGTCGCGCTAACCGGACAGGTCCCGACCGACTTCGTGGGCAACGACGCCTTTCAGGAGACCGACACCACCGGTCTGACCGCCCCCATCACGAAGACGAACTACTTCGCCCAGCGCGCCGACGACGTGGGCAACACGGTCGGCGAGGCGTTCGCGCTGGCCGGGGCAGGCCGACCCGGCCCGACCGTGGTTGACCTCCCGAAGGACGTGACACAGGCCGAGACCGACGCCGAGCCGGGCGAAGCGACGACGCCCGAGACGTACAATCCCCAGACGGTCGCCGACGGCGCGGCCGTGCGCGAGGGGGCGCGAACGCTCGAACGCGCCGAGAAACCCGTCATCCTCGCTGGCGGCGGCGTGATCAAGGGCGAAGCCAGCGACGAACTCCGCGAGTTCGCCCGCAATTACGAGATTCCGGTCGCCACCTCGATGCCCGCGGTCGGCGCGTTCCCCGAGGACGACGAACTGGCGATGGAGATGGTCGGGATGCACGGCACGGGCTACGCCAACATGGCGACGACCCACTGCGACGTGTTGCTCGCGGTCGGCTGTCGATTCGACGACAGGCTGACCGGCGGCGTCGAGACGTTCGCACCCGAGGCCGAGGTCCTGCATGTGGACATCGACCCGGCGGAGGTCTCGAAGAACGTCTACGCGGACGTGCCCCTCGTCGGCGACGCCGCGACGGTTCTCTCGCAGTTGGACGCCGAGATGGAGCGCGCGCCCGACTGCGCGGAGTGGCGCGACCAGTGCCAGCGGTGGACAGACGACTATCCGATGGACTACGCCACCCCCGAGGACGAACCGCTCAAGCCCCAGTTCGTCGTGGAGGCGCTGGACGAGGCCACCGACGACGACGCCATCGTCACCACCGGCGTCGGCCAGCACCAGATGTGGGCCGTCCAGTATTGGACCTACCGCGAACCACGGACGTGGGTGTCGAGTCACGGACTCGGCACGATGGGCTACGGCCTGCCCGCCGCAATCGGCGCGAAGATGGCCGCCCCGGACACGGAAGTCGTCAGCTTCGAGGGCGACGGCTCGTTGTTGATGACGATTCAGGAGTTGGCCGTCGCGGTCCGCGAGAATCTAGACATTACGGTCGCGGTCCTGAACAACGAGTACATCGGGATGGTCCGCCAGTGGCAGGACGCTTTCTTCGACGGGCGGCGGGCGGCCTCCGAGTATTCGTGGTGCCCCGAGTTCGACAAACTGGCCGAGGCGTTCGGCGCGCGCGGGTTCGCCGTCTCGGAGTACGACGAGGTGGCCGACACCGTCGAGACCGCGATGGAGTACGACGGTCCCTCGGTCGTGGACTTCCGCATCGACCCGGCGGAGAACGTCTATCCGATGGTTCCCTCGGGCGGCGCAAACGGACAGTTCGCGCTCTCGGAGGACCAGCTATGAGCGACAGCGAGAACGCCAGCGAGACGGGCAACGAGAGCGAGACCGCCGGACTGCGAGGACCGAATCCCGAGGAGCGACCCCGGCCGGACGGCCAGCGGAATCGCCACGGCGAGCGCATCGACACCGCGACCGACGCCGAGCAGGAGCCTCGGACCGCGGTGGTCTCCGCGCTGGTCGAACACGAACCCGGCGTGCTGGCCAAGGTTTCGGGGCTGTTCTCCCGGCGGCAGTTCAACATCGAGAGTCTGACCGTCGGGCCGACGACCGTCGAGGGCCACGCCCGCATCACGCTGGTCGTCGAGGAGACCGACGCAGGCATCGAGCAGGTCAAAAAACAGGTCGAGAAGCTGGTGCCCGTCATCGCGGTGGGCGAACTGGACGACGACGCGGTCCGCGCCGAACTGGTCCTGCTGAAGGTCCGCGGCGAGGAACCCGACAAGGTCCACGCCATCACCCAAATGTACGAGGGCCAGACGCTCGACGCCGGACCCCGGACCATCACGGTCCAGATCACCGGCGACCAACAGAAGATAGACGACGCGGTGGACGCCTTCCGGCAGTTCGGCATCATCGAAATCGCCCGGACGGGCCAGACCGCCTTGGCACGGGGCGACACGCCGACGACGCCGGGCGAGTCGCCCGCGGCGTCCGCCGAGAGTACAGCAGACGATACGACCAACGCACCTACCGACACCAACGATGACTGACGAATTCGACACCACGGTTTACTACGACGACGACGCGGACAGTTCGCACATCGACGACGAGACCGTCGCGGTCCTCGGCTACGGGAGTCAGGGCCACGCTCACGCCCAGAACCTCGCGGACAGCGGGGTGGACGTAATCGTGGGCCTGCGCGAGGATTCGGCGTCGCGGAGCGCCGCCGAGGCCGACGGCCTGCGAGTAGCGACCCCGACGGAGGCCGCAAGTGAGGCCTCCGTCGTCTCGGTCCTCGTCCCCGACACGGTTCAGCCAGCGGTGTACGCCGACATCGAGGACGAACTCGACGCGGGCGACACCCTCCAGTTCGCCCACGGGTTCAACGTCCACTACGGCCAAATCGAACCGGCCGACGACGTGGACGTGACGATGATCGCGCCCAAGTCGCCGGGCCACCTCGTCCGGCGCAACTACGAGAGCGGCGAGGGGACGCCCGGCCTGCTGGCGGTGTACCAGGACGCCACGGGCGATGCCAAGGAGCAGGCGCTCGCCTACGGGAAGGCAATCGGCTGTACGCGCGCGGGCGTGGTCGAGACCACGTTCCGCGAGGAGACCGAGACCGACCTGTTCGGCGAGCAGGCGGTCCTCTGTGGCGGCGTCACCGAACTCATCAAGATGGGCTACGAGACGCTCGTGGACGCGGGATACAGCCCCGAGATGGCCTACTTCGAGTGCCTGAACGAGATGAAACTCATCGTGGACCTCATGTACGAGGGCGGGATGGGCGAGATGTGGGATTCGGTCTCGGACACCGCCGAGTACGGCGGTCTGACTCGCGGCGAGCGAGTCGTTGACGAGAGCGCCCGCGAGAACATGGAGGAAGTCCTCGAAGAGGTCCAGAACGGCGAGTTCGCCCGCGAGTGGATAACCGAGAATCAGGCCGGACGCCCGTCCTACCGCCAGCGCCGCATCGCCGAGAAGAACCACGACATCGAGGACGTGGGTGAGCGCCTGCGTGACCTCTTCGCGTGGGCCGAGGACGCGCAGGAAGAATCGAGCGAGAACGACTCCGAGAAAGTCCCAGCAGACGACTGACCATGACCCGATACGACCGACACACCCAGACCCGAACCGACGACTCGAACGCCGAAAGCCGAACCAACGACGAATCGACCCCGATGGGCGCGGTGAGCCACACTCATCCCCACGCCGACCGCGGCACCGTCAACCGACCGTTTCAGCGCGGGCCGATAGTGGCCGCCGACGGCGGACGCCGGGAAGCGCGCGACGACGCTTCCGAGGCGGACGCCCGCGAGGAGGACGACGAGTCCCGCGAGGCGAGCGGAGACGACCGGATGAAGGACGTGGAACACACGCCGCCCCACGGCGAGGGCGTGGACCGAGTGTTCGAGCGCGGCAGCGAGACCGAAGCCGTCGAATCCGAAGAGTAACCCATCGATGCACGTAGGAACCGATTTTTCCGACGCGACGACGCAGAGCGGGTGGTCCGCGTGAGCGACGCCACCCTGTACGACAAGGTATGGGAGCGCCACAAGGTGACGGAACTCCCGACCGGGCAGGACCAGTTGTTCGTGGGTCTTCACCTCATCCACGAGGTGACGAGTCCGCAGGCGTTCGGGATGCTCCGCGAGCGAGACCTCGAAGTCGCCTATCCGGAGCGCACCCACGCCACCGTGGACCACATCGTCCCGACAGAGGGACGCGACCGACCGTACGAGGGCGCGGCCGAGGAAATGATGGCCGAACTGGAGGAGAACGTCCGCGAGGCGGGCATCGAGTTCTCCAGCCCCGACACCGGAAATCAGGGCATCGTGCACGTCATCGGCCCGGAGCAGGGACTCACCCAACCCGGCATGACCGTGGTCTGTGGCGACAGCCACACCTCGACGCACGGAGCCTTCGGCGCGCTGGCGTTCGGCATCGGCACCTCCCAGATTCGGGACGTGCTGGCGACCGGCACCGTGGCGATGGAGAAGAAGGACGTGCGCCGGATTCGGGTCACGGGCGAACTCGGCGACTGCGTCGAGGCCAAAGACGTGATTCTCCAGATAATCCGGCGACTCGGCACCGACGGCGGCGTCGGCTACGTCTACGAGTACGCTGGCGAGGCCATCGAAAACCTCGACGTGGAGGGTCGAATGAGCATCTGTAACATGTCCATCGAGGGCGGCGCTCGCGCGGGCTACGTCAACCCCGACGAGACCACCTTCGAGTGGTTGGCCGAGACCGACGCGTTCGCGGACGACCCCGAGACGTTCGAGGAGTTGAAACCCTACTGGGAGTCTATCGCGTCGGACGACGACGCCGAGTACGACGACGAGGTCGTCATCGACGGCGACGACCTCGAACCGATGGTGACGTGGGGCACCACGCCCGGACAGGGCGTCGGCGTCACCGAACCGATTCCCGAACCAGAGGACCTGCCCGCGGACAAGCGCGACACCGCCCGGCGCGCCCAAGAACACATGGGCGTCGAACCGGGCGAGACGATGGACGGCTACCCCATCGACGTTGCCTTCCTCGGGTCCTGCACCAACGCGCGCCTGCCGGACCTCCGGCGCGCGGCCCGTCTCGTCGCGGGTCGGGAGGTCCACGACGACGTGAAGGCGTTGGTCGTTCCGGGAAGTCAGCGCGTCAAGGCCGCCGCCGAGGCGGAAGGACTGGACGAAATCTTCGAGGACGCGGGTTTCGACTGGCGCGGGGCCGGATGCTCGATGTGTCTCGGGATGAACGACGACCAACTGGAGGGCGACGAGGCCAGCGCCTCCTCCTCGAATCGGAACTTCGTCGGGAGACAGGGGAGCAAGGACGGCAAGACCGTGCTGATGAACCCCCGGATGGTCGCGGCCGCCGCGATTCGCGGCGAAGTGACCGACGCACGGCAACTCGACGAGACCGCCGTGGCCGAGGAGGTGCGAGCGTGACCGACATCGAGACGGTCGAGCGCGCCTCTGGCACCGGGATTCCGGTCCGGGGCAACGACATCGACACCGACCAGATAATCCCCGCCCGGTTCATGAAGGTCGTGACCTTCGACGGTCTCGGCCAGTTCGCGTTCCACGACCAGCGATTCACCGACAAAGACGAACCGAAGGACCACCCGTTCAACGAGGACCGGTTCCGGGACGCCTCGGTCATGGTCGTCAACGCGAACTTCGGCTGTGGCTCCTCGCGCGAACACGCCCCGCAGGCGCTCGTGCGCTGGGGCATCGACGCCATCGTCGGCGAGAGCTTCGCCGAAATCTTCGCGGGGAACTGCCTCGCGCTCGGCGTGCCGACCGTCACCGCGAGTGCGGACGATATAGAGGCGCTTCAGAACTACGCCGAGGAGAATCCTGACGCCGAAATCGAGGTGGACGTGGCGGCCGAGACTGTCCGGTACGGCGAGACGGAAATCGACGCCACGGTCGACGACGCCCAGCGCAAGGCGCTGGTCGAGGGCGTCTGGGACACCACGGCGCTCCTCAAATCGAACGCCGAGGCGGTCGCTCGGACCGCGAGCGACCTGCCCTACGTGGAGGGTGCGGAATGACCGACAACGACTCGGCGGACGCGACCGCCGCCGACCCCGAGCGAATCGTCGTGATTCCCGGCGACGGCATCGGTCGAGAAGTCGTTCCGGCGGCCCGCGAAGTGCTGGACGCCGTCGAACCCGACTTCGAGTTCGTGGAAGCCGAGGCCGGTGACGCGGTGAAAGACAAAACCGGCGCGGCGCTCCCCGAGGAGACTCGGCAACTCGCGGCGACCGCCGACGCGACGCTGTTCGGCGCGGCGGGCGAGACCGCGGCCGACGTTATCATTCCACTCCGGCGCGCGGTGGACTCGTTCGCCAACGTCCGGCCGGTCCGGGCCTACCCCGGCGTGGACGCGCCGAATCCCGAGACCGACCTCGTGTTCGTCCGCGAGAACACCGAAGGCGTCTACGCGGGCCACGAGTCCGAAATCGCGCCCGGCGTGACCACTCTGACACGGGTCGTTACCGAGGATGCTTCCGCAGAAATCGCCCGTTACGGCTTCGAGTACGCCGCCGAGCGCGACCTCTCGGTGACTATCGCCCACAAAGCGAACGTGATGCGGACCACAGACGGTCTCTTCTTGGAGACTGCCCGGTCGGTCGCCGAGGAGTTCGACGTGGCCTACGACGACGCGCTGATGGACGCGCTGGCGATGCACCTCGTCGCCCGCCCCGAGGAGTACGACGTGGTCGTCTGCCCGAATCTCGCTGGCGACGTGCTGTCGGACCTCGCGGCCGGACTGGTCGGCGGTCTCGGTCTCCTCCCGAGCGCGAACGTCGGCGACGAGCGCGCGCTCTTCGAACCGGTCCACGGCACCGCGCCCGACATCGCTGGCGAGGGCGTCGCCAACCCGAGCGCGACGATGCTGTCGGCCGCGATGCTGTTGGAGTATCTTGGCTACGACGAGTCGGGCGAGCGCGTGCGCGCCGCGGTCACGGGGACGTTGGCGTCCGGTCCACACACGCCCGACCTCGGCGGCGACGCGACGACGAGAGACGTGACCGACGCGGTGCTGTCGAGGCTCTAGCTGGCGGCTTTCGACCTATCGAGAATCGAACCGACGCGGCGCTGTAACGGTGCTGTGACGGTGCTGTGGCGGTGCTGTGGCGGTACTGTGTTCGCAGCACTCAATGATTCAGGATTTGTCCCGAACGGTTACCGGAGCGGGTCACGCCCGCCGATGAGGTTCGTCGTATCTACCTCGTCCGCTCGTGCGCCGCCTTTCTTGACCTCTGTCGCAGTCATGCACTCTAGACAGCCAAAGACCTCGTTGTGGTTGTTTCCGAAGACGCGAGCGAAGTCCCGCGTGACGAACGAGCCACAGGACTGGCAGCGGTTCTCGGCCATCGTGTCGTCGCCGTTGGTGAGTCTGTTGTCGGTGGTGGTCATGATTGCGCGATAGATACACACAATCCTATCCACTTTGTTATCCAGTACCTACACCCCCGTAACCAACGCTTAGCGCCCCCGGTAACCGGCTGTTACGCGGGGTATCGAATCCAGGTGATTCGGAAAACGTACCGCTGGTTTAAGTCGTCGGCGCGTCGAAGCCCCCGAGACACACCGACCCTGCCCGGTGGCTTAAGAGGATTGGTGACATACCTCGTGGTGATGCCCACAATCGAACTCGACGAGGAGACCATCGAGCGTCTGGACAGTCTTCAGGTGGAAGACGAGTCCTACGACGAGATCATCGTCGAACTCGTCAACATCTACGAGGCCGAGGAGCGCACGCTGTTCCACGGCGGCGACTACAGCGGCGACTGACCTCGTCCGGCGTCGCGCGCGCCTACCGCTCGACCAGTTTCGTCTCGCCCGCTCGGACCGTCTGGCCGCGCTCGACGGCCACGTCCGCGAGGTCCACCTCGGGCGGCAGGAGAAGGTCTACGCGACTGCCGAACGAGATATGGCCGAGTCGCTCGCCGCGTTCGAGTTCGTCGCCGGGTTCGACGTAGGGGTGGATGCGCCGGGCGAACGCGCCCGCGATAAGCGTCACGTCGTGGTCGGCGAACCGGACGTGCAGTTTCTCGTTGTTGTCCGACTCCTTCGAGAACGCGGGCCGGTGCTTGCCGGGTTCGTGTTCGACCGACTCGACGCGGCCGCCGAGGGGCGCTCGATTGACGTGAACGTCGGTGACGTTCATGAAGACGCCGACCCGGACGCGGGTGTCGGTTTCGCTCCCGTCTTCTCCGTTTCCGTCCTCCGACTCGTGTTCTTCGTCCCGAATCACCGACACCCGGCCGTCCGCGGGCGCGAGGACGCCGGATTCGGGCGAGGTCCGGTCGGGGTCCCGGTGGAACAGCAGGGCACCCGCACTCAGGAGCGGTCCCGCGAGCGTCCACCGGCGCGTCCACCGCTTCGACCGCGAGCGGAGCGCGGCCGGAATCGCTAGCGCGAGCGCCAACAAGGCGTAGCGCCACGCGCCCGGCGCGAACCGGTTCGAGGCGTTCGGCGGTCGCTGGCCGCCGGAGTCGCCGGACTCCTCGATCTCTTCTCCGCCCGTCATTCGGCGGCCGCCTCTCGGACGCGTTTCCACTTGCCCTGCGCTTCGAGGCGCTCTTGCAGTTCGCTCGCGTACTCCTGTGTGAGTCGGTCGGCCGCTTCGAGGCGTTCTTGGTCCACGCCGTCGTCGCCCCCGAGACCCAGCGCGTCCTTCACGGAGTCGAAGACGCCGCCTCCGGTGCCACCACCGCCACCGCCGCCGCCCGCGACGGAGTTCATCTGGTCGCGGATGTTGTCGAGTTCGGGCATCACCTGCTCGACTTTCGAACTGTCGGCGACGAGGCGCGCCCGGTCGTCGTCGCCGGGGTTCTCTATCTCGAACTCGACGGCGGTCATGATGAGACCCCACTCCTGGCGAGAAAACTGCGAGTCCGTGACTTGCTGTGCGAACTCCTGATCGACGGCCATCCGGTCGCCGACGATGAGGTCCTGCCACGCGCGTTCGGTCATGTCCGAGCAGTTAGGTTGCAGGAAGTATGAGGGTTTTCCTACTCGGCGTTGGTTCGAGCGAAAATCCGCGGCTCCGCGAGCGGTCCTTTTCAAGAAAAACGCCGAGTTCGCGCTTCGACGCCCGGCCTCAGAACGCGCCGCTCTCGACGGTCACGTCCGCCGCGAGGTCGGCCTTCAGCGCGTCGTGGACCTTACAGAGTTCGTCGGCGCGTTCGACGACCTGTTCGGCCTCGTCGTCGTCCATCTCGGTCTCGGTCCGGACCGTGAACTGGACCGCCGAGAGTTTATCGTCGTCGTTGAGGTCTCCGGATACGTCGATTTCGATGCGGCCGAGGTCGCCAACGTCGCGCTGTTCGCCGCCGACGCGGAGCGCGGGGACGTAGCAGGAACCGTAGGCCGCAAGCAGAGATTCGAGCGTGTCGGGTGCCGACTCGCCCGTCGCGTCGAGAGTGACCTCGAAATCTCGAATCTGGTTCTCGGCGGTGTACCCCTCTTCGGAGACAGTTGTGACTTCTTTCGTCATGCGGCCGGACGTTCGGCCGCCAGACTCCTAAGGTTTGCTCATGGGCGAGGAGTCCGTACGTCGCTCACGCTCGGGGTCGCCAGCCACGCAGGAATGCGACCGAAAGCCCGCCGACCGAGAGACCGAAGGGGATGCTGACGGTTCGGACGACCAGCACGGCGGCGGCGGTCGCCGCGGCAGGCGCACCAGTGACCACGGCGACCGCGCCGCCGAGCGCGCTCCCAACGAGAAACCTGGCTACTCGACGCATCGTTGTTTCATGCCCGAGAGGCAAC
This sequence comes from Halorussus pelagicus, assembly GCF_004087835.1. Classification (NCBI taxonomy): domain Archaea; kingdom Methanobacteriati; phylum Methanobacteriota; class Halobacteria; order Halobacteriales; family Haladaptataceae; genus Halorussus; species Halorussus pelagicus. Next base: position 64,892 of record NZ_CP035119.1, read on the forward strand.
GCGACGGCCGGTTTACGGTTTCTATGATTTCTATATACTCCTACATATACTCTCGGAGCGGAAACGAATCGCGGTCGGACGAGAGCGGCGGCGGTTCCGCACCGCAGACCCTACAGTCGTCAGTAGAGTTCTTCGCCGAGGTCGAACGTCTCCTCGCCGTCGAGATTCTTCACGTCGGCGTCGCTCCCGGTGCCCGTGACCTCCTTGCGGAAGTCCTCGGGGTCCTGCTCGATGGGCGGGAAGGTGTCGTAGTGCATCGGGAAGGCGTAGTCGGCGTCTACCCAATCGACCGCGATGGCGGCCTGCATCGGTCCCATCGTGAAGTGGTCGCCGATGGGCACCGCGGCGGCGTCCGGTTCGAGATACGGGCCGATGACCTCGCGCATCTCGGTCTGGAGCGAGGTGTCGCCCGCGTGGTAGAACGTCTGGCTCTCGGCGTCGCTGACTTGGGTCGGCTTGGTGTCGCTGACGACGAAGCCAGCGGGCATCCCGCCGGTCGCGCCGTAGCTGGTATCCATGCCGTTGGTGTGGTCGGCCCGAACCATCGTGACGAAGGCGTCGTCGCACTCGACGGTCCCGCCGAGGTTCATCCCCATCCCGCCGACGGCCTCGAAGTCGCCGAACTCGTCGCGGCAGTAGCTCACGACTTCGGGGGTAGCGACCAGTTCCGTGCCCTCGTAGCGGTCCACGTCGCCGATATGGTCGGCGTGGCCGTGGGTGAGAAGCAGGTAGTCGGGGTCGAGTTCCTCGGGGTCGGCGTTCGTCTTCGGGTTGTCGAAGAACGGGTCGATGAGCAACTCCGTGTCGCCTACCTCGACGTGCCACGTCGAATGGCCGTACCAAGTGAGCTTCATGTGCGGGCGAATCTACACCCGGTTGGCACTTAAAGAGTGGTGAGGAGTCGCTACGACGATTCGAGCAGTTCCCACCCGACCGCGTTCCGGAGCAACCAGTCGAGGGTGAGTCCGACCGCGACGACGGCCATCGAAAAGACGACGAACAGGCCGACCAACTGCGCGTTCTCGCCAGCGGTCGGGGTCAACACGAACCCGAGAGCGAACAGCATCGAGGCCATGAACAGAATCGGGAGGACGAACCACTTGACGACCCAGTGGTCGTCCAGATAGCAACTCGCGCGACGGAGTAGGTCACTCATGAGTTTTCACTAGATTGATATTTCGTCGTCGCGCGTTGTAAATGGATTCACTCTCACAGTTAGCTCGCGGAACCGCCAGTCTCCGACGCGAGTCCTTGAGTCGCCACCGTTTCCCCCGACACTTGGACATGGCAACCCCTAAGTTTTAGGCCGACCTAACTCAGCCCGAATGGAACTGACTCGTCGGGATGCGCTGGTCGCGCTCGCTGGCGGCGGGGCGGCGGTCGGCACGGGCGCGGTCCTTTCCGGAGAGTTCGAGGGCGCGACCCCCTTCGCCGACGACCCCGCGCCGGAAGACCGGATGGACGCCCTCCTCGCGGTCGCCGATATCGTCTACCCGGCCGAACTCTCGGGCGTCGAGGAGTTCGTCCGGACCTACGCGCTCGGCCGAGTCGAGGACCGCCCCGACTACCGCGAGGGGATGGTCGAGGCGCTTTCGACGCTCGACGAGTACGCCGAGTCGTGGTTCGGCGACGACTTCCTCGGACTCGACGCCGAGACGCGCGAGACGCTGCTCGACCAGATGGGCGTGGACACCGCGAGACCGAACCCCGATGGCTCGGACCCCGACCGGGTGCGTTACTACCTCGTCAACGAACTGCTGTACGCGCTCTACACCTCGCCGACCGGCGGGGAGTTGGTCGGCACCGAGAACCCGCAGGGCCACCCCGGCGGCACCGCGAGCTACCAGCGAGGGTCCCGGAAATGACCGAGCGCGAGCGACGCGCTCCGTCGGAGCGCGCCGACGTTTGCGTCGTCGGCGCGGGTCCCGCGGGCGCGCTCGCGGCCCACCGCCTCGCCGAGCGCGGCCGCGACGTAGTTATGCTGGAGGCGGGCGAGCGCTTCGACTTCGAGGACCGCCAGCGCCGGATGGAGCGCGCGATTCGGCCCGGTCACGGTCCGCTGTCGGTCTGGGAGATGGGCGGCGAGCGCGACCGATTCACCGCTGGCGACGGGCGGTTCTACCCGCTGAACGCCGCCCGCGTAAAGGGCGTCGGCGGCACGACGCTCCACTGGCAGGGGATGGTCATGCGCTTTCACGAGTCGGACTTCGAGGCGTGGCCTATCGACTACGACGACCTCCGGCCCTACTACGCCGAGGCCGAGCAAGCGCTCGGCGTCGCGGGCGCGGACGATAACCCCTACGCGCCGCCCCGCGAGGAGCCGTTTCCCCTGCCTGCGTTCGCGCCCTCCCACAGCGACTCCATCTTCGCGGAGGCCTGCGAGCGACTGGGAGTGACGATGCACTCGGTGCCCAACGCGCGCAACTCCGAGGGCTACGACGGCCGGAGCGCGTGCGTCGGATACGGCACCTGCAAGCCGGTCTGTCCCTCCGGGGCGAAGTATTCGGCGGACCACCACGTCGAGAAAGCCGAGGAGGAAGGCGTCCGGGTCGTCACTCGTGCGCCGGTCCAGCGACTAGAACACGACGATGCGGGCGAGCGCGTGACCGCGGCCGTCTACGCCACGCCGGACGGCGAGACCCACCGACAGGAGGCCCGCGAGTTCGTTCTCGCGGCGGGCGGCGTCGAGATCCCGCGCCTGCTGTTGCTGTCGAACTCCGAGCAGTACCCTGACGGACTAGCCAACTCCTCGGGCGCGGTCGGCCGGTACTTCATGGACCACCTGTTCGCCGGGATGGGCGGCACGCTGGACCGCGAGACTCGCCAGAACCACGTCGGGTTCATCACCAGCGAGTGCCACCAGTTCTACGACGCCCCGACCCGCGGGACGGAGGGGAGAGCGGGCGGCGTGCCCGAGTGGTCGAGAGAACGCGGTGAACCGAAGCCAGACAGCATCAAACTGGAGTTTTTGAACTACGCCGGACCGTCGCCGGTCGAGATGGCCCTCTCGGGCGAGGAGTGGGGCGACGACCTGCTCGAAACTCTGCGGGAGGGGTACGGCAACTCCATCGCTATGGGCGGACTTGTCGGCCAGCGCCCCCAGAAGGAGAACCGCATCGAACTCGACCCCTCGACCACCGACGACCACGGGAACCCGGTGCCGAAAATCCACTGGCGCGTGGACGACCGGACGGAGGCGAGTCTCCGGCGCGCCAACCGGATTCAGCGCGCGATTCTGGACGAGTTGGGCGTCGATATCTCGTGGACGGTCGGCCCGGCGGACACCGGCCCGGCGTTCCACCACATGGGTACGACCCGGATGGGTGAAGACGCCAGCGAGAGCGTGGTGAACCCGCAACTGCGGACCCACGACCTGCGGAATCTGTCGGTGGCGTCTTCGAGCGTCTTCCGGACCAGCGGGGCGCTGAACCCGACGCTGACCATCGCGGCGCTCTCGCTGAAGGCGGCGGACCACATCGACGAACGACTGTGAGACGGGGTTTGGTGTCGTGTTCGATTCGGTGATGGAGTTGTAGGCAAGCCGTCAAAGTTAGCAGTTGCCGACGCCGAGCGATACGGACTGAACGTTCGAGAGAAGCTAGCTACTGCCGACGCCGAGGAGCCACCGCAACGACCTCACACCTCCCCAACCGATTGCGTTGTCTGCGAACCACGTTCACAGATCAGCGAGACGCGTCACGTCTCGCAAGCCTCACTACGTTGCGCTACTCATCCCTCGCGCGGAACGGCGCGGCGCGTTCGCGCCGCGCCCGCACGCGCCGGTCAGAAATCGAACTATCGCTCTTGCAGACCTTTCGCCGCTTCAGCGCCCGTCGATTCGCGTGCCGGGGGTCTCGCCTGCGAGGAACGCCCGGAGGTCGTCGGGACCGAAAATCGTCGCGGGCGCGCCGAGGTCCAGCAAGGCCCGAACCTTCCCGGCCATCCCGCCGGTCACGTCGGTCGCGTCGCTCTCACCGAGGAACCGGGCCACCTCGTCGTAGGAGGCGATTTCCGGAATTACGGCGTCCTCGTCGTCCAACACGCCGGGGACCGTCGAGCAGAACCCCACGCAGTCGGCCGCGATTCCCTCGGCGACGGCCGTGACCACCTCGTCGCCGCTGAGAATCGTCACGCCCTCGCACGCGTGGGCTACCACGTCGCCGTGGAGAACCGGCACGAACCCCTCGCCGAGCATCGTCTCGACCTGCTCGGTCATCAGCGAGAGGGCGGCCGACTCGTCGCGGCGGGCCGCCGAGAACGGATGGACCGGCACCGCGGGCACGTCGCGGTCGTGGAGGCGCGCCAGCACGAAGTCGTCGAGCGTCTTCATCGCGCCGTGGATTTCGACCGCCGCCCGAGCGTCGCCCGACCCCTCGGTCTTCGAGACGCCGTGTTCGCTGGCGTGGTGGTGGCCGAAGCTTCCGCCGCCGTGAACGACGACGAGGTCCGAAATCTCGCCCGACGCGAGCGCGTCGGCGACGGCGTCGGCCGCGCGGTCCAGCGCCGGACCGTCCAGCGCCTCCCGGCGGTCCTTATCCGTGATGACGCTCCCGCCGAGTTTGAGGACGGTCGTCGGGGAGTCGCTCGCCGTCATGGTTCCTCCGCGCGAACGCCGTCGGTGTCCAGTTCCGCCCGAAAGGCGTCCTCGCAACCGGGCGTGTACCGGAGCGCGGTCTCGGTGCTGTCCGTGGGGTCAAGCGCAACGATACACCCGCCGCCGCCCGCGCCGGTCAGTTTGGCTCCGTGCGCGCCAGCGTCCCTCGCGGCCCAGACCATCTGGTCGAGCGACCGCGAGGAGACCCCCAGCGCCTCCAGCAGGCCGTGGTTGAAGTTCATGAGTTCGCCGAGTTCCGCTATGTCGCCCGCGACGAGGGCCTCCTCGCCGCGGCGCACGATGTCGCCGATGCTCTCGACGGTGTCGGCCGCGAAGTCGTACTCCTCGCGGAGCGCCCGGACGCCCGCGACGAGCTGTCCGGTGTCGCCCGCGCCGCCGTCGAACCCGATGACGAACGGCAGGTCCGGGGCCTCGATGGCCCGGCAGTCGTCGCCCTCCACGCGGACCGCGCCGCCCGTCGCCGAGCAGAAGGTGTCGGCGCGCGACGCCTCGCCGTCCTGCACTTCGAGTTCCGCGCGATAGGCGCGCTCGGCGATTTCTTCGGTGGAGAGTTCGACGCCCAACTCGCGCGCCCCGGCGTCGATGCCCGCCGTCGTGACCGCGGCGGAGGACCCCAACCCCGCGCCGAGCGGAATCTCGCTCTCGACGGTGATGTCGAATCCGGCGTCGGGTTCGCCCGCGGCGTCGCGGGCCTGCTCGACCGCGGCGTCGATGTAGCCGATTCCGGCCTGCACCAGCGACTGCGCTACGTCCACGTCGGGACCGCCCTCGGTTCCGTCGCTGTACTCGACCGTGAACCCGTTGAGACTCAGGTCCTCGGCGTGAACTCGGATGCGGTCGTCGTCGCGCGCTTGGACGGACACCCGCGCTCGGCGCTCGATGGCGCAGGGAACCGCCGGTTCGCCGTAGACGACCGCGTGTTCTCCGAACAGGTAGACCTTGCCCGGAGCGCTCGAAACGACCATGTCGGGCAGTTTCGGACGGGAGGTTAATTCGTTTGCGAAGGCGGCCGGTCGAGAAACGAAATCGAACGCTTGGAAGACGAGTGAGAACCCGTCGCACCCCTGCGACTCTCGGCACAACGGCTAACTTACCGGGTGGCAAACATTCGGGTATGAAGCTACGAAACCTCGCGGCCGGAATCGTCGGTGGTCTCGGAGCCACCGCGCTCGGCAACCGATTGCTCTCGTGGAAGTCCGGCGACCTCGACCCCGCGCTGGAGGGCGACCAGCGCACCTACCGCTGGCGCGGGTTCGACGTGGCCTACACCGAGGCCGGAGACCCCGAGAACCCCGACGTACTCCTCCTGCACGGGGTCCACGCCGCGGCCTCGAACAAGGAGTTCGACCAGATATGCGACCAACTCGCCAAGACTCACCACGTCGTCGCGCCCGACCTGCCCGGATTCGGGCGCTCGGACCGCCCGCCGCTGACCTACTCCGCGGCGCTCTACACCGCCTTCGTCACGGACTTCGCCGAGGACCTGACCGAGGACGCCGCCTGCGTGGCCACCTCGCTGTCGGGAGCCTACGCGACCTTGGCACAGCACCAGTCCCGACCGTTCTCGCGGCTCGTGCTGGTCGCGCCGACCGGCGACACCAGCCCGCGCCGGACGTGGCTCCGGTCGCTGTTCCGGTCGCCGCTGGTCGGACAGGGGCTGTTCAACCTCCTGACGAGCAAGCGCTCGCTCGACTTCTTCGACAACCGTGAGGCGTACTCGACGGAGGCGTCCTACACCGAGCGCGACGTGAACTACCAGTGGCAGACCGCCCACCAACCCGGCGCGCGCTTCGCGCCCGCCTCGTTCGTCTCGGGCTATCTCGACCCCGACGTGGAACTGGGCGAGGAGTTGGCCGCAGTGGACGTGCCGGTCACCATCGTTTGGGGCCGCAATGCGACGGTCTCGCCGCTGGAGAAAGGCGAAGAGTTGGCCGAGCAGGCCGACGCGAAACTCGTCGTCTTCGACGCCGCGAAACTTCTGCCCCACGCCGAGCATCCCGGTCCCTTCCTCGAAGTGCTGTTGGACGAACTGACCGAAGAAGAGCGCGAAACCGGAAGTAGCGTCACGACGCAGTAGCGCGCCAGAAAACAGGATTCGACCGAGCCAATACGCGATTCAGGCGACTCGGAAGACGACCACGCGCTCGCCCGCCGTCTCGTTCTCGCCGATTCCGACCGAAACCTCGGTGCCGACCTCGATTTCCGCGGTCTCGCCACCGCGAAGTTGACCCGTCAACCGAACCGCGCCGAAATCGACAACCGCGGTGACGTAGGGCGCGTCGTCGGCGAACGACGGCGCGGGAACGTGGACCTCGGTGTACGTCTCAATTTCGCCGGTCTCGGGGAGCGGCGTCTCTTCGAGGTCGGTCGCCCCGCAGTGCGGGCAGACCCGGCGGGGCGGAAGCGAGCCGTGACCCTCGGGGCACTCCAGATAGAACCCCTCGCCCGCCTCGATAGCGTCGAGGAAGTCGTCGAAGCCCTCGTCGCGGACCGGTTCGCTCTCGTTCTCGCTCATCGGTCCACCTCCAAAACGTGAACCGTGGTACTCGCCACCGTGCCGCCCGCGTTGTGGGTCACGCCCACGTCGCCGGGCACGGCGTCGCTGTTGGGGTGGTCGCCCCGGAGCAGTCGGGTCATCTCGACCACTTGGCTGGTCCCCGTCGCGCCGACCGGGTGGCCCTTGGCCTTCAGGCCGCCCGAGAGGTTGACCGGTCGGTCGCCGTCGCGGGTCGTCTCCCCGCGGGCCGCCGCGCCGATTCCCTCGCCGGGCGCGTAGAAGTCCAAGGCTTCGAGCGCCAGCACTTCCGCGATGGTGAAACAGTCGTGAACCTCGGCGACCGACACGTCCTGTGGCCCGATTCCGGCGTCGTCGTAGGCCTCCTCGGCGGCGCGCTCGGCCGCAGGGGTCCGGGCGAGGAACTGGCGGTCCTGTAGCGCCATCTTGTCGCCGCCCTGTCCGGTGCCCGTAATCGAGACCGGCGCGTCGAGGTCGTGTTCGTCGGCGTACTCGTCGCTGACGAGGACCACCGCGCTCGCCCCGTCGGTGATGGGGCAGGCGTCGTAGAGACCGAGAGGGTCGGCTATCCGCGGCGCGTCCAGCGCGTCCTCGACGGAAATGGCGCTCTGGAACTGCGCGTACTCGTTGTCCAGCGCGTTATCGTGGTTCTTCACCGCAATCTCCGCGAGGTCCTCTTTGCTTCCGCCGTACTGCTCGAAGTAGGCCTGCGCCATCAGCGCGTAGGCCGCCGGGAACGTCATCCCCGCCCGAACCTCGTAGAGGTCGTCGGCGGCGATTGCGAGTGCTTCGGTCGTCCCCGCGGTCCCGAGGTTGTTCATGCGCTCGGTCCCGCCGACGAGCAGTACGTCTACCTCGCCGTTGCGCACGTCCTTGACGGCTTCTCGGACCGCCACGCCAGAAGAAGCACACGCGCTCTCGTAGCGGGTCGCCGGAGCGGTCAGTCCCGCGGCCTCGGCCATCAGCGGGCCTTGGTGGCCCTGATGCTCGCTTAACTCCCCCATGAAGTTGCCGTAGTTCAGCTGCGCCACGTCGGTCCGGTCCACGCCCGCGTCGGCGAGCGCGCGCTCGCTCGCCTCGGCGAAGAGGTCCCGGCCGGTCCGCTCGGGATGCTTGCCGAAGTGGGTGAGACCGACCCCTGCGACTCGTACGCCTGTCATACATCTATCTTCGTGATGGACTGTTAAGAAAGGCTTCGGTCTTGCGTCTCGTGCGTCCGTCGAAAGAAAACCCCGACGACGCCGAGCGCCCCGATTTCGAGCGGTGGGCCGCGGGACGAAGCGGCCGACGCACCCGCGAGTTGAATCCCACATTCGTGCATAATTTAGCCACCTCTAAGAGCAACCTTTACACTCCCTTGTCTACATCTTCCGGGTATGAGCGAAACAGTCCTGCTGGTCGGTGGCGGCGGGCGCGAGCACGCAATCGCCCGCGCGCTCGGCGACAGTGACACAGACCTCTACGCCTGCGCTGGCAACCGCAACCCCGGCATCGCGGCGCTCGCCGAGGAGTTCGAGACGCTGGAGACGACCAACCCGAGCGCGGTCGTCGCCTACGCTGAGGAAGTCGGCGCGACGCTCGCTGTCGTCGGTCCCGAGGGACCGCTCGCGGCGGGCGTGGCCGACGCGCTGGACGACGCCGGAGTGTACGCCTTCGGCCCGAACGAGACCGAGGCCCGCATCGAGACCGACAAGGCCTATCAGCGCCGGTTCATGCGCGAACGCGACGTACCGGGCTGTCCGGACTTCGAGACGTTCGACGACATGGAGGCGGCTTGTGAGTACATCGACGAGTACGACGGCGACCTCGCCGTGAAACCGGCGGGACTCACCGGCGGGAAGGGCGTCCGCGTCATCGGCGACCAAGTGACCGCCGAGGAGGCCAAAGAGTACCTGCGGAGCGCCGACTACGACCGCGTGGTCCTCGAAGAGCGACTGGTCGGCGAGGAGTTCACCGTCCAAGCGTTCGTAGCCAACGGCGACCTTCGCGTGACCCCCGCCGTACAGGACCACAAGCGCGCCTACGAGGGCGACGAGGGACCGAACACCGGCGGGATGGGAAGCTACAGCGACGCGGGACTCGAACTCCCCTTCATGGACGAAGAGGACTACCGCGAGGCCGTCGCGGTGTTGGAAGCCACCGTCGAGGCGCTGGACGACTACAAGGGCGTCCTCTACGGTCAGTTCATGCTCACCGCGGAGGGCGTGAAGGTCGTGGAGTTCAACGCGCGCTTCGGCGACCCCGAGGCGATGAACACCCTGCCCGTCCTCAACACCGACTTCCTCGACGTGCTGGTCGCCGCCCGCGAGGGCGAGGACCTGCCCGAACTCTCGTTCGCGCCGAAGGCGACGGTCTGCAAGTACGCCGTGCCGGAAGGATACCCCGAAGACCCGAAAGCGGGCGCGAAAGTCGCGGTGGACGAAGAGAGCGCAGGAGACGCCCTGCTCTTCTACGCCAGCGTGGACGAGCGCGAGGACGGCATCTACACGACGACCTCCCGAGCATTCGCCGTCGTCGGCGTGGCCGACACCATCGCCGAGGCGGAGGAAATCGCCGAGGACGCCCTCGGTGTCGCTGGCGAGGAGGGTCTCGACGTGCGCCACGACATCGGGAAATCCGACCTCGTGCAACGGCGTATCGACCACGTAGCAGACCTGCGCGGCGAGTAGACGCCGAGTTCGCTCGGTCAACTCCCGCTTGATTCCCGACAGGCGACCCATAACAAACGCCCTTCTGGCCGTCTCGGTGACCATGCCTCCATCCAGCGACGGCGACCCCCGACTGACGCCCGACCAAGCGTTCGACCTGCTCGCCGACGGGAAGCGACGGCGCGCGCTGGCGGCTCTCCGGGAGTTCGAGGACGCGGTGAGTCTCGACCGACTCGCGGGGGCAACCGCGGCCCGACTCGAAGACGCGGCCCCCGAGGACGTGACGGCCGACCGGCGCGAGCGAACCGCGGCGATGCTCCACCACGCCCACCTCCCGAAACTGGAAGACGCCGACGTGGTGTCCTACGACCCGATGGCTGGCGAGGTCGAACTGACCGAGACTGCCGAGGCGTTAGAGCCGTATTTTGGAGTGTTGGAGAACTACCGGGACTCCGACCGGTTCGACTAGCTACTTTCAAGACCGAACCCCACCAAATCCAGTCCGTGCCCGACGACACCGACGAGCGAGACGCCGACGCGACGCGCCGCCACGACCGAATCGCCCGCCACGCCACGCCGGGACCGGGCAACTCCCTCCGGTCGTGGACCCGCGCCAAGAGTCCGCTCCGGGTCGCGCTGAACTACGTCGTCATCGTCCTCGCGCGCATCTCGCCGAGTCTCAAACTCAAGAGCTACCTCCTGCGCTCCATCGGCGTAACCGTGGGCGAGGGCGTCTCGTGGGGGCTGGAATCGACGCCGGACGTGTTCTGGCCCGAACTCGTCACGGTCGAGGACGACGCCATAATCGGCTACGACGCGACGATTCTCTGCCACGAGTTCCTCCAAGACGAGTACCGGACCGGCGAGGTCCGAATCGGCGAGCGCGCCATGGTCGGCGCGGGGGCCGTCATCTTGCCCGGCGTCGAAATCGGCGCGGGCGCGAGCGTCGCGGCGAACTCGCTGGTGACCGAGGACGTGCCGCCCGGCGAAACCGTTGCCGGAGTCCCCGCCGAACGGATGGGAAGCGACGAGTCGCCCGACTGATTCTCACCTCGAAAAGACGAACCGCCGGACGGCCAACTCCGTGACTCCGACCAGCGCCGTCGCCGCGACCGACAGCGGTCCGAACAGAATCACGTAGAGACTGAGCGGGTCGGACTCGCCCCGGACGCTGAGAAACGGCGGGAGAATCAACGCGGTGACGGCGAACAGCGCCGCGAGCGGGACGACGAGTCGCCAGCGAGCGTAGCCGTAGTACGGAATCGCGGCCTGCGCGCCGAGGATGATGGCTCCGGCCAGCACCCACCCGAGGGCGGTCAGCGGGTCCGCGGTCATTCCGGCGACGAAGGCGTCGGTCGCCAGTCGAGCGCCGACCCACGCCCCGAGACAGACGACGGCGTAGGCGAGTCCGCCGCCGACTGCGACGACGCGGGACCGGGGAAGCAACTCCCGAAAGCCGTAGGGCGCGGCGGCGACGAGCGCACCGACGGCGCACGCGACCGCGAACGTCAGCGCGTCGCTTCCCAACACGGGGTCGGGCGTGCCGGGCATCGAATCAGTCCCGTATCCGGACGACGCCCTGCTCGAAGACGCGACTGTTCGGGACGATGTACTCCTCGCCGTCGTTCTCGATGCGCGTGACGAACACGTCTACCTCCTGTACTATCCCTCGGTCGTCGCCGACTTGCACCTCGTCGCCGATGCCGTACGGTTGATTGAGCAGGAGGTAGACGCCCGCCGCCGACGACCGCAGGAGGTCCCAGAACGCGACCGCGCCGAGGAGAATGACCGCGAAGACGTAGGCCGCCAACAGGATGTATAGGGCCTCGATTGCGACCCCGACCTGTCCGAGCGCGATGAGGGCGGCCAGATAGACGATGGTGTATTTGACCAGTCGCGGGATGACGCCGACCTCCGGGAGTTTGACCGACCGCAGGCGCTCGCCGACGACGAGTTCGGCCTTGTCGGCCACGACGAACCCGACGATGAACACGAGGATGGCGATGAACAGGTCAGGGATGAACGAGAGGACGCCGCTCCAGAACAACTGGGCGCTCAGGAGGTCGGCGACGTTCAGCGCGATGAGCACGACCACGCCGTAGATGAACCACGAACTCAGCCGCGAGACCAGCGCGACGGTGTCGGTCCCGAGGCTCTGGGCGGTGCGCTCGAAGGGCGTTCGTTCGACCGCTTCGGGGACCCCCGCGGCAGTCAGTAGACGCTGGTTGAGTCGGCCGATAAGGTTGCCCGCCGCGAGACCGACCACGAGGATGAGCAGGGCCAAGACGTACTGAAAGTCATTTCGGAGGAGCGCGTCCCACTGGACCTGCAAGACCGGCATCAATACTCCTCCGGGTCGAGTTCGAGGACCAGTTCACCACCCTTGAACGCCCGGACCAATCCGTCGCTTTCCGAGAGAACGATGGCCGTCGCGTTGGTTTCGCGGGTGACGGCACCGGCCGCCATGTGGCGCGCGCCGAGACCCTTGGGGATATCGACCCCCTCTGCCGAGGGTTCGAGATAGCGGTAGGCGGAGACGATTTTGCCCGCGTCGCTGATGACGAATGCGCCGTCGAGCCGGGAGAACTCCTTGAGCATCACGTTCACGATGGGGTCGCCGACGTGGACGTGGGACTTCTCGAAGGGGTTGTAGCTGAGCGGCCGGGACTTGTTCATCACCTTCCCGGCGTCGCCGACGACGAACAGCGCGCCGACGGGCTTGCCCTTCTGACCTTTATTCCCGAGTTCGATGGCGACTTCGAACACGTCGCGGATGACGCCGGGGTCGCCCCGCGAGTTGGCGAACAGGTCGTAGACGCCCGAGTGAATCGAGTCGCTGGCCCGCGCTCGGACGACGCTGTCGCTCCCCTCCTCGAACATGCTGACCGCGCAGACGACGACGTCGCCGTCCTCGACCAGTCCTTGTTCCATCCCGCCCTCGATGCCGAACCGGATGCGGTCGCGCACGTCGTCGAACTCCAGTGGCAGTTCCACGAACGAGTCTGCACCGACGGAGTTCTCGGAAGCGACGACCACCAGTTCCACATCGTCGCCGAGGTCAGCGTACCGGTCGTAGTAAGAACCGCTCGGCGAGAAGAGGAAGACGGCGTCGGCGTCCTCCGTTACATCCCCCAAGAGTTCGGTCAGGTCAGCCATTACCCGAAACGACTCAGCGACCGGAGAAAAGGTTTATGGGGAGATACGTAGCAGAGTTGTAACGTCTCGTCTCAGCGCGACCCGACTGGCACTCGGAGTCGGCGCGGCCGACCCCGGAAACCTCGACGGACGACCGCACTACGACTGCCCTTTGCCGTCGTCCGCGCGGTCGGCGTCGAACTCCTGCTTGCCGTCCACACCGGTCACGACTGACTCGACGCCGCCGAACGTGTCGGTCTCCCGGCGGTCGGACCCGTCGCCCGAGTTGGTCGGTGCCCCCGCGCCGAACACCGCGAGCAGTCCGAGTGCGTACGCTCCCGCGGCGACTGCCGGGAGTTCGCCGAGGCGACCGTTCCACCCCGCCGTCCAGAAGAGTGTGACACCCGCCACCGCGGTCGCGGTGCCAGCGCCCGCGAGCGACCGAGACCTGTCGGCGTCGGGCGTCCGACCGAACAGCGCGAGAAAGCCAGCGAGCAGGGAGACGGAACCGAAGAGGACGCCGAGTCTGAGCGCGCTCGCCTTCCCGACGCCGAACCCCGCGACGAGGCTAGCGGTCGCCGCGACGAACCCGACGACGGCCACCAGACTCCCGGCGAGCAAGAGCGTGGCCCGACCGACCGCTCGCCAGCGGGCCGCCCGGTCGTTCCCGGTATCAGACATGTGTGGCTCTATACGTATAGATGCGGCAAAAGAATGTCGGGGAGTCTCACTACTGATATTTTCGTCGTGATGAGTGGGTATTGGTTACGGTTATCAAGCTCAGGTCGTCGTGGACCGAGGTCGGTCGGCTCTCTCACGAACGTCGATTACTGGTGAAAATGCGCGGGAGCGGATTCGAACCGGAGCAAGACGTTCCTGCTCGCTTCGCTGCGCGGGCGTGCGACTTGCAAGGCTCGAATCCTCACCGAAGCGATTCTCAGCAGTCAGTACGATGCGAGCAGACGAACTGCTCGCGGTACGGTGGTTTCTGAAAATATGCGGGACCGGATTCGAACCGGAGCGAGACGTTCCGGGCGTGCGGCCCTGCGGGCCGGTCCGGGCGTGCGACTCGCAGGGTTCGAATCGGTTCTGCTCTGCTCACTTCGTTCGCTCATGCGCGGGACCGGATTCGAACCGGCGGACCCCTACGGGATAGCGTCCTAAGCGCTACGCCGTTGGCCAGGCTTGGCAACCCGCGCGCAGTTCCACGTTTCCGCGAGGGCGACAAGAACCTGTCGTTCTCGCGGAGCGCGATTCGTCGCGCGACGACTCCGACTGCGAGACGCTTATGTGAACTCGGTCGCAATCAGCGGTCGTGTATCGGGCACGCGACCACGTCGAAAACGAGCGCTGGCTCGCCGAAATCGAGCAGTGCGCCGACCGACTCGACCTCGACACCGACGCGCGCTCGCGGGCGACCGACCTCTTTCTCTCGACGGTCTCGGAGTGGGACGCACCCGACGAGCGAGACGCCGACTCGCGGCGCGCCGTCGTCGCCGCCAGCCTCTACGCCGGGTCGCTCATCGAGGGCGACCAGCGTTCGCAGGGCGAGGTGGCCGATGCCGTGGGTGTCGCGCGACTGACGATTCAGCAACGTTGGAAGGCATTGTTGGAGGAGGCCGGTCTGCAACCGCCGTCGTGGTAGGTGAGAAACTGCTTATCGCTCCGCGTTGCGCCCCTCGCGCTCGGGCGTGAGATTCCCTTCCGCGTCGATTTCGCCCTTCACGATGCGGGTGCTGGAGATGATGTCGCCGTCCGCGGCCGTGACGTGCGGGACGACTTCGACTTCCAGCGGGTCGAACCCACGCTCTCGGCGAATCTCGTTGATTCGCTCCGCGCCGTCGGTCGTCTCGGGCGAGACCACCAGCGCGTCGAACTGCTCCTCGGTGGCGATACCCGTCGGTTCGGTCAGTTCGCGGACCTCGAACTCTCGGTCGTGTTCGTCGGCGAACTCGGCCAGCACGGTCTCCAAGTCGGCCTTCCGCTCGTCGAACGGGCGGACGTACCGGTCTTCGTGGCGCGTCTTCGGCGCGAGATGGTCGGTAGTCAGACCGACCGTCACGTCGCCGAGTTCGAACGCGCGCTCGAACAGCGCGCGGTGGCCGTCGTGGACCGGGTCGAAGGTCCCGCCCAAGGCAACCCTCATACCCCCGCGAAGGGCACCCCGCGGCTTAGTGCCTTCGGAATAGCGACCGGACGGTGGGTTCTCACTCGTCGTTGGTGTCGTCCGATTCGTCGTCGCTCGTTTCGTTGCTATCCGCTTCTCGCCCGTGTTCGGCCTCGTCGTCGCCGTCTGCGCTCTCTTCGTCCTCGACGCGGATGCTTACCGGTTCGCTCGGCTCGGTCTCCACGCGGGTCTCGGACTCGGTGTCGAGGTGGTCGTCAAGGTTGAACACCGTGTTCAGTTCGTCCTGAATCTGTCCGGCGATGCCGCCCACGAGGTCGCTCGGCGCGATGGCGGTGTACTCGTAGGGGTTGTTGCCCGCGCCCTCGCTCTCGCGCTTGCGGCGCTCGACTTTCTCCTCGTCGTGGAGTTCGGCCAGCGATTCGCGGACCGTCGAGGGGTAGAGACCGGTCCCCTCGGCGATTTCTTCGCTGGTGCTGTGGGGGTGCTGTCGGAGGTAGACGTAGATTCGCGCCCGCGTCTCGGTGTCCAGCACCCACGAGAGCAGGTCCACGATACCTTGGTCGAACTGGTCAACCGCGCGGTCGGCCTCCTCTTCGAGGCGCTCGCGGCCCTTCGAGAGTCGGTCCTGGTCGGTCTCGACCGATAGCTCTTCCTCATCCGCGACCTCGACGTTGACCTCCTCGGTGAGGTCGCCCTCCTCGTCCACGTCGAGTTCTTCCTCGGCAGACACGTCGTCGTCCACGTCGTCGGTTTCTGTCTCTTCGACGGTGTCGTCCTCGACGTTCACGTCGATATCGTCGTCTGTATTTTCTCCGGACATGTCCTCTCTACGAGGACACAAGCCGCGGGCGAGTAAAAACCTTGCTTAGAGCGGCGGCGCTTCCGTCTTCGGCGGTCTCGGTCCGGACGCCGTCGTCACTCTCGCCGGAGAACCAGCGACTCGTAGAGGGCGGCGACGCCCTCCTCGTCGTGAATCCGGCGCTGGCGGGTCGCGCCGCTCTCGCCGTCGTAGATGTCCCGAATGCCCGAGACGCCCAATCGCTCACACTCCCGGTCAACCACTTCGCCGAGGGAGACGACGCCGTCGCGGTCCCGCCGGATGAACTCCGCGTCGTGACCGTAGCGCATCGCGCGCCACTTGTTCTCGTCCAGCAGTTCCCGCCGATGGCGATACGCCGGGTCGCCATCTTCGGGGCGTCGCCCGCTCCGGTGGGCCGACCACGGGTCCGCGCTGTCCTCGTAGCGCGCCGCCAAGTCCTCGACGAGCGCGTGGGTGTACTCCACGAAGGCCATCACGCGGTCGGGGTCGGCCTGCCCGTCGGGCGTCCGGACCTCGACGGTGCCGAGACCGGTGTGAGGTCGCACGTCGTACCAGAGTTCGCCCCGGTCGGCGATGGACTCCGAGCGCAACATCGTCTTCTCGAAGGCGGCGAAATCCTCGTAGGAGTCGAAACAGGTCGGCATTCCGGTGTTCGGGAGCGCCTCGAAAATCTTCGCGCGGGCCGACCGGAGACCGGTGTCGAAGCCGTTCCAGTACGGCGAGTTCGCCGACAGCGCGAGCATCACCGGGATGTACCACCGAATCTCGTTGGCTATCCAGACCGCCTTGTCCGCGTCGTCCACGCCGACGTGGACGTGCAGGCCCGCGGTCGTGTTCCGGTGTTGGGGATACCGAATCCTGTCGAGTTGGGCGCGGTAGCGTTCCTTCTCTGCGTGTTCGAGTTCGCGCCACTTCGCGCCGGGGTGGAGACCCGCCGCCGCGATTCGGAATCCGCCAGCCTCGGCGTGGTCCACGAGCGCGTTCCGGACCGAGATGAGATGTTCGCGGGCGTTCGCCAGTCGCTCTATCTTCGGCGTCTGGGTCTCGATGACGCACTTGAATAGTTCGTGGTCGAGTCGTCCGTCGAGCAGTTCGGGCGGGTCGCGCTGGTAGACGAGTTCGTCGGTGCCCGAGGTCGGGCGTCCGCGCTCATCGACGACGTAGAACTCCTCCTCGATACCCAGCGTCCCCATCTCTGCAAAACTCTCAGCCGAACCCGAGTCCATTTCTCGGAGTTTCGTAATCCGAGGTGTAAATAGTTCCGAACCCGGCAGGGTCGGGCGGAGATAGCGAGGTCGGACGGGCGGATGCTGGCCGCCCAACCCTCGCTGAGAACCCCCTGCGCGCTACCTCGGCCGGGCGACGACGCCGAGGTGGTCGTCGTGGTACGGTTCGAGTCGAGCCGTCTCCAGCACCTCGTAGCCCTTACGGAGGTCGGCTAGCGCCTCGTCGAACACGTCTTCAGGGTCGCTGGCAACGTCCTCGCTCCGGGCCTTGATGGCCGCCAGCAGGCGGCCGTCCTCGCTGAGGAATCGGCGATTCTCGACCGCGACGCGGGCCTGCCCGCGGGTTGCCACGTCCTGCACGATGGCGTCTACGTCGGTCTCCACGACGTGGGCGTAGCTCTCTGGCTTTCGCGCGTCTTTCAGCAGGGGAAAGAGGTTCCGGCGGTCCTCGGCGACGCCCACCAAGTCCCGGACGGGCCGGGGCGCGAACTCGACGGCGTAGGTCGGTCCCGCAAAGTCCGCGACGTGGCTCACCGTCGTCCCGCTGGCCGCGCCGAGATAGAGGACCGTCTCGCCGCCCGCGAGACCGATGTCCATCCCCGATTCGAACATCGCCGCGAGTTTCGAGCGCCCGGCGTCCCAACAGCGCCACCCCTCGTCGGTCGGTTCGCCGTAGACCGGTTCGCCGCGGGTCGCCAGTCGCTGTCGGCCGTCGAACGCGCGGCGTTCGACGCCCTCGGGGAGGTCGGTCATGCGTCGCCTCCCTGCTGTTCGGGTTCGCCGTCGTTCTCGCCGCGAATCTGGTCCATCCGGCGCTGTAGCTCCGCGTCGAGTTCCGGCTTGCGCTCGCCGGAGTAGTGGTCGATGCGGGCCGCGATGGTGAGTTTTCCGGCCAGCGTCCGCGCGGCCGACCCGCGCTTGTCCGGACGGGTCCCGCGGACGAACTCGTGGGTGAAGATGACGCCGTGCTTGGGCGAGGGCGCGTGGCCCCGGAGATGCGCGAACAGCGAGTCCTCCGCGCCGAGGACCTGCACGGTCCCGGAGGGTTTCTTGGCCAGCGATTCCAGTCCGCCAGCGAGCGAGATGAGTCGCGCGGCCAGCACCGGCCCGGCCAGCGCGGCGAGGTTCGGCGACACCTCGGGCGTCTCGCGTTCGATGAATTCGCGCAGTTCGTCGGATTCGTCGTCCAACTCGGCGACTCTGCGGGCAAGCGAAATCAGGCGCTCGTCGGTCGCCGACTCGGGGTCCCGGTCGGCCAACTCGCGGGCGTACTCGACGCCGGTCCCGGCGTCGGGGTAGCGACTGCCCGCCCACTCGGCGACGCGCTCGGCGAGTTCGTTGGCCTCGGCCGCGGCGTCGTCCATCGCGCGGACCGCGTGGACCAGTTGTTGGTCGTCGGCGCGCTCGCGCTCTGCCGCCCCCTCGCGGGCGGCCCGGAGCGTCGCCTCTCGGAGCGCGTCGTAGTAGTCCTCCTCGGTGTCGGCGAACCCGGACTCGACGGCCCGCGCGGGCCAGTCGGCGGGCGCGTCGGCCCGACCCTCGCGTATCCGGGCCGCGCCCGCCGCGGTGTCGTCCGGCGCGACCCCCTCGAACCACCCGCCGCCGTCGGTCTCGGGGCGAGTTCCATCTTCGGTCATGCCCGAGGCTTGCGCGTCTTCGGGTTTAAACCTACGTTACTCGGAGCGTGACGCGCAATGGATTTTTAGAAAGTTTGAGCACGATTCGCGTTCCACCTTGCGGTCGGCGCGTGGGGGCGCGACGCCTGCAGGCGTCGCGCCCATCCGCGCGAGGGCTGAGTAGCGCAACGGAGTGAGGCTTGCGAGACGTGACGCGTCTCGCTGATCTGCGAACGTGGTTCGCAGACAACGCAAGCGGTTGGGGAGGCATGAGGCTGATGCGGAGCGGTGGCGGTATGATTGGCTCAAGCCTGAAGCTAGCTCCGACGAATCGGTCGAACTTCTGACGACGAACGAACACACTTCCAACACCTCGCCGCACCAACGTTAAGCCCCGAGCGGTCGCAAACAGAACCCAGAGAGATGTCACGCAGCAACCGACGCCGACCGAGTGACCCGGACCCAGAAATCGCCGTGGACGTAGCCGAACGCGGCGACGAGTTCGTCGTGACCGCCGACCTGCCGGGCATTCGCAAGCAGAACATCGACGTGCGCGTCCGGAACGACCGCGTCCAGATACTCGCCGACCCCGAAACCGACGACGAGGGCGGCGGCGCGTTCGCCGACCGGGCGCGCGAACAGGGGCAAGTCAGTCGGACGATTCGCCTGTCCGAGCGAGTGAGCGAGAAGCGAACGACCGCCGAGTACCTGAATGGCCGCCTCACGATTACGCTCCCGAAGCGCGAACGGCAGCAGTCAGTGGACGTGGAGTAGGTCGTCCGGTCCCGAGGCCAAGCGAGCAAAAGAAAGAGAGCCGTGAACCGAAATCCCAAAGCCCTCGCGCTCCGTTCTCCGACCGATGCACGCCGAACTGTTCGGTCGAACCGTCGAACTCGACGCCGACAGTGTCGCGGCCTCCGAAGACGAAATCCGGGCGCAGGTCGCCGAGTACGCCGCGGGCGAGCGCCGGGAGTTCGACCTGTCGGTGGCGCTCGCAGACGGATTCGCGGGCGAAGTCATGGCCAAGATGCGCGCGATTCCGTACGGCGAGACTCGGACCTACGGCGAGATCGCCGACGCGCTCGACTCCGCGCCGGTCGCGGTGGGCCGGGCCTGCGGAGCGAATCCGGTACCGCTGGTGGTGCCCTGCCACCGCGTCGTCGGTGTGGACTCGCTGGGCGGTTACTCGGCGGGCGACGGTCCCGCGCTCAAGCGGCGACTGCTCGAACTCGAAGGTGCCCGCGAGTAGTTTCACCCGATTCGGACAGCAAAGAACGGTCTCGAAGTTAGGTTTATATTCCAACAATTTTGGCCGTAACAACTAAGCGGGTACTCCCGAATGAGTAAACTGCAGTTGCGTCCCGGTTGCGCCGCGACGCCACGGTCATGCTGTCCAGCGGTCCGGTCTGTCATCCAACCCGCGCACTCGCCGTCCGCCGGTCCCGCTGTCGTGAGTTCCCGCCCTCCACTTTCGTGCCGAATCCGGATACTCGCTTAGTCGAGTGAATCGAACTACTCGAACTTCTCGAAGGGCTGTTCGCAGTCGTTGCAGTAGTGCATCGACCGACACAGCGACGGGCCTTTCGGATGCTCGCGCTCGGTGTCGGTCGATTGGCAGTAGGGGCACTCCGCGCCGCTGTCCTCGCCGGAGGTCTCGACGCTGGGGTCGGGTCGTCGCATGGTCAGACGCTCAGGCCGAACTCGTTGAGGTCGGCCTTCCCGCGTTCGGTCACCATCTCGATGGACCACTCGGGACTCCAAACGAGTCGCAGGTCCACCGACTCGATACTGGAGACGCCCGCGACGGCGCGTTCGACCTCGTCGGTCAGCATGTCGCGGGCCGGACACCCCGAGTAGGTCAAGGTCATCAGGACCTCGGCGTGGTGGCCCTCGTCTTCGCGCTCCATCACGTCGAGACCGTAGACGAGTCCGAGGTCCACGATGGAGACGGGCATCTCGGGGTCCTCGACGCCGTAGAGCGCGTCCCACACCTCGGCCTCGATTCCCGCCGCGCCCTCGCCCGTCGCGGGCAGGTCCTCGACTTCCTCGCCCTCGACGTACTCGGTGTAGGCACAGAGCGCGGGGTCAGTGCAGTCGTCGCCCAGACCCGGCACGGCGGCGTCTCCGGAACCGGAGACGCCGCCCGTGCCGGGAATCTCGTCGGCGTCGAGGTCCGCGGGGTCCTCCTCACGGAGGTCCGGAATCTCGGGGTCGTACGGTAGGTCACTGGACATGGGGGTGAATCACTCCTCGTCGTCGGGGTCGTTCATGATGCGGGTCGCCTCGTGGCGGTCGAGTTCGCGGTACGTGTTGGTGAACTCGCTCCAGAGGTCGTCCCAGTCGTCGGTGTGGGACGTGTCGCGCCCGATATCTTCGGGCAGGTCCAAATCCTCGTGGTGGGTGTCGTACTGCTCTGGCAGTTCGACCTCGTCCACGGTGAGACCGAGACCTTCGAGGTACGGGACCACGGTGTCGAGCCACTCCTCGCGCATGTCGGCCAGCGTCTCGGTCCGGAGACCCAACTCGTCGATGCGGGTCTCTATCTCGTCGTCTACGGGCGCGAAGAGCGTGAGGGCATAGGGCAGGAGGCGGTCGAGCGCCTGCTGGACGCGTCGTCTCCCTTCGTCGTCGTCGGTGAGTCGTTCGAGCCAGTTCTCGGCGTGTTCGCGGTGGTAGTCCTCTTCGCCCCGAATCTTGCCCACGCGGTCGCGGATGCGAGCGTACGACGAGTCCACGAGGGCTTCGAGACGAAGTTCCTCGGCCACGTCGTAGAGGTACGACCGCAGAATCGGGTCGGCCCAGTCGCCCTCCTCGTAGGGGAGTTCCGCAAGGGTGGCGTGGTGCCACTCGTCGGCGGGTCGCTCCCAGATGAGGTCGGGTTCGTCCGGGCCGAAATCCTGTAGCAGGTCGAACCAGAGACGCGCGTGCCCGAGTTCGTCCTGCGTGATGTTGGCCAGCGCGAGGTCGGATTCGAGCGTCGGCGCGCGGACCTGCCACTCGGTGTATCGCTCGGCGGTGACGAACTCGTCGTCCGCGAGGCGGAAGAGTAGCGTCTCGACCGCTTCGCGCTCTTCCGCGGAGAGGTCGTCGGGACCGGGCAGTTGCTCGGCGCTCGCCATCAGTCGTCACCTCGCTTTCGCTCGGTCTCGGCCTGCACCTGCTCGCTCTCGGACTCGGCGACCTCCGAGGCGGCGGCCTCGAAGCTATAGGACTGTGCCCACCGGTAGGACTTGTCGGTCGTGCCGCCGAACTTCGCGTCCTCGGTGTCTACCTCGCCGATTTCCTTCTGGGGGACAACCCAGAGGCTGTTGGTCGGCTTGCGCCGCCCGTGCTGGACCTCGGCAAACATGAGCGCCATCTCGCGGTCGGGCGCGTGGACGTTTCCGCAGTGGGTGTGATACTCGCCCGCTTGGTCCTGTCGGAACACTTCCCAAATCATGGTTAGTCGGCCGCCTGCGGGGTCTGGCCCGCGCCCTTGGTCTCCCAGTCGTCCAAGCTATTGCGGACCCACTCGACGGCCTCTTGGGTCCGACTGCGCTTGCCAATCTGCTCGTGGCTTCCCGGCGAATCGTTCTTGGCGATGGTGAAAAACTCCTCCCAGTCGAGGTCGTCCTCCTCGACTTCGTAGGTGCCGTCGCCGTTCTCGCGGATGCGCGGTTCCTCGGGAATTTCGAGACCGTACTTCTTGGCCTTCGGGATGTAGGCGTTGAGGAAGGCGTTGCGCAGTTCGTCGTTGCTCATCGTCTTCAGGCCCACGTCGGCCGAGAAGTCGTGGTGAGTGGACTTGTCGTCGGTCGGTCCGAAGAACTGGATGATGCGGGGCCACCACGTCTCGAAGGCCTCCTGAGTCTTCTCCTGTTCGGCCTTCGACCCGGTCATGAGTTCGTAGAGGATGGCCTCGCCGTGCTTGACGTGGAACCCCTCCTCGAAGCACACCTTGTCCATCGCGTGGGCGTAGGGTTCCCAACTGGACTGCTTGAGCGTCGCCTGTCGGCGCATCGCCGCGCCGTCCACGAAGAAGGCGATCATCGGCGTCTCGACCCACGACTCCATCGGGTAGTGGAAGCAGTTGAGGAACTTCCCTTCGCCCTCGGCCAACTCGTCGAGCATCTGCTCGCGGGACTTGATACCCAACGACTCGGCGGCCCGGTAGAGCAGTTGCCCGTGGCCGATTTCGTCCTGCACCTTCGCGCTACACGCCAGCTTTCGGTCGAGGCTCGGAGCCTCCCGGATGAAGGGTCGTTCGAGGTACGCCCCCATTATCTCGCTGTTCGCGTGGAACTGAATCATCCGTGTCGCGGCCTTCCGGTACTTCTCCGGGAGGTCGTCTTTCGGACTGAACTCGCGCGGCCCGGCGCGCTCCTTGAGCTGTTCGATATCCATATATAATCATCTACGAACCCGACCGACATACCGATTCACCCGTCCATGTGGCGGGTTTAAATACGACGCCGAACACGTTTTCGGCATGACCGACCGGCCGACACGCCGACGCCCGGCCGACCGTCGAGCAGTAGCGCGAGTACCGACCGGACCACCGCAGAAGCCCTGCCGAACGACAACCCCGTTTGGGTGGACTGAAAGGGGCCGGTCGCTCGCGGCCGAAGGCCGTGGTCGTCTGGCCGACCCCTATCGGCGCGGGCAGTGCCGAGAGCGCCGATATGTCGGCCAGCGACCGTCACGCGAGCGAAGCGAGCGTGACCTCGGAAGTCGCAGCCCGCGTGGTTCGAGAGCGTCGCTCTCGTCATCCCAAAAATCTCCGATTTTTGGAGACAGCGCAGCGAGCAGGACCGTCTTCCGGCGGCGAGCGACCGGGGGCTTTCTGGACCTTCGTTACCGGAGTTCTCTCGTCTCTTGGCGAAGCGTCGATTCAGGAGGCGTCCGAAATTGATAGACGAATGTCTCGTCGTCGAGTTCTCGGTCACGGGCGACGACTGCCCGCTGGCGGAGGCCACCCGCGAGACGGGAACGACCATCGACGCTCGGCCGCCGCAACTCCGCCGCGACGAGAACGCGCTCTTGCGGTTCTCGGCGGGCGAGGAGACCGACGAACTCGCCGCGACGCTCGATGCCGACGACCGGATTCGCTATCTCCACGCCTCCCGGACCGACAGTCGGACGAACTTCCGGTGTCTGTCGAAACACCCCTGCGCCGTCCACGAGTTGACCGACGCCGGATTCATGGCCGAGACGTTGCAGTACCGGGAGGGCACCGAACGCTACACCGGCGCGGTCGTGGGCCACGACGTGCTACAGGGCGTCCTCGCGGCGGCCGCCGAGACGGTCGGCGTCTCGCTCGAACGGGTCTTTCCCCTCGGGAGCGCGGACGACGAGGCGGTCGCCCAGCGGTGGGACGTGACGCCCGCCCAAGAGGCCGCGCTCCGGGCCGCGATGGAGATGGGCTATTTCACCGTGCCGCGGGGCGCGACCGCGACGGAGGTCGCCGACGAGTTGGCAATCAGTAAGTCGGCGTTTCTGGAGCGACTGCGACGAGGGCAGGCGACGCTGTTCGCGCAGGTGTTCGGGTGAGCCGCCGCGGTTTTCGTCCGCCTACTCGTCGCTCGCCGGTTCGTTACTTACCGACTCGTTCTCGCCGTTTCGGTCCTCGTAGTCCTCCCACGCTATCCATCCGAACAGCGCGAACACGGACCCGAACAGCAACGTCTTGGCCAGCAACGGGCCACCGCCGACGGCGGCGACGACGACCACGAGGAGACACGCGATCACCGCGAGCAGTCCGATGATGGCGTCGAGGCGCTTCCGGAGGGCGTCGTCCATGCGCGAGTCCTGTCGGAGCGATGGAAAGTAGATTTCGGAACCGGTCTCAGCGCGTCGCGTCGAACCGCACCGAATTTGTGAGTCGGCCGAAACGTATCGACCGTGACCGACGCCGAAATCGCCCATCGACTCACGGACATCCACCAGACGCTCGAACTGATAGCGTTCCTACTGGCGGTAATCGCGCTCGGACAAGGGACCGTCGGCTTCGTCGTTGGGGGCACCGCAATACTCCTGTTGGTCGGGAATACCGTTTCTCGGGCGCTCTGACACCTCTCGAAACGCAGTCGTCGCTCGCGGGCCTGCCCGCGAGCAACGACACCGCGACCGCGATTCGAACGTTTTCGTCGGTTCGAGCGAATCCTCGGCTCCGAAGTTATCCGGTCTTATAAACTCCGCGCGCGTCGGCGACTTGCGCGCCGCTCTCGACTGCGTACACCTCGACATCTACGACGCCCACGTCGCTTCCACAGCGCACCACGTCGGCCTCGGCGCGCAGGTCGCCGGTCCCCGCTTCGAGGTAGTCGATGCGCATGTCGATGGTCGGCACTGGCTGGTCCACCAGCGAGACCAGCGCCGCGCCGCCCACCGTGTCCGCGAGCGTGAAGGTGACGCCGCCGTGGGCCATCTGGCGGTCGGCGTTCCACGACAACTCTTCGCGCATCTCGATGCGGCCCTCGGCGTGGCCCTCCTCGACTTCGGTCACTTCGACGCCGAGCAGGTCGGCGAACAGCATCTCCTCGAAGAAACTCTCTACGTCCATGCGAATCCGTTTCACCGGCGAGACGCTTAAAAATACTCGTCGTCCGAGTTCGGACGCGTCCCGGAGCGCGGCCCGAGACCTCCGAGCAGTGAGATAGCCTTATTTCGGTCGCGCCGGACGGTGGCGTATGGAAATCACTGAGAACGACGGCGTCCGCACCGTCACGTTCGACCGCCCCGAAGTCATGAACGCCTTCACCACCGAGACCGCCGAGGAGTTGGCCGAGGTCATCGCCGACACCGACCCCGAGGAGTACGACGCGCTGGTGCTGACCGGCGAGGGCGGCGCGTTCAGCGCGGGCGGGGATATCCAGTCGATGGCCGAGCGCGAGGAGACCACCGAGGAGGCCTACGAGCGCGTCACGGAGACGTTCGGCCGCGTGGTCGAGGAAGCTCTCTCCGCGAAGGTACCCATCGTGGCGAAGGTCAACGGCGACGCCGTGGGCGCGGGACTGGCGATGACCGCGGTCAGCGACTTCGCCTACGCCGCCGAGTCGGCGACGTTCAGTTGCGCGTTCGTCCGCGTCGGCCTGATTCCGGACACCGGCGGGTCGTTCCTCCTGCCGCGCCTCGTCGGACTCCGGACCGCCAAGCGCCTCGCGTTCACCGGGGAGTTCTTCGACGCGGCGGAGGCCGCACAGCTGGGACTAATCAACGAGGCGGTCCCCGACGACGAACTAGACGAGGCGGTCGCGGGCCTGTTGGACACGCTCTGCGAGCGCCCGACGAAGACTATCGGACTCGCCAAGCGCGCCATCCACGAGAATCTGGGTCGGGGCTGGCAGGACGCCATCGACTACGAGAATCACGTCCAGTCGCTGGCGTACGACACGCCCGAACACGAGGAAGGCGTCGCGGCGTTCTTGGAGGGTCGGGACCCCGAGTTCGAGTGAGACGGGGGCGACGGTCGGGACCGAACCTCGTCACTCCGACCACGAAATCCGACCGTAGGAGGTCCCGTGGCGGTAGTTGTACGACTCGATGACGACGCCGACCAGTCCGACGACGACGAGGAGTGACGCGAGGGCGGTCGGGTCGCTACCGGCGACAAAGAGTGCGAGACCCCAGACGACGAGGGCGGCGTTCGAGGCGACGTTCCACGCGGCGTGTTCTCGGACGCGACGGACGGCGCTCGCGGCGAAGAAGGCGATTCCCGTGCCGACGAGTACCAGCGATGGCAGTCCGGGGTCGTCGTACACCGCGGCGGCCACTACCAGTGCCAGCAGGATGACCGTCACCGACAAGCGACCGACAGAGAGGCCCCGAGAGCGGAACGCGTCGATTACCATACCGGAACGTGTTTGTCGGAGAACAAATGTGCTTTCGTTCTCTCCGTCCGATTTGTCTCGGGGGCGACACTGAAATGGCTGGCCTCGCTACGGTGGGACGTGACAGAGCGAAACAGCGACGGGCCGACCGGCGAAGACTTCGACGCACCAATCGTAACCTGCGAGCGCTGTGACCGCGAGTGGGACCTCGCCGAGGAGTTCGCGGACTTGGGCGTCGGCAACCACGCCGTCGAGCAGTTCGCGCTCGACCACCGGCGACACACCGGCCACTTCCCCGACGAGATTGCGACGTGGCGCGCGGTGTGTCGCCACTGCCCGGAGGAGACCGAACGACTCGCCAGCGATGCCGCGACGCGGTGGGCCGAGACCCATGCCCGGCACACCCGCCACGCGGTCGAGATTCGCCACGCGAGGAGCGACGAGACGACGCTGGTCGAAGCGGACGACGCCGAATGAATCTCTTTAGCCGCCATGTTAAAAACAATCTAATTAATTATAATAGAAAATAATTTAACCGTGGGGCAGGCCAACATGTGGTAGGAGGTGACAAAGATGATGTTCGACATTAGCGCGGTGCCGTTCTGTACGTGCAAAGAGTTCCCGACGCTGGACTGTTGAGTCCCGTCGAGGAGTCGTATCGCTCGCAAACGACCTTCGAAGTGCGGTCGCGGGCTACAGGCCGAGGAACTGCTCGGCGTTCTCCCAGAGAATCTTGCGTTGGACTTCCTCAGGGAAGTCGAGTTCGTCGAACTGCTCTAGCCACGGCGCTGGTTCTATCATCGGGTAGTCCGTCCCGAACATCACCTTGTCCTTCAGGAGGCTCTTCGCGTAGTGTAGCACTTGGTCGTCGATGTACCGTGGCATCCACCCCGAGAGGTCCATGTAGACGTTGCCCTTCTGCTGGCAGATGGCCAACTGCTCTTTCTCCCACGGGAACGCGGGATGAGCGATGAGGATTTGCAGGTCGGGATGCTCGGCGGCCACGTCGTCTATCAACATCGGGTTCCCGTGTTTTATCTTCAGGCCGCGGCCGCCGGGAGCGCCAGCGCCGAGCGTGGAGTTGCCGCCGTGGAACACGACGGGGACACCGAGGTCTTCGATGGTGGCGAACAGCTCCTCGTGTTCGGGGTCGCTCGGGTCGAAGCCCTGCGCTATCTGTTGGAACTTGAACCCCGAGAGGTCGAGGTCCTTCACCGCGCGCTCGGCCTCCTGCACGCAGTCGTCTTTCAGCGGGTCTACGCTGGCGAACCCGACGAAGAAGTCGTCGTATTCGTCGCGCACCTCCGCGACGTAGTCGTTGGGCACCGGCGGGTTGCCGGTGTTGGTCTCGGCGTCCCACCCCAACAGGACGGTCCGCCCGATGCCGACCTCGTGGTACTCCTCGATGAGCGAGTCGTAGGTGTCGGTCTCGATGGAGGTGCCGAACTTGTTCGCGGCGTCCTCCATCATCAGGCCGCCAGCGTCGTGCAGGAACTCCTCGGTCGGTTGGTGGCAGTGCGTGTCGATGATGGGGTTGTCGTCGGGGTGGTCGGCCACTACGTCAAGTTTGGGCATGCGACAGTGTTCGGGGAGTGTGGTGAAAAATAGTGCGAATCGAACTGTTCAGTCGCGTGACGCGAGGACGCTACGTCCCGAGCGCGACGACGACCAAATACGAGAAGGCGTTGTTGGCGGCGTGCAACAGACTCGCGCCGGTGAGGTCGCCCTGCCGGAGTCGGAGCGCGGTCGGGAAGACGCTCCAGACCGTAACGAAGACACCGCCCGCCACGCCGAAAAAGGGAACGTGAATCGCGCCGAAGACCAGAATCATCCCCGCGGCGGCCGCGAGCGGTGACCACCCGCGAGCGAGCAGCCCGCCGAGCAGGAGACCGCGGTACAGCATCTCCTCGGCCCACGGCCCGAGCAGGACCGGACCGGCGAGGACGACTGCGAGGGTCGCGGGGTCCGACAGCGAGTACGCGAGACCGCCCATCTCGTAGCCGAACGCCGACGTGACGGCCGTTGTCGCCTCGTAGACGCCGAGACCGAGAACGAACGCCGCGGCGACGACAAGCAATTCCCGACCGGTCGGTCGCCGGAACGGGAACGCCGCTCGGCGCTCGGCAGACGAGAGGACCGCGTACGCGCCGCCGAGGACGACCGCGTTGGCGAGACCGTAGAGCAGGAACGCGGTCGGCAGGTCGAACTCGCTCGGTCCGGTGCCGGTGAGTCCGCCGACGACAGCGAACGCGACGAGCGCGACGGGCATCGCCGCGACGGCAGTCCCGACCGCGAACAACGACCGATCTTCAAGTGCCGCCGCGTCGGGAGGGTCGCCGCGCCGTGCAGACGAGTGGCTCATGGGCAACAGTAACAGATACGTTACAAAAATATTGCTACTCGTCTCTACGGAGCGAACCGAATCGCCCTACTCGCCTTCCGCTTCTTTCTTGATCAGGAACTTCATGTCGCCCTCGAAGACCACGGTGTCCTCTTGGTTCGTCATCGTCGTGTCGATGACGACCAACCCGGCGTCGTCCCGACTCGAAATGTCCTTGGTCTCGACGACCTCCATGTCGAGGCTGATGGTGTCGTCCATGTGGACCGGATTCGGGATATCCATGTAGTTCATCCCGAGGAACGCGAGGACGGTCCGCTCCAAGATTCCGGTCCGGTAGACGAACCCGGTCGCCAGCACGAACGTCATCGGGCCGTGGGCCACGCGCTCGCCGAAGTTTTCGTCTTCGGCGTACTCCTTGTTGGTGTGCAGTTCCGTCCAGTCGCCCGCGAACGCCGAGTGCATCACGAAGTCGTACTCGGTGAC
This sequence comes from Halorussus pelagicus, assembly GCF_004087835.1. Classification (NCBI taxonomy): domain Archaea; kingdom Methanobacteriati; phylum Methanobacteriota; class Halobacteria; order Halobacteriales; family Haladaptataceae; genus Halorussus; species Halorussus pelagicus. The sequence goes on from NZ_CP035119.1 coordinate 94,227, forward strand.
TGTCCGGCCGACGCTCTCGAAGGTCTGGCCCTCCTCGAAGTCCCCGAAGTGGTGGGGCGTGTAGCTGTAAGGCATACCTCCGGGTTCGCACGGTGGCGACAAAATTCTATGGTATTTTCCGTGAAGATGAGCGCGGCGTCGGGAGTGTCCGCCGCCGAGAAGGTTTGATGCCGAGAGTTGGACACCGAGAGAGTCCGATTCCGGGAGAGTTCGACGCCGAGGATGAGTCGAGGCGAACCGAGAACTAAGTGTCTCTCCTCCGAACTACGCCCGTGACTGACATCCCCGACGAGTGCGACGACGAAATCGCGGCGTTCCGTGGCCGGGTGTATCTCCCCGACGGGAAGTAATTTATTTGTCCTTTCCGACCTTACGACCGACCGCACACGGGTGTTAGCATGGACAGGAGAGCAGTTCTCGGTAAGTCCAAGGCGGAACTGGTCATGGCACGAATCGGAGAACTGATGGCGGCGTCCTACCTCCTATTGCTGTTGCCAATTCTTCCGTTCCTGCTGGCGTACGTCGCCATCCAGAAGGTACTGGCGCTGTTCACCGGGCAGTCGAACGAGCGCCAGCGGTTCGACCCTCGGTCGGGGACGCCGCCGTCGTAGTCGCCCGAACATCGTCGGTGTCCACGCGGCGAGCGGAACAGACGACGTATCGGACGCCGAGGACCCCGGCGGTCGATTTCCGTAGTTTTCGTCGACCCCCGTGGGGTTCGAGGCCTATTGCGGGTCGACGGAAATGTTGATGTGGGTTCGGCCGCCAGTGGGCGTATGGCCGGGAAATCCGGCATGGTTTCAGCAGAACCCTTGTGGGTTTGAAGCCCTCGTAGCCGGGGAGCGGGCCGGTATTCGCTATGGTTTCAGCAGAACCCTTGTGGGTTTGAAGCTCGCGGGCACACTCTCGGTCCTCCGGCACCTCGACCTGGTTTCAGCAGAACCCTTGTGGGTTTGAAGCCGAAAGACGCTCTCGAAGAGGACGGGCACGTTGACCCGTTTCAGCAGAACCCTTGTGGGTTTGAAGCACGACCTCGGAAGCGACAGACCTGGCGGATGGCCCTTGTTTCAGCAGAACCCTTGTGGGTTTGAAGCATGCGCTACGCGGTCCGAGAGACCCTTCGGCGCGAGCGTTTCAGCAGAACCCTTGTGGGTTTGAAGCTACGAGAAGATAGACGAGGAGATACGGGACACGGAGTGGTTTCAGCAGAACCCTTGTGGGTTTGAAGCTGAGTATTGTAGTATGTAGGCCTATCCGACTATGTTTCAGCAGAACCCTTGTGGGTTTGAAGCTACAACCGATACTGCGAAGACGACATCGCAGAACTGTTTCAGCAGAACCCTTGTGGGTTTGAAGCACCGACGCGATAGAAGACTTGCGAGAGCTAGAGGACGGTTTCAGCAGAACCCTTGTGGGTTTGAAGCATTCGCCAGCAACGCAACACGTCCTACGGCGTCCACGTTTCAGCAGAACCCTTGTGGGTTTGAAGCTCTCGTCGCCCGAGCAACAAGCTGCGGACGCTCAAAGTTTCAGCAGAACCCTTGTGGGTTTGAAGCTGCCCGAAAGCACTGGAACAACGGGGGTGTCAACCGCCAACCGGAGTTGTTCCAGCAGAACCCCGATGCGTTTGAAACACGTCGCGGGACCACTCGCCCAGCATGGCGGAACGTTTCACAACACTCACTCGAACGCACCGAAAGCGACGCCTCACGCACGCTCGCGGAGGTCTTCCAGCACCGAGAGCGTGCCCTCGGAGTACGACTCCTCTAGCACCACGTCGGCGGCGCGTTGGGCCTTGGCGTCGGCGTTGGCGACCGCGTAGGACTCGCCAGCGACGCCGAACGTTGACACGTCGTTCTCCGAGTCGCCGACGGCGGCGAACTCCTCGGGAGTGCGGTCGAGGAGCGGCGCGAGCGACTTCAGGCCGAGTCCCTTCTCGATGCGGGGCGATTTGACGTGGTAGGCGAATCCGGTGTCTACGACCTCCAGTCCGTGTTCGGCCGCGAGTTCTTCGAGCGGGCCGAGCGGTTGGTCCCGAGCGACCGCGATTTCGGTCTCGCGCCAGCGGTTCGTGAGGTCGGTCTGACCCCACCCGATGTCGTGTCCCGCCGCGACGTACTCCTCGGCGACGCGACGCGCGGCCTCGCCGTCGCCGTTCGTCGTCACTTGCTCGCCCGAGAGGACGACGCCGCCGTTCTCGGCGATGACGTTCTGTTCGATGTGCATGAAGTGACAGAGCGAGACCGGATAGGGGAACGACTTCCCGGTGGCGATGACGACCGGCGCGTCCCACTGGGGAAGCACGTCGAAGAATCGCGGGTCTACGGAGTCGTCGGGGCGGGTCATCGTGCCGTCGATATCGAGGACGAGCGGCGGAACCATGCGGTAGCGTCGGAGCGTGAGGCACAAAAAGTGGTCGTTCGAAGCCGCGGACGCCGATTCAGAGGCCGAGCGACGGCACCCAGACGCTCTGGGAGAAGACGCCGACGGCGGCCAGCACCGTGACGAGGAACGTGCCGACGACGATGGCCGCGGCGGGCGGGTCGAAGTGCGTGTCGGCGTGCGCGTAGAAGACGCGCTGGACGAGTTCGCCAGCGAGCGCGCAGATGACGCCAAAGACGCCGCCGACCACGAGCGCCGAGGAGAGCGGAATCGCGGCCGCGACCTCCGCGGGCGAGACCGTCGTAACCGGCATCCCGGCCGGAGCAAGCGCCAGCGCCGCGGTGCTGGAGGGCAGGCTGATGTGGTGAGTCACCGGAATCTTCTCGACGCCGCAGTTGAGGAAGACCAGACTCGCGGCGCTGATGCCGAACGCGAGGAACGGACTGCCGGTCTTGTACGCGGTGAACGCCGCAAGGATGCCCACGACGAGACCGAGCATCGCCACGTTGGCCCACTTGTACTGGTGAGGAAGCCACGGTTCGACGACGAACCGGCCTTCGGCGGTTCCGCCGTCAGAGCGCGGTTCGTCGCTGTCGGCACGAGCGTCACCGTCGTCGCCGGGCGCGCCGCCGTCCGCGGCCGGTTCGCCGCTCCCGTCGTCGGCCGTCGCAGCCTCGCCGATGATGCGTCGGTCACCGTCCTCGAACGGCGACATGTCGAGGATGCCGCCGCTGGTGTCGCCGATGAGGTCGTAGCCGAAAACGAGTCGGTGGGCGACTGCCGACAGCACGACACCCATTGCGATGGGGTCGTAGGGCATCCCGATGGTCGAAGAGACGGTGGTCAGCCAGTAGCCCAGAATACCGAACGCGCCGCCGACCGCGAGTACGTCGGGCTTGGTGCCCTGCGCGAACGCGATGTGCTTGGCGTTGTGAAAGTCGAAGCCCGACTCCATGTACCCCCTTTTGGCGGCGTAGGCGGCCGCGGCCGCGCCGCCAGCGAAGCTGATGGCCGGAGAGAACACCGGACCGAACGCGATGGAACCGGTGATACCGACCGCCGCGAGTTCGCCCGCCGCGCCCGCCTCGGACGCGCCAGCGATGGTTTTGCCGATGACGTTGGCCGCCTCGCCCGCGATGACCATGAAGCCGGTGAAGATGAACGCTGGGAGCGCCCCGAGCGCCGCGCCGAACGCGCCGCCCGCGAACGCCGCCAGTAACATCTCGACCGCCCACAAGTCGGCCCAAGCCATCAGGTCTCACCGCCGTCGCGCGCCCAGTCGGTCGAACGCTCGACAGCGTCGGCCCACCGGTCGTACATCTCGTCGGCCGCCTCGCGGTTCATCTCCGGTTCGAACTCGCGGTCAACCCGCCAGTTGTCCCGGAGTTCTTCGGGACCGTCCCAGTAGCCGACCGCGAGACCCGCCGCGTAGGCGGACCCGAGCGCGGTCGTCTCGTCCACTTCGGGGCGGGCGATTTCGGAGCCGATAATGTCGGCCTGTAGCTGACAGAGGAAGTTGTTCTTGACCGCGCCGCCGTCAACTTTCAGGCTCTCCATCTCGATGCCGCTGTCGGCGACCATCGCCTCGGCCACGTCACGGGTCTGGTAGGCGATGGATTCGAGCGTCGCGCGCACGACGTGTTCGCGGCGCGTGCCGCGGGTCATCCCGACGATGGTCCCCCGAGCGCGCTGGTCCCAGTGGGGTGCCCCGAGACCCGTGAACGCCGGGACGACGTAGACGCCGTCGGTCGAATCGACGCTCCGGGCCAGCGTCTCGGTTTCGGCGGCGTCCTCGATGAGCGTCATGTCTTCGAGCCACTCGATAGCCGCGCCGGTGACGAAGATGGACCCTTCGAGGGCGTACTGGACGGGTTCGCCCGAGCGCTGGAACCCGACCGTCGTCAGCAGACCGTGGTCGCTGTCCACCGCCTCGTTGCCCGTGTTCATCAGGAAGAAGCTCCCCGTTCCGTAGGTATTCTTCGCGTCGCCCGCGTCGAAGCAGGTCTGGCCGAAGAGCGCGGCCTGCTGGTCGCCCAGCGCGCCCGCGACCGGAACCTCGGCGTTGAGGAACCCCTCGGGGTCGGTCGTGCCGTAGTAGTCCTCGTCGCTGGAGGGTCGAACCTCGGGGAGGCAGGCCGCCGGAACGCCGAACTCGTCGAGGAGGTCGTCGTCCCACGCCATCTCGTGGATGTCGAACAGCATCGTCCGGGAGGCGTTGGTCACGTCGGTGACGTGGTTCCCGGTCAGGTTGTAGACGAGCCACGAGTCGATGGTCCCGAAGAGGATTTCCCCGTCGGCGGCCCGCTCTTTCAGGTCCGCGGGGCGGGCGCGCTGGGTCTTGATGGGGTCGGCGTTGTCCAGCAACCACTCGGCCTTGGTCGCCGAGAAGTAGGCGTCGGCTTCCAGACCGGTCTTGGACCGGATATCCTCGACCTTGTCTTCGGTCTCCAACCGCTCGACACGGTCGGTCGTTCGTCGGTCCTGCCAGACGATGGCGTTGTGGACCGGTTTGCCGGTGTCGCGGTCCCAGAGCAGGGTCGTCTCGCGCTGGTTTGTGACGCCGATGGCGGCGAGTTGGTCGGCTGAGAGACCGGCGTCGTCGAGCGCCCGGCGGACGACCAGTTTGGTGTTGTCCCAGATTTCGAGCGGGTCGTGTTCGACCCAACCGGGTTCCGGGTAAATCTGTTCGTGCGTTTCGTAGGCGTCCGTTACGACCGTTCCGTCGTGGTCGAAGACCATGAATCGGGTTCCCGTGGTCCCTTGGTCGATGGCTCCGACGTAGGTGTTTCCTGACATTGTGTTGAGTATATTGTCGCTTCGCTCCGCCGGTTTCGCTCCTGCCACCGTCACGGCGTCGCTCCTCCGGGAAGGCGTGTTGCTAACGAACACGGGCCACAGCGTCATAAGTTTTCACCGAGTTACTGGTAAATGGGTGGTAGAAACGGCGGCGAGAGTAGCTCAACGACGAGTAACTACGAGCGAACGGGAGACCAGTCAAATCCGAAAGACCCGAAACAGCGATGCTCTCAAGTAGTTTCCGACCAACTTGCGACCAGATGACCGACACCGAGGTCCTTGTCGTCGGGGGCGGTTCGACCGGGTGTGGCGTGGCCCGCGACCTCGCCATGCGCGGGGTGGACGTGACCCTCGTCGAGAAGGGGAACCTGACGAACGGAACCACCGGCCGAATGCACGGCCTGCTCCACAGCGGGGGTCGCTACGCCGTCTCCGACCAAGCGAGCGCGAAAGAGTGTATCGAGGAGAACCGCGTTCTCCGGGATATCGCCGGTCACTGCGTCGAGATGACCGGCGGCCAGTTCGTCCAGTTGGAGGGCGACCCCGACGAGTATTTCAAGGAGAAACTAGACGGATGCCGCGAGTGCGGTATCCCGGCCGAGGTGCTGACCGGGGAGGAGGCCCGCGAGGAGGAACCGTATCTGACCGAGGACGTGAAGCGCGCGATTCGGGTGCCCGACGGCGCAATCGACCCCTTCCGACTCTGCGTGGCGAACGCCGCGAGCGCGCAAAACCACGGCGCGCGTATCGAGACCCACGCCGAAGTCACGGACGTGCTGGTCGAGGGTGAAAGCGCGGACGGTGACGGAAGCGAAGGCGGGCGAGTACGGGGCGTCGAGGTCCGCCACGACTCCGGGCCGGGGACGCGCCAACACGGAAAATCGGGCGAAGTCGAGGAGATTACCGCCGACCACGTCGTCAACGCCACGGGCGCGTGGGCCGGACAAATCGGCGATTTCGCGGGCGTTGACGTGGAAGTCCGCCCGTCGAAGGGCGCGATGGTCGTGATGAACTGTCGGCAGGTAGACACCGTCATCAACCGTTGTCGGCCCAAGGGCGACGCCGACATCGTGGTGCCCCACGAGACGACCGCGATTCTTGGCACGACCGACGAAGAGGTCGAGGACCCCGAGGACTATCCCGAAGAGCAGTGGGAGGTGGACCTGATGATAGACGAACTCTCGCGCCTCGTCCCGATTCTGCAGGAGGCCCGGACCGTCCGGTCGTTCTGGGGCGTCCGCCCGCTCTACGAACCGCCCGGAACGGGAACGACCGACTCGACTGACATCACCCGCGACTACTTCCTGCTCGACCACGCCGACCGCGACGGACTCGCGGGGTTCACCAGCATCGTCGGCGGGAAGTTCACGACTTACCGGATGATGGCGGAGGAGATTTCCGACCACGTCTGCGACCGCCTCGGCGTCTCGGCCGACTGTCGGACCGCCGACGTGCCCCTGCCGGGGAGCGAGGACTTCTCGGTCCTCCGCGAGTACATGGACGAGTTCGGCCTGCGCTCGCCCATCGGTCGGCGAAGCGTCCAGCGACTCGGCTCTCGCGCCGACGACGTACTGACGACCGACGGGCCGAACCCGGTCCTCTGTGACTGCGAGGCGGTCACGCGCGCGGAGGTGCAGGACGCCATCGAGCAGTCGGGCACCGACCTCAACGCGGTCCGCCTCCGGACCCGCGCCTCGATGGGCAACTGTCAGGGCGGGTTCTGCTGTCACCGGATGGCCGCCGAACTCCACCCCGAGTACGACGAACCGCAGGCCCGCGCCGCGCTCGACGAACTGTTTCAGGAGCGCTGGAAGGGCGAGCGCCACGCCCTCTGGGGCGAACAGCTCTCGCAGGCCGCGCTGACGTATGCGCTCCACGCGACGACGATGAACCGGGACCGCGACCCCGCCGACCGGGAGTGCGAAATCGCGTTCGCGGAGTTCGACGCCGGAGCGACCGAGGAGGCCCACCATGGCGATTGAGGACGACGTGACAGTCGTCGGCGGCGGTCTCGCGGGCATGACCGCGGCGCTGGCGGCCGCCCGCGAGGGCGCGGACGTGCGCCTGCTCTCGCACAAGGACTCGACGCTCCGGAGCGCGAGCGGACTGGTGGACGTACTCGGCTACGACGCCGACGGAACCCTGCTGGCCGACCCCTTCGAGGCAATCGCGGACCTGCCCGACTCTCACCCCTACCGCACGGTCGGCGTCGAGGGAGTTCGAGAGGGTCTCGCGCTCTTCGACGCGGTTGTCGGCGACCGCTACCGGGGCGACCACACCGACCGGAACGCGCTCGTTGCGACCCACGGCGGGAGCGTCAAGCCGACCGCGAGATACCCGGCGAGCGCCGCGCCCGGCCTCGCCAGCGACGAGCGCTCGGTCCTGCTGGTCGGCTTCGAGACCGTCACGGACTTCGACGCGCCGCTGGCGGCCGACCATCTCCGGGCCGCGGGCGTCCCCTTCGAAGTCGAGGGCGCGACGGTCCAGTTCCCCGGCGACTTCCGGGCCGATGCCGCCCGAACGCGTCTCGCGGACGCGCTCGACGCGAACGAGCGCCTCGAAGTCGGGGCGGCCGGAAGCGGAGGCAGTGGCAGGAGCGGGAGAAGTGGCGGCGGAGCTGGTGGAGGCGAGAGCGGCTACACCACGTCGCTCCCGGCCCGAAAAGCACTCGCCGAGACCGTGAAAGACCACCTCGACGGGACCGAGCGCGTCGGCTTCCCGGCGCTACTGGGCCAGCACGAGACCGACGAGATTCGGGCCGACCTCGAAGCCGAACTCGGCGCGGCCGTCTTCGAGGTGCCGATGGGGTCGCCGAGTCTCCCCGGCATGCGACTCGAAGGCGCGTTCCAGCGCGCCTGCCGGGACGCTGGCGTCCGGTTCACCACCGGGAACCCCGTGGTCGGCTACGAGGAGCGTGACGCGGACCGCCACGACGGGGGCGTCGCGGCGGTCCGCGTCAACCGCAACGGCGCGGCGATTCCGTTCCACGCCGACCAGTTCGTGCTGGCGACCGGCGGACTGGTCGGGAAGGGCGTCGATTCGGACCGCGAGGGCGTCCGCGAGCCGATTTTCGACTGCCACGTCCCCGCGCCGAGCGACCGCTACGACTGGTTCGCCGACGAGGCGTTCGGCGACCACCCCTTCGCGCGGTTCGGCGTGGAGACCGACGACGACCTGCGACCCCTCGACCGGGAGGGCGAACCGGCGTTTTCGAACCTGCGCGCCGCCGGGGCGGTCCTCGGCGGGTCGGACTTCGCGGCCGAGAAGTCCGGGTCCGGCGTCTCGCTCGCCACCGGAGTCGCGGCCGGACGGAGTGCGGCGCGGGAGGTAACGAGGTAACCATGAGTGACGCAGAAACCCCAACCGACCCGAGCGACGCGCGAGACGAACAGGCGGTTTCGGACGAGGAGTTCGAACCGGTCCAAGTGTTCCCCGAGAGCGAGGAGATGGACCTCCGGCCGGGGAGCGACGACTGTTATAAGTGTTCGACCTGCGACTCGGCCTGTCCGGTCGCGGAGGTGGACGACGAGTTCCCCGGCCCGAAGTTTCAGGGTCCCGAGCAGTGGCGGGTCAAGCGCAAGGACGACCACGACATCGACGACTCGGTGATGTCGTGCTCGAACTGCATGCGCTGTGACTCGGCGTGTCCCTCCGACGTGCCCCTCAGCCAGATGCACAACACCGCTCGCGGGCAGTTCGTCGAAGAGCAGATGGAGAAGCTCTCGCGGGAGTACGTCCGGAACCGGATTCTGGCCAACTACGGCACCCTCGCCGGGTTCGCCAGCAAGGTGCCCCGCCTCGCCAACTTCGTGATGGGCAACTCGTTCGTTCAGTCGATCAACGAGAAACTGCTGGGCATCACCAGCGAGCGCGAGTTCCCCGAGTTCGCCGACCAGACGTTCCGAGAGTGGTGGCACGAGCGAGGCGGCAACGCCACCTCGGAAAAGCGAGCGCGAGAGGCGCGAGCGAAGCGAGACGACGCGAGCGCCGACGCCGACGACAAGCGCGTCGCCTACTTCCACGGCTGTTACTCTAACTACAACACCCCGGAGGTCGGCAAGTCGATGGTCCGTACCTTCGAGCACTTCGGCTACGAGGTCATGGTGCCGCCCCAGCAGTGTTCGGGCACGCCGATGTTCGCAAACGGAATGCTGGCCGACGCCGAGCGCGCGGCCGAGACGAACGTCCGGGAACTCGCCGCCGCAATCGAGGACGGCGCGGACATCATCGCCTCCTGTACCTCCTGTTCGATGTCGCTCCGCCAAGAGTACCCCGAACTGTTCAGTTTCGAGGGGACCGCCAGCGTCGCGGCCCGGACCTACGAGGCCCTCGAATACCTGCGACTCCATGAGGACCTCGACGCCGAACTGGCGGACGCCAAGGTCGAAGACGCGGAGTTCGCGTATCACGCGCCCTGTCACGCCCGGAATCAGGGTCTCGCCGGACAGGCGGTCGAAGTCCTCGACAACCTCACGGGGGCGAACGCCGAGGACGTGGGCGACTCGTGTTCGGGCATTTCGGGCACCTACGGGTGGAAAGAGGAGAAGTACGACACCTCGATGGAAATCGGCGCGGAGATGTTCGACCACATGGAAGACACCGACGCCGAGACCGGGATGACCGAGTGTCCGACCTGCGCGATGCAGATGGAACACGGCACGGGCTACGAGATTCGCCACCCGCTGGAAGTGTTAGACGAGGCGCTGGTCGAGCGCGAACGCTGAACGGCCTCGATTGACGCGCGACGCTTAGTCGTTCCGAGGCGTCGGCGTCGCCGCCGGGTCGTCCTCGACGTACTCCAAATCGTCTGTGTAGTAATCCGCGAGTAGGACCGCGAACACGCCCACCAGCGCGGCGGTGAGAACGGCGGCGGCGCTGGCGGGCGTCCACGCCGTCGTCTCCTCGAACACCTTGACGACTGGGTAGCGGAGCGCCCCAACCATCAGTGCGACGAGGAAGGTTAGCGTAATCTGGCGGTAGTTCGAGAGCGCCCATTTCACGACGCGGGCGAACGTGAGGATACCGACCGCCCCGCCAGCGACGAACGAGACGATGTTCACCAGCAGGTCAAGCGCGGTGTCGATGTTCCCCGCCAGGAGGGCGTCGATGAACCCTTGCAGTTGGTTCACCATGAATTCGTACTGACCCAGCAGGATGAGCAGAAACGACCCCGAGACGCCGGGGAGTATCATCGCACAGATGGCGACCGCACCGGCGACGAACAGCAGGGGTACCGCGTGGGGCAATCCGCCTTCGGCGGAGATGCCCGCGACGAGAAACGCGACGGCGAACCCGACGACGGCGGCCGCTACTTCGCCGCGCGTGTCGAGACCGACCTCGCTCCAGAGAACCACCGCGGAGGCGGCGATGAGACCGCCAAAGAACGCGAACACCAGACCGGGCGCGACCTCCAGTGCAGTCTCGATAAGCCCCGTGACCGCGACGACGGCAGTGGCGATACCCGCGCCGAGGACCAACAGGAACGCCACGTCCATCTCCCGGAGCATCTCCGCGATTCGCCCGCGAGCGTCCGGTTCGTACGCTCTCGGCAGGTCGGCCAGCACGGACGGGTGGAAGGCGGCGATGCCTCCGACCAGTCGCTCGTAGATGCCGGTTATCAGCGCGATGGTGCCGCCCGAGACACCCGGTACGGCGTCGGCAGCACCCATGAAGAGACCTTTCAGGTAGATGGAGAGCCACTGTCGCATTAGGAGTGAGATACGACGACCGGCCGGAAAACGGTTTGCTTTCTCGGGACTCGGTCGCGTGAAGCAACTGAACGCCGCCGACTCGAAAATGCAACTCCGGTTCCGAAAATAGAGGCCGCGGTTCAGTCCCGACCCGCAATCACGAGCGCACCGCCCCACGCGCCGACGAGTCCGGCGCGCGCAGGAGCGGTGTCCTCACGCTCAGGGAGCGCGTCCTCGGGCGTCATCTGCGATTGACTGTCCGCGCTCGCGGCGTCGGCCGGGGCGGCCAGCGACGAGGAGTCGCCGGTCGTCCCGTTCGCGGCCGTCTCGTCGCCGCCGTCGGTGCCGTTGGCGGGCGCGGTCTGGTTGCCGTCGGCGGTCTGATTGCCGGACGCCGCCGTGTTGTTACCCGACTGGTCGTTCTGCTGGAGCGAGACCGACTCCTCGGTCAGTTCGACCGAGGTGGTCTCGTCGCTCTCGCCGATGACCTGCGCCTCGGTCACGTCCGCGGAAGCGTTGTGGAAGCTAACGTTTCCGTTCTCGAAGTTCTGGGGCGTGTAGAACTGGTACTGACCAGTCGCGCGGACGCTGACGTTGGTGTAGCCGTTCTCCGGTCCCCAGTTCTGGTACCCGGTCGAGGAGTACGGCAGCGTCATCGTGAACTCGCCGTTCGGACCAGTTTCGGCCTGCTGGCTGTAGGTGAACGTGCCGTTCTGGCCGACCGGCGACATCCGAACCGCCGCCGTGACCGTGGTGTTGGCCGGGCCGCTGCCCGTCACCGTCGCGCCGGGCACGCGCTCGAACGTCTTGACCCACGAGGGCTGGGTCTGGAACATCTGGTTGGGACTCCGAATCGCTCCGCCCTGCTGAAGCAGTTGCATCTCTGCGCGGAGTTGCTGTGCCCACCGGGCGTTATTCGTGCCCGAGGCTTGGCTCTGGTTGACGACGCGGTAGTGGTTCAGCGCCTCGACGGTTTCGCTCGGGAACTGGCTGATGCCCCCGACCTGCGCGGTCGAGTCGTTAGCGACGAACGAGCGGGCCTGCTCCATCGTCTGGAACCGGCGGACAAGCGTCGCGTTCGGTCCCTGTTCGTTCATCTTGAGCGAGGCGACCTGTCCGCTCGGCGTCTCGTACTGCCGGGCGCGCCAGTCCACGACGATGGGTTGGGACTCCATCCGACTACCGTGATAGAGGTAGAGCCGAGCCATCTGGCTCTCGTAGTAGTCCTGTGAGCGCAGGTTGAACGCGGTCTGGAGACCGTTCTGGCCCTGTCGGTAGACACGTTCGTAGTAGTCCGACCGGGAGACGTTCTCCTTGAACGTCGCCGGTGCGAAGAACTTCCCGCCAGCGTTGTCGTACACCGAGGCCATCTTCCAGTCGACCATCACGTACCGAGTCTCCTCGGTCGGCCCGCCAAGGGCCTCGATGACCTCGTTGGCCTCGGACTCGTTCGGCGCGAGTAGGTAGTTGGCCGCTGTTTTCGCACCCTCTTGGAAGGGGTTGGCGTTCGGAATGCGCTCGCCTTCGACCGTAATCCAGTGGCCGTAGTCCCACCACGACATCACACCGTAGGCCCCTTCGGGGTAGTCGTAGTCGCTGTTGCTCTGGTCGAAGGTGCCGTAGTAGTCCAGTTGGTCTTCGTTGTTCGCGTCGCCGTAATCGCCCTCGGCGGGCGTGCTGTTGGCCATCCAGTCGAGCGACCCGTCCCACTTGCTGATGTCGCCGGGCTGGGTCTCTCCGGCCTGCACCGCGGTCTGGGTGTTATCGACGCTCGCGTATCCCGACGACCCGATGCTGGCCGGTGTGACCAGCACGGGCACGATGAGCAGGACAACGAACACGAGCGCGAGAACCTGGTATCCCTCGATGTCGGTCAGCGACTCGCGGCTCGTGACGTTCGCCAGCGAGAGGACCTGCTTGACAAGGTAGGCGTTCAGCACGGCGACCGGCACCGCCAGATAGTAGTTGAACCGAATCTGCGTGAACGCCGCAGCGGTGATGAACGCGGCCCAAACGAGCACGAGGAGATACTCGGCGCGGTGGTCGTCGGTCCGATACGTTCGCCAGACCATCCAGACCGCGGCGATGACGGCCGTAAACAGCATCAGGCCGTAATCTCGGAGGATGAGGTCGTACCACTCGATACCGAGTCGTGGTTGGACGTTCGAGAGGTAGGGTTGGGCCTCACCGATGGTCCCAGTCTCGGCGTTCGTGCTGAACCCGACGACCCGGATGAGGTTGGTCCTGACGAGACTGAACACCGACGGGAGCGCGACGTAGACGAACCCGACGATTCCGAGAATGAGACCGCCGACCGTCGCGGGGTACAGCGCGGTTGAGAGATCACGAGCGTCCCACTCGCGGGCGAGCCACGCCATGAAGACGCAGCCGACTGCGACCGCGAACGCGAGCATGGGCTGGAGCGACGAGAACTTGGTCGGACTCGGACTCAGCGAACCGAGCGGCACCAGCATGAGCAGCCCCACGACCCCCATACTGATCGCACCGACGAACGCGAGGTGATCCGGACTGACGCCGCGGACGTAGTCAGCGGTCAGCTTAAGCCCGAAGAAAATTGCGAAGATACCCACGAGCATGACGCCCGGCGGCCACGTCCAGAGATAGAGCGCCGTGGCGACACCCGCGAGTACGCTGTAGCCGATGGGCGCTCTGAGCGCCTCGAAGTCACGGTCCACGAGCAGTTCGTACACCGGCTTCTCGCGCTCGGCGACGCTCAGCGCGACCATCATCGCCAACACCGCGAACGTCTGGAACAGCGGCTCGGCGATGTTGTGGTCGGCGAAGCCGACGAGACCCCGCTGGAGGAACGTACCGGGGAACAGCGCGAGGACGATTACCCCGAACAGACCGCCGGGGCGGCCGCCGAGGCGCTTGCCGACCAAATACGTCGGGATGGCGACGAGCGTCCCGAGGACAGCGGGCGCGACGAGGAGGGTCATCGCAACCGTCTTCTGGGAGGGGTCGCCGAGACCGACTATCAGCGCCGCCGTGGCGACGAGTTGGTCATAGAGCGTCCCGAACTGGCCGACGCTGGTTCCGAACGGGAAGTACGTCCACGGGTCGTACGGCATCGTGGAGGGCCAGTTGCTCACTGTGTACTGTACCTGTCGAAGGTGATACCACGCGTCGTTCCCGTCGAAGAGGACTTGCCCGTTCTGGACGAACTTGTCGTACGACTGGAGTCGCACCCACAGCATGAACGAAAGCGCTGCGGCGAGTACGGGGACGTGATACCAGTCCTCGAACGAGTCGAGGATAGAACCGGCGGTGTCGGACGAATCCTCGACCTGTTCAGTCTGCTGGCTCATTGGATTGAAGGAATGCCAAAACGCGCATAAGCCTTATCATCTGACCCCGGTCACGAGTAATCGGCAGTATCAATCGACGAGAACAACAATGTTTACCTACTCCTCGGCGTGTACGTTGGCGTGAATAGCTAAAATGACGAAAGTCACGTTTATCTCTACTCCGGACGACGGCTCATGTGGTATCGGAACGTACACAGGCACGCTCTTGAAGAATCTCGATACCAGTTTAGACATTCGTCACGTCACGGTCCCCTTAGGTAGTTGGAATCCGTTTTCGTATCTAGCGGCAGTTCTTCAACTAAAAGGAGACCACTCTGACGTGGTTCATGTTCAACACGAGTACGGTATCTTCGGACCCAAAAGTCTGATGAGTTGGCTGTTCTTCCCTGCCCTATATGTAATTTCTAATATTTTTGGGGAAGAAGTAGTTATTACGTTTCACAGTGCGTGGAACGATGAGACGATTGGCCCACCACTTATGGGCTTAAAGAAAATATACGTCCGGTTCAATAACTCACTTTTAGCAGCCGTCGCCGATCACGCCATTTTTTTATCAGATAATTGTAAAGAAAGGTTTCTACAAAGTACGTCACTCTCTTCGTATGAAGTCTTACCACATGGTGTCCAGACTGACACTGTTGAAATAGACTCGGCAACGGCCAAAGAGACGTTCGGCTATAAGCCGGAGGAAACCCTCATCGTCGAACCGGGATACGTCCGCCCAGAGAAAGGATACGAAACGTTTCTTGATGTCGCCCGCAATGCTCCTGACTACGAGTTTCTTATTGCAGGAGGTAACCAGAACGAGGACGACGCCGAGTACATGGCGAATATTTCACAGCAGGCTCCAGAAAACGTTCAGATAACCGGCGTACTTAACGACTCTGAGTTTCACGCAGTCTTTAATGCGGCCGACCTAATCCTGCTTCCGTACGAGGAAGTGACCCAGAGCGGCATTTTCAATTGGTGCGTCGCCTACGAGCTTCCTGTTATAGCGAGTGACGAACAGTACTTCCGTAACCTCAACACGCAGTGGAACTGCGTTTCGCTGTTCGACTCCGGAAACGCCGACGCTGCTCTAGCAAACGTCCGTGAGCTACTCGACGATGAGGACCAAAGGACTCGTCTTGTCGCAGCCCTGAAGGACTATCGGAAATCTCAGTCTATCGACGGAGTGGCGGATAAACACGTCAAAACATACCAACAGTTATGTGATAGTTCAGCCGCTTGAGAGAGGGAAAGCGGTATGAATTGACTTAATCAGACGATCTTATCCCATGCCAAAAAGGCGGAGTTTCATTGGCCACCACCAAGACCGAACCGACTCATAGAGTCGCTTCAGAGAGCGCGTTTCAGATATATGAGGCTCTAAGTACCGGAGCAAGCGCCGCCGAACGGTTGGTTTCCATACTCGATCAACGTGCGAGTAACTGTGATAATGAACTGCTGCGGCCGATTTCCCTATTCCTTGGCGGATTGGAAGCGGCCAGTTTGATATTTCCGACAGTTCTCGAAACGAGATATCCGATTGCGACGCGATAACGCCAAGAGCAATTTGGTCCGCGAATGTCGTTTCGTCGGCGATTACCTTCCGAACGATCCTTGTTACTTCAAGCCAACGGCGAGCAACAGCCGCGGAATCGACAGCGACGACACCGGCATTGAAATACGGCAAGATGGATTTTTTGTCCACGGTCGTCTGAACTTGCCATTCTTGTGGCGGTTCTACGGCGACGGCGTCGTAGACAGATCGCCACCCCTCGTGTAACTTCTCCGTCGCCCAGTATTGTGTCGAAATATCTACGGGCTTTGCGCTTAAGTCAGCCGAAATACCGTTTTCGAACTCCGAAAACTGGTTCAGAACAATAATGTCTGAGTCAAGAAAGACGACTGGCTCCGTCGTTCGCTCAGTCGCCCGAACAAGTGCGTCCAGCTTCGAACTTACAGGATATCCGTCAATCGGAATTTCTCCGTCAATAATTTCAGCATGTTCGTTTATCGTTTCCAAGGCGGTATCAGAAATGCGTGACCGTTCAGAAGAGACGACATGAGCGTAAATCGACGTCTCGGGATACTGATCGGCCAGAGATCGCGCGAGTGCAGAGGCTTGCTGACTACCTTCGTTTGGTGGAACGCAAAAAACAAATTCCATATTATTTCTTCCCTATGAGTGCTGGCTAAGGTAAGTTATGCAATCTAAATAATCCTTGCGGTGTTCCAGTCTTAGCTAGCTTTATTCGAGTTAGTTAGTCCCGCATCTTCGGCAAGCGCTCGAATCGTCGTTCGGAAGGGTTCGCTAATGAGTAACAGTGAGCTGAAGTACACTACACCTCCAATTCCGACTACCAGGGCAACGTAAGGCCAAAATGAAAGTGGTAGTGCGAGACGCACCGCATAAGTCACCGCGGCCATCAGAACGCCGCTAGCGAACTGTTCCAGCAGTGGTCGTGGGAGAAGGTTGAGAGAGGGCATCAACGACCGGACGAAGTATGCTCTAGCAACGTACGCTATCGCTTCGCTCACAACGGTAGCGACGACGACGCCGAACGGACCGATGGTGTACAGGAGTCCGATTCCGAGCGTGAGATTGAAGACGAAGACGAACGTAGACACACGGAGGTTGAGCTCCGGTCGGTCGATTCCATCCAACGTCGAAACGAGTATAGACTTTTGTGAACGAATAGCTCGGAAGAACGCAAGACCCGCCAAGTAAACTCCTGCCTCAGCGAATTTGCTACTGTAGGCTGTGACGACGACGGGACGACCGACGGTAAGCGCGCCGAAGAACAGCGGAATTGCGATAATACTCACGTACGAAAGATTGTTCTGGATATCCGTAATGACCTCTTCACCTTTGCTCCGTCGGTTACTGATACGCCCCATCAGTCCGCCCTGTGCGATTCCTGCCACGTACATTGCGGGCATCGTCATTCGAAGGGCAACTTCGTAATTCCCGACGACGCTCTGGCCAACAAGAAGACCGAGAAGAATGACATCCATCCGACTCTGAGCAGTAGCCACAACTCCGTTTGGAATACTCGACTTTGCGAACTCCCACACGCTTCGAAGGGTATCTTTCGATGGTATCTCTGGTTTGGCTCCGACGAGGTAGATTACAATCGGTGCTACGACGAGGTTGGCGACAACCATGCCCCCAACCATTCCGGCTACGCCCATACCTGAAGCGACGAGTGCGGCCTGGGCCAGCACTCGCACCACGTCCCTACCAGCCTGAACCCATGAGCTTGACCCGAACTGCTCAGTTGCTTTTAGGACCTCTAATGAGGTGAGGAACGAAACCATCCCGACGAAGAGCAAGCTCAGAAGGAGCCATGCGTCAGGATTGCCGACCTGTGCAGTGATAAGCGGCGATGCGACCCACGAACCGACGAATACAATGACGGAAAATATAACAATTCCAGCAATTGTTGAGCCGACCGCTTCCCCTGACGGAACATCTTTTTCTGTGAGCCGCTTTCGACATGCGTTCGCCCACCCTGTGACTGGATTATCGAGAAAGGCGACAATCGCCATGAGAAAATAGAACGTACCGTATCCCTCCGGGCCGAGGATGCGAGCCAAGAATACGGATCCCACGAATGCGACGATAGCAGTTGCTATTCGTCCAATAAAACCGATTCCGACCTGAATACCAAAATCAGTATCTCCGATACTCAAACTTTATACCCAAGGTTACGGAGACGATCGTCGATCTCATCTTCATCAGCCTCATGCATCTCGACATCACCGGAGACGATCTTTCGTCGGTCGCCGACAGTCTTCACGGCCCACGGAACCTCCGTGAGTTTCGGATGTCGAACACCATCGGGATGAGCATAGCCTCGAATAGGGAACGGCCAGAGCCGTTCACCGAACAGTTCGCCGTGATCCGCGGTGAAGACCGACTTTCCGCCAAGGTCATCCGCTAGTTCATCAGCGTATTGGAAAGCGTATAGAAGGTTCTGAATGTACTCGTTCCAAACCTCCTGTCGAGTTACGCTCCCGTTTTTCAAGTCAACTCCAGGATGCATTTCGTCACGGATCTGATCTTTTCGTGTTCCATCAGCATTACCGACACAGGGGGCGTGAGGTTGGAAATAGTGGACGATAAGTCGCTTTTCGGGATACTGTTCATGGACTCTTCTCGCTACGTCGCTCAGGGTATCCGGATAGATGGTCGGAACGTCTCCAAGACCTGCCTCTTCGAGTACGCCCGCACTAGAGAGATCTTCACGGCTGGCGTCGTGTTCGGTTATCCAGAGGTTCTCGACATCGTGGAAGGAGTAAGGTGCAATTTTCGATATCCACGGATTGGCAGTTACATATACGGTATCAGGAAATTCGCGCGCAGTGAACGTGTTCTTCATCCATTCTGGGCTTGAACATCCGACAGAGTGGACAGAATCATATTCATCAAACTGAGACGTATCGATAGCCTGCTCAAACATGTCAGCACGACATGCGTCGAGGATAAGAAGATTATCCCAGTCTTTCTCCATGAAATCTTCGCCATGGTTACCGTGTATCTTACCGAGCATCGGTCCAGCTATCCGTGATGTAAACCGCTGACGCCACCAGTACGGATCGTCTCCGTTCTTCAGAATCTCGTTCGTTGCGTACGTAATTTTATCGATCATATGGATTTTGGGATTAGTTCTCTTTGTCCTACAGTTGTCGAGCAATCACTTTATAGGCTCACCGGTTTTCGTTTACGATGGGAGAGTAGCTACTCTCGTGGTTAATCGAGGTGCCTCCTATATTTTCCGGAGTGTACTCGGCTACGTTTTGAGTCGAGGTTCGAGTCGCTCGGTGACGGTTCCCCAGGTGAAGACCTGCATGCTACTAACGTCGGCGTTCAAAGCAGCGTCCACTGCATCGGCCACTTCCATAGGACCGATTTTGCGTACATCAATCACGCCGCGGTTCGACACCCAGTCGTCGAGCGCACTCCCCGTCCGAACGACGCAGGGGGTCCCGCTGGCCAGTGCCTCGGCGACCGTCATACCGTACGCTTCGAACTCCGAGAGTAAAAGGTAGGCCGACGCCCCAGCGTACAGTCCCGGTAGGCGTTCGTCGGCGACGTAGCCCAGAAACTCGACGCGCTCGGAAACGCCCGTCTCGCGTGCAGTCCGCTCTAACTCGGACCGGTAATCGCCGGAGCCAGCAATCAGTAGGTCGTACTCCGGGAGTTCCGGGAGTGCGCGAATCGCGTGTTGAACACCCTTGTACGCTTCCAGTCGGCCAACGCAGAGTAGATACGGTCGGTCGCGCTTCTCGGGCGTCGCGTCGGCGAACCGCTCTACGTCCAGGCCGTTCGGAATCACGGTGGCGTCGAGTCCGAAGTCCGCGCGTAACTGGTCGCGCTCCCAGTCGCTGACCGCGATTACCTCGTCCGCGCGCCCGAGCGCCCATCGGCCGAGCGGTCGGTAGAGCGAGAGTAGTTTGTCGCGGAACCCGCTCGCGCTTCCCCCGTGATAGTGAGGCGTCACTACGAACCGTGCGTCCGCGACTCCTAACGCCGCGAAGAAGGCTGGGAGCGAGTGATAGTTGTGCGCGTGGACCACGTCCTGGTTGGCCCGTCGAACTGCGGGTGCGATGCCCGGCGCGACGTGGAACGCGCCGCCGGGCGCGAACCCTCGAAAGCGGCGCACACGAACACCGTCGCGGGTCTCGCGCCGGGCGAGTCCGTCCTCGGCATCGGCCGCGAACACCGTCACGTCGTGGCCACGAGAGACGAGTCGGCGACTGATTTCGGCGACGTGAGTCTCGACGCCACCAGTATGAGGCGGATACCGCGGTGCGACTTGTAAAATATTCATCGAACTATCCTCAGTCGAACGCCTCCCGCAACTCCTCGTCTACTTCCCACGTCCCGTCGCCTTTCCCGCGGAGCAGTTCGACGGCGGCGTGGAGCAGCGACACCTGCGAGTCGAAGACAGCGTAGATAGCCTGTAGCGGACCGAGGAAGTCTTTCTGACCGAGCCAGACGAACGCGGCGAGCGCGGCCGGAACCGCGAGCCCGGCGAGACCCGCGACGGAGAGTCCAGCGGCGGTGACCGCCAGCACGTCGAGCGCGACGAGCCACGGAGAGACTATCATGAACCACCAGTTGAACGGGAGGACCACTTTGCCGTAGTTGCCGTACTTTCCGAGCGCGTCGCGGTGCTGGGCGAGCAGGCGAATCAGACCCATCCCGCGGCGGTCCTTCTGAAGCCTGCGCTTGCCGAAGTCGGAGTGAGACGCCTCCTTGTACCTGACCGCGGGGTCGAAAACGACGCGGTCACCGCCCCGACGAATCTTCAGCGCCAACTCGGTGTCGTCGGCCAGCGAGTTGGGGTCGATTGGGACGATGGCGTCGTTGTCGAACGCCGAGAAGGGACCGTGGAAGATGAGCGTCGAGTCGAGGTGCGATTCAAGCGTCTGGATGTGGGCCTGTACGCCCCGATACCCGGCCTCAACCTCGCTTCCGCCGAGGACTTCGGCGTTCTGGCCCGTGACCGCAGCCACGCCGGGGTCCGCGAGATTGGCGGCCGCCTCTCGGAGCGCGTCGTCGGCGACGTAGGAGTCGCAATCGGTCTTGACGACCATTTCGTTGTCGGCGGCGGCGTAGGCGTCGTTTAGGGCGGGCGCAAGTCCCCGGCGCTCCTGCTCGCGGATGAGGTTCAGGTCCGGATGCGCGCGGTCCTCGAAGTACGACTCGATAATTTCGGGCGTCTCGTCGTCGCTGGAGTCCACGACGACCAGTTCGACCTTCTCCATCGGGTAGTCCAGCGACACCACGTCGTCGAGTTTCTTCTCGATGATGCCCGATTCGTTGTAGGTCGGCAGAACGATGCTGACGGTCGGTTCCGCGTCGCGCTTGTCGGCGGGCGACCCGCTCGGCCCGACGACCGCGTAGAGGGCTAAGTACGCGAGATACGGCAGCGCCGTGGCGGCGACGAGCGCCCCCGCGGCGGCCACGAGAGAGTTCATACGACCGGGTATGGAATCGGACTATAACATACTGTTGGTCGTCGGCGAGACGAAGACGGGCCGTCGGCTATCCGACAACGTAGCATCACGAAAGAAATGTACGGACAGGACGAAAGTGAGAGGAAGGTCGGATACCGCGTTAGACCGTGACTGCGCTCTCTTGGGAGAGCGACTGGGGCACGTTAGCGCGGTACTGCGTCACTGCGCCGTACTGGGTCGTCACCTTGAGCTTGACCTCTTCGCCCTCGCCGAGGGCGCTGGAGATCTGGGTGGCGTCCATCGTGATCTTGAATCGGTCGTCCTGCGTGTTGAGGACGGGTTCGGAGCCGTCAGGATCCTTGATGGCGCTGACGTTGAACTCGCCGTCACCGAGGCTATTGCCGTCGTCGTTATGAGTCAGCGTCTCGGCTTCCTCTGGCCCGATCCACTCGATGGTGGCTGACGATAGATTGATATCGTCGGACCCGGAACCGCGCATGACCGTCAGGTTGATCTTTTCGACCCGCTCGTTGGCAACGCTACCGAACGCGCTAACGACCTGCACGCGGTTCGAGACCTGCGCACTGGACTCCTGACCGGTCTGCTCGGACTTCGTCTGGAGGAATCCGGCCGTATTGATGAGCACGCCCGCTGCAATTGCGGCGACAAGCACCATCGCAATGAAGACGATGAGCGTACCGATACCCACCTGACCGCGGTCGTTGACCGCGCCCTCGATTCTATCTTTTACTGCTGAGATATAATTCCGTGACATTATTCGGACCTTTTTGTATTCGGGAACTTTCCCAACTTGGACGTACCACCAACGATATATATAACGTTCGTCCGTTTTCACCAGTGATAATCGGCGTCATTTCGTCTATTTATTGCTCGAAGGAAGACATGCATCCATATTCAGAGTGGTCTCCGAAGAGAACACGTCCGATGATCGCTTTTAAATTATCTCCAATTGAACTCTACGCGCTTTTATCGCAGGTCTACACGCGGAGTAGGCCGAGTGACTCGGGGCTTGACCCTAAGGTGGCTCACGCACACCGACGATGACGATGCACGCGAACGGCATCGCCACCGTGCCGACCGAGACATTCGACCGAAGCGCGCCGACCGAAAGGTCATAGAGTAAGCCTTTTGCGCTCGTGGTGACCACTCCATTTCAATGGCCGACAGCGAGGACGTTTGCGTTCTCATCCCGACTCTGAACGAAGCCGAGACTATCGGCGAGGTTATCGACGGGTTCACCAGTCGAGGCTACGAGAACGTCCTCGTCATCGACGGGAACTCGTCCGACGAAACCACCGACGTGGCCCGCGACCACGGGGCGCGAGTCATGTATCAGTCAGGGTCCGGAAAGGGACAGGCGGTCCGAGAAGCCATCGAGCACATCGACGCCGAGTACGTCCTGATGCTCGACGGCGACGGCACGTACCGGCCCGAAGACGCCGAGGCGATGCTCGACCCGCTGGTGAACGGCGAGTACGAGCACATCATCGGCGACCGCTTCGCGGACATGGAGGACGGCGCGATGAGTCGCTTCAACGAGTTCGGGAACGGACTGTTCAACTGGGTGTTCCGCACCATCCACGGCAAGAACTTCGAGGACATTTTGAGCGGCTATCGGGCGTTCACCCGCGAGTCGGTGGAGAAGTTCTATCTGGATTCCGACGGCTTCGGCGTCGAGACCGAACTGGCCGTCGAGTGTGTCAAACACGGCGTGCCGACGACCGTAGTCCCGATTCGCTACGAGGCCCGGCCCGACGACTCGGACACCAACCTCCACCCGATTCGAGACGGCGGGGTCATTCTCCTCACGCTCTACCAGTTGGCGAAGACGAGCAACCCGCTGTTCTACTTCGGGAGCGTCGGGGTGTTGAGCGGGGTGTTCGGCGTCGCCATCGCTGGGTACGTTGCCTACGAGTGGTTCGGCCCGGCGAACACGTCCCACGAGGTGCTGGCGGTGGTCGCCGCGTTCGCCATCCTATTTGGCGTCCAACTGCTGATGTTTGGTGTCCTCTCGGACCTCATCGTGACGTTGCACCGCGAGCAGATGCGACGGTTAGAGTAGTCGGCATCCCTTCATTTCTCGCCCCTGTCGCTCGAAAACTGCCGGTACTGTTATTTTTGTTACTTGTGTACGTGCGTCCGCATGCCAGATAGTCACAATCTCCACGACTACGACGGAGTGCGCGAATCGTTCGCTTGGGACGATATCTACGCCGACGCCGACTGGGACGCGCCCGACGAACTCAACATCGGCCACGAAGTCTGCGACCGACACGCGGCAAACGGCGAGCAGGTCGCGCTCTATCAGGTCGGCGAGGACGGCGACCTCACGGAGACGACGTTCCGAGAGTTGGCCGACCGGTCGAGCCAGTTCGCCAACGTCCTCGAGGCGTTGGGCGTCGAGCGAGGCGACCGGGTGTTCTCGTACATGCCCCGGATTCCGGAACACTACGTCGCGCTCGTCGGGACGCTCAAGCGCGGCGCGGTGTTCGGCGGCGTCAACGAGCGGTTCGGCCCGGACGGCATCTCCTACCGACTCGACGACTGCGACGCGTCGGTGGTCGTGACCACCAGCGACAACCGCGAGACGGTCGGGGCAGCGCTCGAAGACGCGCCCTCGGTCGAACACGTCCTCGTGGTGGACCGCGACGAGGGCGAGATTGGCGACGGCGATGTCGGGTTCGCGGACGCGCTCGACGACACGAGCAGCGAGTACGAGGCGGCCCGGACCGGCGGAGAGGACGACGCGCTGCTCTACTACACCAGCGGAACGACCGGTCCCGCGAAGGGCGTCCGGCACAAACAGCGGTGGGTCGCGGGCGTCGCGGCCACCCAAAAGTACGCAGTGGACCTCCAACCCGGCGACCTCTACTGGTCAACGGCTGACCTCGGGTGGCTCACCGGTCCCATCAACACGCTCGGCGCGTGGTTCTGGGGCGCGAGCCTCTTCACCTACGAGGGCGAGTTCGACCCCGAGACGTGGGCCGACCTGCTGGACGAACACCCCATCTCGGTGCTGTTCAGCGTCCCCACGGCCTACCGGATGCTCCGCGAGAAGGAAGAGGTGCTAGCGGGCGTGGACCTCGACCTCCGGCATGCGCTCTCTATCGGCGAACCGCTCTCGGCGGGCGTGGTCGAGTGGGGCGAGGAAACCCTCGGCGTCACCATCCACGACACCTACGGCCAGACCGAGACGGGCAACATGATTATCAACAACTACCCGACGATGGACCTCAAGCCGGGGAGCATGGGCAAACCGCTTCCCGGCATCGAGGCCGACATTGTGGACCCCGAGACTGGCGAGCCAATGGCACCGGGCGAGACGGGCGAAATTGCCCAGCGCGGCGACTACCCCTCCTTCTTCGCGGGGTACTGGGAGAAGCCCGAGAAGACCGACGACTGCTTCGTGGAAGGCTCGGAGGGTAAATGGTACCTCTCGGGGGACCTCGCGCGCAAGGACGAGGACGGCTACTTCTGGTTCGAGGGCCGCGCCGACGACGTAATTATCTCGTCGGGCTACCGCATCGGTCCCTTCGAAGTGGAGAGTTCGCTCGGCGAACATCCCGCGGTCGCGGAGGCGGCGGTCGTACCCAAACCCGACCGCGAGCGTGGCAACATCGTCAAAGCCTACGTTGTCCCGAGCGACAGCGCGGACCCCGACGACGACCTCGCGGAGACCGTCAAGTCACACGTCCGCGACGAACTCTCGGCCCACGAGTACCCCCGCGAAATCGAGTTCGTCGAGGAACTGCCCAAGACCGTGACGGGGAAGATTCGCCGGACGGAGTTGCACGACGACGCTCAACAGGAGGCCGAAGTCGGGCAGGAGTGAGGGACTTCGGGACGCTCTTTCTTACTACGACTTGGCGCGTGCGGGCGAGGTCTGCGCGAGCGAAGCGAGTGCAGACTCGGCGGACGCGGTTTGTCCGCCGGTGGCCGAGGACCGCAACGGAGTGCGGACGTGGCTGTCGCGGTGCTGTGCAGTTGCGGTAACTCCTTGGCTCAAGCCTGAAGCTAGCTTCTCTCCGCTATCACCAATCGTCCCGCGTCGTCGTGGACTACTCAGAAACGAACAGAAACCTCGAACGAAACAGAAAACCCCGACTCAAAGTGGTAGCGCCGCCCGAACGCGCTCGATGACGCTCGGAGACCGGGAGTGGCGATACTGCTCGAAAATAGGGTGGAGCGCGTTCAGAAACTCCTGTTCGTCGTCGAATCGGTCGCGCTCGACTTCGGCGACGGCCTCTGAGAGCGCCACGGTGTGGCCTTTGGCGTCGTACTTGATTCGCGGGTTCGAGAGTGCCTGCACGACTTGCTCGCCGGTCGCGGGAAACGAGAAGTCGCCGCCGTCGAGTTCGGCCGCCACTTCCGCGATGCCGAATTCGATAACGTCGGGACCCTCGTCCGAGTTCGACGGTGGTGGCCTCACGCCCATGTGCGTTGCTTCTCGCTCCCGGAATGAAAAACTCACTACTCGGATTTCCAAGTGGTCGTCGCTACCAGCACTCCCCCTCACTGGCTCCCGACGCTCCACCTCACTGGCCGGGAACCCCGCCTTTACGTCTCTCAAGGCCCTCGGCTCAGGCATGACCGACGACCCCACCGCGCGCAACCGACTCGACGAGGAGGCGAGTCCGTACCTCCGCCAGCACGCCGACAACCCCGTCAACTGGCAACCGTGGGACGACGCCGCCCTCGACGCCGCCGCGGAGCGCGAGGTTCCTATCTTCCTCTCGGTCGGCTACTCGGCCTGCCACTGGTGCCACGTCATGGAAGAAGAGAGCTTCGAGGACGAGGAAACCGCCGCGGTACTGAACGAGAACTTCGTCCCCATCAAGGTGGACCGCGAGGAACGCCCGGACCTCGACAGCATCTACCAGACCATCTGCCAGGCCGTCTCAGGCCGAGGCGGGTGGCCGCTGTCGGTGTGGCTCACGCCCGACGGCAGACCGTTCTACGTCGGGACCTACTTCCCGAAGGAGGCCAAGCGGGGCCAACCCGCTTTCCGGGAGTTGCTCGAAAACATCGCCGAGTCGTGGAGCGACGAGGAGGACCGCCGGGAGATGGACCGCCGGGCCGACCAGTGGACCGACGCCATCGAGGGCGAACTCGAATCGGTTCCTGACCCCGGCGAGACCCCCGGCGAGGATCTGCTCGACTCGGCGGCCGACGCCGCGGTGCGCTCGGCCGACCGCGACCACGGCGGGTTCGGCACCGGCCAGAAGTTCCCCCAAGCCGGGCGTGTCCACCTGCTTCTCCGGGCCGCCGAGCGCGCGGCGGACGCGGGCGACGACGACACCGCCGCGGAGTACCGCGAGGTCGCCACCGAATCGCTCTCGGCGATGGCCGAGGGCGGTCTCTTCGACCACGTCGGCGGCGGGTTCCACCGCTACACCGTGGACCGCGAGTGGGTCGTGCCCCACTTCGAGAAGATGCTCTACGACAACGCCGAAATCTCGCGCGCCATGCTCGCGGGGTATCAAGTCACGGGCGACGACCGCTACGCCGCGGCCGCGCGCCGGACCTTCGAGTTCGTCGAGCGCGAACTGACCCATCCGGAAGGGGTCTCCGAGTCGCACTCGGAGGCTCGCGGGGCGGAGTCCCGCGGCGGGTTCTACAGCACACTCGACGCCCAGAGCGACGGCGAGGAGGGCAAGTTCTACGTCTGGACGCCCAAGGAAATCCGCGACGCCGTGGACGACTCGACCGCCGCGGACCTCTTTTGCGACCGGTTCGGCGTCACCGAGTCGGGCAACTTCGAGGGCGATACTGTCCTGACGAGTAGCGAGTCAGTTGGGGACCTCGCAAACGAGTACGAGATGAGCGAGACAGAAGTCGAGGAGACCGTCGAGCAAGCCCGCGAGCAGGTCTTCGCGGCGCGCGCCGAGCGCGTCCGACCCCGGCGCGACGAGAAGGTGCTGGCGGGGTGGAACGGCCTGATGATTTCGGCGCTCGCGGAGGGTGCGCTCGTCCTCGGCGACGACCACTACGCCGACCTCGCGGCAGACGCGCTCGCGTTCGTCCGCGAGAAGTTGTGGGACGCCGAGGAAAACCATCTCTCCCGCAGATTCAAGGACGGCGATGTCGCTATCGAGGGGTATCTCGAAGATTACGCCTTCGTCGCTCGCGGCGCGCTGAACCTGTACGAAGCGACCGGCGACCCCGACCACCTCGGGTTCGCGCTGGACCTCGCGGACGCCATCGCCGACGAGTTCTGGGACGCCGAGTCGGGGACCATCTACTTCACGCCCGAGCGAGGGGAAGACCTCGTTGCCCGGCCACAGGAACCTCACGACCAATCGACGCCCTCCAGTCTCGGCGTCGCCACCGATACCTTGCTCGCGCTCGCGGAGTTTACGCCCGACGAGGAGTTCGCCGACATCGCCGAGCGCGTCCTCGAAACGCGCGGCCAAGAGATTCAGTCGAACCCGCTTCAACACACCTCGCTGGCGCTCGCGGCCGACCGCTACGCTCGCGGGTCGCTGGAGATGACGGTCGTCGCCGACGACCTGCCGGAGTCGTGGCGCGAGGAACTCGCCGCGCGCTATCTGCCGAGTCGCTTACTGTCGCGCCGCCCGCCGACCGACGAGGAGCTATCGACGTGGCTCGACCGCCTCGGTCTCGACGAGGCTCCGCCCATCTGGGCCGAGCGCGACCGAACGGACGACGAAGCGACCGTCTACGTCTGTCGGGAGTTCGCCTGCTCGCCGCCCGAGACCGACCTCGCGGCGGCGCTCGACTGGGCCGAAAGTGGGAGGTGAACCCGGCCGATAGACCACGGCGACTGCCGGATTTTCTCCGAATGAGGTAGCGAAAAGAGAGCGTGTGCGATTCACGTAGCCGAATACGTTGTTTTACTCAGCGGCCTCACCGTCTTACCGATAGAGATTGAGTCGTTGGAGAACCGACCCGATCAGTACCGCGACCGGGATGATTTCGAGCCGACCGACCCACATGTTAATTATTAGCATCCCTTTGGCAGTGTCGGGCATCCCTGGGCCGGTAATTCCGGAGTCCAGTCCGACGTTACTCTGGGCGCTCATCACGTCGAAAATCACGTACTCCAGCGGATAGCCCGGTGAGAGAACGCGCAAGAGGACGGCGACGCCAATCGCAAGGAACGTGAGCCAGAGGACGAACACGACCGTCGCTTCGGTGTACTCGCGTTGGGCCTGTTCCTCGCTGAGATTGCGCTCCCCGAGTTGCAGATACCGGATTGCAGTGTTAGGTCGGAACACGTCCTGTATCTGCCAGATAGTCCCCTTAATAATCGTTATCACCCGAATGAGCTTGAGTCCACTCACGGTCGAACCAGCCGCTGCACCGGTGAGCATGCCGAGACACGTCACCAACGTCGCGCCAGCGCTCCAGACCTGCTCGGTCCCACCGCCAATCGTGGTGCTCCCGAAGCCGGTGTTCGATGTCCCGGAAACGAACTGGAACAAGCTCACCCGGAACGTCTCCTCCAGCGTTGCGTACTGTCCGTTCGTGTATAGAATCCCCGTCAACACGAGGGACCCGACTGCGAACCAGATGAACACCCATCGCGTCTGTAGGTCAGCGTAGAGATTCCGCAACTCACCCTTGAATATCAAGTAGTGGATGGGAAATGCGATACTCCCCGCGACCATTATCGGGACCGTTGCGTACTCGATCAGTGGACTGTCGTAGTGCCCGATGGAATCGGCATGCACCGAGAACCCCCCCGTCGCAATCCCGGTCATGGCGTGGTTGATCGAGTCCCACAGTGGCATCCCGGCGAGGAGGAACAAGACGATTGAGCCGATAGTGAGACCCACGAAGATCTTCCAGATTTCCTGAACCGTGGTCACGATGCTCGGGTGTATCTTCTCGGACCGCGCTTCGCTCTCGTAGAGCGTGTACGACCCACTGCTCCCGCCGCTCCGCCGGAGGATTGCGACGGTGAGGACGATGACGCCGACGCCGCCGACCCACTCGATGAACGACCGCCACCAGTGTAGCGACCGCGGGAGTTTCTCCTCGACGGCGGCCATCGTGAGACCCGTCCCGGTGAAACCGCTCATACTCTCGAAGACCGAATCGAGCGGGTGGAGAAACACCGCAGTCGTCGCATCCATCGGTGGAGTGTTCGTCCAGACGGGGAACGGATCGATCTGGATCGTCCACGCGACGAGGAGAAACGGCAATCCGCCAAGAGCACCGACGAGCGCCCATGCGGTAGCAGCGGTGACCATCGCTTCGCGTTTTCTCGGCGGGTCCGCTTCCCGGTACAGCCAGACGAGTCCAGTCCCGAGTCCCGCCATTACGACCGCCGAGACTACGAAGGCGGGAATCGCGTAGAACTCGCCGTTCACGGCCGCCACACCGATGGAAACAACCATCATCAGGGAAACCGCCTGAACGATACGACCGACGTCACGTCCGACAGTCTTTGTATCTACTCTCATCGTTGATACTCGTTCGATAGGTTGGGCAGAGCGTCGTCGGCTTTCGGACTCACGACGGGGTTTGAGGTTGTCCGGAATTCAACCCGACCGATGGAAGAAGTGTAACACATCGCTTACTCTACTCGATCCTCGTAATGCCCGAAGATGTCCGTGAGTTCCGGATCTGCTCCGGTTGCGGAGTAGACCGTCAACAGGTCGTTCGCTTTGATTTGGGTATTTCCTCGGGGAGTCAGCGGCTTGCTTTCGCTTTCACGTTCGATAGCGACTATCAGGACGTTGTCTGAGAGGATGTTCTCCCTGCCAGCCTCGGTGAGTGTTTTTCCAGCGATCGGTGCGTTCTCCGTTACCGTAATCTCGAAGACCTCCGCTTCGTCGCCGATTCGCATGTAATCGACGATAGCTGGTCTAGCTACTGCCCGGTAGAGGTATCCGGCAATGAGTTGTTGGGGGTTTTCGATGGTGTTCACTCCGATCTGACGGAAGAGATTCATATGCTCTGCGTCGTGAACCACCGACGTGATTCCCGGAATCTCGAACTCCTTTGCGAGCAGACAGACCATGACGTTCGTCGCGTCCTGCTCCGTCGTCGAGATGATCGCGTCGGCCCGTTCTGCTCCGGCATCAGCTAGCGTTTCCTTCATCGTGGCGTCCGCGTTAAGCACCAAGCAGTCGTACTCGCTGGCGATTTCGTCAGCTTTCTGCGTGTCTCTCTCGATGACCACGACATCGTTTCCGGAACGCGTAGCGATGTCGATCAGCGGCGATCCAATATCACCTGCTCCAACAATGATAATGTACATGTGTAGTTTAAATTATTTGTTTGTCGCACGGTCGGTAGTCGGTTTCGTTCGCGCTTCGCTCGTCTCTCGGTCGGGGGAGTTGACACGGTTGTACTGGCGTTACCGTCTCGGGTGCATCGGTGAGAGATCGTCGCGCGACGTCATTGCGGTTGGCGACTGGAACAATGACCCGGCAGAAAAGCGACTCAGCCATCGTCGTTGTCCTCCGTTTCGTCGTGTACCTTTCCGAGGTAATGCCACCGATACTGACCCCCCTCGTCGTCGATATTGGGTTGCCATTTGACTCTGTAGGCGAATAGCCCGTGTTCCTCACCCGTTTCGTCCGGGTGTTTCACGACGACGGTAGTGTACGCGCCGTGGTCCTCTACGTGAACTGGTTCCCCGTACCGTGATTCGATTGCATCTGTTAGGGGCGGATGCTCTCGGAGGAGTTGTTGCGCGTAGTGAATGATATCCCTGAGTTGGCTGTCACTGCTATCTTCGAGCGCAGTCGTAATCTGCTCAGGGGTGTCTTCTTGGGAATCGGTGTCAGGTGGAGTCATATTTTGATTTGGTCGTTGCCGCTTTCGTCCGGCTAAACACTCTCCGACAACCGAAGAGGGTATGATTCGAGCGACATGTTTGCTGTTACCGGTACAGTCTATCTTCCCCTGAATTCCCCACAAGCCATAAATTTTGGCATATAATTTCGCTTCAGAGGAGTATACCTGCAGTATATTTTTGCTAAGCAAATTCCTAGCACTTCCCCGACCATTGCTGACCTTAGATGGTCCGCCAACCGATACCGACGACTCGTCGGAACACTCCCACTGCTTCGTTCGAGGAGGGACGAACACGTAGCGCGAAGCCGTGGCAGTTCCGGACAACCGGCGCTCTACAGCGAAGACCTTTATTCGTCCTGAGCGTAGTTCCGCTATGGCTCACCGCGTCGATGAAATCGACAAACGCATCCTCTATTATCTGGCATTGGACGCGCGGAACACCTCAACGTCAGATATCGCCGACGAAATGGGGGTAACTCCAGCGACGATCCGAAATCGGATCAAACAGCTCGAAGAGCAAGGCGTTCTTCGAGGGTATCTGGCCGACATCAACTACAAGTCCATCGAGGGATACGTCACCTACCGGTTCAGATGTACGGCCCCAATTCCGGACCGTGCCCGACTCGCTCAGTCGGCTCTAGAAATTTCCGGAGTCGTAACCGTTCAGGAACTGATGGCGGGGTCCGCGAACCTCGGGATTACGGTCGTCGGGGCGGATACCGACGACATCAACCAAATCGCGGGCGAACTGGCCGACCTCGGATTAGAAATTGAAGACGAGAGCGTTATCGAAGGTGAGTACCACACTCCGTACAATCCGTTCGGTCCAGAAAACGTCCCGAAGGGACCGTCGTTAACGGACTTCATGAGTTTAGCCGGGGACGCGGAGGTCGTCGAATTCACCGTCTCGGAGGGAGCAGAGATTGCAGATATGACTATCGAACAAGCCGTGAACGAAGACCTGCTGGCCGACGAAATGCTCGTCGTCGGCGTTGAACGGGAAGGCGACGTACTCACTCCCAAGGGTGAAACCGTCATTCAAACGGGTGACGTCGTTTCGCTCTTCTCGAAGGGTCCGCTGGAAAAGAACTCTTTGGAGGTATTCGGGACGCAATAAGCGTGTAAGACTGAGCACGCGGACTCTCTGGTCCAACAAGTACGTTCCAGAAACGCGAACAGTGTGGTGCAGAGGTCTGCGTTCGGTGGCATGGCCCACTGGGACGAACCGCTAGGGAGCCATATTTCCGTCTTCGACGGTGCGAAAGTTTATTAAATATACATCTTTAACAGTGTGTTCAATGAGCGCAGGGAGTTCCGGGTATCGTGGTGGTGGTGGGTCCACCGACGACGCGACCCCCTCGGTGGACGAACCACGGTTTCTCGACGTGCTTCGAGAACTGAAGGCCGACGGCTGTAATCTGCTTGTCGTTGGGGACGCGCCGCGTCGCCTCTTTACGGAAGCCAGCGCGGGACTGCTCGGGGGGACCGACGAGCGTCGCTATCGACTGCTAGCGGTCACCGACGCGAGCGCACAGAGCGTCGTCGAGCGCCTGCCCGACCCCGAAGAGACGCCGGGTGCGTTCGCCGAGACGACCGAAATCGTCAACCACGCCTCGCCACCGCGGTCGGTCGTGGACGCGGGCGAGACCCACGATGCCTTGCCCCTAAGCGACCTCTCTGAGCGACAGGTCGTGGACCCGCAGCTCGCGGGGTTGCAGGCGGAACTCGCCGAATCGATGGCGGCGTTCAACCGCCACGCCGGAGGGCTTCGCCCGGCCCAGTTGCGGGTCGGCGTCGATTCGCTCGGCGCGCTCTTCGAACACTACGACGCCGATGTCGTGCGTCGCTGTCTACAGGTCGTCACCGGCTACGTCGCCGACTACGACGCGATGGGCCACTACGTGCTGACCGAACCGTACGACGGCGAGCGCGTCGCCCGACTCGCGGCAGACTTCGACGCCGTAATCGAGATTCGCGCGGTTGACGACGAGAGCCGCGACCACCACGCCGAGGAGCGGTGGCACGTTTCCGATTACGACCTGCTGACCGACTGGCTCCCGCTCTGACCGGCGGTATCGCCCCGACGATTTCTCGACGAGAAAAGACGGTCACTCAACATGCGCCCACGATTCGATTCACCTGACGACGGAACTGGTGTGGAAATAATCGACCCCATCGAAAACCATCGCTACGTGCTGTACACTCCCGAACCCGTATCGCTGGAACCGGCCGACACCGAGGCGTTCGCGTATCCGGTGTCGGTCGCTCGCCGATTCGTCACCTCGAAGATAACCCTGCCGTCGAATCCCTACTTGGGAATTATGGACGCGAGCGACGGGAAACACATTTCGGACATAAGTTACGGCGAGATCCGGCAATTTGACGACGACCAGTATCTCCTGCACGTCGGGGCGCCGTTCAAGACGTATCTGTGCATCGACTCGTCGCTTCATGTCGAAAATCGCACACCCGAAGTCAAAATCGAGTTTAGGTCCGAAACCTCTGTCAAAGTCGGCGCACGGTCATCGCACACCTCGCCCGCGTCCACTGTCACGGTGCCGGACGACCCCGAGGCCGTCATGAAAGCGGTATCGACGTTCGGGTCGGCGCTCAAGACGACAACTCCCGAACAGGCGTGGCCCACCCTCCGGGGCCACCCACCGCGTCTCGAACGAGGCGAGGAGTTGTCGATTCCGGACGAACTCGACGTGCCGGACACGGGAGTCACCCTCCACGTCCCGACCGACTACGAACACGTTTTCCCGGTCGCGCCGCTTGCGTACTACCTCGGGGCGAGCGTCGTACCCGGCAACCCGCCGCGGTTGACTACCGAGGACGGATTCGTCCATCATCTCGGCGAGGGCGAAAAGTTCGAAAACGAAGTCGCTCGTGTGCTGAAGCAGGTAATCGTTCTCGATTGTGTGACTCGGGCCGAGACCGAGGGGTTCCATCCGGTTGACCTCGCCGAGCGCCGAGCGGTCGAGTCGGTCACCGACCTTGACTTCGAGGCGTTGTACGACGCGTCGCTCGCCGAGCGCCTCCCAACGTATCTCTCGGTGCCCGAGACAGTTCTCGACGAGGTTCAACCGTGGTGGAGTCGAGTCACTTACGCACGA
The DNA here is from genome assembly GCF_004087835.1 of Halorussus pelagicus. NCBI lineage: Archaea > Methanobacteriati > Methanobacteriota > Halobacteria > Halobacteriales > Haladaptataceae > Halorussus > Halorussus pelagicus. The sequence continues at coordinate 128,283 of NZ_CP035119.1, forward strand.
CCGGTCGCGGAAAGTCTCGAACTCCTGCCGTACATCGCCGACGATCTCTCGATACTCCGCGTGAAGCCCGCTTCGTCCGACTCCCAGCCGTCTGCAAACGTCGAAAACAGCCCCCAGCAGGACGCGCTGCGTTCGTTCAAGCGACGCTCCGACATCGCCGCGCTCGACCTTCCCTCGGACTCCGACGGCCGAGCGACCGGCGTTCCGGACTCCGACGAGTACGTCCCGCTTCCCGAAGTCGAGGCACTGGAGCGAGCGTGGGTCGGCGACGGGACGCCGGTCCACGGGACGAAACTCCATCCCGCAGCGTTCCGCCACGAGCGAACGGAGGCAACCGATGGCGTCATCGAGGTGACGGTGGTCTGTAACGACGAGCAGATGCGCGAGGAGTGGGACACCGTCTCGGAAGTGTACGGCGAACGAGAGACGGTCCCGTTCGAGGTGGACTGTCGGTTCGGGGTCTCGACCGACGAACTCCGGGCGCTGTTGGCTGAGGACCACGACCTGTTCCACTTCATCGGCCACATCGACGGGCGCGGGTTGGCGTGTCCCGACGGAATCCTTGACGCCGAAACGGTCTCGGAAACAGGAGCGACGACGATACTACTCAACGCGTGTCGCTCGCACGACCAAGGGGTCGCGCTGGTGGAAGCGGGTGCCCGCGCGGCCATCGTGAGTTGGGGAGACGTGGGGAATCTCGGTGCGGTCGAGGTCGGTGAGACGTTTGCACGCCTGCTCAACTACGGCTTCACCGTCGGTAGCGCGCTCGAAATCGTCGAAGAACACACGAGCATCGGTCGTCACTACGTTGCGGTTGGGGACCCGAACATCACGGTGGCGCAATGTGATGACGCCGCGCCGATACTCTTCGAGATGACATCGGGTACGCCAGTGCAGTACGGTAACGAAGTCGAAACAAAAGTAACGAACTATCCCGACCCGGGGTACGCCGTCGGGTCCATAATCGTCTCGTCGCTTCGAGACGAGGACGACCCCGAGTTCTTCGCCGTCCCCGGCGTCCAGCGGTTCACGAATTCGGTCGAGAAAGTCGAGAACCAGCTCGGAGACTACTCGGCACCAATAGTCGTCGATGGAGAACTCTGCTGGACCGACGAATGGTTCGGTGACGAGTAACCAGTTCGAGACGAGAAGAGGCCCCAAATACCGAGACTCAGGCCATCACGTCGGCGTCGAGCAGGCGGTCGGCGACGTACTTCTCCGCGGATCGGTCCTCGGACTCCTCGAAGCGCGCGATCTCCTCGTCGCCGTGTTCGACCACGATAGTCGGGATGAGCGACACGTCGTACGCCTCGACCTTCGGGCCGTCCTTGTCGCGGTTAACTTCGTAGACCTCAATCTGGTCGTCGGCCACGCCCGCGGCCTCCAGCGCCGCGAAGAAGTCCGGGAGCGCGCTCCGGCAGTCGCCACACCAGTCGGCACCCCAGACGCGATAGGTGACCTCGCCGACGCCAGCCTCAATGGCGTCAATGACTTCGCTGTGTGCCGCGGCGTCCCACGTCGGATTTGGTTCGGTCGTCTCCATGGTCGTCGATTGGCGCTCGACGCGCTTAATCGCACGGGTCGGGGCAGAGTCGGGTATTTTCGCCGAGCGCACGGCGACCGGCAACCGACACCGGCCGCTACTCTCCGAAGCCACAGAATGTAACGACTACCGGCACGTCCTGCCACCAGCCGTCATTCGTTTATACGCCCCGTGCCTACCCGTGAGTAATGAAACACTCAATCCTGGACGCGGTGGGGTCGCCGCTCGTCAGGGTATCGTCGCCCGAGGGTGCGACGGTCGCGGCCAAGGTCGAGGGGTTCAATCCGGGCGGGTCCGCGAAGGACCGGCCCGCCCGCGAGATGATTGCCGCCGCCGAGCGCGCCGGGGCGATAACGCCGGGCGACCGCCTCGTCGAGCCGACCAGCGGCAACACCGGCATCGGTCTCGCCGTCGCGGCCGCGGCGCGGGGCTACGACCTGACCATCGTGATGCCCGAATCGAAGTCCCCAGAGCGCCGGAAACTGCTGAAAGCTTACGGCGCGGACCTCGAACTCGTGGATGGCGAGATGGAGAGCGCCCGCGAGCGCGCTGACCGACTGGCCGAGGAGGACGGCGTCGTCCAGATGGGTCAGTTCGAGAACCCGGCGAACGCCGAGGCCCACTACCGGACCACCGCCGAGGAGATTCTCGAACAGGTCGAGGGACGAGAAATCGATGCCTTCGTCGCGGGCGTGGGCACCGGCGGCACCATCACCGGCACCGCCTCGCGCCTGCGCGAGGAGTTCCCCGAGATGGAGGTCGTCGCGGTCGAACCCGAGCGAAACGCCGTCCTCTCGACGGAACTGGGGGAGGACTCGTCCGACAGCGGCCTCTCGACGGAGGGTGACGACTATCAGGGGATGGGTCCGGGGTTCGTCAGCGACCTGCTCGATACGGACCTGCTCGATAGCGTGGAGACAGTGGAGTTGGAGGACGCCGAAGCGGAAGCCCGCCGACTCGCCCGCGAAGAGGGTATTCTGGTCGGCCAGTCGTCGGGCGCGGCGTCGGTCGCCGCCAACCGAGTGGCCGAGCGCATGGCCGAACCCGAGTTGAACTGCCCGGAGGTCCCCGACGACATTGCGAATATGCTGGCCGACGACGGCGGTGAGCGCCTTGCGGAGGTGCAGGCCTCGTCGGGCGCTCGACCCGACGGCGGTGCAAACGACGGCTACGACGACTGTCCGCTCGTCGTGACGGTGTTCCCCGACAGCGGCGAGCGATACCTCTCGACCGGGATGTTCGATTAACCGTCACAAAGCAGTTGTTTTACCTGTAACTTTTACTACTCCTATTATATAAATATACTATTTTATTGTTGTACTGACGGTACAGATGGTCGATATTGTTCAGAACAACCGAGTATATAATGTATATAAATCTAATATTTGTGATTTTAGCTGCGAAGTTGACATCGTCGGCTGATGACTGCTGACCATAACAGGATGGCGCCACAACAGACGAATGCGATTGGTGTCACGACATGCGCTTGTCCGGTTGCTCCCATGAAGTCAAGCCACTTACTTTGGGCACCCGCGTACCAAAGTAGCAAATAACTCCCCTCGAATAGCCGACTGGTTTTAGTCCAGCTACCGCTGGCGAGCGCGAGTGCAGGAACAAAGACTGCACCTGAGACTAAAACGAATAGTTGGATCACGTCTCCAGCAAGGAATATACGGAGTCCGACTCCAGACATGAACAAGAGTGTGATCGCTACCCCGACAGCCCAAATAGCGAGGAGTTGACCAACCGGGTAGAGGGAAGAGCCGACGAACGGCATTGTTCCGTGTCGGCTCTCTCTAATTCCCATTTTTGACCAGATCAGAAGCGGCCATATCCAGAGCAAAGGAACGATAGAATCACGCACGGTTGGTAGTGGAAGTGAAACAGAGGCTAACCACAGAAGTCCACCTCCGAGATACCACCCACGGCGGTGACCTCCAAGTAAGAGTCGTCCCTCTGCCCAAAGAATCCGGGGTAAGTCAATCCCAGCATCAGTATTGACTGACGAGAGTGAGGTCTCTATCGAAACTTCGTCCGGGGTACTCAAGGGAGAAGTCGTTTCGACTTCGGAGTCATCCTCGCTATCACCGGAATCTACAGTGGTGTCGAATCGGTTGAACTGGACTGCACTGATGCCGACAACGACGAGCGTAGCAGCGACGTATAAGAGACGTCGGAGGGCAATTGTACCAGTCAAGGAAAGTCCATTCCATAACGTCTCACCGTTCAGCGTCTGGGTATCCGGTACCGACTGTATACTTGATACGACGGGCCGTATTCCCATCGGGTCAACAATGCCAGAAACAAACACTAACAGCACCGTGAAAAAATAGACAACACTGGCCCATCCACCACGCAATGATTCGATGGTCTCGAATAAGATAGCAAGCGCCGAAACAAGAACGACTGCTGGAAAAGTCAATAGCAGAAATGGCAAGACGAGTTTCCAGATATCTAAGCTGCCGACTCCTTCTATTTGAAACCGGAACACAGCCACAATCATCATAATACACAGAACTATTGAGAGAACCAATACATTTCCAAGCCATTTTCCGAAGATGTAGGTTTCGTCTCGAACAGGTGTCGCTGCAATTAATTCGCCGGGACCATCGTACCGGTCCATCGCTATTGCATCTCTCACAACGAAAAATCCGAATAAGAGAATAGCTATCGCGGCGACAACTGCCGTGTGTGCGCCAACTAGTGCTGCGTTGTTGGCCGCTAAGTCTCTGTTAAACCCAACTGTCGCAGTTTCAGAAAGTGCAAAATAGGATGCGACAACGACGACTGCGAGGAGACGATATCCTGCGAGGCGACTACGAAAACTCGTCCAAGCAATATGGTAGCATGCTCGCAGTTTGTTCATCGTGCCTCACCAGAAGTCATGTCGAGATATGCGTCTTCGAGTGTCGGTTCTACACGATTTGCGTTCGGTCCTGGCGCTTGATCCGAAATAACACGGGTGTGAACGCCATCGCTTCGACGCGTCGTTCCACTTACCAGATAGTTCCGTTTTATATCTGGGAGGTCCTCACGGGAGACGATCCACTCCCAGACATTTCCTTTAACTGCAGAAATCGCTTTTTCCGGTGTTGTATGGGTCAGTAACGCTCCACCATTCATTATGGCGATCTCACTCGCGGTTGCCTCAACGTCCGAAACGATGTGGGTAGAAAGGATGACAACAATGTCATCTGCAAGACTAGACAAGATGTTGCGGAAACGGACGCGCTCCGCGGGATCAAGTCCGACCGTCGGCTCATCAACTATTAGCAGATTCGGATCGTTAAGTAGTGCCAGTGCAATCCCGACGCGCTGTTCCATCCCACCTGAAAAATCTGATAGCTTTTGATCTCTGGTGTCGGTAAGGTTAACTAAATCGAGGAGTTCATCGATTCGGGTTTCGGCTTGGCCTGAACGGACTCCTTTCAATGCGGCAAAATATTTGAGGAAATCCTCGGCGGTCAAATCAGGATAAGTCCCGAAATTCTGGGGGAGATACCCCAAGTCCGAACGGACGCTCTTTGGCGACTCGGCGATGTCCGTTCCGTTCCACATGACAGTTCCCTCAGTCGGTTGGGTAATAGTTGCGAGAATCCGCATCAACGTTGACTTTCCTGCTCCGTTCGGCCCGAGCAACCCGAGTACACCGGTGGTGGTACTGAGCGTGAAATTCCGGAGCGCCCAAAGGTCACCATATCGTTTGCCGACGTTCTTGATCCGTATTTCCATCTCGGTCATATCGCATAGTCCTACTTATACCATTACAATAAAAGCACATATTCCAAAATTTAGTAGTCGCGTATAATATTATACGAAGCAGCCATATATCCACATATGAATAATAATATTCAGGAACAACAGTTGGATGGAATTATGTATTTAGTGCGAATATATAAGTAATATTTTATTCTAACGCATATAGAAATATTTAACATCAGTCACTAGGTATGTGTAACTGGAGGTGAACTCGATGATTGACCTGAAGCCTCAGGGCAACTGTAAGAATTGCACGAGCTTCTGCTTCTGCCCCTTCTAAGTGGGTAGACAGAGAAATAGTATCGGCTATCAGTTCCTTTTTGTTTTTGACAGTAGTGATCTACAGCCAATTCATACACTTGCATCCTAACTTAAATGTAAATATTTAAGTATAGATATTTTATATATAGAGGTATGAAGTACAAAATCAGAGAAACGCTGTTTGGCCGTTCCCGTACAGTGTCGCGTAACCATGCTAGTCTCGCAGCTATCTTATTTATCGGTATAGTTGCGATTTTTGAGTTAGCTCCTAATCTGAAGTTCCAACAGTGGTTCGCGTACATTTTGTTCGGGATCATGGGTTTTACGGCCTTGATCAATGCATATCGAAATAGTGGAGTCGTGATTAGTATTATTCTCGCCGGGTCAATTCCACTCGGTGCTTTTACCCTTGCGGCCGTGACCAAACAACCGCCCACAGATGTGCTACTCAGTGAGTTTGTGCGGGCGCTCTTTCTGGGGATTATTATCGCGCTTCCGGCACATCTCGTCGGTGCGGGTCTAGGGTACGTAAGTGGTTAATATTATGTTAAATATATTATTTTAGTAGTCCAACAATATACGGATTGGAACTTCCAGTAGAGGACACAACCAGCGCGCCAAGGGAGGAGTTTCACGACGAACAGACGATACGATAGCCACCCTCAGACAAAGGCAACAAAGTGGTAGAAGAATGTCTTATATCTTATCTTGAGATTGGAACTATCGTCAGTCGCCGAACTCCGATTCGGTCACGCGCACCACTACGGTATCCTCGACGTCTCGGAGGTCGTAGCTCGGAATCTCGCCGTCTTGGCGGGTTAGATACATCGGTTCCACGAGGTCGCTCTCAGCGGTCAGTCCGTAGACCTTGAGATACTCGTCGGTCTCCGCGGGGTCGATTGCGCCGTCGCGGACCGCCTCGGCGAGGCTTCGGGAGAGCCATTCGGTCTCACTGACGCTCGGTTCGAGGACGAGGGCGTCGTCGGTGAAGCGGACGAGATACCAGTTCAGGTCGTTGAGGAGCGCGACGGCCGACCCGAGGCTGATGGTGTCCAGCGTCAGGGAGTTTTGGTACTGCTCCCGGAGGTCGTAGGTCGAGAGCGCCTCGCGGGCGGTCTCCCGCGAGACGAGTTCCGTGCGGAGGTCCACGCTCTCGGACCCGACGAGACAGACCTGAGTCACACCTCGTGGATGGCACCTACGGAGTAAAGCGATTTCGTTCTCAGATATCCACGACCGTCGCGTTTCGGGCGGCGTCCTCGGCACGCGCCATGAGGTCGTCGGGTTCGGCGTTCTCCGCGATTTCGAGCGTCGCGTTCGTCTCGGGGTAGTCGGGCGCGATGCGGTTGCACCCCGCCGGAATCGTCGAGTCGCGGAACGTGCCGATGGCCCGAGCGCGCTCGGTAATCTGGGACTTGTCCATCGTCAACAGTGGGCGGTGAATCGGGAGATCGGTGGCCTGACTCGTCGCGCCCAGATTTCGGGCGGTCTGAGATGATTTCTGGCCGATGGCTTCGCCGGTCACGATGCCCGAGGAGTTCGTCTCGCGGGCGACGTGTTCGGCGACGCGGTACATGAACCGCCGATAGACCAGCATTCTGGCCGGGCCGACCTCTTCGGCGAGCAGGTCCATCACCTCGCCCGCGGGAATTTTCCGAACGTTCATGTCGAAGTTAGGCGCGTAGTCGGCGAGTCGCCGGACCGTCTCCATCGCGCGGGCCTCGTGGTCCGAGCCGCCGTAGTCGCCGAGTTCGAGATAGACCGGGACGATTGGTGCCCCGCGTTTCATGACCTCCCACGCCGCCACCGGCGAGTCGATGCCGCCGCTCACGAGCGCGACGACCGACGCTTGGCTTCCGAGGGGAAGCCCGCCGGGACCGGACCGCTCGTGGGTGTAGACGAACGCCTCGTCTTTCCGGCACTCCACGGAGAACGTCGTGTCGGGGGAGGTCAGGTCCACCTCGGGGTCGTCCAGCGCGTCGAACACCGCCGCGCCGCCCTCTCGCTCCAAGTCCTCGCTCGTAAACGGGTGGGCATCGGCGTTGCCCGCGCGTCGGGCGCGCACCGCGAAGGTGTCGCCGACCGCATCGGCGTTGGCGTTCGCGTCGGCGGTCCGGGCCAGCGCGTCCACGATGGGTCCCTTCTCGGGCGGGACGATTGCGGCCGGACTCGCCGAGCGCACGCCGAACGTGTCGGCCGCGGCGTCGGTCGCGGCGTCGATTTCGTCGGGGTCGGCGTGGAGGAGGATACGCGACCAGCGGCGCTCGACCGTGGCGTCGATGCCTCGGTCGCGGACGATTGCTTCGATGTTGTCCCGGAGCCGTCGCTCCATCTCGGTTTGGACCTTCCCGCTCTTGACGCCGACATCGGCGTGGCGGACGAGGACGGTGTCGGCTCCCGGTTGTCGCATGGACGGGCGTAGACACGAGGCGGATAAACGGGCTTCGATTACGAGGCGGGAAAACTGCCGAGCGAAGCGAGGCAGGCAAACCGCCTCGAAATAGCGACCGGAAAACCGTCTCCGCTGGAGGCAGGTAACCCCCCGAAACGCCGCACCGACGGAACGTTCGAGTCGGAGGTCTCGGCGCAGTTCGGGGTCAGAGAGTCGAAGGAGAGTCCGCGCGCGAGAAGACCGCTCAGAACGTCGAGAGTTCGCCGTCGATGACGCGCTCGGTGATGGAGGTCACGTCGGCGAGTTCGGCGTCGATGATTTCGGTCACGTCGTCCTCGATGTCCGCGATGGTCACGCCCTCCTCGGTGACGACTTCCGCGTCGGCGACGTGGGGTTGGTCGATTGGTCGCCCGATTTGGGACAGCAGGCGAATCCGGAGGTCACGGATGCCGTCCACTTCGGCGACGACCGACTCGGCGATTTCGGTGCCCAGCAGGTTGTAAATCTTTCCGATGTGGTTGACGGGGTTCTTCCCGGAGGTCGCCTCCATCGACATCGAGCGGTTGGGCGTGATGAGACCGTTCGAGCGGTTGCCGCGGCCCACGGAGCCGTCGTCGCCCATCTCGGCGCTGGTGCCTGTGGTCGTGAGATAGACGCTTTCCTCGTCGTCGCCGTCGCCGTCAGCGGTGTTGACGTAGACGCTCACGTCGCGGTCGGTGTACTCGTCGGCCACGTCGCGGACGAACTCCCGGACCGTCTCGACCGTGTCGTCGTAGTCGGCGCGGTCCTCGACGTACTTGTCTATCATCGCGGCGGCGACGGTGATGTCGATGGCGTCGCCCTCGCGCTTGCCCATGAGTTTGATGTCCTGTCCCAAGGCGGGGTGGTCGTCGCCGAACTCGCCGTTGAGGCGTCGCTCGGCGTTCAGGACTATCTGTTCGGTCTCGGTCAGGGGCGCGTGGCCGACGCCGAAACTCGTGTCGTTGGCCATCGGCACCGTGACGCCCTCCTCACCGAAGACCTCCTTCAAATCGCCGCTGCCCTCGCCCAACTTCACGTCCACGATGATGTCGGTGCCGAGGTCCAGTTCTGGGAAGTGCTCGCCGAGGTAGTCGCGGGCCGCTTCGAGCGCGATGGTCTCGGTCGGGATGGTCTGGTCGCCGTACTCCTTGGTCGCGCGCCCGACGATGAGCAGGTAGATGGGTTCGATCATCTCGCCGCCGCCGAATTGAGGGTTCGAGCGCCCGGCGACGAGTTGTGTCTCGTCGGTGTTGTAGTGAAGGACCTTCCCTACGCGGTCGAGGTAGGCGTTAGCCAGCGCTTGGGAGACGCGCTCGGCGATGCCGTCGCTGATGGAGTCGGGGTGGCCTAACCCTTTTCGCTCGACGATCTCTATCTCTTGGTCTTCGACTGCGGGGCGGTCGATGGGTTCGACTTGGATATTTCGGTCGGTCATTACCCCAACGTATCCGGCCGCGGATTCTATAACTTGCGAAAAGAAAACGCCGGGTCGGGATTACCCGAGGTTATCCGACGCTTCGGCGGGCGTTCCCCTTATTTCGGGACGATGGCCCAGAGTCGTCGGAACGCGCCCGATACCGCGTTCGGTAAAAATTGCCGAGCGCGTTCCGGTCCTCGGCGCGCGCTGTCGGCGGCGTCGTCATCGCCATCGCCGTCATCGCCGTTGGCACCGTCGCCGAACTGGAAGATAGAACTGCCCGAAAGCGCCGCTACACTTCCTCGTCGCCGAGCAGAAGCCCGAGATACGACGTGCGAATCTGGTCGTCCGGGTCGAGACCGAGGTCGCTCAAGACCTCAAAGGCCGCCTCGCGGGCCGCCTCAACCGACGCCTCGTCCTCGACTTCGGTCTCGACCTCCACGAACTCGCCCAATCCCTCCACCGTGTCGAGGGTGACGGTGTAGCCGTCGAACGCGAACCGCTCGCGCTCCTTCCGGACGGTCGCGGCGGGGTCGAACCCGAGCGCCGAGAGGATGTCGCCCGCGGCCTCGCCCTCCGCGACCTCGGTCTCGACCTCGCGGCGCGTCTTCGACTCGGTCTCCACGAGCGGTCCCTTGTAGGTGAGTTCCGCGAACGAGTCGGCGTCGGCGGGACTCTCGCGGCGAATCCGCAGGGCTTCGTCCGTCTCGACGAACTCCCGGTGGGGCGCGTCGTAGTAGGTGTCTTCCTGTTCGACCGCGTTCACCTTCTCAGCCCCGCGCTCGGCGAGGCGCTCGCGGACGGTCGCGTGGTCGGCGCGGACCTTCACTTCGACCTCGTACATGACCGGTGGTTCGGTTCGGCGGCGTTTCGGGGTTGCGCTTTCGGCGGGGTTCCGAGATTGCACGTTCGGCGGCGCGTCGCCCCGCGGTCGGCTCGCTCGGCTCGTCTCGACGAACCTTTATTACAACGGGCTGATGATTAGGCGTCATGGCTACCTCCGACTCGAACGTGCGCTTCGACGGCGCGGGCCGTCCGCTGGCGACGGAGTTCGCGCTCGTCGTCGCCGCGACGGTCGGATTCGCGCTCGTCGTTCGAACCGTCGCGGCCGCGTCGTCTCGACTCGGAGACCTCGTTGCGTTGCCCGACAGTCTGCTGATCGATGGACTTCTCCACGGCACCGCGCTACTCGCCGGTCTCGGTCTCCTCGTCGGCGCGTACGCGACGTGGCGCGACATCGAGGTCGGTCTGCGCCCGCCGACCCGTGAGGACCTTCCGGCGGCCTTCGGGGCGCTCGCGGGTCCCGCACTTCTCGTCGGTCTCACCGCGCTGGTCGCCGACGCGACCGGCCCGGCGTACAGTTCGCTGGCGAAGACGAGTTACGCTCCGAACGCCGCGCTCGGTCCCGTTCTCGCCGTCGCCGGACTGGGCCTGTTCGTCGGAGTGCCGAGCTATCTCCTGCTCTGTCAGGTCCTCGTGCAGGGGAGTTTCGACCGCGCCGTCGGCGGCGACGCTGCCGCGGCGCTGACGACGGTGACGACCGCGTTCCTCTTGGTGGGGACCGACGGCGGGGGCGGCCTGTCGCCGTTCCCCGCCCGCGGGCGACTCGCTGGTACGGTACTGTTCGCTCTTGCGGGTGGAATCGCACTCTACGCGGCCGACCGCGCCAAGCGTCGGTGGGTCCGATACCTCGCGGCGGTGCCCGCGCTGGCGCTCGTCGGTGTGACCCTTTTCTCGGCGCTCGCCGCGGTCGGGTCGCTCGCTGGCGCGCTGTTCGCGGGCACCCAAATAGCGGTCCTCGCGCTCGCGGCCGTGACCTACGAACGGACCGACTCGCTGGTGGTGCCCGCGCTCGCGTACCTCAGCCTCTCGCTGGCCCACTCGGCGGCCGTCTTCGCCGCGGAGACAGGAGCGATGGGACTGTAGGGCACGAGATGAGAGCGACGAGGCTGTCGCGCGAGACGAGAACTACCGGGACGACGAAATCGCGTCGGGACTACTCCAACTGAACCGCGCGCTGTTGGTCGTGAGAGCGATAGATGGCGTCGATGACGCGCTGGACCTCCAGCGCCTGCTCGACGGTGTTCCGAGTCGGGGTCACGCCGTCTCGGACCGCCTCGAAGAAGGCGCGCTGTTCGGCCTTGTGAGGGTCCTCGTGGCGGGTCTGGATGTCGGAGTCCGAGAAATGGTCGGTCCCCTGCTGACCCGTCTCGTGGAGGGTGAGGGTGTCGTTTCCCCTGTCGAAGGTCGCGCCCGCCTCGGTCCCGCGGACGATGTACTCTTCGTTGGGCGAGCGGTTGGCGGCCCACGCGACTTCCAGCGCGATGGTCTTGCCCCCCTCACAGCGAATGAACGCGCTCACCGAGTCGTCAACCGAGAACTCCCCGGAGTTGGTGTCCTCGCCCCACATTTCGAGGTAGGCGTAGTCGTCTCGGTCGCCGAACTGCGAGCGAATCGTCCCCGATACCTCCTCGACCGTCGGGAAGTCGTGGAAGTGCAGCGAGAGGTCGATGGCGTGGACGCCGATGTCGATGAGCGCGCCGCCGCCCGCGATATCGCTGTTGGTGAACCACGACCCGCGGCCCGGAATCCCGCGCCGCCGGATGAAGTTAGCCTCGACGTGGCGCGTCCGGCCGAACCGACCCTCTTCCTGATACGCCTTCACGACCTCGATGGGGTTCCGAAAGCGGTTGTGGAATCCGACCATGCAGAACCCCTCGGCGTTGGTGGCCGCCTCGGCGATTCGCTCGGCGCTCTCCAGCGAGTGGGCCAGCGGCTTTTCGAGCAGTACGTCGAGACCGCTCCGGAGCGCCTCGACGGCGTACTCCTCGTGGAACTTGTTGGGCGTCGTGACGACGACTGCGTCCACGTCCGCACCGTAGAGGTCCTCGTAGCTCTCGAACGATTCGACGCCGTACTTCTCGGCGAAGCGCGCCCGCGCGTCCGGGTTGATATCGACGCCGCCGACGATGGCGACCCCGTCTAACTCCGCGATGCGGTCGGCGTGGTAGTGACCGATGTTCCCCAAGCCGACGAATCCGACTCGGACTGGCTCAGTCATACGAGACATAGTTACTAGTCGTAGGCAACCGTGAGCCGTTGTTAGGTGTTTCTGTTCGGCTGTCTGTCATTAATCGGGAAGGTCGCAATTTCGGATACATCAGGACTAAACGCATTAGGATTCGCTCGTCCATCTCCCAGCAGTACAACTGCCGTTCGGTCTCCTCGCGTTCGGTTCGATGGACGCGAACTAAAGGCTGTGGCTGACGGCGTCGCCGGTCACGGTGTCGAGAGGTGGACGCGCTCGCGGGCGCGCTCGGAGCGGTCGGCGCGACGGCTATCGCGCTCCGCGGCTATCTGGTCGCCGACACGCCAAGGTTCGCGCCGGGACTGGTCTCGTGGCTCCCCGGCGACTACTTCGACCACGGCGACCCGATGCCGGACCACGCGTCGCGGACGCTGGCCGCCGAGACCGACCGGACCGCAACGCGCCGAGCGCAGGCCGCCGGACCGCTACGGACGCTCCTGCGAGCGTGTCCGGTGTGTGACGGACCGGTCGCGGAGACGACCGAAATGGACTGCTGTGGCGGGCCGCGTGGGACGAGTCCCGACGCGCCCGACGAGGTGCTGGCCTGCGCGGACCGTAGCGCGCGACTCGACGGTGTCGAGTCGCGGGCGCTGACGGAGACTCCGTCAGCGCGCGGGCGGACTCCCGCGACCCACGCGAATCTCGTGGGCCTCGATGTCCTCCAGCGCCGCGACCTGTCCGCCGACCGTGACTACCCCGTCGTCGGTCTGAATCTTCATCCCGGCGACGCGCTCGCCCGCCTCGAACGAGAAGCCGACGACTTCGCCCTCCACGACCCACGAGTCGCCGGTCTCGATGTCCCGGCCCTCGATGGTGACGTAGAAGTCGCCGCCGAGTTCCTGCAACTCCTTGACACAGCGGCGGATAGAGGCGTAGCGGCGGGGGAACGGGCGGTTCTCGCCGTCGGCCGCGAGGGTGCGCTCGGCGGTGGTCCAGAGGACCGTGCCGAAAAAGCCCGAAACGAGAAAGCCAAGCGCCGAGCGGTTGAAGATGACGCCGTAGCGGTCCTCGTCGTCTCGGAGGGCATCCTGCGTGGCGTAGATGGAGTATTCGCCGTCGGCGACGGCGACGACAGGCGTCGTGATTCCTCGCCGAGCGCGGGCGGTCGTCGCCACGTCGAGGTAGTCGAACTCCGCCGGGTCGGGTGCTTCCGAGGCGGGCGTGACCAGCAGTTCGACGCTGACGCCCGAATCGACGGCCGCGCTCAACTCGTCGGCGAACCGCTTCAGCAGGTCCGGGGTCAGCGAGAGGGCGAGTTCGAACTCGGCCTCGGTGATGACCTCCTCGAAGTACCGGAGGATGGTCGAGCGCGACTTGACCAGCGAGACGGCTTCGGTCTCTCTGGCGGGCGCGGTGTAGCGCGCTTCCAGTTCCGAGACCATGTCCATCAGCGACGACTGGATGCCCGAGAAGGCTTCGTCGGGGTCCACCGCGATGACCTTCATCGGGCGGGATTCCCGCAGTTCGACCAGTCCGCGGTCGCTGAGGCTTCGCACCGTGTCGTACACCCGCGGTTGGGGGATGTCGGTCCGGTCGGCTATCTGGCTCGCGGTCAGGTCGCCGTGTTCGAGAACCGTCAGGTAGGCGTCGATTTCGTACTCGCCGAGGTCGAACCGGTCGCCAACCTGCTCCATCGTCGCGTAGAGATCGTCCGAACTCATGTGAGAAGCCATACTCTCGAAGGGTAAATGATTTATCCGATTTCGAGTAGCACTGCTTTCCGAAAACGGGTTTCATCCTTTGGGTAGTTCCGGCGGGGAATCGAGTTAGCAGTCGCTGAAACGCCCGACAAAAGAGATTGACGAGTCCGAGGACGACGCGGTGAGTCGGCACGCTACGGGGTTGCCTCGGCTTCATTTATAAACCCTCGGCGCGGGTGACGACGAGGATGGACGAGAGTACAAGAGTACGAAAACGAACCGGCAAACGACTGCGAGCGAACGACCGGAGGGAGTGAGCGGACACACAAGTTAACCATCAGAACCGGCACCAGCACAACGACCGCGAGCGAAGGGAGCGAAGCGACCGAGCGAGCGGACCAAGAGAGGACCAACGGGACGACCGCAGTGTTTTTCATGAAACTTTTGCCAGCGAGGAGATTCGCCAGAGGCGAATCTCCGAGCGCAGCAAAAGTTTCACATGTACATCCTGCCCTCCGGCCCGTCGGTCTCGGCGCGCTCGGTAAGTCGTTCGGCGAGACCCTCGTAGTAGCTCTGTATCTCGGCGGCGAACTCCTCCAGCGGTCCCGTGTAACGTCGAGGTCATAGACGCGCTGGGTCGCGTCGAGGAGTCTGATTGCGGCCTCCACATCCGGGGCCTGCCCGTGGACCGGCGTCAGGAACGTCGCGGTCCGGAGGTCCGACTCCATCCCGCGGGCGAGAAGTTCGGCGTTCATTCCGTCGAGGAAGCCGCGACCCATCGGGGGAATCTCGGCGTCGGCGAGTCGGCGCTCCCGGTAGTCGTCGGTGGCGACGTAAAACACCTGATGCTCCTCAGGACCGTGGGGAATCGGGACGCCGTGGAGGACCGCGACTTCCTCGATGCCCTCGGTCTCGGTCCACTCCAAGACGGCTTCGCTGAACTGCTGGGCGGCCCACGCGGGGACGAACAGTTCGCCGACGAGGACCGAGAGGCCCGCGTCGGCGTGCGAGAAGACGCGGGTGTGGTGGCGCGGCTGGCCGTCCTCGAACGGCGTGATGGCCGGGAGTTGGTCGGCCGTGATGTGGCCGACCTGCTCGAAGTCGAGGTGGTCCACGAGGTAGTCCACGGCGGTCAGCCCCGCCAGTCCGAACTGCGAGAATCCGGCGACGACCGTCTCCTGAATGTCGTGGGCGTTGATTTCGAACGACGCGCTTTCGGACCGCGGGTTCCCACTCATGACGATACGGTACGAGAAAGCGCTCCTTAGCTCTTTTCGGGCGCGTCGCGCGACGAGCGCTTCGTCAGGCGAAAGCGTTTTGCCACCGCCGAGAAAGGTTGGTGCCATGGTCGGCGTCGCCGAGGTGAGAGACGAGGTTCTGGGGCTACTCGGGGGTCTGCCCGGCGCGAACTACGTCACGGCCACGCTGATTCTCGTCGTCGCGTGGTACGGGAGCCAACTGCTCGTCCGGTTTCTCGGTCGCCCCGTCGCCCGCCGGTTCCAGCGTCCGAGTCTGACGAAGACGATTCTCAGCGGGATTCGAGCCATCGTGATGCTCTTGGCGGCGACGGTGGCGGCCGATCAGTTCGGCTTCGAGGCAGGCGACATCCTGCTGTCGGTGACGGTGTTCTCGGCGGTTCTCGGACTCGTCCTTGCGCCCATCATCGGGAGCGTCATCAACGGCCTGTTCCTGTTGGCCGACCAGCCCTACGAGGTCGGCGACATGATAGAACTGGTGGACCGCAACCAGCGAGGCTACGTCGAGGACATCACGCTCCGGTACACGAAGATTTTCACGCTCGAAAACACCTTCCTCGTGATTCCCAACTCAAACATGCGCGACCGGGACGTAATCAACTACTCGGCGGAGGACACCCGCTCGCGCCTCTCGCTCGAACTCCTCGTGACCTACGAGGGCGATTTGGAGCGGGCCCGCGCGATTTTGGAGCGGGCCGCCCGCGAGACGACCGAAGTCGTCGAGGGCGGGCCGGACATCCGCATCGGGAGCGCGCGCTACCCCTCCGCGCCGGTCGCGTACATCAAGGACTACGCCGACCACGGCGTCCTGCTGGACCTGCGCTACTGGGTCAAAGACCCCTACTACGTGGGTCGCGTCGAGTCGAAAATTCAGGAGCGCATCTGGGAGCAACTCGACGACGCCGACGTGGAAATCGCCTACCCCCACAGCCACCTCGTCTTCGACGACACCAGCGGCACCGCCAACGTGGAAGTCGCGGGGCGCGAGCGCCAATCCAGGACGGAAGACGGGAACGAACGCTCCGCGCCACCGGAAGAGTTCGACTCGCCGAACTGAGACGCCGAGAGCGAGCGAAACGAACTTCGAGACGACGAGCGAGACGGAACTACTCGCGCCCGACCGTGAGGACTTCGGCGTCGAGTTTCTCGCGGAGGAACCCCTCGATGTCGGGGTCGGCAGTCAGTTTCCGGAACATGCGCCGCCAGCGACTGGCCTGTTTGTGGCCGATGATGACTGCGTCGGCCTCTTCGGCGGCAACCTCTTCGAGGATGGTCTCTTCGACCAGAAACCCCTCGCGGACGACGTACTGGACGTTAGCCACCCGGCCGAACTCGTTCTCGACCACGCGTTTCAGTTCGGCGCGCGACACCTCTCGCCCGTGGTGATAGAGGTTGACGTGCAGGACCGTGAGCGCCGCGTCGCACTCTTCGGCGACGCGGAGGGCTTCAGCGAGCGTCCGCTTCGAATGGTCGGTCAGCGGATACCGGACGGGGACGACGACGCTAGTCACGGGTCGAGAAACGCGGTCCGGGACCTTCTACCTCTCGGCTGAACGCGCTCCGGCGTCGATTTCGACTTCGGCGATGCGCCCGTCGAGTTCGGGCGCGATGGCCGTCTCGCGGGCGTACTCGACCAGCACCTCGTACTGGATTCCGGCCGTCGAGACGCGGTGGTCCTCCCGGAGGGAGGGAAACTCGTCGTCGGTGTGGAGGACGTAGTCCGAGAGCGCGACCGAGTAGGTCCGGTCGTCGGCTATCGGTTCGCCACCGACCTCGACGGACTCGACGCTGTGGCGCTCGGGGTCCCACGCGACTGTTGCGCCGCTGACTTGCGCGTGCCACCAGCCCGGTTCCGCGAAGCCGAGGTCGGGGCTGGCAGCCCACTCGAAGGCCGCCCGGAGTTGTGCGCCCGAAACTTCGGCGACCACCACGCGCTCCTCGAAAGGGGTGACGCTCACGAGGTCGGCGGCAGTGACCTCACCCGAGATGTCGTCGCCGGTCCGGACCCCGCCGCCGTTCTGGAGACCCACGTCGGCGTCGGTCTCCCAGCGGTAGGCGTCGGCGACGAAGTTCCCGAGTCGAGACTCGCCGCCGAACAGCGTCGTCTCCGCGCGGTCGATGGGTTCCGAGACGGTTCCGACCACGTCGTTGAGGCCGGTCTCGGCGAGTCTGGCGCGCATCGCGTCGGCGACGCCCTCGTGAACCGGGGCGTCGCCGACGCGGTGGCGGGTCACGTCGCCAGCGAGGTCCACTTCGAGGACGGCCGACCCGCCGTCGCCGGGCCGGGTAAGCAGGGTTCCGTCCACTCGGTCGCACCGCTCGGTCGGGACGTGACCGCCGAGGATGGCGTCGGCCTCGACGGCGCGGGCCAACTCCTCGTCGCGCTGGCCGAGGTGCGAGAGGACCACGCGGTAGTCGGTGTCGAGGTCGGCCAGCGCGTCTCGGGCGGCCGCGACCGGGTCGGTGAACTCGATGTCGGTCGCCTCTGGGTTTATCGACCCGGTGCGCTCGGTGGTGACGCCGACGACGCCCACCGTCGCGCCGTCTGCTCGTACGACCGTGGCGGGGACGACGCCCGCGTCCGCGGCGAATCGGTCGCCCGACTCCCGGTCGCGCCAGACGTTGGCGCTGACCCACGTCTGGGGCGAGTCAGCGACGAGACTGCGGAGCGCCGAGGGTCCGTGGTCGAACTCGTGATTGCCGAACGTCTCCACGTCAGGGGCGACCACCTCGAAGAAATCGAGCGCCTGCGCGCCGTCTTCGATCAGCGCGAGGACGCCCGGCGAGGTGTTGTCGCCCGACCCGGCGAGGACGGCGTCGTCGCCGTCCAACTCGCGGAGGAGTCCGGCGAGTCGCCCCGCGCGCTCGGGGGTGTCGTAGACGTTCTCTACGTCGGAGTAATGGACGAGGCGGGGAGCCATTTGTTCGGGGTTTCCAGCCTCGGGGTATGATTCCTTCGGGACGCGACGGTCGTCGAAGCGAGGTCAGTACGCCTAAACGCACGGCGCGCGTATCGGGAGGCGATGGACGCGACCACGACGACAGACGACCGGACGGTGTACGTGGCCCGCAACGAGGGCGACCGCGGGTCGAAGGGACCGTTCTTCGTCGTTTACAGCGACGAGTCCCGAGAGGACCGCTACGGCTACCTCTGTGGCAACTGCGAGCGAATCGACAACGCGATGGACTCGATGGGCCGCATCGAGTGCAACGCCTGCGGGAACGTTCGGAAGCCGACCGAGTGGGACGCCGCCCACGAGTGACTGAAGGAACTGCGCCAGAACGGCGAAATCGAAGAATTCGCCTCTCAGCACCGGAACCCGACCATTCGGCTCAACTGACTCGCAAGAAGGTTTATTACCCCGTCCGTGTAACGACTACGTGGATGGCCACTGTTAGCACACCGCCCATCGATCAGGCGAGGACCATCTTCTCCAACTTGGGCTACACCGTCTCCGGCGACGACGGTGACGAGTTCCGAGCCGAACGGAAGTGGCGGGTCGTTCGCGTGACGACCCTGACCGACGCAGAGACGACTCCGAACGACGGAGAGTTACGCTGTTTCGTAACGTGGAACGAGCACGCGTCCGAACTCCGCCAGCGTCTCCGACGGGCGGACACCGAGTACGAGTGGGCGATAATCGGCGTCCGAGAGAGCGGCGACTACGAAGTCCACCGCGCGCCGCCGAGTGCCACAGCAGCGGTCTGACGAAAAATCGTTCCCGCGCCGGACACCCGGCGCGTCGGTTCTCTTTCAATCGACCGGAGAGCGACGCTTACCGCTCGCCGAGTTTCCGGGCCGTCGCGGCGAGTCCGGCTTCCACGTCTACGGCCGCGCCCTGCTCGGAAAGCGCGTCGCCGAGCGCGGCCATCAGGTACGACACCGTCTCGGGCCGCGAGGAATAACCCATGCACCCGATTCGGAAGATGTCGCCCTCCAAGTCCCCGAGTCCGGTGGCGATTTCGAGGTCGTACTGGTCGAGTAGGTAGCTCGTAACGTCCGTGTCGGTCACGCCGTCGGGGACACGGACCGCGTTGAGACTCGGAAGCCAGTAGTCGTCGGGCGCGTTCATCTCCATCCCCATCGCTTCGACGCCCGCCTTGAGCGCGGCGGCGTTCTCGCGGTGGCGCTCCCAGCGGTTCTCGATGCCCTCCTCGGCGACGAGGCGAAGCGCCTCGCGGAGCGCGTAGACGTTCGTGATGGGCGCGGTGTGGTGGTACGAGCGGTCGTCGCCCCAGTAGCCTTCCAACAGCGAGAGGTCGAGATACCACGACCGGGCGTCCGCCTCGCGCGAGAGGACCTTCTCCATCGCGCGGTCGTTGAGCGTGAGCGGGGCCGCGCCCGGCGGACACGAGAGACACTTCTGGGGTCCGGCGTAGGCCACGTCGATTCCCCAGTCGTCCACTTTCAGTTCGACGCCGCCCAGCGAGGTCACGGTGTCGGCGATGACGAGGGCGTCGTGGTCGTGGGCCACGTTGGTCAACTCCGAGACCTGCGGCTGGAGGACGCCCGTACTGGTCTCAGCGTGGACGAACCCGAACACGTCCGGTTGGTGTTCGTCCATCGCCGCGGCCACGTCGGCGGGGTCGAGCGGTTCGCCCCACGGCGCGTCCACGCGGACCACGTCGCCGCCCGCGCGAGTCGCCATCTTCGCCATCCGGCCGCCGAAGTAGCCGTTCGTCGGGACCAACATCGTGTCGCCCGGTTCCACGACGTTGCCGATTGCGGCCTCCATCGCGGCCGACCCGGTGCCAGAGACCGGAATCGTCCACTGGTTGTCGGTTCGGAAGGTGTACCGCAGGAGGTCTTGGACCTCGTTCATAATCTCGATGAACGACGGGTCAAGATGTCCGACCAGCGGGGTACTCATCGCGCGAAGCACCCGCGGGTGGACCTCGCTCGGTCCGGGACCCATCAGCGTTCTGTCCGGCGGCGTCAACTCTCCAACGTCCGGTTTCTCCACCATGTCGCGTGCTACCGCCGGAGGCGACTTAAACGGTTTTAACCCGGAAATTCGGTTATCGCGTCGTTTCGCAGGACGCCGCGGCGCGTAACTCCGCGTTGTCCGACCCCGAGCGCGCGGCCGCCAGCGAAACGCGACGTTTCGGCGACTGAACGGACAGAACGGTCACATCTGTTTATTCCGATGTCCGGCATACGGGAAGACGCCCAGACGGACGCGACGGGGGCGCGTTCGACGGGCGAGACTTTCGAAACGGCACGACAGGACCCGCGGGGGACCGCGGGCGCGACCGACGGACGGCTACGACGAAGCCCGCACGAGGGTGACACCAAACGGGGGAGGTTGGTTCGACCCCGTGCGGGCACGACCGCTTGCCCGAGAGAGGGCGGCCGAGCCGCGGTTGCGACCGCTTGCGCGGCGTCCCGAGCCGTCTTTCCAACACCGGCGGTGGCGGTTTCCGCCCTGCCGACGACCGCCTTTTTCGTACCGAAGCGACACTAGCGAGCCAGCACAACGCCAGTGAGCCAGCGAGTGCGACCGATTACCAGTCGGGGAGACGCTTATACCGTCCGAGCGCCAACGGTCGTACCTATGATGGTCGGACACGCGATGGTGGCGTTCGCAGTCGCCACCGCCGTCGCGGGGCGGCGGTGGCCGAGCGAGCGCGCCCTCGCGTTCGGAGTTACGGCGGGCGCGTTCGCCGCGGTCCCCGACGTAGACATGCTCTACGCCGTGTTCGGACTCGCGCAGGTCGGTCTCGCTGGCGTCTGGACCATGACCGACGCGTTCTGGTCGAGTTCCACCCTCGTCCACCGCGCCGTGACCCACTCGTTAGTGGTCGGTGTCGTCGCCGCCGCGGCGTTCGCGGCGAGCGTCGCGGGCCGCGGTGCCCGCAGCTTCACGGCCGGGGCGTTCCACCGACTCCTCGCGGTCGCACTCGTCGCGGGCCTGACCGCCGTCGCCGTCGCTGAGAGCGGTCTGCTCGGCGGCGCGGTCATGCTCGCGTTCCTGCTCGCGGGTCTGGTCGTCGCGGCGGTCGCGTCGCGCCGGGGGGAGTTCGGCCCGCGGGAACTGCTCGCCGCGGCGCTCCTCGGACTGCTCAGTCACCCCTTCGGTGACCTGTTCACTGGCGCGCCGCCGCAGTTTCTCTATCCGCTGGACGTGCGCCTGCTGACCGAGCGCGTCACGCTACTTGGAGACCCGACGCTCAATCTGCTGGCGGTGTTCGGCGTCGAGTTGGCGACGATTTGGCTCGCGGGCTACGTCTATCTGCGGGCCACCGACCGGCGGGTCCTCCAACACGTTGACACTCGCGCCGCGTTCGGGGCCGCCTACGCCATCGCGGCGGTGGCGATGCCCGCGCCGACACTCGACGTGTCGTACCACTTCGTGTTCTCGATTCTGGCGGTCGGCGCAGTCGGCATCGCGCCGAACCTCCTCCCTCCGAAGTCGGTGCTGTCCGCCGACTGGCACGAGACCGTGACGTGGGTGTTGACCGGGCTGGCGGCGGTGTCGGTCGCGGCGCTAACCTACACGCTGGTCTATCTGATGTACTCGCTCGCGTGAGGTTGTACTCGCCCGCCGATTCGGTCACGTCGCCGCGCTCCGTCCCGACACCCCTGCTTTCATACCGGATCGTTCTCTACGGAGTGATATGGCACGCCGCACCGGGAGGCTCGACCGAGTCGTCGAAGACGAGCGCGTGAACGCCGGTCTCGGCTGGGCGCTCGTGGCGTTTCTCGCAGTCGTCTCGGCCGAGGAGATGCTCGACGGACATCTGCTCTGGGCCGGGTTCACCGCCTTCGTCGGGGCGCTGGCGTTGGTTCCGACAGTCGCCAAGCGCGACTGGATTGTCATGCTCCCGTGGGAGGTGCTGGCGCTCGCGGCGCTTCCCATCTTCGGGCGGTCGATGGCGACGTTTCCGTCGGCCTCGCGGGTGGCAACGTATCTTTCCGTCGCGGCGCTCGCGCTCATCGTCGCCGTTGAGTTGCACGCGTTCACCACCGTCGAGATGACCCACTGGTTCGCGGTGCTGTTCGTCGTCGTCGCAACGATTGCTACCTCGGGAATTTGGGCGGTCGTCCAGTGGCTCTCGGACATCTATCTCGGCACCGCCTTCATCCGGAGCGAACACCGACTCATGTGGGACTTCGTGGCCGCGACGGTCATCGGCGGCATGGCTGGCGTCGTCTTCGAGTGGTACTTCCGGCGGTTCGCGCGCATCGAAGCGCGTCTATCGGGCCAACACGGTGAGCGCCTGTGAGAACCCGCGACCGACTCCGAATCTCCGAGCGCCGACAAACGCAAGTGACCCGCGCGATGGAGGTCGGACTCGTCGTCATCCTCCTCGCGGGACTCTACCGGCGGAACATCGGCGTCGTCGTCAACGCGGGCATCGCGTTTGCCATCACCTTCCTCCCGGCCATCTTGGAACGGGACTACGACATCCCGATGGACGCGGGTCTCACCCTCTGGATTACGACCGCGGTGTTCCTCCATGCGCTGGGCACACTCGGACCGTACCGCAACCCGTCGTTGTGGTGGTGGGACCACATGACCCACGCGCTCTCGTCGTCGCTCGTGGCGGCCATCGGGTATGCGACCACCCGCGCGCTCGACGAACATACCGACGACATCTATCTCCCGCCGCGGTTCACGTTCGTCTTCATCCTGCTGTTCGTCGTCGCGTTCGGCGTCGTCTGGGAGGTCATCGAGTTCGGCGTCGGCGGACTGGCGACGATTCTGGGCAGCGACAAGATACTCACCCAGTTCGGTCTCGAAGACACGATGAAGGACCTGCTGTTCGACACGGTGGGCGGCGTCCTCGTCGCAATCTGGGGCGCGGCCTACCTCTCGGACGTTGTCGGTGCGCTGACCGACCGCCTTGACGGCGGCCGGAGCGCGGAGTAACTGACTCGGCGCACGACTCCGGGAGCGCGCCGGGCGCGGGCGAGTATCCAGCCACGAGCAGGTGTCTGGCGGCGAGCGGGCGTTCGGCCGCGTAGCTTTATCCGTCTCTACGTGGTACCCGGAGTGGCCATGGTGTTCAAGAAAATCACGCTCATCGGCACGAGCGAGGAGAGTTTCGACGCGGCCGCGGACGACGCCATCGACCGCGCCGAGAGAACGTTGGAGAACTTGAAGTGGGTGGAGGTGGACGAACTCGGCGTCGAAGTCGCCAACGCGCCGGACCGGGAGTATCAGGCCGAGGTCACGGTCGCTTTCGAGTTAGAGGGGTAAGGAGAGCGTAGCGCGCTCGGACCGCGACGGTCAGAGATCGAGTTGGTCGAGTTGCCAGACCGCGAATCCGTCGATAGTACCAATATCGGCCCAGCAGACGTCGTCCAAGTCGTCACGCATCGACTCGATGTCGCTCCAGTTCACGCCATCTACGTGGGCACCGAAGGCAACCTCGTGGTCGGTCTCCTCGCTGAAATCGTCGTAGAGCCATTCGAGATGCGTTCTCACCTCGGAGGTGGTCGGGTCGTACGTCATGGCGACGATGCGGTCGATACTGTCGTCGGTGGCGATGGCCGAGAACTGCGAGGCGGTGGCGTTGTTCCCCCACGCGGGGATGGCCGCGAGCGCGTAATCGAGACCCTGCCCGTCGATTTGGGTGGTCAGCGACGAGTCGAGGAGGTGAGTCTCGATACCGGACAGCGTCTTCTGAGCGTCACCGTCGTACGCACCATCTTCCACGTCGATTTGGATGCCGTCTATCTTCTGTCCAGAGGTAGCGTCGGCGTTCCAGTCGAGCATCTGTTGCACGACATCCGCGGCCGCGTCGGCCTTCACGCCGTTGACGACCGGGACGACGCGAACCCCACGGTCGTTCATCCGACCGACGAAGTCGAGCCAGTCGGATTTGTAGCCGGTCTCGAAACCATTGTGAGGAATCATCGGGTAGACGCCGTCTATCGGTTTCTGGTCGAGTGCGGTGGTCAGGTCGGCCGGTTCGTTAAACGTTCCATGTTCAAGACTACCGATCCAGTGGTACAGTCGGTACGTGTCAGTCGTGGCAGCGCTCGCAGACCCCGGAACGAGCGTTCCGACGGTCCCTGCGGCAGCGAGCGAGGCGGTTCCCTTCAACACGGAGCGTCGGTCGTGATTCGACATGTATATTTCGAACAACTCTCCCGGTACAAAAGTTCTTTCAAAATACTATCTAGTCGTTATTATCCTTCCCACCTAGGGACTCGAAACCGTTCGTCGCTCGGCGTCAACATTAACACCCCGGACGCGCAACGATACGGTATGAGTACCGAGACCGCACCCGACGGCGACCCCACGACGAAGATAGAGGTGACACCCGACGCCGCCGACGAAGCCCTCGCGCTGTTGGAGAGCGAGGAGTTGGACACCGGCATCGCTGGACTCCGGCTGTTCGTCCAGCAGGGCGGCTGTGCGGGGCTGTCTTACGGGATGCGCTTCGACGAGGAACCGGAAGAAGACGACACGGTCTACGAGCATCACGAGCTTCGGGTGTTCGTTGACCCCGCGAGCATGAACTACATCGAGGGGAGCGTCGTGGACTACGAGGACGGCCTGCAGGGCGCGGGCTTCCACGTCGATAATCCGAACGTCGTCAGCGAGTGCGGGTGCGGCGAGAGCTTCCGGACGTAGACCGTCGCCGGATCGGAGTCTCGCATCGGGAGGGCCATTCTTATCACATCGAGAACGCTACGTGACGGTATGACCAGAGACGACTCCGTCGAGCCAGTTCCAGAGCGAACTGCGCGCGACGACTCGACCGGGCGGAGAGGACACTCTTCGACAGGGAAGACGCGGAGGACCGAATGGTAGACCTCGCGTTCTCGCTCGGGCGCGTCCTGCTCGCGCTCGTGCTAGTGGTGTTGAACGGCTTCTTCGTCGCCACGGAGTTCGCCTTCGTCCGAATCAGATCCACGGCCGTCGAGGGACTCGTCGCGAAGGGCAAACCGGGCGCGAAGACGTTGCAGACGGTGATGGAGAGCCTTGACGACTACCTCGCGGTGACACAGCTCGGCATCACGATTTCCTCGCTGGGTCTCGGGTGGATCGGAGAACCGGCGGTGGCGGCGCTCATCGAGCCGTTCCTCGGCTCCATCCTCCCGCAGAATCTCGTCCACCTCGTCGCGTTCGCCGCCGGGTTCGGCTTCATCACGTTCCTGCACGTCGTCTTCGGCGAACTCGCGCCGAAGACGATAGCCATCGCGCAGGCAGAACGCGTCTCGCTGCTGGCCGCACCGCCGATGAAGTTCTTCTACTACCTGTTCGTCCCCGGTATTATCGTGTTTAACGGCACGGCGAACGCCTTCACGCGACTTATCGGCGTCCCGCCGGTGACCGAGAGCGAGGAGAGCCTCGAAGAAGAAGAGCTTCTGATGGTACTGGGTCGCTCGGGCAAGCAGGGTCACATCGACAAGTCCGAGGTCGAGATGATAGAGCGCGTGTTCGACCTCGACGACATCACCGTCCGGGAAGTCATGGTGCCCCGCCCCGACGTGGTGAGTGCGTCCGCCGACCTCCCGCTGTCGGACCTCCGCCGACTGATAATCGGCGAGGGCCACACCCGCTACCCGGTCGTGGAGACCGACGACAGCGACCAAGTCGTCGGCTACGTTGACGTGAAAGACGTGCTAGAAGCGAGCGAGTCCACCGACGGAGCGACCGAATCCGTCACGGCCGGGGACCTCGCGCGCGACCTCACCGTCGTTCCGGAGACCGGCCGCATCAACGACCTCCTCACGGAGTTTCAGGACGAGCAGGGCCAGATGGCCGCAGTTATCGACGAGTGGGGGTCGTTCGAGGGCATCGTGACGGTCGAAGACCTCGTGGAAGTCGTCGTCGGCGACCTCCGAGACGACTTCGACGTGGACCACCGCGAACCCACCATCGAGCGACGGAGCGACGGTGTCTTCACCGTTGACGGTGGCGTCGCTGTCTCGGACGTTAACGAGCGACTGAACGCCGACTTCGAGGTGTCGGACTTCGGGACGCTCGGCGGTCTGGTGCTGGACCGTCTCGGACGCGCCCCGGAGGTCGGCGACCGCATCAAGACTGACGGCTACTACCTCGACGTTGAGGAGGTCGAGGGTGCTCGGGTCTCGACGGTCGTCGTTCGAGAGCGAGGCGACGCGAGCCGAGCGAGTCAATCCAGAGAGACGAGAAGCGAAGACGAACCCAAGCGAGCGGACCCCTCGGACGACGAACCAGCGAGGTGAGGGGTCTCAGTCCTCGAATCGCTTACGCACGCTCTCGGCGTGGCCCTCAAGTCCTTCGGCTTCCGCGAGCGTCGTAATCGTCGCCGAGAGGTCGTCTAACCCGCCCTCGTCCAAGCGCTGGACGGTCGTCTCGCGCACGAACGTATCGACCGACAGGCCGCCCGTTATCTTCGCCGCGCCGGTGGTCGGCAGAACGTGGTTGGTGCCGCTGGCGTAGTCGCCCGCGGCGACGGGAGTGTAGGGTCCGAGGAAGACGCTTCCGGCGCTGTCGATGCGGTCCAGAATCTCCTCGTCGTCGTCGGCCTGAATCGAGAGGTGTTCGGCGGCGAACTCCTCGGCGAACAGGACGGTCTCGCTCGGCGAGCGCGCGAGCAGGACGCCGCTCTCGTCGCTTTCGAGGGCCTTCCGGGCGGTCTCGCTCCGCTCGCGCTCGGGGAGTTGGGCCTCGATTTCCTCGGCGATTGCCTCGGCGGTCGCCTCGTCGTCGGTCACCGCGACGACCGACGCCTCGGGGTCGTGTTCGGCCTGCGCGACGAGGTCCGCGGCCGCGAGTCGCGGGTCCGCGGTTTCGTCGGCGACGACCAACACCTCGCTCGGTCCGGCGAGGAAGTCAATGGCCACGTCGCCTCGAACCTCTGCTTTCGCCGCCGTCACCCACTTGTTGCCCGGCCCGACGACTTTCTGGACGCGGTCTATCTGTTCGGTGCCGTAGGCCAGCGCGGCGACCGCCTGCGCGCCGCCGACGTTGAACACCGCGTCAGCGCCAGCGGCGTGGATGGCCGCGAGCGTCACGGGGTTCATCTCCTCGGCGGGCGGGGTCGCCACCGCGACCTGCTCGACGCCAGCGACCTTCGCCGGGATGACGCCCATCAGCGCGCTGGAGGGGTAGGCCGCGGCCCCGCCGGGGACGTAGACCCCGACGCGTTCGAGCGGTCGGAACCGACGACCCAACTCGCGGCCGTCGGCGAACTTGCGCCGCCAGTCTTCGGGGCGTTGGGCTTCGTGGAACGCCCGGATATTCTCGGCGGCGGTCTCGATGGCGTCTCGAATCTCGTCGTCGAGTTCGTCGTAGGCGCGCTCGGCCTCGTCGGTGATGTCTAAGTTGCCGACCGAGACGCCGTCGAACTCCTCGCAGAACTCTCGGACCGCCACGTCGCCTTCCTCGCGGACGCGAGAGACGATGTCGCGCACGTCCTCGCGGACGCCTTCGATGCCCGCGTCGCGGTCGAACAGCGCCCGTCGGTCGTCGGGACCGAGGTCCGCCAGCTTTCGTACGTTCATGGAAGACGGTTCGGAGCGCGGGCGAAAAACGGTTTCCTTCCGGGTCGTCGCGTCCACTGATGGCGGACCGAGGAGCGAAATCGGAGCGGGAGAGCGTGAGAGGGCAGACCGAACAACGAACGAACAAATCCTGTTCCGCATAAATAAAGAGATAAGTATAACGATTCGCTCAATTTCTCCTAAATGAGACGTTTACTCGTTCGAGGCGCTGTTCTTCTGTGTGCGATTCTGGTACTCCTCCCGATAGCCGTCGGCGGCGTCGGACTGCCGGGCGACGTGTCCGCCGACGCAACGGGGACGCCGCCGACCAGCGACGTGGTCGGCGACGCGACGAACGCCTCCGCCGGAACTGTGAACAAGACGACCAAGATAATCGACATTTCGAACGAGCGGACGTCGATATATCTCTCGTCTCAGCGCGTCGCAATCGACAACGGCGAACAGGCCCACCTCGAGTTCAGCGCCGTCAACTACGTTACGAACGAGCGGCCGATGACGGTCCAACTCATCTTTCAGGCACCGAGCGGGGTCTCGGTTACTGGCGTCAACGATATCGACGAAGGCGACAACCAGTACGTCGCCACGCGGAGCCTCGAACCCGGCGGGGAGTTCGGCACTCGCATCACCATCGACCCCGAGAGTCCGGGCGAGTTCCCCGTCACCGCGAAGGCAGTGTACTACTTCGGTACGAATCGCTCCGACGGAGAGGGCAAAGAGGTGGAACTCGACGTTACCCATCGCCCACCGCCGAAATCGAGTTCCGAGAAGGTGGTCTCAGACATAGCGAGTACCCCATCTAGTCTGTTAGGCGGGTTCTCAGAGTCGCTCCCCGGCGAGTACGCACCGCTAGTTCCCACGATAGACGAGAGCCAGCAGTTCGTGGTATTCCGTTTCAATATCGTGTACGCGCTCTTGGACTCGCTGTTCATCGGGTTCTTCATTTTCTTCCTGTTAGAGATGGGCGACGACGATAACGAGGGGAATTTCGACTTGGCAGCCCTCCTCTCGGCGATTCTCACACCGATACTCATGGTGGGTGGACTCACGAGAGTGACGCTCCTCGCTTCGATAGCTATCCTGCTGGTAATCGTCGGTCTCTTCCTCGTGATGGTCGTGCTTTCGGCGTTCATGTAGCACGCAACGACCGACTCGTTTCGCCGTCGAAAATCGAAACGGGAAGGGCGTTCGCCGAGCGCGAAGCGGTTCAACAGCTATCGGTACTTTGGAAGAACCTTCCGGGGTCTGTGACCGTCAGAGTCGCGGTGTAGTGGCCCGAGGCATCGTAACTGTGGCTGACAGTCTCGCCAGTCACGGCGGTGTCGTCGCCGAACTCCCAGTCGTAGGACGCGACTGAGTCGTCCGAGTCCGACAACGCCGAGCCATCGAACGAGGCGACCGCTCCGGCGGCGCTTCCGAGCGACTTCAACAGGGTGCGTCGTTGCAGATTCATCGTTACTCACCCCCGGCTTTTGTCCGCGAAGAACTCCCACAGTATCTGGCTCGCGTCGGGACCGCCCGGCGCAGTGAACTCGCCACCGGACTCGCCGCCGGACCATGCGTGGTCCATGCCCTCGACCATCCATTTCTCCACCACGGCGTCGCCACTCTCGTCGTGATACTCGGAGGTGGTGTAGCTGTAGGAGTCTGACGTGCCATCGCGCACCACGTCGGCGTCGTAGTCGATGCCGTCGTCGTCGGTACCGTCGGCGGCGAGGTCGTTGGTCTGAGTCGCCTGTTCGGCGGCCTGATGGCCGTTTATCGGGTCAACTGTCGTGTCGTCGGTGCCGTGGAACACGATGGTTGGCAGTTCGCTCGTGATGCCGTAGTCCTCCATCGACTCGTAGGCCTGCGTACCCTGACTCTGCGGGTCGGGTCCGCCGTCGGACATCGCGGTCGTTCCGCCGTAGGAGGTTTCGGCGGCGTCGTACTCCAGTCCGGAGTGGACGCCCCCCGCGGCGTAGATATCGGCGTACTCCGCGAGCATGTTCGGAACCATCGCCGCGCCCGCCGAGAGACCCGCGACGTAGACGCGGTCTGGGTCGAGTCCCTCCGCTTCGACGGTCTCTTGGGTCATCCCGGCGATGACCGCGGCCTCGCCGTTTCCGCGGGTAGTGTTGGCATCGTAGTACCAGTTCCAACACAGCAGGCCGTTCCGGGCGTTGTACTGGTCGGGGTAGATAACCGCGAACCCCTCCCGGTCGGCGACCTCGTTCATGCGCGTCTCCTCGCGGAACTGGTCGGCCGTCTGGGAACAGCCGTGGAGCATCACGACGAGGGGGTCGCCCGCCCCGACGCCGTCCGGGACGTACTTCCAGTAGTCGAAGCCGCTGTAGTAGTGGTTCGTGTACGAACCCGAGACCGCCGCGGTTCCGACGCCGCCGAGAACGGTCGCCACACCGACTGCGCTACCGGCCGACTTGATGAGCGTGCGTCTATCGCAGTTCATGAGGTGACATAGCGTACCACTGGACGGAAGGTAATCTAACCAGAGGTTAATATATAAATTTTATCTGGTGAAAATTTATAGAATGGCGGCTCTCGAACGGCGCGACACCGACGCGAAGTTCGAGTCAGCGAGACGCTCCACGACGGAGACCAGCGGATTTATTCGCGGGTTAGAGCAAATCAACCCGTGACCTCCGAACGGACTGCGCCGGGTGATTCGACCGCCGAGAGCGAGTCGAGTCGGTCGCCGACCGACGAGTCCGGCGCGAGCGCGACGACCGGTCGTGAACCCGTGGAACGTCGTCTCGAAGACGCGCTGGAGCGAGTTGCCCACGGCGCGAGCGTCTCCGTGCCAGCCATCCTCCTCCAACGCGGATTGACGCTTGCGTTCACCGCAGTCCTGACGAACGGCTTCTCCGCGGGCGCGTACGGGGTGTTCGCACTCTCCCGGCGGCTTCAGCGATATCTGCTCCGGCTCACACTCGGGTTCCGGAGCGGCCTAAGCCGATTCCTGCCGAACGCCGACTCGGACGCCGAGCGCGACGTGCTCGCCACGTTCGCGGGACTATTGCTCGTGGGCGTCGCCACCGCGTTCGGCACTATGCTGTTCGTTGCTGCACCGCTAGTGACGCGAGTCGCCGACGAAGGCGCGCAGTTCGAACTCTTCTTGCGCATCTTCGCGGCGGGTCTCCCGGCGAGCGTCTGGCTGTTCACCGTGACAGAGATTCTGCGTGGTCTCGAAGCGGTCGGGCCGCTGAATCTTACGCTCCGGGTCTGCTTCCCGACCGCGCAACTCGCAGTGGGCGCGGTCGCCGCCTTCGTCTTCCGCGACCTCGCGCTCGCGGCCGCGGGCGTCGTGTTCGTCATGGGATTGTCGGGCATCGGAGCGGCTGTCTGGCTCGTCCGCGAGCGCGACTTCCGACCCCGTATCCGGGGCGGGGACGCCGCGCGACTCCGGCGAAAATACCTCTCGTTTACACTCCCGCTGTTCGTCGGCGGGGTCGCCACGACGACCCAACGGCTCGGCTTCTACCCGCTCATTGCGGTGTTCCTCTCGAGCGTCGCGGGCGGCGTGTTCGCGGTCGGCGTCCTCGTCGGCACGCTGGTCCGTCTCCCGCTGATGGGTATCAACCAGTTCATCCCGCCAGTCGCCGCGGCGCTCCACGAAGAGGGCCACCGGGACGCGCTCGGCCGACTCTACCACGTCACGAGCCGACTGGTGCTGGTCGGCGTGACGGGATTGGCGATTCCCGTTATCGTCTATCGAGAGACGGTGATGGGCCTGTTCGGCCCGACATTCGTCGAGTACGCGCCGCTCTTGCCGGGGTTCGTCCTCGCGCAGTACGCCGCCTGCGCCGCGGGCAGCGCCGGCATCTTGCTGACGATGACCGACCACCAGCGGGCGCTCCTCGTCGTCAACGTCGTCATCACGGCGTTTCTGGTCGTGACGGCGATTCCGTTAACTACGAGGTTCGGACTGCCGGGGCTCGTCGGGAGCTATCTGCTAATGCTCACTATCAACAACGGTCTGGAGGTGGCGGTGCTGTATTACCTCGAAGGGTTACAACCGTTCACGCGCCTCCACGCGAAGCCATTGATCGCCGGACTTCCGTTGGCACTCCTCGCTCTTCTCGTCCGGTTCGCGCTCCCTGACGTCGTGGCGCTCGTCGTCGGGACCGCGCTCGGTCTTTTCGCGTACGCCACGTCGCTCCGACTGCTCGGCTTTACCGCCGTCGAGCGACGACTCGGCGCGACGCTGGTCAAGCGATACCGCGACGAGTTGTGGGACGCCGTTCAGTAAGGGCGGGAGCTTCGACGACTCTTTGCCGTAGTCACTGTCGAGGACGACGCTGAGTGTCGTCGCGTTCGAAATACAAAACCCCCTTCAGGACTACTTCCTGAAGAGGGTGACAGTATGAATGGTAGGCGGCGAATCGGATTTCCCAGAGGCTCGCGCACTCCAGTACTCCCCGAAACGCAGGCGGGCTTAACTTCCGTGTTCGGGATGGGTACGGGTGTTTACCCCACCGCTCTGGCCGCCTTAACGCCGACTCGCGGAATCGAACCGCGAACAATTGTCCAACGTCGGTAGCTCGATGCAAACGACCGTATGTGTTTTGTGCAATCCAGTTTGCGCCTGGACCCGATGTAATCAATCGGGCGCAGTGCGGTGATGAATGTGTGGCTTGACCAGTTAGTGCTCGCGGACTCAACGCCTCGTTGCCTCGGCGCGTACATCCCAAGTCTATCGAACTCGTCTTCTACGAGCGGTCTCAGATGGTATCTCTTTTCCAGGTGGGTTTCGAGCTTAGATGCGTTCAGCTCTTACCCCGTGATGCGTGGCTGCCCGGCACGCGCCCTTTCGGACGACCGGTACACCAGTGGCATCCAATCGGAGTTCCTCTCGTACTATACGATCGTTCCCGTCAGATACCGTAACACCCCCAATAGATAGCAGCCGACCTGTCTCACGACGGTCTAAACCCAGCTCACGACCTCCTTTAATAGGCGAACAACCTCACCCTTGCCCGCTTCTGCACGGGCAGGATGGAGGGAACCGACATCGAGGTAGCAAGCCACTCGGTCGATATGTGCTCTTGCGAGTGACGACTCTGTTATCCCTAAGGTAGCTTTTCTGTCATCTATCGCCCGCATCAAGCAGGCTGATAGGTTCGCTAGACCACGCTTTCGCGTCAGCGTCCCGCGTTGTGAAGGACACTGTCAGACTTCCTTTTGCTCTTGCGCTCTGTTCCGCGTTTCCGACGCGGATGAGGAAATCTTGGGGCACGCTCGATATCTTTTCGAGCGTGTACCGCCCCAGTCAAACTGCCCGGCTACCGGTGTCTTCCTCCCGGAGTGAGGGTCACAGTCACTGACGGGTAGTATTTCAATGCTGGCTGGGTGGTCCGCTAGCGCGGATACCTCTGTAACGCCTCCTACCTATGCTGCACATCAGCGACCGTGTCCCAGCGACAGCCTGCAGTAAAGCTCTATAGGGTCTTCGCTTCCCCTTGGGGGTCTCCAGACTCCGCACTGGAACGTACAGTTCACCGGGCCCAACGTTGGGACAGTGACGCTCTCGTTGATCCATTCATGCAAGCCGCTACTGAAGCGGCAAGGTACTACGCTACCTTAAGAGGGTCATAGTTACCCCCGCCGTTAACAGGTCCTTCGCCCCGTTGTACCGGGTGTTCAGATACCTGCACTGGGCAGGATTCAGTGACCGTACGAGTCCTTGCGGATTTGCGGTCACCTATGTTGTTACTAGACAGTCGGAGCGTCCGAGTCACTGCGACCTGCTCCTATCCGGAGCAGGCATCCCTTATCGCGAACTTACGGGACTAACTTGCCGAATTCCCTAACGTCGGTTGCTCCCGACAGACCTTGGCTTTCGCTGCCAGAGCACCTGTGTCGGATCTCGGTACGGACGCTATACTCCCTTTTCACGGGCCCTAGGTAACATCAACTTACGCTGTCTCCAGCTTCGTTCGCTTCGTGCCATTACGGCTTCCACGAAGTTCCTGGATTCGACCGGGCGAAAACCCGGCTTGATGGTTCCCAAGGCGTCGGTTTTGTTGTATAGCGGCACAGGACTATTAACCTGTTTCCCTGTTGTCTCATTCGAGTTGCGGTGAGACTTAGGACCGGCTAACCCTCGGCTGTTCAGCATTGCCGAGGAACCCTTGCTCGTCAGGTCGTCGGGGTTCTAACCCGACTAACGCTGCTACTATGACCAAGATTTTCGTTCCCGGTCGGTCCACGCGAACTCTCGCCCGCGCTTCCATCCGAACGGAATGCCAACCTACTCAGTTACGGTGTTATCCGTATGGCCAGGTCTCGGTGGTAGACTTGAGTCCCGATCATTTTGGGCGCCTCAAACCTCGGCCGGTAAGCTGTTACGCTTTTCTTAGAGGGTAGCTGCTTCTAAGCTCACCTCCCGGCTGTTTAGGGCTTGAGACCACCTTCAAATTACACTTAGTCTACACTTTGGGACCTTAACCCAGCTCTGGGTTGTTCCCCTCCTGGTGCACAGGCTTACCCCGCACACCGGAGTCCCTGCGTCGACGGCGTTCGTAAGTTTGGAGTTTGACAAGGGGACCAACTCCTCTCGGAGTTGGTTCCCCTAATCGGTCGCTCTACCTCACGAACTACCTCGACAGAGGTCATGCTTCGACATGTTTCGGTTGGAACCAGCTGTTGCCAGATTCGATGGGCCTTTCACCCCTACACGTAGGTCACGGGAGGGTATTGTAGGACACCATCCCTAACAGGCCTCCACGTGCCTTTCGGCACGCTTCACCTTGCCCACGCGTAGATCATCTGGTTTCGGGTCGCATCCGCTTGACTCCCCGCCCTTGAAGACGGCGGCCCTCGCACAAAGTGCTGCGGCCATGTTGGTTTCCCTATGCCTACCCGGATGAACCGGTTAGGCTCGCCAATCAGATGCACTCCTTGGTTCGTTTTTCAAAACGTACGATGAGACACCGGCTCCCTGCAAGTCCTACTGCGAGTTTGCACTCGTCTCGTTTATTGCAGGGCCTTTCGAGCCTCATCGCTCGATCGCCAACTGATTTCAGGCTCTATTGCACCTCCCTTTGTGGGGTGCTTTTCAGTGTTCGCTCACGCTACTTGTTCGCTATCGGTCTCGAGTCGTGTTTAGTCTTCGCGGTCGATGCCCGCGATATTCACAAGGAATTTCCAATCCCTGTTACTCTGGAGCTGACGCACACCGTACTAGAACTGAATACGGGGCTTTCACCCTGTATCGCGCTCCGTTCCAGAAGACTTCTTCTGTTCGGTCGGGTGCTGCAAGTCAGTCCGAAACACCACATTGCCCGTGAGGGCTTCGGTTTGGACTGTGTCGGGTTCACTCGCAGTTACTAACGACATCTCTTGCGATTTCTTTTCCTGCCGGTACTAAGATGTTTCAATTTCCGGCGTTCCCTATTGCGCAAGGCAATTGCTAGGGGATTCCCATTCGGAGATCCTGAGTTCTTCGCCTCCGTGCGGCTCCCTCAGGCTTATCGCAGCTTGGCACGTCCGTCATCGGCGCTCGAGCCGAGCCATCCACCAGCTGGCACAGTAGCCACGCTGTTGGTAAACATCGCACTGTGACCCGGATTGACTGCATCGGATCCAGTGGACGCCTGGATTGCACGTACATACGGTCGTCATCGTCACGTCCTACAGGTGGTGTAGGAGCGTGCATCGAACCCTTCCTACACGCGCTCTCACGGTGTAGTGCATCGGTTGTCTCGGACTTGAACGTTCTCTCGTCTCCCACTTAAGGGACACGGTTCACGTCAAGCCCAATCAGAAATCCATCAGGAATCGAACCTGAGACTACCTCCCGAAGGAAGGTGCTCTGCCACTGAGCTATGGATTTGTCCCCGCTCGGGGACGATTGTGTAGCTCTGGTAGTTCTAAGGTGCTCGGTCGGTATAGCGAACGAGTCGTCGAGGAACCCTCGCGTGTCCGTCACAATGACGGACGAGTCTGTGGGCCATCCCCGTCGGGGATGGTCCCGTGCGTTAGGAGGTGATCCAGCCGCAGATTCCCCTACGGCTACCTTGTTACGACTTAAGCCCCCTTGCGAAGCCCAGATTCGACCCGGGAACCGGGCCTCATCCGGACCTCACTCGGGTGCTTTGACGGGCGGTGTGTGCAAGGAGCAGGGACGTATTCACCGCGCTCTTCTGAAGCGCGATTACTACCGAATCCAGCTTCATGAGGGCGAGTTTCAGCCCTCAATCCGAACTACGACCAGGTTTCAGAGATTACCGCCCTCTCTCGAGGTTGGAACCCGTTGTCCTGGCCATTGTAGCCCGCGTGTAGCCCAGCTCATTCGGGGCATGCTGACCTACCGTTGCCCGTTCCTTCCTCCACGTTAGCCGTGGCGGTCTCCCTAATGTACCCAGCCACCACAAGGGTGCTGCTGGCAATTAGAGATGCGGGTCTCGCTCGTTGCCTGACTTAACAGGATGCCTCACGGTACGAGCTGACGGCGGCCATGCACCTCCTCTCTGCAGCCTCAGGTAAGCTCATCACACTGACCTTCATTACTGCAGTCGGAGCTGGTGAGATGTCCGGCGTTGAGTCCAATTAAACCGCAGGCTCCTCCGGTTGTAGTGCTCCCCCGCCAATTCCTTTAAGTTTCATCCTTGCGGACGTACTTCCCAGGCGGCTCGCTTCTCGTCTTCACTACAGCACAGCGCACACTCGTAGTGTGCGCCATACTTAGCGAGCATCGTTTACAGCTAGGACTACCCGGGTATCTAATCCGGTTCGTGACCCTAGCTTTCGTCCCTCACCGTCGGGTCCGTCTTCCTGAGGCGCTTTCGCCACCGGTGGTCCGTCCAGGATTACAGGATTTCACTCCTACCCCGGACGTACCCCTCAGGTCTTCCGGCCCCAAGCCAGCTGGTTTCCGCCGGACGCCCACGCGTTGAGCGCGTGGATTTCCCGACGGACCTGTCTGGCTGGCTACGGACGCTTTAGGCCCAATAACAGCGGCCATCACTTGGACTGCCGGTATTACCGCGGCGGCTGGCACCGGTCTTGCCCAGTCCTTATTCTTGCACCACCTTACGGTGCAGAAAAGCGAGGACTATATGCCCTCGCACTCGGAGTCCCCTTATCGCACTGTCGTGCAGTGTAAAGTTTTCGCGCCTGCTGCGCCCCGTAGGGCCCGGAATCTTGTCTCAGATTCCGTCTCCGGGCTCTTGCTCTCACAACCCGTACCGATTATCGGCACGGTGGGCCGTTACCCCACCGTCTACCTAATCGGCCGCAGCCGCATCCTATAGCGCTAACGCATTTCTGGCTCTCGACACTCCAGTCTGAGAGTCGTATCCAGCATTAGCCTCAGTTTCCCGAGGTTATACTGGTCTATAGGGTAGGTTGGCCACGTGTTACTGAGCTATCTGCCACGAGTATAAACTCGTGCGACTAGCATGGCTAAATCGGACTCCGATAGCAATGGCCTCCGGCAGGATCAACCGGAATGGTTGCCGAGCACGCAATGGCTCGGTGGGTTTCTGGCGGAGACACATATATCGTGTCTATCTTCTATGGTCCGTTAGTTCGACGACGCCGGTCGTAACCGACCGAGTGTCACCGAACTACCAGAGCTAACATCAGATTCCATCGTGTACGGCGGACCGCAGGGGTGGAATCCTCATCTTCTTCGGACCCGAACGTTGGTCTCGATGGATTATAAACCCATCGAGCCTCGTCGGCGACCCGAGAGTGCGAAACGGATTGAACGTTCCGCGAATCGCGTCGTGTCTTTCTCTGCTTTTGGTTCGAGGTGCCCGCATCGGATAAGGGCATCGAACCGTGATCGTCCTTCGGTGGGAAGACCCCCGAAGGCGCGTTCACATTCAATCCGAAGTGCCCTGTTTCACTTAAGGGCATCGGATTGGGCGTGTGGCGAACGTCCGAAACCGCAGGACGCCGCGTACATCACTACCGAGTACCCGGTTACGTTTAAGACCGTCGAATCGAACGGCCATTGCGGGGCGTTTCCATGGGTATAACGAACGTCTTCTGCTGGCGGGACTCGACAGGTATCGACGACCCGTAACAAATTGATAAACTCCATTCGCGCCCGTGCGTGAGGAAGGGAACCGCGGCGACGAAAAGTGAAGAGCCAACTGCTGGCTACTTACCAAGTGAGACCTTCGTAGGTCAGTCCGTCACGTCGCTCCACGACGTGACGGCCGTCCACGACGACGGGGCGAGCCATCTCGTCGAACTCCGAGTCAAGCACTGCGAACTCGTCCCAGTCGGTGACGACGAGCGCGCCGTGTGCGTCTCGGAGTGCATCCTCGGCATCGTTCGCGTATGTTATCTCCGGGAACCGTTCGCGCATGTTGTCGATGGCGACCGGGTCGTACGCGACGACTTCGGTCCCGAGCGCGTCGAGTCGTTCGATGACCGGAATCGCCCGCGAGTTCCGGATGTCGCCGGTGCCGGGTTTGAACGACAAGCCGAGGACGGCGATGGGTCGTCCCTCAACGTCAACGTGGTCGGTGAGCAGTTCGACCATCCGGTCGGGTTGGCCGTCGTTGACCGAGACGACCGCTTCGAGCAGTTCGGGTTCGTACCCCGACGCGCGCGCAGTGTCGATAAGCGCGGCGGTGTCTTTCGGGAAGCACGACCCACCCCAACCGATGCCCGACCGGAGGAAACGTTCGCCGATACGGTCGTCTACCCCGATAGCGTCGGCCACTTCGTAGGCGTCGATGCCGAACTCCTTGCAGACGTTCCCGAGTTCGTTTATCAGGCTAATCTTCGACGCGAGGAAGACGTTGTTGGCGTACTTCACCATCGTTGCCGTTTCGGGGTCCGTCTCGACGACCTGCGCGTCACTCTCCTCGGTTAGCGGTGCGTACACCGTTCGCAACCGCTCGGTGGCCCAGTCGGAGTCGGTCCCGAAGACTATCTTTTGGGGGTCGAGGAAGTCCTCGACCGCCGAACCTTCGCGCTGGAATTCGGGATTGGCGGCCACTTCGACGCGATCGCTCGCGTCGCCTGCACCGTCGAGGACGGCCTCGCGTAACTCTCGGACGTTCGGCGGCGTAACAGTGCTTTTGACGACGACGAGGTGTCGGTCCTCGGTGTCCTGCAACGCCTCGCCCGCCATTCGGGCCGCGCTCAGGAGCGGCCCGGTGTCGATACTCCCGTCCGGCCGGGAAGGCGTCTGCACCGCGAGAAAGGTGACGGCCGCGTCCGCGAGGTCGTCGTAGGAAGTGGTCGCAGTGAGGTTTCCACCGACGTGTTCCGCAAGCAAATCGTCGAGTCCGGGTTCGTGTATCGGCGACTCGCCAGCGTTGATGGCGGCGACGACTTCCTCGTCGATGTCGATGGTCGTCACCTCGTGCCCGAGGTCCGCGAGGCACGCCCCGACCGTCGTTCCGACGTAGCCGCTGCCGATGATGTTTATTTGCACGTTTGACAGCACCTCGGCGTGTCACATGAGCATTACGGGTACGTGACGGACGGGCTGAGGGTGAATCGACCGGGGCAGACTCGCTCCGAATCAGTAGTCGCCGAGGACGCCGAGTCGTCGTGCGCGCCGAGTGGCGAGTTCGAAGACGGCGTACCCGAGCGCCACGTAGCCGACCGCCGTGCCCGTCAGAACGGCGAGGTCGGCCAGCGGGAACTCCCAGAGGCGGGTCCCATCGACCATCGCGCGCTGAAGCATGGAACTGCCGAGTGCGAGGGGAAGAAACTTCGTCCAGCCGATTCCGAACGCCGGGGCCGAGATGAGAACGATAAAACCGAACTGGAGGAGGTTGAGCCAACTGCCGATTCGCTTGTAGAGGACCGTGACGCCCCCGGCCGCGAACCCGAGTCCAAGCACCGAGGCGACGCTGAGGACTGCGACCGGAACGATGGTCAGCACGTCGAGCGCGAGCGTCGTCCTGGTCACGAGCAACATCGCGGCGAGGATGACCGTCGAGGTGACGAACGTCCGAACAAGCTTTGCGACCCCCTTGAGGAAGGCGACCGGCGCGAACCCGAACGGCGTCATGACGTGGCGTTCGAGCGTGCCCCACTGGACCTCGCTCCCGATGTCGTTGGAGATGGCCGAGTAGGCACCCACCGACAGCGTCCACAGGAAGTAGCCGACGATGATGCCCTCGATGGAGTCGGTCAGCGCCTGCCCGGCGAGCATTCGCCCGCCGTAGAACAGCAGGCCGAAAAAGAACAGCGAGACGACGATGCCGCCGATTGCGTTGGCGGGATAGCGCACGAAGACCAGATACTCCCGATAGAGAACCGCCTTGGCGAGTTGCAGGTAGCCCGCCCGGCGTGGCGCGTCCGGCTCGCGGGGAGACTCGGGAGCGTCGTGGTGCGAGTCCGTCATCGCGCGTCGCCACCCGTCAACTCCACGAACACGTCTTCGAGGTCCCAATCGACCGTCTCCACCGCGTCGAGAGTCACGCCGTGGCTCCGGAGGTACGCCGTCAGCGCGTAGAAGCCGTCGCTGTCGGTCGCCACCTCGACGCGAGTACGGTCGCCGATGCGTTCGAGGCCGGACACCTCGAACCGGTCGCGCAGGTCCGCCACCAGCGACTCGTCGAAGTCGGGACTGGTAATTCGGTAGCCGCGCGCGTCGAAACCGTGGAGCAGGCTACCGACCGTATCGTCGGCGATGACTCGCCCCTCGTTCATGATGACGACGCGGTCGCAGATGTCCTCGATTACGTCCATGTCGTGACTGCTCACGACGACGGTGAGGTTGCGCTCCGCGACGATGCGCCGGAGTTCCCGGCGGAGCGTCAGCGAACTCTCCACGTCGAGTCCGAGCGTCGGTTCGTCGAGGAACACCACGTCCGCCTCGCTGGCGAGGACACTGGCCAGCGAGACCTTCTGTTTCATCCCCCGCGAGAGGCTTCGAACGGGCTTGTCGGCCGCGTCCGCGAGGTCGAGTTTGTCGAGCAGTCGGTCGTGGCGGTCGGCTATCGAGTCGGGATCGATGCCCCCGATGGTGGCAAAGTACCGCAGGTTCTCCCG
Organism: Halorussus pelagicus; assembly: GCF_004087835.1. Classification (NCBI taxonomy): domain Archaea; kingdom Methanobacteriati; phylum Methanobacteriota; class Halobacteria; order Halobacteriales; family Haladaptataceae; genus Halorussus; species Halorussus pelagicus. The sequence goes on from NZ_CP035119.1 coordinate 169,077, forward strand.
GACGGTCAACCGCCAGTAGTCGTTGCGGGCACCCTCCAACATCGCGTCGATGTGGGCGTAGGCCTGCCGGGGGTTCGCGTACACGTCGGTACCGTGAATCCGGACCGACCCCTCGTCGGGCAGGACCATCCCCAGAATTAGCTTGATCGTCGTCGTCTTCCCCGCGCCGTTGGGTCCGAGCAGGCCGACGACCGACCCTCGTTCGACCGTAAACGACACGTCATCGACCGCAGTAACCGCGTCCGCGCCGCTCCCGAACCGCTTTCGAAGCCCCTCGACGGCGATGGCGGGCGAGTCCTCGCCCGCGGGAGCGCGCGTTGTCTCCGCGGACGTTTCGTCCGCGGCGTCTTCGAGATGCTCCCGATTCTGCTGAATCGTCATTACTGGTAGTAGGGACCTGATGAGTAAAAGCGCACTCACCGCTACGAGTGCGTGAACTGTCGCCCGGAACACTAACCTCCAGCATCATCTCTGGCGGCGTGCCGAATCTGCTGGCAAACCCTCGTGCCGGGCGTGCTGTTCGGGGTGCAACCCGCTATGTCGCGTACCTGGGTTCTCCGCGCTGTCATCGCTCCCGATGTGGGACCGCTCGGGCGGGGACTTGAGGTACGCATGCGCCGGTAGACGCTCCGGGGATTAAGAGGTTCCGACGCCGCGCGCAGACGGCCAGTCCACCGACGCCGACCGCGCGCCGAGTGGGACGCGAACGACCGAAGGAGTCCGAATGAGACCCCCGAAAGCGGTCACTGAAACCCGACTTGCACCACCACCACCTAATTCTTTAGGTACCGTGCTTTTTGCCCCGGAGTTTGGAGTAGGGATTGCATGATGGATACGGATGCTCCGGACGTGACCGACGGACGCGCTGGGGGAAACCGTGGCATCTCTCCCGCCCTCGACGCCACGCTCGACCTCCTCTCGAATCAGCGGCGTCGTTACGTCCTCTACTGCCTCCGCAAACAGGGTGGTGCGATGTCGGTCGAAAAGCTGGCCGAACAGCTCACATCGTGGGAGGGTGACGACGCTGACGGCCAGCGCGTGCGCATGGACCTCTACCACAGTCAACTGCCGCGCTTGGACGAAGCGGGCGCGGTCGAGTTCGACGAAGACGAAGGGTACGTGACCCTCACAGAGACCAACGAGATTCCCCTCGCAGAGTATCTCGACCTCGCGGCCGCCGAGGAGAACGTCGCCTAACTCCCGACTGACGCTCTGCACCGGTCCCGACAGCGGTCTCCGGCCGCAAAGCTCTCCGAGCCGCTCGCTCATCGCCCGCCAAAGCCCTCGCGCGACGACGGCACGCCGTCGGGTCTCCGCTGGCGGCCGCCCGAACCGGTCTCCGCCGACGCTTTCGACCCTCCTCGGGCGCTGACTGGTTTCTATCGCGTTCGTCTTTTCGGCTGCTGTGTTCGTCCGTGTTCACTCGTCTGACCGAGCGTCCTCTACCCTTGAATCACCTCTGTGACACTCTCGGTAATCTCTTCGTCGGCCCGCCAGAGGTAGAGACTGGCGTAACTCCGGTACGGTGCCCATCGCTCGGCGGTCTCGACCATCTCGGCGCGAGTCATGTCGGCATTGAAGAGGCGGTTCATCGCTTTCCGGATGCCGAGGTCGCCGACCGGAAACACGTCGGGTCGCCCGAGCGAGAACATGAGCTGCATGTTCGCGGTCCACGCGCCGACGCCCTTGATCGACGTGAGTTCGGCGACCACCTCCTCGTCGGGCACGCCCGCGAAGGAGTCCTGCGAGTAGCCCGCGTCGAGAAACGCCTCGGCGACGTTCCGGACGTACGCTGTCTTCTGTCTGGAGAGACCGGCCTCGCGCAGGAGTTCGGGGTCGGCCGCGAGCATCGCTTCGGGAGTCGGTTCGACCCGGTCGAACAGTCGCTCGCGGGTCGCCGCGGCCGAGGCCATCGACACCTGTTGTCGGAGGATGGAGACGACGAACCGCTCGTAGAAGTTCTCGGCGGGTTCGACGGTCATCGGCCCGTACTCGGCGACTAGCGGTCCGAGGTAGTCGTCGCCGCGGAGTGCGGCGATGGCTTCATCGGTCATTCGACGCGGAGTACGGACCGGAGATAGATGAGCGTGTGGCCTCCGAGTCGGCGGGGATTAGCGGCGAGTCGCGCGCTCACTCCGCAACGACTGCGTCGAACGAGTCGGCGACTCGCGGGTCTGTCTGGCGAGCCGGTCGCTCATGACGGTGAGAGCGACGACGGCTCCGGGCAAAAATTTGGGGTCGAAGCGACTACTCCTCTTCTTCCTCAGTCTCTTCCTCGGAGTCCACGCGCTTCTGGACGTTGACCTGATAGTGCTTCAGGATGTCGCGCCCGAGCAGGACCGGGTACTCCATGTGCCCGCGGTCCTCGATGCTGGCCGTGACGGTGTGGCGGTTCCCGCCGACGCCGACCACCACGTCCACGACCGGCCGGGACCGACTCGACTTGCTGGACCCGGATTTGACCTTGGCGATGGACTTGATTGGTCCCGCGCCGATTTCGGCCGCGAGTTTGGTGTCGATGCTGGTCCGGGTCGCGCCCGTGTCGGACTTGGCGACGACCGTCTCCGAGCCACTAGTCCCGCTGAGGATGACCTCCTCGGTGTAGCCGATGACGATGGGGTCGCCTCCTCCGATTTCCTTCGGAATCGGCTTGCAGGCGGGCACCGAGTCGTCGAGCGTCGCGGTAAGGTTCTCGACTTTCTGCTCGTCCACCGTGCCGCCCGCGCGCTCGATGGCGAGTTGGGCGATGTACGGCGCGGCGCTCTTGCCGGTCGCTTTGAACAGTCCCTTGAAGCCCGCGGTCGGGTTGACTTCGAGGACGTACCAGCCGTCGTGGCCCTCGATGAGGTCCACACCCGCGCAGTCGAGACCGATGACATCCGCGGCCTCTCGGGCGATGGACGCCACTTCCTTCGGGAGGGTGTCGCTCGCGTCCTCCACTGCGCCGCCGAGCGCCACGTTCGTCCGCCAGTCGTTCTCGGGCGCGTAGCGGTTCATCGCGCCGACGATTCGGTCGCCGACCACGTAGACGCGCAGGTCGCGGTGCTTGCCCTCGTCGCGCTCGATGAGTTCCTGCAGGAAGGCCTGCCGGTCGCCGACTCGCGGGTTGACGAGTTCGTCCGGGCCGACCTTCCACGTTCCGCCGCCGTGAGTCCCGATAGCGGTCTTGTACACCGCTTCGTCGCCGAAGTCGGCGCGGCCGTCGTTGAGACGGTCGTTCGACAGCGCCAACAGCGCGTCGGGGACAGGAATATCGGCGTCGGCCAGCGTGGTCGCGGTCGAGAACTTGTGGATAGCGGTCATCACGGAACTCGGGTCGTTCAGAACCGGCCGGACCGAGTCGTAGATTTTGGCGAGACCGAGCGCCTCCGACGGTTGCTCGGTGTTCGAGAGCAACAGTCGGTTCGCCACCGCGTCCACTTCCGGTTCGAGTTCGACCGACCCGTCTTCGAGTCGCACCGCCGTGTTCTCCTCTCGGAGCCAGAGAGGTTCGTGACCGAGGTCGTCGATAGCGTTCAAAATCGCCTTTGTTTCCTTACTGTTGTGAAGACTAAGTACACCGACCCGCACGTCCGAACCGTCAGCAGTCATTGGTAGTTACGTATTGAACCCGGCTACTTAAAAAGCCGAACATCGATTTCTTCGAGATGACTGCCGCGCCTTTATATACGGCGGGGTCCGAATGGGGACATGACCGGTTCGGACACGGACCCGGAGGCGTTTACGTACAACGGCGGAATCGTCGAGCCGGGAGAGACCCAGAACGTTCGCTACGGCATCAGCGAGACGTATCTCGGCGACCCGGTTCGAATCCCCGTCACCATCGTCAACGGGGCCGAACCGGGACCGACGGTGTTTCTCACGGCGGCGGCCCACGGCGACGAACTCAACGGCATCGAGGTCGTCCGCGAGGTCGCCCACGGCTGGAACCACGACGACCTCCGTGGGACGCTGGTATGTATGCCTGTCCTGAACGTCCCCGGATTCCTCGCACAGGAGCGCTATCTCCCCATCTACGACCGGGACCTGAACCGCTCGTTCCCCGGTCGGCAGGGTTCGACCAGCGCCAAGCGGATGGCCTACCAGATTTTCCGAAACTTCATCGCGCCCTGCGACATCGGACTCGACTTTCACACGTCCACGCGCGGGCGCACGAACATGATACACGTTCGAGCGGACACGGGCGACCCCGAAGTCTCCAGACTCGCCAAGGCATTCGGCTCGAACGTCATCATCTCGTCGGAAGGACCCACGGGAACCCTCCGCCGGGAGGCGACCGACTACGGCATCCCGACCATCACCATCGAGATGGGCGAGGCCCACCGGTTCCAGCGAGAGTTCATCGACCGGGGACTGGAGGGCGTCGAGAGCGTCCTCGCCGAGTACGGCGTCCACCGCACCGACTCGGTGAAGTGGCCGGGGTGGCGGACCGTCATCGACGACGCCAAGGAGAAGACGTGGATTCGGGCCGACGCGGGCGGACTCGTGGACATGCACCACGACCGCGGGTCGCTGGTCTACGAGGGAGACACCATCTGCACCATCACGAATCCGTTCAAGACCGACCGTGAACCCGTCAAAGCGCCGTTCACGGGGCTTCTCGTCGGCGTGTTGGAGAATCCGGTCGTCTATCCGGGCAACCCGCTCTGTCACATGGTCGAACTCTCCGCGAAGACCCGAAAGGCGCTCAAGCGCGAGCGCGCCCGGAGCGAGTCCGTCGAGAAGACGCCGACGCCCGCGAGTCCGAGTCGGCGGTGAACGTGTTCGGTCTCCGGAAATCGGGCGCGGGAATTGCGGCGAGTTCAGCAGTAGGTAGAAACTTCTATTTGCCCACAGTCCAACCTCCCGAACGGACAAGTATGAGTCAATCGTATAATCGAGGCCTCGTCGAAGACTTCGGCCGGTGGCGGGAGTTCACGGCCGGGATGTGGGCCTGGATATTCCACAAGTTCACCGGGTGGGTACTCGTCGGCTACCTGTTCACGCACATCGCCGTGCTGAGTACCGCCATCTCCGGTGCCAACGCATACACTGACACGATTCAGGGGCTTGAGAGCCTGCTTCTGGTCCGCGTCATGGAGGTCGGCCTGCTGGCAGTGGCCGTCTTCCACATCCTGAACGGGGTTCGCCTGCTGTTCGTGGACCTCGGACTCGGACTCGAATCGCAGGACAAGAGCTTCTACGCATCGCTAATAGTTACGGGCGTCATCGTGCTAGCGAGCATCCCGACGTTCCTAGAGGGGGCGTTCTAAGATGGCCGAACGCTACTCCTCGTTCCGGAGCGGAAGCGCGTCGTGGCTCCTCCAGCGAGTCACAGCCGCGTTCCTCGTGGTCGTGTTGGCGTTCCACTTCTTCCTCCTGCACTTCGTCAACCACGCCTCCGAGGTGACGTTCGCCGGAACGACCGGCCGCATGGAGCAGTGGGGCTACTCCGTCACGATGGTCCTGTTCCTGTGGACCGCGACGTTCCACGGCGTCAACGGCGTCTACGCCGCACTGCTGAATCAGGGCCTGACGGGCACGAAGAAGACCGTTGTCAAGGGCGTCCTCGCCATCGCTGGCCTCGCGCTGGCGGCGCAGGGCACCTACCTCGCGCTCGTCTTGAACGGACTGGTGTAATCATGAGCACGCAAGTACCCGAAGAGAAAGAACAGACCGAGACCGAACAGGAAGTCAACGCCGAGAGCGTGTCCCACGGGGACCGTCGCCGTGCCGACCGCGACGCCAAGCGCGAGCAGTCGGTGTCTGGCGCGCCCGCCGAAATCGAGGGCGAGACCTTCGAGCTGAAGGTGTTCCGCTACGACCCCGAGGTCGAGGGGAAGATGGAACCGCGCTTCGACGATTTCGCCATCCCGAAGCAGAAGGGGATGACGGTCCTCGACGCGCTCATCTACGCCCGCGACCGCTACGACACCACGCTGACGTTCCGACACTCCTGTCGGCAGGCGGTCTGTGGCTCCGACGCGCTGTTCATCAACGGCCGTCAGCGACTCGGCTGTCAGACCCAGATTTCGGACCTCGATGCGCCGGTCCGGGTCGAGCCGCTTCCCCATCAGGACGTGGTGAAAGACCTCGTCGTGGACATGGAACACTTCTACGACCAGATGCACGCGGTCGAGCCGTTCTTCCAGCCCGACGAGGAGTCCGACGGCGACCTCGAAGAGTACCGCCAGACCCGCGAGAACCGCGAGAAGATCAAGATGTCCACGCGGTGTATCTGGTGCGGTGCCTGCATGTCGTCGTGTAACGTCGCGGCCGGAGACAACCAGTATCTCGGTCCGGCGGCAATCAACAAGGCCTACCGCTTCGCCATGGACGAGCGGGAGGGCGAGAATATGAAGGAACACCGGATGAACGTGCTGGACCAAGAACACGGCGTCTGGCGGTGCCAGACCCAGTTCTCCTGCACGAACGTCTGTCCGAAGGACATCCCGCTGACCGAACACATCCAAGAGATGAAACGAGAAGCGGTCAAGCAGAACCTCAAGTTCTGGTAACAACGAGACTAACGACTAACTATGCACGAACACGACGTTCTAGTAATCGGCGGCGGCGGTGCCGGGCTTCGCGCGGCCATCGCGGCTAACGAAGAGGGAGCCGACGTGGCAATCGTCACGAAGCTCCACCCTGTGCGAAGCCACACTGGCGCGGCCGAAGGCGGCATTAACGCGGCGCTCCGCGAGGGCGACGACTGGGAACTCCACGCCTACGACACGATGAAGGGGTCGGACTACCTCGGCGACGCCCCGGCAATCGAGACCCTCGCGCAGGACAGCCCCGAGGAGACCATCCAACTCGAAAACTGGGGGATGCCGTTCTCCCGCGAGGACGACGGCCGAGTCTCCCAGCGACCGTTCGGCGGACTCTCTTTCGCCCGGACGACCTACGCCGGGGCCGAGACCGGCCACCACATGCTCCACACGATGTACGAGCAGGTGGTCAAGCGAGGGATACAGGTGTACGACGAGTGGTACGTCTCGAACCTCGCGGTCACGGACCACGACGACCCCGCCGAGCGAGAGTGTCACGGTGTCGTCGCCTACGACATCAAGACCGGACAGGTCGAAGGCTTCAAGGCCCGAAACGGGGTCATCCTCGCCACGGGCGGCACCGGACAGGTGTACGACCACACGACCAACGCCGTCGCCAATACCGGCGACGGCGCGGCGATGGCCTACCGAGCGGGCGTCCCGCTCGAAGACATGGAGTTCGTCCAGTTCCACCCGACGACGCTTCCCTCGACGGGCGTCCTCATCTCCGAGGGGGTTCGCGGGGAGGGCGGCATCCTCTACAACTCGGAGGGCGAGCGGTTCATGTTCGAGTACGGCTACGCCAACAACGACGGCGAACTCGCCTCCCGCGACGTGGTATCGCGCGCCGAACTGACCGAGGTCAACTCCGGTCGCGGCGTCGAAGACGAGTACGTCTACCTCGACATGCGCCACCTCGGCGAGGAGCGCATCACCGACCGACTGGAGAACATCCTCCACCTCGCGCGGGACTTCGAGGGCGTGGACGGTCTCGAAGAGCCGATGCCGGTCAAGCCCGGCCAGCACTACGAGATGGGCGGCATCGAGACCGACGAGAACGGCGAGACGCTCATCGACGGTCTCTACGCCGCGGGCGAGTGTGCCTGCGTGTCGGTCCACGGGTCGAACCGCTTGGGCGGCAACGCCCTGCCGGAACTCATCGTCTTCGGCGCGCGCGCGGGTCGTCACGCCGCAGGCGCGGACCTGGGCGAGGCCGAGATTACGAAGGGCAAGACGAGCGAAATCGAAGAGGAAGACGGTCTCGAAACGCCGGTCGAACCCGGCGCGGTCGAGACGAGCGACGAGGACGCTGTCGCGGACGGTGGCGCGGCGGTCGCGGACCCCGACGAGACGGTCCGCAACACCATCGAGCGCGAGCGCACCCGCATCGAGGAACTGATGGAGAAAGACGACGGCATCCAGCACGCCGAACTCCGGGCCGACCTCCAGAAGTCGATGACCGAGAACGTCAACGTCTTCCGGAACGAGGAGGGTCTGAAACAGGCGCTCGAAGACATTCAGGAGGTCCGAGAGTCGTATCAGGACGCCTACGTCAACGACCCCTCGCGGACGTTCAACACCGACCTCATCCACACCATCGAGACGCGCAACCTCATCGACCTCGCGGAGGCCATCACCCTCGGCGCGCTGGCCCGCGACGAGTTCCGCGGTGCCCACTGGCGACAGGCCCATCAGGAGCGCAAGGACGACGAGTGGCTCAAGCACACGATGCTCTCGTGGAACGACGGCAGTCCGGAACTCTGGTACAAGCCGGTCATCCTCGACGGCGAGAACAAGACCTACGAGCCGAAAGAACGCTCGTACTGACGACCGGTTTCGTTTCGCACAGTCGCCGACCGATTTTTTCGCTCGTCGCGTACAGGGCGCGCCGATTCAGCCAGCGAGTCCGAGCGCCGCCAGTAGGTCGGTTCCCGCGTCGAAATGTTCGACCGTCTTGTAGCCGACGTAGATGCCGACGATGCCGACGACGCCGGGAAGTTCCGGCGGCGCGGGTAGCGGGACCCCAAGGAAGGTGAACAGCGCGCCCGTGACGAACCCCGTCAGGAGCGCGAGCAGCGTGAGTGTCACGTTCATGGATTCTCCGTTACGAGGGCAGTGAGAAGGGATTTCTGATTCCAGTCGGGGGGGCAGAACCGCGACGACGCTAACTGTCACAGAAAAGCGTCGGCCGCGGCGTCGCTCGGCGGCCGAATAGCGTCGCCTCGACTGCCGGGCGAGAAGAGGGCGTCGGCGCGTTAGCGCCACTGCGAGAGCGTGTTCGATTCCTCGAAGGGCATCGCCAGATACGCCTCGTCGTTCGACACGTCGGCGATGATGGTCGTGCGCTCGTCGTCCGTCTCGTCAACGGCGAACATCACTTCGCCGTCGTCGAGCGATTCGTCCAGTTCGGCGGTGGGGAGTGTCCAACTCAGGGTAGATCACCGTGGTTCGGGTTCGTACGTCAATCGTAGACGCGAGAGGGTCTTTAGTATACACCACCCTCCTATTCGTAAGGGAAGGTTACGGGCCGCGTATCGCCGTCAAACGCGAAATGAAACGACTTCCGAAGCACGTTGCAGGTGTTTCGGTCACGCGGGCCGACCGCGGGCAGGCGACCCCGCGAGGAAGGCCGTGTGCGAACGGATTTCAGGACCGCAAAACCGTCGTGCTCCGTTTCGAGTCGGCGGTAATCACTGCTTACCGTCGGACACTCGGGAGATAACAAAGTGCCAATCCGACCTTGGCGTGAGGTAATGAGCCGTCGAACCAGCTACGAGTACCGTCACACCGGCCCGGAGGCGGTGTCGAACGAACGATGAGTCACGAAACGCCCGCCGACGCGTGGGTCGAGCGCCTCGTGCGCCCCGCGCTCGCGGCCGACCTCCTCGCGGTCGTCGGCTACGTCGCTGTCGCGGTCGTCGCCCTCTCCCAGTCCGGCGTCTACGGGACGCCGCTAGCGGCCGCGCTCGGGCTTCCGCTCCTGTTTTTCGCGCCGGGCTACGCACTCGTCTCGGCGCTGTTCCCCGGCGCGACGCCCGACGACGCCCGGAGTGACGCGACGCCCGACGACGCGGGCCAGCACGGTCTCTCGGGCACCGAGCGCGCCGCGCTCGGGTTCGGCGTCAGCCTCGCACTGCTCCCGCTGGTTGGGGTCGCGGTCTCGCTCTCGCCGTGGCAACTCGCGCCCGCGACCGTCCTGCTCGCGGTGGCGCTCGTGACCGTCGCGTTCGCGGTCGTCGCCGCGGGTCGGCGAGTTCGCCGACCCGCGGACCGCCGGTTCTCGCTCCCTCTCGGGGTGTGGCTCGACGACGCGCGCCGGGCGTTCTCGACCGGCCCGCTCTCCGAGCGCGCGCTGAACGTCGGTCTCGTCGTCGGCGTCGCGCTGGCGGTCAGTGCAATGGGCTACGCCATCGCGGCGCCCGGTCCCGGCCAGAGCTACACCGAGGTCGCCCTGCTCTCGCAGAACGAGACCGGCGAACTCGTCGCCGAGGACTACCCGGAGACGATAGAGCAGGGCCAGAGCCGACCGCTAGTCGTGGAGTTGACCAACCGCGAGGGCGAGCGGACCGACTACTCGGTGGTGGTCGAACTCCAGCGCGTCCGAAAGGGCGACGGCGGGCGCGCGAAGGTGGTCGAACAGCGCCAGCTGACCACTTTCTCCCCGACCGTGGCGGCGGGCGAGACGTGGCGGACAACCCACGAGGTCGCGCCGACGATGACCGGCGAGGACCTGCGACTAATCTATCTCGTCTACGAGGGCGACCCGCCGCGGGACCCGACCGCGGAGAACGCCTATCGGCGCGCCCACATCTGGACAAACGTGACCGAATGACGGGAGAGAGAAGCCATTGAGCCATGTGGCCGTGGGAACATCTCGCCGTCGGCTACCTCTGTTACTCGCTTTCGGTCCGACTGTCGGGCCGCGGAGCGCCGCGACCGTGGCCCGTCGTCGCGCTCGCGGTCGGCACGCAGTTTCCAGACCTCGTGGACAAGCCGCTGGCGTGGACGGTCGGCGTCCTTCCCTCGGGCCACTCGCTGGCCCACTCGGTGTTCGTCGCGCTCCCGGTCGCGGCGCTCGCGGTGTTCGTCGGCGCGGCGCTCGGACGACGGCGAAACGGCGCGACACCAAGACGAGACCCCACGGCGCGCGACGACTCGCGCGCCGGGGTGGCGTTCGCGCTCGGCTACCTCAGTCATCTACCGGGCGACGCCTTCTATCCCGCGCTGGTCGGCAGCGAACCGAACTACGACTTCCTGCTCTGGCCGGTCGTTCCGGTCCCGGCGAGCGAGACGAGCGTCGGGTTCGCCGAGATGGTCCGACTGCTGTTGGGTCGGTACGTCGAGCGACTGGCCCGCGGCGAACTGTCGCCGTACCTCGCGGTCGAACTCGGCCTGCTGGCGTCGGTGGTCGCGCTGTGGGTCGCCGACGGCCTGCCGCCGCTCCGGTGGCTCTGGTCGCGGGTCGTCCTCGGGCGTTCCGCCGAAGAATCGCCGTAGCGAGCTTCAGAACATATGACAATGGACAGACCTGACAACGCGAACGCGACGAGCGGTGACGAGCGGTCGGCGACGAGACGCGCGTACCTCCGGACCGCCGTGACCGCCGCGGCGGTGGGCGCGCTCGCGGGGTGCGGTCGGCAGGACCGCGGGCCGAGTTCTCCGGAACCGACCGAGACGACGAGGACGACGCCCGACGAGGGGACGAACGGGACGGCGACCGGCGAGGCGGCCGACTCCCCGCCGAGCGAACTGGTCGAGCGGCACGGCTACGAGTCGGTCGTGAACGTCGTGAACGCCGGGGCCGACCCGAACGGCGAGGAGTCGGTTCGCCCCGTCCTCGAAGCGAACGCTAGCGACGACACTCTACTGTACTTCCCCGCGGGCCGGTACCGACTGGACGAGTGGAGTGCGACCGACTACCAGAACCTCGGCGTGGTCGGCGACGACGCAGTTCTCGTCCCGCCCAAGCGCGTCGGCTACTGGCTGAAGTGGGGCGGTCTGGACGACCTGCTCTTCGAGGGGTTCACCATCGACTGTCGGCCCAACGACGTTGCGCCCATCGCCCGCGTCGGCACCGCTGGCGGAAAGAGCTTCGTCCGAAACGTCGCCGTCCGAGGCCACCGCCACGCGCCGCGGACCGCCTTCGAAATCGAGGTGACCGACTCAGACGGCGAGTTGACGTTCGAGAACGTCTCGCTCCCCGACGGGTCAACGACCGGCCACGCGATGTACGTTTTCCCCGAGAGCGTCGGAACGCTGACGTTCCGGAACTGCCGCCTCGAACACTGGAAGGAGGGTCTGTACGCGGCCTACCACCGCGGCCCGCTCCGGGTTCTGGGCGGCTACTACGCCAACAACGGCATCGAGCAGGTCCGCGTCGGCGGCGGGACCAGCGGCGCGCTCGTGCGCGGCGTGACCGTGCGCGTGGACAACCCCCGACAGGCCCAGCACAAGCCGAACATGCGCGGCATCTGGGCCGAAGAGGGCGCGAGCGCCCGCATCGAGGACTGCGACATCGCCATCACCGACCTGACCGGAACGTACAGTTCCGGCGGCATCGTCGTCGGCACGCAGTTCGGCGAGGTGACGGTGATCAACACCCGCGTCCGGACCGACGCCGACGCCTACGCGGTCAGCGTCCGCGACCCCATCGAAAGCATGGAGGGCCAGACTGTCCCGAGCATGGACCGTCTCCCCGAGCGCACGCGGTTCACCGCGAGAGACCTCCGCATCTCGGGGAGCGCGGCGACCGGGACCGCGGTCCGAGCGGTCCGCCGGAACGACTGCCGGTTCGAGCGCGTCTGCATCGAACACGGCGGCGAGCGCGACGGCATGGCGTTCACCGACGCGCAGGGCTGTTCGGTCCGGGACTCGACCATCGACGTGGGCGGGGAGGCCATCCGGAGCGAGAACGCGACGGTGACCAAGCGCGGCGTCCGAACTGACGAGTCGTGCTGAACGGATTCGTTCGCGGATAGATTTTTGCGCTCGCGCTCCGAGTGGTCGGTATGCCTCGCGTCGCACTCATCGCGCACGACGACGAAAAACCGGAGATAATCGACCTCGCCAACGAGTACGAGTCGTCACTCTCGTCGTTCGACCTCGTTGCGACCGGTACGACCGGCGAGCGAATCGCCGCGGAGACCGACCTCGAAATCGAGCGCAAGGAGTCGGGACCAATCGGCGGCGACACCCAAATCGGTGCGGAGGTCGTCGAGAACCGACTCGACGGCATCGTCTTCCTCCGGGACCCGCTGACCGCCCAACCCCACGAACCCGACATCGCGGCGCTCCTGCGGCTCTGCGACGTTCACGACGTGCCGATGGCGACGACGCGGACCTCCGCGGAGTACCTGCTGGACGGACTGGCCGCCGAGAAATAGCAAGGAAAAGAGATGTTGAGTGACACGCCGAGAAGCGACGAGGAGAGGTGTGAGGCGACGACACGACAAGAGGGCCGACCTACCGGAACTTCTTGTAGACGCTCGACAGGGCGTTAGTGACGGCCGTCCCCGACTCCATCGTGTAGTACGACCGGAGTTCGGGTCCGAACTTGGCTTTGTAGCCACAGAGTCGTTCCTCGTTCGCGCCCACGAGGTCGTAGCGCTCGACGCCGCGCTCCATCGCGTCGGTCACGATGGCCCAGTCCACGAGGTCGTTGACCGGCAGGTCGGCGTCGTGTTTCGCGCCGCCCTGCCAGCGATACATCGTGTCGCCGGACTCGACGGCGACCATCCCCCCCGCGATTCGCCCGTCGATTTCGCAGGCGTAGGGCCGGACCACGCCATCGGGCAGGCGCTCGTAGAGGTCCACGACGAACCGCGGGGTCACGCCGTAGCTCTCGCCCTGTTCGTCGTGGCGAGCGCGGACCTGCGAGATGATGGCCCGAATCTCGTCGGTGCTCCCCTCGTAGATTCGGTAGTCGCCCTCGGTCCGGATGTTGTTCCGGGCGTCGCCGGAGAACGACATCAACACCTCCTCCTCGCACGGGGTGAGGTCCACCGAGTAGGTGTGGCGCACGTCGATATCGAACTCGTGCCAGTCGAACGGGCGCACGTCTCGGTAGTCCGGGCCGGGCCGAATCTGGATGTATTTCGGGCCGAGTTCGCGGTCTATCCAGTCGAGACAGCCGCTTACGAAGCGCTTGTTCCGGCGCTCGCGCTTCCGGCGCTTGAGCTTTCGGTGATTCAGGAGTGCGGGACCAAGATACGATACCCACAGGCCCGGCGCGGGCGAGAACGCCATCGCCATCCCTCCCTTGCGCTTCTCGAAGACCGGAAACACGCCGACCGGTTCGTGGCCCTTGTAGCCCACGAGGAGGTGGCAGTCGGCGTCGGCGTGGTCCGCCTGCACCGCTAGCGACTCCCGGTAGTGGAACGGGGTGGTCTGGGGGGACCGCTCGACGAGGTCGTTCCAGTCGTGGTGTTCGAATGCTTCCGCACGTCCGACAGTGATACCCTGCTGTTCGATTGTTACGCTCATATCATTCGATGTAGCCGAGGTCCGCAAGTCGCGCTTCGACGGTGTCGTCGTCAGTCGCTCGTTGTTCGCCCGCGTCGAACGCGGGGTGCGATTTGGTGCCGACCGCCTCGACCGCGGGGAGGACCGACCCGTCCATCCGGTCGGCCGCCGGAACCCCCATCGTCGCCAGAATCGTGGGGGCCACGTCGAAGAGGTGGGCGTCCGAGAGGTCCGCGCTCGGAGCTACTCCGTCGCCCGAAATCGCCACGATGCCGTCGCGCTTGTGGTTGTACGGTTCGCTCGGCGGGGCGAACTGACCGTCGCCGACGCGCGCCGAGAGGAACTCGTCGAACTCGCGCGGGACCGTAACCACGTCCGGGGCCTCCTCGACGTAGGGACCCGAGAACACGTCCTCCCGGCGCGCGACGCGCTCGAACACGGGGGTTCCCTCGGGAGTCTCGACGCGGGATAGCACGTCAACGAGATCGTCGCAGAGTCGGTCGTACTGGTGTTCGGGCACGACGCCGTCCGGTTCCCGGCCCTCCAGATTCACGCGGACGCCGAGTTCGATACGGTCGCGCACGTAGGCCTTCGACGCCGAGAAATCGACCTGCTCGGAGCCTGCACGGGCAACGTCGGTGGGAACGTGCCGGACCGCGAACTCCGCGAGTCCCACCGCGCCGAGCGCGTTGTAGACGCGCTGGCTGGTGAGACCGACCCCGGCGAGTCCGGCCACGGCGCGTTCGAGGAGCGACGAGTCGTCTTCGGCGTCGCCTCTCCCGGTCTCGCCGTCCTGTAACTGATTGTCGGCGATGGTGGACCACGAAGGCATCCCCGCGCCCTCGGTCGTCGTCTCGACCAGTCCCCGCTCGCGCAGGAATTCGTTGGGTCGGAACTCCCGACCGGTGTACTCGCCCATGCCGTGGTCGCTGGCGACGACCACGGTGTCGGGGTCGCACTCGTCGAGAATCGCGCCGACCTCTCGGTCCACCGCCTCGTAGACGGACCGGACCGCGTCGTCGTCGCCGGGGCGCTCGTGAAAGACGGTGTCGGTCTGCTGGAACTGGACGAAGCCGAAATCGGGGGCGAACCGGTCGGCGAGGTACCGAAACGCCTCGCCGCGCATCTCCACCAGTTGCTCGTACCACTCAACGCTCTCAGGACCGTCGGCGTCTCGGGGCGCGTACACTCGATAGTCGCCGATTTCGTCGCGGATATCGGCCAGCAGTCCGTCGGGGTGGCAGTCGGGGTCCTCCGGGGCGGTGTAACCGGGCACGATTGCGCCGTCGATCTCGCCGGGCGGATGGGTCACCGGAGCGTTGACGACGACGCTCGATTTGCCGTGGTCGTCCAGTAGCTCCCAGAGAGTTCGTTCGCGGACGTTGGTCGCGTTCACCACGTCCCAGTCGTAGCCGTCGAACGCGAGGAATCCGAACACTCCGTGCTTGCCGGGGTTGACGCCAGTGTAGAGCGACGGCCACGCGCTCGGGGTCCACGGCGGAATCTGGGACTCCAGCGACCCGGACACCCCCGATTCGAAAACTGACGAGAGAGCGGGGAGCGCGCCGGACTCGAAGAGGGGTTCGAGGACCGGCCGACACCCCGCGTCCACCCCCACGAGAAGCGTATCCATGTTGGTCTGCGGGCGGTCAAACATGTACTGCGTTCCACCGCCGGGCCAGTCTTTGTTATGAGGCAACTGCCGCTACGAAAACGACTCCTACGCCCCAATTTCCGGGTTAAGCTCGCGTTACCCCGTCGAAATTAGCGGTTTCGGCCGTTTCCACCGTTCCGTTCCAACCGTTGCGACGATGGCCATAACACTTAAATTAGTAACGTAGTATTGAATCCAAGTCGGTGGGTTTATCAGTGACCGGTCTCCCAGAGGAAACTGCATGGCACGCGACGATACGGCAGGCGACTCCGATTCCCTACTCGACCGACGCTCGTACGTGAAGTTGGCCGGTGCGGCGGCCGCGACGGTCGGGGCGGCAGGCGTTTCCAGCAGTTCTGCGGACGCGGCGTCCGGCGACGGGACCGAGGTGGTTCCGAATACGCACCGAGTCGCCGACGGCGACCGCGAGACTCCCGTGAGCGAATCCGACGCCGTCACCGCCGACGGCGCGCGCGACGCCAGCGACTCGCAGTAGCGACCGACTTCTCCTCACCGACGTTCCGCTCCGTTTCGAAATTCAGCTTGCGCATCACCGGAAAGCCCGGATTACCCACCGTTCCAGCGAACGACTGTTTATACCGGAAACGCACGGTCACCTGAAGCGGAGCGACGCTGTCGAAGAACCGTACTCCGGAATATCGGCCACTACATTTAAATTGGAAACCAAACATTGAACTAAATTCGGTACCTTTTTGAACTGGTAATCACGCATTGAACACTGCATGGCACGCGACGTTACGGCACGCGACTTGACTCCCGAACCGGCCCTCTTCGACCGTCGTTCGACCCGCTGGCACGCCGGGCCGCCGATGGTCGCCGGGTGCGGGGCAGCGGTCCCGACCCGACTGAACCCCGCTGGCGCGACCCTTCCCGCTGGCGCGACCCTTCCCGCTGGCGCGACCTACTCCGCTGACGAATCGACGCCCTCCGCGCTCGATCGCTCCCTCCCTCAAGAGGTCCAGAATGGCTCCTGAGAACGCCCACACCGAGTCCGACCGCTGGCGGGAGGCACCCCGCGACCCCGACCCATCGGACCTCGGCTACGAACTCGACGACTGGGAAGTCATCCGCGCCCGGAAGGACGACCGGGGGCATCTAATGTTCCTCCCCGAAGAAGAAGAGATGCTGCGCGATGAGGCGTTTATCGTCGCCGACGCCTGCTCGGTCTGTGACGTGGTGGACCGAATCTAACCTCCGTCAGTTCGCGCGCTCGGCGTTCCCCGCCACGCCGCCGCGTTCGACCGCGCGAATCGCCTCCTCCACGACGCTTCTAGCCGCCGCGAACAGTCGGTCGGTCCGCCCCTCTTCTCTCGCTTCGGCGGTCACCCTGACCAGCGGTTGGGTCCCACTCGCGCGCACGAGAAACCATCCATCGCCGGTTTCGACGCGCACGCCGTCGAGGGCGTTCACGTCGTCGTACTCCGTGCGGACTCGCTCGCGGACCCGCGCCATCGCGGCGGCCTTCTCGTCGGTCTCGACCCTCCCGCGCCGGAGGGGGTAGCTTTCGACCTCGCCGACGAGTCGGTCGAGCGACCCCCGGCGAGCGACCATCTCCGCCAGCCGACAGGCCGCCAGCGGGCCGTCCGGACAGAGCGTATCGTCGGGCCAGATCCACGCGCCGCTGGGTTCGCCGCCGAACGCGACCCCCGAGTCGGTCGCGCGCTCGGCGACGTACACGTCACCCACGCGCGTCCGCGAGACCGACGCCCCCTGTCGTTCGAGCACGTCGGCGACTGCGAGACTCGTGTCAACCGGGACGGCCACCTCGTCGCCGGGAGTGGCGGCCTCCCGAGCGAACAGCGCGAGCAGGCAGTCGCCCGAGACGAATTCGCCAGACTCGGTGACGGCGCGCGTCCGGTCGGCGTCCCCGTCGTGGGCGATACCGAGGTCGGCGTCGGTCGCGGCCACGAAGTCCGCGAGCGCCCGGCAGTTCTCGGCGGTGGGTTCGCTCGGCCGCACGGGAAACGACCCATCCGGTCGGTCGTTAAGCGTCCGCACGTCGTGGCCGAGTCGCCGGAGCGCCTCGGCCGTGACCTGCCCGACGCCGTTGCCCGCGTCCACGACTATCGAGCAACTACCGGACGCCGCCGACCGCTCCAGCACCGCCGCATGGCGCTCGGTTGCGCCGTCCCACGCCTCGACCTCGCCGAGGTCATCCCACGGTCGCAGGTCGTAGTTCTCCTCGCGCACGCGGGCCGCAATCGTCTCGCGCTGGCGCTCGTCGAACGCCTGCCCCGAGGGGTTCCAGAGCTTCAGCCCGTTGTCCGGGGCCGGGTTGTGGCTGGCGGTCAGCATCAGGCCCGCGTCGGCGTCGCGCCACCCGACGCTCCGGGCGACGGTCGGCGTGGCCGCCTCGCCGATTCGAATCGCGTCCGCGCCGCACTCGCGCACCCCCGAGACCGCGGCGTCGGCCAGCATCCGACCGCTCTCGCGGGCGTCTCTGCCGACGACCACCCGGTCGTAGCCCTCGCTGGCGAGCGCGCGCCCGACTGCGAGCGCGAGGTCGCAGGTCACTTCGTCGCCGATTCGTCCGCGGATGCCGCTGGTTCCGAACATTCAGTTTTCCTGTCCGTTGATGTGGTGGAGTTCGGGCGGCGTGCCGACCTCGCCGCCGTGCCTGTACTCGAAGTAGTGGATGACCGCCGAGACACCGAACACCGCGAGAATGAGCGTCGCCAACACGAGTCCCGGAATCAGCCCGAAGGGGTAGACGTTCAGCCACACCGCCGCGACCAACAGCGAACTGGCCCCGACCAGTCCGAGGTAGTATCTGTCCCACGGGAACTCCTCGCGGGAAACGTCGCCCAGATAGATGTCGAGGTCCGAGGCCCGGTCGCCGAGGCGGACGACGCCCTCGTCGCGGTCGTACTCGACGATGTTCGCCTCGTCAAGTTTCGGGAGGTGGGTCTGATACAGCGAGATGTAGACGCGCTTTCGCTGTTCGGTCGAGAGCGCCGCGGGCGTCGTCTCGTTCTCCCACGCCGCGACCTGCTCGGTCAGGTCCGAGAGTTCGGTCTCGCCGCCCTCCCGCCGGAGATAGTAGAGGGCGTACCGGCGTCGAGGACTCTTCAGCACCTCGAAGACCTCGTCCTGAGAGAGTCCGTCAGCGCGGGACATGCTCCTCCGGAACTCGGTAGGTCGTCGGAGGCGATACGCGCTCGGAGCCACCGGGTCGGGAGGATGTCCGCAGGTGAGACCGCCGCATACCCTCGATATTACTACGTTCACACTTTGTTACCCAGTTGCTTGTGGCGGCTAGTCCGACTGTACGCCGGGGTTCGAGCGCGATACGGTCCCGGTAACCTCCCCGAACCCCTCGGCGTTCCGGGACGTTCCCTCGAACTCGCTATCCCGAGAAACGGGACGTGCGGGCCGCGACAGGAGCCGTCTACTCCGGTTCAAGGGACCGTATAACAAAGAGGAACACAGGTCATTGAATCGATAACGCCCGGCCCGCCGTCCGGCGATACGGCCGGGCAATCGACTGACCGACTATGATTCCGTTACTACCTGCAAACGATACGTTGGGTCCCCGCTCGCGCGCGGAGGTGGGCCAGCGTGGCTAAGGCCGACTCTCGGTCCGAGCGCGAGGACCGAATCGCCCCCGAACTCGGCGACGACTGCGAAGTCGCCCCGAACGCCACGGTGGGCCACCGCCACCGCGCTGACGCCCGACCGCCCCGAATCGGCGACCGAGCGACGATTCGCTCGGGCACCATCGTCTACGCCGACGTGGAAATCGGCGACGACTTCACCACCGGACACGACGCGCTGGTCCGCGAGGACACCCGCGTCGGCGACGACGTGGTGGTCGGCACCAACACCGTTATCGACGGAACGACGACCGTCGGTTCGCACGTCAGCCTTCAGACCGGCGTCTACGTGCCGACGAACACGACCATCGGCTCGGAGGTGTTCGTCGGGCCGAACGCAGTGCTGACCAACGACGCCTACCCCATCCGCGAGGAGTACGACCTCGCCGGGCCGACGCTCGAAGACCACGTCTCAGTGGGCGCGAACGCGACCCTACTCCCCAGCGTGACGGTGGGCGAAGGCTCGTTCGTCGCGGCCGGTGCGGTCGTGACCGAGGACGTGCCCCCCGAGACGCTGGCGGTGGGCGCGCCCGCCGAGTTCCGAGAGTTGCCCGCGGCGCTGAAAGGAGGGAATCGAATCGCATGATTCCCATCGCCGACCCCGAGATGGGCGAACGTGAAATCGAGCGCGTGCGCGAGGTCATGGAGTCGGGGCGCATCGCCGACGGCCCGGAGGTTCGCGCCTTCGAAGAGGAGTTCGCTGAGTTCTGCGGGACCGACCGCGGCGTCGCCACGAGCAACGGGACGACGGCGCTCCACACCGCCTTCGAGGCGCTCGGTATCGGGCCGGGCGACAAGGTGGTGACGACGCCGTTCTCGTTCGTCGCCAGCGCGAACGCGATTCGACTCGCGGGCGCAGAGCCGGTCTTCGCGGACATCGACCCCGAGACGTACAACCTCGACCCCGTGGCCGTCGAGGAAGTCGTCCGGCGCGAGGCCGACGTGGCCGCCATCCTACCGGTCCATCTCTACGGTCTCCCCGCGGAGATGGACCACCTGCTCGATATCGCCGACGACCACGACCTCGCGGTTATCGAGGACGCCGCGCAGGCCCACGGCGCGGCGTTCCGAGACCAGCGCGTCGGGTCGCTGGGCGACGCGGCCTGCTTCTCGCTGTATCCGACCAAGAACATGACCACGGGCGAGGGCGGGGTCGTGACGACCGACCGCGACGACGTGGCCGAGCGCGCCGAGAGCTTCGTCAACCACGGCCGCCCGCCGGAGGGCGGGTACGAACACGTCAGCGTCGGCCACAACTTCCGGCTGACCTCCATCGCGGCGGCCATCGGCCGGGTGCAGTTGGACCGTTTGCCGGACTACAACGAGGCCCGGCGGGCGAACGCGGCCTACCTCACCGACTCGCTGGTTGACGCCGACGTGACGACACCGACCGAACCCGCCGACCGAACCCACGTCTACCACCAGTACACGATTCGGACCGACGACAGGGACGGACTGGCCGCCCACCTTGATGAGGTGGGCATCGGCACGGGCGTCTACTACCCGACGCCGATTCACGAACAGCCAGCTTACGACGACGTGATTCACGACGCACCGGTCGCCGAGCGGGCGGCCGAGCGAACCCTGTCGCTCCCGATTCACCCGAACGTCTCCGAACGAGACCTCAGAACCATCGTCTCCGCAATCAGAGAGTATGACCGATAGACCGACCAATAGGACCGACCGGACCGACGACGCGGACGGCCCGACGAACGCCGCCGTCATCGGCGTCGGGAGCATGGGCAGACACCACGCGCGAGCGTACAGCGAACTGCCGGACGTGACCCTCGTCGGCGTCTACGACGTGGACGACCAACAGGCCCGCGAGGTCGCGGCCGACCACGGCGCGAGAGTGCTGGAGATGGACGCGCTCCTCGGGACGGCCGACGTTGTCTCCATCGCGGTGCCGACGCGGTTCCACGCCGACATCGCGCGCGACTGCATCGACAGCGGCGTGGACGTGCTGGTCGAGAAGCCCTTCGTTGACGACCCCGCGGTCGGGCGCGAACTGATAGCGCGGGCCGACGACGCGGACGTGACGATTCAGGTCGGCCACGTCGAGCGGTTCAACCCTGCGATTCGGACGCTGTCAGACATCGTGGCCGACCTCGACGTTATCGCAGTCGAGGCCGAGCGCCTCGGGCCGCCGCCCGAGGGCAGACAGATAGACGAGAGCGCGGTGCTTGACCTGATGATTCACGACATCGACGTAGTGTTGGCGATGCTCGGCGAGGACCCCGAGAGCGTCACCGCCCACGGCGTCCGGAACAACCAGTACGCGACGGCGGACCTGACGTTCGCCGACGGGACCGTCGCCTCGCTCACCGCGAGCAGAGTGACCCAACAGCGCGTCCGGAAACTGGCCATCACGGCAGAGAGCTGTCGGGTCAACGTCGATTACATCGACCGGTCGATAGAGATACACCGCCACTCGCTGCCGGAGTACATCGAGGACAACGGCGACGTGCGCTACCGCCACGAGAGTATCGTGGAGCGCCCGACCGTCGAGAGCGGCGAACCGCTCAAAAACGAGTTGGAGGCGTTCGTCTCGGCGGCCACCGGCGACGCCGACCCGGTGGTCTCGGGCGAGGACGGTCTCAAGGTCCTCGAAGTCGCGCGCGAGATTCACGAGTCGGCCGCCGACGAGCGCCCCGAAACGGAGGTGAGCGTCCGGTGAGTCTGCGGGAGGTCGTGCGCCTCTACGGCAACGACGCCCCGGAGGCCGACCAGCGCGAGGCGTTCCTGTCGGGGCGGGTCCCCGTCGCGGTGTACGGTCTCGGCAAGATGGGCCTGCCGCTCGCAGCGGTGTACGCCGACGTGTCGGGCAACGTCGTGGGCGCGGACGTGGACCCCGCGGTCGTCGAGGCGGTCAACGCCGGGGAGTGTCACGTCGAGCGCGAACCCGGCCTGCCCGAGTTGGTCGCCGAGAGCGTCAAGTGCGGCGCGTTCGAGACCACTGACGACCCGGCGGAGGCCGCCGAGCGCGCCGCGGTCCACGTCGTTATCGTGCCGACACCCATCACCGACGAGAGGGAGGCCGACCTCTCTATCCTGCGGTCGGTCGCCGAGGATATCGGCAACGGTCTCGACCCCGGCGACCTCGTGGTCGTGGAGTGTACGGTCCCGCCGCGGACCTGCGAGGACCTGCTCGAACCCCTGCTGGCGGAGGCGGCGGGCCACGACGAGTTCGGTCTCGCGTTCTGCCCCGAACGGACCTCCAGCGGCCGGGCGCTCGAAGACATCCGCGGGGCCTACCCCAAGGTCGTCGGCGGCGTGGACGAGGAGGCCACGCGCGTCGCCGAACTCGTCTACGGCGAGATTACGGACAACGACGTACTCGCAGTCTCCGACGCGACGACCGCGGAGGCCGTGAAGGTGTTCGAGGGACTCTACCGCGACGTGAACATCGCCTTGGCCAACGAACTCGCCACGCTGACCGACGAAATGGGCATCGACGTGAACGAGGCCATCGAGACGGCCAACACCCAACCGTTCTGCGAGATTCACTCGCCGGGTCCCGGCGTCGGCGGCCACTGCATCCCCTACTACCCGTACTTCGTCATCAACGGCTTCGAGACGGAGTCCCCACTGCTGGAAACCGCCCGCGAAGTCAACGATTCGATGCCGGAGTTCACCGTCGAGACGCTGACCCGCGAGCTCGACGCCGAGGGGAAATCGCCCGAGGAGACCACCGTGGCGATACTCGGCCTGACCTACCGGCCGGGCGTCGAGGAGACCCGCGCGACGCCCGCCGGTCCCATCGCGGAACGCCTCTCGGCGCTCGGCGCGTCCGTTCTCGCGGTTGACCCGATGGTGAACGACGCCGAGAGGTTCGGTGCGAGATTAATATCGCAACATGAGATTTACGGGCGAGACCTCGACGCAATCGTGCTGGTGACGCCCCACGGCGAGTTCGACCACATCGAGTGGGAGCGGTTCGACCCGCTGGTGGTCGTGGACGGCCGCCAGAGCCTCGACCTCGCGGAGACCGACCACCGCGTCTACACCATCGGGAGCGGGTAGCGATGGGCCGGGCGTGCCGCCGTCGCGCCAGTTTTCGACCGACCGCTCCGAGCGGTCCGTTCGGCGCGAATCTGTCGGCACGGACCGACACCGCGAAACGACCGTCGCGGACCGACGCGCGGCGTCGGTACGCTCTCCGACGCAACTCCGACCCGCAACGTCCGAACAGAACGAAAAATCTGTCTCAAAAACGTATGAACAATTTCCAAAGCATCGTACATCGTTCCGAAAGTGAACCGTCCGTCGGCGCAGAACCCGACGAATCGACCGCGGAGGGCGACTCGTGAAGGTCCTCACCGTCGTCGGCGCGCGGCCCCAGTTCATCAAGGCCGCCGCCGTCTCGCGCGAACTCCGTCGCCGCCACGAGGAGGTGTTGGTCCACACCGGCCAGCACTACGACGAGGAGATGTCCGACGTGTTTTTCGAGGAGTTGGCCATTCCGGAACCCGACGAAAACCTCGGCGTCGGGTCCTCAAGCCACGGCGCACAGACCGCCGAGATGCTCGCCGGGTTGGAGGAACGCATCGAACGCGTCGAACCCGACGCGGTGCTGGTCTACGGCGACACCAACTCCACGCTCGCGGCGGCCATCGCGGCCTCGAAGATGGACACCCGACTCGCGCACGTCGAGGCGGGACTCCGGAGCTACAACCGCGAGATGCCCGAGGAGATAAACCGCGTGCTGACCGACCACGCCGCCGACGACCTCTTCGCGCCCTCCCGGCGCGCGGTGGCGAACCTCCGCGAGGAGTCGGTCGCGGGCGCGGTCCACGAGACCGGCGACGTGATGTGCGACGCCGTGTGCTGGGCGCGCGACCGCGCCGTGGACCGCTCGGAGATTCTGACCGAACTCGGCGTCGAGTCCGGCGAGTACGTGCTGGCGACGGTTCACCGCGCGAGCAACACCGACGACCCCGACCGCCTCGCGGCGATTCTGGACGCGCTCGCCGCGGAGGTCCGCGAAGTCGTCCTGCCCGCCCACCCGCGGACGATAAACCGTATGCGGGAATACGCAATGCTCGACGACGCCCGCGAGAAGTTGACGCTCGTGGACCCCGTGGGCTATCTTGACTTCGTGCGACTGCAAGACTGCGCCGACGTAGTAGCGACCGACTCGGGGGGCGTCCAGAAGGAGGCGTTCTTCCTCGACACGCCCTGCGTCACGATGCGCGAGGAGACCGAGTGGCGCGAGACGGTCGAAGCCGGGTGGAACGAGTTGGTCGGCGCGAACAAGGCCGCCATCCGGCGGGCGCTGGCCGACGCCGACCCGCCGGGAGAGAAACCCCAGCCCTACGGCGACGGCGACGCCGCGGCCAGAATCACCGACCTGTTGGACGATGACTGACGAGAGTGACTTCGAGCGCGAGAGGGGGAATGGAAACAGCGACGCGCCCGCGGACCCCCGCGTCGCGGGGGTCCCCTCCGCCGTGGCCGACAGCGAGTTCGCGCTCCTGCTGACTCACGACGTGGACCGGCCGTACAAGACGGTCCAGTCGGCGTACCACGCGGTCGCGCGCCGCGACCCCCGGCAGTTGCTCGACCTGCTCCCCGGCAACAACCCGTGGTGGCAGTTCGAGGAACTGATGGCGCTGGAAGAGTCGCTAGGCGTCCGGTCGGCGTTCTACTTCCTGCGCGAGAAACACCTGCTCGAACGGCCGCCGAGCGACTGGCTCGACCCTTTCTACTGGGTCGAGCATCTAGGGCGCTACGAGATAGAGACTCCCGAGATGTACGACCTGCTTGCCCGCCTCGACGAGGGCGGATGGGAGGTCGGACTCCACGGGTCGTACGACTCCTACGACGACCCTCATCGCCTCCGCATGGAGAAGACGACGCTGGAGGCCGCGCTCGGCGACGACGTGGTCGGCGGCCGCCAGCACCACCTGAACCGCGGGCCGGAGACGTGGGACCACCACCGCGAAATCGGCCTGCACTACGACGCCAGCCCCGGTTCGAGCGAGACGGTCGGCTTCGACCACGGCTACCTGCCGCTCCGGCCGTTCGGCGACGAGTTCGTCGTCTTCCCGCTGACCGTGATGGAGTGTGCGCTCCCGGACCCCGGCGAGGACTTCGAGCGCGCGTGGCGCGAGTGTGAGTCCCTGCTGGCGGAGGCGGCCGACAACGGCGCGGTAATGTCGGCGCTCTGGCACCCGCGGCTGTTCACGGAGACCGACTTCCCCGGCTATCGGCGACTCTACCGGAAACTGGTCGAGCGCGCGCTGGAGATGGGCGCGTGGGTCGGCCCGCCCCGCGACTACTACGAGTCGATGGCCCATCCCGGCGAGGAAGTCGTCGGTGGCGAGGGCGTCACTGACGAGGGCGTCGCTGGCGAGTCGGACGAGTCCGAGAACCGCCGCAGGGCCGACTTACGACGGCGGCAGGCGGACGATAACAAAGTGAAAACCGGACCGAACACCGAGTCAACAGGATGAGAGTCGAGCAACTCGAACTTGACGAGTGGGAGTCGGCACTGCCGAGCGACGGCTTCGAGGTGTTTCACCTGCCCGACGCGCTGGAAGTGGTCGATAGACACAGCGACGCCGAGATGAAGCTGTTCGGCGGATTCAAGGGCCAACAGCCCATCGCACTGTTGCCGGTCTTCGTCCGCCGGAAGTCGGTCGGCACCGCGGTTACCTCGCCGCCACCGGGCATGGGTATCCCCCGACTAGGACCGATTCTGATGCCGACCAGCCCCAAGCGGCGCAAGCAGGAGAAGGTCAACAACGAGTTCACGGAGGCGGTCCTCCAGCGCGTCGGCACCGACCTCGACTTAGACGCGCGACTCGCCGAGGCCGGGGTCGAGTCGCCGACGGCCGAGCGCGTGCTGGACTCGCTGGACGTGGACTCGCGGCTGACACTGTTCCGCATGGAGTGCAACGCCGCCTACGGCGACCCCCGACCGTACGCGTGGGGGAACCTACAGGTCGAACCCCACTTCACGTACTTCCTCGACTTGGCGGGCAGAGACGCCGAAGGCGTCCGCAAGTCGTTCTCCAAGAGCCTGCGGCGCGAGATTCGGGACGCCGAGGACCTCGACGTGACCGTCGAGTGCGAGGGCGTGTCGGGTGCCCGCGCTATCTACCGAGCGACCGCCGAGCGGTTCGCCGAGCAGGACGAACCGTTCGCGCTATCGTGGGCCTATGTCCGGAACCTCTTCGAGGCGCTGGCCGAGGAGGACCGCGCGCGGGCCTACGTCGCCCGCGACGGCGACGGCGAGTACCTCTCGGGCATCACCGCGCTCTACTCGAACGACCACGCCTACTTCTGGCAGGGCGGCGCGAAGGCCATCTACGAGGGCACCGCGGTCAACAGTCTCATCCACTGGCGACTCCTCAAGGACATCATCGAGGACCCGCCGGTCGAATCGGTCACGCAGTACGACCTGATGGGCGCGAACACCGAACGGCTCTGTCGCTACAAGGCGAAGTTCGGCGCAGACCTCGAACCTTACTACGTCGTGGAGTCCTCGGGCGCGGCGATGAACGTCGCCAAGCGGGCCTACGAACTGGTCCAGTAGTCGCGGTCGTCCGGAGCGAGGGCGTCCGGCAGTCGATTTTCGAAGGTTCGAAAGAACGAGTCAGCGCATCGCTTCGACGGCGACCGCCGCGTCGGACTTCAACCACGCGGCGTCGTTTTTTGTGTCGTAGACGACGGTTTCGCCACCGCCGTCCTCGACGGCGGCGTAGCGGTCGGTCTCTCCCTCGGCGTCACGGCCGTTTTCGCTGTCGTATGTTTCGGTCATTTGTTGAACGCTCACTTACGGGCAGTAAGTGAGTTTCTGTCAGTTACTCGGGGGCGTACGTTGATAAGGACTAGCAAACGTTTCGGTAACTGGGTGAGCCGAACGTAACCCCCTCGACCGACCCACGAAGCGACCCCAAGCGACCCTCCGGCGTCGGGCGTTTTCGACGCCTACGGCGCGTCAGGCGGCCCATAACAAAGCCCGGAAACGGGCTTTGGAGAAGTAACGACGCGCCCGTCCGGGCGCGGTCTGATTACCATGGTTTCCGACACGCAACCCTCCCAGAGACGGGAGAAAGGCGCACTCCTCGTCGGTTTCGTCTCGCTCGCGGCGGCGGTACTCGCCGCCCGCGGATCGCCGCCGGAGGCGTACGAACTCTCGATATACACCGGTACCCCACCGGCGTTCTGGCTCGGAATCGCCGCGGCACTCCTCGTCGCGGTGTTCGTCGGACTGCGGGCCGAGGGCGTCCCGCGGCGACTCGCGCTCGTCCTCGGCGGCATCGGAATGCTCGCGGTCGCCTCCCTGCCCGTCCTGCGGTCGTACTACTTCTACGGCGCGGGCGACGCGCTGACGCACCTCGGGTGGGCGAAGGACATCGCGGCCGGGAAATTGGCCGTCGTGGACCTGCTCTACCCCGGCACCCACACCATCGCGGTCTTCCTCGCGGACGCGACCGGGATAGAACTCGCCCGCGCGATGCTCGTGAGCGTGATGGCGTTCACGGCGACGTTCCTGCTGTTTCTCCCGCTGGCGACGTGGGCCATCACCCGCGACCGGCGCGCGACCACGCTGGCGGCGCTGTCGGGACTACTCATGCTCCCGCTGAACAACGTCAGCGTCTTCGACATGCCCCACCCGACCACGCAGGCCATCATGTTCCTGCCGCTAGTCCTCTATCTGGCGGCGCGCTACCTGACGCGGGCCGACCGCGACGAGCAATCGGTCGGAACGCCGACCGGCGCGCTGTTGGCGGTGGCTTCGACCGCAATCGTGTTGGTCCACCCCCAGCAGGCCGCGAACGTCCTCGTCGTCTTCGCGGTAATCGCCGGGTTCCAACTGCTCGCCCGAGTCCTCGGGAAGGGGACGACCGGCCACCGAACGTTCGCGCTACAGGCGGGCTTCCTCGTCGGGGTGTTCGCGTTGTGGACGCCCCGCCACGAGCGTGCTTCGGGAGCGAGTTCCGCCCTACTGAACATGTTGGCGAGCGGCCTGCAGTTGGGGTCCGAAACCTCGCAGGCCGCGGGGTCGGTTGCCTCGGTCGGTGGCTCCATCGAGGTGCTGTTCGTCAAACTGTTCGCGGTGAGTCTGGTGTTCTGTGCGCTCGCGGGCCTGCTGGTCCTCGGCGGATTCTGGGGGCACACCGAGAGACCGGACGTGACCGCATTCGCCCGGTACTTCGGGCTGGCGCTGATTCCGCTGTTCGGACTGCTCGTGGCCTACTTCGTCGTCAGCTACGAGAAGCTCCACTTCCGGCAGTTGGGGTTCATCATGGTGTTGGTGACGATTCTCGGGAGCGTCGGACTCGCCCGCGGGATGGACCTGCTCTCGACGCGCTTCTCGCTGTCGTCGGGGACCGCGCGGACGCTCGTCGGCGTCGCGCTCGTGGTCATGCTCGCGGCGTCGGTTCCCACAGTGTACCAGTCGCCGTATATGTACCAGAGTTCCAGCCATGTCTCTGAGCGTCAGATGACTGGCTACGAGTCCGCCATCGACCACCGTGGGTCGGTCCCGTTCGTCGGCGTTCGGGGGACCGGCGAGCGCTGGGCCGACGGCGTGTTGGGCTACGAGGAGAGCCGCGAGCGCAGACTCGGCACCGGGAGCCTCTACGCCGACGAGAGCAACCCCGCGGTCGGCGAGAACTTCACCGGGAGCTACGTCGCCCGCCACTACGCCGACCGGTATCTGGCGTACACCGACCGCGTTCGCCAGCAGGAACTCGACGTGTACGATGCGTTCCGGTTCGACGAGGCGGGCTTTCGCTCGCTCGACGCCGCGCCGGGACTGAACCGAGTGCAGGCCAACGGCGGCTTTCAGCTGTATCAGGTAAACGAGACGAGATAGCGTGACACGCGACTACGACACGACATTTCGACAATCATGGATTTGAAACGCTTCGCGCGCTCGTTCAAGGCGATGCTGGGTGCGCGCGCCCTCCACATGGCGGCAAGTGGCGTGCTGACCGTCGTCCTCGCGCGGTACCTGCTGACCCAAGAGCAGTACGGACTGCTCGGGTCGGCGCTGGCCGTGCTAGGGGTCGTGCAACTGTTCACGGATCTGGGCATCGCCAAGGCGGCCGCGCGCTACGTCACGGAGTACCGCGAGACGAACCCCAAACAGGTGCCCCACGTCCTCCGGACCGCGGTGATATATCGCCTCGGGTGCGTCTTCGCCGTCGGCGGCCTGTTCGCACTTCTCGGCGGGTACGTCGCCGAACTCGTCGGCCAACCCGAGATAGCGACCCTGCTGGTCGTCGGCACGGGCTACATCGCGGCCCACTCGATGTTCACTTTCTCGCAGGTGCTGTTTCAAGGGTACAACCAGATAACCGACAGCGCGCTCATCCGGGCGGTCGGGTCGGTCGCTCGACTCGCGCTCGCGGCGGCGTTCGTCCTCATCATCGGTGGCGCGGTCGGCGCGCTGGTCGGCTACATCGTCGGCTACGGTCTCGGCGGTCTGCTCGGTCTCTACCTGCTCTACCGGAAGTGCTACCGGGACGAGGAGAAAGCCGAGCGACCCGAGGAGGGTCTCAAGCGCCGGGTCGCCCGGTACAGCGTCCCGCTGACCGCGACCCGCGGGGCCAACATCCTCGACAAGCGCGTGGACACCATCCTCGTGGGCTACTTCATGAACCCGGTCGCGGTGGGGTATTACTACCTCTCGAAGCAGGTCGTGGGGTTTATCCACTCGCCCGCGGCCTCGCTCGGGTTCACGCTCTCGCCCGCCTACGGCGAGCACAAGGCCGGGGGCGAGACCGACCGCGCCGCCGGAATCTACGAGACGACGCTGAAGTACATCCTGCTGCTGTACGTCCCGGCCGCGGCGGGCGTCGTCATCGTGGCCGAACCCGCATTGTCGCTCGTCTTTGGCGAGAAGTGGGTCGGTGCCGCGCCCGTCTTACAGGTGTTCGCGGCCTACGTCGTCCTCCAAGCGATTTCGTACGTCACGGGCGACACGCTCGACTTCCTCGGGCGGGCGCGCGAGCGAGCAATCGCCAAGGGCGGCGGGTCGGTCGCCAACTTCCTGTTGAACCTCGTGATGATTCCCGCGTTCGGCGTGGTCGGCGCGGCCGCCGCGACAGTAATCACCCACAGCGCCGTCCTCGCGGTCACGCTCTGGGTCATCCACGCCGAACTCTCGCTGTCGGTCGGCGCGCTCGTTCGCCACTTCCTCGCGGTCGCCGCCGTCACGGGCGCGATGTCCGTGGCGGTCCTCGCGGTCCTCACGCAGGCCGCGGGCGCGCTCGCGGTCGTGGCGTCGGTCGTCGCCGGTATCGCGGTCTGGGCGGGTCTCTCGGTCGCGGGCGGCCTGCTCGACCTGCGGCGCGTCAGAACCATCTTCACCTGAATCATGACTCGGACACTACTCACTCGACGCACGACCGTTCGGCCGACGACCGAAACCCGGCTTATTTGCCGCGCCGAATCGAGGGGAAAACCATGAGCGAGGGTGCGTCAGCGAGATACGATTCGATAGCGAGCGACAGCGAGGTGTCCGACCGGACGGTGCTGATAACCGGGGGCGCTGGATTCGTCGGAAGCCACCTCGCGGAGGCACTGGTTGCAGACAACGAGGTCCGAATCCTCGACAATCTCTCGGGAGGCGCGCGCGCCCACGTTCCCACGGGCGCGGACCTCGTGGAGGGAGACGTACGCGACACCGAAACGCTCGCCGACGCGATGGCTGGCGTGGACCTCGTGTTCCACGAGGCCGCGCTGGTGTCGGTCGAGGAGTCGGTCGCCGACCCGCCCAAGAGCAACCGCATCAACGCCGCCGCGACCGTGGACCTGCTCGAAGCGGCCCGCAAAGAGGACGCCCGCGTGGTGCTGGCGTCCTCTGCCGCGATTTACGGCCACCCCGATTCGGTCCCGGTCGCCGAGGGCGACTCGAAAGACCCGACCTCGCCCTACGGCATCGATAAACTGGCCCTCGACCACTACGCTCGACGGTATCACGACCTCTACGGTCTCGAAACCGTCCCACTGCGCTACTTCAACGTCTACGGCCCGCGCCAGAACCCGGAGTACAGCGCGGTCGTCAACGTCTTTTTCCAGCAGGCCGCCGACGGCGGTCCCCTCACCGTCGAGGGCGACGGCGAACAGACCCGCGACTTCGTCCACGTCCGCGACGTGGTGCAGGCGAACCTGCTCGCGGCGACGACCGACCGCGTGGGCGAACCGTTCAACGTCGGGACGGGCCACAGCGTCACGGTGAACGAACTCGCCGAGACGGTGGTCGAGGTGACGAACTCCGAGGCCGAGATTACCCATGTCGAGACCCGTCCCGGCGACATCCGCCACAGCGAGGCCGACATCTCGACGGCGCGCGAGGAGTTGGGCTACGAACCGACGATTTCGCTGGCGGACGGACTTCGGACGTTGGCCGCGGTGAAGGGATTGCGATAGGTCGGCGTTTGCGACTCTCAGAATAGAACAGAACAATACGAATCAGCAGTCGAACGTCCGCCTTTCCCCGTAGCGTCACTTCTCGTTGATGGACTCGCTGGCGATGTTGCGTCCGCGAGTCTTCAGACTCACTTCGCGCCGTTTGCGCACTTCTTCGAGGACATCGACCTCGACGAGTCGCTCGAAGATGCGCTCGACTTCGTCCACGTCCATCCCGAGGAAGTCGGGAATCTCGAACGACGAGACGCCCGAGTAGAGCGCCATCAGCACCTCTTTCTCGGTCTCGTCGAGTTCGACTCCGCCCTCGTTCTTGCGCTCGCCTTTCTTCAACAGCGACTCCAACAGGGCACACCGTCGCGTCTCGCCCGAGATGTACGTCTGAACGCTGGTGTCGCCCTGCGTGTGTTCGACCTCCAGCACGGTTCGCTGTTCGCCCTTGACGGTCCGGGTCGCCCTGTCAACCCCGCCGATGTCGTCGAGTTCGATGCCGACGAAGGTGCCCGAGGCGATGGCGACGTTGACCATCTCCTCGGTGATTTTGATGCGGGCTTTCTCCCAGTCGGTGTCCTGAATGACGCCTCCTTCGACGGCGGGGTGCTTGGTCAGGATCATCTCCTGATTGAGCAGGGCCCCGTACACGTCGGTCTCGAACTCGTCGATGTCCATGCTCGTGCCGAGCAGGACGACGTTGTTTCCGAACTCGATGCTCAGGTAGTCCGAGACCGAAGCGACGGCCTGATTCACGTCGTAGCGGCCCTTCAGCCCCTTGATATTCGAAAGGGGAATCGACCGCTTACCCTGATTGCCCGCCAACACGATTCGCTTGTTCGACAGGAGGATGCGACCGCTGGTCCAGTCGGGGTCGTTGAGTTTGCGACCCTTCTTGACGACCTGCAGGAACTTCCCCTTCGTATCGGTTATCTTGTGCTCGCCTTCCTTGCTCATGCGTGGTGTCTACGTTCTCGGCGCGGTCGTTCGCGTCGGGGGCGTTTAAATGCGCTCATGGCAGGCGCGGATGGTGGTCAGTCGTTCTGCATGTCGTCAACGCGCGCCGACAGTTCGTCGATGGCGCGGGTCTGCTCGCGGGTCGCCGACACGATGTCGTCGGTCGCGCTCTCGACCTGTCGGGTCTGGTCGCGCACGTCTTCGACGGTCGCCATCACCTGTTCGACGTTGGCGGCCTGCTCGTCGTTGGCCTGCGCGACCTCGGTCACGCCGGTCGCGGCCTCCTCGACCGCGTCGGCGATCTCTTCGAGCGCCACCAGCGCGTCCTCGATCTCGTCGCCAGCGTACTTGACCTGCTCGTTGGACTCCTCGACGGCGACCACGGTCTCGTTGGCTTGGGACTGAATCTCCTCGATGCGCTGGGCGATCTCCTCGGTGTGTTCGCGGGTCTCGTTGGCGAGTTCCTTAACCTCGTCGGCGACGACTTCGAAGCCGCTTCCGGCCTCGCCAGCGCGGGCGGCCTCGATGTTGGCGTTGAGCGCCAGCAGGTTCGTCTGGTCGGCGACTTCGGCGATGACTTCGACCACGTCCTCTATCTCGTTCATCTGGGACTCGAGTTCGGTCACGGTATCCACGAGGTCGTCGCTCATCTCGATGACTTCGTCGGTGGCCTCGCGCGCGCCCTGACTGGATTCCAGTCCACTGTCGGCTGACGCTTTGGCCTGCTCGGCCGCGGAAGCAACCTCGTCGGAACTGGCCGCGACTTCCTCCATGCTGGCCGAGAAGTTCTCCATCTGCGTGGCGACCTCCGAAAGCTGTTCAGTCTGAGCGTCAACGCGCTTGTCGATGACCTGCGCCGACTCGG
This sequence comes from Halorussus pelagicus, assembly GCF_004087835.1. Classification (NCBI taxonomy): domain Archaea; kingdom Methanobacteriati; phylum Methanobacteriota; class Halobacteria; order Halobacteriales; family Haladaptataceae; genus Halorussus; species Halorussus pelagicus. The sequence goes on from NZ_CP035119.1 coordinate 202,536, forward strand.
AGGCCTGTTCGACCGACGTTTCGAGTTCGTCGGCCTTCTCGCCGACTCGATTGGCCAGCGCCTCGAAGCGCTCGGCCATGTCGTTGACTTGATCGACGACTTCAACCAGCGAATCGTCAACGACATCGTACTCGTCTTCGAAGGAGGCCCGCGCCGAGAGGTCGCCCATCTCCATCGCGGTCAGCGTGCCGATGAGTTCCTCAACCAGCGAGGTGACGCCCTCCTGTCGGTGGATGTCCTCGGTGCGGTCCCGGACAGTCTCGACCACCGCGATGAGGTCGTCGTCGTCGTACAGCGGCATCGCCGAGAACTCTATTTTCCGCTCCTCGCCGTCGCGGCTTACCATCGTCCCTTCGTCGGTGTACAGCGTTTGGGTGGAGTCGGCCTTCTCCACGTCGAACTCGGTGTGCGCGGACTCGGGGGCCTCGGCTACCTTGTCGGCCAGCGTCTTTACCCGGCGGCCGTCGGGATAGAACGCCTCGCTGACGTTTTCGAGACCGAGCGCGTCCTCGGACGTGACGCCGGTGAGGTCCGCGAGTGCGGAGTTCCACGCCGCGACCTTCTTGCGCTCCGTGTCGAGCATGAACACCGGGACGCCGATACCGTCGAGCAACTCGTCGTCCTCGACGTTGAGTTCCTCTTCTTCCTCGCCCGACCCGGCCGACTGGTAGGCGTCGAGTCCGGACTGCATGTCGGCCATCGTGGCCGACAGCGCAGACTGGAGTTCGTCCTCGGCCCGAGAGAGTTCCTCGGCGACCGCCTCGTTGTCCGCCCCGAGTCGGTGTTCGAGTCGCTCGAACGTCTCGCTGACCAGTTGCTCGACGCCGACACCGTAGGTACCGGCGAACGTTCCCGCCGAAACCGACGCGTCGGCGTGGCGTCGCCCGAGGTCGGCGGCGTCGCCCGCCGCGGCCTCGGGGTCGTCGAGTACGTGCCCGAGGTGAACCGCTTGGGCCTGTTGCAGGTCGTCGCTCACGTCGGTGTCCCGATACGTCCCAGAGAGTGCCGAGCGCGTGATAGTTCCCCCCGACGAGACGGACACGTCACCGGTCTGGGTACCGCCGTCGAACGTCACGTTTCGCTGTCGTTCGCCGTCGTTCTCCACATTACGTAAACTTGTTAAAATTTTCAGTAGCCTGTCCCGGACCATCTTATTCCGGAAAGAGACACCAACCGGATATAAAGCTTTACTCAAATTTCACGCGCGATAACCCCGACTATCCGCGGCCACCGAGTTTCGACAGCGCGGAGAACGCCCGCTTTCGAACTTCCTCGTCGTCGGTGTCGTCGATGATTTCGTTGAGTCGTCTGCGCGCCCGCTCGCCGCCAACCTTGCCGAGCGTGAACGCCGCCTTGGCGCGCGCATCGCTGCTCGCCTCCGTGTCGTCCAACACATCGAGCAGCGCATCCTCGGCCGCTTCGCCGCCGACCTCCGCGATGCTCGTCGCGGCGAACTGCGCGGTCATCCCGTCCTTGTCGTCCAGCACCGACGCCAACGCCTCGATGGCCGCCTCGCGGTTGTCGTCGCCCGCGACTCGCCCGAGCAACCACGCCGCGTTCCGACGTTGGTGGGCCTGCGTGCCCTCTTCGAGAATATCGACCAGCGAGTCCACGACGCTCCGGTGGTCGGTGGCGCTCAACTTCTCGACCATTCGCTCGCGGAGGTCGTGGCTCTGTTGGCCCGGCGCGTTCGACAGGAGTTCGATGAGCGAGAACACCGCTGCTCGCCGAACCGCCTCGATTTCGTCGGAGAGCAGCGACACCAACGCGTCCAGCGGTTTCGCGCTCCCGAAGTTGCCCAGCGAGTTGGCCGCGATTCGCCGAACCGTCTCGCTCTCGTCGTCCAGCAGGTCCAACAGCGCCGACAGCGCCTCGTCGCCGCCGATGCGCCCGAGCGAGTCGGCGGACTCCCGACGGACCTCAACGCTCTCGTCGCCCAGTCGCTTCCGAAGTGCGGCGACAGCCCGCGGGTCCTCGATGCGGCCGAGCGCGCGCGCTGCCCGCGCCCGAACCCGCGGGTCGGGGTCGCCGAGTCGCTTGACCAGCGCCTTCGTCCCGGCCTTGTTGCCGATGCGCCCGAGAGCGTTGGCCGACGCCATGCGAAGTTCGGGTTGGTCGGCAGAAAGCGTCTCGGCCAGCGCCTCGGCCCGCGCCCACTCGGCGCCGTCGGTCGGAATCTCCTCACCAGTCAGCGCGGCGACGAGTCGCTCGACGGCGTGGCGCTGGTCGAGCGCGTCGATGGCCGCCGCGCGAACAGCCTCGCTGTCGTCGTTCTGGACGGCCGTCACCAGCGGGTCCAACACTTCGTGGTCCTCGGCCTCCACCTCGCCGAGGATGTCGGCCGCGCGCCGACGGACCGGCTCGCTGTTGCTCTTGGCCAACAGCGAGGTGAGTTGGTCCACATCGCCCGTCTTCTCCAGTTCGAACAGCGAAGTCACGACTGTTCGAAAGAGTCGCGCCGAGAAAAAACGTGGTGTTACGCGGTCGAAACGGAGAGGAAGGTCAGTTTGCGAGCGATGCGGCTTAGACCGTGACTGCGCTCTCTTGGGAGAGCGACTGCGGCACGTTGGCACGGTACTGAGTCACAGCGCCGTACTGGGTGGTGAGCTTGAGTTTGACCTCTTCGCCCTCACCGAGTGCGCTGGAAATCTTGGTAGCGTTCATCGAGACCTTGAACCGGTCGTCCTGCGTGTTGAGGACCGGCGAGGAGCCGTCGGGGTCCTTGATGGGACTGACCGAGAAGCTGCTGTCGTCCGCAGTCTCGTTGTACGTCAGCGTCTTGGCTTCCTCTGGCCCGATCCACTCGATGGTGGCCGCCGAGAGGTTGATGTCGTCCGACCCGGAGCCACGCATGACCGTCAGGTTAACCTGTTCGACTTCCTCGTTACCGACGACGCCGAACGCACTGACGACCTGCACGCGGTTCGAGACCTGTGCACTACTCTCCTGACCAGTCTGCTCGGATTTGGTCTGGAGGAACCCAGCCGTGTTGATGAGCACGCCCGCTGCGATTGCTGCGACGAGCACCATCGCGATGAACACGATGAGCGTACCGATACCGACCTGACCTCTGTCAGTTAGCCGCTCTTTGATTTTCTCTTTCATTGTTTCACGTCCTGTCCGAACGTCAATGTGACATTGACTACGGACTCTATGCGGAACGAAACGAAGCTCCGTAATAAATCTACGGCCTCGATTATCAGTCCTGATATTAGGTAGGCGGACAGTAACGAAATACGATACGTGACCTCTCAGGCGGTAAAGCCCTGCAAATATCGGACATTCTCCCGTCGTGACTCATTCGTCGCCGGTGATACTGTAGATGACGAACAGATAGCCGATAGTGGTGATAAGATAGTTGACCGACAGCAGCATTCGGGTCTGTTCGAAGCGAGTCACGAAGGCACTCACAGTCGTCGCTATCGCGGCGGCGACGATGAGCGTAAACCCTATCGAGAGATGGAACATCGCCTGTCTGGAGGTCCGACTATACGCGCGGACCGCGATTCCGACCATCGAGAGACCGGCAGTTGCCAACGTGGCGCTGAACACGACGTACAGCAGTTCTATCGTTTGCATGGTTTTCCTGAGCTGAGAGGCCGCCCGTCCGCGAGCGGGAACCGAATCGCCGACGGACGCCGCCGGGGTTCTCCGGAATCGATTCGGTTCATTCTGCTTTCAGGTCGCGCCACACGTCTGCCAGCGAGTTGTCCACGTCCGGGCGGTCATCGACGGACACGTCGATGTTCTTTTCCTCGAAGGTGAACTCGAGCGCGTCCACGTTGCGTCGGTACACTTTGGTGCGCCGCCCCTCGTCGGAAAACTCCCTGCCCGACAGTTCGAGCAGGTCAACCTCGGTGAGTTCCTCGATACGGCGATAGCTCGTCGCTATCGGGATTTCGAGTTCGTCACTCAACTCCTGAGCCGACATCGGCTCGTTCGTGGCGCGGAGTATCTCGGCGTTGTACTTGTTGCCGAGCACTCGGAGCAGTTCCACGGCCTCCATCAATTATCGCGTTTGAAAACACGGGTTAAAAAGGTACCGTAGCCGACCCATCAGCGGGACCAAACTGGTCGGCGTCGGAACAGTAAAGTAGTATCCGCGGGACCCTCCGAACATGCCAGAGACAGTCGGCGACGTTCAGGTCCTCGAATTCCGTCTGGAGGACCGGAAATACTGCATCGACATCGCCCATGTGGACGAGATCGTGGACAAGGACGAACTGACACCACTTCCGAACTCCGACCCTCGTGTCGAAGGGGTGATGGACCTCCGGGGTATCACGACGACGATCATCAACCCCAAGCGGGTGCTCGACCTCGAAGAGACCGAGACCGGCGAGCGCGTCGTCGTCCTCGAAAGCGACGACGGCGACGAGGACGGAAGCGTCGGGTGGCTCATCGACGCGGTGAATCAGGTCGTCAGCATCGACACCGACGACGTGGACGAGAGCGTCGAAAGCGGCTCGGTCCGGGGAATCATCCGGCAGGACGACGACTTCGTGGTCTGGGTCAAGCCCGAAGAGATCAACAACTGAGCCGTCGGATTCCGCTCGTCACGTTTTCTATCGGCCGCGCGTGACAGTTCGGTATTTTCTATCGGTCGCTCGTGACGGACCGACCTCACCGGTCACGAGTCACGGTCTCGCCCGGCACGATTCCGACGCGCGGCGAGAGTATCGTGCCCGCGTCGAGCGCGACGTTGATACCGGTTTTCGCGTCGTCGCCGACGACGACGCCGAACTTCCGGCGGCCCGTCGAGACGCGTTCGCCCTTGACAGTGATTTTTACGGGGGCGTCGTCGTGGCGGAGGTTCGCCACGGTCGTCCCCGCGCCGAAGTTCACGTCTCGGCCCAGCACGCTGTCGCCGACGTAACTGAGGTGGCCGACGGTCGCGCCCGCCATTAGGACGCTGTTTTTTATCTCGACGCCGTGGCCGACCGTTGCGTCCTCGCCGACCAGCGTCGCACCGCGGACGTAGGCGTTCGGGCCGACGCTCGCGCCCGAGCGAATCAGCGCGGGACCCTCGACGACGACTCCCGAATCCACGGCCGCGCCCTCCTCGACCACGACCGCACCCCGGAGGTCGGCGTCCTCGTGGACGGACCCGCGGACGGCGCGGTCGAGGGCGGCGAGTTTCCACTCGTTGGCCTCCAACAGTTCCCACGGGCGGCCAACGTCGAGCCAGCGGTCGATTTCGACCGCCGTGACCTCGTGTTCGCGGACGGTGCGCGCCAGCACGTCGGTAATCTCGCGCTCGCCGCGCTCGCTGGCGGGTACGTCCAGCCACTCGCGGGCCTCCGCGGGGAAGACGTAGGCACCGGTGTTGGCGAGGTCAGTCTGCGGCTCGGCGGGTTTCTCCGTGATGTCGGTGACGGAGTCGCCCGCCGTTGAGAGGACCCCGTAGCTCGTCGGGTCCTCGACGCGGTGCGCGCCGACGCTGGGCCCGGCCTCGAAGAGTCGTTCGACGCCCGCGGGGTCGTAGAGGTTGTCACCGTTCAGCACCGCGAACTCGCCGTCTAGATGCTCGCGGGCCGCGCGCACCGCGTCGGCGGTCCCCGCCTGCTCGCGCTGGACCGCGTAGGTTACCGGGACGCCCGCGTACTCCTCGCCGAAGTATTCGCGGACCGTCTCGGCCTCGTAGCCGACGACGAGTATCAGTTCGTCAGCGCCCGCGCTCACCGCCGCGTCCGCGGCGTGGGCGGCCAGCGGTCGGTCGGCAACCGGGAGCATCGGTTTCGGGAGCGACGCCGACAGCGGCCGAATTCGGGTGCCCTCACCGGCGGCGAGGACGACTGCCTGAATCTGCTCGGCTGTCATTGGAGAGACGTGTCCGGGAGCGAGCTTTGTTACCACCCGCTTGACCCGGCGTAAGTGTGAGCTATCGGTCGGATTTCTCGGTCTGTTCTCGGTTCACGCGTCGCCGGACGCTCCTGCGAACGTCGATACGGACGGGAAACCGAGACGGTCGTTTCCGGATAAGTGTCGCCTACAGGCCGCGTATCGTTCCCTACCGAGCGGTCAGCGAGCGTATAACAAAGGGGACCGGACGCAATCTGTCGAGTATCACCCGCTTCCCGCACGTCGGGGCGGTCAGAACGGTACAATGCCCGATGGAGTAGCCCGGACGAACGATAGGCGCGGATTATGCGGCGGTCGGCGCCGTCCCGGACGAATATCGCATTACCACGCTCTAACCATGATAATTACCAACGCGAAGCTTGCGACCGAGACGACGGGGGTGTCCCGCTGATGTGTGGCATCATCGCGCGAATCGGCGGTGACGACGACAGCGCGGTCGATGAACTGCTCACGGGACTCGAAAATCTGGAGTACCGCGGGTACGACTCGGCCGGGGTGGCCATCAAGAACGGCGGCGGTCCGGAGGTGTTCAAGCGCCAAGGCGAAATCTCGCACCTGAAAGACGCCCTCGCTGACGACGTTCCCGAGGGCGGCCTCGGCATCGGTCACACCCGCTGGAGCACCCACGGACCGCCGAGCGACGCGAACGCCCACCCCCACACCGACTGCACCGGCGAGGTTGCAGTCGTCCACAACGGCATCATCGAGAACTACGACGAACTGAAAGCCGAGTTGCAGTCCCGCGGCCACGCTTTCGAGAGCGACACCGACACCGAGGTCATTCCCCACCTCGTGGAAGAGCAGTTGGCCGAGGGGACCGACCCCGAGACCGCGTTCCGCGAGACCATCGAGAAGCTCTCGGGGAGCTACGCGGTGGCGATGATAACGAAACACGACCACGCGGTGTACGCCACTCGACGCGGGTCCCCGCTGGTGCTGGGCGTGGACGAGGGCGAATACTTCCTCGCCAGCGACGTGCCCGCGTTTCTCGATTTCACCGACGACGTGATATATCTGGACGACGGCGACGTGGTCGTCGTGAACCCCGACGGCCACCGCATCTCGACTACCGAGGGCGAGACGGTCGAACGCTCGGTCCAGACGGTCGATTGGGACCCCGAAGACGCCGGAAAGGGCGGTTACGACCACTACATGCTCAAGGAGATTCACGAGCAACCCGCCGCGCTCCGCCAGACCCTCCGCGGCCGGGCCGACCCCCCAACCGGCGACATCCACCTCGAAGAGTTCCCGGAGGGGACCTTCGCGGGCGTGAACCGGGTCCAGTTCGTCGCCTGCGGGACCTCCTACCACGCAGGTCTCGTTGGGTCCCAGTTCCTCTCTTCGGGCGGCGTGCCCGCCCAAGCGTTCCTCGCCAGCGAGTACGCGACCGCTCAACCGCCGGTCGATGAGAACACCCTCGTTGTCGGCGTGACCCAGAGCGGCGAGACCGCCGACACCTTGAGCGCGCTCCGGCGGGCCAACGCCTCCGGCGCGCGAACGCTGGCGGTGACGAACGTCGTCGGTTCGACTGCGGCCCGCGAGTGCGACGACGCGCTGTTCATCCGGGCCGGGCCGGAGATCGGCGTCGCGGCGACCAAGACCTTCTCCTCGCAGGTCGTCTCGCTCGCCCTGCTGGCCGAGCGCCTCGTCCGCGACGCGACGGGGTCGCGCACCGACGACGCCCGCGAGCGTCTCGAAGCCCTCTCGGACCTGCCGGGTCACGTCCAGCAGATTCTCGACTACACGAGCGCCCGCAGAGTCGCCGAAAGCTACCGCGACAGCGAGGCGTACTTCTTCATCGGCCGGGGCGCGGTCCGACCGGTCGCGCTGGAAGGGGCCTTGAAGTTCAAGGAAATCTCCTACGAACACGCCGAGGGGTTCGCGGCGGGCGAGTTGAAACACGGCCCGCTCGCGCTCGTCACGCCCGAGACGCCCGTCTTCGCGGTGTTCACCGGCCGCAACGACGAGAAGACGCTGGGCAACGTCAAGGAGGCCGAGGCGCGGGGCGCGCCCGTGGTCGCGGTCGCCAGCCCCGAGCAGGAGATGGTCCACCAGTACGCCGACGAGGTGCTGACGATTCCCGAGACGCACCCCGACGTGGCGGGCGTGCTGGCCAACGTCCAGTTGCAACTGCTGTCGTACCACGCCGCCGACCTGCTCGGGCGCGCCATCGACAAGCCGAGAAACCTCGCCAAGAGCGTGACCGTCGAGTAGAAACCGACGATTACCGTGCAGAACGCACCTGAACGGTCGGTCCGATTTACTCACCGACCGCCCGAACGAAGCGACACGATGGGTTCTGTCGTACTCTCCCTCGACGCCGAACTCGCGTGGGGGTTCCACGACCGCGAGACGATGCCAGAAGACCGGGTGACCACGGCCCGCGAGTCGTGGCTTCGCCTGCTCGACCTGTTCGACGACCACGGGATTCCGGCGACATGGGCAGTCGTGGGTCACCTGTTCCACGACTCCTGCGACGGCGACCACGAGGCGCATCCGACACCCGAAGGGTGGTTCGACCGCGACCCCGGTACGTGGGAGGGCCGCGACGAACAGTGGTACGGCGCGAAGCTAATCGACGCCATCGAGGACGCCGACGCCGACCACGAAATCGGCTCCCACACCTACTCGCACGTCGAGATGGGCCACACCACGCGGGAAATCGCGTCGGCGGAGATGCGCGAGTGCGTCGAACTCGCCGAGGACCGAGGTCTCTCGGTCGATTCGGTCGTCTTCCCGAGAAACTACGTCGGCCACCGCGACGTGCTGGCGGCCTACGGCGTCAAGAGCTACCGGGGAACCCAACCCCGGCAGTGGTACGACCGCGGCCCGCTCGGGGCGCTGAGCAAGCTACTGGGGTGGCCTACGGGCGCGGTTTCGCCGACGCTGGTCACCCCCGAGGAGGACGAGTACGGACTGGTCAACATCCCGGCCTCGCTCTATCTGTTCTGCTTCGAGGGCCGACCGCGGGCCGCCGTCGAGCGCGTGACCGACGACCCCGTCGTCAGCGTGGCCAAGCGCGGCATCGACCGCGCGAGCGCCGAGAACGGCGTGTTCCACATGTGGCTCCATCCGAACAACCTGACCGACGAGCGGGACTTCGACCGACTCGACGCTATCCTCTCGTACCTCGCGCAGGTTCGGGACACGACCCCGCTTTCGGTCGAGACGATGGGGTCCATCGCGGCCGACATCAAGGACGACGAACCGCTCCCGCGCGAGCCTATCGGCCCGCGCTAATCGGGCTTTGCCGCGATTCCGGCCGACGATACTGACCGTTTCTCGGCTCGTTCGATTCGACTTCTGACGGTGGATGACTGAGCGACCGGAGGGAGGGAAAAGAGGTTGGGGAGGCGTGAGGCTGACGCGGTGCTGTGCGGGGCGGATGCGGTATGATTGGCTCACGCCTGAAGCCAGCTCTCCCGACGAAGTTCTATCAGATGGTTCAGGAAGTAGCGAACAGGTGAACTGCTTACCGTCTGTTCGTCGCAAAAGCGGAAGGGGCGGGAGTCGAACTCGCCGAGACGGTCCGGGCGTGCGGCGCTTCGCGCCGTTCCGGGCTTGCGACTCGTCTGCTCGACTCCCTTCAGAACTCCGTTCGTGGCTCGCAGTGTGGCGAGGACACGCTACGCGGTGCTCGCCGGTTGCTCGCCACAGAACGGAAGGGGCGGGAGTCGAACCACGCGAAGCCTGTAAGGCTGCCACCGGTACCGCCCGGTGGCACTCTACCACTGAGCTACCCTTCCTCGTCCGGCAGTTCGGTCCAGACCGACTTCGTTACGAACTGCCTGAACGCTTGCACTCGGAGTGTGAGTCCCGGACCCCAATCAACGTTCCGACGCCGATTTGTCCCGGACGGGGGCGCGAGAGAACTCGAAGCGCGCGCCGTCGCAGTCGCTGCCGGTCTCCTCGCTGGAGTCGCAGTCCACGGCCTCGACGTTCCAGCCGTGAGCGTTTGCGATGGAAGAGACGATAGCGAGACCGAAGCCGGTGCCCTCCTCGTCGGTCGTGAACCCGTGGTCGAATATCCTCTCGCGCTCGTGTTCGGGGATTCCCGGCCCGTCGTCGGCAACGTAGAAGCCGCGGCCGTCGTCCAGCACGCCGACCTCCACGACGAGTTCCGAATCGGCGCGGTCCACGACGACACCGTTCGCGGAGTCGCGTTCCGCGTCGTCGTCGGCACGACGACTGCTCGCAGACCCGTGTTCGACCGCGTTTCGGAACAGGTTCTCCAGCAGTTCCCGGAACCGGGCGGCGTCGGCGTCCACCACGGCGTCGTCGTTTATCGATAGCGACGCCTCGCCGGTATCGACGGTCTCCCACGCTTGCCGGGCGGCCGCCGAGAGTTCGACGGGTTGGGGGTCGTCCACGACCTGTCCCTGCCGGGCGAGCGTGAGCAGGTCCTCGACGAGACCGTCCATCCGGTCGAGTGACCGGGCGATGGGCGGAAGGTGTTCGCTCTCGACTTCTTCGGCGAGCAGGTCGAACCGGCCAAGGGCGACATTGAGCGGATTGCGGAGGTCGTGACTGACGACGCTGGCGAACTCCTCCAGTCGCGCGTTCTGGCGGGCCAGTTGGCGCTCGCGCTCCTTCTGCTCGCTGATGTCCACGTAGATGGCGAACGCCTCGTCGTCGCCGTCGCCCGCCGGTGCGGTGTGGAGCAGGAAGTCCCGTCCGCCGTCGCGGGTCCGGCGATGGACCTCCTCCCCTTCGATGCGCTGGCCGTGGCTCACTCGCTCGTTGAGGGCTTCGGCCTCCTCGCGCTGGTCGTCCGACAGGATGTAGTCGTCCACGGGGCTGTCAACGATTTCGTCCTCGGGCCAGCCGAACACGTCCTCGAACGCCGGATTCACCGACCGGCAAATCGCGTCGGTGCCGTCGATTTCGTAGCGCACGACCGCGTTGGGAACGTTCTCGAACAGCGCGGCGAAGCGGTCGCGCTCGGCCCGGAGTTCGGTCTCGGTCCGGATGCGGGCCAGCGCCTCCGAGATGTGGGCCGCGAGCAGTTCGGCGAGTTCGCGGTCGCCGTAGTTGAAGCCGTCCACGTCCTTCGAGACCGCTTGAAACACCGCGAGGTCGCCTATCGGAACCGTCAGCGCCGACCGGTACTCGCTCTCGGCGGGCACCATGTTCGTCGCGTGGAGGTCTTCGACCAGCGAGGTCTCGCCCTCGCGGAAGACCGTCGCCGCGAGATTGTCCTCGGTGTCTAACGGGGTGCGGTCGTAGTAGCCGTCCGTCGAGACCACCTTCGAGACGGCCCTCGTGACCAGTTCGTCGCTCTCCACGGCGTCCACTGTGCAGAGGTCGAACGCCAGAATCTCCTCGGCGGCCTCGATGGCGAGGTCGTAAATCTCTTGTTCGGACGTGCAGGCGACCGCTCGGGCGGCAACGTCGTGAAGGGCCTCTATCTTCTGTTTGGTCTCGCGGAGTTCCATCTGGACACCGCGACGCTCGGTGACGTTCCGGAAGTACACCGACAGGCCGTCCTCTGCGGGGTAGACCCGAACTTCCAGCCACGTTCCGGGCTGAAACGTCGATTCGGCTTCGAGCGTGACCGGTTCCTGCACGTCGAAGGCCTTCCGATAGGCCGCGTGAAACTGCTCGCCCAAGTCCTTCGAGAACGCCTCTCGGATGTCCTCGCCGAGGAGGTCGTCGGCGTCGCGGCCGAAGAAGTCGGCCGCGCGCTCGTTGACGTGGGTGAACCGCCACTCGTCGTCCAGCGCGAAGAAGGCATCCGTGATTCGCTCGAAGATGCGGCGAATCCGTTCGTCGGCCTCCTCGGCTTCTCGCTCTGCGCGGAACTGAGCGACGGCGTTCTCGACGCGGTTGGCCAGCACAGCGTACTGGTCGGAGCCGGTCGCCTTCTGGAGGTAGTCGGTGACGCCCGCCGAGATGGCCTCGGAGGCGATTTCCTCGCTCCCTCGTCCAGTGAACAGGATAAACGGAAGCGACGGAGCGGTCTCGCGGACCGCGTCCAGAAACTCGAGACCGTCCATCTCGGGCATCTCGTAGTCGCTGACCACGCAGTCGATACTCTGGCGGGTTACGTGGTCGAGGGCCGCATCCGGACTGGTTTCGACGACCGTCTCGATGCGGTCGCTCGCCCGCTCCAGATACGTGGCAGTCAGGTCCGCGATGGCCGGATCATCGTCCACCAACAAGACGCGGATGGCGTGCCCCATTGTATGTTGTTGTTTACCAAACGGCTGCATAAAAATCCATAGGAGATTTGCGTCGGTGAATACTTTGGAATATATTATTTACAAGTTGAAATGACAAAATTTCCTAAGTGTTGACCGACTCGATGCGGTCGCTGACGAGAAGTTGGCCCTGCGCGGTCAGCGACAGGCCCTTCTGGCCCTCGTCGATAAGGCCCTTCTCCCGAAGGTCGTTGAGCAGCATCGTGACTCGACTCGAATCGACGCCGAGCGTTCCGGCGAGGTCGCCGCTTCGCGCCCCCGAGTAGATGGCGACCAGCGCCTCCATCTCGTCCTCGGAGGTCGTCACCTCCTCGACCTCTTGGGCGAGTTCCGAGTATTCGAGGCGGAGATACCGCCCGAGAAGGTTGAGTTTCCGGTCGCTCTCGATGGCGAACTCCGAGGTGACTGACTGACCCTCGTCGGCGTGACGGACTGCGAGGACCGACCCGCGCTCGCGGGTCTCCTTCTGGAAGTGGGTGACGTTGGCGAGGTTGACCGTCACCGACTCGCTCCCGACGAACTCGACCTCGCCGGGTCGAATCTTGAGCTTCGAGGGCCGGAACGATGCGCCGGTCACGCGGCCGCCGACCCGCGAGGGATGTTTGACTTTCGCCTTCGAGCCGTTGAGTTGGGCCTTGAACAGCACGGTTTTGAACCGGGTCACCTCCTCGCTTCCGGCCTCGACGACCGCGGTCCGGCGACGGTCGTCTTTCCGATACGCGATGGTGATCGTGTCCTGAAAGAACGATTCGAGGTCGCCGGGGACCTGTCCGACGTTGATATCGAAGATAGACGAGAGCGGCACCGTCGTCTTCGAGTCGCCGGACGCCAGCACCAGACGCTTCCGACTGAGGACGATTCGACCTTTGACCGGCTCCGGCGAGTCGAACGTATCGAGGCTGAAACGTGCGACGAAGTCGGCGATTACCTTTTCGGACATAGTAGACGGGACCGAGGGCGCTCGCTGTCCGCGCGCCTCTTTGCAATGCAATTCTCAGTCGGGGTAAATATTTTTTCGGTCCTGTATCCGTCCTCGGGCGGTCCGAGGAACACAACACTCAGACGTTCAGGAACGACCCGACGACGATGCGGGTGAATACCGCAATGACGCTCGAAGACCACGTCAAGAGGACGAAGTGCATGTAGGCGTTGACTTTGTGGCCGCCGTCGGCGATGCGAATCATCAGCGACGACAGCACGGCGTTGAGCAGGATGATGATGACCAGCAGGTACTCGATAGTCGGGATGTCGTAGACGTTGGTGTGGATGATGGTCGTGATGTCGAGTTGGTTACTGTTGAGACCGATTGACATCTGGGACAGCACCTCGACGATTTCAAGACCGATGAAGAACGCGAACGTCGAGGCCGCGGTAATCCCGTAGAGGACCCCAATGAGCGTCACCGTCGATTGGGCGCGGCGCTCGCGGAGTTGCAACACCTCGTTCATGTTGGCGGAGATGAGTTCGCCGAGTTTCTTCGGGTCGCCGCCCATCTGTCGCCCGATGAGGAACATCTCGCTGAACTTCTGGATGAGGTACGACCGCGATTCGGCGGTGAAATGTCGCCACGCCATCGACGGTTCGATGCGCATGTTCAGACGCTTATAGAGGTCATCGACGTTGTCCGTCAGCGCGCCGAAGTTCTTCCCGCGGAGGCTCTGGAGGACCTTGGTGGTGGTACTCTGCTTTGCGGTCTCGGTCGCGCCGAGCGCCCGGATGAAACTCGTGAACTCCTCGTCGCGCTCCTTGATGTCTTCCTCCTCGCGGCGCGCGACGATGCCGGGAATCAACAGCGGCGTCGTCGGAATCGCGGCGTAGATGGGGAGCGGAATGGAGTTGGGGTCGATTCCAGTCTGGCCCATCAACACCAGCAGGCAGGCGACGATGAGCGCAACCGTGAGGACGAACCCGACCGCGACCGAGATGCGGATGCGCCACTCCGTATCCGTGGTCTGTCCCTCGGGGTGGAACCACACCGGGTCGTAGGGCGCGGTGTTGCGAATCAGGACGATGAACCCGGTCTGGACGAACGCGAACAGCATCACGACTGCACCGACCGTCATCGTGGGGTTGCTCCCGGTCAGAATCGGCAACACTGTAGCGAACACCAGCGCGAACGTCACGGACAGCACCATCGAGAGATAAAGGTCCTTCATCACTTCGAGGTTCTGTAAGGACCCCTCGTAGATGGTGACGTAGTTCTGAATCACCACGTCCTGCTCGCTCAACAGGAAGTCCTGAATCTCCTGTCCGGCGTTGATGGTGTAGGCCAGTCGGTCCAGAAAGTCGGCGAACGGCTTGCTCGGGGACTTGTTCGCCCGAATACGCAGGGCGTCGTCGAGGCTCTGGTTCCACGTATCCACGAGTTGCGTGATGCGCCGCATCTCCTCGGCCAGCGCCCCGTACTCCTCCTCCTCGCCGAGCGTCCGGAACACCTCGACGCGGTCGATGTTCGCGGTCGAGAGGATGGTCATGTGGGTAATGAACAGGTGGAGACTGTCCTCTATCTCCTTGCGCTTCTGGTCGCGCAGAATCTTCGGGTAGACGACCGCGACCCCGACCGACAGTAGACCGAGCAGCGGAATCGGCGCGGCGATGAGCATCGGCAGGTCGGTGACGACGTAGACCACCACGGTGAACAGGAAGAACACGACCGCGGGAGCCACGACCAGCGTGAGATATCTGGAGACGGGCGTCTCCATGTGCTGGTAGGACTCGATGGTCGAGGACGCGAAGCCCGAAACGAGGTCTTTCACGTCCTTGGGAGCGTCCTCTGATTGTTCGTTGGTCGCCATGGTGGAGGCCGTCGGTGTTCGCGGGGTTTACGTTCCACCCTCAATTCTCTTTCCCTCGGAATATTCCTACTGATACTCGGCGACGGCGTCGCCGGAGTCGCCGAGTCCGGAGAAAATACGGGCGACGAGCGCGCTACCGGTCGCTAGTCGATAGAGCGGTGGATGTCGAAGGGCAACCCGTCCACGCCGTCGCGCTGGAACGACTCGATGGTCTCGTTGACCTCGTGATAGCCGAGAATGTTCTCCTCTATCATCCGCTCGAATATCTCCGCTCGGAAGTCGAGTTCGTTGTAGATGTCGCGGGTGTTTTCGTACCCGAGCAGGGTCGCAATCTGCTCTTCGAGGACGTAGGAGTTGTTCATGCCTTGGAAGACGATTTCGTCCTCGACGGGGTCCCAGTAGAACGACTGGCGGGTGACAACCCCGCCCATCTCCTTGGAGTAGCCCTCGATTTCCTGCACCGAGGTCACGCGACGAAGCACGTCGTCGCCCTGCTTGACCCGGTTCTGGAACAGCGCCACGTCGGCGTTGTCCATGAACGTCTCAGGGATGTTGATGGGGTCACCGGTGAAACGCTGAATCATCGAAACGATGTCGCTCGCGTGGAACGTCAGCATCACGGGGTGGCCGGTCTGGGCGGCTTGGAAGGCCATGCGACCCTCCTCGCCACGGACCTCACCCACGACGATGTAGTCGGGGCGCGAACGGAGCGCGGCCGCCACGAGGTCGAACATGTCCACGTCGGTGCTGTCCTCGCCGCCGCCCTCGCGGGTCAGGAGCTGTTGCCACGTATCGTGTGGCGGCAGGACCTCGGCGGTGTCCTCCGCGGTGTAAATCTTCGAGTCGCGGGGGATGAACGACATGATACAGTTCAGGGTCGTCGTCTTCCCGGACGCCGTCTCCCCGACCACGAACACGGTCTGTTCGTTCTCCAGACAGAGCCAGAGGTACGCCGCCAGTTTGGGCGACAGCGTACCCCACTTGGTAATCTGGGCGACCGACAGCGGCGTCCCCTCGCCCTGACGGATGGTGAGGCTCGGTCCCTTCAGACTCACGTCGTCGGAGTAGATGATGTTGATACGCGACCCGTCGGGTAGCGTCGAGTCCACGATGGGGTCGGAGTCGCTCACGGGGTCGCCGATTCGTTCGCCCATGTTGCGCAGCCAGTTGTCGAAGCGGTCGGGCGACCCGAAGTCCACGCTGGTCCCGAGCATGCCGAACGTGCCGTGGTCCACGTACGTCTCGTGGGGACCGATGACGTGAATGTCCTCGTTGGCAGGGTCGCGCATGATGGGTTCGAGCGGACCGAAGCCGACGATGTCCCGATTGAGCCGATAGCGGATGTTCTCGTAGGTCTGTTCGGACACTTCGTAGGTGCCGATGTTGGTGAAGTCCTTGACGTACTGCACGATGTCGTCGGTCGAGAACCCGCGAACGCCCTGCTTGAAGTCGTTGTACGAGATGTTCTTTATCCAGTCGAGAATCCGGCCAGCCGAGACGTTTTCGAGGTTAGCCCTCCCACCGCCGCCGCCGTTGTTGCCGTTGTTGACCAACACCGTGTCGTCGAGCAGTTCCTCGATGCGGTCGTCGTACTCCGCCTCGTCTTGGGGAGCGGGCTTCTTGACGCTCTTTTCGAGAATCTCGCCACGGACCTTGCCGAACAACTCCTGTTCGGTGCCGGATAGCTCCGGTTCGACCGCGTAATACTCGGTGTCCTGTCCCACGTCGCCGTAGACGTGGCAGTAGATGGGACCGCCGACCGGGTAAATGACGTTGGGCTTATCGACCTCCCACTCGTCGCCCGGTTCGTCGATGAGTCTCGGGAACTCGCCGGTGAACTGTTTGAACCGCTTGAGATAGTCCCGCAGGTGGGGTCGCCGCATGGCGACTTCCCGAAGGTCGTCCTGAATCTGTGCGGTCCCGTGCTCTGTCATAATGAGGTCGTTACGCGACGCTACGGCTCTCGATGACGATTCCGGCGTCGGCCCGCACCGAGAATCCGATGGTGTCGCCGACCTGCTCGCCCATCCCGGCGAAACGCTTCACGGAGATGTTTCGGCGCACGTCGTTCCCGACTTCGACCATCTGGAGTTCCATGAACACGTCAGCGATGGCTCGGAACGGCCCGATGGCTTCCTCGTCAACCGTCGAGGGGTCAACCGTCAGGACGATAACTTTCCCTTGCGAGACCAGATCGCGGAAGAACGAGATGATTTCGAGGGCGGCTTGGCGCTCCTCGTTCTGACGGATCAGCGCCTCGAACATGGGGTCGTTGCGGAGGATGGCGTCGAAGGTGTCGATGACGACCACGTCCGCGTTCCACATCGCCTCGGCGTTCATCAGGCGGTTGAGCAGTTCCTTGCGGTTGCCTTCTTCGTCCTCGTCTGGCTTGGTGAGGCGACGACCGCTACCGGTGTCCACGTCGGCGTGGAGGAACAACAGGCGCTCGTCCAGCAGGTGGTCCTCGATGCCGTACGACAGCGAGTGCATCTGGTCGATGAACCCGCCGATGGTGAGTTCGGTCGAAAGTAGCGTGACCGAGTGGTCGGTCTCGCAAAGCCCGTAACTGAACCGCTGGCTTATCGCGGACTTGCCCGCGCCGTAGTCGCCCTCGATGAGGACGATGGACCCTCTGGGGACGCCGCCGCCGAGTTCGTGATTCAATCGGTCGTGGTCTTCGAGGCCGAGGGAGTAGAGATTGTCTTGACTCATGTTCGGAACTGAAGCACCTCCTCGTCGCCGTTGACGATAATCTTCACGCGATGGTCGGTACCGGTGTCGAGCGACTGATCGATTTCGAGTCTGGCGACGTTGCCGACGCGCCACGCCGACCCGTCGAGAACGGTGACACCGACGTTCGTCTGATACCTCCCGTCTACGAGCACTTCAATTTGGTCACTCTCCGCAGGGAGCGGACGTGACCCAGTATTCTTTACCAACACCGTTACGTTCTCGTTCCCAGATGCGTTGTACACCGCGCCGCTTCCGGGGTCGCTGATGATGGTGATATCGGTACGGATGTCGCCGCTCACGTCAACGCTCCTGTCGCCGAGCGCCGAGGAGAGTCGTTGAACGCCCTGCGTGAACGTTCCCGCCACGCTCGCGGCGATGATGAGACTGGCGATGAACAGGATGAGATGGGAACTGGAGACGCTCGCCACTCAGACCACCTCCGAGTCGGCGATACCTGGCCCGGCAACGACTTTCACACGGTCGGGGGCGGCGTCAACGGAGACGTTGAACCGCAACGTCTCTCCGGGAAGCCAGAGGTCCGTCTCGGCCGCGCCCGCTACTTCCAATGTCTCCATGTTCGGACTCGTGTGATTGGTGTAATTTCCACCTATAAGTATGTCCGTGTCATTTATCGATAATGTCGTGGAGCCGGTGTTGTTGACTGTCACGTTTACGTAGCGCTGCCCGCCCACGTCGGTCGTCGAAGCGTTACCGATGTCTATCGCGGTGTTTTGACGCGTGAGTTCGTCGTCCGCGTTCGCCTCGTAAGCCTTGTTAACCCGTTCGAGACCGTTGCTCCCCGCTGAGAAGGCGATGCCGAAGCTGATGAAGATACCGAGGAACAGGACGACGGTCCCGCCGCTAACGCTGAATCCCATCGCGCCCACCTCGAATCTGCGCACAGTGTTCGACAATCTTCCGCTGGGCAGCGTCGCCGGTCAGCTGACTCAGGAAGGTGAGACTCTGGATATGGTCGTCAACTTCGAGCGTCGCGGGACCGGTCTCCTCGGTATCGACCGACTCCACGTCGGCGAATCCGCTCACGAACGCCAGCAGCTCCTCCTCGACCGACTCGCTTATCCACCCGATGTCGTTGTAATACTCGATGGTTCGGACGGCGTCCTCGGGACCGAACTCGGTGACGAGGAACTCCAACCACTCCATCACCACGAGGTCCGAGACGTAGCCGTTGGGGAGCTGTGCGAGGTACGGCTTGCCGCCCCGACCCCTCGCGGGCGTGGCCGTCTCGGTCGTCGCGGGTTCGGTATCGGACGGTTCCTCGAACTCGAAATCACCGTCTTCGGGTTCGTCGGGAGTCGGATCGGTCTCGATAGCCGGTTCGGGGTCCGGCTCTGGCTCCGGTTCCGGCTCGCCCTCGGCTCCTTCCTCCTCCGCCCAGTCGGCGTCGCCCGACTCGTACTCCTCTTTGAGTTCCTCGAACGTCGAGCCACCGGCCTGTCCGCCTCCGTCATCGGTGTCGGTCTCAGTTTCGGTGTCGTCCATGGATGGTCCCTCGTCGTCGAGCGCCTCGTCGGGTGACTCGAAGCCGAGGTCGTCTGCCGCGTCGTCCTCGAAATCGTCGGCGAACTCGTCGTCTGCCGCGTCGTCCTCGAAGTCGTCGGCGAACTCGTCGCCGTCTTCCATCTCGTCGTCCGCATCCTCGAACTCCTCGCCGCCCTCCTCCTCCTCAAAGTCATCCTCGAAGTCGTCGTCGAAGAAACTCTCGGCCTCGGCGTCGGCGACATCCTCGCTGAGGTCTTCGTCGTCTTCCTCCTCCTCTTCCTCGTCGAAGAGACCGAAGCCACCGCCGCCACCGCCCATGCCGCCACCACCGCCACCGCCCATACCGCCCTGCTGTACGTCGTCCACGAAGGGGTTGACGCCGCGAGTCACCATCTCGTAGATTTCGAGGAGTTTGCGGACGTTCTCCTCGGTCTCATCGACTTTCGAGGATATCTGTTCGTTCTCGCTCCGAACCGTGCCGACCGTCGAGGAGATTTCGGCGACCTCGTTTTCCAGTTCGTCGATCCGGTTTTCGAGTTCTTGGGTCGGTCCGCTCCCGCCGCCACCGCCCATGGCGAACTCGTCGTCACCGCCGCCACCGCCGTCGGCCCAGTCGTCCATCTCCCCGTCCATCCCCATTCCGTCGTCCATTCCCATCCCGTCGTCCATGCCGCCGAAGTCGTCGTCCATCTCCCCGCCCATCTCGCCACCCATATCGTCGCCCATACCGTCGCCGAAGAGGTCGTCATCGCCACCGTCGCCGTTGCCGTCAGCGTCGGCGCTCTCGCCCTCCTCTTCGTCCATGAAATCCATGATTCCCATGCCGACCAAGCCCGTCCCGAGGAGGTAGACGAACTGGTCGCTGAGACCGATAAGTTTCATTATCGACAACAGCGAACTTCCAGCACATTAATCTTCCCCCTGAGTTATCAGCGTTGATACTCGCCGTCTGACACTCAAAAAATCGGGACAGATGGCCGCTATGTGTCGTTTTCTCCGGACTTCTACTGGACGGATGTACTGTCCGTTTTCTTGTATATCCGGAGTCGTCGGGCCACCGGTTCGAAGGCTGGTTTGAGCGTGTCGGGAAGCGTCTCGGTCTTCCCGATGACGAGGTAGCCGCCCACCGACAGCGACTTCGAGACCGTCTCCAGAATCGGGAGTTTGTGTTCGGCGTCGATGTAGATAAACAGGTTGCGACAGACCACGAGGTCGAAGTCCGACTTCGGGTCGCCGTTGATGAGGTCGTGGCGCTCGAACGAGACGAGGTCCTTGACCGCGTCGGTCACGGCGAACTGATCCTCGTCGCGCTTGACGTACCGCTCGTACTCGTCGAGAGGGGCGAGTTGCTCGCCGATATCGGTCGTTCGGGTGTTCTCGTAGACGCCCTGTCGGGCCGCCGCCAGAATCTCGCGGTCGATGTCGGTCGCGGTTATCTCGACGTTCGCGTCCGCGACTTCGGGGTCGTCCAGCGCGAGCATCGACATCGAGTAGGGTTCTCGGCCGTCCGAGCAGGCCGCGCTCCAGAGCCGAATCCGGTCGTGCTCGGCCGAGAGCGCCCGGAGGACGGTCCGAACTTCCTCCCAGACTTCTGGGTTGCGGAAGAAGCTGGTGACGTTGACCGAGAAGGCGTCGAGGAGGGCTTCCTGTTCGCTCTCGTCGTCTCTCAGCAGGTCGAGATACTGGGCGTACCCCTCGGTGTCGCTCCGGCGCATCCGCGAGGAGACCCGCCGGTCGAGATACGAATCGTCGTAGTAGCTAGTGGCGAAGCCGAGTTCGGCTTCGACGTACTCCAACAGTCGGTCGAACGCTTCGTCGTCAGGTTTCATAGATTCTTAACTCCCTGATGGGTACTCGACACTTTCAACGTCCACGTCTCGGGGGTCAACTCCACCGAGCGCCCGTAGTCGCCGCCGACATCCTCGGCCACGACCGAGATGTCGCGGTCGGCGAGCGTGGCGTGAATTCGCTCGACGTTCCGTTCGCCGACGGCTTCGCTGATGCCAGAGAAATCGAACATCTGACTCCCGCCCGCGAGTTTGGCCTCGACGCGTTCGAGGTCGGCCCCTTCGTCTTCGAGTTCTGTCAACAGGACTTTGATGCCCTGTTCGACCGACTTGGCGGGCTTTCCCCGGTCGTCGTCGGGTGCGTCCGGGAGCATGACGTGAGCCAACCCGGCGACGGCAGCGGTCGGGTCCGCAAGCGCGATGCCGACACAGGAGCCGAGTCCGCTGGTCGTGAGTCGGGTGTCGCCGCTGGCGACCGCGAACTCTGCGACGCCGACCCGCGTTCGTTCGGGCGATTCGTCGGTAAACGGTGTTCGTTCCGCGGTCATCATAGCGACCCTGCCTTCGTCGTCCGTTCGGCCGTCGCGTCCGGGTCGAGGTCGTCCAGCACGGTTCTGAGGTCCGTCTCGTCCGGAAGCGCGTATATTTCGCAGTCGAACTCAGTGTCGTCGGCCCGAAGCGTCGCGTCGAAGAGGAACGCGAACGCCTGTTTGCGACCGAGGCGCGCGACGACCGACTCGGCGACTGCGGGACCCACGTCGTGGACGAACTGGGGCGGCGAGATGTCGATACTCGCGTCGAGGACGTTCGCCCATCCGTCGATGAAACTGCTGGTCATCACGTTGCCGATTTCCTCCATCGCGGACTTGGCCTGCCCCTCGAACGCCGTCACCTCGTCGGTACCGGGAACGAGCGATGCGACCACCTCGCGGGCTGACGGTTCGTCGAACAGCACGAGGACGTACCCGCCGAGCGGGTTGTTGGTTTCGAGGACGACGCCGACGTAGGGTCGGTAGTCCAACTCCGCGGGAACGTCTTCGACGGGGACGAAACTCAGCGACGTGATATCGACGCCTGTGGCGATGCCGGTCATCGCCGAGACGCTCTCGGAAGCGGTCGCCGCGCCGGACTTGGCCATCTCGCGGAGCGCCGTCAGCTTCTCGACGGAGATGGGGTCGTCGCCCCCCGATAGCATCTCTTCCATCGAGGAGCGGTCGGGGAACATGTGAAACTCCACGTCCAACTCCTCGCCGACCGCGCTGACCTGACTCCGGAAGACGAACGCACGGTCGCGCTCGAATCCGGCCGTGTCGAGCAGTTCCTCGCCGGTCCCTTCGACGTACTCGGGCGGTGCGATGTCGATGGTCGCGTCGAGTTGGTCGGCCCACCCCTCCACGAACCCGCTGGTCACGATGTTGCCGACCTCCGCGATAGCGCTCTCCTCGACGCCGTCGCCCGGCAGGAGCGTGTCCAACAGGACTTCGACGGCCTCCGGCGAAAACGAGAGGAGACTCGTTCCGTCGATGCCGCCCTCGAAGTCGATGGCGACGCCGACCCGCCGGTCGTGTCGCGCGAGGTCTGCCGCCGACGCCAACGTCACCTCGGTCACGTCTACCGCGGTCTCGATGCCGGTCATCCCGGTGAGATTCTCCGCCGCCCGCTCGGCACCCGCTTGGGCGGTGCGGTTGAACGTTCCCAGTGATTCGATGTCGACGTTCATAGTTCTGACCTCGGGGCAGTCCTCATATATCTATCTGCTGCATCAGCGAGACGAGCTCTTCCAGTTCGGGGAACGTGTACACCTTGACCTCCACGTTGGCCTCCCTCGCGTGGACCCGAGAGTCGAAGACGAGCGCCATCTCGTCGGGACTCGGCGCGATGAGGTTCTCGACCATCTTCGAACCCGGCCCGTAGGTGAACTTCGGCGTCGAGATGTCGATGGTCGTGTCCAACACGTTGGCCCACCCGTCGATGAAGCCGCTGGTCATGATGTTGCCGATCTCCTGCACCGCGGACCGCTCCATGTCCGAAAAGCCCTTCGAGGAGGGGTCGGCGCTGCCGGGGAGCATCCCCGTAGCGAGTTTCTTCGCGCTGCTCGCGCTGAACAGGAACAGGATGTAGCCGTAGGGCGGTTCCACGAGTTCGATGTGGGTGCCGACCTGCTTCTCGTGGCCGACGTGGGTCTTGATGTCCTCGATGTCGAGGAAGTTGATCTTCGTGATCTCCATCTCGGTCTCCATGCCCGTCATCTGGTTGAGATGGTTGGCGACCGTGTTCGCGCCCTCCTTGGCCATCTGGTTGAACAGGTTCAGTTTTCGTATATCGATGTGCAAGTTTCTATCGTCACCTCGGCTCATATCTCGTCACCTCTCAAAGTGTCTCCACGTCTAGAATCGTCACTACGTCGCCCTCGCCGAGGACCGCGGCACCCGACAGTCCGGGGATGCCGCTGAGGATGCCCTCGAACGGTTTGACGACGACCTCTTCTTGTCGGCTCACGGCGTCGCAGTGGATGGCGACCTTCCGCTCGGACTCCTTGACCCGAACGAGCATGCCGTCGCCGTTCTTGGTCTCGCCAGGCACGCCGAGCGCGTCACCGAGTCGCACGAGGGGGTAGACCGTGTCGTCGTGCGTGACGACTTCCTCGCCCTCGACGGTCTGTACGTCCTCCATCCGGCGAATCTCATCGACGTTCTTGATGGGGACGCCGTACTCCTCGTCGCCCGACTGGACGAAGAGGACCTTCACGATGGCGACCGTGACGGGCAGCGAGAGGCTGATAGTCGTGCCCTCGCCGGACGTGCTGTCCACGCGAATCTCACCGTCGAGTCGGGAGACGGTGTCTTGGACCACGTCCATCCCGACTCCGCGACCGCTCACGTCGGTCACCTCGTCGTTGGTCGAGAACCCGGCGTGGAAGACCAACTTCTGGGCCTCCTCCTCGCTGAGTGCATCGACCTCCTCGCGGGACATGACGCCCTTCTCGACGGCCTTCGTCCGGATGCCGTCGGCGTCGATGCCCTGTCCGTCGTCCTCGACCTCGATGGTCACTCGGTCGCGCTCGCGGAACCCGCGGAGTCGAATCGTCCCCTCGCGGGACTTGCCCGCGGCCTCGCGCTCCTCGGGAGGTTCGATGCCGTGGTCCACCGCGTTCCGAAGCAGATGCATCAGCGGGTCGCTGATTTCGTCGAGGATGGTGCGGTCCAACTCGATGTCGGTCCCCTCCATCCGGAAGTCAACCTCCTTCTCCTGCTCGCGCGCGAGGTCCCGGACGAGTCGCGGGAACTTGTTGACCACCTTCTTGAGCGGGACTAGCCGCATGTCCATCACGGTGTCCTGCAAGCTGGAGGTTATCTTGTCCAACTCGTCTAAGTGGTCCTCGGCGCTGTCGAGTTGGGCCTGCTCGACCGACCGCCGAAGCTTGATTCGGCTGGTCACGAGCTGTTCGACCTGCCCGTGGAGGTCGTCCAGTTGGTCCACGTCCACGCGGACCGACTGAATCTCCTCTATTTCCTCGGCGTCGGAACTGTCCGACCCCGAGGAGGACGATGACGAAGACGACGAGGACGAACCGCTGTCGTCGCTCTCCTCGGAGCCACCGTCGTCGGCGTCCGCCTCGGCTGTCTCGGCCACGTCGGCGGAGTCGTCGCTCGCGTCGTTGGCGTCCGAACCGGACGCCGACGACCCTGAGTCGGCTTCGACCGTCTCGTCGGGCGAACCGCCGGATTCGCTCGCGTCGGAAGCGGCGTCCGTTTCGTCGGGCGCGTCGCTCCCGCTGGCCGCGCCCGCCGCGTCGATTTCCTCGGCGTCGAGCGCGGTCACGGTCCCGCCGGTTATCTTGCCGACCGAGGCGACGGCCGACTCCACCTCGCCCGCGTCGTCGGCCGAGACGAAGGCGTCGAAGCCGTCCTCGTACTCGCCGTCGTTGACCGCGTCCACGTCGGGGACGGTCCCGAGCAGGTCGATACCCTCGTTCAGTCCTTCGAGCGCGAACATGCCATCGACGCCCTTCATCTGGGGGTCGCCCATGTCCACGTCGATGTGGAAGAGTTCGCCGTCGGCGTTCGAGAGCGCCGCGGGGTCGTCGAGTTCCTCGACCGGAATTTCGGCGAGCGACGCGTCGGCGTCGCTCTCGCCGTCGGTTTCCTCGCTCTCGGCGTCACCCTCCTCGTCGCCCTCGATGACGCTCCGGATGTCGGCGATGATGTCGTCGGGGTCGATGTTCGATTCGCCGTCCTCCTCGATTTGGCCGAGCGCGTGGTCTATCTCATCGACGCCCGCGAACACGAGGTCCATGACCTCGGGCGTGACCTCCATCCGGCCCTGCCGAATCTCGTCGAGCAAGTCCTCGATGGCGTGCGCGAGGTCGCTCTCGTCCTGAAAGCCCATCGCGCCGAAGTTACCCTTCAGCGTGTGGGCCGTCCGGAAGATGGAGTCCATCGCGGCCTCGTTGCTCGGGTCGTCTTCCAGTTCGAGCAGGGAGTTGTTCAACTCCGTGACGTTCTCTTCGCTCTCACGTATGAAATCCTGAATGTAGTCTTCCATATCGGTTCACCTGTTGTCTCGTATCGTGTCGAGAATCGCCTTGCCCATCTCGTCGGCCGAATGCACGCCGTCCACGCATCCGGTCTCGATTGCGCGGGCCGGAATGCCGAACACCGAACAGCTCTCCTCGTCCTGCGCGAGCGTGGCACCGCCAGCACCGGCGATGGCTTCGATTCCCTTCGCGCCGTCCGAACCCATGCCGGTGAGGACGACGCCGGTCAGCGGCCCGTCAACCGTCTCAGCGGCCGTCTCCATCGTCACGTCGATTGCCGGGCGGACGCCGTGGAGCGGTTCGTCCTGCGTCAGGCGCAGGCGCAGCCGACCGTTACCGTAGCCCGCGACCGCCATGTGGTAGTCGCCCTTCGCCACGACGGCCTCGCCCCCGCCGATGCGGATGCCGTCCTCGGCCTCCCGAACGTCGTACTCGCTCCGGCGGTCCAGTCGCTCGGCGAACCGACCGGTGAAGCCGTCGGGCATGTGCTGGACGACCAGCACCCGGAAGTCGGCCTCCCGCGGCAGACTCGACAGCACGCGCTCGACCACTCGCGGGCCACCCGTCGAGGCTCCGACGACGAGCGTCGGGTTCTCGACGTAGCCGTGGTCGGTGTCGAGCGTGTCGGAACTCGACGTGTCCACGTCCTCAACGGAGTCGGGGTCGGCCCGCGTCGCCGACTCGGCTTTCTCGACCAGTGCGTCGCCGTGGGCCGAAATCTCGGTCGAGACCTCGCCGCCCGGTTTGGCGAGGAAGTCAACCGCACCCTTTTCGAGCGCCTCGAAAGTCGCCTCCGCGCCGTCTTCTGTGTGGGCCGACAGCATCAGAATCGGGGTCGGATTCGTCGCCATAATCTCTTCGACGGCCTCGATGCCGTTCATCTGGGGCATCTCCACGTCCATCGTCACCACGTCCGGGTCGTGGGTGGCGACGGCTTCGACGCCCTCTCTGCCGTTGTTGGCCTGCGCGACGACTTCGATGCCGCCGTCTTCGAGGATATCAGAGATAACGGTCCGCATGAAATGGGAGTCGTCCACGACGACTGCCCGCGTCATGCTGAGATAACGTCCTCGATGGCGTCCATCACACTGGGTTTCTGGAAGGGTTTGGTGATGTAGCCGTCAGCGCCCGCCTTGATGGCGGCCTTCATTTTCTCTTCCTGTCCGATACTGGTACACATAATGATGTTCGAGTCGGGGTTCTCTTCTTTGATTTCGGAGGTCGCCTCGATACCGTCGCGGATGGGCATCACGATGTCCATCATCACGAGGTTCGGACTGTGTTCCTCGTAGAGTTCGATTGCCTCGACGCCGTTCTCGGCCTCGCCAGCGATTTCGAACTCCTCTTCCAGTATCTCCCGAAGTAGATTCCGCATAAATTCGGAGTCGTCTACGATGAGTACGTTCTTAGCCATGCGATAGTCACCAAGGGGTTGATTTGAAACGGGGTGAAATAAATTCTCCCCTCTGATTATCACGATTGATGCTGATTCCGTGGCGTTTTCGACGGAAGGAACTGTCCCGATTCATTTCAGCTGATCTATTATCGCGTCGATATCTATCCAGACAACGAGGTCGAGTCCGTCGCCGTTGGGCTTGCGAATGATGCCCCGCGAGACCTGTTCTTCGATGCCCCGCGTTTCGAGGTCCGAGAGGTCGTCGTCGGTGTCGATTTTGCTCTCGGGGTAGGTCGTGACCTCCAGCACCTCGTCAACCCGGATGCCGATTTTCTGCTTGTCGTCGGCCCGGTCCAACACGAGGACGTTCTGTTCCTCGCGCGTCGGTTGGTCGCCGTCGATGCCGAGGAACGTCCGGGGATTGATGATGGCGGTGGTCTCGCCCCGAAGGTCCATCACGCCGTCGATGGAGTCGGGCGTCCGGGGGATGCGCGTCACCTTCTTTATTTCCACGATGCTATCGACTTCCTCGATGTCGATAGCGCAGTAGTCCTCGCCGAGGCGGAACTCTACGACCTGTCGCGTCGGTCCCTCGGCGACCTCTGGCGAGTCGGTCTCGTCGGTTCCGTCACTAGCGTCGGTCTCCTGAACCTCCATAGCAGTCTCTAATATGAACATCGAACCCTAGCATGTAAAACCCACCCTCGTCTCTCGGATTTGATAATCGGCCGCGAGACGACGACGGGAGTCTCGCGCCGTCGCGGCGCGCAGGAGAAACCTACTTGTCACAGGAGTGTAATGACGGCGTATGGCTCGCGCCCTCCACCTCGTCGTCTGCGCGCTCGTCGTCGTCTCTGTTCTCGGCGTCGTCGCGCCCGGTACCGCCGCGCCACCGCCGCGACCGCTCTGTGACGCCTGCGGGGAGTCGTTCGAGGAGACCGCCGCCGCTGACGGCGTCGATATCACCGTCGAACGAAGCACCGCCACCGTCTCCGTCGCCCGGAACGGAACCGCGACGTGGGTCGTCCGGAACCGTCTCGCCGACTCCGCGGGCGTCGAGCGCCTGCGCGCGGACGCCACGCTCCGGGCGGAAATCGCCGACCGCGCGATGTGGGACACCGAGTTCGTCGCCGCGAACGTCTCCGGGAGCGTCCTGACGATGCGCTACCGCGAACCCCATTTCGCCGAGCGCTCGGTCGGCGGAACGCTCCGCTCCGGCGAGTTCACCGACAGTTACGGCTACCGAAACCTCCACGGTCTCGGTGCCGACCGCCTCGTCGTCGTCGCGCCCGAGGGGACGCGGGTCGGGTGGTCGGTGCCCGGCGCGACCGTTTCCGACGACGGCCGCCGGATGACGCTCACGGAGTTCGAGAACCGCGGATTCGTCACGTTCGTCCCGGACAAGACGGCGCTCGGTCCCCTACTGAGTCTGCTCGCCGTCGGGTCGCGGGTCGGTCCCGCGATGGGGACGAGTCTCCTCTTCTCGGTGCTGTTCCCGACCGGCGTCTTCGCACTCTCGGTCGGCGTCCTCGGGGGCGGACTCGCCCGCGTTGGCGGAACGTTCGAGCGCGTCGCCGAGCGCGCCGGAATCGTTCTCGCCGGATTCGGCGTCCTCCTGACGGGCGGGGCGCTCCTCGCCGGAGGCGTCTCTCTGCTCGGCGGGGTCGTCGCACCAGTGTTCGGCATCGGCGCGACCGCAGTTATTTTCGGCGCGTTGCTCGCGCGCCCCGGCGTCCGAGCGCGAGTGACGTATCGCCGACTCCTTGCGGCCGGAGCGCTCGGCGTCGTCCTCGCCGCGGGGACCACGCTGGTCGGTGCACTCGCGTTCGACCAGAACGGACTCACGCGCTCGCTACTGACCAGCTTTCCGCCACTGGTTGCGGTGTTCGCGCTGTTCCCGGCCGGATACGCGTTCGGCCGCGACAACTGGTCGCTCGCCGTGGCGACGGCGGCGGCCGGGTTCGCGCTCTCGGTGCTTCCGTTCGGGACGCTAATTACACCGACCTCGTGGTTCAGCTTGTTTATCGCTGTCCTCGTTGTCGCGTACGCGCTCGCGTTGACAGTCGTGGGAGCGCCGCTGCTCGTCGTCGGGATGTCGCTCGCGGGACCGTCCCCGGACGAGAAGCGACCGCCGGGAGAGAACTGAGTCGGGAGCGCGCACCGCGCGCCGCTGACGAACTTGGCGAGTCGAAACGGACCTCGGCGAGTCGAACCGGAGAGAACGAAAAGAACGACCAGTTAGTCACCGAACAGGCGGCCCTTGGGACTTCGCTTGTGGGCGCGCTCGATGGCTTGCTCCGCGTCGAGAATTTCACGTCACCTCACGTTCTCGGGCGGGAACACCATCCCACGGTCGTCCTGCACGGCCTCGAAAAGGTCCGCAATGGTGTCGTCGGGACCGAGGTCGTAGGTCTCCAAAATCGCTTGCAGGCACGACGGCGAGTAGCGCACCCGGACGTTCGACTCGGTGAGCAGGATTCCCAACACGTCCTCGACCGCGGTCTCGGTGGTCAACTGCTGGGCGTACCACCGCAGGAGACTGTCGAAGACCGCGCCCACGTCGTCGGAGAACATCTGCTGGTGGCTGATGGCGTCGTCGGATTTCGCGGTGACGTGGAAGCCGTATTTGGCCCGCACGCTGTCGAGGTCGTCTTCGAGCCACTCCTTGACCGCGCCCGAGTCCATCGGCCCGGCGGCGACCGTCTGCTCGCTAGACTCGGACGCTCTAGCGCCGCCGTCGCCGGACTGGGAGCCGTCGGACCCGGAATCGCCAGCGTCCTCGGGGACGGTGGGCCGCTGGTCGGTGCCGATGACGTATCGGTCCTGATCGAGCGAGACGACGTTCTCCTCGCTCTCGATGTCGAGTTCGTCGGGGGAGACCGCGCCGTCGTCGCTCGCGTGGTCGGTCGGGTCGAGGGCCGACCGCTCCTCGGGGTCCCGACCGTCGTCGGGCATCGGACACATTGGGAGTGAATACCGTTCGATTTCACATAAACCCACCGCCTACACTGACGTGCGGTGCGGTCTCGGGCGTCTCGCCGCCGATTCGAACCGCTCGGTTCGCCGAGAACTCTCGTTCGGTTCCCCAATCGAGCGACGATTCGTTCGGGAGGACGCAATTTTTGCTACGTCCCGCCGGATTTTCGACGATTGTTGTAGAGTGGATTTATTATCGTCGAACTACTCGTCACGAGTATCCAAATGAGCGTTCAACGTCCGACGACACGCATCGAGGAACTGCCGAGCGAACTGGAGTCGCCGCGCGCGAAACTGGTCTATCTCTATCTGCGGACCGCCGAGGCGTCGATAGACGAACTCCAGTCGGGTCTCGGCGTCAAGAAGATCACGCTGTACAGCATCCTGCGAACGCTTCGTGAGCGAGAACTCGTAGAGAAGCGGGACGGACGGTTCGCGGTAGCCGAGTAACTACTCCTCGTCGTCTTCGGGGCAGAGCTGGTCGGGTGTGCGCTGATAGCGCGGCGTGGCGACGAACTGCTGGATGCGCTCGCGTTCTTCTTTCGAGAGAGCCATAGGCGAAGGGACTCACGGCAAGACCAAAAAGACAGCGGCCGTCTCGACCGTTCGAGCAATCGCCTCTAGAGGGGCAGTAACAGGAGAAATCGGGGAGCGCACCGCGGTCGGGAAGCCGGGTCGAGGACCCCCGACAGCCATTTTAGCGCAGAAGCCTACTGTCCTTCGAGGGGGTTCGCATGTCTGGCAGTAACACGGCCACAGTTAGGGGGAGCAGCGATGTCTGAACCGGAGGACAAGTATCCCGAGGAGTCGGGACGACGGCGGTTCGTCAAGGGCGTCGTCGGGAGCGCGTCGCTCGCGGGTCTCGGCACCGTGGCCGCCACGGGTGTCGAGACGACGACGGCACCGACCGGGGCGGGTGGGGGCATCACCCAGTTCTACGGTCCGGAGAACACCGCGGGACCAGCGCCGCGGGCGATGCCCCAGATTCCGATAGAGATAGACGACGACGGGTTCGTCAAGGGCATCTGGCCCGAGCCGGAGACGGTCACCGAACAGGGTCGAGAAGTGACGGTGTCCAGAATGCAACTGGGCGACATCACCTACACCAGCGAGTGGTTCCAATACTGCGGGGTCCAGACCTACCCCGGCGTGGCGCCAGAGGCAGACCAGGATAACTTCTTCCGGTACGCGAGTTCGCCGCCCTACGAGTGGCAACAGGAGGCAGTGGAAGGCGGCGAAAAGGTCAACATCGAGCATTTCGAGGATTACGAGACGTGGAGCAACGGTATCGGCGAGGGCGGCCTCGGCAAGCCCGCGCTGGCGACGTGGCGCTCCCAAGACGTGCCGCCGAGCGGAACGCTCCCGATACAGATAATCCGGAGTACGCGCATCCGCGACATGGCCGAGCAGGGCAACGAATGGCTCTCGGCCAGCACTCAGGAGGGGTTCGTCGCCAACCTGAACAAGTGTACCCACTTCTGTTGCGTGCCGGGGTACAAGGCGCTGGCGTCCAGCGCCCGATTCGGCGCGGCCGACGAAATCTACTGTCAGTGTCATCAGTCGGTGTACGACCCGTTCAACATCGTCCAGACCTCGTTCGTCGCACTGCCGCGACCCGACGAGGAGTGACCGCACTCGGTCGCATCGCCACCGCGAACGTGTCAGTTACAGCACCTCACGACAAACGTTTTATAGCCCCAGTAATCATTCACAAGCGTTGAAACGTATGCTCTCGGCAGTCCTCGACAGGCTCAGGCGAATGGCGGGGTCCGCAGAGTCGAGTCCCGACGAGGAAGGAACTGCGCGCGAGGACGGTCCGGACCTCTACGAGTGCGAGGGCTGTGGGTCGGTGTTCATCTCGAAACCCGACCAGTGTTCGAGTTGCGAAGACGACGACTTCTCGAACGTCGGGACGTTCTAGCGAGCGATTCGGCGAGAAGTCGAACTCGAACGCAACCGCTCTGTCTACGGTTACACCCGGCCGCTCGTGGCGAACTTCACGGGCGACGCCGACTCGGAGGTTGTCATCGTGGACGTTCGAGGCACAGTAACACATCAGAATAAAAATCGGCAACAGGATTAATTAACTTCGAGGCAAGTGAGTTGAACACCGGCACGCAACCCCAGCGTGCCTCGCCACCCATGGAATCCGAAACCGCGTTCGACCTGCTGAGCAACGAGTACCGACGCGCCATCGTCGCCCTCCTCGACGAGCGAGGGTCGGTCCCCCGCGAGCAACTGCCGAGTCTCCTGCTCCCCCGCGACGGTTCCGACGAGGACGACGAGACCGACCGGCGTCAGTTGCGCATCGCGCTCCACCACAACCACCTGCCCCGCTTGGTCGATGCGGGCGTCGTCGCCGACGACGGCGAGACCGTTATTGCCACCGAAAAGTTGGCGTTCGTCGCGTCGCTGCTGGACGAGTCGGAGTGGGGTTTCCCGTCCGTGCAGACTGACCTCAACGAACAGATAATGGCGTTTTACGCGTAGGTGCGCGCTCCCTCCGCGCCTCCGGCAGGCCGGAGGCGCGAAGTCGTTGGCAAACTACCGGACTACTGCCGTCGCTGTCGAAGGTGAGAGGAAGCCAGGGGTGGGATTTGAACCCACGAACTCCCGATTACAAGTCGGGTGCTTGAACCGCCCAAGCTCCCCTGGCGCGTACCGGCACTTCTGGCTACTCCTTTGTGAGCGTATCGTTTTCGACCGATTTTTCCAGTTCGATTCGGTGGGGAGCGTAGCCGTGGCGGCGGTAGAACCGCCGGGCGTCGGCGTTGTCGGCCATCACTTCCAGCGAGACGGCGTCCGCGCCCGCGTCGGATAGTTCGGACTCGGCGGCGTCGAGCAGGGCCGACCCGACCCCCTCGCTTCGGCGCTCGGAGACGACGTAGAGGTTCTGGACGATACCGCGGAGCGTGTCCTGTTCGTAGCTGTTCGACTCGATGCCGAAGGTTACGAACCCGACGAGTGGGGCGTCGTCCGTCTCGCTCGTGTCGGGTTCGGCCGCCGCATCGTCGGTCTCGTCGCCGCCGGTTTCGTCGGTCTCGCCACCGGCGTTTGCGTCCTCCGGTTCGTCGTCCGCGTTCTTCGAGTTATCGTCCGTCTCCCTCGACTCATCGTCCGCGCGGGCGACGAGGAGTTCGTCGGCGACCGCGCGCTGTGCGATGGTCTCCCGGAGCGTCTGGCGGTTCTGTTCGGCTAGCAGGTGCGAGTCGAACTCGCGCTGGCCGTCCGCGAGTGCTACCCACAGGTCGGCGACGGCGTCGGCGTCCGCCGTCGTGCCGACTTCGATACCGACCATTCAGTTCCGGAGCGCCTCGACGGCGGGCAGGTCCTCGCCGGTCAGCATGTTGAGCGCCGCGCCGCCGCCGGTGCTGACGTGGTCGAAGCCCTCGATGTCGAACTTCCGGATGGCCGCGGCGGTGTCGCCGCCGCCGACGATGCTGTACTCGGCCGCCGTCGCAGTGGTGAACAGTTCGCGGGTGCCGCGAGCGAACGTCTCGTCCTCGAAGACGCCCGCCGGGCCGTTGAGGATGACCGTTCCCGAATCGCGGATTACCTCGCCGTACTCCGCAATTGTCGCGGACCCCACGTCCATCACGGTCTCGCCCTCTCGGGGCGGTAGGTCCTCGACCGCGATTTCGCGGCGCTCGCCGTCGCGTTCGACCGCTAAATCGACCGGGAGGCGGATGCGGTCGCCGTACTCCGCCAGCACGTCGGCCGCGCGGTCGATTTCGTCCCAGTAGCCCTGCTCGTAGACGAAGTCGGCGCTGGCGTCGCCGAGATCGGTCTCGTCGGCGAGCAAAAAGACGTTGGCGACGACGCCGGTCGTCAGCACTTCGTCGGCGAGACCGCGTTCGAGGACGCTCTCGGCGACGGCCAGCGAGTCGGGCACCTTCGCGCCGCCGACGACGTAGGTCCGCGGTTCGGGCGTCGCCTCGATGTCGCCCAGCACGTCGAGTTCCGCCTCCATGACGCGGCCCGCGTACCCCGGAATCCGGGTCGGAAAGCCGACGATGGAGGGTTGGGAACGATGCGCCGCCGCGAAGGCGTCGTTGACGTAGGCGTCCAGAACAGGTGCGAGTTTGTCCACGAGTTCGGTCTCCCCGGCGCGGTCGGCGGAAAACTCCATGTACTCCTCGCTGTAGAATCGGGTGTTTTCCAGCACGACCGCCTGTCCGTCGTCCAGACCTTCGACCGCGCGGCGGGCCTCTCCCGAGAAGGTGCCGTCGGCGTACCCGACCGGCGCGTCGAGCAGTTCGTCGAGTCGTCGCGCGTGCGGGCGGAGGTCCCTGAACTCCTCGCCGCCCGGTCGGCCCTGATGGGCGAGGACAGCCACGCGACCGCCGCGGTCGAGCAGTTCCGAGAGAGTCTCGACGTGGGCACGGAGGCGGGCGTCGTCGGCGAGCGCGCCCTCCTCGGTCAGGGGGCTGTTGATGTCGATACGCACTCCCAGCGTGGTCCCTCGGACGGCGAGGTCGTCGAGGGTCTCTATCGCCATGTACGTGTGTCCAACATCGGGAGGGAAATATGTGTCGGGCCATCCGACAAATAAAAATTCGTTTTCGAGTGAATTTTCAGCGAGTATGTGATATCTTCACAATCAACAGACGTTTTTATACCCCGTCAGAGAGATTTTGGAAGACTATGACAACCACGGCGACGATTCCGCACTCGGAGTTCGAAAGCGAACTCTGACTGCGACGACGAGCCGGACGACGACGAACCGCGCTCGAACGCCGCTTTCTCCCGCGTCAGTTCTCGGGGCGATTGAACTATCAGGACGCGCCGCGGGAATCATACATAATAGTTTATTGCTATCACGTCGTGTGATACGTCGGAGATGTCAGAGAAATATCGAACGACGCGACGGGTGTATTTAAAAGGCGCGACGGCCGCGGGGGTGGCCGGGCTGACCGGACTGTCAACGTCGGCGGGTGCCCGACAGGGCGGAGCCATCCAGATGGGGTCGATTCTCCCCATCACGGGGAACTTGAGCGCGTACGGAAGCGGGATGCAGAAAGCGGTCAACATTGCCGTCCAAGACGTGAACGACGCGGGCGGGCCGTTGGACCGCCAGATAAACGTGACCAACACCGACAGCCAGACCCAACCGTCTCGGGCCATCCAGCAGTACAACACGCTGGTCAACGAGCAGAACATCATCGGATTCGTCGGCGCGGCGTC
This sequence comes from Halorussus pelagicus, assembly GCF_004087835.1. Lineage (NCBI taxonomy): Archaea > Methanobacteriati > Methanobacteriota > Halobacteria > Halobacteriales > Haladaptataceae > Halorussus > Halorussus pelagicus. Next base: position 237,509 of record NZ_CP035119.1, read on the forward strand.
CAGCGGCGTCTCGGTCCCGCTGGCTCAGAACGTCGCCGCCGACCAAGTGATGCAGATGAGCAACGCCAGCACCTCGCCTGCCCTCTCAGAAATCGGTTACAACGAGGACGAGAGTATCAAGTATTTCGGCCGGACAGCGCCCAACGACGCCCAGCAGGGCATCGTGATGGGTCGCATCCTAAGCGACGACCAGTACATCGGGGCGGACAGAGCGGCGTTTCTCTTCGTGGACAACCCCTACGGGCAGGGTCTCGCCGAGCGCGCCCGCGAGCAGTTCCAAGGCGAAACCGTCGGGATGGTCGGCTACAGCCAGCGGGCCAGCGACTACACCTCGACGCTCGACTCGCTGTTCCAGAACGACCCCGACGCAATCGGGTTCATCGGCTACCCCGGTAACGGTCGGACCATCCTCAACCAGTGGAACAACGGGGGCTACGGCGGCGAGTGGGTCCTCAGCGAGGGCCTGAACTCCACGGAGTTCCTGAGCGGTCTGAGCAACATCACGTCGGGGATGTATCTCGCCTCACCCGACCCCGAAGAGACGCAGGGCCGGACCACCTTTGAGGAGAAGATGGGCGACCAAGCCGGAACGCTGTTCGCCCCGCACGCGTACGACGGCCTGTTCCTACAGGCGCTAGCCATGGAGACCGCGGGCGAGGCGTCCGGAACCGCCATCGCACAGAACATCCGGTCGGTCTCGCAGGAGGGTGAGACGGTCACCGTCGGCGAGTTCCAGCGAGCCAAGGACCTGCTCGCCAACGGCGAGGACATCAACTATCAGGGCGCGTCGAGTCCCGTCAACCTCAACGAGGCGCTCGAACCGCTCAACCAGTTCGCAATCCTGCAGGTTCAGGACGACGGTTCGACCGAGGTGCTGGAGACGATTCCCCGGAGCTTCTTCCAAGGCCGACTCGGCGGCGGCAGTGGCGGCACGACCACGACGACCCAAGGGTAGGACCGCGACGAGCGAGCATATTTTTCCACTCGAAGCGACCGACGACCAGCGACGCCAGAGTTTAAACCCGAAGACGGGACGAAGGTTGCTCGGACGTCTCGTGCGGTTCCGGCCGTGGTCGGGTCGGGACCGCCAGTCCGACTACCCTGAGAGAGGGCTGAGCCACGCGAGAGCATCAGATGGGCGTACGTCGGGAGTGACGACCGCCGAGCCGGTAAAGTTAGCGACGACCGACAGGATAGGGACAGAACAGCTAGCTTCGGCCTCGAACACAGGTGTCGCCGCCACCGCATAGCACCGCGAGCGCCACTGCACAGCACTGCAATCGCTACTGCACAGCACTGCGACCGCCACCGTACAGCGAGACCTCACGCCCCCAACAGTCGAAAAACGTGGCGCTAGTCGTCCGTCGCCGCCTCGCCGGTGTCGCCGCCGCCACCGGCACCGAGGTACAGCTCCGTCACCTCGTCGTTGTCCAGCAGGGCCTCGCCCGAATCCTCGAAGCGGTTCTCGCCCATCTCCAGCACGTAGCCCCGGTCGGAGTTCCGCAGGGCCTTCCGGGCGTTCTGCTCGACCATCAGGATGGCCGTGCCCGACTCGTTGATCTCGATTATCTTCTCGAACACCTCGTCCACGAGGTCGGGTGCGAGACCGGCCGAGGGTTCGTCCACCAGCATCAGGTCCGGGTCCACCATCAGCCCGCGGCCCATCGCCAGCATCTGCTGTTGGCCGCCGGACATGGTGCCCGCCTTCTGGTTCTGGCGCTCTTCCAGAATCGGGAACCGGTCGAACACCTCCTGAAGGGCATCCTCAGGCATCGAGTCGAGGATGTACGCGCCCATCTCCAAGTTCTCCCGGACGGTGAGATTCGGGAAGACGTTGTCCACCTGCGGGACGTAACACATCCCCTCGCGGGTGATTTCGTCCGGTCGGAGGTCAGTGATGGCCGCGCCGTCGAACGTGACCGACCCCTCCCAGCAGTCGATGAGACCGAACACAGCCTTCATCAACGTGGACTTCCCGGCACCGTTCGGGCCGATGATGCAGACGATTTCGTCGTCTGCCACATCCATCGAGACGCCGTGGAGGATTTGGGCGTCGCCGTAGCCCGAGACGATGTCACGGGCTTCGAGTAGCGCCACGAGTTATCCCCCCAAGTAGGCGTCCACAACCCGTTGGTCGTTCTGTACCTCTTGTGGCGTCCCTTGCATGAGCTTCTTGCCTTGGTCCATGACGATGATGGTGTCCGAGAGGTTCATGATGACCTCCATGTCGTGTTCGACGATGCAGAACGTGTAGCCCTGCTCACGCAGGCTCTCGATTCGTTCGAGCAACTTCTCGGTCAGCGCGGGGTTGACCCCGGCGACTGGCTCGTCCAGCAGGATGAGGTCGGGGTCGGTCATCAGCACCCGGCCGAGTTCCAGCAGTTTGCGCTGGCCGCCCGAGAGGTTGCCCGCATACTCGTTGGTGAGGTGGTCGATTTCGAGGAACTCCAACATCTCGACGGCGCGCTCGCGCACGTCGTTTTCTTCGTCTTCGACCGCGCCGCGGCGGAACCACGCGCTCGTCAGACGCTCACCGCGCTGGTCTTGGGGTGCGAGCATCAGGTTCTCCAGCACGGTCATCCCCTGTAGCTCGCGGGTTAACTGGAACGTCCGCGAGAGACCCGCCTGCGAGACCCGGAACGGGCGCTTGTTCTTCACGTCGAGGTAGTCGTTCTTCACCTTCTCCTCGGCCTGATAGACCCCAGCGCCCAGTCCCGCACCGACGAGCGCCGCGCCGCCGAGTCCGAGCGTCGAGACCCCGGCCGAGGCGGCGGCCGCGAGGCCGACGCCGCCGAAAGTCATCCCGGACGCGCTCATCCAGATTCCCTGTTCGGTCCCGCTCGCGCGCATGATGTCTTGGAGGTCGGTGTCCCGATACCGGATATCACCGCTGTCGGGTTCGTAGAACCCGCTGATGAGGTTGAACGTCGTCGTCTTCCCGGCCCCGTTGGGACCGATGAGACCCGTGACGGTGCCCTCCTCGACCTCGAAAGTCGCGCCGTCAACCGCGGTGATGCCGCCGAAAGTCTTGCGCAGGCCCTCGACTTCGAGTATCGATTCGCCGGTGCCGTGGGTTTCGCGGTCGGATTCGGCTGTTTCGCTCATTCTTCTGCCACCTCCGCGACCGTTCGTTTCTCGCCCCACAGCCCTTCGGGGCGGTAGTAGAGGATGATTATCAGGAGCGCGCCGATGAAGGCGAGTCGGAGCGCCTGCACCGACGACCTCGCCGCAGTCGGGAAGAACCCGGCGATGTCGGCGGTCGCCTTCTGGAAGGCCCAGTAGATGGTCGCGCCCAGAATCATTCCCTTGTTGTTGGCGGTGCCGCCGATGATGAGCGCGAGGAACGCGATGAACGTCACCCGCGGCGCGAACATCGTGTGGACGAGACTCTGGAAGTAGATGGCGGTCAGGCCACCGGCGAACCCGGCCAGCGCCGACCCGAGCATCATGCTCTGGACCTTGTAGGCGAAGGTGTTCTTGCCAAGCGAGGTCGCCACGTCCTCGTCCTCGCGGATGGCCTTCAGCACCCGGCCGAACGGCGACTCGACCGTAATCTCCGCGAGGTAGTACAGCATCCCGAGCGACGCCAGCGTCAGCACCAGCAGGAATCGCGCGTAGTCGAACTCCGCGCTTCCGGCTTGGAACTTCAACAGCCAGAGCAGGTTCTGAATAGTATTGTCCGCGACCGCACCCGCGCCCGCGCGTTGGAACGGCGTGATGCTCGCCATCACGAAGTACCGGATGGCAAACAACCAAATCGCGCCGACGCCGACGATGCGGACGAACTCGACGCCCGACCCGAACCGGTTCCAGTTCGACCCGAGGTAGTAGACGGCGTAGAGGAACGCGACGAGCATTCCGACCGTCCCGAACAGACCGACGCCGCTCATCGCGTCACCCGACCCGCCACCGAGGACGATGAGCGGGACGAAACACGCGACGAAGACGACCGCGAGACCGAGCGCGACGCCGAAGTCGCGCGCCGAGAGGTCGCTGTACCGTCGGACGACGGCGACTGCGCCGAAGACCCATGTGAACAGCGAGAACGCCGCGAGGAAGACGAACGCGATCATCGGCGAGTCGCCCGCGAGGAACGCACCACCGAAGGCGGCCACCGCGGTGACGGCCCCGGCCATCGGCGCATAGCGGCGGTTCGCGCCGTAGAAGCCAGTGGTAATGGCTCCGAAGACGACGACCCCGAACAGCCAGTCGAGGTTCACGCCGAGGAGCGTCCACCACTCGAAGGCCTGCCACGCGACGGCTCCGGCCGCGAGACCGAAGACCGCGCCGCCGCCGAGCAGGAGTCGCTGTTCGGACGCGCCGGTCTCCGTGCGCGAGCGGCGGGCCGCGACGTAACCGACACCGAGCGTCGTCAGCGCGAGCAGGCCATCGACGACCCACCCGCCGACGCCCGGCGTCCCCGAAATGGTGCGGCCCGCGGCGACGCCGCCGTCGGCCTTCGGCTCACCGCCGTCAGACGCGAGTTCCGAGTCGCGCCCGGTACCGACTTGCGCGAGCAGGTAGGTCGCCGCCGTCCAGAGGACGAGGACGACGAATCCGAGGAGCGCGGCGGCCTGCAACGTGTCGGCCGGGAGCGGGAAGTGGCTCCGAAACGGCTGGCTGAAGCCGCGGAGCGAACCGGGACCGTTGGCCAGCCAGCCCTCCGACTGGACGATGCGCTTCAGGATAACCGAGATGCCGAGGACGGCGATTGCTAGATAGTCCTCCCGGAGACGTATCGCCGGGAGCGCGACCAGCATTCCGAGGAGTCCGGCCACGACCGTCCCGACCGCGATGGCCGGGAGCCACGGCCAACTCCACCCCAGAATGTACGTGGCGAACTGCTGTTCGCTGGCTGGCGGAAGGACCAGCAACGCGGTGACGTACGCACCCATCAAATAGAACGCCACATGGCCAATGTCGAGCAGGCCGGTGTAGCCGAACTTAATGTTCAGTCCGAGCGCGAGTATCGCGTAGATGCCCACGATGGTGCCGAGCGAAACCAGACTGGATGACAGTGCCATGCTACCCACCCCCCGTGATGCCTTCCGGCTTGACCAGCAACACGACGAACAAGATGGCGAACGCGATGGGGATGCGGTACGTCGAGCCGATGTTCGGAATCGCGTAGATACCCACGTCCATCGACAGCCCAACGATGTAACTCCCGAGAATCGCGCCGTACACCGACTGAAGTCCGCCGAGGATGACTCCGGCGAACATCGGGAGCAAGAGGAAAAAGCCCATGTTGACCGTCAGTTGGCTGAACAGCACGCCGAGCATGACGCCGCCGACAGCGGCGAACGCCCCGGCGATTATCCACGTCGCCATCATCACGCGGTCGGTGTTGATGCCCGTAATCTTGGCGAGGTCGATGTTGTCGCTGGACGCCCGCATCGCCTTCCCGAGTTTGGTCTCCTGTAACAGGAAGTGCAGGAACCCCATCATCCCGACGGCGATGAACAGGACCGAGGCCCGCATCACCGAGAGGCGGACGCGGGTCGAGAGCGACGACGACTCGGGCACTGTCCCGCCGCCCCCGAGGACGGACAGAAGCGCGACGAAAGTCACGACGCCGCCGAGCGCAGCGGTGAGTTTCGGACCGACGGTGTGACTCGCGCCGTATCCCTCCGCGCCGCCGCGCCGCCAGCGGTAGGCCGCCGCCGCGACGCCGATGGTCAGGCCGACCAGCGCGACGATTGCGAGCCACGAGTAAGTCGCGGTGAACATCGTCTGGTTCGTCTCCGGCCCGGTGTCGATGACGTGCATCGTCAGCCCGCCGCCAGCGACGTAGAAGTCGAAGAACTTCGCCGCCGACAGGCCGATGTCGTAGCCGAACACCGTGCCGACCTGCGGGACGACGTAGGTCCGGACCTGCCCCCCGTAGAACGCCTGCGTGCCGAACCGAAGCACGAACGAGAGACCGAGGGTGACGATAAGCATCGTCGCCAGCGAGGCCTCCTTCGCGCGGAACTTCTGGAAGATTACCTTCTCGAGGAACGGCGCTATCCACGCCAGCATCAGCGCCGAGAGCAACAGTCCGGCCCAAATCGACGGGAACCCGAGCGTGACGACGAGACCCAGCGCGGCCGCGGCGACGGCGTGGACCCCGACCGCGAGCGCCGGAGCGAGGTCGCCGGGCCACCACGACCCCTTCAGCGCCGGTACTCCCCCGAGTAAGTACACCGCGGTGAGCGCCGACCCCGCGGCAAGGACGAACAGAACCGCCATCCCGAGACCACTGAGTTCACGGGTCGTCGCGTCCGTTAGCTGTTCGAAGACCGGTACAGTCGCCGGTTTGTTGACGAACAGCGCCATGTACGCCCCGAGCATCAGCAGTTCTCCGTGCGCGAAGTTCGGGACTTCGGCGATGTTGTACACCAGCGCCAACCCGATAGCGCCCAGCGCGACGATGCTCCCGGTGACTAACCCGGTCATGACCGCGTTTGCCAACCCCGTACTAGGTGGCATGTGAAATCACCCCCATGGTTGAATGCCACACCATACCATACACCGTACCTCGCAATGCCGACCTATTTGTGTCTTGTGCTTTTTCACATCCACTAAGCGAGCGGATAGCCCGCTCTCAGAGCGTCAGCCGAAAGAGTCAGCATTCCCGACCGGCGAGTCTCCGGTCCGCGCCGACTACACTTCCCGGCAGTCCGCGCAGATTAGCTGTCCGTTGACGTTGGCGAGTTCCCGACTCAGCGTCCCGCATGTCTCGCAGATGCTACGGTCGGAATACTCGCCGCTCTCGGCGGTGACCTCGGCCGGTTCGGACGGCCGGTCGTCCGTCATCGGGTCGCCGCCCAGTCGCTGCTCGCCCATCGGCCCGCCGCCGACGCCCGGAGGCGAGTCGCCGCGGAGCGACGGCACAGCCGACAGCGACGCCGAGGCCGAAATCACGTCGCGCTCCGAGAGGACTCCGATAAGTTCGTCCGCGTTCGTGACGAGGAGTCGCCGGATGTCCTCGCGGGACATCGTGGCCGCGGCGTCCGAGAGTTCGCGCTCAGCGTCCACCGAGACAACGGGGTCGGACATCACCGCAGACACCTCGGTCTCGGCGGGGTCGCGCTCCTCGGCGACCAGCGCGAGCACGTCCGACTCGGTTACGATGCCGACCGGTTCGCTCCCGTGCAGGACGACCACGCAACCGGTTCCCTCCTCGCGCATGAGTCTGACTGCTCCGAGAACCGTATCAGACTCGTTGACACCGACGTACTCTCGGGACATCACGTCCCGAACGGTCACTTCGCCTTCCATGTGAGAACGATTGTCACAGGTTCTCTAAAAAGTATCCCCGGCAACTTTATCCCCGTAAGAGACCAACGCTAGAAGTTAACTATCTCACTGCGGGCAAATGGAGGACGAACTGGTAGTGCGGAACGGTCGTCGCTCGCAGAAATCGGTCCGCGAGTCAGTCGATGACGACGCGGTCGCCGTCGTCGCGGCAGTCTTCGAGCGCGTGCTTGGCCGCCATCCCCGCCGTCTGGGCGTTCGCGGCCTGTCCGACCCCGACTTTGAGTTCGACCTCCGCGGTCTCTTGGACGTGTCGGACGGTGTCCTCGTAAGCCGCCGCGTCGAGGTCGGGTGCCAGCGCGATGACGTTGTCTCCACCGACGAAAAAGGAGAGACCGTCGTGGGCCTTGCGGAAGTACCGCATCAGTTCGGCGTACCCTTGCTCGATGTGGATGAACGAGTCGAAGGCGTTCATCCGGTCGGTGTACTTCCCGGTGGCGTCGTTCACGTCAAAGTGTGCGATTTGCACGTCGTCGTCCGCGCGCTCGTCGGGGTCGAGCGTCGCCCCCCGGAGGATTTCGGTCCGGTCGGCCGCTTGGGCGCTCCCGGCGTCCTGAATGTGTTCGGTCGCCGTCGAGAGCGCATCGACCGGGTTCGGGTCCACGCCGACGCCGAAGCTGACGGTCACGGGGTAGCGGTTGGCGACCGACTCCTGCATCAGCGCGTGGTCGGCCTCGTCGATTCCGTTCGTGACCGCAATCATGTTGTCGAACCGGGTGAAGAAGACGTACCCCTCGCGGTTGCCGACCAGTTGGGCGAGGTCGGCGTACAGCCGCGACTGGAGCGTCTGGAGGTCCACTTCCCGGCGCGGTTCGGGCGTCACGGTCCACGGTCCGTAGTTGTCGATCTGAATCAGGGTGACCTGCGCGTTCGTCACTGTTGGGCGTTTATTCGTAGCGACGGGTTATAAGTTATCCTAATTGTGGTAGCGTTTCCAGAACTGAGAACGGAATCAGCGCGAAACGAGGAATTTCTCTCGGGCAATTGTCGATACGGACAGAATACTATCGAGAGGGCCGGAATCCGCGTCGATACGGAACCGAAGTGACTGTACGGTCGGACTCTGACGATATTCAGCCGAAATCGGAAAATATCTGTCCACATTTGACGCCGTTTCGTAGACGTATCTCACAATACTTATCCGTGCGGCGGACATTCGTTAATTTGCTATGGCAGAAGGAACCGTTGACTTCTTCAACGACACAGGCGGCTACGGCTTCATCGACACTGAGGACGCGGACGAGGACGTTTTCTTCCACATGGAAGATATCGGCGGCCCCGACCTCGAGGAAGGCACTGACGTAGAGTTCGAGATCGAGCAAGCGGACAAGGGTCCGCGCGCGACGAATCTTACGCGACTTTAAATTAGCGCAGTTGTCCGCTTGACGGCGGTACGACTCGTGATTTTCTCTGGAAACCGCTCGTGAGTAGCGATAGGTGTCCGTAACGACGTACTACTCGGAGACTCACGCGCAACAGTAGCATGCCGCGACGACACTACAATTGCTACAGCACCGCGACCGCACAGCGGACTAGAGCCGACTCCTATCATACCGCCAACCGCCCTGCACAGCAACCGCGAGCCTCACGCCTCCCCAACCGCCTGCGGTCCTCGCTTCGCTGCGGTCCTCAGCCCTCGCGCGGAAGGGCGCGACGCCCGCGGCGTCGCGCCCGCACGCGCCGAGGTGAAAGAGAGGAGGAAGTCAAAGAACGGAACGACAGTCGAGTTTCGCCCTCGCCGAACTGCGCTCTACTCACGATACTCCAACATTTCCCACAGATAGCACGAAGAATCCGAATCCGGGAGATTCAAACCGCAGTCCGCCCTGCACCACATCAATGACCATTCCGTCGTTCGTCGTCGGCATCGCGGGGGGCACCGGGGCCGGAAAGACGACGGTCGCCCGCGAAATCACCGAGGAAGTCGAGGACTCCGTGACACGCATTCCCATGGACAACTACTACAAAGACCTCAGTCACATGGACTACGAGGAGCGCACGGAGGTCAACTACGACCACCCCTCGGCGTTCGAGTGGGACCTCCTGCGCGAACACATGGACGCACTGCTCTCGGGCCAGACCATCGAGATGCCCCAGTACGACTTCGAGATACACAACCGGAAAGACGAGACCGTCACGGTCGAACCGACCGACGTTATCGTGCTGGAGGGCATCTTCGCGCTCTACGACGAGGAACTCAATGAGATGCTCGACATCCGGGTCTACGTCGAGACCGACGCCGACGTGCGCATCCTCCGGCGCATCGAGCGCGACGTGGTCGAGCGCGGCCGGGACTTGGAGGGAGTCATCGACCAGTACCTCTCGACGGTCAAGCCGATGCACGAGCAGTTCGTCGCGCCGAGCAAGAAGCGCGCCGACCTCATCATTCCCGAGGGTGCCAACGCCGTCGCCGTGAACCTGTTGGAGGAGAAGGTCCGCGCGGAGACCTACACCGACTCGGGGTCGGCGTGGACCCTGAGCGACGAGGGCGTCGAGCGCGAGGACGCCGAACGACTCACGGTGACGAACACGGGCGCGGCGGACGCAGAGCGGAGTAGGGACGACGCGGAGCGAACCGCCGCCAACTCCGACGCCAGCGACGCCGAGCGCGGGGCGCGCGAGGGCGACGGACGCGCGACTGGGGAGTCCGACGCGGACTCCGAGAAGTGGAACGACGAGAACGCGAACGCGGAGTAGTACCGAAAAAAGCCGACTCAGGCGCTCTTCTTCTCGGGCGACTCGCCCTGCGGGTGGTAGTCCCAGAACCCGCCGCGGCGCATCCCCGCGCCGACGGCCTTGTGGAAGTCCACGATGGTCTCGAACTGCTCGCCCTCGACGTACTCGAAGATGTCTTCGACGCTGACGACGCGCTGGTAGTTGATGCGAATCGGTTCGTCGGCGTGGTCCTCAACGAACTCCCGCTTGTCGAGCGGGAAGTCCGCCTCGTCGTCGAGTTTCTTGGCGAGAATCGCCATGCCGTACTTGCGTCCGCCTTCGCTCCCTTCTTCGCCGTCGGGGTCGTGGGGCCAGTCCATGTGCGAACCGTTGGGTGGGTAGAGGAAAAGGATTTCTCTCTCGCGTAGGTGTCCTTCTCGGTCTCGGTCGGTTCGGCCCCGTAAATCGGACAGTAATTCGTACGAACACGACAAGTCGGACAGCGAGACTAGCTTCAGGCTTGAGCCAAGGAGTCACCGCACAGCACCGCAACCGCGGGCCACACGCCTCCCCAACCGACTGCGGTCCTCACTCCGTTGCGGTCCTCGTCCACCGGCGGACAAACCGCGTCCGCCGAGCCGTCGTTCGCATCCGCTCACGACGACCTCGCGCGGATGGGCGTGACCACTTGCGGGTCACGCTCGCACGCGCCGGAGTTCGAAGTAAAAATATCGCTACTGAGTAAAGTTTCGTCAGAATACGGTGGGATTGGGATTTGAACCCAAGAGGCATGACGCCACCTGCTTTCAAGGCAGGCGCAATAGGCCGCTCTGCCATCCCACCGCGCACTCGCACGTAGCGACTCGCGCGTCTAAGAACTGTCGGTCTGCCTTCGAACCAGTTCGAGACCGGCGTCGCCGTCCTCCACGCGGAGACTCCACTCCCGAAGCAGGGTCGCGGTGTGGCCCGGAACGATGCGCCCGGCGGCGGCGCGGGCGTTCAGTTCGGGCACGAGCGAGACCAAATCGGCCCCCGTGGCCACGCTGGTCGCGGTCGGCAGGAACCCGACCTCGTGGCCCGCATCGACGCCGCGGTTGGTCAGGGTCTCGACCTCGGGCGCGGCGTAGGCATCCTCGAAGTCCACCGTTTCGGTGAACCCCGCGAAGTGGACCCGACCGCGCTCGCTCGGGCCGAGAACGACCTCGTTGCGCCGGAGTTTCATCGCGGCGCTGTCTATCTCCTTACGAGTCAGCATCGGCGCAGTGGCCCGCACCACCGCGGCCGACTGCGCGCCCTCCTCGTTGAGCAGGTGCGAGACGGTGTTGCCAGCACGCGCGGCGAACGTCGAGCCGACCTGCACCTCGAAGCGCGCGTCGTCGGGGTCTTCGAGGGCGTCGGCGACGAGCGCCCGGACCTCCGCCTCGGCGCTCGGGTCGCCCGCGTCGGCGTGTTCGTCGGGAAGCGACTCCTCGTTGCGATAGTTGACCAGCAGTTCGCCGCCGCTCCGCTCTACCGCCCGGACGGTGTCTTTCAGCGTCGCGGCGTAGAGGTCGGCCGCCTCCTGCTCGGAGAGCGGCGACGACTCGGCGAGTTCCGGCAGTACCAGTCCCGGCCGCGGCGGATCCGCAAAGACGGCGATGACAGTCATACCTCACTCTGGGTGGGCCGCGGCCTTGAAAGTCGTCATTCTCCGCTCGGCGACCCCGAGCGGTCGGCGAACCCCGAGCAGTAGGCGAACCCCGAGTCTTCGACAACACCGGAGCGCTCTCGGCGACCCCGCCATTCGACGCGGCGGTCCCTTTTTGTCACCGGCGACCCTCCCCTCGCGTATGAACTGGGTAAAAGCGCTGGCGACGCTGGCGGTCCTGACGGTGACGTTCGTCGCGGTCGGCGCGCTCGTCGGACTAATCGCCGCGGTCCTCGACAGCGTCGCGGCGCTCGCGGTCGTTGTCTTGTTGCTCGCGGCACTCCTCGGAGCGAGCAAGGCGGGCGCGTCGCCGAACCGCTTGCTATCGAACCCCTACTGGGGTCGCTGACCCACTCAGACCGGAATTCAGCGACTCCGCCGCCCCTTCGTCTGGCGGTAGTCCCGACTCATCAGCGACGAGAAGTGGTCGAGAAACGCCTCGCGCTCGGCGTCCGAGAGCGCGAGCGGGTCGCGCATGGGGACGATTTCGAAGCCCCGGCCCCGAATCGTCGTCGCGTGGTCGTCGTTCGCGTCGAACTCCGCGGCCGGGGTCGTGGTGTACTCCGTCGCAATCTCGGTCAGCGCGCGCTGGCCGACCGGCACCAGAATCTCGGGGTTTATCATCCTCACCTCGGCGTTGAGGTAGGGTTCGCAAGTCCGAATCTCCTCGTCGGTCGGCGACCGGTCAGGGTCTCGACAGCGCGCGAGATAGGTCACAAAGGCGTTGTCGAGTTCCGGTTCCGGGTCGCTCGGCAGGGAGTTGTTGAGACCGAGCAGGCCCAAGACGTGCTGGAGGGCTTCGCCTCGCTCGTCGCCCGTGAAGGGGACGCCCGTCCGGTCGGCCCCGGAACCGGGGGTCTCGCCGACGAACAGGAAGTCCGCGCCCACGTCACCGTAGCCGTGGACGACTTGCTCGCGGGTGGCACAGAGTTCCGGGCAGTTCTCGCAGTCGGCGTCCATCCCGAAAGGGTTCGAGCGAGTCTGCTGGTTCGCGTCCATCGTCGGTATCGAGGGGCGCGCGGGGTAAAAACCGGTCGGAGCGGGATGGACAGTCGTTCGGTCAGAGCGCCGAGAACCGGGGTACCGAACGCCGCGAGCAATCAGTACCGGTCGCCGTCGCTTCCGAGCGCCTTCCGGAGATACGGTTCGACGCGCTCGAAGTAGTCGCCCGGTTCGATTCGGTCGCGCTCTCGGTCGCGGGTGACCATCCCGAACGCCGCGAGTTTCGGCAGGTGGACGTGCCGGAGCGAGGTCACGACCCGCTCGCGGCCGACCGAACTCCGGGCCGCCACGCGGTCGGCGAGGTCCGGAACCGAAACCGGGTCGCCGTCGGACACCGCGTCGAGGGCGTACCGGCGTCGGGGGTCCGCGACGGCCTCGAAGCAGTCGTCCACCGAGGGCCGAGCGACCGCGGTGGTCGGCGTCTCGACGGTCTCGACCACCGTGTCGAACAGTGACGCGACTTCGCGGACGACCCGTCGCTCGTGGGCCGCGGGTCGCAAGCAGACGTAGCCGACGGCGTCGCGGGCGTCCAGTGCGCGGAAGAACTCGCGGAGAAATTCGGTCGCCTGCGAAGTGTCGAGAGAATCGAGAAGGTCGGTCAACGAGTCCAAGTAGACGAGGGTCCGGTCCCCGTCGGGCCATGCGTCGAGATACCCTGTCACGGCGGCGCGCAGTGCCTCCGTGTCGGTCGGGTCCGCGACGCCCCGGAGCGGGGTCCGGTCAGTGGGGAGCGGCGCGGCCGTGGCGGTCGAAGAGCGCATCCGTTCGCCGACGCTGACGACGCCGACGTTTCGGGGGGGCCGGTTGACTCGCTCGCGCCACTCGTGGAGGAACTGTTCGGACTGGCGGTGAGTCACCGCCACCGCGTCCGTGGGTTCCTTGGTCAGTAGGTCGAGCAGTACGTCGAATCGGGAATCGTCGTCGCCCGTTCGGCGCAGGACCAGCGTGTGCGGGTCGCTGCGTACGCACGTCCGGACGAGTTTCGTATCTTGCACACCACTCACCTCCTTAGTCGTCGTCTGAGACGTGTTCGTCTACGATTCGAACGCGGCCGTCGCTCCGAACGAGGACTTCGAGACCGCAAACCCGGAAGGTGGCTTGGGCCTTGCCCTCGCTGTCGGCGAACAGCGAGTCGAGTGCGTCCGGGTCTATTCTGTCGGCGATGGGGATGACAGTCGTCGTCGGGTCCACGTCCGCAACTTCGGCTATCGCTTCGATGACGACATCGCTCAGCGTCGCCGAACCGTCCGGGTCGTACGTCGCGCGGTAGACGCCGGGACGGTCAGGCGCTTCGGTCACCCCCGAGCTATCGTTGGTATTTTTTTCCATGTTACTTTTGGACACGTTTCCGACCCTACTTCGTATTCAATTTATAGTTACAATAAATTTATGGCGAAAGTGGTCGGTGAGTTCGACCCGATGAGTCGAACCGTGGAATCGGAGTCCGACCGCGCTCGTGACGCTCGTGTCGGGTGGGGCGGCAGGGCGTCGCTGGCGTCGAGACCGTTTACGCGGACGGAAAGCTCCCGTTACGAAGCCTCCTGCGAGTAAACGCGGAGAACGATTGACCCCATTTACTCCCTCTCGCGGAGACGTACACGGTGGGGTTTCATGACACAGTCTCGACGCCGCTTTCTGAAAGCGGCAGCGGCGACAGGTGCATTGGCAGGTCTGAACGCGACGGTCCTCGCACAGGACGGTGGCGGCGGCGAAGAGGTAATCATCCTCGGCGGGGAAACAGCGGGGTGGCTCGGCTGGCGACTGCCGGGCGAAGGGTCCGAGAACGCGCCGTCGAACCCGACGCTGAACCTGCAAGCCGGGACGACCTACACGCTGTTCTGGGAGAACGTTGACGGTGTGGGCCACAACTTCGCCATTCAGGACGCGAACGGCAACAGTCTCGAAGTCCTCGAACCGCTCGGCGTCTCGTCCGACGTGTTCCAGCAGATAAATGGGACCGCGCCCGACCAAAACGTCTCGCTCCAGATTTCGGACGGGAACGTCACCGGCGTCGGCAACGAGACCGGTGGAAACGCGACCGACGACCGACAGGGAACGCCGTCGCTCGTCGCCGAGACCGAGATTATCACGGGGGAAGGGAGCGTACAGGGCGTCCGCTTCGAGACCAGCGAGGAGATGGCCCAGTACATCTGTATCGTCCACCCGACCACGATGGTCGGCGAGGTGTCGATACAGGGTGGCGGCGGAGCCAACAGTTCCGGGTAGTCGAAGAGAGTCCAAAAACCGGTCGGACTGGCTTTTTTCGGCGACGCGGGGCTACTCGTTCTGCGGACCGCTCGGGTGGTAGTCCGTGTCGTACTCGCCCGGCCGGTCGTCCACGCGGTCGGGGTTGATGCGCCCGCCCAACAGCATGAAGTCCACGAGCGTCAGCGCGAGCATCGACTCCACGACGGGGACGCCCCGCGGCGGAAGCACCGGGTCGTGGCGGCCGATGACCTGTTCTTCTTTCTGTTCGCCCGTCTCCCAGTCCACGGTGGTCTGGGACTTCGGAATCGACGTGGGCGCGTGGAGCGTGACCTCGCCGTAGACGGGTTCGCCCGTGGTGATGCCGCCCTGTAGCCCGCCGTGGTCGTTTTCGACCGGTACGGGGTCGCTCTCCTCGGGATTGTCGGGGTCCTCGAACTCCCACTCGTCGTTTCGCTCCAGTCCGGTGTACTCGCGGGCCTCGCGGCCGAGTCCGAACTCGAAGGCCGTCGCGGCGGGGACGCTCATCATCGCCTGTCCGAGTCGGGCCTGCACCGAGTCGAATCGGGGCGCGCCGAGTCCCCGCGGGACGCCGCGGGCCTCGAAGTAGATGGATCCGCCGATGGAGTCGCCTTCCTGCTGGTACTCGTCGATTCGCTCGCGCATTCGCTCGGCGGTCTCGGGGTGGGCACACCGGACCTCGTTGTCCTCGCTGTGTTCCAGCATCTCCTCGAAGGAGACTTCCGGGGCCTCGATGTCGCCGATCTGATTGACGTGGGCCTTGAGTTCGATTCCTTCTCGGGCGAGAATCTTCTTGGCGATGGCTCCGGCCGCGACCCAGTTGACCGTCTCGCGGGCCGACGACCGGCCGCCGCCGCCCCAGTTGCGCGTGCCGAACTTCGCGGAGTAGGTGAAGTCGCCGTGGGAGGGTCGGGGCGCAGTGACGAAGGGTTCGTACTTCTCGGAGCGGGCGTCCTTGTTGTCGATGACCATCCCGATTGGCGTGCCCGTGGTGTAGCCGTCCTGTAGCCCCGACTTGATGGAGACGTGGTCGGGTTCGCCGCGACTCGTCGTTATCATCGACTGGCCGGGCTTGCGGCGGTCAAGGTCGGCCTGTACGTCGTCCTCGTCGAGTTCCAGTCCGGCCGGACAACCGGAGACGGTGACGCCCATCGCCTCGCCGTGACTCTCGCCAAAGGTGGTCACTTGGAAGAGGCGTCCGAAGCTGTTTCCGTTCATTACGGAGACGTTGGTCCGGGCGACTATTTAGGGTTTGCAGAAGCCGCAAGTTGCTCGGTGGGAATCGATCCGAGCGAAAATCGTCGCCGAACGCCCGTCGCGCCGCCTACAGTTCCAGCCGAATCGGATAGTCGGTCAGATTCTCGTAGCCGTCTTTGGTGACGACCACGAGGTCCTCGATGCGGATGCCGCCGACCTCGGGGTCGTAGAGACCGGGTTCGATGGTGACGATGTGGCCCGGCCGGAGTTCGCCGCCGTCCGGACTCACACGCGGGAGTTCGTGAACGTCGAGACCGATGCCATGACCCGTGGTGTGGATGAATCCGGTCTCCGCGGAGGGGTTGCTCCGGAGGGTATCGAACCCCTCTCGCTCGTACACGTCACAGACCGCGTCGTGGACCTCCTTGCCAGTCACGCCGGGTTCGATGGCGTCGAGCGCGACCTCGAAGGCCTCGTGAGTGATGTCGTAGCGCCGCCGAACCTCGTCGCTGGCCTCGCCTTTGACGAACGTCCGAGTCATATCGCCGTTGTATTTCGTGGACTTGTCTCGCGGGAAGATGTCGATGACGATGGTCTCGTTGGCTTCGAGCGGTCCGCTCCCGCGATTGTGCGGTCCCGCGGCGTCCGCGCCGCAGGCGACGATGGTCTCGTCCAGCGCACAGCCGTGCCGCAGGAGCGTGACCTCGATTTCCTCCGTGACGCGCTCGCTGGTCAGCGCCTCGCCGTCGTGGTACAGGACGCCGTCCTTGACGGTGGCGGCGTCGATCAACTCCTCGGCGGCCGCCATCGCGGCCTCGTTAGCTTGCTGTGCGGCGTGGACGTGTTCGACCTCCTCGTCGGTCTTCGTCGCGCGGATTTCCTCCACCACGTCCCCGTCAAGCACCTCGACCGAGAGACCCTGCTCGCGCAGGCCATCGGCGGTGCCCAGCGGGAACCGCTCGGGCGCGGCGACCGACTCGACGCCGCGGTCCGCCAAGAACGCGGCCACGACGCGCTGTTTGCCCTCGGTGCGACCGTACTCGGCGACCTTCTCCTGAAAGCCGTAGTCCGAGAGTCGGGCGACGGCGTCGGCGCGACTCTCCTCGGTCGCGCGGCCGTACTCCAACCCCGAGACGAGCAGGGCGGTCTCCTCGGGCGTGTAGAGCGTAACGAAGGGGTCAGGCGCGTCGAAGCCTGAGAGGTACAACTGGTCGGACTCCTCGGAGTCGGCGTCGAGGAGGTAGCCGTCTACGTCGGCGTCTGCGAGCGCGTCCGCGAGCGGTGACAGGTCGGGGTTCATACCGATTGCAAGCCGCGCGAACGGCAAAACGATACGGGTTCCGGAACTCCCGCCGAACTCATCTCCGCGTCCCCGGTTTCCCCTCGCGTCGAACCGTCGAGTCCGGCCCGATCAAGTAGGTCGCGTACTGCGTGAAGTAGTCCGCGTGAATCGTCGTCTCACCTTTCCCGGAGTTCGCCCACGCCGAACACCACGCGATGGCCTGGAAGCCCTCGCCGTACTCCGTCACCGAATCGACGCCGCACTCCTGAGAGACCGAACTCGACTCGCCCCGGTAGAGGTCGTTGTAGACCCACCGGCCCTCGAACGTTTCCACGTACGTCCGGACCGATTCGGGGGTCAGGTCGGCCGGGCGCTCGGGGCGGGACTTCGGTCCCTCGGGGAACTCGACGGACCCCTCCGGAAGCGAGGTATCGACACCGAGCGCGTGGGTCGTGGGCGACTCGTCGGTCGGTTCCGTGGTCGTCTCGGGACCGGACGCAGCGGTCGTTTCGTCGTTAGCGTCGTCGAGCACCCCGGAGAAACATCCGGCGACCGACCCGGCGAGCGCGACTGCGCCGAGGTGGAGGGCGCGGCGGCGCGACGACCGGAGAGCGCCGAGACGCGACGAGCTATCGGTCCGGCGGCGTTTCGACGGTGGCACGTCCGGCGACTCTCGCGGGCGAGGTAAATACTTTCTCCGCGTCGGGACGGAAGCTTTTCGCCCCCGCCGTTCGAAACCGAGAACATGTCAGGTAAGGATGATTCCGAGCGTACCCGCAAACCGTCTCCGGTGGTCCGCGGAACGCTCGCCCTGCTGTCGGTCCTCGTCATGCTGTATAGCCTTCTCATCGCTACTCGACCGCTTCTCGGCGTGCTGGTGGTGGCGTTGCTCTTCGTGACGTATCTCCTTTGGCGGTCGCTCAATCTCGCGGTGCGGTTCGTCGCGGCGTTCGAGCGCATCGCCGACGCGATGGAGAATCGACCGCCGGAGCGACACGAGGACCGAGCGCGAGACCGCGAACGCGAGTTCTGAGGCCCCGAGCGCGACGACGCGACTTTCTCTCGCCGACCGGTCTCGGGGAATCCCCCCAATGCAAATCAGCCGATGCGTCGAAGTCGAGACCGGCCTGCTCTACGGCGAACCGGTCGAGGTCATCACCGAGTTCGCCGAAGGGCGGGATTCTTCGAGCGGTCGGGCAAGGTCTGACGACGCCGACATCGAGGGGGACGACGCCATCTTCGTCGGCCACCGCGGCCTCTCGGAGCGCTACGAGGGACTAGTCGGTTCGACCGCGAAGGAAATCGTCGGGCGGGCGACGGTGCCCGTGACGGTCGTTCGGTAGTGGGGCGCGAATCGGGCGTCGGGCGAATACTTCGCCACCTCCGGTATTCTGATACGCCCCCGGCCCGTCGGGCCGCACATGGACGTAGAGATAGACCCATCGACGCTCTCGGGGTCGGCGCGCGCGCCCTCCTCGAAGAGCTACACCCATCGGGCGATTCTGGCCGCGGGCTACTCCGGCGGCGCGCTGGTCTACGACCCCTTGGTCAGCGCCGACACGAAAGCGACGATGCGCGCCGTGGACGCCTTCGGCGGCGATGTCACGCGAGAGTCCGACCACCTCAACGTGGACGGGTTCGACGGCCGCCCCGAAGTGCCGGGCGACGTTATCGACTGCGCGAACAGCGGGACGACCATGCGCCTCGTGACCGCGGCCGCCGCCCTCGCGGACGGCGGCACCGTCCTGACGGGCGATAGCTCCCTGCGCTCGCGGCCCCACGGACCACTGCTCCGGGCCGTCGAGGAATTGGGCGGGAGCGCCAGAAGCACCCGCGGGAACGGGCAGGCCCCCCTCGTCGTGGACGGACCCATCTCGGGCGGCACGGTTTCGATGCCCGGCGACGTGTCCTCGCAGTTCGTGACCGCCCTGCTGATGGCTGGCGCGGTGACCGAAGAGGGCGTCGAGGTCGAACTCGAAACCGAACTCAAGTCCGCGCCGTACGTCGATATCACGCTCGAACTGCTGGACGAGTTCGGTATCGAGGCTGGGAAGCGCCAAGTGGACGGCGGCGGCGTGTATCACGTCGAAGGCGGCCAGTTCTACGAACCGGCGGACGGCGAGTACCACGTCCCCGGCGACTTCTCGTCTATCTCGTACCTGCTCGCGGTGGGCGCGATTGCGGCCGAAGAGGACGGCGAGGTGCGCGTACGGGGCGCGTACCCGAGCGCACAGGGCGACTCGAAAATCGTCGGCATCCTCGGGCGGATGGGCGCGGACGTGGATTGGAACCGCGACGACGGCGTGGCGACGGTCGAGCGCTCGGCCCTCTCGGGCGTCGAGGTGGACGTGGGCGACACGCCCGACCTCCTGCCGACCATCGCGGCGCTCGGCGCGGTCGCCGAGGGCGAGACCCGCATCGTCAACTGCGAACACGTCCGGTATAAGGAGACCGACCGCGTGAGCGCGATGGCCGAGGAGTTGGAGAAGTTGGGCGTCGAGACCGAGGAGACCGAGGAGACGCTGACAATTCGGGGCGGCGAGTCGGAGTTGACCGGCGCGCAACTCGACGGCCGGGGCGACCACCGAATCGTGATGTCGCTGGCCGTCGCGGCGCTGGCGGCCGACGGCCCGACGACGATTTCGGGCGGCGAACACGTGGACGTATCATTCCCGGACTTTTTCGAGGTGCTGTACGACCTCGGCGCGACCGTGAACCGATGACGCCGACTCAGACCGGAATCCGGTCCACGACGGTGTCCTCGTCCACGACGAGGTTGTACGCGTCGTTGTCGTCGTTCCACAGCACCAACACGTTCTCGAACGAGAGCAGGTCGCCGTAGTCGGCCGTTTCGAGGTCGGCGTTCATCGCCGTCTCGCGGGTCAGCACCGCGAAGTGGTCCTCAATCTCACTCCCGTCGCCGATTTTGAACAGCGGATTCCGGTCGCCCTCTGACAGCGAGTGGCTGAGTTTGAGCGCCACGAGGTCGATGCGCCGGGTGACGTGGCGCTCCATGTCGGCCATCTTGGCGACGTGTTCGGTGTCGAGGTCGAACTCGACCTTCCGGGTGCCGTCGGGGCGCAGAATCGAGTAGGAAAACTGCACGTCCACGTTGACGAACTCGCCCGACGCGCCCGCGGCCTCGTCCAGTTTGCGCTGGAACCCCGGCACCGCCACGTCGGGTTTCACGTCGAACGACCACCCGCGGTCGGTGGGGAACTCGCCGGGCCAGAGCCGAAGGGTCGGCGAGAATACCGTCGCGGCGCGCGCCTCGTCGGCGACGGCGCGTTCGACCTGCCGGAGTCCGATGCTGGTTTCGCGGTCGGCGGGTTCGAGCGCCACGACAGACCCGTCGTCGGCGAGAAAGTCGAGATAGCGCCGGACGACCGCGGCGGGGTCGTCGAGTTCGTTCAGGACGTTGGCGAACAGCACGAGGTCGTAGGGGCGGTCGGAAGGCCGGTCGAACTCTTCGGCGGTCTCTCGATGCACCTCGGCGTGGAAATTCCGGTCGGCGTCCGCGAGCAGGTGTTCGAACACGTCGGCGGCCGCGCTCGGTTCGACCGCGTCGTACTCCACCACGGCGTCCTCGGGCAGGTAGTCTGCGAGTCCCAGCGCCGGACCGCCGACGCCAGCGCCCACGTCGAGAACTCGGAGTCGGCGGTCCAACAGTCCCTCTTCGGCGAGTTCGTGGACGACGTACTGGACCACGGCGTAGTTGTCCGGCAGGTGGTAGAGAGCGTACCCGAGCGCCGCGGTCTCGTCGTACTCGACCGGGTTATTCTGGAAATAATCCTCCTTGAGCCGCGCGATGACGTTCCGAAGTCGGTTGCCCGACTCGCCCTCGTGCCAGTCGGGACCGAAGCGCTCGACCAGCAGGTCTTCGAGCGCCCTCCCGTACTCGGGGGGAAACGCCTCGACGCCGTGGAACGTGGGCGAGACCGGACCCTCCTCGACCGGTTCGAAGGTGCGGTCCCCGCGCTCGACTAGTCCGAGCGAGGGGGCTTCCTCGCGGAGAATCTGGCGGACGACGCCGGGGTGCGGTTGGCTCTCGATGTACTCGGCTATCTCGTCGGCGTCGATGGGTCGGACCTCCCGGAGGTACTTCGCGTTCTCCCGGACCTTCTGTCGTAACTCGTCGTTCATCTGTTTTCTTTCTCCGTGGTCGCGCTCGCGTCCCGAATCGCGTCGCTCGCTTCGCGGTACAGTCGCTCGAACTCCTCGTCGTCGGCATCGGCAATGCACGCGGCCGCCTCTGCGACTCGGTCCGCGCCGTCGAACGTCGCCTGAATCTCGGCGTAGACCGAGGGCGAGTTGCCGGTGACCTGCTCGGCGACCGCGCTCAGGTCCTCGAAAATCGGCGTCGTCAGGCCGTCGGGAACGTCCTCGGCCGCGGCGGCGAACGCCAGCACCGCGGCGTGGGTCCCGGCTTGGACCGTCTCCATCGCCGAATCGTGTTCGCCGGGCGTCGTCTCCACCAGTCGGTTGCCCGCGGCCGCGAGCGCCTCGGAAATTCGGTCGGTGACGGGACCGGACTCGTCGATGACGACCGCGACGTTGCCCGGCGCGTTCGACGCCGCGAACAGCGGATGCAGACTCACGCGCTCGCGGTGGGGCGCGGCCTCGCGCATCGCGGCCACGGGGTCGGCCATCCGACCGGTCACGTCCACGAGCGCGCGCTGGGCCGTCGGCGCGTGGCGCTCGATAGCCGACTCGGCGGCCGACATCGGAACCGCGATACAGACCGCGTCGAATCGCTCGTCGGTCGAGAGCGAGACCGCGCGGCCGCCGACCGCGTCGGCGGCCGCCCTTGCGACTTCGGTGTCGGTGTCGGCGAACGCTACGTCCGTCTCGTCGCCCGCGTCGGTCTCCGCGGCGTGCGCCGCTATCGCTCCGCCGAACCACCGGCCCATCTCGCCCGCGCCGACGACGAGGAACTTCATCGGGAGTGGCTAGCCGGTCGGGTCTCAAAAGGGGTTCGCTACGGACCGTCGAGCGACCGGCGGTGACGGCGGGCTCCCCCGGCGAACGTCCGAGACCGCAACGACAGCGGCTCTCGGAACTGAACCGCATAGTTGGCCCGCGCCGCCCTCGAAACCATCCGGTATTATTAATTGCGGCGAGTATTTATGACGCCCTATACGCAAAATATGAAAATATCGATAATGGGAAAAAAACCCGACGCTCTCTACGGGGGAGCGTTGCTACTGATAGTTGGGATCGCCGTTGCTGGCTACGGTGGCTACGACTACACACAACAGTCCGACGCCATCGAGGAGGCGACCACGGTGGACGCCACGGTCACCGAGACGAGTATAAACCGCGTCGCTGAACGTCGCGGACGCTCGGGGTTCGAGCCGAAAGTTACCTTCGAGTACGAGTACGAAGGGAAATCCTACACGTCGAAGAATCTCTACCCCGCTCAACTCACCACGAACTACGACGAGCGGTCCGAAGCTGAATCGGTCTTGGAGGAGTACACGGCGGGCGACACCGTGACCGCGTACGTGAACCCGAACTCGCCGGGGAAGGCGTTCCTCAAGGCCAAGAAGACGAACGGGCCGCTGAAAATCGCCGCGTTCGGCGGGGTGGTGGGACTCATGGGCTGCGTGTACGTGGTCCGCGGTCTCAGGCGGTCGTAGCGCGGACCGACGACTTTTCTCTCCGCTACCGGAGCGAGCGCGCCATCTCCAACTCGCCGAGTCCGCTGTCTATCGGGGCGAACCCGGCCGAGCGGTAGAGGCTGACCGCCGGGCGATTCGTCCGCTCGACCGACAGCCAGACACGCTCGACGCCCGCCGACCGGCCACAACCGAGGAGCGTTCGGAGGAGCGCCGTGCCGACGCCCGCCCCGTGGTAGTCGGGGTGAACGAACAGCGCGAGTTCGTGACCCGGTCCGCCGTCGAGTAAGATGGCGTGGCCGACCGCGACGCCCTCGTGGCGTGCAACGACCTCGATGCCCTCCCGGAGCCTGTCGAGCCACTGAGCGCGCCGACGGGGATTCGCGGGTGGGATGCCCTGTGCGCGGTCGGGTGCGTCGAAGGCGTCGTACATCGCCGCGAGTGAGTCGCGCTCGGAGACCGACTCGTTTCCAAATTCGCCCGCGGAGTCGCCCGCGGCCCGGAACCGAATTACGCGGCCCTCCTCGTCCGTGAAGTTCCGCGGTGCGTTCGGGAAGTCCGGACGCTCGGCGTCGGATTCGGCGGCGTTGGCGCTCATCATCCTCCGTCGCGCCCGCGCAGGCCGAGCGGGTCGGAAAGCGGACCGTCGGTCGGTCCGGCGCGAAGCGAGTTGTACGGGGCCATCGACGTGGGTCGTCGTCCCATTGCGCCCGGACCGAGGACGGGGCGGCAGTTAAAGATAATGGTCTTTCATGATAAATGTCGTAATATGCCCTTAATTCTCACACCCTGCGCGAAGCACCTCGCGCTCCGCGCTACTGGTTCCACGGCGCTTTGTCGGGGTCCACGATTCGCCGACGCTCCTCGATGGAATCTATCTTCTCCACGTCCTCGTCGTCGAGTTCCACGTCGAGACTGAGCCAGTTCTCCCGGAGGTGGTCCTCGCTGGTCGCTTTCGGGATGGCCGTGACCTCCTTCTCGCGGAGCCACGCGAGGCTGACCTGTTGGGGAGTCGCGTCGTGTTTCTCGGCGACCGCCTGTAACTCGTCTACGTCCGACACGTCGCCGCGAGCGATGGGCGAGTACGCGACCAGTTCCACGTCCACGTCGTCCTGCGCGCAGAACTGTTGGAGTTCGGTCTGGGGAAGCAGGGGGTGCATCTCGACCTGATTGGCGAAGATGGGTTCTTCGGAGACTTCGACGGCCTCTTCGAGCAGGTCAACTGTGAAGTTGCTCACGCCGATTTCGCCGATGAGTCCCTCCTCGCGGAGTTCCGCGAAGGCTTCGAGCGTGTCGGTGGTCTCGTACTCGCCGGTCGGCCAGTGGACGTACAGTAGGTCCACGAAATCGACGCCGAGCCGTTCGAAGCTATCGGCGGCGCTGGTCAGTACGTGGTCGTAGTCGAGGTTATCCGGACTCACCTTCGTCGCCAGAAACACGTCATCGCGGTCCACGTCGGAATCAGCGACGGCGTCGCCCACCGCGTCCTCGTTGTCGTACCCCTCGGCCGTATCGATATGCCGGTACCCCATCCGGAGGGCCTGCCCGACGGTCTCGACGCACTCGTCGTACGCCTCTATCTGGTAGGTGCCGAGACCGAGCATCGGTATCCCGTGGGTCGTCGGCGGCGAGAGGGCGGCGACCTCCTCGTCGGTTTCGGCGGTCTCGGGTTCGGCGGATTCGGACTCCGCGGTCTCGGTTTCGGCAGTCTCGGATTCGGCAGATTCGGACTCAACGGACTCGCCAACCTCGCTCTCGCCGGGAGTCGCGCGCTCCCGAACCTCGCGCGCGGTCTCGCTCAGTCCGCCCTCCTCGCCGGAGATGGCCTCGGCACCGTCCCCGCGCTGTCTGCCGAGGACGAACCCCATTGCGAAGGCGAGTGCGAAGGGAAGCCCCTTCCGCAAGATACCGCCGTCGTCTCCTGATTCTGCGCGTGGCTCGTCGGTCTCGGTTCGCTGTCGAAGCATAGTCCGAGTTCGACGGACGCACACTTGCCGGTTGTGGCAGGTCTCTGGGAGAGACAATTCGCACAATTGGGGAGTGACGTTTCTTGCAGAGGAAGGAAAATCGCTAACTGAAAAGTCGAGTAGAAGCTAGCGTCAGGCTTGAGCAAATCAGACCGCAACCGCACAGCACCGCGAGAGCCACGTCCTCCCCAACCGCTTGCGGTCCTCACTTCGTTGCGGTCCTCAGCCCTCGCGCGCTGATGGCGCGACACGAGGTCGCGCCGTCGGACAAACCGCGTCCGACGAGCCTGCGCGAACGTCCGTTCGCGCAGACGCCAGCGCGCGCCGGAAGGAAATCCCAACTCGTCGTAGTCCCCGGACGGTGTTGCCGACTCGCACGACTTTTAGCGCGCGAGACGCCAAGCAGGGGTATGGCAACCTTCCGCTCCTTCGAGGGACTCCGCGACGCGCTCGCGGACGCCGAGTTCGACCGCCCGCCAGCAATCGTCTGCAACGCCCACGTCACCGGCCTGAGCGTGGCGCGCGCGCTGAAGGCCCGCGACGTGCCCGTCATCGCCATCGACCGCAACGAGAAGGGCGTCGCGCCCTACTCCGAGACCGTGGACTTCGCCGGGCGGGTCACATACCCGCTGGACGACGAAGAGGGATTCCGCGAGGACGTGGAAGCGCTGGCCGCGGAGTTGGACCACGAACCCGTGGCGTTCGGGTGCATGGACGAGTGGGTTCACGCCTTCTCCCGGACGGAACCGGAAGGCGTCGCGCTCCCGTTCGCCGAGCGCGCGACCATCGACCGCGTGCTGGACAAGGAATCGCTCTACACCGTCGCCGAGGAGTTGGATGTTCCCTACCCCGAGACCTACCGCATCGCCGAGACCGACCCCGACGAGACCGGCGGCGAAGAGGGACCTGCCGGAGAGAACAGAGAGAGCGTCCCCGCCGCAGAGGCGGCCGAGCGACTGGGCTTCCCGCTAGTAATCAAGCCCGCGCTCAAGCGCAAGTTCTCCGAGGCCGTCGGTACGAACGTCATCGAGGTGGCCGACGAAGCAGAACTGGACGACGTGGTGGCCAACGCCGCCGACGAAGACATCCGCGTGATGGCCCAAGAGAAGGTCCCGGCCGTGCAGGGCGAGGACTGCTCGCTGGCCTCCTACGTCCCCGAATCAGGGGACGCCGTCTCGTTCGTCGGGAACGCTCGGGTCCGCTACCCCTTGGGCTACGGCACCTCCTGCGTCGTCCGGCGCGCGACGGGCGAGTCCGCCCGCGAGGTCGAGGAGAACGCGCTCGCAGTGCTGGACGAGACCGACTACTACGGCATCAGCGAGGCCGAGTTCCTTTACGACGGCGACCGCGAGGAGTACGTCCTCATCGACGTGAACACCCGGCCGTGGAAGTGGATTTCTCTGCCAGTGCAGGCGGGCGCGAACCTCCCGCTGGCCGCGTACAGCGACGCCGTGGGAGAGAGCTACGAGGCCGACGAAATCCGGGACGCGAGTTGGGTCTACCTCGCAGACTACATGCAACTGCTCGGGAGCGACGACGCCTTCGCGGACGTACTGAGCGGAGACGACTGGCTCTCGCTCCTCTCGGGCGACTTCGAGGCGAGCGCGGACCTGACGACCGGCGTGTACCGACCGAGCGACCCCGGACCGGCGTATCAGCTTCTCAGCACCGAGTTCGGGACGCAGGAATACTACTGCTCCTGCTAGGTGACGGTTTCGCCGCGTCTCGTTCGTTCTCTCCGGCTCTCTTTTTCGATTCGTCGGCGTCTCTCTTCCGACTCCGAGAAACGAGTGTCTCAGTTCTACCACACGTCTCGCCGGTATCCCCGACTTTTCCCTCGGCGAACACCACCGGACGAACAATGAGCAGCGACTACATCCACCTGAATCTCTTCACGATGAACGCGGTCGAACACGTCACGACCGGCAACTGGCGGACGCCGGGCGACCAGTCGAGCCGCTACACCGACGCCGACTACTGGCAGGAGGTTGCCCGAACCGCCGAGCGCGGCGGGTTCGACGGCGTGTTCTTCGCCGACGTGCGGGGCATCTACGACGTGTACGGCGGCGACAGGGAGACCGCCATCGAGAACGCGATACAGACGCCGTCGAACGACCCCGCGTACCTCGTCCCCGCGATGGCGTCGGTCACCGATAACCTCGGCTTCGCGGTCACCAAGTCCACCTCGTACAACCACCCCTACCAGTTGGCCCGCGAACTCTCGACGCTCGACCACCTCACGGACGGCCGCGTCGCGTTCAACATCGTCACTTCCTATCTCGAAAGCGCGGCCCGAAACCTCGGACTCGGCGAGCGGATGGACCACGACGACCGGTACGACCGCGCCGACGAGTTCATGGAGGTCTGTTACGCGCTCTGGGAGGAGAGTTGGGACGACGACGCGGTGGTCAGCGACCGCGAGCGCGGCGTCTACACCGACCCCGAGAAGGTGCGGGCCATCGACTTCGAGGGCGAGTTCTTCGACGTGCCCGGTCCCCACGGCGCGGAACCCTCGCCCCAGCGAACGCCCGTGTTGTATCAGGCGGGGTCGTCGGACCGCGGCCGGGAGTTCGCCGCTGACAACGCCGAGGCGGTCTTCGTCAGCCAACTCACCGAGGAGGGCGTCCGGGACTACGTCGAGGACATGCGCGACCGGGCCGCGGAGCGCGGGCGGGACCCCGACGACCTGCTGTTTTTCCCCGGTATCGCGCCCGTCGTGGGCGAGACCGAAGAGATAGCCCAGCAAAAGTACGAGACGTACGCCGGGAACGTCGATACCGAGGCGACCCTCGCCCTGCTCTCGGGGTTCATCGACCTCGACTTCTCGGAACTCGACCCCGAACAGAAGGTCGAACACATCGAGACCGACGCGATTCAGGGAGCCATCAACGCGTTCACGAAGAACGACCCCGACCGCGACTGGACCGTCGAAGAGGTCGCGGAGTTCGCGGGACTCGGATCGACCTCCCCCGTCGTCGTCGGGAACCCCGAGCAGGTCGCCGACGTTCTCCAGCACTGGTACGAGGACGTAGGCGTGGACGGCTTCAACGTCAAGGAAATCGTCCGGCCCGGCACGCTCCGGGACTTCGTGGACATGGTGGTCCCGGAACTGCGCGAGCGCGGACTGGTCCGCGAGGGCTACGAGGGCGAGACCCTGCGCGAGAACCTGTTCGAAAAAGAGGGTCGGACGGGGCTTGCCGAGGACCACCCGGCGCGGAACTGAAAGATATTATCGACCGTTGTTCTTTTTCTTCTTTTTCATTTTCCGGCTTTGGATACGTGGCCTTGGTTCTGAACGTTGACCATTGTCGCACTGTTGTTGCTCAATTTCGTCTTCGAGCAAAGAAAGAAAAATCCTGGTACAGGTGTATATCAAGAGAACTATGAAAACAAATGGCACAGACGCTTCTGTGACCAGTATTGGCTCAAAACTAGCAACAAGGTTTCGTATTTCAGTATAAAAAGCGATGGAAATAGCGGATACGGTCGAGGCCACCACATGAAAATGGAATGAGGAATATGGAACCCCGTTAGCGAGAAGCGTGTCATATTCCTCAACTTCGAGAACAGGGAGTAAAACCCAAATAGCCCACAAGAAAACTCCCAAAACAAATCTAACATCACTTTCCGAGGTAGTACATAAAAATAGCACAAAAGCGAGGAGTACCGTGCTAGCAGCATGAAGAAAATTAAAACGGCCAAGCTCTGACTGATGCTTACCGACCTTATTATCAGAGAATAGGAAGAATCCGTGGTTTTGATTCACTACTTCAGTGAGGTCAATGTCTCGGGCAATACGGCTCAGTTCGAGAATGACGAGAAGAAGCAATGGAACGAGAGTAGTTACCGCCTGCTCGCTTATCGCCATACAGTTTATCTGTGGAGGATAGGGAAATTAATTCTTATCTGTTTTACCAAGAAGCGATAGAATGCCGTTGCGTTTTTCTCACTACGCTACAATCTCTCCGCCAATGACCGACTCCCGCGAAATCCTGCTGACGAACGACGACGGGATAGACAGCCCCGGCATCCGCGCCCTCTACGACGCCCTCTCGGAGGTCGGCAACGTCACGACCGTCGCGCCCGCAGACGACCAGAGCGCGGTCGGCCGGGCGATGACCTACGAGGTGCCGGTCCGCGAACACGAACTCGGCTACGCCATCGAGGGGACGCCCTCCGACTGCGTGGTCGCGGGACTCGCGGAACTCGGTCCCTACCCGGACATCGTGGTCTCGGGGTGCAACGAGGGCGCAAACATCGGCGCGTACGTCCTCGGGCGCTCGGGCACCGTCAGCGCCGCGGTCGAAGCGGCGTTCTTCGGCGTCCCGGCCATCGCGGCGTCGCTCCACATCCCCCAGAACGAGTGGCCCCGAGAGACGAAGGTCGAGGAGTACGCGGAGGTCGCCGAGGCGGTGCGCTACCTCGTCGAGAACGCGCCCGAGGCGGGCGTCTTCGAGGAGGCAGAGTATCTGAACGTCAACGCGCCGCTTCCCACCGAGGCGAGCGCGGGCGAAGATGGCGCGCGCTCCGCGGCCGACGCCGCGGAGCGCGCGCCGATGGTCGTCACGCGGCCCTCGCACGTCTACGACATGGACGCGACGCGGGACGACGGCGTGGTGACGCTCCACGACCGGACGTGGGAGCAGTTGGACGGCGACTCGCTTTCGGACCCCGAGGGCACCGACCGCCGGGCGGTCTTCGAGGGGAAGGTCAGCGTCTCGCCGCTGACCGCGCCCCACACCACCGAGCATCACGAAGAACTGGACGACCTCGCCGAGCGATTCTGACCGGGCGCGAGCAGTACCGGAGCGGTCGCCCGACTCTACGCCGACTCGTCGAATCCGCTGTCGAAGCGGTCGCCGGTCTTGTCCAGGTTCTTCACGCCGGGACAGTCGTGTTTCTCCGGGAGTTGGTGGTCCGGACAGAAGGTTCCCTGACAGTACGAACAGCCCCGCGGTCCGGCCAGATTCTCGCCGCACTCCTCGCAGGTGTCCATGCGTGAGATACACAGCCAATGACCAAGGAAGTATGGGTCGAAGGCGCTTGGACAGCGGTACGCGAAACCCGCGAAAAGTGCGTCGAACGCCGCGAGAGGCCGGACTTCCGGCCAACTGAGACCGACGTGAGCAAAGTTTATTTAACCTTGCTGAGAACATCTTACCATGGTCAAGAGTACCGTCCGATTTCCCGAACCCGTGGTTGAGGAAATCGAATCACTCGTCGAGGAGGGTGTCGTCGAGAGCAAGTCGGAGTTCCACCGGTTCTGCTCGGAGTACGTCCTCGCGCAACTCGACCCCGACTTCGAACCGGAGACGCTGGACTTCGAGGAACTCGAAGACGCGCTCATCCGCGACGCGGGTCCCTCAGAGGGCGACGGCCTCTCGTTTCTCGAATCGGTCCTCTTCATCCGGAAGCACGCGCTCCGCGGGAACGTCCAAGACGCCGAGGACTTCATCGACCACCACTACGACCCCCACGACCGAGACGCGGTACTCTTGGAAGAACTCCTCTCGTTCTACCACGAGTCGGCCCCCGACTC
Organism: Halorussus pelagicus; assembly: GCF_004087835.1. Lineage (NCBI taxonomy): Archaea > Methanobacteriati > Methanobacteriota > Halobacteria > Halobacteriales > Haladaptataceae > Halorussus > Halorussus pelagicus. Next base: position 267,981 of record NZ_CP035119.1, read on the forward strand.
GGTCTCGACGCCGCGTCGCTCCGCGCACCCCGAACAGCGGTAGCGCGAAGACGACGGCGAGAGACGAGACTCAACCGAGACCCGAGGAGTAATTTTCTCCGAGTTCGTCCGAGCGAGCATGCACGAGACCGTCATCGAACTGCTCCAGCGCAACGCCGACCACGCCGCGGAGTTCCAGTCGGCGTTTGGCGACGTACAGGACGCCCAGCACCCGGATGCGGTCACAGTCTGTTGCTCAGACTCGCGCGTGCTTCAGGACGCGATGTGGGGCAACGACGAACCCGGACGCCTCTTTACCTGTAGCAACATCGGCAACCGCGTCGTCCAGCGGACCGACGCGGGCGAAGTCGTCTCGGGCGACGTGCTCTACCCTCTCGAACATACCGGCACTGATACCGCGGTCGTCGTCGGTCACACCGGCTGTGGAGCCGTCACGGCGACCTACGACGCGTTGACTGAGGGTCTCTCGGAACCGCCGGGCATCGACCACTGTCTCGACCTGCTGAAGCCCGCCCTCGAAGCAGGCGTCGCGGCGTTGCCCGAGGACATCGGCCGGACCGAGGCGATAAATCGACTCGTGGAGTACAACGTCGATAGGCAGGTCGAGTCGCTGGTCGAGAGCGACGACGTGCCCGCCGACACCGACATCGTCGGCGTCGTCTACGACTTTCAGGACGTGTACGGCGAGCGCCGCGGCGAGGTCCACCTCATCAACGTCGGCGGTGAGACGACTGTCGAGACCCTGCGCGAGGAGCATCCGGACATCGAGGACCGAATCGGGCGGCTCTGGGCGTACTGAGAAAGCGTCGGCATCTGGGGAGTCACCGTTGGCGCGTTTCGCGCTGTTCGGTCTCGTTCAGGACTCAGAATGGCTTTCCCCCCAAAGTTCTTAAAATACTCTTCACCATGACATTGTAATGCAACATCCCTCGTCCAACTCTCCGAAGAGAGAATCCTCGTTGGTCCATTTCCTTTTCGTCTGGTTTCTCGTCGGTTCGTCGTTCTTCGGTCCCGGATGGAACATAGCCGATGCCGCCCCTGTCTCGATTCCTATCTCTTCGATGGAAGTCGGATTGCTCTTCGGAACGGTCGTCGTCGCCGTACTCTGGGTAGCAGGGTTCCGTCCCTCAATCTCGGCTAGTGGCGGATACTTTATCGCTGAGACGGGGTTGCATTATCTGCTGATTCTCGGTTGGAGCCTGTTTCTTCCCTTCGAGGAGACGCTACCAGTGTGGCAAGACGTTTCGCTTTCTAGCCTCTCGATAGCACTCGCGGCCGCGCTCGTCTTCACCAGTACGGGAAGGCAAGCTCGTCACTTCATCTGGAAGCACGGACGGAAGCTTGTCAAAACGTCTCCGACATAAACCCATAGCTAGCCGGAGAGGGGTGTAGCAATTCCTGCTACCGCGTTTCGCGCTGTTCGGTCTAGTTCAGATCCTTGCGTTTTGGCGGTTAGAGCGTGTCGAACCAAACAATTACCCGCTGGTCAAGTGGATATCGACAACAACTTGTTCTTCGAAGTCGGAGTCGTCGCTCCAGATGTCGGCGTCGCTGGCCAGCACGCACGCGACGTACAGCAGAAGTTGTTCCGATTTCTCTCCGACGCGCGTTTGAGCCGCCTCGTTGATTCCGTCTGCGAGAGTTGATTCGTTATCACTCTCAAAACGCTATATCCTGAACCATGATCTATCTTTTAGTGGTAAGATTCTTTTCCAGTGGTAACGTAGTATACTCTATGTCAGCAGAGACGGATAGGCAGGGGCGACTGTACATTCCGAAAAAGATTCGAGAGAAGTACGGCCAGAAGTATCACATCGTTATGTATGAGGATAGAATCGAACTAATTCCGGTGGCAGACGACCCTCTCGCCGCGGTCCGCGAAGCCGCAGGTGAGCTTCGTGATACGTCAATCGAGGAGATTCAGGAGGACATAGAGGCAGAGGCGAAAGACGAGGCCGAAGAGGTCGGCGGTGACAGATGACGGTGTACGTCGAGACCGATTTCTTGCTCGCGCTCGCCAAAGAGACTGATTGGCTGCAGGGTTCCGCAGAGGACGCCCTCGCCGAGTACGATGTCGAAACGTCACCGTTCTCGTATCTCGAATTACTTCTCGCCCGAGAACGCTACGAGTTCGACTACGTTCCGCTGGTGGCGAATCTACTCGAACTCGTTCCCGTACGGGACGAGGAGGAGCAACAGGTAGTGCTGAAAGCCGTCAACTACTACGACGAGGGAATGACGCCGTTCGACGCGTTCCACGCGGCGACTGCGGAAACGCGAGGGATGAACGTACTTTCTTCCGAGAAAGACTACGAAGAGATCGAAGTCGAACGAGTCTCACTCGAACCGACCGACGAAGAGTGACTGCCGACTGAAAGAGTACGTACTACTTGCAGTCGCCGTGGGTACACAGCTTACCGCGTTTCGCGCTGTTCGACCTTGTTCAACTCTATCAACAGCCTGAAAATCGCTTTCACCAAGTTGGCGTCCACGTCGAACTGCTCGGCGTTCTCGCCCGCGCGGTCCATCACGCGCTGTTCTTGGTCCTCGTCGGTCGTGGGCATCTCCCGCTGGGCTTTGACCTCCGCGACCGTCTCGGCCACGTAGGTCCGGCGGGCGATGAGTTCGACTATCTCGCGGTCGATGCTTTCGATCTCCTCGCGGAGTTCCGCGAGGCTCATCTCGTCCGGGTGCCGTCGTTCTGTGTCGTCGTCAACCATGTCGTACCATCTCGTTTGCTCCAATGTTCGCGTACCTGTTCGACCGCCGCGCGCTCGCCGACCGCGACGAAACTCGGGCCGGTGCCCGACAGCGAAACGCCCTGCACGTCCGGTAGGGCCTCTAACATCGGGTCCGCCGAGAACCCGAGCGCCGCGGCGAACGCAAAGCCGTTGACCGTCATCGCGTCGCCGTACCGGCCGTCGAGCGCGAGGTCCGCGACGACTTCTGCGACCGGCGCGATGCGCTGGCACCGCTCGGCGTCGGCGTCGGCGCTGTAGGCCTGCTCGGGCGGGGTCCAGACCGCAACGTCCCACTCGACAGGTTCGCGGGCGAGCAGTTCGTCGCTCCGGTTGTCGGTGACGGTGACGCCGCCGAGCATGCTCGCGCTCGCGTCGTCGAACGCGCCGGTGACGGTCACGCCCGCGTCGCGGGCCGCCCGGACGCCGAGTCGGCAGGCCGCCTCGCGGGGCACCTCGTCGGCGACGCCGAGCGCCGAGAGCGTCGCCAGCACGGTGGCGTTCGCGGCGGCACTGGAACTCTTGAGTCCGGCGGCCATCGGAATCTCGCTCTCGGTCCGGACGCGGCCGCCGGAGATATCCGCTACTTCGTCGGCGTACTCCGCGACCCCCAACTCGACACAGCGCTCTATCAGGGTCGTGTCGGCGTCGGGCGCGTCGGCGATTTCGGCGTCGAACGACCCCGAGGCGTCGAGTTCGACCGTCGCGGTCGTCTCGGCGTCGATGGCGAACGCCGACCCCTTCCCGCAGGCGAGCGCGTTGAGTACCGTGCCCGCCGCGGGGGCGGATGCTCGGCCGTCCATGTGCGGGACTCTCTCGCGGGTGGTAATGACGCTGGTGGTTCGCGCAATCGCCGAAACACACCCCTTTTCCCCGACGCCGACGAAAATCCGGGCATGAGCGCACGCAACGACGTGGCCCCCGACACCCTCGGCGTTGAGTTGTCCGAGGACGGCATCGTCGTGGAGTACACCGACGGCCGGGAGGCCTACTACCGCGGGGTTCCGACGAAGGAGTCGGGCACCCTCCGCGCCCAACCCGGCAAACTCGTCCAGATTCTCGTGACGGACCCGACCGAGACCGAGGGCGTGCTGATGTACGTCAACGACCGCAACACCCACGACGACATCCTCGAATCGACCGGCGTCGGTCGGGTAATGCTCGAACCGGGCGAGGAAGAGGAACTGTTCCCCGGCGTCACGGTGCGCGTGGACGGCTACGCCATCGAAGTCGAGGCCGACCCCGAGACGGCCCGCGGCCGGGTGTTCGTCTTCGAGGAGGACGAACTCGGCGAACAGTCCTACGAAATCGTCAACGAGGACTAAGAGGCGAAAATATGCCACTACCGAAACGCTGGCAGACGCTGAACCGGCCGACGGTCGGCTCTGCGCCCGAGCAGTACGGCGTCTACGAACTCGGCGAGGACGGCGACGTGCTAGAAGTCGGGTGGGGCGTCCTCCGCGACGAACTCAAGGACGCGCTGGCCTACGGGTCGGGCGACGAAGTGCGCTGGAAGACCTGCCAGACGAAGGCCGAGGCGCGCGAGTCGGCGAATGAACACCGCGAGCGCGCCGGGTTGTAGGGTCGAGTGGCGTAGGTCGGGTGACTTTTTCCGGGAGGCGCGAGGGTCGGTTCTCTTTTCGGCGCGCGCTGGCGCGACGCACGGCGGCGTCGCGCCAACCGCGCGAGGTCTGCACGAGCGAAGCGAGTGCAGGCTCGTCAGAGCTTGCCTCTGGCGGTGGATGACCGAGCGACTGGAAGGAGCGACCGAAGAGGTTGGGGAGGTGTGAGGCCTGCGGTTGCGGTGCAGTACTGTGCGGTCATGATTGGCGTCGGCAATAGCTAGCTCTACCACGTCTTCCACTTCTGAGCAACCTCTCCGTCGTCTCCCACTCCGAGACCGACACGGACCACGCAAAACTCCTGAACCCACAGGACGACAACCCCACCACGCACACCCCCGACGAACCACCGAGCTACTGGATGTACGAGGGGTCTTCGTGGTCGCAGTTGGCTTCGTGTTGCTCGGCGTCCTCCTCGTCGTCGAACATCATTCCACAGCCCTCGCACTTGTACCACGTCATCTCGTCGCGTTCGGTTGTGACGACCATGTTCGTGGATACACCGGACGAAAGTAAATCGTTTACCCCGGATAGCGGGCCGTCGGCGTCTCGATTGGATACCCGTCATCGTTCCACAGGGGAACCCTCAATACGGACGAGCAACGAGAGGGTGTCATGAACGCGAAGGGTTCGGCCGCAGTCGAACTCACCGTACAGGGCGCAGAGAAGCGCGACGCGGGCCGGGGAATCGCGCGCGTCCCCGAATCCGCCCGGTCGGCGCTGGGCGTCCTGAGCGGCGACACCGTGGTCGTAGAGGGCGAGCGCGACACCGTGGTCAAGGTGTGGCCAGCAGGAACCGACGTAGAGCGCGGGGTCCTCCAAGTGGACGGCGAGACGCGCGCCAACGCCGGAGTCAGCATCGGCGACACCGTGACCGTCCGGCAAATTTCGGTCGCCGACGCCCAGTCGGTGACGCTCGCGCCGACCGCGACGTTCGACCCCGACGACCGCGAGACGCTAGAAACCGCGCTCAAGCGAACGCTCAGAGACCGGCCGGTCAAAGAGGGCGAGCGCGTCCGCATCGAACGCCTCGGGGACGGCGGGACCTTCCACGTCGGGGGGACCGACCCCGACGGCGTGGTCCGCGTGACCGACGACACCGCGGTCAGGGTCGCGCTGTCGGGGAGTTCCGGCGCGGCCGGGACGAGCGCCGACTCCGAATCCGGGAGCGTTTCCATACCGATTGGGGGCGACGACGGCGCGGGCGACGACGCCCCGACGAAGCCGACGGGCGCGACCTACGAGGACATCGGCGGTCTCGAAGAGGAACTCCGGCGGGTCCGCGAGATGGTCGAACTGCCCCTCTCGAACCCCCAACTGTTCCGACGACTCGGCATCGACCCGCCGAAGGGCGTCCTGCTCTATGGCCCGCCCGGCACCGGGAAGACGATGATAGCGAAGGCGGTCGCCAACGAGGTCAACGCCCACTTCATCACGGTTTCCGGGCCGGAAATCATGAGCAAGTACAAGGGCGAGAGCGAGGAGCGCATGCGGGAGGTGTTCGAGCAGGCCCGTGAGAACGCCCCGACAATCGTCTTCTTCGACGAGATAGACGCCATCGCGGGCGAGCGAGACGAGGACAGCGACGTGGAGAACCGCGTCGTCGCCCAGATGCTCTCGATGATGGACGGGCTGGAGTCCCGCGGCGAGGTTGTGGTCATCGGCGCGACCAACCGCGTGGACGCCATCGACCCCGCGCTCCGCCGAGGCGGGCGCTTCGACCGCGAAATCGAAATCGGCGTGCCCGGCGAGGCGGGCCGCCGCGAGATTATGGACGTTCACACCCGCGGAATGCCGCTGGCAGAGGATTTGGACCTCGACAGACTCGCGGCCAGCACGCACGGGTTCGTCGGCGCGGACCTCCACACGCTCTCGACGGAGGCCGCAATGGCGGCGCTCCGGCGGGCGCGCGACGCCGGGGCCGACGAAGAGGAGCTGATGAACGTCGAAGTCACCCGCGCGGACTTCGAGAGCGCGATGGCCTCCGTGGACCCCTCGGCGATGCGGGAGTTCGTCGCCGAATCGCCCGAAATCGACTTCTCGGCGGTGGGCGATTTGGACGAGGCCAAGCAGACGCTGACCGAGGCCGTCGAGTGGCCGCTGGCGTATCGCAACATCTTCGAGAAGACCAACACCGAACCGCCGACGGGCATCCTGCTCCACGGGCCGCCCGGCACGGGCAAGACCCTGCTCGCGCGGGCGCTGGCGGGCGAGAGCGACGTGAACTTCATCCACGTTGACGGCCCGGAACTGCTGGACCGCTACGTCGGCGAGTCCGAGAAGGCCGTTCGGGAAATCTTCGACCGCGCGCGGCAGGCGAGTCCCGCAATCGTGTTCTTCGACGAGATCGACTCCATCGCGGGCGAGCGTGGGGGCGGGATGGGCGGCGGCGCGGAAGTCAGCGAGCGGGTCGTCTCCCAACTCCTGACCGAGATGGACGGTCTCGCCGAGAATCCCAACATGGTCGTGCTGGCCGCGACCAACCGGCGGGACGCGCTCGACCGCGCACTCTTGCGCCCCGGCCGACTGGAGGAACACATCGAGGTGCCCGCGCCCAACGAGGCGGGTCGCCGCGCGATTCTGTCGGTCCACGCCGACGACAAACCGCTCGCCGACGACGTGAGTTTAGACGACCTCGCCGCCGAGTTGGAGGGGTACACCGGCGCGGACTTGGAGGCGGTCGTCCGCGACGCCTCGATGCGCGCGATTCGGGAGGCCGCGGACGCGTGGGGCGTCGAACAGGCCGACCGGAACGCCGACGAGATCGAAATCGGCCGGAAGCACTTCGACGCCGCCGTCGAGAAGCTCCGGCCGACGCTCGACTGACCGCCGAGTGACTGTCGGCAAGAACGTTCAAACTGGCGCGGACAGTAACCCGAACCGGTGGGGAACGAATGAACATCTCCGACGCGGTTACGACCGAATACGTTGATGTGAACCCCGGCACGAGACTGGGGAAGCTCCGAGGCATGTTCGACGAGGACCGGAGCCTCGACGCCATCGTCGTCCGGGGCGAGGGGAAGTTCGACGGACTGGTCACGCGCAACGAGCTGGTGAGTTCGCACCGCGACCCCGACACGAAGGCCCAGTCGGTGGTGCGCAACCCGCCGAAGATATCTCGGACCGAGGACGTGCGCGAGACCGCGCGGTTGATGGTCGAGAACGGAGTGAAACTGCTGCCCGTGTTCGAGGGCGACGCGTTCCGGGGCGTCGTGAGCGCGACTGGTCTCCTACAGACGGTTCACGACAACCTCGGCGCGCTCGACGTGGCCGACGTGTACGCCTCGGAACTGCTGACGGTCGGTCCCGACGAAAGTCTCGGCGAGGTCATTCACCTAATTCGGACCCACAGGTTCACTCGCGTCCCGGTCGTGGACGGCGGCGAGGCGGTCGGCATGATAAGCCTCTTCGACCTCGTGGAGTTCACGACGAGAGAGACCAAACAGGAACAGGGCGGCAACAGCGATGCCACCGACTCGTTCGGCGGCGGCGTCTCCAAGAGTCAGGGTCGCACGCACGGCGGCTGGGGCGAGCGCTCGGGGGTCGAGGGGCGACTGCTGAACCTGCCAGCGCGCGATGTGATGAACTCACCCGTCGCAACGATAACGCCCGACGCGGGTCTCGACGAAGCGCTCGACGCGATGCTGGAGCGGGGCTACTCGTCGCTGGTCGTCGTCCCCGAGGAGTCCGCCGAACCCGCGGGCATCGTGACCGAGACCGACCTGCTCCGGGCGCTGACGTGGACCGAGGACGAGCAGTACGACGTGCAGGTGTTCGGCGTCGATCTGATGGACGACCTCTCGCGCGCGGACGTGGCAGACCGAATCGAGGAAATCGACGGCAAGTACCAGAAGATGGACGTGCTGGAGGCCAACGTTGTCTTCCACCGCCACAAGGAGAAGCTACGGGGGACGCCGCTCCTACAGGCCACGATTCGGCTGTTCACCGACGAGGGGTTGTTCTCGGGCACGGGCGAGGGGTACGGCGCGAAGGCGTCGTTCGACGAGGCCGCCAGCATCCTCGAAGAGAACGCGCTGTCGGACAAGGAGCGCAAGTCGCCGAGAAACCGGACCGAACGGGAGCGCGAGCGGACCGCCGAACTCCTCCGGTGGTGGCGCATCGGCGACGTTTCCGAGGGGTAGGAGGCGAGCGCCCCAATCGAGCGAGAAGCTACTATTTTAAATTACCCAGTGAAAAATCAACACCGGTGTTGTTCATAAATTTTCATAGAAGTTAAACTAGTGTGATACACAGTGACAATCGAGATGCCCGAAGAGTCGCTCCAGTCCGCTTTCGAGACGCCGCGGGCCGCTTCCCCGGTCGAGGACCGTCGCCGCCGACACCTCACTGACGCCGACGAGTCGGCGAGCGAAGCGGTCGTCGCCGCGGTCGCAAACGCCGAAGACGCCGACGCGGACGCGCTCGCGCCGCTTGAGGACTGCCTCGACACCGAAAGTCTCGACTCGCTCGTGGACACGAAAACCACACCGCCCGCTGGCGGTCTCATCTTCACGCGAACCGAGGAGTTGGCCACGGAGATAGAAGTCTCGTTTCGGTACGCGGGCTACGACGTGACGGTCTCGGAGAGCTACGTCCTGCTGGAGTAGTCGCTCGCGGGCGACGCCGGGGCGACTCGACTCCAGTCTCTTCGTCAGCTTCGGTATGTAAAAAAGCGATTTGAGCCTACGGAAGGTCCTTTGAACTGGCCCGGCAACGGTGAGGTATGAACCGACGCGAACTCCTCCGTCGCGGCAGTGCGATAACCGCCCTCATCGGTCTCGCTGGCTGTATCGGCAGTTCACCCGGTTCGAGTCCGGACGAAACCACGACCGACCCCGCCACGACCACGTCGCCCGAGGAGTTCTCGGGCGTCCGGTCGGACGACGACGACCCCTTCCGGACGATTTCGGTCGGCGACCGCGAGTCGGTCGCGTTCCCCGACAACAACCGGGTCCGCGACGTGCGCGTCTGGAACGACGCCGACGAGAGCCGCAAAATCGACGTTGAAGTGTCTCGAAGCGCCGACATCGTCGTGGACCGGACAATCGAGTTCGCGGCCGACGCCTACCTCGCAATCGACCTGAACGAACCCGCGGACTACGACATTGCGGTCGGTCTCGCCGACGGCGAGACCACCACGTTCACCGTCGAGCGAAGCCAGTTCGACTGCAACGACGCCGGAACCGACGTGGGTGTCATGCCGGATGGCCGGGTCGAAACCTTCGGCGACTCGACGGCGATGGGTTGTCCCGGTCCGAGCGTTGCCGACAGCGCGCTCTCGACGGGGCAGGGCGAGTGCGGGAAGGCCCACAGCGCGAGCGTCACATTCGACGGCGAGACGGTCGCAGTCGAAGGGCGAGTCAAAACGCCGACGCCCCAATCGGACCTCGAACTCGGGGCCGCGAACTACGACGCGGACGCCGACGCGCTGACCGTCCGAGTGAGCGACGCCGGAAGCGGTTCCGAAATCGGCAACCAGTGCATCGGCGAGGTCCCCTACGAGGCGACCGTGGACTTCGAGAACGCGCTCCCCGCGGCGGTCGCCGTCGTCCACGAGAGCATGGACGAGACGGTCGAAGTGACGCGAACCGAGCGGTAGACCGCTTTTTCTCCGGCCTGACTCGTCTCGGACGGCGACGGGCGCGCTTACCGCGACTTGGGTCCGAGCGCGGTCGTCGGCGACGCCGCGGGTTCGAGCGATAGCCGAGAGAGGCTATCGCACTTCGACATCGACGCGACCCTATACCACTCGCCGAGTCGTATCTCCGGGAGCGCGTTCCCAGCGCGGGTCGTCGTCTCGTCCTGCATCGCAGCCTCGGTCGCAGTCGCCGAGACCGTCGGTGGGACGAACAGCCCCTCGTAGCCGAATTGAATGTCGCTCCGGTAGGCTCGGACGACGAACGCCGCGAACTCCCGCGACCCGCCGTCGAGGCACGTCGCTGGAATCGTCTCCGTCGCGGGGTCGTCCTCCGCGGTTCGTAGCCGAGACTCCACGCGGAAGCGGTCGCCTTGCTGTAGGTCGTAGCTGAACGCATACGCGCTCTCGGCGTCCTGCGTCGTCGTTCGCTGGTCGTCCGTCGTCCGCTCGCCGTCGGTCGTCTGCTGGTTCGCGGTCGCCGCGGTCCGGTCCGCCCCGGATGCGCCGCCCGCCGACCACCCGAACGCGACCAGTCCCGCGACTGCGCCCGCCCGGAGGAAGTCGCGCCGACGCCGCGATTCACCCTCTCCCATGCGATACCTCCCGTCGGTCCGGAAGTTATAGCGGTCCGACCGTTCACACCGTTCACGCCCGCGCGAGTCCGATAACTGGCGTTACGCCGCCGAAAGCGACGATTTCCGGTCAGTCCCAGAACGATTGGGTTCGAGCGTACTGGCGCTCTTGGGCCAGAATGTCGCGGTAGAACTCGTCTTCGTCCTCGCGTAACTTGGCGATGATTCGGGCCGCATTCCGGGGACCGACGCCGCGGGCCGCAAGGGCTATCACGGCCTGCTTGCCGTGGCTCTGGACGAGGCTCGCGGCCTTGTGCGCCCGGCGAGTCATCTTCTCCTGCTCGTCGTCCTTCTCGGACGCACGGACGGCCTTCACCACCTCGTCGGCCCACGGGTTCAGCGCGGCGATGCGTGTCGAGTCGCACTCGGGACACTCCGGTCCGTCGCGGACGCGCCGGACGGGTTTCTTGCGCTTCCAGTCCTCGCAGTGGAGACAGAACAGGATGACCTCGTCGTCCCGAATCCTGTCTTTGACCGTCTGGATGACGCTCGCGTCGGCGTTCTCGGGCGCGAGCAGTTCCCGGCCCGACGAGCGCCCGCCGGACCCGACCGGGGTGCGCCCGCCCGTGGTGACGACCTCGATGTCGTCTGAGTGGATTCGCCGCAGGACTTCGGCGGTCTCCTCGACCGCGAGGTCGTCGTGAAACACCTCCCGAACCGCCTCGTCGTACATCGGCGTGTCTTCGAGCGCGGCCATCAGCCGCGAGATTTGAGGTCCGCCCGAACTGCCCTCCCACGTCCGGAGCGTCCCGAACTTCGCGGCGACCTGCGAGAGCTTGAACTTCAACGAGTCGGAATGTTTGAGGCTCAACTCGATGATTGCCTCGACGTGGTCCGGGTCGGTCTCTTCGAGGACCGCCGCGACTGCCTGCCCGTTGACCTTCGCGGGCACGTCGAGTTCGATGCGGTAGGGGTCCACGTCGAGACCGACCGACGACCCCGTGCGCTGGCCCACCAGCGACGAGAGGACCCGCCCGAGCGTTTCGTTGACCTTGTGGCCGAAACACGAATTGACGACCACGGTGTTGGCGGCGTGTTCGATTACGATTCGGTCCGCGGTGGGGAGCGGAGACTCGGTCTCGGCGTGGCGGTCGAGTTGCGAGAGCGCCTCGCTCGCGGTGTACTCGTCTGTCGGGTAGCGGTTCGTGAACTCCGTCGCAACGCCCTCTCGGGGTGCGCCGCGCTCGAACTGCGGTCCCGCGACGGCGCGCATCTCGCCGACCTCTTGGGCTACGTCGGAGGGGACCGGAATCTCTTGACCGACCCACGAGGGAATCTCGCCGCCGGGGTCCTCGATTGGCGAGACCTTGACAGTCTCTTCGTCGTCGTCAACCTCCGTGATTCGCCACATCTCGCCGCGCTGGACGAATATCTCGCCGGGTTGGGCGAAGTTGACGACGAACCGCTCGTCGAGGGTTCCGACCTGCGACCCGCTGGCGATGTCCTCGACGGCGTACTTCTGCTCGTCGGGAATCATCGAGAGGTTGGCGTAGAAGTATTGCCACGTTTGACTCGACTTTTCGATTCGGTCTTCCTTCTCGTCCAGCCAGACGAGACGATTGCCCTTCAACTCGCGGCAGACCGCCTTGAACTCCGACTCCGAGAGGTCCCGGAAGGGGTAGGCGCGGGTCACGATGTCGTAGGCCCGCATCGCCGAGAGGTCGCCGAAGTCCATCACTAACCCCACGATTTGGTTCGCCACGGTGTCGAGACTGCCGTCGTGAATCTCGACGGTCTCCACGTCACCCTGCTTTGCCCGGCGCGCGATGGCCAGCGCTTCGAGGGTGTCGTCGGGGTGTTTGGTGATGACGGTTCCGTGCGATATCTCTTCGCTCCGGTGGCCCGCGCGCCCAACGCGCTGGAGCAGGCGCGCGACCTCGCGGGGACTCGAATACTGGACGACGTGGTCGATGCGGCCCACGTCGATGCCCAACTCCATCGAGGAGGTACAGAGCAGAGCGTCTAACTCCCCGGCCTTGAAGCGGTCCTCCACGTCGATGCGGGTCTCTTTCGACAGCGACCCGTGGTGGACGCCGACGTTCGCGTCCAACTGCTTGAACCGCGACCCGAGGGCTTCGGCGGTCTGGCGCGTGTTGACGAAGACGAGCGTCGAGTCGTGGTCTGCGACCACCTCCAGAATCGCCCGGACGTGGCTGGCGACCGACTCGTCGGTGGCGAGTTCGCCCGCGAGTCGCTCGTCCTCGTCGGTAATCGCGGGTTCGCTGACCTCGAACTCGACTTTGCTCCCCACGTCCACCTCCACGATTTCGCAGTCCTCGCCGCCGGTCAGAAAGCGCCCGACCTCGCCGGGGTCGCCGACCGTCGCCGACAGACCGATGCGCTGGAAGTCGCCCGCGAGTTCGCGCAGGCGCTCCAAGCCGACGGTCAACTGCGCGCCGCGCTTGGCGCTGGCGAGTTCGTGGACCTCGTCAACGACGACGTGATGCACGTCTTCGAGGGCCGTCCGGAGTTTCGAACCAGTTAACATCGCTTGCAGGGTCTCGGGCGTCGTCACCAGCACGTCCGGCGGGTCGTTTGCCTGCTTCTGGCGCTGGTAGTCGGTGGTGTCGCCGTGGCGCACGTCCACGTCCAAATCCAACTGTTCGCCCCACCACTCCAATCGCTGGCGCATGTCCCGGTTGAGGGCGCGAAGCGGCGTGACGTACAGCGCCGAGATACCGAACCGAGGACCGTTCTCGGCCTGGTTGCTCGCAACGGCGTCGAGAACCGGCAACATCGCGGTCTCGGTCTTGCCAGTCCCAGTCGGTGCGATGACCAGCGCGTGGTCGCCGCGAGCGAGCGGCGGGATAGCCCGTCGCTGTGGCTCGGTCGGCGTCGAGAAGCCGCGTTCGGAGAGCGCCGCCCGCACCTGCTCGCCGAGTCGTGCGAAGGCCGCAGAACCCGCGGCCCGTTGGTCGCTCATTGGTCGTTTTTAGCGGGGAGACGGTCATAAGCACGTTGCCTGTGAAATCCGACGAGTCGGTCCGAGAGCGTTTGTCAGGCCGCGAATTTTATAGTACCAGATTTTTGAACCGGTGGGCGATACGAATAGATTCTGAGCCACCCAGCGACGGGAGCGTCGAGCGCGACCCACATTACTTCGCAAAAAAGTAGAACCCCGACGCCCTCGAACCACTCGGTCTATTTCCGAACGTGTTCGGGGGAAATTATAACCCCGAGACGCGCCCATCTTCGTCCGTCGCCGGTCCGGTTCGACCGCGAATAGAGTTACGACTATCGCACGGTCGCCGACCCCGGCGGCCAGGACGGAAATACACGGATGTCTTCAGAAGAAACCCTCTACCATCGGTTAGGCGGCGAAGAACAGATCTCAAGCATCGTTGACGACTTCTACGAGCGCGTCCTCGACGACGAGTCGGTCGCGGGCTTCTTCGACGATGTCGATATGGCGGCCCAACGCGCTCACCAGACGCAGTTCCTGAGTGCGGTCGCTGGCGGGCCGGTCGAGTACGACGGCGCGGAGATGCGCGAGGCCCACGAGGGTCTCGGTCTCGAACAGGAACACTTCGCGGCGATTGCGACTCATCTCGAAGCCTCGCTCCGCGAGTTCGACGTATCGGACGAGGCCGTCGAAGACATCATGTCAGAGGTCGCGGCACTCGAAGACGATATTCTCGTTCGGTAGCCCCGACTTCCGGCGAAGGTTTTTCTCCCGAAACGGCGAAGCAGTTCCATGGAGACCGAAGTTCACTTCCGGGAGACCCAGCGGTTCGACCAGTTGTGGCTCTGGGGACTGCTCGCTCTGGGCGCTCTTGCGGACCTCGTTGCCCTCGCGCGCCGGAATCGCGACCTCCGCGAGACCGCTCGGCGACTCGCGGCGCTCGGTGCCGCCGCGCTCTTCCTCCGAGTCGCTACTCTCCGGACCGAAGTCCGGGACGACGGCGTCTACGTCAACTTCGCGCCGTTCCACCGGTCGGACAAGCGCGTGCCCTTCTCGGACCTCGCGGACGTGCAGGCGACGGGCTACAGCCCCCTGCGCTACGGCGGGTGGGGCATCCGGTGGAGTCCGAGCGGTATCGCCTACACCGTCAGCGGTCGGAGCGGCGTCCGGTTCGAGCGCACCGGCAGGAAGTCGGTGTTCGTCGGGTCCGACCGACCGGACGAACTCGTCGGAGCGGTCCAAGAGGCGAGCGAGCGGACTGTCTAAGAGAAATCGGTCTGGCGGCAAAGCGCGTTTTTTGGGAGCGAACTACACGTCCTCGTACGCGCCCAACCGCGTCCCGTCGAGCAGATACGCCTGCCCGTCGGCCAACCCGGCGGGCAGGAACGGGGCCAGAAACTCCTGTCCCGCGACGTTGACCCACGTCTTGCCTACGAGGTCGTTGAACGCCGGGAAGACGACGATTTCCGCGCCGGGCCGCGGTTCCGTTCCGCGGTCGGCGAAAGCGTCCGCGGCCAGCGACCCCCGGAGCCAGACGCGCTCGGCGCGGCTTCCGCCGACTTCGTCTTCCAGTCGCACCGCGGGGTGTTCGTGGCCGACGCAGACCACCTCGCTGTCCAGCACCTCGGGCGCGGGCCACGTATGGCCGTGGACGAACCCCACGTCGCCGAGTCGGACCCCCGCGCCGTCAGTCACGTTGAGGTCGGCCCACGACTCTATCGCGCCGTCGTGGTTGCCCTTGACGAGCGCGGCGGCCACACCGCGCTCGTCTAAGCGTTCCAGCAGGACCTCGATTTCGCCGCGCTCCGCGCCGCCGGGGTCGCCGATGGCGTGCATCAAATCGCCCAGAAAGACGACCCGCTCGGCGTCGGTCCGGGCGACCAGCGCGAGGAGACGCTCGCGGCGCTCGCTCGCGTGGCTGTCGAGCGAGACGCCCTCCGCGCGGAGCGCCTGCTCGACGCCCGCGTGGAAGTCCGCGATCACCAGCGCGCGCTCGCCAGCGAGGTCGGCGAGCGCGGCCGGTTCGCCGGGAACCGGCTCCACGAGGCTCATCAGATAGGCTTGAGCGTCTCCTCGCCCGACTCGTAGCACCGACCGGCCATCAGCGCGGCTTCGAGCGCGTCCTCCACGTCGGCTGGCGTCACGTCGTACTCCTGCACCACCGCCGCCAGCAGTGTGTCGCGTTCCACGCCGTCGCCGTCGTTCAACTCGCGCATCTCGTCCATCACGGTGTCTTCGAGGTTCGCGGGCGCTTCCTGCTCGCCATCGTCGGTCGAGTCGGTGTCGGCCGTCTCGGCCGGGGTTTCGTCGGCCGCGCCTGCACCGCCTTCGTCGGTCGCGTCGGCGGCGTCCGCGTCGGAGACGCCTCCGAAGTCGCCGAGGTCGTCGCCAGCGGCCGAGTCGCTTCCCGAATCGGGGTCGCTATCGAGTCCGGTCTCCGGGTCGGGCGCGTCGAGGTCGGACTCCTCGGGGCTATCGACTTCGGACCCCGAGGAGAATTCGAGACCGTACTCCGCTTCGACCTCCTCGCGCTCCTCGTCGTCGAACTCGTACATCTCGTCGCCAGCGCCAGCGGTGCCGATGTCCGGTCCCTCCTCGTCGCCGTCGGACTCGGCGGTCGTCTCCGACTCCGGCGCGTCACCGAGGTCGGTCTCGGACGCCGAGTCGGTCGGTTCCGCAGTGTCAGAGTCGTCCGCGGTTTCGGTCTCGTCCGACGGGTCCGCCGTCGCCGTATCGAGGTCCGCCTCGCCCGCCTCGCCGTCGGTCAGCGAGTAGTCGAGGTCCACGTCGGTCTCGTCGCCGCCCTCGCCGGGCGCGAGTTCGAGCGGACCGACCTCGTCGGCCGAGAGTTCACCCGCGACGACCCGCGCCGAATCGAGCGCGAGGTCCCACACGTCGGCGAGGTAGGCCGTCGTCGTCCCGTAGTGGTCGAGCGCGAGCGGGATGCCCGCCGCGAGTCCCGAGTCCGCGCCGTCGGTCTCCAGCGCGTTCCGGAGCGCGTCGCCGCGCTCGCCCGAGTCGATGGCGTCGGCGAACGTCGAGACCCGCGCGAGGGTCTGCTCGGCGGTCTGGACCACCCAGCGGTCGCGGGTGTCGGCGTCCACGCGGTTGATGGACTCGGGGCGAATCGACGTGAACACGCGGTCGGAGTCGTCGGGTTGGAAGGTTCTGGCTTTGCCCGTCACCGCGACGAATGCGGGCGGGTCGGCGTTCTCCAAGAAGGCCATCTCGTCGGGTTGGTACTGCCCAGCGTAGAGGACGAACGCACCGGTCGGGTCCACGACACGGCCGCGCAACACGTCGTCGCTAACCCGTTCGACCTCGGTCAGAACTCCGACGACGAACAGGCGGTTGATTCGCGCGCCGGTCGGCGTGACCACGTAGTTGGGCGCGCGCTCCTCGTCGCTCTCCGAATAGTCGAAGTCCGAATCGTCGTACTCCGCGGCGAAGACGCGCCACGCGACTTCGCGGCGGCCCGCGCCGCCCTGACTGTCGCCGTCCGAGTCGTTACCCTCGCCGTTCGAACTCATCGAGCCACCTCCGCGAGCAGGTCGGCGGCGCGGTCGGCGGGCGAGTCGCCCGACTGCTCGAACTCCGTCACTTCGAGATTCGCGCCGTAGTCGTCCACCGAGAGGTTCCCGCGGACGCGGTACTCGTGGCCGACGACGCGCTCACGAATCTCATCGGCGACGACTTCCTTGTCCATCGCGTCGCGGGCTTGGGCCTTGGCGTCTTCGATGTCGCCACCGTAGACTTCCTCGGTGCGCTCGGCGTCCAGAACCGCGGTGACGGTGCCGGTGCCGTCGTCAACGATGGCTTTCACGCGCAGGTCGTCCTCGCCGTCCACGTCCCCGTGGCTTCGACACTGGCCGTTCTGCGTGACTCGGCCACAGTCGGGACAGCGCTCGATGAGGCCCGACCCGTCGCGGACCGCAACGACGCTTCCGAGGACTTCAACGTCGTAGGCACCGCCGGTCTCGACGGCCTCCCGGACGGCCATCCGCGTGCCGGTGTCGCTGATAGCCAACTCGCGGTCGAGGGGCGAGACCTCGGTGAACTCCGAGAGGTTGACCGAGGGGACCCCGCGAAACTCCCGGACGTACACGTCTTCGAGGCGCAGGGTCGCGCCCTCGGCGAGTTCGGGCCGGGCCTCCCAGTCGGTGAACGGGAGGCGGGCGCTCTCGTCGGCGAGGACGCCGCTCTTGATTTCGGTCTCGCCGTCGCGGCCGTCGATGACTTTCTGCTCGACCTCGACGACTTCGACATCGAGAGTGATGCCGCGGTCGCCGGGGTCGAGTGCTTCGAGGTCCGACTCGCCGCCGACGGGGTAGGGAACCTCGATGGCGTCCTCGAAGGCGACGTTGGTACTTTCGCCGAGGTTCAGTTCGGGTTCGCCCTCCCACTCGCGGACGCCAGCGTTGCCCGCGGTGATGGTGTCACCAGCCGAGAGACCGAAGTCTTCCCACGCGGTGTAAGAGATTTTCCCGGTCTCGTCGGCGAGTTCGCCCTCGTGGATGACTTGCTCGTTTCCCTGATACCGAATCGAGCGCTGCCCGACCGTCAGCACCGTCGCGGTGACGGTGACGTTGCTGTCCTCGGTGGACACGTCGGCGATATCGGCTTTCGAGGGACCGCCGGAACCGCCGCCGCCGTCGCCGTACTTGCGCCGCAGGCTCTGCTTGGCCTCGTCCACGGGGACGCTGTACTCCACTAAGTTCTCGAGGTCCGCCTTGACCTCCTCCTTGTCAACGCCGAGGTCGGAGGCGAGGTCCTCGGCATGGTCGTCCAAACTCATCACTGGAACTTTGCCCGGACGGATTAAAAGTGTTCGTCACGGAAACCGAACCGCGATTGGCGCACGAATCGACACCGCGAGCGCCCGACGCCTCACTCTCGGCGCACCGGCCACTGGAACGACAGCGAGAACGAGGCGTTCCGGTACTCCAAGACCGCCCAGACCAGCAGGGTCAGCGCGAGCAAGAGTGCGAGCGCGCCGTCGATCATCCCCATCCAGACCGGGAGGACGAACGAGATGCTGTTCGAGACCTTTCGAGGCGTGAATCCCGCGACCGAAGTCGTCTCGGAGGCGTTCGGGACCGAATCTGCGCCGCGCGAGTCGAGACCCGCCGCGGCGGCGCTCGGCCCGCCCGCGCTCTCGTCGCCCGTGCCGAGTCGTTCGAGTTCGTAGGGCGCGTAGAACTCCGCGCTCCAGACCGTCTCGCCGGTCTCGTTGACTTCCAGCACGCGGTGGGCGTTGGTGTCCGCGATGAGCGTGTTGCCGTTGGGCAGGCGGTCGGCGTCGCGGGGCCACTTCATCTCGTCGTCGCTCCAGACCCACGACTGCTCCCAGGACCCGTCTTCTCGCTGGTACTCGACGATGCGGTCGTTGAGCGAGTCGGCGACGATGGCCGCCGGGCCGCCGTTCGACTCGTTGATGTAGTCGGGGTTGTGCTGTTCGTAGAGGATGTCGTGGGCACCGTCCTCGCCGAGCGTCCAGTTGCCCTGCACGCCCGTCTCGGGGTCGATGAAGGCGACCGCGTCCTGATTCCGGAGGCTGGTCATGATTCGGCCGTCAGCGAGTTTCTCCACGTCGTTGAGATGCGCCCAGTCTGCGGGGTAGGGACCGCCGCCCGAGATGGGGTAGGCCTGCTTGGTTGACCACTCCCACGTCGTCATGCCCGTTGTGGTGTTGACGACGTAGATTTCGTCGGTGTTGATGGCCCCGACGAGCAGTCGGTCCTCCCCGAGGCGGTCCACGTCGTGCCAGTTGGCCCCGCGGTCGGCGGGGATGATTCGGGAGTAGACTCGCTCGATGTCGCCGGTCGAGAGGTTCAGACGCTCGACGGCCGAGACGGTACACTTGCCGTCGCAGTCGTCGCCCTCGTAGTTACGTTCGGCGACGTACTCGACGGTCATCTCGGTCCCCGTCACGGGGTCTACGTCGAAGTAACCGTGGAAGGTGTCGTTGTGATAGAGGACCCTCCCGTCGGGACCGAACGCGACCAGTGCGGCCGACTCGCCCTTCATGCCGTGTCCAGCGACGACGGTGACGTTGTCGCGGGTCGGCACGACCTGCGTTCGCTCGTCGGCCGGGAGGTCGGCCTGTTGTGCGTAGGTCGTCACCGCGGCGTTGGCGGGCGAGGAGACGTAACTATACCCGAGCGTGCTGGCGCAGACGAGGACCACGAGGGCGAAGGCGACACGGTAGCGGCGCACACCTCGAACTACACGCTCGGCGACATAAATCGACCGAAAGCGGTTTTCGGGCCGACCCGCTACCGGGAGTATGCGCGTGGTCGTCAACGCCGCGATGAGCGCCGACGGCAAACTCTCCTCGAAGCGCCGCGAGCAGATAGCCATCAGCGGCCCGGCCGACTTCGACCGGATGGACGCGCTCCGCGCCGGGAGCGACGCGGTCATGGTCGGCGTCGGCACGGTTCTGGCCGACGACCCGCACCTCACGCTGGACGACAGCGAGCGACAGGTCGCCCGCAGGGAGCGCGACGAACCCGCCCACCCGATGCGGGTCGTCGCCGACTCTCGGGCGCGGACGCCGACCGACGCCCGAATTTTGGACGACGCCGCGACGACCTACGTCCTCGTCGCCGAGTCCGCGCCCGCCGAGCGAATCGAGGCGCTGGAGACCGCGGGCGCGCGACTCGTCACCGCTGGCGACGAGCGCGTGGACCTGTCGAGCGCACTCTCGTCGCTGGAGCGAGAGGGCGTCGAGCAACTGATGGTCGAGGGCGGCGGCGAACTCATTTTCTCGCTGTTCGAGGACGGACTGGCCGACGAACTCCGGGTGTTCGTCGGGTCGAAACTCATCGGCGGCCGCGACGCGCCCACGCTGGCAGACGGCGAGGGGTTCGTCGCGGAGTTCCCGGAACTCGACCTCGAAGACGTAGGACGGGTAGACGACGGCGTGCGACTGCGGTACGCGGTCGTCTGAGAGCGACGGAGGGCCGAAAGTGTCGAGACGGGGGAGAGTTCTATGACGCCTCCAACCGGTCGATGGCGAGCATGTGGCCGGTCCGCTGGCCGTGGTCGATGAGGACCTTTGCGGGTTTCGAGTCGTCGGTCCCCTGCACGACGCGCTCAAACGAACAGTCCCGACAGCGAACCCGAATCCGTGTTTCTCGCTCGTCCATCTCCGGCATCGGGACGTATTTCACAGGCATTCGGGGAGTCACTGTCCCCTGCCATGTAAACTGTTTTTAACCACCGGCGGGAGAGAATCCTCTCGACGGGTTTCGGGACGCGTCGCTCCGCGTCGAAACGTCGTCGAAAAGATAGCTCGGCGGACGATCAGTTCCGAGCGATTAGTGGGAGTGGCCGGTCATCTCGCCGAACGTCTGGCCGAAGCGCTCCTCGAACAGTTCCATCGTCTTCTCCTCGTTGGCGAGGACTTCGTCGCTGGGTTCCTCGGGCGCGTGGTGGACGAGCGCGTGGGCCTGCTGTGCGAACGAGAGCATCGTCAGGTCGCCAAGTACCGAGGTGTCGGTCTCCGACTCGTCCTCGCGGAGCAGGTCAACGACGCCTTTCGGAAGCGTCAGGTCTTCGGTCTCGCCCTCGGGCGACTCGATGGTGTACGTTACCGTCTCGACTTCGGTGTCAGTCATACCTTTCTCTTCCGGAGGCAAACGTAAAGATGTGAGGATGTGGAGTCGGGCGGGAGGATGCGGAAACGGGCGGCGTCGTCTCAACGGACGGTGTAACGGGGTTCGAGACGGAGCATCGACCGGACCGGGTTTCGGTTCAAAACACTTTTGACTGACTAGTCAGTAAGTTCGCGTAGAGAATGGATGCAGAGACTTCCGAACAGATGATGGAGGCGACGTACCGTGCCCTCTGCGAACACGGCTACGCCGACCTGACGATGCAGCGGATAGCCGACGAATCGTCCGTCTCGAAGGCGACGTTTCACTACCACTTCGACACGAAAGAGGAGTTGCTGAACGCGTTTCTCGACCACCTGCTGGCGCAGTTCGAGGGACGACTGGCCTGCGAGGCGAGCGACCCGCGGGAACGACTCGACACCCTTCTGGAGGCGATATTCTCGCGCGCCGAGGACAGTTCCCCCATCGCGCTCATCGAACTGAAGGCCCAGTCTCCGTATCACGACACCTACCGCGAGCGGTTCGTGGAGATGGACGACCGACTGCGAGAGGTCATCGCCAGCGCCGTCCGCGACGGCATCGAGTCGGGGCAGTTCGACGACGCCGACCCGGAGAAGGTCGCGCGGTTCATCGTCACGGCGATAAACGGCGCGCACGTCCGGGAAGTCGCGCTCGGTGAAGCCCCGAGCGAGACCCGACGGCTGGTCGAGGAACATCTCGAACATGAACTGGGACGCACGCCGGAGGTGGCCGCGTGAACTTCTTCAAGGGACAGGAGGAACTCGAACTCACCGAGGGCAACATCGTCAAGCCGCTCATCTACCTCTCGCTCCCCATCGTCGTCACGAACCTGATGCAGACGGCGTACAACCTCGCCGACACGTTCTGGCTCGGCCAATACTCGACGGAGGCGCTGGCGGCGATTAGCTTCGGCTTCCCGATGGTGTTCCTGCTTATCTCGCTCGGGATGGGACTGTCGGTGGCAGGGAGCGTCCTCGTCGCCCAGCACACCGGAGCCGACGAGACCGAGCAAGCCGAGTACGCCGCCTCCCAGACGGTCTCGTTCGCGTTCATCGCGTCGGTGATTCTCGGTGCGGTCGGCTACCCGTTCGTCCGGCCGTTCCTCGACTTCCTCGGGGCCTCGCCGGAGGTCCTTCCGGGCGCGACGGCCTACATGCAGGTCATCGCGCTCGGTCTCCCGTTCATGTTCGGGTTCTTCGTGTTCATCTCGCTCATGCGCGGCGCTGGCGACACGATTACCCCGATGTTCGTGATGGGCGGGACGGTCGTTCTCAACGTCATCCTCGACCCGTTCCTCATCAACGGGTGGAATATCGGACCGCTGGCAGTCCCCGAGCTCGGTATCGAAGGGGCCGCCATTGCGACGGTGTTCTCCCGGAGCGTGGCGATGTTGGTCGGTCTCGCCATCATGCTCGCGGGGAATCGCGGCATCCAGATCAACCTCGAAGACATGCGACCGGACTTCGAGTATCTGCGGAAGATTCTCCAAATCGGCATCCCCGCGAGCATCGAGGGGACCGGCCGCGCGCTCTCGATCAACGCGCTCCTGATAATCGTCGGCCTGTTCCCGACGACCGTCGTCGCGGCCTACGGTATCGGCACGCGGGTGTTCTCGGTCATCTTCCTCCCGGCCATCGCCGTCGCGCGCGGCGTCGAGACGATGACCGGCCAGAACATCGGCGCAGGGAAGTACGACCGCGCGGCGAAGGCGAACTACGTCGCCGCGAAGGGTCTGTTCGTCGTCCTCGCGCTCGCTGGCGTCCTTATCTTCCTGATTCCGACGCCCATCGTCGCGGTGTTCACCAACGACCCCGAGGTGCTGGCGGAAGGCGCGACCTTCCTGCGGTACGTCGCGCTCTCGTTCGGCTTCATCGGCATCATGCGGGCGTTCACCGGCGGACTCCGCGGCGCGGGCAAGACGATGGTCGCCGCCGTGATCTCCATCGTGACGCTGGCCGGGATTCGACTTCCGGTCGCCTACGTCGCCTCGCAGTTCCGTCTCCAGATTCCGTTCGTCCCCACTGACGCCATATTCGGCGTCAGGGGTATCTGGATCGCGTTCTTCATCTCGAACGTCTCGGGCGCGATTATCGCGTACCTGTGGTTCTCGCAGGACACATGGCGCGACGGGGACGTTCGCGGCACGCCCAGTCAGGGAGCCGTCGATTCGGACGACGGCGATGCGGCGATTTCGGACGACTAACCGGCCGTCGCGTTTCTTTGCGGAAAAAGAGATACCGCCACCGGACGACGGTCGAACGCTGGTCAGCGTTCGCCCGGCTTCCCCGACGGGACAGCGCAAGGCTACCCGTCGTTCGTCTCGGTTGCGTTCACGATGACCTGTTCGGTCGTCTCCACCGCGGTCGTGGTTTCGTCGGACGGCGTCGTCGTTTCGTCCAGCGTCGTCGTGCCGTCCGATGTCGCGGTCGTTCCGTCCGGCGCGGTGGTCGTAGCGCCGTCGGCCGGAGGAGTCGTCTCGGTCGTCGTGGTCGTTTGCGTCGTCGTCGGTTCCTCGGTCGTGTCCGTCTCCGTCGTCGTTTCTTCGGTCGTCGCCTCGGGTTGGGTCTCGGTTCCACCTTCTTCGGTCGTCTCGTCTCCCGCATCCTGCCCGGCCGCTTGGCCAGCGCCTCGCCGTATCCGCGCTTCGAGCAGTTGGAGCGAATTGCTGAAGAAGATAGCGTCGGTGGTGAACGAGTAGGTTTGGCCCTCCTCCAGCAGACCCTCTCGCAGGAAGACGAGGTTGTAGTTACCGAGTCCACATTTCTGTTGGTCAACGAGGTATCCGTTCCAGTCCGTCGGGTCAACGACCGCGCCGTCGCCTCGGTCGGGGTTTGCCGGGTCCACGTAGCCCAGAATCTCGTTGACTGTCGGCTGTTGGATTCGGCTCACCACTCGGAACCCGATGCCGGGCCGGTAGTCATCGACAAAGACGAGTCCGGTGTTCGGTTGCTGCGCGTTCTCTTGCATCATGTCCTCCGTGGCGATTTCGCGGCGTCCTCTCGACCGGGGTCGCGCGGCCCATCGCCGACGAGTTCCGAACGCCGAACGACCGCGGATGCACTTCCCCGACCTCCGTTCATCATGGACTGGTCATGTTTCCGCCGCCACCGCCACCACCATTACCGCCGCCACCGCCGCCGGTGCCCTGCTGTATCTCCGATTCGAGCAGGCCCAGTTGGTTGCTGAAGAAGACGGCATTAGTGGTGAACGAGTACGTCGTTCCCTGTTCGAGCAGACCCTCCCGCAGGAAGATCATCTCGTAGTTGCCGGGACCACAGCCCTGATAGTTGATGATGTAGCCGTTCCAGTCGTCCGGATCGACGACTGCACCGCTACTTTGGCCGGGGTTGGCCGGGTCCACGTAGCCGAGGATTCCCTCGACCGTCGGCTGCTGAAGCCGACTGACCAGCTGGAACCCGACGCCGGGCTTGTAGCTATCGACGAAGACGAGTCCGGTGTTCGGTTCCTGTGCGTTCTCCTGCGCGCCGGTGCTTCCGCTACTGGCGAGTCCGAGCGCGACCGCGCTCGACGCCAGCGCACCCTTTTTCATGAACGACCGCCGCGAGTCGTCGGTCTCTTCCGTGTTGTCTTCTCGTGGCATAGTTCTCTCTCGCCCCTGTGGGGGCATCCGTAGATGCGATTAACTAATTGATAAAAAAGCACGACCGTTCGGTCGGCAACGGATTCTTTCGATTTCGGAAATTAATATTACAGGATTCTCGTAGCCTGTATTAGGAGTTACGGGGGGGTATGCGGTTGTTTACCACGACTCGGTTCGGCGGAGGCGGCGTCGTTTCCCGCCGAAGCGACACACCCTCGGTAGCAGTTCGCCGACCGGCCGCATTATTCGGCGTTATAGCGCTCTAGCACGAGAATAACCCCGTGAACGGTCGGGAGACTATATCCTCCGATGCAAAGTGTGTTCTCACACATCATGTATACCCGAAAAATACGGTGTTACGAGGTGAGGGCACGATGACGCCGAGTGGCGGCCGACGCCGGACGGCGGCGATAGTTCTCGTTACCGCACTCGTCGTTTCGGGAGCGGGCGTCGTCGTGACCGGCGCACCATCCTCCGCCGACGAGTCCGCCGCGCTTCAGGAGACGACCACGACGGCGGAGCCAACAGCGAGCGTTTCGCTCGAAAATCTCTCGTCGCCCGAACGAGTCAGCGCCGGAACGAACTACACCGTCTCGGCGACCGTCGTCAACCGGGGCGACGAACTGGTCACGGAGCAGGTCAGCTACCGAATCACCGGCAACGTCATCGCGGCGACGTTCGTTGACGTACCCGCCAACGAGACGAGACCGGTGCAGTTCAACGTCACGGGAGAGGACACCGCCGGGTTCCCCGCGGGGACGTTCACCCACGGCGTGTTCGTCGGCGACGCCGCGGTAACTGCCAACCTGACGCTGGTAAACGAGACTGCCGAGACCACGACCGAGGCGACACCCGCAGAGAACGAGACGACCATCACGTTCGAGCGCCAGACCTCGAACGGGAGCGCGGTCACCGTGCAGTCGGTAACCATTCCGGAAGGCGGCTTCGTCGTCGTTCACGACAACGGCGTCGTCGAGGGAGAAGTCGTCGAGAGCATCCTCGGCGTCTCCGACTACGTGGAACCGGGCGCACAGGAGAACGTGACGGTGGAACTCGACCCGTCGCTCACCCAGTCTCAGCAACTCGTCGCAATCGCGTACCGCGATTCGAACGACAATCAGGAGTTCGACTTGGTGACCTCAAACCGGACGGCCGACGGGCCGTACACCCAGCCGGATTCGAGGGAAGCGGTCAACGGAATCGCCGTCGTGGACGTGACCGACGGATCGACCAACGAAACGACCGACGGAACAAGTAACGAGACGACTCAGGCCTAACGGCTCAGTCGTCGCCCGCGGCGGCCTCGGTCGCGCCTTCTTGGGCTTCGAGTTCGGCGGTTTCGAGGTAGTCGTCGGCGTCGAGTGCGGCCTTACAGCCCATGCCCGCGGCGGTCACGGCCTGCTGGTAGTGGTAGTCCACCACGTCGCCAGCGCCGAAGATGCCGGGGACGCCGGTCTCGGTCTGGCCACCGCCCTTGCCGCCCTCGGTCTTGATGTAGCCCGCGTCGTCCATCTCGACGGCCGTGTCTTCGAGGTAGTCGGTGTTCGGCGTGTGGCCGATGGCGAGGAAGACAGCGCCCACGTCCATCTCGAACGCCTCGGTCTCGGGGTCGTCGAGTTTGTCGGTGGGACGGCCCTCGGGGTGGCGCACGAGGTCAACGTAATCGACGCCATCCTCGACGGAGCCGTGAATCTCGCGGACTTCCGCGTTCTTGACGACCTCTATCTCTCCCTCTTCGACCTTCTCGTGGGTTCGGTCTATCCAGTAGTCTTCGGCGCGGAACTCCTCGCGGCGGTGGACCAGATACACCTTCGAGGCGAACTTTGTGAGGAAGTTGGCCTCCTCCATCGCGGCGTCGCCCCCGCCGACGACGATCATCTCCTCGTCGCGGAAGAACGCGCCGTCACACGTCGCGCAGGTCGAGACGCCGTAGCCCATGAGTTCGTCCTCACCGGGGATGCCCAGCGTCCGAGCGCTCGCGCCGGAGGCGGCGATAAAGGCGTCGGTGGTGTACACGTCGCCGTTCGCAAGTTCGACGCGGTAGGGCCGCGAGGAGTCGTCTACGTCCTCGATGACGCCGTTCTTGACCTCCGCACCGAAGCGCTCGGCCTGCTCTTTCATGTTGTTGATGAGGTCCGGGCCGCTGATTCCCTCGGGGAATCCGGGGTAGTTCTCCACGTCAGTCGTCAGGGTCAACTGGCCGCCGGGTTCGTCGCCCTCCAGCACGAGGGGGTCGTTGTTCGACCGCGCGGCGTAGATGGCCGCGGTCAGACCCGAGATGCCGCTCCCCGAGATTATCATCGTGCGGTGTTCGACGCCGCCGTCCGTGGTTTCGATTCCCAGTTTCTCGTTTAATTCGCCCGCCTCGTCAAGCGCCTGCGTGTCGTCGAACCCGCCGATGAGTTCGTCGTCGATGAACACTTCGGGCGCGGTCTGGCGGCCGTCGGCACGCTCGACCATCTCATCGAACAGTTCCTCGTTTCCGGTGACGTTATACGTCTCGTACTCGACGCCCTTCGAGTCGAAGAGGTCCTTTGCCTTCTCGCAGTACGGGCAGTCCTCCTTCGTGTAAATCTCTACGTGCGGGTGTTCGCTCATGGTGCAATATTGCTACCGAGAGGGTATTTAGCTTGTGTTGTCCCCTCGGTTTTCCGGTTCCCGCGCTGAGACGCAACGAGACCCGTTACGGGATTCTGTCGCGGAGAGCGAGAAGCCACAGGGTCGAAACGAGCGCACCAGCCAGTCCGAGGAACACTGTGAGTCGCTCGGAGATGCCGCTCCACTCGCCCAACAGCGACCCCGCGTTGAATCCGAGCGGGAGTCCGCCGACCACGAGTACACTCTCGGCCGAGGAGTCCGTGTACTTGCCGACGAGGGAAGCGCCCGCGAGGAGGGCACCGGCACCGACGACCGCCACGACAGCGATAGCGGGAAGGCCGAACGAACCGCGTACTCCCGATTGGAGATACCAGTAGGGAGCGAACGGCGCGGCGAGAGCGACCAACACGAGGAGATAGCTCCCTATCGTCCCGAGACTGCCAGTCGTTCGTTCTGTTTCGCTCACATGCGGTCGTCGCTCGAAGCGGAAATAATTCTTTCGCGGCGACCGCCCTCGAAACGCCGCTCCGATGCCCGCGGCCGTCGGCCACTCGTCCGCGAACGTCGGGTGACTGCACCGTTGACAGTCGAAGTTTTTACCCCTCGTTTCGGCCTATGGCGAGTATGCCCGCCGACCTCGAAGAGAAGACCGACCGCTACGAGGGCCTGCTCGCCGAAGCGCTCGACGCCGCCAAAATCGCGCCGCCGGAGGACACACCGATGGGCGAGGCCGCCGCCGAGTGTCTGGAGATGGCGACCTCTTACCTCGAAGACGGCCGTCACTTCCGCGAGAACGACGACCCCGTGAACGCACTGGCGTCGTTCTCCTACGGCCACGCGTGGCTGGATGCGGGTGCCCGCGTCGGCCTCTTCGACGTGCCGCGCGAGGGCCACCTCTTCACCGTCTGAACGCTCGCGGTCTCGGACTCGGACCTTCGCAGTCGGTGACGGAGCGTCAAAATAAGCACGACGGGCGAGTCGCTCAGTGCGACGAGTGGCGACGGTCCGTCTCGTGGCTCTCGTGGAGACCCTGTTCGTTCGCCGCTTCGCGCCGTCGCTGCTCTTTGTGCGAATTAGCCATCTTCGAAACCCCCGCGAGGAGGTTGCGCGAGGACATCGTTAGCCGTGCTGGCTACTCACCCGACGACGCCGAAGCCGAACATCGGACCGAACAGCAGGTGGAGACCGACGCCCACGAAGAGCGCCGGAATCGTGGTGTAGATGGAAGCGACGACCGCGGCGGTCTTGTCCACCGCGAGCAGGGGGAACAGCGCGTCGCCGTCCTGACTGATGGCGTTGGCCACCAGCGCCGAGAAGGGAACCGCGCCCTCGGCGTAGACGCCGGTGAGGACGATCTGCGGGCCACAGCCCGGAATGAGTCCCACGAGCGCGCCCGCGACGGGTGCGAACAGGCCCGCGGCCGCGGCCAGCGCGCCCACGTCCACGCCGAGCAGGACGACGCCGTACTCGTAGAGCAGGTACGCCGCCAGCACCCAGACGGTAACGAAACTCGTCTCCATCGCGGCGTGGACCAGCGTGTCGTACGTTCCGGAGAACGATTCGCGGGCGCGGCCCACCTGCCCGTCGCCGAGATACCGCCGACCGATGAAGTAGAGGAAAAACGACAGCGAGGTTCCCGCGATGCCGACGACGGTGAACAGGCCCGCGAACGAGAGACCGAGTTCCAGCGGGACCTCGGGCGCGCCAGCGAGAAGGTACGTCACACCGAGCGCGAGCGCCGCGAGCGCGGCGACCCACCAGAGCGCGTGAACCGCGTGAGAGAGCGGCGTCAGGACCGGAGACTCGCGGGCGGGGTCGTCGTGAGTCCCACAGCTATCGCCCTCGAAGCCGTGCGGGCCGGTCGCCGGGTTGCCGGGAACCGGAGCGCCGGACGACATCGCGCCGCCGTCGGTCACGGCCGGGTCGATTTTTCGAACCGCGGCGTCAACTCGGGCGACACCCACGCCGAACCGGTCGATGACGTAGCCCGAGACGACGGCCGCGACGAATGCGATGCCGTAGGCGTAGAGACCCGCCTTCGGCGCGAGCGCCAGAATCACGAACGCCGAGTCGCCCGCGGTGGCGATGAGCGTGGCGACGACGGTGCCGAAACTGACCGTCCCGCGGACGTAGAGAGGCATCATGACGATGGCACCGCCACAGCCGGGGGTCAGCCCCATCGCCGCGCCGACGAGCGGTTGGATGCGCTCGCTGTCGCTCAGTCGCTCCACCAGCGCCCCGCCGGTCCAGTATTGGACGAGACTGAACAGCAGGACCGTCACCGCGACGAACGCGCTGACTTGCACGTAGCCGTCGCGGACCGACGCGACGAAAATATCGAACAGTTCGGACATCTCAGGGGTCCTCCGCGGCGACGAGTTCGCCGCCGAACAGTGGATTAGACATATCTAAAAATAGATTTAGCATAGTAGAATTTATAACTTTCGGCATAGCTCGTTCTCCGAGGGGATTTCGCGGCAAGTTTTTTCTATTAGCCACGCCCATGGTACTTTGTATGAACGAAACGTACGTGCGGCTGCTCTGTCCGGAGTGTGGCAAGGACTGGGAAGCGACGCCCGACAACCTTCCGTCCCACGACGAGACGTTCCACTGTCCGGGCTGTCACGCCTCGCGGCGGACCGCGGAGTTCGCGCGGACCGAGCGGGACTTGGAGACGCTAAAACAGTTCCAGTAGCTAGCTACTGGTCGCGGAGCGCGCACCGCACGCTTCGCACCGCAACAACTGCGCTCCCTGTTCTCGTTCGAGTTTCGTGTCCGGTAGGCCACACTCCGAACAGCGGACGAACTTCTCGACGTACTCGTCGAGGGCGTCCTCGATGCGGCGCTGGCCGAACTCGCCGGTCAGGCGCGCGCGTCCGCTCTCGTCGATGTGCGCGCTAGTCCCGAGGTCGTTCTGGAGGAACTTCAGAACGTGGTCCTCGTCCCTGCCGAGTCTGTCGAGCGTGTCCTGAAAGTTCTCGTAGACCGTGACGTTGCCCTCTTGGCGCACGTCGGCGTCGGGCACGTCGAAACGGTCGCCGCTGCCCTCTCTCTCGGGCGTCTCGTCCATTGCCCGTTCGAGGTGGTCGTCGTAACCCTCCATAGCGGGACCAACGGTCCTGAGCCGATAAAAAGTTTACAGACTCGCGGAAACTCCGTCGGAACGCGCGTTACGATTCGTCCAAGCTCGCGTTTCCGCGCGGAACGAACGGAACGCTACGAGATAATCGCGTACTACCGTGCTATCGGGTAACACCGCCGATTACGGGGTCGTACGCCAGAGTGGTACGCAAAGCATGTTAACTGGACTCAAGATAATACTATAACCCTGCAACTGTTAGCCTCGTTTGCTTATGAAGAAGCAGGAACTTATCCACCTTCACGGCCTGCTCGCGGAGGTCGGGAACTACTTCGAGGCGGAGAACAGCACAGAAATCGACTTCGACGAGTACGAGTCTCTTGGCGTACGACCAACTTCCATTCATAAATCGAAGACTGACCACAAGGCGGCAGTCTTTGCTATGGCGAACGCAATCACGTCCGAAATGACCGAAGCCGAGGCGGACGAGAAGGTCGCCGCCAAGGCCGACTGAACTCCGACGCGACGCTTCCTCAGGAAATCAATTCGACAGCGGCAGCGCTGTCCGCGAGCGGCCGTTTTCAGCTTCGTCTCTTCGAATAGCTTCGACTACCGAACCGCCTGTAGACAGAGAAGTCGAGGCCGCAGTGTGAGGCAACAAGCCGCGAAGGGCACGTCGCCGGGGAGACCGACAGCGCCGGGCGTTACTCGATGAGGTCCTCGAACTCGGGAAGAACCTCGTCGTCGTCGCTCGTTCCGTCCTCCGCGTCGTCGGACGCCTCCTCGGCGTCGGTCTCAGAGTCGTCTTCCTCGTCGTCCTCGATGACTTCGACTTCGAGGACGGTCAGGGGGATATTTTCGAGGCGCTGGCCGATTTCCTTCCGAGCGATGCGCGAGGCGTGTTCTTCGCGCTCGACGTTGAATACCGTCATCTCCAGTTCCAGCGCGACGAGGCTCTCGTCGGCCGCGATGAACGCCGGTTCCAGTTCCTCCCCGCAGTGCGGACACGACCGCTCGCCCATGTTTATCTCGACGTAGTTGAGGTCGGGGTTGAGCAACTCCCCGGTCTTCGAGATGGCGATCCGAACTGCTTCGTCCGCCGTCTCCACGTCGTAGACCGGGACTGCGGCTTCCACGACAACTCTGCAGTTCATGACGCGTAGAAGTTGTAGCGCCAACAGTATCAACTTTGGCCCTAAAGCGAAAGGTTCCCATGTGTTCGTCCCGTTCGGTCCCGCGATGGAGTCGGGTTCGATACCGGTGACGGACCTCTCGGGGGGCGTAGACCTACAAGCGACGCTGGAAAGCGGCCAGACGTTCTGCTGGCGACGCGAAGACGACCGGATGTACGACTCGGTCGGTCCGAGCGGCGGGTCGGCGTGGTACTCGACCGTCGTCGGCGGCCACGCCGACGCCGACCCGGAAGTGGTCCGCGTGCGCCAGCGCGACGGGATGATCGAATGGGAAGCGACGACAGACGCCGACTCGCTGGTAGTCGAGCGACTCCGACTCGACGACGACCTGCCAGCCATCTTCGAGGCGATTCCGGACGACGACCTGCTCTCGGAGGCCACCGACGCCTACCGGGGACTTCGTATCGTGGACGACCCCTTCTTCCCCTGCCTGATTTCGTTCATCTGCTCGGCCCAGATGCGCGTCGAGCGCATCCACGGGATGCAGACCGCCCTCGCCCGCGAGTTCGGCGAGACCGTCGCGTTCGACGGCGAGACCTACCACGCGTTCCCGACCCCGAAGCGCCTCGCGCGCGCCAGCGAGGACGACCTCCGGGAGTTGGGCTTGGGCTACCGCGCGCCCTACGTCCAGCGGTCCGCGGAGTTGGTCGCCTCGGGCGAGACCACGGCCGAGGACGTTTGGGGTCTCGACTACGCCGACGCCCGCGAGGCGATACAGGCGTTCGTCGGCGTCGGCGACAAGGTGGCCGACTGCGTGTTGCTGTTCTCGCTGGGGTATCTGGAGGCGGTTCCGCTGGATACGTGGATTCAGAGCGCCATCGAGGAGTATTACCCCGACTGCGAGCGCGGGTCGTACGCCGAAACGTCGGACGCCATCCGGACCGCGTTCGGGGGCGAGTACGCGGGCTACGCCCAAACCTACGTGTTTCACTATCTGCGGAATCAGGAGTAGCACCGATTCGGACACGTCGCATCTCGCGGCCGGTTCGCACGCACCCGAACCGACTTCCGTCGGAACGACGAATCGGCGTCCGAGCCATGCCGAACGACTCCGAAAACAGCGAGGAGCGAACGCGGGCACACGCGTTCGTCTCCGGGACGGTACAGGGCGTCTACTACCGCGCGAACACCCGCAACACCGCCGTCGAAAAGGGCGTTGAGGGCTGGGTCCGAAATCTCGATGACGGCCGCGTCGAGGCGGTCTTCGAGGGACCAGCGGCGGCCGTCGAGGAGATGGTCGAGTGGTGTCACACCGGCAGTCCCGCCGCCGAGGTCGAGGACGTGGAAGTCGAGTACGGCGACCCGGAAGGCGAAGACAGTTTCCGAATTCGGCGGTGAGAATTTCCCGACGGCCTGCGGCGTCGGCCAGCGCGAGCGTCGGTGACGACCCCCGACGACAGCACTTAACGCGCTCCCGGCCGAACCGCCGGGTATGATTACCTCCGAGCGGATGGCGCAGGTGGACGCGAATGCAGCCGCCCTCGGCGTACCGCGCAAGCAGTTGATGGAGTCGAGCGGGAACGCGGTCGCCCGCGAGGTCCGGGCGGTCGCCGACCCCGGTGCGCGGGTCGCCGTCGTCGCGGGCCGCGGGAACAACGGCGGCGACGCCTTCGTCGCGGCCCGGTTCCTGAACGACTACGACGTGTCGGTCCACTTGCTGGGCCGCGAAGAGACGATTGCGACCGACATCGCCCGCGAGAACTGGTCGGCGCTCCAACAGAGCGACTACGCGACTGAGACCGTCACCGACTCGCGGGACTTCGCCCTTCCGGACTGCGAAGTCGTCGTGGACGCGATGCTCGGAACCGGCGTCACGGGCGCGCTCCGGGAACCCGAGACCACCGCCGCCGAGCGAATCAACGAGAGCGACGCGACCGTCGTCGCGGTGGACGTTCCCTCCGGCGTCGATGCGGACACCGGAGGGGCCGAAGGCACTGCGGTCTCGGCCGACCGCGTGGTCACCTTCCACGACCGGAAACCCGGTCTCGACTCGCTGGACGCCGAGATTACGGTCGCCGACATCGGCATTCCCGCCGCGGCTGAGCGATACGTCGGGCCGGGCGACATGCGCCCGGTCAGGCGAGAATCAGGGACCGGGGACGCCCGCGCCTACGTCATCGGCGGCGGGCCGTACACCGGCGCGCCAGCGCTCGCCGCGCAGGCCGCGCTCCGGGCGGGCGCGAACCTCTCGTTCGTCGCCGCGCCCGGCCCGGTCGCGCCCCAGATTCAGGGCTACACCGAAGACCTCATCGTCCAATCCTACGAGGGTGAGCGTCTGACGCCCGAGCAGGTTCCGAACCTCGTGGACACCGCCGAGAGCTACGACGACGTGGTCGTCCTCGGGCCGGGCCTCGGCAACGCCGACGAGACCCTAGAGGCCGCAAAGCAGTTCCTCGAATCGTTCTCCGGGCGCGCCGTCGTGGACGCCGACGCGCTCCCGGTCGTTCCCGAAGTCGAGACTGACGCCACGCTCGTCTGCACGCCCAACCGCAAGGAGTTGGCGAAGATGGGCGGCCCGGAAGTCGAGTCGGCCGACGCGCTCGCGGACCGCGCCGACGAAATCGAGGCCTTCGCCGCCGACCTCGGCCACGTCGTGGTGGCGAAGGCGAGCGAGGACGTGATTTCGGACGGCGAGCGCACCCGCGTCTCGCGGGCCGGAACCTCCGGCATGACGGTCGGCGGCACGGGCGACACGCTCGCAGGCGCGACCGCGGGCCTGCTCGCGGCCCACGATCCCTTCACGGCGGCCTGCGCGGCGGCGTACGCCAACGGCCGCGCGGCGGAGCTGCTGGAAGACCGCCACGACGGCCTGCTGGCTTCGGACCTGTTAGACGTACTTCCCCGCGCAATCTGGGGTGGCGACGATGCGTGAGGAGCGCGGGTCGCCGGAGGCGAACCGAAACGGAAGCGGCGACGCCGCCGGGGACGGAGCCGACAGCGAGACCGAACTGACCCACACCGACGACGAGGGCGAGGTCCAGATGGTGGACGTGGGCGACAAGCCCGACACGGCGCGCCGAG
Source organism: Halorussus pelagicus (assembly GCF_004087835.1). Taxonomy (NCBI): domain Archaea; kingdom Methanobacteriati; phylum Methanobacteriota; class Halobacteria; order Halobacteriales; family Haladaptataceae; genus Halorussus; species Halorussus pelagicus. The sequence goes on from NZ_CP035119.1 coordinate 302,642, forward strand.
CGGTCGCCGCAGGCGAGATTCGTCTTCAAGCGTCCACTGTCGCGGCGATTCGGGACAACGACGTGAGCAAGGGCGACGTGCTGGCCACCGCCCGCGTCGGCGCGGTGCAGGCGGTCAAACATACGTGGGAGACCATTCCGATGTGCCACCAGATTCCCATCACGAACGTCGAGACCGACTTCGAAGTCGGCGACGAGCGCGTGAGCCTCGAAGTCGCCGTCGAGACCACGGGCAAGACCGGGTGCGAGATGGAGGCTTTAGAGGGCGTCACGACTGGGCTGAACGTCGTCTGGGACATGGTGAAAGCCGCCGAGAAGGACGCCGACGGTCAGTATCCGGAGACGGCTATCGAGAACGTCCGAGTGGTCGAGAAGCAGAAGCGCGAACTGTAATCAAGTCGCTCTGTCGCCGGTCTCGTCTTCGCCGTCGGTTCCCTCGTTTTCGGCTGTTTCCGACTCGTTTCGTTCCTCGTTTTCCGCCTCGTCGTCCGCTTCCCCGCGCGGGTCCCGATACGTCACCTCCTCTTCCAGCGTGACGAGGAAGTCCGGCGGCATGTCCTCGTTCGCCCGCCGCCAGCGGTACACGTCGTACCAGTGGCCGAGACTCGCCACTGCAAACAGGACGACGACGAGCGCCGCCGCGACGATTGAGTCCACCCCGTCGAACGGCGCGACGCCGAGTCGGACCAGCGCGAGGAATCCGGCCGAAATCGCGGTGACGAGGAGATACACCTTGTACCACGCGACTCGCGTCCGCGGGTCGTTGGCCAGTAGCAACTCGACGGTCGGGTCGCTCACGCGACCCACCACCCTGTCGCGGTCGGCGTCATAGGCGACGAGACCCCACTCGGCTAGTATCGGAAGGTGACGCCGTCGAAGCGTCGCGGCGACCGCCGCGACGCGCTCGGAAGCCACCTCGTCGCGCGTCGCGGGTCGCTCCCACGCCGCGACCTGTCGCGCCACCTCCGCGACCGGGACGGGACCGGACCGCTGGTGCAGGTAGTAGAGTGCATATCTGCGGCGGCGGTTTCGGACGACCGCGGCGACCAGTCGCTCCCGAGAGCGAGGGTCGGTCTTCGAGCGCCTGCGGTTTCGGTCGCTGTCCATCGTCTACGAAGGGAGTGTTCGAGAGATCGGGCGTGGCCGCGCCTGTCGTCGGTAACTGACGGTCGGGGCTACTTTGTTATTCGCTCGGGGTTTCCGTCGGCATCGAGACAATCAGAGATACGAGGACGGAAATCGCGGTTACCGGGGTCGAAAGCCGCCGTAACGCGCGTTTCGGGAGTCGAGACCGACCCACTTAGGCCGAGAGCGCGTTCGCCAACTCCCCGGCCTTTGCTCTGGACTGTTCGACGATGGCGGGCCGGGCCTCGAAGTCCACGACCACCTCGTCGTCGGCGTAGGACACGTCGTTGACCCGCGCGTGGTCGTGGACCCACGAGACGACGCTCATCGTGTCGTCGGTCATCGGCAGGACCAACTTCTCGCGCTCCCAGTCGGGGAGTTCGTCGTCGATGCGCCCGCGCAGGCCGACCAAATTCGTCTGCTCTTTGCCCGAGACCGCGATGGGATTCGGCGCGAGCGCGGAAAGGGCTTCGACCTTCTCGGCGAGTTCGTCCTCGCTCACGGCGTCGATTTTGTTCAACACCGTCACGATGGGTGCCTCGTTGCGCTCGTAAAGGGTGTCGTGACAGGTGACGAGTTTCTCGCGTATCTCCTCGATTGGTTCGCTCACGTCCACGACGAGCAAAACGAGGTCGGCGTGATACACCGCGTCGAGCGTGGATTTGAACGACTCGACCAGCCAGTGGGGCAGGTCGCTAATGAACCCCACAGTGTCCGTGAGGAGCACGTCGCGGCGCTCCATGTCCATCTTTCGCGTGGTCGTGCCGAGCGTGGTGAACAGTCGGTCCTGCGCCTCGGCGGTCGTGTCCAAGTCGGGGTGCAACTCCTCGTTCTCGCCGAGTTCGATGTCGGCCGCGAGGCTCTGCATCAGGGTCGATTTCCCGGCGTTCGTGTAGCCAGCCATCGCCACGAGGTCGAATCCCGACTCCCTCCGGCGGGCGCGGCGGTCGGCCTCCGTCCGGGCGATGGAGTCGAGTTCGTCCTTGATGTTCGAAATCTGGTTTTTGATGTCCTGCTCGCGGCTCTCGTCGTACTCGCCAAGCCCCATGAACCCCGGCCGCTCGTCGCGCTTGGCGAGGCTGGTCTTGGCCTCCGCGCGCGGGAGTTCGTAGCGCAACTCGGCCAGTTCGACCTGCAACTGGGCCTTCCGAGTCCGTGCGCGCTGGCCGAATATTTCGAGGATGAGCCTGAATCGGTCGATGACCTTGGCCTCCTCGGGGAACGTCTGGCCGAGGTTGTACGTCTGGTACGGGCCGAGTTCGTTGTCGAAGATGACGACTTCGGCTCCGGTCTCGGCGACCGCGGTCCCGATTTCGGTCGCTTTCCCCTCCCCGACCTGTAGCGCCGCGTCCTCCTTGCGCGACTGGGTGAACTCGGCGACGACTTCGTAGCCCGCGGCGCGGGCGAGGTCGCGTATCTCTTCGGTGTCTGGCGTGCCGGAATCGACTCGCTTGACGATTATCGCTTTCATAGGAACAGTTTTCGGGCGGCGTAGGCGGCGTGGTGTGCGGCTTGCACGGTCTTGCGTTCGGCTATACTCTCGACGTACTTGAAACTCGGGCCAAGGAACTGCTCGACTCTCACGTCGGGTTCCTCGTAGAACTCGCCGCGCTCGGCAACCACGGGACCCTCGGGCGGTTCGGGCAGGTCCGCGACTGCATCCGCGACGACGCGGGCGGCGTTCTCGAACGTCGGCGGATTCCTGCTCGTTGCGAACCCCATCCCCTCGACGGACCGCAGACGATTCGTGCCGACGGCGGCGTAGACCGCCGCCGCGACCATCAGGTACTCGCCGGACTCCTCGTGGCGGCCGCTGATATCGACGCCGACAACGGTGGTTCCGCTGGCGTTAGCCTCGCCGGGCCTTCACCTCGGTTTCCACGTCCGCAATGCCCATGTGAGGAGGCTACGGTCCCGCGGCATTTCAATCATGCGTCGGCCGGACTTCCGAGAGGTCGTCGCCAATCGACTGCTCACCGACCGTTCGTGGCGTTGATCGCCTCGTCGTACCACGGTGGTCGTTCGACGGTCGTCTCGCCGACCGCCGAGTATCGAACGTCCATCGTCCGATGGCCCGAGACGTTCCCGCGCTCGAAGTCGTACTCGTAGGTGAGGTCTGTCACTAGACCCGACGGAGCGACGAGCGCGGTGGCCGTGAGGTTCGTCGCCCGGACTTCGACGGTCTCGTTAGAGTAGCGGTAGGTGAACGTCTCGTCGTCGCGCTCGGCCGCGACTTGGAACCACATCCGTTCGTTCCGTTCGACCGTCGTCACGCTCGTCTCGGAGGCGTCGAACGCGTCCGTGAGAAGCGACGTGCTACTGAACTGGGTCGCCGCAAATCCTCGCCCCGCGTGGCGTCGATAGTTATCGGTGTTGAACAGCGTGACTGAACCGTTCGTGTAGACGCGAAGGTCGTCGATTGCGTGCCCGCCGACGGTGACGCCGGTCCCGGTCTGTGTGTTGTTGAACCGCAGTCGTTCGGGACCGACCTGTACGCGTTCGGTCCAGTTGCCGAGTCGGGTTCCGTTCGGGGCGGTGACGGTCGCGTTCCGAGTGTACGTGTACGACCGATTCGCCAGCGCCGCTTCGTGGGCGGCGGCGAACGCCTCGGCGTCCGTCACTCCCGACGGGGAGAGGCCCGGAGGAGAATCGTCTTCGACTACGGTCGCTGTCGTCGTATCGTCAGTATTTGTCGTCGCAGTAGCGGTTGCAGTCGTCGGAATTGTAGTCGTCACGTCTGTTACAGTCGTCGTCTCGGCAGTAGTCGAGGGCGATGCTTCGCTTCCGCCGGGTGCGCTACTGCATCCCGCGAGGACGAGCGTCAGTCCGAGGAGAGCCGTCAGGGCAACGCGTTTCATGTCTACCTATTGACTGTCGCTGTACAAATATTTCCGGTCGATACGTCGCGTAGGCGAACTACCGCCGAGACCGCGTCCAGTATTAAAGTAGCACCTAGAACTTGAACCGCTCTCGGTCGTAATCAATGACGGAGTAGTTCACCACAAGAACCTTAACCCGCTAATGAGCCATTTTGGATATGCCCCTCGAAATAGACCCCCAACAACTCGGACTCGAATTCGGGTCCGGGGCCGTCGTCGGCGGTATCATCGGCTTTGCCGCCAAGAAGATAGCGAAGCTACTCGCCGTCATCGTCGGTCTCGAACTGGCTCTCTTCAAGTTCCTCGAATCGCGCGGTATCCTGACGGTCGATTGGGACCGCCTCACTGCGGGCGTCCTCCAGACCAGCGAAGTCGCCCAGAACGGCGCGCCCCCGTCGTGGGTGACGACCATCCTCTCGACGCTCTCGGTCGGTGCCGGGTTCACCGGCGGCTTCATGGTCGGCTTCCGGAAGGGATAGTTTCGAAGTCGTACTGCTCAGCGGCGTCTCGCCGTTCGACGCTCTCCGCGACGACGGTCGGCACGAACCGCTTCATTTTCCACGCCTGATAGACCGTCAGTCCGAGCGCACCCAGCACGGCGACCAGCCCGAACAGCGGTCGCTGGACGACCAGAAGCGTGTAGCCGAGTGCCGCGGCGCTCGCTACCCCCGCGAATGCGAGGAGGACGAGGCGGCGCTTCCGTAGCTCGTCTTCGTGAGCGGCGACGATTTCGCCAGCGCGACCTGCTTCGACCGCCCGATAGGTGGTCTCGTCGTTGGGTTGGTCGTACGCCAGCACGTCTACGAGCGCCATTTAGCGCATGCTGATGTCGTCTTCGTCCTTGATAATCTGGGTCTCGGCCTCGCCGCTGGTGTGTTCGTTCACGAGGTCGTAGAAGTCGTTCTGCATTCCCGCGGGGAACGTGAGGACGCCGACCCACCCGCCGTCGTTCTGCCACTCCTCGCGTTCGAGTTCGCCGAACTGCCGAATCTTGGCCTGCGCGCTCCCGGCGTAGTCGGCGGGCACCTGCACCGCGACGGTCACTTCGTCGAACCGGATGGGGATGACCGGCCGGAGCGCGTCGAGGGCGTCATCGACCTGCGTCTCGACGGGTTCCATCGGATCGACGCGAAAGTCGGTTTCCTCCAGCGCGGACTCGATGCGCTCGGGTGGGTGGGGCGCGTTGTCCATCTGGGGGTTGACCGCGTTGCGCGTGATGCGGTTGACCAGATTCTTGTGCTTCTGTTCTTGCATCTCGCGGCGCTGTTCGGCCGTAATCTGTATCTCTCCGTCCGTGATGACCTCGGGGATGATTTCGAGCGGGTCGGTCGTGCCGAACACCTCTTCGAGGGCGCTCTCGGCGGGTCGGTCGCCGCGACTCGCGTTCTCGAACACGTCCTCGGCCGCGATAACGTCGGTTAGTTCGCCGTCGAAGTCGCCGCGCTTGATTTCGAGCGCGGCGTCGGGGTCTACCAGCACCTCGAACCGTTCGCCGTGGGATTCGAGGCGGGCGGTCACCGCCTCTTCGAGTGGTATCATGGATTACGGTAGTGCCCCGCGGCTAAAATAAGCTTCCCGTCGGAGAAGAGCACCCCCGACCCTACTCGTCGGTCCGTCGCTCCACGAGGAGCAACACGGCTAACCCGAGGATGATGATGGTGTAGGCGGTCGCGGCCAACAGCGCGGCGTTTTCGGAACTGTACTCGCCAGTTCGGAAGATAATCGCCTTCCGGACCATGGCGATGACGCCGGTGTAGATGACCAACCGGACGATGCGGCGGGTGTTGCTCTCTTGGGTGTAGGCGACGACGGTCTCGTACACCTCCACGATGATGAACAGCAACAGCGCGGTGTCGATAAACCCGACGACGACGAGCGGATCGGTGATGTCGCCGCTGACCGCCGTCTGGAAAATCTGCAACCCGAGGTCGAAGACGCCGATGGCGAACAGAACGACTAACACGAGCGCCGCGACGACCTCGACGTAGCGGATGAGCGACTCGCTCATATCGAGGATTCGCTCCGGGGTGGTGTCGGCCTCCGAGACCGAAGCGTCCGCAACCTCCTCGTCGGCGGCCATACGCCTGAGTTGGGTTACATCATAAAGAATCTAGGTTTCAGTCAGCGATTCGAGAAGATCGAACTGGACCAACTATATAATATATTTTATATTTTATTATTAAATATTTATCTATTAATTAGAAAATATTAACTTATTATGGTAGGACTTCCAACCGCAATGTCCGAAACACGACGATCGGTACTGAAGAAAGGAATCGCCGCGGCAACTGTCGGTAGTGCCGGACTCGCTAGCGTCACCGGTTCGGCATCGGCGGCGACGTACGATACCCTAATTCGGGTCGAACCGAAGAACACCTCAACTGGCCCACAGAACTACGAGGTGGAGTTCCCGAGTGCGTACGTAGAAGGTGAAGACGGGAGCATCGAGAGTGACACGTACTTCCAGTCGGAAAACGGTAAGATCCAGTTTGGCGGGACCGTCAACTTTGATGGCGATAGATTCGACGAGATTTCCACTACGGCCGACCCGGCGAACGTAGAAGTGAACTTCGCCGACGACGTGTACGTTCTCGTCAACGACGAGTTTATTTACTACTAGTTTCAGTCGAAAGCCTGAGCGGAGCCGTTACTACGACGACTATTTTTGACGGATTACTCCTCCTGCGCCGCGAACTCGACCAGCGTCAAGTCCCTATCCAGCATGCAGTAGTCGTGGGGCGGGTCACCCAGTATTTCGGCTATCTGGTAGTCCTCGTCGAAGTCCGCGCCGACCGGTTCGCAGTACTCGTGGCTCGGACACTCCGTGTGCGGGCACGGCCCGTCGAGACTCGCCTTGCTCCCGGCGTAGGCGTTCTTCGCGGAGACGTTGGCTTTCATTCCGACTGGTTCGACCTCGACGGCCGTGACGCCGGTGTCGTGGACGCCGCAGTCGAGGGTTTGGGCACCCTCGCGCACGTCGCTAACGCGGTAGCGCACGCCTTCCGAGAGGTTGAGACACTGGTCGCGGTACGGACAGCCGTCACAGGCGGCGGCTTCGCCCTGATAGACGAACTCCTGTCCGGGGTTGGCGAGTCGAGTTCCGATGAGGGTGATGGACGACATGGCGACGAATACGCAGGCCGCTCGGTTAAGACTCTCGTCCCATCGTTTCGAGACGCCGTCGGTGCGAAATTCGCGTAGACGCCGGTCGCTCGGCGGCCAAAATCACCGAGCGCGCGACGAGCGTTCGTTACTCCCCAGTCAGTTCGTCCAGTTCGTCCAGATACGCATCCCGCGGGACCTGATACGCGTCCCGATAGTCGAGGTCCCCACGGGCGAACTCCGCGGCGAGTTCGCGTGCGTTCTCGACCGCTTCCGCGCGCGTGTCGTACGTCCGCGCCGGGACGAGTTCGACCTCGGGTTCGAGGAAGAACTCGACGCGCCAGACGTTCGTCCGCCCGTATTCGGCCTCCGCGGCCGGTCGGTTGGCCTGTCCCGCCGCGACGTACAGCGTCGGCATGCAGGCCGCGGGGAACTGGTCGGCGTCGAACACGTCCGGGCGATACGCGTAGATTGCCCGCCCGTCGGGTTCGTCGTTCCAGACCGTCCAGCCTTCCGGCAGGTCCGCGTCGGTCGGTCCGTCGCGCGCCGACGAGTCGGGGTCGGAGTCGCGCCGGGATGAGGTGTCGGGGTCGCTCTCCGGTGACATGTCGGCGTCGTTCGTATCGTCGCCGTCGCTCATATACGTCGGTTCGCCCCTGTCGCGGAAGACCTTACTGGTCGCCAGCGGGCGACAGCGACTCCCTGCGTACGGGTATATTTAAAGACGTTATATGGTACTAACTCTCAAACGAGGGACGACGCCACTCGCCCGCCTCAGTCGTCGGATTCGAGAGAGTTAATTCAGTGAGAGCCGAAATTGAATCGGAATAACATTTATATGGCTTCATCCCATCTATTAAATAGTATCGGTGGTAACGCGCCACGCGGTATGCGGTAACACCTACCAAAACACATTCACGTCCGCCCGAACCCTGTCGCCCTCCGATGTCGTGTCGCAGTGAATGTGGTGTGGGGATGGCACGCACATGATCGGCCAGCACGTAAGCGTCCCGCGCGCGAGCGGGACCGAAGGGGTTGAAAGGGGCATCTGGCACCGACAGCACCGAGCTTGCGGTAAGTTGTCAATTAACAGACTGGCCGACACCTCTTTGTGCGTGTGTAACTACCACATATTTCGACCGCGAACGGCCAGAACCATCGGTCAGCGGTTCGCGCGCTCTCGGACTCTCCCAACGAAATACGTGATACGATGACAGAATCACTGGAAGAACTCAGCCAGCGGTACCAAGAATCGATGCCCGAAGACCTCCGCGAGACCAAGTCCTTCGACTGGTATCTCGACGAGGTGTACGAGGACCCAAAAATCGCCAGAAACGCCCACCAGCGGGTCGCGGACATGTTCGACTACTACGGCACCGAGTACGACGAGGACGCCGGAGTCGTCGAATACCTGCTCGCCTCGGAGGACCCGCTTCACGACGGCGAGAACACCTTCTACGGCCACGAGATTCACCGCGCAATCCACGAGTTCGTGAACAAAGTGAAGTCCGGCGCGCGCGGTCTCGGCCCGGAGAAGCGTATCAAACTCCTGCTAGGTCCGGTCGGCTCGGGCAAGTCTGACTTCGACCGGCAGGTCCGGACCTACTTCGAGGACTACACTCTCAGCGACGAGGGCCGGATGTACACCTACCGGTGGACGAACCTCTGTGAGGTGATTCACGACCAAGACCCGGCCGACGACACGGTCCGGTCGCCGATGAACCAAGACCCCCTCGTCTTACTCCCGGTGGACCAGCGCCAGCGCGTCATCGACGACCTCAACGAGAATCTGGACGCGCCCTACACAATCCAGAACGAGCAGAGCCTCGACCCCGCCTCGGCGTTCTACATGGACGAACTGCTGGCCCACTACGACGACGACATCAAGCAGGTGCTGGAGAATCACGTCGAGGTCGTCCGTCTCACGGCCGACGAGAACAAGCGACAAGCCGTCGAGACCTTCGAACCGAAGGACAAGAAGAATCAGGACGAGACCGAGCTGACCGGCGACGTGAACTACAGCAAAATCGCCATCTACGGCGAGTCCGACCCCCGCGCGTTCGACTACTCGGGGGCGTTCTGTAACGCGAATCGGGGCATCTTCTCGGGCGAGGAACTCCTAAAGCTTCAGCGCGAATTCCTCTACGACTTCCTCCACGCCACGCAAGAACAGACCATCAAGCCGAAGAACAACCCCCGAATCGACATCGACCAGGTCATCGTCGGCCGGACGAACATGCCCGAGTACCGGGACAAGAAGGGCGACGAGAAGATGGAGGCGTTCAACGACCGGACCAAGCGCATCGACTTCCCGTACGTCCTCGAATACGACGAGGAGTCCCAAATCTACCGGAAGATGCTGTTCAACGCCGACGTGCCCGACGTTCACATCGAGCCACACACGCTCGAAATGGCGGGACTGTTCGGCGTCCTGACCCGCATCGAGGAACCCGACAGCGAGATGGTAGACCTGATGCAGAAGGTCAAGGCCTACAACGGCGAAATCAAGGACGGCGAGGACGTGGACGTGAAGAAACTCCGCGAGGAGGGCGAGGAGTCCGCCGACATCGGTGAGGGGATGGAAGGGGTTTCGGCCCGGTTCATCGGCGACGAAATCGCGGAGGCCATCATGAACTCGACCCACCGCGATAGGGGGTTCCTCTCGCCTCTGTCGGTGTTCAACCACTTCGAGGAGAACCTCGAAAATCACGGCTCCATCCCCGAAGAGAACTTCGAGACCTACTACCGCTACCTCGAAATGGTCCGCGAGGAGTACAAGGACCGCGCCATCGAGGACGTGCGCCACGCGCTGGCCTACGACATCGAGGAGATTCAGCGCCAAGGCGAGAAGTACATGGACCACGTCATGGCGTACATCGACGACGACACCGTCGAGGACGAACTCACCGGCCGCGAGCAGGAACCCGACGAGAGTTTCCTCCGGGCCGTCGAGGAGAAACTCGATATCCCGCGCGACCGCAAGAACGACTTCCGCCAAGAGGTGAGCAACTGGGTCTCGCGGCGCGCCCGCGAGGGGTCGCCGTTCGACCCGCAGGACAACGACCGCCTGCGCCGCGCGCTGGAGCGCAAGCTCTGGGAGGACAAGAAGCATAACATCAACTTCTCGGCGCTGGTTTCCAGCAACGAGATGGACGACGACGAACAGAACGCGTGGATAGACGCACTCGTCGATCAGGGCTACTCCCGCGAGGGCGCGAAGGAGGTGCTGGAGTTCGCCGGTGCAGAGGTCGCCCGCGCGGAGATGGAGGACTAACCGTGGCGACCGGCCACGACGACCGGACCGGCCGCGACGCCACCGGCCGCGAGGAGTCGTCCTCCCGCCCCGAGGACGCGCCCGACGGCGGCGAGTTCATCGAGGCGGCCGACCGCGAACTCCGGGAGACCTACGAGGAGCCAAAGAGCCTCGCCGACTTCGTGGACGAGGCCTTCGAGAACCCGACCGTCGCGGCCCACGCCAGCAAGTACCTACTGGAAGCCATCGAGTCGATGGGCACTCGGACCGTCGTCGAGGAGGGCGACGAGACGGAGCGATACGTCTTCTTCGACGACCCGCACAACGACGGCGAACACGCCATCTTGGGCAACACGGAGGTCCTGAACGCCTTCGTGGACGACCTGCGCTCCATCGCGGCCGAGCGCGGCAAGGCCGAGAAGATAATCTGGTTCGACGGGCCGACCGCGACCGGCAAGTCCGAACTGAAGCGGTGTCTCGTCAACGGCCTCCGGGAGTTCTCGAAGACCGAGGAGGGACGGCGCTACACCGTCGAGTGGAACATCGCCAGCGCGAGCGAGGCCAGGAGCCTGAGCTACGGCGACGAGCGCGCGGTCGCCGACGAGGAGAACTGGTTCCCGAGTCCGGTCCAGACCAACCCCCTGACCGTGTTCCCCGAGGAGGTCCGCGAGGACATCCTTGAGCGAATCAACGAGGGAGTCGCGGACCACATCGACCTCAAAGTCGATAGCGCGCTCGACCCCTTCAGCCGCGAGGCGTACGACTACCTCGAAGAGCAGTACCGCCGGACCGGCGAGGAGAATCTGTTCTCGGCCATCACCGACCCGAACCATCTCCGAGTGAAAAACTACGTCGTGGACATCGGAACGGGCATCGGCGTCCTCCACTCTGAGGACTCCGGACCGCCCAAGGAGCGACTCGTCGGGTCGTGGATGCGCGGCATGCTACAGGAGTTGGACTCCCGCGGTCGCAAGAACCCCCAAGCGTTCAGCTACGACGGGGTTCTCTCGCAGGGCAACGGCCTGCTGACCATCGTGGAGGACGCCGCCCAGCACGCCGACTTGCTCCAGAAGTTGCTCAACGTCCCCGACGAGAAGACCGTCAAGCTGGACAAGGGCATCCAGATGGACATCGACACGCAACTCCTCATCATTTCAAACCCCGACTTGGAAGCCCAACTCAATCAGCACGCCGAGGCGGGAGGTGCAGACCCCCTGAAGGCGCTCAAGCGCAGACTCGACCGGCGGCGCTTCAAGTATCTCACGAACCTGAGTCTGGAGGCCGAACTCATCCGCCGGGAACTCACGAACGAAACCGACGTGTGGAAGGCCGAGAGCTACGACGAACTCGAAACCCTGATTCGGGAACCGCTCGCGGTGCAGGTGCGAAACGACGACCACGGGGCGGGCGTCGGCGAGCGCGAACTCGCGCCCCACGCCGTCGAGGCCGCCGCGCTCTACAGCGTCGTCACCAGACTCGACGGCGAGGACGTGCCCGCGGGTCTCGATTTGGTGGATAAGGCGAAACTGTTTGACAGGGGCTACCTGCTCGACGGCGACGACCGACTCGACGTGGACGACTTCGAGTTCAGCGACGACCCGAGCGACGGCGAGCAGGGCATTCCCGTCACCTACACCCGCGACGTTATCGCGGACCTGCTCAACGACGAGAGCGAGCGCGCTCACGCCGAGTACCCCGTCGAGGCGGTCATCATGCCCCGCGACATCCTGAACGCGATGGCCGAGGGACTGACGGGCGCGCCCGTCTTCTCGACGGCCGAGCGCACCGAGTACGAGAACCGACTCGTCCCGGTGAAAAACCACATCTTCCAGAAGCAGGAGGACGACGTGTTAGACGCCATCATGGCCGACAAGCGCGTGGACGAGGAGACAGTCGAAGAGTACATCGAACATGTCTACGCGTGGGCGACCGACGAGCGCGTCGAGAACGACCGCGGCGAGCGCGTGGAACCCGACCCGCTGAAGATGAAGGTGTTCGAGACCGACCACCTCGGTCGGTTCTCGCCCGAGAGCTACGGCGGCGACCACGCGCCCTCTCCGGCAGTCGAGGAGTTCCGGCGCAACAAGGTCATCACGGCGCTGAACCGCCACGCGTGGGAGAACCGCGACGAGGGGTTCGAGGTGGGCGACATCGACCCCAAAGAGATTCCCATCATCAAGACGGTGCTGGCGAACTACGACTGGGACGACGTGCGCCGGGTGTACGAGGACTTCGACCCGAACCAGTGGGCCGACCCGCCCGGAAACACAGAGACGGCCGCGGTGAAAGCAGAGACCATCGACAATCTCGTCGAGATGTTCGGCTACAGCGAGGCGTCGGCCGAACTGACCAGCCAACACGTCATGAGTCAGGTGAGCTACAAATGGGACTGAGAGAGGACTTAGAACGGTACCGAGAGGTCGGCGAGGCCAAGCGAGAGGACCTCGCAGACTTCATCCAGTACGGCGACCTTGGACAGAGCCTGCCCGACGAGATAAACATCCCCATCAAAATCGTGGACCTGCCGGAGTTCGCCTACGACCAGCGCGACGAGGGCGGTCTCGGGCAGGGCGACCCCGACGTGGGCGACCCGGTGGGCGAGCCACAGCCCCAACCCGGAGACGGCGACGAGGAAGGCGACCCCGGCGACGAGAGCGGCGACCACGACTACTACGAGATGGACCCCGAGGAGTTCGCCGAGGAGTTGGACGACGAGTTGGGTCTCGATTTGGAACCGAAAGGCAAGGAAGTCATCGAGGAGAAGGAGGGCGACTTCACCGACATGACTCGGACCGGTCCCGACTCCACCTTGGACTTCGAGCGGATGTTCAAGGAGGGCCTGAAGCGCAAGCTGGCGATGGACTTCGACCCGGACTTCCTCGAAGAAGTGCTGAAAATCGACGGTTGGGGACCGGACAAGACGTTCTCGTGGGCGCGCGAGAACGCCATCAACGTCTCGAAACACTGGCTCGAAGAGACCTACCGCAAGATTCCCGACGACGAGAAGACCACCTACGACTCTATCGAGGAGGTCGAAGAGACGGTTACGCGCCGGAGTACCGCCCAGAAAATAAAGGAGGAAGGCGTCCGTCACGTCCCCTTCCGGAAGGAAGACGAGCGCTACCGCTACCCCGAAATCATCGAGGAGCGCGAGAAGAACGTCGTCGTCGTCAACATCCGGGACGTGTCCGGGTCGATGCGCGAAAAGAAGCGCGAGTTGGTCGAGCGCACGTTCACGCCGCTGGACTGGTACCTGACCGGCAAGTACGACAACGCCGAGTTCGTCTACATCGCCCACGACGCCGAGGCGTGGGAGGTCGAGCGCGACGAGTTCTTCGGCATCCGGTCGGGCGGCGGCACGAAGATTTCCTCGGCGTACGAACTCGCGGCGGCGATTCTCGACGAGCGCTACCCGTGGACCGACTGGAACCGCTACGTGTTCGCGGCCGGGGATAGCGAGAACTCCCGGAACGACACCAGCGAGAACGTCGTGCCGCTGATGGAGGAGATTCCCGCGAACCTCCACGCCTACGTCGAGACCCAACCCGACGGAAAGGCCATCAACGCGACTCACGCCGAGGAAGTCGCGGACCACTTCGGCGACTCCTCGGAAGTCGCGGTCAGTTTCGTCAACAGCCCCGAGGACGTGACCGACGCCATCTACGAAATCCTCAGCACGGAGGCCGAATCATGAAAAAGCGACCCCGAACCAAGAAGGCGGCCGAACCGCTACAGGAACCGGCCAAGGAGGCCAGAAATCTGGCTCACAAGCTCGGACTCGACCCCTACGACGTGAACTACTGGGTGGTCGATTACGACGAGATGAACGAACTCATCGCGTACAACGGGTTCCAAGAGCGCTACCCCCACTGGCGCTGGGGCATGCAGTACGACCGCCAGCAAAAGCAGGGCCAGTACACGGGCGGGAAGGCCTTCGAAATCGTCATCAACGACGACCCCTCCCACGCCTTCCTACAGGAATCGAACGCCGTCGCCGACCAGAAGGCAGTCATCACCCACGTCGAGGCCCACGCCGACTTCTTCGCCAAGAACCGCTGGTACCGGATGTTCGCAGACGAGTTGGACGCCGCGGCGATGCTCGAACGCCACGCCCGGCGCATCGAGGAGTACATGTCCGACCCGGAAATCGAGCGTGAGGCCGTCGAGCGATGGATAGACAGCGTGCTGTGTCTCGAAGACAACATCGACCAACACGAACCGTTCAAGCGACAGTTCGAGCGCGCGGACGACGAGGACGACGTTCCTGACGACGAGTTGGCCGAGAAGTTGGACGAGATGGACCTCTCCGACGAGGTGAAACGCCAAGTCTTCGACGAGGAGTGGATAGACGAGCAGGCCGACGCGGCCGACTTAGACGACCCCGAGATGGACGTGTTGGCGTTCCTCCGGGACCACGGCAAGGCCTACGACGCCGAATCCGGGAAGGCCGAGGAGATGGCCGAGTGGCAGAAAGAAATTCTGGAGATGCTTCGGGCCGAATCGTACTACTTCGCGGCCCAGAAGCTCACGAAGGTGATGAACGAGGGGTGGGCCGCCTACTGGGAGTCGGTGATGATGGGCGAGGAGGCGTTCGCGGGCGACGACGAGTTCCTGCTGTACGCCGACCATCAAGCGCGCGTCCTCAATTCGCCGGGGCTGAACCCCTACCAACTCGGCAAGGAACTCTGGGAGTACATCGAGAACACCGAGAACCGCCGGGCGGTCTGTCGAAAGCTTCTCCGGACCGAGGGCGTGACGTGGCGCAACTTCCACGATACCGTGGACTTCGAGCAAGTGCAGGACCTGCTCGCGCCCGACCCGCGAATTGACGGCATCGACCCCGAGAATCTGGACGAGCTGGACGCCCTCGCGCCCGAGAAAGTGGACGAGGAGGCGCTGGAACGCACGAAAAAAGGGGAGATAGATGTCGAGCGATACCCGTGGAAGCTGTTGACCTACGAGGGACTGGCCGAGCGCCACTTCTCGCTGTGCAAGCGACAGAACCGCGGGTTCGTCCGGTCGGTCTCCCAGCAGGACTTGGAGCAGTTCGCGCGCTACATCGTGGACGACGCGCGCTACGACTCCGTCGAGGACGCCCTCGCGGATGTTGAGTACACCACCGGGTGGGACAAGATGCGCGAGGTCCGCGCGAGCAACAACGACGTGACGTTCCTCGACAGCTTCCTGACACAGGAGTTTGTCACAGACAACCAGTATTTCACCTACGAGTTCAGTCAGACCACCGGCGACTACCGGGTCGCCAGCACGGACTACGAGGACGTGAAAAAGAAGTTGATGCTCCAGTTCACCAACTTCAACAAGCCGACTATCGGGGTGTACGACGGCAACTACGACAACCGCAACGAGTTGCTACTGGGCCACCACTACAACGGCGTGATGCTCGACATCGAGCAGGCCAAGCGGACCCTCGAACGCGCGTTCGACCTCTGGGGTCGCCCAGTGAACCTCAAGACCATCGTCAAGGAGGTGGACGACCGCGACGCCGAAATCGCACGGCGACGCGACAGAGAGCCGGAACCGGAGGAGGTCGGCAAACTC
Source organism: Halorussus pelagicus (assembly GCF_004087835.1). Classification (NCBI taxonomy): domain Archaea; kingdom Methanobacteriati; phylum Methanobacteriota; class Halobacteria; order Halobacteriales; family Haladaptataceae; genus Halorussus; species Halorussus pelagicus. Next base: position 318,559 of record NZ_CP035119.1, read on the forward strand.
CTGCGCTACGACGGCGACCAGTTCACGATGGAGGACCTGCCGTGGAGCGAAGTCGAGGACATCGCGGCGACGGAAGTGGACTACGACACCAAACCCGAGGAATGGTTGGCGTAGCGAGGACGGCCCATCGTCGCCTCAAACGCCGGGCGTCCGCGGGGACCGCGCTCAGAGCGGGACGTAGGGTCGTCCGCTGGACGTACTCGGCGGGTCGAGCGGAATCGTGATTTTCGTCGCTCGCGTCAGTATCGTGACCGATGCGTCCTCGCTGAGGGGAAGGCCGTGTCGAGACCCTTCGATTGCGTCCACATCGACAGTGAGTTTGGCCTGCTCGGTGCCCTGAAGCACGTCGTCGCCGTTTCCACGGACCGTCTCGACGGCGAACGCGCTCTCGTTGGCCGTCCCGTCACCGGCGTAGGACAGATACGCTACCCGTTCGTCGCTCCGATAGACGAGCGTCGCGTCCGTCAGGTCTATCGCGCCCGACCCCGAACTCGGCGCGACCGTCAGGTTCGCCGTCCAGAGTTTCGACGCGCCCAAGAAGTCCGCGGTGCCGGTTTCCCCGCCGAACGAGGATGCACCGAAGAAGACTTGATCGTCGGGGGAGACGATTTCGTCCGACGGGTAACTCAGTTCCACGTCTTCGTCTGCGGTCGTCTCGATAGTCACGGGCGGTGTGACCGTCGCAACCACTTCGTCGTTGGTCAGGTCCTCGAACCGAATCTGGTCTCCGTTCACTCTCGAAATTCGGTACGTCGCGGAAGCGGGAGCGGTGTACAGCGGCGAGTTGTTTCCGCCGATGACCAGCTTTTGGTCAGGCCCCGTAACCTCAAGTCGGACCTTCTCTCCCTCGGGAATCCGGAGCCGAGAGTCGTAGTCTTTGACGGGTCGGTCCTCGTACCCCTCGTCGATGACGATGTAGTTTCGATTCCCCATGCCCGGAACCCGACCCACCTTCGACGTGACTTGGAGTCGGTTCACGACGCTATCGACCGACTCCTGTCCGGTCTGTTCGGATTTCGTCTGTAAGAATCCCGCCGTGTTCACGAGGACGCCGCTGGCCATCGCCGCGACCAGTACCATCGCTATGAAGACGATGAGTGTCCCGATACCGACCTGTCCTCTGTGCCACCGACGACGCTTCCCAACCATGCTACTCCGAGCGTATACAACCCAGATAGTTTATACTACCGGTCATCGGATATGATGACCGAGACTCGACGCTCGGCGACGAACTCCCGAGCGCCCCCGACGCCTCACGAGAGCGTCGAGGGGACCTCGATTTCGTTCTTGATGACGGCGCGCCGCGAGGCGTCCAGTTGCGCGGTCACGTCGTCGGGAATCGCCGGGCCGATGTCGGTCCCGTAGGTCGCTCGGACCCCGCCTTCCAGTAGGCCGAGCGCGTTGACCGTCCCGACGCGGAACCGGAACTTCCGGTCCACGAGGCTGGCTATCGACCGGAAGACGGCCTTATCGACGTGCTTGACCATACTGGCCAAAATTACGTCGCTGTACTCGGGGACGCTGAGCGACTGGTCGTTGTCCACCCCGATGGCGAACCGCCCGGCGTCTTGGGCCGCGCGGAACACCCCGATTCCGGTCCCGCCCGCGGCGTGGTAGACGATATCGACGCCGTCGGCATACATCTCGCCAGCCAGTCGCTCGCCCGCGTCAGGGTCCGCGAACGAGTCGGCGTAGGCCGACCTGACCTCGATGGCCTCGCTGGCGCGGGCCACGCCCGCCCGGAATCCGGCCTCGAACTTCCGGATGAGGGGCACGTCTACGCCGCCGACGAACCCGACCGCGAGGTCGTCGGTCGTCGCTCCGGTCCCGGCGCTGAACTCCCGCTGGGTCACGAGTCCCGCGAGGTGGCCGACCTGAAACGACCCCTGATGCTCCTCGAAGACGTAACTGGCCACGTTCGGCAGGAGCGCCCCGCTCTCGTCCGTGGCGGTTCCGTCCACGAGCAGGAACTGCTGGTCGGGGAACGCCATCGCATTCGAGGCGATGCCGCTCGCCTGCGCGAACCCGATGCCACAGACGAGGTCGGTCTCCGGGGACTGCGCCGCCGCGAACTCCCGCTGGAGCGTCGGAATCTCCTCGGCGGAGGATGGTTCGGCGTTCTCGAAGTTGATTCCGAACCGGTCGCGGGCCTTCTTCGCTCCCGCGTGAGCCATGTCGTTGAACGAGTTGTCGCCGAGACCGCCGAGCGCGTAGACCATCCCGACGCGGGCGTCGGTGTTCTGCGGGCGCTCGGTCGTCGTTCGCCGGGTCGTCTCGGTCGCTGTGCCGGTCGTCGGGTCGGCGTCGCCCGCCGCGGAGTCCGAGTCGTCGCCGCCGAAACAGCCAGCGAGCGTCGCCGTTCCGAGCGCGCTGGCCGCGCCGCCGAGGAGTCGCCGCCGCGAGACCGACGACGGTCGGGTCCCGTCACCGCTCATTCCGGACTCACCCGCCCGTCGGTCGTCTCGGTGTCGCCCGCGAACTCGAAGTCGTTTCGCTCGTCGTCGCCGAACTCGAACTGTTCGAGCAGGTCGCTCAGACTCTCGGCGCGGTCCGCGAGGTCCTCGACGCTCCCCGAAACCTCGTTCAGCGAGGCGGTCTGTTGCTGGGCCGCCGCCGAGACGGTCTCGGCCTGCGCCGTCGTCTCCTCGCTCACGCTCGACACGTCTTCGACGGTCGTGACGACCTCTTGGACCGACTCGGCCTGACGCTCGGTCGCTCGGCTAATCTCGTGGATGCTCTCGTTGGTCTCGGACACGTCCTCGACGAGACCTTCGAGCGCGTCGAGGGCCGCCTCGACGGTCTCGGTCCCGTGGGAGACGCTGGTCCGGGTCTCGTCCATCTCCTCGACGGTGGTCTCGGTCCGGTCGCGGACCCGGTCGATGGAGTTCCGAATCTCGTCGGTCGCCTCTTGGGTCTGCTCGGCGAGGTTCTTGACCTCCTCGGCGACGACCGCGAATCCCTGCCCGGCCTCGCCCGCGCGGGCCGCCTCGATGGAGGCGTTGAGCGCGAGGACGTGGGTCTGCTCGGCGATGTCGGTCACGAAGCCGACGACTTCCTCGATGTCCGTCACCTCCTCGTGGAGGCGCTCAACCGATTCGGCCGTCCGCTCGGTCCGGGACTCGATGTCGGCGAGTTCGTCTATCGCATCCTCGGCGGCCTGCTGGCCCTCTTGGCCCTCCTCGGTGGCTTTCTCGACGCGCTGGGCGACCGTTTCCGTCGAGGAAGCGACCTCCTCGACGGTTGCCGAGAGGTCGCTCATCTCCTCGCTGGCCCGCTGGAGGTCGCGGTTCTGCTCGACCGCGCCGTCAGAAATCTCTTGGACGGACTCGCTGACTTCCTGACTGGCGCGCTCGACTTCTGTGAGGCTGTCGGTCGCCTGTCCGCTCTCGCCCGCGACCGCCCGACTGAACGACCGGACCTCCAGCATCGTATCGGTCAGGTCGTCCATCATGCGGTTGTACGCCGCGGCGATGCGCGCCATCGCCTCGCTCTCGGCGTCGGTGTCCATCCGCCGCGAGAGATCGCCGTCGGCGGCGTCCTGCATGACTTCGCCGTAGCTGTCGGCCCGCCGTTCGAGGTGAGAGTTGATCGTTTCGGCGCGTTCCTTGGCCTCTTGGGCCTCCGTCCGCTCGCGTTCGGCGACCGACTGGGCCTCTCGGGCCTCTTCGCGCGCGGACTCGGCCGCCCGAATCTTCTCGGCCAGCGAGTCGCGCATGCTGGCGAACGCCTCGTAGAGTTGGCCGAGTTCGTCGATGCGGCCGCTCCGGAGTTCGGTGTCAAGGTCGCCGCCCTCTATCTCCTCGGCCTTCGAGGTGAGTTCCTTGAGCGTCGCGGTGGTCCGGCGCTCGAAGACGACCGAGACCAACCCGAGCGCGAGGAGCGCGGCCAGAATCGTCGTCAACAGACTCGTTCCGACTCGGTCGCGCATCGCAAACGCGCTCGATTTCGGCGCGTAGGAGACGACGACCCAGTTCGCACCCGAGACCGACTTGTGGTTCGCCACGAACTCCGGAGTGGTCACGAGTCCGTCCTCGGCGCTCTCGGACCCGACGACGGCGTCACCGGAGAGCGCGCCCGTCAACTGGGCGTCGCTCGTGCCGAACACCTCCTCGCCGTCGAGGTTGTAGACGACCGTCTCGCCGTCCTTGACCGGCTGGTGAAGCCCGTTGACCTGCGCGGAGATATTCGCTGTCAGGACGACCGCGCGCTCGGCCTTGTCCGGGACGGGACTGACGAACGCGACCACGCGGCCCTCGTTTCCCGCCGCGTCGTAGGGCCGGTTCGAGACGAACACGTCGCTCGGTCGCCGGAGGTCCGCCGAGCGGTCCTCGTTCGCCCACGGCACGCCGCTCTCCCGGAGGTTCGTGCCCGCGGCGTCCTCGTTCGAACTGACCTCGACGCTCCACGAAGTGGTGTTGACGAAGTGGACTGCTCGAACGTCGTCAGGGAGCGTTGACTCTTGGGCGTCGAGGTAGTAGCCCACCCCGCGCTGGTTGTAGGTACGGAACGCTTGGGCCTGCGAAAGCGTCCGGGTGAGCGTCCGCTTGCTCCGGACCCACTCGCCGAGACCGTTCGCTTGCAGGTCGGCCGTCGAACTGACGCGGTTTTTCACGTCGTTCTCCAGCGCATCCTGCGTGGAGACGTAGCTGTACGCGCCGACGCTACTCGTCACGAGCATCACGATGAGAACGACGCCGAAGAACTTCGCGGCGAACGTCCGCCTGAGGACGTTCGGTATCGCGCCCGTCGGGAGACGATTCCCCAACCGCGAGAGGAGTCCCCTCGGCGGGTCCGCTGACGAGCCAGACGATTCTCTAGACATATTCCTCAGAGAACCCGTGCCTACCTTAATAACTCCGCCCAAAATCATATTTGATACTCGAATATATATCTCTCAATCCCAATAGGGTAAAAATATAAATTCGGGAGAGTTTCGATTACGCTTTTCTCAGAGAAACGGGCGGTCGGACCGACTCTGTCCGACGGTTCCGCTCACGACCGCGTTTCAGGTCGGGACGTAAAATTCCCGAGCAGGCGGTCGCCGAACGCCATTACGAGGAGCGCGCCGACCACGTTGAAGACGAGGTCAAGCACCGTTTCCGCGGTGCTGTAGTGGACGAGAATCGGTTCGACGCCGAGGCGACGACTGACCATGTGGATGGCGTACTCCAGCAGTTCCCAGACGAGACCGGCGAGGACGATGGCCGCGAGGACGCGCGGTTCGGGGTCGCGGTCGCGGCGGCGCGCGGCGGCGTGGACGACGCCGCCCAGAAGCGTCGCCGAGAGCGTGTGCGTGAGATGGTCCCACCACCACGTCTCGTCGTACGGCCCGAGCATCCCGACGGCGTGGGCAAGCATGGCGACCCCGGCGTAAACGCGTTGCCACGGGCGAAAATCCACGTCCCATCCGCGCTCGATGGCGTTCGGGAGGTACGTCGCCGCGAACGCGAAGACCGCGTTGACGACCGCTCCCGGATTCCGCTGGCGGACCCCCTCGCCGAAGACGGCGACGATGCCGTACCTGATGGCGCGCTCGACCACCCGACAGACCGCGGTCCGCGTTCTGTGACGCATGCGTGTTCCCGCACGTACGGACCGAAGGCACGAAATACTGTTCGTCGGCGCGGTCGCACCCAACGTCCGCAAAATGCGCGCTCTACCTCACCACGCGTACTCCTCGCGCGGGTCCACGTCGTCGCGTTCGCTGTCGTAGATGCGCTCGCCCTCCACGAACACCTGTCGGGCGTCCGAATCGAGGTCGAACATCGGGCCGTCCCAGACCACGAGGTCGGCGTCGGTGCCCGCTCGGAGCGTTCCCACGCGGTCCTCGATGCCCAGAATCTCCGCCGGATTCCGCGTGACGGTCCGGAGCGCAACGTCTTCGGGCAGGCCCTCGCGCACCGCGAGACCGACGCACACGTCCAGATGCTCCTGCGGGAGAATCGGCGCGTCGGTCTGGATGGCGACTTTCACGCCCGCCTCGTGGAGGATGCCCGGCGTCTCGAAGGTGATGTTCCGGAGTTCGTACTTGCTGGCCGACGAGATGGTCGGTCCGACCACCGCCGGAACGTCGCGCTCGACGAACTCCTCGGCGAGGACGTGGCCCTCCGTCGCGTGCTCGATGGACAGTTTCTCGATGCCGAACTCGTCGGCGATTCGGAACACCGTGGCGATGTCGTCGGCGCGGTGGGCGTGGACGCGCAGGGGGAGTTCGCCCTCCACGACGCGGCCCAGATTCTCCATCCCGAGGTCGCGCTCGAACTGCTGGTCGTTCTCGCGGGCGAGTTCGCGGTTCTCCAGATAGTCTTCGGCCTCCATCAGCGCCTGTCGGAGCGTCGCCGCGACGCCGGGCCGCGTGGAGGGCTGGCGGTCCTTCTCGTCGCCGTGGAACCGCTTGGGGTTCTCGCCGAAAGCGGCCTTCATTCCGTCCTCGCGGATGAACATCCGGTCGGCCACGTCGCCGTAGGTCTTCATCGAGCAGATGATGCCGCCGACGACGTTCGCGCTCCCCATCCGGGCCGAGACTGTGGTCACGCCGCCCTGAAAGGCGTGTTTCAGTTCGTCGTCGCGCGGGTGGAAGCCGTCGAGCGCGTTGACGTGGGGCGTCACGGGGTCCGAAACCTCGTTGAAGTCGCCGTCCTCAGGTTCGCCCCACTCGGCCATCCCGGCGTGGCTGTGGGCGTCCACCAGCCCCGGCGTGACGTGTTGGCCCGCCGCGTCGAACACCTCGGCGTCGTCCGGGAGTTCGACCTCCTCGTCCGGGCCGACCGCCGCGATTTCGCCGTCTTCGAGGAGTACCGTGCCGCCGTCGATAGTGCCGCGCTCGGACACCGTGTGAATCGTACCATTGACGATTGCTCGCATATCACGAAAGTTCGAAAGCGGGCGTATGAGTATTTCGGTTCGAAAGGCTTTGAGTTCGGTCCCGACCGGCCGGACGACGACGAGGGTGGCGTTCCGCGCCGGTCGGATTCGACCGTCACCGCCGACCTCTGGGCTTACTATACTAACTCACGCTCGGACATGACGACTATCCGGATTGAGTTCAAAGCGCGATATTCGGCCTCGATTCGGCCGATTCGGGGTTTCGGGCCGCGGGAAGAGTTGTAGTTATTCCAACATGCCGCGATAATCCACGCCCTGCCGTCACGGAATCGGAAGGTCAACCATTTAATACCCAGCGGGAAACCGTAACCGTATGAAGCGAGTGGACGTTGCTATCGTCGGCGGCGGTCCCGCCGGGACCTCCGCCGCGCGTGCGGCCGCCGAGCAGGGTGCCGACGCGCTCCTCGTCGAGAAGGGCGTACCGCGCGCCGACCGCGAGGAGTTGGGACCGGACTCGACCGACGCCGCCGGAATGCTCGACTACTGGGTGGACATTCTGGATATTCCGTTCGAGGAGATACCCGACCACGTCATCCTCCGTGAGTTGGACCGGACCGAGTTCTTCGGGCCGAACGAGGCCTGCGTCATGGAGAGCACGGGCATCGAGTCGTCGTACGACGGGTTCGGGTTCACCTTCAACCGCGCGCGGATGGACGACTGGTTCCGCGAGCGGGCCGAACGAGCGGGCGCACAGTTCCGCGTCGGCGTCGGCGTGACCGACGTGACGACCGACCTAACCGGCGACCCGACTCACACCGTGCAACTCTCGGACGGCGAGGAAATCGAGACCGACTATCTCGTGCTGGCCGACGGTCCCCAGCGACAGGTCACGATGCGGGCGCTCGACCGGTTCTCGCCCGCTGACCGACCCATCTCGGACGTGCTGGCTCCCAACGAGGCCAACCACATCGCGTATCAGGAGTATCGTGAGTTCCCCGAGGAACTGTTCGAACCGAGTTCGCTCAAGTTCTGGTGGGGCATCATGCCCGGCGAGACCGCCTATCCGTGGATTTTCCCGAACGACGGCACGGTCGCGCGCGTCGGCCTGACGATGCCCATCGGGATGAACCTCGACGACGTGGACAACCCCGAGCAGTATGACCTGCTCCGCGAGGACGACGAGACCATCCCGCGGCCCGCCGAGTACATCGAGCGCCTGCTGGAGCGCCAGTTCGGCGACGAGTACGACCTCGCGGACTTCCCGCTGGTGACCGACCGCGGCAAGAGCAAGGGGACCGAGACCTACCCCATCTCCTCGACGCGACCCATCGAGTCGCCGACCGCGGCGAACATTGCCGTCGCGGGCGGCGCGATGGGCACCACCTCGGCGTTCCACGAGGGCGGCTATCACGTCGCGGCCCGAACCGGGCAAATCGCCGGAGAACTCGCCGGAAAAGGCCGACTGGGGAGCTACAACGACCGCTGGAAGGACGCCATTGGCGAGGAGATAACCCGGAACGTCACCTTCGCGGACATCGTGGCCGACTACGGTCCCGACGACTGGAACAGCGTGCTCTCGGCGGCGAGTGACGTTCTGGCCGACGAAGGCGAGGGCGGCCTGTTGAAGTACAAACTCTCGACGGGATTCACGGGCGCGAAAATCGTCACGAAGTACAAGACGACCAAGCGCAAGTTCCGAAACGGCAAGTACGTCCAGTTCCGCGAGGACGAGTACACCGTCTAAGACGGCGTCTCAGCTGCTTTCGCTCCCGTCGGTACGGAACACCAGACAGTAGCTGTGGTCGTAGCCGTAGCCGTAGGTTCCGCCGTCTCGCTCGTCCAGTTCGTCTCCGTTCCATCCGACGACGACCTCCCCCTCGAAGCAAAACGACTCCGAGACGGCGTCGGCCACATCCCACGCCAGCGTCGTCACCGCGCCCTCGTACTTCATGTTCGACACGTCCACGAGGACGTGCGCGTTCGGGGCCGCAAGGCCGCGCAGTCGAGCGAACAGGTCGGTCACGTCTGCGAGATACGTCTGGTAGTCACTCTTGCTGTCCTCGGCGTAGTTGCGGAAGGGGTTGACACCCATCGTCCGCTCCATGTACGGCGGAGAAGTGAGACAGCAGTCGAACGCCGGGAAGTCGTCGGGGTCGAGTTCGAGCGCGTTTCCCCGGACGACGTTCTCGCCGCGGTCAAGTCGCTCGCGGACGAATTCGGCTCGGTCGGCCTCGTACTCGACGCCGTAGGGCACCCGACCCAACTCCTCGGCGATGGTGAGGGTCGTGCCGAACCCGGCGAACGGGTCGAAGACAACGTCGCCCGCCTCGGAGAACTCGCGTAGGAAGTGTCGGACGTACGTCTCGGGCGTTCGCACGTCGTCGTACTCGGGCGGAATCTCGGTCTCCTGCTCGTACGGGAGGGTCACGAACGTCTGCATGGACCGAGGTACTGTCGGCCGCCAGATAGCTTCTCGGGTCCGAGACCCCGCGACCCGCGCCATCGGAACCCCGTTGCGTCCGTACCGAACGCCCTCGGCCAACGCAATGCAAAACCTACTACTCGCTCGGGGACCCTTTATACTGTCGTGGGCGACTCTGGATACCGTAGCGTAACGAACCACCCGACCGTCGTCCGACTCTATCGGTTCGTCGTCGTCGGGGCGAGCGCGGCCCTCGTGCAGAGCGCGGTGCTGTGGCTACTCGTGGAGTTGGGCGGACTGAACTATCTGGTCGCGGCCACTATCGCCATCGAACTGACCATCATCCTCCAGTTCGTGGCGAACAACGCGTGGACGTTCCAGCACGCGAGTTACAGCGACCGGTCGGACTATCTGGTCGGGTTGCTCCGGACGAACGTCGTCCGCGGGAGCGCGATTCCGATTCAGCTCGCGCTCCTCTGGGCGTTCGTCAACTGGGCTGGACTGGTCTACCTGCTCGCTAACGGGTTCGCCATCTTCATCAGCGGTCTCTATCGGTACTATCTGGACTCGCGCTGGACGTGGCAAATCGCGTGAAAAGCGTCGCCGAACGCCGCGAGCGGGGGTGCTCGGACCGTCGGCGGTCCCGCGAGGTCAGTCGTCGTCCTCGTACTCTTCCTCGTCGTCCTCGTACTCTTCCTCGTCGTCCTCGTCGTCCTCGTACTCTATGTCCTCCTCGACCGCTTCTTCGAGGTCAAGGTGTCCCTCGCCGCTGTACGTCGGTTGCTCCACATCCTCCGCGGTCGCTTCGAGGTGGCGGCGGATTTGACCCGGCGTCGCATCGGGATTAACGCTCTTGACGAGCGCGGCGGCCGCGCTGACCTGCGGGGCCGCCATGCTCGTGCCCGCCTTCCAACCGTAGTCGGCGATCATGTTGTCGTCGTCGTCCCACGTAACGGTGGTACTTAGAACCATGTCGTACTGCCAGTTGGCGTCCGACGGCGGGTTCTGGACGGAGTTTCCGCCGGGCGCGCTGATGTCGATGGCCTCGCGCCCGTAGTTCGTGTACGACGCGGGCGTCGTTGTTGGTTTCCGCAACTCGTCGAGTGGCTCTTCCACCTCGTCGTCGTCGTGTTCGTGTTCGTCGTCGTGTTCGTGTTCGTCGTCGTGTTCGTCGTCGTCGTGTTCGTGTTCGTCGTCCTCGCTCGACGCAGCGTCGTCCCACCGGAACCCGATAGGTCCGGTCCCGCTCACGCTCATCACGTTGTCGGCCTCGTTGGGGAGACTGAGCACGTCGCCGTCCTCGTCGAGGTTCGTCCCGTCGTTGCCCGCGGCCGACACCATCAGCGTGCCTTTCGAGGCGGCGTGGTCCGTCGCGCGCTCGATGGAGTCTCGCAGCGTTTGGTTCTCCTCGTTGTCGGGCAGCGGGTACGCGCCGAGACTCATGTTGGCCACATCGGCCTCGATATCGCCCGCGTAGGTCATCGCCGCGATGATGTCGCCGAAGAACGAGAACGGTCCCGTGAACACCCGGAGCGCGACGAGTTCGGTCCCCGGTGCGGTGCCGACGACGCCGTCGGTGTTCGAACCGTCGGCGGCGATGATACCCGCGACGTGGGTGCCGTGGTCGTTGTACCACGGCGTGAAGTCGCCCCCGTCGCCCGTGAAGTTCTTCGAGAGGTCCGTGTTGAGCGGGCCGCTCAGGTCCGGGTGGTTCGGAATCGCCCCCGAGTCGAGGACCGCCACGCGGGTTCCCCGTCCCGTGGTCTCTTCGAAGACCTCGCCAATCTCTTGGGAGTGTTTGTCCCACTGGAGTTCGTACCGAGACGGGGTTCCGGAGGCGTCTTCATCATCGTCCTCATCTTCCTCGTCCCCATCATCGTCGTACGCGTCGTACTCCTCGTCCTCGTCTTCGTCGTACTCTTTGTCCACTTCGAACCGCATCTCCACGTCCTTGGAGTGGCGCATCCCGCTGAGGGCCTTCTTATCGCCCTCAACGACGGCGATGTCGATCTGGCTCAGGTCGTGGACCACCGTGAGTCCCTCTAAGTCACTCTCGTTGGCGTCGCGCAGGTCCACGATGTACCGCTCTTCGGCTGATTTCGCCGAGACCGTCGTGGTGGTGAACGCGAGTCCGCCGAGCGCCGCGCCTGCTCCTTTCAGAAACGAACGTCGATTGGTTTTATTTCCCATAATTTAAACACCTATTTCTTTGACTTAAAAATTATGATTTAAAATACTAAAACGCACCTTTTTATGAACTCAGTTTTAGTTTCTCTGAGAGATAGAAACGAAAGCTTGAACCTCGGCGATTCTCGAACCGGTCAGCGAACAGCTCCGGAAGCGCGCGCCGCGTCGGAGAACCAAAATAGAGTGACTGGGCTGCGGTTGCCCGAGCGGTCTAAATCGACTCGTTCAGCGCGGCCTCGATGTCGAGGTAGCCCGAGCCGTGGTACTTGGCCGGACCCACGTCGCGCGCGGTCGCTTCGAGATGCTCGCGGATTTCGCTCGGCGTCGCGTCGGGGTTGGCGCTCTTGACGAGCGCAGCGGCCGCCGAGACCTGCGGGGCCGCCATGCTCGTGCCCGCCTTCCAGCCGTATTCGGGCACCATCTCGTCGTTGTCGCCCCACTCGAAGACCGTACTCAGCACCATGTCGTACTGCCAGTTGGCGTCCGACGGCGGGTTCTGGACGGAGTTTCCACCCTGCGCGCTGATGTCGATAGACTCACTCCCGTAGTTTGTGTACGGGGCGGGGTCGGTCGGCTCTTCGTCGAGTTTGTTGAACGCCGCGTGGTAGTTCCGAATGAACTTGCCGTTGCCCTTGTCGTCCCACCGGTAGCCGACGGGACCCGTCGCGCTGACGCTCATCACGTTGTCCGCCGCGCTCGGCAGATTGAGAACGTCGCCGTCCTCGTCGAGGTTCTTCCCGTCGTTGCCCGCGGCCGACACCATCAGCGTGCCCTGCGAGGCGGCGTAGTCGGTCGCGCGCTCGATGGACTCCTTCAGAAGCCGGTTCTCCTTGTTGTCGGGTAGCGGGTACGCGCCGAGACTCATGTTGGCCACGTCGGCCTCGATATCGCCCGCGTAGGTCATCGCCGCGATGATGTCGCCGAAGAACGAGAACGGTCCCGTGAACACCCGGAGCGCGACGAGTTCGGTCCCCGGTGCGGTGCCGACGACGCCCTCGTCGTTCTGGTCGTCGCCCGCGATGATGCCCGCGACGTGGGTGCCGTGGTCGTTGTACCACGGCGTGAAGTCGCCCCCGTCGCCCGTGAAGTTCTTCGAGAGGTCCGTGTTGAGCGGACCGCTCAGGTCCGGGTGGTTCGGAATCGCCCCCGAGTCGAGGACCGCCACGCGAGTCCCCTCGCCGCGGGTCCTCCCGTGGAGACCCGAGACGCCTTGGTCCTGTTTGTCCCACTGGAGCTGCGAGAGCTTGTGCGGGCCGGGTTCGTCGCCGTTCCCGTTGTCCTCGGTCTCCGCGAAGTCGAACTCCATCTCTACGTCCTTCGAGAACGATTCGCCTTCGACCTGTCCCTTCTCGGCCTCAACCACTGCGAGGTCGATCTGGCTCAGGTCGTGGACGACATCCACGTCGTCGAGAACGCCGTCGGACGCCGATTTGAGGTCCACGAGGTATCGCTTGTCCGCGGACTCCGCCGAGACCGCCGTCGGCAGTGCGAGTCCGCCGAGCGCCGCGCCCGCTCCTTTCAGAAACGTACGTCGATTGGTTTCGTTCCGCATGTCTATGAACCAGAGATATTCTTTATTAAATAGTTCGGTTTTATCTATGATAAAAGCAAAAAGATGGTTGGAGATATTATATTTTAAGTGAGATAGCCTCGATAGCGTAGCGTTCGAAAATATCTGCTCGATACGGTCCGTTGACCGTACGTTCAGGAACCGAGCGATATGAAGAGTGGAACTCGGTTACAACGACTTGTGACCGGTCCGGACGCCGCTCGCTTGGGATGTGACACCGCGAACCGGGAAAGTTGCCGCAGGCGAAAATCCGGCTCTATCTCCGGTCGCTCAGTAGCCCTTGCCGAGCAGTTCGCGGGCGATGATGTTTTTCTGAATCTCCGTGGTCCCCTCGTAGATTTGGGTGATTTTCGCGTCGCGGTAGAACCGCTCGACCGGGAAGTCGTTGACGAAGCCAGCGCCGCCGTGAATCTGGACGGCCTCGTTGGCCACGTCAACGGCCACGCGGGAGGCGAACTCCTTGGCCATGCTGGCGAGTTTCGTGATGTCCTCGCCCTGATCAACGCTCCACGCGGCCTTGTAGGTCAGGTTGCGCGCGGCCTCGGTCTCGGTATGCATCTCCGAGAGTTTGTGCTGAATCGCTTGGAACTCGCCGATTTCGCGGCCGAACTGCTCGCGCTCTTCGGCGTAGTTGAGCGCGGCCTCGGAAGCACCCTTGGCGATACCGACGCCTTGGGCGGCGACGGCGGTCCGGGTCTCGTCAAAGAACTGCATCTGCTGGAGGAAGCCCATCCCGCGGGTGCCGACGAGGTTCTCCTCGGGCACGCGCACGTCGTTCAGGATGAGTTCCGCGGTGTCGGACGAGCGGATACCCAGTTTGCCCGTAATCTTCTCGGACTCGAAACCGTCGCGGTCGGCCTCGACGACGATCTGGGAAAAGCCGTTGTATCGGCCGTCGGCGTCGGGGTCGGTCTGACAGAGGACGACGTAGTAGTCGCCGACCGACCCGTTGGTGATCCACATCTTGTTCCCGTTGAGTATCCACTCGTCGCCGTCCTTCTCGGCGCTGGTGGAGACGCTGGACACGTCCGACCCCGTGTCGGGTTCCGAGATGGCCGCGCCCATGATGGCGTCACCCTCCGCGATGGGCGACAGGAAGCGCTCCTTCTGGTCTTCGGTGCCGTACTCCATGACGGCGTGGGCACCGAACGACGCCGAGGTGATGCAGAGACCGATGCCGGGGTCCACGGCGAACAGTTCCTCGGTGATGATTGCCGATTCGAGGTTGTTGTAGCCCGCGCCGCCGTACTCCATCGGGATAATGGAGCCAAGCATCCCCATCTCGGCGGCCTTGTCCATGACCTCGTGGGGGTACTTCTCCTCTACGTCGTACTCCTTGGCGACCGGAGCGACTTCGTTCTCGGCGAAGCGCCGAACTTCTTCACGAATCTGTTTCTGCTCGTCGGAGAGTGCGAAGTCCATGCTTCCAGATTACACACCCTCCCGTAAATTACTTCGTAACCGACAGTAAACTCGTCGAGAGTTTCTAACCCACAAGAGGGAAACGTTCAAACGCCCGGCAACCGACTATACGAACATGGAAGTAGACGATATCAACACCATCACGGTTCTCGGAGCAGGCAACATGGGCCACGGCATCGCCGAAGTCGCCGCCCTCGCAGGGTTCGAGGTCAACCTGCGCGACATCAAAGAGGAGTTCGTCCAGAACGGCTACGACCAAATCGAGTGGAGCCTCGACAAACTGGCCGAGAAAGACCGACTCACCGACGAGGAGGCCGAGGCCGCCCTCGACCGCGTGACGCCGGTCGTTGACTTCGAGGCGGCCGTCGAGGACGCCGACTTCGTCGTCGAGGCGGTCCCCGAGAAGATGGAAATCAAGAAAGACGTGTACGGCGAGCTGGAAGAGTACGCGTCCGACGACGCCGTCTTCGCCACGAACACCTCCAGCCTCTCGATTACGGAACTCTCGGAGGTCACCGAGCGCCCCGAGCGGTTCTGCGGGATGCACTTTTTCAACCCGCCGGTCCGGATGCAGTTGGTCGAAGTCATCTCGGGCGAACACACCGACGACGAGGTGCTGGACCTGACCGAAGACCTCGCCGAGGAGATGGGCAAGACGCCCGTCCGCGTCCGCAAGGACAGCCCCGGTTTCATCGTCAATCGCGTCCTCGTCCCGCTAATGAACGAGGCGGCGTGGATGGTCGAGTCCGGCGACTACACCGTCGCCGAGGTCGATAGCTCGACCAAGTTCGACATGGGTCTCCCGATGGGGAGCTTCGAACTCGCCGATCAAGTCGGCATCGACGTGGGCTACCACGTCCTCGAATACATGAACGAGGTGCTGGGCGAGACCTACGAAGCGTGCCCGCTCCTCGTGGAGAAAGTCGAGGCCGAGAAGCTCGGCAAGAAGACCGGCGAGGGCTTCTACGACTACGAGAACGGCGGCGCGGACATCCCGACCGACGCCGGAAGCGAGACGGCCGTCCACCGCCTGCAAGCCGTAATGGCCAACGAAGTCGCCAAGCTGGTCGGCAACGACGTGGCCGACCCCGACGCCATCGACGACGCCGTGATGCTCGGCGCTGGCTTCCCCGAGGGTCCCGCGAAGATGGCCGACGACGCTGGACTCGACATCCTGCTGGACACCCTCGACGACCTCCACGACGAGACCGGCGAGGCGCGCTACGAACCCGCTGACTACCTCCGCGAGGCCGCCGAGAGCGGCGGCTTCTACGGCGGCGAGGAAGACGACAGCGACGAAGGCGAATACGACTACGACACCATCCGCGTCGAGAAGCCCGGCGACATGGTTGGCAAGATCGTCCTCGACCGCCCCCACCGCATGAACACGGTCAGCGAGGAACTACTGGACGACCTCGGCGACGCGGTCGAAGCGCTGGAAACGGACGACGACGTGCGCGCACTCTTGCTCGTTGGCGAGGGCGACAAGGCCTTCTCGGCGGGCGCGGACGTACAGAGCATGGCCGCGGGCGGCGGCGACCCGATTCAGGCGGTCGAACTCTCGAAGAAGGGCCAACAGACCTTCGGGAAACTCGAAGCCTGCCCGATGCCCGTGCTGGCGGCCATCGACGGCTACTGTCTCGGCGGCGGGATGGAGATGGCCACCTGCGCCGATATGCGCATCGCCACCGACCGTTCCGAGATGGGCCAGCCCGAACACGACCTCGGTCTCCTCCCCGGCTGGGGCGGCACCCAGCGACTCAAGCACATCGTCGGCGAGGGCCGCGCCAAGGAAATCATCTTCACCGCCGACCGCTTCGAAACCGAGACGATGGCCGACTACGGCTTCGTCAACGAAGTTGTCGAAGTGGCCGAGTTCGAGGACCGCGCCCACGAACTCGCCGCCGACCTCGCGGCCGGACCGCCAATCGCCCAAAAGTACACCAAGCGCGCGATGCTCGCGGGCCGCGATGATACGGATGCGGGTCTGGAAGTCGAATCGCAGGCGTTCGGCCACCTCATGAACACCGACGACCTAATGGAAGGCATCACGGCGTTCATGGGCGACGGGGAGCCGAACTTCAAAGGCGAGTGAACGAGCCGTCGAAGTGAGGCGACCGTCGTCAGAGCTTGCCTCTGACGGAAGTGAGCCAGAGTTCGAAGGAAAGTAAGCGGAGCGAACTGACCGGCGACGAACCGGAGTTTCGACCAACCCCGTTTATTTGCAACTCACTTTTCGAGAGCCATCGGCGTCGTTCGGACAGTACGCTCTCCTCGGTATCGTTTCGTCACCGAATCGAGGAAGTTTATAGTCTCGATAGTCTAGAAAGACGATAGATGAAGCTCTATCAAAAAGAACACTGGCTCGAAGCGAAATACTGGGACGAGGGACTTACGCAGAAAGAAATCGCGGACAAGTGCGGCGTCTCGCCCTCGACGATTCGCAAGTACATGAAAAAGTTCGACATTCCGACCCGAGAGATGCGCGGCGAGAACCACCCGATGTACGGCCGAGAACGGACCAAAGAAGAAAAGCGAAAAATTTCCGAATCGCTAGAAGGTCGGTCGTTCTCCGAGGAGACCCGGCAACGGATGTCGGAGGCACGCGAAGGGAACGAGATACCCGACGACGTTCGTGAACAAATCGCCGACTCGCTCGAAGGAATTACTCGGTCGAAAGAGACTCGACAGAAGATGAGTAAATCGACGGCCGGAGAGGACAATCCGAACTGGCGGGGTGGCTACAGCAGGCGATACGGGTCGGGATGGTCCGTTGCACGAGAGACCATCCGCGAGCGCGACGAAGTCTGCCAACACTGTGGCCACGATGGGTCCGAGAGGCGGTTAGAGGTCCATCACGTCGTTCCCGTGAGAATATTCCGGAACGCGGAACATCTCGAAATCGAGGACGCTCACGACGAAGAGAACTTAGTCCTTCTTTGCAACCGCTGTCACGGCAAGGCGGACCACCGAAAAATCGAGTTCGACGCGCCGATAGAACTACTTTTCGACGCCAAAGTGTAATTCACCTATTTAATCCGTGGCAAATCACGCCACGGCGAGATGGATTTAGTGAGGTTTATAAATATCCGGGCCATTCGTCAAAATGCGTCCGGGAGCGGACCCGGAAGAAGATAAACGCTCCGTTGGTGTAGCCCGGCCAATCATTCGGGCCTTTCGAGCCTGTGACCTGGGTTCAAATCCCAGACGGAGCATAATTTTGACGTGAAATAAACCATTACGGCTACGATTCCTCAATTCGGTGTCGATATTCGACTCCGCAGATTCAACCTTCTTACCTCGACTCACTCGAACCACACGTCGCCGAACGACTCGAAGAAGGGTCTGCCTGTATCTACGAACTCATAGCGCGCCGCGAGGTCGCGGGCGACGCCTTCGACGCCCTCTCGGTGGTCGTCGAATCGGTCCCGATACGACGCTGCTAGCCGATTGCTCACGTAGGCTCGGAGCGACTGGTCGGACTCCAAGGCCTCGAAGATGGTGTCGCCGCCGGTCGGGAGCGTTTGTTCTTCCGGCGCGGCGACGTGAGCGAGGAGGAGTTGGTTCGAGGCCAGTGCCTCCAGTCCGGCGTCGATGGCGTCCAGTTCGGCGAGAAAGTCGCTACAGACGACGACCAGTGCCTTCGAGTCGATAGTCGCGGCGTAGTCGGCGAGCGCCGCCTCGAAGTCTGCCTCGCCGTTCGGTTCGACCGCGTTGCACTCCTCGACCAGTTCGAGAACTTCCCCGCGGTTCGACCGGCCGCGGTCGAGTCTGCGGGCGGTCTCGTCGAAGACCGCGAACCGGAACTCGTTGTGTTCGCGGGCGGTGAGGTAGGCGAACCCCAACCCGATTTTCGCGGCGGTCTCGAACTTGTCGGGGTCGCCGAAGTCCATCGACGCGCTCGAATCCACGAGGACGTGGACCGTGAAGTTACGCTCGGCCTCAAACTGCTTGACGTAGAGTTCGTCGGTCCGGGCGTAGAGGTTCCAGTCGATGAATCGAGGTTCGTCGCCCGGTGAGTACCGGCGGTAGTCCGCGAAGGTCAGGCCCTCGCCGACCGCCTCCGCGGTGCGGTCGCCTTGCTGTTGGGAGCGGGCGTCTCGGTCGTCGGCGGCGTCGAAGCGGTCGAGTTCGTCCAGAAAGTCGGTCGTGATCATCGTCTCAGCGGTCCTCGACTAGCGCGCGTATCGCGTCGTCGGGCGTCAGTCCCTCGCGCTCGGCCCGAAAGTCCACGACGACGCGGTGGCGAAGGACCGGCACGGCCATCGCCGTGATGTCCTCACGCCCGACGTGGGTGCGCCCCTCCACGAGCGCGCGGGCCTTCGCCGCGCGGACCAGCGACATGCTGGCGCGGGGACTCGCCCCGTACTCCAAGTCCTCGGCAGTCCGGGTGTCGCGCACGAGGTCCACCGCGAGGTCACGGAGGTCGTCGGCGATGGGGACCTGATGGGTGAGTTGTTGCATCTTCCGGAGTTCGCGGGTCGAGACCTTCGACTCGACGGAGACCGACGCGTCCACGTCGCCCGTGTAGCGGTCCACGATTTCGCGCTCGGCCGCCGCGGAGGGGTAGTCCACGAGAATCTTCATGAGGAAGCGGTCGGACTGGGCCTCGGGCAGAGGGTAGGTCCCCTCTTGGTCGATGGGGTTCTGCGTGGCGAGGACGAAGAACGGTTCCGGCAGGTCGTAGGTCTCGTTGCCCGCCGTCACCTGTCCCTCCTCCATCGCTTCGAGCAGGGCCGATTGGGTCTTCGGCGTCGCCCGGTTTATCTCATCGGAGAGGACGAGGTTGGCGAACACCGGTCCCTTCTCGAAGGTGAAGGTGCGGCCGGTCTCGGTCTCCCGAACCATCTCGGTCCCGATAACGTCCGAAGGCATCAGGTCGGGAGTGTTCTGGATGCGCGAAAAGGAGAGACCCGTGACCTCCGCGAGCGTCCTGACGAGCAGCGTCTTGCCGAGACCGGGTGTACTCTCCAACAGCGCGTTGCCGTCACAGAGCAGGCAGGCCAGCACTTGGTCTACGACCTGCTCTTGGCCGACGATGCGCCGCTGGACCTCCGAGCGTATCGCCTGAATGCGGTTCGTCACGTCGTCGATGGCTTGGTTTCGGTCAGTCATCCGTAGTGTTTCCTTCGAGTTCGTGTGCGTATCGTTGGACGAGCGCCGCGTCCTCAACGCGCTCGGGCGAGGTGAACCCGGCGCGCTGGGGGTCCACGGCGGAGTCGTCGCCGCTGTCGCTCGAATCGCCCTCGTAGTTCCAGTCGCGGTCGCCCTCGCCGCCGGGACTCGCGTCCACCGCGGCCGAGAGGTTCTCCGAGCCAGCGGACACGTCGGTCGGGTCGCCCAGCACCTCCTCGCCGTCCTGCAGGGCCGCCGACTCCGTGGAGAGCGCGTCGCCGTCCGAGTCGCCGGGCGCGGAGTCGCCCGGTCCGGAGGGTCCGGCAACGCCGATTTCGACCCCGATAACGGCGGTCTGGACCGTCGCCAGACTCACCGCGAGTGCGAGGACGAACGTGGCCGCGAGGCGGGTCGCGTTCAGGAGGTTGACGCTGGAGGTGTCCCGGAGTCGGTCGAGTACGTCGCCGTAGAGCGACTGGACCATCGGGTTCGAGCGGTCGTCGCGCGCGGCGTCGCGCGCGGTCCGGAGCGCCTCGCTGACCTCGGGGTTGGCCGCCTCGAACTGCTCGGCGGCGGGCCGTCGCGTCCGAAGGCGAAACTCCGCGGCGAACGCGACGACTCCGACGAGGAGGGCGATTACGCTACCGACGCTCGGCGCTGGCGCGCCGAGCGAGTCGAACGCCGAGGTCCCGACCTCGATTTCGAGCGCGGGAATACCGACGAGGGTCGCCGCGAACCGGACCACCAGCAGGACGCAGACCGCGTCGAGACTGGCGTAGACGAACGCCACCTTCCGGCATTCCCGGCGAATCTCGGCGAGCGCCGCCTCGATGTCGTCGCGGTCGCTCGCGTCGGAAGAGTCCTCCGCGGCGTCGTTCGCGGGAGTTGCGTTGTCCGCCGCGGCGTCGGCCGTCGGCGCCTCGGACTCGTCGCTCATCCTCGCACCTCCGGAGCGCGTCCGTCAGAACCTCGTGGGGTCGCGGACGCCGCGGCGCCCGCGACCCCGCCGCCCGACCGACTCCGCCAGAGTCGGTCGGGCCGCCGGTAGTCGTTCGACTGGGACTCCAACTCATCGATGCGCTCTTGTAAGCGGGCTATCTCCTCGCGGAGGTCTTGAATCGTCTCGTTTTTCCGGTCGAGGAGGCGCTGTTGGCGTCTGACGGTGTCGTTGACGCGTTCGAGCGTCTCGTTGCGGGCGTCGGCGGTTGACTGGAGGTTTTCGACCGTCTCGTTGAGTCGGTCGGTCCGCTCCTCGGCGGTCTCGAACTGGCGTCGCAGTCTGTCGCGCTCGTCTTTCACGTCGGACAGGCGGGTTCGAGTGCGTTCGAGGTTGTTCTCCGTCGAGTTCAGTTCCCGCTGGGTGTCGTTGAGTCGCTCCTCGGTCGCGCGCAACTGCTTGGACACGTCCTCGATGTCCGAGAGTCGGGTTTCGAGCGACTCGTTGAGGCTCTGGAGCGACTTATTCAACTCGTTGACGCGCGCCTGCTTGCGCTCGACCTGCGCGGACAACTCGTCGTTTCGGTCGGTCAGCTTCTGGTTCTCGGTCCGGAGATCGCCGACCGACTCTTGATGGACGACGGTCGTTGCGGCGAGTCCGAACGCCGAGAGACAGACGAGCAGCGCGAGCGCGACGTTGATGGTATCGCCGATGTAGCTCATGGAATCACTCCGTTACCGCGGCGTCGGCGGAGTCGCCGAGCGCAGATTTCGCCGACCAGAACCAGTAGGCCCGCGAGCAGGACCACCCAGTCCCACGACCGCCGGACCTCTCGCTCGCGGGTCGCCTGTCGCTCGATGGCGTCGGCGATTGCCGAGGGGTTGTTCGCGTCGAACGCCCGGCCGTCGGTTCGTTCGACCGCCCGTTTTAGCTCCGAGGAGACGCCGAGCGCGGCGTACTCCGCCGGGTAGTTGACCGCGTAGGCGCTCCCGAGCGCCGACTCGTAGCCGAGGTCGGTCGGGGTCGAAGTTGCCTCATACCGGCCGGGCGCGACCTCCGAGAACGACAGGGCGGCGCTCTCGGAGGGGTTCGGCGGCCCCTCGCCAGCGTAGACGACCGTCGTGGACTCACCGACGCGGGTGTCGGGCGCGGCGACGACGCCGGTGGCCTTCCGCTGGGGGTCGCCGATGGCCCAGTTGACGGTCCGCGAGAGCAACAGCGAGTCGGGTTCCGTCCGGAGACCACCGAGACCGCCGTCCGGGCCGTAGGCCGTGACCGCACCGACCCGGCCGAGACCGAACCGCCACGTCGAGAGCGCGGGCGCGCCCTCGCCGGTCGCCACCAGCAGGTCGCCGCCGGGCTTGACGCTCACCTCGTTGACGCCGGGCAGACTCGCGGTCGGGTTCACCCCGCGGGTGACGAAGTGGCCGTCGTCCACGACGACCGCGTGGTCGCCGCTGTAGCGTCGGTTCGCGCCGCCGAACTCGACGCGGAGCCGATTGGTCTCGTTCGCCAGCAGGAACGACCCGCCGGTGCGCTCGGCGATGCCGCCGAGAACGCGCTCGTTAACGGTGCCGACGCCGACGCTGACGACGCGGACGTTCCGGTTGGCGAGTCGCTCGGCCGCCGCGAACGAGGGATTCGCGTCGTCGCGGCCGTCGCTCAGGAGGATGACCGTGCCGCCCTCGTCGCCGAGGAGTTTCGATGCGCCGAGCAGTCCCGACGCGATGTCGGTCGTCCCGCCGCTCCGGAGGCTTCGAATCTTGCGCTGCAGGCTCTCGCGGTCGCTGTCGAGCGACGAGAGGTCGGCGACCCGGTAGGGACTCCCGTCGAACGCGACGACGCCGACCTCGTTGCGGTCGCCGAGTTGCGAGAGAACGTCGAGCGCGAGCGCCTTCTGAATCTTCATCCCCTCGGAGGCGCTTCCCGACACGTCCACCGCGAGCGCGACGCGGGATGTCCGGCCGGTCGAACCGCCGACCTCGACCGGCAGGAGCGACGAGAGGCGCGAATCGCCGTACTCGCCTTTCTCGTAGGCGTTGTCGCCACCGACCGCGAGGAGACCGCCGCCGTCGATGACGTGGCTCTGGAGCGCGCTCACGTTCCCGAGGTCCGGCGCGGCCACGTCGTGGACGACGACCGCGTAGTAGTCACGCAGGTCGTCGGGGACCGACTCCGCGCGGGTCACGTCGTACAGTTCCCGGAGGTACCCCTCGAAGGCGTAGTCGCCGCGACTCACGTAGAGGACGCGAGGTTGCTCGACGACCTGCACGGTCTTGCGGTAGGTGTCGTCGCTCGCGTAGGCGTCCTCGCCGCCGAGTCGCGCCGTGACGCGGTGCGGGCCGGTCTCCGAGAAGTTGCGTTCGACGGTGAACGCCCCGTCGTCGGGGACCTCGCGGGAGACGACCTCCTCGCCGTCGATGGCGACCGAAATCGGACGCCCAGTTGGCACGCCCTCGACGCCCGCGACCCGGACGCCGAAGCGATTCTCGACGCCGACGCTGGCCTTCCGCGGGCCGGTGACGACGACGCGCGAATCCGAGCGGTCGGTCGTCAGGCGGACTCGGTTTATCGTCGCGTTCACCGAGCGCGCGAGGTCGGTGGCTCCGGCCAGCGACGCGCCCCGCGTGACCTGCCCGTCCGAGACCACCAGCAGACTCGCGTTCGGCCGGAGGTTGGCGGTGAGGCCGTCGCCGACGCGCGAGCGGTTGTCCGACGCGACCGTGACGCGCTCGACGGCGACGCCCTCCGCTTCGATTCCGGTTTCGAGGTCGTCGGCGACCGGTTCGTGGAGTCGCATGCTGGCCGAGTCGTCCACCAGCATCGTGACGGTCGGGTCGCCCGCCGTCGTCGCCGTCGTGACCGTCGTCGGTCCCGCGGCCGCGACGACGAGACAGGTCACGACGAGCAGTCGGGTGGCGTACAGCGCGAGTCGAGCGCGCCGACTCGCGCTCCGGTCGGACGAGCGCGCGGCGTCGTCGCCACTTCCCCGCCGGACGAGAACCCAGAGAGCGATTGCGGCGAGGGGCACGGCCGCGAAGACGAGCGGCCGGGCGAACTCGACCGCGACGCCGACGCCGGGAATAGTGGTCGATAGCAGGCGCGTGACCACCAACAGAGGCGAAATCGGACTCATCAGAGGTCACCTCGATAGCGCAGGAGGGCCAGTTCCAGCACGACGAGCAGGGCCGCGACGCCCGCGACGACCGGCGTGAGTTTCAGGGGAACGGTCGTCGTCTCGGTGTCGGTGTCACCGGCGCTCGCGCCCGCGTCGCCGACGCTCGGCGCGGAGACGTTCGACTCGCTCGCGCTGGCCAGCGACGCGCCGTAGCGGTCGCCCCCGACCTCGTAGAACCCGGTCTCGCGGAACGCGAGCGCGCTCGTCTGGCGCGTTCCGCCGGGCGTCTCGACGGTCGCGTTGCCGCCGAGCGACAGCGTGGTGCCGGTCTCCGGGTTCATCGCCGACAGCGAGCGGCGGCCCGTCAGGTCGTAGACGACGCGCTTCCAGAACACCGGATACCGGTAGTTGTGCGCGAACGAGGCGTCACCGGCGGGGTAGCCGTAGTAGAACACGTTTCCGGCGTCGAAGCGGGCCGAGGCCAGCAGTGGCGTCCCGTTCTCCGTGGCGAGCAGCGACTCACCGGCCCGGAGGTCGGCCCGTACCGCGGTCTCCGGGGTCGGGAAGGTCACGTCGGCCGTGAGGTCGGTCTCGTTGGGTTGACGGACCGCCGGGTCGGTGAGGGTGCCGTTCGGCGCGACCGGCAAGAGGTCGCCGTAGCCGACCCCCGAGAGGTTCGACTGGGCCTGAATCACGACGCCGCCGCCACCGGCCAGCGTCTCGCGGGCGACCTGCGTCGTCCCGTCGAGCAGTCGGCCGGGGTCAACCGCGCTGAAGACCACGAGATCGTAGGACTCCGAAATCGACGCGGGCGGATTCTTGACGGTCACGTCGGTCCCGCGGACGACCTCCAGCGCGGTAATCAGCGGTCGGTTCGGGTCGTTGGTCACGACCAGCACGTCCATCGTCGGGTCGGACGGGGCCGCGACGACGAGACCGTCGTCGGTCGCAAACGAGTCGCCCGGCGAGAGTTCGAGTCGGCCGCCGCCCGCCGGGACCGGGAGGTCGGCGGTGGCGACTTCGCCGGGAGCGAGCGTCAGCGACTCGCTGGCCTCGCCGAGCGTGACTTTCCGGGTCGCCTCGCCCTCGCCGAAGTTCTTCACGCGGACCGACGTGGTGCCGTCGGCGAAGGCGTACTCGACGACGCCGACGTTGGCCGACCCGCCGCCAGCAAACTGCCGGAGCGACACGTCGTAGCCTCTGGCGCGGGCCGAATCGACCGCGCTCCGCCAGTTGCCCGACGCGAAGTCGCTGGCGACCACGATGCGGGCGTCCTCGCCCGCCACCGCCGCGGCGCGGTCGATGGCCGCCCGGAGGTCGCCCGGCGCGTCCGAAACTGCGAGTCCGTCGAGTGCGGTACGGGCCTCCGCGGGGGGCGCGCGCCGGGCGACGACGGCAGTCTCAGCGCCCGCGACGACCACGGAGGTCTCTTCGGTCGCCGCCCCCTTCGCGACGGAAATCGCGCGGTCGAAGCGCGCGGTGCCGCCCGACTGGGTCGCCATGCTCGCGCTCGCATCCGCGACGACGACGGTCTCGGAGACGGTTCGGGTCTCCGAGACCGGGACGTAGGGCGCGGCCAGCGAGACCGCGAGGGCGAAGATTGCGAGCAACTGGACCGCGAGGACGGCGTTGCGCCGGAGGCGGCGGAGCGCGGGGTGGCGGCGACTCGTCTCCCGGTCGCCGACGAGGAACTCGACGGCGGGAAAGGAGCGTCGCTCGGGGTCGGGTTTCAGGAGGTACAGCGCGAGGACGGGCACCGCGGCCGCCAGCGCCGCGAGACCGAGCGGTCGGAGGAACACCGACGAGAGCGTTTCGACTCCGGGAAGCGCCAGCGGGAGCGTCGAGAGCGGGCAGAGGGGACTCACGGCTTGTCGGACACCTCCGGCGAGCGTTCGGGCGGGAGTCGCCAGCGAGGCGGGGAGGGTGGTGGGCGGGCGACGGTCGTCGTACCAGTCCGGGCCATCGTTCGGGGTCGCCCGTCGGCGAAACTGTCGGAGGGGCAACGGGCGGTTGGGTGGTTCTGTTCGCGGGTCGTGTAAATAGCTTTTCATCCACGGTATCGGACGATTCTCCCTCCGACCCCGCACTCGCTACGTTCGGGCGTACAGCGCGTAGGTCAACACGCCGAACCCGAGCGCGGTGAAGACGCTCTCGATGACGATGCCGCCCTCGATGCTGAGGCTCGTGAGCTGGTGGACGACGCCGCCGAGGACGGTCCCCGCCGTCACGAGACCGAACCCGACCGCGAACGCCCGGAGCGCGGGGGCGTTCGTCCGCCGGTACGCCTTGAACGCGAAGTAGGTTATCGTGCCGCCGAGCGCCAGCGTGAGGGCCTTGAGCGCGACCACGGCCGACCCGGCGAACGCTTGTGAACTACTCATGAGCGAGGGTACGCTCTCGCAGGCTTAGTTCCGGGGCGTCGTTTTCGAGATGTGGGAACGTGGCGGCGTCGTTCAAAAAAGATGTGAAGCGAGTCGTTCCATTGAATCGCCGCTTCAGGTGCGGTTTTACTCTTCGGCGACGAAACGACGCCACGAATGACCCAAGATGCACCTGACGTGGTCGTCCTGCGCAAAAGCACCCACGGAACGCCCGTCTCGCAGTACGTCGCCGACCTGCGCGAGCGCCTGCCCGACCGTGAAATCGTCCACGCGCGCACGCCCCACGAGGAGCGCGAGTTACTCGCCGACGCGCCGGTCGTCGCGGGAATGGAACTGGACGAGGACCTGCTGGAGCGCGCCGAGGCGATGGAACTGTTCGCCTGCGCCTACGCCGGGACCGGCCACCTGCCTCTCGACGCGCTCGAAGACCGCGGCGTGGCGGTGACGAACGCCTCGGGCGTCCACGGGCCGAACATCGGCGAACACGTCGTCGGGAACCTGCTCGTCTTCGCGCGGCGACTCCACGAGGGGTGGCGACGACAGCGCAACCGCGAGTGGCGGAGTTTCCAGTCCCGCGAGTTGCAAGACAGCACCGTCACGGTCGTCGGACTGGGAGCCATCGGCCAGTCCGTGGTCGAACGACTGGAAGGCTTCGGCGTCGAGACGGTCGGCGTGCGCTACACCCCCGAGAAGGGCGGCCCGACAGACGACGTGGTCGGGTTCGGAGACGAGGAGTTTCACGACGCCCTCGCGCGCACGGACTACTTCGTCCTCGCCTGCCCGCTGACCGAGACGACGCGCGGACTCGTCGGCGAGGAGGAGCTAAAGACCATGCCGCCGGACGCCGTCCTCGTCAACGTCGCCCGCGGGCCGGTCGTGGACACCGACGCGCTGGTGTGGGCGCTCCGGGGTAACCACCTGCGCGGCGCGGCGCTCGACGTGACCGACCCGGAACCGCTCCCCGAGAACCACCCGCTCTGGAACTTCGAGAACTGCTTGATTACGCCCCACTGCTCGGGCCACACGCCCGATTACTACGCGCGGTTGGCCGACATCGTCGCCGAGAACGTCCGGCGGTTGGACGACGGCGAGGAGTTGGAGAATCGGGTCGTCTGAGCGGGCGCGTCGCGGCGTCGTCGCTCGCTCTCGCTCGCGTCCGCTACCCGAGCGGCGACGCCTGCGGAAGGAGAGCCGAGCGCGGTCGAAGTCAGGAGCTACAGCCCTATCAATCCGGTCAGAATGGCGTACGCGCTCGTCCAACTGAGCGCGTGGACCGTCGCGGGGACGAACAGGTTATCCGACCGCTCGTAGAGGACACAGAAGACCAGTCCCTGCGCGAAGAAGTGGACCGCGCCCGTCGCCATCATCTCCGGGCCGCCACCGACGATGTAGAGTTGATGAGAGAGCGAAAAGAACCCGGCCGCGAACACGATTTCCGAGACTGTCGAGAACGTCCCCCGGAGTCGAGTCTGAATCAGCCCGCGATAGAACTGCTCTTCGACCATTGCGGGGAGTAGATACAAGCCCGCGAACACCAGCGGCCACGCGAGTGGCCACGTCGAGAGCGGGACCGACTGAAGCGGTGCGCCGCTAATCGTCTCCAGCGAGAGACCGAGACGCGGCACGACGACTTTCTCGACTTCGGTCATCGCGTTTAACCCGAACAGGCCGACCAGTACCCACGCGCCGTCGGCGAGTCGCGGCCGCCGGAACCGGACGTACCGCTCCCACTCGCGCGTGACGAGCAGATACGCGAGGACGAAGCCGGTGAACCCCCACTGGACGCCCCGCATCCGAAACTTGTACACCAATCCGGGGAGCGGGTCTCCGAACGCTTCCGACAGGACGCCTCTGAGAACGAGGAACGTCACGAAACTCGCTATCGACCCGAGCGCCGTCAGACCGAGAGCGACGGTGAACGCACGCAACCGAGTCTCTTTCCCAACGAACGACTTCGTTTTTGCAAACAGCGTTCCGTGCATCGACATCTGTGATGACGGCTACCGACGACGACCCCAAAAGAGGGCGAGACCGTTAACGCGATTTTTCCGGCGTGTACGGGCGTACACGGTGAAACATCTGCCTCGGTGTACGGAGTACACCCCCGCTTCTCGACAGTTCGGTAGAATAAACTGACACACCACAGAGCACTCCACCATGGCCGACGAACCTGCGTCGCTCCTCACCGAGACGCAACGACGGCGCGTCCACGACGACTTCGCCGAGAGCGCGCCCGCGAAGCGGCGGCGCGACCAGCGGAAGATTCGCTCGCGGGTCGCGGCCGGGATGGACGACTTCCGACTTCTCGCCAACTATCCCGACCGGCAGTTCGAACTCGCGTTCGAGGAGGTTTCCGACGAGGAACTCGCGCGGACGCTCGCGGATGCCCGTCTCACGGTCGAGCGTGTCCGAGAACTCCATCACATCGACCCGGATGAGGTGGCTGAACTCGCCGCGGACCGACGACGCGAACTCGTCGGCGAGGAAACCCGGAGCCTCGATGCGCTGGAGTTCCGGACGACCGAACAGCAACGGCGCGAGACCGAGGCGGCGGTCGCCGACGGTATGGAACCCACTCGCTGGAAACGACTCGCCGACGGACTTCTCAAACTCGGACTCCTCTTTCTCGTTCCGGCGAGTCTGTTGGCAGTCGTCGCGCCAGAACTCGCCAACGGACCGGCGGGCGGCGTTCCCGGCGTCGTCGGCGGTGTCGCGCTTGTCACCGGTCTCGCTATCGTCGGTTTCCGGGCGGTGAAACACGACGTGATGCCCGCGGTTAGACGCCTTCGGTCAGACCCGCGAGGACTGGTCTCGGACCTATGGAACCAGATCTGAGGACTTCCGAGTCGTCCAAGCGGTCAGCCGCCCCGAACCGCGAGTCCGACAAAGATGGCACCGAAGAGACCGATGACGAGCGCGGCGTACCACAGTACGGCGTCGCCCCGCAGGGTCGCCCCGGTCGGGTCAACGGTCAGCAGGAGTCCGGCGAAGCCGAAGAAAAACAGGCCGATGGCGGCGGCGACGACTCGGACCCCCGTTCGCTTTGGACCGGGGTCGCCCGACTCGGCCGCGACGCCGGTATCGAGCGCGTCGCGGAGTCGGGAATCGACCCGTCGGGGGACCACGAGCGTCCGCGGCGTGGCGAACGTCGCGACCCCCTCGGCGTACGAGAGTCGGTAGGCGACGTAGCCGCCGACCGACCAGCGCCGGACTCCGGCGAGCGTCGAGAGGTCGATGTCGGTTCCCGAGTAGGTGAGTCGCCCGTTTTCGGCGTCGAGGTCGCCCTCGGAGGCGAGCAGGCTGGCGAGTGCCAGCGGGACGAGGAGCGTCGCGCCGACGAGCGCCGAGAAGAGTTCTCTCGGGAGGACGTATCCGGCGAGCGCGAGCGTGGCGAGACCGCCGACAGCGGACGCCGCGAGCGTCCGGTGGCCGAGACCGCGAAATGGGGGCGCGCTCTCGCCGGTGGCGAAGAGGTGGGGCGCGGTTCGCGCTAGACCGAAGACGAACGCGAGGAGGGTGGCGACCGCGACCAGATAGCGCCCTTCGACCGCCAGCAGGACCGCGAGACCAACCACGCCGAGAGCGATGCCGAGCGCAAACCCGGCGACGACACCGACCGAGAGCGCGACGAGGCCGGAGAGCAGTCGGGACTCGGCTGGGGTATGTGACCACGCGAAGGTCGAGGAGTCCGCGGGCGCGGGGTCGGAATCGGTCGTCACACGCCATCCGAGTGACCGAGGGAAGAAAATTCCTGTCGTCTCGTTCAACAATCACCGCGAGCGAGGGTCGGAAGCGACTCGACTATCGTTAAATCCAGCCTTCGCTCTGGAGCAATTCGGCGTTCAGCACTGCCGCGCCCGCCGCGCCGCGAATCGTATTGTGCGCCAGCGTGTTGTACTGGACGCCCGCGGGCGTCGTCTGGACGCCGCCCGCCGCGATGGCCATGCCGCCGCCCAGCGTCCGGTCGAGTCGCGGTTGCGGGCGACTCGGGTCCTCGAAGACCTCGATGAGTTGGTCGGGCGAACTCGGCAGGTCGAGGCTCTCGATGGCGCAGAAGGCGTCCTCGACTTCCTCTTCGGTCACGTCCTGCTCGGTCTCGGCCCAGACGTTTTCGAGGTGGCCGTCGATGGTCGGCACGCGGTTGCACGACGCCGACACGTCGGCGTCGTGTTTCGAGAGTTGTGCGCCGTCGAAGCTTCCCAGAAGCTTTCGGGACTCGGTCTCCATCTTGTCCTCCTCGCCGCCGATATGGGGGATGACGTTGTCGAGTATCTCCATCGAGGAGACGCCCGAGTAGCCCGCGCCTGAGACGGCCTGTAGCGTCGAAACGTGGACGCGCTCCAGTCCGAACTGGTCGAGCGCCGCGAGCGTGGGGACCATCGTGATGGTCGAACAGTTGGGGTTCTTGACGACGGCACCGTCCCAGTCGCGCTCGTCGCGCTGGACCTCCAGCAGGTCGAGGTGGCCCGGATTGATTTCGGGGATGACGAGGGGCACGTCGTCGGCCAGTCGGTCGTTCGAGGAGTTCGAGGAGAGGACGTAGCCCGCCTCGGCGAAGTCGGGTTCGACTTCGGCGGCGACGCCGGAGGGGAGCGACGAGAACAGCAGGTCCACGTCGTCGGGGACGGCGTCAGGGTCGGTCTCGCTGACGGTCAGGTCAGCGACCGCGGACGGAATCGGGGAGTCTACCCGCCATTTCGCGGCGTCGCCGTAGGAGCGACCCGCGCTGTCTTCGCTCGCCGTTACTGCCGCCAGTTCGAACTCCGGGTGGCCGTCCAGCAGTTGGATACATCGCTGGCCAACCGCTCCGGTCGCACCGAGAACGCCGACTCGTACAGTCATCGTATCGTGGTTCGGTGGTACGTCGATAAAACGATTTGGGAAGGCCAGCTTTTTGCCCGACAGCGAACCCGACCGAGGGCGTCGCTACTGGGCGGTAAGTCGCGGAAGTACGCAGGAACTCGACGGCGCTACTTTTTGCGGGTGACGTAGCCAGCGATGCGGTTGCGGACGCCCTTCGACTCGATGTTGGTGAGTTTCTGGACGCTGTCTTTGTTCTGGTCGAAATCGGTCGTGAAGGCGTCGGGGTATCGCTCCAGCAGGACGCGCCCCGTCTTCTTGACGTAGTCGGGTTTGATTGCCATGGTTGGGTTTCCACGTCCGGAAAGTAAGTGCGTTGCGGTCTTCGGTCGTCGGACGGCCGGTCCGCGACCCGACAACCCAAGGCCCTTCGGCGTCGTAGTCGAAGCCATGCCGACCTTCGTCGAAGCGGTCCAGACCGTCGAGGACGCCGCGGAGTTGCGCCGCCGACTCGCCGAGCGAATCGACGCCATCGGGGAGGCGCTGGACCTGCTGGAGTCGTGGACCGAGGAGAGCCGCGAGACCCAGACCGAACTGGCGTCGAAGTACGACACCGCCAAGCAACTGGCCCGCGACGAGATTCAGGCCGCGAGCGACGGCGACGAGGACGCCGAGGACCTCGCGGCGGTGGACCTGCTCGACCACCCCGCGGTGGACGACGGGACGAAAGAGCGCCTCCAAGAGTACAGCACGAAGCTCTCGGTCTACCTGAACCGCGAGGAGTCGTACGGGGCCGCGCGGTCGGCGCTGCTGGGCGCGCTCGACGACGAACTCGACCTCTACGCGCGACTCCTGCCCGAACTGGAGACCGGCCGGACGAGCGTCGCGTCGGGCCGCGAGCAAATCGCCCGGTTCGCGCGCGACGACACGCTCGGGCCGCCGAACCGGACCGCCGCCGACGTAGTTCTGGAAGCCGACGTGGACGAGACTTGACGCTCCGTCAGAGATTGTGCTGAATTTTTGTGTAGGTGTCGACGAAATATCGTCAGATATTCGCAAATATAATTATCCCTGAACTTCTAGATTCGATTAGCACAGTGAGGAGAGCAGACGGAGATACGGACGGCGAACTGGTCGAAGTGAGCACTGACGGTCCGAGATTCGAAAGCGAACTGGAAGCACTCGTCCTCGGCGCGTTCGGCGACGGCGAGGACGTGGAAGGCGTCTGGGACCTCGAATACGAACCCGACGAGATACCCGACTGGACGGTCACCATCGACCGAAAGGACGGTCGCTGAAGCTACTCGTCGAGGTGGTCGCGGAGTCGGTCGAACGCCGCACGCACGCGGTCGTCCCCGCAGTTTCGCCCGACCGACTCGAAGTACGACAACCGATTTCTGAGTTCCGACTCGTCGTAGGCGTCCACGTCGAGTCGTGAGGCCGCGACGGTCGCCTCCACAACCGCGCCGAACCCGCGAGTTATCGTTGGCACCGTCTCGCGCTCGACGCCAGAATCCACGGGCGAGAGGGTCCACTCCTCCCACTCGGTGTCGCCGTCCTCGCCGGAATCGACGCGCTCGGCTTCGATCTCGACCCACGCGTCGGCGGCGTCGAGGACCGGCCGCTCGACCTCGAAGATCGAAAGCGTGGCGTCCACGAAATCGACGGGGTCGCGCGCGAACTGGACGTAGCCACCACCCTGCCGGTGGAAGTTCCGGCGAGTACGGGTGTTGCCCCACGTCCGGGCGGTCACGGGCGCGTCGGCGGAGGGTCCGTTGTCCGGCGGATGCAGGCCCAGCGCCGCGACGTTCCACAGGTCGTTCGGGCCGAGCGTCGTCACCAGCGACTCGGTGACGCCTCGGAACTCGACCGGCCAGTCCGCGGGCGACCGAGAGTCGCCCGCGGACTGGCGGTCTTCCGACGTATCCGACACACCGGACGCGTCGTCGCTCACACCGACACCTCCCCGCGGGCCAGCGCGACGAACAGGCCCGCGGCGGTCAGGTCGGCAGTCGTCCCCGGATTGATGCCGTCGGCGACCAGCGAGTCGGCGAAGGCCTCGACGACCTCCGGCCCGCCTTCCAGCGCCTCTTGGGCGCGGACCCGGACGCTCTCTGCGGTCTTCGCGCCGTGCTGTTTCGCCACGAGGGTGTCGGGTTGGCGCGCGAGCAGTTCGAGATAGACCCGCGCGCCGAGTGCCGACGCCGGGACCGACCCCGCCAGTTCCGCGAGACGGTCGGCCGCCCAGAAGGTGCGCTCGAACTGATTGGTCCACTCGGCGGCCACGTCGTCGGATTGGTCGCCGAGCGCCAGCACATCGTAGAGGGTGACGCCGCGCTCCTCGACCGCCGGAACCGCGTCGCTCCCCCGGCGAACGTCGAGGTCCCCGGCGTCTTCGGGCGGGTCGTCCACGTACACCTCGGCGTGGTCGAACGCCCGGAAGAAGTTCGCCGCGTCCTCGACGGTCGTCTTTTCGACCACGCGCTCGACGCCTTCCGGCGAGAGGTCGCCGTCCGCGGCGGCCCGGACGAGGGGCACCAGCAGGAGGAGCGCGCCGAACTGGGTGTTGCCGCCCTCCTGCTGGCTCATTCCCTCGACGGCGCGCTCGAACGCCTCGCCGACCGGAGCGCCGCGCTCGGCCGCGCGCAGGCCCGGTCCCGCGCCGACCGTGCCCGCGAGGAAGTGTTCGAATCGCAGGTCCGAGAGGTCCCGCGCCCTATCGACGTTGCCGGGCTTGGGCGTGCCCGCGACTTCCAGCAGGAGCGCGAGTTGGGCGTTCTCGGCCGGAGTCATGCGCGCACCTCCGGTTTTTGGGCGACCCACTCGTCCAGTGCGCTCGCCACGCGCCCGAGGACCGCGGGGTCATCGCTCGGTCGGCCGACGCTCACCGCGTCCGCGCCGCAGGCCAGATACTCCCTGACGGTCGCCTCGCCGCGGACGCCGTTGTTCGCTATCACGAAGAGGTCGGTCTCCGCGGCGACGGCGGCCACGTCGGCGACGACACCTTCGGAGTCCATCGCATCGACGTGCATCGCGTCACCGCCCGCGTCGGCGACGGCGCGGGCGGTCTCGGCGAGGTCCACGCTCGGCACCTCGGCGCGGACTTTGACGCTCACGTCGGGACCTTCGCCCGCCGCGGCGGCGACCTGCTCGCGGAGTCGGTCGGTGTTTCGGAGGAGGGTCTCGCCCGCGCCCGCCGCGCACATCTCGTCCTGTCGGCAGTGGGCGTTGAGTTCGAGAATCGCGCCGCGGTCCGCACAGATTTCGGCGACCGCCCGGAGCGGTTCGAGCGAGGTCGTCCGAACGTTGAACCCCGGCCGGAGGTCGGCGTCTTCGAGCGCGGCGAGTTGGTCGTCCACGAAACCGGCGGGGTCGTCCGGAAGGAACTCGTCGCGGTCGCGTTCGACCAGTTCGCGGGCGGCCTCGCGGGTTGGAGCGTCGAGCGCGATACCGCCGAGGAACGCCGCGCCAGCGAGCTCATCGGCCGCTCTCGCCCACTCGGCGTCGGACTGGCCGCTGAGACTGGCGAGCGCGAGTCGAGGTTCGAACATCAAATCACCTCCAGCGCGTCGGCGACGGCGCGGGCCACGCGCTCGGCGTCGTCTTCGTCGGACATCTCGGTATCGGTCTTGACGACCGGGCGGTCGAGGTCGGTGTCGTCGTGGTCGTCCAGCACGAAGGCGTCGGCGAAGGGGTAGGCCGCCGCGACGCCAGCGGTCGAGGGTTCGAAGCCGACGCCCGCCATCAGGTCGGCCGCCGGGCCGGAGAACACCTCGTCCTCCACGAAGGGTGAGACCGCGACCACGGTGGCGTCGTCGAGCGCGTCGTGTAGCTCCTCGATGGCGAGCATCGGCCCGATGCTGGTGACGGGGTTCGAGGGACCGACGACAACGGGACCCTCTTCTATCGCCCCGAGGGCGGCCGGAGCGGGGTCGGCGTCCTCGCCGCCGCGGAACTCGACATGGTCCACTTCGGGGTCGCCGCGGTGAGCAACCCAGAACTCCTGAAAGTGCATCTCGTCGGCGTACTCGTCGCTCTCTTCGGGGGTGTGGACGATAGAAGCCACGGGGTCATCGCTCATCGGGACCACGTCCACGGGCGCGTCGA
Organism: Halorussus pelagicus; assembly: GCF_004087835.1. Classification (NCBI taxonomy): domain Archaea; kingdom Methanobacteriati; phylum Methanobacteriota; class Halobacteria; order Halobacteriales; family Haladaptataceae; genus Halorussus; species Halorussus pelagicus. The sequence continues at coordinate 353,443 of NZ_CP035119.1, forward strand.
AAGCATCGGCGAGCAGGCGCGTGACCTCGGTGAGGCTGTGGCCCTCGTCCAACAGACTGGTCCGGGTCAGGTGGACCGCGCGGTCGCGGTCGCCGATCTCCATGAACTCCGCGACGCCGGAGAAGCGCCGCCAGTTTGCGAGGTGGCGACCGTCGGTCTGGGCCTCGTCGGGCAGGTAGCGCGGTCCCTTGGCGAGGTCGGCAGTCTCGGCAAGGTTGTGTAACTCCTCGTGGGTTTCGGTGGTGTCGTCGGCGATTCCCCACCACGTCTCCAAGTCCAGCAGGTCCCCCTGCTCGAAGAGGACGGTATCTACGTCGGGACAGACGAGCAGGCCGCCCAAATCCACGTCGTCGCCGGTGTTGGCGACGACGGTGGTCTCTGCCGGGTCGAAAACCGACTCGGCTCCGGCGAGTAGCTTCGGGGTTCCGGTCCCCCCGGAGAGAAACGTCGTCATGTTCCGAGGTGCGTGTTCCGAGTGGTAAACGCTTGTGCTGTCTCGTGGCGCAGCGAACGACCGACATCGCCGGTCGCTACTCGAAATCGCCAGCGAGGTCCCGGCCGGGGAACTTCCGGTATCGCTGAACCAGATACGCCGCGGCGACGTAGTGGACGAGCGGGTTCAGGAAGAGCGCCAGCGACGCGGCCGAGACGAGGGCACCGCCGCCGACCCAGAGACGCCGGTCGGGAACCCACCGCGAATCACTCTCGCGGATGTCGCCAGCGTCCCGGTACAGCGCGTGGTAGAAGACCGGGGTGAGAACCAGCACCGACACGCCGAGCGCCAGCCCCCACGCCGACAGGTCGAACGGGTACGACGACCCGGACGACTGGACCGCGGAGAACGACCACACCACGTTGAGTGCCGCGGCGGTCAACAGACGGAAACGCCACGGAGTTCGCTCGCTATCGCTCGTAAATTCAGCCATGATTACTCTGTATTCGATTCTCGGACACCAGTTGAAGTATCTGTCACTTCGGCGATGCAGTGGCGTTTCGGCGAGCGCGGCAGTATCGAAAAAGCGAGTGGCGACCCACCCTCGCCACTCCCGGCGGTTTTTATACGAAGGCGGACAATTCTGTCACATGAAGACCATCAAGGACTCCGTCCACGACCACATCGAGGTCGAGGGCGTCGCGCGGGCGCTGTTCGACACGCCCGCGGTCCAGCGACTCAGGCGCATCAAGCAGTTGGGTCCCGCACATCTCGTCTACCCCTCCGCGAACCACACTCGCTTCGAACACAGCCTCGGCGTCTACCACCTCGCTTGCGAGGGACTCGACCACCTCGGGATTCAGGGCAAGCAGGCCGAGCGCGTCCGAGCGGCCGCCATCCTCCACGACATCGGGCACGCACCCTACAGTCACACCATCGAGGAAGTTATCCACCGCCACACCGGCAAGTACCACGACGACGTTCACGACCTGCTGGCGGACAACGAGGTCGGCGACGTGCTTCGAGACCACGGTCACAACCCCGACGAAATCGCCGACCTCATCGCTGGCGGCGGGAAACTCGGCCAGTTGGTCTCGGGGGAACTCGACGTGGACCGGATGGACTACCTCGTGCGCGACGCCCACCACACCGGCGTCCCCTACGGCACCATTGACCACTCCCGACTGGTCCGGGAACTCACGCTCATCGACGGCGAACTCGTGCTGGCGGAGGGCAACGTCCCGACCGCCGAGAGCCTGCTTCTGGCGCGCGCGCTGATGAACCCGACCGTCTACAACCACCACGTCACGCGCATCTGTCGGGGGATGCTCCAGCGCGCGAGCGAGCGCCTGCTAGACGAGACCGCGATTTCCGCGGACGAACTCCGCCGGATGGACGACCACGACCTCTTCGCGGCGCTTCGAAGGAGCGCCCCGACCGAGGAGTTCGCTCGGCGACTCGGCGCGCGGGACCTCTACAAGCGGGCGGTCTGGGTCGAGATGGCCGACGTGCCCGACGAGGTTATCGACGCCGACCACGACCGGATTCGGCAGTTCGAGGCGGACATCGCGGCCGACGCGGGGGTCGGTCCCGAGTCGGTCATCATCGACGTGTTGGGGCGACCGAGCATGACCGAGTCCTCGACGCGGGTCATCGTCAACGGCGAGATTCGACGCCTCGGCCAGCAGTCCACGCTGGTCTCGGCGCTCCGGCAGGTCCAGCGCGAGCAGTGGCGACTCGGGGTGTACGCGCCCGGCGACCACACGGACTCGGTCGGGCACGCCGCCGAGCGAGTGCTGGGACTGGAGACCGACGGCGCGCTCGTCAGCGAGGTCCGGTCGCCCGGCCAGCGCACGACGCTGGACGAGTTCGGGGCGCAAGGCGAGGAGTGAGTCGTCCGGAGCGTTGCTTGCGAACCACGTATTCCATTTCTTATTTATTTTAGAAAGATATTAAGTTAATTGCAATTTTTCTTTTGCCATGGAAAGCGAACGCCAGTCACCGACCGACGCCGAGACGGACGCGGGTGAGGAGACGACTCCGGACCTCAAGGACCTCGGGTTCGCCCCGTCAAACGGGTGGAACGCCGTCTACGTGGACGGCGAGTGGCGCGCGCAGGGCGACCGCGCGGGACTCGACGTGGTGGACCCGACGACAAGAGTGGCGGTCGGGACGATCCCGGCTGGGACCGACGAGGACGTGGATGCCGCGTACGCGGCCGCCGAGTCGGCACAGCGCGAGTGGGCCGACCGGACGCCCGAGGAGCGAGCGTCGGTAGTCGCCGCGGCCCGCGAACTCGTCGGAAAGTACCACGAGGAGTTCGCCCACCTGTTTGCGGTCGAGTGTGGCGGCGCTCGACTCAAAGCCGACATCGAACTCGACCTGACCACGGGGACGATGGCGGTTGCCGAGGAGTTGGCGGACGCCGCCGACCCGACCGACACCGAGGAGCGCGAGTCCGCGGTGGAGGGCAAGCGCAACCTCGTCTTCCGGGAACCCGCGGGCGTCGTCGGCATCATCTCGCCGTGGAACTTCCCGCTGTATCTCTCGATGCGGGCGGTCGCGCCCGCCATCGCACTCGGGAACGCGGTCGTTCTCAAGCCCTCGACACACACCGCAATCGTCGGCGGACTGGCGCTGGCGAGTCTCTTCGAGGAGGCCGGACTCCCCGACGGCGTCCTAAACGTCGTCACGGGCGAGGGGTCGGCCATCGGCGAGACTATCGCTGGCCACCCCGCGGCCTCGGTCGTCTCGTTCACCGGTTCGACCGAGGTCGGCCGGAAGGTCGGCGGGGCGGCGGCCGAGCAGTTATCGACGCCCGCGCTCGAACTCGGCGGGAACAACGCCCACATCGTCACCGCGGAGGCGGACTTGGACCGGGCGGTGGACGGCGGGGTCTTCGGCTCGTTTACCCACCAAGGGCAGGAGTGCATCTCCATCAACCGCCATCTGGTCCACGAATCGGTGTACGACGAGTACGTTGAGCGACTGGCCGAGCGCGCCAGCGAACTGCCGGTCGGCGACCCCCGCGACGAGGCGGTGCTGGTCGGGCCGGTCCAGAACGCCTCGCAGTTCGAGACCATCAGGGACCTCGTGGAGCAGTCGGTCGAGCAGGGTGCAAACATCGAATCGGGCGGCGAGTTTGACGACTGGTTCGTGGAACCGACCGTTCTCTCGGGCGTCGAGAACGACATGCCGGTCGCCGCCGAGGAACACTTCGGGCCGGTCGCGCCGGTCATTTCTTTCTCGGACATCGACGAGGCGGTCGCGCTGGCCAACGACACGGAGTACGGTCTCTCGGGGTCGGTCCACTGCGAGGACGCCGAGCGCGCGATTGACATCGCCCGGCGACTGGATACGGGGATGGTCCACGTCAACGACCAACCGCTGAACGACGACCCGAACGTCGCGTTCGGTGGCGTGAACGCCTCGGGAATCGGCCGGTACAACGCCGAGTGGATAGTCGAAGAGTTGACCGAGACGCGGTGGATTTCAGTGCAGGAAGAGGCGCGGGAGTACCCCTTCTGAGACGCTTGGGCGGGGATTTCGGCCTGCGTCTCGACTATTGGACATTCCACTTGGCGCGTGCTGGCGCGGCGCGCGAGGGGCCGCGCCAACCGCGCGAGGGACGAGCAACGCAGGCCGAAGGCCGAGTAGCGCAGGCGGTTGGGGAGGCGTGAGGCTGACGCGGTGCTGTGCGGTCGTTGGGACTCCATCGCTCAAACCCGAAGCTAGCTCTCTCGACGGTGATTCCCGAGGGGGAAGAGCCTGCTTCACCCCGAAAACTACCTCTCCCCCGACGCTATCTCTTCGACCATGTTTCGAACGTATGCCACTTCCTCGCGGTTGATGCCGTGGCCCATCCCCTCGTAGATGCGCTCTTCCACGTCGCCGCCCAGTCCGTCCAGCACGTCGCGGGTTTCGTGGACGCGCTCGACCGGGATGTGCGGGTCGCGGTCGCTACACCCCAAAAATACCGGCGTCCCGTCGAGGTCGCCGTCGTAGTCTCGCGGGGTGCCCTCTGGGCCGATGAGTCCCCCGCTCAGGGCCGCCAGCCCGCCGTAGCGCTCGGCGTTCCGGGCGACGAACTCGCTGGCGAGACAGGCACCCTGCGAGAAGCCGACGAAGCAGGTCCGCTCGGGCGCGATTCCGGCGTCGGCGACGCGCTCGCGCACGTCGCCGAGGAACGCTAGCGCCGACGAGAGACTCGGTTCGTTGTCCGCGATAGCTTCGAGGAAGGAGTTGGGGTACCACGTCCGGCCGCGGGCCTGCGGCGCGAGGTAGGCCACGCCCTCGGCGTCGAACTCGCCCGCCATCTCCAGCATGCCCTCGGCGGTCGCGCCGCGACCGTGGATGAAGATAACCGCGGCGTCGGCGTCGTCGGCGGGCGCCCCGTCCGAGACCGCGCCCGCAGCGGCGACCGGTTGCCCGGCGTGGGGGTCCGCCCCGCCATCGTGGGGATTGGGAGTTGCCATCAGTGTTCCTCCGGCGTCGCCGAGAGGCGCGAACGAGGCGCGCGTTCGTCGCTTTTTCGCGTGCGGTCCGCACTAGAGCGGAGAGTCGAAGCGCGGTCGATGGTCGGCGGCGGCGTCTCCGAATCGGTCATACGCTCGCTAGCCGAGATGCGGCCTTGAGCCTTCTCGGACGACGCAGTAAGCAGGTGACGTTCGCGTCACTGACTGGTTCACAACTTGACAGTCGGAAAATTATCGGCGATGGGGACTCCTCCGAAGGAAGTCGAAGTTAGAGTTCGACGGTCCGGAGGTCGTCCAAAATGCAGAGAATTTGCGGATGTGTCTCGTTCTACAACTCGACAGTCCGCAAATCATCTGCAAACCGCACGTCGCCGTCGTACTGCGCCTCGATGGACTGTAACATCTCCTCGTGACGACCCTCGGTGTGAGGGTAGAGATGCGTCAGGAACACTTTCCCGATGTCCGCGCCCGACCCCGCGAGCGCCTCGCCGAGTTGGGTCGGCGTCGGGTGGTTGTCCACGTCAACGTCGTCGGGGAACGAGCAGTCGTGAACCAGCACGTCACAGCCGTCGGCGAAGTTCGCCAGCGCCTCGAACGCCTCGCTGTCGCCGCTGAAGGTGAACTTGTCACCGAATCGGTAGGACAGACACGGCAGGGAGTGTCGGGCCTCGTACCCCTCGACTTCGAATCCGGCGACCTCGAACTCGTGGGCACCGACCTCTCGAATCTGGAGGTCTACTCGTCCTCGCAGATAGTCGTGTACGTCGAGCAGGTCGTCAACCAGCGACTTCGTACCGGTCGGGCCGACGACTTCGAGGTGTTCCTCGCCCGCCAGCCACCGGGCCTTCAACAGCGGCAGGAGGTCGGCGACGTGGTCGAGGTGGTGGTGAGTCAGCAAGACAGTCGAAATCTCCTCGTAGCCGACGCCCGACTGCTGGAGGCGGTGGAGGACGCCGCTTCCGCAGTCCACGAGCAGGTGGCGCTCGGTCTCCTCGTCGGTCACGACGATGCCGGTCTGGTAGCGCTCGCCGGTCGGCATCGCACTGCCGGTTCCGAGAAAGGTGACTCGCATACTCGGTTCGCCGGTCCGAATCCTGTTAATGGCTTTGGACCGGCGAGTCGAGCGTCGCCGGTTTCCCGCAGGACTCGACGCCTCTGATTTATCTGGATTGGACTTCCACCGAGTCCGAGAGAAGCGAGGAAAGACGCTCTGAAAAAGCGTGTTTCACTTCCTATAGGTGCCAAAGATTTAAATAAGAATCTGCGTTCGTGATTTTGATTGCGTCGTCCGCGAACGCCATCGGTTAGAAAATTCACGCTTGCTGTTCCGGAACACTTTCGCCCGTGCCCTCTTTCCGCTCGGACCCGCCGTATCGACTGACAACGACGAGTTTCACTTTCACTCCGGTGGCCAAACCGTCTTAACCGTCCGCTCCCAACGGACCGTTAAATGGGAGCGCGCGAGTTGCTGGCGCGCGGGGATTTCGACTTCGACGCCGACTCGGTCGAACTCGACGACGCCGCCGTCCTCGAATCGCTGGAACCGGCCGTCAGAGAGTGGTGGGTCGAGGAGTTCGGCGAGTACGCCCCCGAGAACGGCGGCTTCTTCACACCGCCCCAGAAGGAAACCATCCCGCTCGTCCGCGACGGGACCAACGCGCTCGTCGCCTCGCCCACGGGGTCGGGCAAGACGCTGGCGTCGTTCACCGCGATTCTCAACGAACTGTTCCGCCGCGAGCGCGAGCAGGAAGCGGGGTTGGACAACTCCGTCTACTGCCTCTACGTCTCGCCGCTCAAGTCGCTGGCCAACGACATCCACCGAAATCTGGAGGTTCCCCTACAGGGTATCGCCGAGAAGATGGACGGCGAACCGTCGGTCCGCCACGCCATCCGGCACGGCGACACCGACGATTCGGCGCGCCGGAAGATGCTGGAGGAGACGCCACACATCCTGAACACGACGCCCGAGACGCTGGCCATCCTGCTCAACTCCCCGAAGTTCAAAGAGAAGTTGGAGACCGTTGAGTACGTCGTCGTGGACGAGATTCACAGTCTCGCGGACGGCAAGCGCGGCACCCACCTCGCGGTGAGTTTGGAGCGACTGGAGCGGATGGCCGAGACGTCGCCGACCAGAATCGGCTGTTCGGCGACCGTCGAACCCTTGGCGGACATCGCGGAGTTTCTAGTCGGGTGCGAAACGGAGGCTCCGGACGGTGACGCCACCGCTCCGACGCCCCGCGACTGCGAAATCGTGGACAGTCGGTTCGTCCGGGAGTTCGACATCGAGTTGCAGTGTCCGACCGACGACCTCATCGACACACCCCGCGAGGTGGTCAACGAGCGATTCTACGACCAGTTACACGACCTCATCGGCGACCACACCAACACCCTCGTCTTCACGAACACGCGCTCGGGGGCCGAGCGCGTCCTCCAGAACCTCCGGGAGCGCTACGACGCCTACGACGAGGACAACTCTGGCTGTCACCACGGAAGCCTCTCGAAGGAGGCCCGCCAGTCCATCGAGCAGGACTTGAAAGACGGCACGCTCGACGTGGTGACGACCTCCACGAGTCTGGAACTGGGCATCGACATGCCCCACATCGACCTCGTGGTGCAGGTCGGGTCGCCCAAATCGGTCGCCTCCCTGCTCCAGCGCGTCGGCCGGGCGGGCCACCAACTCGGCCAGACCGTCACGGGGCGAGTCGTCGCGCTCGACCGCGACGAACTCGTGGAGTGTGCGGTGATGCTCAAGAAGGCCGAGGAGGGGTTCGTGGACCGCGTGTTCGTCCCCGAGGAGGCCTACGACGTGGCGGCACAGCACGTCTACGGGATGGCCATCAACGAGGTGCGCCCGGAGCGGGAAGTCCGCGAGATTCTGCGGGGCGCGTACCCCTACCGAAACTTCGTGGACGAGCAGTTCGAGACGCTGTTTCGCTACCTGACCGCCGACTACGAGGGACTGGAAGAGAAGAAGGTCTACGCGAAAATCTGGCGCGACGAGAACGACCCACCCGACGGCGAGTACCACTATCCGGAGTTCGACGTGGGCGAACCCCTCGTCGGGAAACGCGGCAAACTCGCGCGGGTCATCTACATGACCAACATCGGGACGATTCCCGATTCGTTCACCTGCGACGTGTTCACGCGGGGCGACAGCGAGTGGGTCGGCGACTTGGACGAGCAGTATCTCGATACCCTCGAAAAGGGCGACGTGTTCGTCCTCGGCGGCCAGAACTTCGAGTACCAGTATCGCCGCGGGTCGAAGGTGTACGTTGACCGGACCAGCGCGAGACCGACCGTCCCCTCGTGGTTCTCCGAGCGGTTGCCGCTGTCCTACGACCTCGGGCGGAGTATCCTCGACTTTCAGGGCGAACTCTTGGAGAAGTTCCGCAAGCGGGGCAAGCCCGCGGTCCGGGTCTGGCTTCGGGAGTTCCCGCTCGACGAGAACAGCGTCCGCGCCGTCGCCCGGATGTTCGACGAGCAGATTCGCTACGCCGGACCCGAGAGCGTCAGCACGACGACGCGACTCGCGGTGGAGGTCGAACTCGACCGCGAGTCGTACGAGCGCCACTACTACGTCCACTCGAACTACGGCCGAAAATTCAACGACGGTCTCTCGCGGGTCGTCGCCTACCGCTGTGCGAACGCGGCCAACACAAACGTCTCGGTCGCGGTCGCCGACCACGGATTTACGGTCTCGATGCCGCTCAACCGCAAGGTGGACGTTGCCGAGATTCTGCGGGACATCGACTCCGAGGAGGTGCGCGACGACCTCCGGGCGAGTCTCGACGGCACCGACCTCCTCCAGCGGTACTTCCGCATCAACGCCACGCGCGCGCTGATGATTCTGAAACGCTACAAGGGCTACGAGAAGTCCGCCAGCGAACAGCAGGTCTCCAGCGAGATGCTGTTGGGGTTCGCCGAAGAGTTAGAGGACTTCGCAGTCATCGAGGAGACCTACCGGGAGATAATCGAGGACAAACTCGCTATCTCGGCCATCGAGGACCTGATGGCCGCCGTCCAGTCCGGCGAGATGGAGGTCGTCGGGAATCGCGTGGACACGCCGACGCCGCGGGCGTTCGGTCTCGCCACGCTGATGGCCAGCGACGTGGTGCTGGCCGACGACGAGAGTGCAGTTTTGCAGGAGTTTCACGAGCGCGTGCTGGACGAAATCGGCGACGAGTACGGCGACGAAAGCGACGAGACCGGTGGAGCCTCCGCCGCGAAGTAGCCGCGCATTCGTCGGTGCTACGCGACGGTCAGCAACGTATCGAGCGCGTCCGGGACGACTAGCACGTCGCTTCCGGGTTCCACGGCGTCGGCGACGGACTCGCGGGCGCACATCAGGCAGTCCTCGACGACCTCGGGATGGTCGCTGTTCGTGACGTAGAGGTCGTACTCCCGGAGGACGCGGGCCACGACGAACGCGCGCTGTGCGCCGGGGTCGTAGCCCCGCCGCATCTCGTCGTAGAGGGCGTCGGCGCTCTCGGCGCGACTGAGCCAGTCGTAGAAGCGTTTCTCGCCCGTGCCCTCGCCCGCGCCCTCCTGCAAGGGCGCGGGGACGACGATGCGGCCGCTCGCGCCCGAACCGCCTTCCCGCTGGCTTGCGTCTCCGGCGCGCCGCGCCGGAGACGCGAGCGGGTCGTAGTCGCCCAGAGCGAGATACGTCGCGGCCCGCGTGGTCTGGTAGAGGTTCGCATCTTTCGGCGCGCCGACGCCCGCGACGACAGCATCATACGTATCGGTTAGAGAAACAGAAATATTGTTTTTGCACGACTCTGCAAGGTCTTCGACCACTTTTCGATGGTCGCCCGCGCTCGCGTCCGAGATTCCGGCGGGACCGTGCGTGACGTTGAGACAGAAATCGACTCCTATCAGATCGCCCGCTCGGTCGAGCATTGCGCGGAAGGGGTTGCCCTCGACGCGGCCCAAGCGGACGCCCTCGCGGGCCAGCATCGCCGGGCCGTGGGTGTACCGGATGAGCGACTCGCCGCCAGCGCCGATAGCAACGGTCTTCGCGCCGCCGGAGAATCCCGCGTACTGGTGGGGTTCGACCATCCCGGTCGAGACCACGGCGTCGGCCGCCGCGACGGTCGGGTTCATCTCGACGGGCACGGACTCGCCGTCGGGTCCTCGGAGTTCGCCGACGACCTCGGCGGCCTCGGCGTCGTGGTTCTGTGCGAGGTCGGCGTACTCGCCGAGTGCGTTCCGTAACTCCTCGTCAGTCATCGGCCGGTGGAGACCGAGACCGACCACGATGGAAATTTGGTCGCGGGATATTCCAGCCGCGTCGAGTTCCGAGACGAGCAAATCGACCAACACGTCGTCGGGCGTCGCGCGGGTCACGTCGGTCACGACGATGGCCACCTCGTCGTCCGCGCTCACGCGCTCGGAGAGGAGCGCCCCGTGCGGGTCGGCCATCGCTTCCGCGGCGGCCTCGCGGGGGTCCACCGGGTCGCCACCGGGCGGGTCGGCGACCGTCACGTCGCAGTCGGGCAGGGCGACCTCGATGGTGGTATCGCCGTAGGGGAGTTCCATGCCCGAGGAGTTCGCGGTCGTCGCGCCTGAAAGCGTCGATACGTGAGTCGAGTCTGAGTGGTTCGGTCGTCGGTGTGGTGTCCGACAGCGCCACAAAGCACTGCGACCGCGACAGCAACGCGACCGCACGCAATCTATCGCCGATGTCTATCGTCCCGCGACCGCACAGCACCGCGGCCGCCACCGCACCGCGCCCCCGTTCCTCCCCGCCTGCGTCTGCGCTCGCGCAGGACCGCGAGCGCGAGCGCAGACGCGGCGCATCCTGTAGTTTGTCGCCGACGATTCGCGGAACTCGTCTCCGGTTCAGATGTCCACGGCAAACCCGTCACGTCCGGCGGAGTCTGCGGCGAACGCGGCCAGCACGTCGGCCGCGGCGTCAAGGTCGTCGGTGTCGATGACCTCGACCGGCGTGTGCATGTAGCGGTTCGGCAGTCCGAGGTTCAGCGACGGGATGCCGCCCTGCGAGGTGTAGAAGGCGTCGGCGTCGGTGCCCGTCGAGCGCCCCGAGGCCTGCAACTGCACCGGCAGGTCGCGCTCGCTGGCGGCATCGCGGACCGTCCGGACGACCTCGGGGTGGTTCGAAGAACCGCGGGCGACGACCGGGCCAGCACCCAACTCGACCTCGCCGTGCTGGTCTTTCTCCTTGCCGAGGTCGGGCGAATCGACCGCGTGGGTCACGTCCACCGCGAGGGCGGCGTCCACCGGCAGGTCGAACCCGACCATCTTCGCGCCCTGCTTGCCCAGTTCCTCTTGAACGGTGCTGACGGCGTAGACAGTCGCGTCCACGTCCGATTCGGCCGCGCGCCGGGCGGCCTCCGCGGCCACCCAGATGCCCACGCGGTTGTCCATCCCGCGGGCCGCCATCCGGGTGCCTTCCAACTCCCGAATCGGCGTGTCGAAGGTGATGGGGTCGCCCACGTCCACGAGTTCGCGGGCCTCGGTCTCGCTCTCGACGCCGATATCGACGTGCTGTTCGGCGATGTCCTCTAACTCCTCGTCTTCGGGGTCCCGGAGGTGGATGGCGGTCTGGCCGACGACGCCCCGGACGATGCCGTCGTCGGTGTGAATCTCGACGTGCTGGCCCTTCGAGACCGTGCGGTCGGTGCCGCCGACCCGCGAGAGGCGGACGAAGCCCTCGTCGTCCACGCTGTTTACCATCAGGCCGATTTCGTCGGCGTGACCCGTGAACGCGACTGCGGGGTCGTCGCCCTCCACGACTGCGACTGCGTTGCCGTACTCGTCGGTTCGCACCTCGTCGGCGAACTCCGAGACGTAATCGACCCAGATTCGTTGCACGTCGGCTTCGAAGCCGGACGGACTCGGCGTCGTGAGCAAATCGTCGAGGAACTCGCGGGTTGACTCGTCCATACGTCCGACCAATCAGCGCGTGGTAATGAACGTCACGAATGCGCTCCGTCCGGCGGTCTGGAGCGCGGCCGAGCAACCGGTCGCCCCCAACCGCTAAGTTCACGCTCGGTGAACTTTCGATATGGGTATTCTCGAAATCCACTTCCACGACTCGGAGTTCCACTGGTCGATGAACCCCGGTAGCGGCGAGAAGCGGTCGCTTCGCTCGGGCGAGTCGGGCGAATCGGGCGAGTTGACGGCGGCCGACGGCGGCGAGGAACCCGAGCGCCCGGCGATTAAGCCGAAACTTCGGTCGCTGGCCATCATGGCGCTCGTGATCGGCGCGGGCGTGGCGTACAACCGACTCCAGCGGCGACGCGCCAGACGGGCGGCCGAAGCCGAGGAGGAAGCCGCTAGCGGTCGGTTCTCGCGCCTCCGGTCGCGGTAAGCGAATCACTCGCACGAGTGGTATTTACCCATATACTTTTCGAGCAGTGCGTCGAACTCCATCTGCGATGCCCGAGAGCACGTACTCGGTGTACCTCGTGCGGCGAAACGGCGAACAGGGGGGCAAACGAGAGGTCACGTCTCCGGTTCCGGGCCACGAACTGGAGTTCTACGACACCGGCGTCTGGGTGGACCGCGAGACGGGGCGGAACTTCTTCCCGTACGAGCAGGTTCGGACCATTCGGGAGCATCCCGAGGGGCGAGACACAGCACACGCGAGCGCGGCGGGGACCGAGACGACCGAAGGTAGCGGCGGCGAGTCGGAACCAAAAGAGGAGATGTCGGAAGACTGAGCGGCGACTCGAAAACTGTTTTTCAGGGCGTTAACCCGACGACTTCCCGATTCAGAATGTCGGCGTACCCCGAGAATGTGAACTTGAGTTTCGGGACGCCGGGGAACGTCATCGTCTGGACCGCCAGCATGGGACGGTCCACGTCCGCGCCGAGTCGTCGGAGCGCCGACTCCACGGCGTCGTAGAGCTTTGCGGTCTCCTCGACTTCGAGGTCCGAGCAGACGCCCGCGACGCGGGTCGGGAGTTCCGCGACGACCTCGCCCTCGTCCACGACGGCCCATCCGCCACCCATCTCCGCGACGCGTTCGACCGCGGTTAGCATGGCCTCGTCGTCCGCGCCGACCGCGAGGACGCCTGTGGTCTCCCACGTCAGCGTGGTTGCGACCGCGCCGGAGTCGAGACCGAGACCGGTCACGAACCCGGTGAAACCAGTGCCATCGCCCTTCGGATGGCGGTCGAGCAGGGTCGCCTTGAGGATGTCGTCGTCGGGGTCCGCGAGCAGTTCGTCGCCCTCGACCGGCGGGGAGACGGTCGTCTCGCCCGAGAGGAGTCCCTGCTGGTACTCGACCGCGCGGACCTCGCCCGTGCGGGATTCGCCGTCGGCCTTCTCGACTCCGCTCTCGCCGCCGACGCCCGCGGCGTCGGCGGGCACTCGGAACTGCTCGGGGTCGGTCGAGACGTTCACGGAGTCGTAGAAGCGGTCGGGGTACTCGTGGCTCCGGGGCGCGACCTTCGACTCGCCCTTGTTGTAGACGACTTCGCCGCCGCTGACGACCGTCGTGACGTTCACCTCGTCGAGGTCGTCGATGAGAACCACGTCGGCGACGCTCCCCGGCGACAGCGACCCGACGCCCTCCTCGGCGAGTCCGAAGTGGCGCGCGGGGTTGAGCGTCGCCATGCGAATCGCGTCGGCGGGTTCGACGCCCTCCTCGATGGCGCGGCGGACCACCGCGTCCATGTACCCCTCGGAGATGAGTTCGCGGGGCCACATCCCATCAGTCGAGAGCGAGAGTTCCGCGGTGGGAACCTCGGGGTAGGCGTCGCCGACAGCCTCCATGTCGTCCCGAATCGAGCCGTAGCGCCCGATGGCGTGAATGCCGTTCTCGACGCGCTCGACGATATCCTCGCCCGAGATGGCCTCGTGGTCGTCGTCGATTATCGTGGCGAACGCGGCAAACTTCTCGCCCGAGCAACCGGCGGCGTGGCCTGAGACGGTCTTGTCCTCGGCGTCGGCGCGCTCGTAGAGCAGTTCGGCGGGCGTGTCCCGACCTACGGCGTGAATCCAGTCGGTCTCGCCGACGCCGACGACGCGGTCGTCGGCCAGCAGGTCCACGAGCGCTTGGGCTTCCTCGTCGTCGGCCCGGCGAGGTTCGAAGGTATCGAGCAGGGGTTGGGGCGGAACGACCGCCCGGACGCGAACCGGAAGGTAGGAGGTGGCCGCGAGGAACTGCTCGACGCCCTCCGCGCCGAACGCCGGGCCGTAGCCCGTGACCTCCGAGACGACCGTGGTGGTGCCGCCCTCTATCGCGTAGTGGTAGGCGTTCTCGAACGTCTGGTGGAGGTCGAGGTGAGTGTGGGCGTCCACGAATCCGGGCGCGACGACGCGGTTCGTCGCGGTGATGACTCGCGTCTCGTCGCCGATTACCGGGGTGGCGTCCTCGGGAAGCGCGGCGATACGGTCGTCGGAGACGACCACGTCGCGCGACTGGAACTCGCCCTTCTCGGGGAGACAGACTCGGCCGCCGGTGATGACCAAATCGGCGTCCTCGTCTCCGAGCGCGACCGACTGGAGGTCGTTCACTCTGCCACCTCCCAGACGACGACGCCGCCCTGCTCGCTGGACTCGACTTCGCCGCGCTCGTCCAGCACGTCGAGGTGACCGACCGCCTCGCTCATCCCCGAGAAATACTCGGTCGCTGGCAGGTCGTCGAACAGCTCCTCCATCACTTCGACCGCGGTCGTCGGGCCGTCCTCGACAATTTCGCGGACGTTCTCCGTGCGCTCGTCGTGAGACGCCAGAATCTCGCCGATTCGCTCGCTCGGGTTCGCAATCTCCTCGCGGTGGCCCGGCAACACGCGGTCGAACTCGCGGTCGCGGAGATTCGCTAGCGAGCGGTTGAACGCCGGGAGGACCCGCGGGCGCTCGCCGTCGTCCGTCGCGGGCGGTTGGAGCAAGGGGTTGGGCGTGATGTCGGGGAGGACGTGGTCGCCGACGATGGCGCGCTCCTCGCCGTCGGTCTCGTAGGTGAAGACGGTCTCGCCCGCCGCGTGGCCCTGTACGGCCTCGGCGGTGAGGTCGGTTCCGGCGACTTCGACGGTCTCGCCGTCACCGAGTTCGGCGTCGGTCTCGACGCCGGGCGCGACGTTGAGGAACACCTCCGGCAGGTCGGTGATGGTCTCGGCCGTCTCGCGTGCCATCCCGTGGGTCTCGAAAAAGTCCACGAAATAGGACTGCTCGTAGTCGAGGCGGGTCTCGAAGTCGGCGATAATCTCGGCGGTCGTCGGACTGGCGACGATGCGCGCGCCCGCCTCCCGGAGTCGCTTGGCGAGTCCGAAGTGGTCGGGGTGCGGGTGGGTCACCAGCACCTGCTCGATGTCCGTGGGTCCCATATCGCGGGATTCGAGTTCGTCGAGCAGGGCCGCCCACGCCTCTTCGCTTCCCGGTCCGGGGTCTACCAGCGTCCGCCCAGCGAGATAGGCGTTGACCGGACCGACCTGAAACGGCGTCGGTATCGAGAGCCGCGTGAACATATCGTCACTGTAACCGCCTGCCGATAAACAGTTTTTGACACGCGACAGTCGGACCGAAACGGAATCGCGCGCAGTTTCCCGTTCTCTCGGACGCGCTGCGGTCGCGCTCGGCCGCGTCTGCGGTGCGGTCGCGGTGCAGTCGCCGGTACGGTATGAGTTGCTCAACCGTGACTCAACCGGACGATACCCTCACGTTCGTCGCCTCGCAGAGTCACAACGTCGTCACGGCCGTCGTATCGCAAAGTCACAACGTGGAAGTCGTCGCGCAGTCAGCGCGCCGACAAGTTTCGATTAGGCGTCGCAGGGGCAAACGCTATATTTGACCTTCGCGTGAAAACACAATGGTGCGTGAGAAATGAACAACCACTTCGAAGACGCGTGGTACTACGCCAAGCGCGCGAGCAACCACCTCGCCCGCGGCATCCGCGAGGAACTGACCCCCGTCGAGCGACGACTCCGGAAGGCGACCGGCCGCGAGCAGACGCCGACGACCCGCGTCGAGCGATGGCGCGCGGAACTGAAAGCGACCGAGGACGAAGCCGCCGACCGCGCCCGACGCGCGGTGCGAAAGGCCCGCGAGCGAGTCTGACGCCGGGGTCTCGGGGAGACTCCCGGACGGCAGTCGCTTTTCCGACCGTAAAGTAAGTCTTAAGTCCGGGAAGGGGGAAGAATGGAGTGCGCGGGTCGGTAGTCTAGTCCGGTTATGACAGCTCCTTCACACGG
This sequence comes from Halorussus pelagicus, assembly GCF_004087835.1. NCBI lineage: Archaea > Methanobacteriati > Methanobacteriota > Halobacteria > Halobacteriales > Haladaptataceae > Halorussus > Halorussus pelagicus. The sequence continues at coordinate 369,510 of NZ_CP035119.1, forward strand.
AGCAGGTCGGCGGTTCGAATCCGCCCCGACCCATTTCTGACGGCGCAACACGACGAGCGAAGCAAGGAGCCTGCGCCGTCGAAATGGTTTCCGAAGGATTCGAACTCAGCAAGTCACACGCCCGCGCAGCGAAGCGAGCAGGAATGTCTTGCTCAAGTTCGAATCCGCCCCGACCCATTATCCTGCCGCGAACAATACGGGAAGCGTTCCGTGTGCTCGCCACTTCGTGAGCGGCGAATCGTATCGTCGGTTCCTGAGCGACGTGACTACGCAGGATTCGACGGATACAACGTTGCAGCCGACCTGCGTAGAACTACACTGATTTAATATATAAGTGTGTATTTGGTAAATATAGGGAGCGTATCGTCTCTTGGTTCTGAAACGAGATACAATCCAGTACAAACCCACTCACACTCTCGTCGTGAGCTATCCGATAGAGGGTACACCACGTCACGACGAAATACTGTTTGAGGTCATCCAAGCGGCGTCATCGTCCGCGGACCGATTCGCCCTCTCGATTGAGACGGAAACAGTCGCCGACGACTATCCGTCGATTATCCGATATTTGGACGACCGCTTTTCACGAATCGGTGACAACGACACTGTGAGGTACGAAGCTGACGTGTCTGAGAGGTCACTAGAAGTAATCGAGTTACTTCTGGAGATGACTGGGAGTGCCCGCATCTTTGGCGTACGGAAGATCGAACTCGCACGCGATTCCGAAACGTGTCTTCGCTACGTTCCCGAACACGAAGATTTCACGATTACTGGCGATTCGTCCGGCGAAGTCATTGCTGCGGTCCAAAACGCCATTGATGTCGAACCGGCAGTGATTCTCCCGAATCGCGTACTGGTAGAATGGAAAGTCACCGGTACGGAATGTAGCATTTCTCCACCATCCCTCTGCGTAGGGAACGTCTGTCACGACCTCTCTCGACTCGCATCGGTCGAATCACACCCGGAGCAGTTGGAAATCGAATTACGATGGTACGAGTCAGAGCAAGGTCACGTCGGGCAGATAATCAGTTGGGCTGCTTCACAGGTCGGTCTGTCACGACCAGACACGCTGCGCTTTGAATCGACAGCAGAACTCTCCGAAGCGGTCGAGGTACTGCAAACAGTGACAGCCGGGACCGGGAAAGAAGTGCTCTAACTGGGTTTTCTTTTCAGTATTTGGTTGCCGTGATGAGGAGCGAACTGGATGCCGAGTACAAGAAGTGTATGAGAAGTGTAAAGTCGAAGCGACGCCTTAGCTCCGGCGCAGGCCGACGAGCGCGGCCGCGACCAGCGCGACGACGCCGGTAATCGGCGTGAATCCGGGGACGCTCCCGCTGGAGTCGTCAGTCGTCGTCTCTTCGGTGGTGTCGGCCGCCGTCGTGGACTCCTCGCTCATCTCCTCGGTGGTCGTGACCGAGGTGTCCCGAGCGGTCGTCTCCTCGGCACCGTCGTCGGTCGTCGCCTCACCGCGCTCTTGGAAGTAGACGTAGCTCGTGTCCGACACGTCCGAACCGGTCTCGGTCTGGTAGACCATCGTGTCAGCGGAGGCGTTGTAGCTCTCGCTACCGTTGTTCCGGACGGGCGAGACGACCAGCACCTGTGCCGTCTCGACGGTCGTGTTCAGCGAGACCGAGAGGTTCTCGTGGTCGCCCGCGTCGAGATAGCCGGTGTGGCCGATGGGCGCGCCGCTCTGGTTGTAGACTACCACGAATCCGCCGTCGGGGAGAGAGGCGTCGTCGATGGTCACGGCGTCGCCGTCCAACTTCTGGTCGGGCATCGAGACGGAGGCGGTTTCGTTGGCCTGTTCGTCAGTCGTCGTGGTCGTGCTTGCGGGGCTTGCAAGGGCCGCTCCGGTGAGAACCGCGAGGGCGACGAGTCCCGCAACGAGGACCGTTCGCGTCGTATCTGTCATCGTATGCTCGGTTCCGAGAGATGTGTCTCGGGAGACTATCGGACGAGCGAACTTCGCTCGCAGTCGAGACGCCTCCGGAACTCGATACGGGGTTGACACGCCACTGAAAATTACCTTACGGAAGCCAACGTGATGCGACGACACACCACAAGAGACGCGAAAGCGACCCCGGAATCGAGGTCCGAGGACCCCGAGCCGATCGCCGTGCGGCTATTGACCCATCAGATTCGACCAAACGCATATATATTGTTCATAGAAAATATTTAACCGAATCAGGTCGCATCGACGAACGCGGCCGGAATACCATGAGTACGGACCCCGACACCTTTGACACACGGACCGCCCCGGACCACTGCGCGGACTTCGAGACCGAGACCCGCGACCACCGCCCAGACATCGCGTTGCGCTCCGTCGTCGTCGAGTACGAAGACCGGCCGGACCGACGGACGGTGTACCCCGCTGGCGTCTCCGAGATGGAGCGCATGTCGTCGTGGCTCACCGCCGACGACGACGCTTTCGTGGACCTCGAAGCGACTCGCTGAGGTACAGATTCGGTACCGAGACACAGAACTTCAAATAATCGGTAGAATTAATAAGTATCGTCGGTCGCAGTCGAATATGGACCTCGCCCTCCGACTTTTGATGGCCTGCTTCGTGATAGCCGCGCCGACGCTCCTATACTTGGGCCTGCTGCGCGGACTCGAAAAGATACGCGATGCCACGCTCCTACTGGCGCTCGCGGAGCGCGACGACGTACCGCGAGAGGTGTCGGACAGGGCCACCCGAGCGCTCGATAGGGGTACGGTTCGCGCCGACGGCCGCGGGTCAGGCGACGCGGACGCGCCCGACGCCGTACCTGCACCTGCCTCGTTCGCCTGCTCGACCTGCGGCGCGTCGAACATGACCGGCGCGAGATACTGTCGGAACTGTCTCGGCGAGCTGAATCGGTAGCGACGTTAGCGGTCGGATTCCGCGATAACGAGCATCCCGTTTTTTATCGTCACGTCTGTCGCCTCGGCGGGCATCTCGAACTCGAACTGCCGGGCGCCAGCGACGACGATGGCGAGGTCGCCGAGACAGTCCAGCGACACCTCGACGCCGGGACCGAAATCGACGGTGACGACGTTCTCGTCGTCGTACTCCCGGCGAGCGATGGTCACGTCCTCCTCGTTCGCGGCGGACTGAAGGGGTTGGGGAGTCTTCACACACTGACTTAGAGCGTCTGACGGGTAAGTCCTCCGCCCGCGGCGGATTTGGGGAGAAGATAGAACCGACGAAAAGGGAGAGCGACCGCGCTACAGGAAGTCTTCGATGTGGTCCGCGACCTCGTTGGGCGTGTCGCCGACCGGGACACCAGCGTCGTTCAGCGCGTTGATTTTGCTCTCTGCGGTGCCGGTGCCGCTACCGGAGACGATTGCGCCCGCGTGGCCCATGCGCTTGCCCGGCGGCGCGGTCCGGCCCGCGATGAAGCCAGCGACCGGCGTGTCCATGTTCTCGGCGATGTACTGGGCGGCCTCTTCCTCGTCCTCGCCGCCGATTTCGCCGCACATGACGACCGCCTTCGTGTCGGGGTCGTTCTCGAACAGTTCGAGCGCGTCGATGAAGTCCGTCCCGATGATGGGGTCGCCGCCGATGCCGATGGCGGTAGTCTGACCGATTCCTCGGCTAGTGAGGTTATCCACGACCTGATAGGTGAGGGTGCCAGACCGGGAGACGAGACCGACCTCGCCCGACTCGAAGATGTTGCCCGGCAGGATGCCGAGTTTGGACTCGCCAGGGGTGATGATGCCCGGACAGTTCGGCCCGATGAGGCGGGTATCGACCTCGCTCAGTCGCTTGTTGACCTTCGCCATGTCTTGGGTCGGGATGCCTTCCGTGATGGCGACCACGAGGTCGAGCGGCGCGTCGAGCGCCTCGAAGACGGCGTCGCCCGCGAACGCGGGCGGGACGAAGACGACCGAGGCGTCGGCGTCTTCCTCGCGGGCCGCTTCGTGGACCGTGTCGTAGACCGGGACGCCAGCGACCTCTTGGCCGCCCTTGCCCGGCACCGCACCGGCGACGATGTTGGTCCCGTACTCCATCATCTGTTCGGCGTGGAACTTGCCTTCCCCGCCAGTGATGCCCTGTACGACGACTCTGGTGTCGGAATCGACTAGAACGCTCATTGTGCTTCCTCCTCGGAATGTTCGACCGTGCGTTGAACCGCGTCTTCGAGGGTCTCCTCGACCGTGACGAGTTCGTCGTTCAGAATCTCGCGGCCCTCCTCGGCGCGGGTGCCAGCGAGGCGGACGACCACGGGCTTGGGAATCTCGTCGAACTGCTCAAGTGCGGAGTTGATACCTTTGGCCACCTCGTCGCCGCGGGTGATGCCGCCGAAGATGTTGAAGACCACTGCATCGACGTTCTCGTCGGAGAACACCATGTCCAGCGCGTTGGCCACGCGTTCGGCCTTCGCGCCGCCGCCGATGTCGAGGAAGTTGGCGGGTTCGCCGCCGTAGTAGTCCACGAGGTCCAGCGTCGTCATCACGAGGCCCGCGCCGTTGCCGATGATGCCGACGTTACCCGAGAGTCGGACGTAGTCGAAGCCGTACTCTCCGGCCTTGCGTTCGAGGTCGTCCTCGAACGTCTCCTCTTCCATCTCGGCGAGTTCCTGCTGGCGGAACAGCGCGTCGTCGTCGATGTTCATCACGGCGTCGGCCGCGATGATTTCGTCGTCCTCGGTGACCATCAGCGGGTTGATTTCGACCTCGCTGGCGTCGCGGTCGTCCCAGAGCTGGTACATCGTCTGGAGGACGCTCGCCACGTCGGAGGCGAGTTCGCGGGGGACGCCCGCGTCGTAGACCGCCTTGCGGGCCTGATAGGGATGCATCCCGAAGGCCGGGTCGATGTGTTCACGAGCGATGGCGTCGGGGGTCTCCTCGGCGACGGACTCGATGTCCACGCCGCCCTTGGTCGAGACCATCGCCACGGGCTTGCCCTCGCCGCGGTCCATCGTCACGCCGACGTAGAGTTCGTTCTTGAAGTTCACGGCCTCCTCGACAAGCACGCGCTCGACGTGGTAGCCCTTGAGGTCCATCCCGATGATGTCCTCGGCGGCCTGCTCGGCCTCCTCCTTGCTCTCAGCGAGCTTGATGCCACCGGCCTTTCCGCGGCCGCCGACGTGTACCTGTGCCTTTACGGCGACGGGGTAGCCGATGTCTTCGGCGGCCTCGACGACCTCGTCTACGGACGACGCCAGCGACGCGTCCGGCGTCGGAATCCCTGCGTCGGCGAAGACGCTCTTCGCCTGATACTCGTGTAATCTCATTAGACTCGCCCGATACTTCCGGCGTGCAAGAGTTAGTAGTATCGGAATCGTCGGGAATCGTGGCGTCGCTTCCGTGTGATTTAGTCTCATACGAAGTGAGGAATCAAGGCGTGGGAGAATAGTTGTAATCGGCAATTTTAAGTGGCCCGCAGTAGAAATGGGTCGTGTATCGTAGGCAGCACTCGGTACTGCTACGACAATACAGTAGTCCTTGAGACATTTCTTCTCGCGCGGTGCTGTAACACCGCGCTCGGACCGTCGTAGAGTGCGCCGAAAAGGGTATCGGAAAGTAGTCGTTACTGACTATCTATTCCGCGGCGTACAACCGCACCAACCCGCAGTCGGGACACCGCCGCGGCGTCACGTCCAGCGCCTTCGTCACGCCGACGGCGGCCAGCACGTCGTCGCTCTCGGTCTCGGACCGGACTCGGAACTCTCCCTGTCCGGTGAAGAGGTCGGCTTCCTCCAGCGGCACGTCACAATCGGGACAACGCGCAACGTCGGCCATACGGGGAAGTCGCCGGGGCGCCGCGAAAAATATGTTGGTCTTCTCTAACTTCCAAGCTCACTTCTCGGCGTAGAGGCGCAGAAGTTCACACTCCGGGCACATACGGGGTGAGACGCTCCGGGACTCGTTCACTCCCAGCGACCCGAGCAGGCCGTCTTTCTTCTCGCCCGTATTTACGTTGAGACTGAGACCGTCGCCGGTGTGTAGCTTCACGCGCTCCATCGTCACGCCGCAGTCGGGACAGCGCGGGTCAGTCGCCATACCTACTCAGAGACACCGCTGGCTTTTAAAATTCAGTTCGTCGAGACGATGTCGATAACGTCCCGACTGTCCAGCACGGTGTCAGCGCCGACCTGTCGGTTGCTCCGGCAGTCGATGCCGTGAAGGAAGCCCTCCCCGAGGTCCGAATGGATGTGGTGGGCGAAGTCCTCGGCGGTCGCGCCCTCCGGCAGGAGGAAGCAGTCGGGCAGGACCTCGCCGTTCTCGTTGCCCAGTCCGTTCGCGCCGCCGGGGAAGATGGGCACAAGACCTAATTCCTCGAACAGCGCCTCTTCAAGCGCGCGCTGGACGCCCGTACCGTCGAAATCGGTGACGAACGACTCGATGGCTTCCAGTCCCTCGCGCTGGTCGCCCGACACGTCGCCGACGATTTCGAAGTCGCCGTCGCCGGGTCGGTACTCGACCGCGCCCTGCTCGTCGGCCTGCTTCAGGGCCTTCTCGGCGTGGGCCGAGACGGGCACGACCGTCAGATGCTCGTACTCGGGGTCGCTGGTGATTTCCTCGTAGTTGGCCTGCGCCTCGGGCGTGTCCATCTTGTTCGCGGCGACGACCATCGGCTTGGTCGTCTTGCGAATCTCGCGGGCCAACTCCTCGCGGTCGTCGTCGTCCCACTCGGCGGGGTCGAGTTCGAGACCGAGCGAGAGGATTTCGCGCTTTATCTCGTCTTTGTTCGTCCGGAACGCGCTCATCTGCTCGGCGAGTTCGACCTCGATGTCGTCCTCGTTGCCGTCGTAGCCGCTCTCGTAGCGGTCGATGCCCTTCTCCAGCACTTCGAGGTACCACATGTCGAGTTCGTTCTCCAGAAAGTCGATGTCCTCGCGCGGGTCGTGGCCCTCGGTGGGTTCGCCCTCGATGTCGGTCGTGCCCGAGAAGTCCACGACGTGGACCAGCACGTCGGCCTCGTTGAGGTCGGTCAGGAACTGGTTGCCCAGTCCCGCGCCCTCGTGGGCACCCGGAATCAGGCCCGCCACGTCCACCAGTTTCGTCGGGACGAACCGGGTGCCGTCGTCGCAGTAACCGACGTTCGGCGTACACGTCTCTTCGAACTCCGGCGCGGCGCACTCGACCCGGACGTACGCCTCGCCGACGGCGGGGTCGATGGTCGTGAAGGGGTAGGCCCCCTCCGGCACGTCGTTCATCGTCGCGGCGTTGAAGAAGGTGGACTTGCCCACCGAGGGCTTGCCCACGAGACCGATCTTGTAACTCATTGCACGAACACAGCGTTCGGTTCCCTAAACGGCTTTCTACCTCGCGTTCGTCTGTAAATGGTTGTCACAGGTCGGCTACCGTCTCCTCGCGGCGTCGCCACGGACGCCAAGATTTCCCGCCCGATTCCCCGCCGACCTTTTGCGCCCCCGCGTCGTGGGTCGTCGTAATGATTTTCCAACCGTCGCCGACGCCGGAGAGGAGTCGATGGAACTGAGTAGGGTCTCGGAAGTGAACACGTCGCTCGCGGACTGTCCGGAGACGCTCAGCACACTCGCTGACCACGCCTCGTTTCTCGGCCAGTGGGCGCTCTACCGCGCCCTCAAAGCAGTGGACCCGCCCCGCAAGGAGACGCTGTGGGTCTTCGGCGCGCAGGGCGGCGCGGCGTTCGCGGACAACGCCAAGTACCTCTACCTCCACGTCGCCGCCGAGTGCCCCGAGATTCGTCCGGTCTGGCTCTCGAAGGACCCCGAAGTCGTCCACGAGTTGCAGACCGTGGGGTTCGAGGCGTACCACTGCTACTCGGCGCGAGGAGTCGCGCTCGCGCTCCGGGCGGGCGTCGTCTTCCTGACGCAGGGCCACCGGGACCTTGCCATGCCCGCCGCGGCGGGCGCGTTCGCGGTCCTGCTCTGGCACGGCGTCCCTCTCAAGCGAATCTCGTGGGACGCCGAATTTCTGGACCTGCCGGGACCCGTCCGGCGCGCTCAGGCCGACATGGCCGTGGAGTTCGACCTGCTCACGGTTCCCGGCGCGGGCGTCGCCGACCAGTTCGCGTCGGGCCTGCGAATCGACCGCGAGCGGATGGCTGTCGGGGGCTATCCCCGAAACGACGCGCTCTTCGCCGAGTTTCCGGGGGAGGAGGTCGGAATCGACGCCGCGGCGCTCGCCCGCGTTCGGGACCTCGCCGAGAAGCGCGCGCTGGTCTTCTACCTGCCGACGTTCCGGGAGTGGACCGACAATTCGGCCGCCGACCGCCTCGATTTCGCGGCGCTCGATTCCTTCCTCGCCGAGCGAGACGCGACCCTCGTGGTCAAGACTCACCCGCGGGACAGCCTCGATGTGCCCCACGGTCTCTCGCAGATCGTCGCGCTCCCGGAAACATCGGACATCTACCCGTTCCTCCGGTACGCTGACGCGCTCGTCACCGACTACTCCTCGGTCTACTTCGACTACCTCCTGTTAGACCGCCCGGTCGTCTTCTACCCCTACGACCTCGCCGAATACCGCGCCCGCCGGGGATTCTACTTCGACTACGAGTCGGTGACGCCCGGACCGGTCGCCGACTCTTTCGAGGACCTGCTCGCGGGTCTCGACCGGGCGCTCGACGCGGCCGCCGACCCGACCGGGGACGCCGACGCGCCCGCCCGCGCGGCGCTCCGCGCGCGACTTCTCGGCGGCGACCCCGCAACGAGGAAATCGCCCGACGGCGACTCCGCAGTTGGCCGGTCGGTCGCTACCGACTGCGCGCCAGTCGCCTCTCGGTCGGCCCAAGTCGCGGCGCTCGTCCGGCAGCGACTCGCCGAAGCGCGCGACAAATCGAGCAAAATCGGCAGAGAGCGGCCGACTACGTAGTCTATGGAGGTCTCTATCGTCTCCGTTCCGTTCGTCGCCGTTATTTATATTCAAAAAGAAACCTTGAAGTCCGCTTCGGCAAAACCCCCGGCTAAGGGTGGCAGACGACGCCTCCGCTGTCGCGGGGCGCTCGGACTCACAACATGGTACACACGAGCGGAACGACAGGGCAGGACGCGCCGAATCGGGCCGACGTATCGCTCATCGCCCACCGCGGGTTTGCCGGGGTCTACCCCGAGAACACGGTGGCGGCGGTCGAACAGGCGGCCACGGGCGTCGCGGTCGGCGGGACCCCCGAGATGGTCGAACTTGACGTGATGCCCACCGCGGACGGCGAAATCGTCACGTTCCACGATTACGACCTCGGCCGGTTGACCGACGCCGCCGACGAACTCGCCGACCGGAACGTCTGGGAGACTCCCTACGAGACGCTGGCGAAGTTGGACGTTCTCGGCACCGGCGAGCGAGTTCCGACGCTCGAAGAAATGCTAGAAGCGCTTCCGCCGGAAGTCGGCGTCAACGTCGAGTTCAAGAATCCGGGGTCGGCGGCGGTGCGTCCCCGTGAGAACCTTCCCCCGGAGGCACGCGACGAACAGCGCGAACTCTGGCAGGCGTTCGCCGAGGACGTTCTTGCGACGCTCGCTCCGTTCGACCACGAGGTGCTGGTCTCGTCGTTCGCCGAGGGCGCGCTCGCGGCGGTCCGCGAGGCCGACCCCACGGTTCCCCTCGCAGCGGTGTTCTCCGACTCCATCGCCGACGGGATGGAAATCGCGCGACGATACGACTGCGAGGCGGTGCATCCGCCGTGGAACGCCATCGCGGGCACCGCGCTGTTCAACGCCGAGTACGGGTCGCTCGGTCCCTACGAGGACATTGACCTCGTGGAACTCGCCCACGAGGAGGGCCGCGAGGTCAACGTCTGGACCGTCGAGCGCTGGTACGAGGCCAACCAACTCCGGCAGGCGGGCGTTGACGGCGTCATCGCCGACTATCCCGGCGTCCTCCGGTTCGGCGGCGCGGCGGACTGACCGCGCCGAACTGAACCGCCCCGGACTTCGCTCGTACCGAACCTATCTACGCGCCGAGAGGCGGCCGGTAGCGTTAATACCGCCTGCGTTGGCTTCTGGTTCGGTGAATTATTCGTGAATGGGGTGATTTTAGCGGCGGGTATCGGGTCTCGACTCCGGCCGCTCACGCTTCAGAAGCCTAAGTCCTGTATCGAGGTGGACGGGACACCGATTCTCGCGCACCAGCTCCGGGCCTACGCCGACGCGGGGGTGACCGACGTGACGGTCGTCGCGGGCTATCTGGCCGACGACGTGCGGGCGCTCTGCGAGGAAATCGCGGGCGAGCGCCCGGCACTCGACGTGACCGTCCGCGAGAGCGAGGTGTTCGCCAACACAGACAACATGTACTCGCTGTCGCTGGCCCGCGAGGCGGTCGCGGGCGAACCCTTCGTGCTGACCAACGGCGACGTGGTCTTCGAACCAGGTCTGCTCGCCGACCTGCTCGACGCCGAGACCGACAGCGCCGTCGCCACCGACACCGCGACCTACTCCGAAGAGGCGATGAAGGTAACCCTTGACGACGACGGCCGCGTGATACACATCGACAAGGGAATCTCCGAGGACGAGGCGTACGGCGTCTCGACGGATGCCTACCGCTTCTCCGCGGAGTTCTCGGCGATGCTGTTCGAGGAGATAACCCGGACCATCGAACGCGAGGGCAACTACGGCGATTGGACCGAGGCCGCCATCGACCGCCTCGTCGGGAGCCAAAATCACGACGTGGAGACTGCGGACGTGTCGGGTCGCCGCTGGGTCGAAATCGACGACTTCGAGGACCTTCAAGCGGCCGACCGGCGGTTCGCCTCGCTCTCCTCGCTCGGCGAGAAGGAGGCCGTCTTCTTCGACCTCGACGGCACGGTCTATCTGGACGACGACCTCGTGACCGGGGCCGACGAGGTGGTCGCCGCGCTCCGCGAGCGAGACACGAGCGTCTACTTTCTGACGAACAACTCCTCGAAGTGGAAGGACGACTACGCGAAGCGCCTGTCGAATCTCGGGATTCCGACCGACCCCGAGGACGTGTTGCTCTCGACCGACGGGGTCCTCCAGCATTTGGAGCGCACCGACCCCGAGAGCGTGTTCGTCCTCGGGACCGAAGCGATGGCCGACGCGCTGGCCGACCGCGGTGTCGAGGTGGTCGATGAGTTCGACTCCGGCGCGAACGCGCCCGACGCCGTCGTCGTCGGCTTTGACACGGAACTCACCTACGAGAAGGCCCGGCAGGCGACGCTCGCAATCCGCGAGGGCGCGACGTTTCTGCTCGCGCACCCCGACACGGTCTGCCCGACCGCGGAGGGGTTCGTCCCGGACTGCGGGGCCATCGGCGCGATGATGGAGACTGCGACCGACCGGACGCCCGACAGAATCTTCGGCAAACCCAACGCCGAGATGGTCGCGCCGGTCCTCGACGCCGAAGGGTACGCGCCAGAGGACGTTGCCGTGGTCGGCGACCGACTGGAGACAGACGTACGACTCGCCGAGAACGTCGGCTGTGAGTCGGTCTGCGTGCTGTCGGGCGATGCGACCCGCGAGGCGGTCGAGACCAGCGAGCGGTCGCCGACGCTGGTCGCGCCGACCATCGCCGCGCTACGCGAGTTCGTCGCGCCGACGCCCGACTCCGAGTCCGGCGAGCGCGTCGCCGCCGACGGCGGGGGTGGCGAGGAGTGAGCGAGGGCGAGCAAAGCGAGAGCGAACGAACGGACGGCGATGGAACCGAGAGCGCCGCGGTCCGCCGAGGATACGTCACTCAGACCCACACCGGAACAGTTCCGTGGGAGGAGGCGCTCGGCGCGGCGTCCCGAATCGGGTTCGACTTCGCGGAACTCTACATGGACGGGGCGACCGAGCGCACGCGACTCGACCCTGGTTCGGTCGGGTCGCTGGCGGCCGAGAAGGGTATCGACCTGCTGGTCCACCTGCCGTTCGTGGACCTCGAAATCGGGTCGCCCCGGAACCCGGTCCGGGAGGGGTCGCTCTCCGAACAGCGCGCCTGCATCGAGACCGCCGCCGAGATGGGCGCTGAAAAGGCGGTTCTCCACGCCGGGACCAGCGCCCGGCCGCCCGAGTGGGAACTGGACGAAATCGCCCCACGTCTGCTAGACTCGATTCGAATCTTGGACCGGTTCGCGGCCGACCGCGACGTGGAAATCTGCGTCGAGAACCTTCCGGGCGTCCCCTTCACGGTCCACCATCTGGACCGCGTGTTCGCGGAGACCGAGGCGAGCGCCACCTTCGACACCGGCCACGCCCGCGTGGACGGGATGGACCCCGACGAGATGGCCGACTTTCTGGCCAACCGCGGCGAGCGCGTCTCGCACGTCCACGTCAACGACGCCCGCGAGGACGCCGACGAACACGTCCCAACGGGGTCGGGAACGACCGACTTCGAGACCGCGCTGGCACCCCTGCGCGAGGGGTGGGAAGGCACCGTCTCGGTCGAAGTGTACACTTTCGATGAGGACTATCTGGCGCTCAGCGCCGAGAAGCTTGAAGAAGTCCTCTGAGCGTCCAACTCTCGGTAGCGGTCTCGGAGTCCAGATTTCTGCCCGCGACGACGAGAAATTCCGACGCCTTCTTATAGATTCTCCCCGATAGTTTTCGTATGCTTCGAACGAGCAGGAGAACTTTCCTCAACCTTCTCTCCGGCCTCGTCGGCAGTGGGTCGGAAGGGCCGTCCGAGTAGCGACGGTAAACGAGTCTCGGCGCTTCCGGGTTCGAGACTCCACGTTCCGACACCCTCAGTCTCGATGCCTCGATTTCGGGGGGGACCGATACCGGGCAGAAACCACCGCGGCGCGCATGACCGGAATACTGTAAAGGCTTATACCCTGTGAGACGGTACCAAACACCACATAGATGTACGACCGAATACTCGTCCCGACGGACGGTTCGACCGAGACCGAGCGCGCGGTCGAACACGCCGCTCAGTTGGCGGCCGCACACGACGCGCAACTCCACGGCGTCTACGTCGTCAACTCCGCGACGTTCGCGGGTCTCCACATGGAAACCTCGTGGGAGGGCGTTGACGAGGTGTTGCGCGATGAGGGCGAGAGCGCGCTGGAGCGGGTCGAAGCCATCGCGTCCGAGTACGGCGTCGAGTGTTCGTCGCGGCTTCTCGACGGGTCGCCGAGCAAGTGCATCGTGGAGTACGCCGAGCGCGAGGACTGCGACCTCGTGGTGATGGGGACCCACGGCAGGGGCGGCATCGACCGCCTGCTTCTGGGGAGCGTCGCGGAGGGGGTCGTCCGGGCCTGCTCGGTCCCGGTGCTGACTGTGCAGGTCGGCGACGACGAGCATTCGACCGAATCCGACAGCGAGGGCGCGGCCGCCGAGGAATCGGCGACGTGAGTGGGCAAGCGTTACGAAGCGGTGTTCTAAATAGCGAGAGTTATCGAGGACAGTCCGAGAAGGTCGCTACTGCCGATGCCACTCATACCGCACAGCACTGCCCCGCATCAGCCTCACACCTCCCCAACCTCCTCGCTCACTACGTTCGCTCGTCCCTCGCGCCCGCACGCGCCGGGATGACTGTCAAGAGGGCGCGCGCCCGGTCGAAAATTGCCTCCGTCACACCGGCCGAAGGTGTTCGCAGTCGCCCGCGTGGACGTGGACGCGCTCGCCGTCGTCGGTTTCAATCACAAGCGCGCCGGGGAACGCTACGTCTATCGCCTCGCCGACGATTTCTCCGGTCGGGGTCTCCACCCGGACGCGCTGGCCGAGCGTGGCCGACCGGTCGCGCCACGCCTCGACTGCGGTCTCAGGGTCGGCCCGGAGTTCGTCGAACCGCTCCAGCAGGCGCTGGACGAAGACGCGACGGTCCACGTCGCCGACCTCCTCGCGGATACTGGTCGCGCCCTCGGGGAGTTCGTCGGCCGAGACGTTGGCGTTGAGTCCGACGCCGACCACGACCCACGAGACCTGACCGGCCTCGCCCTCCATCTCGGTCAGGATGCCCGCGAGTTTCTTTCCGCCGCGGTCGGCCGTTTCGTCGGTCGTATCACCACTTTGCCTCGCTTCGCTCACAAGAATATCGTTCGGCCACTTGATTTCGGCGTTCACACCCGCCTCGCGGGCCACGTCGGTCATGGCCACCGCGGCCGCCAGCGTGAGCGCCGGGGCATGGGCGGGCGGCAAGTCGGGCCGGAGGACCGCGCTCAGCCAGATTCCTCCGGAGGGGGCCGACCACTCGCGGTCGAGACGACCCCGGCTTCCGGTCTGCTCGTCGGCCAACACCACCACGTCTCGGGCACCCTCCCCGGCGAGTTCCCGCGCGCGGTCGTTGGTACTTCCGATGGCGTCGTGGTACTCCACCGCGAAATCGGCGTCGAGACCGTACTCGACCGCGGGACCGCTGTACTCCGGCGCGCCGTCAAGGCGGTAGCCATCGTCGCCGCTGGCGATTTCGAAGCCCGCGTCGCGGAGCGCTTCGACGTGTTTCCAGACCGCGTTGCGCGAGACGCCGAGACGGTCGGCAAGTTCCGGACCCGCGACTGGGTCCTCCGAGATGGCTTCAAGAACGGCCCGACGGGTGTCGTTCATGGCGGTCGGTAAGAATGGAATAGTGATGAAAGAGACGATTCCATCGTGACGGAATCTCGGCGAGCGTGATTTTGGGCAACGCGCCGGTACCCGCCGGAGACCGATTGTTCTGCCTGAGTGTACGTTCGACAGACCTATCCCTAATTTAATACTTACTATAATTAAAATTGTTTCTTTTCATTAGAAAATTTTATGTATTTCTGCCATATACGTGTAAATGCAATGGCAGATAACTCCCACCCAGAAAAAAGTCGACGTAGCATTCTAAAAGCGTCCGGCGCTATCGTAGGAGGCGGAGCCCTCATGGGTGCCGCCACGAGTTCTGCATCGGCGAGCGACCTGTACGTGGGACAAGAAGTATACCTGAACGCGGACGGGAGAGACATTCCCGGCTGGGAGAGTTGTGACTTAAAGAACTACGAGTTCTACAACCGCAAGACGAGTGGCACCATCGTCGATGGTTGCTCTCGGGACGGTTACTGGAAAGTAGACCTCGATGGCTATCCCACGGCGTGGTTCAGCGACAACTTCCTGTCAGAGAACAACGGCGGCCCATAGCGAGGCACAACGACAAAGGAGCGTAACAGACGACGAGTGTCCACGTTACTCCGTGGACGCGACACCCCGTTTTAAGATGTATATACTTCAACTTGTAACTCAGTAGTCAGTATTTTCGTCAGTGAGAGCCGCGACTGACTCTGAACCGGCGAGCGGGGTGCTCGTTACCTGATGTCGATTAGCGCGTCGCACAAGTCACCGCTGTTGCTCTCCCCGGCCACGACCGGCGAGATAGTACCGCTGTCATCCGGTCGTCGAAGGTCGGTGTGACATCTCGAAAAGAAGTCTCGTAGCAACAGAAACCGAGAGACCGAAATCGACTACTCGAAGGCGACCAGCACGTCGCCCATGTCCACGCTGTCGCCCTCGGCGACGGCGACCTGCGAGACGGTGCCGCCGCGGTCGGCGACCACGTCGTTCTCCATTTTCATCGCTTCCAGCACGCAGACCACGTCACCGGCGGCCACCTCGTCGCCCGCTTGGACGTTCACGTCGAGGATGGTGCCCTGCATCTCGGCGGTGACGCTTCCGCCCTCGGCGTCGGCCGCCGCGCCGTCCGACCCGCCGGAGTCGCCGCCCGCGGGTTGGGGCTTCTGGCCGCCGGAACCGCCGCTCGCGCCAGCGGTCGGAATCGCCGCCGCGCCGCGCTCTTCTAAGTCCACCTCGAAGCGCTTGCCGTTGACCTCGACGGTGAACTGGCGCTCGACGACCTCTTCGTCGTCGCCCGCGGTCGAATCGGTCTTGCCGCCCCACTTCTCTTGGGCCTCCTCGATGCGCTCGGGGTCGAGCGTGTGGTCGAGGTACTTCGTGGTGTGGGTGCCCGCGACGAAGGCGTCGTCTTCGAGCATCAGGCGGTGGAACGGGATGATGGTCGGGATGCCCTCGATGTCGTACTCCGCGAGCGCGCGCTGGGAGCGGACGATACACTCCTCGCGGTCGGACCCGTGGACGATGAGTTTGGCGACCATCGAGTCGTAGTCGGTGACGAGTTCGTCGCCCTGTCGGAGCGCGTCGTCGAGTCGGACGCCGATGCCGCCCGGCGGGTCGTACGTTTCGAGGTCGCCGCCGGTCGCGGGCGCGAAGTCGTTCGCGGCGTTCTCGGCGTTGATGCGGAACTCCATCGCGTGGCCTTCGAGTTCGACCTCGTCCTGCGAGAAGCCCAGTTCTTCGTCTTGGGCGACCCGAATCTGGGACTTCACGATGTCGATGTCGGTGAGTTCCTCGGTGACGGTGTGTTCGACCTGAATCCGGGTGTTGACTTCGAGGAAGTAGAAGTTCGTCTCCGGCCCGAGCAGTTCGCCGCCCTCGCGCTCGGTGTCCTCTTCGACGAGGAACTCGAAGGTACCGGCGTTGTAGTAGCCCGCGGCGTCGGCACCGCGGCGGGCGGCCTCCGCGATTTCCTCGCGCAGTTCGTCGGTGAGCGCGGGCGAGGGACCTTCCTCGATGACCTTCTGGTGGCGGCGCTGGAGCGAGCAGTCTCGTTCGCCGAGGTGGCGGACGTTACCGTGGTGGTCGGCGATAATCTGGACCTCGATGTGGCGCGGGTTTTCGAGGTAGCGCTCCAGATAGACGTTGTCGTTGTCGAAGTACGCCTCGCCCTCGCGCTTGGCGGATTCGAGTTGGTCCTCGGCCTCCTCGGCGCTCCGGACGACCTTCATCCCGCGGCCGCCGCCGCCACCCTCGGCCTTGATGGCGATGGGGTAGCCGTGTTCCTCGCCGAACTCCGTCACCTCTGCGGGGTCCTCGACGGGGTCGGTCGTGCCCGGCACGATGGGCACGTCGGCCTCGCGCATCGTCTTGCGAGCGTGGGTCTTCTCGCCGAGTTGTTCCATCGAGTCGGCGGACGGGCCGATCCACTTCACGCCCTCGGTCTCCTCGACCTTACCCGCGAACGCGGCGTTCTCCGCGAGGAAGCCGTATCCGGGATGGATGGCGTCTGCGTCGGCCTTCTTCGCGGCGTCCACGACCGCCTCGTGGTCGAGGTAGGAGTCGGCCGCGCGGGCCGGACCGACGTTGTACGCCTCGTCGGCGTACCGGACGTGTCCCGAGTCCTTGTCGGCCTCGCTGTAGACAGCCACGGTGTCGATACCCAACTCCTCGCAGGCCCGCATCACGCGAACCGCGATTTCGCCGCGGTTTGCGACGAGTACCTTGTCGAACATTCTTAGCGGCAAATATTCGGGAAGGATACCTCATTCTGTCGGTTCTTCCCGACGACCGCCGCGAGGTCGTCAACTGCTCGGCGCAGGTCTGTTGACGGGGACACGCGGCGACTACTCACTCGCCGACGACGCGGCACATCACGCTCGCCTCGGCCTTCCGGAGCAGGTTCGACGCCGTACTCTCCGCGCAGTCGAGTTCCGCCGCCACGTCGGCCAGCGACCCCTCGCGTGGCACCTCGTAGTAGCCGACTTCGGCGGCGACCGACGCCGCCTCGAACTGTCGGTCGGTCAGTCCGGCCGCGACGGTGCCGTGCCTGCGGTCGTAGTCGCCGACCTCCTCCACGTCGGCCGCGATTCGCTCGGGCAGGTCGCCCAGCAGGGTCCGCAGGTCGTCCGGCGCGCCGACGAGCGTGAACCGCATGTGGCCCCCGCCGGTGTACTCGATGGGCGGCACCACGAGCAACTGCCGCCGGGCGAACACCGACCGGAAGTCAGTGTCGGTCTCGCGGGTCTCCTGCCGGACGTAGGCGTAGAACGACCGCGAGTCGATGGGAACCAGCGTGTACTCCGGAATCGACTCCACCTCGTCCATCGCCGCCCGGTAAGGGTCGATTTCGCCCTCGACGTAGAACAGCACGTACTCGACGCCCTCCTCGCGGAGGATGTTCCACGCCAGCAACTCTTCGCGGTCCACCGCCGGGGAGTCGGCGATGAAGTTCTGCATCGGGTGGCGCGTCTCTCGCGGTTGCCGGAGGGTGAGCGTGAGGTACTTCACGGTCGGCGATACCGCCGCTACATAAAAAAGAGCTAGGCAGTTCGACGGAGTTTCTATCGATGGGCCGACCCAACTGTCGAGCATGAGCCATTCAGACTCCAGCGCCGACGCCTCCAAGGCGGGAGAGAGCGCGGCGGCCCGCGACGCGGAGAGCGGTCCGGCACACGACGCCGAGGGCGGCCCGGCGGTCCGCGACCCGCCGAAGTTGGACGCGCCGCCGCTGGTCGGCAACACCCTCCAGTTCGCGCGCGACCCGTTCGGCTTCTACGACCGACTCGACGAACAGGGCGAAGCGGTCCGCTACGAGGTTGCCGGACAGGAGTTCTGCACGATCTTCGAACCGGAGTACGTCGAGCGGATTCTGGTCGCGGACAACGAGAAGTTCGTGAAGGCAGAGATGTTCCGGGAGGCCGCGGCCGGGTTCGCCGAGCGAGGGTTGCTCCTGACCGAGGGCGAGGTCTGGCGCGACCAGCGGGTCCGCATCCAACCGGCGTTCACGCCTGACAAGATTCAGAGCTACGCGGACGCGATGGTGACGTACGCCGACCGCCTCGGCGACGAACTCGTAGACAGCGAACTCGTGAACGTCGAGGACGTGATGTCGGAACTGACCCTCGAAATTCTGGCCAAGTCGCTGTTCGACGTGGACGTATCGGGTCGCCTCGATGTGGTCCGAGCGGCCGCCGCCGCACTCAACGAGCGAGGCGACGCCAGCGGCGCGTCAGCGTTCCTCCCGAACTGGGTGCCCACGCGGAAGAACCGGCGGTTCAAGCGCGCGATGGCCGATTTCGAGTCGATGGTGGACGACCTCATCGCCGAGCGACGGCGCGACGGACCCGACTCGTACGACGACCTGCTCTCGGTCTTGCTCGACGCCGAGGGACCGGACGGGACCACGATGGCCGACGACGTGGTGCGCGACCAGATGGTGACGTTCCTCTTTGCGGGCCACGAGACGACCGCGCTGGCGCTCACGTACGCGTGGCACCTGCTCGCGCGCAACCCCGACAAACTCGACCGCCTCCGCGCGGAACTCGACGCCGAACTCGGCGACCGGCGGGCGCAAATGACCGACCTGCACGCGCTCGACTACACCGAGCAGGTCGTGAACGAGACCCTGCGACTCTATCCGCCCGCCCACGTCCTGTTCCGGGAACCCACCGAGGACGTGACGCTCGGTTCCTACCGCGTCAGGAGGGGTACCGCGATTTCGATTCCCATCTTCAAGCTTCACCGCGACGGCCGGTTCTACGACGAACCCGACGAGTTCCGGCCCGAACGATGGACCGAGGAGTTCGAGAACGAGATTCCCGACTACGCCTACTTCCCGTTCGGCGGCGGCCCGCGCCACTGCATCGGGATGCGGTTCGCTATGACGGAACTGAAACTCGTGCTAGCGACGCTGGCCCGCGAGGTCAGTTTCGACCCGACCTACGAAGGCGACCCAGACCTCTCGATGGCCGCGACGATGCGGCCCGACCAGTCGATGGAGATGCGCGTTCTCGAACGAGGGTGAGCCGCAGTACCGCACTCCGGCAACTTTTATTTATCGGGGGGCTGACTGTTCGAGCGTGAATCGACCGACTCCGCCCCGCGCTGGCCCGAATCACGGACCAGCGACCGCTCTTCGTCGGGTGGAGTCCTGACCGCCGGTGGCCCGGCGTCGGGGTGAAACTCTGCGCCACCGACCGTTCTCACGCCTCGCTTACCGACCGACAATCACCGATACAGGAGAAACGACGAACGATGAACACCGATACGACGTGCCGACGGCGAATTGCCAGCGAATCGACGCTCGACGGGGGCGCAGACCGATGAGCGACCGCAACATGGACCCCGAGAGCTACTACGACGAGTTCGGCGAGTCCGAGTGGGAACGCCTCGACCGCGACCCCGTGACTCGCATGGAGTTCGAGAACACGACCGACTACCTCGCCGAGTACCTGCCCGACCCCGAGAATCGCTCCGACCCCGTCCGGGTCCTCGACGTTGGCGGCGCGGCGGGCCGCTACGCCTGCTGGCTGGCGGAGCGAGGATACGACGTGACGCTCGTGGACCTCTCGGCGTCGCAGGTCGAACTCGCCCGCGAGAAGGCCGCCCAGCGGGGTCTCGCCGACCGCGTCGCCGCGGAGCAGGGGGACGTTCGGGACCTCCGGTTCGACGACGACGCCTTCGACGCGGTCTGCTGTCTCGGCGGTCCTCTGAGCCACGTCGTGGACGACGACGAGCGCGCGACCGCGATGGCCGAACTTCGGCGCGTGGCGAAGTCGGATTCGCCCGTCTTCGTCTCGGTTATCGGCCGTCTGGCCATGCTCCGGGACGTGTTGAAGTTCACTCTCGACACAGAACACGGTCTCCTCGGGCCTATCGCCGAGGACGGCGACTACACCGCAGAGCGCGTCGCGGAGCGCGCCGAGGGCGACGGCTGGGCCGAGTGTCACGGCTACCGGGCCGACGAGTTCGAGCGCGAGTTGGAGACCGCGGGGTTCGCCGTGGAGAAACTGGTCGGACTGGAGAACGTCGCCAGTCGGACGAAACCGGAACTGGCCGACGCCGACGAGGAAGCCGTCGAGTCGGTGCGCGAGGTCGTCCGGTCGCTCCGCGAGGACCGGACCGCCGCAGATGTCTCGGAGCACATGTTGGCAGTCTGCCGAGCGTAGCATTCCGCCTTCGAGATGGCTCACGCTCGCAAGTCCCAGTTCTGCGAGCGGACGTTGCATAGCAACACGTTCTGTCAACGGACGGTCATCGCACGAGCGCGGCGTCAACGAGCGCGCGCTCTGCCTTCCGCAGGAGCGCCGACGCCGTGCTCTCCGTGCAGTCGAGCGCGGCGGCCACCTCGGCGAGTTCGGCCTCGCGGGGCACCTCGTAGTACCCCAACTCGCTGGCCGCCTCGATGGCCTCAAACTGGCGCATCGTCAACCGACCGGCCAGCGACCCCGCGAGGCCGCGGTGGTCGCCCACGCGGTCGATTTCGACGCCGACCCGCTCGGGGAACTCCGCGACGACCTGCCGGAGTTCCTCGGGGTCGCCAAGCACCGTCAGCGCGATTGCGCCGTCCGGCCCGAACACTATCGGCGGGACGAGGACGACGCGGCGGCCGTCCATCGCCGAGCGCCACGCCTCGTCCTCTGGGCGGAGGTCCATCGTGACGTAGGCGTAGAAGGCGTCGTCGTCAATCGGCGCGAGGTCGAACGACCGTACCGATTCGAGGGCGGCCAGCGCTTCTCGGACCGATTCGATGTCGCCGACGACCAGCGAGAGGAAGTACTCGATTCCCTCCTCCTCGTGAGTGTGCCACGACAGCACCTCCTCGCGCTCGAAGTCGTCGCCGGTCGTCACGCGCTCGGAGACCGACAACTGCATTTCCGGCGGGAGTCGGATGGTCACGTCGAGCGATTTCACACTGGGACGCATGGACGCCCTACATAAAAAGGCCAACTGCTTCGCGGCAACCCGGAGGGAGCGGGCCGCCCTCCCTTCGAACATGAGCGAACTCGACCAGTCGGCGAGAGACCGAGCGAGCGACGAGACGGCCGAGACGGCGAGGGCCGCCGAAAACGGGAATGGGGCCGAGACGCCGCCCCACCGCACGGGCCTCCCGGTCGTCGGGTCCACCGTCGCGGCGTCCCGCGCTGGCCCGACCTTCACCGAGCGACTGGCGGCCCGCGGCGACCTCGTCTCCTACAGCGCGTTCGGCGAGGAAATCGTCGCCGTCTTCGACCCCGAAGTGGTCGAGACGGTGCTGGTCTCGGAGAACGACGCCGTCCGGAAGGGGGAGTTCGAGATGGCGTTCGGCGACCTCGTCGCGCCTGAGGGCATCGCCTTCGCCGAGGGCGAGCGGTGGCGACGCCAGCGCACCGCGCTCCAGTCGGCGTTCACGCCCGAGAAAATACGGGGCTACGCCGACGAGATGGTGGCGAACGCCGCCACGATGGCCGACGACTGGGCCGACGGCGAGGCGGTCGAACTCGGCGACGCCTTCGCCTCGCTGACGCTTCGAATCCTCACTCGGGCGCTATTCGACCTCGATTTCGACGCCGAGCGCGGCGCAGTCGTCCGCGAGGCGACCGAATCCATCGGCGCGATGATGGACCACTTCGGCCTGTTGTCGTTCCTCCCGGAGTGGGTTCCCACGAGAACGGAACGGCGCTACGACCGCGCGATGGCCGACCTCGACGCCCTCGTGGACGACTTGATGGCCGAGCGCGAGATGGGGAGCGGAGAGGAAACAGGGCGCGACGACCTCCTTTCCCTGCTCGTCGCGGCCGCGGACGCCGAGGCGACCGGGATGGACCGCGAGGCGGTCCGGGACCAACTCGTCACCTTCCTGTTCGCGGGCCACGAGACCACCGCGACCGCGCTGACCTACGCCTGCTGGCTCCTCGCCGGGAATCCGGACGTTCGCCAGCGCCTCGACGCGGAACTCGGCGACGTTCTGGGCGACCGTGACCCCGATTTTTCGGACGTTCCCGAACTCGCTTACACCGAACAGGTCGTGAAGGAGTCGCTTCGGCTCTATCCGCCGGTCTACGCGCTCTACCGCGAACCGACCGAGTCGATGGCCCTCGAGGGCTACCGCGTTCCTGAGGGAACGACGCTCCAACTTGACACCTACAGCGTCCAGCGTGACGACCGCTGGTGGGACTCGCCCGACGAGTTCCGACCCGAGCGATGGAGTAGCGAGGCCGGAGCGTCCGACCGCCCGGAGTACGCCTACTTCCCGTTCGGGGGCGGTCCCCGCCACTGTATCGGGATGCGATTCGCCATGACTGAGTTGAAACTCGTGTTGGCGACGCTCGCGCGCCGCGTCGAGTTCGAGCGTGTGACGGAGAAACTGGAACCCTCCATGGGACTGACGCTGGACCCCGGCGAAGTCGAGGTCGGCGTGCGAAAGAAGGAGTAGTCAGAACCGGTCGCTTCGCCCCGAAGCGGCCCACGCGTCCGTGGGCGCACTCGTCGGCACGCGGCCCGCGCGGCCCTGCACGCCGCGCAGGCGACCCGCGAACGACCACCGCTTGCCGTCCCACGTCTCCTCGTCGCTCTCGGCCGCCGCGGCCGCGGCGGCCTCCTGCGAGCGGAGGTGGGCACCGATGGCCGCGGCGATGGCGGCGGCCTCCTCGTCGGTGGCGTCGTCGGGAATCCGGAGGTCGGCGTCGGCCAGCGGGTCGCTCTCGGCGTCGTCGGCGTCCGCTCGGTCCGGAGCGGACTCCTCGCGCTCTTCGGAGTGTGGCGTCGCCATGGTCAGAGCGGGATGTTGCCGTGTTTCTTGTCGGGCAGTTCGTCGCGCTTGCTCGCCAGCATTTCGAGGTCCTCGATGAGTCGCGGTCGCGTTTCCGGCGGTTCCAGCACGTCGTCAACGAATCCGCGGTCGGCCGCGGTGTAGGGGTTGGCGAACTGGTCGCGGTACTCGTCGATGAGTTCCTCGCGGCGGGCCTCGGTGTCCTCGGCCTCGTCGAGTTCGTCGTCGTAGAGGATGTTGACCGCGCCCTGCGGTCCCATCACCGCGATTTCGGCGGTCGGCCACGCGTAGTTCACGTCCGCGCCGATGTGCTTGGAGGCCATCACGTCGTAGGCACCGCCGTAGGCCTTCCGCGTGATGACGGTCATCAGCGGGACCGTGGCCTCCGAGTAGGCGTAGAGCAACTTCGCGCCGTGACGGATGATGCCGCCGTGTTCCTGGTCCGTGCCGGGCATGAAGCCGGGCACGTCCACGAACGTCAGGATGGGGATGTTGAACGAGTCGCAAAACCGGACGAAGCGCGCCGCCTTCTCGGAGGACTCGATGTCGAGCGTCCCCGCGTTGACTCGGGGCTGGTTGGCGACGATGCCGACCGAGCGACCGTCGAGTCGCCCGAAGCCGACGACCATGTTCTTGGCGTACCCCTCTTGGACCTCGAAAAAAGAGTCTTCGTCCACGACGCCGTCGATGACTCGCGTCATATCGTAGGGCTTCTGAGGCTGGTCGGGCACGACGTTCGATAACTCCTCGTCGCGCCGGTCGGGGTCGTCCCACGGTTCGACGCGGGGCGGGTCCTCGACGTTGTTCTGCGGGACGTACGAGAGCAGGCGGCGAATGTCGTCCAGCGCCTCCTCCTCGCTCTGCTCGGCGAAGTGCGCGACGCCGGAGGTCGATTCGTGGGTCTTCGCGCCGCCCAACTCCTCGAAGGTGACCTCCTCGCCCGTAACCGTCTCGATAACGTCCGGGCCGGTGATGAACATGTGGCTGGTGTCTTCGACCATGAAGATGAAGTCCGTGATGGCGGGCGAGTAGACCGCGCCGCCCGCGCAGGGACCCATGATGGCCGAAATCTGGGGGATGACGCCCGAGGCCTCGGTGTTGCGCCGGAAGATTTCGGCGTAGCCAGCGAGCGAGGTGACCCCCTCCTGAATCCGCGCGCCCGCCGAGTCGTTGAGACCGATGACCGGCGCGCCGACCTCCATCGCCTTGTCCATGACCTTACAGACTTTCTCGGCGAACACCTCGCCGAGCGACCCGCCGAAGACGGTGAAGTCGTGGGCGAAGACGAACGTCGTCCGGCCGTTGACCTCGCCGTAGCCCGTCACGACGCCGTCGCCCTTGACCTGTTTTTCCTCCATGCCGAAGTTGTGGCTTCGGTGCGTTCGGAGCTGGTCGAACTCGTTGAACGTGCCGTCGTCGAGGAAGTAGTCGATGCGCTCGCGCGCGGTCATCTTGCCCTTGTCGTGCTGGGACTCGATGCGGTCCTCGCCGCCGCCCTGTAGCGCCTCTTCGCGCAACTCGCGGAGTTCTTCGATTTTGTCTTCCATCGTCATAGTCGTCGAACCCTCCGATGGCTACTCATTGAGCGATTTGAGGACCACGGAGCGGAAAAGCGTTCCTAAAATGGAGGAACGAAAGACCGAAACAGCGCCTACCCCACCAGCGCGGCGACGAGCGCCATCGGCGAGACGCCCGCGAGCGCCAGCAAATTCACCACGAGCGTGCCAGCGAGAAACAGCGGCAAAATCGTCCGGACCGACCAGAGCCACGCCGGACCGAGCGACCGGACAGTGGGACCAGCGCCGGTCGAGTATTCTTCGAGAGCATCGGTGCCGAGGACCCACCCCACGAAGACGAGAAAGCCCACGAGTCCGGCGGTCAGCATCAGGTCCACGAGCGTCCCCGAGACGAAGGTGAAAAGCGACGGTCGGAGCGCGTTTGCGCTCCCGGTCACGAGGACGAGACTCCCGAGCGCGAGCGTCGCCCCGCGACGCTCGACGCCGTGTTCGTCCACGAGGTAGGCGACCGGGATTTCGAGCATGCTGATAGACGAGGAGAGCGACGCGAGGACGATGACTCCGAAGAACAGCACCGCGAGCGCCTGCCCGAACGGAACCTGCGAGAACGCGCCAGCCAGACTCACAAAGAGTGCGCCGGGACCGCCGCCGGAGGCGGCCGGTCCGGTCAACTCGCCGAACGTGACGAACAGCAGCGGGAAGACGACGAGACCCGCGAGGACGCCGACGCCGGTATTGAGGACGGCGATGGCGCTCCCGTCGGTGACGAGGTTCCGGTCGTCGCCGAGGTACGACGCGTAGGTAATCATGGTTCCGGCCCCGAGCGAGAGCGTGAACAGTGCCTGTCCGGCCGCCGCGCCCAGCACGTCGAAGAAGTTGGCTTGGAGGTACGCCGCGTCGAAGTCCAGATAGAACGACAGGCCAGCGCCCGCGCCGGGTCGGGTGACTGCCCATCCCGCCAGCGCGACCAGCAGGACGACGATGGCGGGCATCATCACCTTCGTCGCCTTCTCGATGCCGTCGCGGACGCCGCCGACCACGACCAGCGCGGTCAGCGCGAGGAAGGCGGCGTGGAACCCGACGGCCGGGAGACCGAAGTCGATGGTCCCGAAGTACGCGCCCGGCGACCCGAAGTACGACCCCGTGAAACTAGCGACGAAGTACCGGAGAATCCAACCGCCGACGACGCTGTAGAACGACAGCAGGACGACGGCAGTCACAACGGCGAACAGTCCGACCGCGCCCCACGACTTCGAACCTGACGAGAGCGAAAAGAGCGCACCCGCGGGGTTGCGCTGGGAGCGCCGCCCGATGACGAACTCCGCGAGCAGTCCGGGAACGCCGACCAAGAGGATGATTGCGAGATATACGACCAGAAAGGCACTGCCGCCGTTCTCGGCCGTCATCCACGGGAACCGCCAGACGTTACCGAGTCCGACGGCGCTCCCGACCGCCGCGAGGATGAAGCCGAGGCGCGTGTGCCACGATTCGCGTGTCATAGAGACACATTCGCCAATCCATCCGTAAGAGGGTTTCGAGTTTGGAATCGTTAATCCCCGGATATTATGGTTTATAATCGGGTTTCCAGGCTGTTTTCCAGAATTGGTTCGGAGAAAATACGCGGGCTAGTAACAGTTCTTAGAAAGAGGTGTCTCAAAGAGACCTCGTTTGACGATTCGTAACTTCACGCCCCGAGAAGTTGCGGTTGGTCGGGAGTCTGTGACGAGTAGAGGAGTCGGAGTGGGGAGCGGAAGCCACCCCACCGCGAGCGTTAGAGCTATCCGGTCGCGTTCGCGGTCACCTATCGCGTCGAAAAAAGTCGGCGGTTCGTCGGGTTAGAAGTACGCTCCGTTGTTCAGACCGGTGTAGAGCGCCTTGACGCCGAGGTAGAGCGTCATGACGACGACGGCAGGAACGACGAGTCGGACCCACCAGAGCCACGCCGACGTGAACGTCTCGCCGATGGTTGACCCCCGACCGAGTTCGTCCACCGCCTCCGTGTCCGCGATCCAGCCGACGAAGATGGCGAGGAGGAACACCGAGATGGGCAGCAGGATTTTGAACACCACGTCGTTGTAGAAGCCGAGCCACGACGTGCCGAACGTCGCGGGCACGCCGACGACGGCGATTCCGATACCCATCGCCAGCGTGGTCGGCACGCGACCGTAGCCGAAGTTCTCGGAGACGTAAGACACCGGCACCTCCAGCAGACTAATCGCGCTGGAGAGCGCCGCGAACAGCAGGACGATGAAGAAGACGATGCCGATGATTCCGCCTGCGGGGAGTTGCCCGAACGCCCCGGCGATGGCGATGAACGCCGTTCCGGCACCGCCGCCCGCGCCGCCAGCGCCGCCCGTGGCGAACAGCAACGGGAAGACGACGAAGCCAGCGAGGAGCGCGACGAGGGTGTTGACGACGACGATGGCAGCACCGTCGGCCGGGAGGCTATCGTCGCGGCCGAGATACGACGAGTAGGCGATCATGACGCTGAACCCGAGCGAGAGAGTGAAGAAGGCCTGTCCCATCGCAGGCGGAACGATGGACCCGAAGTTGTCCGCGATGACGCCGAAGTCCGGCGAGAGGTAATACTCGTAGCCCGCCGAGGCCCCGCTGAGCGTGGTGGCCCACGCCGCGAGCGCGACGAGCAAGACGAGAATCGCGGGAATCATGAACTTCGCGGCGCGCTCGATACCGTCGGTGACGCCCGCGGCGACGATACCGATAGTCACCAGCATAAACGTGGCGTGCGTGCCGATGGCGACGGGACCCGACGCGACCGACCCGAAGTACGCCCCGGCGTCGCCGAAGTACGCCCCGGTGGCGCTACCGACGATGTAGCTGAGGACCCACCCGCCGACGACGCTGTAGAACGCCAGCGTCACCAGCGAGGAGAACAGTCCGAGACCGCCGACGAACGACCAGTTTCCGTAGCCGAGTTTATCGAACGAACTCACGGGGTTTTGCTCGCCGCGCCGTCCGATGACGAACTCGACCATCATCGTCGGGAAGCCGATGAGGACGACGGCAAGCAGATAGACGACGAGGAACGCCGCGCCGCCGTTGGCCGCGGTCTGGAACGGGAACGACCAGATGTTCCCGAGACCCACGGCGCTCCCGACGGCGGCGAAAATGAATCCAATACGACTCGTCCATGTCTCGCGTTGTGCCATGTGTGAGGGTAGCTTGCAAACAGCCCGATATAAACGAAACGATTCTGGTCCGTCGCGGCGGTTTTTGCCAATTGTTTTTTGACACGTAGTTTGAGGCGTGCCGGAATTAGACGAACGTCGAGTGGAGTCCACAGCGCGACGGAGCGTCAGGTCTCGTGACACACCCGGTACGTTCTTGCTCGCGGCCCGAGACGGCCCGACCGATGGACGACCGACTTCGACGCGGCCTTCCATTTATGATCGGGGTGGCCCTGCCCGCGGTCGGAGGTCTCGACTGGTACGCCCGCACGGGCTGTGAGGAGTGCTACGGCGCGGCGCTCCCCACGACGCTCGCGGGCTACCTTCTCGCGCTGGTAGTCGCGGGCGCGTTCGCGGCGCTGGCGTCGTGGCTCTTCGGGGAGGCAATCGACCGCGCGCTCGATTTCCGACTCGGCCAAGCCGTGTTCGCGCCCTCGCGTCGGACGCTGGCGGCGCTCGCGCCGGTGGTCGGCGTCGCGCTCGCGCTGGCCAGACCGCTGTTCGCGGGACAGGTGACTGCCGACCCGGCAGTCTGGTTGCTCCTCGCGGTGCTGTACGCGCCGTTCGTCGCGGGACTGCTTCCGGGGTTCGTACTCCTGACCGCAGTCGAGTCAGGTCAACAAGGCATCGCGCTGTTCGTCGTCCTCGTCGTCTGTCTGCTGGCCGCGAGTCTCGCCGAGGTCGTCTGGCTCTATCTGTTGGCGGGCGGTCTCGGGCGCGTCGCGGCGGGCGTCGGTCAGCGCGTCACGTCCGCGAGGAACTCTTTGAGCGAGTAGCCCGCCCAGTCGGGGCGCTCGACGGTAACTCGGTCCCACTTCGAGAAGGTGTAGACGTGGCGACTGTATTCGCGGGTCAGGTTCTCCTCGTCCGTCTCCGAGAGCGCGGACTGACGGAAGACGACGCGCCGGAGGTGACCCGCGTCGCGGTCCACGACCAGCGTGAGATTTGCGCGGAGGTCCCGTTCGCGGGCATACTCGCTCTCGCTGATGTCGTCTCTCCCCGACAGGAGGTACTGCGCCGTGTCGGTGTCGTTGACCCGCAGGACCAGCGCGGTCTCGGTCTCGCGGAGGACGGTGACGTTCGCGTCCGGTTCGCGCACCGCGGCCCAGTCGCCCTCAAGTCCGTAGAACGAGATCAGTCGGCGGTCGGGGTCGCACCGGTCCGGGCCGTCGGTGTCTGGTTTCGTGGTCTCCGACCGCGCCGACCAACGGCAGTTCTCGTCGGCGAACAGCACCGTGCCGCCCGACTGGGTGCGAATCCGGTTCTCGGACCCCTCGACGGTGGCGCTCAGGAAGACGCGGTGGTCGCTGGACGAGGACGACTCGGCGTCGTCTCCGGACCCACCGCCCTCGTCGTCGGGCGCGGGCGGAATCCGCCACGCGACGGCGTAGTCACGGTGATCGAGTTGTGAGAGCGCGTCGTAGGCGATTTCGTCGGGCGACTCCGCGAGGTCGAGGTCGTGGTCGGCGGGGTCGGCGAGTCGGTAGCCGACGACGCCCGCAGTGGTCAGCGACAGCGCGACGACCGCCGCGAGGAGGACCCGTCTACTCACACCAGCGGGGAGCCGTCCGTCCATATCCCCAGGCCACCGACGACTGCCTGATAAGTCTTCAGGCTTCGCCGTACACCGGCACCGCCGCGCCGCTGGTAACACCTGCCGCCTCCGAGCAGAGGACCAGCACCGTCTCGGCGATGTCGGCCGGGACGACCCACTTTTCGTGGTCGGCGTCGGGCATCATCTCGCGGTTCGCGGGCGTGTCGATGACGCTCGGCATGACCGCGTTGGCCCGGACCTCGCCCGTCTCCTCCTCGGCGATGCTCTCGGTCAGCAGACGGACGCCCGCCTTCGAAGCCCGGTAAAGCGCGTCGCCCTCACCGCCTTCGAGTGAGGAGCGTGCGCTGACGCTCACGATTGCGCCCCGTCGGTCGCCGGGCGCATCGTCGCTCGCACTTCCGTCGCCGCCACGGAGGTGCGGAATAGCGTGCTTGCTGGCGAGAAACGTCGTCTTCAGGTTCACGTCGAACAGGAAGTCGAACGTCTCGGCGTCGGTCTCCGCGATGGGGGTCCCGCCGCGCCACGTTCCCGCGATATTGGCGAGATAGTCGAGTCCGCCGTGGGTGTCCACGACTTCCGAGACCACGCGCGCTACGTCGTCCTCGTTCGTGAAGTCGCCCTCGTAGAAGTCGATTCGGTCGCGCTCGGCGTCAAGAGGGGCATCGTCGGGTGCCACTACGTCGGCCGCGGCGACCGTCGCGCCCGCGTCGGCGAACGCCGTACAGACCGCGCTCCCGAGCGCGCCGCTCGCGCCGGTCACGAGTGCCACATCGTCGGTGAAGTCGAAACTGACGCTCATGCGGAGACGAAGAACGACGCGGAACACGATAAAAGGCAGGTGGGTGCGCAGGCGAGCGAACAGCGTCGAAATGTGCTACAGAATCACGTCGGCCACGTCGCCGACGCCCGCGCGGCGGACGACGGCGCGCACCGCGTCCTGCGCTCCGGCGAGGTTGTCCGAGTCGCCGTCGAGGACGAGCAGTTTCGCCGGGCGGCCCTCTTCGATAACGCCGCAGTCGAGACCCGCGATTCTCGCGCCGTTTCGCGTCGCCATCCGGAGTACGTCGCGCGCGCTCACGTCGGCCAACTTGGCGGCGAACTCCATCTCGCGGAACATCGACGGCGAATTGAGCATCACGTTGTCGGTCCCCAGCGCCACCGTGGCCCGGTCAGCCAGTTCCGCGATGGGCGGGACGCCGACGCCGGTCACGAGATTCGAGCGCGGGCAGACCACGACCGGGACGGAACTGTCGGCCAGTCGGTCGAGGTGGAGCGGTTCGGGGTGGACCATGTGAACCAGAAAGTCGGGGTCTAAATCGAGCGCGGGGTTGATGTCCGAGGCGTCGCGCTCGCCCGCGTGGATCCCGAAGAGTTTGCCCGCCTCGCTCGTCGCAGTGCGCTCGCGTGAGAACTCCGCGTCGCGCGCGCCGCTCGCGCCGAACCCATCGGCGGTCTGCATCGCTTCGACGGTCTCGCGGCCCAAGATTACGGGATCGACACCGATACCCTCGGCGGCCTCGCGGAGCGCGGACACGCCCTCAACACCGCCCTCGCGGAATTCGAGGAACGATGCGGTGCCGGTCGTCCGCATGAACTCGATGGACCGGCGCATGGCTTGGACTTTCTCCTCGCGCGAAGTGGCGCGCAAGAGTTGGTGCTTGAGACCGTCAGGCGGCGCGACGAGTTCGTCGAGACTCAGGCCGCCTCCGGCCTCCTTGGCGATGGAGTCGCCGATGTGGGTGTGGGCGTTGACGAACGCCGGGAGGACGATGTGGGAGGATTTGACCGATGCCTGCTCGACGGCGGCGATTTCACCGTCCTCGACCACGACGCGGCCCTCGATGGGTTCGAAGTCCGGTCCGCGGAGGACGGTCCCCTCGACAATCATGTGCGGTGGATTCTTGCGAACGGTCTTGAAGGTCCCTATTCGTTTATGTGGCGGCAGTGGACGCGGTTACTTTCGAAGGCGAGACCGTCCGATAAACTACGGATTTGGTCTCCGACGCTCCCGCTTGCGCGCCAACGTTCAGCGTCCGGCACGGCGTCATCAGTCGAGTCGGTAGCGCAAGAGCGCGGCGATGCCGCCGAATCCCGCGAGTTGGTCGCCGGGCGCGAACTCGTTGGAGAACACCGTCACCTCGCCGCCCTTCTGCTCGGTCGTCGTGATGAGTTCGTTCACGTCGAACGCCCACTCGCCGTCCGCGCCGCGCTCCTCGCGCAGGCGCTCGTCCAGAATCAGGAGGTGTTCGATGGCCCCGAAGTCGGCGGCCTTCTGGACCTGCTCGGCCCCGTAGGCGACCTTCGGTCCCTCGCCGATGCGCTTGGTGAGTTCGTCGATGAGTTCGGCCTCTTGGGCGATTCGGGTGTCCTTCTGGACCTCCTCGACCGCGCCGCGCTTCAGCACTTCGTGGACGCCCCGGTCGCCGACCGCGCTGGTGTCTACCGTGGTAATCTTCTCGGTCAGGTCGGGGGCGTTCTCCTCGATGTAGTCGAGCGCGTCCTGCTTGGTGAATCCCGGCCCGGCGAGGATGATGGCGTCGGTCTCCATCCGCTTCAAGGCGTTCGTCAGTTCCGCGAACAGTTCGTCGCGGCCGCGGGAGAACTCGCCCTTCCCGGTCGTCCCGGTGAACTCGGCGTACTCGTCGGTGCCGTACTGGGCGACCGTGTGGATGTGGGCCTTCCCCTCCTCGACGGTGACGATGGCCACGTCGGCGTTCTCGGTGGCCTCCTCGGCCTCTTCGAGGCGGTCGAGTTGGTCGGGTTTCCAGAACTTCTCGATGGTTATCTCTTTGTTCTCCTCGACGTTGACCGTGTGGTGCTGGCCGAGTTGGTCCTCGCGGGAGGCGCTTTCGATGACGCCGCTGATGCGCAGGCGGTTCGAGAACTTGTGGAACTCGGTGTCCTCGACGCCGAGCGTGACGTGGAGGTGTTCGCGCTCGCCGCCGGTGTCGCGCATCTGGTCGTCGTTGCGCTGGATGCGTCGGGTCGTGTCGGCGGCCACGAAGTCGCCGGGTTCGAGGACGTAGGTGAGATGCCAGAGGTCGTCGAGGGTTTCGGGGACGAGCGTGATGCGCTCGCGGCGGCCCTCGGCGGGTTCTCTGCTCGTGATTCGCATGTGTCAACGTCGTTCGCCGGGCGATAAGTCACCTGCGGTCGTCTCCGGCGGTCGGCGTCCCGAGCGGCCCGAGAGGCACGACGACCGACTCCGGCCACACTCTCGGCGGCCCCTCCCGGCGGCCGCGTCAGGCGACTCCACGCCCCGCCAATCGGACCACGAACACGAGGGCGTAAAATCCGCCAGCGAGCGCCGCCACCTCGCCCGGTCGCCCGAGCGCGGCCAGCATCCCGAGGACGGCGATGGCGACGGCGGCCGCGACGAGCGCCGCGACCCATCCGACGAAGTAGCCGCCGCTCCGGGCGCTCCGGAACAGGCGGCCGCGGTCAAGCGCCGCCCCGAGTTTGCCGGTCCGGGCGACTCCGGCCAGCGCCGCGGGCAGGAGGTAGGCGAACCCCAGCGAGACGAAGAGCGCGACCGTGCCCGCGCCGAAGACGACCACCGTCGTTCCGAGCGAGTCGGGTCGTCCGCCCGCGCTCGCCCCGCCGACCGTGAGCGCGAGCGCACCCGCGGGAACGACGAGGTAGCCGCCAGCGACGACCAGCGCCCGGAGACCGTCGGCCGCGAGCGCACGGCTGTTCCGGAACTCGGGCGGCGCGTCCTTGGCCGCCGCGGTCCCGTTGGGCGATTCGACGGTCGCCCGGAGGACCGACTGGGCGTATCCGACCAGAAGGACGGCTGGAACGACGGCGAACACCGCGAGGACGCCAAGTCGCGCGAGGAGACCGACCGCGACGGCGAGAATCGCGCCGACGAGCAGGGCCTCCTCGCCGTCGCCCCGAACCGGGTACGTGAGCGCCTCGCGGAACATGCACGGAACTTCGAACGCGGGAAGTTAGGTCTGACTACTCGGCCGCGAAGGGGTCGGGCCGACGAACCCTGAACGGTACGTGAGCGCCGACTACTCCTCCTGCATCCGACTCCCGCCCGGCGGCAGGAACTCCTGAATCAGGTCCGCGCTGGCCACCTTCCGGACGAACGAGGTGTCTTCGAACCGCTCGCGGAACGTCCGATAGATGCGCGTGGCGATGTCGTTCTGGGCGTAGCGGCCGGGTTCGACTTCGACGTGGGTCTCGACCCGCGGAACGACGGCCTCCGGCGGGCCGCCGAGGACGCGGGTGTGGGGTTCGCAGGAAATTCCGACGGCGACGCCGACCGGTACGTCGCGGAAGTAGGTGCGGTCGCCGCGGATAGCGAACCCACCCTTTTCGAGGTATTCGCCGCTCTCGGGCGTCTTGCTCACTTGGTCGGGCGTGACCATGTAGGCGTCCCCGGCGAATCGACTGTCCTTCCAGACCGACGAGTACGACACTGCGAACTGGGCGGCCTCCTGCTTGCTGGCGTCGGGCACGTCCACGTCGCGGGAGGGTTCGCTCGGGTCCGAGGTCTTGAGAATCGTCACGGGACCGCCGTGGGCCTGCGCGTGGAAGAACAGGTCGTTGCCGTCCATGTATTTCTGGACGAGTTCTTCGTTCTGGTCGGCGTTGCGCCCGCCGATGACGAGGAAGCCATTGCTGGTCCGGAACCACCGGAATCGCTCGTACCACTGCTCCTGCTTGCGGACCGGAATCGACGGCTCCGAGAGCCAGTCTACGTCTTCGCTCTCGTCGTCACCGTCCTCGTCGTCGGTCTCGTCGGGTTGGGCCTCCCACTCTTCCTTGCGCTGTTGGACTTCCGCCAAGTCCTCGCGGGTGTCCTCGATGGCGGCCTGCGCGCCCTCCTTCTTGCCCTCGATGCGCTTGGCCTCGGTGTAGAGTCGGTCGGCGTTCTTCTCGACACCCATCTCGGCGTCGAGGGGAACGTCGATGCCGTCGAGTTCGACCGTGACCATGCCGTTTTCGGGAGTGACGCCTCGCACGGCCTCGGCGGCCTCGATGCCCTGCTCGGCACCCTCCTCGAACCGAGCCTCTATCTCCTCCCACGAGGTGCCCTCGTCCAGCGCGTTCCGGACCGTGGTGAGGATGTCGTCGGCGAGACCGTAGTGACCGTAGAGGCGTTCGGCCTTCTCGCGGACCTCCTCGGCCTCCTTTTCGAATCCCTCGATGGCCTGCTCTTGCTGTTCGATGATGCGTTTCTGTTTCTCGATTTCGGCTTCGAAGTCGGGGCGCTGGTCGCTTGCGGACTGCTCGGCCTCGGTCTGGCCCTCGGGGACGAGGTTGGCGAAGTAGTAATCGACCGCCTCGTTGAACGTGTCGAACGCCTCGCTTTCGAGGTCGTCGTACTCCTGCAGGGGCATCGGCGTCACGTCAACTAACACGTCGTCCTTGCTGTAGACGCGGGGGTCGAACTCCCCGGAGTGGACGGGGTCGGCAAGGCGCTCGATGGCGTCGAAGATGGCCTCGTAATCGTCCGCGTCGGCGTCCCCGATGTCCGTGCCCTTCTCGACGCCAGCGCGCGTACAGATTTCCTCGGCGTAGAGACCACCGAAGTTGAGTTGCGTGGCGAGGGTGCGCACGAGGTCGGTGTCCGAATCCTCCATGTGAGCCGCAAGGGTCTCGTAATCGACATCGAGAGGGTTGACCCGCTCGTCGGGGAACTCGTACTGGCTCCCCGGCGCGACGGTTCGGGACTTGAGCCGCACCGTGTCGAGTGAGTCAACGACCTCGTTGTTCTCGTCCAGCACCGCGACGTTCCCCTGTCCGAACAGTTCCGCGACGATGGTGGTGTCCTCGTCGCCGCGCTCGAAGTGGAACTGGAGGATGCGGTCGAAGCCGTACTGTTCGACGCCCGCGAAGTCCGCGCCCGACAGTCGATTTCGAAGCATCATGGCGAAGTTCGGCGGCCGACCCGGCGCGTCGGGGACGTTCTCCGGGTCCGAGACGTGCGCCCGCTTGGTCTCGCCGACTTCCACGATGAGTTCGACCCGACCGCGGTCGAAGTCCCGCATCTTGAGCCGCAGGAGGTCGTCGTCGTAGAGGTAGGCCTTGTCGAGTTTTGCGCCCTCGTAGGTACCGAGTTCGGCCACGACGGCCGCGAGGTCGATACTCGACAGTTCCCGCTTCTGGTCCATGCCTATTCGTTTTCTACCGGCGCGGAAAGGCGTATCGCTACCCGGTCGGGCGGCGCGTCGAGCCGCACGGACGGAGTCGCCCCGATGGGACCTGACAGTTTTGGATAATTAGTGAATGAAGATGGATATTCAGCTTAACAGAGAATTTATAGTCCGATGCCGTGTATAGAGTTGAACGAAGGGAGTTTATGCGAGATTTCATTCAAAGCCGGAAGTCTGCTAACCGGGAACTCATCGCGGTGAACGCCGACACCGACGACGAGCGGGTCGCGGAGATTCGGCGGTACTTCGAGCGCTATGACGTCGCGCTCTCGTCGTTCCGAGACGAGACGCTTCCCGACCGATTTCTCCTGCTCACCGAGGGCGAGCGATGCCTCGCAGCCATCGACGTGGACACGCTCTACGACTACCTCATCGAGACGCTCAACTCTGGGTCGTTCGCCCACCGCTCGGCGGACGACCCGGAACTCTTCCACGCGATTCAGGCGTTCCTGACCAACCTCGACGGTACCGTCTACACTGTCGAGCGCGAGGGCAAGATTCCGCTCGTCGGAATCTCCCGCGTCATCGAGCAACGGGCGGGCCGCACGAAGGGGGGTACCATCCACACCGGCGTCCAGCGGCTCTCGCGGCTCCGCGACGAGCGCGAGACCTGGGAGACCTACGTCCGCCTCGCCGACCGCGGGACCGACGTGAACCTCTACGGCGTCCCCGACTGGCGGCCACCGGCGACCGACTCGATGACCGTGTTCGCCGACGAGGACGGCGGCACCGTCGGGGACCTCTGGTTCGTCGTCTCCCAGGGCGAGGACTCGGACGCCGCCAGCGCGCTCGTCGCCCAGGAGGTCGAAGCCGAGACCTACACCGGATTCTGGACGTTCGACCCGGAGTACGTCGGCGAAATCGCCGCCTACGTCGAGAACGAACTCCGACCCGACCTCACCCGACTCCGCGACGAGTGACGCCGAGCGCGAGAGCGGGGCATCAGATTTCCAGTTCCATCCCGTCGCGCCCGAACTCCAGATTCAGCCCCTCGTACTCGTCGGCCAGTTCGGCGTACTCCTCGGGCCGTCGCCGGTAAATCTCCTCGATTTCTGTGAGGACGGTGCGGTCGGGGCGACGGTTCGGACCTGTTCGAGCGTCTGGTCGAAGGTGGTCTGGTGGTCGCGCTCCTCGGCCCACAGTTCGTCGCTCAGGATGGGGTGGCCGTCGGGCGTCTCCCGGAACATGCCACACTCCTTGACCCACAGGTCGCGGTCGTCGGGCACCTTGTCGAGGTCCGGAAACGTCGTCTCGTCGGGAGAGACGAGCGCCATCGTCTCGCCATCGGCCAGAAACTCGAACTCGGCGTAGCCGCGGTCGTCGTACTGGGCCTCGATGTCGAGCGAGTCGGCGATGCGGTCGTAGGTCCACCTCGCGGGCGGGTTCGCAGACGCGACAGTCGCAGGTCGGCATCGGGTCTGGGAGTCGCCGCCCGAGCCTGAGAGGGAGAGGTTCAGGCGCTCGCTACCTCGTCCGCCGGTAAAGGGTCACTGGCAGGGCGAGCGACGGCGCTCGCCAGAGTCGGGGCTACTCCGAGACGAACAACTGCTCTCGTATTGTTCTGGCGACGCCGGTGAGGTGGACCTGCCCGAAGAACGCGACCACCAGCGCGCCCAGCGAGTTGTACATCAGGTCCCGAATGGTGTCGTCGAGACCGTGCTGGGCCAGCGGCATGGTGAGACCGGTCTCGGCGGCCACCGCGTCGAGTCCGAACTCGAACAGTTCCCAGACCACGCCGAACGACAGCACGACCACGAGGATGTAGACGAACGCGAACTGGGACGGAATGTTGATGTCGTCGCTGTGAAGGTCCATCGCGCGGGCGGTGATGTATCCGGCCGCCGCGGCCAACGACGCCGAGAACGCGTGGGTCAGATGGTCCCACCACACGATTTGTGCGTACAAGCCTGCGGACCCGAGCGTGTGGAGGAAGACGGCGGTCGTAATCCAGAGGCCGAGCCACGGGTCCAGCGGAATCTCGTAGTTGCGTTCGAGCATCGCCGGGAGCGTCGTTATCAGGAGCGCGATGCTCCCGTTAACGATGGCTTTCGGCTGACCGGCGACGACGCCGGAGGCGACGACGCCGAGCAACACCACCTGCATCGCTCGCGTGATGCGGCGCTGGTTCGCCGTCGAGGGGCGCGGGAGTACCGTCATCGGCGAAACACCCAGTTGATGGCTCGCCAAAGCTGGC
Source organism: Halorussus pelagicus (assembly GCF_004087835.1). NCBI lineage: Archaea > Methanobacteriati > Methanobacteriota > Halobacteria > Halobacteriales > Haladaptataceae > Halorussus > Halorussus pelagicus. The sequence continues at coordinate 407,255 of NZ_CP035119.1, forward strand.
GGTCGCGTCGCCTGAAGTACGCGTCGAAGAGGAGTCCGGCCGCGAATCCGGCCACCGTCACCCAGACGAACTCGGTCATCAGCGCATCGTTCGTCGAGAGGTACGACGTGCCGAACATGCGGTCGAAGTTCCACCGAACGATGGACCACGCCGCGACCGACGCCAGCGTCGTCATGACGACGAACGCGACGGCGAACCAATGGGTCACCGACAGCGAGGTGAACATGTGGAGTTCGACGGTTACGACCAGCGCGAGTCCGGCGACCGAGAGGTAGTACGCGAACAGGCCGAGTTCGCCCCCAGACAGGCCCCGGACGAGAATCGGCAGGAGCGCCACCGCGAGCAACTCCCACGGCAACATCACGCGCCAGTCGCGGTGTGCGACCGGCGGAACGAGGACGACGACGCCCGCCGCGGCGACGAAGGTCAACCACTGGCGGTCGAACTCCAGCACGCTCTCGACGAACACCAGCGCGAGGACGCCGACGAACAACCACGAGAGGGCGGCGTTCGTTCGACCGCTCCGAAACAGTCGTTCGAGGATGTCCTCGGACTCGTTCGGCCGGGGGGCGTCGGTCATCTCGTAATCACGTCTCTACGAGCGACTACGACGCAGGCGAGGTATAAAGTCGCCGATACTCGGAGTTCAAGCGACCAGAAATCGCTGTTCGCCGCGTTCACAGGCGCTTCGAGACGTACGGCCCGTCCTGATAGTAGCCCAACTTCTCGCGGTAATACTCGCGCGCGCCGATGCCCGAGATGACGCTGACCTTCTCGTAGCCCGCGTCTCCGGCCAACTGCTCGGCCTTGCGGAGGAGTTTCTTGCCGTAGCCCTTGTGCTGCCAGTCGTGGCTCTGGTCGCCGACTTCGACCATCGGGCCGTAGACGTGGAGTTCGCGGACCAGCGCGGCGTTCTGGAGTTCCCGACGAACCGGATTTCCGGGTTCGCGCAGGCGACAGAACCCTATCAGGAGGTCCTTGTCGGGGTCTTCGTAGCTGATGAAATGTTCGGTGCCCCCGGCGGCCTCGTAGGTCATCACGTCGAGTTCGACGTTCTCGGGGTCCTCGTCGTTCATCCCGACCTCGCGGCACCGGATGCAGTCACATTCCCACCCGTGGTCGTCCATCTTCTTGCGGGCCAACTGCCGGAGGTTCGACTTCCAGACGCCCGCATCAATGAAGTCCGCGGGGATGTCGCGCTGGACGCGCTGGAGGCGGGTGTATTTGGGAATCATCGACTTGATTTCGGCGACTAACTCGGCGGCCTCCTCGTTCTGGAGCGGTTCGTACTCGTCGCGGTGCCACGAGTCGTACGTCGCGGTGCCCCGGACGACGAGCGTCGGGTAGATTTTCAGGTAGTCGGGCTTCCACTTCTCGTCCTCGAAGAGTCTGCGGAAGTCCTCCAGACACATCTCCTTGGACATGCCGGGTTGGCCGGGCATCATGTGGAAGCCGACCTTGAACGCCGAATCGCGCAGGCGCTGGTTGGCGTCGATGGAGGCCTGCACGCCGTGGCCCCGGTGCATCTCGCGGTTGATGCGCTCGTAGGTGGTCTGGACGCCGACCTCAACCTTCGTCCCGCCCAAATCGAGCATTCGGTTTATCTGCTCGGGGTCGCACCAGTCGGGCTTGGTCTCGAAGGTGATGCCGATGGCGCGCACGTCGTTTTGCTCGTTTTCGGCGATAACGTCCTCCAGATAGCGGAAATCGACGTTTTCGGGGTCTTGGGCGAAGCTGACGCCCTCAGCGGGCTGAGGCTCCTTCCCGGTGTCGTAGTCGTTCATCGCCTCCAGCGCGCGCTTGACGAACCACTCCTGATAGTCGTGGCTCCGGGCGGTCATCGTCCCGCCCATCAGGATGAGTTCGACCTTATCGACGGGGTGGCCGATTTCGCGCAGTTGTTCGAGCCGGAGCGTCACCTGTCCGTAGGGGTCGTAGTCGTTCTGGACGCCGCGGGCCGCGGCGGGTTCGTGGCCGGTGTAACTCTGCGAGGAGGAGAACTCCGACCCCGGCCCGCCGGGACAGTAGAGACACTTCCCGTGCGGACACTGGTGGGGACTGGTCATGATGGCGACCGGCGAGACGCCCGAGGCGGTCCGAACCGGCTTGCTCTGGAGGACTTCCTGTAAGTCCTCACGGTGTTCCTCGGGCGCGTGGTCGAGCAGTTCGGAGTTTTTCGGCACTTTCGGCGAGGAGAACTCCGAGCAGACCGACAGCTTCTCTCCCTCTAACTCGTCGCGTTCGACTTCGCCGTCGAGGATGCGCTCGACGAGTTCTTCGCACACCCGCTCGAACGCCTCGGTCTCTGTGGCGTCCGGCGTCTCGGTACTCATTACCTGTTTTTGGTCGGTTCGGCGGGATAAGGGTGTCGTCTACGAGTACGACTCGGTCACGACGGTCCGGTCACTGGCACACTCCTCATCCCGTACTCGTCAGACCGCCGTCCACGACCAGCGACAACCTCGTCCGTCAAAACTGCTCGCCCGGTACAACTGCGACGCCGCCTCGTCACGACACCGCCGACCCCGGTTCCGCGCGCGACTCCCCGCCGGTCTGATACCGGAAGACGCCGACGACGACGGCCGCCACGACGAGAACCGCGACGACCGACTGCGCCCAGTCGTGGGCACCGAGGTACACCCGGTTCGGCACCATCACGACCGGAACGGCGAGCGTCGGCCAGAACCGGCGCTCGACCAGCGTCAGGTAGAGACCCATCGCCGTATCGAGCGCACTCATGGCGACGCCAGTACGACGCCGCGAGGGAAAGTCGCGGTGGCAGTCCGACCACCGGGGCGACCGCTCTTTTGGTCCAAACGGCCGCGTCGCTCGGTTCGACGTGAGAAATCTGAAAACGGCGATGATTTCGACGGCGATACCTGTGACCGCGAGACTGCGAGCGCAGGCGGTCTACAACTGGTCGCTGACCGCTTCGACCACGGCGTCGAGCGCGGCGTCGCGCTCGCCCGCGAGGAACTCGATGGCTCCGTCGCGGGTGCCCGTCGCCGAGATACCGGCCTTGTCAGCCTGTTCGGCGGCGGCCGCGGCGACTTCGCGGGCGTTGACCCGGCCGTCGCTCCGGAGGTGAATCTCGTCCTCGCCGAAGCCGAGCGTGACGTGTTCGTCGCCGGGCGCGCCGTCAGCGCCGAGTCCTCGGCGGTGAATCTCGTCCAGCAGGACGGCCGTCGGCGGGAAGTCGAAGCGGTGGGTGAACGCCTCGGTGTCCAGCACCGTAAAGGAGACACCGTTCTCGCCCCGAACCGAGAGGTTCGGTCCCACGGTGTCGAGTTCCGTTTCGAGCTTCTCGCGGAACTGCTCGCCGACGTGTTCGGCGAGGTCGCGCTTCTCGTGCTCGAACAGGAGGTCCGTAATCAGTTCGCGCTTGTCCTCGTAGGACTGGTAGTAGGCTTCGAGCGCGACGGCCTCGCGGAGCGCCGTGGTGTGGTCGGCGTCGTAGCCCGCCTCGTCAGCGAGCGCGGTGTAGTCCTCGGGGGCGTCCTCCCAGTAACTGACCGCCGGGAGGTGGGATACGTCGTCGCGCACGTCGTCGTTGACGTGGGCCGCGACGTTCGCGCCGAGAGCGCCGACCGTCAGGTCGGCCGCGTCAGTGCCGTCGAGGTGCGGGTTGACCGCCACGTCGGCGAGGTCGGCCACGCCATCGTCGGGGTAGCCCGCGTCGATGGTGACTCGCGGCGCGTCGTAGATGTCCAGCAGTTCGAGTCCGTCGCGGGACTCGTCGGTGCTTCCCGCGGCGACGAGGACGAACAGCGGCAGTTTCTCGTCGTGGCGCTCGCGGTTGTCGAGCATCTGGGTTGCGTCCTTCGTCGCGTCGGCCATGTCGTAGTCGCCGCCTTCGAGCGGCCGCCGGTCGAAGAAGTGGTACTCGGCGTCGCTGTTGGCGTGTTCGTCGCGGACGAGCGGCAGGACCGCGCGCTCGATGGCCGCGCCAGCGACGTAGCCGTCGGCGGTGGCGTTGTGCCGGACGATGACCGGCCGGGACTCCATGACCGCGCGCCGAATCTCTTCGGCGGCGTCTCGGATGCGACTGTGGACCGCGGCGACCGACTCGTGGTCGGCCAGCAGGTCCACGTCGTCGGGGCGGGCCTCGCTCGTCAGCGCGGCTTCGAGTCGGGTCTCGACGGCCTTGCGGTCGTCGCCCTCCAACTTCTCCAGTTCGTCGGTCTCGACCTGTAGCTCGTTGTTTCGGAGTTCGACCACGCCGTCGAGGGCGACGAGGTCGCCCGTCTCGGCCTCAGGGTAGGCGCGGACGCCCGCTTCCACGAACGCGGCGCAGTCCACCGTGGCGCTCTCGTCGCGGATCTCGAAGACTGTCGGGCCGCTGGTCTGGCGCGCGCCGACGATTTCGCCCTCGATTCGGACCTCCTCGTCCACGCGGTCGCTCAGGCTGTCGATAGTGACGCGAGTGCGCTCCGGTTGCGATTCCTCGGTGTCGGTGCTGTCGGCGGACGACTCGTCGGCGTCGGACTCCTCAGTGTCGGACTCGGTTTCAGACTGGGAGTCGTCGCTTTCGTCGGACTCCTCGGACTCGTCCGTCTTGTCGGTCTCTCGCTCGGCCGGGGAGACAGCGCCAGCGCCGTCGGTCGTCGCCTGTTGGTCGTCGCTCTCGTCGTCTTCGTCGGTCGCGTCGGTGTCCTCAGGGAGGATGGCACCGCGCTCGGGGTCGTCGAGTAGCTTGCCCCGGAACTCGCGCTCGGACTGGCGAATCGACCAGCCGAGATCGACGTTGCCGTTGTCTCGAACGCCCGTGACCTGAACGAAGACGGTCTCGCCTTCGTCCCAGTCGAGCGAGTCGAGTCGCTGGTCGAGTTCGCTCTTGTGGAGCAGACCGGTGACTCGGTCGCCGATGTTGACGAAGACGCCGAACTCGGCGAAGCCATCGACAGTTCCGCTGTAATACCGTCCCGACGTCAACTGGTTGGGGTTGTCGCCGGCAAATTCGAAGAGGACGTCCTGCTCGTGGCTGTCGCAAATTGCGCCGTCAGCAGGAGTCCCGCAGATGATACACGAACCCATCTTATACGCGGGAAATATAGCCCCGGCCTAAAACTGTTGTCGAAACTGCCCCGGCGCACCAAGCGACCGACTCGCTTCACTCGTCCTCGAACGCTTCGGCACCCGGCAGGTCGGCGACGCCCTCGTGGGTGCCCACGAACTCGGCGTCGGCGACCGCCTGCGCGAACTCCTCGACGCGCCCGTACTCCCGAATCGCCAGTACGTGGCCGTCCTCGACCGCGAAGACGATTTCGTCGGTGCCGTCGCGGTGGCGGTAGTGGTCGCCCTTCTGCGGGTCCTCGTGGTCGTGCGAATCGTCGGCCTCGTCGTGTCCCATCCGGTAGAACCGCAACGGCGAGACTCTTTAAAGTTCATCGCGGAATTTGAACTCTGAGTCGTCGCAACCGAACCAATCTGTGGTCCCGCGAGACTACACCGACCACGAGGATGCGCCGCGCACTCGGCCGCGCTCGCGGTTCTGCGCGGCCGAGGGTACATGGCGGGGAGGTTCGAGGCGCGGTTGCGGCGCTGTGCAGTTGCGGTGCTGTGCGGGGCGGTTGCGGCGCTGTGCAGTGGCAGTGCTGTGCGGGGCGGTTGCAGTATGACTGGCGTCGGCAGTAGCTAGCTACACTCACCGACCTGAACCGCGGTAAATCGACCCGAGCTGGCCTTACTCGAAAACCGGACTGTCGTCTTCCATCGCCTCGATGTCGTCGGCGATGTCGCGGACCTGCTCGGGGAACAGCGCGATTTGGACCTCGTTGCCCTCGGCGTCCTCGCAGACGACCTTCACGCGCTTGTCGCCGAACTCGCGGGCCTCGGCCGACTCCACGTCGAACAGTTTCGCGGTGCCGGACTTGTTCGAGGGACCGACATTCTTGATAGCTCCGTCTTTTAGCTCGACCATGAAGTCGTCGAGAATGAGGTTGAGCATGAGCGCCTTTCGAGTCGGAGCGTCTTATAAGTAGCCGAGTCCGAGAGCGGCGAGTCGTCAGTCCGCGCTCTGTTCGGCGCTCATCTTCAGGATTCGCGGAACGATGAGGAGGTCGAGGATGGCGATACCCAGCACGAGCCACCGCATCGTCCCGTCGAGGAAGGCGAACGCGATGACGACGAGGAGTAAAGTTTGAACGAACGCGATACCGTATCGGACGACGGGATTTTCGAACGGGGAGACCATACGCGAGTAAAATGAAAACGACCCTCATAATGATTGTTGAATTAACTCAGTGAGCCTATTGCCCGACCGTCGCTCGAAGACAGAAGTCCGCGCTGTCGGTCTCTCAGGCGAGCGGGAGACAGACTTGTGCGCCGAGTTCCGAGACCCGCAAACACACCTCGCTAGCGGTCCAGACGACGACCTCGCCAAACGCCGCAACTCCCCGGAAGGCGTAGCCGAACACTATCGCGGCGGGAATCGCGCCAGCGACTGCGGCCCGGAGCGTCGAAGTCCCGTGGACCGTCCGGAGACCGACGACGAGCAGGACCGCGCCGTAGGCCGTACAGGCGAGTCGGAGCGTGGGACTCGGAATCCCCGCAAAGACGCACGGTGCCGTCGCGTAGGCGATGACCTGCACGGTCTCGCTGGTACCCGCGCGGTCGCGCACGACTCCCATGAGAAGGACGGTCTGGAGCGCGCCGGTGAGGTGGAGGACCGCGGGCGCAACGAAGACGGTGGCGAGCGCGAGACCGAACAGCGCCGCGAGCGCGGGGCGACCGCCGATGGAGGGCACCGCACTGGGGACCAGCGCGAACCGGGTCGCCACCTCTACCAGCACGACCGTCATGGCGAAGACGAGGCCCGGTGCTTGGTCGCCCGGCGCGACGCCGCGCTCGAAGAATCTGCGGGGCGCGACGAGGACTTCCAGCCACGCGCGAGCCAGCGCCGCGGGACCGCGGTCGCGCCCGCCGGTCGGGTTCTCGACCCACTGAGTCATTAGCTCGAACTAGTCGCTCCGGAGTGTATGACAGTTCCGACATCGCGCTTCGTAGGACTCGTCGGCGCCGACCATGATGGTCGGGTCCTCGACGTGGGCCGGTTCGCCGTCGATGAGCCGCTGGTTCCGCGTCGCCGGTTCGCCACACTGGGCGCAGATGGCCTGATACTTATCCACGTATTCGGCCAGCGCGATGAGCCGCGGCAGTGGGTCGAACGGTTCCCCCCGGAACGTCTGGTCGGTGCCAGAGACCACGACGCGCCGGTCGTCGTCCGCGAGGAATTCGCAGACCTCGACCAGTTCCTCGGAGAAGAAGTTCGCCTCGTCGATGGCGACGACCTCCTCGCCGTTCAGTTCCTCGGGGATGTCCCAGACGCTCTCCTCCGGGTCAACCACGGTCGCGTCCCACTGGCGGCCGTTGTGCGACCCCACTGTCCCCTCGCCGTACCGGTCGTCCAGCGAGGGCTTGAACGCCGCGACCTCTTGGCCCGCGATTTCGGCCCGGCGAAGCCGCCGGAGCAGTTCCTCGGTCTTCCCCGAGAACATACAGCCGGTGACAACTTCGACCCACCCGCTGTTCGTGATTTTGTGCATGTCCGGTTCGCGCTCACAGGAGCGTCAAAAGGGTTGCCGATTCGGGTCGGCGACGTGTGAACGTACAGCGATTATCGCGTCCAGGAACGAGACCGATAGCGACACTCCCCGTGCCCGACCGCGTCCCTTTTGTCCGCGGACGACTTCGCTTCGCTCGATGCAGGTCGCCATTCTCACCGTCGGCGACGAGGTACTCGCGGGTGACACCGAGAACACGAACGCGACGTGGCTCGCGGGCCGACTCACCGACTCCGGCGCGACGGTCGCGCGAATCCTCACGGTGCCCGACGACCGCGAACTCGTCGCAGACACCGTGCGCAAGTGGGCCGACGCCTTCGACGCCGTCGTCGTGACGGGCGGTCTCGGCGGCACCCACGACGACGTGACGGCCGACGCCATCGCCAACGCGTTCGACCGCGAACTCGTCGTCGCCGACGCCGTCCGCGAGGACGTGGTAGAAACAGTGGCGGCGTACCGCGACGAGAACCCCGAGACGGTCGAGGCTCACGACTTGGACCTCGACGTGGACGCGTGGGCGTCGCTCCCGGCCGGAAGCAAGTCGCTGATAAATCCCGAGGGGCTGTGTCCCGGTTGCGTCCTCGACAACGTGTACGCGTTCCCCGGCGTCCCGGCGGAGATGCACGCGCTGTTCGAGCAGGTCGCCGGGGAGTTCGGCGGCGACGCCGTCTCGACTACGCTCTACACGCCCCAACCCGAGGCGTCCCTGCTGGACGCGGTGGCAGGCGTGCGCGAGGAGTTCGACGTGACGGTCGGGAGCTACCCCGCCACCGACGAGCGAAACCGACTGAAAGTGACCGACTCGGACCCCGAGACGGTCGCGGCGGCCGCCGAGTGGTTGCGCGAGCGCGTCGAAATCGTCGCCGAGGAGTAGCTTACTCCTCGCGCTCGCCGACCTTCACGAGTTGCTTGCCGATGTTCTCGCCTTCGAAGAGTCCAAGGAAGGCGTCGGGCGCGTTCTCCAAGCCCTCCGTGACCGTCTCTCGGTACTGAATCTCGCCCTCGGCGACCCACTCGCCGAGTTGCCGGGTCGCCTGCTCGAACCGCGACATGAAGTCCTGCACGAGCAGTCCCTCGACCGTCGCTCGGGTCTCGATGAGCTTCCCGAGCTTTCGCGGTCCCGTGGGCATCTCTTGGGCGTTGTACATCGAAATCTGGCCACAGACCGCGACGCGGGCGTCAACGTTGAGCTTCGAGAAGACGGCGTCCGTGATGGGACCGCCGACGTTGTCGAAGTAGCTATCCACGCCGTTCGGCGCGGCCTCTTCGAGGGCCGCGCCGTAGTCGTCGGTAGTCTTGTAGTTGATACCGGCGTCGAAACCGAGTTCGTCTTCGAGGAATTCGACTTTCTCGTCCGAGCCTGCGAAGCCGACGACGCGAGCGCCCGCCTGCTTGGCGATTTGGCCAGCGACCGACCCGACTGCGCCCGCCGCGCCCGTGACGACGAACGTGTCACCGGCCTTCGGTTGTGCGACCTCGCGGGTGCCGAAGTAGGCGGTGCGGCCCGGCATCCCGAGGACGCCGAGCGCCGTCGAAATCGGACCGAGGTCGGGGTTCACTCGCTGGAGGTCGCTCCCGCGCGCCGTCGCGTAGTCGGCCCACTGGAGGTTCCCCGTCACTACGTCGCCTTCCTCGAAGCCCGCGCCGTTCGATTCGACGACTTCGCCGACGACGGCGGCCTGTAGCGGGTCGCCGACTTCCCACGGGTCGGCGTAGGACTCTCCGGCGTCCATCCGTCCGCGCATGTAGGGGTCAACCGAGAGGTAGAGCGTCCGAACCAGCACTTCGCCGGGGTTCGGGTCCGGTACGTCTTCCTCGACCAACTCGAAGGTATCTCGGTCGGGTTTGCCGTCGGGGCGTTGCGCCAGTAGGTACTTGCGATTAGTTTCCGGCATAGTCGTACCAAGAGTCGCTACCCGGAAGGGACCTGCGGAAGGGGCAGGGATGGTCGGTTTAAACATAAATAAGTTAACCAGACTCAGCGCATATAATTCGTAGAAAACACGAGGTCAGAGATGTTTGAACGATTATTATTCTTAAATGGATGTAATTAGATACAACAGTACAGAGTAGACGGCAGTATATCGAACAGCATGTGAGATGCTCTGGCTAACACTTTTACCTATTATGAGTACATCTACAAGAAAAATTCCGAGACACATCGTAATCATTATACAGACAAACGAAACCAAACTACTGCGAAACAGATCATCGAGTAACAGACCGGCAGATACGACTATTAAAAGAATAAAAAACAGCTTCAGACGTTCACTTGTGTAACTTTTCATTTATTAGATTTTATTCACAGTGGTGGAGTGTTACAGTAACCAAAGTCGTAACACACTGCTCCGGCCGCTCGTCTACAATCTTTAGTCAAGTCAATATTTTTGCATACGTATTCAGCGACGACGCTACAGGTTGCACCAGCAATGGCGTTTACCAAACCTACCCCAAGGCAAATCGCGGTCGTACTTAATCCACATCCATATTTGCAAACGTATTTTACGATTTCTTTACAACCGGTACACTCGCCAATACCCTGAATCGAAACACTTTCTCCTTTGATGACAGAAGGTTCACCAGATTGTGTGATTTCCTTTGTACGAACTTGACCGTTCTCAATGGTAGCAAAGTTGACTATCAGTTTACCATCTCGTTCCCAGAGAAGTTGACCCTTCGAATCAAAGAGTTCGCCGTTTGAGAAGGAGAAACCAATCCTCGCTTCTTTCGGGTCTGACGTTTTCTCTGCTGATTCAAAACCGAAGGTCACTAACCTTCCGGACAAACCTTGCTCATCTTTGGAGATTACCCGATACGCTTCAACATCCGCTTTGTTTACAGTGAAACTGTATTGTTCCTCAAAATGATTACTCAATTGTTCGAACTCGGGTTGATTCTGTGCTTTATCTACAATACTTTTCTGTTGTGCTCTTTTTAGTTCAATAAGTTCGCTTTTTTCACCACGGACTGAATCGGATCTAATTCCTAGCCCAGCAGTACTGAGTCCTATCGTTCCGAGAAGGGATCGACGACTTATTCTGGAATCCTTATCGCTGTTTTTGTCTTTTGACATCGACTTAACATTCGAACCCCTTGATTAAAAAATGTGTTTTTTTTTTCTAACTTTATTTTAGTATTTTTTATTTTGGGTAAGCTGGTCAACCGCGCCGACGTTCTCCTCGCTCTCCATCGTCGGCGGATTGGGTTCGATGGTGGCGTAGCGGACGACCTCGCGGCCGAGTTCTCGGACGCGCTCGGCCACGTCCTCGTCGGTGAACGTGCCGTCCCGAATTGCCGAGTGCGACCGAGGCACCGCGGCCTGATGGGGCAGGACCCACGCGTCGAGCGCCCGACAGACCGACCGGAGGTGTTCGAGCGCCGTGATGGGAAAGCCCCCGCCCGACACCGCGAGCAGGCCGACCGTCTTGTGTTCGAACTCCTCGAACCCGCAGTAGTCGAGCGCGGTCTTCAGCACCGAGGAGTACGACCCGTGGTACATCGGCGACCCCAACAGGACGGCGTCGGCCTCGCGGACGGCGCGCTTGAGGTCCGCGGCGTCGCCCGCGTCCGCGTCGTCGGTGTCGGGGTCGTACGCGGGCAGGTCGTACTCGCGCAGATCGAGCAGGTCGGCCGCGCCGCCCTCGCTCTCGACGGTCTCCAAAGCAACTTCCAGCGCGACCCGCGTGACGCTCTCGTCTCGCAGACTTCCACAGAGCGCGACGACGTGAGGTGTGTCCGACATACCTGTTTCCTCGGAGGCGAGCGCCAAATAGGTGGGTGGCGACCCGAATCGGAGACAACGGACACTTATCGGTCCGAACACTACCTCGGCGCTAATGGATACGACTCGGTCACGCCGGACCGCCGACGACCGACTGCGGGTCCTCCTCGCGGGACCGGAGCGGTGGGACCAGCGAGTGGGACCGATATTCGCCGAAGACGAGGACGTTTCCGCACAATCGGTCTCGACGGTCGAGCAGGCAGTCGCGGCGGCGACCGACCGACGCGCCGAACTCGATTGCGTGGTCGCCGCCCACCGACTCGGCGAGGAGACCGGTCTCGACCTGCTGGCGGCGCTCGGGTCACGCGGATGCTCTATTCCCGTCGTGTTGGCACCGAGCGACGGGAGCGAATCGCTCGCCAGCGAGGCCGTCGGGGCGGGCGTCGCCGACTACCTCCCGGCAGATACGGAGGCGGCCGCGTTCCGTCAACGATGTCGGGCGGCGGTCGAGCGACGAGGCGACCAGCGCCGACGGCGCGAGCAAGCCGACCAGTTCGAGTCGTTTTTCGCCACGCCGGGCCAGTTCACCGCGGTCCTCGACGCCGACGGGACCGTCGTCCGCGCAAACCGGGGCGCGCTCGACGCGCTGGGGCGCGACGAGCGCGCCGTCCTCGGCAAGCGGTTCTGGGGGCTTCCGTGGACCGACGAGTCGTCGCGGGACCTCCAGCGAGCGGTTCACCGCGCTCGCCGGGGCGAGTACGCGGAGTTCGAGGCGGGACTGCCGGGCGACGGCGGCGACGCCGGTGCTGGCGACGCAGACGGCGAGGCCCGGTTCGAATTTACCGTCCGACCCGTGGCGAACGAGGGCGGCGACGTGGACCGCCTCGTCGTCGAGGGCCGCGAAGTCGCCGAGCGCGTCCGACTGGAGGAGGAACTGCGCGAGTCAGAGGAACTCCACCGCGTCACGCTGAACAACATGACCGACACCGTCCTTGTCACCGACGACGAGGGCGAGTTCACCTACGTCTGTCCGAACGTCCACTTCATCTTCGGCCACAGCGCCGAGGAGATTTACGACCTCGGGACCATCGACGCGCTTCTCGGCGAGGACCTCTTCGACCCGGACGGACTCGACGCCGAGGGGACTCTGACCAACATCGAATGCACTGCGACCGACAAGGACGGCCGGGAACACACCCTGCTGGTCAACGTCCGACAGGTGTCGATTCAGGGCGGGACGACCCTCTACAGTTGCCGTGACATCACGAAGCGAAAACAGCGCGAGCGGGCGCTCACGCAACTCCACCGGACCAGTCGCGGCCTGCTCTACGCTGAGACGAAAGCCGAGATAGCCGACCGCGTGGTATCGGACGCCGCCGCGGTTCTCCCCTCGGCCGCCGCGGCGCTCTACCGGTTCGACCGCGAGGAGAACGTCCTCTACCCGACGGCGGTCTCCGACGAGTTCGAGGAACTCGTCGGCGCGCTCCCGGAGTTCCGCCTCGACCGCGAGAACCCCCTCACCGAGGCCTTCGTGGAGGACGAGACCCGGACCGATGACTCCGCGGGAAGAGACGCGTACCTCGACCGGACCGACCGCGCTCCCCAGTCGCCGTTCTCGACGCTCGGCGATTACGTTGCGGTTCCGCTGGGCGACCACGGCGTCTTCCTCGCGGCCGCCGCCGAGGCGACCTTCGACGAGGTCGGCGCGGAGGTGGCGGAACTGCTGGCCGCGACGACCGAGGCGGCGTTCGACCGCGTGGAGCGCGAGAGCGAACTCCGCGAGCGCGACCGGGCGCTCCAGCGACAGAACGAGCGACTGTCGCAACTCAACCGGGTCAACGAGTTCATCCGCGAGATAGACCAGGCGCTCGTCCGCGCGGAGTCCCGCGAGAAGATAGAGGCGGCGGTCTGCGAGCGACTGACCGCCGACGACCGGTTCCGGTTCGCGTGGATCGGCGAGACCACGTCGCTGAGTCGGACGCTCCGGCCACGAGCGTGGGCGGGAGACGAGCAGGGGTACCTCGACGGCGTGCCCTTCGAATTCGACGGCGATTCGGCGGCCGCCGAACCGAGCGTCCGAACCGCCGAGCGTCGGGAGGCGACGCTCGTCGCCAACGTCGCCGAACACCTCCGGACCGGCCAGTGGTGCAAAGAGGCGGTATCGCGGGACTTCCAGTCGGTGCTGTCGATTCCGCTCGCGTATGATGACGTGCTGTTCGGGACGCTGACCGTCTACGCCGACCGACCGAACGCCTTCGACGAGATGGTCCAGTCGGTCCTCCGGGAACTCGGCGACACCGTGGCCGCGGCGATCAACGCGGTCCAGCGCAAGGAGGCCCTGAGAAGCGACGCGGTGGTCGAACTCGAATACCGAGTTTCGGACCCGAGCGGCGTCCTCTCCCGACTCGCCGGAGAGACCGGCGCGTCGCTGGAAGTCGAGGGCGACGTGGTCGGCGACGACGGGACGACACTCGTGTTCGTCACCGTCGAGGGCGCGGACCTCAACCGCGTGGTCGCGTCGGCCGAGGCCTCGGTCGGCGTCGCCGACGCGGAGTCGGTTCGGGAGACCGACGAGGGCGGACTCGTGGGACTCCGTCTGCGCGAGGACTTCGTGACCTCGGTGCTGGCCGACCACGGAGCGGTCCTCCAACGCTTCCGAGCGACGCCCGAAGGTCTCTCGCTGACGGTGGACGTACCGGACTCGGTCACGACGCGGTCGATAGACGAAGTCGTCTCGAACAGCTACGACTCGGCCGAACCGGTCGCACAGCGCCAGCGAACGCGGGCGCTGGACACGCGCGGGCGGGCCGGGCGACTCCGCGACGACCTCACCGAGCGACAGTTGGAGGTCGCGCAGATGGCCTACCACGCGGGCTACTTCGACGCCGACCGAGACGTGACCGGCCGGGACGTAGCCGCGATGCTGGATATCTCTCACACCGCGTTCTACGACCACGTTCGGCGAATCCAGCGGAAACTGTTTGCGTCGCTGTTCGAGAACCGCCCGCACACCGAGGAGGTTGAATAGTAACCCACGTCTCGGAGGAACACGGGTTACTATTCAACAAGACAGTCCATGACGCGGTAGCGTCTTAGCAATATTTACCGAATGAAAACCCGCGACCCGGAGTACGACGCAGACGAGGACTACGAGTACGAGTGTCTGCACTGCGGTGCGACGGTGAGCGCGAGCAGTCACCCCGGCGATTGCGACGACTGTGGACGCTCGATGCGAAATCGACGGATGCCCTACGAGTAATTTACTATGGCAACGAATACACTGGACGACCCCGAGGGAGACGACTACTCGGAGACCGAATCGGCGCTCGAAACGGCCTTGCGACAGCTCTCGGCGGCGGCCACGCACGTTGACGTGGACGAGGGCGTCATCGAACGCCTCAAACACCCGACGCGGGTGGTCGAAGTCGGCGTGCCGCTGAAGCGCGACGATGGAAGCGTCGAAGTGTTCACGGGGTATCGCGCCCAGCACGACGACGTGCGCGGCCCGTACAAGGGCGGCCTGCGCTTCCACCCCGACGTGACCGCCGAGGAGTGTGTCGGTCTCTCGATGTGGATGACGTGGAAGTGCGCCGTGATGGACCTGCCCTTTGGCGGCGGGAAGGGCGGCATCGTCGTGAACCCGAAGGAACTCAGCACCGAAGAGAAGGAGCGTCTGACCCGACGCTTCGCCGAGGAAATTCGGGAGACTATCGGCCCGAAGCGCGACATCCCCGCGCCGGACATGGGCACCGACGCCCAGACGATGGCGTGGTTCATGGACGCTTACTCGATGCAGGAGGGCGAGACGACGCCCGGCGTCGTCACGGGCAAGCCGCCCGTCATCGGGGGGAGCGAAGGCCGCGAGGAAGCGCCGGGTCGCTCGGTCGCCATCATCGCACGCGAGGCGCTCCAATACTACGACACGGACGTAGACGAGGCCACCGTGGCGGTTCAAGGATTCGGCTCGGTCGGCGCGAACGCCGCGCGCCTACTCGACGACTGGGGCGCGAACGTCGTCGCCGTCAGCGACGTGAACGGCGCGGCCTACGACACGACGGGGCTGGACACCCACGCGGTCCCCTCCCACGAGGAACAGCCCGAGGCCGTGATGCAGTACGACGCGCCGAACACGCTCACGAACGAGGAGATTCTGGAACTCGACGTGGACGTGCTGGTTCCGGCGGCCATTGGGAACGTCCTCACCGCGGACAACGCCAGCGACGTGCAGGCCGACATCGTGGTCGAGGGCGCGAACGGCCCGACAACTTCGGCCGCGGACGAAATCCTCGACGAGCGCGGGGTCGAAGTCATCCCGGACATCCTCGCCAACGCGGGCGGGGTCACCGTCTCGTACTTCGAGTGGCTGCAGGACATCAATCGTCGTCAGTGGTCGCTCGAACGCGTCAACGAGGAATTGGAATCACACATGCTCTCGGCGTGGGACGACGTACGGACCGAAGTCGAGACCCGCGACCTGAGTTGGCGCGACGCCGCCTACGTCGTCGCGCTCGAACGGGTCGGCGAGGCGAAATCGAGTCGCGGTCTCTGGCCGTAGCGAGCGCGGTCGGAGACCACTGACGAAGCGAACTCCGCAGACGGCGGGCGCACCGGGTTCGCTTCGAGAAGGGACCTAGGGATTTGCTTGTTCGGACGAGACCGGTGCGCCGGGTCAGGGGCGGGCAGTGCGGTCGGTATTTTTCGAGATGACTACTCGCCGGAGAGGTCGGTCACGCGCCCGACGAACAGCGGCGTCTCTGTCGGGCGGTCCCGGATGTAGAACAGGAACGGCCGGTCCACGGTCATCTCGACTCGCTTCGACAACGCGCTTTCAGCGATTACCGCCGCCGTCGCGGCCGCCGCCTCGGTGCCGCGCTCGTCCACCGACACGAAGCTCTGGTGGACCACATCGCTGACGAACAGATTCTCCTCGCTCATCCCCGACAGGTCCGCCGACGGCCCGAACGCTCGCTCCATTCCGAGATTCGTCATCGCCTTCACGAGGCTGAACGACGACTCGACCTCGAACTTCGGGAGCGCGAGCGTGACCTGCGCGCGACTCGTCTGGTCGAGCATCGTGGCGAGTCTATCGACCGTCAGCGACGCCTCGAAGGTCTCGAACTCGCCCGCCGCGGGGAGGACGACGACCATGCTCGTCTCGCCGTTGGCGTAGGGGAGTTCGACCAGTTGGTGGCCGTCGATTTCGGCGTAGTTCGCCTTCAGTTCGTTGTGCATCGTCGGCACCCGCGCGGTCGAACCGTCGAGCGCGGTGAAGGTCCGCTCCTCCGTCTCGTCCTCGGAGAACGGAATCTCCCAGCGCGCCGAGAAGTAGACCGCGTTCGTCAGCACGAGACGAGTCGCTTGGTCGATGGCGTCTCGGGGAAGCAGGTCCTCGATGTTGCCCTCGGTGCGCTCGGCGACCCACGAGTTGATTCGCTCTCGGGCCGCTTCCGGGTCGCCCCTGAAGTCCGCGAGTCGCAGGCCCGCGCCGTAGTAGGCATCGAGCAGGTCCAGAAACTCCTCGCGGAAGGAGAACCCCTCTTGGCCCCACACGCCGTTCGCGGTGGTGAACTCGAAGGCCGGACCGGGGTCCTCGTCGTCGCCCGACACCGTCCGGGCGTCCGTATCCTCGCCGTCCTCGTTGCGTCGCTCGAACTCGGCGGCGAGCGACGAAAACGCCGGATGGAGATTTTGCCGGTCGAGAACGAACCGGAGCGCGTCGGCCATCTCGGCGGCCGTCTCTTCGCGCGCACCGGCGTAGGTCATCGCCAGCGTAACCGAGACGCTGTAGGGGGAGTAGAAGAGGTTCGGGTCGTCTTGCTGGTCGCGCAGGACCGCGAGCAGGTCGAGCGCGAACCCGACGTTCTCCCGAATCTGGTCGGCGAGCAGGTCCTCGGCGAGTTCGGGGTCGGTCGTGGGGTCGATTTCGGGGAAGGGCGGCGCGTCGAAGTCCTCGAAACCGGGCGACTCCTCGGTGGTCGTCTCCTCGGGAGTGGACGTGTCGCTGGTCGTGTCGGTCGCGGTTCCGGTCGTCTGCGGGTCGTCGCTTCCCGTACATCCCGCGAGTCCGGCGAGGAAGGCACCGGACAGCGCGAGGGTTTCGCGGCGTCGGAGGGACATGAACGGGGCTTCGACGGGTCGGGGTAAACGCTTTCTGTAGAGTGAAACGGGCGTTTCAGTGACGCGTTCACTCGCCGCGCTCGTTCGATTTCGAGGTACCGTTTCGGAGCGAGTCGAGCGTCGTCCAAACGACCGCGGCCGCGGTCGCCAGTCCGACGACCGCCAACAGTGAGTACAGCGGCGACGCGAGCGGGAACAGGACAAATATCGAAATCAGCGACAGCGCAAGGGCCAACAGCGCCGCGGTGGCGATTTCGACCGCCTCCGGCCGGGTCCGGAGGACCGAGGGATAGCCGAACTCCTCGGCGACGGTCGAGAGTCCGAGGAGGTTCAACGTGACGTACCAGAGGACGAGGACGACCGGCGGGAGCGACGTGTCGTAGACGACCGGAAGGTGGCCCAAGACCGCGAAGGACGCGCCCCAGAGGAGTTGGTCAATTCGTTGTATTCTCATCGTATCGTGCTGAAAGACGGGGTAGATACGCTTGTATGTTTGTCTGAGATATGGTTACATTTCGATTCTCTCTTGCCCTGTTTCAGACGCCTTCAAAGCAATCCATCGCGTTCGCGCAACTCACTCCGCTGAGAAGGTGCGAACAAACGCCGAAGACGCAGAGAACACAGATGACAGCACCGACACCAGTCGGGCTGCCGACACAGGCAGGTGAACATTTGAGACATCCAGCGATACTACCAGAGAATGAGGCGACGCATCCGACAGCTTTGACAGCACAATTATCCGTGAGCGACCCTAAACCCGCAAACCCGAGGCTTTTGATTATCTTTTTCGCAACGACCTTAGCCGCGCCAGATATGAATTCAGGTTCAAACGTCGCCGACTCTGGGGAGACTGAAGCAGCAGTCGTCTCCTCGGGGATGATGTTGTATCGGATAAATTCAGTTGTCGGAACGTCAGTCGAGTCGGTCGTCGAATCGGCCCCGACCCTCTCAACGTCGTACTCGTCCGGAGAAATTCCGACTGACTCGGGGTCAAGAACATCTACGTGGAGTCCTTCGATGTCCGACCGAGTGTAGACGAGTATGCTCTCGTGGTCGTCCAGCGAGGCCGCAGAGAGAGCGGCCTCTCGTTCTTCGTCCGTCGCAGTTCGGAGAAAGGTTGCTTCGTCCTCGGCTCCCAACAACCACGCGTCAACACCGGTTGGAATATCGTCGTACTTTTTGTTCGGAGCCTTCTTTTGTGCATCGCCATCGAAAGTGAAGGCAGCGCTTATTTCGTCGTCCACGCTCCCGACCAGAAGCGTCCCGTACCCGAGGTCAATCTGAACTGTTTTAAGAGTGAAAGATTCGCCGTCAAGTTCAGTAGTCTCTGCCGTCCCACGGCGCGGGATTCGATTGAGGCCGAGTTCTTCCAGAATAGACTGCACCTCGGCGGTTCGCTCGAACTCTTTTAGCTCGCTTCCGTTCGCTCCTCGCTTCGCTATCGCGTTACCGCTAAGCCCACTGATACCGACCCCAGCACCCGTAGCGCAACTCCGGAGAACGTTTCGTCTGCTGATTCCATCTGATTTATTTTCTTTTGACATTGCATGATATACGATATACTCCACATATAACACCATTTCCATTTGTGCAAGTACATTATTATTTATATATTAAATTTATTAAAATAGTATATACTTATCTAGATTCATTTATAGACTGCTCCTAAGCCCATTATTATTTTTATGTTAAATGACTCCAAATAAAACCCGCCACTACCGCAGTCGTGCGACCGCCTCGTCGTCCGCAGAGTCGCCGTCTCCATCGGTCTTCTCAACCGCCACCAGTCCGTCGTCCGAGAGGTCAGAGAGAAGCCCTTCAAGCCACTCGCGGCCGTACTCGCCCTCCGGCGCGTAATCGACCCGGACGCGCGGGCCGAGTTTCGACAGCGGGAGTTCGTCGTACTCCTTCAGGATGGAGATTACCTTGCCGCGGAACTGCCGACGACTCCCCTCGAAACTCGGCTGTGTCGGCACGTCGGGCGCGGTGAAGTCGCCGGTCTCGTAAGCGTGACACCACTCGCGCCACGGACACCCCGCTGAGTCGCATTTCGGGGACTGCTCGCAGGCGACGCCGCCCAGTTCCATGATGGCGTTGTTCCAGACGCGCGACTCGCCTTCGGGCATCGCCTCGCTGGCGGCGGTCTCGAACGCGGCGTCGTCGTCGGGCACGTCGAACGCGCGGTGGAGGACGCGCTTGACGTTGGTGTCCACCACGGCGTCGCCGTTGTTGAACGCGAACGAGGCGACGGCGTTGGCGGTGTACGGCCCGACGCCCATGAGATTCTGAAGCTCTTCCGGAGTCTCCGGAAATTCGCCGTCGTACTCGGTGACGACCTGCTCGGCGGCCTCGTGGAGGTACTTCGCGCGGTTGTTGTAGCCGAGGCTGTGGTCGGTCCAGAAGCCCACCACGTCGGCGCGGTCGGCGTCCGCGAGGTCGGCAGGCGTGGGCCACTCGTCGAGGAACGCCTCCCACGCGGTCACGACCCGGCCGAGTTGGGTCTGCTGGCTCATGACCTCCGAGACCAGAATCTCGTAGGCGTCGTCGGTCTCCCGCCACGGGAACTGTCGGTGGTCGGTCTCGTACCACGCGGTTAGGGCGTCGCGGACCGCGGGAAGGTCCTCGGGGAGCGAGTAGTCGGCGTCGTCCGATTCGGCGTCGCTCATCGGCGAGCAATAGGGCGGAAGTCGGTAAATGGGCGGCGGTTCGGTCGCAGGGCAGTCGGTCGGAACCGCGTCGGTTTATGTGACTGCTACGACACTTTCGGGCCGTGAGTGTTAGCGTCGCGCGCTCGGCGATGCTCGTCGAGGCCGCGCTCGTCCTCGCGGGACTGGCGATAACCTTCTGGGGAGTCACCGGCCTGTTCGCGGTCGGCGGCGCGCTCCTCCTGTCGGGCGCGCTCGCCTCGTTCTCGTGGCCCCGCGAGTCCGAGTCCGGCGGTTCCCAGTGCCCGGACTGCGCCGCGAACAACTGGGCCGACAGAGGGCAGTGTCGGGAGTGCGGCGCGGACCTCCGGTGATTCTGCCTTTCTAGCGCTCGAAAGCGCCCCAGTCGAAAGGCGTTTCCGCCGCGGTGCCAATCCTCCGGGCATGAGTCTGGACGACCTACAGGACGACGTGGAGGGCGAGTACGCCGACCTCGGTGACGAACTCTCGGTGTCGCTCGACGGCGAGACCCGCAACGAACTGGCGATGCTGGAGACCGCGCTCGACGCCGACGAAACCGACGAACTGGTCCGGCGGGCGATTCACATGCTGTTCCAGCGGACGGTGGATACCGGAAATCTCGACTTCCACCTCCGGAGCGGCTACGACGTGACCTACGACGAGTACCTCTCGGGGATGACCTACGACCAGATGACCGGCGGCGGCCAATCGTTCCCCCAGCAACAGCAGAAGGACGACCGGCGCTACCAGTTCTGAGAAACCCCGACGAAGCGCGTCTTCCGCTCTGTTACGTGAGTCTCAATTTTTCACGCTGCTCGACCCTGACAGTCCACGGGACGCGCCGCGTCTGCGCTCGCGCTTGCGGTCCTGCGCGAGCGCAGACGCAAGCGGGGAGGTACGGGGCGCGGTTGCGGCGCTGTGCGGTCGCCGTGCTATTGCGGTCTGAGTGGCGTCGGCAGTAGCTTAGCTACTTCTCGACTGTCCTCCCAGTAACAAATAAAAATCGACCCTACCAAATCCCGACCTCGAAGGGACAGACCCAAAACCGCGCCGGGAGAACATCCACGACGAGACGGTCCTTATGCCACGCTACGAGGGCGTCCACGCCCATCCCGACGGCGACAGCACCGCGGCGCGCTTCGCGGCCGCCGCCGCCCGACACGGCTTCGACGGCGTCGTCGTGCGCAACCATAGCGACGCCACTCCCGACTACGACGCCGAGCGAATCGCCGAGGAGTACGACGTGGACGTAGTGGACGCCATCGAAATCCGGGCCGACAACCCCGACGTGGCGTCGGGCCACGTCGGCAACTACCGGCCAAAACACACCGTGGTGGCGCTCCACGGCGGGACCAACGCCCTGAATCGCTTCGCGGTTGAGTCCGACCGCGTGGACGTGCTGGCCCACCCCATGCGCGGCCGGGGCGACTTCAACCACGTTCTGGCGAAGGCCGCGGCAGAACACGGGACGCGCGTGGAGTTCGACCTCTCGCGGGTCCTGCGCGAGGACGGCGGCCCGCGCGTGCAGGCCTTACAGGACCTCCGAAAGCTTCGGGAGATCGTCACCCAGTACGACGCGCCGTACGTCGTCAGCGCGAACCCGACCAGCCATCTCCAACTGCGGGCACCCCGCGAGTTGGTCGCGGTCGGCGAGACAATCGGCTTCTCCAGCGACCAGATTCGGCAAGGTCTGGCGGAGTGGGCGGCGCTCGCCGAGCGCAACCGCGAGCGCATGTCCGACGCGTTCATTGCACCGGGCGTCAAACGCGGCAGGTATGAAGAGGACGCTTGAGGAACACGCTTCGCGCTTCGACGACATCGCCGGCGAGTACGACGACAGCCAGAACGACACCGAAGAGTACCGCGCCTGCGTCTCGCTCGTGGTCGAACACACAGACCCCAGTCCCGAGGACACCGTGGCTGACCTCGGCACCGGCACCGGAGCCATCGCGCTGGCGCTCGCCGACGACGCCGGGGAGGTCGTCGGCCGCGACATCAGCGAGGGGATGATGGAGCGCGCCCGCGAGAAGGCCGACTCGAAGGGCATCGAGAACGTGGCGTTCGGGGAAGGGCGCTTCCGGAACCCCAACGTCGAGAGCGCCGACATCGTGGTCTCGAACTTCGCCATGCACCACCTCAGCGACGAGGAGAAGGTCGAAGCCATCGAGACCATCGCGGAGTTGGGACCCCGGAAGTTCGTCCTCGGCGACGTGATGTTCTTCGGCGAACCGAACCCCGACGAACCGTTCTACAGCCCGGAAGTGGACGACCCCTCGACCGTGGGACATCTGGCCGACGCGCTGACCGAGGCCGGGTTCGCGCTGACGGCGGTGGAGAAAGTTCACGAGCAGGTCGGTGTGTTGGTAGCCGAGCGCGGGAACGGCGAGTAATCCACGCAGGCCAACGTGCGACCGGACTGGTCGCGGGCCGACCGCAGTACGAATCTCACGTCTGTTAGCAATGGAGAAGCTTTCTTTCAAAATATACGTCTTTCTTAGGAAATGATGAAAGTTATTCTGGAACGGCGCGGAGCGGCCGACTCACTCCTCGGTCTCGTACGGTTCGCCGACCGCCGCCGGGACACGCGTGCAGCCGACCAGGTTCAGCACGACTAGCACCGCGACGTAGGAGAACAGACCGACGATGCTCCCCAGAAGCGAGATGCCGACCGTCTGGAACTGGACGTCCAACATGTCGGCCGCACCGAACAACAGCGACGCGCCGAACGCGCCCAGCGGGTTGTAGTTGCCAAAGAGGTACGCCACAATGGCTATCCAGCCTCGGCCGTCCCCCATCGTCACGCCGGTCCCGGTGAACCCACTTCCCGATGCCGATGGCGAGGACAGCGCCGCCTAGCCCCGCCAGCGCGCCCGAGAAGACGACCGCGGCGTAGCGCACGCGGTTCACGTCCACGCCCGCGGTGTCCAACGCCTCGGGGTTCCCGCCCGCGGCCTGCACCCAGTAGCCGTACTTGGTGCGGTAGAGGACGACCCATGCCGCGATAGCGAGGAGGACGGTGAAAAGCACCAACGGCGACACATCGAACAGAATCGGGCCGACGACCGGCACCTGCGCAAGCACCGGGACGGTCACGTTGTCGATGTTCGGGAGCGACGGACTGGAGACGCCGCCCCAGATGACCGTCGCGGTGAACGGACCGAAGCTGAGTCCGACGAACCAGACCGCCAGTCCCGCGACGATTTGATCGGCCTCGTACCGGATGATCAACACCAGCGTAGCGACGAACAGGACGACGAGACCGACCACGCCGTTCACCAGTTCCGGCGGCACGTCGAGCGTGAAGCCGATGTACTGACCGCCCGCGTCGAGACCGCCGAACAGGATTCCTGCGGGGACGACGCCGAGCGGGTTGTTCGCCGTGAGGAGGCTCACCGCGATGGCGTTGAAGCCGAACCGCGGGAACGTCTCGGTGTTGGGCGCAGACGCGCCCGCAGGCCGGAGGTACTGGTCAACGAGGAAGAAGACGACGCCCGACGCGATGAAGTTGAGCATGATGGTCGGATGACCTTGTTGGCGTCGGCGTAGGCCTTCACCAGTCCGGGGAGCGCCGCGTACGCGCCGCCAGCCAGAATCACCGCGAGCGTTCCCAGCCACATCAGCAGGACGCCCCCAACCGCGCCCTCGGGTAGTATCGGCGCGAGGAACAGCACCGTGACCGCGGTGGCAAACCCGCCGACGACGAACTGGCCCTGCATGCCGATGTTGAACACCCCCGCTCGGAACGCGACGGCAACCGCCACGCCCGCGAGGACGAGCATCGTGGACTGACGCAGGGTGAACGCGACGTTCGTCGTGCCGCCGTCCTGCGCGCCGACCCGTCCAGCGATGGCCGTCCCGCTGACGAGCGCGACTCCCGATTTGAGGAACTCTCGTCGGTCGAAGTCGCCAGCGGTCGGTCGCCAGCCTCGCACGGTCGTCTTCCCTGTCGCGCCTGCGTTTCGTGTTATTGTCTTACACTCCCGAGCGAGTTACTTCGCGTTCCTATAAAAATTGCCCGTTAAAATTGAACAAAAATTCGATGAAGGAACTCATCGATAGCGGTAGAAGACTGGCCGTCGTTTTCGGTCGAACAGTGACTACGTTCTCAGATGAGAGAGACTAACGAGAAGTCCACACAGAAATAAAATGCAAAAATTGACCGACTTCGGCAGGGTCGTCTCTTACTGGGTTACTTCGTCGGCTTTGTAGAAGACGTCAACGCCGCTGTCCCACGTCTTCTCGTCGAAACGGTCGAAGCCGTACACTCGGTACTGAGCGTAGTCGTCCGGGGTGGAGTTGATTTCGCCGTCGACTTCGCCCGAGACGATGAAGACGGTGTCGCCTCCATCGTCGTACTGGTCGAGGGTGAATTCGAGGCCAGGCTCTTGGACTTGAACGTCGTCGGCGTAGATCTCGATCTGGTAGCTACCTTTACCCTGAATGCGAAGGTAGCGGTAATCGAGGGCGGCGGCGGAACCGCTGGTCGCTGCGAGACCACCGGCAGCGACGGTCGCGGCTGCTGCACCTTTCTTTAGGACGTTACGTCGGCCCACGTCATTGCTTTCATCCGACATGCATTGAATACTAATTCGATTGAGTAACTAAAATTAATCGGTTTGCACCGTCTTTGTAAGTTTCTGCCATTCAGACAGCAGTATTATGCCTCGAAGAGCAAGCGGCTAGCCGAAATATCGACTGTCACGTACGCTCGCGGCCGTACGGTAAACGTTTCACGACACCGAGAGAGTAGTGATATCGAAACAGAAACGCAAAAATCGGGATGACGACCGGCTTACGAAGTGCAAAGAGAAAACCGCACTTTAGCGCGGGGAAGATGTCAAGATGCCCACAGAGCGTCGGCCTTCTAGTAGAGATCGACATTCGAGTCCTACATTCAATCGTCGAAGTACGGAACCCACAGAGTCCGAACTGGGCGTAGTCGCCAGAGTCGAATTCGTCGTTGAATCCTCCGAGAGCGGTTTCTTCGACTGTACTGACGCGCTACCGCAAAAAATGAGGTCGGGAACGGATTAGGACTGGCTCAGTTCGTCGGTCTTCCAGTAAACATCGACGCCGCTCTCCCAGGTACGGTCGTCGAACTTCTGGTGACCGTAGATCTTGAACTGAGCGTAGTCGTTGGGCGTCGAGTTGATCTCGCCGTAGACCTCTCCTGAGAGGATGTAGAACGAGTTGCCCGAACTGTCGGTGGCCTGCTCAACGTCGAGCGTACCATCGACACCGTTGTCGGTCACTTCGACGTTGTCTGCGTACACTTCGATCTGGAAGCTACCCTGACCCTGAACGAGGAGGTAGCGCCAGTCGAGTGCGGCGGCAGATCCACTAGTGGCGGCGAGACCGCCGGCAGCGACGGTCGCGGCCGCTCCACCTTTCTTCAGGACGTTACGTCGGCTCACGTTGTTGCTTTCGTCAGACATGCATTGAATACTAACGTAGTTGATTGACTAAAATTAATCGGTTCACATCTTCATTGTTACTTACTGACATTTATCTTAATAGTTGAATGATGGTAGAAATTATCAAATCGGCTGGGCGTCGAGCACGAGCGTACCGTGCAAACCACTAGCCTTCAAGCGGGTTCCGACCGAAGCGGAGACATCGTGAAACACCTCCCGAAACATCTCCGACCCAGATGGCGCTACCTCGCGGTCGAACTCGAATCGTGGCCCGACGCCGACATCGACCGCCGGGACTTCCAGCGGAGCGTCTGGTTCGCGGCACAGAACCTGCTCGGCGACGCCGGGAGCGCCGACGCCGACCTAAAGGTCCTCCAGTTCGAGTTCGGCGACGGCACCGGGGAAGCCATCCTCCGGGTCCGCCACGGCCAGGTCCAAGCGGCCCGCGCGGCGCTCGCCTGCGTGGACGAAATTCGAGACGACTCCGTCGGCCTGCGCGTCAGCGGTATAAGCGGTACGGTCCGTGCCTGTGAAGAAAAGTATTTAGGAGCAGACGGCCAAATTCGTGACGAGAGAAAAGTCGTGTTCGAGGACGCCCAGCGGTCGGCAGTCGAGCGAGACGGACTCCTCGACGTGCGGACCGACGGCGCGTTCGCGGGCGCGACGGAACTCGATTTCGAGTGATACTATGCAGGGACAAGCCCAACAGCAGGCCTACGACCGTGGGATTACCATCTTCTCCCCGGACGGACGGCTCTATCAGGTCGAATATGCCCGCGAGGCCGTCAAACGCGGCACTGCGAGCATCGGCATCCGCACCGAAGGCGGCGTCGTGCTCGCGGTGGACAAGCGCATCCGCTCGGAGCTGATGGAGCGGACCAGCGTCGAGAAGATTCACAAAGCCGACGACCACATCGGCATCGCCTCGGCAGGCCACGTCGCCGACGCGCGCCAGCTCATCGACTTCGCGCGCCAGCAGACGCAGGTCAACCGCCTGCGCTACGGCGAGCCTATCGGCGTCGAGACGCTGACCAAGGATGTCACCGACCACATCCAGCAGTACACGCAGGTCGGCGGCGCGCGCCCGTTCGGTGTCGCCCTCATCATCGGTGGCATCGAGGACGGCGAGCCGCGCCTCTACGAGACAGACCCGTCGGGCACTCCCTACGAGTGGAAGGCCCTCGCGGTCGGCGCGGACCGCGGCGAGATTCAGGAGTACCTCGAAGACAACTACAGCGAGTCGATGGACTTGGACGGCGGCATCGAACTCGCACTCCGCGCGCTCGGGTCGGTCAACGACGGCGAACTCAGCCCCGAGGGCGTCGGTCTCGCCACCGTGGACGCCGAGTCCGAGCAGTTCATGGAACTCACGAACGACGAGACCGAGGAGTACCTCGCCGAACTCGGCCTGCTCGGCGACGGTGACGACGAAGACGAGCCGGAAGAGGAGTAGAGGCCCCTTCTTTCCCGCGGTTTCGCTAATCGAGCAGTCGTGGGTGTTCAGCCGGAAGCGTGTCCGGGTTCTTTGCGGGGTCGCGCCAGCGCACGCCAAACGGACCGAGACGCGGAGCGCACGCTACGCCAGTGGGTCGTCGGTCGTACCGGAGCCAAAGGCCGGAGAATCAGATAGTCAGCCGTCGAGGACGCCGACGCGTTCGCCGCGGTAGCCGAAGACGTTCTCGTAGCCGTACGGCGACATCAGGACCGGGTAGAACGATTCGTCGGCGATTAGTTCGCGCTCGTCGGAGGCGGCGAAGCGCTCGCCCGCGGCGACGCGCTCGAAGTTCTGGGCGAACACACGGAAGTCGTCGTCACCGACCTTGGGCACCGGGCCACCGAGTCGGTAGACCTCGACTTCGTCGCGGTCGAATCCGGCGACCGGTTCGTCGTCGGGGAGGGCACCGGTCGCTTCGAGGAAGCCCCGAATCAGGTCCACGGCGTTGTCGGCGGCCTCGTCGGAGCCTTGCAGGCCGCACTCGACTTCGAGGACGTGGGGGTACTCGATGAGGCGGCCGTCGCTCTCGGCTTCGGTCTCGACCAGCACGGAGACCGGCAGATACGGGCAGACCGAGCGCGCGACCGCATCGACGGTATCGACCAGCGCGAAGGGGTCGGCGTACGACTGCGTGGAGTGGAGCGAGAGCGTCGTGCAGTCGCGCACCTCTCGGGAGAGCGCGGCGGCGAGTCGCCGCTCGTGGGTTTCGGCGTCCGGATCGCCCGGAAACGCGCGGTTCAGATCCTCCTCGACGTATCTGACGCCGCGGTCCAGCGCCTCCTCGTTGGCGACAATGAACTTGACTGGGCGCTCGACTGCTGGCGACGACGCGAGGAGACGCTCTATCGCCCGAACGCCGCACGGTTCGTCGCCGTGAATCGCGGCGACGACGGCGATTTCGGGGGTCCCCTCGCCCAACTGCTCGATTCGCATCGGAAGAAAAGGCGCACCGCGCGCTTTTGAGCGTTTCGACTCCAATCCGTCGATCAGTCGTCGGTCGGGTCACACAGCGCCCGAATCGGCGATTCGAGCGCGAGACCCGCATCGGTCAGCGCGACGTAGTCGTCGTCTTGGTCGTAGTCCACGAGGCCCGCGCGGGCGAGTTTCGGGACGTGCGTGTGATACAGCGACAGATAGACCTGCAACACGTCGTCGGCGTCGATTCGCGTGAGGGGTTCGCCGCGCTCGGCGATAGTCACCTCGTCGGCGAGGTCCGGGAGTGACAGGTCCTCGTGGTTTAGGAGCGTGACCAGCGCCTCGCGCCGCCGGAAATCCGCGAGCAGGCCGAGCAGCGAGTCCAGCGAGATAGGGTGGTCAGTCTGCTCGAACGACTCGATTATGGGAACCATCGCCTCGAACCGGGCGTCCTCGCCGTAGGCGACGAGTTCGCGCTCGGCGTCGTACGCCACGAGGCCCGCGTCGGCGAGTTTGGGCAAGTGGCTGTGGTGAAGTCGCGCGCGCAGTCGCTCTTCGTCGGTCTCCGTCTCCGCGAGTCGGTCCACGAGGTCATCGACGACGAGCGCGTCGTCGCTCTCGGCGAGGTGCCAAAGCAGGACCCGACAGTCCTCGTTTTCGAGAGCGTCGAACGTGGCATCGAGCGGGACGGCGCGCTCAGGACTGTGCGGGTTAGCGTCCGCCGTATCGGGGCAAGAGTCGGTCGTTGTCATATCGTGACCTCCGTCGGGTGTCGCGCGAGCAGTGAGAGACCGCTCTGGATTGACGAACGACGCCGATAGTATATAAGTTGTTGATTCGTTTTGATTGCGCAGGAGAGTTCGGGGGCAATCTACGGGAATCGTCAGCACACAGCGAGAAACAGAGGGAAACGCCGTCTCACTCCAGCGACTCCGCGTAGGCGAAATCCGAGTCGTCGGCGGTCGGGTACGCTCCGTCGAGCGAAATTCGCCACTCCTCCAGTACGGTCGGGTCGTCGAGCGCCCGAGTCATCGTCTCGCGCACGTCCAGCACGTCCACCCCGTAGTAGTCGCGGGGGACGCCGTGGAGGTACTGGAGCGCCGTCTCGAACAGCGACCGCATCCCGCCGTCGTCCTCGAAGTCGAAGTGCTTGTACGCGCCCGCGGCGACTTGGACCATCCCGTGGAGGAACGAACTCTCGGTGGTCCCGCTTCCGTAGTTGTACCACTCGTCTTCGAAGCAGTCGTGCGATTCGTGGAACTCGCCGACGTTGAACAGTCGAATCCCGTGGACCGTCGCCCGCCGGAGCGTGTCGTGTTCCCAGTGGCCCTCCGCGGGACGCCACCCGGTCGGGGTCCCGGCACGGGGCGGCCCGACCGATTCGTCGCGGGTGTGTTTGTCCATGCCGGAACGTCGTTCCGGAACCGGGTAAGAGTCGTGGGTCGGGTCGGTGGCGCTCCCTCGTCGCGTTAGACGGACCCCTCGCGCGCTACGGAGTGTGAACTCGCTTCGAGCAGGTCGAGCGCCCGCGAAAAGGCCTCCTCGCTGGTCTCGAACTCGCCTTCGTGGTCCCACTCGTCGTCGGCCATCACGTACACGTCGAAGTGACCGCCGCGGTACTCGTGGCTCTCGACGTAGAGTTCGCGCTCGACGCTCCCGTCGTCGTCCATCAGCAACCAGACGCCGAGTTCCTTGCCCCTTCGAGGTCGCGCCGTCGCTTCCAGTGCATCAAACCACGCTCACGAGTCGCACGCAATTAGGTCTTGGTGCCGCCTCGCGGTCGAGTCAGTACGAACGTTCGGAGCGACGAAGTCGGGACTATCGAAGTCGTGGGTGCTCGAAAGGAATATGGAAAGGAAAGCGGAACACGCGGGGGTGAAAAAGCCCCGCGAACCGCTTGCCGCCCTGAATTGGTCCCCGCTGACGCTTCGGCCCTCCAAGCGAAGCGTCAACTGAAACAAAACGCCGTAACAACTTAAACCTAACGCCGTCGGAACCCTGTACCGGTACCGGGGCGAAACACAGGTTTCAGAACATAGGTGTCGAAATTTTTCGAATTATTAGGTTAGTTAGATATGCTCTTCCTCCAGAACCCATCCGAGCGCCCGCTTGTAGTACGTAAACATCTGTCTGACGCCCTCGTGTCGCATCTCCTCGTCTTCGAGGTGTTCGGTCAGGAACTCGTACTGCTCGCGGATTTCCTCCTCGTCTCTCATGGGCGGTACGTTGGGTTTCGCGCGTAATGAGTTCGGCGGGAACCGCGTTCCGGATGTTCCGCGTTTTTCGACCGCGAACGGCCCGCCCGACTACTCGCGCTCCAAGCGCGACAGGCCGTGCCAGATGGCGTCAACCATGCGGTCTTCACCGTTGCCGACCGACTCGCTCCACCCGCGAGCGAGCGCGTCCTCGACGACCGCGAGGTCGTGGTTCTCGAAGTTGTTCATCCCGCGGAACGCTTCGAGGGCGTCGCGCTCGTCCTCGCCGAAGGTCTCTGTCGCCTCGCCGTCGTAGAACCCCAACTCCGCGAGCGTCGCGGTGACTTCCTCGGCGGTTTCACCCGATAGCTCCCGCACGTCGTCGGGTTCCTCGCGCTCCAGTAGGGTCACGTCGTAAAGCTTGAACACCCGTTCGAGTTCGTCGATTGGGGCCTCGTGGTCGTCCACGCGCACGTCTATCCAGCGGTCGTTCTTCCCGTCGTAACCGCCCTCGGGCTTGACGACGTAGAGCGCCGCGCTCTGCTCGCCGCGCTTGTCGCCGCCCGCCTCGTTGCCCGCGTGGAGCGCGGCGATGAGTTTCTCCGGCAGACCGCCCTCCGTGTCCCGGTAGGCGTCTTCCATCGCGTCGAGGGTCGCCTCGTTTTCGAGGATGTTTCCCTGCACCGTGTAGCTCTCGCCCTGCCGGTCGCCCGCGAACTCGAAGCACTCTTCGCCGGTGTACGCCGCGACGGAGCCGTCTCGCCCGACGACGCCGACCTGCCGCTGTGGTGCCTCGGGGTCGTCGTCGGTGAGTTCTTCGACTACTTCCTCGGCAGACTGCCCCTCGCGGAGCAGGTCGAGACCGTCCGGGCCGTAGGCAACGTTGGCGAAGCTCTGGGTGGCGATAGCTCCGGCGTCGGCGCTGGCGAACGGAACGACGGAGCCGACGCTGACGAACTTCGACTGGACGGCCACGCCGACCGCCTCGGTTTCGGGGTCGCGCGCGACGATGGAGAACGTGGATGGTCGCGGTTCCATGTCCGACTCCTCGGAATCGAGAGCGAAAAGCGTTCGCCAGTCGGTATCAGTCTCCGGTTTCACCTCCCGCGCTCCGGGGCGTTTCGTCGGTCTTGGTCGCGGTGAGGGGCTGGTGCTTGGCCAACTCACAGTCGAAGGCCGGATGCTCCGCGAAGTGATGAACCAGAACGTGCCTGCGCCCGCCGGTCAGCCCCGACCGCTCCACGTCCGCGGCGGTGAACGACTCGGGCAGACAGTCGTAGAGTCGCCGGATTTCGGCGACGCTCTCGAACACCTTTCGGTGGCCCGAGGAGTCCGCCCCGCGGCGCTCCACGACGTAACTGCCGTCCTCGCGGTGGGTCCCGACCGTGCGCACGAACTCTCGGCGCTCGGTCAACGCCTCGCCGAGCGCCGCGCGTAGCCGGTCGGCCTCGGCTCTGGTCAGGTCGTGAGTCTCGCCCGCGACGGTGACGGCGACAGTCTCATCGGCGTCGTCTCGGTCGGTCGCAGAATGGTTACGTTCCGCGGCGAATTTCTCGACCAGCCGCCGACTGGCGACTTACTCTATCCTCAGCAGGCTCGGTGAAGCCGTGACTCGACATCGTGGTCAGGTGTAGTTCAAGCGCGGGCTTAAAACTCCGGGTCGGGCCGAGCGTTCGACTCACAACTTCGCCGCGACGAGCGCAGCGACGACGACGTTGTACACCATCAGTCCGGTCAGGACCGCGCCAAGCGAAAGTCCGATGACCACCACGCCGACGACCACCCCATCGCCAGGTTCGCGCGCGACGACCACCGCCAGCGAGGACAGCGAGAGCAGTAGCACGCCGAGGGGGACGCCGTACTCCTGTAGGAAAGTCTCCGAGACGGGTACTCGGAACTTCAGGGGTCGGCGCTGGTCGCCCGCTTCCATGACTCACCCGACGACGCTCTGGGATATAAATTTTCAGGCATTTCGAGCGAAGGTTGCAGAGCGTCCGTGCGCGAACCGTGCGCTCGCGGCGTCGTCGCGCCGAGGTCGAAGGCTCGCTCCACCGTCGTTCCGAGCCGAAAGTGATGAATCGACAGGGCTTTTCCGACGACGCCCGACGACGAACACATGACCGACGACGCCGAGGAGCGTCTCGCAGTGGCGAAACGCGCCGCCAGCACGGGGAGCGAAATCGCCGCCGAGAGCTTTCGAGCGGACATCGAGGTGGAGACCAAATCCGAGAAGACCGACGTGGTGACCGAGGCCGACCGCCAGACCCAGCGGCGAGTCATCGAGGTCATCCGCGAGGAGTACCCCGACGACGCCATCGTCGGCGAGGAAGAGGACGAACTGAAGGAGGTGCCCGACGAGGGCGACGCGTGGGTGATAGACCCCATCGACGGGACGAACAACTACGTCCGGTCGATTCCGGTCTGGACGACCAGCGTCGCGGCGGTCCGGGACGGCGAACCGGTCGCCGCGGTCAACGACTGCCCTGCGCTCGGTGAGACGTACGTCGCCGGACGCGACGGCACGTACCGCGACGGGGACTCGGTCTCGGTCAGCGAGAAGACCGACCCCGAGACGTTCGCCGTCGCGCCGACCATTTGGTGGGGGTTCGACCGGCGCGAGGAGTACGCCGCGATCTGCCGAGAACTCGTCGAGCGGTTCGCCGACATCCGCCGGTTCGGTTCGGCGCAGGTGACTCTCGGGATGGTCGCGGCCGGGTCGCTAGAAGGCACGGTGACGAACGTCGATCCCAACCCGTGGGACACCGTGGCAGGAGTACACATGGTCCGGCAGGCGGGTGGGACCGTCACCGACCTTCAGGGCGACCCGTGGCGACACGATTCCGAGAGCCTCGTCGCTTCGAACGGCGAGACCCACGACGAACTGGTGGCGGCCGTCCGAGACCTCGACTGAGTCGGGTTCTGTCCTCCATCAGAAAACGCAATCCCCGATTTTGACGAGATGAATTCTAAGGATATTTAGCCTGAAAGAATCTGATGTAGGATATGGAACTCGATGAGACCGACCGAGAAATCTTGGAATCGTTACAAGAAGACGCGCGGACCCCGTTCAGCGAGATTGCGCGGCGCATCGATATGTCCAGTGCGACCGTCCACGACCGAGTCAACCGGATGGAGGACGCTGGCGTCATCGAGGGGTACCACGCGAAGGTAGACCCGAAGGCGCTCGACTACGGTATCTCGGCAGTCGTCGGCCTACAGGTCGAACAGGGACAGGAACAGGAGACGCTCGGCCGCCTCGAAGACATCGACGGCGTCCAAGAGGTTCATCTCACAACCGGTTCGTGGGACGTGCTGATGCGCGTGTACGCCGAGAACGCCGACCGACTCCGGGAACTCATGTTCGAGAACATCGCCCAGATGGACGGATTCGCCCGCTCGCAGACGATGGTCATCCTCGACAGCCCCTACGAGACCGAGGAGTTGCCCATCGACGGGAGCGAGGTCTGAGGACCCCGCAACGATAGCGACTCGACGGGCCGACGGAGCCTCCCGAGCAGACCTGGCTCTGTCAGTCGGCCGCGACGACCGAGACCGGAATCGTAAAACCGGCGGCTTGCGCTTTGAAAAACATGAGCACCGTAACCGAGGATATGGACTCAGAACGCCTCTGGGGCGGAGCGGTCGCCGCATTGCTGACCGCGCTCGTCGGCGGCATCTTCCTGTTCCCGGAGCGCGTCTACTACGGATTCGTCTGGCACTACTTCTGGGGACCGGTCGTCGCCGACGCCAAGAGCGCCCAGTGTGCGGCCTACGCCGACGGGTCGGTGAGCTTTCTCTACGATTCGGCCGCGTGTACCGCCGCGGCGGAACCGGTCGCGTACCCCGGCTACACGCTGATCTCTGAGGTCGGATACGCGCTCACGATGCTGCTGGCGCTGTTGGGCGTCGTCTTCATGCTCCGGCGACTCGACGTTGGTCAGGACCGAGAGCTGTTCTACGCGCTGTTCCCCTACATGCTGTTGGGCGGGGCCTTGCGCGTGGTCGAGGACGCCTTCGACGGTCTCGATCCGGCGCAGGCCGCCATCACGTTCCCGTGGAACACGCTCATCATCAGCCCGGTCATCTACTTCACGATGTTCGCGGTCACGCTGGCCGCGCTCCTCGGGAGCGTCTGGCTCCGCAACGCGGGCGTCACCGACAGCTACCGGTACTCCGTCGCGGGCGTCGGCGCGGCCCTCCTCTCGGTCACGGTCGGCTATCTGGGTTTCCTCTCGTCCACGACCGACTACGTCGATTTCTTCCCTCAGATTACGGCCGTCGTCCTCGTCGGCGCGACGCTCGTGA
This sequence comes from Halorussus pelagicus, assembly GCF_004087835.1. Classification (NCBI taxonomy): domain Archaea; kingdom Methanobacteriati; phylum Methanobacteriota; class Halobacteria; order Halobacteriales; family Haladaptataceae; genus Halorussus; species Halorussus pelagicus. The sequence goes on from NZ_CP035119.1 coordinate 441,645, forward strand.
CGGTTCTCACGTGGGCGGCCGTCAAACGCTACGCGCCAGAGGTCAACCGCGGCACGGGTCGGATGGGTATCGTCGTCATCTGGGCGCACTCGGTTGATGGCGTGGCCAACGTCGTCGGCATCGACTGGGCGAAAGAACTTGGGCTTCCCAGAGATCTTGAGCCAAAACATCCAGTAAACGAAGCGCTCATCGACGTCGGAAAACAATTTCCTGAGCCGGTAATAGACGTGGTCGGGGCGGCTTGGCCGTTCCTACTGGTGAAAATCGTGGCCGCGGTGTTCGTCATCTGGGTATTCGACGAGCAGATCTTCGAGGAGAGTCCGCGCTACGCCATCCTTCTGCTCGTGGCCATCGTCGCGGTCGGCCTCGGCCCTGGTACGCGAGACATGCTGCGAGCGACGTTCGGCGTCTAAGAGAAGTACTCCATTTCACCTAAGTATTTTAGTAACCACCACTGTTGAACAATGGCAGAGTTACACTCAGTCGGCAAATACTCCATTATACTAGTGGACATGATTTAACTCATATCTATTATACATTATATAACTTATTCTTAGAAAGATATTTTAATTAACACCATCACCCATTAATTGCGATGTCAAAAGATAAAAATAGATGTTCAATGCGACGTAGAAATGTTCTCAAAGCAGGCGCTGGACTTCTCGTTGGAGGAACCTCAGTACTGGGTAGCGCTAGCGCGAAACTTAGTGACTCTGTCAAAGCCGCAAAAGTGCGTGGCACTCTCTCGGACCCCATCACCCGTGGTGCGCTGGAAGATGCCGTTGACGAACTTCTCGAAGACGTCGATGCTGAGTTTAGTGAAAGTAGACGCCAACAACTCCGTCAGCATGACGTCTCAGAAACTGGTGACATCGTTGCGTTCAACGCAGTTGTCAACAATGGGAAACCGTCCGTCTATTACGGAATCCGAGGGAAAGACGAAGAGACTTCCTCTCTGTCCACCTCATCGACTGACGATACGGACCTCTTCCGAAAAGCCGACGCTCACCTAGAGGCCAAGAAACAAGAGTCTAATCCACAGTTCTCGACGATGTCGTCCGAGTTCACTCAGATTTCGGACAAACGTCTCGATTACGAGAGTAACGAGATTGCGCCGAGTAACGTTCAGTTCCGAATCTACGAGAATGAATGGAACAACAACTCGGACGTCATGGTGTACCAGACAAGAGTCGATCAGCGGTTGGCCGACTACATCGACGATGCTTGGAAGGGACAAATCGAGAATGCACGAATGACTCACGACTGGAACAAGAGCAACGGTGCAAAACTTGAGGATTGGAGTCCTGCCGGAGCAGAGGAACAGAGCGGATCCGGCACTGCAACAGTCAGCATCGGGCCTAGTGGGCCTTCGGCATCGTACACATACGATTTCAAACAGGAGGAGGTCACCGTTGAGGACGAAAGCCCGTTCGAGGAAGAGACAGCGGAAGCTTTCATCGATGTTCCCCAATCGGACGCAAGTGTTGCTTGTGACCGATACCGGGCATACAATGCAAGCATAGGTCTCTTGGACGAGTTCACCTATAGTGGGTCTCTGCCAACGCCGCACATCTGGACCGAGTTCCACGGTGCTTTCATGTATCCCGAAAATTGTAACGACGGGAGCGGCTTGTGCCCGATGGCAGAAGAGAGTGTGGACCTCTCGTACAACTTCGCTCAAGGAATTTAGATTCCAGAATCAGACACTTTACTTGTTTAATTTTTGCTAATCTCAAGAACAGTAGTAAAATCCTATATCAAAAATAAAAGTATTTATATTCTGTATGTATTTGTAATGTATGGCTGAGCAATCCGAGATGCGTGAGTTAGTAAACCGACTTCGGGCCATTCAATATGTAGTTGCTGCTCTAATCTTCGGAGTGCTTTCGATTAGTGCCGTCTTGATGCCTGATGGTCAAAACTTCTCTCTCATTCTTATGTCTGTTTCAATAGGTATCCTATTTGTATCATTTCATATTGCTACTAAAGATGAAAAGATTTCTTGATATTAGATTCTCCCACGCTGTTCGTCATCTAGGTGTTCGACGAGGAAAGTCCGCGCTACGCCATCCTCCTGCTCGTGGCCATCGTCGCGGTCGGTCTCGGTCCCGGCACGCGGGACATGCTCCGGGCGACATTCGGCGTCTGAAACCCGTCTCTTCCTCCAGTCCCGATTTCGAGCCAGTTCGTCCTCACGCTCGCGCGCGAGCGAGCAGTCGCTCCGCGCCAGCGGTCGTGACGCAGGCGACGAACGCGACGGTTCCGAGTTTCCCGCCCGCGCCGGGGACCGCCGCCGCGACGCCGACGAAGACCAGTCCGCAGACCGCCCCGGCCAGCGCGACTCGCGCCTCGCCGTCGAGACGCTCCGCCGAGGACATGCCGACGAACGACGCGCAGAACGCGACGGCGGCAAGCGTCTCGCCAGCCCCCGCCAGAATCGTCGGGAAGCCGAGTCCGGCGACCAGACCGACCAGCGCCGACCCGACCACCGCACCGAGTTCGAGGCGGAGGCTCAGGACGACGGTGAGGACGGCCGCCACGACTGCGACCGGCACGAAAAGAACCGCGTCGGTCCACGGGAGCGCGCTCCCGGCGGCGTAGTCCGCCCCGGTGAGGGCGGCCGTAGTCGCGCATCCGAACAGCGCGAGCGTGCCAAGTTTTCCTCCGAATCCCGAAAAGGCGCGGTCGGCGGCGACGAACGCGAGGCCCGAGAGCAGGCCCGCGACTGCGAGGTAGCCGACCGAGGGGAAGAGCGCGGGCGAGGCCATGCCCACGAACGACCCGCAGTAAGCCGAAACGCCGACGTTTGGGACGGCGACGCCCGCGAAGAGACCGACCAGCGCCGAGGCGACAACCGGCCCGAGACCGGCGTTGACACTCAGCCAGTAGGTGAGGACCGCGGCCACGGGGACCGCGAGCGCGTCGAGGGCGTCGCTTCGGTCGAGTTCGGGCGCGTCCGGCGCGACGAGCGCGCGTTCGCGCTCGCGCGCCGCCGCGATACCGCCCGCGAGAACAATTCCGCCTTCGAGACCGACGGCGGTCGCCGAGACACCGCCCGCGGACAGCGCACTGGCGAGCAAGATAACGGGCGTGACCAACAGGACGGCGTAGCCTGCGAGACGAGTCAGCGCGTACACGCACGGTCGTAGTCAGGCGACCGCTGTAGTGCGTTGCGGTTCCGGGCTGAATTGCCGCCGGTAGCGTTCCGGAGTCGCTGAGCGTCAGGGGTAGGGGTGCAACTCGCGGTCAAGTCGGGCCTCGAAGCCCAACTCCGGCGGAACCTCGCCCAATCGCTCGCCGAAGAACGACTCGCCGGTGAACAGCGGTTGGGCCTCGGGCACCACGACCCGAACCGCCTCGAAACCCGCACGCTCCACGTCGCGGGTCGTCAGGCGTGCGCCATAGGCCGACAGGTCGGCGTCGGCGAGGCGGGAGAGAACCGCGTCGAGTTCGGTCTCGCCGGTGGGCGCGTCGGCCGGGCCGACGCTCCCGGCGGGAATCGCGGTCTCGGCCGCGACAAATTCGCGGGCGGTTTCGGGGAAGTCTGCGTACCGGCCGATTGCGCCGTCCGCGTCGGCGGCGTCGTCCTCGCCCATCGAGCGCAACTCCATCCAGTTCTGGAGCGCCTCGGCGAGCGCGGACGTCGCCGCGCTCGCCGGGTCGAGGTCGGCGTCCGAGCCAACCGCGAACCGCGGCCACTCGCCCTCGCGGTGGACCGCGACCGCGACCACCGGCACGTCCACGTCCTGCGTGACCAGCAGGGGCGTCACCGACAACTCCTTCGCGCGTGCGCGTGATCTGAGCGCGTCGAATCGCTCGTCCTCGACCGCAAGTTCGAGCGGGTCGAACGTCGAGTACCACGAGAGTATCGTCGCGTCGCGCTCGATGACCTCGTAGAGTCCAGCGAGCAGTGCCTCGACGGTCGAACTGCCGAGTCCCAGTCCAGTCGTGATGGAGGGCTTGTAGCGGACTTCCGGCGGCGGGAAGTGGACGAACTCCGCGGGGAGGTCCACGGCGTCCCCGCTGTGGAGGTTCCGGCCAGCGACCCACGCCAGCGTCTCGTCCGCGTCGGCGTCGGTCCACCCCTCCGGCCGGACGAACCTCGCCGGTTCGACCGCCGAATCGAGGTCGGCTGCGCGAGCGGTCTCGAACCTGTCGGTCCGGTAGACGCCCGCGGCGTAGCGTTCAAGCGCCTCGCCGAGTGCCTTCATCAGCGCCGCGTTCCAGTCGTCGGCGACGCCCGCGGCCTGTTCGGCCGCCTGCGCGTCGCTGAACCCCGTCGTGTCGGCGACCTCCGCGAGGTAGTACGGCGCGGGGAACGACTCGGCCTCGCCGATGGCGGAGACGATTCCCACGCGCTCGTCAACGGCCTGTTCGGCCCGCGAAAGCGTGGTCTCTAACTCGGTGTCGGCGTACTCGGGGTCGAGTGACGAGGGGAGGCGCAGACTCGCGTCGGACTCGTCGTCACAGACCCCACATCCCGGTACGGGGAGCAGGGTTCGCTCGGCGTGGGGCACCTCCACGACGCCGCCGAGGACCGACGACTCGCCGCCCGACAGAAGGGTTTCGGCCTCGCGCCCGGCGAGCGCGCCCGCGAAGCGCGCGCTCGCCGGAGAAACCTCGCTTGGGTTGGATTCGGGTTCATCGGACCCCTCGCGTTCGTCGTCCAGATTCGCGGCGACGCGCGTCCGAAGACAGCGCCAGCAGGCGGTTCCCGGTGCGAATCCCGAGACCGCGGCGTCGATGTCGAGTGCGTGACCGCCAACACCGCCGAGTTCGACCGCGAGCCACGGCGTCCCGCCGTCGCGGGCCGCGCGGTTCGCCATGGCGAACCGCGCGTCGCGGTGGTCGTCGGCTCTGCCGACGACCACCGCGAAATCGACAGTTGCGACGTTCTCGGGTTCACACTCGACGGTCTCAGTCCCCGTATCGGCGAGCGCGGCCCTCACGGCGTCGATTGCCGGACCTGCGCCCACGAGTCCGACTGTCGGTGCGTTCATAGCGGTAGCGACGGAATGCGACCGGAAAAACGCGCTGCTATCGCTCGGGAGCTACGGCGCGAAAAAGTGACGAGTTCGGAATTAGTTGAGGAGGCTCTGTGCCGCGCTGGCGAGCTGGTCGGTCTCCGCGTCACGGAGTTCGTCGTTGGCCAGCTTCAGGCGCAGGCGCGGGCGGCCGACATCGATGGGAACCTTCTCGGTACCGATGAGACCCGTGTCTTCGAGCTTCGTCTTCGTCCGGGAGAACGTCGCCTTGCTGGCGATGCCAACGTCCTCTCCCCACTTGCTGATGTCGTACAGCAGGGCCTCGTTCTTCGCGGCGACGAGCAGGCTGATGGTGACTTCGTCGAGTCCGTCACCGTCGCCACGGGCAGTCTCCATCGAGGACAGGACCTCGTCGAAGTCGTTCTGGGCGTCCGGGCTGATCTCGTCGCCGAGCGTGTCGCGGACGCGCGAGAGCGGCGGCGTGCGCAGCGAGAACTCGTCGGCCGACTCGAACTGTGCGGAGTACGAGTCGTAGGCCTCCGCGACGAACGCCTCGTCATCGGCGGTGAGACCGCCGACGCGGTCGTCGGCCGTCACGAGCGCGATGACGACTTCGTCGGTGACGAGCAGGGAGTTGCTCGGAACCTCGTCGGTGGTGCGCAGCGAGAGCGCCCCCGAGTCGATGAGGTCGGCCGCGTTACTAGCGACGATGAAGTCCTCCATCACGTCCTTCAGGGTGCCCAACTGCGCGAGCATGCGCAGTTCCGGCAGGTCGCCCTCGTACGTGGTGGCGACGTCGATCAGTTCCTCGATGGCATCCTCCGACGGGTTGACGACGAGCATCGATTCGGGTGCTTCATCGATGACCGTCCGAAGGATTTCGGTGATTTGTTGGTCGAGTAAATTCGATTCGGTCTCCATATACCCACAAACGTTTTACTCCTACTTAATTTTAACGTTAGTAACGGAGGGAAATCACAGATTATCCGGGGAGAGCCGAGAGACAGTTTAGCAATTCAAAGATGATTTAGGAACCGGTTTTGGGTTCTGTGTCTACCTCGTCGTAATTAATATATCAGATTTTAAATCAACAGGGGAGAAGACGGTGAGAGACGAACCTTCAGCATTCGCGTCATCTGTGAGTAGGTTTAATGGCGGGTTTCCCGTGTTATCCGGCATTTACCTTCCACATGAAATATGCAAAACAATAAAGTAGTGAGGGGCACTAACAAGAATCAAGCCATGCGAGATAAGATTCGACGATGGGTCATGGAGAATCCGCGAGCGATGGACGCAGCGTACGCGATGGCAGTGGGAGGGACACTCCTGGTTACTATCCAGGACGCGGCAGGTGGAAGTGGTGGTCCTTAGGAACTGTTAATTCGGTGCAAAAGTTCTTCGGACCAGAACAAATCGCCGTCGTACACGAACGGCGCTTTTGCGCGTTCTAGAAATGCGAGGAGCTCCGTCTGATTGACAGTAAAATTCGATTCCGAACTCTGTAGTCGCGGCTTTTCTTGATTGCTGCGATAAAGTTCGTAAACGCCGCCAACATGAGGTATCGAGAGATTTCTGTACGTGACTTCGTATTGGTCGCCTTTATGTTCGAGCGTTGCTAAAGCGGGGAACCGATTGTCACACTGCGTGAGTCGATGCGTTCCGTCGCCGACGACCGCGTAGTCTTTGCCCATCATGATGCGGCGTCGGGCGAGTTGAATCGCGTGTGCAATGTCGTAGCCGTGAATCAGGAGTCGGGAGAACGCCACGCCGACCTTCGCGGCCTGCTTGTTCAGGACCTTCGTGAACGTCACCGCGCCCGCGACGCTCCCCTTCTTGATGAGGTCGTGGCCTTCGTAGTAGGAACCGCAGGCGTTCAGGAAGAACGTCTGGACGTTGCTCTCCTCGATGTTTGCCACCGAGAGATTGCCGTTTCGACACCGCAGACCGTCTTCCTCGCAGTGTCCGATGTAGTGAACGAAATCCAGGGGTGACTCCAACACGTCCGCGAGTTCGGCCTTCGAGAGGCCTTCGTGGACGGTGACGTTGATGGGAAGATTCTCGGCGCGCTCCTCGTAGATTTCGGCGACCGACTCGTGTTCGTCAGCCATCTCGTCGTCGTTGAGGATGACGGTCACGTCGATGTCGTCGTCCTCACGGTTCAGGTACTTGAAGCGGTTTTCGTAGGCTTCGGGAACCGTCTTGAACACGTCTATTGGCACGCCATCGGCGAGCCACCCGTTGACCTGCCCTTCGTGGAGAACTGGGTCGCGTCTATCGACGGATTCGACTGAGCCGGGTCCTTTCCGAGCCATCGCGGCGCGCTCTCTCGGGGTGGCCAACGTCGAAGGCGGCGTCTCGGAGTCGCCCGCGCGGTAGAAATCGTCGATAGACTTGTTCAGCAGTTCATCTTTCTCCAAGTCGGTCGATTCGGGAGGGTAGACGAGCGAGAGATTGTCGAGCAAGTATGGGAGCGAGGTCGAGTTGTCCGAGCAGGGTTCGACGTGCATGGCGAGGTGCCACTCCGGCAGGTCGTCGTCGATGCGCCGGTAGGGCGCGTCGAGATACGTCGCCAACTGCTCGGCCGGTGTGGACTCGTAAGTCGCTTCGGCGTCGATGCCAATATCATCCAACAGCGGGAGTTCCGCGAGGTCCCAACTGTACTCGCCCGCGTTCCGAACGAGGCAGTCGAGGAAGAACACCCGCCGGAGGAGGTCGGCAACCTCGTGTTGGAAGCCGGGGAAGGGAGTCAACCGGTGTTCGACGCCTGCCTCAGGCGCGCGAATCACCGGCGAGCGGCGGTCCTCGACGGACATCTCGGCCTGTAGATAGTACGCAAGCGGTGCCGCGACGAAGGCGTACTTGAACTCGTCGGGAATCGCCACCTCGATTCCCACGTCGAATCGTTCGTCACGGACTGGCTCCGGAATATCGGTCTCGTCATCGAGTTCGACGCGGGGCGGATGGCCTCGAAGCGTCGGATACGACCGGTCGGGACCCGTGACCTTGTGCGACGACGAGAGGTGCGTGACCGCCGTCGCCAGACCGTCCGGCGTCGGCGGCACCGTGATGGTATCGACTGGCACTTCGTGATGGCTCCGGAAGCCGAGAGTCACGAGCGTCGGTTCGGGGAACGAGACGTGAAGTTCGTTGTAGTCGTCGGTTTTCGAGATGGTCGCGGTCCCCGAAAAGCGCACGTAGGTCTTGATATTGAGACTGATATCGAGCAGATACTCGTCGCTCGAAAGATCAAGCGGGTCCGCGTCGCCGCCGTGCGTGTACTCCTCCCCGGAGTTGAGACCGAGTATCTTCACCAGTGCGGCGGGGAATCGAAGCTCCGAGACGTAGCCCGATATGGTCTCGTCGAGAGCGCGGTCCACATCGTAGCCCGTCCCCGTGGCGTTCCAGTCGCTGGTCTGGATACACACCTCCGTCTTCGTACGGTCGAACACGCGCAACTCGGACTCTGTCTCCTCCCACTCTATCATGTCGGCGTCGTACAAGGTGTCTCACCGGGAGTTTATATTTTTGTCGCCGAGTTCTCCCACGCGAAAGGTAAGCTTATACTCCGGGATGCCGCGATTTTTGATATGGAGTACGACCGCGTCCGCGATGTTGACCCCGAGGTAGCAGACGCCCTCGAAGCAGAGGTAGAGCGCCAGCGCGACACCTTGGAGATGATCGCCAGCGAGAATCACGTCAGCGAGGCTGTGATGGAGGCCCAAGGGAGCGTCCTCACCAACAAGTACGCCGAGGGCTACCCCGGTTCGCGCTACTACGGCGGGTGTGAACACGTCGATACCGTCGAGGAAGCGGCAATCGAACGCGCCGAGGAGTTGTGGGGTGCCGAACACGTCAACGTCCAGCCCCACTCTGGCACGCAGTCGAACATGGCGGTCTACTTCGCCATGCTCGACCCCGGCGACAAGATTCTCTCGCTCGACCTGACCCACGGCGGCCACCTGAGCCACGGCCACCACGCCAACTTTACCGGACAACTCTACGAGGTCGAGCAGTACGAAGTGGACCCCGAGACGGGGTATCTCGACTACGAGGCGCTGCGCGACCACGCCGAGGAGTTCGACCCCGACATCATCGTCTCGGGCTACTCGGCGTACCCCCGCGAGGTCGAATGGGAGACGATTCAGGAGGCCGCCGACACGGTGGACGCCTACCACCTCGCGGATATGGCCCACATCACGGGTCTCGTCGCCGCGGGCGAACACCCCTCGCCGGTCGGTGTCGCCGACTTCGTGACCGGTTCGACTCACAAGACCATCCGCGCGGGCCGGGGAGGGATGGTGCTGTGCGACGAGGAGTACGCCGACGACATCGACTCGGCGGTGATTCCGGGGATGCAGGGCGGTCCCCTGATGCACAACATCGCGGGCAAAGCGGTCGGCTTCGAGGAAGCCCTTCAGCCCGAGTTCGAAGAGTACGCGTCCCAGACCGTCGAGAACGCGAAAGCTCTCGGCGAGAGGCTACAGGACCACGGCTTCTCGCTCGTCTCAGGCGGCACCGACACCCACCTCGTGCTGGTGGACCTCCGGGAGTCCCACGAGGACGTGACCGGCAAGGACGCCGAGGAGGCCCTCGAAGACGTTGGCATCGTCCTGAACGCCAACACCGTGCCGGGCGAGACGCGTTCGCCGTTCGTCACCAGCGGCATCCGGGCCGGAACGCCCGCGCTCACGACGCGCGGGTTCGACGAGGAGGACTGCCGGTACGTCGGCGACCTTATCGCGCGCGTCGTGAACAACATCGACGATGAGGACGTGAAGGCCGAAGTCGCCGAGGACGTGCAGGAACTCTGCGAGGCGAATCAGTTGTACGAATAATGCGCTTCGCCGACTCGGTAATCAGGAATTAACGCCGGTATTCTCTCTTTTGTTACCTCGTACGCAGTGAATACTACGCGAGCGCCGAGACCCAACCGCATTCGCCCGTAGAATTGTAATGCAAGTACGTGTATCGAACGAGGTTTCAGGGGCAGAAAATACGCACGAACCCGAGGGTTGAAGACGCTCGGCGTCCCAGTCTCCGGTAATGACCGAGATAATCGACGGCGATACCGTCGCCGAGCAGATTCGCGCGGACTTACAGGACAGCATCGAGACGCTGGCCGACGAGGGGTGCGAAGTCGGACTGGCGACCGTGTTGATGAGCGACGACCCCGCGAGCGAGACCTACGTCTCGATGAAACAGCGCGACTGCGAGGAGGTCGGCATCGAGGGCATTCACGTCGAGATAGACCCCGAGGCCCCCGAAGAGGAACTTCTCGACACCATCGCGGACCTCAACGACGACCCCGACGTTCACGGGATTTTGGTCCAGATGCCCGTGCCCGACCACGTTGACGAGCGGCGGGTCCTGCGCGCAATCGACCCCGAAAAGGACGTGGACGGCTTCCACCCCGAGAACGTCGGCCGACTCGTCGCGGGCCACGCCCGCTACCGACCCTGCACGCCCCACGGCGTCCAGAAGTTGCTGGAGTCGGCGGGCGTCGAGACCGAGGGCGCGGACGTAACTATTGTCGGCCGGTCGAACATCGTCGGCAAGCCACTGGCCAACCTGCTCGTCCAGAAGGCAGAGGACGGCAACGCCACCGTGACGATGTGTCACTCCCGGACTGACGACCTCGCCGCGAAGACCCGTCAAGCGGACATCGTGATCGCGGCCTGCGGCGTCCCCGAACTCGTGGACGGGTCGATGCTCTCTGCGGGAACGACGGTCATCGACGTGGGCGTCAACCGCGTGGACGCCGACAACGAGAAGGGCTACGAACTCGTCGGCGACGTGGACTTCGAGAGCGCCAAAGAGAAAGCCAGCGCCATCACGCCGGTTCCCGGCGGCGTCGGCCCGATGACTCGCGCGATGCTCCTCTACAACGCTGTCAAGGCCGCGGGTCGGCAGGAAGGCGTGGCCGTGGACCTCCCCTGAGTCGGAGCGTCCGCCCTCCCGGCTCGTCCGGTCTGTTCGCATTGACCCGATAAATATGCGAAATAGTACCAACCTCGTCGGTCGTTGATTGTCTGGATATTTTTGTCGTCCGGCGAGAAATCTACCGACGTGACTTCCGAACCGCATCCGCAGGTACAGGCGATACTCGACCGTCTCGAACAGATGGGTGCCCCCGACCTCTCGACGCTCGATCCGGAGGAGGCCCGGACGATGTTCGCGGAACTCCGGGTGGGCGAGTCCACCGCGGAGGTCGGCGACGTGACCGACCGGACGATTCCGGGACCGGGCGGCGAGCTACCGGTCCGCGTCTACGAACCGGCGAGCGAGGGACCGCATCCCGCGCTCGTCTACTTCCACGGCGGCGGGTGGGTCGTCGGCAACCTCGACACGCACGATTCGGTCTGTCGCCACCTGACCGACGCCGCGGACTGCGCGGTGGTCTCGGTAGACTACCGACTCGCGCCGGAACACCCCTTCCCCGCTCCGACCGAGGACGCCGTGGCCGCGGTCGAGTGGGTCGCGGAGAACGGCGAGGAAATCGGTGTCTACTCCGACCGACTCGCCGTCGGCGGCGACAGCGCGGGCGGGAACCTCGCTGCCGCCACCGCGCTCGTCGCGCGTGACCGCGGCGGACCCGACATCGACCGACAGGTGCTGATATACCCGGCGACCAGTCCCCGCGACGACTGGCCGTCAACGAAGGAGAACGCGGAGGGGCAGTTCCTCTCCCGGTCGGAGATGGAGTGGTTCGGCGACCAGTTCCTCGAAAGCGACCTCGACGCCCGCAACCCCTACGCCTTCCCGCTACAGGCGTGCGACCACGGCGGACTCCCGCCCGCGACGGTCGTCACCGCCGAGTTAGACCCGCTCCGGGACGAGGGCCGGGCGTACGCCGAGGCGCTCGCTGACGCGGGTGTCAACGTGACTCACCGGAACTACGAGGGGATGGTCCACGGCTTCGTGGGCATGCTGGAGGAACCCGCCAGCGTCGAGACCGCTCACGAGGCCGTCGAGGGCATCGCCGAGGACCTTCGTGAGACGTTCGAGTAGCGACGGAATCAGGCCGCGTACTCAGGCCAGTCGGCCGAACCGGTCGCGCGCGCTCGCCAGCGCGTCGGCGTCGCCCTCGCGGACGTACTCGCTCACGTCGCGGGCCGCCGCCACGAGCAGTTCCGCGGTGTCGGCGTCCACGTCGCCGTCGAGCGCCTGCACGCGCCTGACGTGGTCGCCGAGCGTTTCGAGCGCGTCGCGGCCGTCGTCGCCGACGGCCGACGAGTCGCGTTCGTCCGCCCAATCGGCCATCTCGCGGCGGTACTCGGCCACCGACTCGGCGTAGGCCAGTCCGCGAATCGGGTGCATCGACTTCGGTACGTCGTCGGGCGCGGGACGCTGGTCGGTCTCCGGGTCCGTTTCGGGGTCGGCGTCCGCACTGCGGAGGAGCGCGAGGAAGTACCACTCTTCGTCGTCGCTCAGGTCGAGACCGCGGCCTACCACGTCGGCGGCGTGCCGGAGTTCTTGGGCCGCGAGGTAGGCGTCGTCCAGCGGTCGGAGGTCGCCGCCGCGCACGAACCCTCGCTTGCGGACGTACTCGCGCGAGAGGTCGCCCGCGCGGTCGGCGATTTCCCGGAGCGGCCGGGCGTCCACCGCTTCCCGGACCTCGGTCAAATCGAACTCGACCGGCGTGTCGGTGTGGAGGTTGCGCTCCTCGTCGATGCCGACGCTCCGGAGGCTTCCGCAGTCGGGACACTCGACGCTCCCCGTCTCGTAGTAGGACCACCGCGCGCCGCAGTCCTTACACTCACGCTGGCCGCGAATCTTCATGCGCGGTGGTTGGTCGCCGCGACACAAAATACGGTCGCTCTCGGAGTTCTCTCCCCGACTCGATAGCGGAGACGGACACACCGACCCCCGAATCCGACACCGTAGGAGGTTTATATACCCGGCGTTTTAGAGAAAAACGTCAGGCGCGAACCCCGGAGACGACGACCGCGTGCGAGGGTAGCCAAGCCTGGCCAACGGCGGCGGACTCAAGATCCGCTCCCGTAGGGGTCCAAGGGTTCGAATCCCTTCCCTCGCACTTACAGCGTGGCTTTGCCACGTCAACAGTGCAGGAAGACCGCTTCGGAGCGTTCTTCCCTCGCAAAACTTGACGGCCCACGCGGGCCCTCGCAACATTCTGACGCGACGTTGATTGGATAGCGACGACTATTCACACATCGCGCGGTGAAAATGGCGTTTCGGCGTCGGCGCTACTCGATTTCGAGCGACGCGTCGGACCCGCTCTCGGACCCGCCGTCCTCGTCCCACTCCAACTCGAACTCGATGCTGAGTTCGCCCGACCCGCCGCCACTCGGCGTCTCGCGCTCGGCCTTCACCTCGAAGGTGGGTTGGGCGGGCGGCGCGAGCGTCACCGACTGGTCGCCCGCCGACAGCGTGAGGTCCCCGCCAGCCTCCAGTTTCTCGGCGACTGTTCGGAGGTAGTTCGCTACGTCGTTTCGGTCCATCCGGCGCTCGGTCTCGAAGAGGACTTCCTCGGGCATACCGACGACTACGCGGCCCACCCGGATAAGTTCGCCCCCGAGCGCGACGGCGACGTACCGGGACGGTTACACGGCGAGAGTCGGCCACGAAGGGCCGTTATCTTCATTTCCGTCGGCGTCCTAGCTGATACGTTACCCATGCACGACTTGACAGGTTTCCAGCGCGACCTGCTGTACGTCATCGCGGGACTGGACGAACCGCACGGACTCGCTATCAAGGACGAACTGGAGAACTACTACGAAAAGGAAATTCACCACGGCCGACTCTACCCGAACCTCGATACCTTGGTTGATAAGGGGTTGGTCGAGAAGGGCCAGCGCGACCGCCGGACCAACTTCTACATCCTGACGCGTCGAGGCGAGCGCGAAATCGAGGCCCGCAGGGAGTGGGAAACCCAGTACGTCGAACCGAGCGTCGAAGCCTGAGTCGGACTCGCGGACCGCGATTCGCGGTCGGTCCCCGCGCCAGCCTCGCAGATTGGTCGCGCTTCACCGCGTTTCCGGCCCGCCACGTCGTGCAGTCCGTCGCGTCCACAGATGCAGGAACGCTGCTGCCCCGCGACGCCCCCGATTTCGTCTTCAGCGGTCGGTCCGGCCCGGCGACGGTCCAGCGTCGCTCGGTCCGGTCCCGCCGTCGCCCGCTCCGGTTTCGGCGTTCGCCCCGGACCCGTCGCCCGTATCGCCGGTAGCGAACCGCTCGCCCCGGTTCGCCGCGGGCGGGTCGCGGTCGAAGAGGTACGTCGGGTCCACCGCCCACGGCCGGATAGGTTCGCCCGCGACGAGTTCCGGCAGGACGATGCGGACGAAGTGGACGACCATCACCAGAATCATCGGGCCGAGGAAGATGCCGTACCAGCCAAACAGGAGCGGGCCGAAGATGTACGCTAGCATGACGAGACCGATGTGGAGGTTTCGGCCCGAGACGTACGGGCGCAAGACGAGGTCCGGAATCGTGTCCACGACGACGAGCGAGACGACGAAAAACAGCGCGGGGAACCAGAGGAACGCCGGGTCGGCCATCGCGGTCTCGATGCCGAGATACGCCGAGACCGGGAAGTAGACCAGTTTCATCCCGACGATGGGGATGAGGCTGGCCGCGCCCGTGAGCAGGCCGAGTAGCGTGGGGTACGGGACGAGGAGTTCGGTCGGCGCGACCATGTTCAAGGTGTTGTACGACGCCGCGCCGATGGTCCCCGTGAGCAGCGCGTTCAGGATGTTGCCGAAGAAGATGCTGTTGAAGTCCCTGTCAACCGCCCGGACGTACGCTTCCGCGACGCCGCCCTCGTCGCCGAACTGTCGGCGGAAGAACCGCGAGAGCCGGTGGTCGTCCCGAAGCAGGTAGAACGCGATGGCGATCATCACGAACAGGTGGAGGACCGCGTTGCCGATGAAGCCGAGATACTCAAGCGCCGAGCGACCGATCTCCTGAATCAACGCGGGGTCGGGGTTCGCCAGCAGTTCCTCGGGACTCCGGGCCAGCGTCGAAACGTCGATGTAGGGCTGAATCGTCGTCTGTAGCCCGTTGATGTCGATCCCCTTGGCGATGTTGTTGAACTCCTGTAGTCCGATGGCCGCGGTGTAGGCCATGAGAAGGAGAACCGGGAGCGCCAGCGCGAAGAGGGCGGTCGCGGCGGCCAGACTCGCCGGGCGGATGCGCCGTCGGAGACGCTTGTACACCGGCCGAGTCGCGTAGTACAGAAAGATGCCGAAGACGAACGTGCCGACGAACGAGTAGACGACGAACAGCACCGCCGCTCCCAGCGCCAGTCCGACCAGCCACCAGCCCATTCGCGTCCGGTCGATGTCCAGACCGCCGACCATACCCAAGCCACTCGCGCGCTCCGGTAAAAATGTTCGCAGTCCGGGAGTTCGGCGCGGACGGCCGACCGACAAGTCGTCGCGCGGTTCGGCGTCGCGTCTCTCGAACGAGGGAGAGATATTTATACCTACATAGTAATACTGAGACCGTGCCGAGCATCGTCGATTTCTTGACGCAGGTGCCGCTGGACAACGAGGTCGTCCGCATCGCGCTGGCGGGTGCGCTGGGACTGTTCCTCGGACTGGAACGGGAGTGGTCACACAAGCCCGCGGGCATCCGGACGTTCACGCTCATCAGCCTGCTCGGTGCGGTGTTCACCCTGCTCGACGAGGAAGTTCTGCTCTTTCTCGGCGGCCTGCTGGTCATCGTGCAGGGCATCCTGCTCGCGGTCCAGGGCCTGACCGACGAGGAGGAGGAAGGCCTGTCGCTGACGACCTCCGTCTCGATGCTCGTGTCGTTCGGCGTCGGCGCGCTCGTGATGCAGGGGTACATCCTCGTGGGCGTCACGGTGGCGGTGCTGTCGTCGCTGTTGCTCGTCCTCAAGCGCGAACTCCACAGTCTCGCGTGGGGACTGTCCCGCGAGGAACTCCGGTCGGCCGTCGAGTTCGCTATCCTCGCGTTCGTCATCTATCCCTTGCTCCCCGACGAGCAGTTCGCGTTCGGCATCGAACCGCGGGTCGTCTGGCTGATGGTCGTTACCGTCGCGGCCATCGGCATCGTCAACTACGCCGTCGTGACGACCTACGGTGGCCGGGGCATCGCGGTCACGGGCTTTTTCGGCGGTCTCGCGTCCTCGACCGCGGTCGTCGGGACGATGTTAGACCACGTTCGCCAGCGGCCCGAAGCGGCCTCCTACGGCGTGGCCGCCATCCTGTTGGCCGACGCCGCGATGGCGGTCCGGAACCTCGCCATCGCGCTGGCGTTCACGCTCCCGAGCGGGCGGCCCATCCTCTACGGCGCGGTCCTGCCGCTCGGCGCGGTCATCCTCGGAAGCGTCGCCATCGCGGCGTACACGGCTAACTGGTCCGAACACGTCGATATCGACCTCGAAAGCCCGTTCTCGCTCCGGAACGCGCTCGGGTTCGGTGCCATCTTCCTGCTGGTCATCGTGGGCGGCGCGCTAGCCCAAGAGCAGTTCGGCTCCGCCGGGTTCTACGTCACCGCGCTCCTCTCTGGACTGGTCTCCAGCGCGGGCGCGACCTCCTCGGCGGTCCTGCTCTACATGGGCGGGACCCTCGACGCCCAGACATCGGTGTTCGGCATCCTGCTGGCGACCGCCTCCTCAATCGTCGTGAAAGCCGCACTGACTGTCTCTGCACCCAATAAGAGTTTCAGCTATCGAGTCGCCGCGTGGAGCAGCGTCCTGCTCGTGGGGTCCGCAGTCGCCGCGGCGCTGGCCGCAATCTAACTTTGGCTGCGATGTTCCGAATCTGTTGCAAGTCTTGCCCGAAGCGCAACAAACCAATTCAATTAAAGGGTGTGTCTCCCAAGCACATTTATGGACAGGCATACCGCAGAGCCGACCGTCGAAGAGATGCCCAGTAAGCGGGCCAAAGAGTGGGCCGACTACCACCATCAGTTCTCCGCGCCGAGTACCTACGTCTACGACTTCGTCTGGGACTTCACCGCGGAAGCGGAAGGCCCGTTCTGTACGGACATCGACGGCAACGTCCTGATGGACTTCACGAGCCACGTCGCGGCCGCGCCGCTGGGGTACAACAACCCCAAAATCATGGAGAAGTTCGAGGAGTTCGACCTCGTGGACCCGACAAAAATCGCGGGACAGGACTTCTACGCCGCGGGTGGCTGGCCGCCCGAGAACCCCGAACTCCCCGGTCCGACCCAGTTGATGGACCGACTAACCGACATGACCAGCCACTACGACATGGACACCGTCTTCCTCTCGAACTCCGGGGCGGAAGCGGTCGAGAACGCAATCAAAATCTGCTACGCGCAGGGCGGCCACCGCGCGTTCACCTTCGACGGCGCGTTCCACGGCCGGACGCTCGGAGCGCTCAGCCTCAACCGCTCGAAGGTCAACCACCGGAAGGGCTACCCCGAGGTCGGCGGCGTCGTCTCGGTCCCTTACCCCTCCACCGAGGAGGCCTACCAGAAAGACTGGCTCACCGACGGTCCCGGCGGCAACGTCGTCGCGGACAAACTCGACCCCGCGCAGGGAATCATCGACTCCGAGGAGGTGGCCTACATCATCCTCGAACCCGTGCAGGGCGAGGGCGGCTATCGCGTCCCCCACGACGGGTTCGTCGAGGACCTCGCGGAGATTCGCGCGCGCTTCGACGTGAACGTCATCGCCGACGAGATTCAGGCCGGGATGGGCCGCACGGGCGAGATGTGGGCCGTCGATCACCTCGACCTCGAACCCGACGTTATCACCTCGGCGAAGGGACTCCGGGCGGGCGCGACCGTCGCTAACTCCGAGATGTTCCCCGAGGAGAAGGCGAGACTCTCCTCGACGTGGGGCGCTGGCAAAATCGTGGACTCGATGCAGGGCGTGTTCACCATCGACGCCATCGAGGAGTACGACCTGCTCGACAACGTCGCCGAGCGCGGTCGCCAGATGACCGAACTGCTCGAAGACGCCGAGCTACCGAACATCACCGACGTTCGGGGCCGCGGCCTGATGCTCGCCGTCGAGTTCGACACCAAAGAGCGGCGCGAGGCCGTCGTCGAGGCCGCCCTGAAGCGCGGCCTGCTGGTGCTGGGCTGTGGCTACAAGACGCTCCGACTCCTGCCGCCGCTCGACGTGACCGAGCGCGAAATCGAACTCGGCTTCGACGTGTTCCGCGCTGCGGTCGAAGACGTGGCCTGAGCGGGCGTCCAGTTTTACCTTTTTTCGGCGCTCGGAGTGCAGTCTCATTGCTTCGGTTCCCGGTCGCCAGTTTCGAAATCGCCGAGAAGATTGATAACGCGAATCCTCGATACTACGAGCATGTATCAGCTCAGCGATTCCCTCCGAGAGGAGTCTTCGCCTGTCGCGCGACTTCTCGGCGTACTCCGGAGTCGAGTCGCGGGCGCGCTCGGCGTCGTCGCGGTCATCGGCGTCGTCGCGCTTCCGGACCCGCTCCCGGCGCTCCCGCCCGGAGCCTACGCGCTCGTCGGCGCGGTCGAAGGCGTCGGTCTCGCGGTGGCGGCCGAGAACCTCATGTGGCGTCCCGCTAAGCGGTTCGACTGGGTGCGCGCGAGCAGGCGCGTCGGCGGCGTCGCGGCCGCCGCCGCGCTGTTCGTCGTCGCCATGGCCGCGCTTGGCGTGGACCTCGGGCCGCGCGACCGGGCGCTGTTGGCGGGGTTCTGTCTGTCGGGACCGGCCGCCATCGCCGCGCTCGACTACCTCAAGGCGCAGGTGCAGGCCGATTTGGCGGGGAGCGAGTCGGCGACCTGACCGTTTCAGTGCGAGCGGTTGCGGTCTAATAGATGTCGGCAACAGCGCGGTTCACAGTGGCGTACAGTCAGTAATCGCTGTTCTCACGATGGAGTCGAAGAAACGTCGCCAGTAGCGAGCAGCGAACAGTCCCTCACCGAGCGTCCCCGCCGAAAGACACTCCTCAAAGCTTCTAACTTCGCAAGAGATTCATCAACTCGTCGGCCACGTCGGGTTCGACCGCGACGATGAAGTGCCGACCCGGCGAGAGGGTCGTCTCCGGCCCGGCGATGCGCTCGCCGTCCTCGTCGGAAACGACCAGCGCGCCCCGCGGGAGGCGAACGTCCGCGAGTCGCTTCCCCGCGGCCGGGGCACCCTCTTCGACGCGAACCAGCATGATGTCAAGCGCGCCCGTCACGTCGGCGAGCGTCTGCACGTCGCTGCCCAGAATCTCGTTGGCGGCGAGGCGCGCACCCGCTCGCTCGGGAAACACCACCGCGTCCACGAACTGGAGGTACGACTCGCCCGTGGCACGCTCGATTCGCGCGACGGTCCGGATGCCGGGCGACAGTTCTTTCGCGGCCATACAGACCGCGAGGTTCAGTCCCATCTCGCCAGTCAGCGCGGCGACCACGTCGGCGCGCTCGATACCGGCCTGTTCGATGACATCGGGATTCGTCGCGTCGCCCTCGATGACCGTCGCCACCCACTCGTCGGCGACATCCGCGACGACTGCCTCGTCTCGCTCGATTATCGTCACGTCGTGGCCGTGGTCGCCGAGCAGTTCCGCGGTCTGGAACCCAACGCGGCCGCCCCCGGCGATGACTATCTTGAGATTTCCGGTCATGGGTCAGTCCTCACTCTCCGGCGTCATGTCGATATCGGTCGTTGGCCGGTCGTCGGCCAGTCGCGCTTCGTCCTCGTCGGTCTCCTCGCTCGGCCTCCGAACCCGCTCTAAGAGGACGTACGCGAGACCGCCGAGCAGAATCCACCCGGCGCTCAGTCCGAGCGCCATCGGGTCGGTTCGGACGAGATACGCCACGAGGACCACCGTCAGAACCAGATTCAGCAGGATGCCCAGAATCGGCGGCACGGGGTAGTAGGGAATCTCGTAGGGTCGGTTCATGTCCGGGCGCTCCCGGCGGAGTCGAATCACCGCGACGTTGACGATAATAAACGAGAGCAGGAAGAAGAGACTCGACATGTTGCCCGCGCTCTGGGTCGGGAGGACGACGGACGCGAGCATCACCACCGCGCTGGCGAGGATAGCGACGAACGGCGTCCCGAAGCGGTGGTGAATCTGGCCGAACCGCCGGAGGAGTTGGCCCTCCCGGCCCATCGAGAACGCGACCCGCGACGAGGCGATGACCACCGCGTTCAACGCGGTCAGCGTCGAGAACACCGCGCCGAAGACGATTATCGCGCCGCCGTTCTGGATGACTGGGAGTCCGGTCGGCATGAACTCGGTGGCCGCCTGCGCGATTCCGGCCTCGCCCGCCTCCGCGAGTCCCTGCGCGCCGAGGGTACCGACCGCGACCGTGACGACCGCCAGATAGACGACGACCGTCGCGGCGAGGCTCACGAAGATGGCCTTCGGGATGTTCTCGCGGGGGTTCTCTACCTCCTCGGTGACGGTTGTGATGAGATCGTAGCCCTCGAAGGCGATGAACGTCAGCCCCATCGCGGGCAGGATTGCGAACGCACCCCCGGAGTCGGGGAACAGCGGTTGGAACTCGGCGGTCGAGAACATCGGTGCCGTCGCGCCGAACGCGACGAAGACCACCAGAATCGAGACCTTGACGATGGTGAAGATGGTCTCGACGCTCCCGCTGGCCGCCGTCGAGACGGCGTTGACCGCGACCAGCAGGAGGACCGCCGCAAACGCCAGCAGAAACGCCGCCGGGACCGAGACGTCCAGCAGGGGCACGACTATCGCGCCCACTTGGTCGGGCGGCGCGACGATGCCGTAGACGTGGAGCAGTTCGAGGAAGTTCGGGGCGAACCCGAGCGCGTAGAGCGCGCCCGCAATCATGTAGGCGAACCAGAGCATCCAGCCCATGATGAACGACGAGAAGTCGTCGAAAATCTCGCGGACGAAGGCGTAGCCTCCGCCGCTCTTGGGAATCGAGGCGGCGAGTTCGGCGTACGAGAGACCGGTGAACGCGGTCACGACGCCGTTGAGCGCGAAGACGAGGATAGCCGCGGGACCCGCGATTTCGGCCGCCAGACCCGTCAAAACGAAGATGCCCGCACCTATCATCGCGCCCATTCCGATCATCGTCGCGTCCAGTAGACCGAGTTCGGCCTTGGGCGAGCGGCTCTGGCTACTCACGGCCCATCGCCCCGTCCGGTTGTAAGTCGTGACTTGTTGTAGTCGCCATACGCGCTGAAAACGCCCGAGAGTGCTTAAATATCGGGTCACTCGAACGCGCGCTGGGGCACCGGAACAGGCAACTTTTTCCACCCAGTCGCCTATCGTCCCAGTATGAACCTTTCCGACGAGCAACGGGCCATCCGCGATGTCGTGCGGGAGTTCGCGGTCGAGGAGATTCGTCCGACCGCCACAGAGTGCGACGAGAACCAGACGTTCCCCGAGAAAGTGTGGGACGGACTCGCGGAACTCGACATGACCAGCCTCACGGTCCCCGAGGAGTACGGCGGTCTCGACGTGGGCCGCCTGACCTACAGCGTCGTCAACGAGGAAGTCGCCTACGGGATGCTCTCGGTGGCGACTGCGCTGTCGGTCCACAGTCTCGCCACCTCCTGTATCGCCGAGTTCGGCGACGAGGACCAGAGAGAGCGGTGGCTTCCCGACATGGCCGAAGGCCGACCGGTGGGCGCGTTCGCCCTCTCGGAACCCCAAGCCGGGTCGAACCCCGCGGAGATGACCACCGAGGCGAAGCGCGAGGGCGACGAGTACGTTATCAACGGCAAGAAACAGTGGATAACCAACGGCGAGCGCGCGGGCGTCGTCGTCCTGTTCGCCAAGACCGACCGCGACGACCCCCGGTCAGTGACTCAGTTCGTCGTCCCGAAGGACGCCGACGGACTGGAAGTCGGCAAGAAAGAGGACAAGTTGGGGCTTCGCGCGAGCGACACGACCTCGCTCGTCTTCGACGACGTGCGCATTCCCGCCGAAAACCGCCTGACTGAGGAGGGCAAGGGCCTCTCGGCCGCGTTCCACATCCTGAACGGCGGGCGCATCGGCATCGCCAGCCAGTCGGTCGGACTCGCCCAGTCGGCGCTCGACGAGGCCGTCGCGTACTCTCAAGACCGCGAGCAGTTCGACCAGCCGATTTCGGAGATTCAGACCATCCGGCACAAACTGGCCGACATGCAGACGCAGGTGCAGGCCGCGCGCCTGCTCACCCGCGACGCCGCCCGGAAAGACGAGGCGGGCGAGAACGTCGAGATGGCCGCCAGCATGGCCAAATACTTCGCCAGCGAGGCCGCGGTGGACGTGACCAACGAGGCGGTCCAGATTCACGGCGGCTACGGCTACACCACCGACTTCGACGTGGAACGACTTTACCGCGACTCGAAGATTACGACCATCTACGAGGGCACCTCTGAGATTCAGAAGAAGGTCATCGCGCGGAACGTGTTAGAGTAGTCCGACTCGGCGGACCGACACCCCTTTTCCGACGCTCGCCCTACCGCGCAACGTGACCCGAACAGACGCGAGCGAGGCCGAGGCGGTCGTCTACGACTTGGACGGGACGCTCGTCCGCCTCGTCGTCAACTGGACGGACGTAGAGCGCCGACTGGCCGACCTGCTGGAGCGCGAGGGCGTGGACACCGACCCCCTGAGCGCGTGGGACCTCCTCTCGGCCGCCGAGGCGGCCGGGGTCGGCGACGAGGCCGACGACCTCATCGCAACCGCCGAGCGCGATGGAGCCGAAGTCTCCGAGCGACTTCCCCTCGCCGACGAACTCGCCGAGCGTGAGATTCCGGTCGGTGTCTGCTCGCTGAACCACGAGGAGGCCGTCCGCGTCGCGCTCGACCGCCACGACCTCTCGGCGCACGTCGAGAGCGTCGTCGGCCGAGGGACAGTGCCCGAGCGCAAACCGCACCCGCGCGCCCTGCTGGCGGCAATCGAGGAGTTGGGCGTCGAACCCGAGGACGTGCTGTTCGTCGGCGACTCGGCGAGCGACGAGGAGACCGCAGACCGAGCGGGGACGCAGTTCGAGTGGGTATGAAAATCAACCAACAATCGAGACAAATTCCTCTATTTTATTTTTCATTTCTGGAGGAACATCGTTAATATGTTTTGCAATTTTCATTCCATCAACGTCTTTCTGATATGCATTTCCGTCCTCTAGCTGGTCATAAGATCGAGAATAAATCTTGTCAAGAACTTCTGATTTTTTCTCTATATGTGAATTATATTTAATTATTTCACATATCATATCGACATCCATATTCGTCTCCTCAGCGATTGCTTGAGGACAGCTAACAAGATATGACTCTAAATCATACTTCGACCAAACAAGAAAGTGTTCTGGTGTTGTGTACCACTCTGTCTTCTTTTCTCCTCTATTGATGTTATCTACATATTGTTTCTTAACTTCATATTTTTCCTTTCCATCAGAGTCAACTAAGAAACGGTACGGGATTCCGAATGCATAAAGAGTCTTCACAAGTGATCGGCCGTGAGTTCTCATTTTACTTTCTCCTTCTAGTGGTATGAGAGTGATACCTAAATCGTTAAAATCATAACCAAGATTCTTAGCAATCGCTAGAATCACCATCTTATCAGATTTTCCTTCTACAAAAATAACCCCCTCAGATTGAAGTAATCCACTTTGACTGTAGCCGAGATCAAGGAGTTCCTCGTGAATATCTTCACTAGATATACTACGAAATTCGGTAGTTCTATTTCGTTCTGCACGAATGATATTGCTAATGTTACTTTCATCTACAAAAACGTTAGAATGGGTAGCAACAATAATCTGTGTAGATTCGGATGCTACTTCAGTAATCATTTCGTAAACTTCTCGTTCCGCTTCAGGATGAAGGTGCAATTCTGGCTCTTCAATCATTAACAACTCGGACTCATTTTCTGCATTTATAGTTCCAAAAATAAGAGTTAGTATTTCCTTTGTACCGCTAGAAAGTGATGAAAGATCAAATTTCTCAGAATTACCCATTTCCGTTACTGAAATCGTAATATTTGTCTTCTCACGGTAAGGAGTAGTGATACTTTTTACTGCATCCATAATTGAAACAAATCTTTCCTCAGCTAAATTAAAGAGTTCACGGTTACTACCCTGTAAAGTCTGAGCGACTCGCACTAGATTTTTCCCCTGTGAGTCAAGTTCAGTTGCCATTCTTGCTTCTGTACGGTTTTTTGGTTGCCGAAATGCATCAATAGCATCCCAAGAAGAAAGTGAATCTTCAATCAATTGGAACGAACCCGGTATAGAGTTTTCTGGATTCCGTATTGCCATTGCTTCAGTCGGCAGATCTTCTATTTTCGATGCTTTTTGTAGACCTCTGTTTTCCATGTTTTTTAATTTGACAAACTGAGAATCGTAGCCTTTGGTTGATTTTTGCCGCTCTCTTATCTTCACAAATTCATCATTAATGGTTACTTCAAAGGCTGTAGCCTTCAACTGCCAATTCTCACCAAATTCTACTTTGTGCCGTAGTGAAGAAGCAAAACTTAGTTTTGAAAGTAGCTCTGGACTCAGTCCATCAATTAAATCATATATCTGGTTTCGTTCCTCTATTGAAGTTTTATAAGTTGCTTCAAATGTGATTGTACTCATCTCATCCGTTTTATTAAGGCAATTTTCGAAATCTTCTAATTGATCTTCATAATTTGACGGGCCAGTTATACTATATGCATACACCTGAAGAGATTCTAGTAGATTTGACTTTCCCGAGTTATTTTTGCCGATTAATATTGTTAAGTCGTCAAGTTCGATAGACTCTTCGCTGATACTCTTATACCCGCTGACGTACCATTCGTTAAGATTCATTGTTATTATTACTACTTCGCTTACGCGCACACAAGAACACGCCCACCGCGACGACGAACCAGACGAGCGCGCCGACACGAATGGCGAACTCTGCGCGGGCGGCCCACGTCGGGAGCGAGACGCCGACCAGCAACGCGATGAGCGCAACCACGGGCGCGCCGACGACGATGGTGACGACGAAGGTGGTCTGCATCACCCACCCGTAATCAACGCCCTCGGGGTCGTGCGTCTCGACTGGTTCGGGCATGGTTGGAACGCGGGACGCTCGCGGCTTAAACGTTGCAGTCTCCGACACAGAGTTTGCCATTTATTCGCAGGGCTGTGAGAAACAATCATGTCGGTCTCTCGTGAGTTTTTATTGAGTTTATATTCCGCATAAAAGCATTTAACGGCGTAGGCGAGAGTATCGGTGTGACTACAGCGGACACCTCCCGGCGGGCGTTTCTGACGCGGTCCGCCGCAACCATCGGTCTCGTCGGACTCGCTGGCTGTATCGGCGGGGACGTGACGTACACCCTCAGCACGAACCCAGTCGGCGAGTCGGTCGAGGAACTCGCCGACCAGTATCTCGTGACCGACCCGACGGCCGAGCGCGCCAAGTTCGCAATCGATTACCCCGACGACTACAAGCGGTCGGTTGTCGAGACGCTCCTCGCCGAGGGGTCGGTCGATGTCGTCCAGTTGCAACTCGCGTACGACCGCGAGTTCGGGACGACGACCCGACCGCGGCCGTACTTTCTGGAGGACGACGGCACGTACTACTCGGTGGTCGAGAGCGGGCGGACGGAGACCACGGCGGACCGATGGGTCTTCTATCTCGACCCCGCGGACTCGACGCCGAGCGACGCGGACGAGGTCGTCACCGGCCCGCCGTCCTCGCTTGCCGAGACGGATACGATGGTCGTCCGCCGCGCGCTCGAATCCGTGGCCTCGAACGCCGACGGGCAGGACAGAAGCGACTTTCCGCTCGGGGACCGAGGCGTGATATTTCACGACCACATGGACCCCGAGGCGAGCGACCTCGTTCCCTCGCCGCCGTTCGACTACGTCGAGCGCGACGGCGACTACTTCGCCGCCGTGGCCGAGCGAGGCGAGGTCGAACTGACTCGATACAGCTACACCGCGGAGCAAGTCGCAACGTCGATGCGAGAACTCGAACGGTTCGTCGAGCGAGAGACGGTCGAGACGGTGTTCGAGGACTCCGAAGTCTCCTCGGAGGTAGCCGAGATACTGCGGACCGCCACCGATGTGGGGAACGGGCGATTGTATCAGGAGTCGGGGTCGATGTCCGACGGACTTGAGCGCGTCCTCGAACGACTCGGGATGCTCGAACACATGCCGGAGGAGGTCCCGTCCGATTCGTCGGACCGATTCGCGGGAGCGACGTTCCGCTACGACGGGACGTGGTACGACGGGTCGTTCTGGACGCGGTAGTCCGAGCGAGCGACGAGACGCAAAAAAGTCGGTCGAGTGGGTGTGCGAGCGTTCAGAAGTCCCGCTCAAACTCCTCGGCGAAGCCGCGTCCGAGGTAGCCGAGCGTGCTGAAGCAGTTTGCGAGGTTCTCGTAGACGGTTCGCTTCGTGCTGTCGTCCCAGTTCCAGTAGTCCTCGCTCTTGGACTGGTTGCTGTAGATGGTGTCGTAGATGTTGTAGCTGTACTGCCCCGAAACGTCGGCCATGTCGCGGATAGCTTGCGCCGCGCTGTAAATCCGGGGCGAAGACGAGTCGCTGAGGTGGTTCTGGAGGTTGTCGTCAACGAAACTCGCGTCCGACGACTTCCAGTTGTTGTTCACGATGTGTTCGTAGCCGTAGTGGAGCCACTTCTTGGGGAAGGTTGCGAAGTCGATGTCCCCGTTCGTCACGCCGCGCACGTCGAGTCCCGCTTGTTCGGCACCCATCCCGGTGTGGAGGGGCTGTGCGCAGTCTTGTAGGTAGTGAAGGCTCCAACCGAGTTTCTTCTCGCCGTCGTAGCGCGAATCCTCGTTAATCGCCTGCGTGAAAAATTCGTCGCCGGTACGCGGTGCCCGTCCGAGTCCGTCGCCAAACGAGGCCTCCCCGAGAGGACCGAAGTCGATGGTAGTGGCGTCCCGGTCGTGATACTGCGCCCAGTTGGAGTGGTACACGTCGAGTCCGGCCTTGAGGACCTCGGCGACGGCGTATTTCGTGACCTCACCGGTGATCGAACTCATCGAAATCTGACCGGTGATGTCATCGACTTCGCCCCGTGCGACATCGCCGAACTCGTCCGGGTCGTCGGAGTGGGTTTCGATGGTGTAGTCGGTCCCTATCGAGTCCTCCAAGATGGAGTCGGTGATTTCGGTGTGGTGGTTCATATCCCACTGCGCTTCGACGGTGTCCGTTCCGGAACCAGCGAACACGTCGATGGCGTTTCGCCGGGCCTGCTTCTTCGCTTCGTTCGGCGTGAGGCGTTTCTTCTCCTTGGCCCCGTCGGCGAGTCTGACGGAGACCTCGTTACCGTTCTCGACGCGCTCGACCGGGTAGGCCTTTCGGAGTTTGGAGACGTACTTGCGAGCGTCTCTGTAGGCGCGTCCTTCGAGGTCCGCCTGCTGGAAGTGGCGCTCGATGGCGTCCTCCGACAGCGTGAGCAGTTCGGGGTGGTTAGTCACCCGTTGGACCGACGAATCGAGCGTTTTCACCGTTACGTCCGGGTACGGGAGGTCAAGAGCGTCGTAGGATATTTGTTCGCCTTGGGAGTCCGGCGAACTTCCGGAGGGGTTTCCGGTCGCGGAACCGGGGACAGCACCAACCGCGAGAGTAGCACCAAACGCGGAGAGTCCTTGGAGGGCAGAGCGACGCGTAACGTCGTTCGAATCGTTATTTTTTCTCACAACGTACCACCATTATTTCAATTAGTTAATTATATTTCTAAGTTTAAAATAAATAATCTTGTGAATAAGTGGTTGTGGAGAACAACGTCCGCGGACCGAACATCTTTAACAGACGCGCCTACGAGTGGCAACACATGCCAACCGTGCGGACGCTACAGCAGAAGGCAGGCGACGAGGAGATAACCATGTTGACCGCGTACGACGCGCCAACAGCGGCAATCGTCGATTCGGCGGGCATCGACCTGATTCTGGTCGGCGACAGCATGGGCAACGCGGTACTCGGCCACGACTCGACGCTCCCCGTCACAGTCAAGGAGATGCGAAGTCGAACCGCAGCGGTCGCTCGCGCAACCGACGATGCGATGGTCGTCGCGGACATGCCGTTTCTGAGCTACGGGGTGGACGAGGGCGAGGCCATCGAGAACTGCGGCCGGATGCTCAAAGAGGCCGAAGCCAACGCGGTGAAACTGGAGAGCGGCCCGCACACCGTCTCTCTCACCGAGCGACTCGTCGAGTTGGGCATCCCCGTGATGGCCCATCTGGGCCTGACCCCCCAGCGGTTCAACCAACTCGGGGGCTACTTCCGGCAGGGAACCGACGAGGAGAGCGCCGGTGAGATGCTGGAACTGGCGACGGCCCACGAGGATGCCGGAGCCTTCGCGCTGGTGCTCGAACACGTCCCCTCGAACGTCGCGGCCCAGATTACCGAGGCTGTCGATATCCCGACAATCGGCATCGGCGCGGGACCGGACACCGACGGGCAGGTTCTCGTGCTAAACGACGTGTTCGGCATGAGCGACCGGAGTCCCTACTTCTCCGAGCAGTTCGGCGACGTGAAAGGCGAGATGGAGCAGGCGGTTTCGGGGTTCCGCGACGCCGTGGAGTCCGGCGAATTCCCCGCGAAAGAACACAGCTACAGCGAAGACGAGATAGACGAGATTTACTGAGTTACACCTCTTCTTCGTCCAAAAACTCCCGAATGGCGGCATTGAACCCCTCCGGTTCCTCCAGCATGGCGAGGTGGGCCGCGCCGAGGACTTCCCGGTACCGAGCGTTCGGAATGGCGTCGGCGAGCGACCGGTGGTACTCCGGCGGGGTGAGATGGTCGTGTTCGCCCACGAGCGCGAGCGTCGGGACCTCGATTTCCGAGAGACCGTCCCGAACGTCGAAGACGTGGCAGGTCTCGAAATCCCGACGAGTGACGCGCTGGCCGACGCCTTGCATCGCCTCGGTCGATAGTTGGACGTACCGCGAGTCGGCGTCGTGGAAGAGTCGGTCCTCGCCGTGGAGAAACTCGACCGCGCGGTCGAAGTCGGTTTCGAGCCATCGCCGCAGGTCGGCCAGTACGGGGAGTTTCGCCCCGGTGCCAGCCAGTACGAGTCCATCGAAATCGTGGTCGCGCTCGATGGCGATTTGTAGCGCGACCGCACCGCCAAGCGAGTTG
This sequence comes from Halorussus pelagicus, assembly GCF_004087835.1. Lineage (NCBI taxonomy): Archaea > Methanobacteriati > Methanobacteriota > Halobacteria > Halobacteriales > Haladaptataceae > Halorussus > Halorussus pelagicus. The sequence goes on from NZ_CP035119.1 coordinate 470,602, forward strand.
CCGACCAGCACGCCCGCATCGGTCTCGTCGGCGACGGCCAGCACGTCGTCGGCGTAAGCCGAGAGGGTCTCCCACCCGGCGTCGGCGTCGAAGTCCTCGGACTCGCCGTGGCCGCTCAGGTCGAGCGCGACGACCGGCCGCTGACTTGCAAGCCGACCGAGTTGTCCCTTCCACGCTTCGTGCGTGCCGCCCGACCCGTGGACACAGAGCAGCGGCGACCCCTCGCCGCCGCGGTCGGCCACCCGATAGGCCGTCGTCCGTCCGTGGTGTGTGACCCGTTGCATGACGCAGGGTTCGTGTGCGCGAAACAAAACATCCCCGGTCCGTTCGCTCGCGTTTTTTCTCCGGTCGGTCGCCCCCATCACGCTCGTCGATAGCGAGACATCGCTATCCGAACCGCAATTCCACCGTCAGAGTCTACCCCGACGCCTTACTGCGATTTCTCAGAGAAAGATTTAAATACTTAGAAGCCTAACTTTTGGTTAGGAGTAGAATGTCACTGAAACAGATAACCGAACGTGACGACGTGTTCACCCGGCGCTACGAGTACGAGGACGCTGAAGTTCTGGCGGCCGACCTCGGCGTCGCGGGCGACGCCTCCGTGGACGTTCTCGGCGATACGGCCATCGTCGTCTTCGACGGCGAGGACGGAACCCAACAGATGGAGTTTCAACTGCCCGAGGGCGGGGCGGAAGCGTTTATCACCAACGGCGTCCTCAGTATAGAGGTGGGACTATGAAGCTTACTGTCAAGCCGTTGAAACAGAAGGACGCCGGACGCGGACTGGCCGCGGTTGACCGCCAGTCGATGCACGAACTCGGCGTCGAAAACGGCGACTACGTCGTCATCGAGGGGAAAAGTCAGGGCCGAGCGGTAGCCCGCGTCTGGCCGGGCTACCCCGAAGACGAGGGACGCGGCATCGTCCGCATCGACGGCCAACTCCGTCAAGAGGCCGGAGTGGGCATCGACGACAAAGTGACCATCGAGAAGGCGGACGTGAAACCCGCCAACTCCGTCACCATCGCGCTCCCCCAGAATCTCCAGATTCGGGGTGACATCACGCCGCACGTCCGGGACAAGCTAAGCGGACAGGCCATCACGCAGGGCCAAAATGTCCCGTTCGGCTTCGGCCTGATGGGGATGGGTTCCGGACAGTCCATCCCGCTGAAGGTCGCCAGCACCGACCCCGAGGGGACGGTCGTCGTGACCGACTCGACGGAGATCAACATCAGCGAGCGCGCCGCCGAGGAAATCGCACAGGGCGCTGGCAGCGGTCCCGAGGGCACGCCGAGCGTGACCTACGAGGACATCGGCGGTCTCGAAGGCGAACTCGAACAGGTCCGGGAGATGATCGAACTCCCGATGCGCCACCCCGAACTGTTCAGCAGGTTGGGCATCGAACCCCCCAAGGGCGTCCTGCTCCACGGCCCGCCGGGGACCGGCAAGACCCTGATGGCGAAGGCCGTCGCCAACGAAATCGACGCGCACTTCCAGACCATCTCGGGTCCCGAAATCATGTCGAAGTATTACGGGGAGTCCGAGGAGAAACTCCGGGAAGTGTTCGAGGACGCCGAGCAGAACGCTCCGGCGATAATCTTCATCGACGAATTGGACTCCATCGCGCCCAAGCGCGAGGAGGCAGGCGGCGACGTGGAACGGCGCGTCGTGGCCCAACTCCTCTCGCTGATGGACGGTCTCGAAGAGCGCGGTGAGGTCACCGTCATCGCGGCGACCAACCGCGTGGACGCCATCGACCCGGCGCTCCGGCGTCCCGGCCGCTTCGACCGCGAAATCGACATCGGCGTGCCGGACCGCGAGGGCCGCCTCGAAATCATGCAGGTCCACACCCGCGGGATGCCGCTGGCGGACGGCGTGGACCTTGAAGCGTACGCCGACAACACCCACGGCTTCGTCGGCGCGGACCTCGAAAGCCTCGCCAAGGAGGGCGCGATGAACGCGCTCCGGCGCATTCGGCCCGAAATCGACCTCGAAGAGGACGAGATTCCGGCCGACGTGCTGGACTCGCTGCAAGTCACCGAGCGCGACCTCAGAGAGGCGCTGAAGGGCATCGAGCCGTCGGCGCTCCGCGAGGTGTTCGTGGAAGTCCCCGACGTGACGTGGGAACAAGTCGGCGGACTGGAGGACACCAAAGAGCGCCTCCGCGAGACCATCCAGTGGCCGCTTGACTACCCCGAAGTGTTCGACGAACTCGACATGCAGGCCGCGAAGGGCGTGCTGCTGTACGGCCCGCCCGGAACCGGGAAGACCCTGATGGCGAAGGCCGTCGCCAACGAGAGCGACAGCAACTTCATCTCGATCAAGGGTCCCGAACTGCTGAGCAAGTGGGTCGGCGAGTCCGAGAAAGGCGTCCGCGAAGTGTTCAGCAAGGCCCGCGAGAACGCCCCGACCGTGGTGTTCTTCGACGAAATCGACTCCATCGCCACCGAACGCGGCGGCGGAGAAGGCGGCGGCTCGCAGGTCAGCGAGCGGGTCGTCTCCCAACTCCTGACCGAGTTGGACGGTCTCGAAGAACTCGAAGACGTGGTCGTCGTCGCCACGACGAACCGGCCGGACCTCATCGACAGCGCGCTCCTGCGCCCCGGCAGACTGGACCGCCACGTCCACGTCCCGGTGCCCGACGAGGAGGCCCGCGAAGCCATCTTCGAGGTCCACACCCGGTCCAAGCCCGTCGCCGACGACGTTGACCTCGACTGGCTCGCCAGCGAGACCGAGGGCTACGTCGGCGCAGACATCGAGGCCGTCACCCGCGAGGCCTCGATGGCCGCCAGCCGGGAGTTCATCAACAGCGTGGACCCCGAAAACATCGGCGAGAGCGTAGGCAACGTCCGAATCAGCAAAGAGCACTTCGAGCAGGCGCTCGACGAGGTGACCCCGAGCGTCACCGAGCAGACCAGAGAGCGCTACGAGGAGATCGAAGAGCAGTTCGACACCGCCGACCCCGCCCAAGAGAAGGACCAGCTGGGCAGAACTTTCCAGTGAAACGTTTGCTGTGCGAGAAATCGCGGCTCACCCGCGATTTCTCGCGCAGCGAACCCTTCACGAAAACCACGGGGTCACCCTCACCGAGCGCGAGTCTATTTGCGGGCTATTCTCATGCCCCCGGAACCAGCGCGGTCACGTCCATCGTCTCTAGTACCATCCAGAGAACGAACAGGCCGTAGAACCCAAGTAAGGCGTACGACTCACCGGTCGAGAGCGAGAGTTCGGTCCGGAGGAACGCGAACACGACCACCGTGGCGACCGTCAGAAAGCCCATCATCGGGACCGCGACGGCGAAGTTCACGGCCGCCGTTCCGGCGACGAGGATACCCGCCGGGACCGCGACCAGCAGGTCGAAGACGTTGCTCCCGAGGACGTTGGCGAGACTCGTCACGCCCTCGCCGTTCTTGGCGGCGCGCACGCTGACCAGCGCATCAGGCAGGCTGGTTCCGGCAGCGATGACCGTCAGCCCCCAGACGAAGTTCGGCGTCCCGAACAGGGTTCCAAAGCCCTTCGCGGCGACGACGAGTCCCTCGACCGACCCCGCGATGAGCGCGAGGCTAACCCCGAGAAGCGCCCACTCTTTCAGTACGTCCACGTCGCCCGGCCCGGACGCGGCATCGTGGTCCATCGTGTCTTGGTACTGCGTGAAGACGTACACCCCGTAGAACGCGATGGGGAGGAGTGCCAGCGGGCGCGTCACCGACCCGCCGAGGCGCATCCCCTCGACGGGGTTGTAGATGACCGCCAGCGCGAAGGTGATGACCAGCACCGAGACTGCAATCATGTAGAACTGTGCCTCCTTGTAGACGAGCGTCCGGTCGGCCTCGACGCCGTCACCGAGGATACCCGACACCGCGGGGATGACCAGTAGGTTGAAGATGGCCGACCCGACGATGGCGCTCACGCCGAGGTCGAACTCCCCGTGGAGCCACGTTGCGATGACCGCGCTCGACAGTTCGGGGAAACTCGACCCGATTGCGACGACGACCGCGCCCTGCACGACGGCCGGAAGCCCGTAGTACACCGACAGGCGCTCGGCCGCGCGTTCGAGCAGGCCACTAGCTTTCCAGATTATCGCGGTAGCGCCGACCGCAAGGAGGGCGAACTCCAAAATTGAGGGAAGCATGCGGGCGGGAGGTGTCGCGCGTGCGACTTAAATCGGACTGTCCGACGGCGGTCGCCGAGCGCGGACAGGTCGGCCGCGGGACGCGGCGTCCTCGGGCGACTACTCTAACTCCTCGGCCGCGCCCCGTTCCACGAGCGGCGCGGCGTTCGCCTCGGGCAGTGTCACCACGTCCTCGCTGGCGAGGTCGTACGTGCGCTCGTCCACGCCGAAAATCTCGCCCACGTCGTCGGTGACCCGGACGGTCACGCGCTCGTCGAGACCCGCGAGCGGGTCGTCGTCCGCGTCTCCACCGCTCGCCGGTTGCTCCGCGGGCGCGTCCGCCGACTCGACGGGGGATTCGCCGCCGGGCGACTGCCCACCGGCCGCGCCCGCCGGACCCTCCCCGGAGGCGTCGGCGATGGCGGCCGCTTCCGCGGCGGCCGGGCGCTGGGTGTCGGATGCGTCGTCGGTGCCGGAGGTCGAATCGTCGCCGCCGCCCATCACGTCCGCGGCGCTCACGTCCTCGCCGGAGTCGCTCGTCGCCGCTGCGGGCGGGTCGCCGGGGTCGGGCGCGGCGTTCGGGTCGTGTGCAGTCGGTTCGTCGCGTGCGCTCGCTCCGGTCGGTTGGGTGGGGTCCGCTCCGGTCTCGCCCGCCGCGCCCTCAGCAGGGGTCGGCGTCGGCGACGCCCCGGCGGGACTCTCTTTCTCGCCCGCCAGCACGTCCAATACGTCCTCCTTGTTCGACTCGATGCGCTCGACCAGTCCGTCGAACAGGTCCTGTTCCTCGCTGGTCAGACCCTCCTCGTCGGCGGGCATTCCCGCCGCGGCGAGGCTGGCGCGCTTGACGATTTTCCCGACGCGACGCTCGTAGACCGCTTCGACCACGTCCTCGGCCGTCTTTATCTCGTCGGTCAGTCGGTTGACCTCGGGGTCGTCGAACGGACTGTCGGTCTGTTGGGCCGCCCGGTCGCGCCGGTCTTTCAGGTCGGCGATGTAGTCAGCCACGTCCGCGTAGAACGACTCCCGCAGGTGTTGGAGGCTATCTTTCGACCGCTCCTTGCTCTGTACCGTGCGGAGTTCGTCTATATTCATCGTCGTCCCGTCATTGTCGTGCTGTCGCGCTCGTCAGGCGAGTCGCGTCGTTCGGTCGGTCGTCGGTCATTCCCGGCCCTTCTCGGCCCGGTCCCGAGCCATCAGGAAGACCGCTACGTGTTCCGGAAGCGATACGTCGCCCGCCGAGAGGCTAAAGCTTTCCCCACCGAGTTCGACCGGGCCGGGGTCGGTTACCTCGACCACAATCGCGTTGCCGGTGAACGTCTCGGGAACCGGGTCCACGAGGGGGTCGAAGGCGGCCACCTCCTCGCGCGGGATGCGCGTCACTTCGAGACCGGTGCCGCCGTGGAGACTCCCCGGCAGGCGGATGAGTCGCCGGAGGTCGGTGGTCACAGGTTCGTCGATTGCGGCCGACTGGTCGGCGACAACCGACTGGGTGATGACCTTCGCCAACTGCCGGATACCCGGCCCGCCGCGCTCGACGTTCCCGTTCGCCAACTTCTCGTAGTCCTCCGAGACCGCACCGAGGATGGTCTCGGCCCGCCCGTCACCGATTCGGTCGAACTCCTTGAGACGGTCGAGGGCGTCCTCCTCGTCCAGTTCGAGCAGTTCGTCGGCGAGCGCGAGAAGTTCGCGGTGGACTCGCCGACCCCACCCGCCGTCTTTCTTGAGGACGCGTCGGGTCGCGGTGCCGCCCATCTCGGTGCGCTGGATGGCGTCGAGTTCGATGCCGTCGCCGCGGATGTAGTCCACGATTTCCCGGCGCTCGTTCCGGTCGAGTCCCCGGATGCCCTCGTCGCGGACGTGAACGTGATACCCCCGGCCGCCCGAGAAGACGACCGTCAGGTCATCGAAACCGAAATCCGAATCGAGGATGTCGATGAGGTTTTCGACTTCGGCCTTCCCGGCGGCCAGCATCTCGCCGTAGGAGTCCTGTTGAGGGTCCACGCCGGTTAGGTGGTCAGCGTCGATGTCGAACACCAAATCGGAGTCGCGCCAGCCCTTCTCCTCCATGTCGTCCGCGCCGGGGTCGTCGTAGCGCCCGGCCGAGAAGTAGACGTGGCGCGGGCGCTCGCGCCGGAGGAAGTCCCCGAGTTCGCCCAGTTCCAGCAACGACTGGTGGCGAACCATCGTCGTCGGCCCGTGAGTCCACGGGATATACCCCCACTCGCGGAACTGCGGGTCCGGCGGCGGCGTGAGGTCCGCGGCCCGGTAGTGGTCGCGGAACCGACCACGGAGGTATCTCAGGGTGCGCTCTTCCATGCTGTCTCGGCTATGCTCGGTCCGAGTCTTTAATGTTGTCTATCCTCTTGGAGACCGTGGTCGGTCCGCGCTCGCCGTCCGCGACCCGCCTCACCCGCGCATAAACTCCGAGAGTTTCTCGGTGAGACCGCCGCTCCTGCCGAGTTTCAAGTAGTAGGCGTCGCCAGCGTCCTCGTAGTAATTCTCGATGTGGCGGTCAACCTTGAAGCCGAGATGCTTGTAAAAGCCCAGCGCGTTCTCGTTGCTCGCCCGCGCGTGGCAGGTAATCGTATCGTGGTTCTCCGCGACCAGTCCGACGAGTCGCTTGCCGACGCCCTCGCCGCGAAACTCGGGCGAGACGGCGAGAAAGAGGATGTAGCCGTCGCGTCGAACCGCCGCGAACCCCATCAGTCGCTCGTCGCTCCCGTTCCGGCTCAACAGGAGATAAACCGTCGAGCGCCGGTAGGCGTCGGTGAAAAAGCCCTTTCGCTGTTTGAGCACGTCCTCTTCGTGGCGGATGCGCTCTTTGAGCTTCCACGCCGCCTCGGCGTAGCTGTCGTCGCCGGGGCGAGCGATTTCGGTATCGACGTTGACGCTCACTAGTGTGGCGTAAGCCCGTGGGTAATATAATTCCACCGCCCCGCCACGGCCGCGTCCGTCCGCCGCTCGCGTCACGGCCGCGGTCGAACGCGACCGGAAAAGGCGAGACCTTTCCCGCGCCGCGCCGTGACTCGGGGTATGAGCTACGAACTCCGCGACCACACCGCCGACGTCGCGGTGGCGGCGACCGGACCGACCCTCGACGCGGTGTTCGCCGCCGCGGGCGACGGGATGGCCGCCGCGATGTGCGACGAGATTCCCGAGGAACGCGGCGAGCGATTCGACTTTGAGGTCGAGGCTGAGAGCCGCGAGGCGCTGCTTTTCGACTACCTCGACCAACTCATCTACGAGCGCGACGTGCGGGCGGTCCTCCCGGTGGACAACGACGCCGACGTGAGCGAAGCGACGGGCGGCGACGGCGGTCACGGCGCGAGCGACGGCGACACCCCCGACGCGTGGCGCGTCAAGGCGAGCGCCCGAGGGGTTCCGCTCGGCGACATCTCGGCCCGCGAAATCAAGGCCGTGACCTACTCCGAGATGGTGCTGGAGGAGACCGACGAGGGCTGGGAAGCCTACGTCGTGTTGGACGTGTGAGCGCGAGGCGGTTTTGGAACGCGTTGACAGGTCACGAGCAGAGCCGAATGGCGAAACGTATTCCGGTGGGACGACGAACTGACGAGCATGACCACGAACGACGCGAGAGAGACCTACGACGCGGGCGATGTCACGCTTCAGAAGGTCCGTGACTACGTCTGGGAGATTCCACAGGAGGGCGACATGCGCGCCCCGGCGCGCGTGCTGGCCAGCGAGACCCTGCTCGACCAGATCGCCGACGACAAGAGCCTCGAACAGCTCAAAAACTCGACGCACCTGCCGGGCGTCCGGAAGTACAACGTCTGCATGCCCGACGGCCATCAGGGGTACGGCTTCCCGGTCGGCGGCGTGGCCGGAATCGACGCCGAGGAGGGCTGTATCTCGCCGGGAGCGGTCGGGTACGACATCAACTGCGGCGTCCGGATGATGAAAACGAACCTCACCTACGAGGAGGTGCAGGGCCGCGAGGAGGAACTGCTCGACGCCCTGTTCGCCAACATCCCTTCGGGACTCGGCGGCGGCGGCATCGTCGAGGGCGACATGGACGCCGTGGAGACCATCCTCGACCGCGGGATGGAGTGGGCGCTCGAAGAGGGATGGGCCGTCGAGGAGGACTTGGCCCACTGCGAGGACGAGGGCGTCCGCCACGATAGCGACCCCGCGAAGGTCTCCCAGAAGGCCAAAGATAGGGGCAAGAACCAAATCGGGAGCCTCGGGTCGGGCAACCACTTCCTCGAAGTCCAGCGCGTGACCGACACGTATCTCGACGACGTGGCCGACGCCTACGGACTCGAAGAGGGCCAAATCGTCGTCCTCATCCACTGCGGCAGTCGTGGCCTCGGCCATCAGGTCTGTACGGACTACCTCCGGGACATCGAGAAGGCCCACTCGGGGATGCTCTCGCAACTCCCGGACAAGGAACTCGCGGCCGCGCCCGCCGGGAGCCAACTCGCCGAAGACTACTACGACGCGATGTGCGCGTCCATCAACTTCGCGTGGGTGAACCGACAGCTCATCATGCACCGCACGCGACAGGTGTTCGGGAAGGTCTTCGACACCGACTGGGAGTCGCTGGAGATGGACCTGCTGTACGACGTTGCCCACAACATCGCCAAGAAGGAGACTCACACCGTCGAGAACGGCGAGGAGCGCGAACTCTACGTGCATCGGAAGGGCGCGACCAGAGCCTTTCCCGCGGGCCACGAGGAGGTCCCCGGCGCGTACCTCGATGTGGGCCAACCCATCATCATCCCCGGAAGCATGGGCGCGGGTAGCTACGTCCTCCGGGGCGGCGAGGAGTCGATGGACCTCACCTTCGGCTCGACGGCCCACGGTGCTGGTCGGACGATGAGCCGAACGCAGGCCAAACAGGACTACTGGGGCGGCGACGTACAGGACGAACTAGAGCAGGAACACATCTACGTCAAGGCCCAGAGCGGCGCGACGGTCGCCGAGGAGGCACCGGGCGTCTACAAGGACGTGGACGAAGTGGTCCGGGTCTCGGACGCGCTCGGCATCGGCGACAAGGTGGCCCGGACGTTCCCGGTCTGTAACATCAAGGGGTAGCGCAGACCCCGAAGTTGAGACGCCTCCCCCGCAGATTTCCCGAGCGATGGTCCGCTTCGAAGCGGTCGTCGGCCGCGCGTCTGACGAATTTATTTGTGTCCGTGCGTCGGTGAATTCTCAATATGCATCAGGACCACCTCGACATGGAGTCGATCACGCTCGAACTCTCCGAGGAGGAACTCGACGAAATCGACGACATCGCGTTCGCCGACCACCGAGACAACCGCGAGGCCGCGATACGCGAACTCCTCGACAGGTGGCTGAAAGAGCGCGGAGCGTCGGCGTCCGAGGGGACAGAAACTGAGAAATCGGAGCCGAACGCGTGAGCTACGGTTTGAAATCGAATCGCGGTCCGTCCTCGTCGTCCTCTTCCGACTCCGCTATCGCGGGACCGTCAACCGTCGGCGGCACGAACGACCGGTCCTCGGGGTCTATCTCCTCGCCGTTTTCGTACTTCACGAAACTGAGGTAGTAGAGTTCGCCACAGCCATCGCCCTCGGTCTCGTCGGCTCCACAGACGATTTGTACGCCGTCGCTGTCCTCGAAGTCGTCGTAGGCGTCGGCGTACTCCCACCCGTCGAGGGGAGTGGGCGTCACGCACTTGTCGGCGAGATACCCCTCGCGTTCGAGCGCCGCGATGGTTCCACAGCGCGGGCAGTAGTAGCGAACTTCGGTCATGGTGGTTCGTTGGTGTGGCGGCTACTTTCGACTGTCGCCTAGGTGGGGTTGTGGGTTCCTTTTGCTTTTTCTCTCGCGGAAGGGCGCGGCGCGCGACTGCGCGCCGCGCCCGCACGCGCCACGGTGGATAGCTCTCCGAAGCTCACGCCCGCGACGACCCCGAGGCTCGCGCCAAGTGCGACGCTCCGAACCCGGCGTCTCGCGGCCCGAGAAGCAAGACCTTTGGCCCGCGGTGGAGAGGATTCAGGTATGATAGACGAGACGGTCGAGGAGATTCGGGAGATGCAGACCCATAGCTCCTCCGTCGTCGCCGTGAAGGCCGCGCGCGCGCTGGAGGACCTGCGGGACCGCGAGTTCGCGTCGGTCGAGGACTTCGAGCGCGACCTCGAACGAAACTCCTCGGCGCTCCGGCGGGCAAACCCCTCCCACGCCTCGCTGGTGACGACCCAGCGCGCCGTCGTCTCGATGGTCGAGGACAACGGCGCGGAGTCGGTCGCCGAGGCCAAAGACGCGCTGGCCGAGGCCGTCGAGCGTGTGGTCGAGCAGGTCGAGACCGCCAAGCGCCGCGCCGCAGAGAACGCGATGGACTTCGTGGAGGACGGCACGACCATCCTGACCCACGACTACTCCTCGACGGTGTTGGAGACCATCGAGCGAGCGGTCTCGGACGGGCGCTACCTGACGGTGTACGTCACCGAGGCCCGACCGCGCTACCTCGGTCGGAAGACCGCCCGCGTCCTCGCGGAGATGGACCGCGTAGACGCCCACCTCGTCGTGGACGGGGCGAGCGGTCACTTCCTGCCCGAATGCGACCGCGTGCTGTTGGGGATGGACTGTATCGTCGAGGACACCCTCTACAACCGCATCGGCACGTTCCCGCTGGCCGCCACCGCGGACAACCTCGACGTGCCCGTCACGGTCGTCGGGTCCTCGGCCAAACTGGTCGGCGAGGGCTTCCGGTTCGAGAACGACTTCCGGTCGCCCAGCGAGGTCCTGCTCGAACCCGCGGAGGGTTTTTCCGTGGAGAACCCGGCCTACGACGCGACCCCAACCGACCTGCTCGATTCGGTCGTCACCGACGAGGGTATCCGGGAGTTCTGAGGCGGCGCTCGGTCGTTCGGTCGCTCGACCACTCGCTTCTCACTCCACCGGGACCCACTCGCCGCGCTCGTCGCTCTCCTGAATCGCCGCCAGAACCATCTGGACCGCGAGACCGTCCTCGAAGTTGGGTCGGTAGCCGTCGGCCGAACCCCCGGAATCGACGGCCGACAGGAACTCGTAGTTCTCGTGGACGAAGGTGTGTTCCCACCCGAGGACGTGGCCCGGCGGCCACCAGTGTTCGACGTACGGGTCCTCGGCGTCCGTGACGAGAATCGTCTCGTAGCCCCGGTTGCCGTCGCGCAGGACCTCCAGTTCGTTGAGGCGTTCCAGCGAAAACCGGAGGCTCCCCTCCGAGCCGTGAATTTCGATTGTGTGGTCGTTCTTGTGACCGTCGGCGAACCGCGAGGCCTCGAACGTCGCCATCACGCCGCCCTCCAGTTCGGCCTGCGCGGAGTAGGCGTCGTCCACCGTGACGGGCCGGGTTTGGTCCGCCTCGCCCTCCACCGGGCGCTCGTCCACGAAGGTCCGGAGCTGTCCCGACACGCGCTCCACGTCGCCGACGAGAAAGCGCGCGAGGTCGATGGTGTGCGCGCCGAGGTCCCCCAAGGCACCGCTCCCGGCCATCTCCTTGCTGTTGCGCCACGACCACGGTTCCTCGGGGTCCACCAGCCAGTCCTGCAAGTAGCGCCCGCGGAAGTGACGAATCTCACCGAGTTCGCCGTCGTTGATGAGGTTCTTGGCGTACCGGAGCGCCGGGACGAACCGGTAGTTGAACGCCGTCGCGGTTGGCACTTCGGCCGACGCGGCGGCCTCGGCCATGCGCTCGGCGCCGTCGAGGTCGTTGGCCAGCGGCTTCTCGGAGAGGACCGGGGTTCCAGCCTCCAGCGCGGCGATTGACGGTTCGGCGTGGACGTGGTTCGGCCCGAGGTTGTAGAAGGCGTCCACCTCCTCGACCACGTCCGCCCAGTCGGTCGCGGTGCGGTCGAAGCCGAACCGGTGGGCGGCGTCCGCGAGCGCGTCCTCGTCGCGGCCGACGAGGACGTGGCGCTCTACGTCCGGCGCGTCCGGGAAGAACATCGGCAGTCGCGCGAGGGCGTTCGCGTGGGCTTTCCCCATGAACCGGTAGCCGAGGACTCCGACCGTGAGCGTCATATGTCGGGTGTACTCCGACGAGCGATTTAGTGTTTCAGGCGGCGGTCAGTGATGCGGGCCGTGAGACCCCTGGGGACCGTGCGGTCCGCCGTGTTGGCCGTGGTGGCCCATTTGCCCGTCGTGGTCGTCGCCGTGATGGGGATGGTTCGTCCAGTCGTCGCCGTGTCGGTGGTCTCCCCAGTCGTTCTGGACTCCCCACTGGTCGCAGACGTGTCCAACGGTCGAGACCGGGTCAGCGGCAAAGTCAGTGACGTGAACGCCCGTAGTCGCAGTCGCACCGAGAACGAACACGGCGAGGGCGAACAGGACCATCGCGGCGATTTTGAGCGTCGTGGTCATGGGTCTCGCCTCCTATGTTGAAGTAGATAGCAGATAAACATAAGAACAGAGGACCGTTCTTGGCCGGTGGGAACGACCGCGTTCGGAACACCGCGGTGCGCTCGGAAGAGAACGGTCGAATCCGCTACTCCTCGGCGAGGACCGACTGCATCGCCGACGCGAGTTCCTTGAACCGGTCCATCTCCATCGCGTCGGTAGTGACGAACGCGCCGTGGTCGCCGACGATGACTCGCGTGAGGTAGCCGTGGCTGAACACGCGCATCGTGAACTGGTACTCCCCGAGTTCGGTCTCGTCGTACAGCGATTGGGAGTGAAAGCCCAGTCGCTCGTTGTCGGCGAAGCCCACGAGGTCGGCGTCCGATTCGAGGTCTCCGCGGAGGTAGAGTTGGTCCTGGTCGTCCTCGGTGAAGTACGTCACGCTACGGAGTTCGTCGCCGACGGCGGTCCGACAGGCGCTGACGAGTTGATCTTCGAGGTCCGCTGGCTGGTTGGCCATATCCAACGAATCGCGCTCGCGGACCAAAAATCTGCTAGCCGAACGCGCGAAATCGGGGCGCTTTTGCCCGACCCGAGTGTCGGCCGCGGTTACATGACCGACCGACACGTCCGCGTCTCCGCCCGCGGGGTCGTCCGGCGCGGCGAGGAACTCCTCGTCGCGCGTGACCGAGACCCCGTTACCGGGGAGTCGTTCTGTTACCTCCTCGGCGGCGGAGCGAACTTCGGCGAACACACCGAGGAGGCGCTCCACCGAGAGTTCGACGAGGAATTGGGCGTCGCGCTAGAGAACGTCTCGTCCCTCGAAACCTACGAGGATGTGTTCACCTCCGGCGGGGAGACCGAACACGAAGTATGGCGGGTCTACGAGGCCGACATTGCGGAGGCGTGGCCCTACGAGCAGTCGGAGTTCGAGGGGTACGAACCCGAACACGACGAGGTCATCGAGTGCGTCTGGAAGTCACCGTCATCGTTCCGAGACGGTGGCGAGACGCTGTATCCCGAGCCAGTCGTCTCGGACCTGTAGTCACGCCCAGTAGGCCTCGCCGGGTTGCTCGCGGAAGATGGCGCGCTGGAGCATGGCGACGGCCTTTTCGAGACCCTCGTTGGAACTGGTCAGCGAGTCCTCGTGTTCGATGGACAGGGCACCGTCGTAGCCAACCATCCGGAGCGTGCTCACGATGTCTTTCCAATGGTCCTCGCCGTGGCCGTAGCCGACCGACCGGAAGAGCCACGAGCGGTCGGCCTCCTCGTCGTAGGGCGTCGTGTCGAGGACACCCTTGATGCGGGCGTTGGCGTCGTAGACCTTAGTGTCCTTGGCGTGGACGTGGTGGATAGCGTCGTGGTCGCCCAAAAAGCGAATGGCGTCGGTCACGTCGATACCCTGCCAGTAGAGGTGCGAGGGGTCGAAGTTCGCGCCGACGTGGTGGTTCGTCGCTTCGCGCAGGTGGAGCATCCCGGAAGGTTCGTAGACGAGCATGTTCGGGTGCATCTCGATGGCCACATCGACGCCGAATTGTGCGGCGTGGTCGGCGAGGTCCGACCAGTAGGGGACGGCGACTTCCTCCCACTGGTACCGGTGGGCGTCGGCGTGTTCGTCCGGCCACGGTGCCGTGACCCAGTTGGGCGTCTCGTCGTTGGGACTTCCGGCGGGAAGCCCCGAGAAGCAGGTCACGGTGTCCACGTCCAACTGGTCGGCGAGTTCGATGGTCTCCCGGAGTTCGGTGTCGGCCTCTTCAGCGATTTCGTCGTCGGGGTGAAGCGGATTGTTGTGCGTCGCCAGCGCGGAGATACGCATCTCGTACTCGTCAAGCAGGTCGAAGAGGTGGTTCTGTTTCTCGTCGTCGCCCAGAAACTCCTCGCGGGGCAGGTGGGTGTCTCCGGGATGGCCCCCGACGCCGGGTTCGATGGCGTCAACGCCGATGCCGTGGAGATACGCCATGGCGTCTTCGAGCGACTGGTCGTACAGCGGCGGTGTGTGTACGCCGATATCCATATCCCGACCACCACGGACGCAGTGAATAAGATTACGGGGGTTCTCGACCCCAGCGCGCTCCCGGAACGCCCCAAATTTCGCTTCGCTGCTTTTGCGCTACTCCTCGGCGAGTTGCACGTCGAGGCGGTCTTCGAGCGCCTCGACGAGCGTTCCACCGACGTTGGCCTGATTCGCCCGGCCCTGCTCGACGGCCAGCAGGTCGTTCTCGGGCACGTCGAGTTCCTCGGCGAGTTCGTCACGCTGAAGGCCCTCCTCGCGTCGTGCCTCCTCGACGAGTTCGCCGTAGTTCGAGACCAGATACGGGAGCGGGTCGTCGTCGTAGCTGGTTCCTTCCTCCTCCCAGTGGCGCGAGTCGCCGTCGTAGACGCCGCTGGCCTTCGCGGTGTTCTGGGCGGCCTTGCGCTTGCGCTCGCGCTTCTCGTCGTCCTCGGACTTCGTCTGCTGGTTGTCGTTGTGCGAGGAGGCACAGTCCGAACAGACGTGCAACTGCGCACCGGCCACGTTGGCCTCGGTCAGCGAATCACTCGACGTGCCACAGAGTTCGCACGCGCCGCCGCCACCGCTGCCGGACGACCCGCCGGTCGAATACTTAGCCATATGCGAACCAGTAGGGCCACGAAGCATTTGAATACCCCGCTTGCCAGTCGAAACGACCGGGTTCGACGGAGCATCGACCCAAACACTCTTTTCTGTGTGCCAACAATAATCAAGGTAATGGCGGACGAATCGACTGAGGCCGATGCCTCGGAGTTAGTCAACACGGTGTTCGAGACCGTCTCGGAGGACTGCCGCCGCTACGCGCTCTACGCCCTCTCCGAGTGGGGTGAGTCCGACCTCGAAACGCTGGCGACCGTGGTCGCGGGGTGGACGCAGGTGAACGCGAACTCGACCGCAGTGGTAACACCCGAGGACCGCGAAGCCGTTCTTGTGGCGCTCCACCACACCCATCTGCCGCGACTCGAACGCGAGGGGTTCGTCCGGTACGACCGGGAGACCGGCAGGGTCGAACTTGCCGAGGTGCCGGAACTGCTCGAAACCGTACTGGCGCGCTCGCTCGGCCAGCGACGGCGCGAATCCGGGTCGGCGTCGCCCGGCGACGCCGACTGGCACGACTCAAGGACCGACGATGCTCTGTGAGTTTCTCGACGAGGCGGTCTCGGCGCGCAGACGCATCACGGTATTCTCGCCTCGGCCGTGTGAGTCGGTCGAGAGTTACTTCGAGACCCGGAACGTCTCCGTCGAGTACGAACCGATTCCGGACGACGGGAGCGGCGGATTCGTCGTCCTGAACGTGGACGGCGAGTTCGCCGGGAGCGCGGCCATGACTTCGGTGCGCCACCTCGTCTCGCCGACCGACGCGGACCTCGAACCCGGCGCGAGCGAGGCGCTGCGTGCGACGATGAACCTGCTCGCCGAGACCACGTTCGTCGCCTTCGAGAAGCGCCACCTGCTCGCGGCCAGTCGGGAGTTCGAAGACCGAGCGCACCGCGTCGGCCACGGCACGCTCCGAACTGGTTTTCAGTCGGCCCGCGCGTTGGACGCCCAGCGCGACGTGTACGAGGCGCTGGCCACCGAAACTCTGCTGGACGTACACGTCTACGGCGACTTCGACTGGACCCCGGACGTGCCGGGCGTGACCGTCCACGCCGAGACCGCCGAGGAAATCGGCGCGTTCTGGTTCGTCGTCTTCGACGGCGGCGACGACGAACGACAGGCCTGCGCGCTCCTCGCCGAGGAAACCGAGACCGACTCCGAGACGTTCCGAGGCTTCTGGACCTACGACCCGGAGCTAGTCGCGGACATCGACGAGTACCTGAAGCGAACCTACCGATAAGTCGGCCCGCGAAAACCCAGAGTTCCGGAAGCGACAGACCGAACTGTCCTCCGCTCGGACCGACAACCGATGAGCGATTACTCGTTTACTCACGACGTGGACGTTCGCTACCGCGACCTCGACACGATGGAGCACGTAAACAACGCCGTCTACGCTAATTACTTCGAGCAGGCCCGAGTGGCCTACTTCGAGGAAGTGCTGGACGTGCCGCTCCGCGAGATCGAGTCGGTGCTGGCCAGCCTCGAAATCGACTTCCGGCGACCGGTCGAGATAGACCACGACGTGACCGTTGCCATGCGCGTCCCGGAACTCGGCGAGAGTTCGATGCCGATGGAGTACGAAGTCCGGGCCGACGGCGAGGTCGCGGCCACCGGCGAGACGGTGCAGGTCGCGGTCGATAGGGAGACCAAATCCTCGCGGCCGATTCCGGAATCGTGGCGCGAGGATATTCGGGCGTTCGAGGGACTGTAGCGCCGCCGCTCCGCTTTTGCAGTTTTTCGACGTAGGCCCGATTCGACAGAATAGAGTCGTCGCTCGAAAGTTAGCGTCCGAAAGGAATTGTGCGTGGGTGCAGTCCCAAGGGACTCCACCTGCATCCTGTGCGCGAGTGTGTCGCGCTTGCGATGCGTGGGACCGGATTTGAACTTCCGTCACTCCGCTTCGCTCCGTGACGACGTTCGCAGTCAACACCGCCGACTGCTCACCGGCGGACCCCTACGGGACAGCGCCCACGGTGCATCGCGGAGTAGTCACTAGAAATGTAGCGTCCGAAAGGAATTGTGCGTGGGTGCAGTCCCAAGGGACTCCACCTGCATCCTGTGCGCGAGTGTGTCGCGCTTGCGATGCGTGGGACCGGATTTGAACCGGCGGACCCCTACGGGACAGCGCCCTCAACGCTGCGCCGTTGGCCTAGCTTGGCTACCCACGCTTGCTGTGTCTTTCTCTGCACTCAATTGTAGTGGCCAAGCGGATAAAAGGCCTTTCGTTTCGAGGACGGGACGGCACGTACCCGCACGGTGATATCGCCGACCGTCGGCGCGGGTCGAATGCTCGCCGACGCCGACCCACAGCGCGTTCGAGACACACGGCAAGGCGTATGTCGGACCGCTTCTAACGTCCGGATATGCAACGATTCGTCGAGCGCCACGTCCCCGCAGTGACCGGGTTACTGACCGTCGTCTCGCTCGCGCTGGTGTTCGCGGCCGCGCTCCGCGTCGTGCCCGCGGGCGTGCTCCCCCGAGCGCCCGACGCCGTACTGTCGGCCATCCCGCACGTCAACGCCGTCATCAGCACGGTCGCGTTCGTCGTCGTCGGGGCGTCGTGGCGCGCGATTCGGCGTGGTAACGTCGAGCGCCACCGCAAAGGCATGCTGGCGGGCGTCGTCCTGTTCGCGGCGTTTCTGGCCCTCTACCTCTATCGCGTCGCGCTCCTCGGACCGACCGACTTCGAGGGGTCCGCGATGGTCGAGCAGTTCGTCTACTACCCGATTCTGGGAGTTCACATCCTGCTCGCGGTGGTCTGTATCCCGCTTCTCTACTACGTCCTCCTGCTCGCGCTGACCCGGCCGGTCTCGGAACTCCCGGCGACGAACCATCCGCGGGTGGGTCGAGTCGCGGCCTCGCTGTGGATGACTTCGTTCGGACTCGGCGTCGTCGTGTACCTGCTGTTGTATCTCTAGGTCTCGGTGTCAGTGCGCTCTGTCTCGTCGTACGTTTCTAGCAGAACGTCCCACACGTCGTCAGTCTTGTAGTAGTGACTGGCGACGATGCGGTCGTTTTGCCCGATTTCGAGCGCGTGTCGGGGTTGGCGGACCTGCACTCGCCTGAGTTCTGTCCGCGAGCGAACGCCCGATTTTTCGGTGTTCTCGCCGATTTCGCCGCCCTCACCGCTTTCCTCGCGGGACGAGGTCTCGTCTCGTGAGTCGGGACCCTGAGCCATTTTCGTCTTCGACGGTCTCGCGCGGATTAACCGTTGTGCCCGCGAGACCCCACAACGCGGTCAGATGTGCGAAGCGAACTCCGCGCTCTCGCTTCGGTCTCGCTTCGAACGCTATCGCTCGTCGCTGGAGTCGTCGTCTTCGTCCGCGTCGTCGGTCCCGCCGAGTTCGTCGCTTCCGGGAGGTTCGTCCTCTTCACCACGCTCCACCTCGATGCTGATGCTCTCGCTTCTGCTCGGGGACTCGCTGTCGCTCCCGCGCTCGTCGCCGCCACTGCCGAGGAGTCTCGTCCGCAGGTCGTCGGCGACCGACTCCACTTGGTCCCGGAGCGTGCTGACCTCCTCCTCGAACTGCTCGACGGTGCGCTCGACGTGGTACACCCGCGAGGCGGGGATGCGGCGTACGAGGTCGCGGCCTCGGTCGTCCTCGCCGGTCTTGAGTATCCAGTGGTCCTGAAAGTAGGCGACGTGTTCGTTCTCGACGTTCTGCTCGACAGTCTCGCCGTCCGGTCCCTCGTAGACGATGGTCGCCTCGCCGAGGTCTTCTTCGACCATGCCGAACCCGTCGGCTTCGAGACGGGTAGCAACTGTGGCCGAGCGAGACCGAGAAAGTCCCAGTCGAACCGCTCAGTCGTCCGCGTTCGCGGGCGTCCCGACCTCGGGCCGGGTCACGTCGCGGTCGGTCGTCTCGCCCTCGATGTCGTAGGGGTACTCGCCCGTGACACACCCCATACAGAGGTCCGCGCGCTCGCTGTCGAGGGCGTCGGCGACCGCCTCGTTCGAGAGGTACGCGAGACTGTCTGCCTCGATGGCCTCCCGAATCTCCTCGACGGATTTGTCGGCCGCGATGAGTTCCTCGCGGGTCGCCATGTCGATGCCCATGTAGCAGGGCGCGACGATGGGCGGCGCGCCGACGCGCATGTGGACCTCCTCCGCGCCGCAGTCCTTGAGCAGGGCGACGAGTTGCGTCGAGGTGGTCCCGCGGACGATGGAGTCGTCGATGATGGTGACGGTCTTGCCTTCGACGGTGGACTTGATAGGGTTGAGTTTGAGGCGGACCGCGCGCTCGCGCTCGTCCTGCGTGGGCATGATGAACGTCCGGCCGACGTAGCGGTTCTTCATCAGGCCCTCGGCGAACTCGACGGTCGCGCCGTCGTCTTGGGCGGCCTCGGCGTACCCGCCAGCGAAGGCCCGCCCGGAGTCGGGGACGGGCATCACCACGTCGGTGTCGATGCCGCTCTCCTCCCAGAGCTTACGGCCCAACTCGCGGCGGACCTCGTAGACGAGGTGGTCGTCGATGACGCTGTCCGGGCGCGCGAAGTAGACGTGTTCGAAAAAGCAGTGGGCCGTCTGCTCGCGCTCGAACAGTTGGTAGGAGTCGAACCCCTCGCCGTTCGGTTGGAGGACGACGAGTTCGCCCGGCCGCACGTCGCGGACGAGTTCGCCGTCGAGGGTGTCGATGGCCGCCGACTCGCTGGCGAGGACGTAGCCGTCGTCCAGTTCGCCGATGCAGAGCGGGCGGTTGCCCTCGGGGTCTCGGACCCCCAGCACGGTGTCGTCGTGCATGATGGTCAGCGAGTACGACCCGTGGATGCGACCCATCGTGCGCTTGACGGCGCGCACGAGGTCGGCCTCCAGCAGGTTGCGCGCGAGGTCGTGGGCGATGACCTCGGTGTCGCCGTCGGAGGTGAACGCGTGGCCCTCCGCGGCCAACTCGTTGCGGACCTCCTCGGCGTTGACGAGGTTCCCGTTGTGACTCAGGCCCAAGGCACCGCTCCGGAACGAGACGGTGAACGGTTGCGCGCAGGACTTGTCCACGCTCCCCGCGGTGGGGTACCGGACGTGGCCGATGCCCGCGCTCCCGCGCAGGGACTCCACGTCCGACTGGTCGAAGGCGTCGCCGACGAGACCCATCTCGACGTGGTCGTGCTGTTGGAACCCGTCGTGGGTGACGATTCCCGCCGACTCCTGTCCGCGATGTTGGAGCGCGTACAGCGAGTAGTAGAGGGGGCGCGCGGCGTCCCGCTCTTCGAGCGAGACGCCGACGACGCCACACTTCTCGGTCGGACCCGACAGGTCCGGGGCCGTCTCCCCCGCGGAGGCCGCATCTGACTCCCCCGACTGGGCGTTCTCGGTCGAACCGCTTCGGGCCGCGTCCCGGCCGTTTGGCATGAACGAAGCTACTGCGCCACCGTAGTAAAAACCCTCGCTATCGTGCCGAAAATTCGGGGTGGAAGACAAAAAGTATTCACATTCGTGTATACTTTCGGTTGCGGCGCTGAAACCTCCGGTTCCGGCACCGATGCCGCCGGTCCGGCGACATCGGGTGCGCTCGGTGGGACGTTCCACGAGGAAACACTCGGTGACGCCTCCGCCAGCGAACGCTCGGTGACGCCTCCGCCAGCGAACACTCGGTGACGCCTCCGCCAGCGAACGCTCGGTGACACTCCACCGGAGCGCGCTCGCTACCACAAACCTCCGTTTGGGTGTCTGCGTGAGCGAAGCGAGCGTGACCTCGGAAGACGCGCTTTGTCTTCCGGGGGCGACCGGCCGGAGGCTTTCTAAAACACGTTTATCTCGGTTCTGGCGATTCTACTTCCGGCAACTCGGCCACATCCAGAAAATCGAATCGACACACCAACGGCTACGCGAAAACGGAGAAACCGCAGAGGGAAAGAAGCGTTCGAGGGCGATTACTCGCCGGACTTGCTCTGCCACTCGTAGTCGCGGCGCTTGGCGGACTTGCCAAAGCCGCAACTCGAACACTCCTTCTTTTTCGTGTGATACGACTTCTCGCCACAGCGACGACATTTCGTGTGGGTCGTCGTGTTCTTCTTCCCTTGGCTCGGGGTACCTGCGCCAGTCATGGGTTGATCGAAACGAGGTTATCGCCGCGTATAATGGTTGTGTCTTCCTCCTCGGTGTCTTCCAGCACAAGATTCATGTGCTGGTCGTAGCCAGTGAGAATGCCCTCGTACTCCTCGCCGCCTTTCAATTGCACCGTAACCTCTTCTTGCAAAGAGGCTTCCAGTACGTCGAGCGGTCGTCCACTCATATCATTAGCGCCACCCGTCTAAGTCTTAAACGTACCGGAAACACCTCTCTGGAGGAAACTTTCATTGGGGGCACTCCGAATAGAAAACTGACACGTCTGGGGCGGCCGAGGGTCTTCCGGGCCACCGAACGACCCTCGACTCACTGACGGACGACTACTGCGCCCACTCGACCATCCGCGCGTAGCGGTCGTCGGTCCGCAGGGCACTTTCGTCGCCGACCAGCACGAGCGACTTCTTCGCTCGCGTCAGCGCCACGTTCACCCGGCGGTGGTCCTCGAAGATGGGGCTGTCGAGGGTTTCGGTGGCGACGAACGAGACCACGATGACCTCCTTGCTCGACCCCTGAAACCGGTCCACCGTGTCCACCGTCACGGCGTCAGGGACCCGGCGTCCGATTTCGGCGACCTGCGCGCGGAACGGCGCGATGACGCCGACTTCGGCGGGTTCGACCCCCGCGTCGAGGAAGTCCGCGACGATTTCGGCCACGCGGTCAGCCTCGACGGGGTTGGTGTTGCCCTCCGTGCGGCCGTCGGGGTCCACGAACGAGACGCCGCCTCTGCTCCGCAACTCGTCGGGGAGGTCGGTCTCCGCGACGTGGGGCAGGTCCGCGAGCTGTTGGGCCGCCACCTCGCCCGACGCGGGGCGCAACTCGCCGTCATAGAACTCCCGAGAGGAGAACGCCTGAATCCGCTGGGCCATCCGGTACTGGCGGTCAAGCATGACGCCCGCCTCGGGCGACTGGTCGATGAGACGCTCGAACAGCGAGGTCGAGAGGTCGGTCACTCGCGGGTCGTCGCTACGTTCCTCGCCGCTCGCCTCGTTCGAGGCGACCGACTCGCTATCCGTCCGCACCACCGGCGGTAACTGCTCGTGGTCGCCGACCAGAACGAACCGGTCGGCGAGGTTGACCGCCGCGAGCGTCGCTGGTTCCGTGAGTTGCGAGGCTTCATCCACCAAGGCCACGTCGAAGGACTGCTCGCGCATGATTCGGGACCCGCAGGTGGCCGTGGTCGCCGCGACGACGCTGGCCTCGCGCAACTCCGCGACGCGCTCGCCGGGGTCGCCAGCCTTCTCCAGTCGGAGGTCCTGCATGTCCTCGCGGACGCCGCTCTCGGTACCGACGCGGACGATATCTTCGAAGCCCTGTTCGCGGAGCGCTTCGAGCGCGTTGTCCACCGCGCGGTTCGTGAACGCCGAGAGGAGGACGCGGTTGCCGCGCTCTGTCAAGGCGCGAATCGTCCGCGCGATGGTGTAGGTCTTGCCCGTGCCGGGCGGCCCGTGGACCAGCGCGAAATCCTCGGCGTTCACTGCGAGGTTCACGGCGTCGTTCTGGGCCTCGTTGTTGTCGATGTACGTCTCGCGCTCGTCCGAAAATTCGGGGTCCTCGCGGCCGAACAGCACGTCCTTCCGGCGCGGGTCGCCCTTCAGCAGGGCGTCGTGCAGGGCGGTCAGCATTCGGTCGGCCGAGAGTTCCGAGGGGTATACGTCAAGTCGCCGGAGTTCGACCGCTTCGTCCGCCGTGACGACGACTTCCTCGTCCAAGCGTTCGACGCGGGCGAGTTCGGCGTGGCCGTTCACGGGGTCGCCGTCGCTGGCCAGCACCACGTCGCCCTCCCGGATTTTCGAGACAGTCCCGCCCGCGCGCTCGGCGCGCATCTCCCACCGGCCGCCGTCGAGCTGGCGGCGGCCCACGGGGTCGAGACCGATGAGCGCGCGGTCGTCGTCCGCGCGCTCTTCGGCGGTCTGTTGCCAGAGCTTGGCGTACTCGGCGTGAGTCGCCCGCCGCTCCTCCTCGATGAGTCGGTAGACGCGGTCGAAGTAGTCGCGCTCTTCTTCGGGAATCGCGGTCCCGATTTGGCCAGCCTTGGACTCTTGGTCGAGTCGGCCCGAGACCACCATGCAGGTGTCCTGCTCGAAGCAGTATTCGCAGGTCGCGTCGGCCTCGTAGCCAGTGGGGACGCCGGGGTCACCCTCAGCGTTGTCGGCCCTCGGCGCGACGGCGTCGTACTCCATCGCCGCGATTTCGTTGCGCGTGCGCACGACGAAATCCAGCAAGCCGTCGCCGATAGAGAACTCCTTGGCGGGCGAGAGGTCGCCGTCTTCCTCGGTGCGGTCGAGTGCCGAGTTCTTCGTGTAGAGCAGGGTCCCGGTGTCGGCGGGGACGCCCTTCTCCCGGAGGAGCAGGGCGTAACACGCCGCCTGAATCTTGTCCTGAAACCGGGGGTCGCGCTTGAGGTTCTTGCCGGTCTTTAATTCGACGGGCATCCCGCGCCGGAGCGCGTCGGCCCGACCCTTGATGCCGAACTGCTCGCTGATGAGCGTCTGCTCGCTCCGCCAGTTGTCTTCTTCGGTTAGGGCACCTTGGGCTAGCCAGCCTTCGATTGCGGCGGCGTTCTGGCGGACCTCCTCGGCGACTTCGTCGCGCTCGCGGCCGAGCAGGCCGAGTTCTAGTCCGGCCTCCTCGACGCGCTCGTCGATGGACTCGTCCAAATCGCGGCCTCGGAGCAGGTCTCCGAACACCTCGTGGACGATGGTCCCTTTGACCACGGGGTACGCGAGCGGAACCCCCGAGAGTTTGTTCAGGTAGTACATCCGCGGACACTGGACCCACGACCGAACGTCGGTCACGTCCACGAGGAACGAGGGTTCCACCACGACGTAGGAGTTTTTTCCCGTCGAATAGGTCGTCTCGCCCTGATACTCGCTCTCTTCGACCTCGGTGACGAGCAGTTCCATTCCCGGTTCGAGGAGGTCGGCGCTCTCGGTCCACTTGCCCCAGAGCGTGACCTGCTTGCGGTCTCCCTTCCCCGCCGACGCTCCGTGCCCGGCGTCCTCGCGGACCGTAACCTCCGCGAGGTCGCGCTCGCCGTACTGCGTGCTGACGGTTCGAACGTCTGTGACTTCGACGACTTCTCCCCGAACGTTCACGGGACGGTGGTAGCGCCCGCCGGTAAAAAACTCCGCCGGTCGGCGGTGGGTTCGGTGGTGCGGGTCGTTCGGGTACCGACTCGATGTGGAAGGGAGGGACGTTACGAATCAGCGCCGAAAGAAAGAGCCGTTACGAATCGGCGTCGAAAAAGGGCATTCGTCCGGGCGATACTTGGTCAATAATTCGGTTTCTCGTGGCTAACCAGCGGTCAGTCGGCACCGTGGGGTGGGATGTGGCCGCACGTCGAACAGGATTCGTACCCGTGCGCGACTACGAGTTCACCGCTGCATTGTGGGCATCTCATCGTAGGCGTCGGTAGCCGAGACGAGGGTATAAGCCTTCCTGCAATATTAGTAATTTTGTGAATATCTGTATAAGGAAGATATTATTCTCTCTGGACTCGAGTCGCTGGCTATCAGCAACTCGCGTGAAAAGAAAACGCTCGCGCGCTGCTACGTCGGTTCAAGACCTATCCGGACCAGCCAGCGCAGATGTCGTCGTTGACGTTGCTCCGCCACATCTCGAACCCGGTTTCGCAGTCCGGATTCTCGTGAATGTGGTCGATGAAGCCCGCGCCGGGGTTCCGAAGTTCGGTTCCGCAGAAGGGACAGTCGTTCGGGTCGGTCCACGTCGTGGCGTTCGTTGACATGGATATGACGGCAACGTTCTGGCGTATAAGTTCTGTGCAGGTATATCTGAAATACCTTCATTGGAGTAATATGCCCCTAATATTTTTCGAGTATCTCTTCGTCTCGCTCCGCTCAGATGCCGAGGTCCGCGATTCGGGAGTCCCGGTTCAGAACTTTCTTGACGATTTCGGGTTCTTCGAGCAGTCGGTGCTTGGTGTGGACGCCGCGCCCCCGACCCCGGCCCTTCGTCTCGGAGTTGATGACGTTCAAGAAGTCCTGTTCCTGTAGAATCTCCTGCACGCGGCGCTCCGAGAGGGGGTCCATATCGAGGTCCGACGCGATGGTCTGGTACTGGCGGTAGATTTGCTGAGTTGGGAACTGGTCGCGGGGCTTGTTCTCGGTCAGGAGCGTGAGAGCAAGCAGGATGGCCTTCGCTTGGGTCGGCGCGCCCTCGATGAGTTCGGCGAAGCGGTCGGCCTCGGTCTTCTCCTTGGCGGCGTAGACGTGTTCCTCGGTGACCTCCTCGTCTTCCTGCTTGGTGGCGATTCGACCAGCGTTTCGCAGGATATCGATTGCCTTCCGGGCGTCGCCGTGTTCTTGGGCGGCGAGGGCGGCAGTCAGCGGGACGGCGTCGTCCGAGAGGACGCTGTCGCGGAACGCATCGGCGCGATTCTGGAGGATGTCCACGAGCTGGTGGGCGTCGTACGGCGGGAAGACCAGTTCGTCGTGGGCGAAACTCGACTTGACGCGCTCGTTGAGTTCGTCCGGGAAATCTATCTTGTTCGAGATACCGATGATACCGATAGTCGAGTCGGTGACCCGTCGGTTCTCACCCGCGCGTGAGAGTTTGCGCAGGACCTCGTCGTCCTCCAGCATGTCTATCTCGTCGAGGATGACAATGACCACATCGCTACAAATGTCGATGATTTGCCAGAGTCGGTCGTAGTAGTCGCCGGTGCCGAGGCCGCGCTGGGGGACCTTGATGCCGGTCTCGTTCGGGTCGTTGAGTTCGCGCCCGATGGTCTTGATGACCGACGCCTCGGTGGTCTGCTCCCCGCAGTCGATGAAGGCGGTCTTGACGTTCACGTCTTCGTGTTCGGCCTCGTTCTCGACACGCTTGGAGACGCTCCGGGAGATGAGCGACTTGCCGGTCCCGGTCTTGCCGAAGATAAAGAGATGGGTCGGTTCTTGGCCGAAGATGGCGGGATTGAGGGCTTCAGCCACCTTCTGCATGTGTTCGTCGCGCCCCACGATTCGGTTCGGGCCGGGGAGATGAGAGATGCGCAGCAGGTCCTCGTCGGCGAATATCGGCTCGTCGTAGCGGAACAGCGGGTCGCGGTCCGCCTCGTCGTCGGTAGCCATCAGTTGCCACTCCCTTCGTACTTCAGCACATAAATGGAGGGGGTATCGTCGCGGATGTAACTCGGGGCCAAACGTGGGGCCAGCGTCGTTTGTCGCCTCTTCGAGTGAGAAATCGACTCAGGGTACCCTCGCGGATGTTCTGGCGCGCGAACTGATCGATTCGTGTTCGGTTGGGACAGACACCTACCTCGCGGATGTAAGAGGTTTGGGTGGGTGGGGGTAGAGTTGATTGGTTAGAAGAGTCAAAGACGCTCGCGGATTTAAACGAAGACGGAGTCAGTTGGTCAAGGTCGTCAAAAAGTAGACGAGGTCGGACCGTCAAGGCCGTCGAAAACCGGACAGGGTCGGACCGCCAAGGCCGTCGAAAACCGGATGAGGTGGGACAGTCGAGACCGTCGAAGAGTGGACCCGCCCGAACATCAGAAACGGGACGGACCAACTGGAAGTAGGACGGAGCAATTGACAACAGAATGGATCAACTAGAGAACGGATCGACTAGAGAACGAACCGAGATAGAGATGCGAAAACGAACCGAAGTAGAGCGAGTCGAAAATAGAGGTACGGTGACACACCTTCATCGCGTCTGTAAGGAAAAATGTTTTCTAGAGAAATACACACACCACTATCTCGAATGTAAATGCACAGAATATATAGCTTTTAGAGCTTAATACTCCTATATAGTGTTTCTAAATCATCTTTTATACAGAGAGAGACAGTACATACGCGAGCGTGGTGTTAGGGTCTAAGGAACCGACCGACCCCCCGGAACCCCTTTCGACCCTCTTACAAACGCGACACTGGTGTGTCCCCCTCGATATTACTGCCCGTCGTCGTCCTCGGCATCCGCCGAAAGTTATCTTCCGAAGCCAGCAGAAAGATTTTGACCGCTCGGCCCCAACCGAAATCCGTGAGTCTCTACCGCAGCGTCCGGGCGATTGCCGATGCCTCCGGAACCGGTCCCATCGACTGGCACGCCGTCGCCGAGGCCGCCAAGGCGTCAACCGACCCCGGTTCGATTGAGATGTCGCCGAGCGAGCGGGAGGGCTACGCGGCCGACGTGCGCGACGCCCGCACCCGCGTCCGCGAGGTCTCCGGCGCGGAGTTCGACGTTCCCGACACCATCGAGGTGCAGAACCGCCACCACTGGATCGACGCGAACATCGACACGTTCCGGCGAGTGATGGAACCCGTCGAGGAACACGGTCCCGACATCATGCCGGGCGTCGCCCGGACCATCAACACCGGAACGATGTCGCTGATGCTGTCGGTGCTGGGCAGGAACGTCCTCGGGCAGTACGACCCGCTTTTGTTAGCAGACGGCGACGAACACGCCCTCTACTTCGTCCGGCCGAACATCGAGCGCATCGCCCGCGAACTCGACGTGGACTACGACCGATTCCGGCGCTGGATAGCCTTCCACGAAGTCACGCACGCCGCGGAGTTCGGCGCGGCCCCGTGGCTTTCCGAGCACCTCGAAACCCGCATGGAGTCGGGCGTCGATGCGCTGGCGCAGGGCCGCCTCGACCGCGACGCCTTTGAGGAACTGGACGCCGCCATGACCGCCGTCGAGGGATACGCCGAACTCCTGATGGACGGCGCGTTCGACGACGAGTACGCCGACCTCCGCGAGAAGATGGAGGCCCGACGGCAGGGCGGCGACCCGCTCTCGCGGCTCGTCCGCCGGATGCTCGGACTCGGCCTGAAACGTCGCCAATACGAGCGCGGCAAGGCGTTCTTCGAGGCGGTCGCCGCTCGGCGCGGTATCGAGGGCGCGACGGTCGTCTGGGACCGCCCAGAGAATTTGCCCACCGACGCAGAGCTTGACGACCCCCAGCAGTGGCTCGCTCGCGTGAACCCCTGAATAACACTCTCATTCTCGGGAATCTGCTTTCGCTCTCATTCTTAGGAGCCTGATTTCGCTCTCATTCTCAGGAGCCTGCTTTCGCTCTCAGGCAATTCGAACAAGATACGCAAGAAGCACCACGCCGACCACCAGTCCCGCACCGACTGCGACCACGACCTGCACCAGCGACCCGCCGCCAGAGAACGTAATGAGACCGGCTGAGGCACCGACGAGCACGACGATGGCTATCTTGAGGCGGTTCATCGACTCGCGCTTGTCCTCCGAAGATGGTGGCCTGACCATCGTTACAGTTCGTGCGACGCGCTGACGTGCATCTGGACGAACTGCCAGCGCCGCTCGTCTCTTTCGTCGTCCGATTCTTCGCTCCCTCCGCCACCCTCGCGTTCGAGGACGCCGCTCCACCGCGTGTCGAACGACCAGCGAGTTCCGGTGTCGTCGTTATCAACATCGGTCGCGCTCATGCAGAATCCGTGCGGGTGAACTCGCTTAAGCCTACTCGTCTACGCGGGTGCTTTCCCGGAAATCCGGAACCGACTACTGGAAGCCACGCCCTACGTCGTCGTCGTGGACGAGGTCGTCTAACTCCTCGTTCAGGAGGTCTTCGGCCTCTTCGAACCGGTTGGAGAGTTCCTCGGCGGGGTCGGGTCGGTCGTAGCGGTCGAAGTCGATGGGACCGAACGCGGGACTGTCGAGCGCGTCCATCACGTCGTCGAAGAAGTCGTCCGGGGTGGTCGGCGCGTCGGCGTGCGCCTTGACGACCTCTTCGAGGTGTTTGGCCTTCTGCTCGGCGTCGTCCTCGTTCTCGGGCGGATTTTGGACCGCGAATCGGCCGCCAGTCTTCTGTTCGGGAAGGAACGACCCGATTTCGTCGTCGAGTTTGCGCGCGACGCGCGCCCCGACTCCCTTCACCTCGTAGGGGTTCTTCGCGTAGGTCTTCAGGTGGTAGACCCCGCCGCGCGGATGCCCGAGGTAGAGGTCCTCGCCGACGCCGCCAGCGCGCTTGCCGCCGACTGCCCGCCAGTCGTCGGGGTTCACGTCCTTTTCGACTACGTCTGCGACGATGTCCTTCCACTCGCGTATCCGCATGCTTACCTGTCACATGTGAGCGCGGGAGAATTAACGTATCGGTCCGAAACGACCCCACAAACCGAAACGACCCCGCAAAAAACGGCTCCGAAGAAACCCCCCGTCCTTTCTCGTAGAAGTCAACTCCCGAACTCAGTACGTCGGCGACTCTTCGGGCACGTTCTCGCGCTGGTTGACGACGCGCCCGAGAACGAACAGCGCGTCCGACAGTCGATTGAGGTAGGTGACGGCGATGGCGTTGATATCTTCTTCGGCTTCAAGCGCGACGGCGCGGCGCTCGGCGCGGCGACAGACCGTCCGGGCGTGGTGGAGTCGCGCGCCAGCGTCGCCGCCGCCGGGCAGGATGAACGATTCGAGCGGTGCGAGTTCCTCGTCGTAGGCGTCCATCCACTCCTCCAACTGCTCGACGTGTTCCTCGCGGACCGCGGGGTCGTCTTCGTCCGGGTCGGGGTTGGCGAAGTCCGCCTGCACGACATGGAGGTGGTTCTGTATCTCCCGGAGGTGGCCGTCCACGTCGTCGTGGCCGGTCGGGCGGACGCGCCCGACGAGCGCGTTCACCTCGTCTACCGTGCCGTAGGCCTCGATTCGCGGGCTGGCCTTCGAGACGCGCGACATGTCTCGAAGGTCGGTCTGGCCCTCGTCACCGCGACCAGTGTAAATCTTCATACCATCGACTACCGACCGACTGCACTTAACTCCCGCCCCGAACGGTCGGCGAGGGTCGTTTCCCGACTTCCAACTCCCAATTCTTGCCAGTCCACCGATTCCGGTCTCGCTCAGGCCAGCGAGGTCTCGACGTACTCCACGATTTTGTCGCTCTCGGCCATCGTCACGCCACGCCCCTCGTCCACGAGGACCGGAACGCCGCGCTGACCGCTAACGCGCTTGACCTCGTCGCGCTCGGAGTGAAGCGCTTCGACCCACTCGGTCTCGTACTCGACGCCGTGGTCGTCGAGCGAGTCGTGGACTTTCTCGCAGTACGGACAGCCGTCGAGCGCGTACAGGATTACGGACATGCCCGAGCGTTGGGCGTCGGTCGGCAAGAATGTGGTGCCAAAGTCGGTTTCCGTCGTGGAGCGTCGAGCAGATGACTTGATATAGCATCATGAAATTTACGCCCTTTCAGAAACCTCTTCTCCGGCAGAACCCGACGACTGCCAGCACACCGTAGCCCGCATCGAAACCCCCGAACGACGACCCACGCGCTCAAACCAGTATCCTCAAATGCCGCGCAGTTCGAACTCCGAACATGGCTCAGGAACTCGACCACGACTGTCCCCAGTGTGGCACCGAGCGGACGTTCTACCGCACCGCGAGCACCACGCTCCACCTCGGCGAGAAAACCAAGTGGGGCTGTCCGGAGTGTGACTTCCGGTTCGTTCGCATCGACGGCGACATCGACTCGGCCCAAGCCTGAGGACGGTCTCCCTCTCGACTACTCGTTGCTTTAGAGTTGCATCGCTCGCTCGACTATTCTCGGCGACTCATCAGCGACGGTCCCGAACGTCGGAAAGTCGCTCGACTGATTTGTGAGTCGTCAGGACTTGAGCCGGGACGAACGGCCCGAGACGACCTCGAAGCGCGAACTGCCGTCGCAGAGCGAACTCGTAAACTACATTCAGATATACGAAATCGCTATTTCTCGCGAGAAACGAGAGACCGGTGTTTCGAGGTGGAGAAGGACGCTTGGCGTTCGTCGCGCCGAGAGCGCGGCGCGCGTCGTCGGTTCGATGTTCTTCACACAGCTCCCTGCGAGTCCTTGGGCCACGACCGATACCGGACCCCGACGACCCTCGGCAGTTCGCGCGGCGAGACGACCTCAGCACGAAGTGACGGACTCAACTCGCGTGTAGAAAGGGTTATCAGTTCGCCGGGACCGTAACCAAAACATGAGCCAGATTACGGTCGTCCTTCCCGACGGTTCGGAACTCGAACTGGAGGAGGGGGCCACGGTCGAAGACGCGGCGTTCGAAATCGGTCCCGGTCTCGGCCGCGACACCGTCGCGGGGGTCGTGAACGGCGACCTCGTGGACAAAGCAAGCGCGCTTCCCGACGGCGCGAAACTGGAAATCGTCACGCCCTCCAGCGACGAGTACCGGGACGTGCTTCGCCACTCGGCGGCCCACGTCTTCGCACAGGCGCTCCAGCGTCTCCATCCCGAAGCGAGCCTAACCATCGGCCCGTGGACCGACGACGGGTTCTACTACGACATCTACGGCGTCGAACTCGAAGAGGAAGACCTCGAAGCCATCGAGGACGAAGCCTACGACATCATCGAGGAGGATCTCGACATCGAGCGATTCGAGCGCTCGCGCGAGGAGGCCTTCGAGGTCTACGAGGACAACCGATTCAAGCGCGAGATTCTGGACGACGAGGCCGCCGACGAGGAGTCCATTTCGTTCTACGAGCAGGGCGAGTTCGAGGACCTGTGTAAAGGACCGCACGTCGAGTCCACCGGCGAAATCGGCGGGTTCGCGCTGCTGTCTATCTCCGGTGCCTACTGGCGCGGCGACGAGGAAAACGAGATGCTGACCCGCGTCTACGGGACGGCCTTCGAGAGCGAGGCCGAACTGGAGGAGTTCCTCGAACGCAGAGAGGAGGCCGAGGAGCGCGACCACCGGAAAATCGGTCGAGAGATGGACCTGTTCTCCATCCCCGACCACTCGCCGGGATGCGCACACTACCACCCCAACGGGATGACCATCCGGCGCGAGTTGGAGGACTACATTCGGTCGAAGAACGACGAGTTGGGCTACGACGAGGTTTGGACGCCGGAACTCAACAAGGCCGAACTCTGGAAGCCGACGGGCCACTACGACACGTTCAAGGAAGCGGGCGAGATGTTCGCGTGGGAGCAGGACGACACCGAGTACGGCCTGAAGCCGATGAACTGCGCGAACCACGCCCACGTCTTCGACGACCACCAGTATTCGTACCGGGACCTGCCGGTTCGCTTCTCGGAGTTCGGCACCTGCTACCGCAACGAGCAGTCCGGCGAACTCTCCGGTCTCCTGCGGGTCCGCGGGTTCACGCAGGACGACGGCCACGCCTTCATCCGAAAGGACCAGATTCGCGGCGAGATTCTGTCGGTCCTCGACGTTATCGACGAAATCTACGGCCACTTCGACCTCGACGTGCAGTACAAGTTGGAGACGAAGGGCGAGGACGCGGTCGGAAGCGACGAAATCTGGGAGCAGGCGACCGGCGCGCTGAAAGACGCCCTCTCCTCGGAAGGTCTCGACTACGACGTCGAAGAGGGCGAGGCCGCGTTCTACGGGCCGAAAATCGGCATCAACGCCGTGGACGCAATCGGCCGGGAGTGGACCATCGGCACGGTCCAACTGGACTTCAACATTCCCGAGCGACTGGACTTGAGCTACACCGGCGAGGACAACAACGAACACCGCCCGGTGATGGTCCACCGCGCGCTTCTGGGAACCTTCGAGCGATTCATGGGCATCATCATCGAACACTTCAAGGGGAACTTCCCGACGTGGCTCGCCCCCGAGCAGGTTCGCATCCTGCCCGTGAGCGACGACAACATCGGCTACGCGAAACAGCTTCAGAACCGGTATCTGGGCGACTTCCGGGTCGAAATCGAGGACCGGTCGTGGACGGTCGGCAAGAAGATTCAGCAGGCCCACGACGACAACGTGCCCTACATGCTCGTCGTCGGCGACAACGAGGAAGAGGCTGGAACCATCTCGGTGCGTGACCGCGAGGAGCGCGAGCGCGACGACGTGGCAGTCGAGGCGTTCCGCGACCACCTCGCCGAGGAAATCGAAAGCAAGGCCATCGAGCCGAACTTCCTCGATTAAGGCTTCTCGGACTGCTACTCGCTACTTCTCTCTTTCTACGATTTTCCACTCGACTCCACTCACCCGACCGGCGCGTGCGGGCGCGTCGCCGTCGGCGACGCGCCCATCTGCGCGAGGTCTGCGCGAACGGATGTGAGCGCAGGCTCGGAAGACGCGGGTTGTCTTCCGGTGGATGAGGACCGCAGGCCGTCGGCCGAGGACCGCAATCGGTTGGGGAGGGTGTGGCTCGCGGTTACGGTGCTGTGCGGTCGCGGTGACTCCTTTGAGTCGGCAGTAGATAGCTTCTGCGCCACTTCCATCACCTCGAAACCACCCTCGTCCCTTTTTTCTCCGACGAACAGAATCGACCCCACCACACCAACCCGACGGACACTACCCCGAGTTGCAACCCGACCGACACTACCCGAACTCACTCCCACCGAATTTCCGAAAGGGGATGGAGCGGGTTCCCGCCGACCACGTCGTAGGTCGCGCTCGACACCTCGATACCCTCCGCGACCCGCAACGAGGTCAGCAGGTCGTCGTTGTAGTCCCGCAGGTCGGTGTAGCCTCGGCGGAGCAGTCCCAACAGAGTTTCCTCGGGATGGAGTTCGTAGACGTGTTCGAGGTGGACGCCCTCGCGCACGCGGTCGGCGTACCCCGCCAGCGTCTCGGTCACGATGTCCCGCACGCTCGGGAGCGCGGTCAGCGACCCCTGCGTGAACACCACCACGTCGTCGGGGTCGCGCTCGGCCAACACGCCCTCCAGCAGGTCCCACGTCTCGTCTCGGAAGTCGAACGGCTCGATTCGGATGCGCTCTCTGTCACCGAATAGCGCCCGGCCGAGCGCGACGCCGTTTTCGGCGGGGTCGCCCCCGACGAACTCGCAGTCGGGGTAGGCCGCCGCGAGGACGCCGAGTTCGTACCCCCAGCCACAGCCGAGCGAGACGACCGTCTCGCCGCCGTCGAGCGTCCCCGCGAGCGAGGCCACCAGCGCCTCGTCCTGTAGCGTCTGCTTCTCGTCCACGTCTACGAGATAGAGTTCCTCGGCCCGTGAAATTGGGACGGGACTCTCCTCGGCGTAGCGATTCGCGGACCGCTGTAGCTCTCGGAATCCCGTCTCGGGGTTCGATTCGAGGAGTCCGTGCAGGTTGGCGTACACCTCGTCGTAGGCCGAGACGCCGGTTCCGCCGTACTCGGCGTCGTCGTCCGCGCCCTCGGGGTCGAGGATGCGGGCGGGCCACGGCGAGTGCTTGGGCAGGTCGTCGAGGGCGAGTTCGCGCATGGCGTTGTAGCCCGCCGCGCCGGGAAAAAGCGTTCCGGAAGATACCGGCGGTTCCCGCGGGTGTGACGGGGACCTTCCTTGGGTTTTATTTAGCTGCCTCCCTCCATCGCATGACAAGTAACGAATGGCACCTACCTTGTTAATCGTGGACGACAGCGACTTCCAGCGCACGATGGTCCGCCAAGCGGTCGAGGACGACTTCGAGGTCGTCGCGGAGGCCGCCAACGGCGTCGAGGCGGTCGAACAGTACGAGACTCACCAACCCGACGCGGTCACCAT
The DNA here is from genome assembly GCF_004087835.1 of Halorussus pelagicus. Taxonomy (NCBI): domain Archaea; kingdom Methanobacteriati; phylum Methanobacteriota; class Halobacteria; order Halobacteriales; family Haladaptataceae; genus Halorussus; species Halorussus pelagicus. The sequence goes on from NZ_CP035119.1 coordinate 505,081, forward strand.
GGACATCATGATGCCCGAGATGAACGGCGTCGAGGCGACCTCCCAAATAAAGGGAAGCGAGGACCCGCCGGTCATCGTGATGGTGACGAGCGTGGACCAGCAGAGCAAGATGAAACAGGCCGTCAAGGCTGGTGCGGACAGCTACGTCACCAAGCCCTTCGAACCGGAGGACGTGAAGGCCGAACTCGCGTCGGTCCTCTGAGGCGGCACGCTCTCTTCTCCGCCCGATTGGCTACTCTTCGTCGCCGTCGAGCGACTGCCACGACAACCGGAGATTCCGCGCGGCGCTGGTCTGGTCGATGCGCCGCGCCGTGGTCCGGTTCGGCGCGTCCGCCAGCGTCTCGTCGTCCTCCGCGGCGACTCGGTTGAACGCGTCGGCGAGTTGGTCCAAGGTGTCCTTGCTCTCGATTTCGGTCGGTTCGGTCATCAGCGCCTCCGAGACGATTTCGGGCCACTTCGTCGTCGGCGGGTGGACGCCGTAGTCGAGCATGCGCTTGGCCACGTCCGCGGCGTCTTGGTCGCCCGCGCTGGCGACGAACTCGTGGTGGAACGGCTCGAAGGGCACGTCGTAGTCCACCTGACTGGCGAGGTAGTTGGCGTTGAGGACTGCCTTCTCGGCGGCGTCAGCGAGACCAGCGTCGCCGAGGCGCGCGATGTAGGCGTAGGTCTTGACGAGGACGAGCCAGTTGCCCTCGAAGCCATGGACCTTGCCGATGGTCGATTCGGGATCGAAGCGTTCGAAGCTGCCGTCGCCCTCGCTTGCCTCACGCACCCGAGGAGCGGGCAGGAACTCCGCGAGGTCCGAGACGACCCCGACCGGGCCAGCGCCCGGTCCGCCGCCGCCGTGGGGCGTTGCGAACGTCTTGTGGACGTTGTAGTGCATGATGTCGAAACCCATGTCGCCCGGCCGGGCCTGTCCCAGCAGAGCGTTGAGGTTCGCGCCGTCGTAGTAGAGCAGACCGCCAGCGTCGTGGATGGTCTCAGCTATCTCCTCGATGTCGCGCTCGAACAGCCCCAGCGTGTTGGGGTTCGTGAGCATGAACAGCGCGGTCCGGTCGCTCGCCGCGGCTTCGAGGGCTTCGAGGTCCACCCGGCCGTCGTCGCCCGAGGGCAGTTCTACGACCTCGTAGCCCGCGAGCGCGGCGCTGGCGAAGTTGGTGCCGTGGGCGCTGTCGGGGACGATGATCTCGTCGCGCTGGTCGCCCTCGCCGTTGTGTTCGTGGAACGCCTTGGCGACCAAGATACCGGTGAACTCTCCCGCCGCGCCCGCCGGGGGTTGGAGACTTACGGCGTCCATCCCGCCGATGTCAGCGAGATAGTCCTGCAGGCCGTGCATCAGGCCGAGCGTCCCTTGCAAACTTCGGTCCGAGCGGTCGTGGTGGACTCCCGCGCTCGGGAGCGCGGCCACGTCCTCGGTGAACTTCGGGTTGTACTTCATCGTACAGCTTCCGAGGGGGTACGGCCCGGACTCGACGCCGTAGTTCATCTGAGAGAGTCGCGTATAGTGGCGCGCGAGTTGCGGTTCTTCGAGGTCGGGCAGTTCGACGCTGTCGCGGGTCAACTCGTCGGGCAGGGGCGCCTCGACCTCGACTTCCGCGCTGTTTTTCTCGGAGAGGAGCGGTTCGTACTGCCCCTCTGCATCTTCGCCGCTCTTTACCTCGCCGTCGGTCCAACGCGCTTGGTCGTAGTTCATTTAGGCCACCTCCTCGAAGGCCGCAACGAGTCTGTCCGCGGCGTGTTCGTTCGCGTCGGTGATACAGACTTGCACTTCGTGGTCGCCCACGGCGTGGACCGCGAACCCTTCCGCTTCGAGGTCTTGTGCGATTGCGTTCGCGGCTTGGTCAGTGTGAGCGACGAACTCCCGGAAGTGATGTCGGTCGTGAACCGGCGCTCGCAGGCCGCTGACGGCGTCCAGTCGCTCGGCGAGGTCGTCGGCGAGGCGCACGCAGTCGTTGGCGAGGTCCACGAGTCCGTCGGGTCCGAGATACGCCGCGTGGATGGCGGTCCGGAGCGCGACCCACGCTTGATTCGTGCAGATGTTACTCGTGGCGCGCTCGCGGCGGATGTGCTGTTCGCGCGTCTGAAGCGTCAGCGTGTAGGTGCGGTTGTTGGCGGCGTCCTCGCTCGCGCCGACGAGTCGGCCGGGCACCTGCCGGACGAAGTCGTCGCGGCAGGCGAACAGGCCCAGACCCATGCCGTACGCGGTGGGGAGACCGAGCGTCGCGGCGTCGCCGACCACCACGTCCGCGCCGACGCGCTCGGGTTCCTGAAGCACCGAGAGCGCCACGGGGTCCGACCCGAGGCAGAACAGCGCGTCGTGGTCGTCTGCAAGGTCGCCGATGGCGTCGAGGTTCTCCTCGACGGTCCCGCGCGTGGTCGGATTCTCGGCGTAGACCATCACGGTCTCGGCGTCGATTGCCTCGGCGAGCGCGTCGATATCGACGTTCCCGTCGTCGGTGGCGAACGTCTCGACGGCGAGACCCGCGCCGTCGGTGTAGTTCTCCAGCACGTCGCGGCGACTCTCCAGCAGGTAGTCGGGCACCAGCACGCGGTCGCCGTCGGTTGACCGGACGCGCGCCGCGAGCAGGGCGGCCTCCGCCAGCGCGGTCGCGTGGTCGTACATCGAGGCGTTGACGATGTTGAGACCGGTCAGTTCGACCAGCATCGACTGGTACTCGAAGAGGGCCTGCAGGAACCCCTGCGTGACCTCCGGTTGGTACTGCGTGTAGGAGGTCAAAAACTCCGAGCGCAACGAGAGGTGGTCCACCAGCGAGGGCACGTAGTGGTCGTAGTGGCCCCGGCCGAGGAACTCGGTCAGGTCGTCGTTGCGCGAGAGCAGACCCCGGACGTGGCGTTCGGCCTCCCGCTCGCTTCGTTCTTCGATGTCGAACTCCCCGTCGAACGCGACCGACTCGGGGATCTCGAACAGTTCCGTTACGTCGTCCGCGCCGACCGCGTCGAGCATCGCGGCGGTCTCGTCGTCGGTGTGTGGCGCGTACGGGCTTCCCCGCTCCCCAGACTCGTGTCGTCCGCTCATGTAGTCGGAGCTAAGGAGTGTACCGTTTTAAGATAGGGGTATTCGTCCCGAGCGGTGGCGATACTCCTCGAAAAGGGGCGGAGTTCGGGAACTGCCGTCGTTTCCGAACCGCTAAACTCTCGTATCCGTTTCGAGCAGTGGACGGACGCTTAGACGACTTCCATGCTCATGTTGGTCTCTTCGAGAATCTCTACCTTGTTCCCGCCCTCGATGGTCCAGTACTCGTCGTCTCCCGTCGGAGGAACGTTGTTGACGTTTATGATTCCGCCATCCTCCACTGGGATGTAGTCATAAAGGCCGTCGGTGTCTCCGTTGATGCTGTCGAAGTCACCGAAGACTTTGAACGAGTAATGCCCCTCTTCGCTGGTATTGTTGTACCCCTCGACCACGAAATCCGTGGACGCTGACGCCGAACCGGCCGTGCCGAGCAGTCCGCCAGCGAGGACCGTCGTGGTTGCAGCGCTCTTCTTCAGGAACGAACGTCGGGTACTTGCATCCGACATTGCATCCTACAGTAACAATGCAGCAATATTAAATTTTATTATAAGAAAATAAAAAATTTATACTATAGCTAGATAAAGAAAGTGGTGTCTATAATGGGTAGTAGACACTATACCGAAAACGGGTCACAGAAGCCGTCGGCTGATTTAGTACCGCTCACGCAGGTCGTCCCCGCCGTGACAAATTCGGAGAAGAAAGGCGTTTGTTACTCGATTTGGTCGCGGTACTCCTCGGCGCTCAATAGCTCGTCACGCTCGCTCTCATCGGCTACCTCCACTTCCAGCATCCAGCCCTCGCCGAAGGGGTCCTCGTTGACGAGTTCCGGTTGGTCGGCCAGCGCGTCGTTGACCGCGGTGACGGTGCCGCTAACTGGCGAGTAGAGGTCCGAGACGGCCTTGATGGACTCGACGACGCCGAACTCCTCGTCCGCGGAGAGTTCGTCGCCCTCGTCGGGTAACTCGACGAATACTACGTCGCCCAGTTCGTCCTGCGCGAAGTCAGAAATGCCGATTCGCGCGGTGTCGGCGTCGCTCTCTACCCATTCGTGCGATTCAAGATACTTCCGGTCGTCGGGAACTTCGAAGCTCATTGTTGGTCACTCAGAAATGGCGTGTTCGCAATCTTTGCTTTTTTCGACTGGCCGCGAACGACGACGCGGACGACCGTGCCGGGGTCGGCGTAGTCGGCCGGAACGTAGCCCAGCGCGATGGGGTCGCCAAGCGTCGGACTCATCGTCCCGCTGGTCACCTCACCGATGACGTGGTCGTCGGTGTCGGTCACGTCGTAGCCGTGGCGCGGAACGCCTCGGTCCACGAGTTTGATGCCGACGAACTCCTCGTCGGTGCCCTCCTCGCTGGCGCGTTCGAGCGCGTCGCAGCCGACGAAATCGGTATCGAGTTTGACCGTCCAACTGACGCCCGCCTCGTAGGGATTCCGGGGGTTGTCCTCGGCGTCGAAGTCCTGCCCGGAGAGCAGAAAGCCCATCTCCATGCGGAGGGTATCACGGGCACCGAGTCCGCAGGGCTGGCAGTCGAACAGGTCCCAGACTGCTTCGGCCGACTCGACGGGAACGATAATCTCGAACCCGCTCTCGCCGGTGTAGCCCGTGCGGGCGGTCCAGCAGTCGGCTCCGGCGAACGCGGCATACTTGCCCTCGAACTTCGAGAGGTCCGAAAGCGAGTCGTCGGTCGCGTCCGCGACGAGGCTCGGGGCCTCCGGTCCTTGCACCGCGTACATCGCGTACTCGTCGGTGACGTTCTCGACGGTGGCGTCGAAGTCCCACTCGTCACGGTGGGCGGTCCACCGCCGGTGCATCTGCTCGTCATGGCCCGCGTTGGGGACGAAGAGGTACTCCGCGTCGTCGGTCTCCGGGAGGCGGTAGACCACCGTGTCGTCGAGGATGGTCCCCTCTTCGTCGAGAATCATCGAGTAGTGCGAGTCACCGCGACCGAGGTCGGTCACGTCGTTGGACGTGAGCCGTTGCATCAGTGCCTCGGCGTCGGGACCGGCCACTTCGATTTGACCCATGTGGGATACGTCGAAGATGCCCGCGCCCTCCCGGACTGCGCGGTGTTCGGCCTTGATGGAGTCGAACTCGACGGGCATGTCCCACCCGCCAAACTCGGTAAACGTCGCTCCCGCGGCGTCGTGTACGTCGCGCAGCGGCGGCTTCCGAAGCGTCATACCGAAACGGTGGTCCGCCCGGTACGTAATGCTTTGTCTTCCGGGTCGTCGATTGGTATTCGCGTTCGAGTAAACGAACGGCGTGTGGGTCGGCCTCGTCGCGCGGTCACGCCGGTTCGACGACGATCTGACCGTCGCGGAGTTTGTAGACGAGGCGGTCGCCCTCTTCGACGTCGAGTCCGTCCTCGGCGAACTCTTCGCGGACGGCCTTGATCAGACTGATGCGCCATCGCTGGGTGACTGTCGTCGTGCCGAGTATCTTCTCTTCGGATTCTTCTGAGCTCATCTACCGGCGTCTTGGGTATCGGTGTTGTTATGGACTCTTAGCTATTTCGACTATATCGGCTGAAAAGGTGGAATAGCTAGCATTTCGTCGGTATTCACGCCAATTCGGCGACTATTTTCCCGTCGATTCTCTCCCAGATGCCGCACAACTGTGTACCCTCACGGACATCTCCCTGTCGGGGTTCCGCTGCGACCACAAGTCAGTCTTGCTCGCGTTCGAGGTAATAGAGCGCCGCGACGTCGAGGACGGTCGTTCGTCGCCGACGTACACGCTCGCGGGGACCGAACAGGCGGAGTCTGTGGTTGAACTGCACTACGCGCTACAGTCGGAACTAGAGCGTTCGGGAGCGTTGTGAGAAGGAAACGTCGAGGCGTTCGCGGAGTAGGCGCGGGGGTCGGTGGCGCGGATGTGTCGGTCGTAGCGCGATACGTTGGCGGTGCGTCGGGAGCGACCCGACGCGCTCACAGTTCCATCCACGGCGTCACGGCGTCGATGTCGGGAGCGTGCCACCGCTGTTCGGGGTTGCGTCGCGGTCGCTTCCGGAGTTCGACGCGCGCGTCGAAGAGGTCCATGAGGTCCGCGACGAGCGGGTCGTCGTCGGGAACCCGGAGGTGGTAGTGTGCCATGCCGTGGACGCCCCGGACCGCCGCGGCGAGCGACCGCAGGACGCGCTCGGTCGTCTCGCGGTCCTCCTGTAGCAGGGGGAACAGCGAATCGACGCCGACGCGGAGTTCCGCGGGGGCGAGTCCGTCGGCGCGCTCGTCGTAGAAGCGAATCGCGGTCTGAATCTCCTCGCAGAGCTGGCGAGCGTCGTCGGTCTCCAGCGGCTCGGAATCGCGGGCGAACCTCTCCGCGCTCGCGGGGACTGACCGCTCGCCGCGGCGCTGGTCGATGACCCACGTCTCGGGGTCGTTGTAGGAGGTGTCGCTCGGAAGTCGGGTCGCGGCGTTGCGAATCGACTGGTCAGTTAGTCCGAGGACGCGAAACCGGCGCGGTTCGTCGCCGCCAAAGAGGAACCGCGAGATGCGCGCCGACACCGCGTCAGGTACCTCGCCGGTGAGAAGGATGTTACTGCCCCTCTCCTTCCGGTCGGTGAGCCATTGCGAGAAGTTGGGGTTCGCGCCACTCCCGCGAAAGCGGAGTTCAGAGGTCATTTATTTCTTTTGTCGATGCTGACTATCATAAAATTACCGGAGTTTCATCGGTGCATAGATGCCTCTGAGACACCGTTCGCACGATTTCTCGTCGGAGCGTCCGGACAATTCCTGCGAAGATAACGCTTTTACCGTATTACCCGCCACATAGTCGTATAGATGGGCAAGATGCTTCCTTTCCGGTGGTATGGCGGGAAATACAGCCATTTGGACTTTATCCTTCCTCACCTGGCAAAAACCGAGCAATACATTGAGCCATTTGGCGGTAGCGCTGCCGTCCTGATTAACCGAGACCCCAGCCCTGTTGAGACGTACAATGACCTCGACGGAGATGTGGTCAATTTTTTCAAAGTATTGAGGGAAAACAGGGACGAACTGCTAGAGAAGATTGCGCTCACCCCGTTCAGCCGTGAAGAACTTGCGACGGCTGTGGAGCAGAAGAACAACGACGAATTGAGTGACATTGAGCGGGCACGACTGTTCTTTGTTCGCGCCGGACAGACCAGATCCGGATTGGCACAGGAAGCTACACCGGGTCGGTGGGCGTATTGTAAGTCCACAAGCCGCCGGAACATGTCCGGAGCGGTCAGCCGGTACCATGGGCGTCTTGAGCAGTTACACGACGTTGCGGACCGCCTCCGACGCGTGCAAATCGAGAACAAAGACGCTATCGAAGTGATTGACCGGCACGATGACGAAGAGGCCTTGTTCTACTGCGACCCACCGTATCCCCATGAGGTACGAGGCGACACCAACAGTTACAGCCACGAGATGACGGACGACGACCACCGAGAACTCGCCGAGAAACTCCGCAGTTGTGAGGGGAAAGTCGCCGTCTCGGGGTACACCTGTGACCTGTACGAGGAACTCTTCGAGGACCACGGCTGGAACCGTGTGGATGCCGAAGAGAAGACGATGCACACGACGAAAGACACCCGTCAGGAAGCGTTGTGGCTGAACTATGAATCGCCGAGCCGTACTGATGTCGAAGCAGGTGTTGATGTCGAAGAGTTAGACGACAGTCAGCAGACGCTAGTTGACATAGAGGAGTAACCAACTCTTTTCGATCACGGATTGTATCTTATGCAGTTTTCTCTCTGCATGTCTCTTCTCACCGATATATAAATTTTATACGTCATGTCTGAAGTTGCTCCCGGTGTCGAATTTGGCCCAAGTAGATGTGAATAACGAAGAAGCGTCTCGTCTCCTCGACCGGGAATGGAAACGCGTTAACTCTGAGGATAAATCGGAGTACGTCGAGGACTATCGTATCCGTACAAAAATCGCGGAGGTATTAAACGACTCACAAAAGACGTATCGCTACATCCTCGTGAACGCGACGCTCGCTAAAGCAACGAACAGCGATGTCCATTACCGGGCGTTGCAGGCCGGGTCCTCACTAGAGGGCGCTCACGACGCCCGATCTCTCGCCCACTCCGTCTTGGTGCCGTGGGAAAAGGCACATGGAGAACGACTCGGTGGCAGTCCTGAACCGTTTGTCAATAATCCTGCGCGACACGAGGAAGTTAGTACAGAAAACCGGGCACGCGCCACCAAGAAGCAGGACCGACTCCACAATTTGCTCCAGCGCATGGAGGACAAGGTGGAAGAAGGAGTGGAAGACCCGGTGAATATCCTCCGGCAGACCCTCTATGCGATTACACAACTGGAGTCACAGTTAGTAGACTTTGAATCCGTCAGTAACGCACCTTACACCGAAGTAGAGGATGCTGTGACAACGTATTTGAAGGACTCCGGGAAAGGTGAGCGGCTACCTGCTGTCGTTGCGGGCATCATGCAGACATACTACGAACATGCTGCCGATGTTGAATGGCAGGTAGATGCTGAACACGCGAACGTATCTGATGAGTTCTCGAAAGCCGCCGGTGACATCGAACTCTTCCGTGATGATGAGTTGCAGAAGGCGATGGAGGTGAAAGACAAGCCTGCGACCCGGTCGTCGGTCCAGCACGCCATCGAGAAGGCACGACAGCACAAACTGGGCGAATACATCTACGTGGTTGGCTCTGGGTACAGAGCTGGTGAAAAAGCCGATATTGAGAAGGAAATTGAGGAGGCTCCACTAGAGTTGATTTTGATGGACTCCGAGGAACTAATTGCTCTCTTGAAAGTCGTCGATGACTCAGATCGCGGCTTCTTCCTCGACAAGGTCGGAGCGTTTCTGAACGATATGCGAGCGAATCAGAACAATAAGGATCGGTGGACGGAGTTAGCAGAGTCGGTGGAAGAACGATAAACGATACATGCAGGTTTGAGGCGACATATTGGCTCTTGGCGATATAAAGCAAATTTGGGAGACGGCTAAACGGAGAAACAACGTGTCGCTAATCGGTAAGACAAAAATGGCTATTCTTGGACGACTAGCTGAGTCACCATCGCACGGCTACCAGTTGCACAAGGATATTGGCGTGACCACCTCAACAATTTACCAGCATCTCGGAGAATTGGAGGATGCAGGTATGGTTGAGTCCTCTAAAATCGAAGATGACAGCAGAGAGAAAACCGAATATCAGATTACAGATGATGGCCGTACGCTCTTAGAACTGCTAGACAAGGACGATAACTGAGCGAGCGTCATCCTGCTCGTGGTTTTTACTGCTGAGATAGTTTTGATGCAGGCAGGGAACGTTGCGGTGAACGGAACAGGAATGTCGCCCCACGCCTTCTCTTTTCGATCAGTTTCGGACCCCGTTTGTATGAGTGGCAAGCGTTCAAAACGACCGATTCGACGGTGAGCGAGGCTACTCGTAGTAGAACAACAACGCGATGCCCGCCAACAGCGTTCCCGTGCCGACGAGACTGAGGAGGGTCAAATCGAGCGTTCCATCGTACCCCACTCGCGGGAGCAGATACGACGCCGTTACGTCAATCGTGAGTCCGACCAGTATCACGATTCTGGGAACGTATGTGCGTTCTGTCACACGCTCTACAGCCACATTCTGGACACATTATTTTTGCTCTCGGGGTCGCTCGGATGAGCGAGGACGGCGTTTCCGACCACCGTGACGAACCGGACTGAAAGCGACGTGCGCGCTCTGCCACGCAAAATTTGCACTATTTAACTTAAGCCCTATTTGACAATTGTTTTATCTTCTTCATCCAACTTTCATACTATATTTCATAGTTAGAATAATTTAGAAAAATATACTTTCGGGTAAGCCGACACTACAGTTGCATGCCAAACGGAAAAATCTTCGACCAGTTGGAACAGCATCCGCGACTAATCGGTTTCTTGTTCACTGCGGGGATGGTGCTAGCGCAGGCAGGAAACGTTGCGGCGAACAGCAGTGGTTGGACGAATGGACCTTGAAAGATTAGAGGTCAAAGAACTTCCCACTCCAGTAGATCTCACCATTCATCTTAATGGGTGCAAAGTCAGTCTCTAGTATTAATTTTAATTCTTCCTCAGTCATTCGAAATGTTCCCCGTGGACCGGAAGGCAGATGCCTCATTGAGGATTCAGCGATAAAAACCGCTAAGCTACCTAATCGATAGGACTCATTTATATACGAGTAATAATCAACTAAAAACTCATCACCGTCTCGTCGGAGGTCAAATCTTACTGGTGCACCGTTTTCGCCCTCGCACAATGTCAATCCACCGTGACCGACTGTGATATACTCCATCGACACCTCGATTTCCATCTTCGCAATACTCAGCGCCGACCGAAGCGTGAACCCGGAGTTCAACAACCGCGCCAGCGCCCGCCCGACTTTCGTCGCCGCCGAGTGAACGACTTCCGCGAGCGTCACGACGCCGCCGCGACTGCCCTTCTCGACGAGTTTCGCGCCCTGCTCGTAGGATTTGCAGGCGTTCAGCACGAAGGCTTCGACGCCGACCGAATCCAACGAGTCGGCGTCGAGAAAGCCGTCACGACACCGGAATCCCTCCTCGTCTACGTGGCCGATGTAGTGGAGAAAGTCCGCCGAGGACTCGAACAAGGTTGCGAGTTCCGCGACGGTCGTCTCCTCGTGAAACGACACGTCGTAGCTCAGGCGGTCCCGCGTGCCGTAGAACTCCCGGACCACGTTCTCCTCGGCCATCCGCGAGTCGTTGCAGACGACGTGGACCTCGATGGTCGCCTCGTCGGGCGGCGTGCGCTCGGCCTCCCGATGGAGTGAGTCTATCGTCACCTTGTTCGCGTCGATGGGGTAGCCGTCGCCGACCCACGCGTGTTCAACTGTTTCGACTGGTTCGAGTTGAAACATCTCGTCGTCGGACTCCCAGTCGTTGCCAGCACTCCGTGCGAACTCGCCGCCGCTCGGAGGGGAGTCGCTGGCGCTCCGCGTGAAATCGCCGGAAGCCACCGCCGCTCTGGTGAACTCCTCGACTTCTTCCATCGTCGGTTTCGGCGACCCGAGGTCCGGGTCGCCCGGCGTCCGCAACAGCGAGAGTTCGTGCGCGAAGTGCGGGAGCGCGGCGACGTTCTCCGCCGCCGGAACGATGTCGGTGGTCAGGTGCCAGTCCAAAATGTGCGGTTCCAGCACGTCGAACGGCACCGCGAGGTACTCGCGCACCTGCTCGGCGATGGGTTGCCCGTACAGCGCCTCGAAATCGAGGTCCACCAACGGTTCGACCTGCTCGCGCTCGTGGAGGTCTACGGTGTAGTAGCCCTCGGTCCGAGTCAGGCAGTCGAGGAAAAACACCTGCTTGAGAACCCGGTTGACCGTCGCCTCGTAGCCGCCCGGCCCGTCGAGCGACTGCTCGAACTCGCCCGCCACGAGTCGCGGGTCCGCGCCGCCCACGAGGTCGGCACCGAGGTAGTACGCCAGCGACGCCGCCGGATAGACGTACTCGCGCTCTGGCGGCACGACGAGTTCGACGCCCGTCTCCGGCGTCTCGATATCGCCCGACACCTCGAAGGCGTCGCCGCGCTCGATTCGCGGCGGATACCCCCGGAGCGTCGGAAACGACCGCTCGCAGGAAGTCGTCTTCAGCGCGGACCCGAACAGCGACACCGCCTTCATCGCGTCTGCCGGGTCGTCGGTGACGGTCACCGTCCCGACCGGGTGTTCGTGGAACGACCGCGCGCCGAGCCGGACGTGGCATCGCTCGCCGAACTTCGCCGTGACCGACTCCTCGCCGGGGACGACGGTCAACTCGCCGTCCACCGCGAGGTAGACCTTCATCGGCGTGCTTTGGAGTTCGATGAGGTAGTGGCCGCGCTCGAACGTTTGGACCTCGCTCGCGGTCGCGTCGGCCAGCATCTCGCCGTCCTGCCCGCGGACCACCGTCGAGACGAGTTTCGGAATCTCGACCGCCGCCGCGTGGAACCCGACCGCGTCGTCCACCGGAAAGTAAAACTCGTCGGTCGGCCGCGGTGTCAGTCCGACGGCGACCGGCGTGTACAACTCGAAGCGCACGCTCTCGATGGGGTCGAAGATACGGACTCCGGGGCGGTCGTCGAGTGGGTCGAACTCCATTCACTCCGAATCGTCCTGGGCCGACTGTATAGTTCTAACTACACTGGAGCGCGGAAATTTCTGCTCCGACACCGGTAGTATTATGCAAACTTGTCTACTGGAGATATATAGTCAATTATGACTATTTGGGACGTGAATCAACTCCGAGTGGGACTGGATAGAAGCGGGGCGAAGACCGCGCTCATCCGTTGCGCGGACGCGCCCTCACGGCCGCCGGAAACTGTCACGGTCGCGCCGGGCATCAGCGCGTCGATGGGTCCCGACGGCAGAACCACGTCGCTACTCGTCAGCGCCGAGGCACCGAGCGGTCGGACTATCCGAGAGTACGACAGCGACGACGCTCGCGCTGCCGCCGACTGCGCGGCGCGACTGGTCGCCGAGCGCGACCCGCGAGCGGTGTGGCTCTGCGGACGCGGACAGCTTCGGTCGTGGTGGAGTCGCGGCGTCGCCGATATGCTCGAACGCCGACTCGCCGCGGCCGCCCGCCGGGCGGACGCGCGCCTGGTCGTCTGGACGAGCGAATCGGACGAACCGAACGAACCGACGACACCGAACGAAGATGACGTTGCGGTCGAGGGCGGTTACGACGTGGTACTCGACCCGTAGCGCGCGAGCAGGTCGCTGGCCGCGACCGCAACGTCGGTGCTGTCGCAGGCCGGACACTGCACCGCCAGCGAGCAGTCGCCCGCCGACGCGACATCGTCTGACGACGAGCGTTCTCCCGACGACGAAAGCGGTCGGTCGGCGTCGCCGTTGACTCCAGAGTCCGCAGCGGCGGACGCGTCGTCCGCCGTGGGACCGGGAACCGCGAGCGCGAGTTGGGCGAGCAGTACGAACGTACCGGAGTGACCGCAGTTGTTGCAGTGGGTCATGGTTGTCGGACCGGCAGGTGCGTTCGGCGCGCCGGTCGGCCCGAACTCGTGCGGTATCGTATTTGAACCTTGGTCGCACTGCGAGGTCGGACTATCGACTGACAGTCGCCACTACATCGCCGAGTCGCCAAAAAAGGAAGCAGTCGGAGTGAACGACCGAGTTACTGGTACTCGGTGATGGTCACGTCGTAGCTACCGGAGCCGCTGTAGGAGTCCACGGCAATCTGGAGTTCCGTCGATGCGTCGGGGTTGTCGATGGTGATGCTCTCCTGACTGTTCGTGGTGTACGAGCGGTAGTCGTAGCTGCTCGGGGTGGGCGCGGCCGTCGTTCCCTCGTTGATGTAGAGGTCGAAGTCGGCGTCGGTCGGGCCGTTGAGTTCCACGACAATCTGACTCGGGCTGCTGTAGTTCCACGACCACGAGTAGTCGTCGGAGTCAGAGGAGCTACTGAGCGAGTCGCTGACCGTCTCGCTGGTGGAGCCGTCGCCGCCACCGCCGCCGCCACCGCCGCCGCCGCTACCGGGTTCGGTAGTGACTGCGTTGAGGGCGTTGACTTGACCGGCACCCTGCTTGTTCGAGGAGAGACCGATGTCCTTCGCGGTCGCCTTGAGATGGCTGCGGAGTTCGGACGTGTTGAGGTCCCACGCGGCGAGCGTCAGACCGGCGACGCCGGACGTGACGGGGGTCGCCATCGAGGTACCGCTGAACTCCGCGTAGCTGTCGGTCGGAACCGTGGAGAGAACGTCCACGCCGGGCGCGGCGAGGTCAACGTCGCCGTACTGCGAGAAGCTGGCGAGTTGCTCGTTGGAGTCAACCGCGGAGATGGCCATACATTCCTCGTAGGCCGCCGGGTAGCTGACGGAGCTGGCACCGCTGTTACCGGCCGCACAGATGGGGAGCGCACCGTTGTTGACCGCGTACTGGACGGCGCTCTTCATCGTCTGGGTGTAGCCACCGCCACCGAGGGACATGTTGATGATGTCCGCGCCTTGGTCGGTCGCCCACTCGACGGCGTCGGCGATGTCGGCGGTCGAACCGCCGTTCGGGCCGAGCGCGCGGCCGTTGATGAGCGAGGAGTTACCCTGTCCGGCGACGCCCGTGCCGTCGTCAACGACTGCGGCGGCACAACCTGAGACGTGGGTACCGTGCTGCTCGCTCGACGGGGACGGCGGAGCGGGATCGGAGTCGTTGTCTACGAAGTCGTAGCCGGGGTTGGACTCGTAGTTCCCGTCGAGGTCGGGGTGGTCGTACTGGGCACCCGTGTCCACGACGGCGATGGTGACGCCCGAGTCACCGAAGCCGCTGACCTCGTCCCACGCGGCGGGGGACTCGACCTGCTTGGGCGCGTACTGGTTGCTGAAGCGCGGGTCGTTCGGCGTGGCGAACGCCTGATGGGTCTTGTTCCGCTCTGCGTACTTGATGCCGTCCTTCCTGCTGATGGCGTCGATGAAGTTCTGCTTGGCCTTGTCGGGAACCTGACTCGGGAACTTCACGGCGGCGTAGCGGAGCTTGTCGTTCGTGTGAACGACTTCCGCGTTGCCGGGGACGCTCGTGGCGACCTTCCCTTCAACGTCGCCCTGACCGGCGGAGACGCCGACGAGAATCTCGTCTTTCTTCGGGCCGGGGTCGCGGCCGGGGGTTGCTGCTGCGATACCACTGGTGGCGGCTGCTGCGCCAACCGCACCCGTGGCCTTGAGGAACGTACGGCGATTAAATCGCTGCGTGCTGTCATCTGACATGCTACATTACATCCCACACACTACCCTTATTTAAATCTTAATTTTTTCCTGTAATAAAGTGTTATTTAGTTATAATCAAACGATAAATAAACTATTGAACCGTTTCAAACCGTGTAATAAAATCTCCCGACGAGAGACCGGCACCGCTAAACCGGAACGGGCGCTACGGCAGGATATGCAACCGTTGCGTTCGCTTCTCGGCGGAGAGACCACCGTCGCGCTGTTCGTGGACGGTCCCAACGTCCTCCGCGAGGAGTTCGACGTGGACTTGGACGACGTTCGGACGGCCGCCGAGGACCTCGGCCGACTCGCGGCGACACGACTGTATCTGGACGAACACGCGAGTCCGGGCCTGATTCAGGCCGCAGAAGCCCACGGGTTCGAGGTGACCATCACCTCCGGCGACGTGGACGTGAAACTCGCCGTGGACGCCACCGAGTTCGCGCTCACCGACGGTCTCGACGTGCTGGCCGTCGCCTCGCGTGACACCGACTTCAAGCCCGTGCTGGAGAAAGCCGCCCAGAACGGCGTCCGAACCGTCGCCATCGCGCCGGGCGAGTACGGCCGCTCGGACGCGCTCCGCAACGCGGCCCACGACGCGCAGATCGTGGACCCCGACGGGAACGCCGAAGCGTCCGAGGACTGACCGGCGAGTCGTCGTTTTACCGACTTCGGAGTGCGATTTTTTCGCGGCGAGAACGCGGACGGGTTTCCCCACTCCGGCGCGTGCTGGCGTCCTCGTGAGCGAAGCGAACGAGGTTGTCGAAAACCGAAGCTTTTTGCAATGTGGCGAATCTCCGATTCGCAACAGCACGGAAGACGCGGTTTGTCTTCCGGCGTGCAACTGCGCCGCGCCAACCGCGCGAGGGACGAACGACTGAGCGTGGCGACGGAGTGAAGAGGTTGGGGAGGTGTGAGGCCCGCGGTTGCAGTGCGGTGCCGTGCGGCCGCGGTCTGAGTGGCGTCGGCAGTAGCTAGCGTCTCGCTGACAACCTTCCTCGCTGTATCGAGGACACAAACACGTCTTCAGACGCGAGAGCCGCCGCCAACGACTCTCCGCTACGCTTCGCCGAGCGCCTTCACTTCGACGCGATGTCGCTCGCCCTCACCCAGCCGAACCACTACCTCGCGCGCCACGGCCTCCCGAACAGTCTCGCGCCACGCCTCGACGGCTTCGACGTGGCGCTCCCGGTGACGTTCCACCGAAAACTCGGCGTCGGGGTCCGAGCGAAGCGCGTCCTCGGTGTCGTCGGGCGAGGGGTACGCCGCGGTCGCATCAGTGTCGAAAAATCGCTCGGGCGGGAGGTGGAGCGCACCGGTCGCCGGGTCGCGGTCGTCACCCGGTTCGGTCCCCATTCCCGACTCGGCCGCGCCGGGGTCGTGGAGTCGCGCCCGCATCCGGGCCGAAAACGGCGGCGTCACCCGAAGGACCGGCCTGCGTGGACTCCGCTGGCGGGCCTCGTAGGCCGCGATAACGTCGTCGGTCGTGACCGCCAGCGAGCGGACGGCACGCGGGTCAGCGTCGTCCATGTTTCTGACTCGAACGCGAGCGCCCTTCAACCTCGCGCCGTCTCTCGAACTACGTTACCCACTCGTTTACATATATATTCTTTCGCGGGAGCGCGTCGCGTGAGCGCGCCACACGCTCGCGTGCGTTACGTGTTCGCATGCGCGTGACCGCCGAACGGACACGCCTCGACCTCGCCAAACGCGGAGGCGTCCCGGTTCCGACCGAGCGGAATCGCCGAGGTTTTTCCGACGCTCGCCCGAACTGGCGGGTATGAGCGACGACCTCGGCACGCCGGTACTCGACAACCACCTGCATCTGGACCCCGACCACGGCCGGGGCATCGAGGCCGTGAAGGACTTCGCGCGGAGCGGTGGCACCCACTTGCTCGTGGTGAACAAACCCTCGTGGTTGCTCGGCGTCGAACCCGAGACCGGCGAACAGTTCCGACCGGTCTTCGAGACCACGCTCGAAGTCGTCTCGCGCGCCGACGAAGTGCTTCCGGGTCGCGCGTGGCCCGTCCTCGGCGTCCACCCCGGACTCGTCTCGAAACTGGTGGACGACCGCGGGTTCTCACCCGCAGAGGCCCGTGACCTGATGCAGGCCGGACTGGACCTCGCTGCGGAGTACGTCGCGTCTGGCGACGCCGTCGCGCTCAAGACCGGTCGCCCGCACTACGACACGAGCGAGGCGGTGTGGGAGGCCTCGAACGAAGTCCTCCGGCACGGACTCGCGCTCGGCGCGGAGAACGACTGCGCGGTCCAACTTCACACCGAGGCCAGTGAGGACTTGACCGAGGTCGCGGAGTGGGCAGAAGACGCGGGTCTCGCGCCCCGGAAAGTCGTCAAGCACTACGCCGGTGGGAGACTCGCGGGACCGACCCCGAGCGTGATGAGCGAGAAAGACCGCCTCGAACTCGCGGCCGACCGTGGCGACCCCTTCCTGATGGAGACCGACTTCGTGGACGACCCCGACCGGCCCGGCGCGGTCATGGGACCGAAGACGGTGCCCCGCCGGGTCCGCTGGATGCGAGAATCAGGCTACGACGACGCGATTCACAACGCCCACGTCGAGACGCCCAAGTCGGTCTACGGACTCGACACCGAGGCGACGCTCGACCGATAGCGAGCGCTCACCGGCGAGGACGATCCTCCAGCGACGCGGACGACCACTCACCGACGGAGCAAAACCCCATCGAAACGACAGCTAACTCGGGGCTAGAACGGCGAGTAAGAGCGTGAGCGCCGCGAAAGAGGCATTTTTCGGGACGAGAGTCGCCTCGTAGGATTTATGAAGCGCGCAACACTCCGAAGAGACATGAGCGCGCCTCCGGAGGAATTCTACTCCGACGAACGCTGGCAGAACTGGCTCGACCGCATCCGGGAGGAAGACATCGACCCGGAGAACGAAGACTCCGCCCGTCTGCTCCTCAACTTGCAGGACGACGTGGCCATCGCGGTCGCCAAAATTGTGACCGCCTACGACGACGGCGCTATCGACGAGGAGGAGGCGCTCGAAGAACTGGGCGACATCCGCGAGGTCGTTCTCGAAGAAGTCGAGTTCGACAACGACGAGAAAGCGATGCTCATCGACGGCGTCCAGACGAGTCTCGTCTGCGTCTTCTACGCGGCCGACCAGTACGTCGCCGAGGGTCCCGCCGACGAAGCGAGCGTCGAGGAGTACGTCATCGAGGCCGGACGCGCCGAGGAAGGCGAAGACCTCGATTCGGCGCTCGGTCTCGTCGCGGCCGCCGGAACGCGCATTATCGACGGCGAGGACCTGAACATGGAGGTGACCGAAGACCTCGAATACGGTCTCGTCATCGAGTGGGTCAACGGTCTCGACAGCCTCCAGAGCGCGATGAGCGACCCCGAAGTCGTCGAAGAGGAAGACGAAGAGTAATCCGCCGGGCGCGGGGAGCGAGGAGTTCCGACCGCGCAGGCGCTATTTTTAACTACCTGCCCCGTAAGGAACCGGGTAGTGCGACTTCGAACCGACGAGCGCGGCGTGACGGTCCAGATTGGGACCGTCCTGCTGTTCGGCGTTCTCGTCATTCTCCTGTCGATTTATCAGGCATCGGTGGTTCCCCAGCAGAACGAGCAGGTGGAGTTCACCCACAACCAGCAGGTCCAGAGCCAGTTGCAGGAACTGCGCGACGACCTCCACCGGACCGCCGCGACGGGGAGCGACGGGTCGGCCTCCGTCGCGCTCGGCACCCAGTACCCCGTCCGAGCGTTCTTCGTCAACCCTGCGCCGCCCTCGGGCACCCTCCGGACGAGGCCTCCGGCGAACCTCACGCTCGAAAACGCCACCGCGAGCGGCGAAACCGGCGACTACTGGACCGGGACCGCGCGCAACTTCTCGACCCGCGGGCTGACCTACGACCCGCTCTATCACGTCTACCAAAATCCGCCGACCACCGTCTACGACAACGGCATCCTCTACAACCGGTTCGACGGCGCGAACCGGACGCTCGCGGGCCAGCGCCTCGTGGACGGTAACAGCATCTCGCTGGTCGCGCTGAACGGAAGCCTCTCGAAGTCCAGCAGTAGCACCGCCACGGTGGACCTGCGCTCGGTCAGCGCCGCGACCCGGACCGTCACGGTCGGCAACGACTCGAACAACGTCTCGATTCTGGTCCCGACGAAGCGACCGGCCGACGAGTGGGAGGACTTGCTCTCGGCAGAACTGAACCAGACGAAAGGCGACGACCGTTACATCCGTGCGGTCGAGGAGGACCCCGACCGAAGCGCGGTTCGACTCGTCCTCGAACCCGCGACCTACGAACTCGAATTGGCGAAGGTCGGGGTCGGAACCGACGTAATCGACACCGACCCCCACTACGTCACCGACGTTCGGGGCGACAGCGCGAGCGTCGCAGAGAACAGCGGTCAAGAACTCATCGTGGAGGTCCGCGACCGCTTCGACAATCCTGTCTCGGGTACGTCCGTGAACGTGACTCTCGACAGCGCGCTTTCCGCGGACGAACTCGCGGCGCAAGGCCAGCGCGGCGACCAACTCACCGACCTGACGACCGACGCGGAGGGCCGGGTGGCGATTCAGTACGACGCGCCGACCGGCTTCGACGGCGCGAACCGGAACGTCGAGGTCCGAATCGGCATGGCGTCGGTGCCGCCCGCAGGTGGCGGCTTCGCCCCCGGAACCCCGGAGAACGCGAGTCTGAACCTGACCGCGGTCAACGCCGACGGAAGCGGGCTGAGCGGCAGTGGCGGGAGCGACGCTGCCTATCAAACCCTATGGGATATTCCGGCAATCGAGACCGAACCCGGCACGACCTGCTACGCCGCCAACGACACCTGTCGATACGACCAGTCGGCGGGTGCGTCGGTCGCGCTCACCGCGAAGACGGTCCCGACCGCGCAGAACGCGCCGGTTGAATTCTCGGTCAACGACACCACCGTTGCCGAGTTCGCGTCTGACCGGCTGAACACCGACACCGACGGCCGCGCGACGGTGGACCTCGACACTGTCACGACCGGCGTCGTGAACGCCTACGCCGCCAGCGGCGGGTCCGGCGACGCGCTCGCCATTGAGGTTTACTCCTCGGGCGCCAGTGGGCTCACGTACAACGACGACGGGCAAGCGACCGACTCGCCGACAGACGGCGGGACCACCGAGTCGGCGCTGGAGTTCAGCGTCACGAACCGATTCGACCAGCGGTTGACTATCACCGACGTGACGGTCGCCCCCCAAGCCGGGTTCATCAACCGGCTTAACGACCCGTCGGGTCGGGAGGGCAAGTGGGAAAGCGAGCTATACGTCGAGGCCAACCTACAAAACGGTGTGACCGACGTTCCCGGCGGGACTGACCTCCCGACGACGATAGACATGGACGCCGACGGTCACTCCGGGGCCAACGTCGAGGCGGTCCTGTCCAGCGGGTCGGACGCGACCGTATTCCTCTACAAGTTCCAGTTCCAAGCTGGCTTCGGCACCCGTGACCAAGATATGAACGGTCGGGCCGTCGATATTACTCTCGCTTACGAGCTAGCGGACGGCACTACGGGCACGTTGACGTTCACCGTGACTGGCTGACGACGAGGATTCGACAAACGTCGAATCCCCTATCGACAAACCCATATAGCCGGTCGCCGCAGATTCGTATATGACAGCCGTCGGTATCGACGCCATCGAAATCTGGACGGGAAAGCTCAAACTGGACCTCGCGGAGACGTTCGCGCCCGAGAAGGGCGAGGACCCCGAGAAGTACACCAAGGGACTCGGCCTGCACGCCAGTTCGTTCCCGGACGCACACGAAGACATCGTGACGATGGGCGCGAACGCGGCCAAGCGTCTGATGGACCGCAAGGACCTGACGCCCGAGGACATCGGTCGCATCGACGTTGCGACCGAGAGCGCGTTCGACAACTCCAAGCCCGTCTCGACGTACATTGCGGGCTGTCTCGAACAGGTCTACGACGGCGACTTCCACCACGCCAACAAGGGCGAGCGCAAGTTCGCCTGCATCGCGGGCACCCAGAGTCTCGACGACGCCTACAACTGGATTAAGGCCGGGCGGAATCGCGGCCGGGCCGCGCTCGTCGTCGCCACCGACACGGCGCTCTACGCCCGCGGCGACCCCGGCGAGGCCACGCAGGGCGCGGGCGCAGTCGCCATGCTCATCACCGAGGACCCGAACCTCGTGGAACTCTCGACCGAACAGGGGTACGGCTCTGCGGACGAGACGGACTTCCTCAAGCCCAACCAGCAGTTCCCGAGCGTGGACGGCAAGCGCTCGATGCAGGTGTATCTCGCCCGGATGCGCGAGGCGCTGGAGGACTTCGAGTCGGTCTCGGGCGCGACCCACCCCGACGACTTCGCGTACATCCCGTTCCACACGCCGTTCCCCGGCATGGTCCGGAAGGCCGCGGTGCTGGCCTACCGCCACATGATTCGAGACACGCCCGTCGAGGAAGACCTCGCCGAGGAAATCGGCTTCCAACCCCGCGAGGAGGACTTCGAGGACCGCGAGGCCTACGAGGAGGCCATCCGCGACCACATGGACGACCTTAGCTCGACGGCGGCCTACCAGGAGTGGTACGCCAACACCGTCGAACCGACGCTCTCCATCTCTCGACAGGTCGGCAACTGGTACACCGGGTCGGTCCACATCGCCCGCGCCGCCGCGCTCAAGCAGGCCGCCGAGCAGGACATCGACCTCGCCGGGAAGAAACTCGGCGTCGGTTCCTACGGGTCGGGCGCGCAGGCCGAAATCCACGCCGAGACGGTCGGCGACGACTGGCGCGAGGAGATAGACCAACTCAACGTTGACGAGCAGATAGCGGACCGCTACGACCTCACCTTCGAAGAGTACGAGAACGTCCACGACCGGCACAACCACGACAAGACCATCGAGATGGAGGACTTCACGGTGCCGGACGGCGAGTTCGTGTTTACCGGGACGGGCCGGATGAACGAGCGTCTCTACGACTACGTGGAGTAGTCGGCCCGAACGCGACTTTCCGGCGGTCGATTCCTTTTTTGGCGTCTCGTCTGCACTTCGAGCAGAGATACCCGGCGTCCACTTCGAATGCGAGCGATTCAAACCGACCACCGAGAGAGAGACCAGTGTGACCGAAGACGAGACTCACGACCACGTCGTGCCCGGAACCGACGAGGAGATAGACGCTCCCGACGTTCGCGGATACGACTTCCGAGAATCGTTCGATTTCGACGAGTTGCTGGCGTCGTACGCGACGACCGGATTTCAGGCGACCCAACTCGCGGAGGCCATCGACATCGCCGAGCAGATGCAGGACGCCGACGCGACCGTCTATCTGACGTTCACTTCGAACATCATCTCCTCGGGGCTTCGAGAGGTCGTCGCCGCGCTCGTCCGCGAGGGATACGTGGACGTACTCATCACGACTTCCGGGTCGCTGACCGAGGACGTTATCAAGACGGCGAAACCGTTCAAGATGGGTGAGTGGGACGCCGACGAGAGCGAACTTCGGGAGCGAGGTATCAATCGCCTCGGCAACATTTTCGTCCCCTCCGACCGGTACGTCTGGCTCGAAGAGTACCTCTACGACTTCTTCGACGATTTCTTCGCCGAAGAGAAGGTCCGGACGCCGACGGCGTTCGCCCGCGAGTTGGGCGCGACGCTCGACGACGAGGACTCGGTGTTGAAGCAGGCGGCCGACAACGACGTGCCGGTCTACTGCCCGGCGCTGACCGACGCGGAGGTCGGCAACTTCCTCTACTACTACCGGCAGGGCTACGACTCCGAGGTCGGAATCGAGATACTGGACGACTACGACTCGCTCATCGAGGACGGCCTGCTCGCCGACGAGACGGGTCTCATCGCGGTCGGCGGCGGCGTCCCGAAACACCACGCCATCATGACGAACCTGTTCCGCGGCGGTGCCGACTACGTCGTCTACATCTCGACGGGGATCGAGGGAGACGGGTCCCTGTCGGGGGCACCGCCGAACGAAGCGGTCTCGTGGGGGAAAATAAAGGACAACGAGACGAACTACACGCAGGTCGAAGCCGAGGCGACGCTCGTTTTCCCACTGCTCGTCGCTGGCGCGTTCGGCGAGTAAGCAGTACGCAGCATCCGGAGAGAACGAAAGCGACCGAACCGGTGGGAGCCCGCGGCGAGACGGTGCGAGACCCGCGAGTTACGGAAACTCCCGGAGCGCCCCCAACACGTCCTCGATGGGTTCGTTCGTAATCGCCAGCGAGAAACCGTCGAGGCGGGCCATCTTCGGGGCGTGGTCCCACAAATCCTCGCGGTCGAGACCGTGGAGGACCACCGCGTTCGGCGTCGGGGTGACGACGCGCATGGCGACCAACGGCGACTCCCCGCGGGTGACGTTGGTGAACATCAACGCCCTGCTGGTACTCTGGCCGTAGAGCCGGTAGAACTCCTCGCTGGAGAGGCGCGTGATGGCTTGGATGCTGTCGATGACGGTGTGGCCGGTGACGTGGCTCTGGTCGCCCTCGGCGATCTCCGTCGCGCCGACCGCGTCGTAGAACCGGTCGAGCGCGACCTGCGTGGGGTATTCCCGGAGGTCGTTGACGATGTCGCTCTCGAACCCCGCGGAGACGACGCGAGCGTACTGTCGGATTCGGTCGCCGCCGCGGCGCTCGTCGATGTCGAGCAGGGCGTTCACGAGGCGGGAGACGACGCCGATGCCCGGACTCTCCCGGCGGCCGCTCTCGTAGTCGCTGACGACCGACGAGGACACGTCGAGGTGGTCCGCGAGGTCGGTCTGGGAGACGCCGAAGTCGGTGCGCCACTTGCGGAGTGTCGCGCCGGGGTCGTCGCTGAGCGTTATCTCGCCCGCGATGCGCTCGGCGAGGTCCGCGCGGGGTTCGGTCGCGTCGGTCATGGTGGCGACTGTGCGAGTCGTCCGGAAAAGCGTATCGAAATCGGGGTTCGACGTTCGCCGAAGACGGCGGGAAACCGATAATGTGGGTAAGTGTCGTATGCCAATTTATGCCCTCGACGGTGGTTCACGTCGCGCTCGCGGGACTCGTGGGGACCGCACTGCTCGCCGAACACTTCGACTGGAAGGCGGTGGCGGCGGTGATGGCGACCACGGCGCTGGTCGATTTCGACGTGTTCCTCGGTTTCTGGATATCCGGCGCGCACCGGGCGGCGTTTCACACGCTCGTCGTGCCCGTCCTCGGCGGACTCGTACTCTGGGCGGACCTGCGGCGAGGCGACGACTCGCTCGTGCGTTCGCAGTGGGGCGCGCGCGGCGTCCGAGTCTGGTGGGTTAGCCTCGTCGCGGTCATGTCCGCGGGTATCGGTCTCGACGCGTTCTTCAACGGCGCGAACCTCCTCTACCCGCTCCACGACCGGTTCTACACGCTCGACGGCAAGGTGTTCTACTCGACGGAACAGGGGTTCGTCCAGACGCTCGTGAACGTCGATTTCGAGGCGCTGGTCGAGGCGTTCGCTCCCGAGGACACCGGCATGGGGACCCAATCGGGGGCGGGCGGCGCTGGCGGCACCGACGCTGGCGGCGGTTCCGACGCCGTGCGGACGACCGAGAACACCCACTACAGCACGGGCGTGGACCCGGCGAAAGGGGCGGAAGAGGAAAACGTCGAGCGCCTGTTCCCCATCGCGTACACCGGCGAGCGCGCGCTCCTCGCGCTGACCGGCTACACGGTGGTCGGTCTCCGGCTCTGGATGGCGCGCCAAGAGTGAATCCCGGCAGAATCGGTCGGTCGAGTCGGGATGCCCGCTCGTCTTTCGCGGTGACGACGAAGCTAATCGCGGGACCGGTCACGGAACTGTCGCCACGTCGTCCGGAAGGAGTAAGGGTCTTTTCGCCGGAGCGAGTAGGTCCGACCGGCCGATGACGAGGCCTCCGCTCCGAACTGGTCTCGGCAACCAGTCGTGACGAGCCCTATGAGTGCCGAGGCCGCCCATTCATACGTTATTTGTCTTTTGTTTAAATTATCCATCGAGCAATAGGATTAATTATTGGCGTGTGAGAGATACCGGTATGGACACGATACAGCCGGAACACGGACGGCTGATAGCTGGTCGAGCGCGGACACTTTTAGAACGCATCGAGGAACCGGAGGCGATGGCAGGGAGTAAGAACGACGAGACCGTGTCGGAATTATTAGAAGACTGGAGAGAGCAGTTCCCTGACGAGGCGACGTTCGAGCGCCGACTCGACCAGTTGGGCGTCTCTCAACAGACGTGTCGGGAAGCTATCGCCACTGACCGACTCGCAGCCGACGAGCCACTTCCGGAATGGATCGCTCTTCTCGACGCCATCGTGACGGCCGTACAGGGCGAGTTCGCCGCCCCGGACCTCGTTGCCGCCATCGAAGAGGCGAGCGATGGCACGCCGCTGTTCGGACTTCTCTCCGCTCGCATCGCGGCGTACGGCTGGCAGACGCTCCCCGAACACGTCACCGACGTTGTTCCGGAGACGGCGCTTACCACGATGGCGTCGTGGTTCCAACGACGGTTTCAGTCCCAGTTCAAGCGCATTCTCTACGTCGAGTTCAAGTCCTTCGTCGCTGCGCGCGACGAGGAGTTGGCTCGCGCCGACTCTTCGGAGGTCCGAGACCCGTCGTCAGATTACTACGAGCAGTTCCGCGACTATCTCCTCGACCACGGGTTCTACGAACTGTGTTGCGAGTATCCGATGTTCGCGCGACAAGTCGCCGGACAGCTACGACAGTGGCGCGAACATCTGTCGGAGTTCGCCAGTCGGTTGGCGTCGGACCGGTCCGCACTCGCCGACCGATTCGGCGCAGAGGGCAGAATCGTGGAGTTGGAACCGCTAGCCGACGACACTCACGGCGACGGACGGGCGGTGATGCGCCTCACCTTTGAGTCCGGAACTTCGGTGGTGTACAAGCCCCGGAGCGTCGAAATCGGGGCCAAGTTCTACCGCCTGCTCTCGGACCTCGACGACCACTTACCGACTCCGGACCACTACGTGCCGACGTATCTGGTCCGAGACGGCTACGGGTGGATGGGGTGGATCGACGACGAGCCGTGTCCCAACGAGGAGGCGGTCCGGCGCTACTACCGCCGGGCGGGGTCGCTGGCGTGTCTCGCCTACCTGCTTGAGTTCGTGGACTGCCAGTTCGAGAACCTGCTGGCTACCGGCGAACACCCGGTACTCGTTGACGCCGAGACGCTCCTGCATCCGTACGTCGGTATCGGCTCTCGGCCAGCCCACGCGGGAGTGAGTCCGCTCGTTCAGGACAGCGTCCTGTTGACCGGACTGTTCCCGTTCGACGTAGCCGAAGAACAGGAGTCGAACCTCTCGACGGCGTTGGCCGGGTTCGGTACGTCGTCGGAGAACGTGGAGTTAGACGGCATCACGGAGTCGCGGTTCGAGAACGTTACGACCGACGTGCTCTCGGTTGAGGAGTTTCCGGTAGAGATGGAGCGCGGTCAGAACGTCCCGACAATCGACGGGAAAGACCGGCTACCCGGCCAGTACGTCGATGACCTCGTCGGGGGATTTCGACGGACGTACGAGTCGATACTGGACCTCAGAGATTCGGGGCGTCTGTCGGAACTCGGTGTGCCCGACGCTCTCTTTGGACTGGACAACCGAGTCCTCTATCGCTCGACCGTCGAGTACGGGCGGATTCTACGGTCGGTCTCCGACCGAGACTGTCTGCAAAGCGGTGTCCGATTCGGCATCGAAGTCGATGAACTCGCCGTACCTCTTTGCCGAAAGGCTATCAGTGACGAACGGTCGTGGGAACTGTACGACGCCGAGCGCCGAGCGATTCGCCGCCTCGACCCGCCTCGGTTTGAGTCCCGGACCGACGGGACCGCATTCGAGTTGGGCGACCACCGTGTCGAAGCGGTGGCCGACGAATCCGGAAGCCGACGTGTTCGTGAGCGAATCGAGTCAGCTGACCCTGCCGACCTCGACCGTCAAGTGGCGCTGATTCGGCGGTGTTTCGAGAAACCGTCTCGTCCTGATTATCCCGAGACGAACGCCGTTCGCCGGTCTGTGAGCGACGACACGCTCCGAACCGAAGCGCGTCAACTCTTCGAGCGGGTACAGACTCTCGCAACCGAGTCCGAGGGCGAGTATCACTGGACATCCCCCGCACCGTCGAACGACGAGTTGCGGCTTCGGCCCGAGACCGAGACGCTGTACACCGGTCGGTGTGGAATCGGGCTGTTGGCCGGTAGCCTCTTCGCGGTCACGGGTGATGACCGCTATCGGAGAGTCGCCACGGAGACCGTTCGCCCGATTCGTGACTCGATACGGGGCGAGCGGCGTCACGACCCGTGGCTTGACGAGTTAGGCGGGACGAACGGAATCGGGTCGGTCGCGTACGGTCTCGCCGTGTTGGGCGAGTTTCTCGACGACGACGAACTGCTCGCGGACGCCGCTCGTGCGGGGAGACTCGTAACGGAGGAGCTAATCGCCGCCGACGACGCCTACGACGTAGTCTCCGGAGCGGCCGGAACGATACTTGGGTTGTTAGGCGTTCACGACCGCCGGAACTCCCCCGAGCTACTCTCGCTGGCCGTCGAGTGTGGCGATCATCTGTTGGCCGAGCGCACCACGTTCGAGGAGTATCGAGTGTGGGATACTATCGACGAGACGCGACCGCTGACCGGATTCTCTCACGGTGTTGCCGGAATCGCGTACGCGCTGGTCCGGCTCTGGGACGCGACCGGCGACGACCGGTATCGGGACGCGGCGATGGAAGCCATCGAGTACGAGCGACAGTGTTACGACCCAGACCGGGGTAACTGGCCATACTATCGTCCCGGAAATCAGCCACCGGAGTTCGTAGACCAGTGGTGTCACGGACGAACGGGTGTCGGTCTCGGACGGCTCGGGATGCAGCGATACGTTGACAGCGACCGGGTGGCGACCGGAATCGACCGGGCACTCGACGGAATCGAGGGGACGGGACTCGCCCCGCTTGATCATTTGTGTTGTGGAAACGCCGGGCGCGCGGAGTTTCTGCTCAAAGCGGCCCGCCACTGGGACCAGCCAACGGAGGGTGCCCGAGAGCTTCTGGGCGGTGTCGTAGCGCGCGAGTCCGAGACGGGGTATTACCGCGTCTCGTCCGGCATCGAGACGTGGACCGACCCGACGCTGTTTCACGGACTCGCTGGCATCGGATACACCATGCTTCGCGTGACCGACACCGACTCGCTACCGTGCTTGCTCCTCTGGGAGTGACCCCTGACTAACTGGAGTTCGGACTCCGACTCCAGACAGCCGTTCGAAAAAATAAAACACCGACCTGCGTCACTTGCGCGAGTTAGGCGTCCGAGTCTTCGGGACCACAGAACGTACAGACCGGGTTCGAGTGGCAGTACGTGTAGCTCGCCATCCGGAACAGCGGCTTGGACTGTCGCTGTTCGGTGAAATCTTCCTCGAACTCGTCTTTGAGGTCGGGAGTAGTCGAGCTGTGCGTCGTGCCGAACGAATCGCTTTTTACGGACATCATCTGGATTTTATCCTGAAGATATAAAAAATTTATCTAGATGCTCTCTGGGTTGAGTCGATATCTTCTCGTTCTCGAACGTCCCGTCGTCGGAGCGCGCGCGAGCTACTTTTTCCGGTAGAGGTCGCGTCACAAAGTAACGTATCAGCGGCGAGTTCGCCGTTTTGCCCTTAAGTCTTCGCTCTATTTTGCATTGTTTATTCATCGTTTATAGTCGTCATTACTTAACAGAAATTATACTCAAAACCCGAGAATTCAGTCCTCTTACGGCCTGCAGAATAAAGTTAAACGGTTGAAACTGCTGAAACAGTGCCGGGCCTTGAAATAGCAATCGCCGACCAGAGCCGACTGCGACATGAGCGAACGCAATACGACGCGACGACGGTTCTTGCAGATGAGTAGCACAGCAGTCGCTGCGTCCGCCCTCGGCACGGGCGCAGTCTCGGCCGAGTCGGCATCGTGGAAGTTGGTATCGAGTCCGGTCGATGTGACCCTCTGGGACGTTGCCTCCTCGTCACGAAACGACTTCGCGGTCGGCGGCGGGGGCGTCGTCGTCGAGCGCACCGACGAGGGCTGGAAGAAGGTCATCGGCGACGGCCCGACCAGTAACGGCAACAGCCTCTACGGTGCCGACGTGACCGACGACGGCAAGCGCCTCTGGTTCGTCGGCTCGTCGGGCGCTATCGGCGAGTACGACGTGGAGACCGGAAATCTGGTGAACCACTCCGCACCGAACGACGCCACGAACAACTTCAAGGACGTGGCCGTGACCGGCAAGGCCGACGACGCGAACGTCTACGTCGCGGGCGGTTCCGGTAACGTCTTCTACTCGTTCCGCAACGGTGCCAGCGGAACGTGGAACTACGTGTCGCCCGGTCAGGGCGCGGCCATCAAGGCCATCGACTTCTACGACGCCCGGAAGGGCCACCTCATCAACGGCAACGGCAAGGTCTTCCACACGACCGACGGCTCCTCCTGGACGAAAACCGGCATCGCTGACTCGAACGTCTCGTTCTACGGTATCGACTCCGACGCCGCGGACGACGTGTGGGTCGTCGGCGGGAGCGGCACGGTCTACCGCTACAAGCCCGACGCCGAAGGCAAGCTCAAGTGGTTCAAACAGAAGATCGGCACGCCCGGTCTCCGCGACATCGAGATGACCGACGGCGACGGCTACGCGGTCGGCAACTCCGGGTCCGTCTTCGACCGCGAGAACGGGTCGTGGACGAAGGACACGACGCCGAACTCCCAAGGCCTGAAGGCGGTCATCGACCAGTCGAACAACGACATCGCGGTCGGTGCCTCCGGGACCATCTTCGAGACGAACCCCGACGCCAGCGCCGACCCCGGTTCCGGCGGCGGTGGGCAGGAAGGCGACGCCGGTCGCATGGCGCGGGCCTCGACCGAAACCTCCGGTTCGAAGAGCCTGACGTTCACGCTCGAAAACGTCGGCGAGGAGTCGGTCACCGTCGAGCAGTTCGCGCTCGACACCAACGTCTCGGTCAGCACCATCAAACGCTCCGGTGCCGAGGTCACGCTCGCTGGCGACACCGTGGGGTCGGCCGACAGCACCGACGGGTTCCCCGTGGACGGGACACTCCGCTCGCTCGACACCAACGCGGTGTACGACGCCGGAACGACCGGAACCGCTGAGTTCGGTCTCTACGACGGCGGCAACGTCGCGCTGGCGGTCAGTCCGGTTCAGGACAAGCCCAGCGGCAACTACATCTCCGCGACGCTGGCCTACGGCGACGGCACGCAGGAGACGTTCCACTTCAAGGTCACGAACGTCAACTCGTAGAGTCGCCTCGCCCGCAAACGGTCGGATAGCGCCCCTTTTTTAGCGAATCGCGTCGGTATCCAGCAGTCGCTTTCCGTGATGCTCTCGGAAGTGGCGCACGCGCAGTTTCCACGCGTTGTTCTCGTCGTCGCCCGGCAGCTCCATCCCGCAGAGCGCGCAGGCGTCGGTCCCGTCGCGCTCGGCGGTCACCAACTGCTCGTCGTGAATCGCGGCGAAGTGGTGCAACAGCGACTCGACGCGCACGTCGCGGCGACAGCGAACGCAGGGGTACATCCGCTCGCGGAACGGCGTCTTGCTCATACTGGAACGAACGCGTCGGGTTCCAAAAGCGTGTTCGCACACTCAGTCACGCGTCGAGTATCGCGCCGCCGACCAACACGACGGTCCCGACGAACGCGGTCCCGACGAGCGCGAAGTACGGCGTCGTCTCCGGCGGGGCGAACGGGGCGTACCCCGCCGCGAGACCGACGACCGGAATCAGCGTGAAGACGACGATGGCCGCGAGGAACCCGGTCCAGATGATCGTCCCCGCGGTGTCGAGTTTGTCGGTCAGCGACGACGAGTCGCCGTCTCTCGCTCCCGGCGCGTCTCCGGCGGGCGCGCCCCCGACCGTCGCGTCGGCCGACTCGTCGGGACCGGAGACGACCGAGGCGTCCCGCCGTCGCCCGGCGTCCGAAGCTGTCGCGTTCGCGTCCGAGGTAGTCATGTGTCACCTGTCGGGGCGACGGAAAATTTGTCTGTCGGTCGCCAACGCCCGAGGGGTCAGTACGTCTGATAGCTCGCGGACCCGACCTCGACGCGGACTAACACGTTCTCGGGGTACTCGTCGGCCGACGCGCCGTACTTCGGGTTGATTCGCTCGGCCGCGCGCAGGCGCTCGTCGCGGTCTTCGACCACCTCCGCCGTCCCGCGCAGGGTGACCATCCACTCGGCCTGCCCGCCGTCGTCTTTCTGGACGGAAACCGCGACGCGGGGGTTCTCCCGGACGTTCGCCAGTTTTCGCCCGCCGGTCAGCACCTCCAGCACGCCATCGTCGTAGTGGTACCAGACCGGCGCGACGTGCGGGCGGCCCTCCGCGCAGGTGGCGAAGTGGGCCATCAGGGGTTCGCTCGTGAGCAGTTCCTCGGCGGCGGCCGGAACCGAATCGGTCATGGTCGTCGTTCGGTCGGCGCGAGAAAAAGCGTTCCCGCCGTGGGGGTCCCGGAGCGTCGCTACAGCACCAGCCACGCCACCAGCGCGAGGATAATCAGCTTCTTCACGAGGATGACCGCGATGACCGCCTGCTTGGTCGTCATGGTGCGCGAGAGGCGGACGAGTCGCCGGAGGAACTTGGGCGAGCGCGCCAGTTCCCGGCCGAGTAGTCGGAGTTCGGTCAGGAACGTCGAACTCGCCGACCCCTCACCCTCGACGTACTCGATTTGGGCCTCCGGGACCCACTCGCCGCAGGTGTAGACGACTGAAAGGCTCTCGCCGTCGAGAAACGACACCTGTTCGAAGTCGAAGCCCTTCGACTCGGCCAGCGCCTCTAGCTTGAGGACATCGCGGTCGCTGTCGAGGTCGTAGACCAGTCGCTCGGTGTCGGTCGTCCACGGGAAGCCCGCGGTCAGGACGACTCGGCTCTCGCCGACGAACACGTCCCGGACCGTGGCTTCCTCAGTGTTGCCCGTTCGCTCTTTTTTCTTCGTCCGGAGGCGTTCGTACTCGGCGGGCGACTCCGTGGAGTCGTCCGTCTCGGGAGCGTCGGCGGTCATTTCGACCGACTCGACGCTCGTCCCAGCCGATTCCTCGGTCGTCGCGGAGGGCGCGCTCGGGGACGGGTCGCCCGCGGGCGCGTCGCTAGCGGGTTCGCTCATCAGGTCTCGTCTGGACGTAGTCACCGTATCGTGATAAGTGTGACTCGGGGGCATACCTATCGAGTGGCTACGTTCCGGAGAACACTGCCGCGTCGAACTAGCTATCGTACGTCTACGGTTCCCGCGAGCGGAACACCGTCGGTCGTGCGCCCGGCCACGCGAACCGTCTCAGTGTCGTCGAGTCCGGCCCGGTCGGGTCGTACCCACACGCGAAGGTCGTCGCCGTCGGTCTCGGTCCGAACCGGACTCGCGCCCGACCCCATAGCGACCGCGGTCGGCGCGCCGAACCGGAGCGAGGTCACGGAGACAGATTCGGTCGGCGCGAACTCCTCGTCACTGCGGAGGACGACCGAGACGAGGTCGTCCTCGCTCGCGCCGAGCGTGGTCTCGACCTCGTGATAGACCGTCACGGTTTCGGTGGCGGTCTCGGTCGCGCCCTCGCCGTCGGTGACGGTCAGGGTGACTTCCGTCCGGCCGCCCGCGTCGTAGACGTTGCTCGCTTTTTTGCCGGTCGCGGTCGCGCCGTCGCCGAAACGCCACTCGAACTCGGTCTCGGGGTGGTCGGGCGCGTGGTCGGTCTCGAACAGCACGGGGTTGCCCGCGACCGGCGCGCCCGGTGCGTATTTGACTGTCGCCCCGCGATAGTCGATGGACGGTTCGTCGTCGCGCTCGGCGTCCGTCGATTCAGTGGTCGTGTCTGCGGTCTCTGTTTCGAGCATGGCTCGGGACTCGGTACGTACCTCGGAGTGGTCTACCATGTCATGCAACAGAGCTATCAATAAAATAAATGTTCGGGTCCAGAGGTTTCCGACGGCGCTCGACTACTCCTCGTCGTCGAAATCGAGCGCGACCGAGTTGATGCAGAATCGCTTGCCCGTCGGTTCCGGGCCGTCCTCGAAGACGTGGCCGAGGTGGCCCTCGCAGTTCGCACACAGCACCTCGGTGCGGTCCATCCCCTTGCTGGTGTCGCGGCGAGTCTCGATGCGGTCGTCGTCCGCGTCGTAGAAACTCGGCCACCCGCATCCCGAATCGTACTTGGTTTTGGCGTCGAACAGTTCCGCGCCGCAACCGGCGCAGGCGTAGGTGCCGTCGTCCTTCCGGTCAACGTGGTCGCCGGAGAAGGGCCGTTCGGTCCCAGCCTCTCGGAGGACGCGGTACTCCTCGTCGCTGAGGCGTTCGCGCCACTCGGCGTCGTCTTCGGGCAGGTCCTCGCGTCGCTCTTTGTCGTCGCTTTCGCTCATACTTCCCGTTGGGTCTCGGGAGGGTTAGAGGTTGCGCGGGTCCGCGAGAGTCCGTACCCGAGGTCAGTCCCCGTCCTCGGGTACGGACTCTCTCCATCGAGACCCCGCCTCGTCAGTCGGTCCGTCGCCCAGTCACCTCCTCCATCCGTAACTCGTACACCGCGGCGTCCACGTCCTCGACGCCCTCGTCGAACAGGCGGAACGGCCCGAACTGCTCGTTTATCTCTCGGTCGGTCTCGGGCGGAAGTCCCACGAGTTTCCCGCGGACGAGGACGCTCCACGACGAGGTTTCGCTCTCTTTCTCGTAGACGACCAGCGTCGCCGTCCCGGTGGATTCAAGGAAGTCCATCTTCGTGCTGTCGTCGCGCTCGCCCAACCTGACGAGGAGGCGTTCGCCGTCGTAGTGGTAGCCGACCGGAACCGCGTAGGCGTCGCTGTCGCTTGCGAGCGCGAGGACCCCCACTTCGCCCTCTCGGAGTGACTCTCCGACCTCCGCGGGAGTCATCCCGAAGGTGTAGACGTATTCGACGTGTTCCATAGCGAGGCTACGACGGCCGCCGATATAATTGCTTGCCGTATAATAACACTAGCCGAACTACGGTCCGGAATTCGACCCTGTATCACGGGGTCGGGACCGACCACGCGGACGACCCGCTCTGACAGCGTCAGGAGCATCATCGAAACTGTCGGTAGGCGAGAGTAAAGTCTGCCGTCGAATCGGCGCGCGACTGGAGCGCAGGCCAACGACCGACGTGCGGGCCGACACGCGCCCGAAACGCCGACCGACGCCCGAGAGATTGAAACAGCGGGACGATGAACCTACGGTATGCGAGTCTGTGACATCTGCGAAGGCCAGCAGTCCGACGGGACTCGACTGGTCTCGCGCAACGGCGGGGACGTTTGGGTGTGCCACGGATGCATGATGCAGGCGGTCACCAACAAGGCCGACAAACTCACGTTTCGGGACCGGTGAGTCGTCGAGACGTTCGTGGCCCAGTCGGATCGCCGGAATCACTCAGAGACTCACCAGCGGGACCGCCCCGTCGGTCGCCGCCGCGACGCCGAGATACGCCGCCGCGGCGGTGGCGAACACCCCGAGCGCGAACAGGCCGTAGTTCCACGCCGTGTTGTCGGCAGGCGTCAGCGACAGCGTGTAGCGATGGCCCGAGACCGGCCAGAGCAGCGCGACGCCCATCGGCGTCAGCAGGTCGCCAACGATGTGTGCGAGGACCGCGAAGCCAGCGATTCCACCCGCGAACGCCGGGAACCCGACCGGGCCGACGGCGAGACCGCCGAGTCCGGCCGCAGACGACCCCGCGCTCGCGGCGGCCCACACCGCACCACCGACGAGCGCGACGAACGCCAGCGTGTGGGTCGGCCCGCGGTGAGAGATACCCGGCAGGCGGTGGTCCAAGTCGGGGAGCATCGCCAGCCAGCAGACGACCGCGCCGCCCGCCACGGCCGCGGTCGAGTGGCCGCCAGCGAGCAGCAGTCCGCCGAGGGGAGCGTACAGCGCGAGCGAGACGCCGTAGTGACCGATTCTGAACACGGGCGAGCGTGACCGCTCGGAGGACGTAACTGTGGCGGAGTCGCCGGGAGCGTGCGGACGGAAACCGGTTTGGCGTCGGAGTCCCTGAGTCAGAGTATGGACGGTCAGACTGCGGTCGTGACGGGAGCGAGTCGAGGCATCGGCGCGGCAGTCGCGCGGCGGTTCGCCGACGAGGGCGCGCGAGTCGTCGTCTGCGCGAGAGAGCAAGACGAACTCGACGCCGTCGTCGCGGATATCGAGGACGCGGGCGGCGAAGTCAAAGGGATGCGCGCCGACGTGCGCGACGAGTTCGACGTGGAGCGACTGATGGAGACCGCGGCGCGCGGGAGCGACGGCGGCATCGACGTGATAGTCGCCAGCGCCGGGGTCTTCCACGGCAGTCCCGGCAAGTCGCCGCTGGCCGAGGACGCCTACTCGGCGTTCGACGACTCGTTCCGGACCAACGCCCGCGGCGTGTTCGCCGCGGTCAAGGAGGCCCTGCCGCATCTCGCCGACGACGCGCGAGTGTTGGTCCCCTCCGGGAAAATCGCCCGCGAGGCGAAATCGGGGTACGGTGCCTACGCGGTCTCGAAAGCCGCGGTCGAGGCGGTCGTGCGTCAGTTCGCGGCCGAAATCGACCAGCCAATCGGCGTCGTGGACCCCGGCGCTGTCGCCACCGACCTCACCGGCGGGCAGGGCCGTGACCCCGAGGACGCTGCGGACCTCCTCCACTGGGTCGCCACAGCGGCCGCCCCGGAGACGTTCGACGGCGGCGTCGTCGGTCTGAAGGAGTTCAAGAAGGCGACGGCGTGAGATTTCCGGCGCTATCTCACCCGGTTTCGGTCTGCATTAGCTTCGGAGAGGTGTTCTGTTCTGGCGTGATGCGATACCCCTCGTAGTTGAAACTGGTCTCGAACTGCGCCTCGGGCGCGGGGGGTTCAAAAAAGATGGTCGATGACGTGGTCTTGTCGGCCCTGAGTACCGCAATCGGAGGCCTTATTAACTGCACAGAACTCGTTAACAACATGCGACTCTCTCGTCTCGGTCTTCTCGGTCCCGTCGCGCTCGTCGCGCTCACGGCGTTCGCGTTGCGCGCGGGCACGCTCAAGGTTGCGATTATCGCGTGGGTGGCGTTCGCCGCGATGGCGGGCGCGGCGCTGGTGGGCGAGCGGTCCGGCGCGACGACCGACGCCGGGCGGTTGGTCTGGGGGTACGGACTCGCCAGCGGCGCGATGATAACCAGCGCGGCCGTCTTCATCGTGCCGGGAGCCATCGGCCACCACCCGAAGTTCGGCGGGTTCGGCATCGCCTTCGGCGTCCTCGTCGGGTTCTCGGCCCACACGCTCGGCCACCGCGCGACCCACATGGAACTGCCATTCGACCACACCGCCGCGGAGTTGACCGCCCACTCGTTCGCCGCGGGAGCCATCATCGGACTCGTCTACGGTAACATGCCCGACCCCGGACTCCTGCTCGGACTGGCCATCGTCTCTCACAAGGGTCCTGCGGGCTACGCCGCGGCCGACCGACTCCGCCGGGCCGACAAACCGGTCTCGGTCCTCCTGCTTCCGGCCGCGGGCGTCGGGATTACAGCGATTCCGTCCGCGCTTCTGAAACTCCCCTCCAGCGACCCCATCAACGGTCTCGTCTTCGGGTTCGCGGCGGGCGTGTTCCTCCACGTCGCCATGGATTTCCTCCCGCGATGTGAACTCGGCGGCGAGGTGTACGAGGTGGCCCAGATTACCGACGACGCCCACGACCTGCTCGACCGCCTCCGGGCCCACGCCGTGGCCAGCACTGGTCTCGGCGGCGTCGTGGTGTTCGTCGCGTGGCTACTCGTGCGGCCCGGTCCCTAGACCCCGCGACGACTCGTCAGCAATCTGTGATCCGTTACCGTCACACTGAGATTTATACCGCCGTATCGCAACCCTTCTCTCATGAGAGTCGCCGTACTCGCTCACGAGAAGTTCCCCGAGCGCGCGAAGACCGCGGTCGGCCTGTTGCGCTACGCCGATTACGACATCGAGGCGGTCCTCGACCGCGACAACGCCGGAAAGCGAGTCTCGGAGTTCGTCCCTGACGTGCAGGACGCACCCATCGTCGCCGAGATGGCCGACGCGCCCGAGGTGGACGCACTCATCGTCGGCATCGCCCCCATCGGCGGTGGGTTCGACGAGACGTGGCGCTCGGACGTGACCACCGCCTTGGAGCGCGGGACCGACCTGATTTCGGGTCTCCACTACTTCCTCGAAGACGACGAGGAGTTCGCCCGCCTCGCCGACGAGAACGACTGCGACATCTGGGACGTGCGAAAGCCCCCCGAGGACCTGACCGTCGCGCAGGGCGTCGCCGACGAAGTCGAGGCCGAAGTCGTCCTCACGGTTGGTACCGACTGCTCGGTCGGGAAGATGACCGCGACGATGGAACTGCTGGAGGCGGCCCGCGAGCGCGGCGCGGATGTCGGATTCATCCCGACCGGCCAGACCGGAATCATGATAGAGAACTGGGGCACGCCCATCGACCGCGTGGTCTCGGACTTCACCGCAGGCGCGGTCGAGGAGATGATTCTGGAGCGCGGCGACGACTACGACTACCTCTTCGTGGAGGGACAGGGGAGCATCGTCCATCCGGCCTATTCGGCGGTCACCTGCGGCATCCTCCACGGGTCGATGGCCGACAAACTCGTCCTCTGTCACGAGGCGGGCCGCGAGGCGGTCCACGGCTACGAGGAGTTCGACCTCCCGCCGGTCGCCGACTACGTGGACCTCTACGAGAATCTTGCCCGGGCAGTTTACGAAACCAAAATCGTCGCTGGCGCGCTCAACACGAAAGAGGTCGGCGACGACGAGGCGGCCCGCGACGCCGTCGAGACGTTCGCCGACGAACTCGACGCGCCCGCGACCGACCCGGTTCGATTCGACGCCGACGAGGTGTTAGACGAACTCCTATGACCCTCACGACCGAGTTCGAGCGCCTGTCGCTCCCGCTCGAAAACGCCTTCACCATCTCGCGGGGGACCCAAGAGACCGCCGAGAACGTCGCGGTCCGCATCGCCGACGACGAGGGCAACGAGGGCGTCGGGGCGGCCGCGCCCTCCAGCCATTACGGCGAGACGGCCGCCACCGTGGAGACCGTCCTCCCCGACCTCCTCGATGTAGTCGAGGAGGTCGGCGACCCCCACCAACTCCACCGCATCGAGCGCCGGATGCGCGAAACCGTCGAGCGCAACCCGGCCGCCAGATGCGCGGTCAGCGTCGCGCTCCACGACCTCGCGGCCAAGCGCGCGGACCTGCCGCTGTATCGCTATTGGGGACTCGACCCCGCGGAGACAGTTCCGACCTCCTACACCATCGGCATCGACACCACCGAGCGGATGGCCGAGAAGACCGAGACTGCGGTCGAGCGGGGCTACTCGGTCCTCAAGGTCAAGGTCGGCACCGACCGCGACGAGGAGATACTCTCGACGGTCCGGGAACACGCGCCCGACGCGACGATTCGGGTGGACGCCAACGAGGCGTGGTCGCCCCGCGAAGCCGTCCGGAAAATCGAGGCCGTGGCCGAGTACGACCTCGAATTCGTCGAGCAACCCGTCTCGGCCGACGACCCCGAGGGCCTGAAGTTCGTCCGCGACCGCTCGCCGCTCCCCATCGCGGCCGACGAGTCGTGCGTGACGCTCGCGGACATCCCCCGAATTGCGGACACGGTGGACATCGCCAATCTGAAACTGATGAAATGCGGCGGTCTCAGGGAAGCCAAGCGCATGATTCACGCCGCTCGCGCGCACGGACTGGAGGTCATGCTCGGGTGCATGATTGAGACGAACGCCGCCATCTCGGCGGCGGCCCACCTCGCGCCCCTGCTGGACTACGCCGACCTCGACGGGTCGCTCCTGCTCGACGACGACCCCTATAGTGGTGTTCCGATGCCCGAGGGCGACATCGACCTCGCCGGATTCGACCGGCCGGGGACCGGCGCTCGCCGGGAGTAAGTCGGTGTTCGCGGACGGCACGCGAAACAACTCGCCCGGAAAAAGGGTCTCGGACGCGCCGTCTCAGTCGTCGGCCGCGACGGTGGCCGACGAGTCGGCAGCGTCGTTCGGCGTTGTCGCGCGTCCGGTCAGCGCCATGACGAACAGGACGAGCGGCGAGAGGAACGCGAAGAAGTAGTACGGGAAGTACGACCCCCAGAACGCCGACCAACTCGCTAACGAGAGCGTCGTCACGTCCAAGGCACTGGACATGTAGACCGCACCGGCGTGCCACGGGATGAGCGCACCGGTCGGGGTCCCCGCGGCCTCGACGGCGCGCGAGAGGTCGCTGCTCTCCAAGTCGTAGTCGTCGTAGAGGTTCCGGAGCGTCATCCCCGGAATCACGATGGCCATGTACTGCTGGGCGCTGAAGACGTTGACCAGAATCGCCGACAGGCCGGAACTCACGACGAGGCTGGTCGAACTGCGGACCGCCTGCACGAGGTGGTGGGCCAGCACTGCGAGGACGCCGATTCCTTCGAGGATTCCGCCGAGCGCGAGCGCGGCGACGACGACGGTGATGGTCCACGCCGACCCGGAGAGACCATCGACGTGCAGTAGTTTGTTGACCAACTTGGTGCCGGTCTGGGGTTCGGTCCCTATCAGGAACACGTCCCACGCGGCGGTGAACCCGACACCCTGCACCGCGAACGTCGTGAAGACGCCCGCGAAGACGCCCGCCACGAGCGAGGGGAGCGCCGGGTAGCCGTAGAGCGCGAGACCGAAGGTGACGACCAGCGGCAAGAACACGAGCGGCGAGAGGCTGTAGGTGCCCGCCAGCGCGCCCTGAATCTCGGCGACCTGCCCCTCGGGAATCGCTCCGCCCGCGCGGAGACCGAGGACGGCGTAGAGGATGATCGAGAGACCGAGCGCGACCACGGTGCCGGTCCGCATCGCCCGGATGTGGTCGAAGAGGTCCGTGTTCGTGACGGCGGCCGCGAGGTTGGTCGTGTCCGAGAGGGGCGACTGCTTGTCGCCCGCGTACGCCCCGCTCAGAATCGCACCCGCCGTCATCGGTGCGGGGATGCCGAGACCCGACCCGATGCCGATGAACGCGACGCCGAGCGTGCCAGCGGTGGTCCACGACGACCCGATAGAGAACGCGACGAGTGCCGCGAGAATCGCGGTCACGGGCAGGAACACCTCGGGCGTGAGTATCGACAGCCCGTAGTACATCATACCGGGAATTGTGCCCGCGCTAACCCACGTAGCGATGAGCGCGTAGATTGTGAACAGGA
The DNA here is from genome assembly GCF_004087835.1 of Halorussus pelagicus. Taxonomy (NCBI): domain Archaea; kingdom Methanobacteriati; phylum Methanobacteriota; class Halobacteria; order Halobacteriales; family Haladaptataceae; genus Halorussus; species Halorussus pelagicus. The sequence goes on from NZ_CP035119.1 coordinate 544,932, forward strand.
TGAGAAGCGCCTGTAGCCCCATCAGCAGGCTGTTGGCCATGCCGTCGTACAGGTCGTCCCACGAGAGATCGAGCCAGAAGTAGCCGACCAGTCCCGTGAGAACGATGCTCCAGAGGAGCGGCGCGTGGGGCGCGAGTCCGAGATACCCCGAGCCGATTCCGAGGAAAACGATGACGCCGAGAACGGGGACGAGAGCCTGCGCCAGCGTCGGCCGCCGCTCGGGCGACAGTTCGTCGTACGTCAGCGGTTCGAAGTCGAGTGAAGCCATGTGAGCAGGATATTACTTGAGGGTATTAAACAACCACGGTTTTATTCGCATAAGGAATATTCAACTTGAGGGTTGGCACCGATAAACATGCCTACAGCGCGTCGAGCGGACCTGTACGTAGCGAACACGAAATTGTCGCGTTCTCCTAAGACGCCGCCTCGAAAACTCCGGCTACCGACCCGCGAAGCTCGGGCGCTTACTGACTCGTTTCGGGAGGTAGCGCCGCTTTTTCGGCGAGTCACCGATGTCGGCAAGGACTGCCGACTCTAACTCCCCGAACGTCAATTCGCGCTCCTCGCCCTCGCCGCGGACGGTCACCGCCAACTGCTCGTCGTCGGTTTCGACCTCGCGGTCGCCGACCACGACGTAGTAGGGTACCCAGTCGGACTCGGCGGTTGCGATGCGCTTGCCGACCGTCTCGTCGCGCTCGTCCACGTCGGCGCGGATACCCGACGACCGGAGGTCGTCGGCGAGCGCATCGCAGTAGTCACCGTGTTCGTCGCCGACCGGGACGAACCGGACCTGCGTGGGCGAGAGCCATGTCGGGAGTCGCGGAACGTCTCGCTCGGCGGCCGTTTCGAGGAGGGCGGCCAGCACGCGCTCGATGCTCCCGGTCGGCGAGGAGTGGAGAATCGGCGGATGGCGCGTCTCCTCGCCCGTGCTGTACTCGATGTCGAACCGTTCGGCGCTCTCTACGTCAAGTTGCACGGTGGGAATCTCGATGGGACGACCCAGCCCGTCGATGACCGCGAAGTCCACCTTCGCCGACCAGTGGTAGCGACGCTCGGGCAGAATTTCGAGCAAGGCGGGCGTGCCGAGGTCTTCGGCAAGCGACTCAACCCACGCCTCGTTGTCGTCGTAGAACTCGCGGGTCACGCGAATCGCGGGTTCGTAGTTCAGGCCGAGGTCGTCGCTGGTCCGGAGCGCGAGGGTCGCCTGCGCCCGGAGTTCCGCTTTGGCCTGTTCCACGTCGCGGGTCGCGGTGTGCATGTCGGGCATCATGAACGCGCGCTGGCGGGTCAGGCCCGCGACTTCGCCGCGCCGTTCGCGCCGGAACGAGGTGGCCGTCTCGTAGAGGCGAAGCGGGAGGTCGGACTCCGCAATCTGCATGTCCCGCATGACGGAGAACTGGCCGACACAGGCCGCCGGTCGGAGCATCGTCGGGCGGTCGCCCGACTCGAAGCGATACTGGCGCTCGCCGAACGTCTCGGCGTGTTCCCGGACCGCCCGCACTCCGAGGTCGTACATCGCGGGCGTCTCGACGGGCATCCCGCCGTACTCGACCGCGAGGTCGTCAACGTACTCGACGAGGGAGTCCCGAATTAGCTTCCCGCGGGGGTACCACCGAAGGGTGCCCGCGTCGCTCATCTCGTCGTCGCCGACCAGTTCCTGCTCGCGCATCAACTCGACGTGGGGCGGTTGCTCGCCCGCGTTGGCGGTCTCGCGCTCCACTTCGTCGGCGACGAGCGCGCGCATGTCGTCGCTCACGCGGTCGTCGTCCTCCGCGTCGAGCGAGTCGATGGCGTCCGTCGCCGGGAGGTCGGCGGTCTCGCCGTCGGAAAACGCGAGTTTCCAGTCGCTCGACGCGCGTTCGTCGCTTCCGTCCTCCTCGCCGCGCTCGGGCGTGACGTGCCGGGAGAGTTCCGAGAGCGGGTGACCCTTGCAGGCGACCTCGAAGGACGTGTACCAGCCGAAGGGTGCCCGCAGGACCTCGTAGTCTCCGTCGAGGGCGTTTTCGAGGTCCCGGAGGACGTTCGTAGCGCTCTCGGGGGCCGCGAGGTCGTCGCTCAGGTGAGCGTAGGGGTAGAGAACAATTTTCCGGGTGTTCAACTGGTCGGTCACGTCGCGTACCTCGTCGGCGGCATTTGCGACCGCGGCGTCGAGGTCGGCCTCGTCTCCGGTCTCGACGCTGACGAACGCGGTCACGCAGTCCTCCATCCGGCCCGCCATCGGGACGCCCTCGGTCTCGGCGATACCCTCCCCGGTCTCCGTGGTGGTCTCGAACTCCAGATGGTCGGAGTGGACGAACAGCAGTCGCATGGAGGGAGTGACCGCATCTGCGGGGAAAAGTGTGCCGAGGTTCGCTGCTCGTTTAATCGTCCGCGGACGCGGGCGGTTCCTCCGTCTCGGCGACCGATTCCTCGGGGGGCGCGTCGAACAGCGGACTCTGCTCGCCGGGCGTGAGCGTGTTGAAGACGAGCGCGGTCAGCGCGGTGACGACGACTGGTTCGCCGAAGAAGGTCTGGGCGGCACTCGGGAGACCCTGAATCGCGTCGGGGCGCGTGGCGACGCCGAGACCGAGACCGAGCGACACCGCGAGGATGACCATGTTCCGGCGGTCGAGATCGGTGTGGAGAAAGACGAGGCGCGCGCCGCTGGCGGCGACCATCCCGGACATCAGCAAGACTGCGCCGCCGAAGACGGGACTCGGGATGGTGGCGACCGCCGCGCCGACTTTCGGGCTAAGTCCGAGGACCGCGAGGATGGCCCCGGCGACACCGACGACGTGGCGACTCATGACGCCGGTGAAGTTGACGATGCCCGCGTTCTGCGAGAATGAGGTGACGGGGAACGCGCCGAACGCCGCGCCGAGCGAACTCAGCAGGCCGTCGGTGAACAGACCGCCGCGTAGTTCCTCGCTGTCGGGCGTGCGACCCTCGGCGGCCGTGACGCTCGACATGTCGCCGACTGTCTCCATCGCCGAGACCAGAAAGAGAAAGGCGAAGGTGACGATTGGGACCGGTTCGAACTCGAACCCGAACGCGCCGGGGTTGGGGACCGCGACCCACGACGCCGACGCGACCGGCGAGAAGTCAACGAGACCGAGCGCGAGCGCAGCGACGTAGCCGACAGTGAGACCGACGAGCGTGCTGAGGAGTCGCGTGACGCCGTCGGTGAAGAGGTTGAGCGCGACCGAGACGAACAGGACCAGCGCGGCGAGACCGACGTTGTGGGCCGCGCCGTAGTCGCTCGCGCCGACGCCGCCCGCCGAGTAGTCCATCGCCACCGGGACGAGGTAGAGTCCGATGATGATGACGACGAGTCCGGTCACGAGCGGCGGGAAGAACGGTTCGATGCGGTCGAACTGCCAGCCGATGATACCCTCCACGACGAAGCCCGTGACCAGTATCGCGCCGAAGACGGCCCCGAGTCCGTAGCTCGCGCCGATTGAGGAGGCCGCGCCGACGAAGGTGAAACTGGTCCCCATCACGATGGGGAGTTTGGCTCCGACCGGGCCGACCGTGTAGGCCTGCACGACGGTCGCCAGTCCGGAGAACAGCAGGACCATCTGGACGATGTAGGCCGTGTCACCCGCGCTCAGGCCGACCGCGCCCGCGACGATGAACGCCACCGCGGTCGCCGGAACCAGCATGACCGCGACGTGCTGGAGTCCCAGCAGGAGGGACTTAGGCCACGGCGGCCGGTCGTCGAGTTCGTAATCGAGGTCTATCTCGCCGTCCGTGTCTGTCGCCATTATACTCCCGACGAACGGGTCGGGTTCAATAATTGTTTCGCGTTCGAGCGCATATTTGGTTCTAGAAGGGAAGTAATATGCAAGTTTGTGTATTATTCGTACGTCGGTTTCGCTCGGTGGAACGTTCGACCCGGCGCGTGCGGGCGCGGCCTGCGAGTGGCCGCGCCCATCCGCGCGAGGGCTGAGTAGTCTGCGAACGCGGTTCGCAGACAACGCAGGCGGTTGGGGAGGCGTGAGGCTGATGCGGGGCGGTAGCGGTGCGGAGTGGTGCTGTGGCGTCGTGGCGGTGCCGTGCGGTGTGAGTTGTTCAAGCCTGAAGCTAGCTTCTACTCGTCTTCAGTACCACAGTTAGCTCGGACGGTTACTATCTCGAAAGATTCTAATTGACACTGATTGACGAAAATCCATACTCTTCACTTTCACTTCGCTTACGAAGCTTTTTATATTATTGTCAACGGACAGTCTGATAGCGTCGCCAAAACGACGCAAGTCCCACAGTCGGGGCGACCCCTACGAACGATGATTGAGGTGTCTCATCTCCCTGCGCTCTCTGCAGGCATGTTTGCAGGTACAGTCTTGCTGCTCTACGGAGTCAGCTTTGGCAAGGTCGTTATGATCCTCTGCCTGTGCTGCTGGCTTCTCGGGCAGTACATCACCGCCCGAACGAAAGCGGAGTAAGTGACGGCGGTCCCGCCGCTCCTCTGTGGCGGGTTTTCTTGGAGAACGATGATTGAAGTGTCCTAGCCCCGCGCATCCACAGGCACGTCGAGGTTATCGGCCTGCCCTGTTGGATTGCACGACTTGGGACGTTGGCGAGTTGCCAACGCTAGCTATTCGTTGCGCATCCGTCATAAGCATATCGCACCTAGTGAATCGTCACTTCGAAGTCCTCGACGGAGATATCGACCAGACTCGTCGCCTCGTACTCCGTCTCGTCGAGCGCCGTCTCGCCGAGTTTCCGGATGACGACCGCGATGTCCGCGATTTCCGCGCCGATTTCGTCCATCGCGTCGCAGATGGAGGCCAGCGTCCCGCCGGTCGAGAGCAGGTCGTCCACGATGAGGACGCGGTCGCCCTCCTCGATGTCGTTGATGTACATCTCCGACTCGGAGTAGCCCGTGGTCTGGTGGAGCGCGACTTCGCCCTCCAGTCCGTACTCGCGCTTGCGGATGACCACGAGGGGCACGTCGGTCTGGAGCGAGAGCGCGGTGGCGATATGGATGCCCATCGCCTCGGGGGCGACGATTTTGTCCACGTCGAGGTCGGCCGCCTGCGTGATGCCGACGACGACTTCCCGAAGCAGTTCGGGTTCGAGCATCGGCACGCCGTTGCTGATGGGGTGAACGAGGTACTGATAGCCGTCTTTGTCGATAATCGGTGCTTCGTGGAGTGACTCGCGGAGTCGTTCCATGGCGATGGTTGGTAGAAACGGTCCAAAAACGGTTCGCTCTCGGCGCGAGCGAACGCGGACGGCCGACGAACACTCTCGGCACCTAAAACGTTTTAGGGCGCGAACGACTACCATCGGCCAAGACAGCACTGATGAAACGCGTACTCTTCGGACTCCTCCTCATCCCGCTCTTAGACGCGCTGTTCCTCGTCGTCGTGGCGAGCGAACTCGGACCCGCGCTGACGGTGGCGCTGGTCGTCCTGACCGCGCTAATCGGAACGCTGTTCGTCCGCGCGGAGGGCCGTCACACCATCCGGAAGCTACAGAAAGCGGTCGGCGAGGGCAGGGTCCCGACCGACGAACTGACCGACGGCGCGCTCCTCATCGCGGCGGGCGCGTTCCTGCTCACGCCGGGTCTCGTCACGGACAGCGTGGGGTTCCTTCTGGCGTTCCCGCCCTCGCGCATCCTCGTCCGCGAGGCGGTCCAGAAGTGGTTCGTCAAGCCCTATCTCGAGAAGAAAACCAACGGGTTCGCCACCGGCAACGTCTACACCTTCGGGTTCCCGAACGCCGAGGATGTCGGTGCGGGCGGAGCGAGCGCGGGCGGTGGGAATCCGGGCCACGCTGGCGCAGGGAGTGCAAGTCCCGGCGCGAGCGGAACGAGTTCGGGGTCGCGGAGCCACTCCGACGCCTCGGAGGACACCTACCGCGTGGACGACGACGCCTACGACATCGAGTCCGAGGAGCGCGAGGACGGCGAGAAAGAGACGTAGCGCGGCCGGTTGCGCTCAAGCGACGACGAGGCAAAACGGGCGGGCGATTGTCCGGAAAACACCGTGAGGGCGTGCCGAACCGGCATCGAAAGGAAACGCTTAAACATTCAAGGGCGCAAGCAGAGAATGCGTTCGAGGGCCAATAGCTCAATTAGGTTGAGCGCTCGGCTGATAACCGGGAGGTTCGCGGTTCAAATCCGCGTTGGCCCACTCCCTTTCCTCACGTTTCCTGTCCGATAGAGAAACAATTCCTGATACACCTCAGGGGGCGAAATACTGGGCTTTCCCAGCTTCTAGAAGCGAATGTTCTTCCGAGAGTTCGTTCGGAGTACGAACGCAACCCGACGCCGGATAGCGAGTTGCGTAGCCGACGGTACCGGACGACCGCTTCAGAAGTCCATCTCCCGAGCAAGCATCTGTGCCGCGGCTTTCGCTTTCATCTCGTCCCAATCGTCGAAGTTGCTGTTCGCGGCGACGTACGCGTCGAACTCGTCGTCGGGGACCGCTTTGAGGTCCTCCTCGCCGTCGATCTCCCACTGGCTGTTGCCGAAGAAGTCCCAGAGCGAATCGTGGTCGGTGTGTTCCTGCATGAAACTCGGCGGGAACACGTCCTCGTCGTCAATGTCCGGTTCTTCATCGCCTTGCAGTTCGATGGAACCCTCTGATTCGATGTCCATAGGGGTTCTTTCCCCTCTAATGCTTATTAATTTTTTGTAGAATTGGATTCCGCCCGCCGAACCGAATCGGTCGGGCCTACTCTCCGCTCAGTTCCCGCACCGTCCGCGAGATGCCGATGCCCGAGACCAACAGCACGACCAGATTGAACGCCGCGCGGAACAGCGACCGGTACTCGGCCGTAATGAACGTGTTGATGGTGGCGTTGACGCTGGCGTACAGTTGAATCACCGCGACGACGGCGAGCAGGACGAACAGCGCCAGCGCGGCCCGGTAGAGGTTCGTCCGTATCTCGAATCCGGAAGTCGTCGTCGGCGTCTGCTGGTGAGTCGATTCCTCGGTCATTTCCGTGTCGGTGTTAGTCTCGGTCATGATTGCCTCCGTGCGAGCAGCAGTGCGCCGCCCAGCGCGGCGACTGCGACGCCGACCCCGAATCCGGGGACGCTACCGTCCGCGTCGGAGCTGGCCGTCGTCTCGCGCGCTCCGCGGTTGGTGTCGCCGTCCTCGAAGTCGCTGACCTTGATGCCGACCTCGCGGACCGTCTCGTTCGTGCGGACGGTCTCGGTCGGGTTCAGATTCGCCACGCTACGGGCTGTGCCGACGATGACGCCGTCTTTCCACAGTACCGCGTCGAGGTAATAGTTGTACTCGTCGGGGACGGTCAGTTCGACGCTCGGCGTCGCGGTTCGGCCGGGTCGGATGGTGCCGACTTCGACTTCGGTCCGGTTGGCGACGACGTTCGAGTCAGCCTGTCGCGCGGTGACGACGACTCGCAACTCCTCGGAGTCGGCGTCGCCCTCGTTGGTCAGGAACGTCGAAACGTCGAGCGTGGCGCGGTCGTTCTCGGCGTTCCGGACAGTGTACTCTATCGGCGGAAATCCGTCGCCGCTCTGCCAGTGGAACCGGACATCGGTCCGGGCGTACGCGGGCGTGAGCGTGCCGACGCCCCGGACCTCCGTGCTTCCGTCAGCGATGCGCGCGCCGTCGCGGTAGACCGCGGTTTCGACGCGGTAGCCACCGGCGCGTTCGACCGAGAGATTCTGGAGGACCGACACCTCGCGCTCGCCCGAGATGGGTTCGACGGCCGTTTCGGTCGTCGTCTCGACCAGTCCGGATTCGAGACCGACCGCCCGGACGCGGACGGTGACGTTCTCGGACTCGCCGCCCCAGTGTTCGAGGCGCGTATCGACCTGTAGGGTCGCGGTGCCGCCCGACACCGCCGTGGGTGCGATAGAGACCTCCTGAATGTCGAGGTGACCGGACCGAACGGGGTCGGACTCGGGTTGGGCTATCGCGCCGGGGACCACGGTGGCGGCGAGAAGCGACACCGCGACGACGACGGCGATTCCGCCCGCCAGCATCGTGTCGCGGTTCATATCGGGACGCTCACAGGTGCGCGTGAAGTGTTTTGTGGTCTGTCGAACACGACGGCACAGTCGCAACTGCTGACCGACCGGATTCACATCGTGTCGCCAGACGCCGATGGCGACGTGACCGGGAGGTCCCACCCTCCAGCGGTCTAAAAACCACTATATATCTCTCATAGTACCAGTTTAATACGGATTCACCCTCTCTAGAGGTGAATGGCTATTACTACCGGCGAGCAACTGTCGAAGGAGTCCGAGTCGCGTTTCGCCGAGGGCGTCCCCAACGAACGAATCGACGCCGAGGAGTGGGACGACATCTACGTCGTCGGCGATGTTCACGGTTGTCGAGCGGAACTGGAAACGCTGCTCGAACGCCTCGACGTGTCCGAGGACGACCTCGTGGTGTTCGTCGGCGACCTCGTGCGCAAGGGTCCCGACACCGAGGGCGTGTTGGACATCGTGCGCGAGCGGCCGAACCTCGTGAGCGTCCGCGGGAACAACGAAGCCAAAATTCTCCGCGGCGAGACCGACCTCGACCTCTCGGAAGCGAACGCCGAGTTCGTCCGGTCGCTCCCCGTCGCGCTCTCGTGGGCGGGCGCGCTGGTCGTCCACGGTGGCGTGGACCCCCGCCGCGACCTGCGCGACCACAGCGTCAACGACCTGCTGAACATGCGCGCGCCCCACGCCGACGAGGAGTACGTCGGTCCGCTCTGGTACGACGAGTACGACGGCGAGACGACCGTGTTCACGGGCCACACCGTCCACGAGCGCCCCCACGACGCCGACGGCGGAGTCGCCCTCGACACCGGATGCGTCCACGGCGGCGCGCTGACGGCCTACGACTGGGACCGCGAGGAGTTCGTCGCGGTCTCCGCCGAGGAGACCTACGTGGAACGCAGTGCGGACAAGGTCGTCCGGCTCGACGGCGACGAATCGGTGTTCCGATAGATGTCGAACGAGCCACCACGTTCCGACGACACCGCGGACGGCGAACGGGCCGACTCCCAGGAGGTGCGACCGGTAGACACCGAGAACGCGGCGATGGCAGACACCGCCGAGACGAACGGGAGCGACCTCGCCGCCTTGGAGGGAGACGACGACAGTTCCGAGACGACCACCGTCGTGTCCGACGCCGCCGATTCGGCCGACGCCCCGGCCGACTTCGACCGGTCGGACCCGGCGTACTACCTGAACCGGGAACTCAGCGAACTGGAGTTCCAGAAGCGCGTCCTCCACGAGGCGACCGACGAGCGCAACCCCTTGCTGGAGCAGGTGAAGTTTCTCTCCATCTTCACCACGAACATGGACGAGTTCTTCCGCAAGCGGGTCGGCGGCCTGAAACAGCAGATCGAAGCAGGCGTCACCGAGCGCACGCCGGACGGTCGCACCCCGCGCGAGCAGTGGGACGAGATACTCGAAATCGCTCGGCCGATGTTCGAGCGCCAGACCGAGTGCTACCACGAGACCGTCAGACCGGCGCTCGCCGACGCCGGAGTGCGGATTCTCGACTACGACGACCTCTCGGCCGACGAGCGCGGCGACCTCCGGGCGTACTTCGAGAGTTCGGTTCTCCCGACGCTGACGCCGCTGACGTTCGACCCGGCACATCCGTTCCCGCACATCTCGAACCTCAGCCTCTCGCTCGGGGTATTGACCCGCGAGAACCCCAACGACGACCTCACCTTCTCACGGGTGAAGGTCCCGCAGAACCGGCCGCGACTGGTCCGGGTCGGCGGCGACTCGGGCGACTCCGGTACGGAGAGCGCGAGTGCTGACGACCGGAACGCCCGTTTCGTCCTGATAGAGGACGTTATCGCCGACAACCTCGACTTGCTCTTTCCGAACGTCGAAATCGTGGACTACTCGACGTTCCGCGTCACTCGCAACGCCGAGGTCGGGCGCGACGAGGAGGTCGCCGAGGACCTCATCGAGATGATCGAAGAGGTCTTGGAAGAGCGCCGATTCGCCACCGTCGTCCGACTCGAAATCGAGGACGACGCCCACCCGCTCGTCCGCGAGATACTGGCCGACAGACTCGATTTGGACGACTGCGAGATATTCGAGCGCCGCGGCCCGCTGGCGTTCCGGGACTTCGACTCGCTGCTCGAACTGGACCGCCCCGACCTGAAACTCGACGACTGGTCGCCCAAGCCCCATCCGCGACTCGCGGACATCGGGACCGACGACCGCGACATCTTCGACGTGATTCGCGCTGACGACGTGCTGGTCCACCACCCGTACCACTCGTTTACCGGGACGGTCCAGCAGTTCCTCGAAACCGCGGCCCGCGACCCCGACGTGTTGGCCATCAAGGCCGCTATCTACCGGACCGCCAGCGACTCGAAGGTGGTCGAGACGCTCATCGAGGCCGCCCGGAACGGCAAGCAGGTCGCGGTGATGGTCGAGTTGAAAGCTCGCTTCGACGAGCAGAACAACTTGGAGTGGGCCAAGAAACTGGAAGCGGAGGGCATTCACGTCGCCTACGGCACCATCGGCTTCAAGACCCACACAAAGACCTCGCTGGTCGTCCGCGACGAGGACGACAGCGAGGGCGTCCAGTTGTACTCGCACGTCGGCACGGGCAACTACCACTCAGAGACCGCCAAGCGGTACGACGACCTCGGTCTACTGACCGCCGACCGCGACGTGGGCCAAGACCTCGTGAAGTTGTTCAACTACTTCACCGGCCACTCGCTCCACGAGCAGTACCGGGAACTGCTGGTCGCGCCGGGCAACATGCGCGAGCGCTTCGTGGACCTGATTCGCAACGAGGCCGAGTGCGCCCGCCGCGGCGAGGACGCCAGTATCACCGCCAAGGTGAACCGTCTGGAGGACCCCGAGATGGTCGCGGAACTCTACGAAGCGTCGATGGCGGGCGTCGATATTGACCTCGTCGTTCGAGACATCTGTCGGCTCCGCCCCGGATTGGCGGGCGTCAGCGACAACGTGGACGTGTACAGCGTCGTCGGCCGATTCCTCGAACACTCCCGCATCTACCGCTTCGGAAACGACGACCCCGGCTACTACGTCGGATCGGCCGACTGGATGACCCGGAACCTCGACAATCGGGTCGAGGCCATCGCGCCCATCGAGGACCCGCGACTGCAGTCGAAACTCGACTGGGTGTTGGAGACGTTCCTCTCGGACAACCGCAAGCGGTGGGTCATGCACTCGGACGGGAGCTACGAACAGATTCGACCCGCCGAGGGCGAGGCGGTCCGGAACGCACAGGAGACCTTCATGCGGGAGACCGAGGAGGCGCTTCGAAACCGAGACGGGTCGCGGTAGACCGCGGCCCGGAAGCACGGTCGTTCGAGACCGCCGTCGGAAACAGAGCCAAGGCGTCCGAGTCCTAACTCACCGACGATGCATATCGGGAAAACCGAGACCCCCCACTGTCGCCGTGACGCCTCCGAGACGGCCGCCCGCCTCGCGGAGGCGAGCGACCGATGACCGTCCGAAGCGTCGTCCTCGACGTGGACGGCACGCTAGTCCACGGCGACGAGGTGATTCCGGGAGCCATCGAGACGGTGGACCGACTCCGCGAGCGCGGACTGGACCTCCTGATGCTGTCGAACAACCCGACCCAGACGCCCGCGGCCTATGCCGCCCGTCTCGCGGACCTCGGGTTCACGGTCGGTCCCGACGACGTGGTGACTTCGGGGTCGCTGACCGCCGACTACGTGGCCGCCGAACACCCCGGTGCGGCGACCTACTTGGTGGGCGAGGCGGGCCTGCGCGAGATGTTGGCCGACCGGGGCGTTCCAGTCGTAACCGACCCCGACCGCGCCGAGGTCGTCGTCGCCTCCATCGACCGCGAGTTCAGTTACGACCGCCTCCGAGACGCGCTCTGGGCGCTGGAGGGCGCGGCGTTCGTCGCCTCGGACCCCGACCGGACGATTCCCGCGCCGGACCGACCGGTTCCGGGGTCGGGTCCCATCGTCGCCGCGCTCGCGGAGGCCGCCGACCGCGACCCCGACGCGATGCTCGGCAAGCCGGGCAAAACTGCGGCCGAGGCGGTCGAATCCCGCGTCGCGGGGCGGAACGAGGAGGTCCTCGTCGTCGGCGACCGACTCGACACGGACATCGCGCTCGGCGAGAACGCGGGCATGGCGACGGCGCTGGTCCTGTCCGGTATCACGACTCGCGCGGACACGGACTCGTCGCCGGTCGCGTCCGACTCGGTTCTCGACTCGGTGGCCGACCTGCCCGCTCTGCTGGATTCGTGGGAGGACGAGAGATGAGCGTGGATTCGTCCGTCGCGCTCGTCTGGTTCCGGCGCGACCTCCGACTGCACGACAATCAGACACTGGCCGCGGCCGTCGAGGACGCCGACCGCCTCCTGCCGGTCTACTGCTTCGACCCGCGCGAGTTCGGGCCGCGACCCTACGGCGGTCCCGACTCCTTCGAGTACGAGAAGACCGGTCCGCACCGCGCCCAGTTCCTGCGCGAGAGTGTCGCCGACCTCCGCGAGAACCTGCGCGAGCGAGATTCGGAGTTGGTGGTTCGCCACGGGCGGCCCGAGGAGGTCCTGCCAGATCTCGCGGACGCGGCGGACGCGTCGGCGGTCTACTGCCAGACGCTCCCCGCGCCCGAAGAGCGAGCGGTCGAGACGGGCGTCGAGCGCGCGCTGGCCGACCGCGGCGTCGAACTCCGGACGTGCTGGACCCACACGCTCCACCACCGCGACGACCTGCCGACGCCGGTCGCCGAGATTGCCGACACTTTCACGCCGTTCAAAGACCGCCTCGAAGCGAACAGTCGCGTGCGCGAGCCGATTGGGACACCTGAGTTGCCGCCCGCGCCTGCGTCCGTGGCCGCGGGTGCGGCCACGGACGCGAACTCGGAGGGACGGATTTCGCTCGGCGAGATTCCGAAATCGGACGCGCTCGGGGTCTCGTCCGTCGAAGCCCCGACTGCCGAGGAGGACGACCGCGCGGCGCTCGACTTCCGAGGCGGGGAGTCGGCCGGACTCGCGCGACTGGACGAGTTCATCTGGGAGCGCGACTGTCTGCGCGAGTACCGCGAGACCAGAAACGGTCTTCTCGGGCCGGACTACTCCTCGAAGCTCTCGGCGTGGCTGAATCTCGGGTGTCTGTCCCCTCGGCGAGTCTGCGCCGAGGTGGAACGCTACGAGACCGAACGCGTCGAAAACGACTCGACGTACTGGCTCGTCTTCGAGTTGCGCTGGCGGGACTTCTTCCAGTTTCAGGTCGCCAAGCACGGCGCGCAACTCTTTCGCCCGGAGGGTATCCGGGAGCGCGACGTGGACTGGCGAGACTGGTCGGACGCGCCGGACGAGTCGGACCAATCGAACGAGAACGCCGCCGCGTTCGAGCGATGGGCGGCGGGGCAAACCGGAATCCCGTTCGTGGACGCCGCGATGCGCGAGTTGGCCGCGACGGGCTACCAGTCCAACCGGGCGCGCCAGAACGCGGCGTCGTTTCTGGCCAACGACCTGCGAACCGACTGGCGTCGCGGGGCCGCCCACTTCGAGACCCTGCTCGTGGACTACGACCCCGCGAGCAACTACGGCAACTGGGCCTACGTCGCTGGCGTCGGCAACGACTCGCGGGACCGGTCGTTCGACGTGCTGTGGCAGGCCCACCGCTACGACCCCGACGCCGAGTACGTCCGGACGTGGTGTCCGGAACTGAGTGAGATTCCGGGTGGAAACGCGCACGAACCGTGGACGCTGACCGCCGACGAACAGGCCGAATACGGCGTCGAACTCGGGGACGACTACCCCGAACCGATGGTGGACCCCGGAATCTACGAGGGACCGGACGACTGACTAGAGGCTCCCATTCGCGGCCCGCTCTCGAACCTCGGCGGCGCGCTCGCGGATGGCGTCGAGTTCGTCGTCGCCTTTCCGGTCGAGATTGTGGTAGGTCAGCCCCATCCGGTGGTTGTCCCGAAGCGTCTCGTCGTTCTCCGCGAGGAAGTCCCAGTAGAGCGCGTTGAACGGACAGGCGTCTTCTCCCGTGGTCTCGTCGGGGTCGTACCGACAACCCTCACAGAAATCGCTCATCTTGTCCACGTAGTTCGCGCTCGCGGCGTACGGTTTCGTGGAGAGCGCGTCGGTGGCGAAGGTGCCCATCCCGACGACGTTGGGTGTCGTGACCCAGTGGTAGGCGTCCACGTAGCCGAAGTGGAACCAGCGATTCAGTTCGTGGGGGTCCGCGCCGTACATCAGCGCGAAGTTCGACAGAATCATCAGGCGCTCGATGTGGTGGCTGTACCCCCGGTTTCGGACGCGCCCAACGACGGTCTCCAGACAGCGCATCTCGGTCTCGCCGTCGTAGTACAGCGGCGGCAGGTCGCGGGTCGCATCGAGGTGATTCGCTCGTGCCATCTCGGGCATCCGGCGGCGGTAGGCGTGGCGGACGAACTCGCGCCACCCGAGGACCTGCCGGACGAACCCCTCGACGCTCTCGATGGGTGCCTCGTCGGCCTCGTAGGCGTCGATGGCGCGCTCGATTACCTCCTCGGGCCGGAGCAGGCCGAGGTTGAGCGCGGGCGACAGCAGGGCGTGGTTGCCCGACCACGACCGCGCGAGCATGGCGTCCTGATAGGGACCGAACTCGGGCAATCGCTCGGCGACGAACCTATCGAGGGCGGTCAGGGCCTGCTCGCGGGTGACCGGCCAGCGGAATCGGCCGTCTCGCGCTCCGTCTTCCTCCTCGTCCGCGAAGTCGGTGAGGTCGGTCCTCGCGGCGTCGGTCGGGTCCGCGTCCGCGACGCCGAGCGCGTCGTCGCCCCACGTCTCGAACTCGTCGCGCACCCAATCGGCGACGGCTTCGGTCGTCTCGGTCGCGTCGAACGCGGGTGGGTCGGGAAAATCGTACTCCGCGGGCGGGAACTGGCGGTTCTGTTCGTCGTAGTTCCACTCGCCGCCCGCGGGTCGGGAGTCTTCCTCAACGGACTCGTCGTCACAGCCCTCCATCAGATACCCCGTCCGCTCGCGCATCCAGCGATAGAACGTCTCTTGGCGGGGAATCGCGTCAGGAAAGCGCGTGTCGAACTCGTCGGGCGAACAGAGAAACAGGTCGTTCTCCACGAGGGTCAGCCGTCCCTCCTCGCCCGCGGCGTCGGTCACGAGGTCCCGGAGGCGGTCGGCCGCGCCGTGGCTCGCGGGTTTCATCGCGCGGAGGTGGTTGGCGGGGTGGTCGGCGAAGTGAGCGTCGAGGGCGTCGGCGAACGTCTCGGCCCGCCGGTACTCGACCTCGTAGCCAGCGTCGCGCAACTCGTCGCGGAAGTGGCGCATGGCGGCGAAGACGAGCGTGAGCTTCTGAGGGTGATACGGCATCCGGCGGGCGAACCCGCGCGACTCCACGAGGAGGACGCGCTCGTCGCCGGGCGAGCAGTTGGCGAGCGGTCCCGCGTCGGGATGCAACTGGTCGCCCAGAACCCAGACGGTCATGGTCGGCGCTTCGGACGCCACCGGCTTAATTCCGGGCGTCCGACGGCGCGGTCAGGCAGTCGGGTCGGAGTCGGGCGCGACCTCCTCGCCGCGTTCGCCGCCGTCTTCGACCTTCTGGCCCCAGAAGCCGGGGTGTTTCACCACTTGCACATCACCCTCGACGCGGGTCTGGCACGACAGTCGAAGCCCCGAGTCGAGGTCGTGTGGCCGCATCGAGAGCCGCCTGCGCTCGTCGGCGGCCATCTCGCTCACGTCGCCGCGGACCTCGACCGCGCAGGTCCCGCAGGTGGCGTGTCCCCGGCAATTGAGGTACTGAGACGTGCCGTTGTGCGGCGACAGGCCCGCATCGAGGAGCGCGTCGCGGAGAACCGTGCCTTCTTTGCAGTCTATCGCTTCGCCTTGAAACCGAATCGTCGGCATGGACGGTCGTACGCGTGCAACAATGATAATTGTTAGCACGTTTGGCGGTCGGTGCAATCTTCGACCGAATGCGCACGACGGACGTATCGAACCCGGTGCATTCGGGCGCGAGGAGTGGTCCGCGGTCACGACTCGCCACCTCGAACAATTTTATCCGCCGCCTCCTAGATGGACTGTGTGAGCGCGATAACTTTCTTCGCCACGACCGACTTGGAACGCATCGTCGAGTTTTACATCGAGACCGTCGGCGCGGACGTGTGGCTCGAACAGCCCGACTGCACGATTCTGAAGTACGACAATCAGTTGCTCGGGTTCTGCGAGCGCGAGGATGCCGACACCGAGGGCATCCTCACCTTCGTCGCCGACGACCGCGCGGGCGTAGACGAGATGCACGAGCGACTGGCCGACCGCGCCCGCGAGGAACCCCACGAGAACGAAACGTACGACATCTACCAGTTCTTCGCCGCGGACCCCGACGGCCGGACCGTCGAGTTCCAGACGTTCCTCCACCCGACAGACGACGTGTAGCGGTCGCTCGATTCGTCCGGCCAGCGGAACGTACCGCTATTGAGTGATATATCGAACAATTAGCGAGGCTTTTCGTACCCCGGTACATCGCTCGAAACGTGGCGTGTCGTCCCGTCCGTCGCGCCTTGAGGGTATCTGTCATCGACTCGCCGACGCACGCCACCAACCAGTCAGCCAACGTGTTACAGCCACCGACGTTACCGCGACACCTCGGAAGTTCCCCACTTCCACCGTCCCGCTTTTCGAGAGGTGAAGAGTACCGAGCAGAGAGTACCGAACGGAAGGACAGCGAGTAGCGAATGGGGGGAGAGAAAAAGACCGCGAGACGAATCTCTCAGTAACTGTACTCGGTGTGGAGGCTTCCGCCGTCGTCGTAGAGGTACACCGTGTCGCCCCCGTTGTTCCAGATGTACGACCCGCCCCAGTAGAGTTCGGTCGCCGAGTCCGTGCCGTCGCCCGAGTGGAGACGAACCGCGTCGCCAGCGCCGAGCGAGAAGCCGTCGGGGAACTGGTAGCTGTTGCCCGCCTCGTCCTCGACGGTCCACCCGGTCAGGTCCTCGCCGCTGGACCCGGTGTTCTCGAAGTCCACGTACTCGTCGTTGAGCGTCTTGCCGTCCTCGCTGATGGTCTTGACGGCGATTTTGCTGTCCGAGTCGTTGGTCGGGTACGTCCGTTCGACGGCGAGGTTTCCGGTGTCGTCGTAGACGGACGCCGTGTCGCTGTCGTTGTTCCAGACCGCGGACCCGCGACCCCAGTAGAGGTCGGTCGCCGAGTCCGTGCCGCTCCCGGTGTGGACCCGCACCGTCTCGCCAGCGTCGAGCGAGAAGCCATCGGGGAACTGGTAAGTGTTGTTCGCTTCATCTTCGAGCGACCAGTCGGTCAGGTCGAGGCTACTCGCCCCGGTGTTTTTCACGTCCACGTACTCGTCGTTGAGGGTCGCGCCGTCCTCGCTGATAGTCGGAATCGAGACCGAGGGTCCGGACGAACCGCCGTCGTCGGGCGTGTAGGCGTCGAACAGCGGGAACGACCCGTCGAAGACGGTCGTCTCGGGCACCTCGGCGCTGGTCGCCACGCTGTTGGTGTCGTCAACGACTTGGTCGGCGTTGACCCGGAGGTCCGACCCGAGACCGCTGGCGAGGTCGTTGACGTTCGCGCGCGCTTCCGGCGTAGTCACGCCGCTGCCCATCAGCACGACCGCGCCGCCGTTCGAGACAAAGGCGTTCAGCGCGTCGATTTCGCTCTGGGCGAACGACTCGGGCGGAGTCGTGACGACGACCGCTCGCGCGCCCTCAAGGGTCGCGCTGGTGAACTCGTTGACGCCCTCGAAGCCGATGTCCTGTCCTTCGAGATAGCGCATGTAGTAGGCGGCGTCCTCGGCGGAGAGACCGTAACTCGCGTTGAACTGGCCGTGACCGCCGTCGATGAGGATGTCGCCCGAGGCGTCCGCGAGGTAGTCCACGAGATTCGTCAGGAAGGGGTAGTTGCCGTAGCCCGAGGTATCGGTGCTGTACCCCTCGTTTTGCTCGTAGCCCTCGTCGATGAACGGACCGCCGACGACGCCGACGCTGGCGTCCTCGTCCACGGCCACCAGTGGGATGTCGCCGCTGTAGTCGTGGCCGCCGTCGAGTCGCTGGGTCGCGCTGGTCTCGGCGTAGACCGGCACGCGCGAGTCCGCCACCGCGCCCGAGGCGGTCCGGATGCTCGCGGTCTGCGGGAAGAAGAGGTCGTCCACGGGGTTGTCACGAATCTCGGTCGAGTTCTCGGGGTCGCTCTCGGCCCAGACCTGTCGGCCCTCGGCGCGCGCGGCGTCCTCCGAGGCCCGGAACTCGCGGTGTTTGGCGAACGACGAGTCGTAGACGCGGGCGTGGCCCTGCTTGACGAGTTGGTGGTTGTAGTTGGCGTCGCGGGTCCCGTCGCCGGACTTGTCGTAGTAGAGATAGCCCAGCACGCGGCCGAAGGCGTCCCGAACCGGTTCGTTCTCGTCGAACACGAGGTCCACTGTCTTTCCACCGAGTTCGTTCTGCCCGAAGGCGGTGGCATCGTCGGCCTTGTTTTCGAGGTAGGTGTTTTCCTCGATGCCCTCCCACTCTTGGACGCGCTCGTACTGGCTGTTCGAGGACTTCTCGGCGGTGTCGGTCCCGAGGATGCGGACGTTCTCGGTCGTGCCGTCGGCGAACTCGACTTTCACCGTGTCGCCGTCGAGGACCTCCGTCACGGGCACTGTGTAGGTCTTGTCGGGGTCGAGACCCAGACCGTCGCGGTCACCGAAGTAAGGGAACGACGTGTCGAACTGCGTGGTCGTCGGCTGGTAGGGTTCGCCGCCGTTCCGGAACTGGTCGGTCACTTGGTCGTCGTTGAACCGGAACGCGAGTTCGAGGTAGCCCGCGATGTCGTTGAGGTTCCCCGTGGCGTCGTAGCCGCCGTAGTCCGACTGGTCGTGGAGGAACAGCCAGCCGCCATTCGCCACGAAGTCGCCGAGCGCGGAGAGTTCGCTCGACGTGAGCGCCGTACTCGGCGAGGTGACGACCGCCGCGTCTGCTCCGGAGAGGTCCGACGCGAGCGAGGTGGTCGCTTCGACGGTGTAGCCGTTGTTCTCCGCGTAGCTCTCGAACTGGGAGAACTTCGAGAGACCGTAGAACTGGCCGTGCCCCTCGTCCCAGAGGACGGTTCCCGACCCGCCGAGCGCGTCGTCCCAGACGTTGAGCAGGAACTCCTCGTTGCCGCGTCGCCAACTACTGTCGGAGTCCGTGACCAGCATCGACCCGAACCCGACCACGTTCCAGTCGGTGGCGACGAGCGGAATCGACGCGTCGTCGCCGTAGAGGACGCCGTCGCCGTTCGAGTCGGCGTCGCTGTTCGTCGCGGTGTTCTCGGCCCACACCGCGACGGCGGTGTCGTCGGTGAGCGGTTCGTAGTTGTAGTCCACCAAACTCGACGTGGAGTAGCATTCGAGTTCGGGAATCTGACCGGACGCCGCGCGTACGCGGTCGGTCAGTTCGATACCTGCGGCCGAACCGCCCGTTGCGGCCGCGAGTGAGGTCAGGAAGGTGCGTCTCCGCATGAGCGAAAAACGACCATCACATAATATAAAACCACACCAAAATAAAATCTAATAAATAAAAATATATTTATAGTCTAAAATATAAGAATGTATTAATGCCGCGGGAAATGGAAAAAGAAAGTTCGAAGAATCGTTCACTCAATCGACGCCGCTTCCTCGGAGCCGCCTGTGCAACAAGCAGTGCAGCATTAACTTCCGGTTTTTTGAGGCCGAACCCTGAAGAAAAATTCGAAATAGATGATTTTCTTGATTCAGAAAATTTAAAAGATTTGTTGGAAAAGGTAGGGAACCCCGAAGTAAAAGACCAAAATTCTGAGGTATATGAAGGAAGAAACCTGAAACTGGCTTCTGCCAACCTCGACACGGAGGTTGGAACAGTGAAATTCTTAGAAGTGCTTGAATCGAATATCGGAAAATTCGATCAAGGAGATACGTCGTTGAAATTTAAAGTAGAAAATCTAACCGGCGAAACTCGGAGGTCACTACCTACTCGGGTTAATAGTATTCCGGCTGGTGTTGACTTTACACTTCGCAACAAGGGTAATAGAACGAGTCTCACTACTACTGTGACACGTAGCGAACAAGTTCAACTGTCTAAACTCGTAGGAAGCGAAAATTTCACTGCTCTATATGTGAATGATCATTACTACGTGAAAACTGGAGAAAGCGAGACGTACTACGTTACGGGAGAAATAGAGCGTCCAAAAATTAATAATGCCTCAGTTGAAAAAGCAGTGACCACACAGGTTGATGCTGAGGCATGTTTCAACTGTGGTGTCAATGCTCCAGGATGTGTTGGAAACTGTCTCACTCCGTGTCTCCCTGAGCACGGCAACCCCATTGATTGTGCTACTTGTATTGGGAAACATTGTGTGGGCTTAGATGTAAAATCCTGTACAAAATGCATAGCTAGCATACCTGAAGACTTGCTATAACAAGCAACCACCGGTTTCAGAATCTGAAAGACACTAATTAATCGATACGTTTCGCGTCTTTTGGCGGGTCAAAGTCAAAAATAGACGCTGACAACTCGGTATTTATATCTACTTGCTTGAACTTTCTTTTTTGCAATAAATCGATCTCTTGGAAATCTACCGATTCATGAGTATTGAAAATTTCTCCATCTTTAATTTTATATTCCACCTCACGTTTCATTGGGAACCAATATTCAGAATCTATCCAAATGAAAATATAGTCAAGATTTTCTAAGAACGAATTGACCATCTCCGTCGGTTGGAATCGTAAAACATAGGCCTTACGGTCTGCAACATACTCTACACCTTCATAAGAGATATTAAACGTCGTTAACGGAGAAGAACCAATCAGCGTCGTAGTTATCGTATGACCGATTTGCTCTCTTGGTGATTGTAGCGGATGAATTTTGTACGTATTTTGTTTTTCGTCATAAATCACTATTTTGTTTCTATCTTGAAGGACTATATCTCCAGATTTTCCAAACTCACTCACAGGACTATTTATAACGCTAATTTCGAAATCGAACTCTTGAATAACTTTGGTAGATATTACTTCTGAGCGAAATTGATAGGGAAGCGATTCCCAGATTTCTACTTCGGTTTCTTTCAATCCATTTCCATACTCTAACTGTTTTACTTGTTTCGCATGGATTGTGTCTGGTAGATTATCTTCCTTTTGTAGTCTCTCTACAATTTTTTCTACCGACGGTGGCTCCCCATTCATCACCATCGTACTACTATTCTTCATAATGTAAATCTTCCCATAATACTATATTTGCTGATAGAGATTTTCCGGCCCTTTTCCCATTCTCTCTTGGCTCCTATTCTAAACCGAGGAGTTGACCTGCGTGGAGTCCCTACCATGTCCTATGAACCGACGGAACGGCGGTGGTCGGTGATGGGCGGCGGCGAGAAACTTCGGTTCGGACTGGCGCTTGCGACCGGCGTCATCGTACCGGGCTTTCTCAAGTACGCCTTCACGACCGTCGGCTACGAGGCGCTCGGGACCGCGGTGTGGGTCAGCGGCTATCTGACCGCGATACTCGCCATCTGGTACGTCTGGATTCGACCGCTCGACTTCCAAGGGACAAGTTAGCGCGGCTCGGGACCACGAGCGACGCGACGAGGTGACCATCCGCCCCCGACCGACCCGGCCGACTGGCGCATAGCGGAACTTTAAAGAGTATTTCGGGGCGAGTTTTCGGTAAGGATGATAGAGTTCGTGCCACTGCCCATCATCGACGACTTCCTGCTCCAGTACAACGTGGGGCAGGTGCTGCTGCTGGCGTTCGTCCTGTCGGTGGTGGCGGCTATACCGCTCGGTTCGCGGAAGGTGCTGTCGCTGAACGCCATCACGTTCGGACTGCTGTTCCTCGTGCTCCCGGTGAAAATGGCACCGTTGTCGTTCAAGTTCCTCGGCATCGCACTGCTCGTCGTCGCGCCCGTGCTGTACGTCACGGCACGAACGTGACGACCGAGACGCCAGCGACCCTTCTCCGCCGTCGTCGTTTCGGAGTCCCAGACTGGTTCCCGCGGGCGAGGATTCTCCACCCGCAAGCGCGAGTTCTCACCACTCCGAACGCGAATTTCTCACTCGAACTCCGTCGCCCGTCTACTCCTCTCGGGGTAACGCGACGCTCAGTAGCGTCTCGCCGCCCGAGACCGTTGCTTCCCGCGTCAGCGAGTACAGCGTTCCGGCGCGGTCGGTCTCGACCTCCTGTAACACCTCGTAGGTCGTCGGGTCGTAGAGCGTGCCGACGCGCTCGCCCGGTTCGACGCGCTGGCCGACCGCGCGGTCGGAGTCCACCCGGAACAGGCCTGCGTCGTCGGCGGTGACCCGACCGAGGTGGTTGCGCGCCAGTCGGCGCGCGCCGTCTGCGTCCGGGTCGCCCTCCAGCAGGTCGAGGTGCCGGAGGACCGAGAGTGTGCCCGCGACGCCCGCCTCGATGGCGTCCTCCACGAGGTGCTTGTTGTGCGCGAGTTCGGGCGTGATGGTCGGGATTCCCTCGCGGGTCGCCGCGACGCGGAGTTTCCCGTCGAAGTCGCGGTCGGCCCACTCTGTGTCGGCGTCGTCGCCCGCCTCCTCCGAGAGCAGGAGGTCGGTGCCGAACGCCTCGGCCAGCGCGCGCGACTCCTCGTGGCCCTCCATGAACACGACGTGAGTGAGCATGTCGGCGCTCCCGGTGTGGAGGTCCACCACTGCGTCGGCGTCCTCGGCGTACTCCCAGAGCGTCGCCGCCATGCGTTCGTGGACGGTGCCCTCCGGGTCGCCCGGCCAGACCCGATTCATGTTCGGGTTTACGCTGTCCAACTGCTCGGGCGTCGTGTACGACACCCGGTCGAACGTGAGAGGGTCGGCGACCGGCACCGCGACGAGTCGCCCTGCGAGGTCGGTCTCGCCCGCGAGCAGTTCGTCGTGGACGCGCCGCAACGTCTCGGTCCCGTTTATCTCGCGGCCGTGCTGGGCGGCCTGCACGTACACCGTCGGCCCGTCGGCCGCGCCGTCGTAGATGTGCACTGTCGTCTCGATTTCGACGCCGGAGGGGAGTCGCGCGAGCGTGACGCGCTCCGTAGTGTGGTTCATGTCTGGTTCTGCGTCTCACGATAGTTGAAGCTACTGCCTCTCGCGGTGGGGTATCCTCGCTCGTTTCACTCGCTTCGGCACCGTCGCGCAAAAAATCTCCAGCAAAAAAGTCGCTCGCTCACTCCGTTCGCTCGCGGAGCCTATTCGTTCTGCTGGGCGTCCACGACTGCCACGCCCGCCAGATTCACGATGTCTTTGACCTCGTCGCCGCGCTGGATGACGTGGACCGGCTTGTCCATGCCGACCAGCATCGGACCGATGGCGTCCGCGCCGCCCAACCGCTGGAGCAGTTTGTAGCCGATGTTGCCCGCTTCGAGGTTTGGGAAGATGAGGAGATTCGCGGGGTCGTCAAGTTCCGAGAATTCGTAGGTCCCGTTGAGAATGTCCTCGACAACCGCGGTGTCGGCCTGCATCTCGCCGTCAACCGGGAAATCGACGTTGGGGTCCGCGCGGAGCGCCTCGGCGGCTTTCCGTGGCTTGCGCGTGCCCTCGTTGTCTACGCTCCCGAAGTTCGAGTACGACAGCATCGCCGCGCGCGGTTCGACGTTGAACCGCCGGGCGAGTTCCGCGGTGTGGCGAGTAATTTCTTCCAGCACGTCCTCGTCGGGGTCCTGATTGACCGTCGCGTCCGCGCAGAAGATGACGCGGTTCTTGAACGTGAGCATGTAGACGCCCGCGGCGTAGTCAGCGTCGTCGGCCGTGCCGATGACTTGCAGGGGTGGTCGGAGCGCCGAGGGGTAGTGGTGGGTCAGGCCGGTCAGCATCGCGTCGGCGTCGCCCTGTTCGACCATCACGCTGGCGAAGTAGTTGCTGTCCTTCCGTACGAGTTCCTCGGCCTCGCTCTCGGTGATACCTTTCCGGCGACGGAGTTGGTAGAGACGTTCGGTGTACGCGTCGTGGTCGGCGTTCGCGGGGTCAGCGATGTCGGGGTCGAAGTCCAGACCGAGGTCCGCGGCAGTCGCCGCGATGGAGTCGCTGTCGCCGATGAGAACAGGCTTGGCGATGCCCTCCTCCTGCATCTGGTAGGCCGCCCGAATCATCTTCTCGTCGTCGCCCTCCGCGAGCGCGACGCGCTTGGGGTCGGACTTGGCCTTGTTCAGGACGACCCGCATCATCTCGCGGGACTTGCCGAGTCGGGCCTCCAGCGTCTCGACGTACTCGTCGGTGTCCAACTCGCCGCGGGCGACGCCGCTCTCCGTCGCGGCGTCGGCGACGGCAGGCGCGACCTCGAAGAGGACGCGGGGGTCCAGCGGCTTCGGGATGATGTACTCGGGACCGAACTGGAGCGGTTGGTCGCCGTAGGCCTTGACCACGGCGTCGGGCACGTCCTGCTTGGCGAGGTCCGCGAGCGCTTCCGCGGCCGCTATCTTCATTTCCTCGTTGATTTCGGTCGCGCGCACGTCGAGCGCGCCCCGGAAGATGAACGGGAACCCAAGGACGTTGTTGACCATGTTCGGGTAGTCCGAGCGCCCGGTTGCCATGATGACCGTGTCGTCGCGGGCGGCCTTGGCCTCCTCGTAGCCGATTTCGGGGTCGGGGTTCGCCATGGCGAAGATGACGGGGTCGTCAGCCATCGACTGGACCATCTCTTGGCTGACGATTCCGGCGACCGAGAGACCGACGAATACGTCCGCGCCCTCCATCGCGTCTTCGAGGTCGCCCTCCGGCACGTCGCGGGCGAACTGGGCCTTGTAGTCGTTCACGTCGCCGTGGTCGGCGCGGTTCTGCGTGATGATGCCCGAGGAGTCACACATGATGATGTTCTCCTTCTTCGCGCCGAGCGAGACGTAGAACCGCGCGGAGGCGATTGCGGAGGCCCCCGCACCCGAGAAGACGATTTTCAGGTCCTCGATATCCTTGCCGTTGATTTCGGTGGCGTTGAGCAGGGCCGCGCCCGAAATGATGGCGGTGCCGTGCTGGTCGTCGTGGAAGACCGGAATGTCCATCTCCTCGCGCAGGGTCTCCTCGATTTCGAAGCACTCGGGCGCTTTGATGTCCTCCAGATTGATGCCCCCGAACGTGGGTTCCATCGCCTTCGTCGTCCGAATCACGTCCTCGGCGTCCTCTTGGTCCAACTCGATGTCGAACACGTCGATGTCGGCGAATCGCTTGAACAGGACGCCCTTCCCCTCCATCACGGGTTTGGACGCCTGCGCGCCGATGTCGCCTAACCCGAGGACCGCCGACCCGTTCGAGACGACGCCCACGAGGTTCCCCTTCGCGGTGTACTTGTAGGCGTCGTCGGGGTTCTCGTCTATCGCGCGGCAGGGTGCGGCCACCCCCGGCGAGTACGCCAGACTCAGGTCGCGCTGGGTGTTCGTCGGCTTGGTCGTCGAAATTTCGATTTTCCCCGGCGGTTCTTCTCGGTGATAGTCGAGTGAATCCTCGTCTAGTCCCATAATCGGACGAACCGTCGCCGACCGTAAAAATCTACCCGAAGGCGTCGAACCGGGGTTCGACAGACGACGAAATCTGACGCCTTCAGTCGTCCGCACCCTGCACCAACACGTCGGGCCGCTCTATCACGGCGTCGTAGTCGTAGGCGTCCACGGCCGTCGTGGGCCACTGTCCGGTGTCGGTCAACACCTCGAACCCACCGCCGGACTCCGTCCGGCGAGCCTCCGAGTCCGACTCGGAGACGTCGTCCGTGACCAGTACGGTATCCTCGCTTTTGGCCCCCTGAATCGTCGGGTTGTAGGCGTAGGCCATCGGCGTCGTGATTTCGGCTTCGTCGCCGATCTCGGGCGCGGCGAACCACTCTCGGCCCGCGAACCCGGCCGCGCCGCCTTGGTGGTGCTTTTGCCACTCGTCGGCGTAACCGAGATGTTCGTAGGCGGCCTGAATCGCCTGAAAGACGCTCTCGGGGTCGGCCGAGAGGTCCGCGATGGCTCGGGTCGCGCCGAGCGCGGTCGTCTCCACGATGCGCGCGGCGTGGTGTCTGTCGCCGAGGTCGTTCAGGTCGGCGTCGTCCATCTCCGACTCGAAGGCGACGGTCCGGGTCGCGCTGGCGTGGAGACCGTCGCGCTGGGTCGTCACCGAGACCAGCGCGTACTCGCCGAGTCGGGCGTTCGTCGGGGTGTAGTGGCGGTACTTCGGAGCGCGCTCGCTCCCGCCGACCAGCGCCACCGGTACCTCGATGTCACGCGCCGACAGCGCGACTCGGAGCGCGGAGGCGACTTCCGACTCCACGTCGTCGGGTTGGAGTTCCCGGCAGACCGACTCGACCGCTTGGGCGGTCTCTTGCCCGAGTTCGCGGTAGTTCTCGATGTCCGCCTCGGTGAGCGGTTGGCGGAGCGGCGAGGCGTCTACGGTCGCCATCCCCGGCACGTCGAAGTCGGCCGTGGCGGGCACCCCGCTGTGGTCGGCGACGGCCTCGGCGAGCGACCCCTCGTACCACCGGAACTCGGTGACGGGAATCTCGTCGGCCAGTTCCTCCTCGCGGAAGCGGTTCGCTTCGATGTTGCTCGTCACGACTTCGAGTCGGTCGCCGTCGTACCCCACCGCGGCGACCCCGGTGTCGGTCTCGCGGTCCACGACGTTGCTCGCGCCGGTCAGCCACGCGAAGGAGTTCGGTCGGGCAAACCAGACCGCTTCGAGGTCGTTCTCGGCGAGGTAGGCGTCGAGACGCTCCTGCTTGGTCATATGTGGTCGCTCGTGGCCGACGGCCTTCAAGCAGGTGGATTCGGTGGGCCTTCGGCCGCCGAATCCGCTCGGGAAGCCAGTCGAACAGACCTAAGTACGACCGGCCGAAACGTCCGATAAGGGGAGTTCCAACCGTGAAAGTCCACACACTCCGACACGCGGGAGGCGTCCGATAATGGTCCGGTTCCGCCACCTTGCGGCGGTCACGACCGGTCTCACGTTCACGCTCATCCTGCTCGGCGTCTACACCGCCGCGATGGGCGCGGGGCTATCGTGTTCGGCCCAGTGGCCCTTCTGCGACGGCGGCCTGATTCCGCAGACGTGGCCGAGTTTCGTCGAGTGGTTCCACCGACTCGTCGCCATGGTTACCGGGTTCTTCATCCTCGGCACCGCCGCCGGGTCGTGGAAATACACCGGCCAGAAGCGCATCCGGGGCGCGGCCACCCTCGCGCTGGCGGTGACGCCGATTCAGGTCATCCTCGGCGGCGCGACGGTGTTCGTCTACACCCCGCTCGTGCAGGTGGCCCACCACACCGCGGCGCTGATAATCTTCGGTTCGCTGTTGGCGACGACGCTGTGGTCCTACGAACGGTCGGGAGCGCCCGACTCGCGGACCGCCGACGCCGCGGCCGGGTATCCGAGCGACGACTAATCGAATTTTAGCGGCTCTTTCGTCCGAATATGGACGTTTCGCGCCACGGTTATATAGTATCGCGTAGACGTGAGTTCGGGGGAAAACAGATGCACATCGACAGGCGGACGTTTGTCAAGGGGAGCGCAGGAGTCGTCGGCGGACTCGCACTGAGCGGCGTATCCGGGGCGCAGGACGGAGGAGTCGTCCAAATCGGGTCGGACATCCCGTACAAGCCGTTCGAGTATCGCACGCAGGACGGGTCGCTAGTCGGGTTCGACGTGGACATCGCCGAGGCCCTCTTCGCCGGACAACTGGACCAAGAGTACGAGTTCGTCCAGACCGGATTCGACACCATCATCCCGAGTCTGCGGAACGGGAACTTCCGCATCATCATGTCGGCGATGACGATCAACGACGAGCGCGCCCAACAGGTGGACTTCTCGGACCCGTACTTCATCGCGTTCCAAACGGTGGCAGTGCTGGAGGGAGGGAGTATCCAGAGTCTTGAGGACCTGCGCGGCCAAACAGTCGCGGTCCAGAAGGGGACGACCGGCGAGGCCGCCGCCGAGGGACTGCAAGAGCGCTTCGACGGCGACCTCAGCATCGACAGCTACGACCAGATTACCGGCGCGTTCAACGCCCTGCTGAACAATCAGGCCGTCGCGGTCGTCAACGACAACGCGGTCAACCTCCAGTACACCGAAGATCAGGAGAGCGTCACCTTGCTGGAGGGAGAGGGGCAGGCCGCCGAGGAGTTCGAGAGCGCGCCGCCCTACCTCACGCTCACCGTCGAGCGCTACGGCATCGCGTTCCGGCAGGACGACGACGAGTTCCGCCAGCAGGTCAACGAGGCGTTGGCCGCGGTCATCGAGAGCGGGCGATACGCCGAAATCTACCGGGAGTATTT
Organism: Halorussus pelagicus; assembly: GCF_004087835.1. Classification (NCBI taxonomy): domain Archaea; kingdom Methanobacteriati; phylum Methanobacteriota; class Halobacteria; order Halobacteriales; family Haladaptataceae; genus Halorussus; species Halorussus pelagicus. Next base: position 573,053 of record NZ_CP035119.1, read on the forward strand.
CACCGGCGACCCGCCAGCGGCCATCGTCGAACGCGGCCAGCAATCGGGCGAGACGACCACGGAAACTGCGACGACGGCCGACTCCGGGAACTGAACCGTATCAGAAGTCTTCGCAACTTTTGCGACTCTACTGAAAGTTAGTTACTATTGAAGCTTTTTCGAACAATATCTGTCACCGTATTTTGCGGAGCGGGAGAAAATCAAAAAGAGTAAATGGGTATGCTCTAAACCGGACCGTATCATACGCATGAAACGACGTACGTTCGTAAAGGGAACCGCCGGTGTCACCGGCGGCCTGACGGTTGCGGGATGTCTCGGCGGCTCGGAGGGCGACGGAAGCGAAACCACCGAAGAGATGACGGGCAACGAAACCTCTGACAGCGAGACCACCGAAGAGAGTTCGAGCGTCGAGGGACCCATCGTCATCGGGTCGGACATTCCGTACCCGCCGTTCGAGTACCGCACGGAGAGCGGCGACCTGACCGGGTTCGACGTGGACATCGCAAAAGCCATCTTCGAAGAGGAGATGAGTCTGGGTTACGAGTTCAAGCAGACCGGGTTCGACACCATCATCCCGAGTCTGAAGAACGATAACTTCCGCGTGGTCATGTCGGCGATGACCATCAACGACGAGCGGTCCGAACAGGTGGACTTCTCGAACCCGTACTTCACGGCCTACCAGACCGTCGCCATCCTCGAAAACGGTAATATCGGGCAACTCGACGACCTCAAGGGCGAGACGGTCGCGGTCCAGAAGGGGACGACGGGCGAGAGTGCCGCCGAGGGCCTCAAAGAGGACTTCGACGGCGACCTTACCCTCGACAGCTACGACCAGATTACCGGCGCGTTCAACGCCCTGCTGAACAATCAGGCGTCCGCGGTCATCAACGACAACACGGTCAACGCCAAGTACGTCAACGAGCGAGACGGCGTCGTCTTCCTCGAAGGCGAGGGCGAGGCCGCCGAGAACGATGAAGACGCACCGCCCTACCTCACGCTCACCGTCGAGGAGTACGGCATCGCGTTCCGGCAGGACGACGACGAGTTCCGCCAGCAGGTCAACGAGGCGCTGGCGGCTATCAGAGAGAGCGGCCGATACGACGATATTTACGGCGAGTATTTCGAATCGTCCAGCAACTGACGACCGAGGCAGGATTTTTGGTCGTTGACGATAGCGTGGTATACATCGATAATGGCGGGAACATACTCAGACGAAACGAACGTCGAAGAACCCCAGACTAACGACGGGGTGCTGACCGACCGGCGGGTCAAGTGGTTCGGCATTGCAGTCGCCGGACTGTTCACGTTGGCGGTCCTCTACCTGTTGTATCGAATACTGACCGACTTCGTGGACTACGAACTGATGCAGGCCATCGTCCCGCGGTTCGTGGACGCCTACCTGCTCGTACTCCAGATATTCCTCATTTCGAGCGTGCTGTCGCTCATCGCGGGCACGCTGGTCGGACTGGGTCGGGTGTCCCGGACGCGGTTCACTCGCTCGATAGCGACGGCCTACGTCGAGTTCTTCCGGGGAACGCCGCTGCTGTTCCAGTTGTTCATCATCTACCTGGGCATCCCGGCGTTCTGGCGGGCGTCGCCCCAACCGTTCCCCATCGAGAACTGGAGTTTCGCCGCGGCCATCATCGGCCTGACGATCAACCACGCGGCCTACTCCGGCGAGGCCATCAAGGGCGGTATCACCGCCGTCCCCGACGGCCAGATGGAGGCCGCCCGGTCGCTCGGCATGTCCTACATCGACGCGATGCGCGAGGTCATCCTCCCGCAAGCCGCGCGCAACGCGCTCGCGGCGCTGGGCAACGACCAAGTCATCCTCGTGAAAGACACCTCGCTGCTGACGGTCCTCGCGGTGCCCGAAATCATCAGCGTGTTCCGGAACGTCAACAGCAACACGTTCGACGCGTGGACACCCATCGTGTTGGTCGCCGTGGCGTATCTCGCCATCACGCTCCCGCTGGGCAAACTCGTGCGCTATCTCGAACGCCGCTCGGAATGGGGTGAGAGCCATGACTGACGTTCCGGCCGTGGAGTTCGACGAGGTGGACAAATACTTCGGCGAGACGCACGTCCTGAAGGATGTCGATCTCTCAATCGAAGAACAGGAAGTCGTCGTCATCGTCGGGCCGAGCGGGAGCGGGAAATCGACGCTCCTGCGCTGTGTCAACCGCCTCGAAGAGATTCAGGACGGCGAAATCCGGATTCAGGGGACGCCTATCACCGACCCCGACGTGGACGTGAACCGCCTGCGCCAGCGCATCGGGATGGTGTTCCAGAGTTTCAACCTCTTCCCGCACAAGACGGCGCTCCAAAACGTTACGCTCGCGCCGACGGAGGTCCGGGGACTTCCGAAGTCCGAGGCAACCGAGCGCGGACACGAACTGCTCGAAGAGGTCGGACTCGGCGCGCAGGGCGATTCGTACCCCAACCAGTTGTCCGGCGGCCAGCAACAGCGCGTCGCCATCGCGCGGGCGCTGGCGATGGACCCGAGCGTGATGCTGTTCGACGAGGTCACGTCGGCGCTCGACCCCGAACTGGTCGGCGAGGTGCTGGAAGTGATGCGAACGCTCGCCGACGAGGGCATGACGATGCTGGTCGTCACCCACGAGATGGGCTTCGCCCGCGAAGTCGGCGACCGAATCGTGCTGATGGCCGACGGCGACGTGATCGAGACCGGTCCGCCCGAGGAGTTCTTCCAGAATCCGGGGACCGACCGCGCCAAGCAGTTCCTCTCGCGGGTGAAGTGAGCGGCCGTCGCGGGGGACTGACTCGACGTTTTTTCGGCTCGTCTTCCGGCGACCGCGCTACGCCGTCGTCAGATTGAACGGTCGCTCGACTGGGAGCGCGCGCTCGCCGTTGTTTTCGACCGTCTGGTTGGCGACTTCTCGCGCAATCGGCTCCTCGAACCGGTAGAGTTCGCGCGCTCGCTCGCCGAGGTCCCGAATGCGCGTCGCGTTGATGGCGTGGGTCTCGCGCACCGATTCCGGCAGTTCCTCGGCCGCCCGCGCGGTCCGGTTGGCCCGGAGTTCGACGGTTCGCGCGCGGACGACGAACTCGGCGAGTGCGGCCCGGTACCGACCTTCCGAGAGGTCGTCGGCTTCCCACGCCGTCGTAATATTCTCGCGGACGCCTTCGAGCGCGTCGAGGTACGCCGCCAGCGATTCGTTCTCGTCGGCCACCACTTGCGCGCGCTGGGCGGGCGTCGTCGCGTTCGCCAGTCGCTCGGAGAGCGACCGATTCAGGAGTTCGCCCTGCACAGACGCCCCCTGCGCGCCGACCGCACCGGTGAGTCGCTGGCCCGGCGAGAGACCGGGCGTTGTCTTGCTCTCGTCGTTCGTCTCGTCATTCGCCTCGCCGCCGTCGCTCTCGTTGGTCGTCGTCTCCTCGCCGGGCAACTCCGGGCCGTCGGCGGTCGGTCCCGCCGACTGGTCGGCGACCGCGACCCCGGTTACGAGCGCCAGTCCCACCGCAGTCAGGAGGACGAGAAACGTCGGCTTCATCGATGCACTCGACGCCCTCCACGGATAATAAGTCGCCGTCGCTGAACCCGGATTCAGCCGAATTAACCGCGGTTCAGGACTCCTGTCGCTCGGTCGGCAGCGCGAGTACGTTCTCCCTACCGAGCCTGAAACTCTCCAACCTCCCCTGCTCGCGCAGGTTCCTGACGACCTGACTCGTCTTCGCCTCGGTCCAGCCGAGTTCGTCCACGACCGCGCGCTGTTTGATGCGACCGCCGCGGCGTTCGAGCAGTCTGAGGACTCGCTCCTCGTTGCTCAACAGGTCCTCGGGCGGTTTGTCGTCCGGGTCGGGGTCCGCGCCGTCGCGCCGGAGCCACCAGCCACCGGCCGCGAACGCGGCGACGACCGCGAGTCCGCCGGTCACGGCCGCGACCAGTCGCCACGGCACCGCAGGACCACTCGAACTGGGTGCGTTCAGGACGATTCTCGGCTCGTTGGCCGCGAACTCGATGGGTCCGTTCCAGACGACCGCCCGCTCGCGCCGCTCATCCCCTGAATCGGGTCGCGGCCGGACGGTCGTCGCCTCGTAGCCCTCGGGCCACTCGACCAGCAGGCGCGTCTTCTGGTTGAGGATGAGTCCCGACAGCGAGTCGCCGACTCGGACCTCGTCCCCGGAGATCGCCGCGAAGTCGCGCCACTCGAAGGAGTAGACGACGAGTCCGTATCGCTGGGGGAACTCCCGAATCTCGGCCCGGACCGAGTAGTTCCCGCCGGACATCTCCCGGCCGGTGGCCCGCTCGGCGCTCCGGATGGTGGCGTTCATCCGCTCGACGAACTGCTCGCTGTACCGGGTCGCGTTCGCTTCCACATCCGCTTTGTAGCTTCTGAACGCCGCGGTCGTCTCGGCGTCGTCGAGTCGCGTGCGGTAGACGACACGCCACCTCGCGGAGCCGTTTTCGTACACGCGAGCGTCGAGGACGACCGTGTCGGGCGTGACGCGCTGGCTCTGGTTCCGAGTCTCCGCGTCGGTGAGTGCGCGCGGGCCTGTCGCTTCGCCGACGGCGGTCGCGGACTTGGTGGTCCCGGCGACCGAATCGCCGACGGCGGTCGTCGCACCGACGGCCGGACCGATTGTAGTCGCCAGACAGAGCGCCCCGACGAGCACGGCGATGGACTGTCGCGCCCCCATTCGTCGCGTCCCTGCGACGCGCAGAGAAAAAGGAGTTGCGTCGTTTTGGCCGTCTCGCCCCGTCCAACTCGATTCCACGGCGCGTTTCTCCGAACGTAGGGCGCGGTTACTCCGGGTAGGAGCGAATTGACGGGCTTAATTCGCGTTAACTCGGGACCAAGCCGCCCGCAGAGCCACCAATCGGGGTACAGCGTTTCAGGGGTTGAAGCACCTGTCAGCCTTTGGCACAGTCGGCGAGATACAATGTCGAAGACCGAAACGCACACGGTCGATGCGGTGGAGTATGAGAGCGAGACACCCCTGCGCGTGCAGGCCGACTGGTCGGGCACCGAGACGCTCGACTCGGCGGTCACGAACGCCATCTCGCGGGCCACCGGTGTCTCCGTGACCGAACTCGCGCCGCTGTACGAGTATATGGACCCCGACGCCCTCCACGAGTTCGTGGCGTCGATGCGCGAACGGGAGACCGAGACCTCCGTCACCTTCCAGTACGAGGGCCACGACGTGCGGGTCGGCGTCGATGGCGAGATTCTGGTCTGGCCCGCGCGGTAGTCGGCCTTAGCCGAAGTCGCCCAACCCGGCCTGCGCCTCGTCGTCGGACTCGTCGTCGCTGGTCTCGGTCTCGTCGGTCTCCCCCGCCGACGCTTCGGCCTCCGAATCCGACGCCGCCGACTCGTCGGCGGCGGACGCTGACCCGTGACTTCCCGCGAACGCGCCCCCAGAATGCTCCACGGCCGCCTCCTCTCGGAGTTGTTCGGCCGACTCGACGATGTTCTGGACCTTGTTGGTGTCCTTGCCCGACCCGGTGACGAACGAGACGTGCTTGGCGTCGAGGTCGTACTTGGCGGTCATCGCAATCGTCAGCTCCCGGTTCTTGCAGTGGTGGGTCATCGCCGCGAGAAACGGCACCATTTCGCGGCGCGCGGTGGACATGCTCACGCCGTCGGCCTCGGCGATTTTCCGGGCCACGTAGTCGCGCTTGTTCCGGTTCCCGCGGGAACTCCCCAACTTCCGCCAGTAGCTCGGCGGGCCGTAGCGCGTCCAGTCGTCTTTCTTGCCCTTCCGGGCCGCCGCGACCCCGCCCGCGATGTTGTCGCCAGCGTAGCGCCAGTAGGAGTAGTCCTGCGTGGCCCGCACCCGGCCGAGCCACTTGTCGGCGTTCGAGAGAAAGTCGTAAGCGGTGGCCAGTTCCGCGCCCTCGTAGTCCTTGGGAACGTTGTCCTCGACCCAGTTCAGCATGTCGTCGGGCGTCTCGTCCACGTCGTAGGATTCCTGAATCGCGCTCCGGGCGTCCTCCTCCTTGAACAGCGCGTCGAGGAAGTCGAAGATGCCGCTCGACCGGTCGCGGTCGCCCGTGACCTCCACGTCCTCGGCGGTGAGTCGCTGTTCGGTCTCGGCGATGGCTTGCAGGTCGTTGACCGCCGAGCGCAGGTCGCCGTCGTTCTTGTCCGCGATAGCGCGGAGGGCGTCCTTTTCGTAGTCGATGCCCTCCTGCTTGCAGATGTGCCGGAGCGCGGGCACGATGGACCGGGCCTGCACGTCTCGGAACTCTATCTCCTCGCAGGCGTTCCGGAGCGTGTTGGACATGTCGTAGAACTCGTTGGCGATGAGTATCATCGGCTGTCCGGCCTCCTTGACGACGCCGGTGATGGCCTTCGACCCGCCGCGGTCCACGTTCCCGTGGAGGTTGTCGGCCTCGTCCATGATGACGAGTCGGCGGCCGTCGCCGCCCCCGGTCAGCGTCCCGGACTTGGCGGCCTCGCCCGCGACCTTCTCGACGACCGAGGAGGTGCGCTGGTCGCTGGCGTTCAACTCGATGGTTGGCCAGTCCATGTCGTTGGCCAGCGCGTGGGCCGCCGAGGTTTTGCCGACGCCGGGGCTTCCGTGAAGAATGGCGGCGTCGCGGTGTTCGTCCCACGTCTCGGCCCACTTCTTCAGCGCGTCGCGGGCCTTGTTGTTCCCGCGGAGTTCGGAGAGAGAGGAGGGCCGATACTTCTCGGTCCAGTCGGTCATTAGGAGGCGGTAGGTGCGAGCGGCGTTTAGGGGTTGCGGAGTCCCCAACGGTCCTCTCGGACCGCCCTTACCGACCGGATACGGCCACCGACGTGCGCCATATCTTTTTCTCCCTCCGAGTGGTACTATCTCGCATGACAGACGCAGGTGCTGTCGAGATGGACGCCGAGGAGCGCACCGAATTTCTCGCACACGGGGGCACGGGGGTTCTCTCGTTCGCGCGCGGCGACGAGTCGCCCTTCTCGCTCCCGGTATCGTACGGCTACGACGAGACCGAGGGCCACTTTTACTTCCGACTCGCGTTCGGGCCGGACGCCGGGAAGCGAGACGCGGTGAGCGAGGATGCGTCGATGACGTTCGTCACCTACGACGACACCGACGAGGGGTGGCGCAGCGTGGTCGCGGAGGGCGAACTGGAAGAAATTTCCGAGGAGTCGCTGGACTCGTCGGTCGGCGAGTCGATGCGACAGGTAGAGATTCTGCTGGTGGACGTGTTCGAGCGCACTCCGCGGGAGACGACGTTCCGATTCTTCCGACTCGACCCCGACGAGATAGCGGGGCGCAAGGAGGCGACCGGCGATTACTGAGTCGTCTGTCACCACGACACACGCTCGGGGAACGCTTTTGCCACCGGTCTCCGACACGTCCGACATGTTCCCGGAGCGCATCGAGACCGACCGGCTCGTCCTCGAACCGCTGACGCCCCAGAACGTGGACGTATTGGATTTCTACCCTCACGCGTCCCACCGGAATCCCCACATCGAGGAGATAACCGAGTACCTGTCGTGGGACCCTCACCAGACCCCGAAGGAGACCAGAGAGTTCCTTGACTCGCAGGCCGAAGTGTGGGACGCGGGCGAGGTCGCCAACTACGTCGTTCGACCAAAAGAGGGCGAGGACGGGGCGGGCGAAATCGCGGGCGCGGCCGGACTCCATCCCGACTGGGAGCGCCGGACCGGCATCCTTGGGACGTGGCTCCGCAAGCCGTTCTGGGGCCGTGGCTACTCGGGCGAGCGCGCCGCCGCCCTGATGGAGGTCGCCTTCGACCGACTCGACCTCGAAGTCGTCGCGGTCTCGCACCACGCGGACAACGAGAAATCGCGGCGGGCCATCGAGCGATACGTCGAGCGATTCGGCGGCCAGTGCGAAGGACTCCTCCGGAACTTCGAAACCTCGCCCGATGGGCCGGTGGACGCATACCGCTACACCGTCACGCGCGAGCAGTGGGTCGAAGCGACGAAGGAGGACTGAGGAGAACACCCGACCATGCCCGAACGATTCGACGTTCACGACCACCGCCACGCGCTGAAACTTCACAGGGACACCGGCCAGACCCAACTCTGGGAGAACCGGAAAGAACTGGACTGTCCGGCCTGCGAGGACCCCTTCGCCGACCTCCTGATTTCGGAGAAGCGCCAAAACAGCTTCAACGCGCCAGAGAGTCGGTTCTGCGTCGTCCGCGAGGAAGGCCGGATTCTGGTCTTCACGCACTGAGTCCGATTTTGCGGACTACTCCGCGAGTCTGTCGAGCGCGGTCCCGGCGACGACCTCCCCGCCTTTGACGACTGTCTCGGGTTCGCCGAGCGCCGAGAGGTCCGCGAGCGGGTCGTCGTCCACCACGAGGAAGTCGGCAAAGGAGTCGGCTTCGAGCGTGCCCGCGTCGTCCAGTCCGATGACTTCGGCCGCGCGGCCGGTCATCGCCACGAGCGCGTCGTGGGGGTCCATCCCGTACTCGGCCATAAAGGAGATTTCCGTGGCGTTCGCGCCGTGGTAGTTGAACGGCGTCCCCGCGTCGGTGCCGCCCGCGATGTCCACGCCCGCCTCGACCGCCGCCGAGAACGACTCGATGTGGCGCTCGTACACGTCGTTGGTCTTCTGGAGCGCCTCGTCGGTCGCGTGGTCGGCGTTGCGAACGATGCGGTAGGGGGCCGAGAGCGTCGGGACGAGAACCACGTCCTCGGCCACGAGCAGGTCGATAGTCGCCTCGTCGAGGAACGTGCCGTGTTCGATGGTGTCCACGCCCGCGCGGACGGCGGCGCGGACGCCCTCGCCGCCGTGGGCGTGGGCCGCGACGTGGACGCCACGGCGGTGGGCCTCGTCCACCAAGGCGTCCATCTCTTCTTGGGTGAACGCCGGGGAGTTCGGGTCCGTGCCGGGCGTCGTCACCCCGCCGGTCGCCATGAACTTGATGAACTGCGCGCCCCGCTTGACCTGCTCGCGGACCGCCTTCCGGCACTCGGTCGGACCGTCCACTTCCCGGCCGAGGTGGTGGCCGTGCCCGCCCGTGATGGTGATGGAGCGACAGTTGGCGACCATCCGCGGACCGGGCACGTCGCCGCAGGCGACGTGTTCGGCAAGCACCACGTCGAGGTCGCGGGCACCCATCGCGCGGACGCTGGTCACCCCCGCTTCGAGCGTTTCGCGGGCGTTGACGGTCTCGGTCAGCATCAACTCAGCGTCGCTCATCGACACCACGTCGTCCACGCTGGCCTCGCCTGAGAGCGAGAAGTGGACGTGGGCGTCCACGATGCCCGGAACTATCGTCTTCCCTCCGAGGTCGTAGGTCGGTTCGTTCTTTGTCGGGTCGGCGTCGCCGACGGTCTCGACGCGCCCCGATTCCGGGTCGAACTGGAGCGCGGCGTCGTCGTGAACGTCGCCGGTCCCGTCGATGACTCGGGCGTCACGGAGAATCATATGGTGGATGTTCCCAGTCGGCGCTCTTGAATCCCGCGACTCACCCAGCGGGACCGGCCGCGAGGGCGGCCGACGTGTCGTTTCACTGTCTCCCGGCCACAAGACACTCCTGCCGTCGGCGGAACGCCCTGACTATGACTACCGCAGAAGACGCGTCTCTCACGACCGACGGCGGGGGTCGGCGCGCCACGCTGGTCCGCGGCGCGGTCGCTGGTCTCGGCGCGTGGATGCTCGGCTATCTCGTCACGTACGTCTCGAAATCGCAAGCCATCTCGGAGGCGCTCCGGGGCATCGGGTTCGTCTCGCAACTGCTCGGCGGCGAGACGATTCCGGCGTGGAAAGGGGTCTCGTGGCTCTTCTTGAACGCCCACGTCGTCGCCACGAAGTTCCCGACCATCACGGGCGGGACTCAGACCGCGAACTTCGTGACCGGCGAGGAGGGGTCGGCGCTCCTGCTCGCGCTCCCGGTCGTCGTCCTGCTCGCGGCCGGAGTGGTCACCGCGTACGGGCGACCCGGCGGTGCGGTCGAGCGCGCGAAGGTGGGCGCGACGGTGGCGCTGGGCTATCTCCCGCTGTCGGCCGGGGTTGCGCTGGTCGCTACCCACAGTGTCGGCGACACTGACGCCGCCATCGCGGCCGACCCAGTGACCGCGATTCTGCTCGCTGGCGCGGTCTACCCGCTGGTTCTCGGTGCCCTCGGCGGCGCGCTGAGTAGCGTAGCGGAGTAGGTCAGGCGGACGCTCGGTGCGTTTCCAACTCTCGGCGCGCGCTGGCGAACCCTCGTGGTTCGCCAACACGCGCGAGGGACGAACGACCGAGTGAAGCGAGGGAGTGCGGAGGTTGGGGAGGTGTGAGGCACGCGCTCGACGCCACGGGCCACTGGCAGACGCTCGGCGACGAATCCCGCCGTGTGGGTGGACTGAAAGGGGCCGCCCGCTCGCGCTTGCTTGGTCGTCTCTGCGGGCAACTATTTCCGCGCGGGCAGTGCAGAGAGCGCGGAAATATCCCGCAGAACGACCGCGAGCGGGCGGGGGCTTTCTAAAACATCTTCCAGATATTTCCGCCGTAGGCCACCGTATCGAGGCGTTCCCTACTCCAACTTTCGGGCGACCATCTCGCCCCAGTGTTCGAAGCCGTGGCGGTCGTAGAACGCCTGTGCGCGGTCGTTCTTGCGGTCCACGTCCAGCACGAGGCGGTCGAGCGGGAGGTCTTGGTCCTCGGCCAGTTCGACCGCGGCGTTCATCAGGTCGTCCGCGAGGTCCGTGCCGCGGAACTCCGGCCGGACGTAAATCTCGTTCAGGACCGCGGCGTCCCAAATCATCGCCAACTGCTGGGGCAGGACGAAGACGTAGCCCGCCAGCGCGGGGTCGTCGGCATCCTCCGCCGTTTCTTGAGAATCCTCTGTATTGCTTTTAGCTCTCTTTGCATTGCTTTCAGCGTTCTCTGCATTGCTTTCACTTTTCTCCGGGTTTCCGTCACCCGTCTCGACCTCGGCGACGGTCACGCACCGCGGGTCGTGTTTCGTACACCAAAACACCCAGTCGAGGTAGCGCTCGCCGTACTCCTCGGTCAGTTTCCCCTCGTAGACGGCCTGCTTGTCGTCGCCGCCCGTTCCCGAGCCGAGTCCCAACTCGAAGGCGCGCTTGAGGTCCCAGAGGTCTCGGGGGTCGCGGTCGGGGTCGTACGGACGGAGTCGCGTGTCGGTCATGGTCCGGGCTTCGTGAGAGAGGGTGTTAGCGGTTGCGAGTCGGAACGGCGCTGCTCGGGAGTTGGTGGAGACTGGCACGCCTCAGAGATTGGGACCGTTCGGCACCGCAACCGCACAGCACCCCGAGGCATCACACCCCTCCGGTCTCCTCCGGTCCCGAACAGACTACCGACGCGCCACAGCACGACGACCGATACTGCTCGCACTCTCGTACCAGTTTACACTCGCGGTACCGGCGTCCGACCACGGTCCCGCAATCGGCGCAGGTCAGGACGTACTTCGGGTCCGCGAACGGCGGGCACCGAACCGTCGCGTCCACCGCGGCGGCGCGCTCCCGGAACGCTTCCCCGTGGTCGGTTGTGCCGAACCGCTGGAACTGCTCGACGTGAACGAGTTCGTGGCGGAGGGTCGCGGTCCACTCGCCCACATCGAACGACTCGAAGGCGCGCCACGTCAGCGACAGCGTGCAGGTCCGGAGGTCGTCGTGCGGGACGCCCGCGCGCTCGGCCGCGGCCCGCCAGTCCACCGGGTCGCCGACCTCGGCATCCGGAATCTTGGGGCGCTTGACCGCGGCGGCCCGGCGTTTCGCGCGAGTCGAGACCTCCCAGTCGAGCAGGGAGAACGAAACGTCGAGGTCGTACTCGCGGGTCGCCTCCCGGCAGTACGCCCGAGACCCGAGAATCAACTCCTCGTGGGTCTCGGCGTGGGCCAGCGCCCGGACCGTCGGCGACTGCTCGGGGTCGTCGTCGGGCGCGAGGCGGCGGGTGTTGCTCGTCACAGTCTCCTTGGCGGCCCCGACGAACCCCGCCCTCAAGAGTCCCCCGAACGACTAACTCGGCGGCAACCCTACACATCGACATGGCGACGGACGCCGACGCGGACGACGAGGTTCGAGTCTGGCTCGTCGAGCGCACCTATTCGGACGACGAGCAGAACCTCGTCATCCTCGTCTACGCGACGCCGGACGGGGAGCGGTACTTCCGGAAGGAGCGCGCTCTGACCAGTTTCTCGGACGAGCGCGACACCACCGCGGCGATGTCGGTGGCCGCGGACAACCTCGGCACCGTGGACGACCCCGGCGAGCGCGAACAGTACGCCGCCGAAGCCTCGCGGATGGCGGACCTGCACGACCCCGAGGACGTGATTTGATTTCCGTCCGGTGGGATTACACTGCTGGTAGCGTCCGGAAGAACGGCCGCGAAATCGGCGTGAACGAGTCGTAGAAAGCCCCCGCCCGCTCGCGGTCGCTCACCGACATCTCCGACGGACGTAGTTGCGTCGGAGAGTGGTCGGTGAGGCGACCAAACCCTTCGGGCGCGACCGGGCGGCCCCTTTCAGTCCACCCAAACGTAATCTGTGTCGCCGAGCGCCTTTCGGTGGATTGTGTCACCGAGCGCCGGAGTCGGAACGTTCCGCTCACTCGCCCATTCGCTCGCGGGCCGCCGCGACCACCAGCGGGAGCGTAATCGTCGCGTCGGCGTAGACACTCGCGTTCCGGGCGGCCTTCTCCAACTTGCCCCACGAGCGCGCCTCGTCGAGGGTCGCGCCCGAGAGACCGCCGGTCTGGGGCGGGTCCATCGTCAACTGGACCGCGTAGTCGTAGGCCTCCGGCGAGACCAGCATCGTCTGGAGGACGTAGTTTTTCGGGACGCCGCCGCCGACGACCATCGCGCCCGCCTTTTCGGCCTCAAAGGCTTGGTCGGTGATGGTCGTCATGTCAGCCAGCGCGTCGAGCGTAAAGTCGGAAGTCTGGGAGTACATCCACGCTTGCAGGCCCAGCACCGAGTCTTGAATCGCCGGGCAGTAAATCGGCACGTCGCTCTCGAAGGCCGCGGCCGCGAGGCCCGCGCCCTCTTCGACGCCCTCGCGCTCGTTGACCTCGCTGTTGGCCCGGCCCAGCGCCTCGGTCAAGCGCCGGATGCTGACCGCGCCCTCACCTTCGACCGCGGGGAAGACCTCCGAGCGCAGGTGGTTCTCGAACAGCGCGAAGTGTTCTTGGGGCAGGTAGACGTTGTAAATCCGGTCAACCTCCTCGTCGCGCAGTTGCTCGTCGTGGTCGCGCAGGCTCCGGTCCTCGCCGGGTTCTTCAGTTCCGTGGTGGTGCTTCCCGCCGATGGCCTCGATGGCGTCGTGGGTCAGGTTCGCGCCGGTCGTGACCAGCGCGTCGATGTGCCCGTCCCGGATGAGTTCCGCGACGATTCGCCGCATCCCGGTCGGCACCATCGCGCCAGCCAGCCCGAAGAAGTTCGTCACGTCGTCGTCGCCGAGCATCTCGGCGTAGATGTCCACGGCCTCGTGGATATCCGCCGCGCCGATGCCCGCGTCCCCGTACGAGTCGGCCAGTTCGCCGACCGTCATGCCCGCCCGAACCTCGGCGTGGCCGATGGGGTCGTGGTGGAACTCCTCGCGGTCGGGTTCGTGGTGGCCGTCGTGGGTCTCCTCCTCGTGGTCGTCAGTCATATCGGTTGCTGGTCCGCCCAGACGCTTGAACGCCGCGATTACGGAGCCGCGAGAGAAGGAGAGGGAACCGCCAGCGCGTCAGTCCGCCGCAGGTGCGCGCTCGTCGCCCGCGTCAGCGGGGTCGGTCAGCGCCGCCCCGGTCCGCAGTTGGTCGAGCGCGTCCGCCCCGTTGACCGCCATGAAGACGAATCCGACCTTACTGATGAGGTCGAGATAGGTGACGACCATCACCTCGGTCCCGGTCTGTACCAGGCCGAACCCGAGCGGTCCGAGAATCCAGACCACCGGGTAGATTGTCCAGAGGACGACGGTTAGGTTCCGAAGCTTCTGGAACACCGCGCTCACGCGGTCGCCGTGGAGATTCGCCTGTCGTGGCAGGACGGTCAACAGCAGGTACAGCAGGCCGACGTAGGTCACACAGCCGACCAGATACGCGACGTAGCTGTACGGTTCCGGGAGCAGGCCCGCGGCGACGCCCGACCCGATGACCAGCACGTCCACGCCGATTAGCGCGGAGTACACCTTCCGCTCGGGGCGACAGAGCATCCCCAGATACAGCACCAGCAGGGGTGTCGTCACCAGCCAGTCGAGATAGCGCGGCAGGTATAGCGAGCTGCCACCAATGGTCACTTTCCCGAGGTCGAACGCCATGGCGAGATACGCCACCGCGGCAAACCCGGTCACAGCCGCCAGCACCGCGTAGTGGCGCGAGTACCGGCGTTCGGTGAGGAGTCGCCACAGCGGGTAGACAGTTCCCACGGCCATACCGACCGTGCCGAGCCAGAACCAGATCGCGCCGAGGTCCATCATTGGTCGCTCACCTCCGCGCTCTGGAAGTCGGTGTCGTCCATCGGCCCGGCCCCGCGAGTCACGCGGAAATCGTCCAGTAGGCGCGACAGTTCGGCCGCGCGCTCTGCGAGGTCGTCGGCGTCGTCCCGGACCGCCGCCAGGGTCTCGGTCTGGGCGTCGGCGGCTTCCGTGACCGATTCGGCCTGACTCGTCGTCTCCTCGCTGATGGAGGCCACGTCGTCAACCATCTGGACGACCGCGGTCGAGGATTCGGCTTGGTCCTCGGTCGCTTCCTGTATCTCCTGAATCCGGGCGTCGGTCTCCTCGACGTACTCCGCGATTTCCTCCAGTGCGTCGATTGCGCCCTCAACCGTCTCGACTCCGGCGCTGATGCGCTCGCTGGTCTCGGACATGCCCTCGACGGATTGGGCAGTCTTCTCTTGGACGCGCTCGATGCGCCCCTCGATTTCGGCCGCCGACTCCTTGGTCTCCTCCGCGAGATTCTTCACCTCGTCGGCGACCACCGCGAAGCCGTCGCCCTCGGCGTCGGTTCGGGCGGCCTCGATGGAGGCGTTGAGCGCGAGCATGTTGGTCTGCTCGGCGATTTCGGTGATGACCTCCACGATGTCGCCGATGGCCTCCATCTCGGCGTCGAGTTCCTCGATTTCCGCGGCGGTCCGCTCGGTCTGGGCCTCGACGGCGTCCATCTCCGAGAGGGCCTCCTCGGCGGCGTCCTTGCCGAGTTCGCCCGCGGCCGCGGCCTGCTGGGAGGTCGCGGCCACGTCGTCCACGGTCGCGGCGACCTGTTGGGCGCTGGCCGAGAGGGTGTTCATCTCGCTGGCGACCTCGCCGAGTTGGTCGGTCTGGCGGGCCGCGCCCTGCGAGATTTCACCGACCGAGTCGCTGACCTCCTCGCCGGTGGCCATCATCTGCTCGGCGCTCCCCTCGACCTCCACGACGGCGTTCGAGACGTGGGAGGCGAACCGCTTGACGTTCGCCACCGTGCGCTCGATGTCGTCCAGCATGTCGTTGAGCGAGTCGCCGATGGCGACCATCGCCTCGCTCCGACTCTCCGTATCGACCCGAACACCGAGGTCGCCGTCTGCCGCCGCGTTCATCACGTCCTCGTAGTGGCTCGCCTTCGTTTCGAGGTGCGTGGAGAGGGCTTCGGCCTCCTCGCGCTGGCTCTCGGCCTCTTTGCGCGCGACCTCGGCGCTCTGACGGGCGTCTTCGGCGCTCTCGCGGGCTTGCTCGGCTTCCCGAATCTGCTCGCGCAGGGAGTCGCGCATCCGGGCGAACGAGTCGTACAGCGACCCGAACTCGTCGCGGCGGTTGGTCTCCAACTCGACTTGGAGGTCGCCGCCCGCCATCGCGTCGGCCTTCCGCGAGAGTTGCCGGAGCGAGATGACGGTGTTGCTGCCGACGGTCACGCCGACGAGCGCGAGACTCACGACCGACAGCAGGATGAGACCGAGGATGTTCGAGGTCACGGCGTCGCTCAGCGCGTACGCCTCGCTGGCGGGCGCATGGACGACGACGACCCAGTCGGCCGACTCCATCGGTGCGTACCCCATCAGCATGCCGCCGTCCATCCGGTCGAACCCGGATTTCCCTGCGAGACCGGCCTCGACAGCGGGGCTATCCCCGCTACCGTGGCCATCCAGCAGTTTGCTCTCGTCGGGGTGCGCAAGGTAGTTGCCCGACGAGTTGAGGACGACGGTGTAGCCGCCCTCGACGCCGCCGGTCAGCGACCGCGTGTGCTTCTCGATGTTCACCATGTAGATGACGCGTTCGTCCGGCCGGTCGGGAACCGGCGCGATGACCGCCACGACCGGGAAATCCACGACCGACACCTCGAACGGTTCCGAGACGTACACGTCCGACTCGTCCTCGAACGTCGGCGGGTCGGCGGCGAACGGCGCGTTCTGCTCGGCCGGACTCACGCCGACCATCTCGTCGCTCGAACTCGTCACGATAGTCTTCTCGGCGGCGTCGTAGTAGTGGACCGCGACGACGCCATCGGGAACGTTACCGTCGTCTACCAACCCCTTCAAGTGGCCCTGAATCCGGTCGGTGTCCCCGCTTTGGAACACCGAATGTTTGGCTGTCAGCCCGGTTTGCGTCTTCACGCTCGAGAGCCACGCGTCGAGGCTCTCGGCCCGTGAGTCGGACAGGGTTGTCAACTCCTCTTGCACGTCGTCGCGCACCTGCTCGGCGGTCTGTGCCTGCACCAACGCGCCGACCGCGACCGTTATGGCGACGACGGATACCAATGCGATAGCGAGTTTTAGCGCATAGCTCCGTTGTACTCGTCTCACAAATGCCCATCTGTGTCCCATTTTGGTTCTGCTCGAAAACGAATAAGTATTGGAGAAAAATAAGCGTAGGTGGTCGTATCATTGTTGATAATCGGCGTTTAGAACGCATCTCCGAGTCTTCGTCAGAAAACTGTAGTGCCAACTACCGCGAGGGCCCGCGTGGCGAGGGTCGGACGCCAGCGGCGGTTCAATTAGCCGTACCCGAAGGGTCGGCTGTCAGGGCCGATTGGCCGCGGCCCGTCTCCGCCGAGAACCGGTGCGTGACCATTGCTCCGGCAACCGTCGAGGGTTGTTGAAACCCGGCGGACATGTGGTTCAAGTTGAGTCGAGGGGGTTTTAATAGTATCTGTTTCGAATGTGTATTATAATCAACATTCTCTGCGTCGTCGCGGGGACTGCTCCTGTTTCGGCGAGCGGTCTGCGCTGTTTCAGAGACCGGTCGGCGCGTCGATATAGGTCGTTTCGAGACCCCAATCGTCGGCGAGCGCCTGCAAGGACTGCACGCCGAAGGTCTCGGTCGCGTAGTGGCCGCCGAGGAAGACGGTCAGTCCGGCCTCACGCGCCTCGTGGTAGGCCTTCTGCTTGCCCTCGCCCGTGATGAGCGCGTCCACGTCCTTCTCGATGGCCTCGTCGAGCCAATCGACGCCGCTCCCGGTCACGACGGCCACGTCCTCGACGTTCTCGGGACCGAAGTCGAGGACGCGCACGCCCTGCCCGAAGTGATCGAGTTCGGTTTCGAGAGTCTCGCGCAGGCGGTCAACCGGAATCGGGTCGCTCGCGCGCCCCCGCTGGCCGATGTGTTCCGGTCCCAACTCGCCGAACGGTTCGCGGTCCGCCAGTCCGAGCAGGTCGGCGATTCCGGCGGCGTTACCCAGTTCGGGGTGGGCGTCGAGCGGGAGATGCGAGACGTACAGCGCCACGTCGTTCTCGATGAGCGGCGCGATGCGGCCGTACTGGCGGCCGGTCACGCGCTCGATGCCGCCCCACGAGAGACCGTGGTGAGTGACCAGCAGGTCGGCACCGCCGTCGGCCGCGGCCTCGATGGTCTGCTCGGCGGCGTCCACCGCGAACGCGACGCTCTCGACCTCGTGCTCGTCGGGACCGACCTGCAAGCCGTTGGCGCTGGCGTCCACGTCGGCGAAGTCGCTCGTTCGGAGTTCGTCGTCGTACCGGGAGACGATTTCGGAGAGGTCCATGTTCGGCGTTTGTGTTCGGGAGGGTTTGTATCTGTATCACTGCTCCCGGCAGGAGTAGATACTCCCCGAAGAACGGACAACTCGGGCAGAGAAATCGCCACGCTCCGCTACTCCGAACTCGTCGCGTCCGCGAAGACGAATTCCCGGAGCAACTTCCCGGCGAGCGCGGCGGCCTGTCCGTCGTCGCGGTCGTTGACCTCCACCACGTCGAACCCCTCGACGAGTCCCGTGTCGGCCACCGCGCGAACCACGTCGCGCATCTCGCGGGGCGTCAGGCCGAACGGTTCCATCGTGCCCGTGCCGGGCGCGAAACCGGGGTCCGCGCCGTCGATGTCCACGCTAAGGTAGACCGACGGCGCGCGAGCGCCGTCGTCGGTCTCGAAGTCGGGCGACCAGTCGCCCACGTCCTCGGGTGCCACGACCGTCACGTCCGACTCGCTGGCGCGCTCGTACTCCGCTTCGCTCCCGGTTCGCGCCCCCAGAATCACGGCTTCGTCGGCCGCCTCGAGCGCGTGTCGGGTCACGGTCGCGTGGCTCAACTCGTTGCCGTCGTACTCCTCGCGGAGGTCCAGATGCGCATCGAGACAGACGAACACGTCGGGGTCCACGGCGCGGACGCCAGCGACCGTGACAGTGTGTTCGCCTCCGAGCAGAAGCGGTACGGCGTCGTCGCGCACTGCATCCGTGGCGACGCCGCCGAGGTAGTCGAGGTATTCGGCGGCGTCGTCCCACGCTCGCACGTCGCCGTGGTCGTGGACCGCGAGGTCAGAAAAGCGTCTGTCGGCGCGCGCGTCGTAGTCGTCATAGCTCCGGGCGAAGCGACGGATGCGCTCCGGTCCGAATCGCGCGCCGGGTTGAAACGTCGTGGAAACGTCGAGGGGCGCGCCGACGACCACGTATTCGGCCGCCTCGCGGTCGGTGGACGCGCCGGGGAACATCTATTCGAGAATCTTGCGCTGGTCGTCCATTTCGAGGTACTCGATTTCGTCGTCTGGCGAGAGCGAGGTGTCACCGGGCGTCTTGATGGTGATAGTCTCGTAGGTTTCGAGGTCCATGACCTGTGCCACGTCGTCGCTCTCGACGGAGACAATCTGGCCCTGTTTGCGGTTGATGATGGGCACCCAAATCTTCGCGTCAACGGGCTGAGAGAGACTACGCTTCTTGCCGTCGAAGACGCCCTCGGCGTCGATTCGGGCCTTCGCGCTGCCGTGCTTGCCGGGCTTGGCCGTGCTGTAGGAGTTTATTTCGCACGCTGCCTCTTCGATCATCACGTAGTTACCTTCCTGCAGGTCTCGTACTTCCTTCTGCTCTTTTGCCATATGGCCGGATAGCAGATGAGACGGTATAAACAGTTTGGAATGCGTTTTCCCCGCGTTCCGTCATTTCGACCCCGCAATCATTTCGGGTAGACAGGTACCCTCTGTGCAGACGAGTCACCCGTGAAGACAACTACTCCGACTGGTAGCCGTGGCCCGCGACGAGCGCCACGGCGTGGGCCGCGACGAGGACGCCGAGCGACACCCGTTCGATGCCGGGAATCCCGCCAGCCAGCACCGGGACGTAGAGGAGCGGGAGCAGGACCGCCGACCAGAATCCGGCGAACTGGAACGGCGACGCCAGCGCGTCGAGCGCCGAGCGAACGTCGAAGTCGTCGGCGATTCGGTCGTCGGTCAGTTCGTCCGTGAGGGGCGTGTCGAGAGTGGAGGGGGCGTTCGACATTGGGGTGGTCACCTATCTCTCGCTTTGACCCCTAACCCCATATAAAGGGCAGAGCGTTAGCAGCAATTCACGTCTTTCATCACCGACCCGCAGTTTTTCGTCGGTTTTACGCGATCATCTTGACGTTTTACGACGCGTTTAAAATGCTCTATAAATTTTAAAACGTACTCTCAGCTAGTCTCTCACAAAACCCAACGTCTTGGCATGACTTCTCGTCACAGGGCCGCGAACGTCCCGGTTCGAGGTCGAACCGGGACGTTCGCGCGCTCGTGAGACCGACTGCTCAGGCGCGGCGCTCGATGCAGTCGCCGACGCGCGCGAGTCCTTCCTCCAGTTCGTCGGTCGGCAGGCCGAACCCGATGCGGAAGTAGTCGTCGTAGCCGAACAGGTCGCCCGGCGCGAGGACGACGCTGGCCTCTTCGACGACCGTCGCGCAGAAGTCCACGCTCCCGTCGAAGCCTTCGGGCACCGAGATGAATCCGTTGACGCCCACGGGGTCGTACCACGAGAGGTCGTGGCGAGTCACGAACTCCCGGACGCGCTCGCGGTTGTGCGCGGCGAGTTCGCGGTTCTCGGCCAGAATCGCGTCCTCGCGCTCGCCGAGCGCCTGTCGGGCGAGGTGTTGGCCGAACAACGAGGGCGAGATGGTCGTGTAGTCTTTCCACTGCCACGCCCGTTCGATGACCTCCGAAGGTCCCGCAATCCACCCGAACCGCAGGCCAGCGAGACCGTACGCCTTCGTCAAACTGGTCGTGCTGATGCCGTACTCGCCCATGCTCGCCACGGGCGGGAGCGGGTCCGACGACAGCAGGCGGTACACCTCGTCACACAGCAGGTAGGCGTCCGCGTCGGCGGCGAGGTCGTAGAGCGCCCGCACTTTCTCTTCGGGGTGGTAGCGCCCGGTCGGGTTGTTCGGGTTGTTCAGCACCACGACCGACGTTTCCGGGCGAATCGCGTCCGCGACGGCGTCCACGTCGAGTTCCCAGTTCGGCGGTTCGAGCGGGACCCGAGTCACGTCCCCGATTGCCTCCGGCACAGCGTGGAGCGCCTGATACGTCGGCGTGACGACGACGGCGTGGCTCTCGCCGCTCGCGCTATTTCCGCCGTCCAGCAGCGACAGGAACGCGAGGAAGTTGGCCTCCTGCGCGCCGCAGGTGAACAGCACTTCGTCGGTCCCGCGGTCGTAGCGGTCGGCGACTTGCTCACGGAGTTCCGGGTCCCCGTTGGTCGGGATGACGTAGCCGAGTTTGCCGGGGTTCAGGTCGAACCGGTCGGCCTCCAGACTCCGGATGCCGCTCTCGGCGAGCATGATGTCGGCCTCGTGTTCGTACTTGGCGAACCAGCGTTCGAGTTCGAAGGGCGCGATGTCCATACCGAAGCCTCGTCGCCAGCGAGGGTAAAGACACGGGAAGGCTGAACTCCGGAACCCGGACCTGACAACGCTCCGCCACACCTAAGTCGTCTACCTCTTTTCGGGCCAGTATGAAGAGTCGGGCGAGCGCGGTCCTCGGACACGGTGCCCGAGCGGCGCTGCTCGTCGGCGGGAACGCGCTCCCGCTGGTCGGCGTGCTGGTCTGGGAGTGGAACCTCGCGGCGTTGCTCGTCCTCTACGGTATCGAGGGCGTCGTCACCGCGGTGTTCGCCGCGCTGAAGACGCTATTCGCCGAACAAGTTCCGAGCGCGAAGTTCGGTAGCACCGACCTCCCGTTCTCGGAACTGCTGGACAAGCGCGGCGGCGTCGCGTTTCGAGAGGGATGGCCGCCTGTCTACCCGCGAAACTTGCCGTTCGCGCTCGGGATGGCCGGGAGTTTCCTGTTCGTCTGGGTCGGAATCGCCGTCCTCGTGCTGGCGGACTTCCTGCTCTCGGCGTCGGCCGCGCTCCCGGCGACGGTCCTACTCTCGGCGGTCGGACTGGTCGCAGCGCGCGCAAATGAGTTCCGCACCGAGTACATCGGACGGGCGGAGTACACCGACGTTTCCGCGCGCGCGGCCGGTTCGTCCGCCGCTCGGCAGATGATTCTGGTCGTCTTGCTCCTGCCGTTGCTCGCCGTGGTGGACGAATCGCGCGCCGCGGGGACCGTCCTGTTGATGGTCATCGTCGCGGTCAAGACACTCGCCGACGCGTACGGCTTCTGGGTTGACCACCTTGAGAAAGAACCGCTCCGCATCGGCGAGTGGGTTTTCGGCAATGTCGAGACCGGCGACCCGCCGCCGAGCATCGACGCGCCCGAGAGCGCGCCCGACGAGCGCGTCCGGACCGACACCTCGGCCGTGCTGTTCACCAGTCTGATTCCGGTCGCGCTCGTGCTCTTGACTCGGGGCGGAATCATCCTGATACTGCTCTCGGCGCTGTTGTTCCTCGTGGTCGGTCTCTGGGCGCTTCTCGCGGCCGCGGTCGTACTCGCCGTCGTCGTAACCCCCAGCGTGTTGGTTCATTACGCCCGCTTTGGGACCCTCGAATACCAACGTCGGGGCGATGCGCTTGTCTGCTACGACACGTTGCTCGACGCGCCCCAGTGGGTCTGTCCGGTCGAGGAAATCCGGGACCCTTCGGCCCGGCGTCGCATCACGAGCAGACTGTTCGGAACGACCGTCGTCGAGTTCGCCGAC
Organism: Halorussus pelagicus; assembly: GCF_004087835.1. Taxonomy (NCBI): domain Archaea; kingdom Methanobacteriati; phylum Methanobacteriota; class Halobacteria; order Halobacteriales; family Haladaptataceae; genus Halorussus; species Halorussus pelagicus. The sequence continues at coordinate 595,222 of NZ_CP035119.1, forward strand.
GACTCCGGTGAGTCGTATCGCCTCGGTCCCGTCTCCGACGCCGACGCCGCCATCGAACGTCTCGGTTTCCCCGAGTTCGACACGAGTCAGGACGACCCGAACCGACAGATAGCGGCGGCCGCGCTCGGTCTGGCCTGCTTCTTTCTCGCCATCCCCGCGGTGCTGTATCTCGCTCCTGTCGCCTCGGAGGCCGAAGCGGTCGCGGTCGCGTTCATCATGATTCCGACGATGGCGATGGTCGTCGCGCCGTTGCTCTGGGTCTCGCTGTACAACGCTTGACAAGCGCTTCCGAACTCACCGAGAGGAAACGAACCAACGCCTCAGACGTACATCAACGGAATCATGGCGACGACCCCGGCCGCCAGTCCGGCGAGCAGTTCCCGGCGGCCCCCGCCGGGGAGTTCCGCGCCGGTCTCCAGCGCCTCGGGAATGAACTCGGTGAGGACGAGGTATATCATCGCGCCCGCGGCGAACCCGAACCCGAAGGGGAGGAACGACTCGGCCCACCGGACGAACGCGAAGGCCACGACCGCGCCGATGGGTTGGGGGAGACTGGAGAACACCGCCGCGCCGACCATCCGCCACTTGCTCACGTCCATCGCGCGCATCGGGATGGCGATGGCGGTCCCCTCCGGCACGTTGTGGATGGAGATGGCGACGGTCATGAACACCGCGAGGAGGGGGACGGTGAAGCCCAAAATCGAGAGACCGCCCTCCAGACCCAACTCCGCGAACGAGACGCCGACTGCGACGCCCTCGGGGAAACTGTGGACCGTCAGGATGCCGAGGATGAGGACGAGTTTCTTGAGGTCGCCCTCCGCGAACGCTTCGGCCTCCATCGCGTGTTCGTCGTGGTCGTGACCCCCGCCGTCGGCGTGGACGGCCTCCGCGTCGCCAGCGCCGTGGTCGTGAGCGGCGTGGTCGTCTTCCTCCTCTTCCTCGCTACCGAGGTCGATGGCGTCGAGCGCTCGGTCTGCGACTTCCACGAGGACGACGCCCGCGAGCAGGCCGCCGACCATCAGCGTCGGAAAGCCGCCCGCCGTGTAGGCCAGCCCTTCGTTTATCAGGCCGAACAGCGACGCCGACACCATGATTCCCGACGCGATTCCCCACAGCGCCACGTTCCAGCGGTCGCTGAAGTCATCGACCACGAAGAACGGGAGCGCGCCGAGTCCCGTCGCCAGCGCCGTCACGAGGCCCGCGACGAACACCAGCACGAGATTTTCGACTCCTACCATGTGCATCTCTTCTCACCACCGTCCAAAAAGACTTTCCAAAATCAAAAATTAGTTTTTGGCTATCCTAAAACCAGTGCGCGTCGTCGCTCTCGGCAGAGCACACCATCGAGTATCAGCGGGTAGTTACCGAAAACGCGCCGCGCGTTCTCTGGGAACGCCGACGTGGTCGTCCACACCGCGGCGGCGTCACTCCCCGCCGCGGCGCTGTCGCATCTCGTGGCGGGTGAACTGGGGCGTCACTCGGGTCCCCTTCTGCCCGCGGAAGTTCTTGTAGAGCAGGGCGGCGACGCCGAACGAGAAGACACCCGCGACCCCCGCGGCCTCGACGTTGGTCAGCGCGTAGAGGAACGCGGTCGAGAACACGCCCGAGGCGAGCATCATGCCGTAGACGAGTCGCTTGGCTAGCTTCTCGAACACGTCGTTGCCGTCTTCCACGTCGGCGCGGACGTAGAAGTCGTCGCGCTCGATGCGGTCGAGGGTGTTCTCCAACTTGGGCGGGACCCGGACCGACGACTGGATGGAGCGCTGAATCTGGTCGCCGGTCTCGCTGGCGAACTGCTTTATCGACTCCTCGCGGTAGCCCTGCTCGGTCAGGTAGTCGGTCGCCACCGAGATGAAGTCGAAGCCGGGGTCGAGCGTCACGCAGACCCCTTCGACAACGGTGGCGACCCGCAGGACCAGCGCGAGGTTCGAGGGGAGTCGCAGGGGGAACTCGTAGATGGTATCCTCGACCTGCTCGACTATCTGTTGGACCCGGTAGTTCTCGATGTCCTCGCCGCGGGCGTCCTCGATGGCCAACTCCATCACATTCCCCATCGTCTTGCGGTCGGCCTCCGGGCTGAGAGTACCCATCTCCACGAGCGCGTCCAAGATGGCGTCGATGTCTTGGTTCGCCACGCCGATGTAGAACTCGATTATCTTGTTCTGGATGAACTCGTCTACCCGGCCCGACATCCCGAAGTCGTAGAAGACGATGGTGCCGTCGGATTGGACGGCAAGGTTGCCGGGATGGGGGTCGGCGTGGAACACGCCGTCTTCCAGCATCATCTGGAGGTACGCCTCTTGGAGGTTGACCGCGAGCTGGTGGCGGTCCACGCCCACCGCGTCCAGTTCCTCCACGTCGTTTATTTTCGTGCCCGTGATGTAGTCCATCGTCAGCACGCGCGACCCGGAGTGGGAATCTATCACTGCGGGAATCGCCACGTTGTCGTTGCCCTCGAAGTTCGACCGAATCTCGGTGAGCATCGCGGCTTCGCGCTCGTAGTCCATCTCCTGTCGAATCGTGCGGTCGAACTCGTCGGCGAGGTTGTCCAGCGAGAACGCCCGTGCCTGCCCGATGAATCGCATCAGGATGGGGAGCGACCACTGGATGACCCGGAGGTCGGCGTTGACCAGTTCCTCGATACCCGGTCGCCGGATCTTCACGGCGACCTCTTCGCCGTCGATTTCGGCGGTGTAGACCTGTCCGAGACTCGCACCGGAGATAGCGTCGGTGTCGAACTCGTCGAAATGCTCCTCGATGGGTCCCACTTCGTCTTCGAGGACCGCGCGCGCCTCCGCCCAGTCGGCGGGGGGCACCTCGTCTTGGAGCTTCGACAACTCGTCAACGTACTCGGGCGGCAGGATGTCCGGGCGCGTCGAGAGCAGTTGGCCGAGTTTGATGAACGTCGGCCCGAGCGTGAGCAGCGACTCCAGCAGGGTGTTGGCGCGCTCGACGCGCGTCTGGCTATCGACCCGGCGCGACCGTCCGAACAGCAGGAACCGGCGACGGTCGCGGGCGTAACTCAGCAACAGCGGCAGGAAGTGGTACGCGACGACGAAGAATCGCCGGTACGCACGAAGATTACCCAGTGTGACCACCTCGCGGCGTCACCGACTCTCGATGGGGATTTCTCGTTCGGGTGCCGCCTCGCGCTTCGGGAGGCGAATCTCCAACACGCCGCGGTCGATGGTCGCCTCCGCGTCCGCCCCTGTGGCGTCCGGCGGGAGCGGCAGGTCGGCGTCGAGGAACAGCGACCGCTCCTCTTGGAGGTAGGAGTACGACATCGGTACGTCCTTCTCGCGGCGCGCCTCGATTTCGAGTCGCCCGTCGGTGACGCCCACGTCCACCGTCTCGTCGTTGACTCCCGGCACGTCGATGACCAACAGGTAGGCGTCGTCGCTCTCCAGCAAGTCGGCGAACACCGCGTCCGGCAACTCTCGCATGGCTTCACGAAGCGCTGACATACCTGCGTCTTAGGACGGAAGGGCGAAAAAGGGTGTGGTCGCGGTCTGGGCGGCGAGGCTCTGGACGGCGCGTCAATCGAAACACGACAGTGATATGTTCCGAGAGCGAGCTATCGCTGTCAATGAGCCGGGAGGAAGGTGACGACTCCGAGAGAAACAGTTTGGCGCGACTCCGGTTTGGATTGCAGGTGTTGTTCGCAGTCGCCTTCGCGGTCCTGTTCGTCGTGGTCGGGGCGACACCCGGCGAGTGGGGTCTCCCGCTCGGCGTCACGCTGGCGGCCTTCTTCGTGTACTGGATATTTCGTGAGCAGATCGAACGGCACCTGACCGGTCCGCAGGAGTGGGGATTGTTCGCACTTTCGGGCGTTCTCGTGGTCGCCGCCGCCATCGTAGAGGGTGCCGAACTCACTGATGGCATGCTTCTCAGTCTAATCAGCTTCCTCGGCGTCTCCGTGATATTCAGCTATCGAGCCATCAAGCGTCGGTGATTTCTCGGTCGAGAGGACACTCCCACACGTTTTTGCCCGCTGACGGCCGATTTTCACTCATGACCGAAGAGCAACCGGACCGAAAGCGGTCCGGGTTCAAGGACAAGACGCGCGTTGGCGAGGCCCGCGAGCGCCTGCTCGACGCCGTCACGTCTCACGACCGGACCGAGGAGGTGCGACTTGCCGCCGCGGACGACCGGGTGCTGGTCGAGGAAGTCGTCGCCGCGCGAAACGTTCCTCACTACCCGCGGGCCGCGATGGACGGCTACGCGGTCCGCGCCGAGGACACCTTCGGCGCGAGCGACCGCTCGCCGGAGGTGCTTCGGAGCACGGGCGCGGCCGACGACGCCGACGAAGTGCCCACCAAGGGTGCAGTCCGCGTCCACACCGGGAGCGAACTGCCCGAGGGCGCGGACGCTGTGGTGATGATAGAGCAGGTAGACGAATTCGGCTCCGAAGTCGAAATCTTCGACGCCGTCGCAGAGGGCGAGAACGTCGCGCCGGTCGGCGAGGACGTGGAGTCGGGCCAGCACCTCTACGCCCCCGGCCACCGCCTCCGGCCCTCCGATTTGGGACTGCTGAAGTCCGTCGGCGTGGAGTCGGTCGCAGTCCGCGAGCGGCCGACGGTCGGCGTGATTCCCACCGGCGAGGAACTGGTTCAGTCCGACCCCGGTCCCGGCGAAGTCGTCGAGACCAACGGGCTGACCGTCTCACAGTACGTCGAGCGGTGGGGCGGGCAAGCGATCTACCGCGACGTGGTGACCGACGACCCCGACGCGCTCCGGGCGGCCATCCAGCGCGACCTGACCAAGGACGTTGTGGTCACGACCGGCGGGTCGTCGGTCGGCGAGCGCGACCTGCTCCCCGAAGTCCTCTCGGACCTCGGGGAAATTCTGTTCCACGGCGTCGCCCTGAAGCCGGGCCACCCTGTCGCGGTGGGCGTCGTCGAGGAGACACCCATCATCGCGCTCCCCGGCTATCCGGTTGCGTGCATCGTCAACGCGGTCCAGTTCCTCCGGCCCGCGCTGAAGGCGGTCGGCGGGCTTCCCTGCCGGTCGTTCCCGACGACGGCGGCGCGACTCGACCGGAAGATTCGGAGCGAACCGGGAATCCGGACGTTCGCGCGGGTGCAACTTGACGAGGGCGGAGAGACCGGAGAAACGACCGCTACGCCGACCAGAGCCTCCGGGTCGGGCGTCCTGTCGAGCGTCGCGCTCGCGGACGGCTGGGTCGAAGTGCCGGAGGGCCGCGAGGGGATTCCCGCGGGCGAGACCGTCGCTGTACAGGACTGGGAGTGGTCAGCGTGACCGAACCAGATGCCAATCCGGCAGTAATCGACACCGAACAGCGAACACAGCAACCGAACCTCGAAACAGGAGAACACGACCGATGACCGACAGAAAGGAGTTCAGAGACCTCGCCGACCCGGAAACCGCCAGAGACGCAATCGCCAGCCTCGACCTCACTCCCGACCCGGAGCGGGTCGCGCTCGCCGACGCGCGCGGCCGCGTCCTCGCCGAGCGCGTGGACGCCGATATCGACGTGCCGGGGTTCGACCGCGCGAGCATGGACGGCTACGCGGTGCGCGCCCGCGACACCTTCGGCGCGGACGAGACCGACCCCGAAAGCCTCGAACTCGCGGGGACCGTCCATGCGGGCGAGGAACCCGACGTGGAAGTCACGGAGGGCCGCGCCGTCGAAATCTCGACCGGCGCGGTGATGCCCCCCGGCGCGGACAGCGTGGTGATGGTCGAGCGAACCGACGAGTCCGAGGATGGAAACAGCGTCGCGGTCCGCACCGCCGTCGCGCCGGGCGACAACGTAATGCTCGCGGGCGCGGACGTGGCGGCTGGCGAGCGCGCGCTTGGACCCGGAACGCGGCTCACGGCCCGCGAAATCGGCCTGCTGTCGGCGCTCGGCGTCGATTCCGTCCCGGTTCGCGGAAAGCCGACCGTCGGCATCGTCTCGACCGGCGACGAGTTGGTCCGGCCGGGTGAGGAGGTAGACAGCGCGGCGGGCCAGATTTACGACGTGAACAGCTACACCGTCGCGGCCGCCGTCGAGGAGGCGGGCGGCGAACCGACGCTCTACCCCCACGCGGGCGACGACTACGACGAGATGGAGCGCATCCTCCGCGAGGCCGCCGACGAGTGCGATCTCGTACTGTCGTCGGGGTCCACGAGCGCGAGCGCGGTGGACGTGATTTATCAGGTCATCGAGGAGCGCGGAGAGTTGCTCCTCCACGGCGTCGCCGTCAAGCCCGGCAAGCCGATGCTCGTCGGGCGATTAGCGAACTCCGAGTCTGCCGGTGAATCCGCCTACGTCGGCCTACCGGGGTATCCCGTCTCCGCGCTCACCATCTTCCGGACGTTCGTCGCGCCAGCGATTCGGCGCGCGGCCGAGGTCCCCGAACCAGCCACGGCGACCGTCGAGGCCCGAATGGCCACCGAGGAACGCTACGGCGAGGGTCGAATGCGACTGATGCCGGTCGGTCTCACCGAGACCGGTCCCGGCGAGTCGGGCGATGGGGACCTGCTGGCCTACGTCGTGGACAAGGGGAGCGGCGCGACCACCAGCCTCGTGGAGGCCGACGGCGTCGTCTCGGTCCCGGCCGACACCGCCTACCTCGCCGAGGGCGAGTCGGTCGAAGTGCAGTTGTTCTCGCCGGACGTACGCCCGCCGAGCGTGTTGGGTGTCGGTGAGGACGACCCCGCCTTGGCGCGCCTGCTCGACGCGCTGGAGCGACCGCGCTATCTCTCGGTCGGGTCCCGCGTGGGGCTTCGGAAGCTTCGAGACGGCGTGCCCGACTTCGTGGTCACGTCCGGCGACTCGGCGAGCGACCGACAACTCGACGCGAGCGAACTCGCCAGTTACGAACGCGAGTGGGGTCTAGTCGTTCCGTCCGGGAACCCCGAGGAAATCGCGGGTCTCGCGGACCTCGTTGACCGTGACCTGCGATTCGTCAACCGGGGGTCGGACTCGGGTCTACGGACCACGCTGGGCGAGACTGTGGCCGACCTCGCCGACGAACGCGGCGCGACGCGCCACGACCTCGTGGAGTCCATCGACGGCTTCGAACTCGCGGCGAAAGCCCACGAGAGTCCCGCCAGAAACGTCGCCGCCGGACGGGCCGACGCCGGTCTCGGCCTGCGCACGACCGCCGAGAAGTTGGGTCTCGGCTTCGTGTCTGTCGGCACCGAAACGGTCCGCGTGCTGGCGAACCCCGACCGCACGGCGAAGGCTGGCGTCCGGGAACTCGACGCCGCGCTGGACGACGAACTCGACGGTATTCTCGCCGACTTGTCGGGATTCGAGCGGTAGCGTCCGGCGACAAAGTCACTCCGAGTTCGGCATCGCCAGCAACTCGTCGAAGCTCTCCACGCGATAATCGCCCAGCACGCACTGTTCGCGGCGGTGGTGGCCGTGGCGCTCGACGTGGATGGCGTCGAGTCCGGCGTTCCAGGCCGCGCCGACATCGCTCGCGCCGTCACCCGCGTAGACGCCGTTCGACGACTCGCCGCTCGCTCTGCTCGCGGAGACGCCCTCTCCACTCTCGCGGACGCCGAGTTGTTCCATCGCGTGGTGCATCGGCGCGGGGTCGGGTTTCCAGCCTAACTCCTCGTCACAGCAGATGACCGTATCGAACCAGTCGCGGATGCCGAGTTCGTCCAACACGGGATTGGCGAGGAACGGTTGGCAGTGGGTGACGAGGCCGACCGGGCAGTCCAACTCGCCGACGAACGCGGCGTCGTCGTAGAGATACGTCTCCTCGGCCCGGCGCTGGGGGTCCTCGATATCGTGGAACGCGGGCCAGAACTCGTCGGGGTCTATCTCCCACTCGCGCAACTGGTCGTTGCGGTTCCCGCCTAGACCGTGCCAGAGGATTTCGGCTTCGCGGTCCGAGAACTCCCGACCTAGACGGACCCCGACCCTGTCGAACACCGAGCGCGGATACGACCAGTCCACGTCGATGAGGGTGCCGTCCAAGTCGAGCAGCCAGTAATCGTACTCTCGGGCGACCATAGGGACAACGGAGTAAGCGCTCGGGTAATTTAAACGTTTTCCGGAGTTGCATCGACTCTCTCATACATCTGCCTTACCGCTGTACCTCGACGGAACTCCCGAGATACTTGTTCAGCACGTCCGAGACCGAGTCCGCGTTGAACGTCCCGAGGTCGCCCCGAATCTCGTCTTTCAGCGCATCGAGATACTCCTCGTCGGTCTCGAACGCGCGGTACTCGACCGACAGTACGGTCACGTCCAGCGCCTCCTCGGTCAGTCGCCGGAAGTGGCGGTCGTCGTTTATCTCCCCGCGCCAGAGGTTGTCTCGGAAGAACAACCACCCCTCATCGCCCGGCGGGTCGGCGTCGCGGGCGAGTCGCGTCTCGAACTTGTTCGGTTCGACCGAGACGCCGCCGGTCGCGGGGTCGAGGCGAAACCGAACCGCGAAGACGTAGCGAGCGTCCATCGTGGGGCTTACCGCAGGTCGTCGGTCAGTTCCGCCATGTGGATGTCGTCGTCGGTGATACCGCCCGCCTCGTGGCTCGTGAACCGGATTTCGACCTCCTCGTACCGAATCTCGATGGTCGGGTGGTGGAACTCCTCCTCGGCGATTTCGCCGACTTCGGCGGCGAACGCGACGCCTTGGAGATAGTCGTCGAACTCGAAGACGCGCACGATTTCGTCGTCCACGCGCTCCCAGTCGTCCGGGATTTTCGTCGCTATCTCGTCGTCGGAAAGGGTGTCGGCCATGTGTAGTGGTTGGGCGTTCTCGCTCAAAAAGGTCGGTGTCGAAATCGAAGGCGAACCGCCGAGCGGGAGTCGTCTCGTGGTGGCGCTCCGGCGACGGCCGCCGCTCTCCGCGAAAGTAGTGGCGACGGGAAAACTCAGTCGTCGTCGCCCGCCATCGTCGCCCGCACGTCGTCGGGCATCCGTTCGGCCATCTCGTCGGGAATCTCGCCAGCCATCTCGCGGACGAACTCCGGCGGTTCGCCCTCGCGTTCGTCGCCGAAGTCAGGGTCGAATAGCCGGAGCGCCGTGTTGATAGTCGTCCAGTCGTCGTCGGCCGCGGCGTCGCGCAGGCTCTTGGTCGGCGGCGCGAGCAGTTGGGAGATGAGCGCGTCGGCCATCGCGCCGATGACTTCCTGTTGCTCTTCCGAGATGTCGCCGTGAGCGTCGAGTTTCGAGAGGGCTTCGGAGACTTCGCGCTCCTTGATGCGCTCGGCGCTCTCGTACATCGCCGAGATGACCTCGTCGGCGCGCTTGCGCTTGTAGCTCTCCAGCAGATGCTCGAACTCTCGGTCGATCATCGCCTCGACCGACTCGGCGGCCGTCCGGCGTCGGCGCTCGGTCGCGTCGGTCACCGACTCCAGCGACGCCATGCCGTGGAGAGTCACGCCGTTGATAGCGTCCACGGCGGGCGAAACGTCTCGCGGTTGGGCGATGTCAACGACGACCGTCTCGCCGGAATCGCGCAGGTCCTCGGCGTCGAGGACGTGGCCCTCGCTCCCCGTCGCCGAGACCACCACGTCGGCCGCGTCGAGACCCGAGGGAAGTCCGTCGAGCGCGAGCGCACGGGCGTCCTCGTGAGCCACCGCGTCGGTGAGTTCGGTCGCGCTGTCGAGCGACCGATTTGCGACGTACAGCGTTCCGACCGGGGCGTCGGCGAGCGCGTGGGCCGCGATGGTGCCCATCTCGCCCGCGCCGACGACCAGCGCCGTCGCGTCGTCGAGGTCGGTCCGTTCGTCCAGTAGCTTCACGGCGGCGCTCCCGACCGAAACCGCACCGTCGTTGATGGCGGTCTCGGTCCGGGCGCGCTCGCCGACGTGGATGGCCTTCGTCACCGCGTCGTCGAGCATCGGGCCGAGCGTGCCGACCTCGCGGGCAGATTCGTAGGCGTCTCGGACCTGCCCGAGAATCTGGTCCTCACCGAGGACGAGCGATTCGAGTCCGGCCGCGACCCGCAGGAGGTGGCGAAGGCTCTCTTCGTGGCTCATCTCCACCATCGAGTGGTCGCCTACGTCGGGCGCGAACTCCGCCAGCACGGCCCGTCCGGTCGCCTCGCTGTCCGTCACGACGTAGGTCTCGAACCGGTTGCACGTCTGGAGGACGAACGCCTCGTGAACGCCCGGCACGTCGGCGATTCGTTCGAGAATCGCGGTCTCGTCGGCGTGGTAGGCTGACTCCACGTCGTCGAGACTCGCGCGGTCGTGGCTGATTCGAATCCCGGAGACGACGCCGCTCGTCGCACTCACGGGCATCGCCTCCCCAATCGCGTGTCAGAGAGATAGATTCCGAGAGTCATGTTGTCACCCTTTGAGTCACCCGTCGCACCGCTGTTATCCGTGGCTTGGTACGGCCAGTACGTAAACCCTTCCAAACGAGACACGTCCGCGGGTATCCCGGTTGGTCGAACTACCCTTCGACGCCGGTCACTTCGAAGCCGAGGTCCCGAATGCCGTCGAGGATGCCCTCGTGGTCGGCGCTGGCCTCGTAGTAGAACACCATGTCGAACGAGCCTTCCCGGAGGAGTTGTTGACACTCCCAGACGAACGACTCGTCGTCCAGCGTCAGGCCTTGATGCTGGTTCGACGCGAAGTCGGTGTCGTCGGTGCCCGAGTAGACGAAGGTGTCCGTGGGTTCGTGGCCTGCGTGCTTAGCGATAACGTCGCCCACGTCTACGGTCGCTTGGTGCATCTCGGTCTCCTCGTCGCCGCCGTAGTCGGTGTGGACGACGGCCCCGTTGAGTTCGATGTCGCCGGGTTCAAGCAACTGCTTCGTCCGCCGATGAAGCTCCTCGTCGAGTGCGTCTTCCATACTCGAAGCAAGCCGACCGGTCGTTAAACGCCCTGCGGTTCATCGGAGAACGGCCGGTTCGAGTGCGAGTGCCGCCGCTGTTCGGTCGGCATCAATAAAAACTCAGTTCTACGCGATGCGTTTACAGGCGTTCGAGATTCTTCGCGCGCGGACCCTTGTCCGCCTGCTCTATCTCGAACTCGACTTCCTGCCCCTCTTCGAGGTCCGGACCGCCGATGTCTTCCATGTGGAAGAACACGTCTTCGTCAGCGTCCTCAGTGTCGATGAAACCGTAACCGCCAGTGTCGTTGAAGAAATCAACCGTACCTTTCGCCATTGCATCTGTCCCAAGACGTTCCACAGTTAAAAAGGTATCCCCCTCGCCGAAGGTAGTGGCCGTCTCGCGCTCCGACTCGATTCGTGTTCGCCTTCGTTCGGAACTCGTTTGTCTCTACTCGTCCTCACCGCGGTGGTCGAAGACGCGCTTGACCTTCCCGACCTCGGTTCGGTCCACGACGCCCGGCCCGACGACCTCGATTTCGTCGGGTTTCACTTCGAGGGTTTCTTCGAGTTCCCTGCGAATATCTCGCTCCAGTTCGTCGTGCGTTCCCTCGTAGTTCTCGTCGTACTCCACGGTGAGTTCCATCGTGTCGAGATTCCCTTTCCGGTAGAGGTCGATGCGGTAGTGGGGCGCGACGTGTTCGATGTCCACCATCACTTCCTCGATTTGGCTCGGGTAGACGTTGACTCCGCGGACGATGAGCAGGTCGTCGGTCCGCCCGGTCACGTTGTCCATCCGGGCGACGGTCCGGCCGCAGTCACACTTTTCGTAGGTCAGCGAGGTCATGTCGCCGGTACGATAGCGCAGGACCGGCAGGGCCTCTTTGGTCAGACTCGTCAGGACGAGTTCACCCTCCTCGCCCTCCGGCAGTGGCTCGCCGGTTCGGGGGTCAACGACCTCCGGGAAGAAGTGGTCCTCCCAGACGTGAAGCCCGTTCTGAACCGCCTCACACTCGATGGAGACCCCCGGCCCGATAATCTCCGAGAGACCGTACACGTCTACCGCCGTCACGTCGAGGGCTTGTTCTATCTCCTCGCGCATCGGGTCGGTGAACGGTTCCGCGCCGATGATGACCGTCGAGAGCGGGAGGTCGCGGGGGTCGATGCCGCGCTCCTCGGCCGCCTCGGCGAGGTAGAGGCAGTAGGAGGGCGTCGCCGACAACACGTCGCTCTCCATGTCCTGAAGCATGTCCAACTGCCGAGCGGTGTTGCCCCCGCCGGTCGGGATGACGCAGGCTCCCAACTCCTCGACGCCGTCGTGGAAGCCCAGACCGCCCGTGAACAGCCCGTAGCCGTAGGCGTTCTGGACGACGTGGTCGGGACGGACGCCAGCGGCGTACAGCGACCGGGCCATCACCTCGCGCCAGACGCCCAAGTCCTCCTCGGTGTAGCTCACAATTTTCGGCTTTCCGGTCGTGCCCGAAGAGGCGTGAATCCGACTCACATCGTCGTGTCCGACCGCGAACAGGCCGTCAGGGTACTCGTCGCGGAAGTCCTCCTTCGTCGTGAACGGAAGCTTCGAGATATCTTCGACGCTCTCGATGTCGTCGGGTGAGACGCCCGCCTCCTCCAGCGCCTCGCGGTAGAAATCGACGTTCTCGTAGGCGTATTCGACGGTCTCGGCGAGTCGTTCGCTCTGTAAGTCGCGCAACTCCTCGCGGGGAGCGGTCTCCACGTCGTTGTAGACCATGTGCAATAATCATTCGCAAGGCGGGGTCTAAACTGTTTGGTCGGCAAGAGGTCGTCCGACCCCAGCGTCGTGACTGCCCGGATTCGATTACGCCGTCGCGTTCGCCCACGTCCGGTTCGGGCCGCCATCCTGCGGTCGGATGTGGGAGCAACTACCGTCAAGGGGACCCGTGTGACTCCCCGAACAGCCCGCGTACTCGCCGTCGTGGAGCCAGAGGACTCGTTCGCCGTGGGCGTCGGGTAGGATGCCTTCCGGACTCCCGCCGCTGGCCGTCACCTTGATGCGGTACTGGACGCCCATCTCGCAGGACGACTTATTCGTGGCGAGCGAGTCGTTCGCCATCCCGCTCGCGTTCGCCGCGCCTGCTTCGTCCCTCGCACTCGCCGCACCCGCATCGCTCCCGTGGGACTCGACGTGGACCCGGAAGGTACTCAGGTCGGCACCCGGCGGCGAGGTCCGTTCGACCCACGCCGAGAGGTCGGCGTCGGGGTCGCCGGTCTCGATGAAGGTCGTCTGTGAGTAGGGACCGTCACCGCTGGAGGAACCACTGCTATACGTTCCGACTACGTTGTGACACCCCGAATCGAGGCGTTCGAATTCTGCGACTTCCATCTCGGTCGGACCTGTGTGGTCCGAGAATCCGGGGAGTGCGTTGACTGCACCGGGTTCGCCGCCGGTCAGAAGCAGTCCGACGACGAGCGCGAGGAGGAGCGCGTCTTTCAGTTTCCGTGCGTCGAGGACCATACCTCGCAGTTCCCTGCTGAGAAGGTAAATCCCTTGTCGTTTCAGAAGACGAACTGGACGACGACCAGCGTGACCGCGCTCACGACCACGAGCGTGAGTGCGAGGACCGCCAGCGGTCGAACCCCGGTCTCGCGCAGGTCGTCGAGCGCGACGCTCGTGCCGAGTCCGGCGAACGCCACGAGGAACGCCGCCTGATAGGCCTGCTCGATGCGGACGAGTTGGGCGTCGTTGAAGACGCCCGCGCTGGCCAGCAAGACCATCCCGAGGAAGCCGAAGACGAACTTCGGGAAGCCCGCCCAGAGGTTCCGGAGGAAGGTGGCGGCGGACACGGAGTCGCCGTCGGACGGCGACCCCGCGTCCGTGTTCGCGTCCGAACTCGACTCGCCGTCGGCGTAGGCCACCGAGTACGCCACGACGAGACCGCCCAGAAGGACGTTTCGGGCCAGTTTCGCCACCGTGGCCCACTGGCCAGCGACCTCCGAGTAGGCGAACCCGGCGGCCGTGACGGGACCCGTGCTGAACATCGTCAGCCCCGCCCAGATGCCGAACACGCGGTCCGGAAGCGCGAGGAACTGTCCGAGCGCGGGATAGGTAAAGAGCGTGAGCGCGTCGAAGACCAGAATCGTGCTGGTCGCGTAGGCGACGTGTTCTTCGTCGGCCCGGATGGTCCCCGCGACGGCGACGACCGCCGAGACGCCACAGACGCTCGCGCCCGCCGCGACCAGCGACCCGAGTCGTCGCTGGAGGTCGAACCCTCGCGCGAGCGCCTCCGCGATGGCGAGCGTGAAGACGACGACGCCGACGACCGCGACGAGAAGTTTCGGCCCGGCGTCGAGGAGCGCGTCGAGCGAGACCCGGACGCCCATGAGGACGATGCCGACCTCCAGCCAGCGCGCGTAGGTTTCGACGCCGGGCGCGAAGCGACGCGGGACGCCGACGGTGTTGGCGAGAAGACCACCGACCAACACCGCGGCGAGAAGCGCGGGAATCGGGGCGACTGAACCCAGACCGCGAGCGAGGAGTGCGAGGGCGGCGAGGAGCGCGAGACCGGGAAGCAACTCTCGGAGCGAGGACGACATCTTCGAGAGCGCGAAGCGCGACGCCATCGTCAGCGAGCGACCCGCGCCGCCGGGACCGCGAGGCGGCCGACCGTCGTCGCTCGCGGGCGGCCGGGGTCGGACCGCCGCTGACTCGTCGGGTTGCCCAACTCCCGCGATACCCGCGCTCGTGCCATGCTCGTTCCGAACTGGCGGCCCGACCTGCGTTAGGCTTTCGGGTTCGGCACGAGTCGGTCGAAGGCCCGGAGATACCGGTGTCGCGCGCGAGGACGCCGAGGCGCGAACCGGCCGACAACGGCAAGTATTTCCTTCGAGAGGTGACAGTGACACGCATGCGTGACGCCTATCTCGTCGGCGCGGCCCAGACAGACTTCGGGTCGTTCCCCGACGAAAGCTATCGGTCGCTGTTCGCCAGTGCGTTCGAGGCGGCCCGCGAGTCGGTGCCCGCGGGTCTCGATTCGGACGACGTGGACGAGGCGTTCGTCGGAACCCTCGGCGTCGGCGGTCGCCAGTTGGGGCTGTCCGGTCCGGCGGCGACCGAACACGTCGGTCTCCACGGCATTCCGACGACGCGAGTCGAGAACGCCTGCGCCGCCTCGGGGTACGCGGTCAGACAGGCCGTGCAGGCCGTGCGCTCGGGCATGGCCGACGTGGTTCTCGCTGGCGGCGTCGAAATCATGACCGACGCCTCGGGCGATGCCACGAAATACTGGCTCGGCGTCTCGGGCGAGACCGAGTGGGAACGACTCTCCGGAACGACGTTCGCGGGCGTCTACGCCCAGATGGCCGACGCCCACATGGCCGAGTACGGGACTACGAGCGAGCAACTCTCGCACGTCGCGGTGAAGAACCACCGAAACGGCGCGAAGAACCCCCACGCCCAGTTGGGCTTCGAGTGTTCGCTTGATGACGCCGAGAGCGCCCAGACCGTCGCCGACCCGCTGACGCTGTATCACTGCTGTCCGACCACGGACGGGGCGGCCGTCGCCCTGATTGCCAGCGAGGACGCCGTGGACGAGTACACCGACGACCCAATCCGGGTCGCCGGGGTCGGGGCCGCGAGCGACGCCGTGGGCCTGTTCCAGCGCGACAGTTACACCGGCATCGAGGCCTCCCGGCGCGCCGCGGAGACCGCCTACGACCGGGCCGGAATCTCCCCGGACGCCATCGACTTCGCGGAGGTCCACGATTGCTTCTCCATCGCCGAGATTCTGGCCTACGAGGACTTGGGTTTCTGCGAACCCGGCGAGGGCGGCCGACTCGCGGAATCGGGCGAAACCGCGCTCGGCGGCGAGTTGCCGGTCAACACCTCGGGCGGTCTCAAGTCGAAGGGCCACCCCATCGGCGCGACCGGTGCGGGTCAGGTCGCCGAGGCGTTCAAGCAACTCTCGGGCGACGCCGGAAATCGGCAGGTCGAGGGCGCGAGACGCGGCCTGACCCACAACGTCGGCGGGAGTGGCGGGGCCGCGGTCGTTCATGTTTTCGAGCGCGAGGCGGAGGTGACAAAATGAACCGTCCGAGTATCGAGGCGGTCGGAGCCTACGCGCCGCGATTCCGCGTCTCGGCCGAGGCGTTTGAGGAGGCGTGGGGCCAGTTCCACGCCGCCGGAGTGAACGAAAAGGCCGTGCCCGACGCCGACGAGGACGCGGTGACGATGGCCTACGAGGCCGCCGAGCACGCGCTCGACGCGGCCGACCGCGCGGGCGCGGACGTGGCCTTCCTCGCGCTCGCGTCCACGACGCCGCCGCTGGCCGAAGAAGACCTAAGCGCCCGCCTCGGCGGAATGCTCGGCGTTCCGTCGGACGCCACGCGCCACGTCTTCACGGGAAGCACGCGTGCCGGGACGCGGGCGCTTGACGCCGCGCTCTCGGCCGGACCGTGGGATAGCGAGGCGTCCCTCGAAGCGTCTTCGCCGGACGCCTCGAACGCCTCCGACGCTTCGGACGAATCGGTCGGACTCGTCGTCGCCGCGGACTGCCCGCGCGGCGACCCCGACAGTGACGAGGACCACGCTGCCGGAGCGGGCGCGGCGGCGTTCGTCCTCTCGGGCGCGGGCGCGGCCGAAATCCGCCAGCGCGCCGAGTACGCCGAGGAGTACCCTGGCACGCGCTTCCGGCCTACGGGGTCGGAGACCGTCGAAGGTCTCGGCGCGACGGGGTACGAGCGCCAAGCGTTCACCGAGACGCTGGCCGGAGCGGTGTCGCAGTTGGACCTCGGCGACGTAGACGCCGCCGCGGTACAGGCCCCGAACGGCAAACTCCCCTACCGCGCGGCGGGCGCGCTCGGCGTCGAGACCGACGCGATTCAGCAGTGCGCGACGGTCCACGAGTTGGGCGACACCGCCGCCGCGAGCGTTCCGCTCGGACTCGCAAAGGCACTTGCAGAGGATGAAAAACAGGTTTTAGCCGCGTCGTTCGGAAGCGGCGCGGGCGCGGACGCCCTGCTGGTCGAGAATCGGGGAATCCCCTCGTCGCTCGCGCTCGGCGACGACGAGCAAGTGAGCTACGCCGAGTACCTGCGCAAGCGCGGGGAACTCACCTCGGGACCGCCCGACGGCGGCGGGGCGTACGTCAGCGTGCCGTCGTGGAAACGCACGCTCGACCAGCGCCACCGACTCCTCGCGGGCCGGTGTCCCGACTGCGGCGCGCTCAACTTCCCGCCGGAAGGCGCGTGCAACGACTGCAAGACCCTCGTCGAGGAGTACGACGAGGTGGAACTGACCGGCGAGGGGCGCGTCGAGGCCGCGACGGTCATTTCGCAGGGCGGCGCGCCCCCGGAGTTCGCCGAGCAGCAGGCCCAGTCGGGCGACTTCGGCGTGGCCGTCGTGGCTCTGCGAGGACCGGACGGCGGCGAGGCGAGCGTTCCGGCGCAGGTGGTCGCGGCGGACCCCGAGGACGTGAACATCGGTGATTCCGTGGAGACGACGATGCGGCGTATCTACACCCAGGAGGGCGTGACGAGATACGGGTTTAAAATTCGCCCGCAGGGAACGCAGTGACCGAGGACGAATTTAACTCCTCCACACGACCCCGCCAGAAACCGATTACACGAACGCGAGTTATCTTTCACAGCATCGATAGATAAACGCTTAACCGCGCTCCGGTCGCCCAATCCGACATGAACGACCTGCAAGTCGCCGTGTTAGGAGCGGGAACGATGGGCCACGGCATCGCCCAAGTGTCGGCGATGGCCGGGCACAGCGTGACGATTCGGGACATCGAGCGGGACTTCGTGGACGACGGCATCGACGCCATCGAGGAGAACCTACAGGGCGGCGTCGAGCGCGACAAGGTGTCCGGCGACGAGAAGGCCGCGACGCTCTCGCGCATCTCCGGCACGACCGACCTCGCCGAGGCCGTTTCGGACGCTGACCTCGTGGTCGAAGCGGTCCCGGAGGACGTGGACCTGAAGAAACAGACTTTCGAGGATGTGGAGGCGGCCGCGCCCGACGACGCCATCATCGCGTCGAACACGTCCTCGCTCCCCGTGACCGAAATCGTCTCCGCGCTGGACGACCCCGGTCGGGGAATCGGCCTGCACTTTTTCAATCCGGTTCACATCATGCAGTTGGTCGAAATCGTCGTCGGCGAGCAGACCGACGACGAGACGGTCGAATTCGTCACCGAGTTCGTGGAGAACGTGGGCAAGACCGCCATCGAGGTGCAGGACACCGCGGGGTTCGCCTCCTCGCGCCTCGGGGTCGCCTTGGGAGTCGAAGCGATGCGGATGGTCGAGGAGGGCGTCGCCAGCCCCCGCGACATCGACCAGTCGATGGAGTTGGGTTACAACCACCCGATGGGACCGGTCGAACTCGGCGATGTGGTCGGACTCGACGTGCGCCTCGACATCCTCGAACACCTCCGCGAGGAGTTGGGTGAGCGGTTCCGACCGCCACAAATCCTGCGCCGGAAGGTCCGCGCCGGGAAACTCGGCAAGAAGACCGGGGAGGGATTCTACGTGTGGGAGGACGGCGAAATCGTCGGCACCAGCGGCGACTGGGGTGACGACGAATGACTGGCGAGAACGCCGGAGACGCCGACGAGCCTTCGCCCGGCAGTCCCGAAGCGGTCGCCGCGGAGTGCGAGACCGTCGCGGTGTCGGTCGGCGAGCGCGTCGAAGGCGTCGCCACCGTCACGCTCTCGCGGCCGGACGCCCGGAACGCACTGAACGCGCAACTCCGCGCGGAGTTGAAGGACGTGCTGGACGCCATTGAGCAAAGCTCAATGAGCAATCGGACGTCGTCCGATGACGCCATCGAGGCCAGCGACGTGCGCGTGGTCGTCCTGACCGGCGACGACGAGTCGGGCGCGTTCGTCGCGGGCGCGGACGTGACCGAACTCCGCGAGCGCGGTCCGCTCGAACAGCGCGAGGCCAGCAAGCGCCCGCGGGTCTACGAGTACGTGGACGACCTCGAACAACCGGTCATCGGCGCGCTCAACGGTCACACCCTCGGTGGCGGGTGCGAACTCGCGCTGGCCTGCGACACCCGCATCGCCCACGAGGGGGCCAAGCTGGGGCAACCGGAGATAAATCTGGGCATCATGCCCGGCGGCGGGGGAACCCAGCGACTCCCCCGACTCGTCGGCGAGGGCCAAGCGATGAAGCTGATTCTCTCGGGCGAACTCATCGACGCCGAGGAAGCCAGCGACATCGGTCTCGTGGACGAGGTCCACGGCGATGCGGAGTTCGAAGACCGGGTGTACGACCTCGCGGAATCGATGGCCGAGAAGAGTCCGCTCGCGCTGGAGTTCGCCAAGAAGGCGGTGAAGGCGTCGAGTCGGATGGAGTTGGAGCAGGGCATCGAGTACGAGGCCGAACTGTTCGCGCACCTGTTCGCCTCCGAGGACAAGAACGAGGGCATCGACGCCTTCTTCGAGGACCGCGACCCGGAGTGGGAAGGGAAGTAGTCGAATAGCGATAGAGAGACTGTTACTCGTTTATTTTTGAGGTAGTTCGATTCGTCTCTCGAAACGCGAGCGTCGGAAGAGTCGGACGGTCAAGAGAGCTAGCTTCAGGCTTGAGCCAATCATACCGCAAACCGCCCCGCACCGCGGCCGCGGACCTCACGCCTCCCCAACCGATTGCGTTGTCTGCGAACCGCGTCCGCAGATCAGCGAGACGCGAAGCGTCTCGCAAGCCTCACTTCGTTGCGCTACTCATCCCTCGCGCGCTGAAGGCGCGGCACGAGGCCGCGCCGTCAGACAAACCGCGTCCGACGAGCCTGCGCTCACGTCCGTTCGCGCAGACGCCAGCGCGCGCCGAGATGATTCGCAAACTGAGCGCGAACCGCGTGACTCGAAATCCGCCTTGCGACCTCACTACCGCATCAGTTCGCCGCCGTTGACGTTCAGCGTCTCGCCCGTGACAAACCCGGCGTCCCGGAGATACGCCGCGGCGTCGGCGATGTCCCGCGGTTGGCCGAATCGCTCGACCGGAATCTGGGCCATCTCGGTCTCCTTCTCTTCCTCGGTCCGGTCGGCGGTCATGTCGGTCTCGACGTGGCCCGGCGCGATGGCGTTGACCCGCACCTCGGGCGCGAAGTCTTCGGCGTGGCTCTTCGTGAGACCCAGAATCCCGGCCTTCGAGGCGGCGTAGTGACACTCGACCGGCGCGCCGGTGTGGGCCAAAATTGACGAGACGTTGGTAACGGAGGGCGTCGGCGCGGGGTCGGCGTCGGTCGTCTCGTTGTCTGCCGCATCGCGCTCGGCCGCCTCCCGGAGGTGCGGCAGAGCGGCCTTGGTGACGTTGAACGCGCCGTTGACGTTGGTATCCATCACGCTGTCGAAGTCCTCGGGCGAGAGGTCCTCGGTGTAGACGTGCTGGTCCACGCCCGCGTTGTTGACGACGTGCGAGAGACCACCGAAGGCCTCGACCGTCGCGTCCACGAGGTCCGCGGCGTCGTCGGGGTCGCCCACGTCCGCCCGAACTGCGACGGCCTCACTGTCGGTCTTTTGCTCGATGGACTCGGCGACTGCTCTGGCTTTCTGGGCGCTAGAGACGTAGTTGACCGCCACGTCGTAGCCGTCGCGCGCGAACCGCTCGGCGATAGCCCGGCCGATACCCCGCGAGGATCCGGTGACGAGTGCTGCTGGCATATCGCAACCACGACTCGCGGGGACCTTGGCGTTTATGACTGGCGCCCGTAATTGCCACGCATGAGCGACCGGAGAGCAGACTCCGAGCGGCGGTTCGACTCGCTGGAGGACCCTGAACTCGACGACCTGCTGGACGAACTGGAGCAACTAGAGGAGACCGTCGATGACCCCGAGGAGCGCGAGCAGGTCCGCGAGACGATTCGCATCGCGCGCCGGGTCTCGACGCCGAGCGCGTTCGGTCAGGTCATTCAGGGGTTCGACCGCCACGACGCCGCCGAGGCGCTGGTCGGGAGCGTGGTGTTCGGGATTCCGATGCTGGTCGAGGGCGGCACCATCGAAATCGGGACGTTCATCGCCGCGCATCCGGCCTCGCTACTGGTCACGCTCGCGGGTACCGTCGCGCTGGTAATCGGCCTGCTCTACGTCGCCGAGATTCAGCAGGTCGAGATTCACCGCCCGCTGTTCGGGTTCGTCCCCCGACGACTCGTGGGCGTCGTCGTCGTCTCGTTTGTCACCGCGGCCGTGATGATGACCGTCTGGGGGCGCGTCAACTGGGCGACCCCGTGGCTGGCGCTCTGCCAGACGAGCGTGACCTTCTCCGCGATGGCGCTCGGGGCCGCGCTCGGCGACATCCTGCCGGGGTCCTAACGAATTTTGGAACTGTCGGGAAATCCACCACACCGACACAAAGTATATGTGTATCGTGAGGGTATTGGTACCTGTTCACAGGATTTTCGGTGAGACGTATGATAGAATGTCCACACTGCGGTTCGGACCTGAATCGGGACGCGAAGACCCAGACGCAGCGGAACGGCGAACCGCTCGGCAGTAAATCAACCGGTTCGGAACTCGTCTCCTGTCCGGACTGCGACGAGATGATCGACGGGTTCACGGCACACTGACGCCGCCGGAACCCTTCCTTCCGGAACTCCCGACGACCTCAGAGCGACGCCAGCGCCTCGCGGGCGTTCTCGACGGCGGCCTCCTTCTTCGCGGGGTAGGCTTCCACCTTCGCTCGGAAGGTGATGCCCTCGCCGAGTTCGGCCTCGCCGCGGTAAGCCGACTGCTTGTCGAGGCGGAGGAACAACGAGCAGTTGTCGTCCACGCGCTCGTCGAGTTCGTCCAGCAGGCGCTCGGCGTCGGGGAGTTCGGCTACCTTCGAGAGGATGTGGCGCATCTCGTCGGCGTTCTCGACGCGCGCCGAGAGGACGAGGATGCGGTCGCCGTGGTGGCCCTCGCTCTTCGCGCGCTGGATTTCGAGTTCGTCGGGGAGATAGCTCCGCAGGGCCTGCTCGACGCGCTTGTCGTCCTCGGTCGCGTAGCAGAACGCCCGCAGGTCGATGTAGTGGAACGGAACTTCGGCCATTAGCAGGGGGTAGAACCCCCGAACGGAAAAAGGCGTTTCGTTGCGTTAGACCGTGACGGCGTTTTTCGTAGACACCGACTCGGGCACCGTCACTCGGTAGAGCGTTACCGCACCGTACTGCGTGGTGAGTTTCACCTTCGCTTCCTCGCCCTCTTCGAGACCCTGTCCGTCGTCGTCGAGGAGGTAGGCCGGAATCGTGACCCGGAAGCGGTCCTCGTGTTCGGACAGCACCGGCACGGTGTTGCTTGAGTCCTGAATCGGGCTAATCTCGAACTCGTCGCTCTTCGGGTCGATGACGTAGTTGCCGCCTTCCATCGTGGAGTTGTTCCCGACCAGCGTCGTGGCGGTGTCGGGACCGATCCATTCGAGGGTCGCCGACGAGAGATTGATATCGTCGGACCCCGCCCCGCGCATCACGGTCAGGTTCACGAAGTCAACCCGGTCGTCGTTCGCAACGTTTCCGTACGCGGAGACGACCTGCACGCGGTTCGAGACCTGCGCGCTGGACTCCTGTCCGGTCTGTTCGGATTTGGTCTGGAGGAAGCCTGCAGTGTTGATGAGAACCCCGGCCGCGATGGCGGCGACGAGTACCATAGCGATGAAGACAATGAGCGTCCCGATGCCCACCTGCCCTCTATCCGATAGCTTCTGCCGTAGTAATTTCTTCACGTCCCTCTCTAAATCACGACCGGTAGTTAATACCCCATGTCAGTAGCTCGAAAGAGCTGTCAGTAACAAACAAAATCGGCGGGAGCGTCGTTACGCTTCGTCTTCTTCGTCGTCCGCGTCTTCGTCGGCGGCGGCTTCCAGCGCGTCCTCGGGGATGCCGGTCTCCTGTCCGTCCTCGAAGCTGACGGTGTAGGTGCTGTCGCCAAACATCGTGTCCATGACCTGCGTGACCTGACCCTCTTCGCCGTCGTAGTCGCTGTGCTCGTCGTGCAGAATAACGCGGTCGTCTTCGTCGAAGCTCATGGGTCCTGATAGCCCCGCTGGTGGTAAAAACGACCCGGTTCGGCGTGACGTGGAAGGGAACTCGCGCGGCCGGGTCGCGGCGACGCTCACTTACTGGTGGTCGTTTCGACGCCGACTTCGGCGCCCGTCGCGTCGGCGGCGAACGCCGCGAGGTCGGCCACGACTCGCTCGGCGACGTGGTTGCGCTCGAAGTATTCGTCCATGCCGGGCTTGCCGTCGCCGGGCATGAAAAAGTGGTTGAGTCGGTCGTAGCGCCGGAACGAGACCGCCGGGTCGTCGCCGAGCGCGTCCGTCCAGAGCGGGAGGTCGTCCTCGACGGTTACCTGAAAGTCGCGCTCGCCGAACAGGAGCAGTCGCGGGATTTCGAGGTCGCTCGCGGCGTTCAGTTGGTCGTACTCCCGGAGCGTGCGCCAATACTCGTCGCCGCCGAGATAGACGACTTCGTCGTCGGGAAAGTCGAGCGCGCGTATCTGCTCGACGATGGTGCGCGAGCGGTTCAGTTGCTCGCGCTCGGCGTCGGTGACGGTACCGTCTCGCTCGGCCAGATACTGGTTCTGGTCGAGGATGGCATCGTCCACTGACCGGCCCAGCGGTGCGAGCATGGCGATTCCGCCGAGGTTCCCGTCGCGGGCCGCGATGCGCGGTGCGAACGTCCCGCCGATGCTGTGGCCCGCGACGATTACGTCCTCGTCCGCGACGACCTCGGTTTCCCGGAGCGCGTCCGCGGCCGCGAGCGCGTCGTCGGTCACGGCCCCGTCCATAGTTATCTCCGCGAGATTCACGTCACAGGCCTCTGTCCGCTTTTCGTACCGGAGGACGGCCACACCGCGGGAGGCCAGCCCCCACGCGAGGTCCTTGTAGGGCTTGTTGGGACCGACGGTGCCGTCGCGGTCCTGCGGTCCCTGTCCGTGGACGATGACGACACCGGGCGCTCGCTCGACGCCCTCCGGGACCGTCAGCGTCCCTTCCAGCGCGCAGGCGTCGGTCGCTTGGAGCGACACCGCGCGCTCGGTGAACGACGACTGGTCGGCGTACGCGGGCGGGGACCACTCCCCGGTCACGCGCCGAATCCAGAATCCGGTGACGGCGTCCGTCCCGAACGCGAGGACGACCTCTCGACGGCCGCGCTCGAAGTTGGCGATGGCCGTCGCCGCGTCGTACCCCTCCCGCGTGCCGACTTCCAACGCCGAAAGCGTGCGGAACTCGCCGAGTTGCGATTCTACTCCGGTCCACACCCGTTCGAGTTGGTCCGAGGAAATCTGCTCGGCCGCGGCCGGGGCGAATCGCTCGTGAGCGTCCTCGAACGCCCCGTCCGCCAGAAGCGCGACGAACCGTCTGGCGCGTCGTTTCAGCTCATCGGCGTCCGGAGCGTCGCGCGTGGTCGTCTCGGTTCCGCTCCCGGCCGTGGTCGTCGTGGAGGGTTCGGTCGATGCGGTCGTGTCGGGCGCGTCGTCGGTCCCCTGACAGCCCGCGAGCAGCGCGATTGCGCCGCTGCCGACTGTACTCAGGACCGTTCGTCGGTCGAAGTTTGTCATCGTTTGTGGTTGCTGTTGCGGAGTCGGTCGTCGGTCGTGCGGTGCGTCAGTGTCGGGCGTTGTAAAGTACGCTTTACAGTAAAGCCCTCTTTACACTCGGGCTTAAAACCAGCGATGAAGTGTTCGGGAGAGAATACGTCTGCTCCATCGTCGCCGACGTTCCCTCGCCGACCGAAGGCTTATTCGGACGGCCGGACAACCCTCGGGATATGACTCTGCGCTCGCCCTCCCCTGCGGTTCGACCCGCCCGCTGTCAGTCGATTTCGGCCGCACGACGCCCCGATGACCACCGTTGACGACCTGTGGTATCTCGCCACGCAGGCCGACCAGCGCGCCGAGCAGGCCCACCACTGCCTGACCGACGCCCACGAGGAGTTCCTCAAACGGAGCCACAGCCGTCGGGTCTCGCGCTCGCGCTTTCGCACCCTCGCCGAGCGAATCGCGGAGTTCGGCGCACCCTACGGCGCGCACTCGGTCGTCTACCGGCCCTCCGGCGAACTCCTACTCGTCTGGCACGCGGGCGTGGACATGTGGGTCGTCCCCGGCGGCGAACCCGACCCCGACGAGTCGTTTCGCCGCGCCGCGGAGCGCGAGCTCGCCGAAGAGGCGGGCGTTAACGCTCACTACGACGGACTGGCGATGAACATCCGGGTCGAGATTCGGTGCGACGACTACGAGACGTGGGGCGTCCTTCCGCTCTTCGAGGCCCGCGCCGATGGCGACCAGACGCCCGACCCTGCCGACCCCGACGGCGAAATCACCGACGCCGAGTGGTTCGGCGACCTGCCCGAAAATACCCGCGACCGGGAGGACCTACGAGCGTGGCGGGAGTTCGCGTTAGGGTGAGTTTGGGGAGTTGCCGTCTCACGCGTCGTTCTCGCACAGAGTGCTGACGCTGGGAACTAATTAACAAGTGAGACGCTGGGAGAGAATAGTCGAGAGAAGCTAGCTATTGCCGACGCCAATCATACAGCACTGCAACCGCACAGCACCGCGACCACACGCGACGAAGTCGAAAAGTCAAATCCTCGTGAACCAGAAACTGAACCTCTCCGCGAACGCTCGACGCTACCCGTGGGAGACGCCGTCGCGCGACTCGGCGCGCGCCCGGCGAATCGCGGCCCGCGCGTTGCCAGCGTCGTAGCCGAAAAAGACGTTCTCGGCGTACTCGTCGGCGACTTCGGCGGCGTGGACGAGGTTGTCGATGTCTACGTCCACGGCGTAGAGTTCGACGCTGAACGGAACGTCGAGCGCGTCCCGAAAGCCGCTGGCGATGGTTTCGAGCCAGTAGGTCGTCTCGTAGGCCATGTCGTAGAGTGGGACGATGAACTCATCGACGTACTCCGAGAGCGCGTCGAGGTCCAGACCCGCGCGCTCGTAGAGGTGGCCCGGATACGGGTCGGGATAGAGCGTGAAGTAGGTCTTGCCGGGAATCCGGTCGGCGGCCTCGGCGACGAACTCGGTGATGACGTTCGCGCGCCACTCGAAGCGATCCTCGAAGTCGCTGGCTTCGAACTGCTCGTTACAGCGGTCGCAGTGACAATACTCCGCACGGGGGAACCCAACGTCGTCGAGTCGCACGTCGGGGCTGGTCTCCGCGCAGTCCGAGACGATTTCCAGCACGCCCTCGCGGTAGTCCTCGCGCGTCGGGCAGACGTAGGCCCAGTCGAAGTACGTGCGCTCACGGGTGGCGAGTTCGCCCTCGTCGCTGACGGCCGCGAGGTCCGGGTCGGCCTCGACGGCGGCGTTGTCCCCGAAACACGACACCATGTTCACCGCCTCGGCGAGCGCCTCGGCCGACCGACCGGTCACGTCCTTGACCTCCAAGAATCCGCGGTCGAACTCCGACCAGTCGAGTTCTTCCTCGTTGCGCGTGACGACGCCGTACATACCCGGCGTTAGTCGCCGGACCGGGTAAGTCGTTCGCTCTCGGGTGGGCGAGCGTCGGTCGCCGCGGGACGAACGCTATTTCGGGACGTTACCCGCGATTGCATCCCTGCGGCAGGGTCAAGTCAGTCACGTTGGGTCGGTCCACCGACTCGACCGACCAGTTCGAGGCGTCGCCCCGCATGACGAGCGCTTCGCCGACAGTTCCGTTCTCGACCGTGATGTCCGGTCGCTCGTCGCCCGTTACCGGTGCGAAAGAGCCGTTTCCCGGCGCGCGATGGCCGAGCGTCGCGTTCCCACAGAGGATGGCCGCATCTACGACGATGCGGTCGATGACGACGCCCGAGACGGTGTCGTTTTTTGTCCACTGGCGGTCGATAGTTCGATTCTCCACGCTCGGGTCGAAAAAGCTCCCGCCGGGCACGTCGAGAATGGATTTGTTCCGAATGACGAGTCGCCGTGCGGTGACGTTCTTCATTCGGGCCCGGTCGAGCGCGAACTGGCCCACCGAGACGTTCGACAGCGTGACGTTCTTTTGACTCCCGTTCTCGGTCGTCGCGTTCCGGACGACGACGTTCTCGACGGTCGCGTTCAACACCGTCGAGTTCCGAATCAGCCACGTCCGCACCGTCACATTGTCCAGCGAAACCTTGTACTGGGCGAACGAGTCGTCGGCGTTCGAAATCATGTCGGTGGCGTCTGGAACGCCGCCGCTGGCGTCAGCGACCGACGCGTCGGCGTCGAAAACGCGGTCGTGGGCGTCGAACCCCGAGTCGTCGCCATCGGTGCCGACGCCGACGACCGGTCCCGCTCCGGCCAACAGGACGAGGGCCGCGAGCGCGACGACGGGGAGTGGTCGTGAACTCATTACCGCGGACGTTCTCCAAGGCGGAAAATAAACGAAACCGACCGTTTGGTCCGTTTCGTCGCGTAACGAGGCGTTTCGTGCGGGGTAGCGGTCGCTTATCCGCTCCCGCCCGAGGAGACCGAGGACGCCTACTCCGCCGCGATGTGGGCCGCGAGGTCGTCGCGGACGATGGTCCCGCAGTATTCGCACCGCACGCCGTCGTCCAGCACGTCAAACTTCGTCTCGACGGGTTCGTTCTCGTTGGTGATGCAGTTGTGGTTCGGACACGAGAGGATGCCGACGACACGCTTGGGGCGTTCGAGATACTGCTTCTCGGCGACCTCGTACTCGCGGATGATGTTGATGGTCGCCTCGGGCGCGATGAGCGACAGCACGTCCACCTCGTCTTGGCTCAACTCGCGGTCCTCGACTTTCACGATGTCCTTGTGGCCCATCCGGTCGCTGGGGATGTTCATCCCGACGCTGACCGTCTCGCCGGACTCGCCGTCGATGCCGAGGATGGCGAGGACGTTGAGTGCTTGCCCCGCACGGATGTGGTCGATGACGGTCCCTCGCGGAATCTTGCTGACGCGGAGTTGGTGGTCGCTCATTCGTCTTCCTCCAGTAGTTGGTCGAGGAGAGCCATCCGGACCGGTACGCCGTTGTGCGCCTGCTCGAAGTAGGTCGCGTAGTCGGTGTCGTCCACTTCGGGCGCGATTTCGTCCACGCGCGGCAGGGGGTGCATCACGGTCAGGTCGTCTTTCGCCGCCTCCAGCGTTTCGAGGTCGATGCCGTACTCGCCCGCTATCTCCTGATACTCGTTCTCGTCGGGGAAGCGCTCGCGCTGGATGCGCGTGACGTACAGCACGTCGAGCGACGGCAGGATGTCGTCTAACTCGGTGTGTTCTCGGACCATCGCGCCCTCCTCGTGGAGGTCGTAGCGCACGCTCCGGGGGAGTTTCAGGCTCTCGGGGCTGACGAAGTGCTGGTCGGCGTCGAAGTTCGTCAGCGCGTGGGCCAGCGAGTGGACCGTCCGACCGTACTTCAAGTCGCCCATGATGCCGATAGTCAGATCGTCCAGTCCGGCGTTCTCCCGAATCGTGTAGAGGTCCAGCAGGGTCTGGGTCGGATGGTGGCCCGCGCCGTCGCCCGCGTTGAGCAGGGGCACGTCCACGAACTCGCCGACCATCTTGGCCGCGCCCTGACTCGGGTGACGAAGGACCAGCGCGTCGGCGTACCCCTCGACGACGCGCGCGGTGTCGGCGAGGCTCTCGCCCTTCTTGACCGACGACGAATCGACGGGTCCCATGTCCACCGTGTCGCCGCCGAGGCGCTTGATGGCGGTCTCGAAGCTCATCTTGGTCCGGGTACTCGGCTCGAAAAAGCACAGTCCGAGTATCGCGTCTTCGCGTCGGTCCCCGAACGCGGCCGGGTCGGCGTCGAACTCGGCCGCGCGGTCGAGGATGTCCTCGATGTCCTCTCTGGAGAGTTGTTTTGCAGTTAGTAGCTGGTCGTCCCGCATTGGTAATGTATGGACGCGGCGCGCGCCTTGAATCTCTCGGAACGCCAATCGGCGCGAACACCGCGACACCGGCATCTCGATGCGACGCCGGGGAGTCCTCGGAGGACCGCTTGAAAGGCGACCGGGGTCAAAAGGCTAATTGCGCTCGGCGGTGTCGGTGTCACTAACGGATGCTACAGTGGGTACAGCGGCGAGTTCGGGCGGCCTACGAACGACTTCTCAGACGAGAAATTTCGGGCGCGCCGACCCATGTCGCCGTGATTCAGGACGGAAATCGACGCTACGCGAGCAAGCAGGGCGGCGACGCCCCGGACGGCCACCGCGCGGGCGCTCGGACGACCGAACAAGTGTTACACTGGTGTCAGGAGATGGGTGTCGAGGAGTTGACGCTGTACACCTTCTCGACCGAGAACTTCGAGCGTCCCGACCACGAAAACGAGGCGCTGTTCGACCTCCTCGAAAAGAAACTGCACGAGTTCGGCGACGACGACCGCGTCCACGATGGCGAAGTCTGCATTCGGGTCATCGGCGACCGCGAAGCGCTCCCCGAGCGCGTCCGGGAGGCAATCGATTACGCCGAGCGCCGGACCGAACACTACGACTCGTTTACTCTCAACGTCGCGCTGGCCTACGGCGGCCGGAACGAACTGCTCAATGCGACCCGCGACGTGGCAAGTGCGGTCGAAGACGGCGACCTCGACCCCGAGGACATCGACGTGTCGGCCATCGAAGACCGTATCTACGACTGTCCAGTCCGAGACGTGGACCTCATCATCCGGACCGGCGGCGACGAGCGCACGTCGAACTTCCTGCCGTGGCACGCCAACGGCAACGAGGCCGCGGTGTTCTTCTGTACGCCCTACTGGCCCGAGTTCTCCAAAATCGACTTCCTACGGGGAATCCGGACCTACGAGTCCCGCGAGGAGTCGTGGCGGCGCACGAAGGCCAAGCGCGCACTCACGCTGGTGAAGGCCCTCGGCGGCGTGGAACTCGCAGAGGCCCGCGGCGTCATCGACGGCTTCCGCGAGAGTCTGCCCGAGGAGACGAGCGTCGAGGAACTGGGCGTCGAGGAGTTAGAGATCGAGAGCGAGGGGAAGGCAGCGGAGTGAGTCATCGACCGAAGCGCCGCTGGCGATTCTTGTAGTCCAACAGCGCGCGCAGATACTCGCGCTTCCGGAAGTCCCGCCAGTTCACGTCGGTGAAGTAGAGTTCGGAGTAGACCGACTGCCAAATCATGAAGTCCGAGAGGCGTTCCGCGCCGGTCTTCAGCACCAAGTCCGGGTTCTCGGGGAAGACGAGGTGCTGTTCGACCTCGGACTCGTCGATGCGTTCGGCGGCCAGTTCGCCCTCCTGCACGTCCTCGGCGATTTTCTGAACCGCGCCAGCGAACTCGTGTTTGCCGCCCAAGCCGATGGAGACCTGAATCGGCGCGTCGGCGCGCTGGGTGTCGTCAGGTCCGCGGACCGCCAACCGGCGCGGGACCGACACCCCTTCGAGTTCGCGCCGCAACGTCGGGGCGGCCTCGGGGTCGAGGACGCTAACGTACACGGTCACGCGCTCGGCACCGTAGTCGAACGCCCACTCGAAGAAGGCTTCCAGCGTCGCGTACGCGCCCTGCTCCAGCAGGTCGCGCTCGGTGATGACGACCGCGACGTGGTCGGGCGGGTCAGCGTCGTGTCTGCGGAGGCGGGCGGCGAGATAGCGGTCGTACACTCCCACGCCGCTATACTTTGACGGCCACCGTCCTAAACGTCACGGACCGAGGCTTATGGGTGATTATCGTTTGCGGGTGTTTGTCGAGGTTCGGCAACTGCTGAGACGGGAGAGTGGGTCGCCGGAATACGTTGAGGGAGACCGACGAGTCCCTAGCTACTGCCGACACAAATCATACCGCACAGCCTCGCTCCGCACCGCGGCCGCGAGCCTCACACCTCCCCAACCTCTTCGCTCGCTCCTTGCAGTCGCTCAGTTGTCCACCGTCAGAGGCAGGCTCTGACGAGCCTGCACTCGCTTCGCTCGCGCAGACCTCGCGCGGATTGGCGTGGCGCGCGACTGCGCGCCGCGCCCGCACGCGCCGAATCGAATGGTTCCCCTTTCGCGCCGAGTCGGAAGTTCCATCGAGTGCAACCGGGAGAAAATTCTGTCGCGTCCGAGCCAGCGAAAAATCGGGTCTAAATGATGAAATCAAGCGCGTTCGGGGCGTTCGTCCGACGTTCGTCTGACGATTCGGCGCCGCGCGCGCCCGCCGCTTCGGGAGGATTAAGTGGGCGTCGGCGGAACGGGGGGATAACGTGACCACCAGAGTTCGGCGTGCGGCGGCGTACGCCGTCGTCTCGACGCTGGCGCTCGCCGCCCCGACGTTGGGGTGGGCGACCGCCGCGGCGTTCGGTGCGGTCGCCGTGGGCGCGCTCTCGGTCACCGACGGACCGGTGTTCGAGTGGTTCGCCCGCCCCGCTGACCGACAGGAAGGCCGCCTTCACGGTCTCGCGGCGTTCGGTTTCGCCGCGTCCGGAATCGGACTCCTCTCGGTGTTTGCGAACCTCCCGGACCACGTCTTCGTCGCCAGCGTCCTCGTCGTCGGCTACGGCAACCTCGCCCAGCAGGTAGCGTGGACGTTCGACGCCGAACCGATACTCCGCACCGGCGCGTTCGTCGCGGGCGGCATCGTGGCGGCCGTGGCCGGACAAGCCCTCGCGCTCACCGTCGTCGGCACGCCGGTCACGCCTGCACTCCCGCAAATCGTCTTTCTGGCGTCCAGCGGCGCGCTTCTGGCCGGACTGCTCCGGTCGGTACTGTTCGCCCGCGACGACCCCCTCGTGATGCTGTCGGTCGCGTTCCTGCTGTGGCTGTTCGCCGACCTCGCCGTCGTGGTGACCGTCGAGGGCGTCGCGGTCGCCTTGGCGGTCAGCGCGCTCTTTGGCTACGTCTCGTGGGCGCTCGACGCGGCCTCGATTCCGGGGATGATGACTGGCGCGCTGTTGGCGATGCTCACCATCGTCCTCGGCGGCTACGGCTGGTTCGCGGTCCTCATCGCCTTCTTCGGCATCGGAAGCCTTTCGACCAAGTTCCGCTACGAGGAGAAAGAGGCCCGCGGCGTCGCCGAAGAGAACGAGGGCGCGCGCGGGAGCGGCAACGTCCTCGGGAACGCCGCCGTCGCGCTCGTGGCCGTCCTCGCGTACGCCGCGCGCTCGAAGTTCGGAATCGGCGGCGACGTGTTCCTGTTCGCGTTCGCGGGGTCCATCGCCACCGCGATGAGCGACACCCTCTCCTCGGAAATCGGGGGCGTTTTCGACAATCCGCGACTCATCACCACCTTCGAGCGCGTCGAACCCGGCACCGACGGCGCGGTGACGTGGCAGGGCGAACTCGCTGGCGCGACGGGCGCGACAGTCGTCGCACTCATCACCGCGCTCCTGTTCGGGAGCGTGGACGCGGTCGGCGCGCTGGTCGTCGCGGCGGCGGGCGTCAGCGGCATGACGATAGACAGTCTGCTCGGTGCCACCCTCGAAGGCGACGCGCTCAGCAATCAGGGCGTCAACTTCCTCGCTACTCTGTCAGGCGCGCTCGTCGGCGCGGGTCTCGCGGTGGTCGTCCTGCCGTGATTCGACTCGCGCGTCCGGACGACCGCGCCACCCTGCGAGAGATTCAGCGCCACCTCCGAGAGCCGAATCCGGCCCTGCTGGCCTACGCCGTGGACGGGCCGCCGGTCACTCTCGTCTCGGTGACGCCGGACGGCGACCTCGCGGGCTATCTCGTCGCACTCTACGACGAGGAGGCGAGTTACGTCGCGGAAATCGTCGTCGCGCCCGAGTACCGTCGAGAAGGTCGCGCGCGCCGCCTCCTCGCGGCCGCGTGCGACTCCCTCCGCGAGCGAGACTGCGCCCGACTCCGCCTCTCGGTTCACCCCGAGAACGACGCCGCCAGAACCCTCTACGAGTCGATGGGCTTCGAGGAAATCGGCCGGGAAGACAACTACTACGAGGACGGGAGCGACGCGATTACGATGTGCCGAGAGCTGTGAGGCGGATTTTCGAAAGAACTCGCGGTGGTTCTGACCGCGGGAGTGTGGCCTGATTGAGCGTAGCGAACCGCATCGTAACCGCGGAGGTCCGATTGGCGGGCCGCTGGCCCGCCAGTCAGAACTGCTCGGCGGTCCGCACGCGCACGTCCGCGGGTCGCTTGACGAACTCCCCGCAGTCGCGGGCGACTATCTGTCCGACGCCGCGCTGGGCCGACACGTCGAGCAGGCGCTGGTCTACCGTCCCGTCCAGCACGACCGCGAAAGGCGCTTCGTCGGCTGACTCCACGGCGTCAAAGGCGTCCTCGGCCGTGACCTCCGCGAGCGTCCCGAACGATTGGTCCAGCAGACGGGCGGTCCCGGTCTCGTCGTCTACGACCGCCTCGACGTGTTCGCGGAGCGTCGCCGGTTCCCGCTCGGTTGTCTCGGCGTCCGCGGCCGCGTCGTCGGTTTCGGCGGCAGTCGCCTCGGCGTCCACGTTCTCGCTGTCGGTTTCGGCGTCGGCACTTTCGGCGTCGGCCGACGCCTCGCCAGCGAGCGATTCGGCGTCGTCTATCGTTTCGGCCGCGACCTCCGCCTCGATACCGTCGAAGATGTCCGAACCCGAGCGGTCGTCGGCGTCGGCGCTCGCGCGTTGCGGTTCGGCGTCGGGCGAGGCCGGACCGTCCGGTCCGGTCTCGTTGCTCTCGGGTGCGGGTCGGGCGCTCCCGTCCGTCGCGGCGGGACCGGCCCCGCTGGCCTCGCTGTCGGCCGGGGACGCTTCGGCGTCGGCGGACGATTCGTCGGTCGCGTCGCCGTCGCTCTCCTCGCCGACCATCGACGCGTCGAACGGTCGCTTGCTCCGGAGCGCCGACATGACCTCGTGGCGCGCCAAGTCCTCGACCGATTGGTCCGCGGGCGCGAACGCCACGTAGTCGATGTCACCGACCTGTGCGAGTTCCTTCCGGATGAGGTCGCCGCCCCGGTCGCCGTCGAGGAACGCGGTGACGGTCCGATTCTGCGTCAACTCGGCCACCGCGTCGGGGACGTTGGTACCCTCGACGGCGATGGCGTTCTTGACGCCGTAGCGCAGGAGGTTCAACACGTCAGACCGGCCCTCGACCACGATGATGGCGTCGCTGTCCTCGACTCGCGGTCCCGCGGGCAGGCCCTCGTACTCCGCGATGTCCTCGACGCGGGCGCTCTGGCGGACTTCTTCGAGAATCTCCCGAGAGGTCATCACGTCCTCGTCGAACGAGTCGGTGAGCAGTTCCTTGGCGCGCTCGACCACCTTCCGGCGCTTGGCGGCGCGCACGTCCTCGATGCCTGCGATAGCGACGGTGGCCCGACAAGGACCGACCCGACTGATGGTTTCGAGCGCCGCCGCGAGGATGGAGGTCTCTACCTTGTCGAGACTCGACGCAATGGTGATGGTCCCGAACGACTGTCCGTTCTCGCTGTCGATGTTCACGTCGATGCGACCGAGTTTCGACGACTGCTGGAGGTCCCGGAGGTCCAAGTCGTCGCCGAGCAGGCCTTCGGTCTGCCCGAAGACCGCGCCGACGACGTCACTCCGCTCTACCACCCCGTCGGCCGTGATGTCCGCGTGAATAACGTATTTGGCTGTATCGTCCATGAGTGATGAACTGCCCCGGAGAGGGGCGTGATGGTGATGAGTCCATGAACTGCGCTGCCATGGATGTTTTAAAATCGTACAGCCCAACTGATATACCTGTCGTCAGCGGAACTGTTTCCGAGCGTTCTTTTCCCGAAATTTGATATGTGGGGCGCTCGCTCGGCCGTCACGCTAAACGCTGTTTCCGGCATCGATTCGGCCGAACCGACGATGCGGTCCTCTTGGTTCCCGAACTCTACCGCCCGACGACGCGACGGTGACGTTCCGCTCGACGCTCTCTGGAGTTCCTTTCGGTCGAATAACTGTCCGAACCGAAACGTTCACTCCGCCGGGCCGAGCATCGCCGACGTGAACCGCGTCCTCCGCTATGCTGTCGCGCTTCTCGTTGCGGCCGCCGTGACCGGCGGCGTCGCCTCCGTCACGCAGCGTTCCGCGCATCAGCTACTTCTCCTCACGGGCATCGCACAGGTGTACGCCGTCGGGACCGCCATCGCGCTCCGCTATCCCTACGCTGTCTGGCGGTCCGGCGAGAACTGGGTCAGCGCCGCGTTCGCCGGAGTGACGACGTTCGGTGTGGTGATGCTCCTCGCTGGCATCGGCTCCGAACCGAATCTCGCGGCTGCCGCGCTCGGGTGGAGTCTCGCCGTCTTCGGGTTCGTGGTCGGCATCGTGTTCGAGCGGGAGCGAAACACCGGCCCACAAGAAGCGTA
Organism: Halorussus pelagicus; assembly: GCF_004087835.1. Taxonomy (NCBI): domain Archaea; kingdom Methanobacteriati; phylum Methanobacteriota; class Halobacteria; order Halobacteriales; family Haladaptataceae; genus Halorussus; species Halorussus pelagicus. The sequence goes on from NZ_CP035119.1 coordinate 630,088, forward strand.
GCCCGCCGGACTACTCTACCAGTTCCGCCAGCGTCTCGGAACCGTGGGCCAGCGACTGCTCGGGGTCGGCTTCGAGGTCTTCGATGCCGACGTGGGCCGCGGCCGCGTCGAGACCTGCGTCGTCCAGCGCGTCCCGAATTTCTCCGGGGTCCGACTCGCCCAGTCCCGCGAACTCGACGCCCTCGAACCGGGTCTCCCCGACGCGGCGGATGAGGTCGGGGACCGAGTCGTCGAGGTCTCGGAGCGTGTAGAGTTGTATCACCGGTCGCATGACGAGGCGTACACCTCGGCGCGGTAAATCGGTTGGCAGGGAAAACACCGTCTTCGAGAAACGTGGGGGCTACGGCTCCGACTCGCCGTCAGCGGTTCGGTGTGCCCCGCTGTCGGCCGTGCGCTCGCCGCGGGCGAGCGCACGGACCGGAGCGCGGACGCGCGCACGGAGGCTCCCGGCGGGGGCAGACTCGCCGCGGGCGAGCGAATCGGAGCGATGCGCGTCGCCGTCCCCGTCGCCCTCGCCGCGCTCGACCAGTTCCGGCACGATGACGCGGACGAAGTGGACGACCAGCACGAGGAGCAGCGGTCCCAGAAAGAGACCGTACCAGCCGAACAGCACCGGGCCGACGACGTACGCGAGCAACACGAGACCGGTGTGGAGGTCTCGGCCCGAGACGTAGGGCCGCAGGACGAATTCGGGAATCGTGTCCACGACGACGAACGCCACGAGCAGGAACGCGGCCGGGAACCACAGCTGCGCGGGGTCGGTGACCGCCGCGACGACCGCGAGGACGATGCCTAGCGGGACGTAGACCAGTTTCATCCCGACGACCGGGACGAGGCTGGCGAGACCGCTGAGCAGTCCGAGAAGCGTCGGCGATGGGACCGAGACCGCAGCGGGTGCGAGTAGGTCCAGCAGATTGTAACTGACCGCGGCGACGACGCCGATGACGAAGGCCGTCAGGATGTTGCCGAAGTAGACGGTTTCGAGGTCCTCGTCTACGGCCCGCGCGAACGCGACGGTCGGACCGTCCTCGTTGGCGACCTCGGTCCGGAACCACGCCGCGAGTCGGTGGTCGTCTCGGAGCAGGTAGAACGCGACGACGAGCGTGATGATGATGCCGAGCGCGGTGCTGGCGACGATGCCGAGCAGGGTGAACAGCGTCCCCAGAATCTCGCGGGCGGTCTCGGTCCCGCGCTGGGCGGCGAACTGCTGGATGTCCGCCTGTAGCTGTTGGGGAGTCGTCTGGAGGAGCGCGAGCAACTGCTGGGGGTCGAGCAGTTGCGAGAGGTTCATCTCGGCTCCGAGAACGCCTTCGAGTTCCTTGACGCCGACTCCGGCGAGCGAACTCAGTTCGCTAATGCTGACGACCACGGTGTAGGCCAATAACACGAGACCGGGGAACGCGAGGCCGAGCAACGCCGTCGCGGCGGTCAGCGTCGGTTGGTGTAGCCGCCCGAGCAGTCGCCGGTATATCGGTCGGGTCGCGTAGTAGACGAACAGTCCGAGCAGGAACGTTCCGAGAAACGCCGAGACGACGTAGCCGACCGCGGCGAGCAGTGCGACTGCGACTAGCCACCACGCGATTCGCTCCCGGTCGAACGAGAACTCACGGACCCAACCCATGCAGTACCGTTCGGCGCCCAGACAATAAGTTGTCTGGGGGAACGCGCCGCGGTTCGACCCTACTCGGCCGTCGTACTCGGTCCGCACCCGAGTAGCGTTCCCTCGGTCGTTCGAGGGTCCGCGAACTCCCAGTCGTCGGCTTCGACCCGCTTCAGGACGTTCTTGCCGACGAGATAGCTCACTTTGCTTCCACTGTCCGCGTGGACTTGCGTGGCTGTTTCGCCCTGGCTATCACCGCGCTGTCCCCACCCGAACTCGGTGGTGACGTTGACGACGAAGCCGTCGTCGGTGCGCTCGGCGTCCGACGCGTCGGTTATCCCGACATCGAGGTACGCCAGGTTCGTCTCGCGTTCAAGGATTTCGTTGTGCTTGTAGGCGCGCTCGTAGTCCGCCGCGAACTCGCTCGCGTTCGAGCGCGAGAGTCGCGCCGGGAAGTCGGGGTACGGTTTCGGGGCGATTTCGTCGGTTCCGTCGGGGGTCGGCGGCGTCGCTACGTCGTCGCAGTCGGCCGGAGACGACTCGTCGGCGTCGCCGCCGAAGGCGAGACAGCCCGCGAGGACACCGATAGAGCCGATTGCGGCGATTCGGAGGGACGACCGCCGGGAGAGCGAACTCGTCACGTCTCCCGGTAGCGCCACTTCCGGTAAATCATTTCTGGGTGACATTCGGGGTCTCCCCGCGGCGAATCCGGAGCGAAAATCGCTTCGACGGTCTCAGAATAACGGTTCGCCCATCGTCTCGCGGCCGAACGCGAAGACCACGAGACCGCCGAGAACGAACGCGACTGCGAGGGGCGCGAGCGCGGCGAGATAGCCGACTTCCACGAGCGTCCCGGCCAGAATCGGACCGAGGACCGCGCCGATTTTCCCGACGCCGCCAGCGAACCCGTTGCCGGTGGCCCGGACCTCGGTCGGGAACAGTTCGGGGGTGTAGGCGTAGATGGCACCCCACGCGCCCAGCGTGAAGAAACTCGCCGCGAGCAGGCCGCCGAAGAACGGCCAGAAGCCCGAGAACCCGGTACCGAACAGCGAGACCTCGGGCATCGAGGCGGCGAAGACGAAGGTGAACAGTCCCGAGAGGACGAGATAGCTCCCGAGCGTTGGCTTGCGGCCGATTTTCTCGACGAGGTAGGCCGCGCTGAAGTAGCCGGGGAACTGGACGACGCCGATGAGCAGGAAGTAGACGTACAGTCCCTCAATCGTTGTTCCGGCGACCGAGAAGTCGCCGACGACGCCCGCCGCGCCGACCGTGTCCGGGAGCCAGATGAACACGCCGTAGTAGCCGAAGTTGACCGCGAACCACGCGAGGGCTATCATCGCGGTGCGCTTGCGGAGGTCCGCCTCGAAGAGCCGCGAGTAACTCGGCGACTCGCCGGTCTCGACCGACTCGGCCGAGATGGGCGTGAACTCCTCGCCGTTCTCCTCGGCGATGGCCCGGATGCGCTCGTTTGCGCCCTCCACGTCGCCTTTCTGGGCGAGGTAGTAGGGCGTCTCGCGGAGTTGGCTCCGGATAACGAACACGAGTAGGGCCGGGAACGCCGCGCTGGCGAACAGGAGTCGCCAGCCAGCGACCGCGCCGAGGAACGGGACCGCAACGGTCCCGCCGGTCGAGAGGACCGAGAGGAACAGCCACGCCAGCACGACCGCGAAGACGTTGCCGAGCGGCCAGAACGCGTCGAGGTAGACCAGATAGCGGCCGCGCCGGTCGGTCGGCAGGTGTTCCGAGAGGTAGGAAGTGTCCACCGCGAGCGCGCCGCCCAGTCCGACGCCGGTCAGGAACCGGAGCGCGAACCCGGAGTAGAATCCGGTGGCGAAGGCGGTCAGGCCCGCGAACAGCGAGTAGGTCAGCACCGTCCACTGGAAGGCGTCGATACGCCCGCGCTCGTCGGCGTACCGACCCCACACCCAGTTACCCAGAATCATGCCCATCAGGCTCGCGCTCCCGAGCAGTCCGGCCGCGAGGCCCGACAGCCCCCACGCCGAGATGAGAACCGGGAGCGTGAAGCTGATGATGATGACCTCCATCCCGTCGAAGGCCCACGCGCTCCCGCAGATGGCCAACAGTCGTCGGTGGAATCGCCCGACTGGAATCCGGTCCATCACCTGTGAAACGGTCACTCGCTCGTCCGTGGTTGCTCCCTTTGCCATCTTGTAGCACTCCTTGTGCTCGAAAGTCGGCGTCGAACATACTTAAGAATGAGGAAATAGAGCAACAGAGAAGGGTTTCGAAGATTTTTTCTCTTCAAACAGAGATTCCGATTCGATTCGTCGTCCCAGTCGGCACCGGTCGGGCGGTAATCGGACGACGGCCGGGCGGTAATCGGTCGCGGGTCCGGCGCGCGAGGACCGCCGCCCCGATAGAAAGGATATAAGTACGCCCGACGCCGATTTCACGGGTATGAAAGACCAAGGAGGTTCCACGCGCAAGCGTACCGGCGGTCGGCTCCGTCCGTCCCACAAAAAGAAGAAGCACGAACTGGGCCGCGAACCCACCGAAACCACGGTCGGCGAGACCAAACTCCGAGTCCTCGACGCCCGCGGAAACACCGAGAAGGTCCGTGCCCTCTCGACGGACGTGGCCAGCGTCGCCGCGGACGGCGAGACGGTACAGGCCGAAATCGAGGACGTTGTGGAGAACGACGCCAACCCGAACTACGTCCGACGGAACATCATCACCAAGGGCGCACTCATCGAGACGAGCGAAGGTCTCGCGCGCGTCACCTCCCGACCGGGCCAGACCGGTAACGTGAACGCCGTTCTCGAAGACGAGTAACGCCGCTCTCGACTTCTCACTCGCATCCGACCGACTCGGCGACTGCCAATCGCGTTCGCCGAACTCGGCGGTGAATCCTCACGATTCGATAGCCGCCGCTCAACTCCTCTCAGCGTCGCTCAGACGCCGATACCGTCTTCGACGCGCTCCAGTCCGGCGTCCGTGATTCGGAACTGGACCTTCTCGCCCGCGGGCTTGGCGCGGTGCTTTTCGAGCGTGGCGCGCCGGTTGCCCCCCCGGAATCGCTCGATTCGAATCACGGTTCCGGTCCAGTGTTCGAGGGTGTGGCCGCCGAGCGGTCGCGCGCGGTCGCCGTCGGGGTCGGTGTAGACCTGATTCGTCAGAACCACCGCGAGGTCGTGCTTGCGCGCCAGTGACAGCAGGTGCGTGACCTGACTGGCGACTTCGCGCAGCGCCTCGCCACCCTCCTCGTCCTCGGCGCGTTCGAGTCGGTAGAACCCCGTCGCGCTGTCCAGCACTACGAGGTCGGCCCGCTCGGCGAGTTCCTCCGTATCTCGGACCGCCTCCTCCTGCTCGGCGAAGTCGTAGGCCTCCTTGATGATGATGCGGGAGGCCAACTCGTCAACGTCGTCCACGCCGGTCGCGGCGTCCACGCGGGCCTCGGCGACCTGTCGGAAGCGCGCCAGCGACAGGCCCTCGGTGTCGATGTAGACCGCGGTCCCGCCGTTCGCGGCGACCTCGACCGCCGCGCCGAGCGCGACGTTCGTCTTGCCCGCCGCGGGCGGGCCGTAGACCTGCGTGACGGTTCCGGTCTCGAACCCGCCGCCGAGCAGGTCGTCGAGCGGCCCGCACCCGGTCGGGATGGACTCCTGATTCACGGGGTGGGGTTGGACCCACCCAGTCAAAAGACTCCGGATTCGTATCAGTGCGTCCGTTACTGACTGCGGTCGTCTCCACAGGCATCAATGAGTCTAAATTCCAAAGTCGAGTCACCAAACTAGTCTCGAACCGCGAGTCCCGAAACCCGTACTTTCGCCGAGATTCCCTAATTTTAAGACACGTCGTATGCAACGACAAAACACGACACTCGGCTCGTCACTGCAAAAGGTGACAGGGTGTACCAGCACCCTGCCGGGTGTCGTGGGCAGACCACGACAATGTCAGATAAAAATTCGCACCAAGATAGTAGTGTCGAATCCGAAAACGACGACTCACACGTCTCGCCGACGGTTCTCGCGGAGTCGATTCGGAACAAGACTGATGCCCTCCACGCGCAGGGGACCGAACTCGCGGACCAGTTGGAGCGCATGGCCGAGGCCGAGGACGACGCCGACGCCGACGAGGACAGCGAGGTCAACTTCGCGGGCATGATGACCGAACTACTGGAGACCGCCAGCGACCTCGTAGAGATGGCCCACGCGATAGAGACCGCGCGATTGCGGGACGACTCGGAGTAGCCCGAGTGGGCCGGTCGGGGCGAATCAGTCGGTTCGCTCGCCGGGACCGAACAGAGCGAACTTTTTCACCTCGGGCGCGTTATCCCCGACCAGTGACAGTCGTCGTCGCCACAGCGGACTTCGAGGTGTATCACGGCGTGGTCAACGAGTTGCGCGACCGGGGCGTGACCTTCACCACGGTCGAACCCGGCGACTCGCTCCCGGAGGGCGCGACGGTGCTGATTCGCGCCGAGGGCGACGACGATTCCGCGGAGGAAATCGCCGACGCGGACGCCGAGGTAGAAACCGTCCTCGCGGACCCCGACGACCCCCGGCGCGCAGTCGATGAAGCCCTTGCTCGCCTCCGCGGCGGCGAGGGCCGGACTGTCGTCGGTATCGACCCCGGCACGCGGCCCGGCATCGCGGTCCTCTCGGGCGACGTGGTGGTCGCGGCGTTCCACGTTCCGCTGGCCGACGTGTCCGAGACCGTGCGCCGGGAGGTTGCCGACGCCGTGGACCCCGTGGTCCGCATCGGCGACGGCGCGCGCTTGCAGGGGTCTCAACTCGTCCGCGAACTGGAGGACGTTGCGGTCGAACTGGTGGACGAGACCGGGACGACGCCGTATCTGGGCACCGGCGCGCGCGGCATGGGCGACGTGCTGGCCGCGGTGAACATCGCCCGACTGGAGGGCGAACGCGTCGAGGGCCGGGACATCGAACCGACCGCCGGAGAGCTACAGGTCATCAAGAACAAGTCCCGCGAGCGGGCCGCGGACAACCGCGAAATCGACGAGGAACTGGCTCGTCGAGTCGCGGCGGGCGACCTGACGCTGGAGGAAGCGATGGCCGAGCATCGGAACGGGGAATGACTTGCTATTTTACTTTATCCACGCAATCCCTCAGCAATTTCTCTATTTCTTCTATTTTCTCTTCATTCTCATACATATGTTGGACGATTTCCTTTCCAGTCTCTATCTTCTTGAATTTGTATCCATCATCCATTTCTTCGTTGATTTTTTCTTCCATATTTTCATACTTTCCAACAAAAGACTCGTCCACGTCAATGTAACAGATTTCGCTTATTGATTCATGCGAGTAATAGTTCTCAATTTCTCTCCGTTCAAGAATCTTGCATGGTTTGCCGTGGTCCTTGAACTTCTGTTCGATTTCCTGAACTTTTTTATCTGGTTCTCCATCTGCTGATTTCTGGTCGCTATCGAGTAAGAGAGCGAAATTCCGATTTATTTTTTCTAAACGAGCGGGTTCGCAGTGGGCCATGTTGCCAGTTCCACCAAGATGTTGAATCGTGATGTTGTGCTTCGACCAATTTTCGATTGCGCGGCGTGCAATTTCTTCGATGACTTTGACTTCTGTGGGGCCTTCGACGTAGATCACGAAGTCGCTCTGTAGAATATCACTGTTTCGTGCTCCAATTTCATCAACGGCAGCAAATGCATCATCGGCGATGTATTCTATACTAGTCTCACCACTCTTTCTTCGGACGACGTGGAGATTCGCCTCACTCTTTCTATCAATCATCGTTTGTGAGTGGGTAGAAATACATGCCTGCCCTTTCGCCGCAATATTTTGAATGGCACTCAGCATTTTTCGTTCTGCCGCTGGGTGAAGGAAATTCCCCGGTTCTTCGAACAAAAGACAGTACCCTTCACCGACTTCCATGTCTACGTAAGTTTGCATCAGTGAAAGAATAAGGAGGCTTCCCACACCAGAACCTCGCTCAGAGACATTCACTTTCTCTGGCATGTATTGATCTTTAATCGAGATTGTCGGAGAGATTGCGTTCGAAATCTTCACAGAGCCAGTATCAACGTTGATATTAGCGACATCCGGCATGTGGTCCTGCATGTTCTCGGTAAGCTCTGATCCAAGATCAGACGCAGTCTCATTTAGTGAGTCTTCAAGATCGTTGATGTGCTCCTGCAGTGGATCATCTTCGTCAATTCCTCCTCGCTTGAGAATCGGTTCCAGCAAATTGTTTAAAATCGTGCCTCCTTTCAGTTTTGTTTCCTCCTTTACGTCACGTTCGGCCGGAATCCAAATTGGTCGAGGGAGAAAATGTTCCCAAATATGATTCCGTGACTTGGCCTTAGTAAGCCGTTCATCTTCGTAAATTATGGCTCCTTTAGAAAGCTCTTCGCCATTCACAAATGTTGTAGCACTGGGGGTCGTATTCTCTCTTCTCTTGAATTGTCTTTGTATCGTTATTTCGTCACCGTCTGAAGAATAATCTTCACCAAGCCTTTTATGGAGATCTTCAGGAATAGAAGAAAACGTTCCTGTAAGAGTGATTTCTTCTGCTTCTTTTTGGTGGAACTGGTGGCTTTTTGGCTTACTCTTGCTCAATAGACAATCGATAGCCTCCAATATTGAAGATTTCCCGGCGTCGTTCTTTCCAATAAACACGTTAAGATCGTCTGTCTCTAATTTGTCTGAGTCCACGATAGATTTAAAATTCTGCGCACGAAACGCGGAAAGCTCCATTTTAGGCATAAATCTTAGCATTAGTGTGGCAAATAAAAAGGATTCGGTTTAGATTCCAGACTGAGATTGGTTTTCTGCTCGGCGCATCACCTCGCGCACGGCCACGCCCGCTTCCCGCGCCACCGCCGCGCAGTCGTCGTACTCCGCGCTCACGTCGTACACCGCGCCGTCGTCGTCGCTGGCAAGTTTCACGCTCACCTCGTAGCGCTCGCCGCCGACCTCCACGGCGACCGACTCGAACTCCCGGTTGGCTATCCAGCGGTGGGTCGCGCCGGTCCGGCGAATCCCGAGCGTGCCGGTCTCCTCGGCGAGGCGGCGCGCCACGGCCTCGGCGTCGTCGGGTTTGCAGATGACCTTCACGAGGTGGCCCGGCCGGGACTTCTTCATCGTCAGGGGGACGACCGACACGTCGCGCGCGCCGACCTCCGCAAGCGACTCCTGCAACCCGCCCAGAATCTCGGGGGGCGCGTCGTCCAGATTCGTTTCGAGGACCGCGATGTCGTCGTAAACGAGGCTTCCGGAGTCCTCGGCCTCGCCCACCATCGCCCGGAGGACGTTCGGGTGGTCGGGGAAGTCGTACCCGCCCGCGCCGTAGCCCGACGACTCGACGCGGAGCGACGGCAGGGTCTCGACGCCCGCCGCGAAGTGCGCGAGAATCGCCGCGCCGGTCGGCGTCAGCAGTTCGGTCTCCACGGGTCCGCCCCGGAGCGACCAGTCGGCGCGCTCGGCGATTTCGACCACGGCGGGGGTCGGCACCGGGTAGACGCCGTGGCTCATCTCGACCTCGCCGCCGCCCGTCGAAAGCGGCGTCGTCACGACGCGCTCGGGAGACAAGTCGTCCACGAGGAGCGCCGCGCCCACCACGTCGGCGATGGCGTCGTCCGCACCGACCTCGTGGAAGTGCGTCGAGTCGAGGTCCGTGCCGTGGACGCTCGACTCGGCCTCGCCGAGCAACTCGAAGACCGCCAGCGCGTCGGTTTCGACGCGCTCGGGCAGGTCCATCGACTCGACTATCTCGACCACTTCGGGGTAGGTTCGGAGGGGTCCGGAGCCTTCGGCGTGGGTGTGGTCGCCGTGGTCGTGGTCGTGTCCGTGGTCGCCGTGGTCGTGCGAATGGTCGTGGTGGTGTCCGTGGTCGCCCTCGTGTGAATGGTCGTGGTCGCCGTGAGAGTGGCCGTGACCGTTATTTTCGTGCGAGTGCCGGTCGTCGCCATCGTCATCGCCGCCCGCTCCGGTGTCGCTCTCGCCGTCGTCCGCCAGCAGGACCGACACGGTGGTCGAAGCGATGCCGTTCTTGTCGGTCTTGCCGACTTCGTAGCGCACGGGTAGGGCGTCCTTGACGGGCGCGAGGGCGTCGCGGTCCGCGCCCGCCGCGAGCAGGGCCGCGAGTAGCATGTCGCCACTCGCGCCCATCCGGCCGTCGAATGCGAGCGTCTTCATGCAGTAGGGGTGGTTGTTCGCGGCGAAAAAGGCGGTGGTTCTCGTAACGGCGGCGGAGTGCCCGCCGAGCGCGCGCCCGAATCTGCCACAAAATACTCCCGGTGGCCAAACTGCTATGTAGCGCGAACACGTATGCAAAGCCATAGCATGCGCCCCGCTGTGACGACTTCGTCGGCCGGTGCAGTGGACGAACCCCCAATCAGCAAAGGACTTATCCTTCGCGGGCGCGCATCGACAAACAATCCCCGTACCACTAAATCATGAATGAAGTCCAACTAGAGGTGGCAAAGGCGTACCCGAACGATTCGGGTCGCGGTATCGCCCGTCTCGACCCGGACACGCTGTTGCATCTAAAGCTCAGTCCGGGCGACATCATCGAAATCGAAGGCGGAGAAACGACCGCCGCGAAGGTCTGGCGCGCGGACCGGCAGGACTGGAACACCGACACGGTTCGCATCGACGGCTTCACGCGGCAGAACGCCGACGTGGGCATCGGCGAGCGCGTCGAAATCCGGAAGGCCGAGGCCGAGAAGGCCGACAAACTCGTCCTCGCGCCGCCCGAGGAGGCCAGCGTCCAGTTCGGTTCCGACGCGGCCGGAATGGTCAAGCGCCAGATTCTCAAGCGTCCGGTGGTCGAGCGCGACATCGTCCCCGTGATGTCCTCGACCAACCACCCGTTCATGCGGTCGCCCGGTCAGGCGATTCCGCTCATCGCGGTCGAGACCGAACCGGACGGCGTCTGTCTCATCACCGAAGACACCGAGGTCGAGTTGCGCGAAGAGCCAATCAGCGGCTTCGAGAAGACCGGCGGCGGCATCACCTACGAGGACATCGGCGGTCTCGAAAGCGAGATTCAGCGCGTCCGGGAGATGGTCGAACTCCCGATGAAGCACCCCCAGATTTTCAAGAAACTGGGCATCGAACCGCCCCAAGGCGTCCTGCTCCACGGGCCGCCCGGTACGGGCAAGACCCTGCTCGCCAAGGCGGTCGCTAACGAGACCTCCGCGAGTTTCTTCTCCATCGCGGGACCGGAAATCATCTCCAAATACTACGGCGAGTCCGAGCAACAACTCCGGGAGATATTCGAGGACGCCACCGAGGAGTCGCCCTCCATCATCTTCATCGACGAGTTGGACTCCATCGCGCCCAAGCGCGAGGACGTGACCGGCGAAGTCGAGCGCCGCGTCGTCGCCCAACTGCTGACGATGATGGACGGTCTCGAATCGCGCGGACAGGTCATCGTCATCGCGGCGACCAACCGCGTGGACAGCGTGGACCCGGCCCTGCGGCGTCCCGGCCGGTTCGACCGCGAAATCGAAATCGGCGTGCCCGACGAGACCGGCCGCGAGGAGATTCTCCAGATTCACACCCGCGGGATGCCCCTGAGCGACGACGTGAACCTCCCGAACCTCGCCAACGACACCCACGGCTTCGTCGGCGCGGACATCGAGAGCCTGACCAAGGAGGCCGCGATGAAGGCTCTGCGCAGGTACCTCCCCGAAATCGACCTCGACGAGGAGGATATCCCGCCGAGCCTCATCGACCGGATGATAGTCAAACGGCAGGACTTCAACGGCGCGCTCAACGAGGTCGAACCCTCCGCGATGCGCGAAGTCCTCGTGGAACTGCCCAAGATTTCGTGGGACGACGTGGGCGGTCTCGAAGACGCGAAAGACCAAGTGCAGGAGAGCGTTGAGTGGCCCCTCTCCTCGCCCGAGAAGTTCCAGCGGTTGGGAATCAACCCGCCGAGCGGCGTCCTGCTCTACGGCCCGCCCGGCACGGGCAAGACCCTGATGGCGAAGGCAGTGGCCAACGAGACCAACGCCAATTTCATCTCGGTCCGCGGTCCCCAACTCCTCTCGAAGTGGGTCGGCGAGTCCGAGAAGGCCATCCGCCAGACGTTCCGGAAGGCCCGGCAGGTCTCCCCGACGGTCATCTTCTTCGACGAGTTGGACAGCCTCGCGCCCTCGCGCAGTCAGGAGATGGGCAGTAACGTCTCCGAGCGCGTGGTCAACCAACTGCTCACGGAACTCGACGGTCTCGAAGAGAAGGGCGACGTGATGGTCATCGGCGCGACCAACCGCCCGGACATGATCGACCCGGCGCTCATCCGCTCGGGACGGTTCGACCGCCTCGTCATGATCGGCCAACCCGACGAGGAGGGCCGCGAGCAGATTCTGAAGATTCACACGGACGACACGCCGCTGTCGGCCGACGTGAGCCTTCGGGAACTCGCGGAGATTACGGATGGCTACGTGGGTAGCGACCTCGAATCCATCGCCCGCGAGGCCGCCATTGAGGCGCTCCGTGAGGACGACGACGCCACCGAAGTCGGCATGAGCCACTTCCGGCAGGCAATGGAGAACGTCCGCCCGACGATCACCGAGGACCTGCTCGACTACTACGAGCAGATGGAAGACGAGTTCAAAGGCGGCTCGTCCAGTCCGACCGAGAGTCGGCGCGGCGGCCGGATCGGCTTCCAATGAAACTTTTGCTGCGGTCGAGCGCGCCGTAGGCGCGCTCTCCCTGGCAAAACGTTCATGAAAAACACCGGAAGGCAAACAGCGCCTTCCGAGCCGTCGTTCGTTCTGCTCACGACGACACGGCGTCACCCCCTTAATCACGCGCCTTCGGCGCGTGATTTCGAGGGGTTCCTTGGGCCGCTCGCTCACTCCCTGCGGTCGTTCGCCCGCGGTGGATTGCGGTGTGCGGTGGAACGTAGTGGACGTAATTCGCTAGTGAACGTCGAAGACGCGCTTTTTCGTGGTGAGATAAGCCGAAAAATCGGCATCGGTAATAAATATTGGGGACGGATGCTCGTTCGGCGAATCTGTTCCCTTCTTTATGATGGGCTGAACAGTACGTCGATGTGTAATGAAGATAGACACTCAGCGCCGTCGCGTCCTCGGACTGGGCGCGACGGGCGCGCTCGCAGCTCTTTCAGGGTGTAGCGGCGCGACGCCGTTTGTCGGCAAGCGAATGAAAGATGCACAGACTTTCGACGCGGATGCGGTGAACTCCGTCGCGGTGGACGCCGAGAACGGCGAGATTCGCGTCCGGCCGACCGACGCCGACCGCGTTCGAGTCGAGACCGTCAAAAAGTCGGGGTCGGTCTTCAGCGACCTGAGCGACGTGAGCGTCGATATGGGCGTCGAGAACGGCGAACTGTCCGTCTCGACTCGTCAGACTGGGGACGGGTCGTGGCTCGGCGGCGTCCCCGCAGTCGAGATGAACGTCGAACTCCCCTCGGGCGTCGATATCGGCAAACTTCGGACCAAGAACGGGAGCGTGGACGTTCGTAACGTCGAATCCGACGCGGCGCTCGTCACCGAGAACGGACCTATCGAGGCACACGGCATCGACGGGGTCGTCTCCGCCGAGAGCGAGAACGGGGGCGTGACGATTCGTGGCGGCGCGGGCATCAGCGACGTGCGGACCGAGAACGGAAACATCGAAGTAGACGTTCCGGCGATAAGCGGCGAGACGACCGTCGAGACCGACAACGGGAACGTGAGCGCGGCGATTGCGCCCGACCTGAACGCGACCCTCGTGGCCAACAACGACATCGGCGAAATCGACGTTCGGCTGTCGGGATTCGAGGCGGACGCTCGGTCCGAGCATCACGTGGAGGGGTCGCTCGGCGAGGGCGGTCCGGAACTCCAGTTCGTCACCGACAACGGAAGCATCGAACTCTCGGAACTGCGGTAACTCGTTTTCGCTCGGTCACGTCGATGCTGGCGCTCGGAGGGGACGGGTTGTCAGTTCCCGCGGAGCGACCAGAGAATCGCCGCGAGACCGACGTTGTACGCCGTGGCGATGGCCAGAATCGTCAGCGCGTCCGACCACGCCAGCGCGGGCGCGACGAGGGTTCGAAAGGCGAACGGAATCGCGGTAAAACATGCGACACCGACCGCGAGCAGTCCCATGGTCGTGCTTCCGTGTCGTCGGTAGCCTCTGTAGGCCAAGTAGGAGACGAACAGGCCGAGGGCGGCCGGGAGCGACAACGCGAGCGTGACGACGTTAGGGGTCATAGATGGCGTACAGGATGGTCACGAGACCGAACAGTTCGGAAGTGGCCGTCGCAATCGACCGTACTTCGGGCGATACCTCCCAGATGTTGCTGAACGCGAGGCGCAGGAAGATGGGACCGGTCACGAGGAGCGCGAGACCGACCGCCAGCGCGAGCATCGGGCGCGTGCCGTTGCGCCGGTAGCCAGCGAACAGTTTGTAGACGACTATCAGCGACAGGCCCGCCGCGACCAGCAGTCCGGCGAGCGCGAGGACGACGGCAATTCGGGAGCCACCGACGACCGTCTGGAGGACGATACCGGGCGTCATTTGAACCCCTCGTAGAGTCTGGTGAAGCGGTCCACCGCGTCCTCGTCACGGTCCACGTCGATTTCGATGCCGTCCTCGGTCAGTTCGACGGTGACTCGCTGGAGGCACGCCGCGTACACCTCGTAGTGGTGGCCGTCCGGGTCGAGCCGCTGTTCGGCGTCGAGCAGGTGCTGGTCTTCGAGGCGCTCGACGCGTCGGTAGATAGTCGAGGGCGAGGCGTCGCAGACCTCCGCGAGCGCGTCGGCGGACTTCGGCTCTCGGTAGGTCGCTACGAGGATGTCGCGGGCGTACTCGTCGTCAAGCAGTTCGAACATCGCCCCGGCGTCCGTCTCGCTCACGGCGACGCCCTCCCGTCGGGTCGGCACCGAGACGCTCCCGCTACGAGAGCGAGTCGCGGACGCACTGCTCCGAGCGCGAGTCGAGTCCGCGAGCGAGCGCCGAGCGCGTCGAGCCAACGTCCCATTCCCGTCCGACCGTGGGTTCGGAATCAAACGTGTAAAATACTACGGACGGCCGCCGAGCGTGCAAATGTCCGAAAACTTATTATGAACAATGGAGAACTCCGTCGTAACTCGATGTTGACAGACCACCGCGGCGGGCGGCTCTGGACCGTCCTCGGCGTCCCGTTCAGGCTCCAGACCTACCGGAACTTGCTGTATCTGGTGTTGTCGTTTCCGCTCGGTCTCGCCTACTTCACGTTCCTGTCGGTCGGCATCCCGTTCGGCGTCGGCCTCGCGTTCACCGTCGTCGGGATTCCGGTTCTGCTGGCGGTGCTGGCCATCTCGACCGGACTCGCCAACGTCGAGCGCGAGATTGCGACGCTACTGCTCGGCGTCGAAGTGGAGTCACCGGGGTGGGTCGTGACCGAGTCGGGATCGGTAGTCGAGCGTTCGAAGCGCCTCGTGACCGACCTCGGAACGTGGAAGGCGCTGGTCTATCTCGGGTCGAAACTAGTCATCGGACTCGTCGCGTTCGTGTCGGTCCTCGTTCTGCTCGTGACCGCGGTAAATATGCTCACGGTGCCGCTGGTCTACGACCAACCCGGCGTCTACGTCGGTATCGTTACCGACGCCCCGATTCGACTCCACCCCTCGCTGTACGTGGTCTGGCGGAACCTGCTCGTGGGCATCGATACGGTCGTCAGCATTGGCTCGTGGCAGATCCAGACCTTACCGGCCGCGCTCGGCGTCGCAGGACTCGGCGTCCTGCTCGGAGTCGCCTCGCTCCACCTGCTCAACGGTCTCGCGCGATTTTCGGCGTGGTACACGAAGCTAATGCTCGGCGGGAACGCCGAGACGCCGACGCTCTCGCGGTGAGGAGGATTTCGAGACGACCGGATTGTCCACGCTACGCCCATACCGAACTTTCCACGCGCTGTCCAGCAGTTCGACCGCGAGCGAGGAGGGGTAGCGCGGCGCGAAGCGCCGCGCCGAGCGACGAGCGAGCGGACCAAGCGACGACCAAAACGAGCGCCGGAAGAGCGACGCTCTTCCGAGCAGTCGCGCCGAAGGCGCGACGACGCAGCGAGTGGCGGGAGGAGTGCCGTGTTTTTGGCCGAGCTTTTGCAAGGGAGGAACTTCGCCAACAGCGAAGTTCCGACTGCAGGAAAAGGTCGTTCTTAGTAGATAAGCTCGTCGTCGTTCTCGACCATGTAGAGGGTGCGGGCCGCGATGTTGACCGCGTGGTCGCCGATTCGTTCGAGGTCCCGAACCGTCAGCAAGAGTCGGGACACGTCCTCTAAGAGCTGTTCGATTTCTTCCTCGGTGTTGTTCTCCAGTTCGGTCTCGATGAGGTCTCGGACGACGAGTTCGCTGGCGCGCTCGCATCGCGTGTCGAGTTCGTCGTCGCGGTCGGCGATGCTGTAACAACCGTCGGCGTCCTCGTCGTCGTAGGCGACCATCGCGTCCTCTATCATATCGAGGGTGAGCGTGCCGAGTTCCTGAATATCGACCTCGGGGAACACGTCGTGGTTGGCGTCGAGGGTGTACTCTCCGAGGTTGGTGGCGAGGTCGCCGATGCGTTCGAGGTCGGTGATAATTTTGAACGACGCCGCGACGAACCGAAGGTCGCCAGCGACCGGCTGTTGGAGCGCGAGCAGGTCGATGCACTCCTGTTCGAGGTCGAGATACAGTTGGTTGACCTCCTCGTCGCCGTCGATGACCTCCCACGCGAGGTCGCTGTCTTTCTGTTCGAGCGCGTCCAGACCCATCCGGAGCCGCTCCATCACGACCTCGCTCATGTAGAGGACGTTCTCTCGGAGGTCGATAAGCTTCTGCTGATAGTCCTCTCGGGGCATAGTTACGAATGCGCGTGTCCCCGTGTTGTACCTTTCGCCCGCGATAACTCACTGCTCGCTGGCGTTACTCTATGGATACGTTTCGCGGCTTGACGGTTATGAGTCCGTGCCTAGCAACCAACTTCGAAATCCGCGAATATCGGCTTTCCACCGTCACACACCGAAATCCCCCGCGAACGAACGACCGAAGGGAGTGAGCGAGCGGACCAAGCGACGACCAAAGTGAGCGCCGGAAGAGCGAAGCTCTTCCGAGCAGTCGCGCCGAAGGCGCGACAATGAAGCGAACGGCGGGAGGAGCGCCGTGTTTTTGGTCGAGCTTTTGCAAGGGAGAAAATTCGCCGTCGGCGAATTTTCGACCGCTGGAAAAGGTCGTAGCGTTTTATCCGAACTTCCCAGTGATGTAGTCTTCGACGCGCTGACTGTTGGGATTCTCGAAGATTTGGTCGGTCTCGCCGTATTCAACCAACTCGCCGCCGGTCAGGAACACCGCGGTCTGGTCGGAGATGCGAGCGGCCTGTTGCATGTTGTGGGTGACGACGACGACGGTGTAGTCCTCGGAGAGTTCTTCGATGAGGTCTTCGATTTTGGCGGTGGCGATGGGGTCGAGCGCGGAGGCCGGTTCGTCCATCAGAATGACTTCAGGGTCAACCGCGAGACACCGACCGATGCAGAGGCGCTGTTGCTGGCCTCCCGACAGCCCGAGCGCGTTGTCGTCCAGTCGGTCGCTCACTTCCTCCCAGAGCGCGGCCTGTCTGAGCGACCGTTCCACGAGTTCGTCCTCCTTCTCGTCGTTAGCGCGGCCGAGCAGTTTGTCGAGCAGGCCGTCGTTGATTTCGCCGTGCTTGCGCGGACCGTAGGCGATGTTGTCCCGAATCGACTTCGGGAACGGGTTCGGTGCCTGAAACACCATGCCGACACGCTTGCGTAACTCCACGAGGTTCACGCCGTCCTGATAGATTTCGCTGTCGTCTATCTCGACCGACCCCTCGACGCGCGCGGCGTTGATGCGGTCGTTCATCCGGTTGAGACACCGGAGGAACGTCGATTTCCCACAGCCCGAGGGTCCGATAAGTGCGGTGACGCTGTTCTCGGGCACGTCCATCGACACCGACTGGATGGCGTGGTCGTCGCCGTAGTACACGTCCAAGTCCTCGACCGAAATCTTGGGCGCGCCCTCGAACTCGTAGTCGGTCCACTCGTCTTTGAGTTGCTCTTGGCTCTCGGCGCTGACGGTGGTGGACTGGCTCGGTTCCTGTTCGCTGGCTTGCTCGCTCTGTTGGAATTCTGCGTTGCTCATTGTTCGAGTTTCCTCCGGAAGTAGATTCGAGAGGCGATACCGACGGCGTAGAACGACAGCACCACGACGAGCAACACCAGCGCGGTGGCCCAGCCGAACGCCGGGTCGTCGCTGATGACGCCCGCCGTGATGGTCGCGTAGAGTTTGTAGGGCAGTGCGCTGATGCTGTCCAGCAGAACCGGGTTCGCCACGAACGGCGGACTGGACGTGAACTGGAAGCCCGAGAGAAGCGCGGGCGCGGACGTGGCCTGCGGGTTGCCGGTCGCCACCAGCAGGATGGGTGCGGTCTCGCCCGCGATGCGGCCGACGCCCAAGATGACGCCGGTGATGACGCCGGGCATCGCGGCCGGAAGGACCACGCTCTTGATAGTCTCCCACTGGCTGACGCCGAGTGCGGCGCTGGCGTCGCGGTACTCGTCGGGCACCGTCTGGATGGCCTCCCTGCTGGTGATGAGAACCAGCGGCAGGAGCATAAAGCCGAGCACCAGTTGCCCAGACATGAGCGACGTGCTGTTGCCGAGTCGCGGCACGAGGAATGCGTAGCCGAACAGGCCATAGACGATGCTCGGCGTACTCCACAGGCCGTTCGTGGCGATTTCGACCGCGCGGGTGAATCCGCCCTGTTCGGCGTACTCGGTAAGGAACACCGCCGCGCCGACGCCGAGGGGCACCGCGAACAGCACCGCGCCGACGACCAGCCAGACCGTGCCGACGATGGAGGGCATCACGCCGTTCATCACGTCCCCGGACAGCGAGTAGCCGTTCATCGTGAACGGCCAGTGGAACCAGACGCCGGGAATCTCGAAGACGACGTACTGGTCGAGTCCGGGCATGTGGAACCAGAACGCGGGTTCGCTGAACAGGCCGAGTTTGATGCCCTCGACCATCCGGGACCAGCCCTTCTGCACGATGAAGAGCACGAGCAGGAGGAGGACCCCGAGCATGCCGAAGGCGTTCAGGCCGACGAGCAGATAGGCCCCCGCCTGTCGCCCCTGCGTTCCAAAGCCCTCGTGGGATTTCGCGGCCGCCCACGCGCAGACGAGTCCCGCGAAGATGGTCAGCGCCGGGACGACGACCGGGCCGGTGAACGTCGCCGAGAAGCCTTGGGGTTCCCACTCCCACGCGACGGTGAGAACGTCGAGCAGGAACAGCGCGCCGACGAGAATCGACAGCGCGCCCGCAGGGAGCGTCGAACCGATGTCCTCGCGGGGCAGGACCGCCACTGCGACGACGCCCGCGCCGACGAGGAGCGCGACCGGCAGCCAGAGGGCAACGCTACTCAGACCGAGCGTCTGGGAGGCGACCAGCGCGCCCGTGACGACGCCGATGAGACCGAACAGACCGCCCGTGAGCAGTCCGGCGCTCCGGTCAGGGGTCGCGTCCACGAGGTCGGCGCGCGAGGCGACACCGAGCGCGACGACGGCGACGCCCGTGACGAGGAGGCTGGCACCGTAGAGGTCGAACAGGCTCACGCCGAAGAAGGTGCTCTCGACCTCGGTCCACTGGAAGATGGCCGCGAGACCCATGATGACCGAGAAGACGTTCAGACCGACGACTCCCGCGGCGACTCGCTCGGCCAGCGACGACTCGTCGGCGACCAGATTGTTCGATTCGTAGCTCATTGGTTCCCACCCAGTTTGCGCTCCATGTGTGCTTCGACCAGTTGCGAGGCGATGCTAAGTCCGAGGACGGTCACGAACAGCACGACCCCGGCCGCGAACAGCGCCGACATCTGCTCGCCCGAGGCGATGCCGTACTGGCCCGCGATGACGCTCGTCAGGGTCTCAGTTCCCTTGAACACGTCGTAGAGGGGGTCGGGAAGGACCTGCTGGTGGGGCAACATCACGGTGACGGCCATGGTCTCGCCGACCGCTCGGCCGACGCCGAGCAGGACCGCCGCCGAGACCCCCGAGAACGACGCGGGGATGGTGACGCTCTTGATGGTCTGCCAGTCGGTCGCACCGAGCGCGAGCGACCCGCTTTTCATCGACTCGGGCACGCTCCCGATGGCGTCCTCGGCGATGGAGACGACGGTCGGGAGCGCCATCAGGCCGATGACGAGTCCGGCCGCGAACAGGCTCCCGAAGTTGGCGAGCTGAAACTCGTCCATCATGTACGTGTTGATGATGACGTAGCCGATGAACCCGTAGACGATGGAGGGGACGCCAGCCAGAATCTCGATGCCGGGCTTGATGACTTCGCGTGCCCACCCCGGCGCGATTTCGCTGATGAACAGCGCCCCGGCGACGCCGAGGGGCGCGGCGATGGCCATCGCCAGCAGGGTCGTGACGAGCGTCCCCCACATCATTGGGACCAGCGAGTAGATGCCCTCGCTGGTGGACCAGAGCGGTTCGCTCGTCCGGAAGATGATGTCGAGTCCCATCGCCTGAAACACCGGGAGCGACCGGAGCATCAGGTAAATAGTGATGAGACCGAGGATGACGATGGTCGAGGCCGTCATCAGGAACATCAGGAGTTTCGCGGTGTTTGCCTGATAGGCTTTCCACCCGTAGATGACGATGCCGAAGAACGCGAACAGCGGAAACACCGTGTAGGCGGGCGCGACGAGGAACGCCAACAGCGTGCCCAGCACCGACGCGATTGCGACGCCGTCAACGAACTGCTCCCCGCGGTCCATCTCCCCGACTGTCGTGCGGACTGACCGAACGCGCGTGGCGACGCTTCCGATCATTTCGCGTCCGAGAGCGTTTCGATCTGGTTCTCGCGCCGTTCTTGGGTCAACATCGCGTAGCCCGACGGTTCGACGAAGCGCTCCTGTCCGAACTCGCTGATTATCATCCGGAGGTAGGCGGCCTCCTTCTGTGAGGTTCCGTCGTAGGTGTAACAGTGGAGGTCACGCGAGAGGGGGTAGTCCTCGTCCGCGAGGTTTTTGCCGGGTTCGTACACCGTGCCGTCGAACTCCAGCGCGATGGAGGCGACTTCGTCGGTGACGAACGCCAGCGCCATGTACGCGATGGCGTTGTTCGACCGGGAGACGATGGTCTTGACCTGCTGGTTCTGACCCTTGCGCACGTCCACGCCACCCATCTCCGCGTCGGGACCGCCGAGCATGTTCACTCGGAACGCAGTGTCGGTCCCCGACCCTTCCGCACGCCCGACGGCCTGAATCTCCTTGTCCTCGCCCTCGTAGGAGGGAATCTCCGACCAGTTGGTAATCTCCCCGGTGTAGATGTCCCGGACCTGCTCGGCGGTCAACTGTTCGACGCCCGCCTCGGCGACCTCCTTGCTGAGGACGATTGGCTGGGCGTCCACGCCGACGACGTGGTTGACGTACTTCTCTCGCTCCTCCTCGCTCAGGTCCGGGAGTTCGGCATCGACGGACGCGCTTGCGTTACCGAGATCCACGAGACCGTTCTTCAACTTCTCCAGTCCGGTCCCCGAGTGACTCAGTCCGACGTTGACCTTGAACGGCGGCGTGGAGCCGCTGGCTTCGAAGTCGTACAGACCGGCCCAGTAGGTCGCCAGTCGCTCGTCGGTGTCGATGCCGTAGTTGCTCGGTCCCCAGTATTCCTCGTCGTCGGCGGGTGGGTTGGAGTTCCACACCGACGCCGCCTTGCTCGTTATCGGGTATACAGTCGAGGAACCACCCGCCTTCAGTTGCTCCGAAGACGAGTCGTCCGACGCCTCGGACCCGGTGGTCGTTCCCCCACGACTACCAGGCGGCGTCGAACTCGTACTGATACAGCCAGCTAGTCCAGCGATGGCAGTTCCCCCTCCAAGCAGAACAGTTCGACGGTCCACAGAGGGTCTTTCCCGCATTGGAAAATAGTTGCCTGAGACCAAGTAAATACCCTACTATTATATCTATATATACATACGTACCCATTCATACCCAGATATTCTTGTATATCGGCCCCATCGAGAGAACTGAGACTACGGCCTCCAAATGGTGATAGATGGCCTATATCCTCGGAACTGGAATGTGGATTCGATACCGAGGTTTCACGAATCGCCGCGACGACTCACCGAGAGAATGTTATCGTATATAGATTTGAATAGATTTATTGTGTGGCGCATCTCGGGTCGTGACATGGAGACGCGGAAAGTTCAGGTCACTGGCGGATCCACGTTCACCGTCTCGATTCCGAAGGGATGGGCGACCGAAAACGGCATCGAGGCAGGCGACCGCGTCGAGTTCCACCCCGAGGGCGATTCGCTGTTGCTCTCGCCTCGGACGGCAGACGATACGGTCGAGGGCACCGTCGATATCGCCGATCTCGAAGGTGCCGAACTCATGCGGACGGTGTTTACCCTCTACGTCAGCGGGTTCGACATCATCAACCTCGAAGCGACCCGCGTGACGCCCGACCAGCGCCGGACGGTCCGGGACGCCACGCAGGGTCTCGTCGGACTGGAAGTCATCGAGGAGACCGGCGACCGAGTGGTCTTGCAGGACCTACTCGACTCCTCGGAGTTGTCGATTCACAACGCCATCACGCGCATGCGCCTCGTCTCGATAACCATGCTTCAGGACGCGGTGACCGCGCTGATCGAGAACGACGACGATCTGGCCACCGACGTTATCGAACGCGACGACGACGTGGACCGGCTCTGGTTCATGATTTCGCGGGTGTTCCGGTCGGCGCTTCGCAACCCGAGTACCGCCGCCGACATCGGTCTCCCGCGCGAGACGTGTTTCGACTACCACTCCAGCGCCCGCCAACTGGAGCGAGTCGCCGACCACGCCGCCAAAATCGGCCAGCACGCGCTGAAACTCGGGGAGGTTCCCGACGAAGTCGCCGACGCCCTCGAAGACCTCCACGCCGAGTCGGCCGACATCGTGGAGATGGCGATGGACGCGCTCCTCGAAGAGGAGGGCACGGAGGCGACCCGACTCGGAAACGACGCCCGCGAACACGTCCGCGAAATCGACGAACACACCCGAGCGGTTGACGACCTCATCCGCGGGATGGACGCCGAGCGCGCCCAGCAACTCAGCCTCGTCGTGGACTCGCTGTCCCGGAGCGCCGACTACGGCGGCAACATCGCCGAGACCGCCCTCCAGAAGGCCGCGCCGCGGCCCGAGAACTGAGTTCGCCCGAAGTCTACTCTGGCGTCGATTCGGTCTCCTCGGAGTCGAACAGCCAGTACACTGCCAGACCTAGCACCGCTTCCAGCGGGCCGACGAAGACGCTCCCGCCCAGAAACAGCAGGTACACCACCATTCGCAAATGATCGGCCGCCTCAGAGCTATCGTCGTCGTCCATCGTTGTGACGAACTATCAGGTGGCGATTATTTAGCGCTTCGGCACAATCGACCCGCCGACGTGTCACCGATTCTCGCCGCGACGGTCCGAAAACGAGAGGGTCGTCTCTACAACTCACCGAGCTTTCGGAGGAGTTGGCCCTCGTACTCGCGGTCGCTCTCGACGCCCTTCATTTCGAGGACGTTGCGCTCTAGCTTGTCACGAGCGACGTTGAACGACTGTTCTGCACCGTAGCCTTCGCCCGACCCGGCGACCTGCCCGCGGTTGGTTCGGAGTCGAATCTTACACTGGATGAGCGGCGTGCCCCGAAGCTTTTCCTTGTGTTCGTGGAATCGAACGTGGGCGTGGCGGACCTGCATCTTCTGGTACTTGTCCGAAATCTCCGCGATGGACGAGCGGATCGACTCCCGCGAGAGCGTGTCGAGCAGATTGACGTTGGTGATCTGCACGTCCAGCACGTCCTCCTCGGTGTACGAGAGCGCGCGGAGCACGTCGGTCTTGGTGACGACGCCGCCGACCACTCGGTCGTCGTCCTCGGGGGTGACGACGAGTCCCGAGTAGTCGTGGTCGAACATGCGCTCGACGGCGTCGCGGACGCTCTCGTCCAGCGTGGTCGTGGCGGCCGGACTCGACATCACGTCGTACACCGGGAGGTCCAGCAGTCGGTCGCCCTCGCCCGAGCGGTCGCCGACCGTCGTCTTCTCGACGTTCCGGGTCGCAAAGTTCACCACGTCGTGGGTCGTGACGACGCCCGAGAGGTGTCCGTCGTCGTCCACGACGGGGAGACGGGAGACGCCGTGTTCGCGCAGGCGGTTGATGGCCTGCCCGAGCGTGTCGCCCTCCGCGATGGAGACGACGTTCTCGGTGTAAATCTGCTCGACCGTCAACGTGTCGAGGTTCTCCAGCACCGCTTCGAGGATGAGGTCCTGCGTGACGACACCCCAGAGGTTGCCCGACTCGAAGACGGGCGCGACCTTGGTCCCGCCCTCGACCAAGTCGCGGGCCACGTCTCTGACGTTGTCGGTTCGCTTGACTCGCGGTGCGGACTTGGTGAGCGTATCGACTTTGGTGTGGTCCTCGATGTGGGAGCGAAGCAGTTGCTTCTGGGTGATGACGCCCTCGTACTTCCCTGCGCGGGTCACGATGATGCCTTTGGGGTTCTGCTCGTCGAAGATGGAACGGGCCTTTCCGACGTTCGATTCGGCGTCCAACTCGATGTATTCCGTCGTTGCGATATCAGCGATGTCCATCGTCACTTGAACGTAGGCCACCAGTAATAATGAAACTTGGCCGAGTTACAGGAAATTGGGAACTTCTTCGGCTGCCCTTCGGGGGTAACGTATCAGGTTGCAGAGTAGTGCCTCGATTTCGTCGTCCGCCCGTAACGTTTTGCCGAGAGCGCCCGTATTGGGGAGAGTGATACCCGACATCGGCGCGGTCTTCGGCGAGTACACGTATCTCGTGAGCGAGGCGGTCTTCGGAACCGTCGCGGTAGGACTCCTCTATCGGGCCGACGCGTTGGTTCAAGCCGCCCGCACTATCGCGGTGCTGTATCCAATCGCCTATTTGTGGGACTGGTACACGCTCCATATCGGCGTGTTTGCCATCCAACTTCGAACCGGCATCGACTTTCTCGGGATTCCAATCGAGGAACATCTCTTCATGGTGGTCGTTCCGGCGTTCGTCCTCGGGATACACGAGAGTCTACGCGACCGGAACTGACCCGGAGCGTTCGACGCCGACCAAACGTGCCGTAAGCGGTGATTACCGCATGACTGCGTCGGGCTGAGATGATATCGCAACTATCCGTAAGCAACCATTGTCGGTAGGTAAATGGTGAATAACAAAGGCTAATCCCGGCGATGTGTTCTATCCATGCTGGGTTACGAGCAAGGGGTGGCATATTAATGAGCACCATTGGTGACTCATCCGGAACCGGAAGTACCGAGCCGGAGGAGACTCCGGACCAGCAGGACTCGGCTGTAGCGAAACAGCAGGTCTCTGACATCGTCGATGCCGAGAGCGAGGAGGAGGAGTCCGAATCGGAACTCTCCCGCGATCTGGTTTTCGACGTTCTGAAAAATCAACGGCGACGATACGCGCTCCATTATCTCAGGCGTGCCGACGAGTCGGTCCAGTTGTCGGAACTCGCCGAACAGGTCGCTGCGTGGGAAAACGACATCGCGGTCGATGCGATTTCGGCGGCGGAACGCAAGCGCGTGTATACTGCGCTCTATCAGTCTCACCTCCCGAAACTGGACGACGCGGACATCGTCGATTACAACCAGAACCGCGGTATCGTGGAACTTTCCGACGCCGCCGGACAACTCGACGTGTATCTCGACCTCGAAACCCGACCCGACATCCCGTGGTGTAACTGGTACCTCGGACTCGCAGTCGGCGGACTGGGACTGCTCACGGGCGCGTGGCTCGGTCTGCCGCCTTTCTCGCTGGTCGGCGACGTGCTGCTTGCGACCGGCGTCGTCGCCGTCTACGGCGCGGTCGCCGTCGCGCACACGTACTACTCCCGGCACGCTGGCGGTGCTGGCGAGACGCCCCCGGAGATTCAGGAGTCCTGACGATGGACGAGGTGGTGCGGTCAAGCAAGCGTGCGCCCGGACGCGAGAACCCGCGACGCGACGCGTTCGCCCCCGCCGGGTCCCAAACGCTCGTTCGGACGCCGACCAACGCCGACCCGCTGGCCGCCCTGCCGGAGCGCGCGTACGACAACGTGCTGATAGTCTCGGCGCGCGACCACCCGAAGCGACTCGAAACGCGACTGGAGCACGCGGGCCACGACCCCGCGAACGTCGGTGTCGTCCCGGTGGTCCCCGCGACCTGCGACTACGACGGCGACCTGTGGACGACCGACCCCGTGAATCCGAACGACCTGACCGGCATCGCCATGCGATTCTCCGACGCGATCAGACACGTCGAGTCCGAAACCGGATGGGTCGTCCTCGACGCGCTCGGGGTGCTGTTGATGTATGCCGACGCCAGTCGCGTCTGTCGGTTCTTCCAGACGCTGACCAGTCGCGTGCGAGCGCAGGATATTCACGGCGTGTACGGCGCGAACCCCGACGCCATCGCCGACGAGACGTTCGAGCGATTCCGGGCGATGTGCGACGCCGAGTACGAAATCGGGTGAGCGGTCGTTTCGGTGGGCCAGTGACTTCGAAAGCGGTTGTCGTGAGTAGTGAAGTTTCACAGAGTCGAAACTCGAACTTCGGAAACGTTGGAAAAGTGGAGTGGGTTTGGGCAGATTTGAACTGCCGACCTCCTCCATGTCAAGGAGGTGTCATAACCAACTAGACCACAAACCCATTTTGCTGCGGTCTTTGTCGGACGCATTTCTTCGTTTACCCGCGATACAATTGAACCTTTCGATTCGGTCGCAGTCCAGCGATTTACCATGAAGGTTCGCCGAGAAGGGGTCGTCGCGGTCTGTGAACTCAATTTTCGTTCTCACGGGAAGCATGATTGGCTCGAAACGTCCTCCGCTCCCTGATTCCGGGGAAGTTCGCGCCCACTCTGTCCCCCCGACAAGGACGACGACCGACCTGCGCCGGACAGTTCTTTGCGCCCCGACACCTTTAAGTCGATGTACGATTGTGTTCATTGTAAGACGAAGACGTACATTGGTGATTTCAAATGCAGAATTACATCGAACGCGTCACCGAGGGCGAGAATCTGACCCTCGACGAGGCGCGCGAGGCGGCCACGGCCGTCTTCGAGGACGCGACCGAGGCACAGATCGGCTCACTGCTCGCGGCGCTCCGGGCGAAGGGCGAGACCGAGACCGAAATCGCCGGGTTCGCCCAAGGCATGCGCGACGCCGCCCGAACCATCGACCCCGACCGCTCGCCGCTCGTGGACACCTGCGGGACCGGCGGTGACGACTACGACACGATCAACGTCTCGACCACTAGCGCCATCGTCGCCAGCGGCGCGGGCGTCCCGGTGGCCAAACACGGCAACTACTCGGTCTCCTCGTCGTCGGGGAGCGCCGACGTGCTGGAGGTCGCTGGCGTCGAAATCGACGCCGAACCCCCGGCGGTTGAGCGCGCCATCGAGGACGACGGAATCGGGTTCATGCTCGCGCCGATCTTCCACCCCGCGATGAAGGCAGTTATCGGCCCGCGAAAGGAACTGGGGATGCGAACGGTGTTCAACGTCCTCGGCCCGCTGACGAACCCCGCCGGGGCCGACGCGCAGGTCGTCGGCGTCTACGACCCCGACCTCGTACCGGTCCTCGCGCGCTCGCTCGCCAAGATGGAGGTCGAGCGCGCGCTCGTCGTTCACGGCGCAGGCATGGACGAAATCACGGTCCACGACGAGACCACAGCCGCGGAGGTCAGGGGCGACGACATCGAGGAGTACACCATCGCGCCCGAAGACCTCGGTCTCGCGCGCCACGACATCGCCGACGTTGCCGGTGGCACTCCCGAGGAGAACGCCGAGGACATGCGCGGCATCGTGGACGGCGAGGTGACCGGCGCGAAGCGCGATATCATCCTCGCCAACGCTGGGGCCGCCCTCTACGTCGCGGGCGAAGCCGACTCGCTCGAAGACGGGACACAACTCGCCGCCAAGGCCATCGACGACGGCGGGGCCGCCGACCAGTTCGAGGAGTTACGGACCACCGTGAGAGCATGACGCGCGTGAAAATCTGCGGACTCACCTCCACCGACGACCTCCGGGTCGCCGTCGATGCGGGTGCGGACGCGGTCGGCCTACTGGTGGACGTGCCCGTCGATTCTCCCCGCGAAATCAACCCCCAGCGCGCGGTCGAAATCGCCGACGCCGTCCCGCCGTTCGTCACCAGCGTCCTCGTCACGATGCCCGACTCGCCCGAGCGCGCCGTCGAACTCGTCCAGACCGTCGAACCCGACGCAGTCCAACTTCACGACGAGTTCGGCGTCGGCGACCTCGCGTACCTGACTTCGAGCGTCGAGGCGAAGGTCATCAAAGTCGTAGACGCCACCGACCCCGAGGCCGCCCGACGTTACGACGAAGTGGCCGACGCACTGCTGGTAGACTCGGTTGACGACGACGGCGCGGGCGGCACCGGCGAGACCCACGACTGGGACCGGACCGCCGAAGCCGTCTCGACGCTCGATTCGCCGGTCGTCCTTGCTGGGGGACTTACCCCGACGAACGTCGCCGACGCCGTAGAGGCGGTCGAGCCGTTCGCCGTGGACGTGGCGAGCGGCGTGGACCGCGACGAAGGAACCGACGACCAGTCACCGACGGTCGAGGGCCGAAAAGACCCGGACGCTGTCGCCGACTTCGTGGCGAACGCGAAACGAACCCACTCACCTCCGGCACCATGACACTCGGGGACGACGCGACGACTCCGGAGCGCGAGCAGTTCGTGGACCTCGCGGGCCGCGACGACCCGACCGTCGTCCGCGTCGCGGTCGAACTCGACGTGGACGCCACGCCGCTGTCGGCCTACGCGGCGCTGACCGGGCGCTCGACTGAGGCGGACCCCTCGGAGTACGCCTTTCTGCTGGAGAGCGCCGAGAAGACCGCCTCCAGCGACCCCGACGGCGCGTTTTCGCCGGATGAGTCGGGCGACCGCCACGCCCGCTACTCCTACGTCGGCTACGACCCCGACGCCGTCGTGACGGTCGCCCCTGAGGACGTGGCAGTCGAGTCGCTCGGCGGTCGGGCCGCGAAGTACGTCTCCGCAGACCGCGAGGGCGATACGCTCGACACGCTCCGGGATGCGATGCCCGAGGCCGAACAGCGCGGCTTCCCCGACGAGGACCGCCAGCAGTTCGAAGGCGGACTGGTCGGCTTTCTGGCCTACGACGCGGTGTACGACCTCTGGTTGGACGAGGTCGGCGTCGAGCGCCCCGACTCGCGGTTCCCCGACGCGCAGTTCGTCCTCAACACCAAGACCGTCGCGTTCGACCACCACGCCGGAACCGTCTCGCTCGTCTTCACGCCGCTCGTGGGACCGGACGATGACGCCGGAGCGGTCTACGACGACCTGCAACGGGAGGCCGAGCGCGTGGCCAACCTCCTCGGCGAGGCCGAACCCCCCGAGACCGGCGGCTTCGTCCGCGAGTCGGCGACGGCCGGGCCGCGCGAGGAGTACGAGGACGCGGTCCGAACCGCGAAGGAACACGTCCTCGACGGCGACATCTATCAGGGCGTCATCTCCCGGAAGCGCGAACTCCGCGGCGACGTGGACCCGCTCGGGTTCTACGCGGCGCTCCGGGACGTGAACCCCTCGCCGTACATGTATCTGCTCGGCTACGACGACCTGACCGTGGTCGGCGCGAGTCCCGAGACGCTGGTCTCGGTCCGCGGCCGAGACGTGATGGCCAACCCCATCGCGGGCACCTGCTCGCGTGGGTCGAGTCCGGTCGAGGACCGCCGCCTCGCGGGCGAGATGCTCGCCGACGGCAAGGAGCGGGCCGAACACACCATGC
This sequence comes from Halorussus pelagicus, assembly GCF_004087835.1. NCBI lineage: Archaea > Methanobacteriati > Methanobacteriota > Halobacteria > Halobacteriales > Haladaptataceae > Halorussus > Halorussus pelagicus. The sequence goes on from NZ_CP035119.1 coordinate 659,422, forward strand.
TCGTGGACCTCGCTCGCAACGACGTGCGCCGGGTGAGCGACGCCGGAAGCGTGCAGGTCGAGGAGTTCATGAACGTCCTCAAGTACAGCCACGTCCAGCACATCGAGAGTACCGTGACTGGCCGACTCGCGGCCGATGCCGACCCCTTCGACGCGACTCGCGCGTCGTTCCCCGCCGGAACGCTCTCTGGCGCGCCGAAGATTCGCGCGATGGAGATAATCGACGACCTCGAGCTCGCGGCGCGCGGTCTCTACGGCGGCGGCGTCGGCTACTACTCGTGGTCGGGCGACGCCGACTTCGCCATCGTCATCCGAACCGCGACGGTTGAGTCCGACCCGGACACGACTCCGCGCGACCGCATCACCGTGCAGGCAGGGGCGGGCATCGTCGCCGACAGCGACCCCGCCGCCGAGTACGAGGAGACCGAGCAGAAGATGGACGGGGTGCTGGCCGCCCTCGAACGTATCGAGGAGTCGGACGGGAGAGAGACTTCGGACGCGTCCGAGACTCCAGACCCCGACGCGCCGGAGGTGGAGCAATGACCGCGAGCGCCGGAGGCGAATCCGCGACAGCGAACCGCCAGCAGGTCCTCTTCGTGGACAACTTCGACTCGTTCACGTACAACCTCGTGGAGTACACGAGCCAGCACGCCGACACCGAAGTCGTCCGGAACACGGCCACGCTCGCGGACGTGCGCGAGACCGACCCCGACGCCGTCGTCGTCTCGCCAGGACCGGGCCACCCGGCGAACGAGCGAGACGTGGGCGTCACGCTCGACGTGTTCCGCGAGATTAGCCCCGAGGTGCCGACGCTCGGGGTCTGTCTCGGACTGGAAGCCGCGGTGTACGCCTACGGTGGGTCGGTCGGTCGCGCGCCCGAACCGATTCACGGCAAGGCGTTCCCGGTCTCTCACGACGAGCGCGGCGTGTACGTGGGGCTGGAGCAGGGGTTCCGCGCCGGGCGCTACCACTCGCTGGTGGCGACGGAGGTTCCCGACTGCTTCGAGGTGACCGCGACCACCGACCACGACGGGGAGGAACTGGTGATGGGCGTGCGCCACCGCGAACACCCCATCGAGTGCGTCCAGTTCCACCCCGAGAGCGTGCTGACCGCCGTCGGTCACGACGTGATTCGGAACTTCCTCGACGGCGTCGCGTAGCGCGTCGCTGGTGATTCGTCGCTTGGCACAGCCTTTTCAGGGTAGTCGGACTGGCGGTCGTGCGGTCATCGACACTGTTGACTGACTCGCCAACTCCCTCGGCACAACCGCGCGGAGCGTCCGAGCAAGATTCGTCACGGCTTCGGGTTTAAAACTTGCCCGCGCTACAGCATGACGCCCGTGGTGTAGAGTCCGCCGACGACCACGATGGCGACGATCAGGAGCTTCCACGCGACGCTCAGGAGGACGCGCCCGACCAGTACGATAGCCGCGAGCGCGACGAGTCCGACCAGCAGTTTTCCGAGCGGGGTTGCGAGCAGTCCGGAGTCAAGCAGTCCAGCGGCGAGGGCGACGTTCATACTCGGGACAACGAGCGCACTGCACCGTAAACGTATCGCTCGCTTAACATAGTTCGATACTACCGAATCGCCGGAAATCAGCGGTGTAGAAGCTGATTACTAAACGACTAGTTCGACTCGTGTACTACTTTCGCTACGGTCTGCATACTCTTATTAGGGTTCAGACGCTATCATTGATCGACAACGCGTAGCCGTGAATCCGGCGTTCGTGTAGCCGCCGTTCACGGTTCAATTAATTCCGGCTAGAGGCATCAAAGTTCAACTATAATTGGAGTAATCCAAATAAGACAGTAAGGACTAAAGTGGAGGCCTCAGAATGAAAGCTCCGTCACGAATGAATCGAACTACACCACTCCCGAGAGCGGGAATCGCCGGACAGATGCCCGAGGTGACCGACGTATGAGCGGTGCGGGCGAACTGACGGCCGACGAACTCACGCTCCCGATCAAGCGGACCGAGGGCGAGACCCTCGAAGACCGACTTACTGGAAACGCGTACCACAATATTCTACCAGCACGCTATCTCCGCAAGAACGCGGACGGGGACCTCATCGAGGAGCAGGAGGGCCTCTTCCCGCGCGTCGCCGAGAACATCGCCTTGGCCGAAGCGGTCTACGAGGCCGAGAAGCGCGACGAAGAAGTCACAGTCACGCCCGACCAGCTCAAGCCCGACCATCCCCGCCGCGACGAACTCGCCGGGGAAGTCTTTGGGAAAGGCACCACCGTCGAGGACGACGCCGAAACGACGCTCTCTGTCTACAACGTCAACAAGTTCTCCTACGAGACCGTCGTTCCGGAACTTCCCGACGAGATTCGCACCCACGTCGAAGACGTGCGCGAGGAGTTCGAGACCCTGATGGAGGACCTCTCCTTTATGCCGAACTCGCCCACCCTGATGAACGCGGGCGACGAACTCCAACAGCTTTCGGCCTGTTTCGTCGATTCGCCGGACGACGATATCACCAACATCCACCAGACCGCAAAGGAGGCCGCAGAAGTCTTCCAGAGCGGCGGCGGCATGGGCTATGCCTTCTGGCGACTCCGACCCTACGGCGACGCGGTGGGTAGCACGGGCGGCATCGCCTCCGGTCCCATCACGTTCATGCGGACATACGACCAGATGTGCGAGACCATCGCGCAGGGCGGTGCGCGGCGCGGCGCACAGATGGGCGTCATGCGCGTCTCTCACCCCGACGTTATCCAGTTCATCCACGCGAAGAACAAGGACGTGAGCCTCGCTCACAGCCTCCGTCTGAACGACCCCGACGACTACACTCACAACTCGTTCAAAGACGCACTCGAAGAGGCCCGCGAACTCATCGACGACGAGGGTCGCGTCCCCAAGCACCTCCGGAACGCCGCCGAGGGCCACCTCTCGAACTTCAACATCTCGGTGGGCGTCACCGACGACTTCATGGAGGCCGTGAAGAACGGCGAGGAGTTCACCTTCACGAACCCGCGGACGGAGGAACCCCACATCGCCACCGAACACACCAAAGAACTCTACGAGATGTTCGACCTCGGCGAACACGTCGAGGTGGGCGAGGAACTGTCGATTCCCGCGGAACTCCTCTGGAGTCGCATGGTCGATGGTGCCCACGAGAACGGTGAACCCGGTGTCATCTACCTCGAGCGCGTCAACAAGGAACATTCGTTCGACGTCGAGGAACACCCCGACCACCGGATTCTGGCGACCAACCCCTGTGGCGAACAGCCTCTCGAAGAGTACGAGGCCTGCAACCTCGGCCATATCAACCTCTCGACGCTCGCGGACACAGACGCGCCCGACTGGCGGGTCTGGTACGACGACCACGGCGACGAGTACGACGACTTCGAGGCGGCCGTGGACGCCTTCCTCGCCGACGCGATGGCGTGGGACGACTTCGACCACCGCATCGAGTACGGCACCCGGTTCCTCGAAAACGTCGTCACGATGTCGGACTTCCCGGTCGAGAAGATAGAGCAGAAGGTCCGGGAGATGCGCAAAATCGGACTGGGCATCATGGGACTGGCCCAACTTTACATCCAACTCGGCGTCGAGTACGGTAGCGACGCCGGAAACGAAATCGCGCGCCAGTTGATGCAGTACATCAACCACGAGAGCAAGTGGACCTCCCACGAACTCGCCGAGGAGCGCGGGTCCTTCGAGGAGTGGGACAAGAGCAAGTACGCGAACCCGACCGAGTACGCCGAGTGGTTCGAAAAGCAGACCGGCCTGAGCGCCGACGACTGGGAGGACGGCTTCCAGATTCGGAACCACAATACGACGACCATCGCCCCGACCGGCACCACCTCGATGGTCGGCAACACCACGGGCGGGTGTGAACCCATCTACAACGTCGCCTACTACAAGAACGTCTCCGACGACGTGCAGGGCGACGAGATGCTCGTGGAGTTCGACGACTACTTCCTCCGGACGCTGGAGGACAACGACATCGACGTTGAAGCGGTCAAACAGGAGGCCCAAGAGCAGATGGCGGCAAACGAGTTCGACGGCGTCGATGGGCTGAGTACCGTCCCGGACGCCATCGGCGAACTGTTCGTCGTGACCTCCGACCTCTCTGGCAAGGACCACGCCGCGGTGCAGTGCGCCTGTCAGGAGGGCGTGGACTCGGCCATCTCGAAGACCTGTAACTTCCCGAACGACGCGAGCAAAGAGGACATGCGGGAAGTCTACGAGTACATCTACGAGAACGGCGGCAAGGGCGTGACCGTCTACCGCGACGGCACCCGCTCGAAGCAGGTCCTCACGACTCGCGCGGACAACAAGGAGTTCGCCGACGAGAGCGAGGCCGCCGAGACGCTCGTCGAACAGATCAACGAGGTCTTCGGCGGCATCGACGGCTTCCTCGACAACGAGGACGTGCAGGCCGCACTCGACCGGGAAGTCGAGTCCATCCTCAAAATTGCCGACGGCGAGGACGGCGACGGTCCGTACGCCAGCAAGCGCCCCCGGCCCGACGTGCTTCACGGCATCACCCAGCGCATCGACACCGGGTACGGCAAACTCTACGTCAACATCAACGAGGACGAACATGGCCGACCCTTCGAGCTGTTCGCCAACATCGGCAACTCCGGCGGCTTCACCGCCTCGTTCACCGAGGCGCTGGCCAAGACCATCTCGACCGCGCTCCGCTCGGGCGTCGATCCCTCGGAAATCGCCGACGAGCTACGAGGCATCCGGAGTCCGAAGGTCGCGTGGGACAAGGGCGAGCAGATAAACTCCATCCCGGACGCCATCGGCACGGCCCTGCGCCGGTATCTCGACGGCGAAGTCGAGAAAGCCTACCCCCAGCAGAAGAACCTCACCGAGGTCGAAGAGGGAGTCGAGCGGCGTTCGGAGCCGGAAACCGACGGTAGCGGTGCGGTCGCAACCAGCAAGGAGGCCGACCGGCAGGACATCATCGACTCGGGCGAGAGCCCCGAGTGTCCCGACTGCGGGTCGCTGTCGCTGTACTACTCCGAAGGCTGCAAGACCTGCGAGTCCTGTGGCTGGAGCGAGTGCTGACTCCGGATTGACTCCGGACTGACGGCGTCTTTTTTCGACGGCGGGCCAGAGCGATTCGGTCGGTCGATGAGTTCGGGTCGGCGGAGAGAAACGACCGGCGCAGTCGCTCGGGCGAGTCACCGGACGAAACAGTCTTGGCGCTCGCTGCCCGTCGTCGGAGCATGAGCGATTCGGTAGAAAGCGGAGACGGCGACGACACGTCCAGCGAGCAAGGCGGCCGCCCGTGTCCCATCTGCGAGACGCCGCTGTACTCCCGACACTGCAAGTACGTCTGTCCGCAACACGGCGTAATCATGGATTGCGCTGACACCTTCTACTAGCTACTTCATCGTGACCCACGTCAGGAACGCGATGGCCACGAACTGCAAGCCCCGAAGCACCAGCACGGCCTGCTGGACGGTCGGGTCCCCCGAGTAGAGCATCTTCATGCTGAAGAAGAAGTAGATTGCGACCACGTTCTCGGCGAGCATGACGCTCCCGAACGCGACCAGTCCGAGCAGTAACGAGGTCCGGAACTTCCGGTAGTTGCGGACCCAGACGGTCGTGAGCAGGCCGAGCAGGAGGATGTTCACGACCGCGATTCCGCTGGCGAACTGTATCGTACTCATGTTGTGGTCTCCGTGTCAGTCGGTCGGTTCCGTATCATTCGATGTGTTCGATGATTTCCTCGAACGCTTCGCGGTGCTGTTCGAACTGGTCGGTGAGGAAGTAGAGCTTCCCGTACTCGTTGTCTCCCGGTTCGACGACGCCGTGGTCTTCGAGCATGTCGAGGTGGTGGCGCACCGTCTTGTACCGCACGTCGAGCGCGTCGGCGAGTTGGTTGGCGTTGCGTGGGCGCTCGGAGAGTTCGCGGATGAGTCGCGCGCGGTTCTCGCCGCCGCGGGTCGCCGTGAGCAAGTACCAGAGCGCCTTGTCCATCTGCTGTCTTTCGATTGTCAGTCACGACGCTTATACTTACGGCTCGACGCGTTTCGAGACCCACCCGGACGGCCCGCTCGGGAAGGGATTGGTCTCTTCACTCGGTTGCAGGTCGCCCTCGCCGTCGGTGGCGCGGACGACGACCTCGTGCGGTTCGGCCGCCTCGTAGGTGTACTCCCACTGTCGCCACGCGTCCTCGGCGGGCAACCGCTCGGAGAGCGTCGCCTCGCTCCACGAGTCGCCGCCGTCGGTCGAAACCTCGACTCGCCGGATACCTCGCGTACCCGCGTAGGCGTGGCCGCCGACCTGTATCTCGGTCCCGCCGCCCGCGGCGTCGCCGAGGCGATTTACGGTGTGGAGTTTGGCGACGGTGTTGACGGGACCGGTGCCGTGCCACCCGCGCTTCTCCCAGTACCCTTTCGCTTCCTCCTCTAGCACCTCGATTTCGGTGAGCCACTTCACGTTTATCTCGCCCCAGTGGCCCGGAATCAGCGCCCTGACGGGGTAGCCGTGGCCGCGGGGGAGCGCCTCGCCGTTCATCTCGAAGGCCAGAAAGCCGTCTTCGAGCGCCGACAACGGGAACTCCTCGAAGTAGTCGTCGGCGGCGCGGAGCATGACACAGCACTCGTCGGTCTCGATACCCGCCGAGTCGAGCAGGTCCATCACGGGCACGCCGGTCCAGAGCGCGGTGTCCATCTTCTTGCCGTTCAGGCGCTCGCCGACGCATCGCAGGGTGACGAACCGGTGTTCGGTCGCGTCGTTCATCCCGGCCAAGTCGTCGTAGTCGAACTCGACCTCCTCCTCGACCGCGCCGGTCACGCTGAGCGTCCAGTCCTCTCGGTCCGGAGTCGGGTCCACGTTGTTAATATCGACCTGATAGAACTGCTCGCTGACGAGCGGCTCGATGCCGTCCACATCGAGGGATTTGTCTCCGGCCTCGTCCAGTAGGGACTGGACCCCGGCCGAAATCTCGCCGTCGGCGTCGGGCACGTCGCCGCCCTCGCGGGTCCCGAGGACCGCGCCGACGCCGCCGACCGCGAACGCGCCAGCGACCGCTTGGAGGACGCGCCGCCGGGCCGACCGGGAGGAGTCGGCGGTCTCCGACTCTCGGTCCACGCCGAGCGACGCGAGCGCGACCACGAGACCAGCGCCCGCACCGGCCGCGAGCGTGGAGACTGCCGACCCCGTGAGCGCCAGCGCGACGGCGACGCAGGCCACGGGCGCGACTGCGAACGGCGGGACCGCGAACCGGTCGGCGAGGAGGGCGGCGACTGCGGTCGTCAACGCGAAGAGACCGACCGTGAGCGCGAGCGCCAGCAGGAACCCGAGTTGCGCCCCGAGGTTGCCGAGGGTCTGGATGGACCACGCGACGACCGCGTCGGGCGTCGAAGCGACCACGACCTCGCTTATCGGCGCGGCGACGAACGCGGGCGTCCGGCCGACCGCGGCGTAGGACCCCGCGACGCCCGCGACTCCGGCCGCGCCCGCGACGACGGTCGAAGCGAGGAGACCCCGCGAGTCGCGGCGGTCGAGGACGCCCCCCGCGTCGGGTCGGTCGCTCACGGTCGCCTCCGCGCGATGTAGAGCGCGCCCACTAGCGCGACCAGTGCCGCGCCGACGCCGAATCCGGGCGCGAACGCGCTGGACTCGTCGTCCGAATCGGCGGTGGTCTCGCTCATCGAGTCGTCGTTCATGCTCTCGCTGGTGGTATCGGCCATCGAGTCGTCGGACATCGAATCGGTCGTCTCGTCCATCGACTCGTCGCTCATCGAGTCGCCCTCACAGGTCGTCGTTTCCGAGTCCATGGATTCGTTACCCATCATCTCGGTCGTCTCGGTCATCGATTCGTTGTCCATCATCTCGCCATTCGTCGTCTCACTCATCATTGCGGTCGTCTCGTTCATCGACTCGTCGCCCATCATCTCGCTGGTCGTCGGGCCGCACTCGGTCGTCTGCTGGGCCGTAATCGGCGCGACGCAGACTGTGAGTAGTACCACTGCCACCGTAATCGATGTTGCAAATCGCATGATTCTACCGGCGAGAGCCACCCTAAAAGGGATTTTTCGAAGTTCGGACCCACTCCGTTCCCGGTTCGGGCCGACTCCGTTCCAAATTCGTTCCAACTTCCCCTGCGACTGCTCAATTGAGCAGTCGCAGGGGAAGTCCGCGGTGCGGTCGAACGGTCGGTGGCGAAGTCCGCGATAGTCGTTGAGCAGTCGCAGGGGAAGTCCGAGAGAAAACACTGCCGGAGCGTCACGCTACCGCCGGGCGCTCGCGGCGCGATACGCCGGTCCGGCCAGAAGCGCGACGGCGACCGCGGCCCCCGCGGCCAGCAGTTCCCAACTAATCGCGGTCAGTCCGGCCGTCGAGAGACTGTCGAGCGACCCACCGGCGAGGACCGCCGCGACGGTCCACGGTATCTCGCCGACCGCGGTCCCGACGACAAACGCGCCGGTCGAGACGCCCGAGAGACCCGCCGCGGCCGAGACGGGGTCGGAAGGCGCGGGCGCGAGTCGGGAGGCGACCATCCCGCGCAGGTCGCCGGTCGCCGCGAAGAACCGCTCGCCGGAGTCGCCGAGGCGCGCGACCAGCCCCGACCCCGCGCCGACGTAGCGCGCCGCGAGGAACGGCAGGAGCGCGCTCGCGGTCGTGCCCGAAAGCGCGACCGGGAAGCCCCAGACCGGACCGTAGGCGTAGCCCGCGAGAATGGCGACGAGCGTGGTGGGCCACGCGAACAGCGGCCGGACGAGGTAGACGCCGACGAGGAGGACGCCGAAGACGACCGGGCGGTCCGCGAGATCGCTGGCGACGCCGAACAGGCGGTCCGGGGCGACGAGCAGGCTGGCGGCCGCGACGACCGCGAGGAGGGCGAGTCCGGCCACTTGGCGGCGCGCGACGTCGGCCATCGCTCCGTGGTTCCCGTTCGGCGGGTATCCTCTTTTTGGGTCGGGGGCGTCGGAGCGACCGCCGGAGAATCGTCCGCTTCGCGCAAGGTTTAATCCGGCTCGCGGGCGACTCCGGAGTGATGGCCGACGACGAGGACGGAACGAGCGGTGGTCCCACCGACGGCGAAGAGAGCGCGAGCGACGCCGACCCCGTGGAACTCGGCGTCGAACTCCTCTCGAAGCTCGAACACCCCGAGCTTTCGGTCGCCGAGGCGGTTGACCGCATCGAGACCGTCACCACCCATCCCGCGACGACCCGGAAGATTCTGGACGAGGCCGAGAAGCGCGGCGTCATCGAGCGCGAGAACGGCATCGTCACGACCACCGGTGGTGGGTACGTCAGCTTCCAGAGCGAGGTCGTCACCAAGGAAGGCGACTTCTCCTGTCAGCGCTGTGGCGCGAGCATCTCGACGGGCCACTTCATCAAACTCGACGCGGGAGAACACGGCGCGTTCGGTCCGGAGTGCATCCGGAAGGTGACGGGTCGGGACTGACTTTCCGCGAGAATCGGCCGGTATGGCGGCGATTCCGACTATCGACCGCGGCTGAGTTCCTCGATGAGTTGCTGTAGCGTGCGCTGTTGCTCGGCGAGCAGTTCGTTCTGGCGCTGGACCGCTTCGGTCAGCGCTTCCAGTTGCTCGTCGGTCTCGTCTGCCTCCAGTTCGGAACTCGCCGGTTCGAATCCCGAGTCGGCGAAGCCGCTCGATTCGATTTCCTCGGTCTCTTCGGGAGTTGTGGCGACTTCACCGGTGTCGTCGGTTTCCACGACCTCCGCGGATGCCCCGTTTCCGACTACTTCGTCGGTCGGTTCTTCGAGGCTCGACCCCACCTCGGTCTCCGACTCGACGGCCGCGGAGTCGTCGGTGTCCGCGGGGCTTGCGGCGTCGAGGCTTCCGTCCGACTCCTCTTCGCTCACGCCCTCGCTTGCGCTCGCTTCCGCGGCGCGCGCGGCGGCCTCGCTGGCCTCGACCGCGGTGACATCCTCGTCTCCTCGGTCGTCGGTCGTGACGCTTGCCTCGTTCTCGATGATGGCTCCGTCGTCGTCGAGTTCCGGCGGGTTGGCGTCGATGGGGTCCACGCCGCCCCCGGCCAGCGGGTCGGCGTTCTCCGCTTTGGGTTCGTCCTCGATGGCTTCATCCTCGGTTTCGTCGTCTTCCTCGACGGCGTGTTCGCGGGCGAACTCCTCGTAGGACGCGACGCCGTGATGTTCGACCAGCGCGCGCTCGATGCGCTCGCGGACCTCGCGGGTCTGGTCGCTCGGCGTCTTGATGCGCTGGGGTCGGCCACCGCTCTCGATGATAATCTGGGAGGAGACGCTTCCTTCCTCCACGTCGAGGGCGGTCACGTCGTCGAAGTGGAACTCCTCGTAGTCTTCGTCCCAGACCGCCGCGCCGACATGCTTGACGACGCGCTCGCTGGTGATGACCAGCGTGAGTTCGCTGAACTGGTAGGTCTGCTTGACCGTCTCGTCGGGACCGGTCACGTCCGCGGCGTTCAGCACGCCCGCGAGGACGGGGTGAAGCGCCTCGTAGAGGCGGTTGCTCGGGATTTTGAACTTCTCCTCGCCGTCGATGCCGTAGTCGAGACTGATGGCCGACTTGCGTCGTCCTTCAGAGATTTCGATGCGTTCGGCTTCGTGGGGGTACTCCTCGACGGACTCGTCGCTCAGGAGTCCGTCAGCGCGGTAGATGAGGGTCCGCGTGCGAGTCACGTAGAGACCGTCCTCGCCGCCGAGGGCGACCTGCGCCGCGACCTGTTCGCCGTCGAGCCGGGACTGTACGATTCCGGGAACGCTCATGCTCAGGTATGATTAGCCCCCCGGCTTAAATCCGCCGGGTAAGTGACGCGATGTTTCGCGCCGCCGAGAGAACTGCCGCGACGACTCAGCGCACGACCGTTACGGGCACCGTCGCGCGCCGGACCACGGTCTCGGCCACGCTACCGAGCAGGATGCGCGAGACGCCCGAGCGCCCGTGGCTGCCCATCACGATTTGGTCGAAGCCTTCGTCCTCGGCGAACTCCACGATGGTCTGGGCAGGTCGGCCCATCTCGGTGGCGGACTCAAGAGTGACGCCGTAGTCGTCGGCGACCGTCTGGGCCTCCTCGAACATCGCTTCGCTGTTCTCCTTGGCGTTCTCGAACCACTCCTCGGACCCGCCTGGGATGCCGACCGGCGCGCTGTATCCCGCATCGACAGGGTCGATGACGTTGAGCAGGGTGATGTTCTGTTCGGCGAACTCCTCTAAGGCGTATTCGAGCGCCGTGTCCGACTGGGGCGACCCGTCGGTGGGAACGAGAATTTTCTCGGTCATGACCGACGTTTGACGGGGCACCCGGTTAAGCTTTCAGGACGACGACGGACGAACCGGTCTGGGTCCTACCCGTGTTTCGTCACGCACTTCGAGAGACCGATGATTTCGACCGGTTCGGAGTTGTCCGGCGAGTAGACGACCATCTGGCCCTTCTCCATGTAGGGGACCTTGCCCTCCAGATTCGAAGGGATGTTGACGCTCTTGATTGCGTCCTCGTCGCCCAGATTCAGGACGACGGTGGTGTTTATCTGCTTGAAGACGGCCTCGTGGATGTCCTGTGGGTCCTGCGTGATGAGGAACAGGCCCAGTCGCTCCTTGCGGCCCTGTTTGGCGGCGTCGGTGAACTTCCCGATGACCTTCCGGGCCTGCACGTTGTCGGCGTCGGTGAGGAAGTTGTGAGCCTCGTCCATCCCGACGACGAGGGGCGTCTCCTTGATGCGGTCGTACTCGGGGGCGTTCGAGAGTTTCTCCTCCACGAGAAGCGTCGAGAGAGCCAACACCACCACTTCGGTCGCCCGCGAGTTGTTGATGTGGTAGGTCGGGACCACGGTGAGTTGGCCGGGCTTGACGAACGACTGTATCTGGTCGGTTATCGGCCGAGCGTTCTGGTCGAAGACGCCTTTCGGCATGTTCAGCACGCGGCGTTTCACTGCGTCGAAGGTCGCCTCGTGAACCCGCCCGCTTTCGTCTAACTCCTCGCGGAGCGCGGGGTCGTCGAGGAACCGCTTGAACTCCTCGTAGGTGCCCGCGTTTCCGTGCTGCTTGAAAAACCGGCGGACGAGATGCGATAGCGCACCGTACTGGTTGTCGTTGAGGCTCGCACCCGCGACCAGCCACGGTTTGCCCTGAACCATCGAGAACGGAATCGTGAACTCGACCTGCTCGGCACGGTGGTGGTCGGCGGCGTAGGAGCTACCGCCGACCTTCGGCACGAAGGCCACGGTGTCGTCGTGGCCGCCGTGAGCGACGTTCTCGCGCTCCCATCGGCGCTCGTCCTCGGAGGTCACGTCGGAGTTGTCGTCGTGCATCTCGGCATACTCGTCCTGCGGGTCGAACTGGACCACCGCGGCCCGGCGCTCCGCGCCGTCGTCCATCTCGTAGCGGCGCTCCCCGGCGAGGAACTGCCGGAGGACGTTCTTCGCGCCGTGGGTCTTCCCGGACCCCGTTCCGCCCGCGACCAGCGTGTGCCGGAAGACGAGGGGGTCGCCGTCGTCGTAGTCGTCCTTCAGTCGATAGTCGATGGTTGGGGGTTCGGCCGCAGTGTGGACCTTCTCGCCGCCGACCGAGAGGTGCCCGAGGAACACGCCGTCCTCGGGCATCTTGAGACCGGTCTTGATTTCGGTCTTGTCGCTGGCCTCCCGGACGACCGACTTGGGCTTGGGCACGCGGTCGGTCATCCGGCGCTTCAGGTCGGCGTCTACCTCCGGGTCGCCGTCGCCGTCCTCGTAGAGGATGGCGACCGGTTCCAAGTCCGCCATCAGTTTGTAGTCGCTCTCCTCGATTTCCTCGCGGCGCATCGCGCGCTTGGAGTGAATTTCGGTCGCGTCGTCAACGCGGTACTCCTGTCGGTACTCCAGCGCGGCGACCCGCGCGAACAGTTTCTCGCCGTCGGGATAGGGAACGAGCAGGTACTTGCCGACCCGCACGTTCTCGCGGTTGTCGGCGGTGACGTACGCCCGGACGTGGGTCTCGTCTTCGTCCTCGCCGATTCGGAGTCCGTCGGCCGCCGAGAGCGTGCCGATGCCCCTGTCGGTGCCCTTCGGGTCGGTGGAGACGGAGTCGAATCGGTCGTCGTCGCGCGCGCCGGAACTCGACGTAGTCTCGAAGTCGTCGAGGTCGAAGTCGGAGTCGGCCATTGTTCCTGGGCAACGAGCGCATGGGACAAACCGGTTTCCCTCCGAGGCAGGTCGCGTCGCCGAGACAACGAGTGTGAATACTTCCCGTGAACGGGCCGCTTTTACCTCCCCGCGACGTAGTTCTGATTATGCTACTCATCCGTGGCGAAGCGGGGGGCACCACCCTGACCGGCACGCTGTACGAGCGGGGGGAGCGCGCGCCGCGGTTCAAGGGCGCGCCCGACGAGGACGCGCCGTACGTCTGGGTCTGCGACGAGTTCTATCAGGTCGAGAGCGGCGGGACGGTCCAGAAGGTCGGCGGCGAGGAGGTCAACGTCGCGTTCGAGTCGCCGATGCCCCGCGGGTTCGACACCCGCGAGCAGGCGACGGAGGCCGCCGAGAGCCACATCCGAACGCAGTTCGCGCGTATCGGCATCGAGGCCGACGACGTGGAAGTCACCGTCGAGAAACAGGACATCGAGACGGCGGAACCGCAGTAACCCGATTTTCTCGCTGACCGTTTTTGAGACCCGTTTCAACGACCGCGAGACCGACGGTCTCGCAGTTGTCCGTTTTCCCGAAACAGTCGGTATTAGTAGTCCCGACCCCACCGCACCGCGTTGTAGTTCTCGTCCAGTTCGGTGTTCAGCGACTTCTCGAAGGACTTCACCAGCGAATTGGCGCTCCCCCGGTCGATAGCCGCCAACTCGTCGGCCTTCGAGACAGCCTGTGGCGGGCCGCGCTGGAGCGCGACCTCTTGGAGAATCTGGCGCTCGATTCGCTCGCGGACCTCGGGGTCCTCGGTGAACGCCTTCGGCGACTCGATTTTGAACACGAGGTCTCGCCGCGGGTCGTAGACGATACAGAACGTGACCGCGTACTGCTCGGGGTCGAGTTCTCGGTCGAGGTGCGGATTCGGGTCCTCGTCGAAGAAGCCGTCGAGACCCGCGTGGGACTCGAACCAGTTCGTCAGCGTCAGATCGTCGGTCAGGCGCTCGAAGTCGCCGTCCACGAGTTCCCTGCGTTCGAGAATCTGGGCGAACAGGCCCGCGTCGTGCGCCCACGGCACCGGTCCGAAATCGGTCTCCCGCTTGAGCGTGCGGACGATGGACTTCGCCGAGACGTTCTTGACGAACCCGGCGAGGGGGACCCCGCGCTCGGCGAACGTCTCGACCAGTTCGACGTAGTTCGAGAGAACCCGACCGACGTGGTCCGAGTCCTCGAACAGACGGGTCAGGACCGAACTCCGGGAGTCCCACCGCAGGACCCCTTTCGGGTAGATGGGACCGTCGAGCAGGAGGAAATCGCTCACGCGGTCGGCGTGTTCGAGCGCGTGCCCGCTCTCGGCGAGGTAGAGCGCAAGCGCGTGGACCACGTCCTCTTCGTACTGGCTTTCCGGGAGTTCGGTGTGGACGATGCGGCGCTGACTGCCATCGTTGTACGACTCCCACTCGGTCCCGAACTTCCGGGACGTGTCGTTGAGGTGGAGCGCCTTCACCACCGTCCGGCAGTCGTGGAGGTCCAAGTCCGACGGCGTGGCGCTCATCGCGGCGTGGGCCACATCGAGGACGAGTCCGTTCTTGAACGGCTTGGAGTTGAGCGTTCCGGCGTCGAGACCGTGGGTCGTCGGGAAGGGCGGGTCTTCGAGCGCGATATCCTCACAGTTCACCCGGCGGCGCGACTGTTCGCCGAGCGGTTCGAGGATGGGACCGTCGTCGCCGACGAGCGGGTCGAGATAATGCTCCCAGACGGTTTCGGCGGATTCCCGGTGGTTCTCGTCCTCGGCGTCGTAGTCGATGTGGTCGGCCAACCCAGCGATGCCGTCGAAATGCACCGGGTCGAGGGTCATGGAGCGTGGGTTCTCGCCGTCTCGGCAAAAAGGGTTGGGTTCGATTGTCTCGCTTCGACGCGCCGGAAGAGAATCGTCCACCGGTCGCCGAAGCCGAAGAGTAGTTAGGACGCGACGCCCTGCTTTCGCGCATGAAGGCCGCGCTGATAATCCTCGACGGGTGGGGCTTAGGCAGTGAGGACGGCGGGAGAAACGCCATCGAAGCCGCCGACACGCCGAACTTCGACCGGTTCGCCGACGCGGGCGCGTACGGCACGCTGAACGTCACCGGGCGGCGGGTCGGCCTGCCCGAGGGCCAGATGGGAAACAGCGAGGTTGGCCACCTCAACATCGGCGCGGGCCGGGTGGTCAAACAGGAGTACACCCGCATCGAAGACGCCATTCAGAACGGCGAGTTAGGCGACAACGAGGCCGTCGCATCGGCGTTCGACTACGCCGACGAGAACGACGGCCGGGTCCACTTCATGGGTCTCGTCAGCGAGGGCGGCGTCCACTCCGACCAGACGCACCTCTACGCGCTGGTAGAACTCGCCGCCGAGCGCGGCGTCGAGGCGGTCACGCACGCGTTCACGGACGGGCGGGACACGCCGCCAGAGAGCGGCGCGGGGTTCTTGGGCGAACTGGAAGCGGTCGTCGAGCGCGCGGGAACCGGCGACGTGGCGACCGTCTCGGGGCGGTACTACGCGATGGACCGCGACCAGAACTGGGAGCGCACCAACCGGGCCTACGACGCCATCGTGAACCGCGACGCGGAGCATTCGGCCGCCTCGGCGGTCGAAGCAGTCGAACGGAGCTACGAGCGCGACACCACCGACGAGTTCGTGGAACCGACGCTCGTGGAAGGCGGTCCCGCCCTCTCGGAGGGAGACGCCGCCGTCTTCTTCAACTTCCGGTCGGATCGCGCCAGACAGCTCACGCGGATGCTCGCCGACATCGACCCGGTCTGGGAGTTCGAGACCTCGCCCCCCGAAATCCGTCTGGCGACGATGACCCAGTACGACGCGGAGTTCGAACTCCCGGTCGCGTTCCCGCCCCACCAGCCCGAGGACACGCTCGGGGAAGTTCTCTCGGAACACGGTCTCACGCAACTGCGCATCGCCGAATCGGAGAAGTACGCCCACGTCACCTACTTCCTGAACGGCGGGCGCGAGGTCGAGTTCGAGGGCGAAGTCCGGAAAATCGTCGAATCGCCAGACGTGCCGACCTACGACCAGCAACCGGAGATG
The DNA here is from genome assembly GCF_004087835.1 of Halorussus pelagicus. Taxonomy (NCBI): domain Archaea; kingdom Methanobacteriati; phylum Methanobacteriota; class Halobacteria; order Halobacteriales; family Haladaptataceae; genus Halorussus; species Halorussus pelagicus. The sequence continues at coordinate 675,532 of NZ_CP035119.1, forward strand.
AGCGCCGTCGAGGTCACCGACACCGCCGTCGAGACCATCGAATCCGACGACCCCGACGTATTGGTGCTGAACTACGCGAACCCGGACATGGTGGGCCACACCGGCGACTTCGACGCCGCGGTCGAAGCCGTGGAAGCCGTGGACGAGCAGTTGGGCCGCCTCGTGAACGCGGTCCAGCGAGCGGGCGGGCACGTTCTTGTCACCGCCGACCACGGCAACGCCGACGACATGGGCACTCCGGCGGACCCCCACACCGCCCACACGTACAATTTGGTCCCGTTCGTCTACGCGACCCCCGGAGGTGATGGTGGAGGCAAGCGCGTCCGCGAGGGCGGGTCGCTCTGCGACATTGCGCCGACGATGCTCGAACTTGTCGGCGTCGAACGGCCCGAATCGATGACCGGACAGACGCTGCTAGAGTAGAGGTTTCGGGGTTCAGAAACAGGTTCTGCGAACCCAAACTATCCGCTTCGCCCGAGCGCAAACAAATCCACACCTCCCTCACGCTACTCCCCGGTCCGGAACGACAGGTCCAGCGAGTTGGCAGAGTGGGTCAGCGCACCCATCGAAATCACGTCCGCGCCGGTCGCCGCGTAGTCGGCTACGTCCCCGAAACCAATGTCGCCACTGGCCTCCGCCAGCACGTCGTCGGGCAACAGTTTGACGCCTTCCTCGACTTCTTCGGGCGTCATGTTGTCCAATAGCACGATGTCGGCTCCGGCCTCTGCCGCTCTGGGCGCGTCGGCCGGGCGCTCGACCTCAACCTCGATTTTGGTGGCGAACGACTTCTCTTCCCGGAAGTGCCGGACCGCGCTCTCCAGTCCCATCTCGGCGACGTGGTTGTCCTTGACCATCACCATCCCCGAGAGGGTGAGCCGATGGGTGTCGCCGCCGCCCGCCGCGACGGCACGCTTCTCGACGCCGCGCAGGCCGGGCGTGGTCTTGCGAGTCCCCGCAATCGCCACGTCGTCGCTGACCTCGCGGGCGGCGTCCACGGCCCGCCGGGTCGCAGTCGCCACGCCCGAGGCGTGGCCCGCGACGTTGACCGCGACGCGCTCGCCCCGGAGGACCGACTCCGCGGAGCCGTCAACTTCAACGAGGACGTCGCCCGCCTCGATTCGGTCGCCCGCCTCGACCGTCGTCTCGCAGTCCACGCCGAGGTAGTCGAAGACCGCCCTCGCCGCGTCGAGTCCGGCCGCGACGCCCGCCTCCTTGGCGACGAGTCGCCCCGTCGTCTCGCCGGGAACGTGGTTGGTCACGTCGCGGTGGCCAACGTCTTCCCGGAGCCAGTCCTCGACTTTACGGTCAGTCACTCGCACGGGCATCGACCTCCTCGGCGTCGTCGTCGGTCTCCGCGTTCTCCAGCGCGTGACAGCCGACTGGCTCGGCCTCCATCGCATCGCGGGCGACCAGCAGGGCGACCACGCTTGCGTTCCGGAGTTCGTAGAGGCTTCGTTCGGTCCGGGTCCGAGTGTAGGCGTCTACCTCACCCTTGAGTCGCCGGAGGACCGCGGTCGCGCGCCCCAATCCCCCCGGCGTCCGGCGGATGCCGACGTTCTCGTCCATCACCCTGCGCAGGCGGACGAACTTCTCGCGGGCGAACCCCGAAGGTAGGTCCGGGTCGCTGTCGCGCAGGTCCGGCGCTTCGGCGCGCTCGTGGTCGAGACTCGTCGTCCCGGCGGCCGACTCCCCGGCGCGCAGGCCCCAGACTAACCCCTCCAGCAGGCTCGTGGAGGCGAGGCGGTTCGCACCGTGGACGCCGGTCCGGGCGCACTCGCCGACCGCGAACAGGCGATCCAAGTCGGTGCGCCCGCGGTCGTCCACGGAGATGCCACCGCAGAGGAAGTGTTCGCTCGGTTCGACCGGAATTCCGTTCTCCCAGTCCACGCCGCGCGTCTCGCACTTCGCGGCGAGGTCGGGGAACTCCGATTCGAAGTCCAGCGGGGACACGTCAAGCACGACCTCGCCAGTCGCCTCGCGCTCGTCGGCGACGGCGCGCGCCACCACGTCGCGCGGCGCGAGTTCGGCGTCGTCGTGATAGTCGGGCATGAATCGCTCGCCCGCTCCGTTCCGCAGGAGCGCGCCCTCCCCGCGGACCGCCTCGCTGACGAGGAAGGGGTCCTCCCCGGCGAAGGCCGTGGGGTGGAACTGCACGTAGGCCATGTCCTCGGCGTCGGCCCCCGCGAGCGCGGCCATCGCTATCCCGTCGCCGGTCGCAGTTTCGGGGTTCGTGGAGGTGCCGTACAGCGCGCCGATGCCACCCGTGGCAAGAACCGTCGCGTCTGCGAAGACCGGTTCCGGGTCGGTCTCGCCATCGTCGCGTTCGCCCTTCTCGCCACTCTCGGCATCCGCGGCGCGGTCCACGACCGCGCCGTGGACTCGCCCCTCGCGGGTTATCAGGTCGAGCGCCGCGGTGTCTTCCCGAACCGTCACGCGCTCGTGGTCCGCGAGGTGGCTCAGGAACGGCCCGAGGACGTGCTTGCCCGTGCTGGCATCGACGTGGAGGATTCGGGGTTCCGAGTGGGCCGCCTCCCGGCCGTAGTCGAACCCCGCGGCATCCGTGCCGTCACCGTCGTCGCCTCCCGCCGCACGGTCGAAGGGCACGTTCAGGGTCTCGACTAACACGTCCTCGACCGCCTCGCGGGCGTTCGAAACCAGGACTTCGACCGCCTCGGGGTCGGCGGTGTCGGCGCTCGCCGCCAGCACGTCCTCGGCGAACGCGTCGGGGTCCGAGCGCGTCGTGGCGACCCCGCCCTGCGCCCAGTGGGAGGTAGTCTGTTCGGGCCGGGACGCCTTCGTCACGACCAACACGTCCGCGCCCTCGCGGGCGGCCGCGAGCGCGGTCGCACAGCCAGCGATGCCGCTTCCGACGACGAGTACGTCGGTCTCGGTCGGGTCGGTGTGGGGTTCCGTCTCGCTCATGGTTATATCTCCAGCATGCGCTCCATCGCCACGTTCGCCAGTTCGGCCTCTTGATGCGCGACCTCGATGACGTTGCGCTCGCGCCCGGCGACCAACTCCTCTAACACCCACGTCAGGTAGTTCGGGTCTATCTGGCGCATCGCGTTGCAGTCCATGCAGGCGTCCCCACAGAGCGGCAGGACTTCGACCTCTGGGTGCCACCGCTGGAGGTGGTTCGTCAGGTGAATCTCGGTGCCGATGGCCCACGTCTCGCCGGGGTCGGCCTCCTCGATAGTCTGGGTGATAGCCGCCGTCGAACCAGCCTTGTCGGCGGCCTCCACGACCTCCCGACGACACTCGGGGTGGACGACGACGTTCGCGTCGGGATGGTCGTCACGAATCTGCTCGATGTGGTCCACCCGGAACCGCTCGTGGACCTGACAGTAGCCGTCCCACAGGATGATATCGCTCTCGGCGACTTCCTCGGCGGACTTCCCCTCGGGGTCCCACGGGTCCCACTCGGCGATGCTGTCTTCCATCCCCAACCGGTGGGCGGTGTTCTCGCCGAGGTGCTTGTCGGGCAGGAACAGTACCTTGTCGCCCTGCTCGAAAGCCCACTCGAACACCTCGTGGGCGTTCGAGGAGGTACACACTGCGCCGCCCTGTTCGGCGCAGAACGCCTTCAGGTCGGCGTAGGAGTTCATGTACGTGATGGGAATGATGTCGGCGTCGGGTGCGGCCGCGGTAATCTCGGCCCACGCGGCGTCCACTTGCAGGGCCTCGGCCATCCCCGCCATCGGACACGAGGCCTCCATCGACGGCAGAATGACGGTCTGGTCGTCGTCGGTGATGATGTCGGCCGACTCGGCCATGAACGTCACGCCGCCGAAGACCACGTACTCGGCGTCGGCGTTCGCGGCCTCGACGCTCAGTTGATACGAGTCACCGATGAAGTCGGCGTGGTCCACGATTTCCCGGCGCTGGTAGTTGTGGCCCAAGATGACGAGGTCGTCGCCCAACTCCCGCTTGGCGGTCTCGATGCGGTCGGTCCGTTCGTCCTCGTCGAGTCCCCGGTACGCTTCGGGCAACTGTTCGAGGTTGTCGTATTTGAACAGGCTCAGGTCGGTCTCGATGTCCGCAGTTTCCATTTTTGGCACAGTCAACCACCTACGATTGTGATAGACTTCGGATTCCGGTATTGAAAATATTTTCTCTTCATAGCTCATCTGTGAATCGCCAGTCGGTTTCTGTGAGTTCTATAGAGAGCGATAGCTAACGGAATCCTCACTCGAATCTGAATAACTCTAAATTATAACCGAGTGGTTGACTAGGGGAACCGAAACAAACCCGGAAAACGTCTCAAAAACTGCGACCGCGCGACTCGACCGGTTCGACGCCGAATCAGTTCCGAGCGTCGTACGCGACCTCGCCGTCCACCACGGTCAACGCCACGTCGATGTCCTCGATGTCCGAGGAATGCTCCCACGGCGACCGCTCCAGCACGGTGAAGTCGGCCTTTTTGCCCGCCTCGACGGTGCCGAGTCGGTCCTCGTCGAACCCGGCGTAGGCCGCTCCGCGGGTGTACGCCCGAAGTGCCTCGGTCACGGAGAGTCGCTGGCTCTCGACGGGCGCGTTGACCGTCTGGTGGACGCCGAGCAGGGGGTCAAGCGGCATGCAGTCGCTCCCGAACGCGAGGGTCACGCCCGCGTCCAGCAGGTCGGCGTAGCGGTTCGACCGCTCGCGGCGCTCGGGTCCAAGGCGGTCATCGTAGAGACCGCCCTCTTTGGCCCACTTGAGGAAGTTCGGCTGGACCGACGCCACGACGCCGCTCTCGGCGAATCGCTCGACGTTCTCGTCGCTGACGAGTTCGGCGTGTTCGACCCGGTGGCGCGCGGTATCGGGGTCGTCCGTGGTCTCGTACGCCGACAGGACCTCCTCGACCGCCTCGTCGCCGATGGCGTGGGCGGTCAGTTGGAACCCTGCGTCGTCGGTCTCGGCGACAAAGTCCCGCAGTTCCTCCGGCGAGACGACCCACTGGCCGGTTTCTGCTTCCGACGAATCAGCGTACGGTTCTGAGAGCTTCGCGGTCCGGCCCCCAAAACTCCCGTCGGTGTAGGTCTTGACGCCGCCGGTTCGGACGAACTCGCTCCCGTGGTTGGTCCGGAGACCGGTCTCGACCAGCGCGTCGAGATGGTCCGACCAGTAGTTGAGTCGCACTCGGAGCGCGAGGTCGCCGTCGAGTTCCATCTGGCGGTAGACCTCGGGCGCGCGCGACTGGCGAACCATGTCGTGGACGCCCGTGACGCCCTTCCGGTGGGCCTCGCGCTGTGCCGCGTCGAGTAAGTCGCGCATCTCCTCGGCGTCGGGTTCGATGGCTTCGTAGATTACGTCCACCGCCTCCTCGACGATGACGCCGGTCGGGTCGCCGCCTTCCGCCCGCACGTCGTCGTCGGGCATCTCGGCGACGTATCGGTCCAGCGCGACCGAGTTGACCGCCGCGATGTGCATGTCCTCGCGGAACGCCGCGACTGGGCGCTCCGCCGAAACGCGGTCCAAGTCCTCGCTAGTGAGATAGCGCGACTCGTCCCACGAACTCTCGTCGTAGCCGAAGCCGAGAATCCAATCGTCAGCTTCGCGGTCGCCTCCGTGGGCGTCGGTCGCGTCTCGCACGGCCGATTCCGCGGACTCTGAGGAGTCCGCGGAATCGGCCAGCAGGGCCACGCAGTCGTCGGGCGAGTCGGCGTCCGCGAGGTCTGCATAGACCAGCGAGCGACCGAGGTGCGAGAGGTGGGTGTGAGCGTCGATGAATCCGGGGAGCAGGATGCGTCCGCCGAGGTCGATTTCCTCGGTCTCGACGCCGTTCAGGAAGTCGAGTTCGTAGGCGTTGCCGACGCGGACGATTTCGCCGTCGCGCACTGCGACCGCCTCCGCGGTGCTGTCGGCGTCGTCGAGAGTGTGGACCTCCGCGTTCGTGAAGATGCAGTCTGCCGCCGCTGTCATGGCAGTTACGTACGTCGGAGAGGCGATAACCGTTGGGGAATCGGAGAGCGACCCGAGCTATCGGTCGAACGCTACTCGTCTTCGAGCACCGAAACGCACCCGTTGCCGTTCACGACGACTTCGTAGCCAGCGTAGCCGAACTTGACGAGACCGACCCCGCGGGGCGTGCCGTCGTAGTGGTCCGAAAAGAGCGCGTCTATCGCGTCGGGGTCGATGGTCGTCGCCAGCGGTTTCAGCGCGGCGGGGTCGGTGTTCGAGGCAGACGAGACGGCCGCGACGATGCCCTCGCTGGGGGTTTGGTCGCCTTCAAGTTCGTGAGTCAGTATCGTTCCGGGACGGACGGGTGAGTGGTTCTCGCTCATGATGTTTGACTCCGCGGAGGACGTGCGTCTTCGAATGAGGGACGCGCGTCTCCCCGAAGTGGTTACTACATGATTCGCGTTCGGGAGGCCTACTCGGTCCGGTTCGGTGCTGAACGGTTTTATAAGCTTACTTCTCAGTTATCAGCGTCGCGCCCACGAGATTTCGGAGACCGCCCCGGAGTCGCTTCGAGACCGCCCGCGAGGAGATGTCGAACTCGCTCCCGAGGTCTTCGAGGGTCGTCTGGCGCGGGTCGTCGAAGTAGCCAGCCTTGAACGCCGTTACGATAGTCCGGCGCTGGTCGTCGGTCAGGCCGTACTGCTCGCCAGCCTTGACCTCGCCGAGACTGTTGATTCGGTCGAGACGGAGGTCGATGTCGTTCTCGGCGCAGTACCGCTGGAGAGTGGCGACCGCGCCGCGGTCGGGCGACCTGAGGCGGAACCGCCAGACGCCCTCGTAGCGGGTCACTCCCAGCAGGGTGGCCTCCGACTGGAGGATGCCCTCCACGAGGTCGGGCGTCGAGGCCCACGTCGCGCGGATGAGTGCGCCGTCCTCGACTCGGTCCAGCACGCAGACCGCCTCGATGTCCGCCTCGCGCTTCAGTTCGGCCACGAACGCGTCCACGTCGTCGCCCCACGCCCAGAAGAACGGGAGGGCACCGGTGTCGGTCGGGACGATTCGCTCCAACTCGACCTGCATATCGGGTGTCGTGGCAAGTGCCCGACCGAGCGGAAAGTCCTCGACCGGGACGGACAGTTCCGAGATGACGCTCATCCCGACCTACCTTCATCAGCGCGGGGTAAGGCTGTTCTGGTGAACCATCGTGTCGTTCGGTTCCGGAACCACTATGCGAGGGGCGGACAAACCGCGGCCCATGAACCGCATTATCGGCGAACGCGACCTCTCGGAGACCCCGTTCACGCCCGAGCAGGCGCGAGCGACCTACCGGGAACTGGTCCGTGCGCGGGCGTTCGACGAGCGAGCGCTGGCGCTCCAGCGCAGAGGTTGGATGAGTAGCTGGCCGCCCTACCGCGGGCAGGAGGGTTCGCAGGTCGGGGCCGCGATGGCGATGGCCGACAACGACTGGCTGTTCCCGACCTATCGGTCGAACGCGATGCAGATAGCCCGCGACGTGCCGATGAGCGACATTCTGCTCTTCCGGCGCGGGATGCCCGAGTACCACTCGGGCCACGACGTGCCGAACTTCCCGCAGGCGGTGCCCATCGCTACCCAGATTCCCCACGCCGCGGGCGTCGGCATGGCGATGAACTACGAGCGGTCGGTGAAAGGCGACGGCGCGGATGCCGAGGGAACGCAAGCGGACGGCGGCGACGCCCCGGCCACGCTCTGTTACTTCGGCGACGGCGCGACCAGCGAGGGTGACTTCCACGAGGGCCTGAACTTCGCGGGCGTCTTCGACGCGCCGACCGTCTTCTTCTGCGAGAACAACGAGTGGGCGATTAGCCTGCCGCGCCACCGCCAGACCGCCAGCGACACCATCGCCCAGAAGGCCGGAGCCTACGGGTTCGAGGGCGTGCAGGTTGACGGCAACGACCCGCTCGCGGTCCGAGAGACGGTCGCCGAGGCGCTCGATTCGGCGCGCGAGGGCGAGCCGGTTCTCGTCGAGAGTCTGACCTACCGGCAGGGCGCACACACGACCAGCGACGACCCGAGCCAGTACGAGGACGCCGCGAAGGAACTACCCGACTGGCGGACCGCCGACCCCGTCGAGCGCTACGAAGAATACTGCCGCGAGCAGGGCGTGCTTGACGACGAGTTCGTCGAGGAAGTCGAGGCGGAAATCGACGCGCAACTGGACGAGGCCGTCGAACGAGCCGAATCCGCCGACCCCGGCGACCCCCACGACGTGTTCGACCGAGTGTACGAGAACCTGCCGCCGACGCTCCGAGACCAGAAGGCGTGGCTTGACTCGTTCCTCGCCGACAACGACGTGCAGGAACTGGACCACTGACCACGGAGCGCGTCGCGGAAACCCGACCGCGCTCAGTCGATTGCCATGTACGTCTTGGTGTCCGCGACCCCGTTCATCCCCGAGATGTCCGACGAGGAGACCTGTAGTACGTCGTAGACCTCGTCGCCGTCGGCCTCCACGATAACGTCGAACTCGCCAGCGACGACGTGGGCCTCGGAGATGCGGTCCAGTTCGCGGACTCCCGCCAGCACGTCTTCGGAGCGCCCGGCGGCGGTTTTCACCATGATAAACGCGTGAACCATCTCGGTATGTGGTTCAGTACCATACGAGAAAAACCTTTGGGGGGAGAAAAGTTATTCAGGCAGTGTCGCGTAAGCACTACCATGCGATTCGTTATCATCGGCTCGGGTCGGGTCGGACTCCGGACCGCGCGCGTCCTTCGAGAGGAGGGCCACGAGGTCACGCTGGTCGAGCGCGACGCCAACAAGGTCGAGCGCGCCCGGAACGACGACTTCGAGGTCATCGAGGGAGACGGCGGGCGCGAGGACGTGCTGACCCAAGCCGACCTCGACTCCGCCGATGCCGTCGGCGCGCTGACCGGCGACCTCAACGTCAACTTCGCGGCGTGCATGGTCGGCAAGCACTACGACTGCCGGACGGTCCTGCGAATCGACGAGGACTACCGGGAGGACATCTACCGGAAGTTCGCCAGCGACGTGGACGAGGTTGTCTACCCCGAGCGCCTCGGCGCAATCGGCGCGAAAAACGCCCTGCTCGGGGGCAACATCCGCGCCATCGCCGACATCGCCCAGAGCCTACAGGTCGTGGAACTCACCATCACCGACGAATCGCCGGTGAAGGGCTACACCATCAGCGAACTCTCGCTTCCGGCCGACTCCCGACTTCTGGCGTTCGGGAAAGCCGACGAGGCGATGGGCATCCCGCTCCCCGACGACTCGCTAGAGGTCGGGGACAGACTGGCGGTTCTCGCCGACTTCGAGGTGCTGGAGGACGTGCGCCAGATTCTGGTCGGCGACGCCAGCAGAGCGAGCGCCCAAGCAATGACGGGAGGCAACTAACATGGTCACAGCGTACGTTATGGTCAAAGCGAACACGGGCGAGGCGGACAGGCTCAAGAATGCCATCACGGACCTCGACGGCGTGGTTGACGCCCACATCGTCGCGGGCGACGTGGACATCGTCGCTAAACTCGACGTGGACTCGACCGCAGACGTGAAAGCGGTCGCGGCGGACGGGATTCAGGGCGTCGAGGGCGTCGAGAACACCCAGACCTACATCGCAATGGACTGAGTTTAGAGCGGCGCGCCGCCGGACCCTCCGGCGGGACCGGTCGGGCCACCGGAACTGCCGGGTCCCGACGACCCGCCCGACCCGTCTTCGTCGTCGTTCTGGCGAGCGTTTTGACGTAGACTCGCCGCTGGCTCCCGGTAGTCGTAGCCGGGGATGATACCCTGCACCCACGTCCCCTCGACGTATTCGACGACCGCCAGCGCGTCCTCGACGGCCTGCTCGGGGTCCGAGGACGCGAACTCGACGGTCACGACGACCTCCTCGCCTTCGCGCTCGATTTCGGGCGGCGCGGCGTCGGCGTTGGCGACGGTGTGAGCGTCTCCGAGTCGCAACTCCAGCGTCTCGAACCAGCCGTCTTCGACCACTTCGGCGACTTCCTCGCCCTCGACAACGGCGTCGAGCATCGGCGTCCGGACCTCGATGCGGTACTTGCTCGTCGCATCGCCGTCGCCTGCCGCCTCGCTCGCGGCGACGACGCCGGGAAACGGTTTCTCGGGCGTCTCGAACCGGCTGTCGTCGATTCGCTCGAAATCGGGATGCTGTCGGAACGCGCGCTCGACTCGCTCGTCGGTCATTAGGTCTCCGTAATGGACTCGGGGAAATGGAGGTTTCGACTGGCCGCCGTCCGGTCCGAACGACCGAGACGCGTCGTCTCTCGTCGCTGTTCGCTCCGGTCGAAGCACCGTCAGGCGGTCCCTACGCCGAGTTCGGTGGAGCCTACCCGGCCCATACTTTAACCGGTGGAAACGGACGGCTAACGCATGAAGACACAGCGTTCAACGAGCGGGGCAGTCGTCGTCCCCGCGGTCGATTCGGCGAGTTCCACTTGCGTCCTGCGCTCGCTCGGTCGGCGCGGCATCCGGACCATCGCGGCGTCGTTCCGCGACACGCCCCCCGCGTTTCGTTCGAAGTATTGCGACGACGCGGTCCGCGTCCCGTCGTACCGCGACGACGTGGTCGCGTACAAAGACGCGCTCCTCTCGCTCGCCCGTCGGCCGTCGGTACGCACCGTCTTCCCGCTCCAAGAGATGGATACGTACGTCCTCTCGCGGTATCGGTCGGAGTTCGCCGAGCATCTCGATCCGGTCTGGCCGACGATGGAGACGCTCGCGGACGCTCAGGACCGACTTCGACTGGTCGAGGCGGCGGAGTCGGCCGGGGTCGCGGTGCCCGAGACGCGACTCCTTGACGAAGTCGAGGACTGGACCCGAAAGCAGATAGTCAAGGCGCGCTACACGGTGTTGACCGACGCCTACGTCGATTCGTTCTCGCCCGACCAGTATCGGTTCGGCGGTTCGACGCGGTACCTCCGGTCCGGCGTCGAACCCGACCGCGAGGCGATTCGGGCGGAGAGCGGTCACGTCCCCATCGTCCAAGAGTACGTGCCGGGCGACGAGTACGCTCTGTGGGCACTCTACGACGAGGGTGACCCGGTGGCGACCTGCGGCAAACGCCAGCGCCGAGCGTACTCGTGGGCTGGCGGGACGAGCATCTGCCGTGAGACCACCGACGACCCGCAACTGGAGGCGGCCGGGCGCGCCCTCCTCGACGAACTCGACTGGCACGGTCCCGCGTCGGTTCAGTTTGTCAAGGACGAGGAGACGGGGGAGTTCACGCTCCTCGAAATCAACCCCCGCTTCTGGGTCTCGCTGTCGTGTCCGGTCAGGGCCGGTCTCGACTTCCCGCAGTATTTCTGGCAGTTGGCGAGCGGCGAGTCGGTCGCCCCGAGCGACGACTACGAGACGGGGGTCGCCACCCACCTCCTGCGCGGCGAAGCCGTCCACCTCCACAGCGTCCTCACCGAGGAGTTCCCCTACGAGAACCCGCCGTCGTTCTCGGCGAAGGTTCGGGAGGTCACCGAGTCGGTCGCGCGCCAACCCAACTTCGACTACCTGACGCTGGACGACCCCGGACCGTTCGTTCGGGACGCGCTCAATCAAGTCTCGTCGGTTGGCGGGTCGCTTCGGGGCGTCCTTTCGCCGGACTCGGACGGTGACGCGACGACCGCTCCGGACGTGTAGTCGGTTGGAGTGGTGGCGGTTCATCCACGAGTACGCACCAGCGATTCATCCACGAGTACGCACCAGCAGTTCACCGCGAGCGAACGACCGAAGGGAGTGAGCGAGCGGGCCAAGCGACGACGAGAGCGAACGAAGTGAGCGGCGGGAGGAGCGCAGTGCTTTTTGATCGAGCTTTTTATCGAGCGCAGTCGCCGACGGCGACTGCGCTCGCAATAAAAAGGTCGTATGCGAGAGATGGGATTCGAACCACGCCCAGACGTTCCTGCTCGGCCTACGGCCTGCGCGGGCGTGCGACTGGTCTACTTCGAATCCATCCGGTTCAATTTTCACGACGCGCTGGGCTTGCGAGCGCACGGGGCGCTCGCGGCGTCGCGCGTCGAGAGAAATGCGAGGGATGGGATTCGAACCCATGGACTCCTTCGAGAGCGGGTCTTAAGCCCGCCGCCTTTGGCCGCTCGGCAACCCTCGCTCAGGAGCAGATTGACGACTCTCCCCGAAGTGGGTTTCGGTCTGTGCGGGCCGAAAGGAAACGGACAGAGCCGTGACCGTCGTTCGGCGTCCGAGCGGGCGTTCGAAACGTCGATAGCGTCGGTTAGTCGTGAATTTCGACGCGTTCGAGCGTCACGTCCTCGTTGGGGCTGTCGTTGCGGTCGGTCGAAACGTCGCCGATCTCCTCGACAACGTCCATTCCGTCGATTACCTCGCCGAAGACCGCGTGGCGGTCGTCCAGATGCGGCTGGGCTTCGAGAGTGATGAAGAACTGCGAGCCGTTGGTGTCGGGACCGCTGTTGGCCATCGAGAGGACGCCCGCGCCGTCGTGGCGGAGTTCGTCGTGGAACTCGTCTTCGAACTCGTAGCCGGGACCGCCGCGGCCGGTGCCGGTCGGGTCGCCGCCCTGAATCATGAAGTCCTCGATGATTCGGTGGAAGGGCACGTCGTTGTAGAGCGCGTCGCCGCGGACTTCGCCGGACTCGGGGTCCTTCCACGTCGGCGTCTCCGGCGCGGGGTCGTCGTTCGCGGCGGGGTCGTGTGTCGCCAGATTGACGAAGTTCTCGACGGTCTTCGGCGCGCGCTCGTCGAACAGTCGGACTTCGATGTCGCCGTGCGTCGTGTACAGCGTCGCGGTTAGGTCGTCTGCCATGCCTGCGAGAAGGGTCGCTGGACGGATAACGGTGCCGGACGAATCCCGAGACCGGGCGCGAGCGCCGACCGCGCGACGCCCTCGTCAGTCGTCGGCGACCTGTTCGGCCACTTGCTCGTCGGTTTCGAGCGGCGGACTGTCCCAATACTCGTGGGACTCGACCTGCCGGAAGCAGGCCGCCCGGTGGTCTTCATCTTCGACCTCGTAGTCCTCGGGGGACGACTGCGTGCAGGCCTCGCGGGCGTACGGACAGCGCGTGTGGAATCGACAGCCAGCGGGCGGGTCTCGCGGCGACGGCACGTCGCCTGCCAGCGTGTCCACCTGCCGCCCCTGCTCGCTGGTGTCGGCTCGCGGGACGCTCTCCAGCAGGGCCTCGGTGTAGGGGTGGCCGGGGTTCTCGAATATCTCCTCGACGGGACCGACCTCGACGATTTCGCCCAGATACATCACGGCCACGCGGTCGGAGATGTGCCGAACGACGCTCAGGTCGTGAGCGATGAACAGGTAGGTCAGACCGAACTCCTCCTGCAAGTCCTCCAAGAGATTCAGAATCTGGGCCTGCACCGACACGTCCAGCGCCGACACCGGTTCGTCGCAGACGATGAAGTCCGGTTCGAGCGCGAGCGCGCGGGCGATGCCGATGCGCTGGCGCTGACCGCCCGAGAACTCGTGGGGATAGCGGTCAACCTGTCCGGCCGAGAGACCGACTCGCTCCATCAGGTCCGCAACGTGTTCGCGGCGCTCGGCCTTCGTGCCGATGCCGTGAACGTCGAGGGGTTCGCGGACGATTTCACCCGCGGTCATCCGCGGGTCGAGACTGGAGAAGGGGTCCTGAAAGACGACCTGCGCGCGCTTGCGGAACTCGGTGAGGTCGTCCTTCTCGAAGACGCTCTCGCCGTCGAAGTACATTTTTCCGTCGGTCGGTTCCCGGAGTTTGAGCAGGGTCTCGCCCGTCGTGGACTTGCCACATCCCGACTCACCGACCAGACCCAGCGTCTCGCCTTCCCGCACCTCGAAGCTCACGCCATCGACGGCCTGCACGCTCTCTGGTTCTCGACCGAGCAGTCGGTCGGTGAGGTTGTCCCCTTCGAAGTAGTATTTGTGCAGGTCCTCGACGCGAACGAGCGGGTCAGTCATCCGCGCTCACCTCCTCGTTTTCGCTCGCTGGTTCCTCGCCCGCGCGGTCCGCGGCGCGTCGCGCGTCGCTCTTGAAGTAGTCGTCGGGAAGCGCCTGCGAGGGGTCGTACTCGCGCCGTGCGAGAACGCACCGAGCGCCGTGTTCTCCGGTCTCGGTCGTCCCGTCTCGGGGGTCTCCAGTCTCCACGTCGAACTCCGGGGGGTGGTTCAGACACTCCTCCATCGCTTTCGGACAGCGGTCGGCGAAGTAACATCGGTTTTCCATCTCGTCGTCGTAGAGGTCCGGCACGTTGCCCTCGATGGGTTGGAGTCGGGGCGCGGGTTCGTCCATGTCGGGAATCGAACCGAGTAGCCCCTGCGTGTAGGGGTGAACCGGGTCGTCGAACACGTCTTGGAGCGTGCCCCGCTCCACTATTTCTCCGGCGTACATCACGCCGACTCGGTCGCACATCCGGGCGATGACGCCGAGGTTGTGCGTAATCATCATGATGCTCATCCCGGTGTCCTCCTGCAAGTCGCGCAGGAGGTCGAGAATCTGGGCCTGAATCGTCACGTCGAGCGCCGTCGTCGGTTCGTCGGCGATGAGCAGGTCGGGTTCACCCGCGAGGGCTTGGGCTATCATCGCGCGCTGGAGCATCCCGCCCGAGAACTCGTGGGGGTACTCGTCGGCGCGCTCGGCCGGGTCGGGGATGCCGACCTGTTCGAGCAGGTCGATGGCCTCGGCCCGACTCTCCTCGCTGACGTAGCTCCGCGACGGCAGGACCGCACTCGTAAGCAGGTCAGTGAGTCCGAACCCCTGCGTGCGCGAGCGCGTCGAACGCGGATTCGAGCGCGCGCGGCGCTGGACCTCGACCGCTTCGGCTATCTGCTCGCCGACGGTCAGCGAGGGGTTCAGACTGCTCATCGGGTCCTGAAAGATGGTGCTGAACGACGGCCCGCGGAGCGACCGCCGGACGTTCTCGGGCACCCGACGCACGTCCACGAACTCGCCGTCCACTGCCTCCGGGGTGTCGTCTCGGACTTCCTCAGCGAGGTCCGAATTGCGGTACCAGACCTCGCCGCTGGTGACGCGGCCCGGCGACTCCACGAGGTCGATGACCGAGAGCGCGGTCACGCTCTTGCCCGACCCCGACTCGCCGACGATGCCGAAGACTTCGCCGTCGCGCACGTCGAAGTCAACGGATTCGACTGCGTTGACCTGTCCGTCCTCGGTGAAAAAGCGCGTCGAGAGGTCCCGGACGCGCAGGAGGTCATCAGCCATCAGACGCCACCTCCTTCGCCCTCGATACCGGGGTCCAAGGCGTCACGAAGCCAGTCGCCCACGAGGTTGATGCCGATGACCGTCAGCACGATGGCGACGCCGGGCACCGTCGAAATCCACCACGACGACGCCAGATAATCCCGGCCCTGCGCGATGTCGAAGCCCCACGAGAGGCTAGTCCCCGAGAAGCCGAGGAACGACAGCGCCGACTCCAGCAGGACGATGGCCGCGATTTGGATGGTCGCCAGCACGAGGATGGGTGTCACGCTGTTGGGCAGGATGTGCTTGCGAAGGATGAAGCCGTCGTTCGCACCCACCGAGCGGGCGGCCTTGACGTACTCTTGGCCCTCGATGGACAACGCCTCGCCGCGGGCGACGCGGGCGAACCACACCCAGTTTACGAGTCCGACGACGATGATGACCGTCCCCGGTAACGCGAACGTCTCGGGCATGTTCGGCGCGATACCCGCCTGTACGAGCGGGTCGGGCAAGTCAACGACCGCCCTGCCGAACAGACCGACCAGCGCGACGGCCAACACGAGCGACGGGAACGCGAGCATGATGTCGGCACTCCGCATCAGCGCGTCGTCCACTTTCCCGCCGTAGTAGCCAGCGGCAAGTCCCACGGTGACGCCGACCGACGCGGCGATGAGCGTCCCGAGGAGACCGACCAATAGGGAGGTCCGCGCGCCGTAGATGACCCGCGAGAGCATGTCCCTGCCGAGCGAGTCGGTTCCGAGCGGGTACTTCGGCGTCGCCGACACCGTGACTGTCTCGTTGACGACCTCTATCGACCCGTTGACCATCTCGGAACTGGTCTCGGTGGACGTTTGGCTGAACCCGAGCGGGGGAAGTTGGGACTGCTCCAAATTCTGATTCGTGGGGTTGTGGGGCGCGATTAGGGGTGCGAACAGCGCCACCAGCACGATTGCGACCACGACGACGATACCGATTTTCGCCAGTGCGCTCTGGCGAAGCTCCTTCCGAAGATTCCGAACTGTTCGCGGGGAGACGCCCCGCTTGAGTCCGTTCCAGAACGCCTCGAAGAGTCTCTCTATCGGTCCGACCATTAGTGAACCACCTGCGGGTTGATGTAGGCGTACAGCGCGTCAACGAAGATGTTGATGACGACGAATCCCATTCCGATGACGATGAGCGACCCCTGAATCAGCGGCCAGTCGCGGGCGTTGATGGCGTTGATGAGCAGGGTTCCCAGTCCGGGCCACGCGAAGACGGCCTCGGTGATGACCGCGCCGCCGATGAGCGTCCCGAGTTGGAGTCCAAGCACGGTGATGACCGGAATCAGCGTGTTCCGGAGCGCGTGCTTGTACCGAACCAACGTCTCGGGCAGTCCCTTCGCCCGCGACGAGCGGACGTAGGGCTTGCCGAGTTCGTCGAGCATCCCGCTCCGAGTCAGTCGCGTGATGAGCGCGGTGAAGTAGGTACCGAGCGTAATCGCCGGGAGCGTGATGTGGTTGAGCCACGTTATCAGTCCCGAGACCTGAAACTGCGTCACCAGCATCGTCAGCGCCGGGTAGAGACCGATACCCCGGCGACTCGTCGGGAACAGGCTGAACTGGACCGACAGAATCAGCACCAGCATGATGCCGAGCCAGAAGTTCGGCGTCGAGATGCCGACGAGCGAGAAACTGGTCGCGGCGTAGTCGGCGGGTTCGTGTCGCCTCGTGGCCGAGATAACGCCGAGCGGAATCGAGATTACCACGGCGACGATGCTCGCGGCGACCGCCAGTTCGAGGGTAGCCGGGAGGCGAGCGAAGATGAGACCGCTTGCCTCGACGCCCCGAATGTAGGAGTAGCCCATGTCGCCCTGTAACAGGTTGAGGAGGTAGTCGAAATACTGGACGTAGAAGGGTCTGTTCAGACCTAATTCCGTGGCTATCTGTTGGCGTAACTCTTGGCTTGCGTCCAGCGGCGCGACGAACGTAATCGGGTTGCCCGGCGTCACGTATCGCAGTCCGAACACCACCGTTACGACGCCCCAGACGACCAGTATTCCCTGTGCGCTACGCTTGAGTAAGAATCGTCCCATCGACATTAGCCATCACTCCGTCGAAGCGAAAACATGAGTTGAGACTTACTGTCCGTCGGCGGGTGCCATCGCGTAGGCGTCGATTCGCTCGTCGCGGCGGGCCTGCCACTGAATCCGGTTCTGGACTCCGTACACGCTGTACTGGCGGTTCAGGAATATCCACGGCGCTTGGTCGTGGAGCGTCTGATTGACCGACTGGAGCGTCTGCTCGCGTTGGTCCTGGTCGCCCTGACTCTGGGCCTGCTCCATCATGCTATCGACCTCCTCGTTGCTGTATGAACTGAGCGCGCCGTCGGTGGTCAACAGCGGGATGATGGTCTGGCTCGCGTCGAACGTCGCGTTGCCCCACCCGATGAGGTAGAAGTCCGGACTCGTCTCCAGATTCCCGTCGGTGAGTTCGCCCGCGAGCGTCCCGAAGTCGCGCTGTTGGACCGAACAGGAGACGTTCGAGAGCTGGTCGATCTGGTTGGCGACCGCTTGCGCGACTTCGAGGTCCTTGAGGTATCGACCGACCGGCGTGTGGAGCGTGATGGAGGCTCCGGCGTGGCCGCTCTCCTCGACCAGTTGTTCGGCCTGCTCCACGTCGTACGGGTACGGGTTCACGTCTGAGTTGTATCCGAAGAAGCCTTCGAGCGTGGGCTGGCCTGTCGGGTCGGCGAATCCCGAGAGGACGTTCTCGATGATGCTGTCGAGGTTCACCGCGTGATTCATCGCGCGGCGGAACTTCGGGCTGGAGAACGGTTCGACGTTGTACTTCATCGCGTTGTAGATGACCCGCGTACTCGGGGCCGCGCTGATTTTGGCGCTCCCCGAGTTCCGGACCCGCGAAACGTCTTGGGGCGGGACGTTGACGACGATGTCGGTCTCGCCCTCCACCAGTTGGTTCACGCGCGTACTCGATTCCGAGGCCGCACGGAACGTCAGCGACGTGACTGCGGCCGGTTCCCGCCAGTAGTCCTCGTAGTTGGAGAACTCGACTTTCACGTCGGACTGGTACTCTTCGAGTTGGAACGGTCCGGTGCCGTTCATCTGCTGGGCGACTTCGGACTTCGAGCGCTCTTGCACCCACGACTGCTGCATCACGTCGCAGTAAGTCGCAAACAGCGAGAACACGACGGGGTTGATGCCGTCGGACATCACGTCTACCGCGCGCTCGCCATCGACGACTTCCGCACCCGTGACGCCAGCGAGTTGGTCGGACTGGGGGCTAGCGATGCCAACGTCCTCCTGAACGATGCGGTTGATGCTGAACGCCACGTCCTGTGGCGTTAGCTGGTCGCCGTTGTGGAAGGTGACGCCCTCCCGGATGGTGAATCGAATGCGCCCCGGCTCTTGGCGTTCGTAAGCCGTCGCCAACTTCTCGACGATTGTCCCGTCCTGTTCTCGGCCGAGTACACCCTCGTAGGCGTGGAGAACCACGTTGTCCGTCGGCGTCTCGCGGTGGTTCTGCGGGTCCAGCGTCGAGGGCATCTGGCCCTGCGTGATGGTGACCGCAAACTCCTCGCCGTCGCCGCCGTTCTCTTCGGTCGTTTCGGTTCCTTCCGTCGTCGTATCCGTCTCGGTCGTCGTCGTTTCCTGACCGCCACCGCCGGTACACCCCGCGACCGAAGCGGTCGCGGCCGCGGCACCGGCAGCCGTCAGAAACTTCCGTCGAGATGGACCTTCGTCGTGCGCCATATCCACTACAACAGCTACTCTATCATAAATATGCTGTGGTGTACCACACCATTCGCCGGTCTCGAGGTCCGCTCTGCCCTCCCGTGATTTGCAGCCGTAAGTTTAAGTTACACCGGACCGGTAGCTCATATATGGCCGTTCACGGCCGCTCCTCTCCACTCCGGGCACTGTTCGACGAATCGCCCACGCCCCACATCGCCCACCCGCCGCGGACGCATCACCGCGATTTCTACGTCGCCACGGACGGCTCGTACAGCCTCCAGAGCGACGACGGCGGACTGGGTGCCATCATCGAAACGCGGGACGGTAAGCGGGTCGCTCGCCTCTCGGTCCCCGACGAATCGGTCACCGACAACAACGTGGCCGAGTATCGTGCGCTCCACCTCGGACTCGACGTGCTGGCGGCGCGCGCGCCGACCGGCGCGCGCGTCGGCGTCCTCGTGGACCACGACGACCTCGCGGCCAACGTCAACAGCGCGGCGCTGGCGACTCGTCGGACCGACAACACGCCGCCGCGGAAACTGTCGGTGCCACCCGCGGGCGAACACCACTGGCGCGGGATTCGGGCGCGAGTCTCTCGGTTCGGCGAAATCCGGGCCGCGGTCCTCGAAAGCGGCCAAAACCCCGCTCACGCGCTGGCGAACGCGCCCGAGGAGTTCGCGCACGTCAACCGCGAGTCGGACCGGTGTCTCCTGCCCGAGCGCACGACCTCCAGCGAGGCCCAGATTCCACCGCCCTCGCGGGCAGACCGGCAAACTGGTGATTCGCGGGCAAGCGACTGACGGCTCCGTGACTATCCAGTTCACGACCGGACGGACTCGCAGTCGCTGGCTGGCCCGCGGTCGATGTGGCTGTCGCTATCGGTATCCGCGGACAGCGACCGCGCAAAGCTCGTCGGCCGTTCGGGGGCGGTTTCCCCAGAGAGTCGGGCGCTACCGAGTTTCGAATTCGACAGCGCAGACGCGAATCGTGGGACGGCCTACTCGACCAAACCCACGGCGTAGACGTGTCCGCGGAGTTCCGATTCGGACTCGAACGACTCCCCACACGCCTCGCACACGCACGTCTCGTGGTTCCACATGACCGCGGAGACGGTCGGAAACGGCGTAAACATTGGTCGAAGCATCGGGAAACGTAAACGACGAGCGCCGCGAGTAGCGGGCGCGTCGGTCCAATCGCGCGAGCGAGGGGACGAACGGGCACGCGCCGAGTTGGTCTCGTTCCGGTAGGTAAACGTTCGTCCGATTCGGGATGGTTTCCCACACCCCCGTCGCGCATGAAGACGGCGTCGAACAGCGCACCGTCTCGTTCGACGGTGACTCGACGCCGAATCTGTCGCGCGACCGGAAATGATACGGCCCGCCGCCCACAGGGTCCGAGTATGAACGCTCGCAACCTGATGACCGACGACGTAGAGACGGTCCACGAAGACGACGAAATCAGCGAGGTGCTGACTCGCCTCGGGAGCGCTGAGTTCAACGGCTTCCCGGTCGTGGACGACGACGAGCGCGTGGTCGGCATCGTCACCCAACACGACCTCGTCCACATGTTCCAACCGAGCGACCGGACGCTGTGGATTCCCATCGGCTTTCCGCCGTTCCTCGAAACGCTGGAGTACGCCATCGACCTCTCGTGGGACGACCTCGACACCGAACTCGACCTGCTCAAACACGCAAACAAGCCGGTTCGGACCGTCATGACCGACGACGTGGTGACGGTCGCTCCCGACACCGACTTCGACCGCATTCTCGACTTGCTGGTGGACGACGAGCGCGATATCAACCGCCTGCCAGTCGTTGACGAGCAGGGGAAACTCCTCGGCATCGTGGCCCGACAGGACGTGCTTCGGGCGGTCCGCGACGAGCGACGCGCGGGCGAAAAATCGGTCTCGTAACCGGCAACCCTCGGTACCCATCGAAACGTTCAGGCTTTGGGGGAAGCCAGTCCGACCGTGAGAAGATACCGGAACGTCGCGCTGTTCGTCGCATTGGCCGCGGTCTGGGGGTCGGCATTTATGGCCATCAAGGCCGGACTCACCTACTTCCCGCCGGTTCTCTTCGCGGCGATTCGCTACGACATCGCGGGCGTACTGATGTTGGCCTACGCCGTCTACGCCACCGACCGCTGGCGACCCAGAACCAGCGGCGAGTGGCAGTTAGTTGCAGTCGGCGCAACGCTCCTGATTGCGGGCTACCACGCCTTTCTGTTCGTCGGCGAGCAGTACACGACCAGCGCCGTCGCCGCCGTCATCGTTAGCCTGAGTCCCGTCCTGACGACGGGGTTCGCGCGTCTCTTTCTCCCGAGCGAGCGACTGACCCCGGCGGGTATCGCGGGACTCCTCCTCGGACTCGTCGGCGTGGTCGTCCTGAGCGACCCGAATCCGAACAACCTCGTGACCTCGAATGCGGTGGGGCAAGTGCTCGTGTTCGCCGCCGCCGGGTCGTTCGCGCTCGGGAGCGTCCTGACCCGCCGCATCGACGTCGAACTCCCCATCGAGACGATGGAGGCGTGGTCGATGGTCCTCGGCGCACTTTTGATGCACGCCGTTAGCTTCGCCCGGCCGAGCGAGTCGCTGGCCGCGGTCCGCTGGACGCCCGAGGCTATCTGGGCGATAGCGTACCTCTCCATCGCGGCGAGTGCGCTCGGGTTCCTCGTCTACTTCGACCTACTGGAGCGACTCGGTCCCATCGAAATCAACTTCGTCTCCTACGTCGCGCCCGTCTTCGCGGCGCTCTCGGGGTGGTGGTTCCTCGGCGAGAGCATCGACCTCACGACGGTCGCGGGCTTCCTCGTCATCTTCGCGGGATTCTGTCTACTGAAGCGCGAGACGCTGGCCAGCGAACTCCCGAAACTCCGCGCCGTCGTGACCCGGCGCTGATGGTCGGCCGGGGTTCCGAAACGACGGTCACCCGCGACCCGACGACGGACTGCCCGGACCAGAAGGACTTTGAGGGCGCGACGAACACCACCGACAAATGACCGAACGGAACGATTTCACCGGATTCGCGCCCGAACGGGACGAAATCGGGCGAGACCGGTCGAACCCGGCCCGCTCGCGGACCGCAACTGTACTCTTCGTCGTCGGTCTGAGCGTCGTCGCCGCGAACAGCGCGCTCTACTTCTTCGACGTGCAACTGCTCTCGCACCCGGCGGTTTCGGTTCTCGGTCTCGCGCTGTTGCTGCCGCTGTATCTGCGCGAGCGATGACTGGACTCGGAGTCCGCTGACGGAGAGTTGCTGTCGGCCGCGCTCGGTGGTGGATGTGTGGCCACAACCGCTTTTGAACCGACTCCGGTAGTTCTCTGCTCGATGAGCGCATTCATTATCAGGCGGTCCACGTTCGTTGCGGTCGGACTCGGCGTGTTGCTCGTCGTCGGTGCCGTCGCTGGGGGTGTCGTCGCTGGCGCGTTCGACGCCGGAGCGAGCGACGAGACGCTACAACCAGACGCCGACACTGCCGACCGGGCAGTCGGGGCAGTCGGACTGCAGAACGAGAGCGACGGCAACGACACCACGGTCTCCCCGAATCAGACCTTCGATGCGATGCGAACCGTAGAGAACCGGACGAACGGCACCGTCGTCGGCGCGCGCCTCACCGGCGAAGGAAACAGCGAGTTGGCCCAATCGACGTTCGTCTACGAACTCAACGTGTTAGCGGCCAACGGCACGCGACTCGTGGCGGAGGTCTACGCGAGCAACCAGACGGTTATCGGCGTCGAAGCGTCAAACGAGAGCGACGGCTTTTTCGACGACCTGCTCGGCTCTGACGACGGCGTCCCCGACGAGGCGCGCAACGCGAGTTCGCTTCGGTCCGGAATCGAGGCCGTTCGGGTCGCCCTGAACGAAACCGAGGCCGCTCCTGAAAATTCGAGCGTTACGAAACTCGCGCTCGGGACCCGAGACGACTCGCTGGTCTACACGGTGACGATACTCGAACCGGGCGGCGAATCGCGCGAGATAGTGGTGGCCGCAACAAAAGGCGCAGACGGCGTCGTCACGACCGACCCGTAACGTCGGGCAAGTCGCCTCCGGCGCTCGTCACTTCGCCTCGGCGAGTCGCTGAAACTGCTCGGCCGAGAGGTCGATGTTGGTGGCCGCGAGGTTCTCCTCCAACTGTTTGACCGTGCGCGCGCCGACGATGGGTGCCGTGACCTGCTCGTGGTCGGTCAGCCACGCGAGGCTGACCTGTGCGGGACTGGCACCGACTTCCTCGGCGACGGCTTCGACAGCCTCCAACGCGTCGAAGTTCTCCGCGGTGAGATACGAGTCGCGGAACTGCTGGTCGGTCGCGCCGCGGGTTCCCTCCGCCGGTTTCTCGCCGCGGTTGTACTTCCCAGTGAGGAATCCGCCCGCGAGCGGACTCCACGGGACGACCTCGATGTCGTAGTCGGCGCACATTTCGAGATAGTTGCCCTCGATTTCGCGGTTGGCGAGGTTGTACCGCGGCTGGGCGAGTTTGAACGGTTCGTAGCCGCGCTTGTCCGCCAGTTCGTTGGCCTTAGCGACCTTCCACGCGTTCGGGTCGAGCGTCGAGGTTCCGAGGTAGTTGACCTTGCCGTCGCGCACGAACTCGTCGAGCGTGCGCATGAACTCCTCGGCGGGCGTCTCGTCGTCCCAGCGGTGGATGTAGAGCAGGTCCACGTAGTCGGTTCCGAGACGCTCCAGAATCTCATCGATGTTGTTCTGGAGATGCTTGCGCGAGAGGCCCTGTCCGTTCGGGTCGTCGCGCGTCGGCCAGTAAATCTTCGAGGCGACGACGAAGTCCTCGCGCTCGCGGTCGGACAGCCAGTTGCCGATGAACTCCTCGCTCCGCCCGTCGCCGTACATGTCGGCGGTGTCGATGAAGTTCCCGCCCGCGTCGGCGTAGGCGTCGAGGAGCTTGTGGGCGCGCTTCTCGCCGATTTCGACGTTCCCCTCGTCGTCTTCTCGGCCGAAGCGCCACGTCCCGAACGCGAGTTCGCTGACCGTCGTCCCGGTCGGACCGAGCGAGACCGTATCGAGTTCCATACGCCGACGCTTCCGGCGGCGAGCCGTTAAATCCGTCCTTTCGGTCGAGGAGTATCAAGAACGCAAGCGATAGAGAGCGTGAGAGAGGGAGGGCCGAAGCGTTCGTCACTCGCGCTTGTGGCCATGTCCAGCGAGGAGGGCCGCCACGTTCAACGCGAGCAGACCGACGAAAGTGAGCAGTTCGCCCTGCGAGGAGATGCCGTTGAACAGCAGCGGCACGTAGAGGAACGGAAGCGCGACGGCCGACCAGAAGCCGAGGACTTCGACGGGCGTCGTCAGCGTGTGGTCCTGATAGCGGTCGTACAGGGTCGCAAGCTTGGTGCGCCCTGCGGTCGCCTCACCGGTCTCTGCGGGGGAGCCGACGGCGGAGTTGTTTTCGTTTTGGAGGGTGGATTCGGTCATGGGGACATCTCGACCTCGATACCTCCTTCGACCGGGAGGGTCATATAACGGGCCGAGCGTTAGCGCGATTTCAGAATAGTTTATCGGCGAACCCGCAAAAAAGTATCTTTCAAAACAGGCCCTAAGGGATTTATAAAATTTAAAACCGATTCTTAGAGTTTTTCTCTTTCCTTACGGAGGTTGGAACTACTCATCCGCTCGGCGGGAGTATGGGGGACGCAGGCTTCGCTTGTACCGAAACAAGCAGTACCAATAGTTATCTCGAACCGAGGGGTTGCTGTGTTGGCACCGACCACGTCGCGGAGATGACAGGGCACGACGTTCTGGTCGGATACAGGAGTTCCTTCGGAACGTAAACGAGCGTCGAAAAGTGCCCGGGGAGGGCTCCGAACCCTCGATCTCCGCATGACCCAGGTACGAGGCTCGGCGGGCCTCTCGGGCATGGGAGGCTTCCAAGGCCTGAGCACCGAATCTCAGTAACCCTATGAGTGCGGCGCTATGTCCAGCTAAGCCACCCGGGCTCAGTTTCGAGTAGGGGGGTGTTACTCTTTAAAGTTCTCATCTTCCCCCGCTTCGGGACTGCGAAACACGGTGGTTTCGGTTAGGAACGTTTCAGTACAGTTTCCCACCGTCCGTGGGTCGGCGCGGAGAATTTAGACGGAGAATCAATCAGAAGATGTTCGCCTGTCGATAGACGCTGATGCCCTCGTTCGTGATGGAGTAGGGCTTGATCTCCCGAGAGTGGTTCGCGTCCCGAATCTTCTGGATTTCGACGGCCAGCCGCGTCTCCCGGAAGTCATCGCCCGACCGGATGTACCGCAGGATGAACACGGCGTCCACGAGGTACTCGATGATGCCGTGTCGGGAGGCGTAGGCGGTGTCTTCGCTGGCCTCGCTGGTGAGCATCGTCGTCACTCCGGCGTCTTTCAGGCTCTTGGTGAAGTCGTAGATTTCGTTCCTGCGGGTCGATTGCTCGTCGTACATCATCTCCAGCAGGGACACCGAGTCGAGGACGAGGCGGGTCGCGCCGAACTGTTCGATGAGTCGCGGCAGGTCGTTGCGGATGGAGGTGAGGCTGTTCGCCATCTCGATGGGGTCCAAGTCGATGACCGCGAGACTGCCCTCCTCCTCGTACTCGTCGAAGTCCCACCCCTTCTCGGTCGCGGTGTTGACGATGCGGTCGTGGCTCTCTTCGAGCGTGATGAACACCGCGTTTTCGCCCTTCACGAGGGCTTCGTGGAGGAACTGGAGACCGAAGGTCGTCTTCCCGGTTCCCGCCGACCCGATGGTCGTGATGAGTGAACGCTCGGGGACGCCGCCCTGTATCATGCTGTCGAGACCCTCAATTCCCACGTCAATGCGGGGAATCGACGACTCGAACTCCTCGTCGTCGAAGGCGTCGTCCTCGAAGGGTTCGCCGCCGCCGAAGTCGTCGCCGCCCATGCCGAACTCGCCCCCTCCGCCGCCGAAGCCTCCCGACTCGGTTTCTGACGTATCGACGCCGAACCCGCCACCGCCGCCGGAGTCTACGCCGCCCTCCGGACCGCCGCCGCCGGGCGCGCTCTCGAACGCGCTGGCGAAGTCCTCGTCGAAGAGTCCCTCGTCGTCGCCGTCGTCGTAGGGGTCGGCGTCCGCGAATCCGCCACTGGCGGATTCGCTCGCCGACGTTTGGGAGTCGGTGGACTCGCTGGCCGACGACTGCCCGCCGGTGTCGCCCGAGTCGGTCTCATCCGTCTCGAAACCGGCGTCCGAATCCATTCCGAAGCCTTCGGTTCCATCGTCCTCTATTCCGAAGTCTTCAGTCTCGTCTCCCGTCCCAAAGGCCGCTCCGTCATCAGTTTCGGGGTCAGGTGCGCCAGCGAACCCTCCCGGTTGGTCGTCGGGGTCGGTACCGGATTCGAGGTCCGCGACTTCGGAGGAATTGGACGTTTCAGTTTCTTCCCCGCGTTCGGAATCTTCTCCCTCTGTCTCCGCTTTCTCCTCGGACTCCTCGCTCTCCTCCTCGCGGAGTGCGCGCTCGAACCAGTCGTCGTCCTCGGTCACGAGACCCACCTCCTCGTCGGTCGAGCGCGTCGCATATCCGGCACCTCGGACTGGCCGCATTTCAATGTTTCTCGGCGTCGCGTCGGCGGACTTTTCACCACCGGGGGAGAACTACCGACGATGAGAGTCGGCATCGTCGCCCAGAAGGGCAACTCGCAGACCGCCGTGTTGGCCGACCGGATACGCGAGACTCTGCCAGAGGAGGTGTCGGTCCGTCTGGACACCGCGACTGCCGAGCAGTTGGACCGCGAGGGCTACCCCGTGGACGAGATGGACGACTGCGACCTCGTGGTCTCCATCGGCGGCGACGGGACGTTCCTCTTCGCGGCCCGCGGCGCGGGAGCGACGCCGATTCTGGGCGTCAACCTGGGCGAGGTCGGATTCCTGAACGGCGTCGCGCCGGACGACGCGGTTGAGACCGTCAAGGCGGTCGTCGCGGGCTATCGAGAGACGGACACGATTCCCTCGCGGGACGTGCCCCGCCTTCGGGCCGAGGGCGAGGGCGACTGGTCGGTCCACCCTGCGCTGAACGAAATCGTCGTTCAGGGACCCCAGCGCGGCCACGGCGAGGGTCTCGACTACGAGGTCCGGGTGGACGACCGCGTGTTCACTACCGGACACGGCGACGGCGTGTTGGTCTCGACGCCGACCGGAAGCACGGCGTACAACCTGAGCGAGGGCGGTCCGCTCGTCCATCCCGAGACGGACGCGCTCGTCGTCACCGAGATGTGCGCCGCCGAATCGATGCCGCCGCTGGTCGTGCCGGAGGACAGCGCGGTCGAAATCCGCGCGACGGGCGCGGAGTTCGGCTACGTGAGCGCCGACAGCACCAGAAAGCGAGTCGAGTTCCCCGAACGAGTGCGGGTCTCCCCGACGGAGGAACCGACCCACATCGCCGAACCGTCGAGCGACTTCTTCCGGGCGCTCGGAAAGCTCGACTGAACTTTCCGGAAAGGAAAGCCCTAATCCCACGGATTCGTAAGGATGCGATAATGGACGAACAACTGCCGGACGTGCAGGCGTCGGAACCCGACGTGACTGTCGGACTGAATCGTGTCGGCGTCACCGGCGTCACGAAGTTGGTCGAACTCGCTCGCCCCGAGAAGCGACCCATCGTGCTGACCGCAGAGTTCGAGGTCCTCGTTGACCTGCCGAGTTGGCGGAAGGGCGCGGACATGAGTCGCAACATGGAGGTCGTTGACGAGATTCTGGAGGATGCGGTGAGCGAACCGACCTACCGCGTCGAGGATGTCTGTGGCGAGGCCGCCGAGCGACTGCTGGAGAAACACGACTACACCTCGAAGGCCGAGGTCGAGATGGAGGCCGAGTACATGATAAAGGACCGGACGCCCGAGAGCGACCGGCCGACGCAGGCCACGGCCGACATCATCGCCAGCGCCACCGCGACCGAGGAGGGCACCCGCGAACAAATCGGCGCGCGCGTCACCGGCATGACGGTCTGTCCCTGCTCGCAGGGGATGATGGGACAGACCGCCCGCGAGAAACTCGAAGAGTTGGGCGTCGGCGAGGCAGAGGTCCGAGAGTTTCTCCAAGAGATTCCGCAGGCGGGCCACTCCCAGCGCGGTCACGCCACCCTGACCGTCGAGAGCGAGGGCGCGCCGGAAGTCAACCTGATGGAACTCATCGAGGTTGCGCGCGACTCGATGAGCGCGCGCATCTACAACCTCGCCAAGCGCCCCGACGAGGACCACATGACCTTCGAGGCCCACGCGAACGCGAAGTTCGTCGAGGACTGCGTGCGCGACATGGCCGAGGGCGTCGTGAGCGAGTTCCCGGACCTGCCGGACGACGCCGTGGTGACGATGAAACAGAGCAACGACGAGTCCATCCACCAGCACAACGCCCACGCCGAGCGCGTGGCCGAGGTGGGATCGCTCCGCGAAGAACTGGCCGACGACTAACCGACTCTGTCTGCGCTTTCTGCCGTCTGTTCGGTCGCCGCGGTTCGCTCCGCTAATCAGCGAGTATCCGACGAACAACCGAGAGCGTCGTCCGCCACGAACACCCGGACGCGCTCAATGAACCGAACCACCGGACGCGCCGCGTCTTCTCTCGGCCGCATCTACGGTGCGGTCGCGGCCGAGCGAAGACGCAAGCGGGGAGGCTCGGGGCGCAGTTGCGGGGCGGTTGCGGTGTTGTGCAGTGCTGTGACTCCTTGGTGTCGGCAGTAGCTAGCTACACCGAGACTGACACAGAGGTGTTCACAGCAATTACCACCACGATAGTCACGACAACCGCCACAACAATGCTCACGACCACCTATCTCTCCGACCGCGTGCCTCGTACTCCCACACACTGATACGCCTCGACGCCGTACCATAGTCGAGTGAGCGCCCATGAGCGTCACAGGTCTCTGTCAAATCTGCGAGCAGAACGAAGCCGAACACTCCTGTCCCAACTGCGGGACCCTCGCGTGCGAGGACCACTGGGACGAGATACAGGGCCTCTGTGCGCAGTGTGCCGCGACCGTCGAACGCGGCAGGCGCGACGAAGGGACTGTCAGTCCCGACGACCTCGACGACGACGAAGTGATGCGATTCTGAACCGAGCGCCGACCAACTATTTTCGGTGGCGGTTCAGTTGCCGCGAGAGGC
This sequence comes from Halorussus pelagicus, assembly GCF_004087835.1. Taxonomy (NCBI): domain Archaea; kingdom Methanobacteriati; phylum Methanobacteriota; class Halobacteria; order Halobacteriales; family Haladaptataceae; genus Halorussus; species Halorussus pelagicus. Next base: position 704,390 of record NZ_CP035119.1, read on the forward strand.
GGCGGGCCGACTGCCCCGCCGCCCCGGCGTAGTCGTCCTGTCCGCGGGACCGACCCCGACCGCGTCCCGCTCCGACGGTCTCGCCCGCGTAGAGGACTTCCCGCGTCGCTTCGACCAGACCGACGCCCTCGTTCGGGCCGCCCTCCGGCGCGGCCCACGCCGCGACTTCCGGTTCGTTTCGCGCCCCGCCGACCGCGAGGAAGGGCAGGTCCGGCGCGCGCTCTCGGAGGCGTTCGAGATCGTCGCTCTCTCCGCCGACCAGCAGGCCTACGTCCGCCCGTGCGTCGGTGGCCCACGACGCCGCGAGGTCGGCGACGGCGTCGGCCACTGTGGGGTCGCCGCCCGCGGATTCGTCGTCGTTCTCTTCGTCTCTCTCGCCCTCGATTTCGCCGTCTTCGCTGCTCGCTTCGTTCCCGTCGGTCGCAATCCGTCGGTCCTGAAGCGCCGCCGCGCCCGGATTCGGCGTCCGGCAGGTCACGAACACGCCGAGGTCCGAGTCGAGCGCAGGCCGAAGGGCCGCGCGACCCCAGTACGGCGAGACCGTCACGGCGTCCACCCGGTCGAGCAGGTCGGCGTCGGGGTTCGGCAGGTCGGCGTACTTGCCGTCGAGGACGACCGGGACGCCCCGACCCTGCGCGTAGGCGACGGTTTCGGCCAGTGAGGTCCATCCCTCCGAATCGGCGTAGTACGCCGGATTCACGCTGTAGGCGGCGACGCGCTCGTAGGTCGCGTCCACGATACGGCGGGTGAACGCCCGCCGGGGGTAGTCGTACTCCAGACAGTCGTCGGGAAGCCGCGAGCGGTCGGGGTTCAGGCCCACCGCAAGCAGGCCCTCCGTGCGCCGGATTCGCTCCCGGAGGCGGTCGAAGAAGGTCATACTGGCGGTTGCTGCGGGTCCGACATGGCTCTTGCCTTCGTTCCGCAGCCGGTCCCGTAGCTCTCAAGGGGGAGTCCCGACAATGCAACTGCATGACTCTCTCCGCTGTCGTCTTCGACTTCGACTACACGCTGACGGTTCCCGACCGCCCGCGACAGGACGTGCTGGACGAGGCGACCGCGGCGGTCGGTGCGCCTGACCTGTCCCGCGAGGAGTATCTCGACGCCCACTCTCGACACCTCGACAGTCCGGACCGCACGCCCATCTTCGCCGACATTCTCCCCGAGGACAGCGACACGGACCCCGAGGCGCTGAGCGAGGCGTACCGCGAGAAAGTGGCCGACTCGCTGGTCGCGGTCGAGGGCGTCGCGGGCCTGCTCGCGGACCTCCGCGAGGAGTACGCGCTCGGCCTGCTCACCAACGGTCCCACGGACGCCCAGATGAGCAAACTCGACCGCTTCGACTGGGTGGACAACTTCGAGGCGGTCGTCGTCACGGGCGACCTTGAGGCCGGAAAGCCCGACGAGCGTGCGTTCGAGGCCGTCCTCTCGGACCTCGGCGTCGCCCCGGAGAACGCGGTCTACATCGGCGACGACGTTGACGCCGACGTGAAGGGCGCGCGGAACGCGGGGATGTACGCGATACAGGTCGTCTTCGAGGGCGGACCCGACCCGCACGCCGACGCCGACGCGCACGTCGAGCGCGACGCGCTGGCGACCGAGTTGCCCGAGATACTGAAAACTCTATAGCACCGCGACGAACACGTCTGTCGCGCGCTTGACCTCCGCGCCGTCCTCCACGAAGACGAGCGTCCGCGGCGGTTGGACCGCTTTGGGTCGCACCCGGAGACCCACCTCGTCGGCGGTCTCGGCCGCGGCGTCCGTCCGCTCGCGGAACTCGACGCGGGCGCGCTCGTCGTGGACGTACACTTCGGCCAGAATTTCCTCCCCGCGAGCTATCTCGTAGGCCAGTTCGCCCTCGGCCGACGGCTCCACGTCGGCGTCGGCGTTGGCGACTTCGAGGGCGTCGAAGCCGGAGTCCTCGCGGCTCGACACCTCCGAGGAGAGCAGTTGGGCGATGCGCTTGCCGTCGGTCGTTCGGTCCTCGACCATGCCCGGACGGTCGGCCCGCGAGCGAATCAGCCTTCGGCTTTCGAGTCGGACGGGGCGACTCAGGCGGTCAGTTCCGCAGTTCCTCACGGGCCTCGGTGGTCTCCGCGCTGGCGTCAACGCCGCGCCGCCGGGCGTAGACCACCGCGGCGGCCTCGATGGTCACGCCGAGGCGACTCTGCAGGTCGTTAATTTCGGCCACCGCGGTCTGCTTGTCGGTCCCGGCCGAGACCACCTTGTCGAGCAACTTCTCGAAAGTGGACTGCTCTTGGAGGATGGACTCGTCAGGGACGAACTCTTCGGGAATCTCGACCTCGCCGGGGTCGAACTCCGCGGCCACGTCGCCGTCGTCGCGGGCCAGCAAACCCTGTCCGGTCGCCACGTCGATGAGCCGTTCGGCTTGGTCGGGCGAGAACCAGTCGCGGTCCAGCGACAGCGCGACGACGAACTCGCTCTCGGGCATCGACTCGCGGCCCTTCTGCTGGAACGGGGCGGCCACCGTACTTCGGAGACTCATTCGGATGTGAGTGGTGCGGGAGTGGTGGGTAAAGCTGGCGGTTCTTCGGCGAAGGAGTTCTCTCGGTGAACGTTGGCCTATCGGTAGAGCGGGCCGAGAGAGAGCGAGTACAGCTTCGAGGGTCCTCGGTCGCTCGCTGTCGCCGAGAACATCGAAGTCACGATAGAAGCGTCAAAGAGCTAGTTCGTAGCCAAATAGAGAAATTCCAAATACGGGGAACTGCCCTCACGAGGTCCGAGTACAGTAATGAGAACCGATTAGGGTCACCGCACCGTTATACCGACTACAATGGGTTCCTCATCTCGGGCAGTTTCACCGGTTGTAGCGAGCATCCTAATGGTCGCTATCGTGGTGATACTCGCGGTGACAGTTTCGGTGTTTGCGTTCGGGTTCACCGAAAAAACGACCGAAGCAGGACCTATTGTCGGTCAATCGAGCGGTAAGCTCGTCCCTCAAGACGGTAGTGACGATGGCATCGTCCGAATAACACACCTCGGCGGGGACACGATACAGGTGTCTAACATGGAAGTCGTCGTTGACGCGTCGGATGCCTGCGGGAAACACGGTCGATTGGTCAACTTGCCAGTCCCCTCAAGCGGCAATGACATCGAAGATTCGAACATCGAGGGCGATGATATCTTCGACCAGAGAGCATACGGCTTCTCCGGCGTACCCGGCCCAAACGCGATTCACGAGTCGGAGTACGCAGCCACCGACGAAGTTGCATTCCGTATCACTTCTAGCGCCTGTCCGATTACTCAGGGGGACGAAATTACCGTTCGTATCGTCCACACACCGACAAACTCGGTTGTAATCAAGCAAACACTGACCGCGTCGTAGACGACCACGGAGGTAGTTCTCGTCGTCCGGTTCGAGAGTTGTGGCGTCAATCGCAGTGGTGTTACCCGGCGAAGTGGAGGAACATCCCTAACTTCGTCGATATCCTCGATTTCGTACACGTCTGTCTCGGAAAGTTCGGTCGGGTCAAGCGCTTCGTCTACCATCGGTGATGTGCAGATCAACGCTCGTGAGACTGGTGATTTATTTAAACACCGGCCCCACGTACCGCGTATGCAGACCCACATTGTCCCGGTCGGGTTCGACTACGACCGGCTCATCGCGCCGCTCGTGCGCGACCAGTTGGACGTTGACCGCGTCATCCTGTTGGAAGGTGCGGTCGGGAGCGAAGCCAACGTCGAATACTCCCAGAACCTCTCGAAAAAACTCGAACAGGACTTCCGGAATCTCTTGGGCGCGACCACCGAACGCGTCGTCGTCGCGGACGTGTACGACTACGACGCCGCCTTCGAGCAGGCCTACGACCTCATCAACGCGGAACTGGACGAGGGCCGAGAGGTCTGGGTCAACATCTCCGCGATGCCCCGGACGGTCAGTTTCGCCTTCGCCACGGCGGCCCACTCCGTGATGGTCGAGCGCGAGGAGGACCGCGAGAAGATTCACACCTACTACACCGCCCCGGAGAAGTACCTCGAAACCGAACTCGCCGAGGAGCTTCGCCGCCAGACGGACCTGCTCGAAGACCTCTCGGCGGACGACGCGGACCCCGGCGACGAAGCCGAGCGCATCGAGGAACGCCTCAAGAGCGCCCGCGACCTGCTCTCGGAGTTCGACGAGCGCGGGACCACCATCGGCGCGAAGGAGATAAACGACGGCCACATCGCGGAACTCCCGGTCGCGCTCTTCTCGAACGTCAAGCCCTTCGAGGAGGTCATCCTGTTCAAACTCGGCGAGGAGGGCGAGTTCGAGTCGGTCTCGGAACTCGCCGAAGCCCTCGCGCGCGAACTGAACGAGGAGTACACCGACAGCTTTCGGTCGAAGGTCATCTACAACGTCGATAGGTTGGGTCCCGGCGGCAAGGGGTACATCGAGCAGGAGGAACGCGGGAAGTCCTACCGGACGAAGCTGTCCAGAATTGGGGAGTTGTGGGTCCGAGCGCACGCGAATGGCGAGGCCGGAACGTAGTGGAGGCCTCGAAAGTGCGAGCGGCGAAGCCGCAAGGGGGAGGCACGAACGGAGTGAGTGTTTCCGAGCGGTCCGTCGTTATCAAGGCACAGACGTACTCCTCGCCGTGAAATCGATGTCGAGTGTCTCGGAGAAGCCCTCAAATTCGTCTCTGCTGATAGGCATGCGTCATGGTTCGTGTGTAATCGTACTAAAAACAGCGGTCAGTTCACACTCACTTCCAACTTCTTCACGCGCGTCGCCAGCGCGAGGAACGTCGCCGCGAGGGTAATCACGACTGCACCGGCGGCCGCGATTTCGTGGGTCGGCGACGGGTGGGAGAACCCGTTCGCCAGCGCCTCTTGGCCGGGAAGCGTGGTGTGGTGGGGCGTTCCGACGACGGGGATGAAGTAGTCCACCACGTCGTTGAAGCCGTACCAGACCACGGCGACGAACACCGCGCCGACCGGGAAGTCGCTGTAGCGGTGAATCAGGAACGCCTCGGCGACCATGCCGAGGTGGCTCCAGAATAGGAAGTTGTACATCAACACCGAGTTGTACGAAAAGCCCTCCATGAACGCCAGCAGGGTGAACGGCGTCCAGAGACCGAGTTTGAGACAGCCGAAGAACGCCAGCGCGTTGACCACCTCGGAGTTGCGGCCGAGTTTCCAGAGCGCAAGGCTGGCCGCGATGAAGAACGTCGCCATCGGGCTATCGGGGACGAACGGCCACATCACGGGGGGTTCGACGGCGAACTGCAACGTTATCAGCGGGTCCGAGAGCGGGAGCGGGTGGAACCCGTAGTACCAGAAGCCGAACGCGGTCCCGGCGAGGTTGACCGCGACGATGAGCCACGCGTACCGGAGCGCGAAATCCTCCAGCGACTCCGGCAGGGGAGCGAGATAGCGCGGCAGGTCGGCCCGGTCGGGGAGCATACCCGAGTCCTCTCGCGTCCGGCGCAAAGCTTTGGCGGTCTCGCGCCGGAGTCGCCGACGTTACCGACGGCCGAGGAGTCGCTGGCGAATGCTCCGGTCGGTCGCGCGCTCGGCCAGCACCATCGAGCTATCGGTCTCGTTGACGATGTCGAAGTGCAGCGAGTCGGTGACGAGGCGAGAGAGCAGTCCCTGCTCGGTCGCGCCGACCAGCACGAGTGAGTGGTCGGCGGCCCGCGTGGCGATTGCGCTCTCTACGTCGCCGGAGTCGTCAACGACGAACGTCGCCTCCGCTAAGTCGTGGTCGGCGGCCCAGTCGGCGAGGAACTGCTCGCCCGCCTCGCGCTCGTCGGAGTCGTTGACGACTCGTAGGAGCGCGATGTCCGACCCGGCGGTGGTGCGGAGCGCCCGCGCGACTTCGGCGTTCAGGTCGGCGTGAGCGTTGTCCACGACCGGCAGGAGAATCCGCGATGCGTCCAGTCCGCGGTCCTTGAACACGAGGAAATCGGCCGGAAGTGTACTCGTGAGTTCGCCCAGCGCGCGCTCCGCGCGCCCGGCCGACCAGAGTCGGTCGTCGCCCCAACCCATCACCACGAGGTCGGCGTGCTTGCGCTCGGCGATGTCGAATATCTCCTCGAACGAGCGGTGGGAGACGACCGTAGAAGTCTCGTAGTCGATGTCGTAATCCTCCGCAATCGAGCGGATGTCCGCCATCAACTCGTTGGACTCGGCGACGATACGGCCGCGCTGGTCAACGCTGTAGCCCCGCGGCGTCCGGTCGGGCGTCTGGACGATGTGAACGACGTGGACGCTGGCGTCCGATTTCTGGCTCGCCAACGCACACGCTAAGTCCACCAGCGCCGTCTCGGTCCGCGGGTTCGAAATCGGGACGACGATTCGGTAGTCGTCGTCGCCCTCGCTGGCGTGTCCCTCGGCGGTGTCTATCAGCGGGACGTACGACCGGCCAGCCAGTCCGCCGAACAGCCACTCGCGGACCGAGAGCTGTCGGTTAGCGCCCTCGAAGCGGGCGGATTCGAGTCGATGCTCGGTCGTCTGGAAGTAGTTGACCACGGTGACGAGGACGACCCCGCCGAGGGTGTTGCCGAGCAACACCGGGAGGACGAACTCGACGAGACCGACCGCGATTGCGAGGTCGCCGTGGAGGACCAGATACACCATCTCGGTGAACGAGACGACCGAGTGGTAGAGTCCGCCGAGCGGAATCGAGAGGAAGGCGATGTAGACGACCACGAGGCGAGAGATGGTGTCACGGGCGGCGTACTCCACCCAGACGACGCCAGCGACGATGAGACCGGCGAACGCGGCCTTCGAGAAGAGGCTCCACCACGCGGTTGCGACGCCTTTCTGTCCGAGGTCCGCGGCCACCGTCGCGGCCTCCGGAGAGATGACGCCGCCGAACGCGAGCGCGGCCGCGCCGAGCGCGCCGCCGGTGAAGTTCCCGGCTAGCACCACCGTCCAGTTGCGCAACAGCGCCGGAATGCTGGCCAGTCGTTCGAGCGTCAGCGCCACTGGCGGGAGCGTGTTCTCGGTGTACAACTGGTAGCCGCCGATGATGATGTAGATGAACCCGAGCGGATACAGCAGCGCGCTCAGTACGGGGTCGCCGCCCGTTGAGGCCGTCAGCGAGACGTACAGCATGAACGTGATCGTGATTGCGAACCCGGCCGCGAGGGCGCTGAAGAATAACTCTCGACTGCCCGACGTGATTTCCTCGTCGGCGGCCGCGGTGATTCGCTGGAAGATTTCGTCGGAAGAGAATCGGTCACGAACGACCGACCCGACCGCTGGCGCACCGCTTCTGGAGCGTTCGACCGCCTCTCGAACCGACTCCTCCGGGTCGAGTGAATCGGCGTCGGGGTCAGACATTGGCGGAACTGTATCGCAGGAAAACTAAGTAGTTGGCATCTCACGTCGTAGGCCGACGCCGCTGCCGGGAGGCGAACGGAGCGACGACGGGAGTCGCTCCCGGCAACGCCGTGACCAACCGGTACTCATTAGCCCATCGCGTCCTCACTTCTCAGACATGGCCGAAGAGACAGACATCGAGGAGCTAAAGCGAGGCAGCGAACTCGTCAAGCGCGGGTTCGCGCGGATGCAGAAGGGCGGGGTCATCATGGACGTGGTGGACCGCGAGCAAGCCCGAATCGCCGAGGACGCGGGCGCGGTCGCGGTGATGGCGCTCGAAGCCGTCCCGGCGGACATCCGCAAGCGCGGCGGCGTCGCGCGGATGGCCGACCCCGCGGACGTAGAGGAGATCATCGACGAGGTGTCCATCCCGGTGATGGGCAAGTCCCGAATCGGCCACGCCAAGGAGTCCCAGATTTTGGAGGCCATTGGCGTGGACATGATCGACGAGTCGGAGGTTCTCACTCCGGCCGACGACAAGTACCACATCGACAAGCGCGAGTTCACGAGTCCCTTCGTCTGCGGGGCGCGCAACCTCGGCGAGGCGCTTCGCCGCATCGAGGAGGGCGCGGCGATGATTCGCACGAAGGGCGAGGCCGGAACCGGCGACGTGAACCAAGCGGTTCACCACCAGCGCAACATCAAGAGCGCGATTCGCAAGCTGGAGGGCATGACCAAAGAGGAGCGCGAGGCCTTCGCCCGCGACATCGAGGCCCCCGCGCCGCTCGTCCACGAGACGGCCGAGGCGGGTCGCCTGCCGGTCGTCAACTTCGCGGCTGGCGGCATCGCCACGCCTGCGGACGCCGCGCTGATGATGCACCACGGCTGTGACGGTATCTTCGTCGGGTCGGGCATCTTCGGCGCAGAGGACCCCGTGGAGATGGCCAACGCCATCGTGGAGGCGACGAACAACTGGGACGACCCCGAACGACTCGCCGAAATCAGCAAGGACATCGGCTCGGGCATGAAAGGCGAGGCCAACGCCGACCTGCCCGACGAAGAGAAGCTTCAGGGTCGCGGAAACTGAGCCTCGAAAGCGACCGTTTTTCGCGCGGACGGGACGCGCGTGGGTTTCGAGCCGACGCAACCCTGATTTGGGATCTAAACGCTCTACTTACTCGGAGTGGCTACTCCAACAACGACTTCCCCCGAACGTAATTCCGTGAGAACTCCGAGACCACCCCCGCGCTAACTGCCGTTCTGCGGGCGACCGAACTCACTCATAAATCTCCGCACCGTTGCCGATTTCGGTCTGGTAGGCGAACGCGTCTAACCCCGCGTCGTCAAACGCCCCGACCATTGCCGAGGCGACCGCCCGACGCTGGCCGCGGTGGCGACACACCGCCAAGACGCCGGGACCCGCGCCCGAAATCGTCACGCCGGTCGCGCCCGCCTCATGGGCCGCCTCGGTGACGGCGTCGTACCCCTCCACGAGTTCGGCGCGCGCGGGCGTGACCACCGGGTCGGTCAGGCCGCGCCCGACCAGTTCCGGGTCGTCGCGGGCCATCCCCGCGACCAGCGTCGAGGCGTTGCCGACCGTCTCGACCAGCTGGTCCATCGCCACCGTCTCGGGGACGACGCCGCGAGCGTCGCGGGTCGAGACCACGAGGTCGGGCAGGCAGACGACGACCGGCAGGTCGGCGTCTATCGCCGTGATGCCGTCGTCGGTGACGATGGTGAATCCGCCGAGAATCGAGGGTGCGACGTTGTCGGCGTGGGCCTCGCCCGAGACGACCGCCTCGCCCTCGGCCGCCAACCGGACCAACTCCTCGCGCGAGAGATCGCGGTCGTAGAGTTCGTTGAGCGCGACGGCCGCGCCAGCGGCACTCGACGCCGAAGAGCCGAGTCCCGACGAGGGTCTGACGCCCTTGTCGATTCGGATGTGGGCTGGCGCGTCGAGTTCGCGCGCGACGACGCCCGCCGTGTTCTCCTCGGGGTCGGTCGGGACGTACTCCGCGCCCGCGCCGGTCACCGAAATCGTCGTCTCGCTGGCGCGTTCGACTCGCACCACGTCCGCGGGGTGGCCGAGCGCCGCGCCGAACACGTCGAAGCCACTGCCGAGATTCGCAGTTGTCGCCGGGGCCCGCACCGTGAGCATATGCCCGTGGCTAGTCAGGGCCAAATCAAAAACCTGCCGGGCGGGGGCGAGGAAGTCGGGGTGTCGCGCACCGACGGTCCCCGCGGGAGCGCGCGACGACTTTCTTTAAAGCCTTTATATGTGGGAGACGCAGGTTCAGACACATGGACCCGCACATTCTGATACTGGGCGCGCCGGGCGCAGGCAAAGGGACTCAAAGCGACCGCATCGTCTCGGAGTTTGGCGTCGAACACGTCACCACGGGCGACGCGCTTCGGTCGAACAAGGAGATGGACATCAGCCACCTTGGCCTCGAATACGACACGCCGGGCGAGTACATGGACCAAGGCGAACTCGTCCCCGACGAAGTCGTCAACGAAATCGTCGATACCGCGCTCGACGAGGCTGACGGCTACGTCCTCGACGGCTACCCCCGGAACCTCGAACAGGCCGAAACGCTCTCCGAGATGACCGACCTCGACGTGGTCCTCTATCTCGACGTGGACGAAGACGTGCTGGTCGGCCGCTTGACCGGTCGTCGCGTCTGCGAGGACTGTGGCGCGACCTACCACGTCGATTTCAACGCGCCCGAAGAGGAGGGCGTCTGCGACGAGTGTGGCGACGACCTCTACCAGCGCGAGGACGACACCGAGGAGACCGCCCGCGAGCGCATCCGCGTCTACGAGGAGAACACCGCGCCCGTCGTGGAGTTCTACGACGACGAGGGCCGTCTGGTCCGCGTTGACGGCGAGCAGACCCCCGACGAGGTCTGGGAGGGCGTGAGGGACGCCATCGAATCGAACGCCTGAGCGCGGCCGTTTTTCTTCCGCGGAGCGACCGATAACTGGCTCTGACTGGCGAGCAAGAGCGAAAGTTGATTAACCGGGGGATTCCAAATCCCTCACAATGGCACGGACCGCGGACAAAATCGAGTCGCTCATCGCCGATGATTCGGCGATGGCCGACGCCTTGGCGGTCGTCTACGACCGCACCGACGGCGGCTCCGAGCGCATCGAGTGGGCCGAAGTCAACGACGACCTCACGAGCGGTCAGTGGGGCCGACTCATCGAAAAGGACGTGTTGGAGAGCGTCGGCGACGAGTTCCAAATCGCCGACCCAGACGCGGTCGAGACGGCGCTGAACGACGATTCGTCGGCGACTGTCTCGACTTCGACGCCGGATATCGGAGACGACGCAGACACCGAAGGGTCGTCGTGGACGACGTGGGACAAACTCGCGGCGGTCGGCGCGGGTGGACTGTTCCTCGGCTACTCCCAACAGCCGGTGCGAAACGTCGTGGGGAGCGCCGTTGAGGTATTCATCGGGCCTATCGACCAAGTGTTGCCTTTCTACGTGGTCGTGTTGGTCGTCGCGCTCCTGACCGGCCTGTTCAGCACGCTCCTGCAAGCGAACCTGATGAACATGGACAAGATGAGCGCCTATCAGGAACGCATGAAGGCGATTCAGGAGAAGCGCAAGGAGGCCCAAGAGCGCGGCGACGACGAGGCACTCGAACAGATTCGTGAAGAGCAGATGGACGCGATGGGCGACCAGTTGGGCATGTTCAAAGAGCAGTTCCGCCCGATGGTCTGGACGATGTTTGTCACCATTCCGGTGTTCCTCTGGATATACTGGATGGTTCTGGACGGTCACGTCGCGGCGAGCGAGACCCAAATCGTCGCGCCGCTCATCGGCGAGGCGACGTGGACTGCGAAGGTCCTCGGCCCGATGCAAATGTGGATCATCTGGTACTTCCTCTGCTCGATGAGCCTGACTCAGCTCATCCGGAAGTCGCTGAACATCCAGACGACGCCGACATAACGCGGCGTTTCTGCGGTCGGTTCGCGGCGTTTCTCTTTCGTTTCGTCGGGGTCCGCCGACGGCCAGTTCTCTGCAGCGTTCCTCCGCGGTCGATTTGCAGTCCGTGAGCGACGTACTCGCCGCGAACGTCGCACCGGCCCCGGCGAAGTTCAAAACCTCTTTCAAACCGCCGCTCCGAGTGGAGTTATGCTAATTACCGTCTCTGGACCACCGGGGAGCGGCAAGAGTACGACCGCCTCCGAACTGGCGGCGACGCTCGGCTTCGACCACGTCAGCGGCGGGGACATCTTCCGCGAACTCGCCGACGAGCGCGACTACACCACCTTGGAGTTCAACAAGCTCGCCGAGGAGGACGACCAGATAGACCGCGATTTGGACCGTCGCCTCCAGCAAATCGCGGCCGAGCGCGACGACGTGGTCTTGGAGTCGCGTCTCGCCGGATGGCTAGCGGGCGACCACGCCGACTTCCGAATCTGGCTCGACGCGCCCCTCGAAGTCCGCGCCGAGCGCATCGCCGACCGTGAGGGAAAGGCCGTCGCCGAAACCCGCGAGGAGACTGCGGCCCGGCAGGGGAGCGAGGCCGAGCGCTATCGAGAGTATTACGGCATCGACATCACCGACCTGACCATCTACGACCTCTCGGTCAACACCGCTCGGTGGGACGCCCCGGCCGTACTCGACATGCTCGTGACCGCAGTCGAGGAGTACGAACCCGAGACCGACGAGGGCAAATACCCCGTGGACACGGATTACGATTTCTGACGCCATGCTCCGCGGACCTCCGGACGAACGGACTCCCGACGAACTGCTCGCCTTCGGCGTCGTGAATCTCGACAAGCCGCCCGGTCCCTCGGCCCATCAGGTCGCGGCGTGGGTGCGGGACATGGCTGGCGTCGAGCAGGCGGCCCACGCCGGAACGCTGGACCCGAAAGTCACTGGCTGTCTCCCGGTCCTGACCGGCGCGGCGACCCGACTCTCGCAGGTGTTCCTCGAAGGCGCGAAGGAGTACGTCTCGGTGCTGGAACTCCACGACGACGCCCCCGCCGACACGGAGGCCATCGCCGCGGAGTTCGAAGGCCCGCTCTACCAGAAACCGCCGCGCAAGAGCGCGGTCGCCCGCCGACTGCGCGTCCGGGAAGTGTACGACCTCGACGTGCTGGAGGTGCAAGACCGCCAAGCCCTGCTCCGGATTCGCTGCGAGAGCGGCACCTACATCCGGAAGCTCTGTCACGACCTCGGTCTCGCGCTCGGCACGGGCGGGCATATGGGCGACTTGCGGCGGACCGCGACCGACCCCTTCGACGACACGACGCTGGCGACGATGGAGGACTTCGCGGACGGGTTGGCGAGGTGGCGAGAGGATGGGGAGGACGACTGGCTCCGAGAGGTCGTCCAACCGGCCGAGCGCGCCCTCTCGCACCTCCCCGCGGTGACCATCGCGCCGAGCGCGGCCGAACAGGTCGCGCGGGGCGCGCAGGTGTACGCGCCGGGCGTCATCGACGCGGAGGATGCGGCGGACGGACAATTGGTCGTCTGTTTCACCCCCGACGACGCCGCGGTCTGCTTGGGGACGATGGTCGGTGACGCCGACGCCGAAGAGGGGTTAGTCGTGGAGTTAGAGCGCGTGTTGGTGTAAATTCGGTTCTTTCTCTGGTTTTTGGGAAGAGGTGCGACGTACGAAACGAGACAGAAAGCAGAGATAGCTATTTCCGACACCAATCATACCCCGACCGCCCCGCACAGCACCGCATCAGCCTCACACCTCCCCAACCTCGGCGGTGCGCAGTCGCGCCGCGCCGTCGGACAACCCGCGTCCGACGAGCCTGCGCTCGCATCCGCTCGCGCAGACGCCAGCGCGCGCCGGAGTGGAGGTTCGAATCTCCGAGACTCGAAGCTCTCCTCTGCCGCCACGCCCACTTTTTTCACCGCGCCCTGCAACCTCACCGACATGCAACTCGGAACCGCGGAATCCGCCCCCGGCGAACTCGCTACCGGGTGGCTCGACGTGACCGACCTCCCGACCGGCACCCCCGAGCGCCTGCCCGTCCTCGTCGCCGAGGGCGAGGAAGAGGGACCAACACTCTGGATTACCGCCGCCATCCACGGCAACGAGGTGACGGGTCTCGCCGTCGCCCAAGACGTGATGACCGACGAACTCGCGGCGGAAATCCGGGGTACCGTGGTCTGCATCCCAAATCTCAACCCCGCGGGCCTGCGCCGCAATTCCCGGACCTCCTACTACGACGACGAGGACCCCAACCGCTACTTCCCGGACCCCGACGCCGAGAGCAGTCGCCCGCCGAGCGTCCAGCAACTCGTTGACGAGCGCATCTACGAGGCGTTCGCCGACTCGGCCCACGCGCTCGTTGACCTTCACACTGCCCACGTCGGGTCGATGCCGTTCCTCATCCGCGATAGAGTCCTCTATGGCGAGGAGCGCACGAAGTCGGAGGCCCGCGACCTCGCGGCCGACCTCGAATCGCTCGCGGAGGCGTTCGGCATGCCTATCGTCAACGAGTACGCCGCCGAGGAGTACACCGAGCAGAACCTCCAGCGTTCGACGGCGGGCGCGGCGCTCAACAACGCCGGAATCCCGGCGTTCACCGCGGAGTTGGGCGGCCACGAAGTCGTGGAGGGGGACATCCGCGAGGCTGGCGTCGAGGGCCTTCGGAACGTCATGCGCGAACTCGGTGTGCTTCCGGGCGACCCGGACCCCGACGCCGTCGGCCCGGAACCACCGGTCGAGTACCCCGTCAAGCGCGCGGTCCATCCCCACGCAGATACGCCGGGCATCGCGCGCCATCGCGTCGAAGCGGGCGACATGGTGTCGGAGGGCGACCCAATCGCAGACATCTGCACGCCCCACGGCGAGTCGAAGGCGACCGTTGAGTCCAACCACGACGGCTACGTCCTCGGGCGAATGGCTGGCGTCGCGGTCTACGAGAACGACGCACTGGCGAGCATGGCGGTCCGCGACGACGGCGACCTCGTGGTCCCGCGCAATGCGGACGATTCGCACGAAGACGGCGATTCGGCGTGAGCTACTCGACTCGAAACGAAGCGCTTAACTCGGAGACGGGCTTTTGTCGATATGCACACGGAGTGCATTGCGGGACCGTGGGGTAGCGGTATCCTCAGCCGATGGGGTCGGTTGGACCTGAGTTCGAATCTCGGCGGTCCCACTTTTTGCGAAGCAAAAATGGGAGCACGAGGTATCGCGGTTTGATACGTCGGTAGTCCCATTCCAAATTCTACGCGACACTACGTTTCATAGCCGTCGCGCCGCGCATCGTCCCGACATCCGCAGTCGCCGGACGGCGACGCCGACTCCGGCAAGACCGAATTCCAAGTCTCTTGGAACATCCTGTAGAAGTTGATAGTAACCGCATCGTGTCAGGGAGTTGGGAAGAAACCATCGGCTCGTCGTCCGCCACACCTATATTTATTTTTTAAAGAAAATATTAAATAAAACATACTCTAACTTCGTACGTTATGGCACCGGACAGCCCAGATTCGGACGGCGACTCCTTACACCGAAACCTCTACGACGACCTCGCGTTCGACGAGTTGGAACCAGCGGGCACGTTCACGCGGGATGCGGCCAAGCAGTTCTTCCCGGTCCACGAGGACGACCAGATTGACACGATGGACAGTCCCGTCGTCATCGAGTGCGCATGTCCGGGGTGGCAACCCGGCGGCGACCACTACCCTGCGGTTCCGGACTCGAAAGGCGAGCAGATACAGGAACTCGTGGACAGCGTCAAGGCCGGTGCCGCCGCCGTCCACGTCCATCCGCGCGACGAGAACCGCCGCCCGCAGTGGAACGACAACGACCTGCTCGTGGACCTGCTTGACCCCGTATTCGAGGAGTGCGGCGATGTGATAACGTTCAGTCAGGGGTGGGAGGTGAGCGCCCACGCCGACTACGTCTCGGGCGTCGCCGACCTGCTGGAGCGCGGCGACGGGAACAAATACTGCCAAGGGAGCGTCGTCCTCCCGCCCGGTCTGTTCGGCGCGGGCGCACTTCACTCGCTGTCGTCCATCACGGAGGGCGTCCGGTTCTACGAGGAGAACGGCGTTAAGCCAATTTTCCAGTTGTACGATACCCACGTCCTGCGCGACGTGAAACACCACATCTTGGACGCCAACGAGGCCGTCTGGGACCCGTTCGTTCTCTGTATCCGTGCGGGCGCTCACGACTCGCTGACCACGGGTAACGACCCGTGGTCGTACTTCAAAGTCCTCTCGGAGATATACAACGTGCGCCAGAGCGTCCCGGAGAGCGTCGTCGGTCTCTACCCCGGCGGGCGAAACTGGCTTCCGACGCTGGCGATGGGACTCATCGCGGGCGCAAACGTCGTGCGCGTCGGCATCGAGGACGCTTACTGGAAATATCCCCACAGCGACGAACTGATCGAGAAGAACTCCGAGGTGGTAGAGATGGCGGTCGAACTCGCCGAACTGCTCGGCCGAGACGTGATTACCGACCCCGAGCGCGCTCGGGAGTTCCTCGGGATGGAGTACACCTCACCGCGATAGGGTCTCAAAAGCGGTCGGCCCGCCGAAAACGACGGCCCAACTACCGCGACGGCGAGCGATTCACCACGAAATCTGGAACGTCGTGACCTCGCCGTCGCTAGTCTGTTCGACGCGGACGAATGCGCCGTCGCCGCTGAACTTCTCGGCGGTGGCCTTCAGCAGGCCCTCGTCGAGCGCTGCGGGATAGGGGTTCTTAGACTCCATGACGCCACCGCTGTCGCCGGTCTTCTCGAAGTCGTAGTAACCGATGTCGTCGCCGCGGTGGGTGTTCTGGTACTGTTCGTCGAGGGCCGCGAGACCGCCCTCGACGCTATCGACGGTCGGCGGCCAATCGACCAGACCGGGAATCTCGGAACCGATCTTCGTCACCGTCTTCGGGCCGACAGTGTCGGCGAGTTCTTCGAAGGCGTCGATGTACGCGCCCCACGAGTACCAGTCGTCCTCTTCCGGTTCGGGCAGGCCGTGGTTGTCAAGGATGTCGAGCGCACGATCCTCGTACGTGCTGGAGAACTGGGCGACACCGTCAACGATAGACCGGACGGTCTGTCCGCTTACTTCGCCATCTCGACTGAACGCTTTCTGTTGTGCCATACTCACCCTATAATGTTTAGTTAACATAGGTTTAACGGTGTAATATTATCAGTTATGATAATTGATAATGGTAGTGGGGTTTGGAAATCGAGTTCCGGTATGGTGAATTTTGGATTTTCAGAAGCTATACTATGCAAATTGACCATACGTTATATGATGTGTCTCGGAGGATAATTTTATAATCCGAAAGTTAGGCGTATAATACATGGGTGACACGGAGACGTACGCGATAGACGATGTTGCCTTCATCGGTCGAACGGTGGGGGAGTACGAGAAGATGTTCGACATCGACCTCTCAGCGTGGGGGGGCGAGTCTGTCCTCGACTGTCCGGGCGGAGCGTGCGCGTTCGTCGCCGAGGCGAATCGGCGCGATATCGACGCAGTCGGCGTGGACATGCTGTATCACATCCCGCCGGACGAGTTACGGGAGAAGTGCGAGCGCGACATCGACACCGCCATCGCCGGGTTCGACGGCGTCGAAGACCAGTTCGTCTGGGAGTTCTACGACGACGTGACCGACGTTCGAAACCACTGGACCCGCGCCTACGAACAGTTCATCGCGGATTACGCCGACTACCACGACACCGACCGATACGTGAAGGCCGAACTGCCGGACCTCCCGTACGCCGACGACTCGTTTTCCCTGGTCCTCTCGGCGCACCTCATGTTCCTCTACATGGACAAACTCGACCACGAGTTCCACAGACAGTCCCTACTGGAACTGGCCCGCGTGGCCAGCGAGGAGGTTCGAGTCTACCCGCTCGAACGCTTCGACGGGAAACGCTACCCGCGACTGGACGACCTTCGAGAGATGCTGGCCGACGAGGGGTACGAGACCAAGATTCGGTCGGTTCCCTTCGAGTTCCAACAGGGTGCCGACGAACTGCTCCGCATCGTGGTTTGAAACGCCTGCTCGCTCACTCGCTACGCTCGTTCGCTCGCACGCGGCGAAACGGCGTACAGAGCGCGCCGTCACGTCCGTAAAACGCCATTCGCCTACTCGTCGCGTTTCACACCCGGATTCGTCACGGCACCGTTCGCGGCCGACCCGAACGTCGCGCCGTACTTCGCCAGCACGCCGTTTTTGTAGGCCATTTCCGGTTCGTCGCGCGCGTCGAGGCGCGCTTCAAGTTCCTCGTCCGAGAGGTCCGCGTCGAGAGTCCGCTCGGCGATGTCGATGGTCACGCGGTCGCCGTCCTCCAGCGCCCCGATGGGACCGCCCGAGAACGATTCGGGCGCGACGTGGCCGATCATCGGCCCGCGGGTCGCGCCCGAGAACCGGCCGTCCGTGACCATCGCCACGTCGTCCTCGTGGCCCGCGCCGACGACTGCGGACGTGACGCCCAGCATCTCACGCATTCCGGGACCGCCCTTCGGTCCCTCGTTGCGGATGACGATAACGTCGCCCGACTCGATGCGGCCCTCTTGGACGTAGGCCATCGCGTCCTCCTCGGTCTCGAAGACGCGGGCTGGTCCCTCGTGGTGGAAGTTGTCCTCGCCCGTGACCTTGAGGACCGCACCGTCGGGCGCGAGGTTGCCCGTGAGAATCTTGATGGCCCCCTCCTCGTGGAAGGGGTCGGAGACCGGGCGGACGAACTCGGCGTCGATGTCGTCGTCTGCGGGCAGGTCCAACTCGTCCAGTTCCTCCGAAATCGTCCGGCCCGTCACCGTCATGGCGTCGCCGTCGAACAGGCCCGCGTCCACGAGGCGGCGAATCACGACCGGGACGCCGCCCTGCTCGTAGAGGTCGAACATCACCCGCTCGCCGCCGGGTTGGAGGTTCGCAATCTTGGGCGTCCGCCGAGAAATCTCGTCGAACTCCTCGATGTCGAGGTCCACACCGGCCTCGGCGGCCAGCGCGAGCAGGTGGAGGACGGCGTTGGTTGACCCGCCGATGGCGACCTGTAGCGCGATGGCATTCTCGAACGACCGCTTGTCGAGAATGTCGGAGGGGCGGCGGTCGTTCTCGATGCAGTCGAGCGCGAGTTCCCCGGCGCGCTCGGCGATGTCGTATCGCTCCTCAAACTCGGCAGGTGCGCCCGCGCTCCCGAGCGGCGCGAGACCAAGCGCCTCCGAGATTGAGGCCATCGTGTTCGCGGTGAACATCCCGCCACAGGACCCCGCGCCGGGGCAGGCGTGGCGTTCGAGGTCGTCGAGTTCGTCCTCGCTCATCTCGCCCTCGGCGACCGCGCCGACGCCCTCGAAGACGTTCTGGACGGTGACTTCTCGGCCCTCGTGCTCGCCGGGCATGATGGACCCGCCGTAGAGGAAGACGGAGGGCAGGTCGGTCCGAATCGCGGCCATCATCATCCCCGGCAGGTTCTTGTCGCACCCGCCGAGCGTGACCAGCCCGTCCATGCGCTCGCCGAACGCGACCAACTCCACCGAGTCGGCGATGACCTCCCGAGAGACCAGCGAGGCGCGCATCCCTTCGGTCCCCATCGAGATGGCGTCGGAGATGGTGATGGTCCCGAACTCGATTGGCATCCCGTCCGCCGAATCGACGCCCTCGTAGGCCGCGGCCGCCACGTCGTCCAAATGGACGTTGCACGGTGTGATGTCGGCCGCCGGGTTGGCGACGCCGACCATCGGCGACGAGAGGTCGGCGTCGTCGTACCCCATCGCGCGGAACATCGCGCGGTGGGGCGCGCGCTCGACGCCCTCGGTGACTTCGCTGCTCCGCAGATTTCCGGACTTCTCGGTCATACGTCCGCATGACCGCGGAGGGGCTTAAGTTGCCGCCCTCGGACAGATGTTGCTGTTCGACTGCTCTCGAACGAGCCTCGAACCCCAGGATATTATATTAACTTGATTCTAAGTAAATTTTTTACTCAGGCAATCCAAGATAGGAACACTACATGTCGAACAACAGGTTCAGCCGACGAACGGTCCTGCAAGGAATCGGCGGCACGGCCACCGGGAGCGCCCTCCTGCGAAGCGTCTCGACCCCCGCTTCGGCGGGCGAAAACTACCCCGACAGCGACAAGGACGCCGTTGTCAGCGCGCCCAACGGCGCGGGCCAAAACGTGCTGGCGACGCTCAACCAGTACCCCGGAACCGCCGGTGGCGACCGGTACGGCACCCTCATCGAGGACACCTCGGCGTTCCGCCGCGACGTGGAGCATCTTCGGGACGTTCACACGATACTCTGGGACGCCGACCTCGGCCAGACCCTCGACGTGCGCAACGACGCCGCGGGGAGCGAGGTGTCCTACGAGTCCAGCACGGTGCCGGAGGTCCACGTCCACAACTGGTTCCAGTTCGACAGCGGCTACTCCGCCGACCTGTATCAGGACGTACTCGTCACCGCCGACAAGCCCGCGCTCCTCGTGCAGAACAACGCGCAGTTCGACCAAGCAAACGACCACACCCTCTTTACGCTCGTCAACCCGGCCATCGACGAGTTCGACAGTCGCGGCGAGGGCGACAGCGGCTACGTCACGACCGCGAACGGTTACGACTGCGTGGTCGCGTCCGACGGGTCGTGGTACCTCGCGTACGCCCAGCAGCGCCCCTCGACCGGAAAGACGACCTTCGACGGCCACCGGGTCGGCGTCGAAGGCTCGACCTCCGGGTCGGACAAGAGCGCGTGGCACGACATCTACGGCGAGAACGACGGCTACATCGACGCCAACTCCTCGGCCTCGGGCAACGTGGATTCCGGCGTCGGTCTCTACGTCGGCGGCGCGACGGATGTGACGTGGCTCACCGCAATCGGCTTCGGGAAGTCCGAAAGCGAGGCCATCGATAACGCCACCGCCGCGCTCGACAACGGGTACGCGGCCGAGCGCAACGGCTTCGTCTCGGCGTGGGACGACTGGCACGCCAGCGTCTCCTCGGGTCCAACGGGCGACGCCACCGCGGACGCGATGTACGAGAAGTCCCTGACCAGCCTCAAGTGCGCTCAAGACCCCCGCGGGCCGATGATTGCGGGAGCGTTCGAACCCGGCAGCGAGGAGTACACCTACGTCTGGCCGCGCGACCAAGTCGTCATGATTCAGTCGCTCCTCTCGGCGGACGCGACCACCGAGGCCAGAGAGGCCCTCCAGTGGCTCGACGACCACCAGATTAAGACCGCGACGACGGACGACCGCGGCATCGACCGCGAGGGAACGTGGTGGCAGAACTACTACGTAGACGGGTCGGCCCACTGGGAGGCGCTCCAACTGGACCAAGTCGGCGGTCCCATCTACGCCCACTGGTTGACATGGCAGGAGACCGGCGACAGCGCGGTCCTCGACGACCACTACTCGATGTCCAAGAGCGCGGGCCAGTTCCTGCTCGGCTACGACAACGGCTACGGCTTCCCGAAGAAGCATCAGGACCCGTGGGAGGAAATCTGGGGCTACTCGACCGAAGGCACGGCGTCGGCGATTGCTGGACTGAGAGCGATGGCCGAACTGGCCGACGCGAAGGGCGAGACGGCCTTCGCCGACGACTGCCGGAACAAGGCCGATACGTGGGCGAGCAACTTTGACGGCTACTGCTACAAGACGAACGCCTATCTGGGCGACCACTACGTCACCGCCGACAGCCCGACGTACAACGACGGCACGCTCGACGCCGACGTTCGTCCCGACGCCGCGGCGTTCATGGCCGCGTGGCCGTGGAACGTCAAGGACGCGAGCAGTCCCGAGATGACCTCGACTGTCCAGAAGGCCGACGACACCGCGTGGAAAGCCGACGACACGCCCTGTTTAGGTCGGTATCCACAGGACGACTACACGCCGAGCGGGAGCGCCAACGACGGCGGGTGGCCACTCTGCGAGGCGTACGCCGACGTGGTTCGGTGGCAGAGCGGCGTCGATTCGAACGCCATGAGCGACTACGTCTTCGACCACGCCGAGCAGTGGACCACCGCCGCCGGACTCCTGCCCGAGCGCGTGGACGGCAACGGCGACGTGCAGTGGAACTCCAACCTCCAGTGGAGTCAGGCGATGTACCTGCTGCTAGTCGAGAGCGACCAGCGTGGCGCGCCGTTCGGTCTCGCACCGAGTAGCTAATCGTCGCGCCGGTGGTCGTCGCTCACACCGTGTATCCGCCCGACGACCTGTCTCGCGTCACCGCGAGGACACATCTTGGTCGCCCGACAAAATCTCGGAATGAGAACATACTTTTCGGGCGGCCGTCGAAAAGAGGTCATGGACCTGACGGTCGCCGTCGCGCACTACCCCGAAGGCGCTGGCCACGCCACCCGGATGCTCGCAGTCGGGCAAGCGTTCGAAGACGCGGGGGCGGACATCGCGCTCGCTGGCGGCGGTCCCGGCTCGCGCTTCATCGAACACAACGGCTACGACGTGTTCCGGGCCGCGCCGGTCGATTACATCGGCGACTACCAACAGGGGTCGCTCGGCCGCGTGCTGACCAGAAGCCTCCCCTACAGCGGCAAGCGCGTCTTCGACTTCGTGCGCTGGCTCCGACGTGAGGACCCCGCGGCGCTGGTGACCGACGACATGTTCGCCGCGATGGCCGCGCCGCTGACGGGGACGCCCCTCTACATCGTCACCCACAACGCGGCCTCCTACTACGACGCCGCGGTCGAACAGGTGTTTACCTGGCTGCTCAACCGCTACCAGTTGGGCGCGGCCGAGACGTTCCTCTACCCGGCGGTCTGGCCGTCCGACGGCGGCGACCCGCCGGGCGTGACCCACGTTCCGCCCGTCGCGCTCGACCCCGACGACTGTCGCGGCCCGAACGAGGAAATCGACGTGTTGGTCGTGCCGAGCGTCTACTCGACGAACTTCGACGTGCTCGCCGAGACCCTTCGGACAGAGGGCCACCGCGTGACGCTGGTCGGCGACGACGACTGGGAGGCAGTGCCCGCACTCTTGCCGTGGATTCGGGCCGCCGACGTGGTGGTCTGTTCGGGCTACTCGACCGTGATGGAGGCCGCGGTCGGCGGGACCCCCTGCGTAATCTACCCGTTCACCGACGAGCAACACGGCGTGACCCGCGTCATCGAACGCCGCGGCGTCGAGGGCTTTCAGGTCGAACACTCGGTTACGCACGTCGCACGGGCGGTCCGCCAGCCGCCCGAGTCGCCCGACCACGACAACGGCGTCGAGCGCGTGGCCAGCCACGTCCTCGAAGAGCTAACCTGACCAGTTTTTGCCACTGTCGGAACTACGAACCCCGTCGCTCGCTAACCACCGGTATGGCACGAGTCGTCGCCGGAGCGCGCCTCCACTTCGGCTTTCAGAACCTCTCGCTGGCCCACGAGCGACTCTACGGGTCGCTCGGAGTCGCGCTCGACTCGCCGCGGGTCGAGGTGGTGGCCGACCCCGCAGAGACGGTTCGATGTAACCACGACGACGCCAGCGCGTACGCCCGCCGCGCGGTCGAACTTCTCGGTGTCTCCGGCGCAGACGTAACGGTCGAGCGAACCCTGCCACGACACGTCGGTCTCGGGAGCGGGACGCAGTTGGCACTCGCGGTGCTCGCGGCGGTCGCGCGCGCTCACGGCCGCAATCCGCGAGTCCGCGAGCGCGCCCCAAAACTAGGCCGTGGCGGTCGGAGCGGCGTCGGGGTGGCGACCTTCGAGTCCGGCGGGTTCGTCCTCGACTCGGGACACCCGACCGAGCGGTTCACGGCCGACCGACCGCCCCGCGGGGAGTGGTCGGTCCCGCCGGTCACGGCCAGCCACGAGGTCCCCGACGACTGGCGCTTCGTGGTCGTTCACCCCGACGCGGAACCCGGCCGGAGCGGCGACGACGAGGACGCCAGCATGCGGTCGGTCGTCGAGCGCGCGGACCCCTCGCTCGCCGACGAAATCGCCGCGGTCGTGACTCGGCGCGTCCTCCCAGCAGTCGCCGAGGGCGACCCCGAGACGTTCGGCGCGGCGCTCGCCGAGGTGGGCCGGTTGAACGGCGCGTGGTACGCCGACGAGCAGGGCGGCGTCTACCGCCCGCCGGTCGGCGAACTCGTCGCGGAGCTATCCGGAACGACCGCGATAGCTGGCGCTGGCCAGTCGTCGTGGGGTCCCGCGGTCTACGCCGTGACCACCGACGAGCGCGCGCCTGCGGCCCGCGAGGCGGCCCACGCGGCGCTCTCGGCGGCGGGCGTCGGCGGCGAGGTGGTGGTCGCCGAACCCCGGAATCGGGGCGCGGAAATCGACGCGTGAGTTGGCACAGTCCTCTCGGAGTAGTCGGACTGGCGGTCACGGAGTCATCGACACTGCCGACTGAGTCGTCGGCTCCCTGTCCGTGACCGCGCGAAGCGTCCGTGCAAGGATGGTCTCGGTTTCGTATTTGAACGTTCGCGTCGAAGAAAGGACTCCGGATGAGTCCGGGGAGAGAAGCGAGACTGGTAGACGAAAGACCCAAACGCCCCGGCCGAGACCCCCGTAACGAGAGCTTCATGAACCGAATTCCGTTCGGCGTCTCCCGACTGGACGACATCATCGGCGGCGGCGCGCCGCCCGGAAGCGTGGTTCTGCTGGCAGGCGAGGCCGGGGCCGGTGCCCGCGAGTTCTGCTACACCAGCGCGACCATCAACGGGTTGGCCCACACCGACGAGGAGCAGTTCGGTCTCCACTACGGCGAGGTGTCCGACCGGGCCGCGGTGCCCGAGGATATCCACTACGTCTCGTTCACCGCCAGCGGCGACGAACTCCGGCGGGAAATCGAGTTCACCATGAGCGAGGAGATAGTCCGGCCGGGCGTCCGGACCGTCGATTTCGCCGACTTCAGTCAGGAATACTTCCAACTCTCTGCGATTCCCCGCGAGTGGTACACCCGCAAGACTCAGACCATCACCGACCTCGGGAAAGGGGGCGACCGCCGTGGTGTGCTAGAAGCGCTCGGCGAGTACCTCAACGAACACGCCACGGGCAACCTCGTCGTCATCGACTCGCTGACCGACCTCGCGCGCGCGCCGAACGAACACTTAGACTGGAGCGATATCACTCTACTCGTCAAGGGTCTCCAAAAGGCCTCGCGCGCGTGGGACGGCCTGATTTTGGTCCTCGTGAATCAGGAAGCCCTCTCGGACATCCAGATGGGGAGTCTGATGGGTGCGGCCGACGGCACCATCGCCTTTGAGTGGGAGACCGGCGGCAACGAGCGCGACCGGGTGATGTTCGTCCGGGAGTTCCGCGGGGTGTTGTCGCGGTTGGAGGCCGAGGACATCATCCGCTTCGAGACGGAGATTCACGACGCCGGATTCGACATCAGTAACGTGCGGAAGATTCGCTGAGGGGTTCAGTCACGTTTGTGGAATTGTTCAGATAAGCTGATTCCATGCAAAGACGGAGTTTGCAACCAATTTTCGGCGGTACGGTGAGTAGCGTTCTGGAAATAGTTGGCATGAAACGGTTACTGAACTTCATCAGCGGTTCCGGTATCACCTCTTGCTCCACACCATCTAACTCGATTCATTGCCACAGCCGTTGAGTCGGTCGAATTCTGGCAGAGGCAACCAGAACTCCAATCGCCTCATGCTTCAACGCGTATCTGAACAGTACCTGTACCGTGCGCCACATTTATTACATTCTATTACGTTCTATTATACATGCCAATCAGTATCGATCAGTTCAACGAAGACCCGTCGGGAGCCCTCGACATCCAAGAGGGCACCAATCCCTACCGCATCATCCAGTTCCTCGCCGAAAACGAACATCAAGCGTTCACCCAAACCGAAATCCACGAGGCGACCGGTATCAATCGCGGAAGCGTCGGTGCCACCCTATCGCGTCTCGAAGACCGTGGTCTCGTCCGTCATCGCGGTCGGTACTGGGCACTCGCCGAAGACGACCGCCTCGCGTCATACGCGGCCCAGACGCGGGCCAGTTCGGCGTCAACGACCGACGACTACTACGGTGAAGAATAGCGATGATGTACGACCGCGGTGTAGTCGTGAAAGGCCCGGACCTGCTCGCTGACCACAACTATCGCCCCTACGTCTGTCTAAGTGACGACGCTCACCCGTTTAGCGATGAGGAAGCACTCTACGCGGCGGTTACGACAACACGACGCGCGGTTGCGATTCCGCTCGCAGACGCCGAGTTCAAAACCGGTGGACTCCCCCGTGAAAGCTACGTCAATCCGTGGACCGTCGTGCCCATCCGGCACGCAGATGTTCACGGTGAAGAAGGTCGCCTAGTCGAAGCGACGACAAAGAAGGTTGCACAGGAGGCCGCCGGGTATCTAGGCGTCGAGTAGGAAACTACCCGTCTACGTACTCCCCGTCCACTTTCTCAGCTAGCCCCAACAACACGGCCCACTCCAACAGATACTCCACGCGCTCGCTCCAAATCGTCTCCCACGTATTCGGATTCTTGTAGTGTTCCCACGTCGGGACCTCCTCTTCGAACTGCTCGAACACCGTCTCGGCAGAAAGTGGTCTCCCGGCGTCGTCCAGAATCTCTAACAGCGCGGGCGCCCCGAAGACGTTTGCTCGGAACTGCTCGGCCAGAAACTCCGGCGTCGGGTCCTCGCGCGTCCGGGTAAAGCCCGACGACTGCTCCTCGGCCAGTCCGAGCGCGCGCAGGAACGTCAGCCACGTCCGGGCCTCGTCTCGACTCGTCAGGTCGGTCCGGTTGAGCATCCGGGCGCAACAGTCGTCTTCGCTCCCCGGTACGAGCGGCACCGCGCGCTGTGCGTCGGCCACGAAGTCGAGGGACTGGGGCGGTTCGGGAACCAGTTTGAATTGCATCCTCTCTCCCTCCGACTCAGATGCCGAAGCTCTCGGCCAGCAGGTCTTCGTCGCGCTCGCCGACGACGTAGGTGTCGCCGCCGATTACGTCCACCGTCGCGCGGGCGGGCGCGAAGACGCCCTCCGCGACATCGTAGAAGTCCCAATCGACAGATTCGAAGATTTCCGCGAAGTGGGTGCCGTACTCGTCGTTCGCGGTCGAGACGATTTCGTCGAAGCGGTCGAACTCCTCGCGGACGGTCATGTGAACTTCGCCGCCGTAGGCCAGCGCGTCGTTCGTCCGCGCGATGGCGGTCTCCTCGTCGCCCGCCACGGGCGCGACTGGGGCCGACCCGGTGGCGCTCACCACATCGAGGGGGTCGTAGCCGAGTTCCGAGAGTCGGAAGACGGCCATCTCGGCCGCGCGCGAGGCGATGCCGACGCTCCCGGCGAGGCTGGCGGTCGGAACCGACGCGAGAAAGACGCTGGTCGTCTCGACGCCGGTCAGGTCCGCGACCTGCTCGGCGGCCGACGCGGTGGGGTAGTCGTCGCTCTCGACGGCCAGCACCGCGAAGTCCGACACGTCCTCGTAGCCCACACGCGCGAACTCGTCTTCCTCCGCGACGAGCGCGCGGGCCGGGCCGCTCCCGAGACCCTCGAAGTCCTCGGTCGTGAGCTCCCACCCGGCCTTCTGCGAGCAGAGCAGGGCCAGCGCGGGGTGGTCGCTGGTCAACTCGACGTACTGGAAGGGCGCGCCAGCGACCTCGTCCATCCGGGTCTGTACCGTTGCGAGTCCCGCGGTCTGCATCTCCGCAAGCAGGAGTCCGGCCTCGACGCCGCCGTCGAACTCGTGGCCGAAGTCCAGTACCGTGGCTCCGTTGTCGAGTTCGCGCGCGCCGATGTCCAACTCTTCGGCGAAATCGAGGGCTTCGTCGGCGAGTTCCAACGCGTTCCGATTGAGACTGTCCATGTGCGCCGATTGGGCGTCACCCCGTAAACCGTTTATCAGTCGGTGTGGGTTCGACGGTTTCGACAACTTCGGACCGTCCGATTCCGACTCGGTGACGGCCACGCAGCATGAACTTCCGGCGGGAGAGGTGAGAAAACGCTCGGCTCCGGGACTACCGTTCCCGTTTCGCCTCTCGGCCGAGCGCGTCCTCGACCGCATCTACTTTCTCGTGCGCGCGTTGCTCGCGCGTGCGCTTGTCGTCTATTTTCAGGACCGTACTCACGCGGTCGCCGTCCACCGCCTCGTGGGCGGCTTGGGCGGCCGCAAACAGTTCATCCACCGAATCGGTCTCGATGACGGTCCCCATCGGGTTGGTCTCGTAGGACACGTCGAAGTCGTCGAGCGCGGCGACGGCCTTGGCCACTTCCTCGGCCATGCTTTCCTCGACGACCGGTGCGACGCTCAGGAGTGCGATTACGGCCATAGCGGATGGACGAACGGGCGGCGGCCTCTTTGCCGTTTGGTCCTCATCGGTCGTCGTGACAAAATGCGACGCGACGACGTAACGTAGAGTTACAACTCCGTGGGAAGTAGCGTTTGGAAAAGTGCGCCGGCGGGGATTTGAACCCCGGTTGCGACCATGGCAAGGTCACGTGATACCACTACACTACCAGCGCCCTGCGAGTGCATTTCTACGTAATGCCGGGTAACAAATAAGGCTTGCGAATCGAAGTAGAATCGGGGGGCGGTGACACGAATCAAGGACCGATTTCTGGCGCTACGAGCTTTGTGACGCGGCCGCACAGATAGAACCAAAGCGGCACCCTTTTACGAACCAAGCCGGTACGATTCGCTACAGTCTAGTGACGGGGCGTCGAAGCGTCACGGTATGACCGTCAGCCTACTCGTTCCGTCATCCCTCGTCCGGGAAGCCGAAGACAAGCGCGAGGCGACTCGCAAAATCGGTTACGTCGCCCGCGCGGCGACGGTGTTCCGGGCCGACCGCCTCGGGGTCTTTCCCGACCCTGAGGGGGAGGAAAAATGGGGTGGCGGGTTCGTAAGCACCGTGCTGAACTACGCCGCGACGCCGCCCTACCTCCGAAAAGAGGTATTCGGTAAGCGGGACGAACTGGAGTACGCGGGCATCCTACCGCCGCTCCGCGCTCCGTCACAGACCGGCTCCGAATCCGAGGGTTCGGGGTCGTTAAGACAGGGAATCGTGACCGAGGTCGGACCTGAAGGGCGCGTTCGGGTCAATTGCGGACTGCAACACCCGATCTCGCTCGTCGTGCCGCCAGAAATGGAGGTCGGCGAGCGGGAGCGCGTAACCGTCAGGATCTCTTCGCGAAGTCCGGTCCGTGCGAAGCTCGTAGACGAGCCCCTTTCGGGCTGGTCGGTGATGCGCACGGACCTTCCGGCGGCGCTCGACCGCGACGACGCGGGCGTTCGAATCGCAACGTCCCGCCACGGGGTCGAATTGACGACTCGGCGGCTGACCGATGTGGTCGGCCGTATCGAACGCGACGGTATGACTGTCGCGTTCGGCGCACCGGGTCGCGGCTTGCCGGAGATACTCGACCTCCCCACCGAAACGCTGGCCGACGCGCGGCCCGGCGACGACGGGGAGGACGAGGCGGACGCGGAGTCCGGAGTCGAATCGGGCGCACCCGGCCGGTTTGACCTCTGGGTCAACGCGGTTCCGAATCAAGGCAGCAAGGTCGTGCGAACTGAAGAAGCGATGTTCGCCTCCCTTGCCTGTCTGAACCTCAAAGAGAAGTGATACGATGCCAGAAACAAGCAGACCACGTAAAGGTTCGCTAGGGTTCGGCCCCCGCCAGCGCGCGGCCAGTGAGGTACCGCGCTTCAACTCGTGGCCCGACGGAGACGGCAACCCGTCTCTCCAAGGCTTCGCGGGTTACAAGGCAGGCATGACCCACGTGGTGATGGTGAACGACGAATCCAACTCCCCGCGAGAAGGGATGGAGGAGACCGTTCCCGTCACTATCGTGGAGACGCCGCCGATGCGGGCGGTTGCTCTGCGAGCCTACGAAGACACGCCGTACGGCAAAAAGCCGCTGACGGAAGTGTGGGGCGACGACTTCCACGACGACCTCTCTCGCACGCTCGACGTGCCGGAGGACCACGATATCGACGCCGCCGAGTCAGAGCTCCGCGAGGCGCTCGACAACGGCGACGTTTCCGACCTTCGTGTCGTCACCCACACCGTTCCCGAAGAGGTGCCAAGCATTCCGAAGAAAAAGCCCGACGTGATGGAGAGTCGCGTCGGTGGCGGGTCGCTCAGCGACCGCGCCGACTTCGCGTTGGACCTCCTCGAAGACGGCGGGGAACACGCCATGAACGACGTGTTCCGCGCAGGCGAGTACACCGACGTCAGCGGTGTGACGAAAGGTAAAGGCACGCAGGGTCCCGTCAAGCGATGGGGCGTCCAGAAGCGGAAGGGCAAGCACGCCCGTCAGGGATGGCGACGACGGATCGGCAACCTCGGTCCGTGGAACCCCTCGCGCGTCCGCTCGACGGTGCCCCAGCAGGGCCAGACCGGCTACCACCAGCGTACTGAACTCAACAAGCGCCTCATCGACATCGGTGAGGACGACGACATCAACGTTGACGGCGGCTTCGTCAACTACGGCGAAGTCGATGGTTCCTACGCGCTGGTCAAAGGCTCGGTCCCCGGTCCGGACAAGCGCCTCCTGCGTTTCCGCCCGGCCATCCGGCCGAAAGACCAGCCGCGCCTCGACCCCGAGGTACGGTACGTAAGCACCGAATCCAATCAGGGATAAAGTATGCAAGCAACAGTACGAAACCTCGACGGCGAGGAAGACGGCACGCTCGACCTGCCGGATGTCTTCTCGAAGACTGTCCGGCCGGACCTCATCAAACGCGCCGTCCTCGCCGCGCAGGCAAACCGCAAGCAGGACTACGGCGCGGACGACTACGCCGGGATGCGAACCTCGGCGGAGTCGCCCGGCAGTGGTCGCGGGATGGCCCACGTCCCCCAAACGAACGGACAGGGCGCACGAGTGCCCCAGACCGTCGGTGGTCGCAAGGCCCACCCGCCGAAAGAAGAGAAGGACCGCTCGCTCGACATCAACACGAAAGAGCGAAAGAAGGCGATTCGGAGCGCCATCGCGGCGACGACCGACGCCGACACCGTGGCCGAGCGCGGCCACCAGTTCGACGACGACCTCGAACTGCCGCTCGTCGTCAGCGACGACTTCGAGGACCTCGTGAAGACCAAGGAGGTCGTCTCGTTCCTCGAAGCCATCGGCGCGGACGCCGATATCGAGCGCGCAGAGGAGAACAAGTCGATCCGAGCGGGTCGCGGGACCACGCGTGGGCGTAAGTACAAGACGCCCAAGTCGGTCCTGTTCGTGACCAGTGAGGAACCCTCGAAGGCCGCCCGCAACCTCGCGGGTGCCGACGTTGCCACGGCCCGAGAACTCAACGCAGAGGATCTCGCGCCCGGCACGCATCCCGGCCGACTCACCGTGTGGACCGAGAGCGCGGTCGAGGAGGTGGCCGACCGATGAGCGTCATCGAGTACCCGTGGGTCACTGAGAAGGCAATGAATCAGATGGACTTCGACAACAAGCTTCAGTTCATCGTGGACCTCGACGCCGAGAAGCCCGAGATCCGCGAGGAGATTCAGGAGCAGTACGAAGTCACCATCGAGAAGATCAACACGCAAGTCACCATGAACGGCGACAAGAAGGCCACGGTGACGCTTTCGGAGGACGACGACGCGCAGGAAGTCGCCTCCCGAATCGGGGTGTTCTGAACATGGGACGACGAATCCAAGGACAACGACGCGGTCGCGGGACGCCGACGTTCCGCGCCCCGTCGCACCAGTACAAAGCGGACCTCACGCACAAGAAGCCCGAAGAGGTCGACACCGTCTCCGGCACCGTCGTGGACATCGAACACGACCCGGCCCGGAGCGCACCGGTGGCGGCCGTCGAGTTCGAGGACGGCGACCAGCGTCTCATCCTCGTGCCCGAGGGCGTCGGCGTCGGCGAGACCATTCAGGTCGGCGTCAGCGCCGAGATCAAACAAGGAAACACCATGCCGCTGGCCGAGATTCCGGAAGGAGTCCCGGTCTGTAACGTCGAGCGCCAGCCCGGCGACGGCGGCAAGTTCGCTCGCGCCTCCGGCGTGAGCGCGAACCTCGTCACGCACGACCGCGACGCCGCGGTCGTCGAGCTTCCGAGCGGCGAGGTCAAGCGTCTCTCGCCCGATTGTCGGGCGACCATCGGCGTGGTCGCAGGTGGCGGCCGAACGGAGAAGCCGATGGTGAAGGCAGGAAACAAGCACCACAAGATGAAAGCGCGCGGCACCAAGTGGCCGAACGTCCGCGGCGTTGCGATGAACGCCGTCGATCACCCGTTCGGTGGCGGTGGCCGCCAGCACCCCGGCAAGCCGAAGTCCGTCTCGCGGAACGCTCCGCCCGGACGGAAGGTCGGGGACATCTCGTCCCGGCGAACGGGACGAGGAGGTAACTAAGCCATGAGTGAAGGCGAATACCGAACCGGCCGCGAAGGTGAGTTCACCTTCCGCGGTTACGACCTCGACGACCTGCAGGACATGAGTCTTGAGGAAGTCGCGGAACTGCTTCCCGCACGCCAGCGGCGAACCATCGAGCGCGGTCTGTCCACCGAGCAGGAGAAGCTTATCGAAGAGGCCCGCGAGGCCACCGAAGACGGCTCGGCGAACGACCCGATTCGGACACACCTCCGGAACATGCCGATTCTCCCCGAATTCGTCGGGAAGACGTTCTCGGTGTACACCGGTCAGAGCTTCGAGCGAGTGTACGTCGAGCCGGAGATGCTGGGCCACTACCTCGGCGAGTTCCAGCTGACGCGGAAATCGGTCGAACACGGACAGGCCGGTATCGGCGCGACCCGCTCCTCGAAGTTCGTGCCACTCAAGTGATACCATGGGAATCAGTTACAGCGTCGAGACCGACCCGGACACCACCGCCAAGGGGATGCTCCGGGAGCGGCACATGAGCCACAAGCACAGCAAAGCCATCGCCCGCGAAATCAAGGGCAAGACCGTGGAGGACGCCCGAGAGTACCTCCAAGCGGTCATCGACGGCGAGCGGTCGGTGCCGTTCAAGCAACACAACAGCGGCGTCGGCCACCGTAGCGACATCGACGGCTGGGACGCCGGTCGCTACCCCGAGAAGGCCAGTGAGGCCTTCCTGACCCTCATCGAGAACGTCGTCAACAACGCCGACCAGCAGGGCTTCGACGGCGAGTCGATGGAAATCATGCACGTCGCCGCCCACAAGATCGGCGAAGTGCAGGGCCGCAAGCCCCGAGCGATGGGGCGGGCGAGCGCGTGGAACACGCCCGAGGTAGACGTGGAACTCGTACTCAAAGAGGTGCAAGAATAATGGCAGACGAACAGCAGTTCATTCACG
Organism: Halorussus pelagicus; assembly: GCF_004087835.1. NCBI lineage: Archaea > Methanobacteriati > Methanobacteriota > Halobacteria > Halobacteriales > Haladaptataceae > Halorussus > Halorussus pelagicus. The sequence goes on from NZ_CP035119.1 coordinate 736,763, forward strand.
ACGGACTTCAGCGGTCCCAGATCGACGAGTTCTTCGGCGAAGAACTCGGCCGTGCGGGTTACGGCGGCATGGATGTCGCCAAGACCCCGATGGGGACCCAAATCGTTCTCAAGGCCGAGAAGCCCGGTATGGTCATCGGCAAGGGCGGGAAGAACATCCGGAAGATTACCACGCAGCTCGAAGAGCGGTTCGACCTCGAAGACCCGCAGATCGACGTGCAGGAAGTGGACGAGCCGGACCTCAACGCCCGAATCGTCGCGGACCGACTCGCCAACGCGCTCGAACGCGGTTGGTACTTCCGGAAGGCCGGACACACCACCATCGACCGCATCATGGACGCCGGTGCGCTCGGTGCCGAAATCGTCCTCTCCGGGAAAGTTACCGGTGCGCGCTCGCGCGTCGAGAAGTTCAACCGTGGGTACATCAAGCACAACGGTGAACCCGCCGAGGACATCGTTGACCACGGGCAGGGCGTCGCCGTCCTGAAGCTCGGCACCATCGGCGTGGACGTGAAAATCATCCCGCCGAACGCCAAGCTCCCCGACGACTTCGAGATTCAGGAAGACGCGAGTCCCGAAGAGATCGTCCCCGAGGCCGTCGAGGCCAACGAGCAGGCTGGCGTCGAGGAACTTCTCGAAGAGCCGACCGACGAGGAACTCGAAGAGCTTCGTGAGGAGGAGGACGCGGACGAGGTTCCCGCCGAACCCGCCGAAGAGGAGCTTGACGAGGAAGTCGTCGAAGAGGTAATCGAGGACGAGACCAGCGAGGAGTCGGCCGACGAGACCGAAACCGAGAACTCGGTCGAAGAGGAACTCGACGAGCTCGAAGAGGAAGTCGAGCAGGAAGCAGAGGACCTCATGGACGAGATGGAAGACGAGGAGGGTGACGAATAATGGCCATCCTTCATATCGAGGAAATCCGCGACATGACTCCCGCAGAGCGTGAGTCGGAGCTGGAAGACCTCGAAACCGAACTCCTCAACGAGAAGGCCGTGAAGGCCGCCGGTGGCGCACCGGAGGACCCCGGCCGATTCCAGCAGCTTCGCCGGACCATCGCGCAGATCAAGACGATCCAGCGCGAGGAAGGCGACCTGAGCGACGAATAATCATGCCACTTACACCCGAGAACCTGACGCGACACGAACTCAACGGACTTCACGTCCGCGTCGCCGACGCGCCGAACCCGGACCTCGTGGGAATCGAGGGCCGGGTCGTCGCCGAGACGCAGGGCACGTTGAGCGTCGCGTCCGCCTCTCGGGTGCGGCAGGTGCCGAAAGAGGGCTCGACATTCGAGTTCGCGCTTACAGATGAATCCGCCGACCGTTCCGAGACGCGCTCGGGACCTCGTCGCGCCTCGCGCGACGATGCCGCGAAGGGGTCGGGGACCGCGTCCAAACTTGCATCGGAAACTGCCGGAGTTGCCTCCGGTCAGTCCGGTGCTGTCTCCGAACCACGTTCGGGGGGCAGTCGGCGTTCGGCCGACTGCACCTCCGGAGGGCGCTCGGAGGCTCGTCGGCCGAACGCCGACGGTGGCGAGGGCGTGGCCTACGTTACGGTGGATGGCGCGCGGCTGCTCTCACGACCCGAACTACGCACCGAAAACGCAGGTGAATCTAAATGGCAACAGGACTGAACGTATCAGAGCCGGAAGGAACCTGCTCCGACGAGAACTGTCCGTTCCACGGAACGCTGTCCGTGCGCGGTCAGACGCTCGAAGGAGAGGTTGCTTCCACAGACATGGACAAAACCGTGATCGTCGAGCGAGAGTACGACGTTCCGGTTCCGAAGTACGACCGGTACATGAAGCGCCGGTCCCGAGTCCCGGCACACCACCCGGACTGCTTGGAACTGGAAGTCGGCGACACGGTTCGTATCGCAGAGACCCGACCGCTTTCGAAGACGAAGAGCCACGTCGTCGTCGAGCAGTTCGAGACGACGCGGAGCTTCGGAGCGGGCGGCACCGAACAACAAGACGAATCGGAGGACGAAGAATAATGGAAGCGCTCAAAGCCGACATTACGCAGGGCCTCTCGAAAGGCTCGCTCCTCAACTGCGCCGACAACACGGGCGCACGCGAGGTCAAACTCATCAGCGTCTCCGGCTACTCCGGCGCCAAGAGCCGCCACCCGAAGGCGGGCATCGGTGACAAAGTGACCGTCTCGGTCACGAAGGGTACCCCAGAGATGCGACGGCAAGTGCTGGAAGCGGTTGTTGTTCGCCAGCGCCAGCCGATTCGTCGTCCCGACGGCATGCGCGTCAAGTTCGAAGACAACGCGGCCGTCATCATCGACGACGTTGAGGAACCGCGCGGGACCGAAATCAAGGGTCCCATCGCGCGGGAAGTCGCAGAGCGGTTCGGAAGCATCGCAAGCACCGCTACGATGATAGTATGACTCAGCAACCACGCAAACAACGAAACCAGACCGAGCGCGCCTCGCTCCACGAGCGACACGAGCAGGTCAAGGCGACGCTCGCCGACGACCTCCGCGAGGAGTTCGACACCCGCAGTGTCCGCGTCAACGCGGGCGACACCGTCGAGGTGATGCGCGGGGACTTCGCTGGCGACGAAGGCGAAGTCATCAAGGTTGACCTCCGCGACGCGGTCGTTCACGTCGAGGACGTGACTCTCGAGAAGGCCGACGGCGAAGAAGTGCCCCGGCCGCTCGACGCGAGCAATCTCAAGGTCACCGACCTCGACCTCGAAGACGACCTGCGCGAGGAGCGCCTCCGAGGTGAGAACGAATGACGAAACACCAGAAGCGACTCTCAGTTCCGAAGTCCTGGCCGGTCGAGCGCAAGACCGAAACCTTCACCGTGAAGGCCGATTCCGGCCCGCACGGAGAGGACGGCGTGCCCCTCATCATCCTGCTGCGGGACGTGCTGGGCTACGTCGGCTCCCGGAAGGAAGCACGATACGCTCTCGATCAGGGCAACGTGCTGGTCAACGGCGACGAGAACGTCGCCGAGGACCGACCTATCGGGATGTTCGACATCATCGCGTTCACCGAGCGCGAAGAGTTCTACCGCGTCTTCCCCGACGAGGGCGGTCGGCTCACGCTGACTCCCATCGAGGCCGACGCCGCCGAGAGCAAGCTCGGAAAGATCGAGGACAAGACGAAGGTCTCGGGCGGTCGCACCCAGCTCAACCTCCACGACGGGCAGAACCTGCTCGTCGAGGACGACGAGTACAGCGCCGGGGACTCCATCGTCATCAGCAACGACGACACCGAGGTCGTCGCGCACTTCCCCTACGAGGAAGGCAGCCTCGTGACCGCTGTCCGCGGTTCGCACGCGGGCGACATCGGCGAGGTCACCGAGATTCAGGTGACGCCCGGTAGCGGTTCGAACAACGTCGTGGTCGAGACGGACGACGACGGCACCTTCGAGACGGTCGAAGAGTACGTCGTGGTCATCGACGAGAACTTCGTGGGTGATGACGAATGAGCGAAGCAGACGCTGATTTCCACGAGATGCGCGAGCCGACCATCGAGAAGGTCGTCGTCCACATGGGCGTCGGCGAAGGCGGCCGCGAGCTCGCGGACGCCGAGGACATTCTCGAAGACGTGACTGGCCAGCAGAGCGTGCGGACGCAGGCCAAGTCCACCAAGCCCGAGTTCGGCATCCGTCAGGGCGACCCCATCGGTGCGAAGGTCACCCTGCGCGACGACGAGGCGACGGAATTCCTCCAGAAGGCGCTCCCGCTGGCCGACATCGCGGGTCGTCAGTTCGACGGCACGGGGAACTTCAGCTTCGGCGTCGAGGAACACACCGAGTTCCCGAGCCAAGAGTACGACCCGAACATCGGCATCTACGGGCTGGACGTGACGGTTAACCTCGTCCGACCCGGCTACCGAATCAGCAAGCGCGACAAGGTTACGCGGTCGCTCCCCTCGGCACACAAGCTGAACGCCGAGGACGCCATCGCGTACATCGAATCGAACTTCGACGTGGAGGTTGAACGATGAGTGAAAGCGAAATAGACTCCGAAGCGACCGGAGAACACGCCGCCAAGCGTACCGGCCAGTCGGACGAGTGCCAGCGCTGCGGTCGGAAGCAGGGTCTCGTCGGCAAGTACGACATCAACCTGTGTCGGCAGTGTTTCCGCGAAGTCGCCCGAAGCATGGGCTTCAAGAAGTACCGATAACTATGGCAGGAAACGATCCGTTGGCCAACGCACTCTCCGGCATCGACAACGCCGAGAGCGTCGGTCATTTGGACCACACAGTACAGCCCGCGTCGAACGAGATCGGCAGCGTACTCGAAGTCTTCTACGACCGAGGGTACATCGACGGCTTCGAGTTCGTCGATGACGGTAAAGCCGGTCAGTTCGAGGTCGAACTGAAAGGCGCCATCAACGAGTGCGGCGCGGTCAAGCCCCGGTACTCGGCCGGGTCCGACGACTTCGAGAAGTGGGAGAAGCGATTCCTCCCCGCCCGCGACTACGGGGCACTCGTCGTCACGACCAGCCACGGCGTCATGAGCCACTACGAGGCCCGCGAAGAGGGCGTCGGTGGTCAGGTCATCGCGTACGTCTACTAACAATGGCACGAACAGAACTCGAAATTCCGGACGACGTGACTGCGGAGCAGGACCACCTCGAACTCACCGTCGAGGGGCCGGAAGGAGCCGTTACGCGACGGCTTTGGTACCCCGACGTGTCCGTAAGCGTCGAGGACGAGTCCGTAGTCATCGAGAGCGAGGAGGAAGACGCCAAGACCAACGCGACCGTGGGTACGTTCGAGAGCCACGTTCGCAACATGTTCCACGGCGTGACCGAGGGTTGGGAGTACACCATGGAGGTGTTCTACTCTCACTTCCCGATGCAGGTCCGCGCCGAGAACGGCGAGGTCGTCATCGAGAACTTCCTCGGTGAGAAAGCTCCCCGAACCACCGATATTCACGGCGACACGACCGTCAGCGTGGACGACGAGGTCCTGACCCTGAGCGGACCGAGCATCGAGGACGTAGGCCAGACGGCCGCGGACATCGAACAGCTCACCCGCGTCAAGGACAAGGACACCCGCGTCTTCCAAGACGGCGTCTACATCACCGAGAAGCCCCAGACTGGAGGTGTCTAACGAATGGCAGAAGAAAACGACGAACCCCAATCGCTCGAAGACGTGAGCGGAGTCGGCCCGAGCAAGGCCGAGTCGCTCCGCGACGCGGGCTTCGAGTCGGTACAGGACGTGAAGGCCGCGAGTCAAGACGACCTCGCGGAGGTCAACGGCATCGGGAACGCCCTCGCCGCCCGTATCAAGGCGGACGTTGGCGGTCTCGAAGTCGAAGAGGAGACCGAGGCCGAAATCGAAGAGGACGAACCGGACGAGGCAGACGCCGAGACCGACGAGGAGGTCGAGACCGAACTCCAGCCCCGCGGGCTGGTCGATAAGACCCCCGACCTCAGCGACCGTGAGGAGGAGCTTCTCACGCAGCGCAAGCGCGTCGGCAAGCCGCAGTTCAACCGGCAAGACTACCACAAGAAAAAGCGGACGCCGACCTCGTGGCGACGCCCGCGCGGCGCGCTGTCGAAGCAGCGCCGCGGCGTCAAGGGCAAAGGCGACACGGTGCAGGCTGGCTTCCGGACGCCGACCGAGGTGCGCGGCAAGCACCCGAGCGGCTTCGAGGAAGTCCGCGTCCACAACACCGACGACCTCGAAGGCGTCGATGGCGACACGGAAGCAGTCCGCATCGCCTCGAAAGTCGGCGCTCGCAAGCGCGAGCGTATCGAGGAACAGGCCGAAGAACAGGGCGTTCGCGTCCTGAACCCGACCTACGTCGAAGTGGAGGTTGACGAATGAGCGACCTGAGCGCACAGAAGCGACTCGCGTCCGACGTTCTCGACGTTGGCGAGAACCGCGTCTGGTTCGACCCCGAAGCACAGGGAGCGATCGCGGAGGCGATTACCCGCGAGGACATCCGCGAACTGGTCGAGGACGGCTCGATCAAGGCGAAGGACAAGAAAGGCAACTCCCGCGGCCGCGCCCGCAAGCGGAAGGCCAAGCGCGACTACGGTCACCAGACCGGCGCTGGCACCCGAAAGGGGAAGTCGGGCGGTCGCCAGCAGGGCAAAGAACAGTGGCAGCAGAAGATTCGCGCGCAGCGAACGAAGCTCCGTGAACTCCGTGCCGAGGGCGAAATCACGCAGTCTCAGTACCGAGACCTGTACGACAAGTCCAAAGGCGGCGAGTTCCGTAGCGTCCAGTACCTGCTGAACTACATCGAGAGTAACTACTAACAATGGCAACAGGACCACGATATACGGTGCCGATGCGCCGTCGCCGCGAGGTCCGGACTGACTACCATCAGAGGTTGCGCCTGCTAAAATCGGGCAAGCCCCGGCTGGTCGCTCGCAAGAGCAACAAGCACGTCAGGGCGCAGCTGGTCACGATGGGTCCCAACGGCGACGAAACGGTTACGAGCGCGTACTCCGGCGACCTCGAAGAGTACGGCTGGGAAGCCCCCACGGGCAATCTCCCCAGCGCGTACCTGACGGGGCTGCTGGCAGGCAAGCGAGCGCTCGAAGCCGGACTCGAGGAGGCGGTCCTCGACATCGGTCTCAACACCGCGACACCCGGAGGCAAAGTATTCGCAGTACAGGAAGGCGCAATCGACGCCGGGCTCGAAATCCCCCACAACGACAGCGTGCTGGCCGACTGGTCGCGCAACCGCGGCGAACACATCGCCGAGTACGCCGAGCAGTTGGACGAACCGCTCTACAGCGGGGACTTCGACGCCACAGAACTACCCGCGCACTTCGACGAAGTGCGAGAGAACCTCATGGAGGACTAACGTATGTGTGCTAACCACGACGGCTGGGAACCCCAGACCCGTCTCGGCCGCAAAGTCGCCGAGGGCGAAATCGACACGATGGAGGACGCCCTCAACTCCGGACTCCCGCTGAAGGAGTCGGAGCTCGTCGATCAGCTGCTGCCGGGACTCGAAGACGAAGTGCTGGACATCAACATGGTCCAGCGGATGACCGACTCCGGTCGGCGCGTGAAGTTCCGCTGTGTCGTCGCCATCGGCAACCGAGACGGCTACGTCGGCTACGCCGAAGGCCGCGACGATCAGGTCGGCGGTGCCATCCAGAAGGCAATCGACATTGCGAAGCTGAACATGATTCAGGTCAACCGCGGCGCGGGGTCGTGGGAGGACCGAAGCGAACGGCCCCACTCGCTGGCCCGCCAGACGAAGGGCAAGGCTGGCAGCGTTGAGGTCGAACTGATTCCGGCCCCGACCGGTCTCGGTCTCGCGGCGACCGACACCGTCCGCAAGATTCTCGAACTCGGCGGCGTCGAGAACGCGTGGACCAAGAGTCACGGCAACACCCGGACGACGCTCAACCTCGCCAAGGCGACGTACAACGCCTTGGAGAACGCCGCGGAGTCCCGCGGCCCGCGCGGTCGAACTGACTTCAGCGAGGAGGTGGCCGAGTGATGAAGGCGGTCGTCCAGATTCGCGGTGAAGTTGACATGACCGGCGAAACGCAGGACACGCTGGAGATGCTGAATCTCCACCGCGTCAACCACTGCACGCTCGTCCCGGACACCGACGCCTACCGCGGTATGGTCGCAAAGGTCAACGACTACACCGCCTACGGCGAACCCAGCCAAGACGTGCTGGAGACGGTACTTCAGAAGCGCGCCGAACCCGAAGCGGGAAGCGCCGACATCGACGACGAGTGGGTCGCCGACAACACCGACTACGACGATGTGAGCGACCTCGCAAGCGCGCTGCTGGACGAGGAGACGACGCTGCGAGAGCAGGGTCTCTCCCCGGTCCTCCGACTTCACCCGCCGCGTGGCGGTCACGACGGAATCAAGCACCCGACTAAAGAGGGCGGTCAGCTCGGCAAGCACAACACCGAGCAGATCGACTCGCTCCTGAAGGCGATGCGATAACCATGACGGACAAGAAACGACGACAGCGCGGCTCCCGCACGCACGGCGGCGGTAGTCACAAGAACCGGCGCGGTGCCGGTCACCGCGGCGGACGCGGACGCGCGGGTCGCGCCAAACACGAATTCCACAACTACGAACCGCTCGGCAAGCACGGCTTCTCCCGACCGGATAAGGTTCAGGACGAGGTCCTGACCATCACCGTCCAGAAGCTCGACGAGGACGCGGCCCTGATGGCCGCCGAGGGCGATGCCGAGGAGACCGACTTCGGCTACCGTCTCGACGTTCGAGACATCGTCGAGGACGGCTGGGACGCCGACGCCGTGAAGGTTCTCGGCGACGGCCAAGTGCGCAACCAACTCGAAGTGACGGCCGACGCCTTCTCTGCGAGCGCGGTCGAACTCATCGAGGAGAAGGGCGGCGACGCCGTCCTCAGTGAGCGCGGCGAGGAAGACGACGCGGACGACTCGAACGACGAGTAGTCGCGCAGTCGCAGTTTTCGATTTTTCGATGGTGTTCGGTTTCGATTTGAGTGGCGACAGCGTTGAGACAATCGAGTGAAACGCTTATGAGGCCACCTCTTCAATACGGAGTATGACCTACGATACCGTCGTCTTCGACAACGACGGTGTCCTCGTCGGCCGGACGAGCTTCGACGTTCTGCGGGACGCGACCCTACGAACGTTCGAGAAGTTCGACGTGACCGACCCGGACTCCGACCACGTAGACGATATGACGGTAGGCGCGACACCGAGTCGCGTCAGTGAAGTTTGCAGGACGTACGACCTCGACCCCGAGCGGTTCTGGCGAGCCCTCGACAGCACCTCCTCGCGCGCCCAGCAGATGGAGGCTCGTGAAGGACGCAAGACCCCCTACGACGACGTGGACACGCTGGCCGACCTCGACACCTCGATGGGAATCGTCAGTTCGAACCAGCAAGAGACGGTGGATTTCCTCATCGATCACTTCGATGTGGACCATCTGTTCGAGACGGCGTACGGCCGCGAGGCGACCATCGAGAGCCTCGACCGGCGCAAGCCCAACTCCCACTACATCGACCGGGCGCTGTCAGACTTGGACGCCGACTCGGCGCTGTTCGTCGGCGACAACGAGTCGGACATCCGGGCCGCTGAGAACGCGGGCATCGACTCGGCGTTCATCCGGCGACCCCACCGTCGAGATTGGGACCTGAACGTCTGGCCGACGTGGGACATCGAGTCGCTGGACGACCTCCACAGAATCTGTAGCGCCTGAGGAAGCCGACAGCACTCGCGGGAAAGCGGCGCGCCAGCGGTAGCTACGCCAGCGGTTCAGACGGCCGCGACCGGTCGTACGTCTCCCGGAGCGTGTCGGCGAACTGGCCGCCCTTCCGAAGCGCGATGGTGACGACGACGAACTCTTCGTCGGCGGGCCGGAGGATGAACACCTCGCGCGGAGCCGACCCCTCCTGTTCGTTCACTCTATCGACCAGCGGTTCGACCGGGCGAGTGCCGTCGCGGAACGACTCGAACGTCCCAGTAGTCGGACTCTCAGCGAAGACGTAGAGGACGCCGTTGACCTCGTTGTCGGTGTTTCGCGTGACGCGACTGTTCATCAAGTCGCCCGCGGCGCGCGCGTCGGTCCACGTCTCTCGGGCCACGTCGAACACGGGGTCGATGTCGTCGGCGAAGACGTACAGCGTCGGACGGCGAACCGACACAGACCGGACGGTCGGGTCGGGACTCGACCAGTCGAGGTCGGCGTCGATGAGGTAGCCGGGACGGAGGTCCGAGACCGGCGCGTCGTGTCCCGAATCGGCGGTGACGACCGGTTCGAACGTCTGGAGGTCGAGGAGTCGAAGTCGCCCGTCGGATACCTCAAGGATGCGATAGCGCTTCGGGCCGGTGGCTCCCTCGTCCGTTCGGGCATCGTCGTGGTCGGTCGCGTCTCCGTTTTCGTCGTCGCTTGCGGTCCGAGTGTCGTCCATCGATCCATCGCCGTTCGCGGACCGGTCGTCGGTGCGCCAGATGTCGTCGCTCATGCGACGGTGTAGGAGTTGACGCGGGGAAAAGCACACGCATCGGTGCCTCTGCAAGTACGACGACGGTCGCCCGTATCGTGAGACTTTGTCACATTCGTATCGTGGTTCAAAGCGAAGCACATACAAGCCCCCGTCCGATGTATTGCGATATATGAGTTGGAAAGAGACGGCAGAACCAATACTCACCCGGATGCCCTCCGTAAGGCGTCCGGAGGGCCACGTTCCGTTCAAGCGAAAGCTTGGGTGGACCGCGGGCGTGTTGGTTCTGTATTTCTTCCTCACGAACATCTACCTGTACGGGGTCAACATCGGAAGCCAAGACGCCTTCGGCCAGTTCCGCTCGATTTTGGCGGGTGGCCAAGGAACAGTCCTGCAACTCGGAATCGGTCCGATAGTCACCGCCTCCATCGTCCTCCAACTTCTCGGTGGTGCCGACTTGCTCGGACTCGACACCGACGACCCGCGGGACCAAATCCTGTATCAGGGTCTCCAGAAGGTGCTGGTGGTCGGGATGATATTCCTGACCGGCCTGCCGATGGTGTTCGCAGGTGGGTTCCTACAGGTAGACCCGCAGGTCGCCCAGAGCCTCGGCGTCGGCACGATGGGCGTCAAGTGGCTCATCTTCGGCCAGATCGCGGTCGGGGGTATCCTCATCCTGTTCATGGACGAGATCATCAGCAAGTGGGGCGTCGGCTCCGGTATCGGCCTGTTCATTATCGCCGGTGTGAGCCAGAAGCTCCTCGGCGGCCTGTTCGCGTGGCCCGGCCTGCCGGGCCAGACCGGCCTCATCCCGACATGGATTTCCCTCATTACCGGGAGCGCCCAGAACGCGCCGTCGCTGTTGACCAGTGACGGCATCCAGTACCTGCTGCTCGACGGCGGTGGGATTCTCGCGCTCGTCACGACGGTCCTCATCTTCGCGGTCGTCGTGTACGCCGAGAGCGTCCGCGTCGAGATTCCGCTGAGTCACGCCCGCGTGAAGGGCGCTCGGGGTCGATTCCCCGTGAAGCTCATCTACGCCAGCGTCCTACCGATGATCCTCGTCCGGGCGCTACAGGCGAACCTCCAGTTCCTCGGCCAGATTCTCTACAGCCAACTCGGGGCGGGTGGGATGCCCAACTGGCTGGGAACCTACTCGGGCGGCCAGCCCACCGGCGGGCTGTTCTACTACCTTGCGCCGATTCAGACGCGAGGCCAGTGGATGTGGTGGACCGGGACGGTCGGTCAGGAGCCGTGGCAGGTCATCATTCGGATTCTCATCGACCTTACCTTCATGGTCGTCGGCGGTGCCATCTTCGCCATCTTCTGGGTGGAGACCACCGACATGGGTCCGGAAGCGACCGCCAAGCAGATTCAGAACTCCGGGATGCAGATTCCCGGCTTCCGCCAGAACACGGGCGTCATCGAGAAGGTCATGGAGCGCTACATCCCGCAGGTCACGGTCATCGGCGGCGCGCTCGTTGGCCTACTGGCCGTGTTGGCGAACATGCTCGGCACCATCGGCGGCGTCTCCGGGACGGGCCTGCTGCTGACAGTCTCCATCACGTACAAGCTCTACGAGGAGATTGCCGAAGAGCAACTGATGGAGATGCACCCGATGATGCGCGACATGTTCGGATAGTCGGTCCGAACGTGACGTTCTGAACTATTTTCGCCGTCGTTCCGTAACTGATTCGCTCGACTCTCAAACTTCGGGAGATTCAGACGCGGTACAGTCGCGCCGTCCAGAACTCTCGGAAAGCATCGCCTAGCGCATCCTCAGGGTCACCAGTCGCGTCCACCGCGCGCGTGGCGTCAGCGCGCTCCTCGAACTCCCCGAGGAGGGTGCGCTGGCCGACGACGAAGAGTCGGTCGGCCGACGACTCGGCCAGCGCCTCGTCGAGGGTTGCCTCGCACTTGTCGATGTGCTCGTCTATCTGGGCGTCGCGGCGGCGTTCGAATCGGCCCTGCGAAAAGCCGCCCTTCGAGTGGTCGCCCTTCACGTCGCTCTCGAACCCCTCGAAGCCGACTCGCTCGCGGCCCTCGTAGGTGCCGACCGCGAACACGTCCGACCGGACCACCGCCAGCGCGAACGCGCCGGTCGGCAGGAACCACTCGCGCTCGATTCGGAATCCCTCGCCCCACTCCGCAAAGGGGTCGGGTGCGACCGGCGGCGTCAGTGCGGCGCTCACGAGACCGGCGTCGTCGCTGACCGCGAGGCAGGGGCGTGCGCGAGCGACCAGTCCGGCGTGGTCGCCGAACGCCTCTTCGACTTTGGAGGGTACTCCCCGGTCGCCGTCGGTGACCATCGCGGTCAGCGCGCCCTCGGGGTCGGTCTCGACGGAGTCGAGACGCGATAGGAGTTCCGCGAGGCGGTCGCCCCGGACGGTCTCGACCCCGCGGAAATCGAGGTCGGTCTCGTCGGACTCGGTACGCTCGACCCGATCTTCCAACTCGGTGATGCGGTCTTGAAGCCGATTGACCCGCTGTTCGGCCTCCTGTCGGGCGGTCGCGTCCTCGGAACGGCGCTCCTGTTCGGCCTCCAACTGGCGTTGAAGGTGGCGCTTCTCGTCTTCGAGGTCGGCGATTCGTTCTTTCAACTCCGCGCGCCCGAGCAACTGGTCGAGCATTCGCCCCGAAAAGTGACCGGAGGCGTCTTGTAGCTTCTGCTTGGGGTCGCCTCGCTCCGAGCCTCGTTGCGCTTCCGACCACTCGAATCTATATAGTTTAGGGTGCCAAATATATACTTTCTGCGCTACGCTTATGAGCGTCAGGCGGGTAGCTTCGACTAAGCAATGACCGAGGGAAGTGGGGTCCAGAAGCTCCGACCTGCCGCACCCGAACCGACTGAAAACGACCACCGCGACGACGGAACCGTCGATTTCTCCGCCCTGACCGCTCGCGCGGAACCGACCACGCTCGCGCGGTTCGGTGCGCCGCGCGCCGAGACCCGGACCGCGCTGGCGGTGTTTTCCGACCCGCACGTCTCGACCGAGAAGTCCGGAACGTGGAAGGCCTACCACCGGACCGAGACCCGCCTCCGAGGCGCGGTCGCCGACGCCAACGACCGCGGGGTCGATGGCGTAATCCTCGCGGGCGACCTGACCGAGGACGGCCGCCCCGAGGACTTCGACGCGACTGCGGACGCGCTGGCCGACTTGGACGCGCCGTTCGTCGCGGTGCCGGGCAACCACGACGTGCCCAAGGCGTTCGACGACCACGAGACGCCGCCCATCTCCGCGTTCGAGGACTGGTTCACGCCCGAGTCGTTCCCCTACCGGGCGCGACTCGGCGGCGTGGACGTGCTGGGGCTGAACTCGGCGTCCGCGCCCGACGGCGAACTCGACGCGACCCACGACGGCGCAATTTCCGACGACCAACTCGCATGGCTTGAATCGACGCTCCCTGAGACCGACACCGCGCTCGTCGTGAGCCACCACAACCTGCCGGGTCTCGAAGCCCACCTGAGCGAGGACCACTACGCGCCCCATCCGCCGGTCGGCGACGCGCCCGCGCTCGTGGACGCGCTCGCGGACCGCGACGCGCTCCACCTCTCGGGCCACGTCCACCTGCCCGCGGCGATTAGCGAGGCGGCAACGCCTCGAACTGCGAGCGGGCAAGGCCCGCGAGCGGGAGACGTGCGAGGGCTGGTTTGCCCGGCCCTCTCGTCGTTCCCGCAGGCCTACGCGCTCGTGGAGGTCGGTCCCGAGGGGACGACTGTCCGACTCGTCCCGGTCGCCGACGAGGCGGGCGTCGCGGAGGCCTACGACCTCGCGCGGACCCACTCCGAGCGGAGCCGTGACGTTGCGGAGATGGTCGAAGCGCAGTTAGCCGACCTGCCGCTGGCCGACGAGCGGTAGAAATAAACAGATGTTGACTTGAATGGACTCGTCAGTCGGCCGCAACCGGAGACCGACGTTCGTCGCCAGCCATCCGGAGAACGTCGTCGAAGAAGCCGAGCGTGTCGTGGGGACCGGGGTTGGCCTCGGGGTGGTACTGGCGCGTGATGACGTTCAGGTCGTCGCTCTCCAGTCCCTCGGCGGTATCGTCGTTGACGTTGACCTGCGTCACGTCGAGTTCCGGGCCGGGTTCGGCGACGGTGTAGCCGTGGTTCTGGGTCGTCATCACGACCTTGTCGCTCCGGAGGTCCCGGACCGGTTGGTTGACGCCACGGTGGCCAAAGTCCATCTTCTCGGTCGTGCCGCCGAGCGCGCGCGCGACGATCTGCTGGCCGAGACAGATGCCCGCCAGCGGGACCTCGCCGACGAACTCGGAGACGAGCGACTGGGCGGCCTCGAAGTTCGCGGGGTCGCCCGGCCCGTTCGAGACGAACAACACGTCGGGGTCGAGGTCCGCGACTTCGCCGGGCGTCACGTCGTAGGGCAGGACGTGGACCGTCGCGTCGCGTTCGAGCAGCGACTCGGTGATGGACCCCTTCGCGCCGCAGTTCACCAGCGCCACGTCGGGACCATCGGCCGCCCCGTCAGGAGTGTGGGTCTCGCGCTGTGAGACGCTGACCTGCGCGCCGATGTCGGTGTGGTCGCTCATCCCCGGACAGTCCGCGAGCGCCTCCTTGGCCGCCTCCGGAGAGGCGTCGGGACCGGCCGAGATGCCACACTTCATCGCGCCGCCCTCCCGAATCTGTCCCACGAGGTCGCGCGTGTCGAGGTTGTCCACCGCGGGGACGCCCTCGCTTTCGAGCCATTGGGCCACGTCGTCGGTGAGTTCGCGCGCGACGACCGCGCGGGGGTGGACTCGCTCGTCCTCGAAGCGCTCCTCTCGGACGCCGTAGTTACCGATGAGCGGGTACGAGAACGTGAGGACCTGCTCCTCGTAGGAGGGGTCGGTCAGACTCTCTTCGTACCCCGTGTACGCGGTCGTAAATACCAGTTCCCCGTGAGTCGTGCCCGGAGCGCGACAGCGCGCCTCCACGACGCTGCCGCCTTCCAGTGCCACGTATGCATCTGTCATTACGAGATTCATACGTAATACCGGTGTATAAACCTTGCTTTCGTAGCGAGATTACGAATTTCGTAATTATCAAGTAACTCCCCGGTCTACTATCGCATCTCAATGGACGAACTCGACCGCGAAATCCTGAGCATCCTCCGCCGAGACGCCCGAAAACCGTACACCGAGATAGCCGAACAGGTCGGCACGTCGGAAGGGACGGTCCGCAACCGCGTCGAGCGCATGGCCGACGACGGCGTCATCGAACGCTTCACCGTGACCACCCGGACGGGCAACGTGAAGGCGATGATAGAACTCGACGTGGCGGTGGACGTGAACACCTCCGACCTCGGCGAGCGCGTGGCCGACTGGGAGCAGGTGGACTTCGTCTGGCAGGTCTCGGGCGAGGAGGACATCGTACTCGTCGTGGACGCCGCCGACACCCAGAGCGTGAATCAGTTGATTTCGAAAGCGCGCGAACTGGAGGAAGTCGTCAACACGAAGACGCGCCTGATTCTGGACGAGAAGTTGGGGTGATTGAGACCGAGATTCTGAAGGCGTCGAAAGCGAATTGTGAGAAATTCGGAAGTCGCTTTTGAAGACTTCGAGAGTCGGCTCTGAATGACCGCTAACTCGCGGAAAGCGTCGAGCTAGCTACTGCCGACGCCACTCATACCGCACGGCACCGCCCCGCACCGCAACCGCGGACCTCACACCTCCCCAACCGCCTGCGGTCCTCGCTTCGCTGCGGTCCTCGTCCACCGGCGGACAACCCGCGTCCGCCGAGCCGTCGTTCGCATCCGCTCACGACGACCTCGCGCGGTTGGCGCGGCGCGCAGTCGCGCCGCGCCAGCGCGCGCCGGGATGGATGTTCGGTGAACGCGTTTCAGTTACGAAAACCGAAACCGGATCGAATCGCGTTTACACCCCCCGATTCCGACGTTCTCAGTTCCCTCGTCCCGGACCGCCGTCGAAGCTCACTTCCGCGATGCGGGTGTTGTAGGGGTCTCGCTCCTCGGTCTCGGGCGGAATCTCCACGTCGGGCGAGTATTGGCTCACAGTCCAGAAGCGCCCGCTCTGTGGGTCCACGGCGACGCCGTTGTAGTCGCCCCACCGGAGCGGGTTGCCGACCGTACCGAAGCCCTCGCCGTAGTCGTAGTTCGATTCGCCGTCCTGCACGACGAGCGAATCGGCCAGTTGACCCTGCGCGTCGTCCGCGGTCCGGCCCGCGACGACCGCCTGAATGTAGGTGTCCGGACCGCTCCGGTCGTGAGCTATTACCATCCGGCCGCCGTCAGCCCCGACCGTCGGGATGTAGTAGGAGGTTCCCGGTTCACCGTAGACGCCGCTCTGGACGACCGAGCGCGTCGCCACGTCGATTTCGTACCACCGAATCGCCGCGACCGCGCGCCCGTCGCCGTCCCAGTCGTACTGGATGGTGTGGGCGGTCCACAGCGACCCGTCGTCGTAGTCGGCGTTCATCAGGCGCGTGCCGAGCGTGTCCACGAGGTCAGTCTCGTCGCCGCCCTTCTGGCGCGCTGGCGGCGGATAGCTGTACGGGTCCACCGCGACGGTGTGACACGAGAGCGTCGGGTCGCCGAGCGGGTCGGTCAGTTCCCAGAGCGTGAGCGTCTCGACGCTCGGCCCGACGGGGAAGTCGGCGTTCACGAGGTAGTAGGCGTTCGACTGCCCGCCCGCGAACGGTTGGAGCGCGGGCTGGACCGTGAACGTCTGGCCGTCGGAGTTCGGGTCGCTCATCCCCGTGAAGTGGTTGGCGGTCACGTCCTCGCCCGCGTACATCGCGGCCTTGTCGAGCGTGACCATCGTCACCTCGAACTCCGTGCCGAAGAAGTTCTGGGTCAGGTAGATGGCGTCCCGGCCGACGCCGAGCGGCGGGTAATCGACCAGCCCCTCGTTTTCCAGCGGCGGGACGCGGTAGACGTGCCACTTCCCGTTCGGGTTGCTCGTCGCCGACACCGCGACGACCCACCACCCTCTCGGCGGGCGACTCACCTGCACGTCCTCCAACTCACCCTCCTCCAGCATCTCGCGGTCGATGACCTCGCCGTCGGTCGTCAGGCCCGGTTCGTACTGGGTCGCCGCGACGACGAACCGGTCGCTCTCGCGGTCGTAGCGCGCCCGCGGGTCGAACACGAACGGTTCGCCGTAGAAGAACCCGCCCTCAGGTTCCGAAATCACTGGCTCCCAGAGGCGTTCAAGGCGGAACTGCTGTTCGCGCGTCCCCGACTGCTTGTTGAAGATGGCGACCTGCCGGTTGAGCGCGTGGACGAGCTTGCCGTTGCCCGCGGCGACCTGCGAGTCAGAGGGAACCCCGCCGCGAGTCTCGTCGGCGTTCACGCCGTCGTACTCGGTGCGCACCGAGAGCGGGCCGGAGTCGTCGATGTCCGACTCCTGTGCGGCCTGCCGCGGCGGCTGGCGACCCTCGGCGTCGGCGGCGTCCCGGCGACGGTCCGCCATCGCGGCGGCGTCCGCGGGATTCGCGGCGTCCACCGTCGGTTCGGCGTCCCCGCGACCCTGTTCGGCCCGAATTTGTCCGACGTTGACGGTTCCGCCCGAGTACGTTCGCTCGAAGGGACCCTCTGCGCAGTCGGTCTGCGCGGTGGCGACGCCCCCGCCGAAATTCGCCAGCGAAAGCCCGCCCAGTCCGACGCCCGTGGCCTGTAACAGGCGTCGGCGGTCCATCGAGAGGTGTCCGTCGTCCGTGCGGTCTGTTCCGTCGGCGTCCCTGCCGTCAGTTACCGTCCCGTCGTCGTCCGTATCCGAATCGCCGTTTCGTTTGCTTCGTCTCATTGGAACTCCGAGTTGATAATCTCCATATTAAGAGTTAGTTAATTACCTCCTGACAGAGTTTCCAAAGATAAACGAACGAGAAATTTTAAGATGGGGCGCGCTGTACGTATGTTGCTCTGAGCCGAGCGGAAATACAAAATCGTCGCGGCGTGAAAAATGGGTCCCGTCGAATTACTTCGGCGGCGAGACCGACCACGTCACGAACCTGCTCGCCTCGAAGTTGCGGGTGGACGTGCGCCGGGACGAACCGGTTGGGTTCAGTTTCGACGGCGAGACCACCGAGTACCAGTCGCTGACGATGGAGACCGGCGAGCGCACGGTGGAGATTCCGGTCGGCGAGCGCTACGAACCGAATCCGGACTGAAGCGCTCGTCGTACCGAACGAACCGAACTCGGAGAAAATTACACCGCTTGGTCGTGCGGGCCGGAGAACTCCCGCTCGCGGCGGTACTGCTCGACGAACTCCTCGATTTCGAAATCGAGCATGTCGTCCTCAAACTGGGCCATCGCGTCGTCGTCCTCGGCGTGACTGACGGCGTGTTCCATCAGTTCTACGAGGAGTTCGACCACGATTTCGTGGAGTTGCCGGGAGTCGAAGTCGGTCAGCCAGACCAACGCGTAGCCAACGTCTTGGTCCTCCTCGACGTTCTCGCTGACGACCTTTTGCGGGAACTCCTCCAGCACGACGCCCATGATGTGGGGTGTCCCGAACTCGCCGAGGTCGTCGTCGGTGTCGATGGTCGCCTGGAGGACGTTCACGAGGAACTCCGGGACGAATCGGGAGGGCGGATGCACGTCGGTCACGACCGCGTGGTTCGCGCCGCAGGCACACTCGTACTCGCGCATGCCCATGTCGAGGTCGTGAACGTGGACTGACTCGCCACAGGGGAGGTCGATTTCGGCCCCCCGACCGCCCGGAACGCGCGGTTCTGCCATGCGACAGGGTTGGGGTTTCGAGCGTTTAAACGCCGCGACTCGCAGAGAGGCGTGAAGGTTGAAATACGAACACGAGACAACCCCTTCTCAAGATGGCGAAGCGAATCTGTCTCTCGCGAGCGGCTCACGAACGCCTGAAAACGCTCAGAGACGACGGCGAGACGTTCTCCGAGGTGATACTCCGAGTTACTGTGGACTGACTCAGGGCCAGTCGTCGCGCTGGTCTTCCTCGGTCGCGTCCTCGCCGTTGTCGGCCTCCTCGGCGAGTTGCCACTCGGCCGCCTCGGCGGCCTCGGTCACGTCGAGGAACTCCCACTCGTGGTCGTCGGCGAGGTCGCGGTCCTCGTCGTCCGTGCCGACGAGGACGTGGCGGTCGGTGTCGAACTGCTCGCGGACGCTTTCGAGGCTCTCGCCTTTCCCCTTCGGGCCGGAGAAGAAGTCCTGCCGGATGCGGTTCTTCCGGGTGAAGTTGGTGACGACGTAGGTGGGCTTGTCCGAGACCACGCCGACGTACTTGCTCCACCTGCGGGCGTCGTCGAACACCGTGCCGGGTTCGGCCAACTCTTCCAGCGCCGAGAGTTCGAAGGCGAGGGTCATCTCGCCGCTTCCGTTCATACCTCCATTTCGGCCCGTGGCGGCCAAAACGGCTTCGGTACGGAGCCATCTCTACCGGGGACTCGATGGGCGACTCCAAACGCGGGCGTCGCTCCGGGTCGGACGCTCGAACGCGGCCGAAACGCCGGTCAGACGAGTTCGACGCGGAGGTACTCCGAGAACACGACGACCGGTTCGTCGGCGAGCGCGGTAGCGATTTCTGGCGTGACCGCGACGGTGCCACCGCCCTCGCGGTCGGCGAGCAACTGCTGGACCTCCTCGGGGAGTTCGTCGAAGTGGCGGACCGGCGCGCCCGCCGGGAGGGTCGTCGTGGGACGGACGCGGACTGTCCGTCCGTCGCGCTCGGTTCCGGAAATCGTGTTCGAGGACATTGTGTTACGTGATACCAAATGTCGTGTAGTATGTTAAACCTTCTGGTCGTCGGAACTTACAGTTCGGCTCGATAGATATTCCGTCAGGGCCGCACGTCGAAAAAGAAATCGGGCGGGATAGCCGCGTTCGGCGGCACTACGGGCGCTTGAAGGCCGAGTCGCTGGTCAGAAGCGGTAGCCTTCGTCTTCGTCGCCGAGCGAACGCTCGGTGGTCTCCATCATCTCGTCGGCGAACTCCATCTCGTCGCGGGTGTCGCTCTCCATCGTGGTCTGGTACTCCTTGATACCGAGCGAGAGTATCTCTTCGAGGGCCTCTTGGCGGTCCACGAACTCCTCCTGCGAGACGAGTTGGTCGATCTGCATGTCCACGTCGTCGGACAGGGAGATTTCGAGTTGGGGCATGTACGTGCGCTACCGGTTCCAGCCACTACAACGTTTGGTTGCCGCACGGTTCGGCCGCGAACAGCCCCAGAAACGGTAATCGAGGGCGACGAAAACGGAATCGAAACTCGGGCAGACTCGCGGTTCGCACGGTGAGCGCTCGCCAGACGCGACGCTTCGTCACTACTGTTCCTGCGGAATCGCCAGCTCTTCGGGGTCGAAGTCCTTTTCGAGCAGGGTCTCTTTCTGGTCGGCGACCTCCGCTTCCTGCCGGATGAGGTCCTTGTAGTTGCCCTGCGGGGCGATGTCGCCGATGAGGACGCCGCCGATGAGCTTGCCGTCCTTGAACGCGAGGCGTCGCCACTCAGTGTCGCTGTACTTGCGCTCGCACTCGTCGTCGCCCAGCGTCGGGAAACCGAAGCTGAGGAACGGGAAGTCGAAGTGCGTGATGGAGTACGACGAGACCCAGCGGAACGACTCGACTTCGTCGTCGGCGACCATGTTCTTCGCGGCGATCTGGCCCTGCTCTTTCGCACTGCCCCACGAGCCGTTCTGGGCGTGTTCGTCGAGGATGGTGTCGTAGTAGCGGGTGATGTCACCGGCCGCGTAGATATCTTCGACGCTGGTCTGCATGTACTCGTCAACGACGATGCCGCTGTCCTCCTCGATGCCCGCTCCTTGGAGGTACTCGGTGTTGAAGTTCAGGCCGATGGCGACGCCCACGAACTCGCTGTCGTACTCCTCGCCGTTGGCGTCCACCGTCGAGACGACCCGGCCGTCGTCGTCGGTCTCGAAGCCTTCGACGCCGCTTTCGAGGACGGGTTCGACGCCCTTCTCTTCGAGGGCGTCGTGGATAATCTCCGCGCCGTCCAGACTCAGGCCGTAGCGCCACCAGCGGTTGCCCCGCATGATGTACTTGGCATCGACTCCTTGGGCGGCACAGACCGCCGCGAGGTCGATACCGAGCAGGCCCGCACCGACGACGACGCCCGTGTCGGCCGCGTCCGCGTTCTCCTGAATCTTCCGGGCGTCTTGGAACGTCCAGAAGTGGTGGACGCCCTCAGCGTCGCTGTTGTCCACCGGAAGCTGGGTCGGCGTCCCGCCCGTGGCGACCAGCAGTTTGTCGTACTCGAACGTGCCGCTGTCGTGGGTGTGTACCTCGTGTGCGTCAGGGTCCACGCTCGTCACGAACGTGTTGAGTTCGAGGTCGATATCCCGCTCGGCGTACCAGTCTTCCTCGTGGATGGAGATGGGTGCTTCGGGGAGCTTTCCTTTGGCGAACTCCTTGATGAGGATACGGTTGTAGAGTGCCTCACCTTCGTCTGTAATCACGGATACGTCGGCGTCGGGGTCCTCCTCGCGGATGGTCTCCGCCGCGGAACTCCCCGCGATACCGTCACCGATTATGACGTACGACTCGCTCATAACCGAGTCTTCATCTTCGGGGTTAAAGTCGGTTGCTATCTCCGTATTATGCGAGACGTTCACGGACAGACGAGCTTTTGGGCGTCGCGTCCTAACACTCGCCCGATGAAGATAAACCAGAACGTCCGCCACTTCGCTTCGCGGAAGGCGCTGGAGCTTCCGGTGGTCTCCGACATCGTGAAGCAAAAGCTCGTGGACCTCCACACCCGCATCTTCCTCGAAAAGGCAGACGAGGCCCACCGCGAGGAGCGCCGGGAGCGACTCGACGCCTTCTTCGACGCGACGATGGACACCTACCTCGCGGCGCTACAGGAGGGTGCACCCGAGGCCGAGGCCCGTGAAATCACCCACATCCAGGCCAACTTTGACTTCTACAACCACGGCTGGACCGAGATGATGGAGTTCCCCAGCGACGAACTCGACCAGCATTACGACCGCTACGCCGAGTTCTTCGAGCGCCACGGCATCGCCATCGAGGACCCTCTCGGCGAGTTCATGCCCGCCGACGGCATCCCGGACTCGCCCTCGACGCCCGAGAAGTTGGAAGAGCCGGAACACCCCTACGCCGAGGACGGGTTCGCCGACGACGTGTACGTGCAGGGACCCGACGGCGAGGTTCGCGTGGGTGGCCAAGAGGAACCCGACGAAGTGGACCTGACCGACGCCCCCGGCGTGAGCGACGAGGACGCCGAAGCCTAACCGGGGTCCGCGCACCCTCCGGATTCAATTTCGTTTCTCCGAGCGGTAGAAGACACAAAACAACGGCCGGGTGCGGATTTCTACCTTACAGTTCGTATTCTGAGACGTGCGGGAAGAAACAGCTATAAACATAGAGGGGATTGTGGGGAATCGAACACAATGTCCGGATTCGATATCGAAGCCGACGAGTCGGCGAATCGACTGCACATGGAACTTCGCGGGTCGCTGAGCGAGGCGGAGGCGGCGAGCGCCATCGAACGAGTCGAGGCGGAAGCCGCGAAGCTCTCGCCGGGATTCGACGTTATCAACGATATCTCCGCGTTCAAACCCCTCTCCCAAGACGTGGCCGACATCATCGCGGAGGGCAAAGAGGCGCTGACGGTCCGCGACGCCGCGGCGCTGGTGCGTGTCACGGGCGACTCGGCGCTCGGCGACATGCAGTTTAGCCGCGTCGGCGGCGACGAGGGCTACGAGGTCACGAAGGCCGAGACAGTCGCGGAAGCCGAGGCGAAACTCGACGAACGCTAGCTCACTCGGGGGTGATTACTTCTTTCCGGCCCGCGATGCGGTCGGCACACTCGTAACCCGCGACGATGCCGCCGTTCAGACTGCGCTCGGGATACTGCGCCCTGCTGGCCATCCCGGCGTAGTAGAGACCGTCGGCGACTTCCGCCGAGAGGTCGTAGGGAATCACCGTGTCGAGATACCCCCGTTCGTAGATGGGCGCGGCGCGGGGGTTCTTGCCGAGGCGGAACTCCTCGACGTGCGAGCGGTCCCAGTCGGGGAACATCTCCTCGATGTGGCCGAGCCACAAGTCCTCGATTTCCGTCTCGTCCATCTGCCAGAGGTCCTCCTCGTAGTCCTGAATGTAGCTGGCGACGTACAGAAGATGGTCGCCGCCGTAGTTCTCCGGCGGCATGTAGTTGGTGTGCTCGATGAGCGCGCCGAACGGGGCGTCGTGGGCGACGTTCAGCCAGTAGGTGTCGGTCAGCGCTTCGTCCATCGTCACCAGCGCACAGACCGCGCCTTGGAAGTCGATGTCACATTCGTAGCCACAGAGGTCTTCGAGGACGTTGGGCATCGCCGCGACCACTACGTCGTCCACGGCGTGCGTTTCGGTGGCGACGCCAGGGTCGGCCGCTTCGACGCCTCCGTCGGTCTCCGCCGCCTCACCGACCTCGGCGCTCGCCGCCGGTTTCGTCTCGACCGTCATCTCGCTGACTCGGCCGTCGTCGAGGTTGAGGTCAGTCACGCGAGCGTTCGTAGTGATGTTCTCGCGCCCGACCGCCGCTACGAGGGCGTCGAGCAACCGACCGAACCCGCCTTCGAGATAGCCCAGCGGTTCGCCCCGAAGGAGGTCGCGCTCGCCGCGGAACTTGATGCGACCCAACAACCACGCGGCGCTCACGTCGCCTTTCCGGTCGCCGAACTTGGCGTCCAGCAGCGGTTCGAAAAAGCCCTCGTAGACGCCGTTGGAGGTGTGTTCGCGCAGGAACTGTTCGATGGGCACGTCCTCGAAATCCTCCAGATTCTCGTAGGTATCGAACGTCGGAATCCCGCCGCGCACGTCTATCTCTTGGGTGAGCATTGTGAGGCGGAACTTGTCGTAGACGCTCATGTGCGGGTAAGCCAGAATCTCCCACGGCTTGTCCATCGGGTAGACGGTCCCGTCCCAGTAGTAGGCGTTCTTGCCGATGGGCCACGTCACGTCCTCTCCCAGTCCCAACTCCTCGATGAGGTCGATGATGGTCTCCTCGGAGGCCGAGAGGTGGTGGTAGAACTTCTCGACGGGGTCGCCCGCGGTCTCGTAGACCGCCGCGAGACCGCCGATCTGGTCGCTGGCTTCGAATACTTGCACGTCGTGTCCGTGCTGCTGGAGGCGGTAGGCGGCCGCGAGACCCGCGATTCCGCCACCGACGACACCTTTCATACCACTCCGTTCGCCGCCGCCCGGCAAAGGTCTTGTTGAAGCCCCGGTGTGACGGTTGCCTGCAAGTCGTCGCTCCGGTCGTCTCTCGCCGAGTCGCGTTCAGGCCCCTTTTTGAGTTCCGGGCGCGTACTCCGGCGTATGACTCGATTCGACGCCACGACCCCCGAGGAGCGCCAGAAACTGTTCGCGGAGGGCATCGTCGCCCACCGCGAGCGCGCGAGTCCGTTCGTTACCTTCGAGACCCACGCTGACGCGACGGCCGAATCCGGCGGGAGCGCGACCGACGGCGCGGACGCCGAGGGCGAGAACTCCGACGCTCCCCAGCAAGCCCCGCCGTGGGTCCAGTTCGGCGACGGCACGCTCAACCTCGACTGCACCGACGCGGAGTTAGACGATCTCAAGGCCTTGCTCGGCGAATTTCCGGCGTTCAAGATAGACGACATCGTTCGCCCGGAAGAGACCGAAGGCGTCAACGTCCGGGTGTCCGCGCTGGCCGACGCCAACCGGGTCGCCCAGTGCGTCGAGCGTATCTTCCGAGAAGTGTACGACCGCCCCGAGGAGTTCCGCGCGTGGGTCGCCGCCGTGTAGGTCGCTTCAACAGGTTTATTTTCTAAGCCCGGTCTCGATGCACTAATGAGTATTGCCGAGGATATGTGCTCGATTACGTTAGACCACGCGGGCGAAAAGCTCCGATACTTCGTCCGCGCGGACCCCGACAACGGCGATCACAGCGAGGTCGAAACTCTCCACCTCCGCGAGGACCTTGACTGGACCGACCGCCGCCAGCGCGAAGTCGAATCCGAACTCCTCGAACTCGTGGCCAGCGAGAGCTACGAGGAACTGATGGGTGCCGACAACGTCAACCAGATAATCAAGGTCGCCGACACGAAGATTCTGTTCACCGGGTTCGTGGACGACGAAGTGGTCATCGCCGCCTTCGAGCGGGGTATCCTCCCCATTCTGCCGACGGTCGTTGACGAGTTCCGAGAGTACATGCTCGAACGCGACGTGTCGTTCATCGCGCTCGACGCCTGACTGGCAGGAAATCGGCGACCGCGTCAGTCTATCTGGATGTACGTCCGGGTCGTCCCCACGCCCTCTACTTCGTGTATCCCTCCGGTGACGATTTTCTGTAAGGCGCGGACCGTCTCGCCCTCGACTTCGGCGACGATGTCGAACTCTCCGGCGACGACGTGAGACTCCGTGACGCCCGGCAGGTCGCGGACGGCCGCGGCCACGCTCTCGGCCGCGCCGGTTCCGGTAATTATTACGATGTACGCACGAACCATACCGCAGTTACGGCGACCGGCAGGAAAGCATTATCCTCCGGGTGAGTCCCCCAAACGGGGTTTCCGCTCGAAGAGTCGGCGTGGCGTCTGAGCCTCGTTGCGGAGTTTTCAGTTCCGACCGACAAATAGCGGCGGACGCTCGCTGCCGTGCTCGAAGTGGGCGATAAGGACAACTGGAGCGAGAGCCAGCCAGATACATGTAGAGTTCGACACGTCGATTGAGTTTAAATATGCAGTCTTTTAATAACTTTTAACTCTGTCGAGATGTGGTTTTCTACCGTGGTTGATGATGAATAACACACTACTTCGAGCAAGCATCGGGCTATTCGTCGTCGGTCTGCTTCTCGCTGGAGTAACCGGTATCGGGGCGGCACAGGAAGACGCCTGCTACGCTAGCGCCTGCGGTAATTATCCGTATAGCATCAGCGAGGACCCGACCGCGATCACCGAGACGGTGACGCAGGAAGACGCCTGCTACGCCAGCGCCTGCGGTAACTACCCGTACAGTCTCGACGGTGACCAAGCCGATTCGAGTTTCGGCACGCAGTTCGGTCCACAACTCATCGCATAGTCGAAATCGCGTCGCAGATTTTTACGACCGCCAGTACGCCGGAGTCAGCAGGACTAACACCGGCAGGATTTCGAGGCGACCGATCCACATCAGGAACACCATGAACAACTTCGTCGTGGACGGGAACGGAATGTAGTTGTTCATCGGGCCGACGATGCCGAATCCCGGTCCGATGTTGCCGAGCGTCGCCGCGGTCGCACTCATCGCATCGAGTGCGATTAAGTCGAGTCCGACGCGGGCCGCGTCGAAGTAGACCAGCATCGCCGCGACGAAGAAGATGACCAGATACAGCAGGGTGAACGCGTAGATGCCCCGGACCGCGCGCTCGTCCAGCGACCGGCCGCCGAGACGCACCGGCCGGACAGCCTCGGGGTGAATCGTGGTGAACAGTTCACGCTTGAGCGACTTCAGGATGACCAGCCAGCGCACGATTTTGATGGCACCGCCGGTCGAACCCGCCGACCCGCCGACGAACAGGGTGACGAACAGGACGAACTGGGCGGAACTGCTCCACGTATTGAAGTCCATGCTGGCGTACCCCGTCGTCGTCACGAGCGAGACGACCTGAAACATCGCGTGGCGGACCGCTTTCTCTAAATTGCCCGAGAGCGGTCCGATAGTCGGCGTCTCGGCCATTCCCGCGCCGGTGAACAGCAGAATCGCAGCTAACCCGGAGAAGGTCGCCAGCACGCCAGCGTAGAAGCGGAACTCCGTATCTTTGCCGAACACCTCGGCCTCGCCGTTGAGCGCGTGCCAGAACAGCGCGAAGTTGGTTCCGGCGGCGACCATGAACGGGATGATGAGCCACTGCACCGCCGCGGAGAAGTATTCGATGCTCCGCGCGGCGGGCGAGAACCCGCCGGTCGCCATCGTGGTGAACCCGTGAGCGACCGACTGATACAGCGTCATCTCGGGCGCGAGACCGACGAGGTGGAGACCGTAGAGGAGAGCCATTTCTAGTGCGGTGATGCCCAGATACGCCTTCCAGAGCGCTCGCGCGGTCTCGGCGATGCGGGGCGTGAGCTTCGTGATACCGGGACCGGGGGCTTCGGCCTCCATCAGTTGTGCGCCGCCCACCGAGAGTTCCGGCAGGATGGCGACCGCCAGCACGACGATGCCCATGCCGCCGAGCCACTGAGTCTGTTGGCGCCACATCATCAGTGCCCGCGAGTGGTCCTCGAAGCCAATGTTTTTCATCACCGTCGCGCCCGTGGTCGTGAATCCGCTCATCGACTCGAAGAGGGCGTTTACCGGCTGGGCGATGGTGCCCTGTCCGGCGATGACGTACGGCGTGGCCCCGATTATCGACACCGCGAGCCACGTCAACGCGACCATCAGGAACCCCTCGCGCGCGCCGAGGTCGGGGTCGTCGTCTAACCGTTCGAGACTCCACCCGACGCCGACCGCCAGCGCCATCGACGCGACGAACGTTGTCACGCCGTCGCCGTAGAAGACCGCCAGCGCGAGCGGGAAGAACATCGCCACCGCCAGCCACTTGACCACCGTTCCGACGAGACTGCAACTCGCTCGCCAGTCCACACGCAGGTTCATTGACGGCTCACCCGTCGCTGATTCGTCTGTCGGGACATTGCTACGCTCTCGACCCCTTCATAGCTTCTCAGAGACGGCTTGCAGTGCATCGCGCCCGACGAACACGACGACGTGGTCTCCGGACTCGACGCTGGTGTCACCTCGCGGGACGACGAACTGGCCGTCGCGGGTTATCGCGCCGACGACGACTCCTTCGGGCAGGTCGGCGACCGCCTCGCTGATGGGTCGTCCGACCAGAATCGAGTCGTCGTCCACCTCGACTTCGAGGACTTCCGCCTTGTCGTTCTCGATGAGCGCGACGTTCTCGGTGTGAAGTTCGCGCGTAAACCGCGTAATCTCCTCGGCGGTAACCTCGCGGGGGTTGACGCCCACGTCGATACCGACCGTCTCGAACACATCGACGTACTCGCCGCTCTCGACGACTGCGACGGTCCGGCGCACGCCGAGTTGCTTGGCCAGCACCGAGACGAGCAGGTTCCGCTCGTCGCTTTCGAGGGCCGCGACGACGGCGTCGGCCTCGTCTACGTGTTCGCGCGCGAGGAACTCGGCGTCGGTCGGGTCGTTCTGCATGACGACCGTGTCAGGCAACTCCTCGGCGAGTTGGCGCGCGCGGTCGGGGTCCTGTTCGATGAGTCGCGGATGAAGCCCCCGCTCTTCGAGCAGGCGAGCGATGTGATAGCCGATGTCGCTCCCGCCGATGATGACCAAGTCCTCGTTGCCGGATGGCGTCTGGTTCGGGGCGATTTCGCGGGCGAACCCCTGCACGCTCTCGGGACTCCCGATGACGACGGCCCTGTCGTCGGCCCGGATGACCGTCTCGCCGCTGGGAATCTCCACGTCGCCGTTTCTGATGATGGCCGCGAACGTCAGCGAGTCGAATCGGTCGGCCTCCATGACCGTCTGGTCGGCGACCGGACTCTCCGCGCCGACCTCAAACTCGGCCATCTGGACGGTCCCGCCCGCGAACAGGTCCACGTCTTGGGCCGCGGGCAGGCCGATGACCCGAACGATGTCCTCCGCGGTCAGGAGGTTCGTACAGACCATGAAGTCCACGCCGAACGCGTTCTGGTTCTCGGCGTGTTGCCACGTTTCGAGGTAATCGACGTTCTTCACCCGTGCGATGGTGAACGGGTCATCGACGGTCTTGGCCGTGCCGCAGGCGACCAGATTCGTCTCGTCGTCGTCCGTACTGGCGATTATCATGTCCGCTTTTTCGACGCCCGCCTCTTGGAGCGTGTCGAGGGAGGTGCCGTCTCCCTCGATTGCGAGAACGTCGTGCGAGTAGGTCAGGGCGTCCACGCGCTCGCCGTCGATGTCCACGACGACAACTTCGTGAGCATCCGCGAGACTCTCTGCAATGGAGGAACCGACCTCACCTGCACCGATAATGATGACGTGCATCAGTTAGCCTCCCTCATTCTTGCCGGGTTTTGCGAGGCCCGCGGTATCACTATTTCTATTCGGTGATGTGCGTGGATTTCTCATGGTCGGTCCCGCGCGACCGAGATACGGGGTCCGTGGTTCGGCTTTCGCTTCGCTCGGAACGCGGAGCGCGCTCACGAACTCCCGAACGAGAGCGGTTCGGCGGACTCCCACCGCGGCGCGAACGTCTCGCGGACGCCCGCCGCGAACTCGGGGTCTTTCATGTCGATCATGGCGAACGCTTCGCCCGGATTCAGGGGGTTGTCCACCTCGATGCAGACCTCCACGTCGTCAATGAGGTTAAACGTTCCCTGAAGCCCCTCTGCGGTCCGGACTGCGAACTTGGGGTGGTTCGAGAGCGTCTTGGTGTATCGCTGGCCCACGCTCGGGGGAAGCGTCTCCACGAGTTCCGGCGACATGAGCAACGAGACTTCGACGCCCCGCTCCAAAGCCGCTTCGAGGTGCTGGGAGACGAGTTCGCCAACGTCGCCGAGGTCGAACTGCGCGGACGTGTCGCCCGTGACCATCACGATTCGGTCGTCCGCGGCGTCGAGGCGCTCGACCAGCAGGTCCGAGGACTCCTCGGCACCGACCGCGGCGGTCCAGAACCCTTCCTCGACGGGTTCGCCCGCGTCGAGTTCCTCGGTCAACTCCTCGACGATTTCCTCGTACTGATTCGCCTGCTCCTCCAACTCGGCGAGTTTGTCGTCCAGCAGTCGATTCAGCGCAGTCTCAGGTTCGACCGCGACGTACTTCTTTGGCCGACTCGCGCTCTGAGAGCGCGCGAGGTTGTGGGTCTCCAGACTGCTCAGTACGTCGTAGATGCGACCCATCGGCACTTCGCTCGCGCGCGACAACTCCTTGGCCGTCGTCGGTCCCGCGTCCAACAGCGCCCGGTACGACCGCGCCTCGTACTCCGAGAGACCGAGGTCTCGTAGACTCGCCATGTAAAGGGCCAGACGCTCGGACCCTATAAACTCTCGCCCTGTTTTTAGTTGAAACAGATGTCGCAAGGGCGCGCCGAGCGATACGCCCGAAAGCGTGGTAATCGAGCAGGCCGTAAATCGAGACATGGGGACGCTACACCTCGCACTCCAAGTGGGATTTCGGGAAGACTCCGTTGAGGTTCGCGTCAACGGCGAGTCCGTCTACGCGGAGTCGGACGTTACTACGTCGCTGCTCCTCGGGGTCGCGGACTCCATCGAATATGAGATCAGGGACGGAAGCCACGAAGTCGTCGTCGAACTGCCAGATCGACAACTGACCAGCGAGTACGAAGTGAAGGTGACGAGAGACGCGTATCTGGGCGTCTCCGTGGAGAGAAGTCAGGTCGTCTTCCGGGAGTCGGACGAACCGTTCGGCTATCTGTAGCCCGAGCGACTTTGCGTAGCGTCTCGGTCCACAGCCGAAATCGAAGGGCAGGATTCATAGATACTACAGCATTATATCTAAATATATCAAAATTTTCGGCGTGCTATTCCGAGAATGTTTTCACCTTAGTAATCCAACCCTTTTACATGCCTGGGGAGCAACAAGAGGGTGATTGGGGAGAACCGTCAATTCCTGCAGCGATCCGCACACAGTTCCAGTCAGGCGACCGCTCGGCGGGCCAGCGCGAGAGAGAGTGGCGAGATCGAGTGCCCGACGACTGGCGAGACCGGTGGGACGACGACTGGTGGCGATGCCTCCGTCGCGGACCGGTGATCGGACGGTACGTCGGAGAGATGACCGCACCGAACCGAGGAAAGTACGAACTCGTGTTACGGGTGGACATCGACCCGCGGCACGCGAACTCGCCGGTGATGAACCGAATCAGCGGGGATGTCTTCCAGAAGTACCGCTTCGAGTGGCGCGGCGAGACCTACGAGTGGCGGGTGTACCGCGAATCGTGGATCGTCGATGAGCCGAGCACGAACTGGCAGGACTGCTACGTGGACGTGAAAGGCTCGGTGCGATACTGGGAGGGGTCACACCCGTCAACGCGACTCGAACTGCGGATTCCGTGGGGGACGCTGCAACCGGCCGGACCCGCAGAGGTCACGCTGCGCGAGACGGGCAACAGTGCAAGCCGGTCGTACACCTGCCAGCGCGAGTCCGACGCGTTCCGCGACCTCACGCTGGAGGTAGACGTTTGCGAGTCGGTCAATACTGACCCCGTTCTTCCGGAGTACGACACGCACGCACACAACACGCGTCCACCGGGGCTGCCACAGCGAACGCTCACCATCGAGGAGGCCTACCGGGAAGCTGGCGTAGACCTCACTCTCGGTCCCGGCCGAACGGTCATCGACGACAGCGCCTCCACGTTCAACACATGGTCGGTCGCGGAACTCCACGACGCGATGGAGACTCACTTCAGCCAGTACAGTGGCGGCTGGCCGAGCTGGAACATGTGGGGACTCTTAGCGAGCGAGTTCGACAGTTCCAGCACCGCCGGAATCATGTTCGACGCTCGGGCCTCGTACGGGGGCGCTGGCGAACCGCCCGAACGGCAAGGCTTCGCGGTGTTCGGCGAACACAGTTGGTTCGACGACCTCCCGACCGACGGTCCCGCCAACCAGACGGAGGCCGACGCCATGCGCCAGTACCTCTACACATGGGTCCACGAGGCGGGCCACGCGTTCAACTTCTTGCACTCGTGGGACAAGGGCCGTCCGCAGTCGCTCTCGTGGATGAACTACCCCTACCGGGTCTCGAACTTCTGGCAGAACTTCGAGTTCCGGTTCGACGACGAGGAACTGATCCACATGCGCCACGGCAACCGGAACGCGGTGATCATGGGCGGCGACGCGTGGGCGACCGGCGGCCACCTGAGAGGGAACGAAGAGATACCGCTGGACAGACTCTCGCGCGTCGAAGGGAATCCGCCGGTGGAGTTGCTGGTCCGTTCGAGCGACTACGTCGAGTTTCTTGAACCGGTCGAAATCGAACTCCGGTTGCGGAATCTGATGGACGACCGGCCGGTCGATGTGGACTCGCGGCTGAGACCGGAGTTCGGAAACGTGACCATCTTCATCCGCCGACCCGACGACACGGTGGTCCGCTACAAACCGGTCGTCCACCAGATGGGCGAACGAGAGACGATCACGCTGAAAGCCCCAAGCCGGGCCACCGAGGGCGAAGACCGGTACAGCCAGCGCGTCTTCGTCGGCTACGGCAAAGACGGCGCGTACTTCGACCAACCCGGTCAGTACGCCGTCCGGGCGGCCTATCAGGATCAGGAGGACCTGTTGGTCGTCTCCGAGACCCACACCTTCCGCGTCGGGACGCCCCAATCGAGAACAGAGGACCGATTGGCCTCGTCGTTCTTCAGCGACGAGGTCGGTCTCGCGCTGTCGTTCGCTGGATCGCGGTCCCCGTACCTACAGAACGGGATGGCGGTTCTGGAAGAAGTCGCCGAGGAGATGAGTGACGATGTCGCGGGCGCGAAGGCCGCCACGACCATCGCGGCCAGCTTGAAGGATTCCTTCTTCAGCGTTCGAGACGGAAGCGTGACGAAACTCGAAGATGCACAGCCCGAACGGGCGCTGGAGTACACCGACACCGCGCGAAATGTCTACCGACGACGCGACGACAAGTCGCTGAATATCGCGTACAACGAACTTGCTCGGACGCGCGCGGGCTTGCTCAAGCAGGCGAACGAAGAAGAACAGGCCAAAGAGGAGGTCGAACAACTCCGCGAGGATCTGGCTGACCGCGGCGTGAACCAGCCCGTCCTCGACGACATCGAGCGATTCGGTGACAGCCTGTAGGCCGTCACTCTCGCAAATCGTCGGGGAGTTCCGGATCTAGTAAGTCTTCGACGCGGCAGTCGAAGTACCGCGCCAACTTGAACGCGAGTTCGATGGAGGGGTCGTATCGCTCGCGCTCGATGGCGTTTATCGTCTGGCGCGTGACCCCGACGGCCGCCGCGAGGTCGGCCTGACTGATACCTTCGGCGTCCCGGTAGTCGCGGATGTCGTTCTTCATGTGCGCGAGCGCAGGGTGAGATAGACGACGGCAAACACGGCGTACAGTGCGACAAAGGCGTAGAGCGCGGGCCAGATTGCCTCGGGCATCGTAACGTCGCTGACCTTCGGGAGGACGCGCGCCAGCGAGGCCGCGACGACCAGCACGGGCGCGAAGATGGTGAGCGTGAGCTTGCTCGCTCGCCGTTCGAGCGCTTGGTCGCGCTCGTCGAACAGCGTCACCGAGGTGCCGACCCAGACCGCGAGGAAGCCGACGATGCCGACCCAGTAGACGGCCTCGCTGACGAGGGGATAGCCGAGTATCTCCCTGAGAAAGATGGCGATTACTGCGCCCCCAACGGGGAAACCGACCAGCAGTTGCCGATAGCGTCGCGCCTTTTCGAGTCGTTTCGGTCCGGCCGTGTGTGTCTGTGTCATGGATTGGGTGTGATGTTGTCTCGTGGTGTACCGGCTGGCGGTACGCGGAGACGGTCGTCGTGTAAAGCGAACCTGTCGTAAAGTTCTCTTTACAGTAAAGCAGACTTTACACATTTACTTAACTCTACCGGAGATTCGACTCTCGGCGCAACTCTCAGGAGAATACACCGGAAACAGCAAGAGAAAACGTGAGGAGCCGAGAATCGGCGTCTACTCGGTCAACTCGGCGACGCGGTCGCTCAGTTGCTCGGGAGTCTCCACGGTCTCGGAACGTTCGCCGTCCACGACGACGTGGGCGGTCCCGTCCTCGTACTCGTCACCCGAGACGCCCGGAATCACGACCTTCTCGTGGTCGGCGACTCGCATCGCGGCGCGGTGGAGGTCCGACCCGGCCTCGTCGGCGACTTCGACCACGAGCGGGTCCCGGCAGAGGCGCGCCGCGGCCGTGGCGTAGGCCGCGACCTGTACGCCGAAGCGGTCGGCCGCGTCCGCGAACGCCGCAATGGCGTCGGCGGCGGCCTCCCGATAGTCGTCGTCGCCGGTCAGAAGCGCGAGGTCGGTCAGCGCGTCGGCGATTTCCGCGTTGTGGTCGAGCGGGCGCATCGGTCGGTCGAGCAGGCCCGGACCCTCGCGGGGACCGTCCACAAACGCGCCGGAAAGAGACTCGTCGCCGTCCTCGCCGCCTTCCCGCAGTTCGGCGAGCGCGTAGTCGCCCACCTCGCGGGCCGCGTCGAGATACTTCTGGTCGCCCGTGACCTGTCGGGCGGTCGTGAGCGCGCCGAGCAGGTGGGCGTGGTCGGCCAGCAGACCGGACTCGCTCTCGTCGCCCGTCTCGCCGTCGTCGAAGTGGACGACTTCGCCATCCTCGACCAGTTCGTCCAGCACGTAGTCGAGCGCGCGCTCGGCGTAGGTCCGGGCGCGCTCGTCGTCGGTGTAGGCGTGGTAGGTCAACAGTGCGTCGGCCGCCATCGCGTTCCAGTCGGCGAACGCGGTCGGGTCCACCGCGGGCGCATCCGCCGTCTCGCGGTCGCTCGGCGCGAGACCGTAGTAGTCAGGGTCGTCCTCGGTGTCCGCTTGTTGTGCGTCGCTCTCGCCTTCGCTTTCGGCCACGTCTCCGTCCTCGTCTCCATCGCTCTCGGGCACGTCCGGCGAGTCACCGGGGGCCTGACTCCCGGCGAAAGCGTTCCCGTTCCAGAGAGTCGTCGTCAGATACTCGATGGTGCGCTCGGCGGGGTCGCGGTAGTCGTCGTCGCCGGTGTAGAGGTAGGCGTTGGCGAACGCTCGGACCAGCGCGGCGTTGGTCGAGAGCAGTTTCTCGTGGTGGACTTCCGTCCAGTCGCGGCCCTCCGCAAACCGGAAGAATCCGCCGTCGTAGTCGTCGTAGAGGTACTGGTTGACCGCTTGGAGCGTTCCGAGCGCCTGTTCGCGCTCGCGCTTGAGCGCGAACTCGACGGTCCGGGGGAGCGGGAACTTCTCGCTGTCGCCCCACCCGCCGAACTGGTCGTCGAACTTGTCGCCCAACTGCCCGGCGACCAACTGCTCGATTTCGGGTGAAAGGTCCCCTGCTGGCGGGTCCTCCCGCAGACTCCGCGGGATGCGGGCGGCCTCCTCGCCCTTGTGGCTCCAGAGGTCCCGCACGCGCTGGACGACCTGTCGCATGGCGTCCACATCGAGGTAGGTCGCGCCCGTGAGCAGGTCGCCGTCGGGCGTGCAGAAGACGGTCGAGGGGAACCCGCCGACGTTGTACCGCTCGCGGACCCGCGGTTGACGGTCGATGTCCACCCGGACCGGCACGAACGAGTCGTTGACGTTCGCGGCGACCATCGGGTTGCTGTACGCCTCGCGGTCCATCTCGTGGCACCACGAACACCACGTCGCCGACAGCGAGAGCAGGACCGGCGTGTCGGACTCTCGGGCCTCCTCGAAGGCGGCCTCGCCCCACTCGCGCCACTCCACCTTGGTCTTCTCGGCGCTTTCGTTCATTCCGGTCGGACTTGGGAGTCGGCCGGGATGGGTCTTGCTATGTCGGAGTCGTCTGACGATTGTTTCGAGGTCTCTCGCGGTCGGGTCGGTCGTCGCCTCTCGCCCCGAACCCCGGCGACCGGCTACCCGTCGGACCCACCGATTCGCCCCGAGCGAGACGCTTACAATGCCGGGCCCCGAAGCACGAAGCGTGCAGCGAGACCGGCTTCTACTCGGACTGGCGGCGGTCTTCGCGGGTATCGCCATGCTCCAGTTCGTGATGGCGTTCGTCTCCAGTCCCGCGCTACTCGCGGTCGCCGTGCCGTTCGCGGCGGCGGCCTACCTCATCTGGTACCACGCCACCGGGCGGCTCCGAGCGCGCGTCGAGAGCGGTCGGGCCGGAAGCTACCGCCGCGCGGACCCCGAGACCGGCGGGTTCGGTGCCGGGCCGCGCGACTCGTTCTCCGGCCGCCGGGGCTTCGACGGTGACGGCGGGTTCGGCGCGCGCGAGGCCCGCGGGCGGCGCGCTCGCGCCGGAGCAGACGCACGCGGCGGCCGACGCGCACAGACGGTCGGCGACACTGAACCGACCCCGAGGGAGGCCTACCGCGTCCTCGGACTCGACGCCGACGCCGACTCCGACGAGGTCCGGCGGGCCTACCGCCAGCGCGTCAAGTCGGTCCACCCCGACCGCGAGTCGGGCGACGAGGAGGAGTTCAAGCGCGTGACGGAGGCCTACGAGGTGCTGAACGACCGCGACTGAGGGTGACGCCTCGGAATCTCGAAACGTTAGCCGGGCCGAGCGGCGGCTCTCACCAATCGGATTTATTACGGATGGGTCATAACACCTCGCTAACTTTCGTTTCGCCATGTCAGCGAACTCCCCGCAGTACCGCGTCGTCGCCCTCGTCGCAGTCCTGCTTGCCGCCAGCGTCGCTCCCGCGTTCGGTCCGAGCGCCGTCGAGACGACCAGCGCGGCGAGCGCGTCGTTCTCGCCGAGCGTCATCTACGAAGAGCGCGGAGACGTAGCGAACATCAGTGTCAACGTAGACGGCGGCGGAATCGTCAACATCGGGTCTCCATCGGACGCGTTCTGGTTGCAGGTCGAGGTCGGCGGCGGGAAGAAGAAGATACAGTTGAACACCTATGAGGCGGGAATGGCCGAGACCCCGGCGGAGATGAAAGCCGCCGTCTCGGGTGGGACGGTGGTCGATTTCGGATACTCGGACTTGGACAAGGCACTCGTCGCCAGCAAGTACACGATTAACGCCACCAAGAACGGCAACGAGGTGGGCGTCGGCGCGCTCGTCCTCCAAGAGCGCGGAAGCTACGACGTGTCGCCCCGAATCGCGCCGGAAAGCGTCTCAGCCGACAAAATAGCCTCGAAGAAGGGCGTGCGAGAGCGCTCGGTCCCGCCGGGCGGGAAGGTCGCCCACGACGACTGGATGGTCGTCCACGTTAACGCCACCGGCGTCAAGGGTGCTATCGAGGAGGCCAATTTGAGCGGCGATAACGGGATTATGCAGGTGAACTTCATGCAGTCGAATCCGCCGCTGAACGAGAACGGTCACCAGTTCACTGGCGCGAACGCGACTCGCGTCTTCACGCTCGGCGACACCGAGGGATTCTACCTCGCGGTCGATACGGGCGAGAACGGTATCGAACCCGGCCAGCGCTATCGCGTCGAGTTCGTCGTTCCCGAGAAAAGCCCGCTCGCCGACAAGCGCCAGAACGTCTCGACCGAAATCAAGGTCGTGGACCGCCGGATACAGATAGAGCGCAACGGACCGGGCAAAACCATCGTCGTGGACGACAAGACCACGATTCGCGGGACGACCAGTCTGACGCCCGGCACGAACATCAACCTCTCGGCGCGCGACAGCGAAATCCCGCCGTTCCACCTCTCGGAGATGGTCACGGTCACCCGGAACCGGACGTTCTCGACGACGTTCGACTTCTCGGACATCGAACCCGGCCGGAACTTCCAGATTCGACTGGAGGACCAGAAGACGAGCGTCCCGGCGCAGGTCGCAATACGCGCGACCACGACGACGACGACGGCGCCGGACACGACGACGGCGACCACGACCGTCAACACGACGACCGAAACGCCCACCACCACGGAGACGACCGCGAACGGGCTGACACAGCGACCCATGAATAGCACTCCCAAGCCACTGACCCAACAGGCGAGCGCGAACGGAAGCGAAGACGGCGACGAGAGCGATGGAGGCGGCGGTCTCGTCCCGGTTCCCGGCTTCGGCCCGGTCGCGGGACTCCTCGCACTGCTGGCGGGCGGCGTGATAGCCGCCCGTCGGGGGTAGGTGCGATGTTTTTTATACGGGGGCTGAGGATATGAACTCGAACACGGTTCCCCCGCGGTGAAATCATGTTGCAGGGAATGGACCAGTCCGAGTTCGGGAAGTTCGTTGCGGCCCTCTGGGAGCGTCAAGGCTGGCAAACGCAGGTCAAGCGCGACGACGGTAGAACGTTCGTCGCGGTACAGCGACCCAACACCGGCGAGGAGGGCCTGTTGTGGGCGATACCCGACGGTGAAGTCGGGGGCAAACAGGTCCAGCAGTTCGCCAAGCTCTGTAAGCAGTACGGCGTCTCGGAGTCGGCTATCGTCACTGCCGGGACAGTCTCTGACCACGCAAACAAGGTCTCGCAGGGGTCGGGCGTGGAC
Source organism: Halorussus pelagicus (assembly GCF_004087835.1). Classification (NCBI taxonomy): domain Archaea; kingdom Methanobacteriati; phylum Methanobacteriota; class Halobacteria; order Halobacteriales; family Haladaptataceae; genus Halorussus; species Halorussus pelagicus. The sequence goes on from NZ_CP035119.1 coordinate 774,643, forward strand.
CTCCTCGACGGCGAGGGCGTCGCCAAAATCCTCAAGCAGAAAGAGTGGACCGACCTCGCCGAGCAGTACGGCGATGGCGATGGGGGCGGCGGTGCCGAGACGGCGAGCGGCGGAGACGGTGACTCGCCGCTCGACCAGTTACAGGCGGTCGGCGACCGAGTCGGAGCGAAACTCTCGGGCGCGCTCGGTGGCACGTCGATTCCGACGAAGCCAGTGATAGCGGTCGTGGTCGTCGTCGCCCTGCTCGCGGTCGGCGTCCTGTCGGGCGTCTCCGTGCCGTTCCTCGGCGGCGGCGGAAACGGGCCGGTTTCGGCCGAGTCGGTCGCACCGGAAAACAGCACGAGTACGCTCAACGTGACGTGGAACGCCCGCGTCACCGACACCATCGACCCCAACGAGAGCGACGGCAGAGCCTACAACCCGCCGCGAGGCTATCAGTTCGTCCTCGTCCAGATGCAGTTCAAAAACGGCGGAGAGAGCAGCGTGAATCTGACCAAGAAATCGTTCAAGTTCCGGACCGACGAGCGGACCTACAGCCATCAGCCCTTGAGCGAACACGAGGGGTTCATGGGCTTGCAGATGTCGCCCGGCACGCGGTACGCCGGTTGGATGGTGTTCGCGGTGCCCGAGGACTCATCCGGGACGCTGGTCTACGACCAGAGCGTAACCGGCGACTCCATCGCCGTCAAGTTCACGCGCGATTCGAATCTCGAAGTGAGCGTTAGCGACCGGTGAATATTTTCGAAGCTACTCCTCAGCGAATTTGCGCCGAGAGGCGCAAAATCGCCGGATAACGACGGACGTGTCGCCATCCAAACTCGGGCAAGGCTTTTGACGACTCCGCCCTAATCGAGGTGTATGTGCCCTACCCGGGCCACGCTGCAACGCGCCCTTGACCGCGGCGAGCGAGAGGGCGGCAGCGTCGAGTTCAAAGAGCGACTGACCAGAGAACTGCACCTCGCCGACGGCCGGATGGAGAGTCTGGCGGCCCAACTCCGCCACCGCGTTCTCTCGGGCGACGGCGAAGCGACCTACGTCGTCGGCGTGACCGACGACGGCGGCATCGCCGGAATCGACCACGACGACTTTTCGGAATCGATGGACGTGTTGAGCCTGCTCGCCGAGGAGGCCGGTGCCCACATCGAGGACGTACAGACGTGGGGCATCACCGACGGGACCATCACCACCGAAGGCGAGGCCGACGGTCTCGTGGGCGTCGCCACGGTTCGAGAGGGTGCGATGCTCGACACCGACAGCGAACACATCGTCGTCGGGACCGCGGGTCACGTAGACCACGGCAAGTCCACGCTGGTCGGGTCGCTCGTGACCGGACAGGCCGACGACGGCGAGGGCAGCACGCGAGGGTTCCTCGACGTGCAACCCCACGAGGTCGAGCGCGGTCTCTCGGCGGACCTCTCGTACGCCGTCTACGGATTCGACGGCGAGGGACCGGTCCACATGGACAACCCCCACCGAAAGACCGACCGAGCGCGCGTTGTCGAGGAGTCCGACAAGTTGGTCTCGTTCGTGGACACCGTGGGTCACGAACCGTGGCTCCGAACCACGATTCGGGGGCTGGTGGGCCAGAAACTCGACTACGGACTGCTGACGGTGGCGGCCGACGACGGCCCGACGAAGACGACCCGCGAGCATCTGGGCGTCCTGCTGGCCACCGAACTCCCGACCATCGTGACCGTCACGAAGGCCGACGCCGTCTCCGACGAGCGCGTCGCCGAGGTCGAACGCGAAGTCGAGCGCCTGCTCCGGGACGTTGGCAAGACGCCCCTGTTGGTGGATCGCCACGGCGTGGACGCCGCAGTCGAAGAAATCAACGAGAACGTCGTCCCGGTGCTGACGACCAGCGCGGTCACGATGGACGGACTGGACACGCTGGACGAACTGTTCGAGCGACTGCCCAAGACGACTGCACAGGCCGGACCCTTCCGGATGTACATCGACCGGACCTACTCGGTGACGGGGGTCGGCGCGGTCGCCTCGGGAACCATCATGTCCGGGGAGGTGGAGGCTGGCGACGAACTCCTGCTCGGCCCGATGGCCGACGGGTCGTTCCGCGAGGTGGAGGTCCGCTCTATCGAGATGCACTACCACCGCGTGGACGAGGCGAAGGCGGGCCGCATCGTCGGCATCGCGCTGAAGGGCGTCCGCGAGGAGGACATCGAGCGCGGCATGGTCCTGCTCCCCGGCGACGCCGAACCCGAACCGGTCCGAGCGTTCGAGGCCGAAGTCGTCGTCCTCAACCACCCGACCAGAATCAACGACGGCTACGAACCAGTGGTCCACCTCGAAACCGTCAGCGAGGCCGCGACGTTCCACCCGGAGGGCGGTCAACTCCTGCCCGGCGACTCAGGGGCGACCACGGTCAGGTTCAAGTTCCGCCCCTACCTCGTCGAGGAAGGCCAGCGGTTCGTCTTCCGCGAGGGCCAGAGCAAGGGCGTCGGCACCGTGAAAAGCGTGAATCCCGGCGAGGATTCGGACGCCGACCCCGGCGAGACCGAGTAGAATCGTGGACCGGGACCGACTCGTCACGCTCGCCACGACGGCGTTCGCGGCCGCGCTGTTCGGTCTCAGTTCTCTCGGACTGGTCGTCGCGCTACGAAGCGGCGAGGATATCCTCTCGGCGCTGTTCGCGGTCTACCTGACCGGACTCCTGCTCGGGGGTGTCCTCCGGGGCGCGATGGACGCTCGCGGCTGGCAGGTGGCCTTCTTCGGCGGCGTCGCGCTCTGGGGCGGCTACGAGTACGCCACCGCTGGCGATCTCGTCTCGCTGTTGCTCGCCGTGTTGGGTGTCGTGATGGTCGCGGCGAATCTGCTGGACCTTCGGTGACGACCCACCGGCATTTTTCTGACACCGGGGCGAAATCTCCGGCGTGATTCGACGTTCGTCCCCCCGAGCGCAGTTCGACGTGACGCTCCTCGCCAAGGTGTTCGCCTCGCTCCTGTTCGTGGTCGCGCTGGCGGCCGCCGTGGCGACGGTGCAGTCGGGCGAGTTCGACTCCATGGCCACGGTCGGGGGCTCGCTGTACGTCACGGGGGCGCTCGCGGTCGGCGTCCTGTTCGACGTGACCGACGGTTGGCGCTGGCAAGTCGCATTCTTCGGCGGAATGGTCGTCTTCGGACTGGTCGAGTACGCGAGTTCCGACGACTTGTACTCCCTACTGATGGTCGCGGCGGGCGCGGCGATGCTCGTCGCACTCGCGGTTGACACTCGCTCGAAGTGACCGCTTCTGTTGTCACCTGCAATATACGTGTGACGCCGGAGGCCAACCATTAAGTCGGGGCTGTGAGAACTTTGACCGAATGGCTGGCGAAGACATCGGCGAGCCGTCGCAGTCACCCGACGACTCGCTGGAGGGGTGGCTGGACGCCAAGGCCGAGGAGTTGGGCCTGAGCCGCGAGGAACTACTGGCTCGCCTCCGAGACGGCGACGCGCCCGAGGGGGCGGTCGGCGGCGAGGCGTTCGCGGCGCTCCGCCGGGAGTTCGGCGAGCGTCTGTCGGAGACCCGCGAGGAGTTCGAGAGCCAACTCGCCGAAGTCGAGACCGACCTCGCCGACGCCGAAGGCGATTTCGACGACAAAATCGAGGACGTGCGCGAGCGAATCGTGCAGGTCAAGCGCGAGACCGACGAGAAAGCGCCCGCCGACCACGACCACCCGGACCTGCGCGAGCAGACCGAGGGCGCGGCCGACCGCGCCGACCGACTCGCCGACGAAGTTGACGCGCTCTCCGAGACAGTCGAAGAACTGGACGAGCAGGTCGAGAGTGGGTTCGAGAACTACGAGGACGTGTTGGAGTATCTGACCGACGCGACCGACGACTTAGAAGAGCGACTCACCACGCTCGCGGAAGTCACCGTCGAGTTGCGCGACCAGACCCGGACGCTGACGGCCCGCCACGCCGCCCGCGCGGCGGCCGACGAACTCGCGCATCTCGCCAACCGCCGCGGCGTCGAATCGGCCAAGTGCGGCCACTGCGGCGAGACGGTCCACGTCGGCCTGCTCGCCGAACCGAAGTGTCCCCACTGCGCGAGCACGTTCAACGACGTGGAACCCAAACAGGGACTGTTCGGGTCGGCCAAACTCGTGGTCGGCGACCCGCCCGCGCTGGAGGGCGAGCGCGCCGACTGGGACCTCGGGAGCGTGATGGACGCCGGGGGCCAAGACATTGGCAGCGCGCTCGACGACGTTCTCGCGGAGGACGACGACGAATGAGCGACGAACGTGACGAGCGCCAGCGCGACGACCAACGGCCAGAGGTCCCGGAGCGCGACACTGAGACGGACGCCGACTGGGAACCCGACATCGACGCCGACCGTGAATCCGACATCGACGCCGACCCCGACCGACCAGACGCCCGGCGCGACCGGAACGAACCGCTCGCGGACCTCGCCGCGGAGGTCCGCGAACGGACCGGCAAGCGAGCGCGCGACGACGGAAGTCGGAGCGGGCGACTGCCGGACGGCGAGCGGCGGAGCGAGCGCCCGGAGGAGTCCCAGCGCGAGGGACCGCTGGCCGATATGGCCGCGGCGGTGGACGAGCGACGAAATCGGAAGCGCGACGACCCCGACGCCTTCGAGTCGGTCGAAGTGAGCGACATCGACGGCGAGCGACTCTGGAAGCAGTTGGCCGACGACGAGGAGGGACCGGCGGTCGCTGCTCCGCCCGAGCAGTCCGCCGACGCGACGGCGTCGGCGGACGCGACCGACGGCATCCCAGACGCGACCACCCAACTCGCGGACGCGACCGACCGCGACGTGCGAACGATTCCGAAAGCGACCTGTCACGGCTGTCCGCACCTCGGCGACCCGCCGGAACTCCACTGCACGCACGAGGGCACCGACATTCTGGCGATGACCGACGCCGACCACTTCCGGGTTGCCGACTGCCCGATAGTAGTGGACGGCGAGGAGGACATCGGCGGTATCACCCGCGGGAGCGAGGGCGACGACGAGTCGTAATCGGGCTGGATTCGGTCGCTCGCCCCCGAGTCGCCCCGAGACCAGTCGCCCGCAGAACGAAGAGTCCGGCGACCTGACCGGTCGAGCGTGGCGCTTATCAGTACCCGCCAGTTACCTCCGAACATGCAATTCTGCGACGAATGCGGCTCCATGATGAAGTCGATGGGGTCGAAGATGGTGTGTGCGAACGACGACTGTCAGGGCACGACCGACAAGGATGAGGAGGTGGCCGCCGACTTCGTCTCGACGGAGGAACAGAGCGGCGACGAAGTCATCGAAACCTCCGAGAACGCCAACTTCGAGGGGAAACCGACGGCCGACGACGTGACCTGCGACGAGTGTGGCCACGGCAAGGCGTGGTACACTATCAAGCAGACCGGCTCAGCCGACGAACCGCCGACGCGGTTCTTCAAGTGCCAAGAGTGCGGCCATCGGTGGCGCGAGTACAGCTAACGGACCGCGATTCGGCCACCTACTCGTTTACTCGTGAGTCGTCTCGTGCGGGCGGCGTCTTCGAGACGACGACCCCGAGGTCCCCGCGGTGGTCGGCGACCGCCCGATAGACCCCTTCCCGGAACTCCTCGTAATCCTTGAAGTTCCGGAGGAACCCGACCAGCGGAGCGAGTTCGTCGGCGACGTTCGACCGGACAAGAGCCTGTTCCAGCGACTCGCCACAGGAGTAGACTTCGCCGTCGGTCAGTAGGTGCGAACACGACTCGTAATCGTCGGGCAGGCGCTCGCGCTGGTCGTCGGACAGTTGCGTGAAGCCGACGACCTCGAAGTCCGAGCGTCGTTCGAAGAAGTCGGCCCACCACGTACAGAATCCGCAGTCGTCGTCGTAAACGAGCGTAGCGTCGTGCATGTTCGAGCGAAAGAGCGTCGGCAACTAATTCCTACTGGAATCGTGTCCGCCGTGACGACCGCGAACTAGGCCACAGACGCTCTGCGGCTCGCTCGTCGCCGTCGATTCGAAGCCCGAACCGGAGTTGCGGTAAACACCAAAGTCTAAATATCGACGCTGAATGTCCGACAGTGGAAACAATGGGAGCGGACGTGACAACTCGTCGAGTCAGTCACTTCGTCGGACGAACTCGTCAAAGTTGAGGCGATTTCGCGCCACGAGCTACCTCCGAAAGTTCGGGCGCTCGTTGACGAGTACAACCGCTTCGACGGGAGTCGAGACGAGTTCCTCTGGAAGTGAGCACACCGGCTCACCACCCACTTCACGTTCTCGTTCGTCTCCGACGAACACGTCCCGACGTGCGGACGGCCAAGACACTAGCGAACGTCGATTCGGTCCTCTTCGAGTGGCAATTTTCACACATACCCGACGTTTTAGCCATCCCAGCGCGTAGGATGTGGTATGGAACTACACGCCAGAGACGTACGTCGGGACGTACGGGAACTCGGCGCGCTTCTCGGAGACGTACTCGAAGGCCAAACGTCCGCCGAGGCGTTCGATGTGGTCGAGTCCGTCCGAACCGAAGCCATCGACTACCGTCGCGGCGAGACCGAGAGCCGCGACGACCTGCGCGCGAATCTTGCCGACCTGCCGCCCGAGCGCGCCGGGGTCGTCGCCCGCGCGTTCGCCACCTACTTCGAACTCATCAATCTCGCCGAGGAGCGCGAGCGCGTCCGGGCCGTCCGCGAGGGGTCCCAAGAGGGAACGCTCTCCGACAGCGTGGCCGAGGCCGCCGAGCGACTGGCCGAGGCGGACGCCGACGCCGAGGAGGTCCAGGGGGTCTTGGACGACGTGCTGGTCGAACCGACGTTCACCGCCCACCCGACCGAGGCCCGCCGAAAGACCGTGAAGGCGAAACTCCGGACGGTCGCCGAGGCCATCGAGACGCTGGACGAGCGCCGCCTGACCGACCGCGAGGAAGCGGCCGTCGAGCGCGACCTCGAAGCCGAAGTGACGAGTCTCTGGCAAACCCCGCAGGTCCGCGAGCGCAGGCCCGAAGTCACCGACGAGGCGCTCAACGTCCAGTGGTACCTCGAAAACACGCTGTTCGACGTGGTCGGAGAGGCCTACGACGAACTGGAGCGCGCGCTCGGCGAGGAGTTCGACGGCGTGGAGGTGCCCAAACTCTTCGAGTTCCGGTCGTGGGCCGGGAGCGACCGGGACGGCAACCCCTACGTCACGCCCCAAGTGACCGCCGAGACGCTGGAACGCCAGCGCGAGGTCGTGGTCTCGCGCTACCGCGAGGAGTGCAAGCGCCTTTCGGGCGTCCTGAGCCAAGACGACCGGAGCGTCGCGGTCGGCGACGAGTTGCGAGAGCGATTGGACGCCGACCGCGAGCGCATGCCGGGCGTCGCCGAGGAGGCCCGCGAGCGCTACCCCGACGAACCCTACCGCCAGAAGTTGCGGTTGATGCGCGAACGCCTTGACCGAGTGGGCGACGTGCGCCCCGGCGGCTACGACGACGCCGACGAACTGTTGGCCGACGTGGACGCCATTGGCGAGAGCCTGCGCGCCAACAGCGCGGAGACGGTCGCGGAGGCCCGCGTGGACCCGCTCCGGCGGCGAGTCGCCACCTTCGGTCTCTCGCTGGCCAGCCTCGACCTGCGCGACCACCAACAGAACCACACTGCGGCGGTCGGCGAGGCGCTGGCCCGCGAGGGTATCGACTACGAGAGCATGGACGAAGACGAGCGCGTCGAGACGCTGACCGAGACCATCCTGCAGGACGACCCCGTCATCGACCTCGAAGCGACCGACGACCTCTCGGAGAGCGCCGAGCGCGTCCTCACGCTCTTTTCCCGGACCGCCGACTGGCAGGCCGAGTACGGCGTGGAGGCCATCGACACCTACTGCATCAGCATGACCGAGGAGCCGAGTCACGTCCTCGAAGTCCTCTTCCTCGCCGACCAGGCCGGAATCGTGGATCTGCCAGGCTACTCGGGTCTCGACGTGGTCCCCCTGCTCGAAACGGAGTCGGCGCTCTCGGGCGCACGCCGAATCATGGGGACGCTCTTCGAGAACGAGGCCTACGCGGCCGCCGTGGAGGCTCGGAAAGGAACCCAGGAAATCATGCTCGGCTACTCGGACTCGAACAAGGAGAACGGCTTCCTCGCGGCGAACTGGAGCCTCTACCGCAACCAGAAGCATCTCGCGGACATCTGCGACGACCACGACGTGCGCCTGCGCCTGTTCCACGGCCGGGGCGGGTCCATCTCGCGGGGCGGCGGCCCGATGAACGACGCCCTGCTCGCGCTCCCGAACGAGACGGTCACGGGCGAGGTCAAGTTCACCGAACAGGGCGAGGCCATCGCCGAGAAGTACGCCAACCCGAAAATCGCCGAGCGGAACCTCGAACAGATGCTCAACGCCCAGATTCGGGCGCGCCACGAGGCCGTCCGGGAACCAGTCGAGGACGTGCCCGACGAGTGGGCCGCGGCGATGGAGACCGCGGCGGACGCCGCCCGCGAGTCCTACCGGGACCTGCTCGAAACCGAGGGGTTCGTCTCGTACTTCGAGGACGCGACGCCAATCGAGGTCATCGAGGAACTGAACCTCGGGTCGCGTCCGGCCTCCCGGTCGGGCGAGCGCACGGTTGAGGACCTGCGGGCGATTCCGTGGGTGTTCTCGTGGACGCAGGCCCGGTGTATCCTGCCGGGGTGGTACTCGTTGGCGTCCGGGTTGGACGAATATCTCGACGCAGGCGGCGACGCCGAGACCCTGCGCGAGATGTACGCCGAGTGGCCGTTCTTCCGGACGATGGTGGACAACGCCGCCCTTGCGCTGGCCCGGACCGACCTCGACATCGCTGCGGAGTACGCCCAACTCGCGCCCGCCGACCGGCGCGAGCAGTTCTTCCCGCGAATCGAATCGGAGCACGAGCGCGCGGTCGAACTCGTGACGACTATCGCCGACCGCGACGGCCTGCTGACGCGCGAATGGCTCGAAGAGAGTCTGGAACGCCGGAACCCCTACGTGGACCCGCTGAACCTGCTCCAGACGAAACTGCTCTCGCAGTCCCACCTCACTCCCGAGGAAGAGCGAACGCTCCGACTGACTGTCAAGGGAATCGCGGCCGGGATGAAGAATACGGGGTAGCGACCTAGAAACGCCTTTTGTCGGCCTACAGCTTCGAGACCGTGTCGTCGAGGTCGGTAATCATCATCACCTGCTCCTCGGTCGCGGTGGCGATGGTGTCCACCTCTTCGGAGACTCGGTCGGCCTTGTCCGCGGCGTCGTCTATCATGCTGGCGACCTCTTCCGTGCTGGCGGCCTGCTGGTCGGTCGCGTCGGTAATCTCGCCCATCCCGGTCGCCGTCTCGGTGGCGGCGTCCACGATGCGCTCTAACTTGTCGCCGGTCTGCTCGACCGCATCTACCGTATCGGCGATGGAGCGTTCGCTCTCGCCGAGACTGTCGAGCGTACTCTGGGCGCGGTCCTCGATGCGTCCGACCATCGACTCGATTTCGGAGGCGCGGGTCTGGGACTCCTCGGCGAGGGTCTTGACCTCCTCGGCGACGACCGCGAACCCGTCTCCGGCCTCGCCCGCGCGGGCGGCCTCGATGGAGGCGTTGAGCGCGAGCAGGTTGGTCTGGTCGGCCACGTCGTTTATCATGTCCACGGCGTCGCCGATTTCCTCCACGGCGTTCTGGAGCGCTTGGGCGTCCTCGACGATGCTCTCGCGGGCCTCGTCGGTCTCCTTGGTCGCCTCGATGGCGCGCTGGCCGAGTTCTTGGCCCTCTTCGGCGAGTTGTTGGGCCTCGCGGCTCTGCTCGCCGACCTCGTCGGCGCTGGCCGCTATCTCCTCGATGGTGGCGCTCTGCTTGGAGACCTCGCTGGCAATCTGGCTCATCCGGTCAGACTGCTCGTCGGTGAGTTGACTGATTTCTTGGGCGCTCTGGTTCACGTCCTCCGAGGACTCGTCCAAGTCGGCCACGGTCGCTTGGGTCTTCTCGCCGACCGCCTGCGCGCGGTCGAGTCGCTGTTCGAGGTCGTCGTTCTGTTGAGCTAGCTCCTCGTTCTCTTCGCGCAGTCGCTCGACCTCCGCTTGCAGGTCCTCGTCGCCGTCTTCGTCGCTCTCGTAGGCGTCGAGACCGACGCCCGCGTCGAGCGCGAACAGGCGCGCGAGCGAGGAGACTTCCTCGAACGTCTCGCCGATGTGGGTGTTGACCTGCTCGACCAGTACGTCGAGGTCGCCTGCGCTCGCGTCGTCGGCGACGACCGCGCCCCCGTCGGTCGCCGTTTCCTCGTTCTCGCCGTCGCCCTCGCTCGTCGGCGCGAGTTCTCGGACCGCTCGCTCGATATCCGCTTCGAGCGATTCGCGCAGGGCGGGGAGGACCGCCTCGAACCAGCGAGCGTGACTGCAGAGATACGCCGACCGTGACAGACCGACCGCGTCGTGGGCCGCGCCGAACCGTCCCCGAGCGGCGAATCCGTCGGCGTCGAACTCCGCGGCGGTCAGCGAAACGCCGAGGTCCGCGAGCGCCGCGGCCTGCTCGTCGTCCACCTCCTCGCGGGTCTCGTACGCTTCCAGAAGGCGGTCCACGATTGCGCCCTCTCGGTGGTCGAGGGAGAGACCCGCGAGCGTTTCGGAGTCGGTATCGTCGAACCCGACGAGAGACTTTCGCGCGTTGAGTTCGCCCGGAGCGACCGCGACTTCGTCGTCTGATTCGGTTGAGATTTTGGCCATTTTAGCTAATCATAAAATATCTATCTCGGAACTTAAATCAATACGGTTTCGAATGGCGGCAACAATCGTTACGGATGTCGCTGACCTTCTTCGGGGGACGAAACATGACCGACGACCAATCACTCGACCTCGACAGACGCAACTTTCTAAAGCGGAGCGCCGTCGGCGCGTTCGGGTTCGCCGGATTCGCCGCGCAGGACGAACCGAGTCGAACCCGGTTCACCCGCCGGATGGCGTTCAACTATCCCGAGCGACTCGACGCGTCTCTCAGGCGGAAGATAATCCTGCTGACCGACCGGACGAACGAGAATCCCGACGTGAGTGAGGTGAGCGACTGTCAGTTCTCGAACTGGCCCCCCGAGAGGCTGACCCTCTGGGAAGGCATCATCGTCGAGTGGGAGGGCGCGCCGCAGGGACTCTTCGGAACGACGACTTCCGAGGTGCGCGCCCAGCAACTGGTCGAACGCAAGCAGATATACGTGGACGAACAGGACACGCCGCCCGAACTGGGGACGCCGTACATCGTCAACCGTCTCGAAACCTGTCCGGGAGACACCGCTGGCGTGACCGCCACCCAACTTCCGGGTATCGACATCAAGACTGGTCCCGGCGTGAGTACCGGCAAGCGGTCGAAGAGCAACTAACTCGAACCCTCGCCCGACTGGCGCTGAAACGGAACGGTTCGACAAGACCGACCCCGATGTTCAAGTACGAGGACGCGACGAACCTTGCCCGGACGCTCCGTGCGGTCGTCCGGAGTCGCGGCCGGAGACCGACAGTCCGACTACCCCGAAAGGGCTGAGCCAGACACCGCGCGAGCGACGGCTACTCAGGACGGAAACGGGCAGAGACTCGCGGTCAGCACCGCTCGCTTGTCGGTCTCGTTGCGCGCGCCGTGAACCTCGCCGCGGTCGTGGAGGACGACGCCGGGAGCCTGAACTGTCTCCTCGTCGTCACCCTGAATCACCGTGACCGCGCCTTCGAGGACGTGGAAAACGTTGGTCGCGTCGGCGTGTTCGTGGGGCGATAGCTCCGCGCCGGGACCGAGCGCGAACGCCTTCACCAGCACGTCGTCGGTCACGGCTACTTCCGTATCTATAAGCTGTCCGTCGTCCGGGTCGAGGTCCGGGTAGCGGTCGAGTCCCATGTCACGGCAGACGCCAGGACGAGTCTTAAAAGTGGGCGGAGGGACAGCTCGGCCGGTCCGAAAGCGGGGCGGCGGTCGATGGGTGCGGTTAGTGTGCCTCTGAGCGTCGCAGACGACGAGCAGCGGCGAGGGAGTCGGCTGTCGCGCTGGCGGGACCGGACCGGTGGGCGAGCGGCCCGGCCGGGTAGACTCGCCGCCGCTGGTCGTGCCGGGACGTGTGGTTGCGGTCGTCGATGCACTGTCGGGAGCGGACGACAGCGCGAGTCGCGCTGACCGCATCGACTCGTAGGAATCGCGTCCACTTGAACTGAGACGACCGTCCAGACAGTTCAGCCCCGTTCACTGACGGAGTGAACGGTCGTGAACTGTTCAACGGTCGCGTAGGTCTGTGACCGCGGTTGGTCGTCTCGGAAACTCAGCGTTGGGAAGAACAGTCGCTTCCCGCCGTCACGACGAGCGGCGGCCCTATCGGGACAGCGACTACGTGCGATGCTCGCCGACGAATCCGTTCGAGAAGGCGATCCACGCCAGCACGCTCACGAACAGGATGGGCGGCAGGATGGCGAACCCCCAGAGCGGGTCGATGCCCCACGCGAGCAACAGGACCACGTCGAACAGCCCGAGCGCCAGAAACGGTAGGACGGCCAGCGCCGCCCGCTTGCGGTTTACCGACCCCGAAGATGGGAAGCGATTCTCCATGTTCGAACGACCGGTCCGCACCGACAAAAAGCGTCCGTTCCCGAGGGCAGTCGAGGCGTCGGCGTGCGACGCCCACACTCCGGTGGAGTCGGTCGAAGAGCCTCGCGGGGACAGTAATTTGAGGTATGATATTGTACCTCGTGGTATGGCGACTGCGACCCAACTCGAAGCCGAATCCGGCAGCGAGGCGGGCGTCTGGTGGCTCGACCTCGGAAGCGTCAACGCCTATCTCGCCGACGACGGCGGCGACCTCGTGTTGGTCGATGCCGGAACTCCGCGAAACGCAGGTGACATCCGCGACGGCATCCGCAAGGCGGGCTATCACGTCTCGGACGTGGCCCGCGTTCTCGTTACGCATTACGACGTGGACCACGTCGGCGCGCTCTCGAAACTCGGACTGGACGCGCCCGTCTACGTCGGCCGGGCCGACGCCGAGATACTGGCGGGCCAGCGGAAACCGAGCGCGCGCAACCACAAGGGCCTGCTCCAGCGCGCGGCCGACGCCCTCGTCTCGGTACCGGACCTGCCCATCCGGCCGGTTGAGGACGGCGACCAAATCGGCGGATTCACGGCGTACCACACGCCGGGACACTCGCCGGGCCACACGGCTTACGTCGCCGAGTCGCCGAGTGTGGCCTTCCTCGGCGATTTGGTCCGCGAGGAGGGCGGCAAGTTAGAGACCTCGCCGTGGGCCATCAGCTACGACACCGGCGAGGTGGCCCGGAGCGTCCGGCGGTTGTCCGACACCGCACCCGACTTTGAGGTGGCCGCGATGGGCCACGGGACGCCAATCATGCGCGGCGGGAGCGAGCGACTGCGGGAGTTGGCCGAGCGCGTGTAGCGAGTGCCGACAAATCGCACACCCCCGGACGTTTACGTGTGACGAGCGAGTCGGTCGAACCGATGAGCGACCGAGACGCGGTTCGTCGAGCCTACGACGAGATGGCCGAGACCTACGCCGCCGAGCGCTCCGAGCGGGGTCGTGGAGTGGAGATTCTGACGGCGTTTCTGGACTCGCTTCCGGAGAACCCCCGCGTCCTCGACGCCGGATGCGGACAGGGAACGCCGGTTCTCCGCCGAGTCGCCGAGTCGGGCGACCCGGTGGGTCTCGACTTCTCGCGCGAGCAGTTGGGACTCGCGTACGAAACCGTCCCCGGCGCACCGCTCGTCCGGGGCGACATGACCGCGCTCCCCCTCGAAGCGGACGCGTTCGACGCCGTGACCGCCTTCCACTCGTTGATTCACGTCCCCTCGGGCGACCACGAGACGGTCCTCGCGGAGTTCGCGCGCGTCGTCCGACCCGGCGGGCGCGTCCTTCTGACAGAGGGTATCGAGGAGTGGTCCGGGGCGAATCCGGATTGGCTCGACAGCGGCGTCGAGATGCGATGGGACATCGCCGGGGTCGAGGAGACGAAAAATCAATTGGAACGCGCCGGGTTCACGGTCGAAGACGAGTGGCGCGTTACCGACGAACTGGCCGACGACGAGGTTGAAAAACCGTTTCTCGAAGCGCGGTTAGAAGGGTGAAATCGCTCTCAGGCCGCCAGTTCCTCGGCGACGGCTTCCGCCGACAGCAGTTGCGGGTCCACGATGAGGTCGGCCTGTCCGCGGGCGAAGTCCGGCAGGTCGTCGTCGGTGTAGACGACGACGTGCAGGTCGTCGGTGAGGTCCTTGGCGACCGGGATGGCCGTCGCGCCCGCCGTCTCGGTCAGGACCAGCGTGTCGGCGTCGGTGATTCCGGCCGCTTCGAGCGCGGGACGGTTCGGGGAGTCCTCGATGCGGGTCAGTTCGACGCCCTCGGTTTCGAGCGCGTCGCCCAGTCCGTCTCGGTCGGGACCGAGAAGAATTGCCTTCATCGTCTCACTCGTACTCGATGGTCGCGGGCGGCTTGTGGGTCACGTCGTAGACCACCCGCGAGACGTTGTCGTTCTGTCCCGTGATGCGACTCTGGATGCGCTGAAGCGTCTCCCAGTCGATTTCTTGGGCGCGCGCGGTCATGCCGTCTCGACTCTCGACCGAGCGTACCGAGACCACGTAGCCGTGGACGCGGTTGTCGCCCTTGACGCCGGTTGCCTTGCCGAGGACCGCGGCGAACGCCTGCCACGGGTCGTACTCTTCCAGTTCCTCTTCGACGACGTGAGTCGCCTCGCGGGCGACCTCCAACTTCTCGTCGGTGACCTCTCCGAGGATGCGGACCGCGAGACCCGGACCGGGGAACGGCATGCGCTCGGCGATAATCTCTTCGAGGTCGAGTTCGCGGGCGACTTCTCGGACCTCGTCCTTGTAGAGGTCGCGCATCGGTTCGACGATGCCCTCGAAGTCCACCACGTCGGGCAGGCCGCCGACGTTGTGGTGGGACTTGATGGTGCCCTCGCTCTCGATGCGGTCGGGGTAGATGGTCCCCTGCACGAGGAACTGGGCATCGGTCTCCTCGGCGACCGTCTCGAACTCCCGAATGAACTGCTCACCGATGGCGTGGCGCTTCTTCTCGGGGTCGGTGACGCCCGCGAGTACGTCGAGGAAGCGGTCTTTCGCGTCCACGATGCGGAGACTGTCCATGTAGTCGAACGTCTCCCGAATCTCGTCGGTCTCGCCCTTTCGCATCAGGCCGGTATCGACGTAGACCGGGGTGAGTTGGTCGCCGACGGCCTCGTAGGCCAGCGCGGCGGCCGTCGAAGAATCGACGCCGCCCGACAGCGCGATGACGGCGTTGGCGTCGCCGACCTGTTCACGAATCTCTGCGATCTTCTCGTCGATGAATTCCTCTGTGTTGACCATCAGGCTTCGACCTCCTCGGCGTTTTTCGCGTCTGTTTCGGACTCGTCCAGCACGGCCTCAAGCAGGCCGACGAACGGCGGACTTGCGCGGGTCGGCCGCGACCGGAACTCGGGGTGGAACTGCGTGCCGACGAAGTACGGATGGTCGGCCAGTTCCACAATCTCCATGCGGTTGCCCGACTGCCCCGAGAACACGAGGTCGGTGTCCTCAAACTGCTCGAAGTATTCGGGGTTGACCTCGTAGCGGTGGCGGTGGCGCTCCGTGCAGGACGTGCCGCCGTAGATTCGCTCCGCGACGGTTCCGGATTCGATGTCGGTCTCGTGGGCACCGAGTCGCATCGTCCCGCCGAGGTCTTCGAGGTCGTACTGCTCGGGTAGGAGGTCGATGACCGGGTGGGGCGTGTCCGGTTCGAGTTCCGCAGAGTGTGCGCCCTCCAGTCCGAGGACGTTCCGGGCGAACTCCACGACCGCGAGTTGGAAGCCAAGACAGAGACCGAGGTAGGGCACGCCGTTCTCGCGGGCGTACCGAACGGCCTCGATTTTCCCCTCCGTGCCGCGAGAGCCGAATCCGCCGGGGACGACGACGCCGTCGGCCTCGCGGAGGCGCTGTTCGTGGTCGTCGTCCATCTGCTCGGAATCGACCCACCGGACGTTCACGTCCACGTTCTTCTCCAGTCCGGCGTGCTTGAGCGCCTCGTTGACCGACATGTAGGCGTCTTCGAGGTCGTACTTGCCGACGAGCGCGATGTCCACTTCGCCGTGGGTGTCTTGAGTGACGAGGTTGCGCCACGTATTGTCGCGCTCGTCCTTCGGAAGCGCGTCGTCGGCGAGGTCGAATCGGTCCATCACGTACTCGTCGAGACCTTCTTCTTCGACCATCAGCGGGACGTGATAGATATCTTTCACGTCAGGGTTCGAGAAGACGGCGTCAGTCGGTACGTCGCAGAACAGCGCGATTTTCTCCTTGGTCGAGGGGTCGAGTTCGTCCTCGCCGCGCCCGACCAGAATGTCCGGTTGGAGTCCGATGGAGCGCAGTTCCTTCACGGAGTGTTGGGTCGGCTTGGTCTTCTGCTCGCCGTTCTTCGAGTAAGGAACGAGCGTGACGTGCGTCAGCAGGAAGTCCTCCTCGTCTTCCTCGTGGGCGAACTGCCGGAGGGCTTCGAGGAACGGCATTCCCTCAATGTCGCCCACCGTACCGCCGACCTCCACGATGCACACGTCGTGGCCCTCGGCGGCCTCCCGAATCCGGCGCTTGATGTCGTCGGTGACGTGGGGAATAATCTGGACGGTCTTGCCCAGATAATCGCCCGCGCGCTCCTTCTCGATGACGTGCTGGTAGGTCTTGCCCGTGGTGACGTTGTGGTCGAACGTCATGTCGATGTCGAGGAATCGCTCGTAGTTCCCCAAATCGAGGTCCACCTCGCCACCGTCCTTGAGGACGTACACCTCGCCGTGCTGGAAGGGGTTCATCGTCCCCGCGTCCACGTTGAGGTAGGGATCGACTTTGACCGCGGTCACGTCGAATCCGGCGTTGGCCAGCAGACGGCCGGTGCTGGCGGCGGTGATACCCTTGCCGAGTCCCGACATGACGCCCCCGGTAACGAAGATGAACTTGTTCCCGAGAGAAGGGTCGTAATCAGTTTCCGGTTCTGTCGGCATACTGGGTGTCGGCGGCCGCTGTTCAAAACGATTTCGGAGCGAGAAAGGACCGTCAGAGGGTGGCACGATTGGGGCGCTCGAACGGCGGAAATACTCGTCTAGCGGGCCGCTCGCCGGACGCTATCCCAATCTTCTTTATCGAGCAGTGGGAGGAAAACCCGATGGAAAACGGACCAACTCGCAGGCGCGTCCTCGGTTCGCTCGCGGCCGTGGCAACGGGTAGCGTCGCGGGCTGTTCGAGCGACTCGCCGCCCGGTTCGGACGGACCGAATAACGGTGGCTCCGAGACCGACCCCGCGCGCGGCGCGTCGGAGACGACCGCCGCCGACGCCGACAGCGTCTACACGCGGGTCTACCGGAAGACCTCTGACTCTGTCGCGCTGATTCGCACGCCGAGCGGGTCGCAAGGGTCGGGGTTCCTCTACGACGACCGCCACTACGTCACTAACTACCACGTCATCGGGTCGGCCGACCGCGTGAGCGTCCAGTTCGACGACGCACTCTCGCGGGTCGGCCGCGTCGTCGGCCGCGACCCCCGGAGCGACCTCGCGGTCGTTGAGGTGGACGTGCCCGACGGCATCGCGTCGCTGGACCTGACTGACTCGGAGACGCCAATCGGCACCCGCGTCGCGGTCGTCGGCAGTCCCTACGGTCTCCGAGGGTCGCTCACCTCCGGCATCGTCAGCGGCGTGGACCGACAGGTGGCGAGTCCCGTCGGCGACTACCGGATTCCCAACGGCATCCAGACCGACGCGCCGGTCAACCCCGGCAACTCCGGCGGGCCGCTCGTGAACCTCTCGGGCGACGTATTGGGCGTCGTCAACTCCGGGGGCGGCGACAACATCGCGTTCGCTATCTCCGCGTCGCTGGTGCGCCGGGTGGTCCCGGCGCTCATCGCCGACGGCGAGTACGACCACCCGTTCCTCGGCGCGCGCGCGACGACGGTCACGGAACTGGTCGCGCGAGCGAACGAGTTCCCCACCGCCGAGGGCGTTCTCGTGGTGGACGTTCCGGCGGGCGTCCCGGCCGAGGGGCAACTTCGGCCCTGTACGAGCGTCAAGCAGGTTGAGGGATTCCGCGTCCCGGTCGGCGGCGACGCCATTCTTGCCGTCGAGGGAACGACGATTCGAACCGAGAAGGACCTCCACGCATACCTCGCGCTGGAAGCGAGTCCGGGCGACACGCTGTCGGTCGAGGTCCGGCGCGACGGCGGGACGACGACCGTTCCGGTCGAAATCGGCGAGCGTCCGGAACTGGTCGCGTAAAGTGCTGAAAGTCGTCGCCGTCTCTTCCTCGGCCGTTCAGTCGTCTTCCCAAGGGTAGTTCTGGCCGCCGCCCTCGTAGGGTTCGTTCTTCGGGTGTGTTGGGCCGTTACTACTCGATTTCTTCGCGTTAGCTCGGAGTTGGAGGGCGAACGCGAGGAGAAAGCAGAGATTCGCGGCGACCTGAAACGCGAACGTCTCGAACGGCGTCGCACAGTCGGTGACGCATCGTGGATTGTTCGCTACGGAGAACGGAATCAACCCAATGAAGACCAGCGGATACGCGATTTCCTCTTCCAGTTTCAGCGACCCCTCCGCGCGAAGTGAGAAGACGAGGGCGGTGAGACTCGCTCCCGAAACGAACAGAGCGAGGTTGACCATCGAGAGGAGTTTCATATCGGAAATCAACGCTCTTCTGAAATGACTGTATCGTTACCCGAGCTGTTCGACCAGAAACGCGCCGACGGCGTCGGCCACCTTCGCGTGCTGGCCGACGAAGAAGTGGTCGGCGCTCATCTCCACGGTCTCGCACTCTAACTCTTTCGCGCGCTCGACCAGCGGCCGCCAGTCGGCCGTGTCGTCTCGCGTGCCGTAGACGACCTGCACCGGTCCTTCTACGTCTGCTAGCGCCTCGGCGGCGTCCAAGTCCTCGGCCAACCGTGAGGCGGGCGCGAGCAGAGAGACGGCGTCCGGTTGGGGGTCGGTTGTCGCGGCCGCGAGGGTCGCCATCGCGCCGCCGAAACTGAACCCGAAGACGCCCACGCGGTCGTACCGCTCGCGCGCCCACCGCAGGGCGTTGCGGGCGTCCTCGCGCTCGCCATACCCCTCGTCCCAGTCGTCGTAGTCGAACCGCAGGCAGGCGATTCCGGACTCGACGAGGGCTTCGCTGACGGCGGTCAGGCGCTTGTCGCCGCGGTGGCCGCGGTGCTGTGGATGAGGCGGGCAGGCGACGACTATCCGCGAGGCGCTGTGCGCCTTGGTCTCGTCGGGCGGCGAAGCCGCGAGGTCGGCGTTCGCGTCGGCGTCGGGCGTGTCGAGGGTCGCGCGCACGTCGCGGCCGCCGGGAATCGGCAGGTCCTCGGAGTGCATGGCCGGTCGTTGTGGAAGCGTCCGGATAAGGGTTGTATTCCGGCTCTGGTGCGAGTGAGCTGGAGACACGGACCGCAGGAGGAGTTTCGGTAGAGAAATTTCCGCTCGTTCGTGGTGTCGAGACCCCCCGACGACCCCGCCGAAACGACTGCCGAGCGTCAGACGACTGTTGGGGAGGTGAGGATTTTAAGGGTCCCCTCACGAAAGAGGGTGATATGGGAGTGCTTTCACGCCTGTCGTACGTCGTCCGGTCGAAGATAAACGCCGTGCTGAATCGAGCCGAGGACCCCTCCGAGACACTCGATTACTCCTACGAGCAGATGCGCGACGAGTTACAGGAGGTTAAGCAGGGCATCGCCGACCTGACGACCCAGAAGAAGCGACTCGAAATGCAGAAGCGCCGCCTCGAAGAGAACGTCGAGAAGCACAACGAGCAGGCGCGTCAGGCCGTCAATCAGGACCGCGAGGACCTCGCCCGGCGCGCGCTGGAGAAGAAAAAGCAGAAGATGAACCAGATCGAGGACCTCGAAGGCCAAATCGCCAACCTGCAGAACACGCAGGACAACCTCGTCGAGAAGAAAGACCAGCTCCAAAACCGCATCGAGGAGTTCCGCACGAAGAAAGAGAGCATGAAGGCCCGCTACGAGGCCGCCGAGGCACAGACCCGCGTCTCGGAGGCCATGACGGGCGCTGGCGACGAAATGGAGGACGTTGGCCGCGCCATCGAGCGCGCCGAGGAGCGCACCGAGGACATGGAGGCCCGCTCGGAGGCGATGGACGAGTTGCAGGACTCGGGCGTCTTCGAGGACGCCCTCTCGGACAAGGACAGCCTCGACCGCGAACTCGAAGACGTTCGGACCTCCGGCGAAGTGGACGCCGAACTCGAAACCCTCAAGACCGAGATGGGAAAGGGGTCGAGCGGCTCCGGCGAGTCGGACGCCGAACCTGCCGACCTCGACGCGGCGGACCTCGAAACCGAAGTCGAGACCGAGACCGCGAGCGAGGACATCGAAGCCGAGTTAGAGGACCTCAAAGACGACGAGAGTAGCTAACGAACCGCGGTCGCGTTCGGGTCGCTCGTCGCCGACGAGCGACCCGAATGGGCTGGCGAATCTTGGGCCGAACTCCGCGCTGAGTCCCGCACTAAACTCCGCGCCGAGTTCTCTGCCGCTTCGGCGAGGCGCGCGGCAGTGTCGGCGGTTTCGGCGGCCGTGACGCGGACCGTCGCGCCGTCGCGTTCCACGATGTAGTACATCCCCGGCGCGTGGTCGCTGGCCGGAACCAAGAGCGTGTCGTCCGACGTCTGATTGTCGCGCGCGCCGCTGGCGTCGAGCAGGTCGCGCCACGCGGCGGCGAACTCGCGCGCCTCGTCTCCCGATTCCCACATCGTCACCCAGCGAGTCGCCGGTCCGGTCTCGTCGGCGGCGTAGTAGTCCATCCGGTCGTTTGTCCACCCCTCGGCGGCGTCGGCCGCGCGGGCGAACCGCAGGCCGTTCAGCCGGAGCGCGTGGCGGACGACCAACTCGCCCACGGTGTCGGTGTGGTAGCGGGTCAGGTTCCGGTCGCCGGAAATCTCGGGCGAGTCGGGGAGCGGCGCGCGCTCGATTTCCTCGCCGGGGTGGAGCAGTTCGGCCGTCGAGTTCGGCGGGCGCTCGATGGCGGCCGACCGATTCGCGGCCGAACTCCCGGCCGCCTCGTGGAACTCGTAGCCGTAGTAGTAGGGCGTCCCGGCGATGCTGTGTGGCCACGCCGCCCGCGTCAGCGTCCGGTTGTACTCGCCGACCGAGTAGTCGCTCTCGCCGTCGCGGTCGAGATACTGTTGGGTCACCCACATCGCGTCGCCCTCCACGAGCGCGGTAGTGACGAGTCGGGAGTCAGTCGTCCATCGGTCGAACGCCGACCGGAACTGTCGGCGCGAGGGCGTCAGTAGGTCGTGTTGAAACTGGAGCGCGTGGACGAACTCGTGGGCCAGCACCGCCTCTTGGGAGACGCCGTGGTCGGTCAGGTCCGACTCGTCGAGTAGGTAGATGTGGACCTCGCCCCGGCGCTCGACGGTGTAGCCCAACGGGTGCCTGCGCTCGGTCGTGGCGTTCGAGTACAACTGAAGCGCCTGCGCGCCGATGGGCCGGATGCCCCCGAACGCGTCGCGCACGTCGTAGGGCGGTCCCTCCTCGGCGTCGTACTCGTGGAGCGTGATGTCTTGGGTGGCCGAGAGGTCACGCAGTCGTTCGACCCGACTCAGCACCGTCGTCGGGTCGTAGTCCGGTTCGAACCCCTCGGTCTCGATGTCGATTGTCTCGTCGGTCGCCGGTGGCGTTTCGTCGCCCGCGACCGGAACCGCGCCCGCGAGGACGACGAGCGCGACTGCCAGCGCGACCGTGCGCCGGGAACGTGGCATGACCACAGGCACGGCGCGGAGCGTCAAAAGGCCCGCGGGTATTTTCCGTAGAGCGAGCGTAGGGGGTCGCACATGTCGGATAGCGACGGCTCTCAGCCCGACGATACGATGCGCGAGCGGGCCGACGAGAGTAGTTGGAAGCTCTGGTTGCTGATGGAGGCCAATCGGTGGGTCGTCGCGGGGATACTGCTCGCTGGGGTGTTCGTCTCGCTCGTCGTCCTCGGCGTCCTCGACCCCTCGCCGCTCCAGCGGTCGGTGGCCCAGTCCGACCCGGTCGAGACGCTGTTTCAGGCGTTCACGACCGCCATCATCACGGGCGTCACGCTGGTCGTGACGCTGAATCAGTTAGTCCTCTCGCAGGAACTCGGGCCGGTCGGCGACCAGCGCGAGCGCATGGAGGGCGCGATGGCGTTCCGCGAGGACGTAGAGCAGGCCCTCGACAGTCCGGTCAGTCCGCCGGAACCGTCCGCCTTCCTACAGGCGCTCATCGACGAGAGTCGCTCGCGGGCCGACGCGCTCGCCGACGAGGTGAGCGACAGCGCCGACGAGGAGTTTCGGAGGGAGGTCCAACAGTTCGCCGATAACCTCGAAGAGAACGCGAGCGAGGTCAGCGACCGACTGGACGACGCCGAGTTCGGAAGCTACCACATGCTCTCGGCGGTGCTGGATTTCAATTACTCGTGGAAAATCTTCACCGCGCGGCGACTCCACAGCGAGGGCGGGGTGGCACTGACCGAGGCGGCCGACGCCGCGTTCGACGACTTGGAGGATGTGTTGGCGTTCTTCGGCCCGGCGCGCGAACACTTCAAGACGCTGTACTTCCAGTGGGAACTGGTGGACCTCTCGCGGGCGATGCTCTACTCGGCGGTCCCGGCGCTGGTCGTGGCCGCCGCGATGGTTCTCTACTACGACGCGCTGGCGGTCACCGGCGCGACGCTCGGCGTCAGCAACGACATTCTCCTCACGAGTCTCGCAGTCACCGTTTCGGTCGTGCCGTTCATGCTCCTGCTGTCGTTCATCCTCCGGATTGCGACGGTGGCCAAGCGGACCCTCTCCATCGGCCCGTTCGTCCTCCGGAACGTGGACCGGAGTGACGAACTGGACTTCGAGTAACGAGTAGGGATTCCCTCGGGCGCGCTCCGAGTGGCGTTTCGGACCTCGGCGCGTGCTGGCGCGGCGCGCGACTGCGCGCCGCGCCTTTCCGCGCGAGGGATGAGTAGCGCAGGACGGAGCGAAGCGGAGGACGAGCAACGCAATCGGTTGGGGAGGCGTGAGGTCTGCGGTTGCGGTGCGGTGCCGTGCGGTTGTGGTGCGGTGCAGTCGCGGGAGACTCCATCGTTCAAGCCTGAAGCTAGCGTCTCCTTGCTGGTCGTCGTCGCTGACGCTGAGATTTCTTTACCTGCGTCGTCGTCGCTCCGCGGTAGATGGACGAGGCCCCAAAATTGAGCAAGCTTTGACCGACACGACGAACAAGCACTTATCCACTCGGACGCCCAACCGGACGCCGAGACCCGTGCCGACACTCCGTATCCCCAAGTCGGTCCGCGAGGACGTTCTCGCTCGCGCACGCGAGGGCGTGCCCAAGGAAATCTGTGGCATTCTCGCCGGAAAGCGCGACCGAGGTACCCATCGCGTCGAGAGCCACCACCCCGCCGAGAACGTCGCCGCGACGCCGCAAACGCGGTACGAAATCGACCCGCGCGAACAACTCGACCTGATGGAGAGTATCGAGGAGGACGGGCACGAGGTGGTCGGGTTCTACCACTCACACCCCCGCGGCCCGGACGAACCGAGCGCGACCGACGCCGCGCAGGCGACGTGGCCCGGTCGGTCGTATCTCATCGTCTCGCTGGCAACGCCGGAGGACCCCGCCGTGACCTCGTGGCGGTGGACCGGCGACGAGTTCGCGCGGGAGGACGTGCGGGTGGTCAACGGAAGGTGACGCGCAGTTCGTCAGCAAAGAGTGCCAC
The DNA here is from genome assembly GCF_004087835.1 of Halorussus pelagicus. Lineage (NCBI taxonomy): Archaea > Methanobacteriati > Methanobacteriota > Halobacteria > Halobacteriales > Haladaptataceae > Halorussus > Halorussus pelagicus. Next base: position 798,268 of record NZ_CP035119.1, read on the forward strand.
GCAGGTCGGCGGCGAGGAGACGACTCGCCCGTCGCGTTGAGGTACAGTTTTACCCCGCGAAACCCACCGTTGGGGTATGAAGGCCGTCCAGTTCAGCGACCACGGGGACCGGAGCGTCATCGACTACGGCGAGTTCCCGGACCCGACGCCGGACCGCGGCGAGGTACTGGTAGACGTGAAGGCGGGCGCGCTCAATCACCTCGACGTGTGGACGCGCCGGGGGTTGCCGGGGTTGAACCTCGACATGCCCCACATTCCGGGGAGCGACGGCGCGGGCATCGTCCTCGAAGTTGGCGAGGACGTGACCCGGTTCGAACCGGGCGATCGCGTGGCGCTCTCGGCGGGCGTCTCCTGCGGGAAGTGTGAGTTCTGCCGCGACGGCGAGTACACGATGTGCGTGAACTTCCACGTCGTCGGCGAACACGTCCGGGGCGTCCACAGCGAGCGCGCCGCGATTCACGAGGACAACCTCGTCGAAGTGCCCGCTGGCGTCGATTTCGAGACCGCCGCGGCCGCGCCGCTGGTCTTCCAGACCGCGTGGCGGATGCTTCTGAATCGCGGTGACCTCTCGCCCGGCGAGGACGTGTTGGTTCTGGGGGCCTCGGGCGGCGTCGGCCACGCCGCGGTCCAAATCGCCGACTACGCCGGGGCGAACGTCTACGCCACCGCATCGACCGACGAGAAGTTGGCGTACGCCGAGGAGGTCGGTGCCGACCACACCATCAACTACGAGGACGACGACTTCGCGGCCGAGATTCGGGAGTTGACCGGCAAGCGGGGCGTGGACGTGGTAGTCGATCACGTCGGCGCGGCGACGTGGCGCGACTCGCTGTCGAGTCTCGCCAAGGGCGGCCGGGTGCTGACCTGCGGCGCGACCACGGGCGGCACCCCCGAGACGGACATCAACCGCATCTTCTGGAACCAGTTGCAGGTTATCGGGTCCACGATGGCGAACCCCGGCGAGGTTGACGACGTGTTGGAACTCGTCTGGGACGGCACCTTCGAACCCCGAATCCGGGAGGTGCTTCCGATGAGCGAGACGGCCCGCGCCCACGAGATGCTCGAAGAGCGCGAAGGCTTCGGAAAAGTTGTTGTCGTCCCCGACAGCGAGTACAACAAATGAGCGACGACACCTACACTCACCGACCGGGACGCATCGAGGACGAGAACGACAACGAGACGGCGGACGCCGTCCACCCCAACGCACCGGTCGAGCGCGGTCAGGAGGAGTGGGACTGGCGCGGATGGGTGCTGGTCGGCGTCATCGTCCTCTGCTTTCTGGTGATTCCGGCGACGATTCTCTATCTGCCGCCGGTCCGACCGTTCAAGTTCGCCTACCTCGTGTTGCCGATGATTCCGGCGATACTGCTCGGCGCGACGGCGGTCTGGTCGGCACAGCGCTCCGACTGAGACACTTCGAAGACGGTTCGCGCCGCGCCGTCGGCGCGGCGCAAACGCGTGGGAGAGCGAGAGAGCGGGCAGAGATGCACCGACTGTACGTCGAAAGACAGAGATACGACACGAATTACGGCGTCGGCGTTGATTTAAGTTTTCGTCTGCCAAATACGCTCACATGGTCGATTTCCAGTCACGCGACACGCGGCGACACGACGACGAGGACGAGCAGTCGGGCGAGAGCGACACCGACCAAGAGAGCGACCCGCCGACGGACGAGACCGACCGCGCCCACGACGACAACGCTGACGACGACCATTCCCACGACCATCACGCTCACGACGTGGACACCCTCGGGGCGGCGGTCGTGACGGTGTCGTCCTCGCGGAGTCTCTCCGAGGACCCTTCGGGCGACGTTATCGTCGCGGGCCTCGAAGACGCGGGCCACAGCGTCGTGAGTCGGGACCTCATCGGCGACGGCTTCGACGGCGTGCAGGGGTCGGTGAACGCGCTGGCCAAGCGCGACGACGTGGACGTGGTCGTGACGACCGGCGGGACCGGCGTGACGCCCGACGACGTGACCATCGAGGCCGTCAAGCAACTGTTCGACAAGGAACTGCCTGGATTCGGCGAACTGTTCCGCCTGCTCTCCCACGACGAAATCGGCACCAAGGTCGTCGGCACGCGCGCGACGGCGGGCGTCGTGAACGGCGCGGTCGTCTTCTGCTTGCCGGGGAGCGAGAACGCCGCGAAACTGGGCGTCGAGGAGATAATCGTCGAAGAGGCCACGCATCTGGCCGGACTGGCCGGACGCAAAGAGTAGCGAACTCGTCTCGTCGAACTACTCGAAGTCCCGCCGCATTGCGATTTCGAACCACGGGCAGAGTCGGAGTTGGCGGTACCACTCCGGATGCTCGTGGAGGCGCTCGTAGGGGACCCACATCACGCCCGCGACCTCCTCCTCGTCGGGGTTGAGCGAGAGGTCGTCCAGCGTCACCTTCAGCACGGCACAGACCTCGTGTTCGACGCCCGCGTTCTCGAAGTATCGCTTGTACTCGAAGCGGTCGGTCACGCGCAGGTCGTCGTACTGGTCGGGCGAGATGCCCAACTCCTCGTCGAGGCGCTGGCGAGTCGCTTCCTCCTGTGTCTGGCCCTGCACCGGGTGGGAAGCCACGGTGCCGTCCCACCATGTCCCCCAGAGGCGCTTGTCAGGCGCGCGCTGGGCCAGCAGGATGTTGCCGTCGCCGTCGAAGACCAGCGTGGTGAACGCCCGGTGGCGGATGCCGTCGCCCGTGTGGGCGTCGAGTCGGTTGACGGTATCCTGTTCCTCGTCGTCGGCATCGACCGCGACGACGTGCTGGCGTGCGTTCTCGTGTCGCTCCTCGGAAGTCGGCGCGGCGGCGTCGGCCGCCGTATCGTCGGCGCTCATCGGCCGCTGATTGGCGCGGATGGGTAAAACCGTCTTCGATAGTCCGTGGCGATGTGTGTCATTGAGCGCGGCCCCCGAGTCAGTCTGCCGAGCACGACCCCGCCAATCAATCTTCCAAGCGCGACCTCGCCTAATCGACCCGCCGAGCGCACGGGCGCTGGCGCGCTCCGTCTCGCCAGCGCCCCGCGAGACCGAAATCCGAACGCTCGGCCGAAAATTACGAAAATCGAAATCCGGTTCCGAGACTCGTAATTCATCGTCGGATTTATTACGATGAGCGAACTCCTCTCTACCAACGAATGACCGACGACACAGCAGGCGACGGACGGACCATTCTGCTCATCGGTAGCGGACCGATTCAGATCGGACAGGCCGCAGAGTTCGACTACTCCGGCGCGCAGGCCTGCCGCGCGCTACAGGAGGAGGGCGCGCGAGTCGTGCTGGTCAACTCCAACCCCGCGACCATCATGACCGACCCCGAGATGGCCGACGAGGTGTACATCGAACCCATCACGACGGAGGCCATCGCCGAAATCATCCGGAAGGAGAACCCGGACGGCGTTATCGCGGGTCTCGGCGGCCAAACCGGACTGAACGTCACCGCGGAACTCTCCGAGGAGGGCGTCCTCGAAGAGTACGACGTGGACATCATGGGCACGCCGCTGGATACCATCTACGCCACCGAGGACCGCGAACTCTTCCGCCAGCGCATGGAGGAACTGGGCCAACCCGTCGCGCGCTCGACGACCATCACGCTGGACGACGACGAGGAGGTCTCGGCCATCACCGAGGACGACCTCGAAGAGCGCGTCGAGGCCGCGGTCGAGGAGGTCGGGGGTCTCCCCGTCATCGCTCGGACGACCTACACGCTCGGCGGGTCGGGGTCCGGCGTGGTCGAAGAGATGGACGAACTCCTCAAGCGCGTCCGGAAGGGCCTGCGCCTCTCGCGCAACGGCGAGGTCCTGATTACCGAATCTATCTCCGGGTGGGTCGAACTGGAGTACGAGGTGATGCGCGACGCGGGCGACTCGTGTATCATCATCTGCAACATGGAGAACATCGACCCGATGGGCATCCACACGGGCGAATCAACGGTCGTGACGCCCTCGCAGGTCATCCCCGACGACGGCCACCAAGAGATGCGCGACGCCGCCTTGGAGGTCATCCGCGACCTCGGTATTCAGGGCGGCTGTAACATCCAGTTCGCGTGGCGCGACGACGGCACCCCCGGCGGCGAGTACCGCGTCGTGGAGGTCAACCCCCGCGTCTCGCGGTCGTCCGCCCTCGCCTCGAAGGCGACGGGCTATCCCATCGCCCGCGTGACGGCGAAGGTGGCGCTCGGCAAGCGCCTCCACGAAATCGAGAACGAGATTACCGGCCAGACCACCGCGGCCTTCGAGCCAGCAATCGACTACGTGGTCACGAAGGTCCCGCGATGGCCCAAGGACAAGTTCGGCGACGTGGACTTCGAGTTGGGCACCGCCATGAAATCGACCGGTGAGGCGATGGCCATCGGTCGGACCTTCGAGGAGAGCCTGCTCAAGGCCCTGCGCTCCTCGGAGTACGACCCCGACGTGGACTGGAGCGCAGTTGACGACGACACCCTCGAAACCGACTACCTCGAAACCCCGACGCCGGACCGTCCCTACGCGATGTTCGAGGCCTTCGACCGCGGATACACCGCCGAGGAGGTCGTGGACCTCACGGGCATCTACGAGTGGTACGTCGAGCGGTTCCAGAACGTCGCCGAGGCCGCCGTCGCCGCCCAAGAAGGCGACTTCGAGACGGCCGCCGAGCGCGGGTTCACCGACCACGAGATTACCGCGATTGCGGGCGGCGAGTTCGACGACACCCACTCCTCGTGGATTCCCGACGAGGACGGCACGGCGTCGGCCGACGCGGCCGACGCCCCGGAGAAACCGACCGACGGCGCGGGCGTCACGGTCGAAGACGTGGAGGCGAACGCGCCCGAGCGAGACTTCAAGCAGGTGGACACCTGTGCGGGCGAGTTCGCGGCCTCCACGCCGTACTACTACTCTTCGCGCAGACCCGGCGCGGGACTCGGGCGCGACGAGGTACAGGTCGATAGGGACGTAGAGAGCGTCGTCGTGGTCGGCGGCGGTCCCATCCGCATCGGACAGGGCGTCGAGTTCGACTACTGCTCGGTCCACGCGGTCCGCGCCCTGCGCGAGCAGGGCATCGAAGCCCACGTCGTGAACAACAACCCCGAGACCGTCTCGACGGACTACGACACCTCCGACGGTCTCTTCTTCGAGCCGATTACCGCCGAAGAGGTCGCCGACGTTATCGAGACGGCGAACGCTGACGGCGTGATGGTCCAGTTCGGCGGCCAGACCTCCGTGGACATCGGCGAACCGCTCGAAGCCGAACTCGAGCGCCGCGGACTCGACTGCGAGATTATGGGCACCGCCGTCGAGGCGATGGACCTCGCAGAGGACCGCGACCGGTTCAACCGCCTGATGGACGAGATGGGTATCAGCCAACCGGAAGGCGGCTCTGCAACGAGCGAGGAGGAAGCGCTCGAACTCGCTCACGACATCGGCTACCCGGTCCTCGTCCGTCCCTCCTACGTCCTCGGCGGGCGCGCGATGGACGTAGTGTACGACGACGAGGAACTGAAAGAGTACATCGAGGAGGCCGTCAGGGTCTCGCCCGACAAGCCGATTCTCGTGGACGAGTTCTTGGCGGATGCGGTCGAACTGGACGTGGACGCCGTGGCGGACGGCGAGGACGTACTCATTGGCGGCATCATGGAACACGTCGAATCGGCGGGCGTCCACTCCGGGGACTCCGCGTGCATGATTCCGACGCGCGCGCTGGACGACGACACCCTCGGGAGAGTCCGCGAGGTCGTCGAGAACATCGCGGCCGCGTTAGATACGGTCGGCCTGCTGAACGTCCAGTTGGCGGTCCAAGACGGCGAGGTGTACGTCCTCGAAGCGAACCCGCGCTCCTCGCGCACCGTTCCGTTCGTCTCGAAGGCGACCGGCGTCCCCATCGCCAAACTCGCCGCGAAGGTGATGGCGGGCGAGTCGCTGGCGGAGTTGGACGCCGACGAGCAGATTCCCGAGCAGGTCAGCGTCAAGGAGGTCGTGTTGCCCTTCGACCGCCTGCCGGGGAGCGACCCGCGTCTCGGCCCGGAGATGAAATCGACCGGCGAGGTCATGGGTACCGCCGACACCTTCGGCAAAGCCTACGACAAAGCGCAGGACTCGACCGGCAAGCCGATTCCTGAGGAGGGAACCGCGCTGGTGGACCTCACCGACGACTTCGAGGAGTATTTCAGCACCGAGGAGTTCGCCGACTACTTCGAGGTTGTCACCCCCGACGAGTTCGAGGACGACGCCGAGAACTGGACCGACCACGCCAAGCAGTCGGTCTTAGAGGGGAACATCGACTGCATCGTCTCGCGGAACCGAGACCTGCTGGAGACCGCCGTCGAGGAGGAAATCACGTACTTCTCGACCGAAGCGAGCGCCGCGGCGGCGCTCGAAGCGCTCGCCGCCAAAGACGAACCCCTCGACGTGGAACCGGTCGGCGACCGCCGTAAACAGGTTCGCAACTGGGGCGAATAGAAGCGGCGACGAAAACGGACTCAGAGCGCGGCGAGGACGACCGCACCGCCAACCACCAGCGCCGCCAGCGCGTACCACGGTTCGCGTCGCACGGTCCGCTGTGCGGCCGGTATCTCGCCGGTGTACTTCACACCGAGCGCCACGGCGACGAACGTGGACGTGACGCCGACGGCGACCGTCGTCCGGCCGATTCCGTGGGCGTATCCCGTGAGAACGCCGATGACTGCGCCGAGAACGACGGCGTGGAGTTCCGTGTACGTGAGGGGGTTGTCCGTCCCGAGGACCGGTTTTCCCATGGAATAATATGAGTCTATCGGAGTTAAATTTGTTTTTGCGGGCGAGAAAGCAGAGTCCCAACGACGGACCGCCACTCACGTTCCCGCGCTGGGAAGTTCGCTCTGGTATCGGAGCAGTTGGTCGGCGCACTCGGCCTTCGCCAACAGGACTTCGGTGAGTTTCGGCGGGTTCTTGATGTCGGCGTCGTCGAGGAACTCCTCGGGGAGCGCCAGCGTCCCCTCGGGAACGCCGTCGTCGCCCGAGACCGCGACGTGGCGATTGCCGACCTTCATGACGAGGGGACTGTCGAGGCGTTCGACGCCCTCGCCCGTGGCGTACAGTTGTTCGTTTATCTGCTCGTGCTGGTCGCGCCGGATGGCCGCGCGGTCGCCCTCGAACGGCTCGACGTAGAGTCGCCCGAGGTAGTAGCCGCTGGAGAACTCTGTGAACATGTAACATGGTATTCTATACCCCTGTGGAATATCAATGTTTCGTAAAGATTTATATAGTAGTACAAATCTATTTTTAATACTTTCCGACTTTCGGACGGTAGAACTCCTCCGCCGCTCCGGATTCCGACCGTCGCCCGCGTTCGCCCGCTCTGAGAAGACCTATGACGGTGGCGCTCCGGCCTGCCGGTATGAAGAGTCCGGAGCGCGTTGCGCGGCAGTTCCTCGAAGACGGGCCGAACCTCGCGTGGTTGCTCTCAGTCAACGTGCTGGCGATGCTGGTCGGGGTCCAGTTCTACGTCGAGACGCTACCCGAAGTTCCGGTCTACCTCTGGCCGCTCTACGCCGACTCGCCCGCCGCGCTGTTCCTGGTAACCCTCTCGCTAGCCACGCTCCTGCCGAATTTGGGGCGTCGCGCCGCCGACGCGCCCCGGAATCGCGCGCTGGCGTACCTCCACACGTTGGCGTTCGCGTGGCTAGTCAAGTACGGTCTCTGGACGTTCGTCTCGCTGAATCTGGGCTTCTCGTCGTACTTCGGGGCGCCGTGGAATCCCGACGCCTTCTGGGCCTACTGGTTCATCGTCGTGACCCACCTCGGGTTCGTGGTCGAGGCCGCACTCGTGCCCTACTACGGCGCGACGACTCGCGGCGCGCTGGCGACCGCGCTCGCGGCCCTGCTGGCGAACGACGCCATCGACTACCTGTTCGGTCTCCACCCGCCGCTTCGGTACGAACCCGGCCTACTGTTGCCCGTGGCGACTGTCGCACTCTCGATTCTGGCGGTCGCGGCGGCCGCGCGCGCCTTCGAGGACCTACCGGAGAACCCCCGCTCCGCGTAACGTATTCTAATCCGGATTTAAACTCTAAGAGCGCGCTTCGGCGAGTGAAATTCCTTTCTAAACGGAACGAACGAATGTCGCCCTTTTTAAGCTGCGGACGTAAAGGTCGAAATGATGAGTCCCTATCGAGCCGTCCTGTTGGCGCTGTTCGTGGTCGGCGGTGCGCTGGGCGCGGCCGCTCCCGCCAGCGCGACGAACCACGACGGGGAGGCGACCCGAGTCGTCGCTTCGACCGGAGACCGAGTCGGCCTCTCGGACGCGCGACCGGCACCCTCCACGAACGGCGCGGCCGCCGCGAACAACGGCACCAACTCGTCGCTGGGCACGAACATCTCTTCGTTCATGCAGTCGAACGCGGCCGAAGTCGATGGTACGGTCGAGACCGGCATGTGGTCGGCGGCGTTCAACGGCACCGAAAACGAATCCGCCCGAGGCGAACTCGTCGAGATGCGGACCGTCGAACTCCGCGAGCGACTGACCGAACTCCGCGAGCGCCGGAGCGAACTCGTCGCCGCGCGCGAGGCGGGCAACATCAGCGAGACCGCGTACAAGGCGCAGGTAAGCCGCCTACTCGGAGATATCAACGCTCTGCAATCGGCCATCGACGTGACCGCGACGAACGCACGGGAAGTGAACGAGAGTAGCGGGATGACGGCGAGCGTCGAGACGAACGCGAACGCCGAGATGAACGCAAACGCCGAAATGAACGCGAACGCCGAAGCACTGGCCGGTCTCCGCGCCGAAGCCGGGAACCTGACCGGTCCCGAGGTTGCGTCGGTCGCACGGAACGTGACCGGCGCCAGTAACGGGGACCGCGGTCCGCCGAGCGGCGTCGGTAACGACAACGCCGCAAACGCCGCCAGCGATACTGCTCCGGGAAACGGTAACGCCGCAAGCCCGACCGACGGCACGACGCCCGGTAACGGCAACGCCGCGGGACGGGAGAAGGGCATGAGCAACGCAGGTAACGGAAGCGTCGCGGGCAACGGCAGCGGAATCGACGCGAACGACGGAAACGGCGTCACCGACCCGAGAAACCGGTCGAACGGACCGCCGGACCACGTCGGCAACGCCACGAACGGCAGTAGCGGCCCGCCGGACAACGCTGGCAATGCCGCGGACGGTTCGCGGGGTAACTCGGCCGCCGAGGACGCCGCGCTAACGGGCGCGACGACCGACTCCACCGACCGCGTCTCCACGGCGTTCGTCGCTGGCGTCGGCTCTTTCGCGGCCTGATTCGGTCACTGAGCGGTTCCGGACCGAAAGACACGCTTTTGAGCGCGGGATGCGTAACCTCGGCATCGAATGGACTCCGCCGAGCTACTCGACATCCTCGGAAACGAGAATCGCAGGCGCATCCTCCGCTTACTCTCGCGCAAACCCTGTTACGTCACGGAGATCAGCGAGTATCTCGGCGTCAGCCCGAAGGCCGTCATCGACCACCTCCGGAAGCTGGAGGACGCCGGACTCGTCGAGAGTCGGACCGACGACCAGCGCAGGAAGTATTTCAGCATCTCGCGCAACCTCCGCCTCGAAGTGAACGTCTCGCCCTACGAGTTCGGAATGAAGAGCGCCTACCCCGCGAGTACGAGCCTCGACGCGAGCAGGTGGCGCCACGTCTCGCTCAACGTCCAACTGGCCGCCAGCGACGACGAGGACAGCGACGAGTCGGACGCAGACGAACGCGAGGGAACCGACGACGCAACCGACGCCGTGGAAGCGGACGACGAGACCGACCCCGACGAAATCGACGCCGACCCGGAGGACACCGAGACGACCGAGCGCGCCACCGACCTCGCGGCCGAACTCGACGAACTCCAACAGCTCCAGCGCGAACTCTCGCTAGCCCAGCGGTGGGTCCACGGCCGACTCGCGGACGTGCAGGACCGGCTCGGCGACTCGCTTGACGCGAACGGCGAGAGCCGACTGCTCGCCGAGGTGCTGGCCGCCGTGGCCGGTGGCGCGACGACCGTCGGCGAGGTGAGCCGAGCGGTCGAGGCCCCCGAACACGTCGTCGAGGAGTCGCTGACCGAACTCGCGGACCGAGAGCTTCTAAAGCGCGACGAGAGCGGCGAGTGGGAACTGACCGAGTAGAGAAGACGTTCAGATGTCGGCGGTCACGCCGTCGCGCAGGTCGCCGCCGAAGTAGGCACCGAGCGCGCCAGCTATCAGGCCGGTCCCCGCGCCGACCGCCGCCAGCGGGACGCCCGCGCCGCCGAACGCCGACACCGCGAGGTTTCCCAAGAGGACGGCGAGACCGGACGCGAGCGCGCCAGCGACTGCCGATTCGAGGACGGTACTGCGCTCGACTGCGAGTCCGAGGACGAACGCGCCAGCGAACATGCCGAGCAGTCCCGCAAGATTGTCCAGAACCGGGAGCGGGACGAAGGCGTTCCCGACGACCATCCCGCCGCCGAGCAGGGCGAGCGCGACGAGGAACACGCGCGGCGAGAAGAGGCTCACGGTGCGTCGCTTGGTGCGCTGGACGAACGACGAAGACTCCGACTCCTGCTCGCTGGCGTCGTCTTGGAGGGACTCGGTCAGGTCGTCCGCAAACGAATCGGGGTTGCGCTGGTCGGAACGCTGGGGCATACCGAGACATGGGGCGTCGGGGATAATGGTTCTTTCCGTGACGAAACTATCTCGCCTGCGGGTCCCCACGCGCCGAAGAGATGGTTTCAAGTCCGCCCCGCCGGTACTCGGAGGTATGAATCCCGGCGACCGCGTCCGCGTCCAGCGGGCCGACCAGACCTACGAGGGCGTACTGCTCCCCTCCACGACGAGCCAGAACCTCGTCGTCAAGCTAGAGGGCGGCTACAACGTGGGCATCGACCGCGAGGACGCCGACGTGGACGTACTCGAAAGCGACGTGTACGACATCGAAGACGGCGACGCCGACGAGGAGTCGTCGGTCGAGTTCGACCCCGACCTGCCGACCATCTCGCTCATCTCGACCGGCGGGACCATCGCCTCGACCGTGGACTACCGCACCGGCGCGGTGACCGCGCAGTTCGACGCAGAGGACGTGCTTCGGGCCGTTCCGGACCTCGCGGGCCGGGCGAACTTCCGGGGCCGGGTCGTCGCCAACATCCTCTCGGAGAACATGACTCCCGACGTGTGGCAGGACCTCGCCGAGGCCGTCCGCGAGGAAATCGAGGACGGCGCGGACGGTGTGGTCGTGATGCACGGCACCGACACGATGCAGTTCACCGCGTCGGCCCTCTCCTTTATGCTCGACACGCCGGTGCCAATCGTGTTCACCGGAAGCCAGCGGTCGGCGGACCGACCCTCCTCGGACAACGTGATGAACGCGGTCTGCGCCGTCGAGGCCGCCAAGGCCGACGCCGCGGAGGTCATGGTCTGCATGCACGCGACCGAGAGCGACGACGCCTGCGCGCTCCACCGCGGCACCCGCGTCCGGAAGAACCACACCTCCCGGCGCGACGCCTTCGAGACGGTCGGCGCGAAACCGCTCGGCGAAGTCGAATACGCCAGCGGAGAAGCGTCGGTCGATTTCCGCCGAGACTACGCCGAGCGCGGCGAGACCGACCTCTCGCTGTCGCCGGACCTCGAAAGCGAGGTCGAACTGCTGAAGTTCACGCCCGGCATGGACGAGTCGGCGCTCGACATGGCGGAGGGCAAGGCCGGTCTCGTCCTCGAAGGCACCGGTCTGGGCCACGTCCACTCCGACTGGGCCGACCGCATCTCGGAACTGGTCGATTCGGGCACGACGGTCGTCATGACCAGCCAGTGCATCGAGGGCCGGGTCTGCGACCGAGTGTACGACACCGGTCGGGACCTGCTCGATGCGGGCGTCGTGGAGGGCGAGGACATGCTCCCCGGCACCGCGAAGGTGAAACTGATGTGGGCGCTGGCCAACGGCGACGAACCCGAGACCACGGTCCGGACCCCTCTCGCGGGCGAGATAACTGACCGGTCGGTCCCGTGGGAGTGAGGTGGTACGATGAGTAGCATGCACGCGGGCGTCGAGGTTCGAGAGGCCCGCCACGACGATTACGACGAGATAGCGGCGTTCACGCAGGATACGTGGCCCGAGCGCGACGGCGGCGACTACATCCCGGACATCTACCACGACTGGATAGACGGCGAGGACAAGCGCACCGCCGTCGCCGTGGTGGACGGCGAAGTTGCGGGTCTCGCTCAGGCCGTCATGCTGTCGGACTGGGAGGCGTGGAATCAGGGGATGCGCGTCAACCCCGAGTTCCGGGGCCGAGGCGTTAGCGTCAAGGTCAGCGAGGACCTCTTCGAGTGGGCGCGCGAGCAGGGTGCGACCATCGCCCGGAACATGGTCTTCTCGTGGAACGCCGCGGGACTGGGCCAGTCGCGGGCGATGGGCTACGACCCCGTGACGGAGTTCCGGTGGGTCCATCCCGACCCTGCCAGCGCCGACGCCGACGCGTCGGCGTCCGCGTTCGACGTGACCGCCGACCCCCGCGCGGCGTGGCGCTACTGGACCGACAGCGAGGCCCGTGACCACCTTCGAGGTCTCGCGCTCGACCCCGACGAGTCGTGGGCGCTTTCGGAACTGACCCGCGACGACCTCCGCACTGCGGCCGACGAGGACGGCCTGTTCGTCGTGCAGAACGACGGAACCCGCGGGTTCGCTCACCGAGTCCGAGAGTACGAGCGCGATTCGGACGCGAACGGAACCGACGAATCCGTGCAGTGGATCGAGTACGGCGTCGGCGCGTGGGCCGACGCCGAGAGCGCCGACGCGCTGTTCGACGCGATAGCCCGCGACGCCGCCGACCGCGGGGCCGACCGGACGCGAGTGTTGGTCCCCGAGACGACCCGAGTTGTCAGCGACGCGGCGCTCTGCCGGGTCGAAATCGCCGACGAACCCGACTTCGTGTTGGGCGCGGACCTGACCGCCTGAGAAGAGTTCGTTCAGTCGTCGGCCCGCTTGCTTTCCTCTTGCTGGTCGTCCGTGCGCTCGTCGGCGGTCCGGTCGTCTGCTTCCGTGGGAATGTTCGGGTCCGACACCTCGATGTCGTCTTCGTTCCAGTCGAAGTTCTCGACCCCGCCGCCGTGTTCGAGGATGAACGGGCCGGACGCGAGCGTCCGAAGCGTCACGGCCATCGCCCGGAGGACGTACGCGGTGAGCGTCAGATACGGTACGAGCGCGATGGTGTACGCGACGCCGACGAACACCATCAGCGGCGTCAGCATCAAAAACGACACCTCCGGGAAGAGGTTTGCGTCGAGCGCGAGCAGGACGTAGGAGGTGACGACGATGGCGGGAAGCGAGACGTACAGCAGTCTGGTCGAGAGGTGAGCGAACTCGCGTTTGTAGTAGAGCGACTTGAAGTATTCCCGGCCGGTCGCAAACACCTTCAGCGTCTCCACGATGTCCTCTATTGCCCCTTTCTCCTCGTCGTCCAGACTGTCGCCGTACTTGCGGTCGAACCGGCGCGCGACGTGGAGTTGCCACGAGTAGTCGTAGTTCAACCCCGCCAGCAGGACGCGAAACGTCCCGAACCGGGCGTTGGTTAGCGTCTCGCCCGCGCGCTCGGCCTCGTTGGTGATGTTCTCGGAAAAGGTCTCGGCCTCGTCGCGGAACTGGTCGTTGTCGCTCTTGGCGGCGATGTCGGCGAGCGACGACGACTGCTGGTCGATTATCTTCAAAATCGCTCGAAGGAACTCCGCGGGACGGGCCGGACTCACGTCGCCCTCGATGAACTCCTCTATCTGGCCGCGGTACTGAATCGAGGCGTCGATTCGCTCGCGCTGGTGCTCGATGTCGGTAATCTCCTCGGAGAGGACGATCGAGTTGATGGAGACGACGACGGAGACGAGCAGAATCATGCCGCTCAACAGCGTGTTGAACAGCGTTTGAATGGTGTTCGTGTCGTTGAGCAGCGCGTACACGTCCACCGGTCGCAGAATCGACAGCGCCAACAGGACCGCGAGGACGCCGAGCAACAGGACGCCGGTGACGTGCGTGCGCTTGCCCCGCAGGAGAAACCAGTGGCTCACTCGCTCTGGAAGCGACGACGGCGCGCCGCTGTCGCCGGGTATCAGCGTGTCGAGCGACCGGTGGTCCGGTACCAATTCGTCGATAGTGTCGTTGTCGGAGTCCCCCGTCCCCATCCCGGTTCCGTGTACTGTTGCGTTCGGGTAAGGGTTTCTGGCGGGGCGTACCGGCCCGAAAGGGTCATCTACCGAGTCTTAGGGACTGCCTGTCGGGTCGGGGTATGGCGGGTCGAGCGAAAGGTATCCGTCGAACTGCCCGCGTCACCCGCCGCTGACAGGCGGGAAGAGAGCGAGTTCGTCGCCCGCGTCGAGTTCGGTGTCGAGTCCGTCCGCGGCGCGGACGTTCGCTCCGTTCCGGAGGACGTTGATGTGGTCGCGCAGGTCGCCCTCGTCGTCGTAGATGCGGTCTTCGAGGTCGGGATGCTCGGCGACCAGCGCGGCGAGCGCCGCGCCGACGGTTTCGCCAGGGTCGGTTCCGACTTCGACCTCCTTCCCGCCCGCGATTTCGGCAAGGTCTGCGAAGAGCTTCCACTCCATAGCCGGGCGTTGGCGGCGGGCGGCCTTTGTTCCATCGCTCTCCGGGACGACGACGATATTTCGCTCGCACTCACGACACGAATCCAGAAGTCCGGAAGAAGCGAGCGACAGGCTTGAGCGATGGAGTCACCGCAACCGCACAGCACCGCATCAGCCTCACGCCTCCCCAACCCCCTCCATCGCTCCTTTCAGTCGCTCAGTCGTCCCTCGCGCGGAAGGTCGCGGCGCGCAGTCGCGCGCCGCGCCCTCACGCGCCGACGTGGAAAATTCGGTCCTCTCAGCTCTGCCGAGAGGTTCGGACCGCGGTCCCGTCACCCTCGCCGACCGGCACGGACTCGCCGCCAGCGGCGGTCTCGACCTTCCGGAGCAGGTCGGGCCGGGCGACCACGTAGAGGGTGTCATCGGGCGCGAACAGGCGGTCGTCGCCCGGAATCGTCTCGACGCCGTGGGCGTCCCGGACCGCGACCACCGTCGCGGCGAGGCTTCCGACCGGCGCGCCGACCAGCGGACTGTCGGCCGCCAGCGTGACCGCGCCGACCGTCTCGTCGGCCGACCGGAGGCGCGCGGAGAACTCCCGGTCGGCGCGGGGTTCGGTGGGGAGCGTGACCAGTCGGTACGTGGCGTCGAGGTCGAGGTCGGCCGCGGCGTCGGCATCGAGCGCCAGCGTCACCACGTCGCCGACCGCCGCCCGGAGTTCTGCGGTGGCGACGCGGGCCGGTCGCTCGGAGTCATCGTCCGGCGCGGACGCGTCGCCGCTCCCGTCCGCGGAACCGTCACCCGGCGACTCGCCGCGCCGCCAGACCTGCACGAGGTCGCCCGCGCTCGCGCTGAACGCCGGGTCCGCCCGGACCGCGACGGCAACCGTTCCGGGTGCGAGCGTCGGCCCGAGACCGACCGCCCGGCCCCCGGCCGCGAGATATTCGACGCTCCCGTCGTCGTCGAGTTCCACGTCGATGTGGCCAACGCCGTAGTCGTCGCGGAGTCGCTCGACGAGGCGCTCGCGGAGTTGGGCGACCGTCAGCCCTCTGGGGAATCGGAGCGACGTCCCGGAAAGCGAGTCGGCGGTCTCGGCGTCGAGCGGTTCGTAGCCGTCGATATCGCCGATTTCCTCGGGGAGGTCCACCGTGACGAACCGGCCGACGGACTGGACGAACCGGCCCACGTCGCCCTCGCCAGCGAGCGAGAGCGCGTCCGCGATGACCCGCGACCCGGACCGTGCGCCGACTGCGGCCGCGCCAGCGCCGAGGGCGAACGCGGCGACGTTGACCGCGACGACTTCGAGGGATGGAACGGTCTCGCCGGTGCCGAGAAACTGCCGGAGCGCGGTCGTGGTGTTGAGCCACCCGCCGACGACGCCGAGACCGACCAGCACCGCCAGCCCCTCGGGTATCTCCTCGCGGGCGTACGTCCGGTAGAGGACGCCAACGACGGTGGCGACGCCGCCCGAGAGGGCCGCGAGACCGACGATGCGAGCGACCGCGACCACCGGCCGTTCGAGCGCGGTGAGGAGGTTCACTGGACCGCCTCCCCGAACCGGTCGAGCGCGTCGCGGTTCCCGACGACGTAGAGGAGGTCACCGACCGCCAGCCGCGCGGTTCCGCGCGGCGCGACCGTCCACTCGTCGCCGCGCCGGAGCGCGATGACCGCGACGCCGTAGCGCTCGCGCAGGTCCGCCGCGCCGAGCGTCGCGCCGTCGAGTTGGCTCCCGCTCCGCAACTCGACTCGCTGGACGCGCTTGCCGTCCCGGCGAAGCAGCGACAGCAGTTCGAACTCCCGGTGAGTGCCGCGAGCGCGAACCCGAACCTCGGCCGACTCGGTGCCGAGCAGCGTCCGGGCCTCGCGCCGCGGAACCGCGACCGTCACCCGACCGTCGCCGCCGGTGGCCTGCCCCGACGACGCGCTCACGGTCGGACGCGACGCCGCGGCGTCGTCGGACCGGACGGACTCGTCCGCGGATTTCGAGGAGTCGCTTCCGGCCGACCCGCCGCTCACCGGGACCGACCCCGACCCGTCCGTCCGCGCGCTCAGGACGGTGCCGGTCACGTCGCCCGCGGGCGTCGAGACGGTCACCTCGTCCTTGCGCGCCAGTCCGGACGGCACCAGCGCCTCGACGGAGACGGCGCGCTCGCCCGGCGGGACTCGCCGGGAGAGGGCACCGGTTGGCGGGGCCGCGCTGACGGTGGCCTGCCCCCGCGAGTCGAGAGCAACCGCGACCGCCGCGAGGTCGTAGTCGGTTCGGAGTCGGTCTTCGAGTCGCCGCTCTAACTCCGAGAGCGGCAGGTCCGCGGGGAACGTCCACTCGCCGTCCCGAATCGTCTCCCGGAGGTCGTCGGGGAGCGGGGGATACCCCTCCACGTCGCCGACCTCGCCCGTCGTCCGAACGCGAATCTGGCCGAACCGGCCGACGCGCTCGACGGCGTCGGCCGACAGGCCGCGCTCGCGGAGACCCCGGAGCGTCAGTCGGCGGGGGAACTCCGCGCCCATCCGGTCGCCCTGCGCGTGGGCGTACAGCGTCGCCATCATCACGACCAGCGCAGAGACCAGCGCGCTCGGCGAGGTGACGAACTGGGGGTCGAGCAGGCCGAGCAGGCCGCCCTGAATCCCGGCGATGGCAATGCCGAAGACGAGGACACCGAACCCCGGAATCGTGACGCCGGTGAAGTATTTGAACGTGAATCCGAGCGACCACGCCACTAGCGCGGGGACGACCGCGGAGAGAATCCCGATGTAGAGACCGACGAGGAGGTCGATCAGTAGCGCGGACCCGAGAGCCATGCGTATGCTTTCGGCCAGACGGAGGACCCCTAAAGAACCACCGACGCGTTCGGCCCGTTCGGCGGGGCGTCGAGGGCGCTCACCGACAACCAGAGACACCGTACCGACGAATCACCGAACGACCGACGGTTTATTGACGAAGACGGCGACAGGTACGGGCATGGAGGTGTCGTGGCGGAGACGAGTCGGCGTGCGCGTCACCGTGACGCTGACGTTCGCGGTCGCGGTGCTGTCGATAGCGACCGGCGTCTCTAGCATCGGATTCACCGCGGCCTCGACCCAGAATCTCTTCGGCGGTGGGATTCCCCACTGGGCGCAGGAGACCGCCGGGTTCACCGGCACGCTGACCGGGTTCCTGATGCTGGCCAGCGCGTTCGGAATGCGCCGGGGCTTCCGCGTCGCGTGGTACTCGACGGCCCTCCTGCTCCCGCTGACCGCGGTGCAGGGGCTGGTCCAGTCGAGTCCCTACTCCCTGCCGCTGGTCGTTGCCTCGTTGGCGTCGGTCCCGGTGGTACTGCGGACCCGCAGTCGATTCGACCACGACGTGAACCTATCGGCCTCGCAACTAGCCTCGCTGGCCGCGCTCGCTGGCGTCCAGATGTACGGGACAGTAGGCACGTACGCGCTCGAAGATCACTTCCAGAACGTGAACACGCCCCTCGACGCGTTCTACTACACGCTCGTCACGTCCAGCACGGTCGGGTACGGCGACCTCACGCCGACGACCCAGACAGGTCGTCTGTTTGGCATGACAGTGGTCGTCCTCGGCACGGCGAGTTTCGCCGTCGCGCTGGCCTCCCTGCTGGGTCCCGCCATCGAAGCCCGCCTCGCCACTGCACTCGGAAAAATGACAGAATCACAGCTCGAACTCCTCGAAGACCACGTCATCGTCCTCGGCTACGGCGATTTGACCGAACCGATACTGAACGAACTCGACGGGCAGGCCACCTTCGTCGTCGTCTCGCCCGACCAACAGCGCACGACCGAACTCTCGGACCGCGGGTTCAAAGTGCTGAAGGCCGACCCGAGCGACGAGGACCCGTTGAGACGGGTCGGCATCGAGGAGGCGCGGGCAGTCGTCGCCGCCACGAACAACGACGCCGAGGACGCGCTGGCCGTGCTAACCGCCCGCCAACTCAACCCCGAGGTCCGCATCGTCGCCGCGGCCACCGAGCGCGAGAACGTGGACAAACTCAAACGCGCGGGGGCCGACACCGTCATCAGTCCCGCGACCATCGGGGGCCACCTGCTCGTCCGGTCGGCGCTCGGGAGCGACGGGATGGAGAGCATCGCCGACCGCCTCACGGGCGAGTCCGCGAAGCGGTGAGGACGACCGGCCGCCGGGGCTACCCCCGGTGGACGATGGCAACGTCGCAGTCTAACTCGTGGATGCGCTCGAACGTCGGCGGCGAGACGAACCGCGAGGCCGCCGACCGGTCGGTACTCGCACCCATGATGGTGAGGTCGTAGTAGCTGTCGTTGGCCGACAGGAACGACTCGATGGACGACCGCGAGACGCGGGTCTCGAACGACCCCTCGAACGCCTCTACGAGGTTCGCCAGCGTCGTCTCGGCCGCCCGACGCTCGCCCTCGCCGTCGATACAGGTGCAGACGCTGACTCGCCCCGACTCGCCTGCGACCCGGCGGGCGAACTCTATCATCGCGTGTGCGGTGTCGCCCGCCCCCCGAACCGGGACCAGCACGCGCTTCCAGCGCTCGCGCGAGTCGTCGCCCGAGCGGAACGCGACGGTGTCGATGTCGCCACGGAACAGTCCCCGAACGAACGGCGAGAGACTACCCGCTTCCTCCTCGTAAGGGGCGACCACGAGGTCGCAGTTGGTCTCCCGCGCGGTCTTCAGGACGGTCCGCGAGCGGTCGGTGCCGTCCCCGACCACGACCACCTCGCAGGGGATACCGACCTCCGTCTCGATGCGCCGGGCCTCGGCTTCCAGTCGCTCGGCGGAGCGTTGGGCAACTTGGACCTCCTCGGTCTCGACGGCGTCGGTCTCGGCCGCGTCGGTATCGACCAGTCGCGCGTCGGCACCGTCGGTCGGCACCGCCATCGTCCGCGCCGCCTCCTCGACGGACGCCTCGTCCACCACGTCGAGCAGAACGACCTTCCCGGCGTCGTGGGCCGCGGCGAGTCGCGCGCCGAACATCGCTGTCGGGCGGTCGGCGTCGCTCCGCATCGGGACGAGGACGTGGTCGTCACCATTCGTGGACTCGTAGAGGTAGCGCGACCGCCGCTCGTAGAAATGCTTTCGCCAGACGTGGAACGCTCCGGCGACGATGGTGCTGGCGACGAACACCGACCCGACGTACTGGAGGAAGAACGTCCCCACGGAGCCGGGGGTCCCGAACACGGGCGCGATGAGCGCCAGTAGAGCCGTCGAGAACGCGGATGGCTCTTCGAAGTCCAGCGCCCACGTCACCCCGCCGGTGAGGAAGACCGCCAGCGCGGCCTCGACCGGCGAGACGAACAACTCGGTCGCGGCGATGGGGTCGTGGAGCGCGGTGTTGACACCGACCCAGATGGCGACGGTGCCACAGAGCGCCCCGGCAGTGAGTCCGCCGACGAACTTCGTCGGCGAGGCGTAGGTTCCCTCCGGGTCGGCGAACAGCGTGAACGTGCCCGACGCCAGCGGCGGGAACAGGACGAACGGCAGAATCGCCACCGAGTTCGAGATGGCGGTCACGAGCGCGATGAGGAGCGGAACCAAAAGCAGGACCGAGAGGTGAATCAGGTTTCCGGTGTGTTCTATCCACCGGCGGAACTCCCGGACTTCCCGGCGCTCGAACCGACGTACGCGCCGAAGAACTCCAAGATACCGCGCTCGCAGGCCGTCAAACATTATCGACACGTCTGGCGCGGGGCTTCAAATATCTGTCCGCTCGCGGACCCCTCACGTCGGAGCGAAACCGCCGGACAAAAAGCCGACGATCAGACGCTCACTCCGCGAGTTCGACCACGGCGTCGAGCGTGATGAGAATCGCGCGCTCGACGTTGTTCTTGGCCTTCTCGGGCAGTTCCTCGTCCTCGGTCTCGCCCTTCTGAGTTCCCTCCACGAGGTTGCCGTCCACGGTACAGATTGCGCCCGCCTGCATGCCGCGCCGCCGGGTCAGCGAGAAGACGGCCGCGGCCTCCATCTCGACCGAGAGG
This sequence comes from Halorussus pelagicus, assembly GCF_004087835.1. Lineage (NCBI taxonomy): Archaea > Methanobacteriati > Methanobacteriota > Halobacteria > Halobacteriales > Haladaptataceae > Halorussus > Halorussus pelagicus. The sequence continues at coordinate 818,718 of NZ_CP035119.1, forward strand.
ATGTTGGCCGCCTCCCAGTCCTCGACGTACTGCTCGGTTTCGGCGTAGAAGGCGTCGTCGCTGGCGATGGGACCGACGTGAACGTCTTCGTCGTTCGCCTCGGCGGAGTCCACCAGCGAGGTCAGCACGTCGTAGTCCGGGACCGCGGGATACTCCACGTCCTCGTAGCGCTTGCTCGTGCCCTCGTTTTTGGTCGCGCCGGTGGCGATTATCATGTCGCCGATTTCGATGTCCGACTGGAGCGCGCCGGTCGTGCCGACCCGAATCACCGTCTCGACGCCGACCGCGTGGAGTTCCTCGATAGCTATCGCCGCGGAGGGACACCCGATACCGGTCGAGCAGATGGTGAGGTCGGTGCCCTCGTAAGTCGCGTTGACGACCTTGTACTCGCGGTTCTCGGCGACGACCTCGGAGCTATCGCAGAGACCGGCGATGCGGTCCACGCGGCCGGGGTCGCCGGGGATGAGCGCGATGTCGTTCAGGTCGCCCTCTTCGACGAGGAGATGGGGCTGTTTCGCCATGGGTGAGGGTTCTGGCGAGAGGGAGAAAAAACGCGCGGGTTCGCGGCGAGATGGTACTCTTCGATAGTCATCTCCAAGAACAGAGGCTTGGTCTAAAACTGCCCGTCCAGAAACGCCTCCACGTCCTCGAACGACGGCGCGGTCCGCGCGCCCTCCTCCATCGCCGCGAGCGCGCCGCAGGCGTTTGCGAACTCCAACGCGCGCTCGTAGTCTGCTTCCGGCCCGACGACCCCGTTCTCGCGCAACAGCACCGCGAGGAACCCCGCGGCGAAGGCGTCGCCAGCGCCGGTGGTGTCCACGACTTCGGCGTCGAAGCCCGGATGGTCTACCGCCCTGTTCGGCGTGTCCACGCGCGCGCCGTCCGCGCCGTGTTTGACGACGACGACGCGGCCGTGCAGTTCCGAGGAGGGATGTTCGAGGTCGCTGTCGAGCAGGGTCTTCGCCTCGCGGTCGTTGAGAAACACCACGTCGGAGTAGGCCAGCGCCTCGCCGAAATCCCGCTCGGCGAGGCGTCGGCCGGGGTCGAAACTCACGCTGACGCCCGCGTCCGTGGCGGACCGGGCGAGCGCCGCGGCGGTGTCGGGGCGCTGACTGGTCAGGTGGAGGTGGTCGGCATCGGCGACGAACTCGTGGTCCACGTCGGCGGGCGTGACCTCCTCGTTCGCGCCCTCGTTGCCCAGCACCATGACCTCGCCGTCGTCCTCGACGATGAGGTACTTCGTGGTCGTCTCGCGGGTCTCGACCTCCAGCAGGTGCGAGCAGTCCACGCCCGCGGTCTGCAACCCGCGGCGCACGAACTCGCCGGTCTCGTCGTCGCCGACGCTCCCGACGAGGCCGGTGTCGAACTCCATGCCCGCCAGCGCGACGGCGACGTTGGCGGCGCTTCCGCCGCCCGACCGACGCTGGGAGTCGATACGGGCTTCGCCGTCGGGTTTCGGAAGGGCATCGACGCGGAGGGTCACGTCCCAGTTGACGTGACCGGCGGTGACTACTTCGACCATCGGTGGCGACTGCGGCGGCGGTTTGCGAACGACATACCGCCACGGTAGGCACCCGGCCGTCAAAACGCTGGTGGGTTTCTCGAAATCCGTGGCTCGTGGGTGGAGAGTTGAACTTCCAGTTCTCGAAAACAGGTCGAGGGCGAACGCGGAGCTAGCTACTGCCGACGCAGAGGAGTCACCGCGACTGCACCGCGCCGCACTGCGACTACACAGCACCGCGACCGCAGGCCTCACGCCTCCCCAACCTCTTCTTTCACTCCCTCCGGTCGTTCAGTCATCCCTCGCGCGGTTGGTGCGACGGCGCAGGTGTGCCGTCGCACCAGCACGCGCCGGGAAATAAGTTCAGCCCCAGAAGCCGACAAAACCCGACCTCACGAAACTCCGACATCCCGCACTTACCCCGTCAGGATGAACAGGAGCAGGTTGTGCGCGCCCGGTCCCAACCCGACCGCGGCGACCGTGCCGAGCAGTAAGAACCCCTCGCGGGGGTCCTCGCGGACGAAATCCGCGAACAGAACCACCACAACCTCCGCGATGGCGAGTTTCACGAGGACGAACAGCCACCCGACGCCGAACATCTCGGCGGTCGGGAGCGCGGCGGCCGCGTCGAGGACCGCCCGCGAGACGGGCGTTCGCTCGCCGAACCCGAGCAAGTCTACGCCCACAGCGGTCGAAACCGCGTCGAGCGCGTGGCCGAACAGCGCCAGCGCGCCGGTCGCGCCCGTCGCGGCGGTCACGCTCGGGTACGACCATCTGGTCGCGGCCCAGAGCGTTCCGGCAAGCAGCAACGCCAGCGCGAGACCGACCAGCGGCCAGAAGAGCCGAAGCCCGGTTTCGGACCCCCGAGCGACCGCGTAGGCGACGACCGCGCTCGCGGCCAGCACCCCGACCGCGACCACCGGGCGCTCGGGGTCCGTGGCGGTGTGAATCCCGGCGAGCCAGACCACTCCGGCGACGGCGAACGTCGAGAGGTAGACCGACGGCGTGCCGAGTAGCGGCGCAACCGCCGCAGGCACCCAGTCGAGGACGAACAGGACGTGGAGACTCGACCCGACGACGACCCACGGCGCGAGCGCGAGGACGATGCGGTCGGAGACGTGCGGGTCCGACCGGGCCAGCGCCCCGCCGACCAGCGCCACCGCCGCAAGCAGGCCGACGAGATACGGGAGCGGCGGGAGCGCGAACCCCTCTGGAAGCACCATGCCCGATACGGCGGATTGCGGGGCCGAAAGGTTTGCGGTCGGCGATTCCGGGGTTCCAGTGGTCGGCGACCAGCCCGAACCACCAACCCGACTCCGAGTGCGACGGTGACGTGTTCCCTGGCCGACCGACGATGTATAACCCGCCGTTCGACTTATCCTATTGAGTGGCGAACTAGATTCGGGGGAGACAATGAGCGAACCAACAACCACGAACCGCGACAGCAACGCTGGCGGCTACATCGCGGCCGCGACGGCGCTCGTCGGGACGTGGATACTCATCTCGGCGTTCGTGTACGAACCGCCCGCGGCCAACTTCTGGAACGACGTTATCGTCGGTTCCGCAATCGGCATCATCGCGGGCTACAACGCCGTCAAGGCTGACGACAGGGAGGGTATCAACACCGGCGGCGCGTCGCTGGTCGCGTTCCTCGGTCTCTGGATGGTGGTCGCGCCGTTCGTCTTCGAGACCGTTTTCGAGGCCGCGTTCTGGAGCGACGTGGTGAGCGGCGCGCTGGTCGCGCTCCTCGCGGGCTACAACGTCTACCAGTCCAGAGGGACCGAGCGCCGGACCCGAACCGCTGAGGCCGAAACCCGGTAGCCGGGACGATTCGGACTTTTTCCCGTTCGTCGGCAAAATAGTATCGCGGGATACGGTGTATAGTAGGCGAGTCGTCGCTACCGCGGAGTCGAACCGCCGTTCGGCGATAGCGTGAGAATAGGTAGGTACGATGTCGATCTGTGGGTGACCACTACTCAGGACGTTGTAGAACGGTGCGTCTGAGCGGAATCGGTGACCGAGATAGAAGCGTGGTTGTTGGGACAGTCGGAGAGTTCGAGACTTGATTCGTAACCGACCGACCGGCCCACCTCGAAACCGACTGGCAAACGACTCGGGAGGAATTGCCAAGACGCACTCTCAGAACGAGGCGAGGTCGCTCAACTCGGGACATTGCAAGTGCCTCGCCGAAGGACGAAGGCACGTCGCTCGATTCGACAGAGATTCCGCGGGGTATAAATCTTCGAGCGCTATATCGAATTGCCATCGAATCCGCAAGCGCGTGTCACCAATAGCGAAGCACCTTTTTCGCCCCCGAACTCACGGAGAGCCATGAGCGATGACCCCCTCGCGTGGGAGACCCTCGACTCGGCGGTGGCCTACACTTGTCCGGGTTTCGACGTTCGCAACGAGTCGGTCCGTCTCCCCGACGGGACCGAAACCGACTTCGACTACCTCGACGAGACCGAGAGCGTCGTCGTCCTCCCGTTCACGCCCGACGGCGACGTGGTCGTCATCGAAGAGTGGCGACAGGCCGTCCGGCGGGTCAATCGGAGCCTTCCGGTCGGCGGGATGGAACCGGAAGACGAGGACCGCGCGGCCGCGGCGCGCCGCGAACTCCGCGAGGAGACGGGCCACGAGGCCGAGTCGGTGGAGTTTCTGACCAGCATCGAACCCGCGAACGGAGTTGCGAACTCGGTCCTGCACTTCTTCGTGGCCCGCGAGTGTACCCCGACCGCCGAGCAGGAGTTGGACCACAACGAGTCGATTCGCGTCGAGACGACGACCGTCGAAGAATTGCGCGAGCATATCGCGGAGCGCGAGATTCGTGACGGCCGGACGACGCTCGGACTGCTCTACTACGAGGCGTTCGGGACTTCTGGGGCGTAGGTACGCACGGAATTTGTTTGCCGGACCGACGCCGACCTCGGAGAGAAGTCGGGAGACAACGCTAGCTTCAGGCGTGACCAAATCATGACCGCACCCTCCGCACACCACCGCATGGGCCTCACGCGCCCAACTGGAAATCGACCTTTGCGCGAAATCCGACCGACGCCGGAGAACGGAACCCTTACCCTCCCCGTCCGGCAATAGCGCGCCAATGAGAGACAACTTCGAGATACGCGACCAAGACGGTCTCGGTCGCATCGGGGAGCTTTCGGTCCCGCGGGCGGGCGTGACCGTCGAGACGCCCGCGCTCCTGCCAGTCGTCAATCCCCACGTCCGAACCGTCGAACCCGCCCGGATGCAGTCGGAGTTCGGCGCGGACATCCTCATCACGAACTCCTACATCTTCTACGGGAGCGACGACTACCGCGAGGCGGCGCTGGACCGCGGTCTCCACGACGTGCTGGACTTCGACGGGGCCATCATGACCGACTCGGGGTCGTTCCAGTTGGCCGAGTACGGCGAAATCGACGTGACGACGCCCGAAATCCTCCAGTTCCAGCACGACGTTGGAAGCGACATCGGGACGCCCGTGGACATTCCGACGCCGCCCGACGCCCCGCGAGAGCAGGCCGAAGACGAGTTGGCGACGACCCAAGAGCGTCTCAAAGTCGCCGAGGGCGTCGATGTCGGCGAGATGCTCGTCAACGCGCCCGTGCAGGGTTCGACGTACCCCGACCTGCGCGAGGAGGCGGGTCGCCACGCCGAAGCGACGGACTTGGACGTGTTCCCGGTCGGCGCGGTCGTCCCGCTGATGAACGACTACCGGTACGCCGAGATGGTGGACGTGGTCGCCGGAGCGAAGCGCGGTCTCGGCGCGGACGCGCCGGTCCACCTCTTCGGCGCGGGCCACCCGATGATGTTTGCGCTGGCGGTAGCCATGGGCTGTGACCTCTTCGACTCGGCGGCGTACGCGCTCTACGCCCGCGACGACCGCTATTTGACGGTCCGGGGCACCGAACATCTGGAGGAATTGGACTACTTCCCGTGTTCCTGTCCGGTCTGTGCCGACCACACCCCGGCGGAGTTGCGCGGTCTCGACGCTCGCACGCGCGAGGAGTTGCTAGCCGAACACAACCTCCACGTCACGTTTCAGGAGATGCGGACGGTCAAGCAGGCGCTTCGCGCCGGAAACCTGCTCGAACTGGTCGAGACCCGCGCCCGCGCCCACCCCGCGATGCTCGACGGCTACCGCGCGCTGACCGACCACGCCGACCAGTTGGAGCGCGAGGACTCGGTGTCCAAGGGCGCGTTCTTCTACCTCTCTGGCGAGAGCGCGCGACGCCCCGAGGTCGTCCGCCACCAAGCGCGACTGGAACGGCTCAGTCTCGACTCCGGCGACAGCGTCTTCCTCACCGAGGGCGGACACAGCGACCGCTACGACGAGTCGTGGCGCGTCGTCGCCCCGTTCGGTCCCTTCCCGAAGGCGCTCTCGGAGACGTATCCCCTGACCGCCGAAGTCCCCGAGCGCATGGACGCCGAGGGCTACCGCTCGGCGGCGGAAGGCGTCGCCCGCCTCGCGGCGGCGAATCCGGAGACGGAGTTCACGCTGGCCTACCACGGGTGGCCCGAGAGCGCGCTGGCGCTGGTGCCCGAGGACGTGGACACCGTGGACCTCGCGGAGTAGTCGGTCACTCGGAGAGAGCTTTTTGCCAGATTTCCACCGACACAAGACCGACCATACCACCGAGGAGGTAACTCTGAGTCGGCAGCGTCGGCGGTTCGATGGCGAACATCGACCCCCAAATCACGATTGCGAGAGCGACGATAATGGCGGCTCGACCGCCGACACCGATAGATTCGAACCACGACTCGACGCGCTGGCCGAACCGACTGGCCGCGACCGGACCCGCCGCGGCCGCCCACGAGACGACGCCGAGACCGAGCCACGGCCACGAGACGGTTCCGGCATCGTAGAGTCTGATGGCGGGCGAGACTGCGACGAGGACGAACAGCGCGAGCGACGGCTTGAGCGAGCGTCCGCGAGACCGGTCAGTGTTCACGTTCGGGAAGGCTCTCGTAAATCTGATACTATTTTCGATACCACTGACCGCTCCTCGACACTGGCAAGCAGTCGGCTACGAGCCACGTTACGTGGTCGCTCGTCCGACCGGACACGAGTACGGACCGTGCGCGACGGCGACGGCGAACCCGTCACCGAGCAGGCCCGACTCGCAAGATAGTTGCCCCTCGCTCCCCGACCCGAAAGCATGACCGACTACTTCGAGGTCCACGAGCGCGACGGCGCGGCGCGAATCGCCGAGTTGCGCCTCGCGGACTCGGTGACGACGCCCGCGCTCGCGGACGACTTTCTCGCCGACGCCGGAAGCCTCTGGACGGCCGACCGCGAGATTCCCGAGGGAAGCGACGACGAACTCACGGTTCTCCCCCATCGCGGATTCCCGAGCGGCACCGACGAGGAAGTGATGGATTCCTTTGCTGTCGAGTACCCCGACGTGGACTTCCCGAGCGCGGCGGTCGTCGCGCCCGAAACCGCGGACGACCACGGGGCGGACGCCTACGCCCTCTCGGGCGCGCAGGGGTTCGTCGGCCACGGTGCCGGATTCAAGGAGGCCATCGTCGAGACCCGCGAGGCGATTCCGGCCGACAGCGCGCTCTACCTGCCCGGCGTCGCCACGCCCGCGAACGTCGCCATGCTCGCCTACGCCGGGGTGGACCTCGTGGACGCCGACCGCGCCGTCGTCGCAGGGACACAGGGCGAGTACCTGACGAGCGAGGGCCGACACTTCCTCGAAGACCTCTCGGAACTCCCCTGCGCCTGCCCGGCCTGTCAGAAACCCGTCTCGGAGTTCACCCGCGAGGACTGCGCGGAACACAACGAGAACGCGCTGAGGGCCGAACTCGGCGTGGTCCGCGAGCGAATCCGCGCGGGGCGACTCCGCGACTACATCGAGGGACAGGCCCGCCACGAGCAGTGGCTAACCGCCGCGTTCCGGGAGTTCGACCAGCAGTGGAGCTACGTCGAAGAGCGCACGCCGCTCATCCGCGACACCGAACTCTCGGCCGCGACCGAGGATACCCTCCAGCGCGTCGAAATCAAGCGGTTCGCGGATAGGGTGACGACCCGGTATCAGAATCGGTTCGACAACCCCCTCGTGCTGGTGCCTTGCTCGGCCGCCAAACCCTACAGCGAGTCCCAGAGCCACGGCCAGTTCCACGACGCCATCCAGTTCCGAGGCCACACGGTGTCGATGACCTCGCCCATCGGCGTCGTCCCACAGGAACTCGAACTGACTTACCCCGCCCAGCACTACGACTCGGTGGTGACCGGTCGCTGGTCCGAGGACGAAAAGCAGTTCGTCGCCGAAGTCCTGCGGCGCTACCTCGAACAAAACGACTACCCGCGAGTCATCGCGCACGTCCCGCCGGAGGGGTACCGAGAGGTCTGCGAGCGCGTCGAGGACCAGTTGGACCTCGACTTCGAGTACACCGTCTCCGACCACCCGACGACGACCGAATCGCTCGGCAACCTGATGCGGACCCTCGACGGCGAACTCAAGTACGGCAAGCGCGAGCGCCAGCACAACACCATCCGAGCCATCGCGGACTACCAGTTCGGCGCTGGCGCGGGCGACGCCCTCTTCGACGGGATTCGGACCGAGGCTCGCTACCCCAAGTTGCGGGTCCACGACGACGACGGCGAGCAACTCGCCGCGATGGTGCCCCAGTACGGCGTCCTCTCGTTTACCCTCGCGGGCGCTCGCCGGTGGGTCGATTCCGACGCCCCGACCAAGCGCGTCGAAATCGACAACTTCGCGCCCCACGGGAGCGTCCTCGCGCCGGGCGTCGTAGACGCCGACGACGACGTGCGCGTCGGCGACGAAGTAGTCATCGAGGGACCGAAGGCGTTCGCCGTCGGCCGTGCCGAGATGTCCGGCCCGGAGATGGCCGAGAGTACGCGCGGCATCGCCACCACGGTCCGGCACGTCGAAGAGAAGTAGGCGAAGAGAGCGCGAATACGGCAGGGGCGTACAGCCCGATAGCGGCGATATTTTACTCGGAGCGAGATTAATCCTCCCGCGAATATGGCGCATACGCTCTCGTACCGCCGCAATAACCATGAGCGTCGGCGGCGTATCTCCGCCAACATGGCGACACCTCAACTGGAGTTCGAGAGCGACGTGGCGAGTCGTATTTATCGGTACGTCGAGCGCCACGGGGCGGCCGACCCCGAGGAGGTCCGCGAGCAAGTTCGAGTCTCCGAGAGCGCCGAGTCCAAGCCCGCGCGGTCGGGGACCGAACCGTCGGTCCGTCTGCCGGTCGGGGAGTTCAACGCCCACGTCGAGAGGCTGACCGACGAGGGGCATCTCACCGAGCGCGACGGGAAGTTGGCGGTCGAACCCGACGCGGAGACCGAGCGCCACGAGACTGACGACTTCGCGTACGAGATCCGGCCCGCACGCGAGAGCGACCGCGAGACGGTCGCTCGACTTATCCGCGCGGTGGCCGCGGAAGGTGCCATCGTCGTGGACGAGCGTGTGGCCGACGCAATCGAGCGCGACGACGCGCTGATTCGGCGCAACGAGCGCGAGTCCCGGATGGTGTTCGTCGCCGAGAAACTCGGCGACGAGACCGAGCGCGAAGACGGCGAGAACGGAAATAAAGCGGACGAGGTGGACCGGGAAATCGTCGGATGGGTCTACCTACAGGGCTTCGAACTCCCGGCGCGGGACCACACCGCGGAGTTGACTGTCGGCGTCGCTCCCGAGTACCGCGAGCGAGGCATCGGCGGCACTCTGCTCGAACGCGGAATGGCGTGGGCCGACGCCGAGGACTGCCGGAAGGTGTACCAGAGCCTCCCGGCGACCAACGACGAGGCGCTCGAACTGCTCGAAGAACACGGGTGGTCGCGCGAGGCGACCCGCGCCGACCACTACAAAATCGAGGGCGAACTCGTGGACGAAGTCCAGATGGCCGAGCGGTTGGACGGCGAGTAGCGCGACGCTCACTTGCCGACGAGTCCCGCGAGCAGGCCAACACCGACCCGCGCGAAGGATGACTGAGCGACCGGAGGGAGAGAGAAGAGGTCGGGGAGGCGTGAGGCCCGCGGTTGCGGTGCTGTACGGAGTGATGCGGTTGCAGTGCGTCGCAGTGTGGTTTGATTGGCATCGGCAGTAGCTAGCGCCTCGGTCGCGTTCGACCTCGTTGTGCGACGGCGAGCGACTTCGTCGTACAACATCGAGCCACCTCGTCGTACGACACCGAGACCACTTCTCGGCGTCCGCAGTAGACGACGCCTCCCAGTCTAAAGCGAACTTTATCCGCGACCGTAGGTATTTCACCCGAGAGGACCAACGCGCGGACATGGACGAGATTTCGCTGACGGTTCCCGACCCGATTACCGAGTCGCTTCCCGCCGACGGCGAGGACGCCGCCCGAGACATGCAGCGAGCGGTCGAAGGCTGGGAGCGACGGCTCAACCGGGTCATCGCCGAGGAGGACGACGAGGCCGCCGCGGGCGCAGTCGTGGACATGCTCGAACGCTTCGAAAACCGGTGGGAGCAGTACGACGACTTCGTGGCCGAACTCCGGGCGTGGGGCCAGTCGCCCATCTACGCGATGGCGTGGCGCGACCTGATGGGCGCGCTGATGCGCCAGCTCTACGACCACGAGGACCTCAACGAGCGAATCGACCGCGAGCGCCACGCGCGCCTCGTGAGCGACGGCATCCGGCCGGGGCGATAGCGGACAGCATGACCGACGACGACACGCTCTCGCGCGTCCGCCGGGCGAAAGCGCGCCAGCACAGTGACCACTGGCTCGACGGCGGTGCGGTCGCGGCCGGTGGCGTTCTCACGGTGGCTCCGCAGGTCGCCCCGGCGCTCGCGTTCGCGGCGGGCGTCCCCGAGTCGGCGGTGACCGCCCTCGCGGCGGCGACGCTCCTCGCAACCCTCCTCGGGGCCTACGTCGCGGGGTATCTCGGCGGGTCAGACGGCGCGTCCGGCGCGCGCCACGGAGCCACGGCGGTCGGTTGTGCGGCCCTCGGCGCGGGACTTACCGGGTTCGCGCTCGCGCCGGGGACAGTCACGTCGGTGCTGGTGGGCGTCTCCATCCCGCTCGCGCTGGTCGGACTCACGGCCGCCGGGGCGGCCGTCGGTGCGCTCGTCGGGTCCGTCGGTGGTCGGCGCAAGGGCCGCGACCTGCGAGTGTCGCCCCGGAAGCGCGACGCATGAGTATTTATGCTCGCGGGGTCCCAAGACGGTGACGTGACTCTCGAACTTCGTTTCTTCGCTAACTTCCGGGAGGCGGTCGGCCAGAAGATCGTCGAGCGCGAGTATCCCGACGACGCCACCGTCGGCGACGTTCTCGCGGACCTGACCGACGAGTACGGTCTCGACCTGTTCGAAGACGGCGACCTTCGGACCCAGTTGTCAATCATGAAGAACGGCAAGGACGTGGTCCACCTCGACGGCGTGGACACGCCGCTCTCGGACGGCGACACCCTGAGCGTCTTCCCGCCGGTCGCGGGCGGTTCCGGCGAATCGACTCGCGCGCCGGACGCGGAGCGATAGATGCACGTCGAGAAGTCCTACCGGGGAATCTCCGAGCGACTCGCCCGCAGGTACCTCTCGAACCTCGGCGGCGACATCGAGGGCGGCGACCCGGAGGGCGACGGCGATGTTCTCGCTGACGACTGGCGGGCCAGCGTCTCCTCCGAGAAGGTGAAGATCGGCCGCTCCGTGACGCTGACGGAGGTAACGGTCGTCTTCGAGGGCGACGAGGAGACACTCGACGGAGTAATCGAGAAGTTCTCCCAGAAGGCGATGCGGGCGGGCGGATGAGTTCCCGCCGACCGAACCCTCTCCGACGATGACCGCCGACAACCCCATCGAAGGGCAGGTGCTGGTCCTCACGGCCGCGAAGGCCAGCGTGGGTGGCGACAGGGTGCCGGACCTCGTGGCCGAGGCGCGCCGAGCGGTCGAACCGCGGACCGACGAACTCCGCAGACGGTACGAGCGCGTCCACGCCGACGACGTGCGCGAGATATTCCTCGCGCCCGATGGGTTCTGGGCCGAGGTGGGCGAGGAGCGCGGGTGGTCGCGCCGGGCCGCCGAAGCCGTCGCGCGCGCTCACGCCGAGCAACTGCTTCGGGTCGGCAAGCGCGAGGAGCGCCGCGAGGAGTTCGAGACCGCCCTCGAACTGCGCGAGACCGTCGTCGTCGGTGCCAAAAAATAGCGACCGCAGGATTCACGACCGGCCGCGCCGACTTCGAGACAATGGCTCCGACGCTCAAACGAATCGCGGTCAACCCCGTCAAGTCGCTCGACCCGGAACCCCGCGAGCGCGTCCGACTCGCCGAGCGCGGCGCGCTCGCGGGCGACCGCGAGTACGCCATCGTGGACGCGCCCGCCGACCGACCGCACGACCCGCAGTCGGCGTCCGTCGCCGGTGACGGCGACTACGTGAACGGCAAGCAGACCGACGCGGTCCACCGCCTGCGCTCGTCGGTGGACCCCGACGAGGGGACTCTGACGCTCCGGGTGCAGGGCGACGACGAGACCCACCGATTCGAACTGGACGAGCGCGCCGACCTGAACGACTGGCTGAGCGACTACTTCGGCCGCCCGGTGAGCGTCCGGCGGGAACCGGCGGGCGGGTACCCCGACGACCGGGAGGCGTCGGGACCGACCGTCGTCTCCACGGCGACGCTCCGGGAGGTCGCGTCGTGGTTCTCCGAGATGGACCTCTCGGGCGCGCGCAGGCGGTTCCGCGCGAGCCTCGAAATCGGCGGCGTGGCCCCGTTCTGGGAGGACCGACTCTACGGCGACCGTGGCGAGGTCGTCGCCTTCGAGATCGGCGGCGTCCGCTTCGAGGGCGTCCGGCCCTGCTCGCGCTGTGTCGTCCCGGCGCGAGACCCCGACACGGGCGAGGCGACAGAAGGCTTCCGCGAGACGTTCCTCGAAAAGCGCGAGGCGACCCTGCCCGCATGGGCCGACTCGGATCGACTTGACCACTACTACCAGTTGATGGTCAACACGCGAGTCCCCGAGTCGGAGTGGGGCGAGGAGATAGCGGTCGGCGACGAGGTTCGAGTCGTCGGTACGCGACCCGAGAACTAGTCGGTCGAGACCGAGGCTTCCGAGGCGTCGGCGCGGTCGGCGCTCTCTTCCGCGTCGCCCGCCTCGCCCGCGCTCATCGCCTCGAACCCGCGTTCGAAGTCCGCGATGAGGTCTTTCGGGTGTTCGACGCCCACCGAGACCCGGAGCAGACTGTCGGTAATTCCCAACTCGGCGCGCTCCTCGGCCGGGAGCGGCGAGTGAGTCATGCTCGCCGGATGCTCGATAAGGCTCTCGACGCCGCCGAGACTGACCGCGAGCGTGAACTGCTCCAGCGCCGCGACGAAGTGTTCGACAGCTTCGAGGTCGCCGTCCAACTCGAACGAGAGGACCCCGCCGTGACCGTCCATCTGGTCGTCGGCGAGGTCGTGCTGTGGGTGCGAGTCGAGACCGGGGTAGTGGACCGCCGAGACCTGCTCGTGGGCGTCGAGGTAGGCCGCGACCTCCGCGGCGTTCGTCTCGTGCTGGCGCATGCGCAGGGGCAGGGTCTTCATCCCGCGCAGGATCATGTAGGCGTCGAAAGGGGCCATCACGTTGCCCATCCCCACCTGCTGGAGGAAGCCGATTTCCTCGGCGTAGGCGTCGTCCGAGAGGACCGCCACGCCGCCAAGCGAGTCGCTGTGACCGTTGATGTACTTCGTCGTGCTGTGGACCACCACGTCCGCGCCGAGTTCGAGCGGCCGCTGGAAGTACGGTCCCATGAAGGTGTTGTCCACCCCGAGCAGGGCGTCGTAGTCGTCGGCGATGGCGGCCATCTCGGAGATGTCACACAGTCGGAGCAGGGGGTTCGTCGGCGTCTCCATCCAGAGCAGGGCGGTCTCGTCGGTCGCGGCGGCTCGGACCTCTTCGGGGTCGGTCGCGTCCACGAAGTCCACCGCGACGTTCAATTTGTCGCGGAACAACTCCTTGAGCATCGTATTGGTCCCGCCGTAGAGGTCCTCGAAGGCGACGACGTGGTCGCCCGGTTCGACCGCGGCCATCATCGTCGAGACGATGGCGCTGGTCCCCGAGGCGAACGCCATCGCGTGGTCGCCACCTTCGAGCGCCGCGACGCGCTTCTCGACGGCGCGCCGGGTCGGGTTCGAGAGGCGAGTGTAGAGATACTCGTCGGCGTCGGGGTCCAAGTCTTCGAGCGCGGTCTCCATGTCAATTCCCTCGACCGCGTAGGTGGAGGTAAGGTGAATCGGCGAAGTCACGTCGCCCACTCCGCTCGGGTCCGGTTCCTCGCCGTAGGTCACCGAGAGCGTTTCGAACCGTCGGTCGCCCCGTCCATCGTCAGCCCCAGTCGGTTTTTTGGAAGACATACACAACCAGTGAGGTCTCCGATGAAGAGCTATATCATTCCTTCGACTGCCTCATGCGCCGAAAGAATGCATATCTGCGAAAGATTACCACGGAGAATATCGGCAGGGATTACCATCGTCTTGGCGGATATTTCATAACCGCACAAGTCTGTACGAAACCGATTTCGGCCGCGACGAGCTGGCGCGCGTCGGCGCTCGCCGCGAGGCGAGACGGGTCACTGCGCCTTCGCGTAGACGTTCTCGGTTCGGGTCGTCCCGTCGAGTTGGGTCTCGGCCTCGTCGGTCTTCTCGAAACCGTGGTCCTCGTAGAACGCGTTGCCCATCTCGTTGTCGGCCAGCACCATCGCCTGCATCCGCTCGGCACCCATCTCGGTGAGTCGCTGTTCCATCGCCTCCAGCAGGGCGCTTCCGATGCCCTCGTTCCAACGGTCGGGATGCACGTAGAGGCGCAACACGTCGCCCTCCTCGCCCTCGGTCGCGCCGTGTGCGAACCCGACGATTTCGCCTCCCGATTCGCTCCGCTCCCCGCTCGCGTTTTTCGAGGCGTGAGACGCCTCGCTATCGTCAGTCGCCACCAGGCACACCTGCTCGTCGTCGCCGACGATTCTGGTCATCGTCTCGTCACCGTACCACTCGCTCACGGCGTCCTCGACGACTGATTCGGGCACCACGTCGGCGTACGCTCGCTTCCACGATTCTCGGGCGACCGACCGGATGGTCGGTACGTCGTCGGTCGTTGCGTTGCGAATTTCCATGGTGGTTGTTTGCATGGAACGTGGTTAGCGGTAGCGGTCGGATTCGTCGCGGAGAGTGGCAGAACGAGGATACGTCGCTACCACCGCTCTCGACGAAATTTTTAGTTCTTCTGAACTTTTCGTGTTTCTATGGAGTCATCACTCGGAACAGCATTCGTCCTACTAGTCTCTGTACCAGTCGCGTTCGGTTTGACCGCCCTGTATTTAACGAGTACCCAAAGCTATCGTGGTCTCTACTTTGCTCCGCTCGTACTGCTGGGCGCGGCACTCTACCTGTTTTCGGCGTCGGGCGCACCGCTTCTCAAAAACGGGATAACGGATGCGAAGAGCGCCGTACTTGACGGCTCCGTCGAAATCAGCCCTCAAGAAAGAGCGGAGTCAGTCGTTGCCCGAGGCCGCCACGCTATTCGAACTCGATTTCACCGGAATCCTTTTAGTTCAGACTCCCTACCTATGTGCATATGGCCGCCGATTCAGGGAGCGATGCCGACAAGCGAGAGAATTCAGAACCTTCTGACCCCGAACTGGCAAGCGGCGACTCGGTAAGCGACCGCCTCGAAGAAATCGAGTTCGAGGAGAGCGAGGGCAACTCCGTTGCCGAGCTTCGTGGGAAAATCGACTCGAATAGCTAATTTCATCTGTCGTTTAGTCCGTTAGCTCACGGCATGCATAATGTCGGGACGGTGGAAATACACGACTGCGTTACCGACGACCTCGCGCAGTTCGACCCACCCGAACGGAAGCGAATCCTCGGCGATGACGACAGAGGGATTCAGAAGGTAGAGACGAAGGTCGAAAAATGGGGTGCCGACTTTCGGAGCTACGTCACTCCGCTCACGGCCGCTACCGACGAAACGGTGTACCGACAACGAATCGGAAAGAGCGACTACCGGGCCTACTACGTGAGACGAGACGACACTCTCTGGTGTATCGGCGTCGGCGAACGGGACACAACGTACGAGCGGGACCTCGATAGCGTCGTGGAGCGGGCAGAAACGTTGTAGAACCCGAACGACTCGGCGCTCAGTCGTCGCCCGAGGCCGCCGCACTGCCACTGCTCACGCCGGTTCCCGGTCCCACGTCGATGCCGAGTTCGTCCAGTTTCTCGTCCGGAACCACGCCGTCTTCCCAGCCGCGGACCTCGTAATACTCGTCTTTGAGTTGGTCGAGTTCCACGAGTTGGCCCTCGGAACCGCCCTGTCCGGGAATTGCTTTGGGGTCGCCCTCGACGAAGCGGGCGGGCAGGTCGTCGTCGCTCCCGTCGAAGCCGACGAGGTTGTTGTAGTAGCGTTCGAGGTTGTAGACGCGCTCGCCAACCTCCAGCAGTTCCTCTTCGGAGAAGTCCAGTCCCGTCATGCCGTTGAACTGCAGGACGTACTCCTCGATGCCTTCTGCGAAGGCGTTGAACTTGCAGATGTCGAACGAGTCGCTGATTGCGTGGAGGTCTTGGAACGTCGCGCAGAGTTCGCCTTTCCCCTCGGGTTCGCTCGGGTCCACCTTGGTCGGGACGCCGAGAATTTCGGCCGACGGGGTGTACCCCCGGAGGTGGCAGGCCCCGCGGTTCGAGGTGGCGTAGCCGATTGCCATCCCCTTCATCGCTCGCGGGTCGTAGGCCGCCATCGTCTGGCCCTTCACGTCGAGGCTCATGTCGGGGTCGCCGAACTCGGCGGCGGCCCGGCCCGCGCCCTCCGCGAGCGTGTCCGCGAGGTCGTCCTCGCGGTGGGCGATGCGCTCTATCATCTCTATCATCGTGTCGGCGTCGCCCCAGTCGAGACCCTCGTCGATGTGGCCCTCCTCGGTGGCCTCCATCGCCATCGCCATCGTGTTGCCCACGTCGATGGTGTCGATGCCCATGTCGTTGCACCGGTCGAGCATCATGGCGATTTTGTCGCGGTCGTCGCTCATCGAGTTCGGACCGAGCGCCCACGCCGACTCGTACTCGTAGGACTCCATCCGGATGTTGTGGTCCTCGCCCTTGTGGTGGACATCGACCTCGACTTCCTTCTTACACGCGACTGGACAGGAGTGACAGGTGGGTTCGTCCACCAGAATGTTCTCCCGGACGTTCTCGCCGGAGACGTTCTCGGAGTCGATGTTGGGTTCGGAGTCGTCGGTCTCCATCTCGCTCTGGGTGGAGGTGTGCTGGGCGTTCTTGGTTGGCAGGCCGTCCATCTCCTCGGTCAGGTTCATCAGGACGTTGGTGCCGTACATCGAGAGACCGCCCTCGTTCGGGGCGGTCACGTCGGACTCCTGAATCACCTGCATCGCCTGCTTGTGGCCCTCTTGGAACGTCTCTTGGTCGGCGGGCTTTGGCATCTTGGTCGAGGACTTGACGACGATTGCCTTGAGGTTCTTCGAACCCATCACCGCGCCGGTGCCGCCCCGTCCCGAGGCGCGGTCGTCCTCGTTCAAGATAGCCGCGTAGCGGACCTGATTCTCGCCGCCCGGCCCGATGGCCATCACCGAGACGTTCTTGCCGACGCTGCCCTCGGCTTCCTCGCCGAGCGTGTCGATGGTGTCGTGGACGCCCGACCCCCAGACGTGGGAAGCGTCGCGCAGTTCGACTTCGCCGTCCTCCACGACCGCGTAGACGGGGTCGTCGGCCTCGCCCTCGAAGAGCAGGCCGTCGAATCCGGCCCACTTGAGTCGCGCTCCCGACCACCCGCCGTGGTGGGAGTCGGTGACGGTGTTCGTGAGCGGCGACTTCGTGACGACCGCGATGCGGCCGCTCATCACAGTCTGGGTACCGGTGAGCGGCCCGTTCATGAACGCCAGCAGGTTGTCGGGACCGAGCGGGTCCACCTCCGGGCCTTGGTCGAAGACGTACTTCACGCCGAGACCGCGCGCCCCGATGTACTTCCGGGCGTCCTCGTCGTCGATGCTCTCGTAGTCTACTCCCTCCTCGCTCAGGTCGATTCGGGCGACGTTGTCTTGGTATCCGCCGAGGTCAGTCATAGTAACGGTGTACACTTGTCTTATGCCGGAAACGTGTTAGGGATTGCCGTAACTGTGTAACCGATTTCGGTTATATCGGTCGGCGGCGAGGCGCGGTCGGCGACGAGATGCAGTCGTCGGTGGAGAATAGGACGGACCCATCCGCCGACGACCGCCGCTTTTTACCGCCGTAGGTGTCAACGCTCGGACGATGAACCTGCACGCAGTTCGGCCGCCGACGTGGCTCCGGTGGGTTGCGGTCGCGGTCGTGGCCGGTGGTATCTTCTTCGCGTCGGTGCTGGACTCGCCGTCGTCGGGTCTCGCCGCGCTCGGACCTTTCGAGACGTTCGGGATGGACAAGTGGCTCCACGCGCTCGCCTACGCGGGTCTCGCGGGAACGCTGGCGAGCGCGCTCGCGCCCGGTCGCAGTCCCGCGGTCACGGCCGCGCTCGCGGGCCTGCTCGCGGTCGGCTACGGCGTCGGCATCGAGTTCGTGCAGGCCCCGCTGGCCGAGCGGTCGTTCTCGGTGGCGGATATGGTCGCCGACGCGGTGGGCGCTGGCGTGGCGGTTCTGGGCTGGCGCGTACTGGTGGGTCTAGTGAATCGGTCGTCGTCGGAACGAGGGGCCGAGAGAGAGGTTTAGCGACTGCGGAGCGAATATCGGACGAAGGTGCGGTCTGATTGGTGTTGGCAGTAGCTAGCACAGCTACGGTTGAAGGTACAGAGAAGCTAGCTGTTGCCGACGCCGAGGAGTCACCGCACCGCGACCGCACAGCACCGGGCCTCGTCCTCCCCACCCGCTTGCGGTCCTCGGCCACGGGCCTGCGGTCCTCAGCCCTCGCGCGGTTGGCGGACCACGAGGGTCCGCCAGCGCGCGCCGAGAAGACGAGGGGCACGAGGCCGACGACGAGAGAGTCCGCGACCAGTTTCCGATTTCGGACCCGAAGCCGATTTACGCGCCCGAACGCTACCAACGCCCAATGAGCAAGCCGACGCCCGACGTGTACGAGCAGGGGAGGGGCATGGACGCCCACAACAAGGTGATGCGCGAGATTCGCGCGGAGAAAGACAAGACCTACGACCCCCACGAACCCACGCGGGTCTGGATAGACGAGGACCGCACCCCCGGCGGCGTCTACCAGAGTCTCACCATCATCCTCAACACCGGCGGGTGTCGCTGGGCGCGCGCCGGTGGGTGTACGATGTGTGGCTACGTCGCCGAGTCCGTCGAAGGTGGCTCCGTGGCTCACGAGGCGCTAATGGACCAAATCGATGTTTGTCTCGACCACGAACGGGACAAAATCGAGGCGGGCGAGGCCGACGGGAAGTCCGGTCTCATCAAGATTTACACCTCCGGGTCGTTCCTCGACGAACGCGAGGTCGGCGCGGAGACCCGCCAAGCCATCGCCGAGACGTTCGCCGACCGCGAGCGAATCGTGGTCGAGAGCCTGCCCGACTTCGTGGAGCAGGACAAAATCGAGGACTTCACCGCGCAGGGCCTGAACACCGACGTGGCCATCGGTCTCGAAACCGCGACCGACCGCGTGCGCCACGACTGCGTGAACAAGTATTTTGACTTCGAGGACTACATCGAGGCGAGCGAGCAGGCCGAAGCCGCCGGGGCCGGAATCAAGGCCTATCTCCTGATGAAGCCGCCGTTCCTCAGCGAGTCCGAGGCCATCGAGGACATGAAGTCCTCAGTGCGCCGCTGTGCCGAGTACGCCCACACCGTCTCGATGAACCCGACCAACGTCCAGCGCTACACGATGGTCGATCAGTTGTACTTCCGGGACGGCTACCGCCCGCCGTGGCTCTGGTCGGTCGCCGAAGTGCTGGAGGACACCGCCGACGCCGACGCCATCGTGGTCTCGGACCCGGTGGGCCACGGGTCCGACCGCGGCCCGCACAACTGCGGCGAGTGCGACGACCGAGTGCAGAAGGCCATCAAGGACTTCGACCTCCGCCAAGACCCCTCGGTCTTCGAGGAAGTCTCCTGTGAGTGCGAGGCGACGTGGGAAGCCGTCGTGGAGCGCGAGAAGGGCTTTAGCCTGCCGCTGGCGCGGTAAGTCGGTCGATTCGGGTTCCATCCGGTCTATGCCTTCTTATCGTCACTTCTGATCGTCGCTTTGGGTCTCTCACTCCTACCAAAATCCCACCTTACAGCCTTCGGTGGTCTTGATGCTCGCCGTGTCGAACTCCGTCGCTCGAATCGCCACGTCCGTCACCGAAGCGTTACAGTCGAATTCCGACTTCGAAATCTCGACGGTCTCCGTCCGGTCGGGGACGCCGACGGTAATCGCGTAGTCGCGGCTCTCACGCAGGTCGATAGCGAGGTTCACGTCGGTGTCGAGGTCGTAGCTCTGTTGAAACCACGGTTCACCGTCGCCCTCACGGCTGATTTCGACGGCTACCTCCAGATTCCGGTCTGTCTCGTTCCAGAGCCAGACCTGACGGTGGTCGCTTCCTCGTCCGACCGCGAGCGTCGTGACCGTCGAGTTCGCCGAGAGGTCGGGGTTCGCAGTCGGGACTCCGCGCTCCGGTGGTTCAGACTCCATTTGTACGTCCGGTGGCCCGCCAGCGAGCAACCCCGACGAGAGACACCCCGACAGCGACGCCGCGAACGCCGACCCCGAGAGCGCGAGATAGTCGCGCCGCGTCGCCATCACGACCCTCCCGGCGTCGTCGTGCAGGCCGCCGAGGTCGAAACCGTCCCGGACTTGATGGCGTCGGGTCGAATCTGCACGTCGGTCCCCGTGGCGTTGCACCAGAAGCGGTTCGGTTCGACGGTGACGGCCTTCTCGCGGCCGCCGATGCGGACCGTCACGTCGTAGGCGCGCCGCGCGTAGAAGACGACCGCGAGGGGTGCCCCGGCGGGGAACTCGGTCTCGGCGCGGTGGAGTCGCGCGCCGCCGGTCGCCACCTCGACCGCGATGGTGGTGGGGTCGCCGGTCAGGTTCCAGACCCAGACGTGGGGCGTCTCGTAGTGGCCGCCGGGCGTCTCGGGGCGTTCGCCGACGACCACGCCGCGAAACGGGTCGTAGGTATTGGATTCGATAGTCGGCGAGCGCGGGACGCCTCGCTCGCCGATAGCGGCGGGTTCGACCGCCTCGGCGGTCGGCGGGACCGCGGTGGTCGGCGTTCGGTCCGTTGTTGTCTCGGACGTGGATTCGGTAGTCGTTCGCGTCGTCGCGGTCGTCTCGCCGGACGAGTCGCCGCCGGAGCCGAGACAGCCAGCGACGCCGAGAGTCACTCCGACGCCGCAGGTCCGCAGGAGAGCGCGTCTGGAGGGCATAACCGGGAGGTGGCCGTCAGCCGACAAGTGTCTTGTGTCGCCGGGAACAAGCATCCATTCCGCGTTTCGCGCGTCTAAGCCGACCCTACCTGTCGATACTTGCCGGATAACAAAGGCTTCGCTCGCCCACCGTCCTCGTGGGGGTGGCACGCAGGGCGGCGCTCGGCGACCGGGGAGTTCGTCGGGTCGCCGACCCGGCGTGTCGGACACATGTCCGAGGGATGGGGCGACTACGAAACTATCTTCTGTTCGAACGGCTGGATAGAAATCCGGAACAGCGACGAGACCGACCACCAGTGGATAGCCAGCGATACGCCGGTATCCATCGACCGATGACGGTCGCCACGGGAGTTCCGGTGGTTGCTACCAGTCTCCCGGCAGATGCGACGGGAGTATCGGCAGTCGCCGCAGGGCCGATTTCGGCGTGGTCGATACTCGTCGTCGTCGGCTGGCTCGTCGTCGTGGCACTCGTTTGGGCACTGGTCTTCGCGTACGGTCGCCGAGAGAAGCGGGAGTCGCACCACTGAGCGACTCGCAGACGAGTCCCGAGTCCGTCTCAGGTCTCGAACCCGCGGAGGATTCCCTGTCCGTCGGTACCGCCGATGTCGGGGAGCGAGATACGCTCGGGGTGGGGCATCAGCACCGCCACGTTCTTCGAGTGGCCGAGGACGCCAGCGACGTTCTCCTTCGAGCCGTTGGGGTTGGCCTCGTCGGTGACCGCGCCCGTCTCGTCGCAGTACCGGAAGAGGATGCGATTCTCGTCGTTCAGTTCCGCGAGGTGGTCGTCGGTCACTTCGAACCGACCCTCGCCGTGGGCGATGGGCAACTCGACGACCTCACCTTCCTCGTAGTTGGCAGTCCACGGCGTGTCGGCGTTCTCGACGCGGACGTGGACGCGCTCGCACTGGAAGCGCGCGGAGGCGTTGGTGGTGAACGCGCCGGGCGTGAGCCGCGACTCCGAGCCGATTTGGGCACCGTTGCAGACGCCCAGAACTGGCACGCCGTCGTCGGCGGCCTCCCGAATCTCGGCCATGATGGGGCTGTTCGCGGCGATTGCGCCCGCCCGGAGATAGTCGCCGTAGGAGAACCCGCCGGGGAGCATGATGCCGGTTGGGTCCGCCGGGAGACCGTCCTCGTGCCAGACGAGTTCGGCGTCGATGTCGAGGTGGGCGAGCGCGCGCCGGGCGTCCCGGTCGCAGTTGCTACCGCCGAATTGGACGATGGCGACGGTCATTCTCGGGATTCGACCTCGATGTCGTAGTCGTGGATGGTCGGATTCGCCAGTAGGCGCTCGGCCATCTCGTCGGCGCGCTCGGCGGCGTCGTCCGCCGATTCGGCGTCGAGGTCCAACTCGAACCGGTCGGCCGAGCGGAGGTGGTCCAACTCGAAGCCGAGTCGCTGTAGGGCCTGCTTGGTCGTCTCTGCCTCGGGGTCGAGGACGCCCTCCTTCAGGCGGACCGTGACCGTGGCGGTGTAGGCAGTCATCGCTTCGAGATGGTCGTTCATGCTCAAAAGCCCTTTCGGAATCCGTGGTCGTTCCACGGACGTGCATAAATGCGGGAATCTTGCGCCGAAGCGGTTCCTTTTAGCGTCGAGCGTTCTCAGACAGAGCAACGATGTCTCCCGTGCAGGTGGTACGATGACGCAGCGCGAACTGACCGAAATCACTGTCATCGGCGACGACGACACCGGACTCGTCGCCCGCGTCACGAGTCTCCTCTTCGAGCGCGGAATCAACATCGAGGACTTGGACCAAGCGGTCCGCGACGACCTCTTCCGGATGACGATGCGCGTCGATACCGCCGGGATGGAGACCACCCGCGACGCGCTCCGCGCGGACCTCGGCGAACTCGGCGACGACCTCGGCGTGGACGTTCGGGTCCGGTTCCCCGACGACCGCGAGACCAAGCGCATCGCAGTGCTGGTCACCAAGGAAAGTCACTGCCTGCGGCGACTCTGCGAGGCCGAGGCGGACCTCGACGCCGAGATTTCGGTCGTCATCGGGAACCACCCGGACCTCGAATCGGTCGCCGAAGAGTACGACGTTCCCTTCCACGACATCGGCGACGCGCAGGGCAACGCCGACGAGGAACATCTGCTCGATTTGCTCGGGGAGTACGACGCCGACCTCGTGGTGCTGGCCCGCTACATGCGCATCCTCGGGCCGAACGTCGTCTTCCGCTACGAGGGCCGCATCATCAACGTCCACCCGAGCCTCCTGCCCGCGTTCCCCGGCGCGAAGGCCTACCGGCAGGCCAAGGAGGCGGGCGTCAGGTTGGCGGGCGTGACCGCCCACTACGTCACGACCGACCTCGACCAAGGTCCCATCGTCGCCCAGCGCGCGTTCAACGTGCCCGACGGCGCGAGCGTCGAGACGCTGAAAGAGCGTGGCCAACCCCTCGAAGCCGACGTGTTGCTGGAGGCGGTTCGTCTCCACCTCGGCGACGACCTGTCCATCCACCGCGGCCGGACCAAACTCCGAGATGACGCCGCGGAGGTGGCGACTGGCGCGAGCGACGACTCGGCCTATCAACTCGGCATGCCGCCCGAACTCGACCGAGCGACGCCGGACGAACCGACCGACGAGCGACTGGTCGCGCCCCCGGAGACGAGCGACGACTGAGAACCCTCGTCGTACTGCTCCTTTCAGCCTCGGTCTGTGGCTCCCTCCTGCGATTCGCCGAGCGGTAACGCCGCGATGGCCGCCTCTAGTCTCCGGATAACAAAGACGGTTCATCGCCAACCGCGACTCAATGCGTTTTCGGGACGCCGTTAGGGTGTTGTTCGTCGGTATCGTCGTCGCGTCGGCGTTCGTGTTCGCCTCGGGCTATCTCTCCGCCGAGACCACCTCGTCCTCGTCCGGACGGCCGACGTTCGACGCGTCTCCCAGAGAGGGAATCACGGTGGTCGCCACCGACTCGAACACATGGATGGGCGAGGCCAGCGACGGGCCGCGAGCGCGGGCCGAACTCGTCGCGTTCGCACCCAACGGCAGCGTGATGTACTACAACGATTCGCACACGCGCTACTGGGATGTGGACCCCGTGCAGGGCGCAGAGACGACCGTCGAGTACGTCGCGGCCGACCACCTCAACGCCTCGGAGTGCCACGCGACGACGCCCTGCACGCGGAACGTGGTCGAGCGCGCTAACCTCTCGACCGGCGAGGTGACGCGCCTCTACGGCCGCATCACGCCGGGCAAGCACTCGACGCGGTGGCACGACGCGGACCGATTGGACGAGGATAGCTTGGTCGTCGCCGACATTGCGCAGGACCGGGTGTACGTCGTCAACACGACCAGCGAACTCATCGAGTGGGAGTGGGACGCCCAGCGCGACTACTCGACGGCGAGCGGCGGGCCGTACCCCGAGGACTGGACGCACCTCAACGACGTGGAGGTGCTGGCCGACGGCACCATCATGGCCAGCCTGCGCAATCAGGACCAAGTGGTGTTCTTGAACCGCGAGACCGGCTTACAGGAGAACCGGACGCTCGGCGAGGACGGCGACCACGACACCATCTACGAACAGCACAACCCCGACTACATCAACGCCGCCGACGGCGGTCCCGCAGTTCTCATCGGCGACTCGGAGAACAACCGCGTGGTCGAGTACCAGCGCGAGGGCGGCGAGTGGACCCAGTCGTGGGTCTGGCAGGACGCTCGCACCCAGTGGCCGCGCGACGCCGACCGCCTGCCCAACGGCAACACGCTCGTTACCGACTCGAACGGCAACCGCGTCGTCGAGGTGAATCGGCAGGGCGAAGTCGTCTGGAGCGTGGACATCGCGTTTCCCTACGAGTCCGAGCGCCTGAACACCGGCGACGAGAGTACCGGCGGTCCCGCCGCGGCGGAGGCGGGCCTCCAGTCCAGAACCGGCGGCGGCGCGAGTCTGGGCGACTCCGCCGGACAGACGGCGGCGACCGAATCGGCCGGTCCGCTCGACCGAGCGTGGGCGGTCGTCAGGGACCTGCTCCCCGGCCGGACCGCCAACGGCTTGATGTACGTCACGCCGGTCTGGATGGGCGGCCCGGAGGTGCTGGCGCTCGCGGCGGCGCTCCTGACGCTGGTGGTCTGGGTCGTCTGCGAGGCTTACTGGTCGTCGTGGCGCGCGTCGGTTCACTCGCCGGTGTCGATTTCGCGGCGGAAGTGAGTAGATGGGAAAGCAGTAGTCAGGAGAATCACATCGTCGGCGCGCGCGAGCAACGCGTGCGAGGGATGAGGACCGCAGGTCGGAGCGAAGCGGAGACCGAGGACCGCAATCGGTTGGGGAGGACGAGGGTGCGGTGCTGTGCGGGGCGGTATGATAGGAGTCGGCAGTAGCTAGCGCATTCTCGATGAAAGTACGGAGAAGCTAGCTACTGCCGATTCCAAGGAGTTGACCGCGACCGCCCCGCGAGTTCGGATGTCAAGAAAGTACGCGAGAGTCGAGAATCAACTACCGAAAAGAACGTCTCAGAGGTCCCGAACCGCGCCCACAGCGTCCACCAGCGACGGGGCCTCGAACAGTTCTCGGCCGACGTAGGCGTTCGTCCCCGCCGCGTAGAGGTCGCTGGCGGCCTCGATAACCTCGTCGTCCAGCGATTCCGGCGACGCCTCGCAGAGCGATTTCCAGTCGGCAACGTCGCGCTTCTTGGCCTCCTGCTTGGCCGCATCGACCGCTTCGACCCACTCCGGTTGGGTGCGCTTGTGGTACTGGCGGACGAACTCCTTGCTGACCTGCTGGCCGTGGAAGGTAAAGCGGTTCTCGTCGAAGGTGCCCACCACGTCGGCGACGCGAACCTCACCGTCAACGTACAGGCACTCGATTTTACCGTCCTCGTGGACCAGTTCGGCCTCGGCGGCCTGCTCGGTGACGACCCGGTTCACTTCGCGGGCGACTGCTTCCAGTTCCGTCACGTCGGCGAGTCCGGCGATGCGGTCGGCCTCGCGGCGCGAGAGGTAGCGGTCGCCCTCCTCGTACTTCGTCGAGAACTCCACGATGGGTTCTTCGAGTTGGACGACGCCCTCGGGCCACTCCGCGAAGTCGAGACCGTGGTCCGCGGGGTCGGTGCGCCGCCGGAGACTCGACCCCACGGGGACGCTGTTCCGGAAGACGATTTCGAGCGGAATCAGGAAGTTGTCGCCCGCCGCCTCGTGGTAGGCGTCGTAGTCGTAGCTCCGGCCCTCGTGGGGCAGGTCGGGTACTTGGGTCAAGTCGATGGCCATCTCGGTCGGCGGGACCTCGGTCTCGGCGAGCGGGACGACCTCGCCGGTCTCCTCGCTGACCACTCCCCGATAGTGAGTCGGCACGCCCGCCGCTTCCAGCAACTCGAAGTTGAACGCGCCCATCGCGCAGAGACTCGCGCCCTTGTCGGGAATCTCGTCGGGCATCTTCCCCCAGTCGAAGACCGAGTAGTCGTCGGTGAAGACGAACGACCCGCGCCCGAGCGTGGTCGCGGTCGGTTCGCGCTCGATGCGGAACTCCTTGACGCTGGTCACCGTAACCACCTCGCGCTCGACGCCCGACTCGCGCCCGTCCCGGTATCACTCGCCTTGTCGCCGCGTGCCCCGTCGCTGTCGGTCATGTGCGAGGGGTAGCCGCCGTCGGACTAAGGCGTTTCCATTCCCGTGCGTACTTTCTATCAATCACCCGCTCGAAATATGCACTTTCGCGCATTAGGTCGGGGTGGCGTCAGGATTTCCGACGACCAGTGAGGACCGCAACGACCCGCGACGACCGAGACCGCTCGTTCCGGACGGCGGCAACCCCCTGCCGTAACCCGTCGGTTTTTATCGCTCCCGGTCCTCATCACGGGTGATGGAAGACGCGGCCCGGACGAACGTTCCGCGAGGAGAGTTCGACTTCGAGTACGTGCCCGAGACCGACCAGTCGTTCGAGAACGCACTGGCGAAAGCCAGCGATGGCGAGCGCCTGAGCGTCGCCGACGGCATCGAACTCATGACGACCGGCACCGACCGCGAGGGTATCCACTTAGACCGGAAAGAGCGGGTGCTGGAGACCGCCGACCGCCGCCGGGCCGAGGTCGTCGGCGAGGGCGTCACCTTCGTCGCCAACCTGAACAACAACGTCACGACCGCGTGCAACACCGGATGTCTGTTCTGTAACTTCAAGAACACGGCTCAGGACTTCGAGACCGATAACGAGACCAACCACGGCGGATTCACCAAGACGCCCGAGGAGTCCCGCAAAATCGTCGAATCGGCCCGCGAGACGGGAATTTACGAGGTCACGTCGGTCAGCGGTCTCCACCCCGGTCTCGCGCTGGACGACGAACACCTCGAACTCTTGGAGGCGAGCGACCGCGGCGACCTGAACTACAAGTCGCCGTCGGCCTACGAGACCGACCCCGGCACCTACGTCGCCCAGATGGAGGCGATGAACGTCGGCGACGTTCACCTCCACTCGATGACTCCCGAGGAGGCCTACCACGCCCGAAGAGGGACCGACTGGTCCTACGAGGAGGTGTACCGCCGCCTGAAGGAGGCCGGACTCGACAGCGTTCCCGGCACCGCCGCCGAGATTCTGGTCGATGAAGTCCGGGGGGTTATCTGTCCCGGCAAAATCGGGAGCGACGAGTGGGTCGAAGCGATGGAGGCCGCCGCAAAAGTCGGTCTCGACACGACCGCGACCATCATGTACGGCCACGTCGAGAACGAGGCCCACCGCGTGATGCACCTGAAACGAATCCGGGATTTACAGGACCGAACGGACAACATCACGGAGTTCGTCCCGCTCTCGTTCGTCCACTCGAACACGCCGCTCGCCGAGCGCGGGATGGTGGAGGCGGGCGCGACGACCCACGAGGACGAACTCATGATAGCCGTCTCCAGACTCTTCCTCGACAATATCGAGAACATCCAGTCGTCGTGGGTCAAGTACGGCGACGAGCAGGGCCTGAAGATGCTCTCCTGTGGGGCGAACGACTTCATGGGCACCATCCTCAGCGAGGAAATCACGAAGCGGGCGGGCGGCGAGTTCGGCGAGGCCCGGTCGTTCGCGGAGTACGTCGAGATGATAACCGCCATCGGTCGGACGCCCGTCGAGCGTTCGACCGACTACCGACAGACCCGAGTTATCGACCCCTCGGACCCGCCGTTCGGCCCGGAGTTGGGTCCGGCGGCCGACGGGTCGCCGCTGGTCCCCGAGTCCGAGCGAACCGCCCCGGCCGAGTCGGTCGCCGACGACTGAGGAGTTCGACTGAACATGATGAACACCACGCACGCCGCGATGGGGGTCACGCTGGCGGCCCCGTTCACGGCCCTCGCGCCCGAGTTTGCGCCCGCGGCCGCGCTGGCCGCACTCGCCGGGGGCGTCTTTCCGGACCTCGATTTGCTCTCGGGCCAGCACCGCCGGACGCTCCACTTTCCGGTCTACTACGCGGTGGCCGGAGTCGCGGCGGGCGGGATTGCCCTGCTCGCGCCCGCGACGGCGACGGTCGCGCTCGCGTTGTTCCTGCTCTCGGCCGCGCTCCACTGCATGACCGACGCCGCGGGCGGCGGTCTCGAACTCCGGCCGTGGGAGGCCACCGACGACCGGGGCGTCTACGTCCACGCCGCGGGCAGGTGGGTCCGACCGCGGCGCTGGATTCGCTACGACGGCGCGCCCGAAGACCTCGTAGTGACTGCGGTCTTCTCGCTACCGGGCCTGTTGGTCTTCGACGGCGCGATTCGGACGCTGACCGTCGTCGGACTCGCGGTGTCGGTCGTCTACGTCGCGGTCCGAAAGCAGTTGCCCGAGGTCGAGACGCGCTTTCTCCGATAATTTTACCGACTATGACGTAACGAAAACATGGGGGCCGTTTCAGTACGTTTATCGTGTGCGGTCCGGATGAACCGCACACATGGACACCGCTATCAGGGTGTTGGTCGTAGACGATAGCAATTTCTACGCCCAACTCGTCGCCGACACCCTCTCGACGGACTACGATATGGAGACGCTTACCGGAAACAACGCCCGCGAAGGACTCGACTCTCTCGAAACGTCGGAAGTCGATTGCGTCGTCACCGACTACCAGATGCCCGACCTCGACGGCATCGAGTTCCTCGAAGCGGCCCGCGAGCGGGGCTTCGAGCAACCATTCATTCTCCTGACCGGCACCGGGAGCGAGGCGGTCGCCAGCGAGGCGGTTGCGGCGGGCGTCACCCACTACTTCCAGAAGAACGAGGGCGACCAGCAGTTCGAGAAACTGGCGAATCAGATCGACAACGCCGTCGAACAGCGCCGGACCGAAAAGAAGTACGAACTACTGGTGGACAACTCGCCGGACCTCATCGCGCAGATAAACGCCGACGGCGAGTTCGTCATGGCCAACCAGTCGATGGCCGACTCCTTCGACGCCACGCCCGAGGAGTTGGCGGGCAAGTCGGTGGCCGATCTGGCGCCCGAGGACATCGCCGAGAAGCGACTGTCGGTCGGCCGGGAGGTCATCGAGACGGGCGAGACGCGGCGCTTCGAGGACGGATACA
The DNA here is from genome assembly GCF_004087835.1 of Halorussus pelagicus. Classification (NCBI taxonomy): domain Archaea; kingdom Methanobacteriati; phylum Methanobacteriota; class Halobacteria; order Halobacteriales; family Haladaptataceae; genus Halorussus; species Halorussus pelagicus. The sequence continues at coordinate 847,995 of NZ_CP035119.1, forward strand.
ACGGCGACTACTTCCACAACGTCTTCGTGCCGGTGGACCTGCCCGGCGAGCGCGCGACGTGTCAGGTCATCGCGCGCAACATCACCGACCGGAAGAAGGCCGAGATAGAACTGAAAGAGACCGTCGAAAAGCTCGAAGAGTCCAACGCCCAGTTAGAGCAGTTCGCCTACGTCGCCTCCCACGACCTTCAGGAACCGCTCCGGATGGTGTCTAGCTACATGCAACTGCTCGAACGCCAGTACGGAGACAAGTTAGATGAGGACGCACAGGAGTTCATCGACTACGCCGTGGACGGGGCCGACCGGATGAAACAGATGATAAACGACCTGCTCCAGTACTCGCGGGTTGACACCCGCGGCGGCGACTTCGAGCAGACCGACTTCGAGTCGGTGTTAGAGCAGGCCCTCGACAATCTACAGGTCGCCATCGCCGAGAGCGACGCCGAGATTACCCACGACTCGCTCCCGACGGTGGTCGGCGACGAGAGCCAACTGGCGATGCTGCTTCAGAACCTCGTGAGCAACGCCATCAAATACTGCGACGAGGGACCGCCCCGAATCCACGTCACGGCCGAGCGCGACGGCGACGAGTACGTCTTCGCGGTCAGCGACAACGGCATCGGGATTTCCGAGGACAACCTCGAAGAGGTGTTCCGAATCTTCGGGCGACTCCACGGCAAGGACGAATACTCGGGGACCGGCATCGGACTGGCGATGTGCCAGAAGATAGTTGACCGCCACGGCGGCACCATCCGGGTCGAATCGGCCCCCGGAGAAGGCTCTACCTTCTACTTCACTCTTCCCGTGGGAGGTGTCGAGGATGAGTGACCGACTCACCGGCGAGCGAATAGAGATTCTGCTCGTCGAGGACAACCCCGGCGACGTTCGCCTGACCGAGGAGGCGTTAGAGCAGGGCGACGTGTTGAACAACCTCCACGTCGTCGGCGACGGCGTCGAGGCGATGTCGTTTCTCCGTTGTGAGGGCGAGTACGAGGACACGCCCCAACCCGACCTCATCCTGCTGGACCTCAACCTCCCTCGGAAGGACGGCGAGGAAGTCCTCAAGGAGATAGACGAGGACCGCGAACTCCGGCGCATCCCGGTAGTCGTGCTGACGAGTTCGGAGGCCGAGGAGGACATCGCCCGGAGTTACGAACTCCACGCCAACGCCTACATCACGAAACCGGTGGACATCGACCAGTTCATCGATGTCGCACAGAATCTAGAGGCGTTCTGGCTCTCCATCGTCAAACTTCCGCCGAACAATGAGTGACCGGTTCTCGAACGAGACGGCGGACGCACAGGCCGACGAGGAAGCGACGAGCGACGACGCTCCCGACGAGACGACGATTCTGCTCATCGAGGACAACGACGGGGACGCCCGCCTCATCGAGGAGATGATTCACATGAAGGGCAACATGCTGGACGACAGCAGCAGCATGCCCAATATCACGCTCGTCCGGGAGGACTGTCTCGCGGACGGTCTGGACACGCTCGACGCGGCGACCATCGATGTAATTTTGCTCGACCTGATGCTCCCCGACAGCAGCGGCGAGAAGACTCTCGACGCCGTCCTCGACCAGACCCGCGAAGTGCCAATCGTCCTTCTGACGGGACTCAACGACCGAGATTTCGGCGTCGAAGCGGTCCAGCGCGGCGCGCAGGACTACCTCGTCAAGGGTGAAATCGATGGGGAACTGCTCGTCCGGACGATGCGCTACGCGATAGAGCGCAAGAAAAACGAGCGGGAACTCGCCCGCCGGACCGAGCAACTGGCCATCCTGAACCAGATTCTCGAACACGACATCCGCAACGATATGAACGTCGTCTGCGGCACGGGCGAACTCCTGCGCGAACGCGTCGATGACGACCACGCGGAGTTCCTCGACCGGATGTTGGAGAACAGCGAACACGTCGTGGAACTCACCGAGACCGTCTCGACGCTGCTTGAAACCATCACCGGCGAGCAGGACCCCGACCTCGAACCGGTCGATGCGGGCCGAATCCTCGAAACCGAACTCCGGAAGGCCCGGAGTTCCCACGACGACGCGACGTTCGCCGTGGACGGCGACCTTCCCTCCGTGTCGGTCCGGGCGAACAGCATGCTCTCGTCGGTGTTCAGCAACCTGCTGAACAACGCGGTCCAGCACAACGACACCGACAACCCGCAAATCGAGGTCGGCGTGTCGGTCGCCGACGATACCGTCGAGATTCGGGTCGCTGACGACGGGCCGGGGATTCCGAGCGACCGCCGCGACGCCGTCTTCGGCCGGGGCGAACAGGGTATCGACAGCGAGGGCACCGGTATCGGTCTCTACCTCGTGGATACGCTCGTCAAGCAGTACGGTGGGTCGGTCCACGTCGAGGACAACGACCCGAGCGGCGCGGTGTTCGTGGTCGAACTGGTCGCGCTCTAAGGGCCCGCGAGCGTCTCGCGGTATCGCTCGCCAGCCTCGTCGTCCGCGGCTATCGCGCGTTGAATCGTCTCGGACACCCACGTCTCGCTCGGTCGGTCGTCGCGTGTGGTCTCGCCACCCAACTCCGCGGGGAGGTAGCGCCGGTACACCGGCAGGCGCTCGCGCAGGGGCACCCCGGCCTCGTCGGCGATGTCCTCCAACTCCTGTAAAGCGGGCCACTTGTACTCCGGATTGATGTGGTCGTCCGTGACTGGCGAGACGCCCCCGAGGTCGTCCACGCCGCAGTCCAGCAGGTCGCGGGTCGGCGAGAGGTTGGGCGGCACCTGCACCGACACCGTCTCGGGCAGACACTCGCGGGCCATCGCCACGACTCGCCGCATGGTCTCGACCGACGGGCGCTCGTAGTTCGAGCGCTCGTTCGGCACGACGTTCTGGACGATGACCTCCTGAACGTGGCCGTATCGCTCGTGCATCTCACGGATGGCAAGCAGGCTCTCGGCCCGGTCGCGCCACTCCTCGCCGATACCGACGAGCAGGCCCGTGGTGAACGGCACGCCCAACTCGCCCGCGGTCCGAATCGTGTCGAGGCGCTGGCCGGGGTTCTTCACTCGGGGTCCGGCGTGTGCGCTCACGTCCGCGGTGGTTTCGAGCATCACGCCCATCGAGGCGTTCACGTCCGCGACCGTCTCCATCTGCTCGCGGGTCTGGTCGCCGGGGTTGCTGTGGGGAAGCAGGCCCTCCTCCAGCGTGATTTCGCAGACCTCCCGAAGGTAGTCGTGGATAGAGTCGTGGCCCCACTCCGCGAGTTGGCCGTGAATCCGGTCGTAGCGGTCGTCGGGGTCGTCACCGAAAGTAAAGAGGGCTTCCGTGCATCCGGCGTCCGCGCCGGTCCGGACGATATCCCGGACCTCCTCGGGCGAGAGCAAGGTGGCTTCGCCCGGCGGGTCGAAGTAGGTGCAGTACGTGCAGGTGTACCGGCAGGCCGTCGTCAGCGGGACGAAGACGTTCTTGGCGAAGGTGAGTTCGTCGGCGGCCGACACGTCGTCGGGAGTGACTTCGAGCAGTCGCTCTACATCGGCGTCAGCGATGGAGAGATCGATGTCGTACTCGTCGGCTCCCGGAATCTCGGCACCAGCCATCGGTGTGGGTTCTCGCTTCGGCGGGAAAATCCTTGCTGTACCGGACCTTCTCCGTCACTCAGGGAGGACCGTATCGAGCAGGTCGTAGACGTGTGCTTCTTCCAGAAATTCCTCGATCTGGTCTCGGCGCGCGTCTATCTCTTCGTCTCTGGAAACGTCGGCGACTCGCTCCAAGGTCTGTTCGAAGGCGACGATTTTGAACGCCCCTTTTCGGCTTCCGTCGCGTTTCAGCACTTCGCACACGGCGGCCACCATATCGTCGTTTCGCCTCGACACTTCGTGCTGTCCCAGTTCGATTCGGTCGTGAGACCCGCGGATTCGCTCGTCCAGTCCGTCCACGAATCGCTGGAGACTGCCACCGTCGAGGTCCACTAAGACGACCACCTCGGGACCGATTCGGAGCAGTTGGTTGACGAGCGCCGCGAAAACCTTTTCTAACTCCTGTTTCCCGTTGTCGGACTTTGCGAGAACGTGGTACGGATTTCGTCGCTCCTGAAAGTTCGTTATCTGGCGCGACTCCTCGCCCTGTATCGGCGAGTCAAGTTCCTCGCCGATGACCTTCTTCACTTCGAAGTTTCCGTCCCGCTGTTCAAAGAAAGATGATATGAGGTGAACGTCGTGTTTCCCCTCGCAGAGGACGATCTGTTTCATTAAATCCCTCGCAGGTCGAGGTGGAGGTCTTTCAGATTCTCGCGGGCCGTCTCGTAGTCCTCGACCACGGCGTCGTCTTCCTCCATCCGCAGGAGCGAGAACTCGTCTTCGAGATACGCCTCCTCCTCGTCGGTCAGATTCTCGGTGAAGAAGTCGTTGATGAAGTCGCTGTCGTGGGTGGTGATGAACAGTTGTACGTCCTCCTCGCGGGCGAGGTCGATGAGGAAGTAGACGACCTCGCGGACGTATCCGGGGTGCATGTGGGTCTCGGGTTCTTCGAGGAGGACGATTTCGTTCTCTACGTCGTCGTCCATGAGTTCCCAGAGCAGGCCAACGATGGACTTGAAACCGTCGCCCATGAAGTCGTAGGGGATATCGTGTTTCTCGCCGTCTTCCTCAAAGACGAGATAATCGAGATTGAAGGTCTTGAGGCCGTCTATCAGTTCTGTTTCCTTAACGTAGTCCCCGATGTCGTCTATCTTGATAGCGTGTTCTTCCGGGTCGATGTTCTGATCTCTCTCCGTAAGTCGTCTGGACTTGATGAACAAGAGTTCTTGTTTCCCCGTCGGTTTTCGAAGAAACTGTCCCTCGTCTGGCGGTTGGTCGAACAAAAATTCGAAGAACTTGTCTCGGTCCCCTCCGGGATATATCAAATCCCCGTGTTCATCGGGTGTACGGAGATTTTCGGCCTCAAATTCCGCTTTTATTTCGCGCTCGAATGCACGCCCGATTTCGTCGTAATGATTTCGAAGTACGTCCGATAAGTCTTGGAAATAGACGTACGGGAACTGCTCGCCGTTCTTTTCGAAGACGAGACATTCCTCAGAGAATCGGTCAGCAGTTTCGCCTCTGAGAGATTGGTCCAGAACCGTAGTGACCGTTTGTTTTAACCCAGTTTCGATTTCAGTACCGACTGTGACGCTGTCCATATCGGTGCGTTCTTCGAGGACTCGAACGAAGTCGTTCTCTGTATCGAACCGGGCCTGAAATCCGAACTCGTGAAGCCCCTCGCGTTGAAAGCTCAGGTTTTCGATGAGGGTTTTGACCAGATGCCCCTTGGCCTCGGCAATTGTCGGTCGGCGAATAGTGATAGACTCTTTATTACTTGCTCGCTGGACTCGAATCCGGCTCTCGGCGGCGTCAACGTTGATTAGCTTGTCTACCTTTCGTTCGAAGTGATTGACGTAGCTCAAATCGAAAGCGAGGTTCACTGCTTCCAAAAACGAGGTCTTTCCCGTATTGTTCCGCCCAGTAATCAGATTAATATCCGTAGGCTCGAACTCGACGTACTCTAACCCCTTGAACCCCTCAATCTCGACGTGTTCGAGTTCCGTCATCGTAGTCGCTTGCCCGAAACTTAGCCGTCATGGCATAAAAACGGTGGCCTTCTCAGTGGCTGACTCCACAAATCACCCTATCAACCCTCACGACTGAACGGCACAACCACCCTCGCGTTCGACCGTCGTCCGGCCCGCGTCGTCGGAGAGTTCGAAGCCCGCGTTCCGAAGCCACGACCGCGCCCGACTCGTCTCGCGGGGGTCCGCGCTCGCGTCGTCCACGTTTCCGGGCGCGCTCCCGCCGTGAATCAGCACCTCCGCGAGGTCCGCGCGCTCGTCTACGTCGGTCGCCAGTCGGTGCGAATCGACCACCGCCACCTCGGTCCCGACTTGCCGCGCGACGGCGCGGTGGTCCAGATACGACGTGCCGTGGTAGTCCACCCGGAACTCCGGGTGGTGCGCGACGACGGCGTTGGTGCCGCCGCCGCGCCCCGGCGCGAGGACGACTTCGCCGTCAGTCTCGAAGAGACCCGCGAGGGCGTCGGGCGTCGCCAGCGCGAGGTCGGCCATCACGACCGCGACCGGTTCGTCGGTCTCCGCGAGGACCGCGTTGACCGCCTCGGTCAGCGGTCGGTCGTCCACGGTGACGGGCGCGTCCGCGTCGATGCGTTCGGTGGCGAGAATTTCGGGGGCGCGGCCGGTCGCACGGACCGCCGCCAACACGTCGGCCAACATCGCCTCGGCGAACGCGGTCCGCTCGTCGGGCGACAGCGTGTCGGCTAACCGCGTCTTGGGCGCGTCGGCGGCGTACGGGACGACGACTCGCATGCTCGATTCCCAACTCGCGCGCGCTCCCTTAAGAGCCTACGGAATACCCGTCGGAACGGTGCAAATATCTCACGCAATTAGCTACCTTGCTCGAAGAATTGTGTAGGATTGTTTCGGCGAGGGAGAACTCTCGTCGGCGAGCGCCCCGCCAGCGACGGCGTGCTGTCGGCGACGCCGACTCGTCGCCGACGGTCGCTCGGTCAATCACGATTACCCCACGATGACACCCCGTTGCGCGCGAACGCGAAAACGGTCCGAAAGCGAAGTCGCGTCAGCGCAGTTTGTCGTAGTCGTCTTGCTGGTTCGAGCGGTACCAGAGCGCACCGCCCACCACGACGACGAGCGCGAGCAGTCCGGCGGCCCCGTAGAGGAGCATCTGGGTCTGCTGGCTCGACTGCTGGGAGTTCTCGGCCTTCGTCTGAGCCTCGTCGGCGAGGTCCACCGCGTTGCCGAAGTTCTCGGCGTCGAACGCCGAGACGGCGTTGCTGAGGGTGTCCTCGGCACCGGAAACGTCCGCGCCGGAACCGTCGGCCGAGTCGATGGCGTCGCGCGCCGAGTCGATGGCGTCGCGCGCCTCTTGGCTCTCTGTGGTGTACGGTCGGAACGTCCACTCGTCGATGGAGGCGCTACTGCCGCCGTCACGGAGCTGGTTCAGTTCGGCCAGCGCCAGTTCCTGCTCGGGGTCGTAGGTGAAGTTCTCGACTTCGGGAACTGTCCCCTTGACGACGACTTTCACCTCAAACGCATCGCTCTGCTCCAGCGAGTGGTTGAACGACTGGCCGTCGTAGGAACTCTGGTCTATCTTCGACCCGCTCTGGTCGAACAGTTGGACGGTCCACGTCACGTCGTCCAGTTCGGTTTCTCCGTTTAGCGTCCACGTATTGTACTCGCTGAACGGCTTGGTGATGGTGAACGTCGATTCTACGTCCTCGCCGACCTGCTTTTCGTCGGGCGCGCCGCTCGCCGAGGCCGACATCGCCGCGGCGGGACCGACCGCCGAGACGACCAGCGTCGCCGCGAGCAACAGCGCGAGTAGTTTAGAACAGTGGTTCGAGTTCATCGTCGTCGTCCTCCACGAGTTCTTCCAAGTTCTCTTCGCTCTCCTCCTGAATCTCGTCGATGTTGTCCTGTGCCTCGATGGCGACCTCCTGTAGCTCCTTGATGCGCGGGACGTTGTTCACGCCCGACAGGAGCACGACGCTGGCGACGTACTGGGAGTCGGCGACTGGGTAGTCGCCACCGCGGACTTCCATCGAACCGGTCTGCTCTTCGAGCCACTTCCGCCCGCGCTCTATGCCTTTCCGATTGAGGTGGCGCGGCGGGCCGCTCAGGACGAGGAGGGCGCGCTCGGTGCCCTCGATTTCGCAGGGCAGGGTGAGTCGCCCGAGCGCCGCCTTCCGGACGAGACTGGTGATGCGGTTGGTGGTGTTGGCGGTGTCGGTCTGGGTGTCCTCGTCGCCGCCGGTGAACCGCGAGAGCAGTCCGCTGGACGACTGTTCGTTCTCGACTTCCTCGGCGGCGTAGCCGATGGTCGAGACGCCGCCGCCAGCGAGCGTGTTGATAATCTCGCTGGAGTCCACGACGCTCTCTGCCACCTCGCCGTCGCCGGTGACTTCGCCCGCGCCGAAGAGGATGCCGAACCGCCGGACGATTTCCTCGTTGATTTCGTCGTAACCGCCCTCGATGGACTCGCCGGACTGTCGCCACGCGTCGTTGTCGAACACCATCAGGTTGTCCACTTCGCGGACGAACGTCTGGAACGACCGCGCGGCATTCAGCGTGTAGATGCCGCCTTCGTCGCTTCCGGGCAGGACACCGAGACCGTACACCGGTTCGGTGTAGATGCGCTTGAGGTGCTTTGCCAGCACCGGGGCACCGCCAGAGCCGGTGCCACCCCCCATCCCTGCGACGATGAGGAACGCATCGACTTCGTGGACAGGGATGTTGTCGATGGCTCCCTGAACCTCGTCGATGTCTTCCTCGGCGATTTCCGCGCCAAGTTCGTTGTCTGCTCCTACTCCGTGACCTTTCACACGGGATTGACCAATGAGGACGCGATTATCCTGCGGGATATTGTCGAGTCCCATCAGGTCTGCCTTCGCGGAGTTAACCGCGACTGCGGACCTGACGATATCGCTTCCAGTTCGCTGGTCGTATTCCAGGAACTTGTCCACGATTTTCCCACCGGCCTGCCCGAAACCAATCATTGCGAGCTTCATTTTCCGGACCGTACTCCGTTGGGAGAAATACAACCACGAAGGGGTGATAATCCTTTTGGTCCGTTCCACGGACACCGGAAATGGCGTTTTACGCCGAATCGCCCGACGTTAACCCGGTATTTCCGGGTATCGGGACCCACCACCAGCTCACGGACATGTCCTTTTAAGTTTGTTGCCCAGTCAATGTATCCAACGATTGGCGAGTAAATCCCGTCAAACGGGCGTCTGACGCTCGTCTGACGGCGATTCCGCTAAACTCGTCTCTCGACTACCGTTCGGCGACGCCAAGATACGACCCGAGCGTGGTCAAATCGCTCGTCTCGACGCCGAACGCGTCGATGTCGTTGTGTTCGACCGTGTTGTCGAACTTCAGCGACCGGTACTGGTCGCTCCCGAACGGGACGAACGGCACCGGACCCGCGGCGGTTAGTCCGACGCGCGCGAGCGCCATCGGGAGCGGGAGAATCGTCACGGACTTTCCGTCCGCGCGGTACGCGAGGCGAGTCACGTCGGCCAGCGTCAGCACCTCCGGGCCGCCGATTTCGTAGGTCTCGCCGTCGTGGTCCTCCGCGACGCTCTCGGCGAGCATCGGCACGAGGTCGCCGACCCAAATCGGCTGAAAGCGCGTGCGGCCGCCGCCGGGAAGCGCCGTGACGTACGGCGTCGTCAGAACCCTCGTGAACGAGACGAACTCCCCGCCCTCGCCGAAGACGACCGAGGGCCGGATGATGGTGGTCGCCAACGCCGAGTCCTCGACGACCTGTTCGGCTTGGCCCTTCGCGCGCAGGTACTCGGTCGCCCCGGTGGGGTTCGCGCCGAGCGCGCTCATTTGGACGATCTTCCGAACGCCGTGGTCCTCGGCGGCTTTCACGACGTTCTGCGTACCACCGAGGTGGACCTCCATGTGGGAGATTCCACCGGAGGGCTTGAACAGCGGCGAAAGCGCCACGAGGTTTACCACCGCGTCTTGGCCCTCGAACGCGCTCTCGATGGAGTCGTAAGCCGTCACGTCGCCGCGGGCGCGCTCGACGCCTGCCGGAAGGTCCGCCTCGTCGGGGTCACGCGCCAACACGGTCACGTCGTGGCCGTCGTCGTCCAGTTCGCGCACGAGATTCGTCCCGATGAATCCGGTTCCGCCCGCTACAAGAATATTCATATCGGGAATAAGTACCGTCGGAAGGTAAAGCTAACTGCTTCCGACCCGAATCTTTCGCACTCGAACGGAGTTCCGACTCGCCCGACCCGACTCGCAGGTCTTTATACCGAGCCGAGACCACCTCCGAGTATGCTCATCACGCTGGAGGGTCTCGACGGGAGCGGCAAGACGACCGTCTGGGAGGTCCTGCGCGAGGAGTTCCCCGAGTTCGTCTACACTCACGAACCGACCGACTCGTGGTACGGCGACGCAGTGAACCGCTCGGTTTCGAACGACGACGCCGACTCGCTGGCGGAACTGTTCCTCTACACCGCCGACCACGCCAACCACCTCTCGGAGACGGTCCGGCCCGCCCTCGCCGACGGGAAGGTCGTCGTCTCGGACCGCTACTCGGACTCGCGGTACGCCTATCAGGCGGTCAGCATCGAAAACGACGTCAAGCGCCCGTTGGAGTACATCCGGGGGGTCCACCAACCGTGGACCAGACCGCCGGACGCGACGCTCTACTTCGACGTGGACCCCGAGACCGGTGCGGCCCGGAGCGGCGCGACCAACAAGTTCGAGCAGGCCGCGTTCCTGAGTCAGGTCCAGTCGAACTACGAGCGACTGCGCGACGCCGAACCCGAGCGGTTCGTCCGCATCGACGCCACGCGCTCGCCCGAAGAGGTCATCGACGCCGCGGTGGACGCGGTCGAGCGACTGCTCGATGACCGCGGGGAGCGCGAGGAACGGGACGAATAGCCCTTTGTCGTTCGATAGCGTAGCACGAGGTATGGCAGACGAGGACGCCGGGCGAAGCCGACCCCGAGAGAGTGCGAGCGAGCGCGGCCGCCGGGAGCGCGACGACTCCGGATTCCGGTTCTCGCTCCCGCCGATGTCGCTCCCCGAGGTGCGACTCCCCGAGCGCATCCGCCTCGTCTTTCCGGTGCCCGAGCAGCCGGAGAAGATTTCTCGACCCACCCGCGTCAGGGTCTCGTGGGTCCTGCTCGCGGTCGTCCTCGCGGACGCCCTCGACGCCTTCGCGGTCCTCTGGGCCGGTCCCGAGACGCTGGCGTGGGCGCGGGCGACGGTCGGCGTCGTCGTCGCGGTCGTCCTCGCGGGCGGTCCGGGACTGCTCTACGGGTGGGAGTTGCTGGCGATTCTCGGCGGGGTCGGGTGGCTCTCGTTCGCGCCCACGCTGACCGCGCTGGTTCTCGCGCGAATCCTCCTCTCGCAGTAAGTCGAACCTCGGTTGGAAGTCGTCGGAAACGCGAATTTTTGGATATTTCCCGGCGCGTGCTGGCGCGCGCAGTTCTGCGCGCGCCAACCGCGCGAGGGACGAGTAGCGCAGGTCGGAGCGAAGCGGAGACCGAGCAACGCAGGAGGCTGGGGAGGCGTGAGGCCGTCGCGGGGCTGTGCGGTTGCGGTATGAGTGGTGTCGGCAGTAGCTAGCTTAGACTCAACTCGATCTACAAGTTCCATTCGGACTTTCACGGAGAGTTCTGTCCCGACTCCCGTCACGCCCTCACTCCACAGATAATCGCCTTTTTATCGCCGCGACGTATCAGTTCCGAGCATGAACGACGACGAACTCGCCGCGAAGATAGACCACACCGTCCTCGGACCGGAGACCACCCTCGCCGACGTGGAGGAAGTCCTCGACGCGGCCGCCGAGTACGGCATGAACGCCTGCATCCCGCCGTGCTTCGTCGCCGAGGCCGACGAGTACGCTCCCGACGTGACGCTCGCCACGGTCATCGGCTTCCCGCACGGCCAAAACGCCACCGCGGCCAAGCGCGAGGAGGCCGTCCTCGCCTACGAGGACGGCGCGGACGAGTTGGACATGGTCATCAATATCGGCCGCCTGAAGGCCGGAGACCACGAGGCAGTCCGCGAGGACATCGAGGAGGTCGTCGCCGCGGTGCCGATTCCGGTCAAGGTTATCATCGAGACCGCACTGCTGACCGACGAGGAGAAACGCGCCGCCTGCGAGGCCGCCGAGGAGGCCGATGCCGCGTTCGTCAAGACCTCGACCGGGTTCGCCGACGGCGGCGCGGAAGTCCCGGACGTGGAACTGATGAGCGAGTATCTGCCGGTGAAAGCCAGCGGCGGCGTCGGCGACTACGAGCAAGCGAAGGCGATGTTCGACGCCGGGGCCGAGCGCATCGGCGCGAGTTCGGGCGTCGAAATCGTCGAGGACTTCCGGCGGAACTACTGAGCCGCGGGAGCGCGGCGATGATTTCCGAGAGCGCATTGCCGAGCCACTCCGGAAGGTTGCCGAACAGTTCTCCGCCGTCCGCCTGAAGGAGTACGTTTGGTCAGTCCATGAGTTCTCACCGGGTTATCCCGACGCCGAGTGCGACGACGTTCTCGGAGTTTGTTCTTGGCCGCATACCGAGACCGGACGTTCCCCCGGCGACGGGAGGATTTAGGAGACGTAAACGTGTCCCGCCCGCGGGAGATGAAACGGCTGTTTTCTCCCCGACGCGATGCCCCAAGAAAATCCGGCCTGACTCATCCTATCAGACTCGTCACCCCCGCAGTCTCCAACAGCAACCAACCGACGAACGCGGCGTAGGCGACCAAGAGCGCGTAGGCCTCGCGCCTGCTGAGTGCGAGGTCGGTCCGAGCGAGCGCGAAAAAGAGTATCGTCGCCGCGACGAGCGCCGCCATCATCGGGACCGCGACGCCGAACTCAACGGGAGTCGCGCCAGCGACGAGGACGCCCGCGGGGAGCGCCACGAGCAGGTCGAAGACGTTGCTCCCGAGGACGTTGGCGAGGCTAGTCACGTCCGCGCCCTTCTGGGAGGAGCGCACGCTGACGAAGGTATCGGGGAGGCTGGTGACGATTGCGACGACGGTCAGCCCCCAGAAGAAACTCGGGATGCCAAGACTCTCCTCGAAGTCGAGGACGGCCTCGACGAGACCTTCGACGCCGACGACGATGACGAGGAGACTCACCGCGAGCGTCCCCCAGAGCCGCGCGGCGTTCGCGTCGGTGACTCGCGGTTCGCGCAGGTCCCGCGTGTCGAGATACTGAATGAAAATGTAGAGACCATAGAGCGCGACCAGAAGCAGGGCGAGCGGCCGGGTGAACGTCCCGCTGAGCGAGTCGCCGGGACTGGGGAAGTAGATGACCGCGAACGAGAAGACGACCAGCGTGGCCGCCACTGCGACCATGTAGAACTGGGTCTCCTTGAACACGACGCTCCGGTCGGCGTCGAGGGATTCGGTCCCCGCGAGCGTCGAGAGGGCCGGGATGACGAGGATGTTGAACACCGCCGACCCGACGATGGCCGCCGCGCCAAGTTCGAAGTTCCCGTGAACGAACGTGGCGATGACGGTGCTGGATAGCTCCGGAAAACTGGACCCGATTGCGGCGACGACCGCGCCCTGCACGACGGCTGGCAGGCCGTAGTAGGCCGCCAACTGCTCGGCGGCGTCTTCGAGCCAGATGCTCCCTTTCCAGATGACGGCCGTCGAGACGACGGCGAGGGCGAGCGAAAGCGCGAGCGACACGACCGAAACGTAAACGGGAACGGACAAGTTCGTTGTGGGGTAGCTATCGGGTCGCGGGGAGACGAACCGCTCGGTGCAACCGCCGGAAACTCCCGACGCGATTACCGCCGGAAACGGGACCGGAATCCGTCGCGCTTTTGCCCGCGTAGTCGAAAAGATACCGTAGCGAATGGCCCGGTATCACATCGAAACCTACGGTTGCACATCGAACCGGGGCGAGAGCCGCCAGATAGAGCGGCGGCTCCGCGACGCGGGCCACCACCGCGTCGAGGGTGCCGAGGCGGCCGACGTGGCCATCCTCAACACCTGCACGGTCGTCGAGAAGACCGAGCGCAACATGCTCCGGCGGGCCGAGGAGTTGGAAGACGAGACGGCCGACCTCATCGTCACCGGTTGCATGGCCTTGGCGCAGGGCGAGGAGTTCCGCGACGCTGGCGTCGATGCCGACGTTCTTCACTGGGACGAGGTGCCCGAGGCAGTCACGAACGGCGAGTGTCCGACGACGACGCCCGACGCCGAGCCGATTCTCGACGGCGTCATCGGTATCCTCCCCATCGCCCGCGGTTGCATGTCCGACTGCTCGTACTGCATCACGAAGAAAGCGACCGGCAAAATCGACTCGCCGCCGGTCGAAGAGAACGTCGAGAAGGCGCGCGCGCTGGTCCACGCCGGTGCGAAAGAGATTCGAATCACGGGACAGGACACCGGCGTCTACGGCTGGGACGACGGCGAGCGCAAACTCCACGAACTGCTCGACCGCATCTGCGACATCGAGGGCGAGTTCCGGGTCCGGGTCGGGATGGCGAACCCGAAGGGCGTCCACGGCATCCGCGAGGAACTGGCCGCGGTGTTCGCCGAGAACGAGAAAATCTACAACTTCATCCACGCGCCCGTCCAGTCGGGGTCCGACGACGTGCTGGGCGACATGCGCCGCCAGCACCAAGTGTCGGAGTACGTCGAAATCGTCGAGACGTTCGACGAGTATCTGGACTACTGGACGCTCTCGACCGACTTCATCGTCGGGTTCCCCTCGGAGGAAGACGAGGACCACGCCCAGAGTATGGCGCTGTTGCGCGAGACCCGCCCGGAGAAGATCAACGTCACCAGATTCTCGAAGCGTCCCGGCACCGACGCCGCGGAGATGAAGGGACTCGGCGGCCAGACCAAGAAGGACCGCTCGAAGGCGATGACCGACCTGAAGATGGACGTAGTCGCCGAGGCCTACGACGACATGGTCGGCGAGACTCACGAGGTGCTGGTGGTCGAGGAGGGCACCGGCGACTCCGTGAAGTGCTACGACGAAGCCTACCGGCAGGTCATCGTCCAGAACGCCGACGACCACGGCGTCGAAGTCGGCGACTTCGTGGACGTAGAAATTACGGGCCACCAGACGGTGTACGCCTTCGGCGAACCGGTCTGAGGCGACTTTTTCGGTTTCAAGTCATATCTCGCCGTTTCAGACGATTCTCTCGGTCAGTGTAGCGACGGTCGAACGCTGGCAAAAAGACGACGACGGCGGTCGGTTCGACGGACCGTCCGTTAGTTGGTCTCTTGAAGGTCGGATTCCGTGGCGGCCGAGTCTGATTCGGTCGTCGCGTCGCTCTCGACTTCGAACTGTTCGACCGCGGTCTCCAAGTCGTCGGCACGCGAGCGCAGTTCGTCTACGACCTCGGTTGCCTCGTCGAGCGTCGCGGACTGTTGTCGAGCGGCCGAGGCGACACGTTCGGTCTCCTCGGCGGTTCGCTCGGCGGTGTCGCTCACGTCGTCTACCATGGCGGCGACCTCTTCGGTGGTCGCGGCCTGTTCGTCGGTCGCGGCGCTGATGTCCTGCATGCCTGCGTCGGTCTCCTCGACGCGGTCGGCCACGGAGAGGAGGGCGTCGTGTGTCGTCTCGACGGTCTCGGCTCCCTCGGCCAGTTGCGTCCGCGACTCGCGCATCCGCTCGGCGGTGGTCTCGGTCTGGCGCTGGATATCCTCGATGTGTTCCTCGATGTCGTCGGCGTGATGCTGGGTCTCTTGGGCGAGTGACTTGACCTCTTCGGCGACGACCGCGAAACCGTTGCCCGCGGCGTCGGTCCGTGCGGCCTCGATGTTAGCGTTCAGTGCCAAGAGGTTCGTCTGCTCGGCGATGTCCGAGATGATGTCCACGATGTCGCTCACGTCGTGGATTCGCTCGACCAGTTCATCGACCTCCTCGACGGCTGTCTCGGTGGTCGTCTCGACCCGGTCGATTGCATCGACGGCGTCCTCCGCGGCGACCCGACCAGACTCGGCTTCGTCCGCAGTCCGACTGGCCGTATCGGCGACGGCGTCGGCGGTCGAGGCGACCTCCTCGATAGTCGCGGAGAGGTCGTTAGTCTCGCCAGCGACTTCCCGGAGGCGTTCGCGCTGGTCGGTGGTCCGTTCGTCGATGGTCTCGACGGACTCGCCGACTTGTTGGCCCGACTCACGAATCGCGTTCGCCTTCGTGCCGAGTTGCTCGCTCGACGCGACGACCTCGTGTGCGAACGACTCGACCTCGGCGACGGTGCGTTCGAGTTCGACCAACAGCGTGTTCAGTTGGTGACCCATCGAAGCGATGACCTCGTGGTCGCTTTCGGCATCGACGCGAACCGTGAGGTCGCCGTCGGCGGCCGCGTTCATCGCGGCCTCGTACTCCTCGGCCTTGTGTTCGAGGTGGTCTTTGACCGCTTGGACTTCCTCGCGTGCGGCATCGGCCTCCTCGCGCTGCTGTTCGGCGTCCGCTCGGGCCTGTTGGGCCTCCTGTTTGGTCTCTTCGGCCTCTGCGATGCGTTCACGGAGGTCCGAGCGCATCCGGTCGAACGACCGGTAGAGGTCGCCCACGTCGTCGCTCCGGTCGGTCTCGATTTCGGTGTCGAGGTCTCCCTGTCGGAGCTTCTCGGCGCGCGACGAGAGGTCCGACAGCGCGTTGATCGTCGGTCGCTCGACGACCGTTGCGAATCCGAACAGGAGTACCCCGACGAGTCCGAGGAGCAACAAAATCTGGCGACCGACCGATTGAGCGACCGAGAACAGACTGCTCGGCGGCGCGTAGCTGACGAGCGCCCAGTTCACGCCGTCGATGCCGTCGTGGCCGACGACGAGTCGTTCGCCGGTCGAGGACTGCTCGCCCCCAACGGTCATCACACTCTCGTTGCCAGCGAGTCCCGCCTCGACCGCGGGCGATTGGACGCCGTCGTCCGGGACGTGTTGGGTCCCGACCGACGACTCGTTGTCCGTATCGAGGACCACGACGCCCGCGTCGTTGACGATGCGCGTTCGCGTGTCGGTCATCACGGCGTCGAGTTCATCCGTCAGCGTCGAGACCGAGACTTCCGCGACGACCCAGTGTCCATCGACCGGGACCCGGAACAGCCAGAAGTTTCCGTCTGTCGTTGACCGGAACTCGACGCCGGTCCCGGTCTCGCTGGGAGACGCCGCGGCGACCCCGAGTGTCTGGTCGGTGAGTCGGCCCTCACGAGACGCCGGGTCGGAACTAGCGACAATCCGGCCCGTCGTCGCGTTCACGTAGTGGAGACGCTGAAACGAATCCGACTGCTCGACTTCGGAGGAAAAAAGAGAGTTTAGCTGGGCTTCGAGCGATTGAGGTCCGTCCTGCCTTATTTTTGAGATTCCTTCCTGTGACGACTGTTCGCTCCATCCCTCGACTGTCGTCTCAGTTCGGTTTGCGACCCGCTCCGTGCTTTCGAGTCCGTCCGCCACGACGATATCGACGATATCGTCTTGTACGTCGGCCTGACCAGCGAGTGTCGCTCGCTGTTGTGTCCGGACTGTATCGTCTGTAGTCATGTACGTGTAGCCGCCAGCCGTACCGCCGACGAGCAACACCACGAGGAGTCCGACGAGGACCTTGGCGCTGTAGCTTTCCCGTGGGTCAATATTCATAGCTCTGCTTGTTTACTTCTATAACATATATTTTTCGAGAGGCGAAGTTCGAGAGCGTTAGATTATGTATGGCTAAAATATGATTAAATATATTAAATCATCACCGTGTTTTGGATTTATTTCCCAATTCAGGTCTCCGCAAAACCCTCGACGGTCTCGTCGTCTTTCCACTCGCCGAGTTCCTTCGGGTCTACGTGGACGAACACGTCGTCTACCTCGTCTAACTCGCGGATAGACTCCACGATGTCGGTCTCGATGTCGTGGGCCTCGAACAGCGTCCGGTCGCCCTCGACCTCGATGTGGAGGCTCACGTCGATTTCCGGGCCGACGTAGTGGGCGATAGCGTCGTGGGCACCCTCCACGTCGGGGTGGTCGAGCGCCCGGCGGATGATTTCGGCCCGCAAGTCCTCGGGCGGCGCGCTCCCGACGAGGTAGTCCACGTTGTCCTGCACGATTTCGTAGCCCGTGTAGAGGATGCCGACCGAGACGACCGCCGCCGCGATGGGGTCGAGGACGGGCAGGCCGACGCCGGTCCCGAGGACGCCCACGAGCGCCGCGCTCGCGGTTAAGATGTCGTTACGGTTGTCGAGCGCGGTGGCGGTCAGCGCCGGAGAGCGCGTCTCCTCGGCGACCCGGAGACAGTAGCGATAGAGACCGAACTTCACAGCGGCGGTGCCGACCAGCACGCCGACCGCGGCCGGGGAGACGGTCCCGGCCCCGACTTCGCCCGAGAGGACCGAAGTGGTCGCCTGCCAGAGGACCGCGCCACCCGCCGCGAACACGCCGAGCGCGATGAACAGCGAGACGAACGGTTCGATGCGCTCGTGGCCGTGCGGGTGGCTGAAGTCGGGCGGTTGGGTCGTCAGGTAGAGACCCGCGAGGATGACGACGCTGTACCCCGCGTCCGCGAGGCTGTTGACCGCCTCCGAGCCGACCGCGAGGCTCCCGGTCGTCCACCAGACCGCTCCCTTGGCGACAACGAGGAAGACGTTGACCGCCAAGACGACCGCGCCAACGCGGCGCATGCTCCGCTCGCTCATCGGGGATGGCTTCGAACTCGGGAAAGAAGGGAGTATCGTTCGTGCGTCGCTCAGAACTGGAAGCGAATCGCCCGCTCGTCGTCGGGCACCGCCGCGCCCTCCTGCTCGGCGAACGCCTCGCGCACTCGGTCGTAGGTCTCGTCCACCGCTTCCACGATGACCTTCGTGTCCGAGACGACCGGCATGAAGTTGGTGTCGCCCTCCCACCGCGGGACGACGTGAGTGTGGAGATGGTCGTCGATGGACCCGCCAGCGCCGTCGCCGAGGTTCAGTCCCGCGTTGAACCCAGTGGGCGAGAGCGCGGTTTCGAGCGCGTCGAAGGTCCGTTGCTTGAGGCGGGCGTGGTCGAGGAGAACCTCCTCGGAGAGGTCCCGATAGTCGCCGGTGTGTTCGCGGGGAATGACCATCGCGTGGCCGGGGTTGTAAGGGTAGTTGTTGAACATCACGAAGGCGTGGTCGCTTCGGGCGACGACGAGATTTTCGCGGTCGTCCTCGCGCGCCGGGAGTTCGCAGAAGACACAGCCCTCGATGTCGCCCTCGTCGTCTCGCTCGACCCAGTCGATGCGCCACGGTGCGAAGACCTGTTCCATGTCTCGTCCATCGGCGAGGAGGGTTTAGGTTCCCGCGGTTTCGACGGGATTCGTTCGACGCGAAGAGAAAGGTATCTTTTCAAGTGTCGCCCCTTTCAGGAGGGACACGAATGTATATCGTCATCGTCGGAGCGGGAGATATCGGCTCGCAACTTATCGAGATAGCGTCCCAGAACGACAACGACGTGGTCGTCATCGAGAAGAATCCGGAGCGCGCCGAAGCCGCCGCCTCGAAGTTCGACGCGCTGGTGTTGAACGACGACGCCACCGTTCTGGACACATTAGAGGAGGCCGGTGGCGACCGAGCGGACGCGCTCATCGCCACGACCCAGCACGACGCGACGAACGTCATGGTGAGCCTTCTCGGCAAGGAACTGGAAATTCCCTCCATCGTCTCGGTCGTCCACAACCCCGAACATATGAATCTCTTTAGACAAATCGGGGTCAACGTGATGGAGAACCCCCAGCGACTCATCGCCGACTACCTCTACAGGGCAGTCAAGCGACCGTCCATCAAAGACTACATGCGCGTCGGCGACCGGGCCGAAGTGTTCGAGATAACCGTCCAACAGGGTGCCGACGTTTCCGGTATGACGCTCTCGCAGGCCGCCGAGGAGGGCCTGTTTCGGGAGGGTGTTCTCGTGGTCGCCATCGAGCGCGACGGCGACATCATCACCCCGCGCGGTGACACCGAAATCAAGGCTGGCGACCTCGTGACCGTCTTCTCCGAGACCGGCGTGACGCCGGAGACGACAGACATCTTCGGTCACTACGAGGATCAGGAAGCATGAGGCGACGGCGCACCGTCCGAGGTGTGCCCGCGGACCTCGCCACTATCCTCCGAGACGTGGGTGCACTCGTGTTGATGCAGGCCGGACTGATGACGCTCAGTATCGGGGTCGCCGCCGTATTCCGCGAGTGGTACGTCGCGCTGGCGTTTCTGCTCGCTGGCGGCGTCACCGCGCTGTTCGGCGGGGTTGCCCGTCAACTGTTCGCGGAGGCCCCGGACCCCCAAATGAAACACGGGATGGTCATCGCCGCAGGTGGGTGGTTCGCCACGGCGACGTTCGGAATGCTTCCGTTCGTTCTGTCGGCCTACCTCATTCCCCCCGACGTGATGGCGACGTTCGTTCCGGCGGGCGCAGAGTACGCCGAGTCGAGTCTCAGGTACTTCCGAAATCCGCTTCACGCCTTCTTCGAGAGCATGTCGGGGTGGACCGGAAGCGGTCTCACGATGGCGATCCACGAACCATCGCTTCCCCACGGTATCCAGTGGTGGCGGTCGCTCATCCAGTGGGTCGGTGGCGTCGGCGTCATCGTCCTCACGACCGCAATCCTCGCTCGGCCGGGAAGCGGAAGCTACACGCTCTATCAGGCCGAGACCCGCGAGGAGCGCATCCACCCGAGCATCATACACACCGTCCAAACCGTCTGGAAAATCTTCGCTGGCTACACCGTCCTCGCGGTTCTCGCGCTGTTCGTTGCGATTTCGCTCAGCGAACCCCTCTCGACGGGAACCGCCTTCTGGCAGGCGCTCAACCACGCCATGACCGGTCTCTCGACCGGCGGATTCAGCGTCACCGACAACTCCATCGCCACCTACGACTCGACGCTGGTCGAGACGGTCCTGCTTCCGATAATGGCTCTCGGTGCCATCGCGTTCCCCATCCATTACATGGTGCTGACCGACCGCGACCCGCGCGCGCTTTTCGAGGACGTACAGACCAAGTGGCTGTTCGTCCTGTTCGCGGTCGGCGTGGCCGCCCTGACCGTCCAGAACCTCCTGACGCCGCAGTTCGGGGACGCCTTCGTGGGAGAGTGGGACGTGTTCCGAGACTCGACGTTCCAGTTCGTCAGCGCGCTCACCTGTACGGGGTTTCAGTCGGCACCCATCGGACGTTGGAGCGCGGGCGGAAAACTCATCGTGAGCTTCGCCATGACGCTTGGCGGAGCGGCCGGTTCGACGGTCGGCGGCATCAAGATAATCCGCGGGTACACTATCGGCAAGGGGATTCGGTGGCAGTTCTCCCGCGTGTTCCTCCCGGCGTCGGCCGTCGTCAACGTCGAAATCGGCGACCGCTTGCTCGACCGCGAGGGAATGGAGCGGGAGTTCAGCGAGGCGGCCATCGTGAGCGTACTCTGGGTCCTTATCCTCCTCGCTAGTAGCCTCGTTCTGGTAAATCTTGCCGGGCCGTCGTTCAGCTACGCGGACGCGCTGTTCGAGGTCGCTAGCGCACAGGGTAACGTTGGACTCTCGGCTGGTATCACTGGCCCGGAGATGCCCGCACCCGCCGAAGCGATGTTCCTGTTCAACATGTGGATCGGCCGACTCGAAATCATCCCGGTACTGGTGTTCCTGCGGTCCGCTCTCTACGGACTCGACCCGTAACACAGTATATAAAGACTTCGGCCGTTGCACGGTGTTTTTGTTTCATTACTCTCTCTAACTGTTCTATAAACTATCTCGACTCCTCTCGTTCTCTTTCTCCGACGAATCGCCCGACGGGAACGGAATAAACGGTTCGAACGCCCCCCAACGGAAGGGGGTTTTTATGCTCCTATCAGCGCAAGAAGAGACCGAGAGGAAGGTAACGATGGCTACACAAAATCACAGTTTCCAAGCGATAACGGAATCGTGCGACCACTGCGGGCGCGAGACGCCCCACGAGGTCTCCGTCCAGATTCGGACCGAGAGTCAGAAGCGCGAGAACGCCGAGTTCTCGCGGGAACCCTACCGCGTCACCGAGTGCGAAATCTGCGGTGAAGAGTCGAGCCAGCGGATGAACAACGCGTAACGCCGCCGCGGTCCCCGCCGCATCGGCCCTGCGAAAACGGGGGTTTTCGCCGACGACACACCTCGCGGTCTCGTTTTCGCGCGTCGTCGGCAATTGTCTCAGAAATCGAAACACCTCGTAGCGAAAGGTATCGTCGTCGGCAGTGATGTCACGCTCGGGAAAATTCGGTCGTCGATTCGCTACGTCGAAGGCGTCGCCGCGAGCCTACTTAGTCGTGACTTCGCACCCGTCCTCGGTCACGATGAGGGTGTGTTCCTTCTGGCTCACCAGTTTCCCGTCGTCCTCCTTGAGGACCGGGTAGCCGTGGACGATGTCGTTCATCTTGAGGCGGCGCAGCGCCATCTCGGCGCGGGACGCGTCCAGCCATCGCTGGGCAAAGGGGAGCGTCCGGAACTCCTCGGTAATCTGTTCGAGCGCCTGTCGCGCACTCCGGTCGCGGACCGACCCCTCCCGCTCCAAAGCGAAAATCTCCTCGTCGTTGCCCTCGGTCACTTTCCCGGTGCCGTCGGTGGCGAACGGTTCGATGGCGACCACGTCGCCGACTTCCAACTCGACGCCCTGCGACACCGCCCGGTTGGGGATGTTCGGCGCGACGTGTTGCTGGTAGTGGTCGAGTCCGTGACCGGTGAGGTTGACCACGGGGTTGTAGCCGTAGCCGTCGATGACTGACTCTATCTCCGCGCCGATGTCGCCGGTGCCAACGCCGGGTTCGACCATTTCGAGTGCCGCGTCAAGCGCCTCCTCGCTGGCTTCCTGCAGTTCGGGAGTGCCAGAGAGGTCCACGGTAATTGCGGTGTCAGCTATCCAGCCGTCAACGTGGACGCCGATGTCGAGGTTGACCATCTCCTCACCGAACTCGGTGTCGTCGCCCGCGCTCGGCGTGGCGTGGGCGGCCTCCTCATCCACGCTGATGTTGACGGGGAAGGCGGGTTCGCCGCCGAGTTCGCGGATGCGCTCCTCGGCGTACTCGGCGACCTCCAACTGGGTCGTCCCGACTTCGACGCGGTCGGCGGCCTCCTCGCGGACCTGTGCGAGGATTTCTCCGGCCTCGCGGTGCTTCTCGTACTTCTCGGCGTCAAGGTCCACCTCGGTTTCGCTCATGGGTCTACGTTGTCCTGAGTCCCGGAAAGAGTTTC
This sequence comes from Halorussus pelagicus, assembly GCF_004087835.1. Lineage (NCBI taxonomy): Archaea > Methanobacteriati > Methanobacteriota > Halobacteria > Halobacteriales > Haladaptataceae > Halorussus > Halorussus pelagicus. The sequence goes on from NZ_CP035119.1 coordinate 870,646, forward strand.
CGTCTCGCGCGAACGCGAACCGAAGGGGAGCGATCCTCTCGGCGACGCGAGGCCAAGCGTGTTTGACCGACGACAAACCGGGGTCGTCGGTCGCCACGCCACAAAGCCGTTAGGGCCGCCGTACTTCCGGGATAGCTCGGCGGTAACGGCGGTAATACCCCGTCAAAACCCCGAACGGTGCGAAACGGTTGGTCCCGTTTATTGGCGGTTCTGGCGATATGACTGCCTGCATATGCAACGAGAAACCGGCGCAGTGCTGATGGTGATGGCCCTCGTTCTCGCCAGCGTCCCGCTGGCGGCGCTCGGAGGGACATCGTCGTCTGCCGCGCAGTCGGAAACTGTCACCCTACAGAACGTTCAAGTCGAGCAGTTACAGTTAGCGAACGCGACGGTCGAGGACGCGACGATTCAGACCATGCAGGTGGATTCGGTCGAAGTCGTCAGCCAGAACCGGACCCTCGACAACGCGGCGCTCGAAAACGTCAGGCTCCAGAGTCTCTCGGTCCGGAGCGTCTCGATGGAAACCCTCCAGACCGACGACCAGAGCCTCTCGCAGGCGCTGAGCGGGAACACCTCCGTCGAGTCCGCCACGGTGCAGGACCTGACCATCGAGCAGATGAACGTCTCGCAGTTGGTCGTCCAGAACGTCCGCGTCGAGAGCGGCGGCGAGGCGACCACCGAGGAGGCCGCGCTCCAAGAAGAGACGACGACCGAAGCGGACGGTGAGGAAACGACTGTCGCGGAGGGCGAAGAGACGACGGTCGCCGCACAGGAAACGACCACGGCGACCGCGGGCGAGCAGACGCAACTCGAAGCTGTCACGGTCGAGAGCGCGACCATCCAGACCGTGAGCGTGAGCGAGATGAGCATCCAGACGCTCGTCCTCATGGACATCGGCGCGGAAGCCGACCAGACGCCCGCCGAGGAAGAAGAAACGACGACCGAAGCGGACGCCGAGAGTACGACCGAGGCCGAGGAGACCGCCGACCCCGTCGAGGAGACCACCGCGGCCGACGAGGAAACGGTAATCGATGAGGAGACGACGACCGAAGAGGTCGCGCTCCAAGAGGAGACGACCACTGTGATGGACCAAGAGACTACCGAGGCGGACGACGGGGTCGTCGCCGAGGAAGAACAAGAAACCACGACCGAGGCGGACGACGGAATGGTCGCTGACGAAGAACAGGAAACCACGACCGAGGAGGCCGCTGGCGAGACCGAGCAAGTCGGCGAGGCGACCGTCAGTAGCGTCTCGGCCGATAGCGTGAGCGTCCAGCGCGCGACCGTCGGGTCGGCCGCGGCCAGCGCCATCGATGTTGGGAGCGGGCAGCTCGCGCTCATCTCCATTCAGAACCTGAACGCGCCCGGTTCGGTCGAACAGGGCGAGTCGTTCACCGTTGAGGCCGTCCTCGTCAACGTCGGGAACGACCGAGTCGCAAAGCAGTTCTCGTACCGCATCGCGGGTAACGTCATCGATTCCGAACTCGTGCAGGTGCCCGCGGATGGCTCCACGACGGTGACGTTCAACGCCAGCATCGGCGCGTTCCCGGCCGGAACGTACACCCACGGCGTCTACACCGACATAGCGCGCTCGACCGCGCAACTCGACATTACTGAGACCGAGGAGACCGACGGCGGCGAGATGAACATCGAAGAGACGACGACCGAAGACGACGAGACTACGACTGAAGCCGACGAGGAAACTGACGAAACCGACGACGAGACCACGACTGAAGCCGACGAAATCGGTGACGAGACTACGACTGAAGCCGACGGGGAAACTGACGAAACCGACGACGAGACGACCACCGCGGAAGTGTAGCCCGGTCCCCAATTTCGATTCTTTCGGCTCTCACTCGCTCGCCGAGCGACTGCTGACCGCGGTCTGCATCGCCTCGGAGTTGAACGCGCTCCCGGCGTTCCCGTCGCCGTCGAGGACGATGACGCCCGCCGACGAGCCGGTGAGTTCCGCGAACGCCTCAACGGCGCGGTCGGCCGCGGTCTGGGCGTCGTCGCCGGATTCGAGGTGGCGGACCGCCCGCCGGGTGAGCGTCGTCTTGGCGATGTCCTCGCCCGCGCCCGTCGCGCTGGCCGCGCCCGCAGGGGCCGCGAAGAAGCCGCTCCCGATTTGGGGCACGTCGCCGACCCGGCCCGCGAGCGCGAGCCATCGGCCGCCGGTCGAGGTCGCCGCGGCGAACTCGTCGGTCTCGGGGTCGTAGGCGACCGCGCCCACGGTGTCGTGGTCCTTGTGGTCGTCCGTCGGGTCGTCGCTCTCGGCGCTGTCCGGGTTCCCGCCGAACTTTTCGGTGAGCCAATCGAGGTGTTCGCTCGGGGTGCCCTCCGGCGTCGAATCGAGGTCGTCCCACTTCTCGCGGGTGTCGGCCGACCAGAGGTCCACGTCGGTCTCGACGCCGTAGTCCGCGGCGAGTTCCACCGCGTGGTCGCCCGAGACGAGGACGTGGGGGGTCTCCTCCATGACGACGCGCGCAGCGCTGACCGCGTGTTCGACGCCGGGCATCGAGCAGACTGCGCCCGCCTCGCGGTCGTCGGTCATCAGGCCCGCGTCGGTCCGAATCGCGCCGTCGCTCTGGACCGCGCCGCCGACGCCCGCGTTGAACCGCGGCGAGGATTCGAGGACGCGAACCGCGGCCTCGACCGCGTCCACGACCGAGGATTCGCCCGCGCCGGTCTCGGCCGCCTCGTCCAACACTGCCTGTCTGGGTTCGGGTTCGTCGGGGGCGCTCCCCGCACCGCCGTGTACGATGACGTTCATGCGAGGTGGTGGTTCCCCATCGGCCTTAAAATCGGGTTACTCGGCGAGGAAGTGTGACAGGGCGTGTCGCCGCGAGGCGGTGTGTCACGAGATCGAACGGAAGCAGGTGGTCACCCGCGACTCCACGGGAATGAGTCACGACACCAAACTAGGAATATTAGGACGTATGTGGGACTCGCAGGACTAAACGGTAGCCCTTTTATTCCCCTCGCTCGCAGATTCACACGTCATGAGCTACGACAAGGTCGAAGTCCCTGAAGACGGCGAGAAGATTACCGTCGCGGAAGAAGGCGAGGACGGACTCGAAGTACCCGACAACCCGATTATCCCCATCATCCACGGGGACGGAATCGGACAGGACGTTGGTCCGGCCGCCCAGAAAGTCCTCAGCAAGGCCGCCGAGGCGACAGGCCGCGACGTGAGCTGGATGCGACTCTACGCCGGTGAGAGCGCCCGAGAGAAGTACGACGAGAACCTCCCCGACGAGACGGTTGACGCCATCCGCGAACACCGCGTCGCCATCAAGGGTCCGCTCACGACCCCCGTCGGCGCTGGCTTCCGCTCGCTGAACGTCGCGCTCCGCCAGACGCTCGACCTCTACGCGAACGTCCGACCGACCTACTACCTCGACGGCGTTCCGTCCCCGATGAAAGCGCCCGAGGAGATGGACATGGTCACGTTCCGAGAGAACACCGAGGACGTGTACGCCGGTATCGAGTGGGAGGCCGGAACCGACGAGGCCGAGAAGGTTCGAGATTTCGTCGAGGACGAGATGGACTTCGACGGCGTCATGCACGAGGGCGACATCGGTCTCGGTCTCAAGCCCATCTCCGAGAAGGGCAGCAAGCGGCTCGTCCGCGAGGCCATCGATTACGCCATCGAGAACGACCGCGACAAGGTCACGCTCGTCCACAAGGGCAACATCATGAAGTTCACCGAGGGTCAGTTCGGTGACTGGGGCATGGAGGTCGCCGACGAGGAGTACCCCGACGAGGAAGTCTTCGCCGCGCCCGACTCGCTCTGGGAAGAGCAGGACGAAGTGGAAATCCCGGAGGACGCCGTCATGGTCGAGGAGCGCCTCGCCGACGCGATGCTCCAGTGGATGCAGCTCCGTACCGACGAGTTCGACGTGCTCGCCATGCCGAACCTCAACGGCGACTACCTCTCGGACGCCGCGGGTGCCCAAATCGGCGGTCTGGGCATCGCGCCCGGCGCGAACTTCGGTGACAACCGCTGTCTCGCCGAGCCGGTTCACGGCTCCGCGCCCAAGCGCGCCGGTCAGGACAAGGCCAACCCGTCCGCACTCATCCTCTCGGGTCGGCTCCTGTTCGAGTACCTCGGTTGGGACGACACCGGCAAACTCATCCGCGACGCCGTCGAGGAGACCATCTCCTCGGGCAAGGTCACGTACGACCTCGAACGCCAGATCGAGGGCGGCGAGAAGCTCAGCACCACCGAGTACGCCGAGGCCATCTGCGACAAAATCGACGAACTCGCGTAGAGTCGCGTTCTCTCCGTATTTTTCTTTTCGCGCGTCACTCGATAGGGAGACCATCGTTTCGCGCCCCACTTTATTTCACATATATTTCGAGGTAAGATTCATAAAACTCGGCGCGAGAGGGTAGTACATGAGTACACAGGAGATTCCGAGAGCCGGAAGCCGCCTCGACGAATGGCTCGCAGCGAACTTCGCACAGCTCCTTCCGTGGAAGCGCCGCGCCGAGGCGTTCTACCACGAGAAGCGCGCCGAGTTCGCGGGTGAGGACTACGAGACCGCCCGCGAACACTACGACGCTGCCATCGGGGTCTGGGGTCGCCTCGGCGACACCAAGCGAGCGGTTGACCTCGGCCTGCGACTGGCGGACCTCGCGGACCGGAACCGCGACTACGCCACGGCGCGCGAGCATTACGAGCGCGTGGTCGAACTCCACGCCCGCCGAGAGAACGCCCGCAAGGCGCTCGACGCGCTCGAACCGATGCTCGACGTGCTGGACGAGCAGGGCGCAGACGACGAACTCGCGCAGTGGTGGGGCCACGCGCTGATGATTCTCGGGGAAGCCGACCCCGGTGAACTCTCGACCGCGCGCCGCGACGAGTTGATCGAACGGTACGCCGACCGAATTCGCACCGAGGACAGCGCCGGTCGGCTCTACGGAATCGCGCTCACGCGCCTGCTCGCGGGCGAAGACGAGATCGGCGCGGACCTGCTGGACGCGACGTGGGAGCGTGCCGACGTGGTGCGCGAGCAGGTCGGGCAGTTCCGGGTCGTCCTCGCGGCGGGCGTCGGCCGCGTCGCCTACGCGGACCTGACCGACCGCGACGCGGACCGCGAGGCGACCCTCGACTTCGTGGGAGACCACCGCGAGAAGCTCTCTGAGCCAGCGACCGCACTCTTCGAACGCCTCTCGGAGGGCGAGACCGACGCGACCCCCGGAGACCTGAAAACCGGCGTCGAACCGGACGACGAGGCGGAACTCCGCGACGTGGAGAGCGAGGTGTTCGGGCGGTTCCTCGAACGGTTGGCGTGAGTCGGCGAGCGCGATTGCTGACGTTTCGACCGCCGTCGCGGGGCAGGGCGAATATCGCGGTACAGCCACGACTCGCTCGAACACGCACATCTCTCTCGGAACGACACTCTCAGGGTTCCCGAACCGACAGTCACAGCCATGCGCGTCAGCGTCATCGGCGGGAGTACCGTCACCGAATCGGAAGCGAAGACCGCCGAGCGGGTTGGCCGCCGTCTCGCCGAGAACGGCCACACCGTCGTCTGCGGGGGACTGGGCGGCGTGATGAAGGCCGCCTGTCGCGGTGCGAGCGAGGAAGGCGGGCGAACAATCGGCGTCCTCCCCGGCGAGGACCGCGCCGCCGCGAACCCCTACGTGGACGTTCCCGTCGCCACGGGACTGGGCCACGCTCGGAACGCGCTCGTGGTGATGAACGGCGACGCCGTCATCGCGGTGGACGGCGGCGTCGGCACGCTCTCGGAACTCGGTCTCGCGGGCGTCTTCGACCGCCCGATAGCGGGACTAGGAACCCACGATGCGCCGGGCGTCAAAGCCGTCGAGTCGGCCGCCGACGCGGTGGCCTACGTCGAGTCGGCCGTCGAACCCGGTGGAGAAGAAAGATAGAAATTGGTTAAACATAGGTAGAGAAGGCTAACAGACAGCAGTACCGTTTTCTCACGGGCGGGCGCTCCGGCGTCGCTCCTGCGACAGAAATGGCGTCGGTCGGGCCGAGCGCCGCCTCGACCGCGAACGTCCGGCGACCGGTCGGGCGAATCCGGAAGGATTAAACTTCCGACCCGCATTTGTTCACCTGCGGGCCGGTGGGGTAGCTTGGTATCCTTCGGCCTTCGGGTGGCCGTAACCGCGATTCGAATTCGCGCCGGCCCACTTTCGCCCGTGTTTTCTGAGGGTTGAGGATAATCCCCGTATAGCTTGGGGTTTGGGGTCTCGATCGCCGGTTTAGCAGGTTAGAGTCGAACATGACTCATGTTGCGGGTTGCGCTTGCTGGTGGTTTTGCGAGAGTCGGCGCGGTGAAAGTGGGGGTTCAGCGTGGGGTGGAGGAGTTGACGAAAAAGGATGTGTTGTGCTTGGGGTGCCTGCAGCGCAAGCACTTTGGCGGGTCGTCTGATCGCCCAATCCGGATTCACCGGCCAGCTGCGCGCTAGAATCCTGTGAGCGTCCCCTGCTCACCGTCACTACCACCATCCTCCTGGTCACTGCCATGGTCGTTGTTCTCGCCCTGGTCACCACGAACAACATGTGCGGCCTCTTCCAGGGACTCCACTTCCATTATGTCCGCCCGGACCCGGTCATCAACCTCTTCCTCGTAGTGAGTGCGTTGCTGCCCGCAGATCCTTCGTTCACCCGCCGCTCAACTTTCTGATCGAGGGCATCACGGAGCTCATCCACGGGCGGGAGGCCGTCGCCGATCTTCACGAACAGTATTTGCCCGCGATACGCGGTGCCGTCGTCTTCAATGAGGTGCATGTCCTGCCCGCTGCGGAGCGCCTTGTAGTCGCCGTGCACGTCCACGCCCGTGATATCGTCTGGCAACACGGGGTCCCGTCGTCCATCCAGTGCCGACTCGTTCCAGTCGGTCGATCGTCTGGGGGGACATTGTCGTCAACATCGAGTCCTGCGAGCGCGTCGCGGATCGCCGCGTGTGCTTCGCCGCGGTCGTCATTTGCACTGACGCACTCGGTCGCCATGAGCGCCTCGTTAGGAGTGTACTTGTACTGGGCTGTGACGGTCGCTCGCGCTGGGTTGGCTGCGACCTTGACATCTCCGTCGCCGTCTGCACAGTTGATGGTGATTTTGACATACTGGTTTGCGTCGTGTTTTATCGAGTCGATGCTCCGGGTCATTGTTCGATGTTGATGTCGGCAGTGAATCCGAATATTGTCTGCCACTCGCGCGTCTCCATGTTCACACTGCCGTCCTCGGCTGCGGGCGTTAGCAGTAATCGAGTGTGTCCTCGTACGCGGCTGCAGTGATGGTGTCACCAGCGCGAATGTCGCGGAGGACTGCGTAGCCGTAGTGCCCGCTGTCGCTGTCGTCTTTGTCGCCGTTGATCACGTCGCCGACGGCGATTCGCGTGAGGTGCTCGATATCGAGGGAGGGTCCATAGTTAGCAGTAGTCTCCGATAATGTAAAAACGCCTGTATTTGGGGGGTGTAGAACCTCTATCGCACCCATACGGAAGTATTGTCGTGCTGCCAGTCTACCATCCACACTGTCAATCAGTGCGGTCATGTCGGGGTCCGAGCTCGCTGCACTGTCGTTGACAAACCCGCATTCGCCGTCGCCTCAAATTCCCTTCGTAATATTGAGTGGCGAGATATCGGTGTGCTGCGTCGTGTCGCCCATCATGTGACGTGACATCAGAGATACGGGGTGCCCAGTGGGTAGCCCATTCTGAAGGAGACAGGGCGCGTATACAACATTGATGAACCGGTTCAGAGTCTATTCTGCCGTTGATAATTCACAATCCTCTGCCAGATGGGTTGCAAAATCAGTAGTCATGGGCGATCTGCATATCGGGCATATCTTAGCCTCATTTATAGTGTATTCCAGCTTTAGGAACTTGAACCAGAGTGTGTTCTCCGTGTACCAGAACCCTGGTTCACCGAGTTCGTACTCGATTCTTAGCGGTGCGAGTTCCAACTCGTTTTGTGGGACATCGAACTGTGCTAAGACCCGTTCTAAATTGGAAACATCCTCCTGTAAAAACTCAACCAGGTCATCAGGCCCACCGTCAAAACCGGTCACATTAAAGCCTAAAGTGCTCCCAGGATCACCCCATTCCTCTTCAAAATTCTCTCTTCCCTCTTCCGTCTCGAACTCTAAATCATCGAACGATATTTCACCTGGATACTGGCCAACAACTTCAGAACGTACTGTCTGACCTAGCGGAAGTACTTCCTCCACGTAAACTGTGGTCATGTGATTGATTTCCCCGATTTCCCGTAACTCCTCTACCGCATCAACAGCATCATCACGGGTAAGATCTGAGTCAAGGCATCGTTCGATCACCTTGCCTTGTCTCTTCGCTACAGTGAATGGAAGCGGGACCGGGATACGCTCCCCACTGATCTTCTGCAGCAAAGCCAACTGCTCAATTTCTTCTTTCGGTAGCGGTTTCTCCTCCGCCGGCTCATAACCCAAATCTTCCGGGTGACCGGTATCAATCTCTTCATCAGCTTGCTCGTCATAAACGATAATCTCAGCAACACCGTCTTCTTCCAGCTCAACCTCTTCCAGTTTTAATAATTCATGGTACTGAAGCACATCCAAATCAGCGATATCAATATCAAAATCAAGGCCCAGAATCGGCTGAGGAGAGAGACCGACTAACCCTTTCTGCAGTATCGTGATCAACAAAGGGAACTCATCACTGGGTTCTTCGTCGAACCGTGTTTTGATATAGAGAGTCCGGTGATTGACCTCAATCCGGGCTGGAAACGTCAATTCCCTCGGTACCTGCAACTCCTCTAACTCCTCGATCTTGGGTAGTATGATCACACCGCTTTGGTGGGTTGCGGTCAGCCACTCCTGCTCCGGGTCGTCGTCGGTCTCTTTGAATCTGAAAAACGAGAGATCTACTGGTTCCTCAGTGGTGGCCGCGTTGGAAACCCGTTTCAGGTAGTTGAAAACCCGGTGAACCTTCTCAACGATTTGCAGTGAGTGGTCGATCAGGTACTCGATCGGAATGGTTACCAGGTATGGTTGGCCTTGGTCGTTTTTGCAGATGAAGACGACAAAGTCCATATCCAGATCGACACTAGTTTCTTCCTCGTTACCATGGCTGAGAGTGAACGAGTTTTCGGCCTGTGGAAGAGCTCGGTTCCCGTGTTTTACCGCGTTATAGACCTCGTGGAAGTAGAGATAGAATTCCCCGATTCGTCGGATGTTCGTATCTAAAACGTCTATTGATTGGTCGATCGCTTCTTCGACTTCTTCCTCGGAGACTTCGTCGTCCTCGATATTGTCGATGAATACGTAGCCAAACAATCTCTCTAGCGTATCCCGGTAATCCTCATTGATATCGTGACGGTGGAAAAACTCATCTTCTGTACCATCATTCAGGCTTTCAAAGAAAGACCGCAGCTGCTTCGGTCGAGTTTGAATCAGGTTTTCAAGGAGGTCCTCTCTTCCCTTGATGTATGAGAGAAGGTAGATCCCAAACGCTTCCACGTACTGAATCGAGGACTGGAAGACTTCGATTTGGGAGTGAATCCTCACCTCTTCCTCCTTTCCATCAGCATCGATATCGACCCCGGCTTCCGCTTTTTGGTAGGCGTCTTGTATGTAGTAGTATAGAAGATCCGGGTCATGAGTTGTGTCCACAAATTCTCCTGCAGTGCGGGTTTCTGAACCAGAACTAAATTCCACACCTTCCAGAGGACTATCTGTCATATACCATTATCAAATCCGTTCTTTGTATATAATATTCTACGGTTCTTGGTAGTCTAACGCTTTTCTGGATCCCGGTCACCCGCTTTTTAGCTCGGGGTAGGTACGGTGTCAAGTTGCTGTATAGAATGTAGATAGTGTTTGATCAATAGGTACTCAACAAAGCAGACCGAGTCTATCAGAGAAAACCCAAGCCCAAACAGATCTGGATTAGAACTCACCCAACTTCTTTTGAGCCAGTTCTTCCTCAAGGTCAGCAATAAATTCGTCCGCCTTATTCCGCAGAGCCTGGAACGAACTCGATTTTCGGAACCACGCTGGCTGATTGTCCTTCTGCACCTTCCGCAGATGCTCATCTAACCCTTTCTTATTGTACTTATCAAGGAAGTCCTCACCCCACGACCGCAACTCCTTCTTTTTCTCCTCACTCATCGAACCCCAGAGCTTGTGCGACTCAGCCAACAACTCATCCACGTTGAACGGATCTGAACCATACTCACCCGCCAGTTGAATTGCAGCATTCAGCATATAGATACAGAACTGAGTATGATCCTCATCCTCAGCATCAAACGGATAGTAATCCGTCGGGATGTCCTTCCCATGAGGCACCTCAATCGGGAACGCATCATCCAGATCGGGTTCTCCAAACCCTTCTGACCCGACAATTTCGATACGAAGGTTCGAATCCCCAACGTGTGCCTCAAACTGCACTGTCGTGAAAGCGAACTCGCTCAAGTCATGGATATCGGCCAGATCACCGAACGAAGAGTATGAGAAGTCGGCACTCAGTTCCTCAGGAGGAACACCCTGGACAGCCCCCCGAAGCACTAGTTGGTCGGGATTCCGAACGGCTGTTTCGTACCGCTCGTTCTGATGGTCTTTCAGGTGATATGATTTGAAATCCAATAACAGACTGTGGTTGCGCCGATGAGCAGTCAGAATTAAATCCGGCTGAATATAGTCCCCCTTGATAGTGAACCCCGGCTCAATGATATCCACGGTGTACCCGAGTTTAGCGAGGGTGTCCGGGAATCGGTCGTCTAGTTGGCACAAACCAATCCACGCATTCATCTGTACCGTATGAGGCGACAGATAGTACGTCATTGTGCAGTCAGACCAACCTTCGAGTTCGACGGGTCACTTCGCTCGCCAAAGGAGGCCTCTGCATCGTAGTACCGCTGGATATTCGAGAAAATCCGCAAGGCAGTGTTCCCACATGCATCGTCTGGGAGATAGAGGCGAATCCAGTCCCGCTTGATCTCCAGCGTGAAGCTGTCGTTGTTATGGAGATCGGTACCTCGAACCTTGTAGTAGTCGTCCGCAATCCAGGTACCAACCCCCCAGAGTCGCAGTGGTTTCGTGGCGGAGGTAATGCTGTCGGCGAACTCTTTCAGATTCTCAACCGAGTTGGCGAGATTGATTACTATCGGTGTTCCCTCAATAGATTGGCCTGATGAATGGCGTTCATCCTCCTCAGCCTCGATTTCTCGGATTGGATATCCAATCCGCCCTTCTTCCTCGATCCCTCGAATGAGGTCTGCATAGAGGTCGCGGATGATTTCGACGAACGATAGATGTGCTTGGATGTCATCACCGCCTCTAGTAGTTATCCGACCATTATTGTCGATCCGCTCAATTACGACTCCCTCCTCCATTTCTCGGCGAATTTTCACCGAGGACAACGACAGGAACCGCTTCAGGTCAGCGTCGCTCAATGCATCCAGCAGCCAGCTCGTACCCTGTCCTGAACTCTGAATCGACAGCTCGCCAAATGGGAGATGTTCGTCAATATACTCTTCAGAAAACACGTCCTCAGCGTCGTAATTGATGCCTGCACCTTGGAATTCGCCAAGCTTAGTGAAGTAACGTTGTAGCTGCGCCGGGAACCAGAGATAATCCAGCCCACTTCGCTCCGCCATGATCAAGTCCTCCATCGCGTCCTTCGCTGGTCGGGACTTCTCGATTGAATAGAACGTCCAGAACCGCTCATCCTGACTATCCAAATAGAACGACAGAATTTCCTCTTCATCTTCGTCGCTTGAAGTATCGATGAGCACCTCAAACAAGCTGTAATCCACCTCCCCGACAGTCACATGCTCGAATTGTTCCTCAAGCGTGGTGGGTTCAATATTAGTTTCCACGAGGAAGGATTTGAGCATATTCTGTTTGTAGTTCAGCCTCTGCTCCTCCAACAGTTGGTCATATGTTCCTTCTATGACATGCTGGAAATGCTCGTATAGTTCCCGTCGATCCGTCGGTTCTAGAGGTGGCATAGGTAATTCACGAAATCGTCCCTTGGTTGCCCATTGGCGTATAACGGTTGAAAGGATTTGGCATAGGCCGTAAGTGAAATTCTCGGTGCAGTCGTTTCTGCTAATCTGAGGTACAGATGAGCTTGATCACAGGTGGTGAGATATCCCTTGCTCTGGGGTGAGCAACCACCAGCGCCGAACTGGTTAAGGAAAGACCATACTAAGACGTGACCCGCGAGCGGTTAGACGTGAGCACGGATGGCGGCAAGTGAGAAGCAGGAATAGGGGCACACCGACCACACAGAATGGGAGCCTAAGAACCCCCAGCAGTACGAAAAGCAACGCATTGTCACCGCCACCTTGATTCGATATTGGTCCGGTAGTACAACTGGAGTACAGACGTGTTACAGCAGTCCTTCACCGTCTGTGGCGGGTAGCGGTCGTGGACATTCTGAAGATTCTCCTCGCTCTCAATGAGGTGCGTCAGCGCTGCGTCGATGACGTCACTCCGCGGCGGGTCATCGTCTGGTCCATCGGAGACAATCTCGCTCGTCTTGTCGAAGAGGATCTTCCGTTCGTCGGTCAGCTTCAGACTGGTTCTGTCGGTTGCCATGGTTGTTTAAGTACGAGAGTATGCACGCGGGTGCTAGTGTGTCGTTCTAAGGTGAACGAGAGTCCATCCGATATAAAGGGGGCACCGGTCCCAGGCGTGAACGACGTGGACATAGGTCGGGAAGCAGGCGAATCTATGTACCCGTCACTCTGCCGACGCGCTGCGAGGTGCATACATCCGGACGACCGTATACATCTGAGCACAACCCGTGGGGGCGGCCTCGAAGACCCGGTTCCAGATGCTTGGACACCCGTCCGTTTTACATACAGACAGTTGCTCCTGGACCGCCACAGAAAGTTGGAAAGTTTGCCTACACGCTGTTCATCCGATTTTGAGGAGAGATTTGAGAACGGAGGGTGTCCGGAACTTTACGTCTTCCTCTTCTGCCAGTTTCACATCCACAGCAGAAATTTCGGACAAGGGGTCCAAGACCGGTGATAATATGGAGATGCTTCATTTGGGACGTGGTCACAGCAGATGTTCTCTAACAACCCTATGCAATCTGGCGGTTATCATTTGGGAATCGCGCGGTAGTTCGTTAGAAATTGAACCATATTGTCAGTTCGATTCCGAGTACGTTGCCATGTACGTACTCGTGTACACCTGAAAGCATTCACGTAAGTACATCCGTCCGTACTCACTCCTGGACGGACAGAACGATATACCAGCGCTTCGTGTGTATTGTGCATCTCAACGAGAAGTTATATTCGCTAGCACAGGCGATGTGTTAGTAACAACCCGGAGCACAGAATGGAAATTGTAAGTACAATGGGTAGTGGCTCGCTCGGACGAGAAATTGATTTAGAGACGCTCGTATCCGAGTTGGAGAACCATCTGGGTGAAATCGTAGACGCGAATTTTCACGGCCCCTCAATGGTCACTGTTCGACTGAAGGAGAACGGACCGGCCTACACTATATATCGAACAGGTACGTTCCAAATTCGTGGTGCTGGGACCGAACTGCTGCTAACAGAAGCCTTCCGGCAATTTGAGGAAGTCCTTGATGATATCGGCGTCGATACCACCGAAACTGAATTCAAACAAGTGACCTCTGTGTTTATGGAAGATCTCGGACGTGAAATCAATCTGGAAGCATTTGCTATTGCACTCGGGCTTGAATATATCGAATACGAACCCGAGCAGTTTCCTGGCTTGATTTACCGCCCAACCCAATATGATGTCACTCTCTTGGTTTTCGCTAGCGGGAAGGTTATTATCGGCGGTACAACTGACAACAAACACGCTAAGTCCGCGACTCAGCATCTCAGAGACCAGCTCTCTATTTTCGATGATTGCTGACTGCAGTGGATCAGTAAGCAAAATTTGAAGTTCCTAACCGCTCGTGGTTGTTATATGAGTATCAATAACGGCGACGGGGAATTCGAAGAAAGCCTCTGGCAATCTGCTGAGGGGCTTCGCGGGCCCGTCGAATCTGCTCAGTACAAGCATATCGTTCTCGGTCTCCTTTTTCAGAAGTATATGTCGGATGCATTTGAACAGCGCCGTGAAGAGTTGCGGGATCTAACTTACGACGAAGACTCGATTTACTATTGCGGTAACGACGATGAAGAACGCCAGTTCATTCTGGAAGACAAGGACGCATACCACGGTGAGAACGTGTTCTACGTTCCCCAGGAGGCGCAGTGGAAGTATCTTATCGACAATGCGACCGACCCCAATATCGGCTCACAAATTGATGATGCAATGCGTGCCATTGAGGAAGAAAACCCAGAACGTCTTGATGGGATGCTGCCAAAACGATATTCGCGCATCCCGCAAGATACCTTGGAAGGCTTACTCAACGAATTCTCCGAGCTAGACCTTGGTAACGGAAAAGATACTCAGGATCAAGACATCTTCGGTCGAGTTTACGAGTACTTCATCAAGGAATTCGCGCGGCAAGAAGGACATCGTGGTGGTGAGTTCTACACGCCAAAACACGTAGTAGAACTGTTAGTTGAGATATTGGAACCCTTTGAGGGACGCATTTTTGACCCATTCTGTGGATCCGGTGGAATGTTCGTTCAGAGTCATAAGTTCCTAGAGCGAAAGGGGGTAGACGAAAGCCAGATTTCCATCTTTGGTCAAGAGGTTAACGATGCCACCTGGCGTATCTGTAAGATGAATCTCTATCTTCGTGGTATCGATGGTAATATTCAACTTGGGGACAGTATTCGGAAAGATCAATTTCCTAATCTCCGTGCAGACAAGATCATTACGAATCCGCCGTTCAATATGAGCGAGTGGGGGAAAGAGACAGTGTCGGAGGAAGACTCTCGTTTCAAGTATGGGATGCCCCCATCGAACAACGCGAATTTCGCCTTCATACAGCATATGCTGTCGCATCTTGATGATGACGGGATGGCCGGTACCGTCATGGCAAACGGTTCGATGTCTATCCAAGGCCAAGAGGGTGAAATTAGAAAAGAAATAGTTGAAGATGATCTCCTTGATGCAGTCATCACTCTACCTGATGAACTGTTCTATACAACTTCAATTCCTGTTTGCATCTGGATACTTAGTCGCGGAAAAGATTCAGATGAATACAGAGATCGGAGCGGTGAAACTCTATTCATCAACGCCACCGAATTACACGAATCAATTGACCGTACACAGAATCGTCTAACTGAAGGTCATATACAAAAAATTGCTGACACCGTTCGTGCTTATCGGGGTGAAGAAAATGTCGAAGCGTATGAGGACAAAACAGGATTTTGTAAAGTTACAACGACTGATGAGATCGAGGATAACAATTATATGATTACTCCCGGTCGGTATGTTGGAATCGAACGTGACGACGGTGACGGAATCCCATACGAGGTAAAAATGGAGGAATTGAGCGCAGAATTACGCGAGCAATTCACACGTTCGAACGAGCTCCAGGAAGAAATTGGAAAGAACTTGGAGGAACTAGGATTTTGACTGAACATAAAGCGTCTACTGAAAAAGAGAACATGTCCCAGACTTCTGACTGGGTCACTAGACCACTCGGTGAACTCATTGAGACTATTGGTGGTGGTACTCCCAAGACAGATAATGATGACTATTGGGAAGGAAGTGTAAGGTGGCTCACTCCTTCAGAGATTTCTGATGAAAAGCGGTTACATGTCTCCGATACGGAACGGAAGATTACGCAAGAAGGCCTCTCTAATAGTTCTGCTAAGGTGCTCCCTCCTGGGTCAGTATTAATGACAAGCAGAGCGACAGTAGGAGTCCCAGTGATTAATGACGTTGATATGGCGACAAATCAGGGGTTCATTGGGATTAAGCCAGGAGATGAGATTAATAACGAGTTTCTGCTTCATTGGATTCGGCACAAGAAAGATCTGATATTGAGTCGGGCATCTGGATCTACTTATCCAGAAATATCTCAAACTTCATTTAATAATCTTGAGATTGATTTACCTCCACTTACGGAACAACGAAAAATTGGACGCATCTTGTCTGTGCTTGACGAAAAATACGAATTGAATATTGATATAATGCAATCTCTTGAGGAAACTGTACAGACAATATATGATTCGTGGTTTGTGTCGTATGATATCTATGACGGATTCAAAGAGTCAGAAGAGGGTCAAATTCCCAATGGCTTTGAAATAGTTGAAATCGGTGATATTTGTGGAACCTCCGGAGGTGGTACTCCCGATACCGATGTTAGCGAATATTGGGGCGGGAAACACTTCTGGTTAACACCAAAAGAAGTTACATCACTTGATGGCTCAATTGCGTATAATACTGAACGGACACTCACGGAGGAGGGGTTAGATAATACTTCTGCGAAGCTAATGCCGCCAGAGTCCGTCCTACTTACCAGCAGAGCTACAGTTGGAGAAGTTGTTGTTAATAAGCAGCCGATGGCAACCAATCAGGGGTTCATCTGTATCATGCCAGATGATACGATTCCGCCCTATTTCTTGATGCAGTTAATCAAAGACAAAAGACCTGAGATTGAAAGCAGGGCAAGTGGAAGCACATACGATGAAATTAGCCAGACCTCATTTAACGGCATCAGGATTGCTCTCCCTCCTGAATCAGACCGGAACCGGTTTGAAGAAATTGTAGCACCGATGTATGAGGAGATTCATTCTAAGCAATTAGAAAACGATTCCTTGCGGAAAATCCGAAAAACGCTTCTTCCTAAATTGGTATCTGGTGAGTTGAGGATAGATAACATCAACTTAGAAAGAATAACAGAGACCAACGAGGTATAATTCAGATGGGGCTAAATGAATTGTCCTTATCAGAAACCCCTGCTATAGAGATATTTCAAGAACTTGGTTACGATCATGTTCCTGGAGCTGAGCTAAACTCGGAACGTGTATCCACTTCTGACGTAGTTCTCCAGGAAAGGCTTAGAGAGAGCCTCAGAAAATTCAATCCTGATGTCCCTGAGAAGGCGATTGAGGATGCAGTTCGACAACTAAAAAGTACACAATCTCCGAACTTATTGGAGGACAATCAACAATTCCATAAACAATTAGTAGACGGCATCCAAGTCGAATTTGAGCAGGGAGGCGAACAGGTTGGTCGGTTCATCCGTCCCATTGATTTCCAGAATATAGAGAATAACGACTGGCTTGTAACGACCCAACTTTCTATCCAGGTTGGTGACAATCCTCGTCGCCGACCTGACATGGTTGTTTATATAAATGGTCTCCCTCTCGGTGTTCTCGAATTCAAAAATCCAACCGACCCTAAGGCAACTCTGGAGAACGCATACGATCAGGTCAACCGTAGATATCGAGACGATATTTCGCCTCTGCTTCGATTTAACGAAGTCATCGGGTTAATGGACATGCACGAGGCACGGGTTGGTTGTCTTGATGCGGGTTGGCAGTGGTACCGCCCCTGGCGGTATATCGAAGAAGAGGGGGTTGAGCATGAACTCCCCGAAGAAGAAGTTCTCCTTAGGGGAGTGTTCAATAAGGGCCGATTCCTGGACATCATTGAGAATTTTATTATTTTCAGCGAGAGGGACGGGCAGCCGGTGAAGATGCTGGCAGGGTACCACCAGTTCTACGGCGTCCGAGAAGCTGTTGAGAGTGCAAAGAAAACCCAAGGAGACGATTTAGGACGAATTGGCGTCTACTGGCATACTCAAGGTTCCGGGAAGTCACTCTCAATGGTTTATTTCGTACGTAAGATCCGACGGAGTGACGACTTCGGGAATCCGACGTTCGTCGTCGTCACGGATCGGAACGAGTTAGACGAGCAGATTACGCACACATTCAGTGATGCTGGATATAACGTGAACTGGGCTGATACGATTCCCGACCTACGTGACAAACTTGATCGCCAGGCTGGCGGGCTGATTTTCACGACGATACAGAAGTTCCAGACCCGAGAAGGCGAACACGAACATCCGGTGGTCAATGATCGTGAAGACATAATCGTAATGGCAGATGAGGCACACAGATCTCAGACAGAAAAGCTGGGGGAGAATCTTCGAGATTCCCTCCCCAACGCCTCTTTCATCGGCTTCACAGCCACTCCAATTCATGATGGTGATAACGCAACTCGGATGACGTTTGGGGGGTACGTCAGTAAGTATACGATTGACCGATCCGAGGAAGACGGTTCAACCGTTCCAATTTATTACGAATCCCGGTTCGCAAAACTCCAACTTAATAAAGAAGCAATCGGTGAGTCGGTGCGTGAGCTGCTGGATTCGGGCGACGAAGAACTTGAGAACGAACTTGTCGAAAAGTGGACGAGGCTTCGACGTATTATCGAAACTGCTGATGACCGTCTAAGCAAGATTGCTGAGGACATCGTCAATCACTATCAAGATAGGGAAATTGAGGGGAAAGCGATGGTTGTGTCCATCAGTCGGAAGGCTGCAGTGAAATACAAGCGCTATATTGAGCAGCAACCTGATGCCCCAGAAGTTGGTGTAGTTATCTCTGAACCTGAAGAGTACATCGATGACCCTGTGAGCGAGGGTGAACTCAAACGCCGTTTCAAGAATCCAGACGACTCCCTGAAGATCATTGTTGTCTGTGATAAGTGGACGACGGGCTTCGATTGCCCCCCACTGCATACTCTCTACATTGATCGGCCGATGAAGAACCACAACCTCCTTCAGACAATAGGAAGAGTAAATCGGGTCTACAAAGATAAACCAGGAGGACTGGTAGTTGACTACATCGGTATTGCGGAGGATCTGCGCCAAGCACTGGATCAGTACACATCCGATATCCAAGAGATGGCGATGGTAGATGTCGAAACTGCCGTGGAGGTAATGAAAAAGAAGCACTACAAAGTCTCTCGGTACCTTTCACGCGTTGATTACGAGGATTGGCAGGAACTTAGTGAACTCAAACTGTCACGGCTGATTCATCGGGCTGAGAGTGAAGTCATCGCTACGGAAGAAAAGAAAGAAGAGTATCTGCAGGCTGTGGCAGAACTCAAGCATGCGTTCGCATTAGTGACGCCTCATAACGCGGCTGGTGAGATCCGTTCTGACCTGCTCTTTTTCGAGGCAGTTAGGGATAGTCTCCGGTCCTTGGAGAGTAATAATGCAGCTAAAGAGGAGAAATTGGACTCCGCGATGAAGAAATTGATTGCAGAGGGTGTGACTGCAGATGAGGTAGTATCCGTTGCTGGATTCGAGAAATGGAAGTCCGAGGAACCAATTGTCAGTGATGAGTTCCTTTCCGACGTTGAGCGTGTTGAGGAACCGGATCTGCAAGTGAAAATGCTTGAGAAGTTGCTTCGAAACGAGATATCGACGCGGAAGCAGCAGAACCTCGCAAAATATGAATCATTCGAGGAAGAGTTGGAGGAGACGCTCAACGAGTACAACAACCAATTCCTGACGACCGAGGAAGTGATTGAAGAGTTGCGGAGCTACGCTGGAAAGATTCAACAAGAGGACCATCGACAAGAACGATTAGGACTCTCTGTTGAGGAGTTGGCGTTTTACGATGCGATAGAAACGAATGCGGAAACAGAAATTGACGACGAACTACTCCAAGAGGTCGCCCAGGAGGTATGCGAGATGTTGAAGGAGAACGTGAATATCGATTGGACGGACCGCAAGGCGATGCGATCCAAACTAAAAGCAAGAGTGAAAGGCCTCCTCCGTAAAAATGGTCTATCGCATAGTGACTATCAACCCCTTATACAGCCGATTGTTCATCAGGCTGAGGCGCTCTACGGTGACGTATCGGAAGGAAATCGTTCATAGTCATGGACTCCATATAATGATGGCTTAGAATGAGTTGGCCGTATCAGTCGGCCTATTCTATATAATTCGTTACCGTCTTAACAAGTTTCAAATTTGAAATGATGCTTAAATTAGAAATGCCGGATGACTAAGTGTCATATTATAGTCCGCGACAGGATGTGCAGAAAGCTACTTTATGCGGCTTGATCACTGATCCACAATGGAATTGAAAATAATCGATAAGAGGGAAATATAATTGTAAACTGCCGAACCTCAGCTGAAAATCTATCTCTACAGCAAAATTAGGACCAACGTCCCGTGCAACCTCTGACTCACCTCAGTTATCATCGACTGTTTCCTCTTCCGCGAAAAACTCAGTTACTCTGTCCAGGGGGTCCTCGTCAAATTCCTCATTTATTTTAATCCATACAGCGCCATCATTTGATCTTATCATCCTTCGATCCCGACTTGCATACCCTATTCTCTCACTATTTCCGTCATCTAAACTAACATAAACAGAGTGGTTTTGATCCTTCAGCTCAGATATCGAATAGCATCTTCTCTGACCGAGCCGAGTATTACAAGAGGCATGTCCCCATGCTACATCATCGGGCGCATGCCGCAACTCGTGATACACAAGAGGTTTCAGATGAAAGAGGTTTACAGATGTAGATCTGGTCACTTCTTGAATTTGGACACCTGCATTAGACAGCCCATCTTCCTCATCGAAGGATACGGTATTATGTAATTCTTCATATACAATTGGTCTACGACAAAGAGGGCACGTACAGATGCCATCTCTAATTATCCCTTTTGATCTGAAGTCATATTCAAGTATATCCTCCTCCTCCAGGATAGCCTCTAAATGTGCGTATTCGTCCTCAGTATAAGGGGAATCTAATGTTTGAGTTATAAGCCATGCAAGCAAACATTGTGAGAGGTACTTATCTTCATTCGTTGCATATTCAGGAGCAAAGATACCCTGTGGTGGTCCTTCAACCCTCTTTGTCTGCGAATTTGTACCTGGAAAACGGATAACATAGTGTCCTCTGTCTTCTGCCCTACTGGTTCTGTTGTCTACTTTTTCACCATCTCTCTCCAACCATCGAATTTCCCAGTCATCCTTTGGTGGCAGTTTTTGAAATGAACTTCTGCTCCTATATAAGATAAAAGCATTTTCACCGACACTCACATCTGTGTCAATATTTTCAACCTCTCTGCTTTTTCCACCCTCTTCATTAAAGTATTGGGAAGGGAATAATCTTACAACATATCCATCTTGGAACGCATCTAACTCAACATCTTCGATTCTTTCGTATGGAATTATAACTTTGTTATCTCTAGTGACATGGTTTTGATATGCCCCTTTTTCACCGCCTCTGGGTGTAGCGTATCCAGTCTTGTTTACTTTGTCAGCATCTGCATCTCGCATAAACTCTTTCCAAGCATCTTGTGGATGCTGATTATGTCTATTATCATGTCCTTCAATTCTTCTACAATTTTTGTCACTACACAAAGACAATGTGGATCCCATACTAACTACTACGATATGGACAACAGGGGTGAATAAAACCTTGCCTCTGCGATAACTTCAGATGGTTCTTAGAAAGCAGGATTTTGATGGGTACGCTGTTACTGTGAAAGCGTAGTGGACAAAGGCAACCCACAGAAGATGATAAATTATTGAAGGGGATCGCGTCGTACGTTGAGGAGATTCTGGACGGTGACACGGAGTCCGGTGGCAAGACGGACTAGAAGATTGAGCCGGAGTTACAGCAATTGCATGGCGCTAAGGCAGATCTATAGGGTTCTTAGGAGAATACCGTTGACAAGATCGCGTCAGTCGTCCGATTCAAGCGGGTCTAACAGTTTCTCGCCGGCTTCGACCTTTGCCCGTTTGACCTTCCACTGGTCGTTGTCGAACGGGATCTCGTAATTCTGATGCGAGCGTTTCAGGATTGACTGTACTGCAGACTTGGGGATTTCGAAATACTCCGCTGTTGTGCTCTTCGCCCGCCCTTTTTTCACTTCTCGGATGAAATTTTGAGCGCGGTTGTATTCGACCGGGTCCTGATACATGAACCCGTCTTCGACATCGTACCCGAACGGCGGTCTGCCAATTCGCTTGCCGTCACGCTTCGCCTTGTCGATGCCCTGTTGGACGCGATCTTGGATCATCTTCTGCTCAGCATCCGCGAACACAATGAGCATGTTTAGCATCAGGTCTGCCATCCAGCCATCGGCGTCACGCGTATCGATGGGCTGCTGAGTGAGGTACAGGTCGATGTTGCGGTTTCGAAGATCTTCGACAAAGCTGGCGAGTTCTGAGAATGATCGACCGAGTCGGTCAATCTCTGCCGTCACGACAGTGTCGAACTCAGTCACGCGGTCACGGAGCTCGTTGTACTGGTCACGGGAAAGTGATGCGCCGGATTCGACGTCCACAAACCATTCGACATCGTCAGCCTCGTACGCGTTGAGAATCGATTCGCGTTGCCGTTCTTCATCCTGATCAGCAGTGCTGACACGGACGTACGCGGCGACGTTACGTGTCATGCTTGATCACCGGTACCGTCGTCGCACTCGCATACGGTTGTCGCGTACGGGTTCCCTCGCCAGCACTCGGGGCCCAGAGGCTCGATCGCACAGATGGGCTCTCCTTTGATGACAGTGATAATTCTCCACCACGTGGGGTCTGCCGTGAGTGCTTTCCTTCTTTCTACCATGTCTAACCATATGGAGAGTGCCCATATCAAAGAAGCAGGATTCCTTGACAGTATGGGAAACATTAGTTTTCCTTGGAATGCATCTCGCCTTCGGGGAATTCAATCGCTGACTCACACCAGCGAATTGTTTCGGCGTCTGCCCCGGTTGATGCTGCAACTTCTCCCGCGGTCGGTACGTCAGTCTCCGGCCCTCACCGGCCGTGCGGCGTGCGGCAGCGTCGCGCGTCCGCCCGCTCATGCGTTCTGCGATACTCTCACCGCCCCCGCCTTGTGGATCGGTGCGGTACTCGTCAGCGTCTTCGACCGGGATTTCGTACCGTTCAGTACGGGCGTATAGGAACTCCGGGTCTCCGATCTTGTAGATTCGCCGCACTGGACGGTGTCGTTCGATGGCCCGTGGATACTGCCTAGTGTCATGTCGTTCGCTCCGCATTCGCTGCAGCGGTACACGACAAGTGTTTCAGAGCCCATACTCGATAACAGCACTTCCACCCTTATAGGAGAGGTAACACTACCCGGAGGGACGGGGGGTGTCCGGAACTCTGACTGCTACTCTGCCAGGTGTTCTCGGTGACGTTCGATCGCGGCTTCCATTCCCTCAGGAATCTCGAACTCTTTGAGTTGTTCGATGAATTCGCGTCGCTCTGCAGGGGTGAGGTCGGGGATTCCGTGCGGTCGTTCGCTATCCATGTTGGTAGTGTTACGCGGTCAGTGTTACGCGTTCTCCCTCACGTTCGATGCGTCCTTGTCCGATCATGCGCAGGAGGATCGAGTGTAATGTGATCTTGTTGATGGAGGGGTCATCAACGATATCGCCAGTCGTCGCTCTCCCGTCAGTGTTCTCCAGATACAACAGTACCAGTGCCTCAGTCTTCGTCATCGTCCTGCAGTTCATCCTCAATCGTCTCCCGTTCCCGTCGCGCCCATTGACTCCCCAACTGACCGTGCGAGCCGCGGAATCCGATCTGCACCGAACAGTAATACTGCAAGAATCAACACCACTCCTACCTCCATTCCCCCGATGAACCCTGGTTGCATACTCTCAGGTAGGGGACTCACCGATAAGAGAGGTAACACCGTTCCGCGCGGATACCAAATGAAAAACCGGCATACGTGGCGGTGAAAACGTGTGCGGGTGGTAGCACACCCATCGTCCCGCCTGTACGTAGACACGTCCGTCATTGAGTGTCTGTGTTCGTAGTCGTGTACACCGCAGTGTACGTACTCGTGTACGTACTTACGTCCGTCTCCGTGTACGGTCGAGTGTGCGTCTGTTTGCTCGTCCGAATGTATGGACCGCCGTACCTCCGGCGGTCCGAATGAGCCCCGGCCCACCACGACCGGGAATCTCACTCTCTCTTGCCGGGAACACGCCGCCCGGAAGCGCCCGGGCGGCATTCAGTCTACGTGTTATACCCACTTCATCGATCGGAATCTCACCCGCTGCCCGGTCACTCGATCGGTCGCGCGCACACTATACACTAACACTCTCCTTTGGCGCACCACGCGGGAGTGTCGCATCGGGACCGTCAGAGAGTTCTTCGGTTGACAACACCGGGCGGGTCGCGGTCAGGATACGTGTTCTACCCCCAGAACACTGTGAAAACAGTACTGAAGACACCGTGAATTTACAGATTTCCGGCGCTTTAACTCCCATAACACCTAAATCGTGGATCCTTGCAAATGGGACGGTTCGAATTCTGGCTGTGAAACTCCTTACAAGGACTGCTTTTGCAGTGATTCGGAGTGTTACGGGGGTGAAACACGGCCGTGAAGGCACTGTAAAGAAGTACTGAAGAAAGTGTGAAAACACGCCCGTCAAAACCCGTAACACCAAATCGCCGATCCATGCAAATGAAACCGGCGCGAAAAACACAACCGCGGTCAGTACACCTGACCGGTCGGCGCGACCACTGCATTCTCGCGGAACCACGGAACGTTCACGTCCCACGCATCGAGGTCGTAGTCTGTAGCGAGAGACAGTGTCACCTGCCCCGTCTTCGTTGCGGCCTTCTCCGCTTTTGTCGTCGCCCGGGTCGGGTCTTTCATTTGGTTTTCGCGGACCCCGCACCAATTCAGACTCTGCCGGTGATCGACCGTGTCACCGGTGAGCGTCGCCTGCACCGCGCGGTCAGGTGAGCGTGTCTTGGGAGCGAGGACACACGAACTCCCCGACTGTGACGGTACATCGAGGACCTGCTGTCCCTGTGCACGCGCGCCAACGACTTCGTCGTCGCCCGCGCGCTTGATCACATGTAGCCACAGCGCCTCCGTCGTCAACCACTTACCACCGTCCGGAGCGCGCCGGATGAGCCCGTCTTCCTCCCAATTACACTTCACGCGGTGGGACACTCCGCATTCCCCCCACCGCCACGCCACGCCCGGCGGAACCAGGTGAGCGGTCACCTCGCTCCAGTGCGCGGAGATGAGTGCGCTCTCAGAGCTGGTTAAGTCACTGTTCGACTGCCACGTCACCGTCGTCGTTGAGTTTTGAGTTGACAATCTTAGTCACCCCGTGTACTCCATCTCCTCGAACAGCCCGATCGCCAGCGCGTAGTTCGCTTTCGACAACTGTCCGTCTTCTTTGTAGTCAACACCCTGTACCCCCAAAACGCCCTTGAGAGCCATCGTTGGCGGTTTTTCGTCTTCAAGCGCAGTCGCGTGCTTGTCCCGCGCAGCGAGACACACCCGAAGCGCATCGACAGGGTCCTGCATGACATCGCTCGCGTTCCCGCACGACCTGATGCCCTCAATGACTGCAATCAACTGCAGCGCACCGCCACCGTCCTCGTGAGCCCAGCACTTCCACCCGTCATTAGTGTCCACGCCGAAGTTCGTAGACTTCGCGTCTGGGGTGCTGGTGCCACCGTGAACCGGGTGTGGGCCCTGCCCGTTCACCGCGTGAGCGCGGAACGGACCGGTCTGCGCGATCGGCTCAGGGTTCAGGGAGTAGTACGCTGACTTCGACTTGGACGAGTCGATATCACTACCCTCAGCCCGGTCATCGAACGCTGCCTGTGCCTGTTCAGCTGGCGTCAAAGTATCGTCGTCATCCAGGTGCTCGTCAACGATGTCGTCGATCGTTGCCTGCCGTTCAGGGACGTCGTGCCGCGGCGTGGCGTCGATGTGCATCCACGTCGTCCCCATCACGCGTCCGTTCGCGGGAGCACCGTACACCTCAACGTGCCCGACTTCACCGCTCGGGAGTGACTGGGTCAGATCTTCCTGAACCTTCTTCCCGTCAACGAACCCGGGGAGTTCCGCCCGTACGAACACGTGAACGCCGGTCATGCTGGTGCTGACTTCAGTGTAGGCGTCCAGTTCTTGGATGAGGTCCCACGCTTCCCGCGTCATCAGCGCGGTCCCATCGTATTGAGGTTCGATGACGTCATCGAGGTCCACCAGCATGAGCGGATCTTCGTCAGGCTGGAAGTCCAAGTGCGGAACGATCGCCATCGGGTACAGCGGCCGGGGATCCTCACGGTGCTCGTTCCCGTCATCGTCTTCAACAGTCCCCCACCGCCAACTGTCATCGATGTGCCCGTTGACAGTTCCATCGAGGGCGTCAATCACGTCCTCGAACGTCCCGCCTGCCCGTGAATCCCAACTGACGTTCTCACGTCCCCACTGCGCTGCACCAGCGTACCCGGGGTTGGTGTACGGGGCGCGCGGCTGCTTCTCTTCCAAATCCCACGCGAACCAGTTCCGGGCGTCTTGCCCGATTTCAACCAGGTCTGCGGGGATGACACGCTCCGCGTCGTGGACTGATTCCGGAACGTCCAGCGTGACGTACTCTTCACCGACGTCGGTGACTTTCACCGGGCTTTCAGCGTCGTCTAACCGCTGGATTGCTTCTCGCATCAACAATCACCCCATGTGAGGCCGACGAATCCACCGTCTTTCTTTGCGACCGTGCCTGCGTTAATGAGCGCATCCAGTACCGCCTCAACGTTCTCACGTCGGAATCCGCGGGACTCGCACGCATCGATGACCTCAGTCATCGTCGATATCCCACCATTGTAGATTTCGCTACACACTTCACGCGTTAACTCTCGCGTGTACTCCATGCGTTCCTGGTACGCTTCGATCCTGTCCTGAATCATGTCCAGGTCTGCGCGGGTCTGCTTAGCGACACGACCCGTCGCTGCGTCGGTGTCAACCCCACCGTCAGTACATGCCTGCCTGACAGCGTTATCCACCCGTTCACGTTCCCCCAGAACACTTGACGTTCCTGTGGTTGGGGCGGGGTCGGGACCGGTGTTCTCCATAGCATCCGGGGCGGGTTCCTCTTCGACGTCGGGAGTACCGATGACAGGCAACTCGTCACCGTCATCTTCGGCGGATTCCGCGTTCGCTGCAGCGCGTTCAGCGGCCTGCTCCGACTTCCTGACGATCTCCCCGTCCAGATACGGCGTCATCCAACGGAACCCGCCACGCATGATGTGCAACCGCTCGCTCGCACGTGTGAGCGCGACGTACCAGGTCCGAGCTTCATTCTCTGACTTACGCTTCAACCGGTCGGTTTCACTCGCAATCGTGCTCGTGATGCCGTCGTACACGACAACGTCGCTTGCCTCCGAGCCCTTCGATGCGTGAATCGTGAGGACACGCACCCGCTTCACCGCGTCCTCTGCAACCGTCTCGTCACGCTCAGACACTGCAGCCTGCAACGCATCGATTTCACCGTCATCGAGTTCACCGGATTTCGTTAACTCACTAACAGACGCCGTTCCTGAGGTGTAACGCCCCCAGAACGCGTCTTTGACAACTTCACCGAGGTCGTCAGCAGTGACTGTCTGTTCACCGTCCCGGAGACCACTAATGAACGTCTCCCGTTCGTCGTTCGTGACCGACAGCACACGACCGTTCGTGTGCTCTAACAGCGTCGCGGCTTCGTCGCCGGTGAGACGGAGTTGCGACGCGTCCGTGTCGTACGTCTGCAGCCCGTACTGACCGTCATCTGACGCGTAGGTTGCCGGGACACCGCGGAGTTTCACTAACGCGTTTAGCAGGTCCACGCGGCGCTGTGTCCACCCGCCCAGATCGCTGTCATGCGTCGAATGGATGATGCCGGCTTTCTCCAGTGCGGCACTGATACCCGACACTTGCGTGCGACTGCGTGCAAGGAGCATCATCGACCGGTCGTCATGCCCGTCGATGTGGTCCTGGACGAGCGCGCCGGGGCTTGCCGGGGTATCCGCGCCCGGGACGCGCCAACCGTCACTGTCCCCCTTCTCGAACCATGGGGACTTGTACTCATGCAGTTCACCGCGAGAGTCACGCGTCACCGGCGGTTCGTCGAACTCCTTCGACAGCATCAACGTCGCAGCCTGCCAGTGCGACCGCGGGACACGCCAGGTCTTCGTCAACAGGACCTCCGGAATGTGATCGAGTCGGTCACTGAAGAACCGCGGGTCCGCGCCCGTATACTCGTTCACGACTTGCAACGGGTCGCCGGCAACGATTGCGGTGTCTGCAGCTGCAACCCAACGCTCACACACCTGCGCCATGAGCGGTGTCACGTCGTGGTACTCGTCCACGACAACCGCCTTCGTCGGCGGTAGCGGACCGTTCACGGCTGCTTCTAACAGTTCGCCGAACTCCGTCAGACCGGCTTCCTGCTTGAACGCCTCCCACCGCTCATAGATCTGGGGGACGTCGACGCCCGGCCATTCTTCCTTGAGGTCGGTGTACTTCGGCACTTCGTACAGATCGCTCTTGTCCGCCGGGTCAAGCAGGTTATCACGAGCGTATTCGATGACTTTGAACAACAGCTCACCGCGCGACGTGCTCCACGGCGCTGAACTGTACTTGATGTCCAGTACTTCACTGCAGAAGTACCATTTCTCGTATCCCGTCACGGCTGGACCGAGCCCGGAATCCGTGTTCTCATCGTGACGACCGCTGAGAAGCCCTGTAACGCGGTTCGCCGCGGCATGTGCGGTCGTCCACATTTCTAACTCGTCTTCTTCATCGAGGATTCCCCATGACTTGAGACGCGCTTCGATTTCACCGGCAAGTGAACGACGGTACGTCATGATCGTGATATCACGGGGGTCGATGTTGTGTTCCTCTATAAGCACAGCAACGCGGAGGCACATCTGCGTCGTCTTACCCGTGCCGGGCGGCCCGTTCAGGCGGATTGTCGCGTCTGCAGGGTGCGTCTCCCCGCCTTTGATTTTCGCGTCCTTCAGGTCCGCCGGGAGGCCCTTGCGGACGGATTCAGGCGGGCGGGCGTCTTCGTAGTCGGTGACTTCGTCGTAGTCAGTAGGTGCTCGTGGCATTACTCGTCACCCCCGTCTTCGGGCGTGTATGACCGGATTTTCCCGGGTTCATGGTCGTCGCTGTCTTCGTCACTTCCAGGCAGTGAACCGCCCGAGTCACCGTTTACAACCTCGTCGGTGTCGCCGGTCTCGTCCGGTTCACTGGCGCTGTCACCATCCTCCTCGTTACCGTGGTTATCCATGCGGTCCATCGTGGACCCTGACGCCTCCTGCTGGTAGGCATCCTCGCCAACTTCGAATGCGTCACCGGACAGATACCAGAACGTCTGCCAATTCCCGTGAACGGTCGTTGACTTCGACACCTTGTCACCAGCTGTTGACGTGCCTGTAAGTTCACGCGCGGAGATTTCAGCCTGCAGCGCCCGGTCGGTGATTTCGTGGGTCGATGTGATGGACGCAATCGCCTCCCTCGGCACGACAACCTCAGAGTTCGCCGGGGGTTCATCGTCCACGTACACACCGCCGTTCTCAACAGCATCCTTGCGGTCTCCGTACGCGACAGTGTTACTCACGTAGTTCTTCAACGCCTGCATCGCTGCCGTCCGTGCACCTGTCTCTTCTTCAACGACTTCACCAACGCTCTCGATAACATCGCCGATGAAGTTGTCCCACTCAACTTCTTCACTCTCCGCTCGGTCAGGGTATTCGCCTTCCTGAGCGGCTGTGTAGGCCTTCCACAGAACCCGTCCTTCGAAGAATGTCGATTGGGTGACCGTGAGACGCGTCCCGTTCGCATCGTTGAATTTCAGGACGTATTCGGTCTCTTCGGTGGATGACTTGTCTGTCGTAACCTTCTTCGTCACACCGACAAGCGTCTCCTCAATGAGGTCTGAGAAGATGATCACTTCACCGTCATCGATCTTCTTCTCAGTTTCGAGGTCATCAATCTCATCTAACCAGATTTGGCGGACGTTCTTCCGCGACACGCCGCTTTTCGTGTCACTTAGCTGGTTGAGGTACGCTTTCGCCATCGAGTGCAGACCCGTGGCTTCGTCGCCGGCTTCGACTTCGATCGCTGCGAAGGTCTGAGCTGCATCCATGCAGACTTGCATCGCGTCGCCAGCGTTGTCTGCGTCCTTCACAGCTTCCTCGTACTGCGAGAACTGCGCGCCCAGCTTCGCAGTGGGTGTGTCCTCTGATGGGCCCGAGATGTCGTCGGGCATGTCTCCTCCCGCTGCCATCAGGCCCCACCACCGTTGATACCGTCGTTTACTCCGTGCTGTTCGTCGCTGCGTCCGTCCGTTGTAGGACGATTTTTAAGTTTTCGTGTCGTACGTTGCATTGGTACTCGCGGACCGCATGGATTGGTTGATTGGCGGAAACGATCCGTCTCGCAGACGCACATCCATCGAGGTCAGGTGAACCCGCGGTACCAGGGCGGGAGGGTGGTTCCCTCCCTGCCTGTCCTTTCATACGAACGCTGGTTAGGCGCTCGTCCAGGCCC
Organism: Halorussus pelagicus; assembly: GCF_004087835.1. Lineage (NCBI taxonomy): Archaea > Methanobacteriati > Methanobacteriota > Halobacteria > Halobacteriales > Haladaptataceae > Halorussus > Halorussus pelagicus. The sequence goes on from NZ_CP035119.1 coordinate 900,824, forward strand.
GCGTTTTCACTGCTTATCCTCTGTTAAGGACCTGGTACTTATAAGTATTTGGGGGGCAAATATACAAATAAGGAATGACCATGACCGCTCAACACCCCTCGCTGCTTGATACCGATCAAGAAATCCTCGAACTCCTCAACGAGGAAAGCAGACAAACACCGAGCATGCTCCTCAAATCCGTAGCCTCCACGGACTCGAAACAGTACGTCCAAAACAGACTCAAACACCTCCGCGACAACGATCTGGTACAAAGAGCTGACCGGGGGATCTACGAACTCACCACGCTCGGTGAACGCGCGGCTGGTAACCTCGATATGTATCGAGAGGATCGAGGGGGGTTCTGGCGCTTGCTGCAGGGTTGAGGACTGCATCGATTGGTGGCACAGGATTACAACCAACTGGCGCACTTAAAGGCTCGCAGCATGCCGACGTCTCCCGACCGTTAACAACACTCTATTCTCCGTGGTGAAGTTCTGATATTCACTGGCCGTGAGGTCTCACCTTTCGCGCGTATAGTGTAGTGGGTGCTGTCGCCAGAGCACCCTCCCCAAATCATCAGAATACTAACCACCAATTCACATAAATTACACTACAACAATTGGTGCTCACATTTCTTACAATTTGGGCGCGCTCTCCTAGCGACAGCACCCCCAATATAGTAGGGGAAGAAGTTGGAGGTATCGATGGGAAGGGCGCGGCGGCTGCCGCGCTCGTTGTGGACGGATGAACGTCAGCGTCTGGATCGGTGGTCACGGTACTCCTGCTGACGCGTGCGCGCGTGGCGGGGTGTGCTGGCTCGATGAGGGGCGTGACACGTGTCCTGACTGCAGCGTGTTGCGCGGCGTGTGAGCGCCTATGTGGGGACGTGTGGGACTGGAGAGAGAGTGTGTGACCTGCGTGTCGTGGCAGCGGTGGTACGCTACCGCTCTGTCGTCACGCGCTTCTCGTTATAGGTTTTCTCCCCTCCAGCTGGTGAGCACTGGCGATATGTGAGCGTTGACAGGTTCGTGTCGATCGTGTCTGCGCTGACGTCGTCTGCACGCCAGGCGGGTGTGCGTGACACTGATCGTGACCGCGGGTATGTTCTCGAAGCCCAGTGGCGCGTGAGCGTCGCTCACTCCGTGCGCCCATAACACTTCGCCCTGACCCATCTCAGATATCTAACACAGGAGGTAAATCCTCTCCTATACACCAAACACCATCTTCGGACGTAAGAACCCTGTCAGAAAGTCCCTGAGAGGTGTCATTATGCCCGGCATCCCGACAAAAAAGCTTTTTCAAGCAATTCTAAGCCCTGGCACGGAAAACACCCTCTCAGAACACTCAGTTAACTGAGATGGAGGGGGTGAATCGGGGGTTCAGAAACCTACCAATTGATACAGTAAATGAAGTTTGCCATGAGAGGGGTGAAAATCACTCTATTGAAAATCGCGCCCTGTCAAGAAGAAATATACCATGTCAAGAACCCCTGTCATTTATACTTCTATGGGTGTTATAACCAAACACAATGGCCCCGGACAAAGATTACAAAACAATCACCACGATCATCTACGTGACCGGAGATTCCCCCACAGAACGCAAAGACAATCTGCGCGCGTGTCTCTCTCACGCCACTAACCATACTGGTGAAACATGGCTCACTGAGCCCTCCCTCACGAAAAACACAGATAACGCAGCGCAAGCAATCGAGAACGAAACACCAGGGAACTCAGTGACAATTGAAGAGGTAGACTGGCACGCCCCCATTAACCAGCTCCTCATCTGCCACGACAAAACCACGACGAAAAACGGACTGAACGGTATGATGCAGGGCGCAACGAAAAGCAATCAACCATACTCCCTCATCGTCGTCCACCCCGACGAACTCATTGACCGCGCACATGGAGCCGACCGCATTCAACAGCTCGTGGACAGCGCGGTGGACGTACACCTGGCTGAGGCAGGTATGATAATCACATCCGATACTGCTATCGAGGGTGCGACGAAACGCGCGCTCACCACACTCAGCGATGCCATGCATCCCTCGCATGACCACGATAGTGACGCCACGTACGCATGGAGTGGCGGCCGTCCGCCGTTGGGGTTCGATGTGAAGGATGGGAGGTTGGTAGAGACTGATGAGTACGATCGTATCTGTACTGTGCTCCAGCAGGTTCGTGATTCAGAAACCAGTAAGCGTCGTGCTGCAAAGCGTCTCGGGTGTTCGCGTGGGACGATCATTAACGCGCTGGAGGATCGTCCGTCGATGTACGGGCTGGCGTGAGGGGGTCTGGGGTGCCTGCCCGCATGCGGTCACAGCCAGTTGATCCGTTCCCTCCGTTGTCGCATTTTGGATTTCGAATCCCTGTGATCGTATCTTTCCTCAATGATGTCTGTACCGACGTTCATCCGATCGCTGACGACGTCTGCAGGGACATCTGACGAGAGATAATCGGTGATCGCCCCGTGACGGATCGAGTGCGGAGCAGTGCTGGACGGGCACTTACTCGCGGTCATATTGTTCATCGCCTCGCACTCGTCTGGGTCCCGATCGTGCGGGCAGTCACCGCCGTTAAACGTACACGGGCGGGTGACTCGGTACACGTTGAGGCGGATCGTGTTCTTCGTGATTCTCCCGAATTCTGTGGTCAGAAGCGGGTCTCTGCGGTGGTCGTCTTGCACGTCGTGACGGTGATGCTCGATGTGGTCATCGATGATTCTGCAAGTCCGCGTGCTGATTGCGACTGCCCGCTCCCCTTTTCGTTTGTTCTTCAACGGAGTGTCAGTGTCCGGGTTGTGCCGGAGTTCGATGTATTCGTCTCGCGGGTGGTAGTGTTGCAGGTCGATTGACCGAGCCGCTCCCATACGCATTCCAGTTTCCCAAAGCACTCTGAAGAGTACGTGTTGTAGGGACGCGTACTGGTATTTATCGAGGTACTGCAGGATTTGCTCGGCTTTCTGCCGGGGGACTGTGTCGGTGCCTTTCGCTCCGGGGTCGGCTAAGCTGGGGGAGTTGACAGTTTCATCGAGGCCGTCGATGCATCCGTTGATGCTGACGCAGAACCGCAAGAAGACACGTAGCGTGTCCAGGTTAGATTTAAGCGTGACATCGCTCACCTTCTGTTTCCGGAATATTTTGAAGCGTTGAACATCGCGGCCGGTGACGTCGTTCAGGTTGTCGATGTCTTCTTTATCGCACCATTCGATGAATCGTTTCAGCCTGTATCCGTGACTTTGGAGCGTTGCGTCTGAGAGTTCGCGTTCTCGGTCTTGTTTGTACAGATCGACTGCGTCGCGTGGTGTGAGGGGTTCAAGCCCGTCGTCGGGAGAGTTTCGTGCCATTGTTCTGGGGCACGGGCGGGTTGGCGGGCCAAGCGCGTACGCTGCCGTCGGCCTTAGACGGTGGAAGCGGAGCGCAGGGGGCGAAGCCTGCGGAGCCCCCGAGCACCGAACCGCGAAACCGACCGGAGCGTTGGCCGTAACCGCGTTCTCGTGAGCGAAGCGAACGAGAGTCTGCGAGACGAACGCAGTGAGTCTCGCTCGATTCGAATTCGCGCCGGCCCACTTTTCCCCACTTTCGTTTTTCGCAGCTACGGCTCTCGGGTGGCCGTAACCGCGTTCTCGTGAGCGAAGCGAACGAGAGCAAGCGAGACGAGCACAGCGAGTCTCGCGTGATTCGAATTCGCGCCGGCCCACTTTTCCCGCATTCCTCTCGGCGAGCGACGGCTACCGGTCGCAACGCTCTTCAGACGGCGACCCGTTCTCGAACTACCTATGGACGTACTCGTAGCCGGTTCGCACGGACAGGTCGGCCAGCACGTCACCCGGATGCTGGCCGAGAGCGACCACGAGGTTCGCGGGATGGTCCGCGACGAGTCACAACTGTCCGACATCGAGGCGCTCGGTGCCGAGGCGGTTCTCGCGGACGTGACCGAAGATGTCACCGACGCGGTCCGAGGCTGTGACGCCGTCGTGTTCGCCGCAGGGTCCGGCGGCGAGGACGTGTGGGGCGTTGACCGAGACGGTGCGATAAACCTCATCGAGACCGCCGAGGAGCAGACCGCCGACCGATTCGTCATGCTCAGTTCCATCAACGCCGACTCGCCCGAGGAGAGTCCCGAGGAGCTACGCGAGTACCTGAACGCGAAGGCCGAGGCCGACGAACGACTCCGCGAGAGCAGTTTGACCTACACCGTTGTCCGTCCGGGCGCGCTGACCAACGAGGCGGGAACCGGTCGGATTCGAACCGGCGCGGACCTCGACAGGAAAGAAAGCGAGATTCCGCGCGAGGACGTGGCGCGAACGCTCGTCGCCGCGCTTCCGATGGAGAGTACCTACGGGCGAACCTTCGAGGTGCTAGCCGGTGACGAACCGATAGAATCGTCGCTGGAGAGTCCGGTGAGCGAGGAGTGAATTCTGCCGGTCTTTCGGACGACTACTCCCAGAGTGTTACGCACGGCAACTGCGGGTCGTCAAGTCGGAGCAGGGTGTAGCCGACACCGGTCTCGCCCGTGAACAGCGACGGATTGAGCCAGTTGTCGGTCCGTTTTGGAACCGTGAGCCGTCCGTTCTCGCGGGCGCGTCGAACCGTCGCGGCCGCCAGTCGTCGCGCGTCCTCGGAGTAACGCGAGTCGTCCAGCGTCCGCCCGGCCTCGAAGAGGAAATCGACCTGCGAGAAGTTCCCGCAACAGAGGTGGTCGAAGTCTTCAAGCGCGCGGGTGTCCGTCCCGGCGAGCGCCCGCTCGGCGTCCTCCAGAAACGCCTCATCGCCAGTCGCGTCGTACATCCCGAGCCGCGAGAGTCCGACTCCCGACCGACCGCCGCACCACCCCGTCACGAACTCCGCGTCGATGTCCGGGCGATAATCCCGCCAGTTCCGTTTTTCGGGCGCGTACGCGGCGTCCTCGTAGGCGAGCGCGTCGGTCGCGGCGTCTCGAAACCGCTCGTCGCCGGTCGCTCCGAAGAGCCTCGTTAGCGCGTACGCGATGCCCGCAGTGCCGTGGGCCATCCCCGTCAGCACGCGGTCGCCAGCGACCGGCTGCCAGACGCGCGCGCCGTCCACTTCGACGCGCTCGGCGAGCAGTCGCTCCCCGGCGGCAGTCGCGCGTTCGAGAAGGTCGTCGTCGCCGGTCCGGTCGTAGAGCGCGAGCAGGGCCAACAGCGCCCCGGCGGTTCCGCTCTGGACCTCGGTCGGGGCGTCGCCCGCGAACCGTTCGGCGGTCAACAGCGACGCGCTCCGGCGGGCCGCCTCGGTGAACCGGTCGGCGTCGAGCAGGTCGCCGAGGACGGCGAACCCGTAGACGTACGACCCCATTCCGGTTCCGGCACCGACATCGAGACCCGCGAGCGCGTCGGTGTCGGCGTTGAGGTCTCGCGCCACCGGCGACGCCACCTCCACCGCGAACTCGCGGCACTGCGCGTCGCCGGTCACCTCCGCGAGCGCCCCGCAGAACGTCGCAATGCCGAGCCGACCACCGTAGAAGTCGTCGCCGACCGCGGCGAGTTCGACGCCACCAGCGCCGCGCTCGCAGCGGTGCCACGTCGGGGTTCCATCGGGCGCTCGCGTGGCCGCACCGCGAACCCGCTCGAAAATCGCTCGCGCCTCTCGGCGCGCGTCGGCGTCCGCGAGGGGGTCGGTCTCCTCGGGCGAGGCGTCGGCGACTGCTCCCGAAGCATCGCCGGATGGAGAGACCGGCGACCCGTACGCCGTCCTGATAAGGTCGAGCTGTTCGCCGAGGTCTGACTCTGAGAAGCCATCGATTCGACGCCGAACCTGTTCGAGCGGGCTAGCGTCGAACAGGTCGGCCACCGGCGACCCGTCGTGTCGGAGCGTCGTGTCGTCGGCCCGCACGGAAAACCGGGGCGTGTCCGCTCGCCAGAGCGCGGTGCGCTCGGCCTCGTACACCGGCCAGAGCCGTCGGTCGGTGTCGCCAGCGGCGAACGGTTCGGCGAGTCGTTCCACCTTGCATCCCAACGTTCGGCCGTCTCGGAGGCATTCGGGCGTCGTCAACGGCTGTAACACCGACTGGTAGGTCTGGGACGGTCGATAGACGTACCGGAGTTCCGCGTCGGCGAACGCCGCGACCGGACCGTCGTCGGCGAGGAGCGCGCCCTCGTTGTCGAGCAGAAACCGGTAGGTCTCGGCGAACCCGTCGGCAAGCGTTTCGCCGTACTCGTGAGGCTCGACCCGCGAACCGTCGAATATCGGGAGACTGTCGCCCGAAACGGTCACGCTTTCCTCGTACCGGAGTTCCATCACGTCGGTGTTGACGCGCTCGAACGTGGGAACCTGAACGCCGGTCTGTTCGCCCGCCGGAGCGTCGAACCCCGCGACGTTCTGTACGTCGTCGCTCGGGTCGTCTTCGGGCACCATCCCCGTCCGCAGGACCGTGTTCTGGCGGCGCTCAGGCAACTCGCTGGCCGGTGGTATCGCCGACCGCGGAGCGCGCGGATGCATGAGCGTTTCGAGGTCAACGACGACCGGATGCTCGCCCGCGGCGACGACGTTCTCGATGTGTCCGTCAACGAAGTTCAGCGCGTAGAGCAGACAGAGTACCGACCCGGCGCGGCGGTAGTATCGGCCGATGGCGGCCGCGGACGAACACGGCTCGGAGTCGGCCCACGCCATCCACCCGTACCCTTCGCGCGTGAGACAGTCCAACGCGGCGAGGTCTTCGAGGTCGGACTCGGCGTTCACCCACGACACGAGGTCGGCGAACCGCGCCTCGGGTCGAACGTCGCGGGGCTTGTAGGCGAGTTCGACCCCCGACTCGAACGTCAGGTGGAAGACGACGCGCCCGCCTTGATGGTGGTCGCCGCGGTAATCGAGGTCCGTGACAGTCCCGAGCGACGACCCTGCGCCGAACGTCTCGGTCAGCGCCTCCCAGTCGTCGCGCAGGCGCTCGCAAAACGTCTCGACCGCGTCGCGCCACTGGTCGGTCAGCGTGACGACCAGTCGCGCGAGCGTCGAATACTCCTCGAAGAGCGCCCGGAGTTCGCCCTCGTGCATCTCGGCGACGAACTGGTCGTAGTACCGCCGCGGCGAGTCGGGCATCTCGGGATCGTCCGCGAACGCGAGTTCGCGGTCCTGAGACGCGAGGAAGGTCTTGAACTCGATGAACAGCGCGTGGGCCGCGACCTTCCCAAGACGGTCGAGTAACCAGCGTTCGAGGCTCGACCGCGCTCGGTCCGAGAGGCAATCGGCCGACGCCGCCCACTCGACTCGCTCGGACGCGAACGCCACGACCCGAGCCAGCAACTCCACGAACGGTACGTCGTCCGCGGCGTCGGCCAGCGGCGGCGGGTCGCTCGGTTCGCGCGACTCCACGTAGTCGAGCAGTTCGCCGAGCGTCCCGACCCACTCGGGACGCGACTGCTCGTCGGGAATCGCGCGACTGTGAAGTCTCTGGCGGCACGTTTCGAGCGATTCGCCTTCGATGTCGAGGCGACGCTCGAAGGCCTCGGGGTCGTCGGCAACGTGTTCGCGCCACTGTGCAATCCACTCGTCGCCGTCCGGGTCGGTCGTTTTCGAGTCGTCGGTCGGCGTCCGAAGTCGTTCGCCGACGCCTCGCGCACGGGCGGCGATGCGTCGTCGGTCCGAATTGTTCGGGGACATGTGGTCGAATGCCTACAGAATAAACGTCGATTGGTGTTCGTCTGCACGTTCCGACTCGGGTGCGGTTCTCGGTGCCTACGGAAGGAAACAGGCCGTATCAGTAGCTGCCACAGCCCATAGTGAGCGTCGGTGGGATGTACTCGGCCGTCTGCTCGTCGGGGTCGTCGCGGGAATACTGGTTCTCGAACTGTGCCTTGACGTTGTTGTTTGCGGACATTGCACATGCAACTGCCCCACATACTTACATAAATTTTTTCATTTACATCTACACATTTTCTCAAAAGTAATTTATTACGGACGGTGGACTGACGGTTTCACTTCGCGTCCCGAGGATTCGCGGATGAGATTTACGGACGAACGGTCAGGAGAAAGTCTTCGCGGCCGAAGTAGTCGGCGTCGGGCGCGATGCCGCGCCGGGAACCGCGGTCAGTGGCCGCAGTTGTACAGCGTCGGCGGTGGAATCTCGTCGCCCTTCTTCACTGTGGGTTCCTCGCGGGCGTACTCTTTTTCGAACTGGGCTTTCACGTTATCGGTGTTTGTGGGCATTACACATGGTTGTAGTGCCCACCAATATATAAAATTTATCCTCGTAGTGGCTGTACGATTGTACTTGCGTCCGGTCCAGACGGGAAGCGTAACGAAGCAGGTGTATGCAACGACGAGCGACCGTGACGAGTCGTCGAAGCTAGCTTCAGACGTGACCAAAGCGGTGGCCAAAATCACGTCTCCGAACCGACGACTACGCTCGACGCCGGTTTCGCCCCACGGGTCACGACCCTTTTACCCGCCGCGCTCCGAGTGAGACCGATGACAGAGCAGTTCGACGCGCCCGTCGAATCGACCGAGGACGCCGCCGAACGCCGCGACGAGGTGGTCGCGCGGGTCCGCGACCACGCCGGGACGATTGCCCGCGAACTCGCCCTGCTACAGGGCGGCGACTACGGCAAGCACACCTTCGAGACCGACGACGGCGAGTGGACGGTTAAATACGAGGCGGGCGAGTTGCAGTTCCTCCTGTTCGAGGGCCGGAGAGCCGAGACCTACGTCGTCTCGACCCACCAACCGCCGGACCCCGAGGACCTCGCCGACGCGATGACTGACTACGAGAACTTCGTCGCGTCGTTCAACCGCTACGTCCGGTCGCTCGACGGCGTGTTAGACGAGGTTCCAGCCGACTTCCCCGACGTGGCGTCCACCGAGTCGGTCGTCGCCGAGCGCCAGCGAATCCTCGGACAGGTCCGCGGCGTCGCCGACCAGATGGCCCACCAACTCGCCCGCTACGAGGGCGGCGAGTACGGCACTTGGGGGACCCGCGTCGCGGGCAATCGCTGGGAACTCAAGTGGGACGAGAACGGCGCGTCGTACCTCCGCGTCGGCGGCGAGGGCGGCATCTATCTCCTCTCGCAGTACCAACCGCCGTCATCCCACGACGTGCGCAGTCTCGCCGAGGACGTGCCCGCGTTCGTCGAGGCGTTCAACGAGTATGTCGCGGACCTCGACGCGAGTCTCGACGGCGTCTCGCTCTGAAAAATTGAGAGGGGCGTTTCGCGCGATTCAGATTGCGGCCGAACCGCCCGACGAACCGCCAGGACCGCGGTACGTCGCGTCGCCGAACGCGAGCATCGGTAGGAAGATGATGGGAATTAGCCAGAGACCGAGTCCCCAAGCGAGACCCTTGTCGAACGCCTTGGCCAAGTCGATGTACATCTTCGCTGCGACGATGAAGTTGATAATCGGGATTACGAACAGCAGGAGGTACCAGCCCGGATTATTGCCGATTTTCAACATCAGGTAGACGTTGTATATCGGGACGATACCTTTCCATCCAGCTATGTTGGCCTTCTGGAATATTTTCCACAAGCTTGCGAGCGTTACGACGACGCTCGCAAGCCAGAACACCATCACTGCCGTACCGATGACGTTTTCTGCCATGTATACTGTGTCAGTTGAACTGGCGTCCGGCATTTGATAAATCCTTTGGAGAATTGAGAGAACCCGGCCAAACGTGTTTCCGGCTTATTCCCGCGATAGAACTGCCTTCGCGCCCGTCTTCAGAATTTCTAGTCCGGTCGCGGCGTCCGCGAGGTCGATGTACTCGTCTACGGCGTGGGCCTGCGCGAGATTCCCCGGTCCCCAGATGATGGCGGGCGTTCCGCGGGCGACGAACTCGCGGGCGTCGGTCGCGGCCTCCAGTCCCCACGGGTCAGCGGGCGCGTCGGCCAGTTTCGCGGAGAGACCGCGGAACCGCTCGGCGAGCGGATGGTCGGGCGAGATTCCGGCGGCGGCGTAGTGTTCGACCAGCGAGCAGTCGGTCTCGACGCCAGCCTCGCGCTCGACGGTTGCGAGCAACGATTCGATTTCGTCCTCAACCGTGGAAAACGTCTCGTCGGGCAGAATACGCCGGTCGAGCAGGAACTCCGCGCGGCCGGGGAGAACCGCCATGTTCGAGTCGGTTCCGGCCTCGAACTCGGTGACGGTCGCGTACGCCCGGCCGACGAGGGGGTCCTCGCGCCCGAGAAGGCGGTCGTCGTACTCGTCTATCGCGTCGAGGACGGGTCGCGCGGCGTCGATGGCGTTGGTGCCTTGGTCGGGGCGACTCGCGTGGGAGGCCGACCCCTCGACGCCGACTCGGAAGGTGGCGACGCCCTTTCCGCTCGTTCCGACTCGGAAATCAGTAGGTTCCAGCACGACCGCACAATCCCCTCCGTAGCCCTCTTCGAGAAGCGTCCGGGTTCCGGGCTGACCGGTCTCCTCGCCCATCGCGCCGTGAAACACGATGGACCCGTCGAGGTCCCCGGACTCGATGTCGGGCGTGAGGTCCCTGACCGTCAGCATGGCGAGCGCGAGATTCGTCTTCATGTCGGCGCTCCCCCGGCCGTAGAGTCGGCCCTCCGAGACGGTTCCCGCGAAGGGGTCGTACTCCCACCGCTCTGGGTCGCCCGCTGGCACCACGTCGAGGTGGCCGTTCAGGACGAACGTCGTGGCGTCGCGGGTCGAGTCGTCGCTCTCGCTTTCGTCGCCGCTCGCGCCCTCGCTGTCGGCCCGCTCTCGGGAGTCGTCGCCGACCCACGCGACCACCTGCGCGCGCTCGGCGCTCGGTTTCTCCACGAGGTGGGACTCTACGGCGCGCTCGGCGAACCAGTCCGCGACGAACTCGGCACAGGGTCGCTCGTCGCCCGGCGGGTTCTCCGTGGGGATTCGGACGAGTTCAGCCGCGAGGTCGGTCAGTTCGTCCCGTGCGGTCGTCATCGTCGTAGTCCGTCGTTCGGACGCCAGCGCGTTAGTCCCCCGCGAACGACCGGGTTCGGCAGAATCCCGTCGCGCGCCTCGTCGTCGATGCCACAGTAGACGACGCCGACTTCCGGACCGAGGCGAGATACCTGCTTGCGGACCTTCGAGGGCGCGAGTCGGTCGTCGTCGTCCAGAAACTGCACGTACTCGCAGTCAGCCAACTCCGCGCCGACGCTCCGGGCGGCCTGCGGTCCCTCGTCGCGCTCTTGGGAGACGTAGGTCGCGCCGAAGGCCTCCGCGACCGGCCGGGCGTGGTCGTCGCTCGCCAAATCGGCGTTTGGCGTCATGTCACGCCCGCTCGTACGACCCCGGCCGGGAAAGTCGCGGTGGCGGATGGTCGCTGGCTGCGGACTCCTTTACCCTACATTGATAAGGAGTTGGCTTCGTGGGTTACAGTAGTTGAGATGACTCGCATTCGCGCGACAACGAACGTAGGGGTGGTTGGTGGTGGCGATGTCTGAAATGGAACCGCTCGACGCACGACAGGAGACGCCGCAGTTCGTCGTGGTCTGTGGCCTTCCGGGCGTCGGCAAGACGACGGTCGCCGAGGATGTCGCCGAGCGACTCGACGGGCGACTCCTCCGGACCGACGTAGTTCGCAAGGACATCCTCGATGACCCCGACTACACCGAAGAGGAGGGCCGGATGGTCTACCGCGAACTGTTCGAGCGCGCGGGCGACACCGTCGAAGCGGGCCGGAGCGTCGTCCTCGACGGGACGTTCAAGGACGCCGCCGACCGCGAGCGCGCGCTCGAACTCGCCGAGTCGCTGGACGCCCGGTTCCGACTGGTCAAAGTCGAGTGCGACGAGTCGGTCGTCCGGGAGCGAATCGAAAGCCGCGAGGACGACGCCAGCGACGCCGACTTCGAGATTCATGCGATGTACCGCGAGCAGTTCGACGCCGTCTCCGACGACCACCTGACGGTGGACAACTCCGAGAGCGCGGCCGAGACGCGCCGACAGGTCGAAGAACGGTTCTGACTCGCTGGCCGTGGGTCGGTGGCCTCTGGCGGTGACTTTCGGCCGTCGAGAGCTATCTGTCTCTAACTACTCGGCGCGTGCGGGTGCGACGGCGCACCTGCGCCGTCGCACCAACCGCGCGAGGGATGAGCGAACGACCGAACGCAGTGAGGGGGCGAGCGAATCGGTTGGGGAGGCGTGAGGCTGATGCGGCGCAGTGCTGTGCGGGGCGGGTGCGGTATGAGTGGTTCAAGCCTGTAGCTAGCTTCTATTCACCAAATCGACCTCACAGATTCTGCTTGCCGAACTGACCCCACAGATTCCACTCGCTAACCCACCGACGACCGATTCTCCGACGCTTGTACAGACCGATTTCCGTAACCGCGAATCCACTACCTTTTTACGCCGCTACCGACCACCGAGCAAAGAGATGGTCGCCGAGCAAATCGACGCGCCCGACCCCGAAACCCTCGTCAGCGAGGCGAAGGCGGCGTTCCGGGACGGCGCGATGCTGACCGTGCAGGCGCGTTGTGAAGTCGAGTACGAAGGCCGGACCTCCGGCCACCTCGGACCGGGAGACCGAATCCTCGTGGCCAAGCCCGACGGCACGTTTCTGGTCCACCAACCGACCGGCCACAAGCCCGTCAACTGGATGCCCGGCGGGGGAACCGTCTCCGCACGCGAGAGTGAGGGTGATGCAGTCTTGCTCGCTCGGCGCACGAATCCGACCGAGCGCGTCGAGGCGCGAATCCTCGACGCCCACGGTCTGACGCGCTTCGACGCCACCGACGGTGCCACCTACGAGGAGTCGGGCACCGAGGCCGAGATGCACGAGTACATCGAGGCGAATCCCGAGGTGCTGGAAGAGGGCCTGCGAATCGTGGACCACGAGCGCGAGAGTAAGTACGGGTTCATCGACTTCTTCGCGCGCGACGAGTCGGGAACCCCCGTCGTCGTGGAAGTCAAACGGATTCAGGCGACGTTGAACCACTTCGACCAGTTACAGCGCTACGTCTCGCTCTATCGGGACGGCGAGGCGTCGTCTCGGGGAGAGAGTGTCACCGCCGAAAACGACGAGGTCCGCGGGATGCTCGTCGCGCCCGACGCATCCGAGCGCGTCCGGCGCGCGCTCCGGGACAACGGCTTGGAGTTTGTCGAACTCTCCGCGTTCGACACCGACGCCAAGGGCGCGACCGAGGCGAAACTGACCGACTTCTGAGTCGCGCGTGAGAGGTTCCATTCATTCGCGGTGAGACCTGTCCCCGAGCATTAGTAGAGGAAATATCAGGAACGCAACTCCAATTGCCGGACCGAGAAGGACGATTTTCGACAGTTCGTGTGCGGCAAAGACACTCAACCCCAATTCGCGTCCGTAGGGAATCGTTGGCCAGTCGAAATACAGACCGAACAGCGGTACTGCGAGAAGGAAAGATAGAGACAGGAGTGCGAACTGCCGACGAATACGCTCGCGTGGGGTGTTCCAGGCGGTTGCACCCATCACGAGTGCCGAACTCATGCTCGTCACCACGGGACCTCCGACGCCGAGGGCCAGACCACCGGGAGTAACGACGGACGAGGGGAGGCTAGACATCAACAGGCCCCATACGGATAGAATCGAGAGAAAGACTGGCCAGAGAACCACCCCAATCACGTAGCCGTAGGGCGGGTTGAGAAGTGGATGATGTAACAGAGATTCCAATCCGGAACCGGAGGTGTCTATCCACGTTTCGAGTGGCTCTGCGTTCATACTATTTGTAGTATTTCTATAACATGATAAAATTCTGTATCTTGAATGCATGTTTAGGTATAACAAGCGTACCGCCTTCGTAGTTCGAAGATGTCGCCGACCGCCCACCGGGCGGAACTGTTTTGTATAGTAAACCGATTACTATACAATACTAAATGCTCCGAGGTGGCCCGAAACGATGAGCAAGGACGTAGCTGACCTCCCGCCGGACGGTGGCACCGAGTCGCCCGATACCGACCGGTCCGACTCCGACACCGAGTCGCCGCGTGACGCCGCCGCGCCCGACGACGACCGCTCGTCACCCGACGGCGCGGATGTCGGGCGGGGCCTGCTCGACGCCGATATGGGACCGAGTTCCGCGATGGCCCACCTCTACCGGGGGGAAATCCACCGGATGAAACTCTGGCGCGAGCGCCTCGACAAGACGACCAACTGGGCCGTCCTCGTCATGGCGGGCGTCTTGACGTGGGCGTTCTCCAGCGCGGGCAACCCCCACTACGTCCTGCTGGTCGGCGCGGCCGCGACGAGTCTCTTTCTGGTTATCGAGGCCCGGCGCTACCGCGCCTACGACGTGTGGCGCTCGCGGGTCCGGACGCTACAGGAGAACGTCTGGGCCTACGGTCTCGACCCCTCGAAGAGTCTCGTGGACGGCGACTGGCGCACTCGACTCGCCAACGACTACCGGACGCCGACCGTCAAAATCACCGCCGAAGAGGCGCTGGCCCATCGACTTCGCCGAGTCTATCTCCCGCTGTTCACCGTGCTTCTCGGCGCGTGGGTCATCCGTGTCGGCGCGTTCGACCCCCGACCGTGGCCCGCGAGCGCCGCCGTCGGCCAGATTCCGGGTCTCGCCGTGACCGCGGTCGTGTTCGTCGCGTACATTGCCGCGGTCGGGGTCGCACTCCGCCCGCGGACGTGGCACGCCCGCGACGAACTCCGGACCGCCGACTACCGCAAGCAACGGTGACGCCAGCGTACCTGAAAGTCACACTGACGATGAACGTCGCAATGAGAATACGACCGAGTCTTCGTCTGTCCATATAGTCGAATTTCCGAACCTCGTTCATTACTATGACGATCTCAACGAGCGAAGCGACGAGTTCCGACGGGAGGATTCAACAGGTTTCGGCCGCTACCAACGGCTTTTTCGCCGTGACTCGTCTACGACTCGGCGATGACTGCCGCCATCGAAGTCGAGAACCTTCGCAAGCAGTACGAGGGTGTGCAGGCGCTCGACGGCGTCTCGCTGTCAGTTCCCGAGGGGAGTTTCTTCGGGTTGCTCGGGCCGAACGGCGCGGGCAAGACCACCTTTATCAATATCCTCGTGGGACTCGTCCGGCGGTCCGGCGGCCGGGCCGAGGTGTTCGGCCACGACGTGGACGACGACTACCGCGAGGCCCGCGACGCCATCGGTCTCGCGCCCCAAGAGTTCAACGTCGATCACTTCTTCCCGGTTCGGGAGGTCTTGGAGCACAAGGCTGGCTACCACGGGATTCCGGCCGACGAGGCCAGCGAGCGCGCCGACGAGGTGCTGAAGCAGGTCGGCATCTACGACAAGCGAGACACCCGATTCAACTGGCTCTCCGGAGGCATGAAGCGCCGGTTCATGTTGGCGCGGGCGCTCATCACCGACCCCGACCTGCTGATTCTGGACGAACCGACCGCAGGCGTGGACGTGCAACTGCGCCACGACCTCTGGGACCTCATCACCGAACTCAACGAGTCGGGGACGACGATTCTGCTCACGACTCACTACATCGAGGAGGCCGAACGCCTCTGCGACGAGGTGGCGATTCTCGACTCCGGAAATCTACTGACCGTGGCGACACCCGAGGAACTGATGGACCGCGGACCGGACGAGATTCGGGTGACGCTCCGGGACGCTCCCGCGAGCGTGCCCGACTTGCCGATGCTCTCAGGCGCTGGCGCGACCGACGGTGAGGTCGAGAGCGTCGAACTCGACGGCGACCAGTTGGTCGTCACCGCGACGCAGGGCGGACTCGTCGCGCCCGACCTCGTGCGGGCGCTCGACCGCGCAGGTCTCGAAATCGTGGATTTGGGCATCTCTCGGACCTCGCTCGAAGAGGTGTTCGTGGACATGACCCGAGAGGGCGGGAGCGACCAGTCCGCGGAAGCAGTCGCGGCCGACGGAGGTGTCTCGGAGTGAGTTTCCCCGGACTCACCGGGTTCAAGACGCTCGCGCGCCGCGAGATTCTGCGCTTCCTCCGGCGGCCCCGAAACACGTTCATTCCGCCGTTCGTCACCAACGTCCTCTACTTCTCGGTGTTCGGGGTCATCCTCGGGGACCGCGTGGGTGAAATCAGCATCGGCGGTGGCGGCGACCCGATTCCCTACATCCTGTTCATCCTGCCGGGGTTGGTCGTCCTCGGAGCCATCTCGAACGCCTTCGAGAACGCCTCCTTTTCGGTCTTTCACGGGCGCTGGAACGACTACATCGAGGAGACGCTCACGTCGCCGATGTCCTACTCGCGGATGGTCGCGGCGTACATCGTCGCGGGCGCGACCCGTGGCCTGCTCGTCGGGTCGCTCATCGCGGTCATCGGCGCGTTCTTCACCTCCGTCGGCGTCGCAAAACCGCTCTACCTCGCGGCGTTCGGACTGGTCGTCAGCCTGCTATTCGCCAGTTTCGGCGTCGTGGTCGGTCTCTGGGCCGACGACTGGGACAACCTCACGATGATGAATCAGTTCATCGTCCGGCCGCTGGTCTTCTTCGGCGGCGTGTTCTACGCCATCCGGGAACTCCCCTCGCCGTATCAGGAACTCTCGATGCTGAACCCGATGGTCTACATGGTCAACGGCGTCCGATACGGCTTTCTGGGCGTCTCGGAGGTGGACCCCAACTGGTCGCTCGCGGTGCTGTCTGCGCTGACCGCGGCCGTCCTCGCGCTCGACATCGCGCTGTTCAAGCGCGGGTACGGACTGACCGACTGATGGACTGATTGCTCGACTGGTCGCCCGACTGCTCGACTCTCCGAACAACTGCCCACCGGGAGAAATCCGACGTTTCTCGCTTCGCGCTCCCGATAAGTCGCGTTTCGCAGGCTTCGATGGGTTCTCGCCGTCGCTATCGCCCGGTCGCCAGCGCCTCCAGCGCGTTCGAAATCGTATTCAGCACGTCGTCGTGTCCCTCGATGTCGTGGCGCTCGGCCAGCCATCGCGGGTCGTTGTAGGTCACGTTCGTTGACCCGTCCTCGTCCGCCCAGACGAGCAGTTTCTGTGGCAGGTCGATGCCCGCGGTCTGGGAGACCGCCATCAGTTGCGTGCCCAGATTCGGGTTCCCGAACAGAATCAGCCTCGTCGGTCGCAGGTCGAGTCCCGCGTTCTCGGCGTTGCGTGCGTGGTCAACGGTCGTCACCAGAATCAGGTCGTCGTTGTCCTCGATATCCTCCTCGATTCTATCGACGGTCGCGCCGACGCTCTCGTTGCTCGTGACGGTGACGAGGCCCGCGTCGGTGGTCGGCGTAGTGGTGGTCTCGTCGCCCTCGGTCGTCGTCTCGCCGGATTTGGTTGTGGTCTCCTGTCCGGCCGCGGTGCCTGCGAGTGTGAGGCCCGCGCCCGCGAGCGTGGCCCGGAGGAACCGGCGTCGCTTCGTGTCGTTCATGATTCACCGAGACGACGGCGCTCCGATGGAAAGTTATCCGGTGCGTTCTCCGGAGAAACCGACGTTTCGCGCTATTCGTCGGCGAGTGCGTCGTAGATGTCGCGGTGGGCGTCGCGGTTCTGCTGTGCGACATCTTGGACGATTTTCTTCCGTGCTTCCTCGATAAACTCCTCTGTCGGCTCCTCACCGTGTTCTTCGATGTATAACTCTCTAACGTCCTCTAGAAGTTCTTTCATCAGATTCCGCGGAGCGTCGCTCATGGAGTTCTCTCTTTAGCTGTGTGAAGCAAACTGAAATAGACTACTAAGTCATTCCTCCCACGGCTCGCCACCCTGCTGGTCGCCGAACATCTCGCGCATCAGCGTCACGATGCTCTCGGGCGGGAACTGCCCGCGCTCGGTTACGATGGCATCGACGTAGCGCGGCGGGGTCACGTCGAACGCGGGGTTCTCGACGGCGAAGTCGTCGCCGTCCGCCTCGCCGTCGATTTCGACCTGCTCGTCTGCGGTCAGGACCTCGCGCTCGTCGCGCATCTCGATTTCGACCGTGTGGCCCGTCATCGTGTCCGGATGAAGTTTGAGCGTCTGGGCCGCGACCATGATGGGGACGCCGCGCTCGCGGGCGTTGACCGCGAGACCGGACGTTCCGACTTTGTTGATGACTGACCCGTCGGCCGCGATGGAGTCCGCGCCGACGAGGACGTGGTCGGCCTCGTCCAGATACCGGCGGGCGGCGTTGTCCACGACGAGCGTGACGGGGACGTCCCACTCCCGGAGTTGGCGCGCGGTGATGTGGCCCTGCTTGCGCGGCCGGGTCTCCTTGACGATGGCCTCTATCTCCTTGCCCTGTTCGAGGGCCTTCTCAACGCACGAGAGCGCGTCGGTCGAGTGGCAGTGAGTCATCACGGTGTCGCCGTCGCGGAGGCGGTTCGCGCCGATTCGACCGAGGTTCGCCTGCGCTTGGTCGAGTTCCCGCCGGAACTCGCGGGCGCTCTCGACGACGGACGCCCGGAGGTCGGGAACCGTCTCGCCCTCCATGCCGCGGAGGACGTACCGGAGCGCGTTGGGGAGACTGACTGCGGTCGGTCGGGTCTCGCGGAGTCGGCGACCCGCCGAGCGCATCTCCGCGCGGAAGGTCTCGGGGTCGTCGGCGTCGCTGTCCTCGGCTTGGGCCGCGAGCGCGTCGGCGGCGGCGTCGGCGATGGTCGCCGCACCGCGAATTTCCATGCTGGCGATGTCGGCGGCGGCCGCCTCGACGCTCTCGTGAAGTTCGGAGTCGGTGCTGGTCATGTCCGCCGGGTACGGGCTAGGGGGGCAAAAGCGAACGGGTCGGGAGAGTAGGTGGAACGACGAGCGGACCGGAAAACGAGAGGGCGGAGCGACGCGACGGCGGTCACCGCGTCCGCTCGGGCATTTCGACCTCGTCGGGCGCGGGCATCCAGAAGAGTTCGAGCGACACCGCCAGCGTGAGCGGAATCACCCAGACCAGAACGAGCGCGGTTCCCCGGTCCTGAACCCCGCTCCCGCCGAACCCGACGACGCCCGACAGGACGATGGTCGTGACGACGTACACCAGCGGAATGAAGACGGCGGTGTACACCACCGCGCCCCACTGCGTCGTGAGTCGAAGGCGGAAAAAGCGGATGGAGACCGCCGCGATGACGGTGTTGACGACCATGATGAGCAGGAATCCGATGACTGTGGCGGCCGAGACCATTGCTACGTCCGTCTTGGGACCGCTCGCTTTTGTGGCTACCGGATACGTGACGACCTCGAAGAAGTGAATGACGGACAGAGAGTGGCGACCTCGGGTAAGTGAGCGACAGACACGGAGTGACGCAGATTTAGAAAGCCCCCCGTCGGCTCGCGGCCGGAAGACGGTCCTGCTCGCTGCGCTGTCTCCAAAAATCGGAGATTTTTGGGATGACGAGAGCGACGCTCTCGAACCACGCGGGCTGCGACTTCCGAGGTCTCGTTCGCTTCGCTCACGAGACGGTCGCTGAGACGACCACGGGCCTACAGCCCGCGACCGGACGGCCCCTTTCAGTCCACCCAAACGGTCGTCCGTCGCGCCGAGCGCGTTCCGGTGGGTTGGGGCACCGAGCGTTCGCTGGTGGAACGTCGCACCGAGCGCGTCCCCGCGGTCTGGGCGGCCGTCGCGCTACCGGCCGAGGTCCTCGTGGGCGCTCGACAGGTGGCGCGAGGCCAGTGCCGCGAGCAAGGAGAGTTCGCCCGCGAGCGCGCCCACGGCGATGATTTCGGCGAGCGCGTCGGCGTTGCTTCCCGCGGGGTCGCCGCCGCCGCGGAGACCGAGAACGTCGAGCGCTTCCGACTGGGTCTGAAGCTTCGTACCGCCGCCGACCGTGCCGACCTCCAGACTGGCGAGGCTGACGCTGGCGTACAGCGCGTCCTCGCGCGCCTCGACGGTGGTGATGGCGTTGGCCCCCTCCACAACCTGCGCGGCGTCCTGTCCGGTGGCGAGGAACGCCGCGGCGACGACGT
Source organism: Halorussus pelagicus (assembly GCF_004087835.1). NCBI lineage: Archaea > Methanobacteriati > Methanobacteriota > Halobacteria > Halobacteriales > Haladaptataceae > Halorussus > Halorussus pelagicus. The sequence goes on from NZ_CP035119.1 coordinate 920,539, forward strand.
TCGCGGCGTGAGCGTTGAACCCGAGACTCCCGGCCTTCGCGCTCCCGACCAGATTCTTCCGGGTGTTGGCCTCCTCGATTGCCTCCGGCGTGGTGTGGAGGCGCTGTTCGACGGTCTCGCGCGGGATTTTCACGTCCGCAGTGACGCTCCGACCGCGGCCCTCGACGGCGTTGATGGCGGCAGGCTTCTTGTCCGAGCAGAGGTTGCCCGAGAGCGCGACGAGCAAGGCGGGCGTCTCGCTTTCCACGACCTCCGCGGCCTCGCGCGTGGCGATGGTGGCCATGTTCATCCCCATCGCGTCCTTGGTGTCGTAGACGAACCGCAGGTAGACCGAGTCGCCGACGACGTAGGGGTCCACGTCGAGGAGTTCGCCGTGGCTCGTGGTCGATTCGGCGGCCTCCCGGAGTCGGTCAGCGTTCTCGCCGACCCACGAGACGACCTGCTCGGCCTCGGCGATTCCCGCGACGCGGAAAACGGGCGCGCGGGTCATGCCCGAGTCGGTAACGCGGGCGTCCGAACCGCCAGCGGTTGCGATGACCGATAGCCCGCGGTTAACGCTCGCCAGTAGCGCGCCCTCCGTCGTAGCGAGAGGCAGGTAATACTCGCCGTCGGCCGCGCCGCCCGCGACCTGCACCGGGCCGACGACGCCCATCGGAATCTGGGCCGCGCCGACCATGTTCTCGACGTTCGCGTCGGCGGCCTGCTCGGCGTTGAGCGCGTAGTCGCCGACGGTGTCGAGGTCGGCGTCGGTCTCGGCTTCCAGTAGGCGTCGCCGGGCCGTCGCGGCGGTCTCGGCATCGGCGTGGTCGTCAAGTTCGTGGAGTCGCAGTTCGCCCTCGCGCACGCGCTCGGCCAGCGCGTCGGGGTCGCTCGCGGCGGTGGCGTCCGAATCGCTCCCGGCGGAGTCGTCGGTCATGTCCGGGCGATGGCGGGCGCGGCCCCTAACAGTTCTCATTCGGGCCGGGAACGCGAGGCCGATTCGTTTCTATCCCTGCTGTCCTCCCCACCTCGCGCCCCACCACCGCGGGACCGTTTGGGACGATGGTACGTCGGCGTCGCAAAATTGTTTTCTCCGAAATACCGCCTTCAGAGCAACCGGTAGCGGCCGCGACTCTCGCTGACCTCACCGCGCCGCACCAACTTCTCCAGCGCGTCGCGGACGTAGTCTGCGGGAACACCCTCTTCGCTCGCGTAGGTGACGACCTCCTCGTCGGTCGGCCGGTCGAGTTCTCGCAGAGCCGCCAGCACGGTCTCCTTCCGGGAGGTCCCGCGCGTGCTGGCCGACCGATTCTCGACGCGGTCGGCGGCCGCCTGCACCTCGTCGGTGTCGATGCCCGACGCTTCGAGGAACTCCTCGTCGGAGACGCCCGCATCATCGACTCGGGACTCCATCTCCGTGAACGAGTCCAACTCCGCGAACGCCTCGCCCTCGCCTTGCCGGTTGGCGAGCATCGACGACCGGACTTCGCGGGCGTGGTCCTCGTCGTCGGTCTCCACGAATTTCTTCAACTTCTCGAACTTCCGGCGCTTGCCACACCGGGGGCACTTGGTGGTCTCCGGGCGTCCCTCGACGATTTTGAGCGCCTGACAGTTGCTACACCCTACGACGGCGTACATGGTCAGTGGTCGGGCTTTTTCGGACGTGAATGTTCGGTCTGGGAACGGTTCGGTCGCTGTGTGGTGGTCATTCGTTTTCTCCCGGCGCGCGCTGGCGTCGTGAACGGACGTGAACGACGGCTCGGAAGACGCGGGTTGTCTTCCGGCGCGGCGCGACTGTGCCGCCCCCTTCCGCGCGAGGGACGAACGACTGAGCGGAGCGACGGAGTGAGGAGGTTGGGGAGGCGTGAGGCCCGTGCGGGGCGGTGCGGTCACGGTGCTGTGCAGTATGATTAGCTCAAGCCTGAAGCTAGCTACTCGCCTCTCTGCACTTCCGGCGTCGTCCGCTTGACGTAACCCATGTCCGCGACCCTCCAAGTTCCCCGACGCCGCCACATACCCATTCCCCAGCCCACGTTTCCCGTAGTCGAACCTTTAGGTGCCCGGCCGTCCTCGATACAGCTAACCATGGAAATCGTACCCAAAGACGCCGAAGCGTCCACCGAGGCCGTCGAAGGCGTCCACCTCTCGCTGCTCGCCGGTGCCGACGAGATGAACGTCCAGCACTTCGACATCGAACCCGGCGCGGAAGTGCCCGAACACAGCCACGACAACGAACAGACCGGCTACATCACGCGGGGGACGCTAACTTTTCTCGTGGACGGCGAGGAACGCGACGTGAGTGCAGGCGACTCCTACGCCATCCCCGGCGGCGAACCCCACGCCGCCGAGAACCGCGGCGACGTGCCCGTCGAGGGCGTGGACATCTTCAGCCCACCGCGAGAGAACCCCGACTGGAAGGACTGAATAGCGACTTTTCGCAGGGATTCTGCTCGGCGGGTAGCCTCGGAGTGAAACGCGGAGTCGGAGCGAGCGACTGCCGACGCCGAGGAGTCACCGCAACTGCGCCGCAACTGCACCGCAACCGTACCGCAACTTCGCCCCAACCGCACCGCAATCATACCACACCACAACCGCACCCGCGCCGCGAACCTCCGAAACACTCAGTAGCGCGCGAATCCCTCGGTGTCGAGGTAGTTGTGCGCCACCGTAATCGCGTGGTCGGCGTGGAGCAGTTCCGGGCCGAGTCGCACGCGGCGGTCGGCGGCGTCCGCGAGCAGGTCGGCCTCCTTGGACTCGAAATCGTGGTGGTCCGAGAGGACGAAGACGGGGTTCTCTGGCGGCGCTACGTCCACCACCGGGTCGCCGTCCTCGTGGAGTTCGACCACGGTTCCCTTTCGCGCCGCCTCCTCCAGCACCGGTTCGAAGCCGCGCTTGGAGATGTGGACGCCGGGCGAACTCTCGGTCTCCATGTGGCCGATGGCCTCGCCTTTCTCTTCGAGCGCGTTGCGAATCAGGGCGGCCGTGCTTCGCTCGTCGGGATTGAGTCGCCGGAGGTCCGACCCCTCGAACCGGACCGTCACTTCGTCTTGCAGAACGAGGTGGACCTCCACGTCCTCCCGAATCGCGTGCGAGAGGAAGAAGGCGGAGTTGACGCACCGACACAGCACGTCGAGGCGGCCCGCGCCGCCCGCGAGGTCGTCGAGCGAGAAGTCGGGCGTCGTCGGGGCGTCGTGACCGAGGACGATGAACTGGCGCATGGCAGGGGGTTGTCGGGCGAGGATAATACGCGCGTCGGAAGGGAATTACTTGCTGTCTGTTTCTTCGTATCTCACTTGAGGTTCGAAGTCCTGCAATTCCATCACAGATACCGACTCGAACTCCTCGCTTGCGGCCGAACGAAGTGCTTCGAGTGGGTCGTCGGGTATCTGAACGAGTTTGAAATCTTCTCGAAGTTCCACCAGTCGATACTTATTGTGGACCGAACGCTCGTCGGCCGGACCGGGGATTTTCTCCAGCGAATCATCCTCGCTCATATTATAGCTCCACCTGACGCCGCTACAAATACTTTCCGACTATTTAGACTATCTCCTATTAGCGAGGATGTATCTGCCCTTGACTAACCGAAGAAACAGCATGTCAGGCGTCGCTTACGGCGGTCGAGCGACCGAACCGAACACTGCCCCGAGACCGTATGGCACCGCCTGAAACCCCGTGTGCCGCCGTATAACTATGGGTAAGACCGCCGACCTGACGAAGTACAGCCGATAAGCCCGCCGCGACTCGCGGTCAGTCGTCGGGTAACTCGCGGACATCGGCGTTAGGGAGGCACCAAAACATGAAGCTCGCAATGATCGGCTTCGGGCAGGCAGGAAGCAAGATAGTGGACAAGTTCGTCGAATACGACCGGGAGACGGGGAGCGGGGTCGTCAGGTCGGCCATCGCGGTCAACACCGCGAAGGCGGACCTCGCGGGACTCGAACACGTCCCCGAGCGAAACCGCATCCTCATCGGACAGGCCCGCGTGAAGGGCCACGGCGTCGGCGCGGACAACGAGTTGGGCGCGGAAATCGCCGAGGCGGACATCGACGAGATTCAGGGCGCACTAGACGACGTGGCGGTACACGAAATCGACGCGTTCCTCGTCGTCGCGGGGATGGGCGGCGGAACCGGATCGGGCGGCGCGCCCGTCCTCGCTCGCCACCTCAAGCGCATCTACACCGAACCCGTCTACGGACTGGGCATCCTGCCCGCCGAGGACGAGGGCGGCATCTACACGCTGAACGCCGCGCGGTCGTTCAAGACCTTCGTGGATGAGGTGGACAACCTGCTCGTGTTCGACAACGACGCGTGGCGCGAGACCGGCGAGTCGGTCCGCGGCGGGTACGACCGCATCAACGAGGAAATCGTCCGGCGGTTCGGCATCCTCTTCTCGGCGGGCGAGGTACGGGAGGGCCAAGCCGTCGCCGAGAGTGTCGTGGACTCCAGCGAAATCATCAACACGCTCTCCTCTGGCGGCATCTCGACGGTCGGCTACGCCACCGAGCAGGTCGAGACGGCGGGCGGCGGCCTACTCGGGCGGTTCTCCGAGGACGACCTTGACGCGACCGAGACGACCAACCGCATCACCAGCCTCGTCCGGAAGGCGGCGCTCGGGCGACTCACCCTGCCCTGCGAGGTCCGAAGCACGGACCGCTCGCTGGTCGTCGTGAGCGGACCCCAAGACCACCTCAACCGGAAGGGCATCGAGCGCGGCCGCCAGTGGCTGGAGAACGAAACCGCGAGCATGGAGGTCCGGGGCGGCGACTACCCCGTCGCCGACACTGACCGCGTCGGGGCGGTCACGCTCCTTTCGGGCGTCACGGACGTGCCGCGAGTCGAGGCGTTGCAGGACGTTGCCGTCGAGACGCAGGACAACATCGACGATATCGACGCCGAGCGCGACGAGAATCTGGAGAGTCTGGTCCGAGACGACAGCGACGAACTGGAAGCGTTGTTCTGAGGTCCCAGCGAAAGAAAAATCCGCTCGATTGGTTTGGGTTAGAAGTCAATACTTTTTTCACCAGTTTTGCCGCCGTGAATATTCCAAATAGCTCTCGTAACTCTTCGTCCTTGTCGTCGGAATCGCTTCGGTTTCTTCGTCGGAGAACTGTCCCGCGAAGTCTTGAGTCGGACGTTCCGTCGCTAACCGTTTGACGGTCTCAGAAAGCGTTTCGTCGTTGAGGTTTTGGCTCTGAAGTTTCTCGTAGGCGGCTTCGGCAAGTTGGACGGTCTCGTAGTCGGTCCGCATATGCCCATAGACGGGGGTAACGGTAAACCAGCACCGTTGAGACGGCGAGCTGCGGTCGAAAAAAACAACAGAATATCAGTGACCGATATCTATGAAATTCGCGGTGGAGGGGACGAACGGCCTACCAGACACGAGCGGCGGGCGTGCCACATTCCACACAGACGACCGCAGCGTCGCCCTTGAACTCCTCGCGGACCAACGTGCCCGTCGCGCACCAACTACAGTCGTCGCCGACGAGCGCACCGAGGACCGCATCCGACGCGTCTTGCGAAGTTACCTGTGGCATTGTTCGGAACAGAACGACCGTGGTATATGAAAGCACCGAAAATGCTACAAAAGTTGATACGCCGTCAGGGTCGCTGCCTCAGCGGGGTTTCAGTTGTGCTCGCCGACGAGTTCTGCCGCGGTGTCGAGGTCGTGGGCGCGTTGGTGTTCACGGACTCGGAGTTTTTAGCTGGATATAGGCGTTAAGCCCCACCCCCAACAGAGCGACCGAGGGGAGCGGAGTAGGGTGGGGATACAGCGCCCATATCTAGCCAAAATAACAGTTAAGTAGAATATACGTAAACGAAACGTGGGGTTACGTCCAATGGCTTTTTGAGAACCGGTGTTGCCCGGTACTTCTAATGCGAATACTCGTTACCGGCGGTGCGGGGTTCATCGGCGGCCACCTCGCTGAGGGGTTCGCCCGCGACGGCCACGATGTGGTCGCGCTCGATAATTTCGACCCGTTCTACGACACGGGCATCAAGGAACACAACGTCGAGGCGGCCCGCGAAGCGGCCGCCGAGAGCAACGGGTCGTACGAACTGGTCAGGGGAGACATCCGCGACGAGGAAGTCGTGGACGAACAAGTCGGCGACGCCGACGTAATCTTCCATCAGGCCGCGCAGGCGGGCGTCCGGACTAGCGTCGAGGAACCCCAGAAGGTCAACGACATCAACGTCTCAGGCACGCTCAACGTGTTGGAGGCCGCGCGGAACTCTGCAACCGAGCGCGTCGTCGTGGCCAGTTCCTCGTCGGTGTACGGCAAGCCCGAGTATCTGCCCTACGACGAGGAGCACCCGAACACGCCGGTCAGTCCCTACGGCGCGTCGAAGGTGGCACAGGAACACTACACCCGCGTCTACAACGAGGTGTACGGACTCCCGACCGTCTCGCTCCGGTACTTCACGGTCTACGGCCCGCGGATGCGGCCGAACATGGCCATCAGCAACTTCGTCTCGCGGTGTATGAACGGCGAACCGCCGGTCATCTACGGCGACGGCACCCAGACGCGGGACTTCACCTACGTCGGCGACGTGGTCGAGGCGAACCGGACCCTCTTGGAGACCGACGCCGCCGACGGCGAAGCGATGAACGTCGGGAGTACGGACAACATCGAGATTCGCGTGCTAGCCGAGGAGATTCGGGACCAACTCGCGCCCGAACTGGAGTTGGAGTACGGCGAGCGCAACGACGCCGACGCCGAACACACCCACGCTGACATCTCGAAGGCCAGCGAGCGAATCGGCTACGAACCGACGACGACCATCCGGGAGGGCGTCGAGCAGTTCACCGAGTGGTACCGAGCGAACCGAGACTGGTACGAACAGCTCTCATTAGGGTCCTAATACATTACCCGTTACGCTGATCCAATACCTATTTAAAATATTACAAAATAACATATTTATATTTTTATTTATAGATAATATGATTATTCTTGTCGCGCTAGCGACGGTGGTCTCGGCCCGCCCTGCTATGCGAGCCAGCAGGTGAACCACGACGCCGAATTGACTGCGCGAACGGAGGATGAATATGGATCTCGATAGCGAGACGCTTCACCGCCTCGGCGGCGTCACGGGCATCGGCTGGACGACCCCAGTACTGGGCTACGTGAGTGTCTTCGTCGGGTACGGGGTAGGTATCTCTCAAAGTTGGCTACCGATCCACAGTCGTCTCTGTACGCTGGCGGTGTCCTATTCCCCGCAACGCTCGGACTCGACCAGTTCACTCAGCGGTTGGACCCAGAGTCGGCGTCTCGGGAATAATTTCGGACTCCGGTCGGTATTTACGGACTGTTTCTACACCCCGTTGAGTTCGTGTATTTGACCGCAAGATGTTCGCAAGGTTCCCAAATGGAGGCCTACAAATCGGCTGTTTCCCCGGAATTTACGCTGTATGAGTAGGTGTAGACCGCTGTTTTTGCATTAGATCTTGTAGGGTTCCGGGGACCGTGTTCAGTTAACGATGAGGCAGTCGTGATTCGGTTGTTTCATGACCAAAACAACTGCCCCAGTCGTTCTAGTCCGTGTATTGACTTGGCATTTGTGGAGTGAGAGCGGACACCCGGCCTGCGATTGAAGTAGCTATCCGTCTCTATTTGGCGGGACTTTCACTTTCGAATACCAAACAAGAACTTGAGAAGTTGGGTGTCGGACGGAGTCGCACTGCCATCAACAATTGAGTACAGAAAGCCGATGTACAGCCGACCAGCGACACTGTACCGAATCAGATCGCAGTGGACGAGACGGTGATTCGGGTCAATGCTGAGCGGTGCTTGCTGTACGCCGCAATCAATCCTGCGACGAACGAATTTCGTCTTTCCGCGAGGTAAAGCGGCGAGCTTCTTTGTCTTCGAATGCATTCCGCAACGACGAGCTAGAAACAGCAGAATCATGGTTGCAAGCCTTCGCCGTCTGGCGCAATTCATTCCAAACTTAAAATATACGAAAGTAGAGGTTTACTGTGGACTCTGAAGAAATTCTTATTCATAGATGTTCGTCAGCGAGTGTCGCAGGGTTTATGCGCCAGTCCCGTTATTTCGCCACCATGACTGACGTACGCGAGGCGACTGACGACCTCCTCGCGGAGAAACCCGATCTTGAATCGGACCTCCGCGAAGTCCTCGCAGTAGACGAGCGTGCTGACAACTGGACCTTCGAGGAAGTTCCGCTCGACTCGGGAACGTTTGGCGAACTCGTCTCGCAGGGCATCGTTGTGAAGGACGGCGACGAGTACGAAATCGCCGACCCACAAGCAGTTCAGGCGAGTCTCGACGGCGAGAGCGAGAAAGCCACCAAACACGACTCCGGCGGTGGACCAACGATGCCCGACCTCTCGCTTCCCTCAGTGTCGCGGGTCGAAGCGGGCGCGCTCGGAACCGTGCTGGCGTTTGTCCTCCTGATGCGGACGTACATTTATCCGAGCGTCTTCCGCGGCGAGTACGTCGTCCTTCCCTCAAACGACCCCTACTACTATCGCTATTGGGTTGACCAACTTGCCGTAAACGCTACCGGCGTCTTCGACTTCAGCGTCCTCTCCGGACTTCCCACTGCTGTGGAGAAGGGCGAACCCCTGACGGTCGCTACGCTCTGGTGGCTGACAAACCTCCTCGGTGGCGCAGATGCTTCAGGACTGGTGTTAGCGTGGTATCCCGTTGTGTCGGCACTCGTGGTTAGTCTGTTGGTGTACGCGCTAGCAGTCCGGGTGACAGGTGACCGTCGAGTGGGATTAGCCTCGGTCGCGTTCCTCGCTGTGAGTCCCGCGTTCGCCTATCGGACCGGTCTCGGATTCGCCGACCACCATGCCTTCGACTACCCGTGGCTTGTACTGACTGCCCTCACGCTGGTCGTGCTGGCCGACGTGGACCGCGAAAGCCTCCAAAGGCCCCGAACGTTGCTCTGGTCAGCCATTCTCGGAGTAGCGGTGGCTGGACAGGTTTTGGCGTGGGAGGCTGGACCGCTCCTCGTCGGTGCGCTCGGCGTCTACGTCGCCTCCCGAGCAATCGCGGACGTACGGGCCGACCGCTCGCCGCTCGTGACTACTGCACCTGTACTTGCCGGACTGGCGCTCGCCTCGGTACTCTCTCACCTTGCGCACGCAGGGTTCGGCTGGCACACCGATGTCGTGGCTTACTCGCCGGTTCTCTTGCTCGTCGGTGTCGCGGCCATCTCGCTACTCGGCGAGGCAGTCCGCCGCGTCGGCATGCCCGCATACGTCCTCGGCACGGCGGAAGTCGCGGGTGCGCTGAGCGGCCTCGCGCTCATTTTCTCTTTCCTCCCGTCGTACGCTTCAGTGTTGAACTACCAGATCGACTTCCTCCTGTTCAGAACCGGTATCGCCGAAAATAGGTCGATGTTCGCTGGCGGACCTAGCGGCATCCTCCTCGGGCCGATACTCGAACTCGGATTCGCGTGGGTTCTGGCGTTGCCAATGCTTGGATGGGCGAGTTGGCGCGTGTACCGGCGCGACCACACGGAGTGGGTTGTCGTCTGCGTCTACGGGTGGTACTTCCTCGTACTGGCAACGCTGCAGCGCCGATTCGTCGGAGAGTTCACACCCTTTGTCGCGATACTAGCCGGATACGCATTCGTCGTGCTCGGGGCGAAACTTAACATAGTCACGGGGCCGTCGTTCGCTCGCAGTAGAGCGAACAAACAGTCCCAGAGCGCCGACGGTGGCGTCGAATCGATCGGGTTGCCAGACCGAGGTACTATCGTCGCCCTCGCTGTGCTGTTCCTGTTCGTATCCAGCGCTGGCGCGGTCCAAACCGGCGTCCGCAACGAACAAGTGAAAATAGACGACGATAAGGTCGATGCGGCGGTGTGGATGGGCAGTTACGCCGAAGATCGGGGTCTGGAGTACCCCGAGAACTACGTGTTGAGCAAGTGGGGGCGCAATCGGATGTACAACTACTTCGTGAACGATGAGGCGAAGTCATACACCTTCGCCGAGCGAAACTACGAAAAGTTTCTCTCGTCTCACGACCCCGAGGCAGAGTACAATCGACTGAGCGACAGGGTCGGATTCCTCGTCACGAAGAACCTCGACCTCAACGGCGAAGCCCTGCCGGAGTCGAACTATGCACGACTTCACAAACGGTTCGGAAGTGTCGGGCCGAACGGCGAACGCGGAGCAGGTCACTACCGGGCGGTGTACGCCAGCGAAGACGGGTCAGTGAAGGTGTTTACACTGGTTCCTGGAGTCTCCATTACCGGAGAGGCTAAGCCTAATACGACGCTGACTATCGAGAAAAAAATAGACATCGAAGGCGCTTCGTTTATGTACGAGAGGGCAATCTCGGTCAACGAGCTCGGCGTGTACGAGGTGACAGTTCCGTACCCAGGGACGTACGAAATCGGCGGTGAGACGGTCGAAGTTTCGGAACGCGAGGTCCGAGCAGGTACGCAAATGAACTTACTCGGCGATTCGGGAGCGTACTGGCCGTTCGACGATCCTACCGACGATACGGCCTACGACGTTCGCTCCGGAAACCATCTAACCGCTGGTAGTGCGAAGTGGGTCGAGAGCCGTCACGGGAATGCCATCGTGCTCAACAAGACCCAGAAATTACAGACGGATGACTCTCCGAGTCTCGACGCGAACGAGAGTGTGACGATGGCCATGTGGTTCCGGACCAACCAGAGTGTCGATTACCGAAACGACGTGAAGTATCCCCGAATCGCGCTCAAAGGCGAAGTGACTCCCTTCAGAAAGACAGATGGGTATCAGATCGCCATGGCTCGCGGTCAGCTGATAGGTGTCGTTGGGAACGGAACGAACGCGGCGAAGGTCCAAGGCCCACGCGTGGACGACGGTAAGTGGCACCACGCGACACTAATGTGGAACGGCACGGAAGCGACACTGTACGTGGACGGACAAGCAGTAGACCGAGCAGACTGGACCGGAACTATTGGCAACGACGACTCGTTCGTCGTCGGCCACGGCTACCCCGGAACCATCGACGAGATGCGAGTTTGGAAACGAGGACTGTCGCCCGAGGAGATCCGTGAGTTCCGTTCCGATGAGTCCAGCGGAAGCGAGACCGGCCAGTAGTTCAGCCCTCACTCTTCTCGATACCGCCAAAATCGCGGGAGACATCGAGAGTTCAAAGCCTTTAAGCTAACTGAACGAAGGAGATAGCCTGATGGTTTCCGGATATCGGTATCGAGTTGTGAGTCTCGTCGGGACTCTTCTCTCTGCTCTCGGCGCGGTTCTTCTATCGAATCATCTCTCGGTGCAATCGCTGATAACGACCGTGCCGACACTTCGTCAGCTTCCGGTTGACGTGCTGGTTGGGGAAGAACTGATACTCGCGGTAGCGACGACCGTGGTCGTGGTCGTTGGGAGCTTTGCTCCGCTGTTCAAGCCCCAGCCCCGGCGGATACTCGACATGATTCTGCTCGTACAGAAGCGAGTTGTCCTCGCAGGACTCGTGCTAGCGGCTGTGGGATACTTCGACTATACTTATCGCCTTCCTCGAACTACGCTAATCGGGACTGCTGTCCTACTGGTAGTCGGCCTTCAGGCTCTGTTCATCGTTATCCGTCACCGACCGACCGAGAGCAAACGGGCTATCGTCGTCGGAGACAACCCCGAGGAGGTCCACGACGCGCTGGACGCGACTGACGTCCCAATCGTTGGCTACGTCTCGCCGCCAAGTCGGTATGCCTCTGACGGGAGCGAGCGCCGCGGCGTGCGAGCGCTCGCCGATGGAAGCGGCGAAGCCGATGGCAATGTTGAATATCTCGGAGGCCTATCGCGTTTCGACGAGGTACTCGTCGAACACGACGTGGACACTGCAATCCTGGCGTTTGAGCGTCCCGACAGAGCGGACTTTTTCGGGACGCTCCACACCTGCCACGAGTACGGGATTCACGCGATGGCACCCCGAAAGCACTCCGAGACGGTGCTAACGTCGCCCGAAACAAACGATTCCATCATCAAGGTGGACCTCGAACCGTGGGACTGGCAGGAGCGAGCGTTCAAGCGATTGTTCGACGTGGCGTTCGCTGGAACGGCCCTGTTAGCGCTTTCGCCCGTCATTCTCACAATTGCGACCGCTATCAAAATCGAGGGACACGGTCCCATCTTCTTCACGCAGGATCGGACGGACCGCTTCGGCGGAATCTTCCAAATCTACAAGTTCCGGACGCTAAAACCCGAACCAGACGACGAGGTGAGTCTGGACATCGAGGGCGACAGGCGGACTCCTCTCGGCGAGTTTCTACGTAAGACCCACTTGGACGAGATACCCCAGCTCTGGTCTATCCTCGTCGGGGACATGAGCGTCGTCGGACCGCGCCCGGCGATCACGGAACTCGAACCGGATTACGTCTCGGAAGTGAACATCTGGAAGCAACGGTGGTTCGTCAAGCCAGGCCTGACAGGACTGGCCCAAATCAACGAAGCCACCGGCAAGGAACCATCGAAGAAAATCGAGTACGACGTGGAGTACATCCGCAAGCAGTCGCTTCAATTCGACGTGGTAATCGTCATCCGCCAAATCTGGCAGGTCGTTGAGGAACTACTTGATCGCTGACTTCCCGAACCGCCCGACAACAAGACGAAGGATTTTCACACGGGAACCTGCTATCGGTTCGACGCCGAGTTGACCGGCGAGTCGAATCGCTCGGTTGGGGACCGCGCTTCGGTTTCGTCGCCCAGTGTGACGACCTCAGCGAGGTTGTCTCTCGGGACTGCGTTACGCGCGTCGAAGACCAGCGAGGCGCGATTTGAGATTTCGTCGAGGTCGAAGTCACTATGGTCCACGAGGAGCGCAACGATGTCAGCCTGTTCGAGAGGTACGTCGGCGACCGACGGGACGACCGCTAGCTCGTCAGTCACCTCAACGTGGGGATCTACTGCAATGACGTCGGCCTCTTGGTTGAGCTTCCGCGAGATTTCGAGGGCCGGTGAATGGCGAACGTCGCCGACGTCTGGCTTGTAGGAGACGCCGAGAGTGACGATAGAGGCTTCGCTCATGTTGATGTTTCGCTCGGAGATAATGCGCTCGATGCGGTTCACTACGACAGAGGGCATCCACTCGTTGACTCGCTGGGCGTTCTTGATGAGCGAGAGTTCGGCTCCGAGTTCCGACGCCCGCCAGGTGAGGAACTGCGGATCAATGGGAATGCAATGGCCGCCGACACCGGGACCGGGATAGAACGCCTGAAAGCCGAAAGGCTTGGTCGAGGCGGCCTCGATGGCATCCCAGATGTCGGCGTCGAACCGCTCGACGAACGCCGTGAGTTCGTTGACGAGTGCGATGTTCACCATCCGGTAGGTGTTCTCAAGTGTCTTCGCCAGTTCGGCAGTCGTGGCGGACTGGACTCGGTGAGTCCCGCCCACTATCGACTCGAACAGCGTCCCGGCAGCACGGCGTGCGACCTCGTCCTCTGCTCCGACGATAAGCGGGATCTCATCAATCTGATAGTCGCCGCCGGGATTCACCCGTTCCGGAACCATTGCGACGTAGGTCCGGTCGGGGTCGCGGTGGTCGTGGAGGAGCGGCGTGACCATGTCGTTGGTTGCACCCGGATAGACGGTGCTGCTGACGACGACCAGCGTGTCTTGGTCGCCAGATTGGGCCGCAATCGTCTGAGTGGCTTTCCGGACGGCGTCCATCTCGGGTTCCCCATTCGAGACACCCGTCGGGACCGCAATGACGTAGGCGTCGCAGTCGGCGATGACGGTCGGGTCGGTATCAGGCGTGAATCCCGCTTCAAGAGCGTTCGTGAGTTGCTCATCAGTCACGTCATCGACGTAGCTCTGGCCGTCTTCAAGGAGCGCGACTCGCTCGCTGTCGATGTCGAACCCGGCGACCGAGAAGCCCGCTTCCGCGAACTCTAGACTCAGGGGCAAGCCGACGTAGCCGAGGCCGACGACGCCGATTCGGGCGCGGTTCTCGGCGAGTCGCGTCCGGAGGTCGGTCATCTGGCAGGCACCTCTCTGTCGGTTCGCTCCTCGATCACGTCAGAGAGGATCCGGTCGAGGTCCGGTTCCGGTGCCCACCCCAGCGTCTCTCGGAGTTTCGTCACGTCGGGTTCGCGCTGGTCGGGTTCCTCAAAGTCCTCGTCGTAGGCCTCCTCGAAGGAGATGTGAGTAATTTCCGAGCCCGAATCGGTGAGATCAATGACGCGCTCGGCGAGTTCGTTGATAGACGTTGGGTTGGGAGCACCGACGTTGAACACCTCGCCGTGGGCGCTCTCGGTTTCGAGCAGTTCGTGCGTGATTTCGACCGCGTCGGCGACGTGTGTGAAACTCCGGGTTTGGGTCCCGTCACCGTAGACGGTTAGGTCCTCGCCCGCGAGTGCCTGATCTACGAACGTCGGAATTACCATCCCGTACTGGCCGGTCTGGCGCGGGCCGACGATGTTGAAGTAGCGCCCGACGACGACCGGAAGGTCGCGCTCGTCGTGGTACGCGAGCGCGAGGAACTCGTCGGTCGCCTTCGCGGTCGCGTACCCCCACCGGGGTGCCGTCGTCCGACCGTAGACAACGTCGTCGGTTTCGCTGAACGGGACGTTCTCGGACTTGCCGTACACCTCGGACGAGGACGCGAGGAAGGTCGGCGTTCCGTCTTCGGCGGCGGCTTCGAGGACGTTTTCTGTTCCTTCGAGATTCGTCTGGAGGGACGCCAGTGGGTTCTCGACGATTCGCTGGACGCCGACTGCGGCGGCGAGATGGTACACCAAGTCGGCCCGTCCGACGGCATCAAAGACGGCGTTTCTGTCACGGACATCGGCGCGGAGAACTTCGACGCGAGAATGATCCCGCAGGTGTTCGATGTTGGTTTCCGCCCCCGTAGAGAAATCGTCGAGAAGGAGAACGTCGTTGTCAGTGTCCGCAAGTAGGTGGTCGGCGAGGTGGGAACCAATAAATCCACCGCCACCCGTGATTAGGTGTGTCATTATTCGCTCTCAGTCACTACCTCGTTATAATTGTGGCGAACATCGACGGCGTAGTTAAGAGAAGGTAAGACTCATTAAGCCGACCTAAACACTACTCTGTATGGCGGACTCTGAGGACGCCGCTTCGTTGTTAATCGTTACCCAGTACTTTCCCCCAGAGACCGGAGCTCCCGCGACTCGATTCGACGAGCTCACGAAGCGATGGGCTGAACGGGGTGCCGACGTGACGGTCCTCACGTCGGCACCGGACTATCCGGAAGGCGAAGTGTACGACGGCTATCGGAACGAGTGGGTTCAACGTGAGCAACGAAACGGCGTCGAAGTCGTGATGACCAAGACGCTACCCGCGTCGAACGTCGGTCTCTTTCGGCGTGCACTCAAGTTCGTCTGGTTCATGATCGTCTCGATCCTTATCGGGGTTCGTCTTGAGAAACCGGACGTGGTGCTCGCAACGTCGCCACAGCTTTTCACTGGCGTATCAGGATGGGTAATTGCTCGAACGAGGCGCGTCAAGTTCGTCTTCGAGGTTAGAGACCTTTGGCCGGAGTCGATTGCGGCGGTAGGTGATGGGGATAACAGAATACTGTACTCGTCACTCGAAGTGGTATCGTCGTTCCTGTACCGACACGCTGACCGAGTCGTCGTCGTGTCGCAGAAGTTCGAAGAGTCGATAGTAGCAGCCGGAGCATCTCCGGAGGACGTCCTCTACCATCCGAACGGCGTAGACGTGTCGTTCTTCGAGGACACCGGCGACCCCGAGTTCTCCGACCAATCGCTCTCCGAGCACTTCGTCGTGTCGTACATCGGGACCATTGGACGGGCGCATGGGTTGTCCGTCATTCTCGACGCGGCGGCGGAGTTACGAGAAGAATCGAAGTACGACGACGTTCTCTTCCTGTTCGTCGGTTATGGCGCAGAAGCCGAGACGCTACAGGCGCAGGTTTCCGAGAGAGAGCTCAACAACGTGGTCTTTGCGGGCAGACGACCGAAGAAGGAGGTCCCGGGATTCCTGTCGGTCTCGGACCTCTCTCTGGTACATCTCAAGGATCGAGAACTGTTCAAGACAGTAATTCCCTCAAAGATGTTCGAGTCGATGGCCGCGGGGGTGCCGATAGTACTTGGAGTAAAGGGTGAGGCCAGACGCATCCTCACCGACGCGGACGCAGGGGTAACGATGGAGCCAGAAAATTCGCAGGACCTCGCCGATGCAGTACGGGACCTTTACGACGATGCCGACCGGCGAACCACGTTTGGCTTGAACGGAATCGACTTCGTCGGGGAAAACTTCGCCTGGGACGCCATTGCCGCGGAGTACGAACGGGACCTGAAAGCGCTCGTGTCACGACATGGTGTGACGTAGCAGTTGAAGTGCCGGGAGGGAGCCAAATAACACCGTTTAAGTATTCGTAGTAGACACTGGGTGCGTAGTAGCAATGTCCAGCAGCCAACCCGTAGTCACATTCGTTCTGGGCACCCGTCCGGAGATTATCAAACTTAGCCCACTTATCCGCGAATGTGAGCGTCGAAGCCTTCCATTTAGCATCATCCACACGGGACAGCACTATTCCGACTCGCTCGACGAAGTCTTCTTCGACCGTCTCGACCTTCCAGACCCGGACCACAACCTCGAAGTCGGTTCTCAGTCGCAGGGCAGACAGACAGGTGAGATGATCATCGGATTAGACCGAGTCCTAGCGTCGGAACAGCCTGAAGTCGTCCTGGTTCAAGGGGACACGAACTCGGTTCTAGCAGGTGGGATCGCCACCAGCAAACTCGACATTGCGCTTGGCCACGTCGAGGCTGGACTGCGGAGCTTCGACAAGCAGATGCCCGAAGAGATAAATCGAGTCGTCACCGACCACGTTGCGGACTATCTTTTCGCTCCGACCGAAAACTCACGGGAATACCTACAGTCAGAGAACGTCCCGAACAATCAAATATACGTTACCGGGAACACGATTGTAGACGCAGTACGGGAACACACTGAGCTTGCCGATGAAAAAAGTGCGGTGCTCTCTGATTTGGACCTGACCGCTGGTGAGTTCGTCCTCCTTACGGCACATCGCGCCGAGAACGTGGACGACCAAACCCGGTTCGCCAATCTTCTAGAAGGTGTCGCGCGGTTCGCCGAACAACGCGATTTGCCAGTGGTGTATCCGATTCATCCGAGGGCGAAAAAGCGGCTCAAGGAGTTCGAATTGACCGTCTCTGACCAGATTCAGTGCGTCAATCCGCAGGGTTTCCTCGACTTCTTGAAACTGGAGCAGTCGGCCAGCTTGATACTCACCGACTCGGGCGGCGTTCAGGAGGAAGCATGTATCCTGGGGACACCGTGTGTAACGCTCCGGGACAACACGGAACGCCCGGAGACCATAGAAGTCAAAGCGAACCGACTTGCCGGAACCGACCCCGACAGTATCGTAGTCCATGCCTCGGCGATGTCTGGGCGAAGAGGTAATTGGGAGAACCCGTTCGGTGATGGAAGCGCCTCTGGGCAGATTTTAGAGACGCTGGACTTGGAACTCGGCCTGCAGACGCCGCGAGAGGTGGACCACCCGTGACTGTTTGTGTCCACGGACTCGGGTACATCGGCCTTCCGACCGCGGCGGTGTTGGCCGACGCCGGAGAAGCGGTTCTGGGATATGATGCGTCACAATCAGTTCGGGAGTCGCTCATAGACGGGACCGTACACGTAGACGAACCAGGATTGACCGACCTGGTCAAGCGTCAAATCGAGACGGGGGATCTCACTATCGTCCCAGAGCCTGCCCCTGCGAACGTGCACGTCGTCTGCGTACCGACGCCGTTCGACGAAGACCGCAAGGAACCCGACCTTGAGTACGTCAAGCAGTGCGCCAGGTCCATCGCAGAGATTCTTCGTCCTGGTGACGCCGTCGTCCTCGAATCGACGGTTCCACCGGGAACGACGACCAACGTGTTTCGACCGCTACTCGAATCCTCGGGTCTCCTCGCAGGCGAGGACTTCGCGCTCGCTCACTGCCCGGAGACGGTGCTCCCCGGAAACATTCTCACCGAACTGAAGCAAAACGACCGGGTAATCGGTGGCGTCGATGCAGCGTCGTGTGACGCCGCGATAGCACTGTACGAGACGTTCGTCGCTGGCGACCTGCGGACAACCGACGCCACGACTGCGGAGTTCGTGAAGTTGATCCAGAACACCTTCCGCGACACGAACATCGCGTTCGCGAATGAGGTGGCAAAGATAGCCGCCGAGCACGAGATAGACTCGCGCACTGCCATCGAACTCGCGAACGAGCATCCTCGCGTCGATATTCTCGATCCAGGGCCGGGCGTCGGCGGGCACTGCCTTCCCGTCGATCCGTGGTTCCTGGTCCAGCAATCGACCAGGACGGAGCTGATCGAGACGGCGCGGCAGGTGAACGATTCGATGGTCGATTACGTCATCGACGAACTCGACGAGTGCCTTGGCGGACTCGCCGGACGACAGATCGCTATTCTCGGCGTCGCATACAAGGGTGACGTAGACGACGCTCGTCGAAGTCCGGGACTCGACCTCAGTCGGAAACTACAGCGACGAACCGACGGTCGAATCGACGTTCGCCTCCACGACCCGCACGTTGTCGATCAGGTTCTCAACCTGCAACCGCTAGACAACGCGCTCGACGGCGCGGACGTAACCGTCCTCGTGACCGACCACAGTGACTTCGCGGAACTCCGCCCGGTAGAGATCGCCGAGAGAATGGACGGACACGTCGTGTTCGACACGAAAGCGATGCTCAATGCCGCCGAATGGGAGTCGGCGGGCCTCGAAGTAATCAAAATTTGACATGAAACGGAACATCGTCTACGTCACCGTCGATTCGATTCGAGCTGACCACATCGGGTACGCCGGGTACGACGAACCGACGACACCGAACATCGACGAGTTAGCCGCCGAAGGGACGACGTACTCCCGAACCATCGCCAATGGGATACCGACGTACTACTCGTTCAAGTCGTTACTTGGTGGGGTCCGGTCGTTGAGTCACGGCCGGGACATCGGACTACCGAGAGACGCGACGTCCCTCGCCGAGACGTTCGACAGAGCAGGGTACGAAACGGCTGGTTTCAACGCCGGAAATCCGTGGTTGACGCGGAACTACGGGTATCACCGGGGGTTCGACACGTTCCGGGACTTCATGACCGACGAGTCGGACGAACCCGGAGTGAGCGGAGACACATTCGAGCAACTGAAGCAGTTCTGCAAGAATGCAGTCGACGGAAGCGACTGGTTGACCGACAAACTCGGGTTCGCCGGGCGACTGTTCTGCGCGATCAACGGCCACATCCCACTCGAAACGGCGGAGACGGTCACGGAGCGTGCGACCGATTGGCTCGCCCGGACCGACACCGACCAACCGTTCTTCCTCTGGATACACTACATGGACCCACACTACCCATGGGTTCCGCCGTCGGAGTATCTGACCCCGTTCGGCGACGACGACATCTCTACCTACGACATCGGGCGGCTCTGGCACCTCGTCGCCCATCTCCACGAGGACGACGCGACGGACGTCGCGGATCGGGACCTCGAGAAGATACGCACCCTGTACGACGCCGAGATCCGACGTACCGACACGGCCATCGGACGGGTAGTGAATGAACTGAAGCGACAGGGCGTGTACGACGAGACCGTCATCAGCATCGTCGGCGACCACGGGACGGAGCTGTACGACCACGGCGGCTTCAGCCACGGTCCACGGACGTTGTTCGACGAAATAGTCGACGTGCCGTTGGTCTTCAAGGGACCGGAGATTCCGGCGACCGAGTACGACGCGGCCCAACTCGTCGACGTGCCGCCGACCCTGGCGAGTAAGGCTGGTCTCTCTCAGGAAGCCGTCGCGGCGTTCGAAGGGGACGATCTCTTCGAGCGGCGACCCAACGGCGTGACGACGGAAGTGGTGTACGATTACGACCCTGCGCTCGAAAAGAACCGAGATAACGGTCTCCTGCAAGCCCGAACGCGGTGGCCGTGGAAACTCGTTAGGAACCTCGAGACCGACGAAACCCAGCTCTATCACCTCGAATCGGATCCCCGCGAGCACGACGAGGTGAGCGAGGCCCATCCCGAGACCGTACGAGAACTAGATGCCGAACTCGACGAGTCCCGGCGGGCGGTGGCGCGCCGGAACGAAACGCTGGCCGAAAAGCGGTGGGTCAGAGAGCGACTCGCCACCCTTCGGGACGAGAGCGTGGTGTGAGATGACCGGTTCCGAACGGACCAAGAAGTTGGTTTTCAAGACCGCTATCAACAAGCGCCCGGTACAGTTAGCGGGTGTCGTCAAGCGAAAACTCCGGAACGCGGTCCTCCCACAGTTACCGTTTGATTTTGACGCCCGGTACGAACGACGCGTACCTGCAACGCTACGACCGACTCCGGGCCCGATTCGGGCGAACAGCACTACCCTCCGTAGGGCACTGTCGAACGGCGAGCAACGGGAACGCGGACGAAAAGCGACAAACTTCGCGAATGGAGAAGTCACGTTCCTCAATCGGACGCTATCGTTTGAGGATCCCAGCGACGTTGACGCTGACGACGAACGGGCGGGGTCGTTCCCGCGGTTATGGAAGCTGAAGCTTGACGCCTTCGAACCGACGTCGTGGGTCACCTTGGGTTTGCCCGACTCCGAAGAGGCCGCCGAGGCCCTCGACATGTGGATCGACTCGTGGCTCGCGAGCAATCGAATCGGAGACCGGGAGGGATATCTTCGGCGCGCGTGGGCGCCATACGCGGTGTCACTCCGGATCGTGAACTGGTGTCGGTACTGCGCGTGGAAGGGGACGGAGGCCGTGGACGAGGCCCTCGTTCGCGCCACGTACAAGAACGCGCTGTTCCTCTCGAACCACGTCGAGTGGGACGTGGACGGAAACCACCTCGTCGAGAACGGGGCCGCGTTGGTCGTGGCGGGAATCTTCTTCGAAGAACACGACCAGAACTGGCTCGAAGCGGGGCTGGACGTGCTAGAGACCGTCGCCCAAACGCAGTTCTGCGAGGACGGCTGCCACTTCGAGCGAAGCCCAATGTACCACATTCTGGTACTCACGCGTCTGCTGACTGTCCTCGATCTGCTGTCCGAGACCGGACACTCGTGGCCGACAGAGCTCGAAGAAATCGCCAGTGCCGCGACCGGATTTCTCTCGACCATCCGACCGCCCGACGGTCGGATACCCCTGCTCAACGATTCGGTGTTCGGCGAGGCGCTCAAACTGGACTCCTGCCTCCGCTACGCCGAGAGCGTCGGGGTAACCGGTGAGGAGCCTCGCTCGACGCTCGACGGGTCCGGCTACTGCTGGCTCGGGGCGGGCAAGAATCGACTTTTGCTCGACTGCGGCGCGCCTGGACCGTCTCATCTCCTCGCACACGCGCACAACGACGCCCTCTCGGTGCTAGCGTGGGTCGACGGCGACCGAGTGCTGACGGACACTGGGTGTTTCGACTACAAACCCGGAAAACGTAGAACTGCGGCCCGAAGCGTCGAGGGACACAACACGGTACAAGTCGGCGAGAAGGAACCGGCGGACATCGGTCACCGGTTCCTGATGGCTCACCGGGTCGAACCCGAATCCACGTACGTCGACGGGAGCGTAGCGGCCGTCGACGGTCGCTATCGAGCTGAAAGCGGATACCGTCACCGTCGGCGGGTGTATTACGCCGACAGCTGGTGGCTCGTCGAGGACGAAGTCACCGGGACAGACGACCCAATGGTAAGTCGGCTTCACATTCATCCAGCCGTCGAATCGACCGGCATGGACCCCATCGAGCTATCCCAGGACGGGGCCCCGAAGGGCCAAATATGGCCGCTCGACGTCGGAGACGTCGGTCGGACGACGAGCGAGTACTATCCCCGGTTCGGGGTCGCAGAGACGCGACCTGTACTCAAGTTCACCACTGGCGACGGCGTTTCTCGATACCTGTTCAGCGCGAAGCGACGTTCTGATGTGGGTCTCGAAACTGACAGGGATGGGACGAGGACGGTGTCTATCGACGGCGTAAAGTACGAACTCCCGAGAAAGGAATCGATATGAACGCGCCACCGCTGTTCACCGAAACAATACGGGACGTTCGCGGCATCGAGACGACACCGCGAACTGATAGCGAACACCTCCGATTGACCATGGAGTGGCTGTATCGAACCCAGGATGTGACCGACTGCGGTGGCTCTACTGCGGGATACAATTTGGTTTTCGGCTGGTCCGGTCCGTATCCCGAGACGACTGGGTACGTCGTCCCGACCCTCTACGATTACGGGGAAGCGACAGACGCGATGGAGGCGCGCAACCGGGCGAATCGGATGGCGTCGTGGCTCACTACCCTCCAGCTCGACTCTGGTGGCTTTCCCGCGGGCGTCGATCCCGGCCCTGATCCGGAGCCGAGCGTCTTCAACACCGGTCAGATTATACTCGGACTCGTCCGCGCGTACCACGAGACGGGTGAGGAGCGGTACCGGGAGGCGGCACGACGGGCGAGCGAATGGCTCGTCAACGTTCAGCACGAGAACGGGTACTGGGACAGGTACGATTACCGTGACGAGATACACGCCTACTGCTCTCGCGTGGCATGGGCCCTCCTCGAAGTCCACGACGTCACGGGCGCGTCGGCGTTCCGCGACGCCGCAGTCGACCACCTCTCGTGGGTCGTGAGCCAACAACGGTCGAACGGCTGGTTCGACCATTGCGGGTTCAGTCCCGACGAGACTCCGTTCCTCCACACCATCGCGTACACTATCCGAGGGTTGTTGGAAGGCGGTGCCCTCCTCGACGACGAGGCGTTCGTCAGTGCCGCCCGAATCGCCGCTGAGAAGCTTCGCACGATCCAGCGACAGCGCGGTCCACTCACCGGGGCGTATGATTCCGATTGGTCGGGGGCGTCCTACTACTGCCTCACGGGGAACGCCCAGATGGCGGTCGTCTGGTCGCGGCTGTCCGAACTTTGGGGCGACGATGCGTACGCGAGCGCGGCTACTGAAGCCGTTCGGTTCCTCAAGACGAAACACCGGATGGACGGCCCGGATGAAGTACGAGGTGGGATGAAAGGGTCACATCCGGTCTGGGGACCGTACATGCGCCTCCGTTATCCGAACTGGGCCGCGAAGTTCTTCGCGGACGCACTGCTGGCACAAATGCAAAAGTAAATCCATCCGCAAGAGAATTTCCCGTACGATGGAATCCGACCGCCCGTCGATCGAACTCCCACCGGAGATACACCAGCAGTGTGCCTCCCGTATCGAAGGCACGGAGTTCGAAAGCGTCGACGAGTACGTGACGTTCGTGCTGGAGGTACTCTTTGAGCAGGAAGACGACAGCAGAACCGTCGAACAACACGCCAACGACGAAGCGATGAAAGAACGGCTCGAATCGCTCGGGTATATGTGAGAATCCGATGACGAAGAAAACAATCCAATTTTATGCCCAAGTAGACGACGAGTCCCTTCTCGAACAGACATCCTACTACAAGTTCGACATAGAAGTTCTGGAAGAGATAGCAGGCGAACACGACTGCGAGCTACGAATCGGAACATCGCCAAGTGACCTACTTCCAAATGCAGATTTGTACTTTGCGTGGTGGGGAACGACCGGCATTAGTCCCGTCGTCCGATCCAAACTCGCGAGAACACCTAGTATCGTCGTCGCTGGTGGATCCGAGGTCGTCAGCTCAATCCCCGAAGACCTCTCCATCATGTATTCAGCGAGGCCGATGTGGCAGAGGCTCGTGATCCGACTGTGTATCAATGGCGCGAGCGTTACCGTCACGCCCTCTCAACACATGGCCGAAGAGGCTCGTTATCTCGGTGCGACGGACCCACAGGTCATCCCGAACTGCATCGATACTGAAGTGTATACGCCCGCAGAGTCGGACTCGACGCAACTCCCGTACGCGCCCGACGAGTACTACCTCACGATAGCGAAGTATGCACCGAGCAGTCTCAGTCGGAAGGAGTTGTTCACACTGCTCGACGGCCTCAAACAGGCTGAGACGAACCGGCCGCTAGTACTCGCGGGTGGACTAGTCTCCCGAGAAATCTACGAACGTATCACCCAGTACGCCAAGCAGATCGGCGTCGCCGACCAGATTACGTTCTTGACCGATATCTCCAAAGAGCAGAAAGTCGAGTTGTTGCGTGGTGCTCGCCTCTACCTCCAGCCGACCCTCCACGAAGCGTTCGGCGTAGCGCTTACCGAAGCGATGGCGTGCGAAACGCCCGTCGTGAGTACGCGCCGGGGTGCTGTCCCGGAAGTCGTCGGCGACACCGGTTACTACGCCGAAGCAGGCGACTCGGAAGACCTCGCCTCGACCATCGAAACGGCCGATACCGATCCGCAAAGAGTTTCGAATGGCATCGCTGCTCGTGAACGCGTCGTCGAACGGTTCTCGCTCCCCGTCCGAAAAGAGGGGCTGTCCAACCTCGTCACGTCACTCTTGTAATCGACACCCGCCACGAAGAAAATTGAGAAGATTTAATCGGATGGTCAGAAACAACCACCCAATGGATTCGGACGCGAATCGTGACCACAAAAGGCAGGGTGAACGGCGAAGTGCCCAGTACTATCGCATCCTGCTTCTCAGCGTCGTACTCGTTGGAGAGTTTCTCGCAGGCTTGCTATTCGTACTCGGTGTTCCGTTCGAAAGCCCCTACTTCATCAGTCTGAATCTCGGCCTTCTCACGATCTTGACAGTGCTTCCAGTCGTGATTCGGTTGAGGACACGAAGCTTAAACGTCGCCGAGCTAGGCCTCTGGTTTAGTGCATTCTACTTCGCCCACATGGTTCTCGGCGGTCTTCACATACTGGTGTTCAATGGCCCGCCACTCGACTATCTACCATCAGATATAGCATTCTTCTATCTTAGCGCAGGGCTCTCCGTCGCTACGCTCGGACTTATCTGTTTCTGGCTAGGGTACAGTCTTCCCATTGGGTATAGGATTACCAACCGACTTCCACCCTTCTCAAGTACGTGGGAACGCCACCGCCTCCCTGCAATTCTTCTCGGTTGTCTCGTCATCGCGTGGACAGCTCGGTTTGCGATTGTCTACCTATCATCTGGCAGTCTCAATGCATGGCTGGCAGCCCCCGCGAACGAGCGGTTTCTCGGCGTCCCCGGGATTACATATTTAAAGCTCGTCGGAGAACTTTCCGCCCTCGTTGGGTTTATCACACTCTCCATAGCTTACATTGACCGCGACTGGCGACTATATCTTGCTACCACCGCAATTCTCCTTCCCGAAATCGGATTCCGTCTATTGACAGGCATGCGACGGGCGGTCCCATTTCTTGTGCTCGGTTTAGTTATTACCGTCTACCTTCTCTCAAATCGGTCATTCCAAAAGTCCCTCAAGTACGGAGTCGCTGGAGCATCAAATATCCTACTCCTCGTCGTGATGTACCCATTCGTGTCCGTATATCGTCATACAGGCTCGCTCTCACTGACCGCCGTTGCAACGGAACTTACATCACTTGGATTACTCGACAGTCTTGGCCACCGACTGATTGGTGCAAACACACTCTCATTTTTACTCTATCGCGTCCCAAATCCTGTCCCCCACTTCTACGGAAAAGACCTTTTACTAATTCCACAGTCCGTCGTTCCACGGCTGTTATGGCCAGGAAAACCCCAAACTAGTATGGGTCGTTTGTACGCAGAGATCATCGTCGTTCCGGGCTCGTTCCCTGCAGCAAAAGCTGTCCCACCAACGATTCCGGGGCAACTATATTGGAGTGGAAGCTTTGCAGGCCTTATTATAGGAATGCTTACTATTGGTGTCCTGTGGAGGATTCTTAATAATTATCTCGTACGGCCACAAAATCACGTTGTAATCGCAGCGTTCGTCGGAATCATGTTTCCCTCGTTCTTTTATGTAATGGAACAGGATCTCATCGCGTTATTTACGAAGCACCTTTTCCGATTTGTATTGATGGGTAGTGTGGTGCTCCTTGCATCTGCTGACTTCCGTGGCGCTACGACTCGGCTGCCAGTAGAGAAATCAATTGTTTTGCGAGTGGGGACCAGACTGTGCGCCGTATTTACGAATTCTCAGCTCTACAAGAGTATATTTCGGTTACATGACTACACTGTCGCTGTTGGGCGAACGATGACGGCTACGTGGGAAAACTCGCTGCTACGTATGTCTCTACAAAGGTCGAAAGTATACTCTCTCACCCAGCAACTACGCCCGTAGCTACGAGAGTACTTCCGGAAACTAACTTCCAATGAGTAACGCCTGATAAAGATACATTATACAGGTTTAAAATCTAGCTAGTATAAAACTACGCACATTATAAGGGGCTATAGAGATACTAAAATGCTAGACTTTTTTACCAGTCACAAAATACCGTCGCATTCGGAACGGTAATGCTCCAAGTCGCCTCACAGTGGGATTTTGTAGAAATTCGAATCGGTTCATAAGACGCTCGCTGGCTACTTCGTACCCGTTTTCAGTAATCAACAACTCCACATTTTTCGAAGAGAAGTGATGTGGATGCTCGTCGTCAAGAGCATCAATTATCGAGTTCCGCACAATTTCCGGGACTTCGTACGTGTTCACCTCTAGCAATAGTTCGCCACCAGGACGTGTGACCCTTGAAATCTCACTTAGCACCTCTGCGGGGTCTATACAGTGGTCTAGTACGTTATAAGAGAGAACAACATCAAAGGAGTTCGACTCAAAGGGTAACTTTTCACCGATTCCAGTTGTAAGTTCTGCGTGGCTCTCGGAGAGTTTGTATTTGTTGTGTAAAGTTAGCGGATCGATGGCGACAGCCTCACAGTTGAAATCTAAACTGTGAATCATACCCATTCCCGAGCCAACCTCGAGAACCCGAGCACCCTTCAGGTCCTCGAAACTTTTCCCGAAGAACTTCAGCGTCTCTCGCACCGTTTCCTTCGGCCAAGGTTGTTCTCTGTCAGCGTATACCTGTTTGTCATGACTTTGCCCTCTTTTCCACGCCGACACTCGCGCTTTCACGAAGCCGATTTCGGACGGCCGGTTTAAAAGTCTGATTCTCCTCCGTGGTTGATTCGGAACCTCGTCAATTACCCGTCAAGTAGTCTCGTCGTCGCGTTCAACGCTACAGAACTCACTCGATAGATTCGAGAAGGATACGATCTGCATCGTCGAACCCGAGAACCGAAACGATAGCGAAGAAGACGATGAGCGACAGGCCACCGATAGCGAAGACGCGAACGACACCGGGGAGGAGTAGTTGCTTTCCGAACCACATCACCAGTGTCGCGCAACCGACCGCAAAGAATTCACGGACGTATCTCGGCGAGTAGGGTTGGATTCCGAGTAAGTACCAAACTTCCAGAAGTCGGAGCAAGTTGACCAGAGCCAGTGACATCGAAGTGGCGATTGCAGCACCGAGGAGGCCGAGTTGCTGGATGAGGACAAAGTTGAGAGCCACGTTCAGGACGGCAACTATCGACGTGTTGACCGCCTCGAGACGCTCGTACTCAGACATGATGAGGAAGTACCCGCTGACGCCAGTACTCGCCGTGATCATCTGTCCAGCCCCCAGAACGACGAGTGCGACCTGCGTTTCCTTCGTTACGGTTCCAAACATGTTGAGAACGTCCTTTGAGAAGATACAGAGAAAAAGGAATCCGAGCACAGTGAGCATGGTAACCCACTTGGTCACCGACGTGTATACGCGAGCCAGACGCTCGTCCCGGTCGTTGTGCGTAAAGTCTGAGACCAACGAGGGGAGTATCGTGTTCGCGGACTTTAGTACCAGAGTTAGCAGTACCGACGTTTGGAACACAGCCTGATACCAACCAGTTTCTGTCGCAGAGGTCAGAATCCCGAGAAAAAAGATGTCCGTCCACGATACGAGATACTGCATCGCGGCCGAGAGCAAGAGAGGAAGTGAAAACACCAATAGTTCGCGGGTGTTGAACGACGGGTGACTCTGTGGGGTAAGTACTCCCTCGGCGTAGAGATAGTAGACGACGAGAACGATACCCAATACCAGCGACAGTAGATAGCCCCCAATCACATATTGGAGGTCGTCCAAAACGTATACTCCAACGGCGATCAAAAGTATGGCGAACCCGGACTGTCCGAGGTCCCTTGAATACACCGCATACTTTGTCTCTTTAAGTCCTCGGGTTATCGCCAACCCAACCATCAGCATTGCAAACAGCGGAATACCGAGATAGAACAACTTCACTTGGGACCGCATCGCCACGTCTACGACTGCGAAGATGACGTCTTGACCGACGTAGAGTATAGCAGCCACTACGCCCCCGGCGAAAAGAGGTATCCCAAGGCATAGAACCGCTGTTCCCGTAACTTTCGCGTCGTCTCCATCGGAGCGATATATTGGGATGAACTTCTGTGCTCCACTCCCCAACCCGAAGCGAGCGAGGACGCTTCCGGCCTTCATCAGGACGAGCCCGAATGCGAAGACCCCCAGAGCGTCGGTTCCGAGCCCGCGAGCGATAACGACGTTGAGTGCGTATCGAAGCCCCCGACCGATTAACCCTCCGAGAAACGCTATCGAGACGAGCTTCGTAATACTACGGCCCATCGATTAATTACACCGGATAGCACAGAAAGAGGCCTCATAATTCTACCTAATTTTCGTCCTCATGCCCCGACGGTGGTATGTCGGACGGGTTGCTCCCCCAACTCTTGTTCGGTTCCGAGCCAAGTTCTAATTCGAGTGTCCCACCCGCCGCAAACATCTCGTGTCGGAACCAGGGTCGGTCAAGTGACTTGCCATTAAGACTAGCGGCCTGTATGTACTGATTATTCTGGCTGTTGTTCGTCGTCCGAATCGTGAACGTCTCGCCGTCGTAGTAGTCCCCGTTGAGGTGAATCGTCACCTCGTCGAAGATAGGGGACGTCACTTCGTACACTGGAACAGCTGCTGCGCCGCCGCGAACTGAGAAGAGGCCGAGGGCCATAAGAACGCCCAGCGCACCCATCTGTCCTTGGTCCTCATCACCATTATAACCAGCGTCGGGTGACACGTCGCCGTAGGCTTCTCGTTTGACCTGTCGGACCCACTTCTGAGCTGCCCATGGTCGCCCAAGATAGTTGAACAGATGAGCCATGTGCAACCCCGGCTGATTTCCGAAGTCAACGCGACAGTCCGCTCGCTCGTCGCGTTCCGGGACGAAATCGTATTCCATGCCATCCTTGAATGCTGTTTCGAGCCAATCGGCGTACTCGTCGCGACCCCCGAAAAGATCAGCCAAACCTGCAACGTCGTGCGGCACGAAGTTAGTGTAGATAGCGGCGTTTGCCTCGGTGAAGTCCTCGGTGGTATTTCCTTCCCCTAATGGATGGAACGGCGTGAGCCAGGATCCATCTGTGCTCTTCGGTCGCATGTATCCGCGATCGTCATCCCAGATGTGCCGATAGTTCTGCGCTCGCTCCCGAAACATCGATGCGTCCTCGACACGACCTAGCGAGGCGGCAAGTTCTGCCAGGCACCAATCTTGATACGCGTATTCAAGGGTCATTGACGCACCTTCGAGGTGATAACCGTTAGCCTCGATATCGGCTGGGACGTATCCTTGTTCCACGTAGTGTCTCATTCCGCCGCCGTGGGCGTTGTTAGCGTGTTCGTAGCCAGCATGATCGCGAATGCCGCCAGGGAAGGCGTTTTTTCGCAGACCCTCGTAGGCAGTTTGTATATCGAAGTCGCGGATGCCCTTGTGCCATGCCGCGGAGATGAACGGAACTGCCTGATCACCGATCATGACGTATGTGTAATTACCACCAGAAGGACCGCGGGGGAGTAGATCTCCGTCTTCGTACATACGAATCATCGAGTTACAGAAGCTCGCCATTACCCGTGGATACGCCATCGACCAAAGGATGTTCAAATTCCACTGACTTCCCCACCATGCATCGTGCTGGTGGTGGGGATAGCGAGGTTCACCCTCCTCGTCGGTTTCTACTCGGCGAACCGTTCTGAAGTCGTTAGTGTAGTCGCTGTACTGGCCGTCAACGTCACTTACAATACGCCGACCCAGTAGTGCATGCCACAGGTCCGTATAGAATTTTGTCTTTTGTCTATCAGAACCGCCCGACAATTCGATACGTCCTAACCACTGATTCCACTCTGCCACAGCGTCCGCCCGAACCTCGTCGAAGTTCGAGTCCTGAAACTCAGCGTTGAGATTGCGCCGCGCCCCCTCGACACTCGTATAGGAGACGCCGACCCTGACTATAATGCGATCGCCATCAGACGTATTGTATCGAACGGCAGCGCCAGCATCACTGCCTGCTACTGAATCGACTCCTTTGTCACACTGTTCTCCACCTTCCCACCCCTCAAAGGCTTCGAACGGCTTACTAAACTGAGCGACGAAGAACACGGGTGTCTTGTTCGGCCGTCGAATGGTGCTGTCAAGTAGTGAGTATCCTTCTATTTCACTGTCGCTGACACGTCGAACCTCGGTATGAGATACCTCACTTTGGCCGATGTCGGCACCAGTGTCGAAGAGAATTCGGCTTTCATCGTCGTCAGGAAAAGTATAGCGATGGACGCCGACTCGAGTGCTGGCCGTCAGTTCGGC
Source organism: Halorussus pelagicus (assembly GCF_004087835.1). Lineage (NCBI taxonomy): Archaea > Methanobacteriati > Methanobacteriota > Halobacteria > Halobacteriales > Haladaptataceae > Halorussus > Halorussus pelagicus. The sequence goes on from NZ_CP035119.1 coordinate 950,987, forward strand.
AGTAATATCGTAGGCTTCCAGTTCAACTTGATGGTAGCCAGGAATGATTGTTTCGCGGTCGTGGCTAAACCGCGACTCGTAAGCGTCCATTCCGCGATGCCCCTTGAACTCGCCGGTCGTCGGCATTACTGGAATTCCAGCCAATTGCCACGCGTGGATATGACTGAAACACCGGATGTACTCACGGTCATATACGTAGCCAGCGTCCCACGCCCCGTCGGTAATCGTATCCGGACTGAGATTTACTAACCCGAATGGTCTGCAGGCCGAGGAGAAATAAAACCAACGTGTATCAGTGGTGTCGATACATGGTGCCACCCACTCAGTAGGTTTCTTCCCATCTATCGCTGGTTTGGGGGCATCGTCGTCAGGTGCGAGTTGTGATCTATTCGAACCTTCGTACTTCGTGGTTTCCGGTCTATCCTCTCCGGAACGGCTACAGCCAGCAAATCCCGCCATGATACTTGTGCCAGTTCCTAGCAACGCACGGCGCGTCCAGTTGACCCCCGTTTGCCATGTATCTGAATGACGATTCGTCATAGCGACCCGTAGAACGTTATATACATAAGTTGTTCGTTGTAGGTTAGACTGTGGTAGGAGTATCAGAGGCCTCCCGCATTTCAGTTCCGGGCAATATTAACCCATATAATAATTTTTGGTAAATTAAAACTTGGTCGCGTGGTCAGTAACGTGTTGACTATATGCATCATTTATATGTTTTTCGTCTGCAGACAATTGGCGTTACGGGGTTCCTCAGCTAAATACAGTGCATTTAGAAAAGCAATCCTTTTATTACGGCGGAGACCTCCTACACAAGTGAACGAGGTACCACGTTGATACCGATCGACGAGGACGGAAATCTATTCGGAAAAGTGAACATCATCGATGCTCTCATTGTCGTATTCATTGTAATTGGAGCTTTAGGTGTCGCTGGACTTCTCTTGAACGATGACTCGGGTCGAGAGGACGAAGTCAAGGCGACCATTGAAGTCCAAGTCAACGGTGTGCATCCATATGTTGCAGACGCGATATCCGAGGGGCCGGTAGACGAGTCTGTCGTCGTCGCCGTCGTGAACAAGACGGTCGAACCGACGAGGACGGTCGTCAAGTCGGAAAACGGGACGTTACGCGAGCAGTCCCATCCGCAGAAGAGGACGATTCAGCTACAACTCACGGTGAACGCTACGAGTAGTCAGGACGAACTTCTACTTCAGGGTGAGCCGTTGGAAATAGGACGGTCGGTCCACTTCGACCTCGGAAAAACGACCGTCAACGGTACGATCACACGACTCGACGTAGACGGTAATCGTTCGTCACGATAGCGAGGGTTCGTTCGACAGTCGTCACTCCAACGTCACGCTCTTCGCTAGATTCCGCGGTTTATCGATACTCCGACCCAACTTATTCGCTACGTAATACGCCACCAACTGCAACTGAACATTAGCCAACACCGGAGCCACGCGAGAGTGTGTCTTGAGAATCTCCAACACGGTCTCAGCGTAGCGCCCCACGTCCGCCACCCATCCGCCACCACCGAGGCATCCCTCGCCTCCACTTCCTTGGCGTTTCCGACCGTCTTTGTCGCTATCTCGCTACTCTCCGTGACCACTGCGAACACCGGCGTCTTCTCGGTCACCGGCGCCAGCGGTCCGTGCTTCAGTTTGCCCGCCGAGAACCCCTCAGCGTGCTTGTAGCTGATTTCCTTGAGCTTCAGCGCGCCCTCTAGTGCAACCAGATGGTGATAGCCCCGTCAAACGAAGAAGTAGCCCTCGCTGTCCACGAACTGGTCGGCCACTCGTGTCGCTCGGGAGAAGTCGAGCAGTTCCTGCACCTGTCCCGGCAGGTCGCGCGGTGCTTCGACCACCTCGCGGCCGTCGTCCTGCAGGGCCAGCGCGGCTGACAGCAGGTTGCAGGCCACGACTTGTTAGGAGAAGGTCTGGGTCGCGGCTACGCTGATTTCGAGGCCCGTGCGAATCATCAGCGCCTAGTCGCACTCGCGGGCCGCGGTCGAACCCACGACGTTGGTCATCGCCAGCGTCCGCGCGCCGCGGCGCTTCGCCTCGCGGAGCACAGACATGGTGTCGGCGGTCTCGCCGCTTTGGGTGATGCCGACTACGAGCGTGTCGTCGGGGACCTCGGGGGCACGACGGCGTACTCACTAGCTAAGAAGGCCTGTGCGTGGACACCCGCCTCGCACAGCACCTGCTCTCCGAACAGCGCGGCGTAATAGCTCATCCCGCAGGCGGCGAACTGCACAGAGCCAGGATTCACCCTGTCCAAAGCCTCGACGTCCACCGATTCCGCGAGTTCGTCCACCCGGCCCCGGAGGCACTTCCGGAGCGCACGGGGTTGTTCGTGGATCTCCTTGAGTATGTAATGGTCGTAGCCGCTCTTGGCGATCTCCTCGGCGTCCCACTCGACGCAGGTGACCGACTTCTCGAGTAGGCGGCCCTCCTCGTCGGTCACAGTCCACGACCCTGACTCCAAGCGGGCGAACTCGCCGTCCTCCAGGTATACCACGCGGTCGGTGTAGTCGAGGAAGGCGGGCACGTCGGTGGCGAGGTACGCCGAGCACGAGCGGCGAGTTGTTGCGGGTCGCCAGTATCTGCTCGGACCCGGAGACCACGGCGGCCAGCGCGTAACTGCCTTCGAGCCGGGCGGCCGCCGCGCGGAAAGCTTCCTCCAGACTCACACCCCCGCCAGTTTGTCCTCGATGAGATGTGGAACGACTTCCGAATCAGTGTTGCTGTCGAACTCGTGGCCCCGCTCGACTAGTTCGGACTTGAGGTCGCTGTAGTTCTCGATGATGCCGTGGTGAACGACTGCGACTTCGTCCGAGCATCCGGTGTGCGAGTGGGCGTTCTCGTCGGTCGGTGGCCGGTGGGTGCTCCAGCGGGTGGGGCCGACGCCGCCCGGCCCGTGGAGTCCCGCACTCACCACCTGTTGAAGCTGTTGGATTTCGCCTTCCCGCTTGCAGACTTCCAGCGAACCGTTGGCGAGGGCCACGCCTGCAGAGTCGTACCCGCGGTACTCTAGACCCGTGAGCAACACATCGAGAGTCTCGTCGTCTTGCCCCGCGTACCCGCTAATCCCGCACATACTACCGGAACACCTCGGCGTGTTCGCTTATATTTTCGAAAACTGTCACGCCGGTCCGGAGGCGGGCGCTCGGCCCGACAAGCCAGGGCGCCATCACGACCGACCGCACCGAGGAGTTCGTCGCTGACCTCGACGCTGAAATCGACGACAGCACCGAGTCTCTCGACGGAATGCGAATCAGCGAATCGGAAGTGATCGAGGAGTAGCGTTTCGGTACAGTCGAACGCGAAACAGTCTTCTCAGCAGTCTCAGTACCGTTACTTCTTCCCGAGCGTACGACGTTGACCCTGTTGTCCGCAGATAGAACGTCAGGTTCTACTCCGGAACCGGTTCACTCCACCGTAACGCTCTTCGCCAGATTCCGCGGTTTGTCTATCGACCGCCCCAACTGCTTCGCCACGTGGTAGGCCACCAACTGTAACTGGACGTTCGCCAGCACCGGGGCAACGCGCGGATGGGTCTCCGGAACCTCCAGCACCGCGTCGGCGTACCGACCCACGTCCGAGGAGCCATCCGTCACCGCAACCACGGGCGCATCCCGAGCCTCGACCTCCTTGACGTTCCCGACCATCTTCGTCGCCTGCTCCCCGCCACCGGTCACGACCGCGAACACCGGCGTCTCCTCGGTCACCAGCGCGAGCGGTCCGTGTTTCAACTCGCCCGCGGGGAACCCTTCGGCGTGCTTGTAGCTGATTTCCTTGAGCTTCAGCGCTCCCTCCAGCGCGACCGGATGGTGGTATCCCCGGCCGACGAAGAAGTAGCCCTCGCTGTCCACGAACCGGTCGGCGACCCGCTCGGCGCGCGAGGAGTCCAACAGTTCCTGCACTTGCCCCGGCAGGTCCCGAAGCGCCTCGACGACTTCGCGGGCGTCGTCGCTGTCGGCGAGCGCGGCCGCCAACAGGTTGCAGGCGACCACTTGCGAGGAGAAGGTCTTGCTCGCCGCGACGCCGATTTCCGGCCCGGCCCTGATGAACAGCGCGCGGTCGCACTCGCGGGCCGCGGTCGAACCCACGACGTTGGTCATCGCCAGCGTCTCGACATTCCGTCGCTCGGCTTCCCGAAGCGCAGACAGGGTATCGGCGGTCTCGCCGCTCTGGGTGATGCCGACGACCAGCGTGTCGTCGTCCACCGGCGCGGGCGCGGTGGCGTACTCGCTGGCGAGGAACGCTTGAGCGTGGATTCCGGCCTCGCGGAGCGTCTGTGCGCCGTAGAGCGCGGCGTGGTAGCTGGTGCCGCAGGCGACGAACTGGACCGACGAGGGATTCAGGCCCTCCAGCGACTCGACGGAGACGGAGCCAGTCCGTTCGTCCACGCGGCCCCGCAGACACTTCCGGAGCGCGCGCGGTTGCTCGTGAATCTCCTTGAGCATGTAGTGGTCGTAGCCGCTCTTGGCGGTCTCCTCGGCGTCCCACTCGACGCGGGAAATCGACTTGTCGAGCAGGCGACCGTCGCCGTCCGAGACGGTCCATGACCCGGATTCGAGGCGGGCGAACTCCCCGTCTTCCAGATAGACGACGCGGTCGGTGTAGTCGAGGAAGGCGGGCACGTCGCTGGCTAGATACGCCGCGTCGTCGGCGACACCGACGACCAGCGGCGAGTCGTGGCGGGTGGCGAGGATAGCCTCGGAGTCTTTCGAGACGGCCGCCAGTGCGTAACTCCCCTCCAGTCGGGCGACCGCCGCGCGGAACGCGTCCTCGAAACTCGCGCCATCCGCGAGTTCCTCCTCGATGAGGTGGGGAATGACCTCGGTGTCTGTGTCGCTGTCGAACTCGTGGCCGCGGTCGGCCAGTTCCGCCCGGAGGTCGGCGTAGTTCTCGACGATGCCGTTGTGGACCACCGCCACGCCGCCCTCGCAGTCGGTGTGAGGGTGGGCGTTCGCGTCGCTCGGCGGGCCGTGAGTGCTCCAGCGCGTGTGGCCGATGCCGACCGGTCCGTCGAGGTCGGAGCCGACCGCCTGCTGGAGGCGCTGAATCTCGCCCTCGCGCTTGCAGACTGAGAGGTCGCCGTCCGAGAGCGCGACGCCCGCCGAGTCGTACCCCCGGTATTCGAGACCTTCGAGACCCGACAGCAAAACGTCCAGAGTCTCGTCGCGCCGACCGACACAGCCGATGATGCCGCACATCAGTCGGCCACCTCGCTTGCACCGGTCGAGAGGAACGCATCAGACGGCGAGATACCAATCATTCAGCGGAACACCTCGGCGTGTTCGCTTATATTTTCGGAAACCGTCACGCCCGTTCGGAGATGGGCGCTCGGTCCGACGAGCGTGCCGGGCGCGAAACTCACGTCGCCGTCGGCGCGCACTCGGTCGGCGAGTACCGCGCCGAGACGCTGCCCCTCGAAGACCGTGTCGCCGACCCGCACGTCGCCCTGTCCGCCCGGAACCGTGGCGTTCGCACCGAGCGCGACGCCCTGTCCGGTCACGCAGTCGAGCAGGGTGGCGTTCGGCCCGACGCGCGTGTCGGTGTCCAGCACCGACCGGGCGACGACGGCGTTCGCGCCGACAGTGGCGTTCCGGCCGAGCGCGGTGTCGGGACCGACGACCGCGCCGGGACGGACCTCGGTGTCGGGACCGACGACGACCGGAGCCTGTAGGGTGGCGTCGTCGTGGACCGTCGCGCTGTCGGCGACCCAGACCGACTCCTCGCGCTCGGGTTCCGTGACGCGCCCGCCGAGTAGGAGGTCTTGGGACACGTCAAGCAGGTCCCACGGGTAGGTCGCGTCCTCCCAGAGTTCCTCGGTGACGACCCCGCGGACGACCGCCTCCTCGTCGATAAGATCGACCAGCGTGTCGGTCAGCGCGAGTTCCCCCTGCACTCGCGGGGTCTCCTCGATGGCCTCGAAGATGGCTGGCGAGAAGGCGTACACCCCGGCGTTGAGCAGGCGGTAGTCGTCGGTCTCGGGTTTCTCGACCAACTCGACCACTCGGTCGCCGTCCATCACGACCGCGCCGTAGTGGGACACGTCGGCCTGCTCGGTGACAGCGAGCGTGGCGTTGCCGTCGTCAGTCTCGAAGGCGTCCAGCACGTCCGCGACCATCTGGCGCTCGATGACCTGGTCGCCGTTGACGACGAGGAAGCCGTCCTCGCCCGCAACGGCCTCGCGGGCCTGAAGGAGTGCGTGGCCGCTCCCCAACTGCTTGTCCTGTGCGACGTAGTTGATGGGCACGTTACGGTAGGTCGGCCCGAAGTGGTCCTGCACGCGGTCGCGCTTGTAGCCGACGACGACGTGCAACCGCTCGATACCGGTCCCGATGAGCGCGTCGAAGACGTGTTCGAGAATCGGTCTGTCAGCGGCCGGGAGCATCGGTTTCGGGCGATTTCGGGTCAGCGGTCGCAGGCGGGTCCCCTCGCCCGCGGCCAGCACGACGGCAGCGCGAATTGTCATGGGTAACGCATCGGTCAGTGGCCGTATCAACTTTCGGCTTATCGCGGCGTCGCGTTCGGCCGAGCGACTACGCGACGCTTGGTTCAGACCGCCAGCGCCGCACCGCCGAGAATCGCCAGCGCGCCCAGTCCGAGACAGACGCCCCAGAAGGGCACGCGCTTGACGACGCGCATCAGCGCGCCGATGGTCAGATAGCCGACGACCGCGGCAGTCCCGAGCGCGAGGGCGGCCTCGACGGGCGCGACCGACGGAATCCCCGTGTCGAGCAAGACGAGGATGCCAGCGCCGAGCGCGGCCGGAATCGACAGCAGAAAGGAGAGTCTGAACGACGAGGGACCGTCGTGGCCCCGGAACAGGAGGGCCGACGCCGTGGTACCCGAGCGCGAGACGCCCGGCAGGATTGCGAGTCCCTGAAGCGCGCCGACCAGCACGGCGTCGGTGAGGTCCGGCGACGCTCGGCCGCCGAACTCGAACCCGTCGGCGACGCGCTGGAGGACCCCCGTCGCTACGAGTAAAACGCCGATCAGCGCGACGAGCGCGCCGCCGGTCAGCGCCGAGACGACCGTCTCTAGCGTGGCGTAGGCCGCGAGACCGACGACGCCGGAGGCCAGCGTGGCGACGGCGAGAAACGAGAGGGTGGCCGTCTCGCCGCCGTCGAAGGCCTCGCCCGGCCGCCAGCGCGGGAGCGTGCTCAGCACGTCGGTCAACTCTCCGCGGTAGTACACCGTCGCCGAGAGCGCGGTCCCGACGTGGAGGAACAGCGAGAACTGGACCGCCGCCTCGGGTGAGGACCCGAGCGCGGTCAAGAAGACGGTGATGTTGCCCTCGCTCGAAATCGGCAACCACTCGAAGACGCCCTGTAACGCTCCGGCGACGACGGCGACCAACGCGGCCCGGTTCATACTCGGTGGGCGAACGTCGGAGGTAAAAACTGTACGGAACTCCGTCGGCGCAGGCAACGGTTGGTCCGTCGGGGCGAACGACTACTCCTCGACACCGACTACCTTCGAACCGAACTCACCGATTCTCGGCCAGCCAGTCTGCGAACTTCGCCAGCGCGCGCCCGCGGTGGGAAATCGCGTTCTTGCGCTCGGTGTTCATCTCGGCCATCGTCTCGCCCTCGTGTTCGAAGATGGGGTCGTAGCCGAATCCGCCGTCGCCCCGCGGCGCGACGATGCGCCCCGGCACGGAACCGTCGAAGGTCTTGGACTCCTCGCCGTCGTAGTAGGCGACAACACACCGGAAGCGCGCTCGGCGGTTCGCGTCTCGCGGTTCGTCACCGCTCGACTGTTCCGAGGCGGTCGCCTCGCTATCCTCCATCTCCACGAGGTTCCAGACGCGCTCGACGCCGACGGTGTCTTCGACGTACGACGAGTATGGGCCGGGGAACCCGCCGAGGGCGTCCACGAACAGGCCCGCGTCGTCTACGACGACGGGGTCGTCGCCGCCGGTCTCGGCGAAGGCCTCCTTGGCTCCCGCCGTGGCGATTTCCGCGAGGTCGTCGCTCTGGATTTCGGTGTAGTCGTAGTTGATCTGCTCCACGTCGTCGGTGAGGTACTCGCGGGCCTCTCGGACCTTGCCCGCGTTGCTCGTCACGAATCTGATGGTCACGTATGGTCTCTCCGGTTAGTTCCCGGTCGGAGCGGGGCGAGGTTATGGGTGTTGGTTCGCCCGGCACGCTTCGGAGACGCCGCTCTCGTCGTTCCAGAAAACTGATTATGTCGCGCTAGCAACTAATTCTATGCTCTCCCGAGACACTACGGTCCACATCGCTACCGTCGCCTTGGCGTACGTCCTGCTGGTACTGGTAAACTCTTTAAGTGGAGGCTCGGACGGAACTGCCGTCGAAGTCCTCGCGTATCTACTGCTCAACGGACTCGTCCTCGGGGGTGCCCACCTCTATCTCGCGGTCCGCGGCGAGGACGGTCTCGTCCCGACCGCGGCGCGCTGGCGGTACGTGGCCGCAATCGCCGTCCTGCTCAGTGTCGGTGCGACGACGCTGTACGCGGGCGATTACGTCGTCGCCAGCGTGGAACTTCGGACGGTGGCGTCGGCGCTCACTGTCCTTGCAGTCGTCGGCTACTTCGTCGCCGAAGGAGTCGCGGGCTACCGGGCCACGCTCTCGGACGGACGACCCTGAACCCGGTCCGCGGTCCGAAAATCGCAACCCCTTACCTCGCCCGGCGACTGCCATCGAGTATGAGTACGATTCGGGTCGCGTGGGGCACCGCGACCGGACCCACCGAGATGTCGTCCTACGACGCCGCCTTGGCGGACGCCAACCTCCACAACTACAACCTCGTGGCGGTCTCGTCGATGATTCCCGCCGACGCCGACGTTGAGGCCGTCGGCACGGTTCCGGACCTCGGTCCCGCTGGCGAGCGCCTGACGGTCGTGGAGGCGCGCGCGACCCGCGTCGGTCCCGGCCGCGCCTCGGCCGCGCTCGGGTGGACGACGAGCGAGGGCGACGACGGCGATAGCTCCGGTCCCGGCCTGTTCTACGAGGCCGCGGGCGAGACCGACCCCGAGGACGTGGCCGAGCGCGTCCGCTCGGGTCTCGCGGCGGGCCGCGAGTTGCGCGAGTGGGAGTTCGGCGACGAGCGAATCGAGACCGCCGACGTTCGCGCCGAGTCGGACAGCTACGCAACCGCAGTCGTCGTCGCGGTCTACGGCGAGAGCGACCCCATCTGTTGAGTCGGTGAGTCCCGAAATCGGCCGTTTGATGGATTCTACAGAGCCATCTCCTCCGACCGTGTCACAGACTGCCGAAGTCGAGGGCTTTTAAAGCGTAGGGTCCTAACGTCTCTTCAGCAGACCGATGAACGGAAACACCCCCTACGCGGGCGTCCCCGGCAAGACGCAGGCGGGCCACCGCGCCCAGACCGACGTGCCCGAACTCTCCAACGAGCAGAAGGAGTCGCTCCGCGACAGCATCACCGCTATCGCCAGTCAGACCCGCGAGTTCCTTCCCGACGAGTACGTCGTCGGCTCGAAAGTCGCCGACGACGGCAGCGGACCGCAGGCGCAGGTTTCGGTCCAACCGCCGGTCGGCCACCCCGTGAGTGCCGGGTTCCAACCCGACCTCGACGACTTCGACGGTGAAGACCTCGTGACCCACGAGGAAGCCGAGGTCGCCCGCGGTCTCGCGGCCAGCGCGGCCATGCAGGTCAAGCAGATGATGGGTGACAACATCACGCCGACCGCGAGATAAGTAGCTCCCGCTTCACGGTCGGTCGTATTCGACCGACGACGGCTCTCAGGACGACGATTCGCTGACAGTTTTAGTTCCAACGTTTCCGTTTCCGACGCTTCCGCCGCTGACGCTACTGCTTCCGGCGCTACTTCCTTCGACGCTACTCTCCCCAGCGCGCTCGCTCCCGCGGGGTCCGCGCCGCGTCGGCGGGTCTCCGAAGAGCAGGTGGCCGACGACGAGTGCGGACACGACGCCGCCCGCCATCGTAGCGGTCTGGTTCGGAACCGCCAGCACCGCGTCGGCGAAAAAGCCGACCAACAGCGGGAGCGGCACGACGGCGAGAACGAGGTCGTAGTAGGAGACGTTCGGTACCCCGGCGTTACCACTGCGTAGTAGGTTTCGCCCGAGCATGAAATCACCCTTGGATGAGGCAGTACGACCGCAGGCGACTAAAAATTATTGGTCGGTGGTAAAATCCGTGTGCGAGCGGCGTGAGCGGACGGTCTACTTCTCGACGATGGTGCCACCTGCGCCGACCGCGACGTTTGTGTCGCCACGGACGACCGCCTTCAGGTTCTGGCCGGTCGGCGTCGCGCTCTGTGCCCACTTCCGGTCGGTCAGGTCGAAGACCTTGCCGCCGCCGCCGACGGTGAAGCCGTCTCGGTCGTCGTCGGTGACTTCGATGTCGCGCAGTCCGGCGTCGCCGAGGTCCGTCGGTGTCCAGTTCGCGCCGTCCCAGTGGAACACCATGCCGCCGCCGCCAGAGACCCACACGTCGTCGGTGGCGTCGCTATCGACGCCGTAGAAGTTGACGTTGGCGTTGGCGATGCCGATATTCTGGTACGAGACGCCGTCGGTCGTCTGGAACACCTTCTGGTTGGTGTCTACGACGTGGCCCGAGCGAACGCCGTGGAAGTCGATGGCCGAGATGCCTGACCCGCTTCCGGGCGTGACGTAGTTCCACGTCTGGGACGCGCCGTTCTCGAAACTGTAGTAGATTTTGCCAGAGTCGCCCGCGACGTAGACGTTGGCCTCGCCCGCGGTGCCCGTCACGGACACGTCGTTGAAGTTGTTCGTGCTCCCGACGGGCTTCGAATGGTTGTAAAGGGTGCCCGTCGTCACGTCGTACTCGCCGACCGCGCCTGAGGACCCGACGAACCAGAGGCGCTCGCCGTCGTCGGTCACGTCCGCGCCGTACAGCGAGTTGCCGTTGCCGGTGACGCCGCCGTCGAAGATTTTGCGCCACCCCTCGCTCGTCCGTTCGAGTCCGACGCCGCCCGCGCCGAACGCGTACGCGCCGTCGCTGGCGTACTCCACGTCGTAGAGGGTGTTTCCGGTGGGGGTCTTGGCAGTCTGCCAAGGCTCGTCGGACGTGTCCGACGGTGTCTCGGCGACCGTCCACGGCGATTCGGCGGCGGTCGCGCTTGCGGGGAGGGCGGCGGTTGCGACCGTCGCGGCCGATGCCTTCAGGAACCGTCGTCGCGTCGTATCGTGTTCGGTCATTGCTCCACTCGGCGGTGAGCGACGGACGGCACTTCAAGGGTGGTAGCCGTTTGGGGAATTTGTATCGTTTAAAACCGCATTAGAGACCGTGAGTAGCCGAATATTCCGACAAAGCAGGTTTATTTTAATCCAAGACGTGAACGGACACGAGCGATGAATAAACAATGATAGATAACCGTCTCTGTTAAAAACAGGTTCCAATACAGTAGAATAACAAGGTATTCCGGAGAGTCGTCGGGTTTGTCACGTCGCTCGCGCTTCGAAGTCGAAACGTCGCCAGTCGGGTCGAGCGCCGGGCAAAAATCGAACTCGGCCGCTCACTTCCCCCAGAAGGGGTCGCGCTTGCGCTGTTTGTCGAGGTACATCGTGAGCGCCTCCAGTTCGTCCACGGGGATGTCGTCGGCCAGTTCCTGTTCGAGAATCTTGGCGTGCTTCTCGGGGACCTCCATCCAGAGTTCGTCGCCTTCCTCTATCTGGCGGCCGACCGTCGGGCCGTCGATGGCGACGCTGACGCGGTTGCCGCTCCGGGCCTCGTCCACGTCGTCGCCCTGCTCCTGAATTCCCTTGAGGTGGCCGACCCGCGTGGGGTCGTTGCCCTCGAACTTCACGACGTTGCTGTTCTTCTTGATGGTGCCAGAGAGGACTTCGACGCCGACCACCGCGGGGTCGTTCTGCCGGAAGGTGTGGTCCTGGAGAATCTGGAACCGGGCGGGCCGGGTGATGTTGTCCATCACCGTCTCCTGCTGGGCGCGTTCGAGTTCCTCGACGTACTCCTCGTACTCCTCGATGAGCCGGTAGATGACGCCGCTCTCGAACAGTTTCACGTCGCTCTCCTCGGCCTCTCGCTCGGCGTCGGCCAGCACGTCCACGTTGAACGCGAGGATGGTCTTGTGCTTGTCCTCGCCCGCGGTCGAGGCGACGCTGATGTCCCGCGGTGCCACGTCGCCGACTTCGGCGCGCATGATGGGAATCTCGGCCTCGGCCATGGCGTTGGCGATGGCCTCCAGACTCCCGAGGGTGTCGGCCTTCACGACGACGCCCTGCTCCTGCGTTTCGACCTCGATTTCGGAGAGTTCGGCCCGAACCTCGGTGATGACCTCATCGATGTCGCGGTCACGGACGACCCGGACTGGCGCGCCCGCCATCGCGTTCCCGAGGTCCGGCGCGGCGATTTTCACCCCGGAGGCGGCCGCGATTTCCTCGACCTTCTCGAAGCGGTCTTCGGTCCGAATCTCGGCGAGCGGTCGGGGCTTCAGGATGGCGCGCACGTCGGTCACGATGGGGTCGTCGAGACCCCCGACCACGATGGTCTCGTCCTCGCGGATGGTCCCGTCGTACAGCACCACGTCGAGGGTCGTCCCGAAGCCCTTCTCCTCTTTGACTTCGAGGACGGTCCCCGCGCCCGGTCCCGACACGTCGATGGCCATGTCTTCTTTCATGTACCGCTGGGCCAGTCCCATCAGGACGGTCAGCAGGTCCGGGACGCCCTCGCCGGTCTCTGCGCTGACGGGGACGACGCCGATGTTCCCCCGGAAGTCCTGCACGCGCCAGTACATGTCCGCCGAGAACCCCTCGTCGCTCAACTCCCCGATTATCTCGTAGAGTTTCTCGTCGAGCATCGAACTCGCCCGGTCGCTCTGGGCCTCCTTGGTCTGCTGGACCGGCGCGTCCTCGTTGGGCTTCCACCCCGGCACGGTGTCTATCTTGTTCGCCGCGACGACGAACGGCGTCTGGGACTGCTTGAGGATGTTGATGGCTTCGAGGGTCTGTGGCTGGAAGCCGTCGTTCACGTCCACCACGAGGATGGCGATGTCCGCGAGCGCGCCGCCCCGCGAGCGCAGCGTCGTGAACGAGTGGTGGCCCGGCGTGTCGATGAATAGCAGGCCGGGCAGGTCGAAGTCGCTCGGGTCGATGAGGCTTCCGGCGACCTTCGAAACCACGTCGAGAGGAATCGCCGTCGCGCCGATGTGCTGGGTGATTGCGCCCGCCTCGCCTTCGATGACGGTCGAGCCGCGAATCTTGTCCAGTAGACTGGTCTTGCCGTGGTCTACGTGTCCCAATACTGCCACGATTGGGGTTCGCAAACCTTGTTCGTCATTGCGTGCATCAGTGTCAGGCATAGGCTACCACCGGGAAAGAAGGTTTCTTACTCAAGAGGTACTTCGCGCGGCATTTAACTTTTGCGAGGACGAGTCCCTTCCCATCGACGGGAGTCCCCCGCGAAAATCCACCGTACGCGTCGAAGGGTCGTCCTCGATGGCCCGCCACGCTTCCCCCCACCCTTTATATGGGAGCGCTCAGTAACTCACCCTATGTCGGAAATCCTCGCCGAAAACCTCTCGGGGAAAGCCGTCATGGGGTCGGACGGGACGGAACTCGGCATGTTGTACAATATCACCATGGACCTCAAGACGGGCGAACTCGCCGACTTGCTCATCGAACCGGACGAACAGTTGGACAGTACCACGGTGGCGTTCGACTCGGACGAAGAGGGTCGGTTTCAGGTCCCCGTGAAACGAGTGCAGGCGGTAAAAGACTACATCGTCGTTCAGCGGTAAATGTACGTTTTAGACTCCTCAGCCTTCATCAACGAGTATCACACGACAAACGACACCGCGACCATCCCCATGGTCCGGGAGGAACTCGAAGACGAGAGCGCCTATCGCTTCGACGCGATGGAAGGGTCGGGGATGCACATCCACATCCCGCAGGACGGCGCGGTCGAGCGCGTCCGTCGGGCCGCCGAGGAGACCGGTGACCTCGAAGAACTATCGGACACCGACGTTCGCCTCATCGCGGCCGCCTTCGAACTCGACGCCAGACTCGTCACCGACGACTACGCGATGCAGAACGTCGCCGAACACATGGACGTGAGCGTCGAGGTCATCGCCCAAGACGGCATCGCCGAACAGCGCGACTGGAAGTTCCAGTGTCAGGGTTGCGGCCGGGAGTTCGACGAGAACAAGGACAGATGTCCCATCTGCGGGAGCGAACTCACGCGCAAGAACCCCTCGAACGCCTGAGCGGCGCTCTCGGGCGACTGTCGGAATTTCGACGCGACAGAATCCTGTGGCATCTGCGGCGTGACTGAGAGACCTGCAAACGACCGAGACACCTGCGACACAACTGACGCGCGAACGATTTTTGTTACTCGTCGGTCTCTATCTCTTCGAGACCGACCTCGATGAGTTGCTGGAGCACTTCCTGCGTCGTGAGATCGTACTCTCGGGCCAGCGTCTCGATGCGCTTGGCGCGGTCGCGCTCGAAAGTTATCGAATACCGACTCTCCATACGGTTTTCAAAAGTGATTGGACTTGTTAAATCTACGTCAGACGGAGAGCGGACGCGAGACCGACATCTGACACACTTGCCGATTTTCGCCAGTCCAACTGCCTCCTGTGTCCGTCAGACGCCGCCGCTCAGTTGAAGGTACATCGCGCCGAAGACGACGGCGTCGTACGTGCCGTGAATCAGTGCCGGGACGGTGACGTTGTCCGTCTTCAGATACGTCGCACCGAGCACGAACGAGAGACAGAAGATGACCGCGAGCGTGCTGGCGAGCGACGCGAAGTCCGACGCCCCGGCGGAGTAGGCCGGGATGTGGGCCAGCGAGAACGCTACGCTACCGACGACCACTGCACCCCACCCGCCGAAGGTGTCATAGAGTTCATTCTGGATGATGTTTCGGTAGAGCAACTCCTCGCCGGGACCGATGATGAGCCACGCCGCCGGAATCATCAACAGCAGGACGCTCGCGTTGCCCGCTGCTGTCTGCTGGATGTTGTGGTTCGCGGTACCCACGCCGAGTTCCGTGAGGACGACGGAGATGACCGACTGGAGAGCGAATATCGCAACGACGCCGCCGACCGTGTATCCCACGTCTCGAACGGAAGGAATCCGAAAGTCGAGGTGCGCGAGCGTCTTGTCGCTCCACTGGAAGTAGACGAGCGCGACGGTTCCGGTTCCCAGTCCAAGCGCGACCGAACTGAGCGCGAGTCGGACCGCAGTGCCGGGTTCGCCGGGGACGACTCCGGCGGCGACGGTCACGAGCAGACTTCCCCACATGGCGATGGCGAACAGTCCCGCGTAGCCGACCGCGAGGCTCCAGCTGGCCGCTTTGGCGGCCTGTCGGAGCGAGTCGGGGTATCCTCGGCCGTCACCGTAGGCCGCGATGACCCCACCGACGCCGCCGAGGAACGCGAGTCCGACGCCCCACGGCGAGAGCGTCGAGGGGAATTCGACGACGAGCGCGCTTTCACCGGCGAGCGCGCCCGCAGTTGCGACAGCCGCGTAGCCGACGATACCGAAACTGGCGACGCCAGCGGTCAGCGACCCCGAGGCCCGGCCGAGCAGGTCGTGGCGTCGGAGCGAGAACGCCCCGAACGCGGTCCCCGCGAGAACCGCGAGGACGACGTTCTCGACGGGTCCGACGCCGGTCGTACCCCACGGGAACGCGGCGGCCGCAAGCGCGAGGGCTGCCACCGCGACGCCGACGGTCGCAGCAGAACGGTCTTCCATGCCTGCAAGAACGGACGGCCGGGCTAAAGTCCCTGTGTTTGCGCGCTACAAAGAACGGCCGTCGAAGAACAGCTACTCAGCTCCGAAGAGGGATTACTCCACCGTCAGCGTCGTCTTTTCGGCCACGGCGTCGGCCTCCTCGAAGTCGCCGCCGCCGAGCAGTCCGCGGGCCGCCTTCTTGCCCCACTCGACCGCTGGCTGAGTGAACGTCGAAACGTCGGCGAGTTCCCCGTAGAGGACGCAGGCGGTCTCCATGCCGTAGAGGAGTTCGCCGAGGCTTCGCTCGTCCACGCGGTCGATTTCGACCCGGACGTTCGGTTGTCCCGCTTCCGCGAGGCTTGCTTCGGTAGCCTCGAACTCGGCGTCGAGCAGGTCGCCGAGCGACGACCCGCCGAGATACGAGAGACCGTCGAGGTCGGTCTCGGGGATGTCGCGGTCGGCCCGGTTCTCCGGGCGGACGAGCGTGACGAGTTTGTCGCGGGGACCCGCACGGTAGAGTTGGAGTTGGGAGTGCTGATCGGTCGCGCCGAGCGCGCGGGCAGGGGTCTGTCCCCGGCCGTCCTTCCCGAGACTCTCGGCCCACAACTGGGCGAACCACTCGGCGAACGTCTCCAGCGACTCGGCGTAGGGCATCATCGCGTTGACCGCCGCGCCGCGCTCTTCGAGGGCGTAGGAGACCGCGCCGTAGGCGTAGGCCGGGGAGTCGTACAGCGACCCCGCGAGGCGGTCGGCCTCGTCGCTCGCGCCCGCCAGAATCGCGTCGAGGTCGTGGCCCTGTATCGCGGCGCAGGCCAGTCCGACCGTCGAGAGGACCGAAAACCGGCCGGGCACGCCGTCGGGCACGTCGAGCGCAGGCAGGTCCTCCTTCTCGGCGAGTCGCCGGAGATTGCCCGCTTGACCGGTCGTGACGAAGGTCCGGTCGGTCCAATCGACGCCCGCATCGGCCATCGCCTCGCGGACGACGAGGAAGTTGGCCAGCGTCTCGGCGGTGGTGCCCGAGCGCGAGACAACGTTGACTGCGGTGGAGTCGAGCGGGAGCGAATCCAGCAGGCGAGAGACGTGTTCGGAGTCCACGTTGTCGAGGAAGTAGGCGTCCGTCTCGGAGGGCAGGCCGCGGGCGAGGGTGGCCGCGCCGAGTGCCGACCCCCCGATGCCGACGGTCAGGACCGCCTCGGCGTCTGCGAAGGGTTCGACCGCGGCCCGAATCGCGTCGGGGTCGGCGGTCTCGGGCAGGTTCAGCGCGGCGTAGCCGTGTTCGGCGTTCGCCATGCCGTGCTCGATTCGGTCGTGAGCGTCGGCGACTCGCTCGTCTAACTCGTCGAGTTCGGTGCGGGAGAGGCCGGGGTCGGCGACCTCCGAGAGTGCGTTACCGAGGTCTACGCGCATACGTCAGACCGAGACGGGACGAACCAAAAATGGGCCGGTCCCGCGAACGTCGCCGTCGGCATCGCACGGCTTATTGGCGGCCCTTCCCAAGAGCAGACCGATGCCGGATTCGACTGCCGACGGGTCTCGAAGCCTCGTCGTCGGCGCGTTCCGCCGGACGTTCGCCCACACCGAGTCTCGACTCCTCAAGACGTACGTCCTGGTCAGCGCGCTCCTCGGCGGGTTGCTCACGCTCTTGCTCCTGCTCGCGCTCCCAGTCTGGGTGCTCGAAACCGCTGGCGGGTCGGTGCTCGCCACTTTTTCGCGGGCGTTCCTCATCGTCGGGGGCGTCCTGTTGCTGGTCGCGCTGGTCGCGCCGGTCGTCTTGGCCGGGCGGCGACACGCCCGCGGCACCGCGAGCGCCCGCGCCGACGTGTCGCTCGCGCTCGCTGGCTACCTGTTCGTGCTGTCGCTGTACGCCTCGCTTCTCATCTCCGCGCCGCCGGACCAGCGCGGTGCCCCGCCCGCGCTTCTCGCGCCCGCGGTGGAGTTCCTCTACTCGTTGCCCACCACGTTCGCGGTCGCGCCGCCGCTCGTCGCGGCGGCGCTCATCGGCGTCGTGTATCGAGTCGCGCGGTAGCGACGTAGAAATCGAAGGGAGCGCCGGGCCGAACGACCTCCGTTCTCGCGGCCGTCGGAACCGCAAACGCAACCGGGAAAAGCGGGGCGTCCGTACGCCGACCCATGAGCGACACCGACACCGAGGAAAAGACCAGCACCTTCCTCGTCACGCACGCCGAGGGCGATTCGGCGATTCTCAAGGACGTACATGACGGGCAGGTCCACACCCTCTCGTCGAACCCCGGCGTCGAGGAGACCGACGCCGTCGAAGCGACCGTCGCGCCCGACCCCCCGATGAACGTGACGTGGTCGGTCGTGGAAGTGGCCGAGCGCCGTGACCTCTCGACCGAACGAAGCGACGAACCGCCGACTGTCCACGAGCGCGACATCGCCGACGAGCAGGCGGTCGGCGAGATTACCCGGACCGAGCGCGCTGGCGACGGCGAGATTCACGTCCTCACGGTGCCTCCGGAGGACACCGAGGACGCCGTGGACGACGTGTTAGACGACGCGAGTACGCTCTCGCGGGCGGCTAGACTCGGCGTTTCGCGCGTCGAAGTCCGGGCCGAGGACGGCGTCGTCAGCGTCCGCTACATGCCATAGTCCGTCTACACCTCGTTCGGTCCGCCTTCGCTCTGGACCTGCCACCCGCCCTGAATCCCGCAGGCCCCCCGGACCTCCCACTCCACTTCGGTCTCGGGACCGAACGTCTCGCCGCCCTCGATTCGCTCGACTCGGAGGGGCACGTCCAGCGTACTGCCACAGCAGCCGACGCCGACGAACTCCTCCCACGAGTCGCCCTGCCGGATGCGGTGGGTCTTCGTCTTTCGGAGGTACGCGACGAACGCGCTCTTCTCGACCTGAAACCGGCCCCAGTCGCTCAAGTCTGCCGGATACGAGAGCACCACGCGCTCCGCGGGCGCGAGATTGTCGTGTCGCTCGCTCAGGTCGTCGGTGTGAGTACCCATGCGGGCGACTACGTGCCCGATACGTTTGGGTCTTCTTCCCACGAAATCGAGGCTTCGTCGCGGAAACGGGACCGTTCGCGGGACACTGGATAAGAACACTTATTCACGGGCGTGCCACATTCCACACCCATATGGTAGCGTTCGAAGTGCCGGAGGTGGACTACACCCAGTACACGAACCGGCAGTTGGCGGCGATTCCGCTCGCAATTCTCGCCGTCGCACTGCTGGTTGTCATCGGGTGGTACGTCGTTACCGGCGCACCGGTACGGCTCGGAATGGAGTTTACTGGTGGCACGGAGCTACGGGTCCAGACTTCGACACCGCCCTCCGAAATCTCCGCGGCGTTCGGGACGGAAGCGTCCGTCACGCCCGTCCAGACCTCCGACAACACCTACATCGTGACGTTCCCGCCGGAGGCCGAGAACATCGGCCAGCAGGCGCGCAACAACTTACAACCGGTCCAAGGACAGTCAACGGCGGACATGGTAAAGTCCGTCCAAGGCACCTCCGCGAGCTTCGGCAGGGAGACCCAAGACCTCGCGCTGATGGGCATCGGCATCGCGTTCGTCGGGATGAGCGTCCTCGTATTCTTGATGTTCCGCACGTTCGTCCCCTCCATCGCGGTGGTCATCTCGGCGTTCAGCGACATCGTGATTCCGCTCGCGCTGATGAACCTGCTCGGCATCCCGCTGTCGCTGGGCACGGTCGCGGCCCTGCTGATGCTCATCGGGTACTCGGTTGACTCCGACATCCTGCTGAACAACCACATCCTGCGCCGGTCGGGTGGCTTCTACGAATCGACCTACCGCGCGATGCGGACCGGCGTGACGATGACCGTCACCTCGCTATCGGCGATGGCCGTCATGGCGCTCGTCGCGTCGATATTCGGCATTGACCTCCTGCGCGACATCGGCATCGTCCTTGTCCTCGGACTGGCGACCGACCTCATGAACACCTACATGCTCAACCTCAGCCTGCTTCGCTGGTACAAGTACGAGGGGGTGGCTCGATAATGGATATCCGTGACAACTGGCGAGTCATCCTGCTCGCAGTGTTCCTCGTCGTCAGCGGGTTCGCACTCTTCGCGCCCGGCACCGGCGGTAGCGGCGGCGACACCGCCGCGAACGGCTCGGTCGTCGATCAGGCCAGCGACGGCCCGAGCAACCTCCAGTTCGGTCTCGAACTCTCGGGCGGCACCCGAATCCGCGCGCCCGTCAACGGTCTAACTGCCGAGGGCGTGGACGTGCCGCGCGCCACCGACCCCGGAACCGTCGAGAAGCAGGTCGCCGGTAACCTCTCGAACGTCGCCGCCGCCGACGTGACTCTCCGACTCGCGCAGGCCTCCAACGAGACCACGACCGTCGAGGTACTCAGCGACAACGCGACGACCGGGGAGTTCGAGCAGGCGCTCGAACAGTCGGGCTACGACTACGAGAGCGTCCGGCAGGGCGTCACCGAAGAGACGCGTGGCACGGTCGTTCGCATCCTCCGTGACAAAATTTCGGAGGCGGGCCTCTCGGGCGGTCGCGTCCAGCAGGTCACGACCGCGAGCAACAAACACTTCGTGGTCATCGAGATGCCCAACACCAACCGGACCGAGGTCGAGAACCTCGTGACCGAACGCGGTCAGGTGCAGGTCGTCGCTGGCTACCCGGTCCAGACCGACAACGGGACCGAGCACCGCCGGACGCCACTGCTCACGCAGGGCGACTTCAGCAGTATCGGGACCGCACAGGAGAGTCGCCAGCTCGGCCCGAACGTCCCAGTCGTCCTGAACGGCGAGACCGCGCAGAACTTCTCTGATGCGATGCGGACGTTCGGCTTCACCAACGAGGGCGTCAACAACTGTCGCTATCGGCAGACGCCCGACGACCCCGGCCACTGCCTGTACACCGTCGTGGACGGCGAAACCGTCTACGCGGCCCACATGAGTCCGGACCTCGCTCAGACGTTCCGCCAAGAGAAGTTCACCCAGAGTCCGAACTTCGTCATGAGTACGACCAATATGTCCGAGGCGCGCGCGCTCCAGATTCACCTGAACGCCGGTTCGCTCCCGGCCTCGCTGAACATGGACGAGGGCACGTCGTACTTCCTCGCGCCGAGTCTGGCCGAGGAGTTCAAGCTCTACTCGTTCATCACGGGTCTCGTCGCGGTCGCCGCGGTCAGCCTCGTCGTCTTCCTCCGGTACGGTGACCCGAAGGTCGCCGCCCCGATGCTGGTGACGGCGCTCTCGGAGGTCGTCATCCTCCTTGGGTTCGCCGCGGCCATTCAACTGCCGCTTGACCTCAGCCACATCGCCGGGTTCATCGCGGTCATCGGGACCGGGGTGGACGACCTCATCATCATCGCCGACGAGGTGATGTCCGAGGGCGATGTCAACTCCTCGCGGGTCTTCCAGAATCGCTTCCGGAAGGCGTTCTGGGTCATCGGCGCGGCCGCCGCGACGACCATCATCGCCATGAGTCCGCTGGCCGTCCTCTCGCTGGGCGACCTGCAGGGCTTCGCCATCATCACCATCCTCGGCGTCCTCATCGGCGTGCTGGTGACGCGTCCGGCGTACGGTGACATCCTGCGGAGCCTGCTGACGGATAAATAGCGAACTGTTTCGTCTTCCGACTTTCTCGACTATTCATGACTATGAACGAACCGAAACGGAACGACGATTTGGAGGAGGGATACCGCCGTCGGACGGACCGTGACCGCTGGATTACGGCTCTATTCGATACAGTTGCCCGAAAGGCGGACGAGGAACTCGGTGGCGTACCGAACTGGTAATCCCGCCGCTCCGAGACGATAGACGCTCCTCCTCGCGTTCTTCGACGGACTGCTTTCCCGCCCGGTACTCTCTCAGCAAGTGCCACGATGAGACATCTCCGACAGGGAGCTAGAACGCGCCGTCCAGCGTGCGGTCCGCGCCGAAATCGACAGTCTCATCGGCGGATTCTTCTGCACTGTCGTCTCGTTCGTCGGTATCTACGCAGGGTTCGGTCTCGTTGCGATGAGGTTCAACGCGACGAGGTGGAACGTCGTCGCAGTCACCGTCCGGTCCCGACGAACTCGACACCGCTTAAAAGTCCCCCAACCCCGACTGCTCGGCGGCGGCCAGCACGTCCTCGCAGGTAGACCAACTCCGGCGCGCACAGTCGGGGAGTTCGCCCCGCTCGGCGACGAACGTCTCCAGAAACTCGCGGGTGGTCGAGTCGCCCGGATAGCCTGACCCCAACTCGCCGAGTTCCGGGCCGTACTCGTCGGCGTACGCCTCCGCGAGCGCCGCGACGTGGGCGTCGCGTTCGACCTTCGCCACGATGCTGGCCGCGCCAACCACGGGGTAGGTCTCGTCGGCACCGTGTTCCGCGGTCAACTCGACGCTCTCAGAGACTCCGTCGGCGACGCGACGGGCGAATCGCTGTTCGCTGGTGTCGCCAGCGTCTGCGATGCCCTCTGCGCCGTCGTCGCCCTCGACCACCTGCGTTACTGCCTCGGCGTGGGCCGCCACGGTGAGCGTGTTCATGTCGGTCTCGCCGTCGATGCGCTCGACCGGAATCTCGGCGACGCCGACGCCGACGCGGTCGTCAGCGCGCAGTTCGGCCGCGATTTCCTCCCGGCGCGCGGGCGCGACGTTCTTCGAGTCGTCGATTCCCGCGGGGAGGTCGGCCGGGTCGGCGACACGGACCGCGGCGGCGAACATCGACCCCAGCACCGGTCCCTTCCCGGCCTCGTCTACTCCGAACACGCTCTCGAAATCCGCGTCGGAGTAATTGGCTCTTTCGATGGACTCGAACCGGCGTGGAAGCTCGCTCGCCAGTCGCCACAGATGAAAACTACTTTACTTTCGATTCGAAATAGGTCAACCAACGTGCGACGCTTCCCGAACCCCGTGCGACTGCTCATCCTCGCGGTCGGCCACGCGCTCGCGCGCGTCGGTCTCGTCTCTTCGGAGCGAGTTCGCCGGACGACCGACCTCGCGTGGCCCCGCATCGTCACCGGTCTCGCGCGCATGTCGAAAAACGCCGTGGACGTGGCGATGGTCGGACTGGCGGTCGGACCCGTCGCCATCGCCGGAATCGGCTTCGCCAGTCCCTACTGGGGCGTCGCGTTCTCGCTGGGCGGCGGTCTCGCTGGCGGGACCATCGCGCTGGTCTCCCAGCGGTTCGGCGCGGAGGCCTACGACGACCTCGCGCTCGCGGTCCGGGCCAGCGCGCTCGTTGTCCTCGCTGTCTCGCTCCCAGTCGCGGCGGCCTTCTTGCTCGCTCCCGTCCGACTCATCTCGGTCATGACCGACGACCCGCGAGCCATCGAACTCGGTGCGACCTACCTCCGAATTCTCTCGGTCGGCGTCCCCTTCGCGGCGCTCAATCTCGTGGGAAGCCGCATCTACATCGGCGCGGATGACTCGTGGACGCCGATGATAGTCCGCGGCGGCGGCGCGCTCGCCAATATCGTCCTGAGCGGGGTTCTCATCTTCGGGTTCGGCATGGGCGTCACCGGGGCCGCGGTGGGAACCGTGCTGTCGAACGTCCTCGTCACGGGGACGTTCCTCGCAGGTCTCGTCGCTGGACGACTCCCCGGTCTCGGCGACCTCCCCGTGCAGGTGAGTCCGGCGGGCACCTACTACGACCGCGAGACTGTCGCGGACTTGGTGCGCATCGGTCTCCCGGTCGTCGGTCGAAACGGCGTCTGGACGGTCGCCAAGTTCCCCATGCTGGCCATCGTCGGCCTGTTCGGCCCGAGCGTCGTCGCCGCCTACGTCATCGCACGGCGCATCTGGGGGCTGATGAACACGCCCGGTTGGGGCTTCGGACTCGCCTCCAGCAGTCTCGTCGGGCAGGAACTCGGCGAGGGCAACGAACTGGAAGCGGAGGCCTACGCCCGCGACATCGTTGCCTTCTCGGTCGCAACCTACGTCGTCGCGGCGATTCTCGTTGGTCTCTTCGCCGAACCCATCGTCGGCCTGTTCGTCGGTGAGAGCGGCGACGCGACGATTCCGGTCGCCGTCGCGCTGGTGTACGCGGCCTGCGTCGCCGCCGTCGCACAGGGTGTCAAGTCTGCCACCGCAGGACCGCTCGACGCCAGCGGCGACACGCGCTGGACGTTCTACAGTCAACTCCTCGGGATGTTCGGCGTCGCCATCCCCGTCGCGTATCTCGGTGCGACCACGTCGCTCGGACTGGTGGGTCTCTACCTCTCGTTCGTCGCCGAGACGACGATCCCGGCGCTCATCAACTATCACCGATTCGCCACCGGCAAGTGGAAGGCCATCAGTCGGGAGTTCCGGCCGGGTGCGTCGGCCGACGACTGATCGAATCGGTGCGACCGACGCGAGAGCGTCGCCGCGTTCGCGCGGCGAACGCGGCGATTTCATTTCGACGCCGATGGCACAAGACGCGCGTCTGACGGTCGTCTGCCGGTGTTTGATACGGTTGACAATCGTACAGAAACTATGGCAATCGCAACGACCTCCTCCGACGCGGACGCCCCGACGCTCTACCGAACGCGACACGAACCCGACGGTTCCGAGCCGATAAGCCGGTCAATTTACACCGCACTCGCCGCGGTCGAGGGAGTCGCGCCGTCCGACCTCGACGTTCGACTCTACGACTGCGTGGACGTAGAGGCGATAGAGGACCTGTACCGGACGAGCGCCGACAGCGAGTGGGAGTTCGCGTTCACGGTCGAACGATACGCGGTTCGCGTCCGCGCCGACGGTACCATCGCGGTTTCGTCCGCCGAGTGACTGCCGGGAGAATATGGTGTCTGTCTGTCACCTCTTCCACGAGTCGGCGTCTCCCGGCCGACACCCGCGAGTTACGGCGAGTCGGGCGGCGCTTCCTTCAGATACTCGGGGTCAGCGAACGGTTCGTCCTCGCCCTCGACGACAACTACGTCGAGCGCCGTGACCACGGCATCGACGCCGAGCAGTCCCGCGAGACTCGGCGTCGTCCGGCCTTCGTCGCCCGAGACGAGTTCCTTGACGTAAAGGCCGCCTTCGCCGTGGACTTCGAGTTCCGCGTGGCGCTCGTCTTTGAGGTGGCCCTCGATGTCGTACACGGTTCGGGTCCGCGTGATGCTCGCCCGGCGGTGGTCCACGCGCTGGGGCGTGTCCTGTTCAATCGTGGTTCCACGGAGTTCCGTGACGGCCTCGTCGAGGTCGGCAGCGGTCACGTCGCTCTCGAACTCCACGTCCATCCGGTAGGTCTTGCTCGCGTCGAGTTCCTTGACGCGCTCGACCATCTCGTGGGTCGCCAGCGTCAGGTCGGTGACTTCGGCCTTCCCGTCGGCGAACTCGTTGATTTCGGTTTCGAGCGCGTCGGTGTCCACGTCGCGCTTCCGCGGGCGCTTGACCTCGATGACGAACGGGCGGCCCGTGTCGAGCATCAGGGCGTCCACGTCCTCGCGGCCCGCGCCGTGGAACAGCGCCTCGCCCCCGTCCATCGCCTCCAAGACCGGCGGCGTCGTCAACTGCTCGACGCTCTCGTCGTAGAGATAGCCCGACCCGCCGCAGTGGTCACAGGCTTCCTCGCCGCCGCCCTCCGCGAGTTGCTTGCCGGTGCCGCCACACTCCCGGCAGGGCCACTCGGTTTGGGGGATGTCGCGCTCCAGTTTCCGGTAGCGGCCGTAGACGAACGCCGAGTTGACCTGCACCTCGACGGCGTGGTCCGAGAGTTCATTGCGCTCTGGGTCCACGTTGAGGAGGGCCAGCACGTCGGGCCGCCCGAAGTCCACCTCGGCGTCGGTCATCCGGCCGACGCGCTTGCCGACCTCGCGGTTGAACTCCGATTTGAACGACTCGCCCGCGTCCTCGGGCAGGTCCGCCGACTCGCGGAGCAGCGCCTCGTTCTCTTCGAACAGCGGCGGAGTGCGCGTCCCGACCTGATAGGTGGCGAAGTTCCAGCCTTCGAGGCTCTCGGCGACCTTCTCGGCGTACTCGTCGAAGCGCTGGCTCTCGCCCTCGCAGACCCAGCAGGTCTCGGGGTCAGTGGGTTCGTAAGGGTCGTCGTCTTCGAGTGCGGCCGTGATGCGGAGCGAGCGGCCGCGCTCGGCGTTGGTCAGCCCGAAACTCCGGTCGGCGAAACACCGGCCCAGACAGGCATCGCAGACGGGACCGTTCGCCGCGACGCGGCGGGCGTCTTTGAGGATGGTCATGTTGGAAAGATGGGGGTCGGGACCTAAACGGGTTTCTCATTTGCGTTGATCCAAACTAAATGCTGTGACTGCTACTGTTGTGCACTATCAGAGACGACTTATGTGAATAAAATAACATTATTGGCCATATTTATTTGTAATAGTAAGCTTTAATGACCTTCAGTAATTAATACACCAACCGTCACCCCTACCGGTAACGGCGGATTCACCTGCTGGGGATGTGCGACCGTTGTCGGTATCGCCTGTGCTGGCGCAGCCACTCTCTCGTACTCAACATGCGTTTCAGCAGCATTTGCATCGTCCGTGTTCAGCCCCACCGCCGGGGCTGCAGTGGCGGCGTTCTGTACGTATATTGTTGCAAACGCCGGAACGTTGTCCTGTGCTGCCGGAACTGCAGCTATCTGCGCTGGCGTCACGAACGACTGCCAGTTCCTAGAGGACTAAATCCAACCGTAGCTAAAGAGCTACCGTATGTCCGTGCCCAATGAAGACGAGAAAACAACGTGGAATGGCGTCGCGCTCGGGAGAGTCCTCGGTCGCGTAACCGCGGTCACCCTAGCGTTGTACGTCGTTAGCCTAATTTATCGGTCTGACAACGAGTTTATATCGGTAGTATTAGTTGTATTCATCATACTGTATGCACTTACATCGAGTGCTCGAGATATTCAGTACGGGTACTTCCCATGGGAACCCGTCGAGTGGACGCCGGTGCATCTCGACGAACTTGACGCTGAGGAGGGTAAACGTGCGCTCCGCTGGACAATAGCGCTAAAATCTCTATTGGTTGTCGGGGCTATTGGCTGCCTCGCCGCTAGTTTCGCGGCCGGTCTCGAAACACTGGGATACGTACTACTGATTGGTGGAACTCCAACATTGGTCGTCAAGATGTATCAACACTATTCAAACGGAACGAGACCGTGGTATCCGGTAGTTCCGTCTCGCTTAGACGGATCGCAGGCAGAATAGTAATCGAATCGATATCACGTACGAATTTGGGGGCGCGCGTCGTGGGGCACCCATGCCCTATCGCGCCAACTACGCGCTGGTGAACGTGAGCGCCGCCCTCGGACCGGACGAAGGCGTGCTGGACGTGCCGTGGGCGGAGTACGTCGGCGACGCGACGGCGGAGGCGGAGTTCACGGTGCCGACCGACCGCGCCGCCGAACCCTACGTCGGCTTGCAGGCGTTCCGCGTGGGCGAATACGGCCACGAACTGCGAATCAACGGCGACTCGCTCGGCGGGTTCGACGTGCCGCCAGCGGACGGGTGGCAGTACTGGGAGGACGCGATTATCGAGACCGAACTGGTCGAGGGCGCGAATAGCCTGCGAGTCGTCCGCGACGACGACACCGACGACAGTTTCGCGGTGAACAACGTCACGATTCACTGGCGCGAACCCGTGGAGTAGGGCGGCTCTGGTCGGTGCGGCCGAACCGCCGCTAGCAGTCGTTCGCCGGTTCGCCGCCAGAGACCAATCTCCACGTTGCTCAGACGAGTAGGTATATACGCCTCGGCACGGAACAGTGGGTTCGACTATGCGCAAGCACGCTAACTGGCTCACGCAGGCCGACGAGCGAATCCTCGAATTTCTGCGCGAGAACGGTAACTTCCCGCCGTCGGCTATCCGCGACCGACTGGCCGACATCGGCGACGACCTCGGCTACTCGACCAATCACCTCGGGATGCGCTGTCGCGCGCTCGACGACCACGGCTTGCTGGAGAACGTCGGTGGCGGCACCTACACTATCACCGACCTCGGCGAGCGGTACCTCGACGGCGAGTTCGACGCTGGCAGTCTGGAAGACGGGTAGCGGCGTCGAACCACGGTTTCTCGGAGGTATCCGGTAGCGGGTGGTCGTTCAGTCCGAAATCGCCTGCGGGCCGTCGGCGGACGCGCGACACGACCGGTTGAGTCCGATGACGTTCAACTCGCCATCGAGGGTCACCGACAGCACTTCCTCGTCTAGCGGAATCTCGACCAGAATCTCCCACGGCTCCTCCGAGAGAATGGTCGTCTGCTCGTCGGTGACACACCACGCGAGGTCCCAGTACGGCGTCGTACAGAGGTCCACGCCGTGTTCGCGGTGGAACGTCACCACGTCCGACTGGTCGAGGAGGGAGAGTCCCACCGCCGAGTAGAGCTGGTGGCGACACTGCTCGCACTCGTGGTCCACGCGGACCGCCAGTCCGAGGTAGTCCTCCGCGTCGCGCGTGACGGTGGTTGTCATCCGGCCGTTGCACTCCGGGCAGACGCCGTCGGCGGCGAGGCAGTGGAGATGGCGCACGCGCTGGTTGAACGCGTCCATAATCTCTTCGCGGGTGCGGTCGTTCAGCCCGCCCGGCGGGAAGGGGTACTGGCCGTGGTTCTTCCCGCAGTCGGCGCACTCGATGGCCAACATCTCGTCGCGGTAGTGCGCCCGCAAGCCCTCGCCGCACTTCGCGCAGGTGCTGTCGATTTCGAACGGTCCCATCTCGGGATGTTCGTTGAACGACCCGGCCAGAATCGCGCGGACGACTTTCTTTCCGGCCTGCCGGAAGTCGTAGCCGTCGTCGGTCTGGACCACGAAGTGGTCGGTGAGTTGCTTGAGGTGGTAGTTGAACTGCGCGCTGTCGGACATTCCAACGTCGCGTCGGAGTTCGGTGAAGCTTACCGGTCGGTCGGATGCCTGCCAGAGCGCCTCCAGAATCGACAGTCGCGTCTCGTTGGCGATGACCGAGAACGCCTCGGCCGGGGCCACGCAGTCCTCGCAGTCTCCCAGCGTCGCGTTCGGCCCGCTCGTCTCGCTCATGGGAACACGTTGGGGCGGCATCCGGCTAAAGTGTTGCCGTGACCGTATTTTTGTTCCGCCTCTATTCGCACCTCGCGGCCGAAATCCGTATGCTGGCGCGCGTCGTCGTCGTCTCTCGGAGTACAACATGGCCCTCAACGACCGAATGCGTCGGCCAGCGGAGACCGCCATATCGGAGCCGACCGGCCCGTTCGACAGCCGGGAGGACATACTCATCGTGGCCGCCGGGAGCGTCATCACGGTGGGCGTCCTTTACGACGTGTACCGCCGACAGACGCGGAGTACGACTCCGTGAGACACGCACTCCGAGGTAGCGCCGAGGAGAGCGCATGTGAACCGACGCCACGGGTCTCAGCGGCGCGCTCACCCCGGACCGAGAACAGTAGGTTTATCACTCGCTCGGGGCGAATCTTCCAGTAGAATTACTTCAGGAGGTCAACTTTGACAGGAAATTACGCCCAACCGGAGGTGAACATCGGACTGGTCGGTCACGTAGACCACGGAAAGACGACGCTCGTGCAGGCGCTTTCCGGCGAATGGACCGACCAACACTCCGAGGAGATGAAGCGTGGCATCTCCATCCGGCTCGGGTACGCAGACGCCACGTTCCGGCAGTGTCCGGACCTCGACGAGCCAGAGCGATACACGGTAGACGAGACGTGCCCCGACGGCAGCGAGAGCGAGCCGCTCCGGACTGTCTCGTTCGTGGACGCACCGGGCCACGAGACGCTAATGGCGACGATGCTTTCGGGCGCGGCCATCATGGACGGCGCGGTGTTGGTCGTTTCTGCGACCGACCCCGTCCCGCAGGCCCAGACCGAAGAGCACCTGATGGCGCTGGACATCATCGGCATCGAGAACATCGTCATCGCACAGAACAAGGTCGATCTCGTTGACCGCGAGCAGGCCGAGCGCAACTACGAGGAGATTCAGGAGTTCGTGGAGGGAACCGTCGCCGAAGACGCGCCGGTCGTCCCCATCTCGGCCCAGCAGGAGGTCAACATCGACCTCCTGATTCAGGCGGTCGAAGACGAGATTCCCACGCCCGAGCGCGACCCGGACGCGGACCCGCGGATGCACGTCGCCCGAAGCTTCGACATCAACCGCCCCGGCACGGAGTGGGACGGTCTCGTCGGCGGCGTCCTCGGCGGCAGTCTGGTCGAAGGCAAACTGACCGACGGCGACGAAATCGAGCTTCGCCCCGGCCGCGAGGTCGAAGAGGGCGGAGAAACGCGCTGGGAGTCCATCGAGACCGACGTGCGCTCGCTTCAGGCGGGCAGCGACACGGTCGAAGAGGTGACGCCCGGCGGTCTGCTCGGCGTCGGCACGGGTCTCGACCCGAGTCTGACGAAGGGCGACGCGCTGGCGGGACAGGTCGCCGGAACGCCCGGCACGCTCCCACCGACGTGGGAGAAGTTCACGATGGAAGTGGACCTGCTCGAACGCCTCGTCGGACTTGACGATCAGGACATCGACGACATCTCGACCGGCGAACCGCTGATGCTCACCATCGGCACCGCGACGACGGTCGGCTCCGTGACCAGCGCCCGCGAAGGCGAGTGCGAGGTCGCGCTCAAGCGCCCCGTCTGTGCGCCCGAAGGTGCCCAGATCGCCATCAACCGCCGCATCGGCGCTCGCTGGCGGCTCATCGGGGTCGGCACCCTCACCGGATAGATGGTCGATACGGTCGCCATGGACACCAGCGCGCTCATGATGCCCGTCGAAGCCGACGTACGGGTTTTCGAGGAGCTAGAGCGCCTGCTGGGCGAGTTCGAGTGCGCGGTTCCGCGCGCGGTCTGCGAGGAACTGTCGAAGCTCTCGGACGGCGCGAGCGCGGAGGCCGTCGCGGCCAGCGTCGGCGCGGACTTGGCGACCGAGCGGTGTCGAGTCGTCGAACACGAAGCATCGTACGCAGACGACGTACTCGTCGAACTCGCCCCCGAGTTCGACTACGTCGTCACGAACGACGGTCCCCTCAAGAAGCGTCTGCTCGACGCGGGCGCACCGGTAATTCATATAAGGGGCCGGAACAAACTCGCAATTAGCAAACCTTAGCATGTACAAACGGGTCAGACTCAAGGATACGGTCGAGGTCCCCCCAGAACACCTCGCGGACGTGACGCCGAATCTAGTGAAGAAGCTGCTGCAGGACAAGTTAGAGGGTCGAATGGACGAAGACGTTGGAAGCGTCGTCAGTGTCGTGAACGTCAACGACATCGGCGACGGCGCGGTGCTTCCGAACCGGCCGGGCGTCTACTACGAAGCGGAGTTCGACGCGGTCACCTTCGACCCCAAGATGCAGGAAGTCGTGGACGGAGAGATCGTGGAAGTGGTCAGCTTCGGTGCCTTCGTCGGTATCGGACCGGTTGACGGCCTGCTCCACGTCTCCCAGATTTCCGACGAGTACCTCGCCTACGACGAAGAGGGCCAGATGCTCGCCTCCCGCGAGTCGAACCGCACGCTCGGCGTCGGCGACTCGGTGCGGGCGCGCATCGTCACGAAGAGTATCGACGAACGGAATCCGCGCGAGAGCAAAATCGGGCTTACCGCAAAGCAGGTCGGTCTCGGCAAGCACGGTTGGCTCAAAGAGGAGCGCGAGAAGCGACAAGCGACCACAGAGAGTGAGTAACGATGGCCAGTGACCGTCTCGCCTGCCGCGAATGTCACGCCGTGGCCGACCCCGACGAGGACACCTGTCCCATCTGTGGCTCGACCAGTCTCACCGAGGACTGGGCCGGGTACGTCATTATCGCCCATCCCGACGAGAGCGAAATCGCCGAGGAGATGGAAGTGACGAAAGCCGGAAAGTACGCGCTGAAGGTCCGATAAGCTCCCGTGGACGTTCTCGTCACGCTCCCCGCGGAGATGCGCGGAGAACTCAAGGAACCGATGGGTCCGATTTTCACCGACGCCGAGCGCCTGCTGGACGAGGCAGGCGACGGACCGCTCGTCGCCGTCGGCGACGTGGTGACCTACCACCTCGAACGTGCCGGAGTCGCCCCGGACGTGGCCGTCGTGGACGGCCTGACTAAGCGTGAGGAAGTCGAAGACAGCGTGGCCGAGGGCGTCGCGCGCCTCGGCCGCGAGGCGCGCGAGGTCCGCGTCGAGAACCCCGCCGGAGCCGTCTCCCGCGAGATGGTCGAAACCCTCGGGGAAGCCATCGTGGACCCCGAACCCACGGTCATCGTCGTGGACGGCGAGGAGGACCTCGTGACCCTCCCGGCAATCGCGGCCGCGCCGCTCGGCACGAGCGTCGTCTACGGCCAACCCGACGAGGGAATGGTCCTCGCGGAAGTCACCGACGAGGCGAAGGCCGAGATGCGCGATCTCTTGGGCCGGATGGACGGCGATTCGACGGCGCTGTTCGAGATATTGGACGCGACGTAGCGGCCGTTTTTCGAGTCCAGCAGTTCTACCGCGAGCGAACGAACGTGAGCGAGCGGACCGAGGAACCCTCGAAGGAGCGCCGACAGCGCTCCTGAGGGGGTGACGACGTGTTTTTGGTCGAGCGTTTGTAAGGAAGGAAATTCGCCAAAGGCGAATTTCCGACCGCTGGAAAAGGTCGTAGCGTCGTTCGTAATCCTTTTACAGGCTACGTGGCCAAGTAGTGAGTAACTGAGCGATACACATGGAAGTCGAAATCCTCTCCGAGGAGCAGAATCCGATGCTCCACCGGTCCGAAGTGCGGTTCCAGATAGTTCACGACGAATCGACCCCTTCGCGCTTGTCGGTCCGCGACAGCCTCGCGGCCAAGCTCGACAAGGACTCCAGCGAGGTCGTCGTCCACGAAATGAACACCAAGTTCGGAATGCGAAAGACCGTCGGCTACGCGAAGGTCTACGACAGCCCCGAACACGCCCGCGATGTCGAGCAGGAGTACATGCTCGAACGCAACAAGATTGCCGCGGACACCGACGCCGAAGCCGAGGCGGAGGAGGCTGAATAATGGCGCGCAACGAGTTCTACAACGACGACGGCACCACCGACAAAGAGCAGTGTACCCGGTGTGGCGACGCGTTCCTCGCCGACCACGGCGACCGCCTCCACTGCGGCCGGTGTGGCTACACCGAGTGGAAGTAGGGCGATGCACCGACCGAAGGTGAGGTGCATCGTGAAAAAGCGAACGGCGACAGCGAGCGGGCCTCGTTCCCGCGAGCAGGAGCCGTGAGCAAGCGAATGCGCGTCCTCGGCATCGAGGGCACAGCGTGGGCGGCCAGTGCGGCGGTGTACGACGACGAAACGGCCGCAACTGACCCCGACGGTATTTTTATCGAGACCGACGCCTACCAACCCGAGAGCGGCGGCATTCACCCGCGCGAGGCCGCTGAACACATGAGCGACGCCGTCCCCGAGGTCGTCGAGACGGCCTTGGAGGCGGCCGACGGTCCGATAGACGCCGTCGCGTTCTCGCGCGGTCCCGGTCTCGGTCCCTGCCTACGGACGGTCGGTACCGCCGCGCGCGCGCTGGCCCAGACGTTGGACGTGCCCCTCGTCGGCGTCAACCACATGGTCGCGCACCTCGAAATCGGCCGCCAGCAGTCGGGCTTCGACTCGCCGGTCTGTCTGAACGCCTCGGGCGCGAACGCCCACGTACTGGGCTACCGGAACGGTCGGTATCGCGTCCTCGGCGAGACGATGGACACCGGCGTCGGCAACGCCATCGACAAGTTCACTCGTCACGTCGGGTGGTCCCACCCCGGCGGGCCGAAGGTCGAGGAGGCCGCGGCCGACGGCGAGTACACCGAACTGCCCTACGTCGTCAAGGGGATGGACTTCTCGTTCTCGGGCATCATGAGCGCCGCGAAAGACGCCTACGACGACGGCGTTCCGGTCGAAGACGTGTGTTACTCCCTTCAGGAGACCGTCTTCGCCATGCTCACGGAGGTCGCGGAGCGCGCGCTCTCGCTGACCGGGAGCGACGAACTCGTCCTCGGCGGCGGCGTCGGACAGAACGCCCGCCTCCGGGAGATGTTGCGGGAGATGTGCGACCAGCGCGGCGCGGACTTCTACGCGCCGGACCCGCGCTTCCTCCGGGACAACGCCGGGATGATTGCGGTGCTGGGCGCAGAGATGGCCCGCACGGGCGACACCCTCGAAATCGGGGCCTCGGCCGTGGACCCGAACTTCCGGCCGGACCAAGTGCCGGTCAGTTGGCGCGCAGACGACGAATCCGTCGCGGTCCGGCGCGACGAGGGGACCGAAGTGCAGGGCGCGGAGGCGACGGTCGAAATCGGTGACGAGCGTGTCACGAAGCGCCGCCTGCCCAAGAGCTACCGCCACCCGGAACTCGACGCGCGACTCCGGCGCGACCGGACGGTCCTCGAAGCGCGCCTCACCAGCGAGGCCCGCAGGCACGGCGTGCCGACGCCGGTGGTTTACGACGTGGACCCCGAGGAGGGCGTGATAGTCTTCGAGTGCGTTGGCGAGGCTGACCTACGGGACGGACTCACGACCGAGCGCGTGCGCGACGTGGCGCGACACCTCGCCGCGATTCACCGCGCGGGGTTCGTCCACGGCGACCCCACCACGCGAAACGTCCGGGTCGGACCAAAGCGGACCTTCCTCATCGACTTCGGACTGGGATACAACACCGACGACGACGAGGACTACGCGATGGACCTCCACGTCTTCGGCCAGAGTCTCGCGGGAACGTCGGACAACGCCGACTCGCTCCGCCAGACCTTCGAGGACGCCTACGCCGAGGTCGGCGACGAGGCGGTCCTCGACCGCCTCCGGGAAGTCGAAGGGCGCGGTCGGTACCAGTAGTTCGCGCTCGGCGATTCGGACGTTTTAGCAGTATGAGAAGCGACGGCGAGTCAAACCAGCAGTCCGGACTGTAGCAGGGCTATCAGTCCCGTCAGCGTCACCACGCTGGCCACGGTGCTGGTGAAGATGGCCGTGCTCACGTACTCCGGCCCGGTCAGTCTGCCGTCGCCGCCCGAATCGTACTCGATGGACAGAATCAGCGGCGTGACCGCCGCGGGCATCCCACACTCCAAGATGAACACGCGGGCGACCGCCGGGTTCGACCCGAGACCCAGCAGGAGGGCGACGCCGACGCCCACCAGCGGCGCGACGACGAGTTTGAGACCGTTCGAGACGCCGACCCGCGAAACGGCCGCGCCGTGTTTCGTGTTGGCCAGTTGGATGCCGAGCATCAGCAACATCACCGGAATAGCCGAGTCGCCGACCAGTTTCAGCGTCTCCATCGCCGCGGTATCGCTGGCGGGGACGACGCCGAACCAGCGCGCCAGCCACGCCGCGACGACGGCGTAGACCAGCGGCAGGCGAAACACCTCGACCGCGGCCGAGCGCAGGTCGGTCCCCTCGCCGCGCGAGGCGAGGTAGACGCCGACTGTGTACATCAACAGCGACTGGCCCGCGATGTAGAGGACCGCCGTCGAGCGTCCGACCGCGCCGAACGCGAACGCCGACAGCGGGATGCCGTAGTTGCCCGCGTTCGGAAACGACGACGAGAGGACTAGCGCGCCCAGTACGGGTTCGGTCTCGCCGAGCAGTCGGCCGACGACTTCCGCGAGCAGGACCATCACCACTGTGAACAGCGCGACCCCGAAGACGAGTTTCGCCGCCAGTCCGCCCGAGATTTCGGACGTGGCGAGGCTGTGGAAGATGAGCGCGGGCGTCAGCACGTAGATGGTGATAGTTCCGAGCGAGTCCACGTTCACGTCGCGGGTCTTCCCGAGCAGGAAGCCGACCGCCGCGACCGACAGGACCGGCAGGATAGCGGACCCGAGCGCGGAGACGAGTGACACGTCTGGTAGGGTGGCGGGTAGCCGTTACAAAAGTGTCGGAGGCGGCGAGACGGGTCGGTCACGCGGACCGTGTCTGTTTGCGCTCGACGGCGACGCCGGAGACGACGAGGCGGACGCCCTCGCGGTACTCGGTGTCGATAGTGACCTCCCAGCCGTGGACGCGCGCGAGCGTCCTGACGTTCGGCAGCGCCATGCCAACTTCCGGGTCGGGTGCCGAGACGCCGTACTCGAAGAACGGCTCCGTGTCGTCCGGTGGCGGTTCGCCGTCGTCAGCGACAACGAAGCCGTCGTCGCGGAGGCAAACGGTCACCTCGGAAGCACCGTTGTGGGCCACAAAGGAGAAGGCGCTCTCGAAGAGGTCTTCGAGCCGGGATTCCTCGGCCCGTAGCGTGCCGCGGCCCTCAACGGAGAGCGCGATGTCGTCCGGGGCGGCCGCGCTCCACCCGGAGTTCACGACCGTCGAGAAGTCGAGGCGGCTGGTCTCCTCTAGCGTTTGGCCGTGTCTTGCGAGGTCCGAGAGGTCGCCGACGATAGTCGTCATGCGGTCGGCCGCGTGCGAGGCGGTCTGTAACGACTCCCGCGCACCCTGTAGATTACCGTCCTCTAACGCACGACCGGCCAGTCCCACTCGACCGCCGACGATTTGGAGCGTGTTGAGCAGTTCGTGTCTGATGGCCGCGGCGAAGCCTTCGAGCTGGTCGTTCTGGCGCTCCAACTCCCGGCGGCGGCGTTCGGTCTCGGTCACGTCGCTGACAACGACCATCCGCCCGATGTCGGCCTGCCCGAGCGTGAACGCGGTGTCGCTGACGAGGTAATACTGCGACTCACCGTCTCCTCGCCGCTCCAAGACGGGGTCGGCATCGGTTTCTGCGTCAGTGTTGGTGTCCGTGTCACTGTCGGCGGCTCCGACCCGCGCGGCGAGGTCCGGGAGGACGGCGGCCAGCGGTTTGCCGGTCGCGCCCTCAAGCGCCGGGAACAGGGTGCGAGCGCCTCCGTTGTAGTCCCGAATACGGTCCTCGCTGTCGAGATACACGACCGGTGCGTCAACGCCGTCCGTGAGTTGAACCGCGAGGAACTTGTCCTCGAAGACGTACAGCACGCCGAGCGCGAAGATGGCGACCCCGAGGGGTTCGTAGTTGATATCGACGAGAGCCGGACTCGCAAATCCCACAATGTCGAACGCCACGGGGAGACCGGTCGCGGCGACGACGGCACCGAGCGACCGCGTGTCGTAGTCGGCTTCGAGGAACAGTTCGTAGAGCATGAAGAACCCGACCGCGACGAGGGCGTAGGAAAGCCCCGAGACGACCCAGTGAAACGTCTGGTGGTGAATCGACAGGTGCGGGAACGGTGTCGTCGCAATCTCGGTAGTGAAGTAGAGTCCGTGCAGCGGGTTCGTGACCTTTACCGCGACGATGAACGCGTACACCGCCACGGCCGCCCGACGGTAGCCGACGCTCCTGTGAAACGACCGTCCGGTGTACGCCGAACAGAAGTACAGCCACGCCCCGACAGTGGTTAGCCCGACGACGAGGCTGAGGAGGTACGCGACGTACTGAGCCAGTCGGGTCGAAGCCAGTAGAAAGGCGAGTTCCAGTCCGGCCCAGCCGCCGCTACTGACGAGAAGCGCCAGAAGCCCTCGTCGCGTGTCGGCGTCCGTCACGTACCGGGCTCGCAAGACGGCGACCCCGCAGCCGAGCGTGGCGAACCCGTACGCGAGTACGTATCCGAGATACTGCCATCCGACGCCGAATAGCGCCATTTGTTGCCACCTAACTACCATTTCATCTTAAACATGCGGTTGCCTTTCGAGGACGAAACCTCGAAAATCTACGGTCACGGAGAACCGCCGTTCGGACGAGGAGGCTACTCCTCGCCCGGCGGATTCAGGTCGCGCTGAAACTCGTCGAAGACCTCCAAGTCGTCGGGAATCTCGTACTCGATGTGGCGACTCTCCTTGTCGGTCTCCGCGTCGGTGTCCAGCGGTTCGGCCACCTCCTCCCAACCGGGCTTGATTTTCACGCTCTTGGCCGGTTGACCGACCGCGATGTGGTGGTCGGGCACGTCGCGCTGGACGATGGACTTCGCGCCGACGATGGCGTTTTCCCCGACGCGGACGCCCGCCCGGACCATCGAGTCGTAGGTGATGCGGGCGTCGTCACCGATGACGGTGCGGTAGTTCTCAACTTGGGTCTGGTCAACCACGTCGTGGTCGTGGGTGTAGACGTGCGCCGAGTCAGAGACGGAGACGCGGTCGCCGAGGACCAACTCGCCGCGGTCGTCCAGATGCACGTCGTCGTGGACGACGACGTTGTCGCCCATCGTGATGTTGTGGCCGTAGGTGAACGTGATGCCCTTGAAGAACCGACAGTTGTCACCGCAGTCGGCAAAGAGGTGGTCGGCGAGCATCGCGCGGAACCGGAGCGCGAACTCCACGTTGTCGGCCATCGGCGTGGCGTCGAACTGCCGCCAGAGCCACTGGATATGCTTGGACTGTTTGAACTTCGCTTCGTTTTTCTCGGCGTAGTATTCGCTTTCGAGCGTCGCGTTACACGGGTCATAGCTCTGTAGACGCGCCGTCTCGGCAGGCGAGACCTCCTCGCCGTCCTGCCACCGGTCGTAGGCCTCCCGGTCGCCGTGGAGATCGACCAACACCTCCTCGACTACCGCGCAGGTATCCTCGTCGCTGGCGAGTCGCCGGTCTACCTCCGCGATGAACGCTTCGAGCGAGGCCTCCATCTCGTCCGGGAGGGTCACGTATCGTTTAGTCATACAGGGTCCTCCGTGGTCACTTACCGCCACTTGTCATCGTAACGTGATGGGGGTTTTGGTTGCGGCGGGGAGTGCAGAAACCGCCGTGCGTCGGTCGCTCCGCGCGCGGAGCGACCGATAAGAACGACAAAACGAGTTTCGACGTGCAGTCAGGCCAAGAAGACGTGTCGCGGCCGGTCGGCCAGCACGTCGCGGCCCCAATCGACGGTGTCGGCAAAGTCGTCGCTCCGGAAGAACGTCATGGCGTCCTCCTTGGACTCCCACTGGCTGGCGATGAACATGTCGTTTTCGTCTTCACAGTTGGCCAATAGGTCCGTTTCGAGGTGGCCGTCCATCCCTTCGAGGACGCCACCCACGGTGTCGAACTTCTCCACGAAGTCTTCGCGGTGTTCGGGCTTGACGGTGTAGAACATTCCCATCGTGCCAAAGCCACTCTCTTCTCCGGCGCGAGCGACGATTCCCGGCAGGTCCGCGAGGAATCCGCCCGCGGTGTCGGCCGCGCTCTGGGTCTCCCAGATGCTCACGACCGCCGAGCGGTCCCGGTCGGACGCTTCCTTCGTCTGGTACACTGCAGTCTTGACGTGCGTGTCGTAGTGTTCGAAGTTGCCCCGCAGGCCGTCTACCTCCTCGAAGAGTTCGTCGGTGTCGGCCTCCGAGTAGAGGACCATCGCGTACACGTCTTCGCCGTGGGGTTGACCCGCGTAGATGTCGAGGTCTTCGAGTTCGCCGCGGATGTTCCCGGAGTCATCGGCGTCGTCGGAGTCGTGGTCGTGGCCGCCGTCGTCGCCGTGATGGTGGCCGTCGCCGTGTCCTTCGCTGTCACCGTGGCCGTGATGGCCGCCGTCGTCGCCGTGATGGCCGCCTTCACCGTGCGGGTGACCCGACGAGTCGGCGTCCGCGCTCTCGTCTGCCGGAACCGCTTCTCCGGCCATGAACGCCGGTAGGTCCTCCGGTTCGAACTGGCGACCGAAGTAGAACGGGCCGAACTCGGCGTACTTGGAACTGCTCTCGTCGAACCGGAGTTCGTAGAGCAGGTCCTTGATGTGGGTCGGGTCGTTGCTGAACAGGTCAACGCCCCACTCGTAGTCGTCGAAGCCGATAGAGCCGGAGATGACCTGCGAGACCTGTCCGGCGTAGGTCTTGCCGATTTCGCCGTGGGCGTCCATCATCTCGGCGCGCTCGTCGAACGGCAGGTCGTACCAGTTCTCTCCGGGTTCGCGGCGCTTGTCCATCGGGTAGAAGCAGACGAACTCGCTGTCGGGAATTTCGGGGTAGAGCTTGCTC
Source organism: Halorussus pelagicus (assembly GCF_004087835.1). Classification (NCBI taxonomy): domain Archaea; kingdom Methanobacteriati; phylum Methanobacteriota; class Halobacteria; order Halobacteriales; family Haladaptataceae; genus Halorussus; species Halorussus pelagicus. Next base: position 990,402 of record NZ_CP035119.1, read on the forward strand.
TCGGCGTAGCGCGCGAGACCGGTGTCCTCGATTTCGGATGGCTCTTTGGTCATCTCCTCGCTGGTGTAGCCGCCGACTTCCGTCACCGAAACGTAGGAGTTGGTCTGGTCGGTGTACTCGGCGAACGCGGTGTCCTCGAACGCGCGCTCCGCGGTGTCGAGGTCGGCCATCGTCGGCCGGAAGTGAATCACGAGCAGGTCGGCCTTGTGGCCGAGCATCGAGAACACCGCCGAGGAGCCGTCCTCGGCGTCGGTCACGTCCACGCGCTCGCGCAGGAACGAGACGCCAGCGTCGAGGGCGGCGTCGCGCTCTCGTTGCGGGGCGTCGCGCCACGCGTCCCAATCGACGGTTCGGAAATCGTGAAGCGCGTACCAGCCCTCGTTGGTCGCCGGGGGTTCTCTCGTCATGGCTCATACTCGGTTCCGAGGCGGTAATAGGTTTTTGAGTCCTGCTCGACACCGACCGGGAGACGCTCGTTTCTCCGACCGAAAGCCTTTCAAAAATACGGTCGGAACTTTCCCACAATGCGGAAAAGCGGCCCGCCGAAAGGCCTCATCGCGTATCTCGTGCTCGAACTGCTGGACGAAAAACCTCGATACGGCTACGAGATACTCAAAGAGATTCGGTCCATCAGCGGCGGCCACTGGGAACCCTCCTACGGGTCGGTCTACCCCATCCTCTACAAGTTCGAGGAGAAAGGGTGGGCCGAGCGCATCGAGCGCGAGGACGAACCCGACCGCAAGTATTTCGAGATCACCGACTCGGGCCGCGAGGAACTCGCGGAGAAGCGCGAGGAGACCGGCGGCAAGGCCCGCGATTTCGCGGACGTAATCTTGGGCTTCTACCACGTCTTCGCGGCGTTCGCCACCGACGACCGTTTCGAGGTCGAGGACCGCTCCGACGAGTGGCGCTTCGACGAGCAGTTCAACGCGTGGATAATCGAGCAACTCATCCGCCACTACGAGCGGGACTTCGGCGACTTCGAGCGGATTCCGGACACGCCCGAGGAGTTCGCCGAGCGGATGGGACTCGACGCCGAGGAGTAGTGCGGCAGAGTAAGACAGCGTGTGAGTCGTCGGCGATTCTCTACGTTCTCACGGGTCCGTCCCACTGATTAGCGGACGACGTGCGAAAAAATAGTCAGGGGGACAGTCGAGTCAGTTGGTGACGTCCAGACTGCCGGAGATGTCGCGGCTGCTGTCGGAGGGGTTACCGACAGCGACGGCAGCACTGTCCTCCGGGATGCTCACCGTGGCCTTAACGTTGTGCGTATCGCTGTCACTGACCGACGCGTAGTGGAACTTTTCGGTCGCCGTATCGACAAAGCCGATGTCAACGGAGTGTTGCGGCGAGTACTGGAGGTCGAACTCGTAGTACGCGCCCTCGACGATGGCCGGAGACTCCACGCCGTCGAAAGCGCCAGGCGGCATGCCATCGAAATCGGTTCCGACTGGCCACGACGCCTCTGTCGTCACGTCGTCGCTGACCTGCTCGATGGTAGCGGAGTCGAGCTTCTCTGTTTCGATCTCGCTTGCGGGGATTTTCTCGGCGTCGCTCTCGGCCGCGGTCCCGACACCGCTGGCCAGCGCACCGACACCAACCGTGGTTATCGCACTCTTCCGCACGAACGACCGCCGTGTCTGTTTTGACATGGCATTCATTTTGTTAGCAGACTAACTATTAAAATTTTCTACTAGAGAAATAACAAAATTTAATAAAAATATTTCTAGATTAATTTAATCGGGGCGAGTTACCCGTCGCTACTCGCCGTCGTCAACCTCGGTGACGTTCCACTCGTCTCCGACGGTATCGGTGTTAGTGGCCTCAACGAGGACGACGGACTCGATTTCGACGGTTTCGTCGTACAGGTCGACGACGGCTGCGGTATCGGGGTTCTCGCCCGGTGCCGAAGCGTCCAAGTGAACCCGTCCGTCGGGGGTAACGCCGTGGACTTCGAGCGCGAGTTCGTCGGCGTCACCGAATCTGGAACGGAGTTCGTCTATCGCCTCCCCGTCGTTCGAGACGAGCGTGCGAACCGTCTCGCGCTCGTCGGGGGTCAGCTTACCGTCTTCATCGACTATCTCGACGCCGTCGTGCTGTACTTTCGCGTCTGTCCGAGCGTCTGTCCCCACGTCCGCGGCGACGACGGACCCGGCAACGAGGGCCATCGTGACCGCAAACACGGAGAGCATCAGGGCATTGCGTTGCATGTGTAATCACTCGACGACGGTCCGAGCGAGACGACCGCGGCTTCCACCGGGGCCTCACCGGACCGCGACGGGTATACGTTGGGTGAAAGACCACATAGATTCCCGTTGGAAAAGAGCGCGAAACCGGTTCGAAACCCGCGTTTAGCGGTGTTTCACCTACAGAAGGACGATAACGTTCCCCATACCGCGTCGCTTCCGCTCGACGAGATTCTTACTCTCTAAGTTGTCCAGTGTCCGACTGACCGTCGCCTTCGAGAACTCGGTCTGCTCGACAATTTCGCTCTGCGGACGGACGCCCTCGGCTTCTAACACCGCCTCGTACACCTCGCGCTCGTTGTTTGCGAGTCGTTCGGCAGTCGCTTCCCACTCGTCGAGGCGGGCCTCCGCTGGTTCAGCGTCCGCGCGCGACATCACTGCTGCACCGCCCGCGGTAAAGGTAGAAGTCGGCCGCGTCGGCGGGGACCGCGATTCGGTGTCCACCTCCTCGTCAGTGGTCTCGGTCACCGTCCGGCGTTCCACGACTAAGTACGTCCCGCTGATACCGAGAAGAAACGCCGCACCTGCGAGGACGAGAACATCTTGATACGTGAACACGCCCGCTATCTCGGATATCTCGGTCGTGTTTCCGTCGATAGAGACCATCACCGGAGACGGATTGACGAGTTGAGTCGTGAGAACAAACGACGAGACGACGGCGACGACTGCCGCAAGTAGGCGTCGCCTTCGGAACGTTCGCAAGTCCATATCGAACCGTCAGTCGTTAAACGTTATAATATCCGCTATCCTTTAGAGTGAAAAAGAAACGAAACGCGTTGCAAACCCGTTTCGAACCGGTTTCACCGGAAACGCATATCTGGCCTTTCACACAATGTAGAGCTATGATTGATACAAGCCAACTCCCGGTCGTCGTGGGGTTGGCAGTTCTCGGCGTCGGACTCGCGGGACTCGGAACCGCAATCGGCGTTCCCAGTCCGACCGCGGACGGTCCCGCCTCCGAGTTCGCGTTCGAGGGTCAAAACCTCACCTACTCCGACGGTGAGACGGAGGTGGAGATAGTCAACGGTACGTCTCGGGTCGAGACCGTCGAGTTCGAGTATACCACGGACGGGGTCGAGGTGGCAGTAGACGAGCAGCGTCCGCTCTCGGAGTCCGAGCGCAATCGGGCGCGGGAGATCGCACTCGAAAACGAAACCGTCCGGCAACGCCTCGACGACCTCGGTGACGGCGAGTACGTGACCACTGTTGACCCGGTTCGGAAGGTGAGCGCGACTGCGAGCGTGAGCGTCAACGACGCGACGCCCGCCAACGAAACGGTCAAAACCGACGGGAACGTGACGGCCTTCACTGTCAGCTACGACGAGAAAAGCGACGCCGTGGTCGCCGACCGGGTGGAACCGTCGTACGTCCCCGACGAGGCGTCCGTTCAGTTCGAGTACCCCGACGGTCGAAGCCTCTCGGTCGTCGTCGATATCGACTCCGAAACCGTGAAACACGTCTTCGCTTGAACTCCGACGAAGAGGCCCGTCCCGACTATCCCGACAGCAGTTGCGGCCCGAACACCATCAGGAGGAGACTCGCCAGCATCACCAGTCCGACAGTCGTCGTGACCATCGTCGCCAACTGATGGCGCTGGTTCGTCGGAAGCCGCGAGACGATTGCCTCGGTGCTCGTCCGGAGCATGTGTCCGCCGTCGAGCGGGAACGCCGGGATACAGTTGAAGAAACCGAGGTTGAGGTTCACCCATCCGGTCCAGAACAGCAGGTTCGCCAGCAGGAACAGGCCCCACTCACCGAGGAACGAGAGCGGTCCGCCCGCCACGGTGTAGAAGCCGCTGTTCCACGCGACGAAGCCAGCGAAGTTGTACGTCGAACCGAGCGAGATGGTGGCGAACGGGAGCAGCAAGACACCGAGGACGCCCGAGAGGAACGAGACGATGGGACCGCCCACGCCACCGATGAGGCTCCCGAACTCGCCGCCTAACAGGTCGAGGAACTGCTCGGCGGGATAGAGTTGGACGCCGAAGCTACTGAACGTCAGTCCGCTGTATCCCGGCGTCGAGAGGACGCCGACGACGGGACTGCCGTCGTTGCCTTCGCCGAGCGTGACCTCGTACTCCTCGCGCTGGTTGTACTCGCCGGGGTCACTCTCGGCGTAGGCGGTCACGGTGATATTGTCGCCGACCTCGTAGTCCTCGGTCGTCGCGCTCAGGTCCGAAGCGTTGAGGATGCGCTCGCTGTCGATGGCCGTGATAACCACGGTGCTGTCGGCGGGCATCCCGTCGCTCGCACCGGGACCGTCGGACTTGACGGTCGCCAGCACGCCGACCGGCCCGGTGGCGGTCTCACCGCTCTCGGTCCGAAGCGTGACGACGGGGGTGTCCTCGACGGCCGAGCGGAACTCGCTCTCGGTGTGGACCGTCGTCCCGTTGATTTCGGTCACGGTCGTGGTGTTGTCCCGTTGCACCGAAATCGCGGACGCAAAGGGCGAGTCGGGGTGGACGCCCGTGACCAGAAGCGACTGGCGGAGTTCCTTCTGGCCGCCGTCCGCGAGCGTGACCGTCACCGTCCGGTCGTCCGTGCGCGAGAGCACTGTCTGTAAGTCGTCGTTGCCCTCGACGGCGTTTCCGTTCACCGCGACGATGCGGTCGCCCTCGCCGATGTCGGCGCGGTCGGCGGCCGACCCGTCGAACGACCCCCCGATGGTCGCGCCCGGCGCGACCGCGACCGACCCGACGACCGGTCCGAACAGCAGGAGGAAGGCGACGACTGTGACCGCGAAGTTGTTGGTGACGCCCGCCGCGAACATCCGGCTCTGGCTCCCGCGGTTGGCGTTCTGGCGACTCTCCTCGTCGGGTTCGACGAACGCGCCGATGGGGAGAATAGCGAGCGTCGCCAGCCCCATCGAGCGAATCTCGATGTCTTCGACCCGACACATCAGCCCGTGGCCGCCCTCGTGGACGACGAGTCCAACGAGCAGGCCGAACAGGATTTCGGGCGCGACCGACAGCGGGAGGAACTGGTTGACGCCCGGAATCACGAGAACGTTCTGCGGTTCTGTCGCCGCGGTAGCGGGCGGCGGATTCCGGACGATTACGACCGCCTGCACGACGAGCAGGAGGAACGACCCGAGCATCACGACCAGCGCGATGCCGAGACCGAAGTTCCCCCACGCCCGCCAGAGTCGCTTCGGGGTGGCGAGCCAGTCGAGAAACTTCTTGCCGCGCTGGGTGTGAATCGTCAGAATCGGCCCCTGCGTCCCGATGTACGACGGCAAAAGCCCTTTCGAGCCGAGCAACAGCACTCCGAGCCAGTAGAGGGCAACTCCGACGACTACCCACACGAGCGTGTTCATCGCGTGAAAGAAAGGACGCGCCGGTCAAAGGCGTTTGGGAACGGCGTGACTCGACCGGGAACGAACCGTCGCTACTCCGCGGTCTGCCAGTCTTCTTCGAGTTCTTGCTGTTCGCTCCCCGACTTTCGGCGCTGGCGGAGCTTTCGGGCCGCGGCGACGCCTGCCGCAGTTCCCCCGAGAACGACGAGTCGGCGACCGTACTTCCGGACGCGACTCTTGCCGCCCGACTCGGCCTGCTCGTCGGTCTGCTCGTCGGTCTCGACCTCCATCGACTCGGCGACCTCCTCGGGGTCTACCTCGGTCTCGCTTGCTCGCAGTTGGTTCTCTTCGACCGATTCGACGCGCTTCAACGCGGGCTTCTCCAGATTGAGTTCGATTATCGCCATACTAACACCTTGGGTCGGTGCGGGCTTAACGTTGCCGCCCGACTCGCTGACGAAAGAAAGGGGAGCTAGCCACTTTGTTATGGTGGCCCTGAAGCGCGGTAAGGTCGCCCTACGACTCGCGTCGGAGGCGCGCCAGCACGAACTCCTCGTCGAGTTTGGCGAGGAACGGGCCGAGTTTCGGTCCCTCCTCGTCGTCGAAGAAGAGGCGATAGCCGACCGAAAAGAAGTCGCCGATATCGATGTCGTGGCGCTTGGCCGTCTCGTAAATCTCGCCCTGAATCTCGTCGGGTTCGTCGTGGTCCGCCACGAAGTCCGCGAGGTCGTCCAGCGCGGCCTCGGTCTCGGCGTCCAACTCCACGGCGGGCATCTCGGCGCGCTTGAGTTCGTAGTCGAACTCGTTTTGGGTTCTGCGCGCCCACTCGCGGGCGCGGACGACCCGCGAGAGCGCGAACTCCGTGACCCACTCGGGCGCGTCGTCGGGAACGTGGCCCTCTCGCCGAGCGATTTCCTCCCGGAGGTCGGGGTCGTCGGTCATCCCGAGGACCGCCGCGAAGGTGTAGGGCAGGCGGACGCGCTCGCCGAACTCGTCGTCCGCGAGCGCGTCGAGTTGCGCGCGCCGGTCGTCGTCGGTGGCGGGCACGCTCTTGGCATCAGGGGCCGAGAGCGGTTCGCCGTCGGCGTCGAACCGGGCCGCGAGCGTCGGCCGAATCGTCGGCGGATAGGCGGCGGCCGCGATGTCCGCGGCCTTCTCGTCGGCGTCGGTCGTCTCGGCGTCCGCGTCGCGGTCCTCGCCGTAGTAGGTACGCTCGAACGCGTCGAAGTCGTCCACGAGGTAGTCGAAGTGTTCGACGCTGAAGTCCCGTGCCTTGCTCGGGTCCTTCGTGAAGAAGTACCGGAGAACTTCGGGTTCGATCATCTCCAGCACGTCTTGGACCATGACAACGTGGCCCGACGACGAGGAGAACGCCTCGCCGTCGAGGGTGAACCACTCGTAGGCCATCGGCACCGGGGGTTCGATGTCCAGCACGTTTCGGGCCACGTCGGACCCGCTGGGCCACGAGCCTTCGGCGTGGTCCTTGCCGAACGGTTCGTGGTCCACGCCCAGCACCTGCCACTGGCCGGGCCACTCGAAGCGCCACGGGAGTTTCCCCTCGCGGAACGTCGCAGTGCCCTCGTGGCCACAGCCCTCGATGGTCTGGTCGCCCGCCTCCATGTCGGTACAGACGTACTCGACGGTTCCCTCGTCGATGTTCGCCTCGGTGACGGTCTCGGTTATCTTGCCACACTCCTCGCAGATGGGGTTGAACGGAACGTACTCCTCGTCCACCTTGTCCTGATAGTGCGAGAGGACTTCGCGGGCTTGCTCCTGATTGTCAAGGAGATAGCGGGTCAGGTCCTCGAACTCGCCGTCCTCGTAGAGTTCGGTGTTCGAGACCATCTCGACGGGGATGCCGAGCAGTTCGGCGCTGCGCTCGATGAGGTTCGAGAAGTGTTCGCCGTAGGAGTCACAGCACTCGAAGGGGTCGGGAATCTCGGTGTAGGGCTTGCCGAGGTTGCGCCCGAGCGCCCCGGCGTTCACGTCGCCCAACTCCACGATGTTGCCGTCCAAGTCGGCCAGCTTTCGAGGGAGCTTTCGGAGCGGGTCGCGGTCGTCGGCGGTGAACACCTGCCGGACCTCGTAGCCCCGACTGCGGAGGGCCTCGGCGACGAAGTAACCCCGGACGATTTCGTTCATGTTTCCGAGGTGGGGCACCCCGGAGGGCGAGATGCCGCCCTTGATGACGATGGGTTCCTCTGGGTCGCGGTCGAGAATCTTTTCGGCGACCGACTCGGCCCAGAAGGCGTGTGGCTGGGGACCTTGGAGGACGTAGGGGTCGTCGTCGGCGTGCATCTCGCGTACGGCGTCCCCGTCGGTGGCTGACTCGTCGCTCATCGCTCGTCTCGGGCCCAGTAGGTCATCTGGTCGTCCGCGCCCTCGGGCACGATGTCGGTGCCCTCGTGTTCGCCGAACCGGACCGCGTCGGCGATGCGCTCGGGTTCGGTGCCGTCGAGGACGATGGTGCGCACGCCCGACCGCTCGATGAGTTTCGCCGCGAGCAGGTCCACCGGGGCGGAGCTTCCGGCGTTCATCTCCAGTCCCGCGATGACATCCACGAGTTCGCCCGCAGTGAGTTCGTCAAACTTCCGGGCGTCGTCGGTCTCGTTGGGGTCGTCGCTGAAAACGCCGGGAACGCTGGTCGCGTAGACGAGCAGGTCGGCGTTGGTGTACTCCGCGAGCGCCGCGCTCACGGCGTCGGTGGTCTGGCCCGGCGTGACCCCACCCATCACGGCGATGTCGCCCCGATGCATCGCGGCCCCCGCGGACTCATAGTCCTCGGGCGGACTCGGCGCGGCCTGTTCGGAGAGCGCCGCGATGAGCAGGCGCGCGTTCAGTCGCGTCACGTCGATGCCGATGTCGTCGAGTTCTATCTCGTTGGCTCCCAACTCGCGCGCACTGGCGATGTACTCGCGGGCGACGCCGCCACCGCCGACAACGGTTCCGACGGTACAGCCTTCGGCGGCGAGGTCCTCGATTACGTCGGCGTGAGCGCGCACTCGTTCGGAACCGAGGTCCGGCGCGAGTACGCTCCCACCGATGGAGACGACTACTTTCATTCTGTCGCGGAATAACCCGGACGCGGCCTTAAGGATTGCCAACTGTCGGGAGCGACTGCTCCGCGTTTCGTCACTGTCCGGCGTTCCGGAGAAACCACCGAAGGCTACAAGCGCGCGCCGGTGCAAAATCGCGGTATGCACGTACTGAGCGTCGTCGGTCCCGAGGCGGCCGCACGCGCCGTCGCAGACCGACTCGCGGACGGACTCGGCGAGACCGACCGGGTCGCGGAGATTTGCCGGACCGAAACCGACGCCGAGCGCCGCGACGACCCCGCGGACGCGACGTACGAACTCGACTCCGAGGGGTGGACGGCCGCCGGGCGTGACCGGTCGCTGTCGGACTTGCTCGCGGACCTCGCGCCCGACTACGACTACGCGCTCCTCGTCGGGTTCCCCGAGGCCGACGTGCCCCGAGTGGTGGTCGAAAGCGAGCGTAGCGACGACGATGCGCCGGGGGAGACCATCGTGCGCGCCGACGCGACAGAGGAAATCGACCTCGCCGAGGTCCGGGCGCAACTCGACGACACGGAACCCTACGAGACGCTCGACTCGCTGGTCGCCGAGGTCAAGCGGTCAGACGACGCGTCCTATTCGGGTGCCATCGCCACGTTTACAGGGCGAGTTCGGGCGAAAGAGAGCGAGGACGACGACCCGACCGAGTACCTCGAATTCGAGAAGTACGAGAGGGTAGCCGACGAGCGGATGGCCGCCATCAGCGCCGAACTGGAAGAGCGCGAGGGCGTCCTCGACGTGGTGATGCACCACCGCACCGGCCTCATCGAGTACGGGGAGGACATCGTGTTCGTCGTCGTGCTGGCGGGCCACCGCGAGGAGGCGTTTCGAACGGTCGAGGACGGCATCGACCGCCTCAAAGACGAAGTGCCGATATTCAAGAAGGAGGTCACGACCGACGAGCAGTTCTGGGTTCACGAGCAGTCCTGACGCCCGTCTCCGGCGCGTCGGGGTTGCACCGACGCCACTTTTGCGGACCAATGTCAGTCGCTCGCATGACTTTTTAGACGCAATCTATGAATAGAGAAACAAAGACTTAGAGGTCGCTTTGAACGATAAAAACTTCGTAGAAAACGTCGTAAAACGTCTTTTTCACCCGATTTTCTGCCCTCGTGTTGATTTTATGACCGAAACGGTCGGAAAACGACACTAACCGTCTCCCCTTTATATCACCCTACGCCTCCTACGTGGAAATGACGATGAGCGCAACTACCCAGCCCTCCGACGCCCCGGAACCGCAGTCCAAGGAAAAGCGCCTCAAGCAGTTCCTCCGGAGCAAGGCCGACGACGGGGAGATGTACTTCAAGAGCAAGTTCATCGCGGACGAGGTCGGTCTCTCCGCGAAGGAAATCGGCGCGCTGATGGTCAACCTCAAGGACTCGGCGACCGACCTCGAAATCGAGAAGTGGTCGTACACGAGCGCGACCACATGGCGCGTCTGCTCGGCGTAACCGCCGGTCCCGTCAGAACCGAATCGTTGCGTGCGCCGTCCGATTGTCCCCATTCGGACGCGACCATCCCTCTTCCGTGGGACCTCCCCCACGAGTTCCTGTTTCCGACTGCCCCGATAGCCGTCGCTCCGGACTCGTCGCGGTACGACGAGTCACGAACCACGCCGTTTTTCTCGCGCGACCTCGTTATCTCCGGGCATGAAGCGGCGTGCGTACCTGCGGTCGCTGACGGCGGCGGCAGGCACGGTCGGGGTCGGTGGCTGTCTGCGAACCTCCGGGAGCGACCCGACCACCACCACCGAAGAGCCGCAGTTCCGCATCGAGACCGTGACGATGAAACTGGAGGTTCCGTGGGGTGTTGGCGTCGCGCCTGACGGCGACTTCTTCGTCACCGAGCGTCCCGGCCGCATCCAGCGCGTCGCCCGCGACACCGACCGCAAGGAACAGGTCGCCGACCTCACCGACACGGTGGCGGCCCGCGGCGAGGGCGGCCTGCTCGGGTTCGCGCTCCATCCTGAGGACCCGGACCTCGCGTACACCTATCAGACCTACGACGGCGAGAACGGTCTCGCCAACCGCGTCATTCGCCATCGCGTCTCCGAGGAGTTCGCCCGCGAGTCGGTCGTCCTCGACGGGATTCCGGGTGCCTCCATCCACGACGGCGGCCGCATCGCGTTCGGTCCCGAAGGGAACCTCTTCGTCACGACGGGCGACGCCAGCGAGGGGTCGCTCGCACAGGACCGCGACTCACTTGCCGGGAAGGTACTCAGGCTGACGCCCGAGGGCGAACCTCATCCGGACAACCCCTTCGACAACGCCGTCTTCACCTACGGCCACCGAAACCCGCAGGGGCTGGCGTGGCGCGACGGAACCCTCTACGCCACGGAACACGGGCCGTCCACCGACGACGAAATAAACGTCCTCCGCGCGCGGAACAACTACGGCTGGCCGGACGCGAAGGGACCGAGCGACGACGACGAGTTCACCGACCCCGTCGCGTCCTACACGCCGACCGTCGCGCCCGGAAGCGCAACCTTCTACGACGGTCCGGTCGAGGACTGGCGGGGAGACTTCTTCTTTGGCACGCTCGCGGGAACGCACCTCCGGCGTGTGCGAATCGACGACGGCGGGGAAGTCGTCGAACAGGAACGACTGCTCGATGGAGAGTACGGCCGTCTTCGGACCGTATTCACTGGACCGGACGACCACCTCTACGTCACGACCAGTAACGACGACGGTCGGGGGACGCCCGCACCCCAAGACGACCGCGTACTCCGAATTCAGCCGGTCTGAGTTCCGTCCTCCTGGCGTTCTTCGTTTGGTATGCTCGCCGTCGTGCTACACGTCACGGACGATAGCAGTGCCCACTTCGAGCACGAACAGCAGCACACAGACCGCCAGTCCCGCGAGCGTCAGGAGTTCGGGGAGCTTCATCCACGCCGGGAAGACGAACGCGGCGTAGGCCTCCACCTGCTTGAGCGAGCTTTCGACCGAGTTGACATCGCTGTGGCGACTGCCGAGTTCGGTTCCGGGGACCGTCTCGTGGTCCTCTTCGGGCACCGAGAGTCGGTCGGCGGTGTAGGGCATCTGGACGCCTTCGTACGTCCAGACGACCTCGCTGCGTTCGTTTATTTCCACGACGCGGTTGTTGAAGGTGTCCACGATGAGCGTGTTGCCGTTCGGGAGACGGTCGGCGTCGCGGGGCCAGTGGAGCAGGCCTCGGCCGCCGTACTGCCAAAGGACTTCGTCGGTCGTCGCGTTCAGTTCGACCACGCGGTCGTTTCCGCTGTCGGCGACCAGCACCGTTCCGTTTCGTAGCTTATAGGGGTTGTGCTGGTGGTCGAGAGTGTCCGTTTCGCCGGGTTCGCCGACGACGTTCGTGATATTCTTCGTCTCAGGGTCAACCTCGATTACTACGTCGAAGTTCCGGACCGAGAGCTGGAAGTTGCCGTTGTCCAACTTGTCGATGTCGTTCATGTGGGTCCAGTCGGCCTCGCCGCCGGGGTCGTCGGGACCGCCGTACTCCTCGTGAAACTTGGTGCCCTCCGAGAGGTGGTTTTCGGCCTGCCACTCCCAGACGATTCCGCCGGACTGGTTCACCGTGAACGCCCGGTCGTTGCCCATATCCACGATGGCGGTGTTACCGTTGTCGAGTCGGTCCACGTCGTGGACCTCGTGGTGGGTGATGTACTCGTCGTACCACGAGTGTTCCCAAACGACTTCTTTGGTCTCGTAGTCGAGTTCGAGGACCTTCGACTCGATGCACTGGTCGGACGCGACGACGAGTTGGTCGTCCGGGCAGTCCTCGGGCGAAAGCTTGGTCGTCACGCCCACCAGGAAGTTGCCGTTGTCCAACTGTTCACCGTCGAACACCCGCGAGTTCGGCGGGTCGTACTTCCAGACGACCTCGTTGTCCTCGTTCACTTCGAGTAGTTTACCGTCGAGACCGTAGCTCTGGACGCTGATGAGCGTGTGGCCTTCGTACGGCCCGTCGGCCGCCGAGGTCGCCGACACGCCCTGATTCGCGGCCAACCCCTGCGCGCCGAGCGCCAGTCCTAGCAGAAGTGCGACCCACGCGAGATAGCGCATCCGACGACGTCGCTTCATGCTTTCTACTGTCCACTCGCCGGATTAAGCGTTGCCGGTCTGTGACGACGGACACACCGCAGTCGAGTCCCGTCAAGCACGTCTGATTGAATCGGTCCAGTCGAACCGGTCCCGTCTCGACACCGACAGAAGAGAAAAGTACCATGACATCATATACCAAGATATGGGCGTTTGGGGTTGGGTCGTCCTCTACGTACTCCTCTTCTCGCTCGTCCAGTTGCTCATCTACCGATATCTTCGCAGCGACGAGGACGCACCGCTGTTTCGCTCGACGCCGACGAACCGCGAGTCGATATCCATCGAGGATGTCCGGGACTTCGAGGACCGACAGCGAAGCGACGACCCCTCGGTCGTCGTCTGCCCGCGGTGCGGCGCGGAGAACGACACCGGCTACACCTACTGCCGGAACTGCGTGAGTCCGATGGCGGCGCCGTAACTCCTAACGACAGTCCTTTCTCGGTGGCACACCTCGACACATTTCGAATGCCACGCGCCGTCGCCATCAACGTCGGAGCCAACACGAACGCGCCGGGCGTCCGCGGACCCATCTACCCCGACGGCCGCTTCGAGTTCGTTCCGATTCCCGAGGACGCACCGACCGACCGCGCTGTCCCGACGTACGCCGAACTCACCCTCGACACTGAACTGCCCGAGGGGACCGCCGACACACCGGTCCACCTCGACCCGGAGTTCGCCGAGTACCCCGAGTGCGAGACCTACACCTACGGCGACCCCCACGGCGTGAAAGCCCGACCGCTCCTCGATTTGCGAGAAGGCGACTACGCGCTGTTCTACGCGACGCTGACGACCCGCGACGAACCTGAAAAGGAGTGGATTTCGCCCGACTGGGGCGCGTACCTCGTCGGGCAGTTCCGACTCGCGCGCGACCCGCTTTCCGGCGAGGAGTACGCTGACCTCCCCGCCGCGGAACGCCGACGCTTCCGGAACAACGCCCACGTCAAGCGCGAGGAGTTCGACGCCGCGGTCCTACTGGCGGGCGACGACGAGGACTCCGGTCTCTACGAGACGGCGGTCCCGCTGAGTTCGCCCGAGCAGGGTTCCGAGGCGAACCGCATCGTCACCGACCTATCGAGCGACTCCGGGAAGGGTCCGTGGTGGCGTCGCCCGATGGCGTTCGGCGAGGACGAGACTGCCGAACTGTTGGGACGAAACGATTCTCCGAGTTTGCGCTCGTGAGGGGGCAACTGAGTCGGCGTGTAGCGTTCAAATCGTAGAGTTCTGATCGGCAGTCAGATTCTAACGGAATCTGAGACGCTTCGCGTGTTCATCGTACCCTCGCGTCCTACATCCCTGGGGACAGTACCGTCGAGAACAACGAGATGCAGTGGACGCGTTCTGGGTGCATTGCGATACCGGTTCGACACGTCCCACCACCAACGCGTGAACTCGCCCCATTAATTCTAAAATCAGAGCCTCGAATACAATATGGGTGCAGTATGTTAAGCATTAAGAAATATATACGACGATACTTAATTTAGAAACGTTTAATATGCAGAGATAGTGATCTCGCGTTGATATCTGAGAAAAAAGATATCACCAGACGGAAGATGTTGCTGGCTGCGAGCGGCCTCGGTAGTACAATGGTTGGGTATCCCGTGGCAGCCGCGGGTGACACCGGGGATTCAGACGAGACGACGACCGAGGATGATGAGACTACCGAAGAAGAACTGAAGAAGAGTCTCGAGGAGATGGACCTGCATTTGGCAAGCCAAGCCGCTGGGGTCCAGTCCAACGCGGTAGATCAACCTTCGAACTCCGCCGATGACGCGAAAATATACGTTGGACAGAACAAAAACGCGAAGACGGCAACAGCCAAACCGTACGCGATTGAGAGTTTCGAGGAGTTCAAGAATCGAGAGGCTCCGGTGGGGTTCAGCCCGGATAACTCTCAGGGTTGGTCAAGCCCTTCGACGAACGTCGTTTCCACGTCGTCTGATAATAAAACATACGTCAAAAGAACAACTACCCTGAACTTTGACGGGATACCAAAGTTCGAGTTCGGTGTTGGGTTAGGAGTGAAGTTCAGTTTCGACTTCAAGGGCGTTTCAGCGAGTATTACGGTTGACCTCTATCTCGGTGCTGCCACGATCACCGTTTCCAGTTTCGGAATTGGAGTCGGTGTCACGGACAAGGGGCTTTGTCTCAAAGACTGGAGTACCAAATATTACGGCGTGAAGATGACCGGAAGCATCTGCGTGAGCGCCAGTCTCACGGAGTCTAGCCTTTCCATCGGTCTCTCGCCGAAGGTCTGTGCAAACCCGTGTCCGACGAAAGGATTTAATTGCCCGATTTGTAAAGGTGTGAGCCTCAACGGAATTTCGATTCCCGTCCCCTAATGCGATTCTGGTGAGCTGATTCAAGTCAGCGGCTCTTCCCACTTTTTCTTACAGAATGTAATAATCGAAACCGCAATCCCGTTGTTGAAACGCCAATTATAATCGCCCTACATTCTAATCCCATAAGATATTAGCATATAAGATTGCTAGCTTCTTTGTCGATAGATACTAACGGTGTCAAATCCTGCACCCACGTATGGTTGGCATAGGTGCGCTTATTATATACGCGCTGCTGCTCATACCTGCGATATACTACGGGAACCTGCTAGTGAAGAGTTGCAGGATATACTACAAACTGTACTTGGCAAACCATTACGACCGCGGAGAAATAATCGATGGCGAACCGGCAGCGATTGAAGGAACTGTTAGCGTAGACGAGTCTGCGTATGCGGCCGACTCCGTGGTTGAAAATACCGGCTCGAAGGTTGGGTCCTATCTCTGGCGGTCTACGTTTCCGACGATGCTAAACAGCATAGATCTCAAGAACAGAGAAGTAAAAGAACATACGGTCACAGACGAATCCGGGATGGAGTTTGGCGGATTCATCGTCGCCAAAGACGGCAAAAAGGTCCGCGTCGATTTGAGTTGGCTTCTCGACGTTCACGACGGTACTCGGTTGTCAGAGTTGACTATCTCCAGCACAAGAACCCCGCGTAAGTTCCGTCCACATCTCTGGAAATCACCGTTCGTTCACATTTCGGAGGCGAAGACGACGCGGACGGTAGAAGAGGTGAACGATATTATCAACGGGTACGACGACATTCCACCGAGCGAACACCATATCGAATCGAAGCCGATACGCGACGGTACAACTCTCGCGGTATGTGGCAACATTCGAATCGAGGACGGTTCACCTGTCATCTATGGGTCCGATTCGTTACCGCTGGCGATCTCGGATCAGGGGTTCGAGGGACTTCGTCGAAAGATTCTGTTCCGAATCGGAAAATACAGCTTTGTAACCTTCCTGTGGTTGGGAGTCGTTGCGACGATCTGGGTTTATTCCTGAGGTCAGTTTTCTCAGCGTAGTCTTGATGTTTTGTGGATTCACCGACAGTCGTCGTCTAGTTGCTGAGCGGTTTGCGGTGGGTGCGGTAGTCTTCGCGTTGGCGTGGGTTCAATCGACGTGCAGTCTCGTCGGCGTCGATTTTCCGAGGTACCCGATGAGCGTTTCCCATCGATTTAGTGGATCACTAGCTTTTGCCGAAAATCGGGCCGAGAAGGGTTGTGTGATGCGCCGACCGGGAGTTGAACCCGGGCTATGAGCTTGGGAAGCTCATGTCCTACCACTAGACCACCGGCGCGCGCTCGTTTCACTCGCTTGCGCCGCGCATCGACGGACTTCGTCCGCCTCAACACCGGCGCACTGCGCTCACTTCGTTCGCTCGTGCGCCGAGGCTCGAAAACGCGTCGCGTTTTCTCACCACCGGCGCGCGACGACTCCATTCATCTTTTCTCTTGCCCGCCACTTCAACGTAGCGCTTCAACCCCACCCACGACCGCGCGCGCCTGCCCATTCGTCCAGAAATATCGACCTGACACACGTCTTTTAGTCGTCGCCTTCGTAGTCGTCACCATGCTCGACCTGCGACTCTCGGAGTCGGAACTCGAAGCGCGCCGGGACCACCTCGTCCAGTTCATCCGCGACACGGCCGACGCCGCGGGCACCGACCGAGCGGTCCTCGGTCTCTCGGGGGGCATCGATAGCACGCTCACGGCCCATCTCGCTGTCGAGGCGCTCGGCGAGGACAATCTCCACGGTCTCGTGATGCCGGGCGAGGTCAGCAGCGAGGACAACATGAGCGACGCCGAGTGGGTCGCACAGGAGTTAGAAATCACCTACGACATCTTCGAGATAAACCCCATCGTGGACCAGTTTCTCGACACCTACTCGGAGGCGGAAGGCGACCAGTTGGCGGTCGGCAACGCCCGCGCCCGAACGCGGGCCGTCCTGAACTACCTCGTCGCCAACCACGAGAACGCGCTGGTACTTGGCACCGGCAACCGGAGCGAGGCGCTGGTGGGCTACTTCACGAAGTACGGCGACGGCGCGGTGGACTGCCACCCAATCGGGAACCTCTACAAACAGCAGGTCCGGCAACTCGCCGCGCACGTCGGTGTCCCCGACGAACTGGTCGAGAAACCACCGACAGCCGGTCTCTGGGCGGACCAGACCGACGAAGAGGAGTTGGGCATCGACTACGATAGCCTCGACGCCATCCTCGCGCTCCACGTTGACGGCCCGCTCTCTGTCGCGGCGACCGCCACCGAACTCGACGACGTGACCGAAGAACAGGTCCGAACAGTCGGAGAGATGTACGAACGGAGCGAGCACAAGCGTCGCGTGCCGCCGTCGCCCGACCCGCTCGACTGAGCGCGGTCCGTCCATTCCTGCCCTCCGTCACGGGGTTTATCAACGCTCGAACCGTAGCGAATCTCGAATGGGTTCGACCGACCCGCCCGAAGACGGTCCATCGCTGGAGCGCCTCAGCGCCGTATTTCGCGTCTACGAAGCCCACCGCGACGGCGACCGACTCGTGTACTACGGCGAACCGCTGGTCTCCCAAGAGCGCCTGCTCGAAGCGACGTGGCCGCTCTTCCGCGAACACGGCTACGAAGTGCAACTGACCACCGAAACCGGCGAGTACGTCCTCGTCGCCGAACCCACCGACAACAGCATCGACGGGATTCCGTGGACCAACGTCGCCCTGTTCGTGCTGACGGTCGTCTCGACGCTGTGGGCCGGGCGAGCGTGGTACCACATCGACCCGCAGACGCTCTCCCAGAATCCGCTGGCAATTCTGCAGGCATGGCCGTTCATGGCGGCGGTTCTCGGCGTCCTGGCCACACACGAACTCGGCCACTACGTCATGACGCGCTATCACGGCGTGGACGCGAGTCTTCCCTACTTCATCCCCATGCCGAGTCTCATCGGGACGATGGGCGCGGTTATCCGGATGAAAGGCCAGATGCCCGACCGGGAAGCGCTATTCGACATCGGCGTCGCCGGACCGCTGGCAGGCTTGGTGGCCACCATCGCCGTGACCGCCATCGGTCTCTCGCTCCCGCCCGAAACGGTTCCCCAGAGCGTGATGGCCAACCCGAACATGATCGAAATCGAGTTCGGCTATCCGCCGCTGCTCGAACTCATCGCCGCGATTCTGGGCGAACCGACGAGTTACGGGCCGGGCCAGTCGGTCAACCCGGTCGTCATCGGCGGGTGGGTCGGGATGTTCGTCACGTTCCTCAACCTCATCCCGGTTGGTCAACTCGACGGCGGCCACATCGTCCGGGCAATCGTGGGCGAACAACAGGAGCGAGTCGCCGCGCTCGTCCCGGTCGCGCTCTTCGGACTCGCGGCCTACGTCTTCTACATTGAGGAGGTCAGCAACGCCTCGGTGCTGTGGGTGTTCTGGGGCCTGCTGGCGACTTACGTCGCCTACGTCGGCCCGGCCAACCCCATCGACGAGGAGGGACTGGACGCCAAGCGGAAGGTCATCGGCGTCCTGACGTTCGTGCTGGGAATTCTCTGTTTCACGCCGGTTCCCATCGAGATAATTACGTGACCCCACGGGACCGTTGCACTAGTACCTTTCCGCGCACGGCGATAGAGAGATAGTCCGTCCAGCAGAGACAATCGCGGTTACTGCGAAGGGTTGCTATGTGAAACTACAGAGTCGCAACGATTTGGGGCATTCCGATCAACGTCTCGTTGCTGGTCTTTCTCCCCGTACTCGCGTGGCTCATCGGAATCGCCGCGGCCGTCGGCCTGTTCGTCAGCGTCACGGTCCACGAACTCGGCCACTCGTGGGCGGCCAGCCGATACGGTGGCGAGACCGAATCCATCACGCTCTGGATTCTCGGCGGTCTCCACAGTTCTGGCTATCAGTCGCGTGTGGAGAAACGCTTCGCTCCGCCTACTCGCCGCCGTGGGTGTACCCGCGGTCGGCCAACCGCTCGCCGTCCATCTCGACGCCCGATTCCGTCACTTCTCCAATCGTCGAAATCGGCGTCGGCGATTCGGAACGAATCGCCGACAGCTCGCGCTCGGGCACGGTGAACACTAACTCGAAATCCTCGCCGAAGAAGACCGACCGTTCCCGAACCTCGCCCTCATCGTCGGCCACCTCGCGGACCGCCTCGTCCACCGGGAGCGCGTCGAACTCGACGGCGAACCCGCAGTTGCTCGCCTCGGCGAGTTGGTGGAGCGACCGCGCGAGACCGTCGCTGGAGTCCATCATCGCGGTGGCGTCGGCGGCGATCGCGCGGCCCGCCCCGACTCGTGGCTCGAAGCGAAACAGGTCGTTGGCGCGGTCCATTTCTCCGTCCGCGAACAGTCGGAGCGCCGCGCCGGTGCGCCCGAGCGTCCCCGTGACGCAGACGATTTCGCCCGGACTCGCGCCCGAGCGACCCACCGGGTTGTCGGTCCGGCCAAGCGCCGTCGTCGCGGCGGTGAACTCCCGACTCTCGTCCAAGTCGCCGCCGACGTACTCCGCGCCGACCGCCTCGCACACGTCGCTCGCGCCCGCGACGAACTCTCCGAGGTCGCCCTCGGCGAACTCCGGGGCGGCGTAGACCGCGACGGCGGCGGTAGCCTCGGCACCCATCGCGGCCACGTCCGAGAGCGACGCGCCGACTGACCGCCAGCCAGCGGTGTACCGGGTGGTCCCGGCCGGGAAGTCGGTCGTCTCGTGGAGCATGTCGGTGGTGAGGACCTGTCCGTCCACGACGGCGGCGTCGTCGCCTGCGTGAGAGAGTCTATCGCCGAGAAACGACAGTGCGGCCCGCTCGTCCATGCCCGGTAGTTGTCGGGTGGGCGGGAAAGGTCTACGGTCTCGGAAGCGGGGACGGGGCGTCGGTGAACGGACAGTCGGGGTCGGACACGGGTCGAAGTCGAATCCACTGTGGGAACGTCTCACCAAGCCTATCGCCCGTCTCCGGTGGCTTCAAGCCGCGGCCGGTCGTCGGTCGGAGTCGATGGACGTAGACTTGGGAGACGCGCGCTCGATACTCGCCGGGGTCGGTGCTGGCGTCATCGTCCTGCTGGCGCTGTACGCCTTTGTCGGCGTGGAAGCCGTGCTGTCGGCGCTCTCGGGGGCCGACCCCGCTGTCGTCGCGCTCGTCAGCGTCGTGTCGGTCGGTTGGTTGTTCGCGTGGGGGATGGCGCTCCGGACCGTCCTCTCGGTCATCGCCGTCGAGGTGTCGGTCTGGCGGGCGTTTCTCCTCCTCTCCGGCGCGACGTTCGCCAACAATATCACACCGTTCGGGCAGGCGGGCGGCGAACCCTTTAGCGCCCTGCTCGTCTCGCGCTCGACCGACACCGAGTACGAGAACGGACTGGCGGCCGTCGCCAGCGTGGACACGCTCAACTTCGTCCCCTCCATCACGTTCGCGCTGTTGGGCGTCGGCTACTACGCCACGCGGTTCACCGTCGGCGACCGGATGGAGGTCGCGGCCGTCGCGCT
The DNA here is from genome assembly GCF_004087835.1 of Halorussus pelagicus. Taxonomy (NCBI): domain Archaea; kingdom Methanobacteriati; phylum Methanobacteriota; class Halobacteria; order Halobacteriales; family Haladaptataceae; genus Halorussus; species Halorussus pelagicus. The sequence continues at coordinate 1,010,893 of NZ_CP035119.1, forward strand.
CTTCGCGCTGGCGCTCGCGGTTCCGGCGGTCGCTTACTTCGGATGGCGAAATCGGTACCGCGTCTCGGACATCGCGGTTCGGACCGCGGTGTCGGTCGGCCGACTCGTCGGCCGGGTCGTCCCGCGACTCGACCCGCCCCGCGAGTCGCACGTCCGGGACCGCATCGACGGCTTTTTCGCCGCGCTGGAGCGCGTCGCTGGCGACCGCCACCAGTTGGCGCTCGCGCTCTCGTTCTCGGCGCTCGGCTGGCTTCTGCTCTCGGTGTCGCTGTGGCTCTCGCTGGGCGCGCTCGGCTACTGGGTCCCGCTCGCGGCCGCGCTGTTTATCGTCCCGCTCGGGAGCGTCGCCAGCATCACGCCGCTTCCGGGCGGACTCGGCGGCGTTGACGCCGTGTTGATTCTGCTCATCGTGCCCGTCACCGGCGTTGACGCCGGGACCGCGGCGGCCGCGGCGGTCCTCCACCGCGGAGCGACCTACCTGCTTCCGGTGTTGCTCGGCGGGAGCGCAACGGCGATGTTAGAGGCCGATAACGTCCAGCGGTCGGCCAGCGACTGATTCCGACAACTGCCGACATCGGGTTCCCACCAGTCCGTGAGCGACGACCTACCGACCGCCACGTTTTGGAACGATGCCTTTAAGCGCCGCGGACGGGAATCCGTGGGTATGACGACGCTCTACGACGTTCCCGCGGACGACCTCATCGACGCGGTCGCCGCAAAGCTGGAGGACCGAATCGAAGAACCCGACTGGGCCGAGTACGCCACGACCGGCGAGAGCCGCGAACTCCCGCCCGAGCAGGACGACTTCTGGTACCGACGCGCGGCCAGTCTGCTCCGAAAGGTCGCCACCGACGGTCCCGTCGGCGTCGAGCGCCTTTCGACCCAGTACGGCGACAAGAAGGGCGGCTCGAACCGCTATCAGGTCGCGCCCGAACACCGCACGGACGGGAGTCGGAACATCATCCGGACCATCCTCCAGCAGCTCGAAGGCGAAGACCTCATGGACACCGAGGGTAGCGCGGGCCGCATCGTGACCGGCGACGGTCGCAGTCTCCTCGACGACACCGCGGGCGAGGTCATGGAGGACCTCGACCGACCGGAACTCGAACGCTACGCCTAATCGACGAGCGCGAGGACACTTTTCGGCGCGTCACTGGCCGACCAAGTAGCGTCGCCGCTCCGTAATCATTTTTGGCCGCGGACCGTAACTACGAGATAACCATGAGCGAACAGCCCGACGACGAGCGACTCGAAGAACTGCGCAAGAAGAAGATGCAGGAGATGCAAGAGCAGGGCGACCAAGGCGAGGCCCAAGAGCAGGCCCAGCAACAGGCCGACGCTCAGAAACAGGCGATGCTCCGCAAGCACCTCACCGACGGCGCGCGCAAGCGCCTCAACTCCGTCCGGATGAGCAAGCCCGACTTCGCCGACCAAGTGGAGCGACAGGTTCTCGCGCTCGCCCAGAGCGGCCGGGTCAGCGGCAAGATAGACGAAGACAAGATGAAGGAACTGCTCCGCGAACTCAAGCCCGATTCGAAGAGCTTCAACATCCGGCGTCGGTGAGATGGACCTCGGGCTACTCTACAGCGGCGGGAAAGACTCGACGCTGGCCGCGCTCCTGCTCGAAGACTTCTACGACGTGACGCTCGTCACGGCCACGTTCGGCGTGGCCGACGCGTGGGACCACGCCCGCCGGACCGCCGAGGAACTCGGCTTCGAGTTCGAGACGGTCGATCTGGACCCCGACGTGGCTGAAGAGGCCGTCGGTCAGATGGTCGAAGACGGCTACCCACGCAACGGCATCCAGCAGGTTCACCTCCACGCGCTGGAGCGAGTCGCCGAGATGGAGTTCGACGCGGTTGCCGACGGCACGCGCCGCGACGACCGTGTGCCCTCCGTCTCGCGGGCGCAGGCCCAAAGCCTCGAAGACCGCCACGGCGTCAACTACATCGTCCCGCTCGCAGGATTCGGTCGGGGAGCGGTGGACTCGCTCGTAAACGAGACGCTTGAGGTGACGACCGGGCCGAGCGAACAGATTCCGAAGGCCGACTACGAGGACGAACTCCGCGACTTGCTGGCCGACGAACACGACGAAGACGCCGTAGCGGAGGTGTTCCCCGAACACACCCAGACCTACGTTCGAGGATTCGCGCGGGCCGACGGCGACGACGCCGCGGCCGATGAGACTCCGAGGGTCGAGTCCGGCACGCCCGACGCGAAGTAAAAGTTTCAAGCGCGCGCTCGCCCAACACTTCTCCATGTACGACCGCATCAAGGGCTTCCGCGACTTCTACCCCGGCGAGATGGGCGCGCGCCGCGAGATGTTCGACGCGCTCGAATCGACCGCACGCCAGTACGGCTTCCGGGAAGTCGGGACGCCCGCCCTCGAACGGACGCAGATGTACGTCGATAAGAGCGGCGAGGAAATTGTCGAAGAGCTGTACAGCTTCGAGGACCAAGGCGGCCGCGACGTGGCGATGACGCCGGAACTCACGCCCACGGTCGCCCGGATGGTCGTGGCGAAACAGCAGGAACTCAGCAAGCCCATCAAGTGGTTCTCGTCCCGACCGTTCTGGCGCTACGAGGAACCCCAAAGCGGGCGTAAACGCGAGTTCTACCAGACCAACGTGGACATCTTCGGGTCGTCCGCGCCCGAGTCGGACGCCGAACTGCTGGCGTGTGCGGCCGACGCGCTGACCGGTCTCGGTCTCACGAGCGACGACTTCGAGTTCCGGGTCAGCCACCGCGACATCCTCGGCGGCCTGCTCGAAGCGTTCGACGCCAACGTGGACACCGAGGCCGCGATTCGCGCCGTGGACAAAAACGAGAAGGTCGGCGACGACGAGTTCTACGGGCTGTTGAACGACGCCGGACTCTCCTACGACCAAGCCCGAGAGTTCGACGACCTGCTCGACACCCCCGAAGGGGAACTGGACGACCTCGTGGCGTTCGCCGGAACCGACCGCGTCGAGAACGCGGTCGGAAACCTGACCGACGTACTGGACGCCGCGGCGGACTTCGGCGCGCGCGACTACTGCACGCTCTCGCTGGACACCGCGCGCGGACTCGACTACTACACCGGCGTCGTCTTCGAGTGCTTCGACTCGACCGGCGACGTGAACCGCTCTATTTTCGGTGGCGGTCGCTACGACGACCTCATCGAGGGCTTCGGCGGGCAACCGACTCCAGCCGTCGGGTTCGCTGTTGGCGACGCGACGCTGACACTTCTCCTGCAACGCGCTGGCGTCTGGCCCGACGAGGAACTCGCTACCGACTACTACGTCCTACAGGTCGGCGACACCCGCGACGTTGCGGCCGACATCACCCGAGAACTCCGCGGTGAGGGCCACGTCGTCGAGACCGACGTGTCCGGCCGGAGCTTCGGCGCGCAACTCGACTACGCCGACTCCATCGGCGCGGCGACGGTCGTCATCGTCGGCGAGCAGGACCTCGCGGACGGGAACGTGACGATCAAGGACATGGACTCGGGCGAGCAGACGCAGGTGCCCGTCGAGGAGTTCCCGCCCGAAGACGTTTCGCGGCCGACCTACGAGGACTTCGAGTAGGTCGCAAGTTCAACCTTTTTGGTACCCCCACGCATATTCTCGGATATGCGCGACCGTTCGGTCCAGTTCGAGAAGAAGCGACTCCTCGCGGTGCTGTCGGTACTGACCTTCGGCCTGACCTCGTTTTTCGCGGTCGTGGGTCTGGAGTTTCTGGTTCCGACGACGTTCGTCCTCGGGTTCTTCGTGGTCGTTCCGCTGGTCGCGCTCCTCGGCGATGCGCTCCCGATAGTCGAAAGCGAGACCGACGGCGTAGAGGTTGAGCGAGAATCGGCCGCTGACGGGCCGGTAGACGAACTCCGAAAGCGCTACGCGCGGGGCGAACTCACCGACGAGGAGTTCGAGCGACAACTCGAACGACTGTTGGAGACCGAAGACGTCGAGGCGACGAGGACGAGAGAGCGCGCATTCGACCGGGAGTAAGCGAACGCCGCCGAGAGAGAACGACGAGCGAGAGCGACCGGTCGGAGTCCCGATAGCCACGGCTACCGCTGTGGCGAACAGACGGCACGGACCGCCCGCGAGGAGGGCTGCCGTACTCCCGCTGGTCTCCCCGCGGCGACGTTCAGGTCACGGGTTGGGTTGGTCCCGCCTTCCGGTGTAAACGTTCGTGCGGCGACGGCGACCGTTCCGCCGATTTAAATACGTCGGCGATAGACGACGAACCGATGCGCGCGTTTCGAGTCGCCTACGACGGCCGCCCGTTTCGCGGGTTCCAGCGCCAACCCGACGTGCCGACCGTCGAGGACGCGATTTTCGACGCGGCGAACGCGCTCGGCGTCGCCGACGGGAAACCGGAGGGGTACGCTGCGGCGGGGCGAACCGACGCCGGAGTGTCGGCGGTGGCCCAGACCGTCGCGTTCGACTGCCCCGATTGGCTGACGCCCGCCGCGCTGAACAGCGAACTCCCCGCGAGCGTCCGGGCGTGGGCGAGTGCCGACGCGCCCGCGGCGTTCCACGCGACCCACGACGCCGAGTCGCGGGCGTACGTCTATCACTGCTACGCGCCCAACGCCGATTTCGGTCGGGCCGAGGACGCTCTCGCGGAACTCCGGGGAGAGAACGACTTTCACAATCTGACGCCCGACGACGAGAATACGGTCCGGGACCTGCACGGGGAGGTCCGGCGGGAGGGAGCGTATCTGGTCGTCACCCTGCGAGCGGGCGGGTTCGTCCGCGAGATGGTCCGCCGCGTGGTCTCGCTCGTCCGGGCGATAGCGACCGGCGACGCGCCGGTGGCGAAAGTCGAGCGTGTGTTGGGTCCCGAAAAAATCGACGGTCCAGAGGGCGTCGCGCCCGCTCCCGCGTATCCCCTCGTGCTGGTCGATGCCCGGTATCCGGCGCTCGACTTCGCGGTGGACGAGGACGCCGCCGCGAGCGCGCGCGAGATTTTCGAGGGGTTGCGCGAGGAGCGCACGACGGGCGCGCGAGTGGCGAACGAAATCACCCGGCGACTGTGACCGTCGTCTCGCTACTCCCACCCGTCAAGCCAGATACCGGCCGCCTTCAGCCCTCCTCGTAGTCGCCAGCGCGCTCGAACCCCGCGGCCACGAGGTCGGCCGCCCGACGCTCGCCCGGTGACCCGCCCATCCGGTCGCCGATTTCGGTCAGTTTCGCCAGGAACTCCCACGGGGAGTCGTCGCGCCAGGCCTCGCCGAGAGCGGCCGCTGTCTGGGGGTTCATGGTCGAGGAGTGCGGTCCCCGACGGTGAAAAGCCTCGGGCTAAGTGGTCTCGATTGCGGGGTTCGACGGTGAACATCCGCGAGAGGAGTGTAACTGCGAATCTCCGTCTGGAGGGGTAGGTTCGATAGAGCTAGCTTCAGGCGTGAGCCAATCAGACCGCTAGACCGACCGTACGCGCCAGATTGTGGCTGTAGACGAGCGCGGAATCGCGGCCGTCCGGGCGCGGACCCCTTGCGAACTGTCGGAACACGCATTCGGAATGACAAAGGCTTACATCCGCCGTTTCCTAACGGAGTGATATGAGTTCGGTTCCCGAACGGTCGGAGATAGACACCGAGTACAAGTGGGATTTAGAGAGCATCTACGCGAGCGACGACGAGTGGGAGTCGGCCTACGAGGAGGTCGAGGACCGCCTCGACGAGTTGTCCGCCTACGAGGGGCAGGTCACCGACGACGGCGAGACCCTGCTTTCGGTCCTCGAACTCCGAGAGGATATCTCCCGAACCGTCGAGAAAATCGCCAACTACGCCCGGATGCGCAAAGACGAAGACACCGCCGACCAGCACTATCAGGCGCTGGCCTCGCGCGGGATGTCGCTGGCCTCGGAGGCCAACAGCGCGAGCAGTTTCGTCGAACCCGAGATTCAGAGTCTCGACCGCGACGAACTCGACCACATGATCGAGGAGACTGACGGACTGGAGGTTTACGACCACTACCTTCATGACGTGCTTCGGACCGCCGAACACACCCGCTCGGCCGAAGTCGAGAACGTGCTAGCGGAACTCGGCGAGGTTACCGGCGCGTCGGGCGACATCTACAGCATGCTGATGAACTCCGACATGGAGTTCCCGACCGTCGAGAAACCCGACGGCGACTCGGTCGAGATTACCCAGAGCAACCTCACGAAGCTCCTGAAGAACTCCGACCGCGAGTTCCGCCAAACCGTCTACGAGGGCTTTTTCGACCGACTCGGCGAGTTCCACAACACCATCGGCACGTCCTACAAGAACAGCGTGAAGGCCGACGTGCGCCTCGCGCAGATTCGGGACTACGAGACCGCCCGCGAGGCCGCGATGGACGGTCCCAACATCCCCGCAGACGTGTACGACAACCTCGTGGGCACTGTTCGGGACAACCTCGACAAACTCCACCGCCACGCCGAACTGAAACGGGAGAGTCTTGGCGTCGATGAACTCCGGATGTGGGACCTCTACATGCCCATGACCGAGACCGAGACGCCGGATATCGAGTACGAGCAGGCCCGCGAATACGTCGTGGAGGCGCTGGGCGCGCTCGGCGACGACTACCAGAATCGCGTGAAGGAGGGCTTCGAGTCTCGATGGGTGGACGTGTACGAGACCGAGAACAAGCGCTCGGGCGCGTACAGTAGCGGCACCTACGACACCCAGCCGTTCATCCTGATGAACTATCAGGACGACATCTCCTCGATGTTCACGCTGGCCCACGAACTCGGCCACTCGCTTCACAGCCAACTCACCAGCGAGAACCAGCCCTACGTCTACGGCGACTACGAAATCTTCGTCGCGGAGGTCGCCAGCACCGTCAACGAGGCGCTGTTGACCCACCATCTGCTCGACACCGTCGAGGACCCGACCTTCCGGCGACACGTCCTCAACGAGTATCTGGAGCGGTTCCGCTCGACGCTCTACCGCCAGACCATGTTCGCGGACTTCGAGCATCAGGCCCACCAGTTGGTCGAGGACGGCGAGGCGCTGACGCCCGAGGCGGCCGACGAAATCTACGGCGACCTCAAAGCGGAGTTCTACGAGCCAGCGGTCGTGGACGACCGCATCGCCCGCGAGTGGGCGCGGATTCCCCACTTCTACCGGCCCTACTACGTCTACCAGTACAGCACTGGCATCAGCGCGGCCGTCGCGCTCGCCGACGGCATCTTAAACGAGGGCGAGGAGGCCGCCGACCGTTACCTCCAGTTCCTCCAGAGCGGGTCCCGAGAGTACCCCCTCGAACTGCTCGAAACCGCGGGCGTCGATATGTCCTCGCCCGAACCCATCCAGCGCGCCCTCGACGTGTACGACGACTACCTCGACGAGATGGAATCGCTCGTCTGAGGACGTACACGCGGTTTGTCCGACGACTCGTTTTCAATCGTTGGGAACGCGGGGTTCTATTTAATTAACCCGGACGTGTATAGCGCCGTATGAAAGACGGACCCCTCGCTCGCTACGAGTCGGCGCTCTGGTGGACGATGGACCGCCTCGGCGTCACCGAATCGGTCGAACGCAAGGTGTTGGCCGCGGTCGCCATTCAGTTCGTTATCTCGCTCGCGCAGGCCGTCCTGCCGTTTTTGGTCTCCGGTGTCGCCAGAATCGCGCTCACGGTCGCGCTCTTACTCGGGGCGGTCGTCGCGTTCGCTAACACCGTTCTCATCGCTCGCCGGGACATCACCAAACCCATCGAGGCGCTGGACCGGGCGGCCGACGCCATCGCCAACGGCGACCTCGACGCGCCGGTTCCCGAGGCCGACCAGCGCGACGAAATCGGCGGTCTCGTGGCGTCGTTCAGCGACATGCGGGCCTACCTCCGGGTCGTCTCCGAACAGGCCGCCGCGCTCTCCCGACAGGAGTTCGACGCGCCCGTACTGGAAGAGGAGGTGCCCGGCGAGTTCGGGGCCTCCTTGGACCGGATGGCCGAGAGTCTGCGGCAGTACACCGCCGACCTCGAAGCGACGACCGACGAGTTGGAGGCGACGACCGCCGACCTCGAACGCCGCTCGGAGAACCTCCAGCGACTCGTCGCGGCGTTCGGCGACGCCGCCGAGGACGCGAAGACTGGGGACCTGACCGCCACCATCGATGGCGACGTCGCCGAGGAGGACCTCCACGAGGAGGTCGTGGCGAACTACAACGCTCTGCTCTCGACGCTCGCGGACGCGGTGGGCGAACTCGCCGCGTTCGCCGACGAGGTGGCGACCGCCAGCGAGTCGGCCGACGCCGAAGTCCGGGAAGTCAGCGAGTCCAGCGACGAGGTGGCCTCGGCAGTCGGCGAGATTTCGGAGGGCGCGGCTCGCCAGACCGACCGCCTCAACGAGGCCGCCGCCGAGATGAACACGCTCTCGGCGACTATCGAGGAAATCGCCGCGTCGGCCGACGAAGTAGCCGAGACCGCGGGGACAGCGACCGACCGCGCGCGCTCGGGGCAGGAGGCCGCCCACGAGGCCGCCGCCGAACTCGACAAGGTCGAAGACGGCATCGACCGGACCGCTGAGGCGGTCGAGGAGTTGGTCGCCGACATCGCGGAGATCGACGAAGTGGTCTCGTTCATCGACCAAGTGGCGACCGAGACCAACCTGCTCGCGCTGAACGCCAGCGTCGAGGCGGCCCGCGCGGGCGAGCGCGGCGACGGGTTCGGCGTGGTCGCCGACGAGGTCAAGTCCCTCGCGGAGGAGACCGGCGAGGCCGCCGACGAGATTACCGACCGCATCGAGCGCATCCAGGCCGACTCCGAGGAGACGCTGGCGGACGTGCGCGAGACCCGCGAGCAGGTCACTCATAGCGTCGAGACCGTCGAGAACGCGCTCGGCGACTTCGAGGACATCGCGGACGTGGTGGGCGAGGTGGACGCCAGCGTCAGCGAAATCAGCGATGCGACTGACCAGCAGGCCCAGTCCGCCGAGGACGTGGTGGCGATGGTCGAGGAAGTCGCGGCCATCAGCGAGGAGACGACCGCCGAGTCCGAGACCGCGGCCACGGCGACCGACCAGCAGGCGACCGCCCTGTCGGGCGTCTCCGAGCAGTTGGCGTCGCTGGCGTCGAAAGCCGACGAACTCGACGCGCTTCTGGGCGAGTTCCGGCTTCCTGAGGGCGCTCACGGGGTCGAGACCGAGCGACGACCGGCGAGCGCGGACTGACGGCGACGAAAGGCTTTTTTGCGGTGAAACGTCCGAGACCCAAAGGCACTTTTAAGCGGGTGACCTACGCATGAGTAGCAACGATGTCGCGTAGCCCACCTCTCCCCGACCAACCGACACTCGAACTCGACCCCGAAATGACAGACCGGGAGCGGCTCGCGGCGCTCCGCGAACACTTCGCCGAGATCGTGGACGTGAACGACACGCTCGAAGCCCGACTCGACGACGCCCGCGAGCGCCGCGAAAACCTCGGTGACGAGGTTGACAGACTCGAACGAGAGAACGAGACGCTGAAGACCACCTCGCTGTACGTCGCCACGGCCGAGGAACTCACCGACGACGGTATCGTCATCAAACAACACGGCAACAACCAAGAGGTCCTGACCGAGGTCTCGCCCAAACTCCGCGAGCAGATAGAGTCGGGCGACCGCGTCGCGGTCAACGACTCGTTCACCGTCCAGACTATCTTGGAAGCCGAGAAGGACGCTCGCGCCCAAGCGATGGAGGTAGACGAGTCGCCGGAAGTCACCTATGACGAAATCGGCGGTCTCGAAGAGCAGACCCGCGAGGTCCGCGAAGCCGTCGAGCAACCGCTCGAAAACCCCGAGCAGTTCGAGGCGGTCGGCATCGAACCGCCCAGCGGCGTCCTGCTCCACGGACCGCCGGGCACCGGCAAGACGATGCTGGCGAAGGCCGTCGCCAACGAGACCGACGCCACCTTCATCAAGATGGCCGGGTCGGAACTCGTCCAGAAGTTCATCGGCGAGGGCGCGAAGTTGGTCCGAGACCTCTTCGAGTTGGCGAGCGAGCGCGAGCCAGCCATCGTCTTCATCGACGAAATCGACGCCGTGGCCTCCAAGCGCACCGACTCGAAAACGTCGGGCGACGCCGAGGTTCAGCGGACGATGATGCAACTGCTCAGCGAGATGGACGGCTTCGAGGACCGCGGCGAGATTCGCATCGTGGCGGCAACCAACCGCTTCGACATGCTCGATCGCGCCATCCTCCGCCCCGGCCGGTTCGACCGCCTCATCGAGGTTCCCGACCCCGACGCGGAGGCTCGACGCAAGATTCTCGAAATCCACACCCGCGACATGGGTCTCGCCGACGACGTGGACTTCGAGGCGCTGGCCGAGGAGACCGCGGGCAAGAGCGGCGCGGACATCGAGAGCGTGACCACCGAGGCGGGCATGTTCGCCATCCGCGACGAGCGCACGGAGGTCTGCCAATCCGACTTCGAGGACGCCCTCGACAAACTCGACGAGGACGACGAGACCGGTATCGTCACCAAGGGGTCGCTGCCGAGCTACGCCTACTGAGCGTCGGGGTTCGGGGAGTTCGACCTTTTTTCGCTTCCGACGAGCGACTTCTGGGCACGCGACGCTCGTCGGCGCGTTCTACAGCGTGCGCTCGGCGTGACACGTCTCGAAAACGACGGCAAGAAAACTCGGAGAACGCCCTCAGTCGTCGTCCACGACGACTTCGACCGGCCCTTCCTCGGCGGTCATCTGTTCTTGCTCGCCCTTGCGCTCGTGCCAGAGGAGCGTGCCCGCGACCGCCAGCACTATCCACGACCGCCAGTTGGCGAGGTTGAGCGTGTAGCCGATGCCGAATGGTTTCTCGACGAGCATGCCCTCGTCGGGTTTCCAGTACGACGAGAGCATTCGCCCGATGCTCGGTCGTTCGAAGTTGTACGGCATCCCGAATAGCTCGCCACTGCTGGGTTTGTCTGCCATATGAGAAGCCTACGTCGGAAAGGAATAAAGTGCTTTGGCTACGGCGTCGGGCACTCGGCGTCCGGAGCGAGGTTCGGCGTCGTATCGGGAAGAAGGATGTTCCTGCTGAAAGATGGCATTTAGCTATGACACGGACTGTGAAAACCAAGAAGCTAGCTTCAGGCGTGAGCCAATCATACCGCCACCGCACGGCACCGCACCGCGACGGCCACGTCCTCCCCAACCGATTGCGTTGTCTGCGAACCGCGTTCGCAGACTACTCATCCCTCGCGCGCTGATGGCGCGGCCACTCCGGGCCGCGCCAGCGCGCGCCGGAGTAGGACGTTAGGAGCGCGCCGCGGTGGAGCGATACCGCGCGCTCACGACTCCCGTCGGTCGGCGATGGCGTCGGCGTGGCGCTCCACGAGGTGGCCAAAGACCTCGGCCTCGCGGCGCTCCTGCTCGGCGGGCGGCGAATTGTCGCGCATCCGCACTTTGACCGCGCCGAGCGTCTCGGGGTCGTTGGCGGCGAGTTCGTCGGCGACCGCCCGCGGGTCGTCGGTCACGCGCGAGACGAGTCCCATCCGGCGGGCCTCCTCGGCGTTGACGGTCCGGCCAGAGAGCGCGAGGTCCAGCGCTTCGCCCTCGCCGACGATTCGGGGCAGGCGAACCGTCCCGCCCCACGCGCCGAACAGGCCGAGTTTCACGCCCGGTTCCGCGAAGGTGGCCGCGGGCGTGGCGACCCGGAGGTCCGCGGCGAGCGCCAACTCGACGCCGCCGCCCCGCGCCGCCCCGTCGATGCCCGCGACGACCGCGCTCTCGGCGTCCTCGATTGCGTCGGCGACGCGCTGGCCGCGCTCGGCGAATCGCTCGGCGGCCGCCCTATCGAGGTCGGCCACCACGTCGAGGTCCGCGCCCGCGCAGAACGCCGGACCCGCACCGCGGAGGTAGACGACCGGCTGGTCGGTCTCGCTCACGGCCGCTCCGAGTGCGTCGAGGGCGTCGGGCGTGAGCGCGTTGCGTCGCTTGGGCCGGTCGAGGGTCACGACACGGACTCGCTCGCGGTCCCGGATTCGAATCGCGGACGTATCAGAGTTCACGGCTGGTCACGTTCGCATCTCGAAGCCGGTTTCCAAAGGTCTTTGGCGATTCCGTCATAAGACCCGCATAATGGAAGCGGCCGTCCGGGCACGAAAAGCGGGACGACAGGCGGTGCGAGACGTGTCGCCCGACCCCCTCCGCGAACGAATTGGTAACTTACTTGACGAGTCAGCGATGGTGCCGGGGGTGCTGGCGCTCGCGTCTGCACGCGCAGTCGAGGGCGCAGGTCCGGCACCCACCGACGCCGGACCGGTCGGCATCGAAGAGCGCGCCGCTGGCGTCCAACTCATCTACGAGGGACTGCGCCTCACGCGGGCGCTCGCCGACGACCCGCCGTGGGAGCGCGACCAGCACCACACCGAGAGCAACATCGACATCCTCGCGGCCGACGTGATGGTCGCCCGCGGATTCTCCCTGTTGGCTCGGACCGAGGCGGCCGACAAGGCCGTCGAGACCGTTCAGTCGTTCGGCCACGACGAGACCGACGGCCAGCAGGGCCGGACGGTCCCGGCGCGCGCGCTGGAGACCGACGTTTTCGAACTCGCGGTGGTCGCGGGAACCACCGCGTTCGGCGCTAATCCCTCCGACGCGCTGGTGGCCTACGCCGGGAATCTCGCCGAGTCGCTCGACGGCGACCGTCCGGAGGCCCCCGACTCGGTTCCCGAGGCAGTCGAACAGGCGGTCACCGATGCGCCGAACCCCCAGCGGTTCGGCTCGGCCGACGACCCTCAACCGTCGGCGACCGACCCGTGACCCCCGCTCCCTGTCCCGAATCGAAACACCTAAACAGGTTTCCGGGCATACGATGAAATGCGTCGGAGAGACGCGGTGCGCCTGGGTAGCTTAGAGGTAAAGCGCGTCCTTGGTAAGGACGAGAGCCCGGGTTCAAATCCCGGCCTAGGCTCTTCTTGCGGATAACTGTTCTTTGGAGAGTGTCGTCTCTTTCCCACCGCGAAAACGGTCGAGCCGTCGCTTCTCGACCTACATCGTCGGTCCGGCGTCGAAGACCGCGGGGTTCTTTTCGCTCTCGGCGGTTCGTCTCGCCTGCACGAGGTTGCTACTCGTCCCGTCCGCGTGCGCCCGACGATTCGTCTCGCCCGCTGACGACCGGATACGTCTCGGGCACGGCGAACCCGCTTTCTCGAAGGCGTTCGGCGTCCTCGACTAAATTGTGGTAGAACGGTTTGCCCCGGTCGGTCAGATACGCCGCGCCGTACCGGATGAGGTCGCCCCGAATCGTCTCGCCCGCGACGGTCACCTCGGCGGTCCGATAGCGCTCCGCGAAGTCGGGGTCCGAGAGGTCGAGTCTCGCGGGGAGGTCCACCCGCGGCAGGTCGTGGGCGACCGCCATGTTCCGGTAGGCGAACGCCGCGTCGAGACCGCCAGCCTCCAGCGTCCGGAGGAGTTGGGTCTCGGGGAACACGTCGGCGTTCGCCCGGATGTCCGCGGCGGGCGCGCCCTCTCGGCCCGCGAGGTCGAGCGCGAGTAGGGTCCGATAGCCCAGCGGGTCGCGGGCGGGGTCGGTCCGCCCGACCGCGATGTCGTCGCGCGCGAGCGCGGTCCGCCAGTCGTCCCGAATCGCGTCGGCGAACTCCGAGTCGGGATCGTAAACCACCGTCAGCGCGTTGCTTGCGAAGACGGCGTGCCACCCCGCGAACTCCGAGACGAGTTCGGGGGCCGCGAGCGCGAGCGCGTCGGGGTCGCGCGCCCCCGACCGGACCAGTTCGGCCGCCGCCAGACTCCCGTGGGCCTCGGTCGTCGCTCCGTCCACCTCGCCCGCGACGGTCTGGAGGCTTCCGGCGACCAGCGCGCTCGCCGGGCCGGAGTCCGTCGGCGTTGCTCCAGTCGCGTCGCTCTGGGTTCGGAAGTCCGACCCTGTGATGCGGACTCCGAGCGCGCCGCCAGCGACTGCGCACCCCGAGAGCAGGAGGGTTCGTCGTCTCACGTCGGAGTATCGTCGCCGGGGTCACAAAAAGAGGTGTCGGTGTTCGAGACGTTTGAGGACCACCGTCGCGGTCCCGACGAGTAGGTGTTAGAGGTCGAGCGCGCGGTGTGAGGAAAACGGCGCTTCTCGTCTACGAAGTCGTCGAGACGCCACTCTCCGCACTCGGCTTCCGCCAGTAGTAGAGACCGACGTTGAGCAGGACGCCGACGGCGAGCAGGCCCCAGTTGAACCACGGGTTGTTGTACCAAATCACGTCGATGCCGAACGACTGGCGGTAGAGCGGCCAGAGCGGTTCGACCGCCTCCGCGATATCCGGGGCCGAAAGCATGTCGGCGAAGACGTGCGCGACGCCGGAAACGAACACCATCACGAACCCGAGCGAGTAGGCGTTCGCTTCCGCGGCGTCCGAGAACCACTCGGAGTCGTCCAGCGTCGTCTTCAGCACCCAGCCGACCAGCGGGCCGACGACGGCCGCGAGGATGGTGACCGTGAACACGGTGTGGAAGACGCCGTGGTGTTTCACCGTCGGGAGCCAGTTCGAGAGAACGAGGTCCACGTCGGGCATCATTCCGAACCAGAAGCCGACCCCGACGAACGTCGCGGCGGTCTTCCGGCGGTCGATGACGAACCACGCGGGTGCGAGCCAGATGAGCGCCATACCGAGGTGTCCGGACACGTCTACCATGTCCGAAACGTCGGGAGAGTCGTTCATACCCTTGGTGGCAGTTCGACCACGCCCCCGATTCCGTCGCTCGACCTCGCCGTTCGACAACGGGCGCGGGAGTCCGGGCATGTCCGTAACGACCGGCGAGCGGCCGGTAGCCGTGACTCCGAACAGGTTCGACGGCCGTTTTCACTGCGTGGGAATCAGGGCCACCTCCATTTATGTAGCCCGAAAAGTGCAAGTGACGATGAACCGAGACACCCTTGACCGACGGACGATGTTGAAGACGATGGCCGCTGGCGCGGCGACTATGACTATTGCTGGCTGTTCGAGCGGCGGTTCGGGAGACAGTAGCGACGGCGATTCCGAGGGCGAGAATTCGGACGGCGACGGCGACTCCGGAGGCGACAGTTCCGGAAGCAACTCGATGAGCTTCGACGGCTGGTTCGACAACGTATCGAACTACGACAGCGTTAGCGACAAGACCGGAAGCTCCGAGGTAACCGTCAAGGTCGGCGCTGAAGGCAACAACGGGAACTTCGCGTTCGGTCCCGCCGCGGTCAAAGTCTCGACGGGGACGACGGTGGTCTGGGAGTGGACCGGCAAAGGTGCCGTCCACAACGTTGTCGCCGACAACGGCGACTTCGAGAGCAAGCAGACCCAAGAGGAAGGGTTCACGTTCAAGCAGACGTTCGACAGCGCGGGCACGTACAAATACTACTGCACGCCCCACAAGGCGATGGGCATGAAGGGCGCAATCGTCGTAGAGTAACCACTCACTACATCGAACCCATCGAACCGTTCCGGCAGAATCAGGGCTACGACATCAACGAGGGACTGGTCAATCTCCTCGTCTTCTCACATGCCCCAAACACCGACCTCGACGGGATCGGCGACAACATCGACTCCGGCTGTCACCAAGACGACGTTCCGACAGCCTGTGGCTACTCCCGGTCGCTTACTAGCTGTACGAAACTCGGCGTCGAACAGCACATGCAGGATAACTTCTGAGGTAGCGTTCGACCGCTAAGAAATCAGACGGAGGAGTCTCGTTTACCCCCGACGTACTCCTTGACGATTTTCTCCTCGACTCTGTGTAGCGTCTCGCTCGCGGTCGATTTCGCCACGCCCGCCACCTCTGCCAGTTCGGTCAGCGAACACTCCCGCGGGGTGTCGTAGTAGCCTTCGTTGACGGCGGCAGAGAGGAGTTCGCGCTGGCGCTGGGTCAACAGACTCTCGGAGTTGACCATCTCGCGGACGTACTCCACGTCGAACTCCATCCCGAAGGCTTGGAGTTGCGTGGTGAACGACGACAACCGGTCGCGCGAGGCGGTGAGTTCGACCTCGGCCTGCCCGCCCGCGATGGTGAACGGAAGTTCCAGCGGGAGACCAGACTCCTGCACCGAGAACAGCAACAGCGGCGCGGTCGTCTCGAACTCCACGAGGGCCGAGTCGTCGGAGGCTTGCTGGAGGTCGAGTCGGGTGATGTCCTCGCGGTCTTCCATCGCGGTCACGACCGCCGGGAGGTCTTCGGCCGAGATTTCGAGCAGGCCGACGCCGGTCTCCTCGGCGGGGAAGGCCGCGAGGACGCGGAACTCGGCCTCGGGGTGGGCCATCGAAACCTCCGAAATCCACACGTCTTCGGGGAGCGTGATGTGTAGCTTCGCGGTTGGCATCTCTGTGTGCTCCTTCCGGACCCACGCCCGGATAAGCCTTCCCGAACATGTTCGTAATCGTTGGTGCCGTTCCCGCCGCTCCGAACGAACGTATTCGGGACAACACCGGTGGGCCGCATAGCCCCCGTATGCAGACCCGCTTCACCGAGCGAGCGGTCGAGCGCACTGACGAGAACGTCGTCCTGACCGCCATCTGGCGCGAAAAGTAGAATCGTCGGGACGGCCCGCCCGCAACGGAGTTACCGCATCTCGTCGCAGTCGATGTACGACCCTTCTTCAGCGGTTATCCACTCGGTCACGAGCACCTCGTCGTCGGCCGCTGGCGGGAAAAGGGTGCATTCGTCGGGTCGCTCGTCGTGTTCCTCCACGACCGCCCGGAGACCGAAGTGACGGTCGGAGGGCGATTCCTCGGTCGGCAGCGAGTAGTCGTCAGGGTCGGGGAAAGCGACGTTGGACATAGTTGGAGCGGGGGAACGGCGGTTCAGTTGTCGGAACTGGCGTCTATCGCGGTGTCGATGGCCGACGAGTCGGCGTCAGCGTCGGCGATATCGACGGTCAACACGGGCACCGACGAGAGCGTAACGACCTTCTGAGAGACGCTACCGAGCATGTTTCGCGTCGGGTCCGACCCGTGCGTGCCCATGACCACGAGGTCGGCGTCGCGCTCCTCGACCGACGCCAGAATCTCGTCGGAGGGGTTGCCCTCCCGAATCTCGGTCGAAACTGACGACTCCGCGGCGTCGAACGCGGACGCGATGTCGTCGGTCGCGCGCTCGCCCTCCGCCCGGAGTTGGTCGGTCACGTCGGGAATCCGGTCGTCGTCGAGCGTCAGGAACGCTCGGTCGTCCACGACGTAGAGGACGTGAACGTCCGCGCCGCGACGCTCGGCGATGTCGCGGGCGTGTTCGACCACCGTCTCCATTGCTTCGCTCCCGTCGGTCGGAAGCAACAGCGTATCGTACATCACGTTCGTTACTCTGTCGTTGGAGGGTATATATTAGGGGCGTTGTTCTCACGCGATGAAAACGACGGGCGGTCGTCCCGACGACCGCTCGATTCCGCGGTCGAACTCTCGACTCGCGGGGTTGAGCCGGACATAAAATCCAAACTGGTAACTTTTACCGGATTCTGGGAACTGTATATGCAACTAAATACTGGTAATACCAACATTCAGTCATGAGCATACTTGTTCCCTTCGACGGGTCGGACCTCGCAGTTGCCGCGCTCGTGCGCGCGACGACGCTCGGTGACGCCTTCGACGAGACCGTCGTCGCAGTCACCATCATCCCGGAGAGAGACGCCGAGTACGCCCGCGACCACGACTGGCTCGGCCCGAACGAAGAGTTCGACATGGGCGAGATAGTGGCTCAACTCCACGAGCAAGTCGCCGACGTCGCGCCCGAAGCCGACTTTCACCACGAAGTCGTCGGCCGGTACGCCTCCGCGGGCCGCATCGCCAAGAAACTCCGACGGACCGCCAAGAGCGCCGACGCTTCGCTGGTGGCCATCGGGAGCGACAACGCCGGGCACATGGTCTCGTCCATCCACAGCGTCGGCAGTTCCGTCGCGTCCGACGAGGCGTTCGACGTACTCATCGTCCGGAGTTCGCTCCCGCCCGACGCCTCGCCCACCGACTCACCGGGGTGGTAGCCGGATTGGCAGCGACCGAACCTCGCCCTCGGCCGCGCGCTGGCCGATTTTCAGCACTTGGGAATCGGTGGCCTGTTATACCCTCTCGGACCGCCAAGCGACATCTGTAGGAGTGATTCGCTATGGCCACCGACACGTCCAACTTCCGAACCGAAGCGAACGTCTTCGAGAGCGACCTCGGGGGCGTCACCGTCCGAGGGAGAGCACATAGCCTGAGCGCGTGGTTCGTCCTCGCGCTCCGCCTGATGATCGGCTACGCCTTCTTGGACTCGGGATGGACCAAGATTACGGCCGCCGAACCGTTCAGCGCGGCGGGCTACCTCACCAACGTCACGGCCGCCAGTCCCCTGTCGGGCCTGTTCCACTGGATGGGCCAGACCGCGTGGTTCGTGGAGTTCGTCAACGTCGCGGTTCCGTGGGGCGAGTTCCTCATCGGCGTCGCCCTGCTCGTGGGTGCGCTAACGCGCCTCGCGGCGTTCTTCGGCGCGTTCATGATGTTGCTGTTCTACTTCGGCAACTGGGACGTTGCCCACGGCGTCGTGAACGGCGACCTCGCGTACATGATGGTGTTCCTCGCGGTGGCGGCGTTCGGCGCGGGCCGCCTCCTCGGACTGGACGCGCTCATCGAGAAGTACGACGCTGGCGGCGAGTGGCTGGTCGAAAAGTACCCGAAACTTCGGTACGTCCTCGGGTGAGCGGTGCGGGCGACCGACGACGGCCGCGGGACGAGCCTTCCCGGCCACAGATTTACTGTCTCCGAGATACACATCGAGAGTATGACAGTACAACCTTCTGACAGCGACGAGTCGTCGGTACGGTTGGCGGAACGGACGTGGACGGAAATCGAGCGCGAACTCGAAGACGGGACGCGAACCGCGGTGGTAGCCGTCGGGTCGGTTGAGCAACACGGACCGCACCTCCCCGTGGTGATGGACGCGCTCACTGGCGACGAACTCGCCGAGCGAATCGCCGACGAACTCGGTGACGCGCTGGCCGCACCGACGATTCGGCCCGGCTGTTCGGGCCACCACATGGAGTTTCCCGGCACCATCACGATTCCGCCCGAGACCCTGATGGACCTGATTCGGGGGTACTGCCGGTCGCTGGACGAACACGGCTTCGAACACGTCGTCCTCGTCCCCACCCACGGCGGCAACTTCGCGCCGGTCAACACCGTCGCGCCGGAACTCGGCCGGGAACTCGACGCGAACGTCGTCGCGCTCGCGGACCTTCCCGAACTCATGGAGTTACAAAACGAGGGACTTCGGGACGCGGGCGTCGAGTACGAGCAACCGGTCGTTCACGCCGGAGCGGTCGAGACGGCCATCGTGCTGGCCGTCGCAGAGGAACTGGTCCGGACCGACGAACTCGAAGCGGGCCACGAGGGAGAGATTTCGACGGCCCGACTCCTCAGCGAGGGGTTCGCGTCCATCACGGAGAACGGCGTCCTCGGCGACCCGCGAGAGGGGACCGCCGAGGCCGGGGAGGCGATTTTAGAGCGGATAGCGAACGCCTACGTCGAGCGAATCGAGCGCGAGCGAGCGGCGGTCTGACTCTCACTCGGCGTACAGCGAGTAGAGGATGATGGCGAACCCGACCGCGGTGAGCGCGCTCTCGACGGCGAGCGCCGACGTTCCGGCGGTGTCCAGCAGGCGGTCCACGACGCCCGCAAGGAGCGACCCGAGCGTGACCGCTCCGAACCCCAACGCCAGCGCCCTGAGCGGTGGCGACCCCGTCCGTCGGTACGCCTTGAACGCGAAGTAGGTGATGAGACCGCCGAGGACGAGCGTGATCGTCTTGAGCGCGACGACGGTTGAGGTGATGTGAACCATCGTCAGGTCTCCTTGCGGACCTCGGCCCAGAGGCCCGCGAGCTGTTCTTCGGCCGACTGGGTCGGCCGGGTAATCGACACCTCGAACTGGCGCTGGTCGTCCAGAAACACCGATACCTCTTCGAACGCCACGGTGTACTCCGAGGTGTGGTGGCCGTCGTTCCGGATGGCGGTCTTCTCGGTGAGAATCGAGGCGTCGGTGAGACGTTCTAGCTTGCGATACGTAGTCGAAGTCGGAATGTCACACTGAGAGGAGATCTCGCTGGCGGTCATGGGTTCGTCGAGTTGGCGGACGATCCGACGGCATTCCGGGTCGTCCAAGGCGTCGAGGACC
Source organism: Halorussus pelagicus (assembly GCF_004087835.1). NCBI lineage: Archaea > Methanobacteriati > Methanobacteriota > Halobacteria > Halobacteriales > Haladaptataceae > Halorussus > Halorussus pelagicus. The sequence goes on from NZ_CP035119.1 coordinate 1,030,944, forward strand.
GGTTGAAGTTCCGGTAAATCGCTGTCTCCAAAAGGTTCGCGGACCATCTACCGGGTTTCGCCGTGACAGAAGTATAAGCCGTTCGACTTCGAAGCCGGGCGGGGACGGGTACAACTGACTGCAACGCTCTGCAACGAACACCCCAATGGGTATACGAAGACCCAGTAGCGTGAGCGAAGTCGTTACGATACCGTTCGCAACACTATGCCCGACCCCACCACGGCGAGTGCGAGACCTGGACAGCGTACACCGTCAGCGAAGCCCGTGAATCGCTTCACGAGGGGATAGACGTGGTCCTGCTCGACGGGCACGTCTCGCGCTGAGGGCATCCTCGTCTTGTGGTGGCGCGACAGTCGGACCGGACCCATCCGACGCGAACGCTTTTGTCGCTACTCGGAGTAGGCGTACCCATGCAGTTTGTTATCGTTGGTTCAGGACGGGTCGGACTGCGAACCGCCCGCATCCTTCAGGAGGAGGGCCACGGGGTTACGCTCGTGGAGAACGACGCCGAAAAGGCCGAACACGCCCGAAAAGAGGGTTTTCTGGTCGTCGAAGGGGACGGAGCCAGCGAGGAGATTCTCGAACAGACCGACCTCGGTACTGCCGACGCCGTCGGCGGTCTGACCGGCGACCTCAACGTCAACTTCGCGGCGTGCATGATCGGCAAACACCACGGCTGTCGGACGGTCTTGCGAATCGACGAGGACTACCGCGAGGACATCTACCACAAGTTCGCCGACGACGTGGACGAGGTGGTCTACCCCGAACGCCTCGGCGCGGCCGGAGCCAAGACCGCACTGCTCGGGGGCAACTTCAGCGTCATCGCCGACCTGACGGCAGAGCTACAACTAATGACCGTCGTCATCTCCGACGACTCGCCGGTCGTCGGCAAGCGGGTCAGCGCGGTGGAACTCCCCGAGGACGCGCGCATCTACGCCCACGGCAGAGCGCGCGAGCGCATGACGATTCCGCTCCCGAACGCCACCGTCGAGGGCGGCGACCAACTCGCGCTCATCGCCGACCAGACCGTGCTGTCGGCGGTCCGCGAGCAGTTACAGGGCGAAGCGGCCGACTGACGGTGCGAAGAAGCTGAGTCGCGGAGAGAGGTACAAGCTCCCGAAAAATACGGCGGAGGGCAGTGGGTAGCGCGAGGTCAGTGGTTGGCACCCCGAGACGAGAACTTTCGTGGGAGGGTTGGTGACACTCTGGCGAGAGGCCAACTCGCCGCCATAGCCTCCGGCACCGTCGGGACGCCGACCGGGAGACTGCTGCACGCTTCGCGCCCGAGCCGCCGGGCGCGTTCACTACTTTGGCGGATTCGGACTTTGTTATGGGGCATCTGACCGCGACGTAGGCTTCGACACGTCGGCGACTGCGGTCGGTCAACTACGGTCTGTCGCACTCGTAGGCGGTGGTTACTCGGCGGAAACTCCTCGTTCGCGCGCCAAATGGGGAGTGGGAGAGGGTGTGGGAGAGTGGTGGTGTGCCGGGCGCGCGGTGTGGGAGGATGGGGGAGAGGCCGTCAATGCGCGCCCAATCGGGGCTGTGAACGGTAGGAACTTAAAACTACGTCAGACGGACGCCGGACGAGTGCGAGTGTGCCGTCCCGCGGTTCTGCGACTCCGGGGCGTCGATTCGGAGCGTCGGGTTGCCGAGTGGCTCACCTTCAAGGTCGGTCGGCCCGAGTCGCCAGACATGCACGGAACCGGCGTACCGCTGATTACGCCTTTCGACGCGGACGGAAACCTTGACGAACGGCGACTCCGCGAAGTCGTCCGGTGGGTCGAGGACGGCGGTGTAGACTTCATCGTCCCCTGCGGGTCGAACAGCGAGGCCGAACTGATGAGCGTCGAGGAGCGCGCTCGCGCGGTCGAACTGGTCACCGATGAGACTGAGCTGCCCGTCCTCGCGGGCACCGGCCACCCCGGTCTGAGCGAGACGCTCCGCCAGACCGACCTCGCTGCGGAGGCCGGTGCGGACGCCGCGCTGGTCGTGACGCCGTTTTACTACGACCACGACGACGAGGCGCTGGAGACCTACTACCGCGAGGTGGCCGACGAGAGTCCGATTCCGGTCTACCTCTACAGCGTGCCAGCCTACACCGACGTGACGCTCGACCCCGCCGTCGTCGGGCGACTCGCGGCCCACGACAACGTCGCCGGAATGAAAGATTCGAGCGGCGACGTAGAGACGTTCCAACGCGAGCGCAGACTGACCGCCGACGAGGAGTTCGACCTGTTCGTCGGGAGCGGAAGCGTCTACGCCCACGCGCTCGCGTCGGGCGGCGACGGCGGCATCCTCGGACTGGCGAACGTCGCGCCCGAGCGCGCCAGCGAGATTTTCAAACTCCATCAGGCGGGCGAGGACGCTACTGCCCGGCAACTCAACGCCGAACTGGTCGAACTCAACCGCGCGGTGACCTCGCGGTTTGGCGTGCCGGGCGCGAAGGCCGCGATGGCCGAGCGCGGCGTCGATGCGGGGTATCCGCGCAAGCCCCACCGAGAGGTCGGCGACGACGTGCGCAAGGAAATTGTGTCCCTCGTGGACGAGATGACGCCGTAGGAGGAGAGGTTCGATTTTACCTCGTCACCGTGACGTTCGCGTCGGTTCCCGACGCGCTCAGTCGGTCAACGGCGTTTGCTCCGCCAACAAAGACGACGACCGTCTCGTCGCTCACCCGCTCGAAGCGGAACCGTCTCTCGCCCGCGTCCCACTCGCGTTCGCCGACGCTGTCGCCGCGACGGTCCATGTACGCCGCGAACGCGTCGGTGAACTCGGTGGCATTGCGTTCGTCGTCCCAGCGAATCGTCCAGACGTAGCTCCGCTGGTTCGACTCGTTCGCGTCGTAGTCCCACACGGTTGCGAGACTGTCGTTCCCCCACCCGGCCGCCGCGCGGGCGGCCCGCGACTCGGTAAGTTGTCCGCCGAGCATGCTTCGGACGAATAGCTCGCCGAGGGTGTCTCGCTGTCCGGTCTCGCCGCCGTCGCCGGGTTCGACCGTCACGGTGAGCGGCGCGGGGCGTTCCTCCGAACGGTTATCGTGTATCAACTGTTCGGTCGTCTGCGGTGGCTGTCGATACACGTCGGGTAGGTTCACCGGCGAGTCGAGAGTCCGGTCGAAATACCGTCCGCCGAAGACGTAGGGACCGAGAACGTACCGCATGAGTGGGCGAGATTGTCGATACTCGCGGGCGAATCGTCGAATCTCGCTGTCGTTGTCGAGATAGCGGTCGGCGTACGCCTCCGAGACGGACACCGCTGTTCCCTCCCGCATCGCTCGTCGGAGTTGTACCGCGTCGGTCGTCTCGCCCTCGACGAACCTCGTCATCGATTGGTCATACCGCTCGTCGGTGTACGTCACGGCGTGTGCGTATTCGTGGGCGAGAGCGAGTTGCAACTGGGATTCGGTCGTCGCGTTAGCGGGTCTCCCGTCGTGAAGGACGACGATGACCTCGTGAGCATCGGGGTTGTAAACCGCCGTTGGGGGAGAAGCCGTGGCGTCGTTCACGCCGAGTAACACCCCGTGGAAGGGGTGCGGAAGGCTGTATTCGCTCTCCCCAAATCGCGTCGCGTTGACGGTCCGGAGCGACGGTTGCGAGACGTTGCTGTCGAGGAGCGTCGCCACCCGGTCGTACACGCGACTCTCGTTCATCGGGAGCGCGTCCGGTCCGGCGCTGGGCGTCTGCGTTTCCAGTGTGGACTGCTCGGTCTTCGGACCCGGCGTTACCGACGCCGTACAGCCCGATAGAACGAGCAGAAGTGCGCAGACGACGGAGGCACGTCGCATATCCAGTCAATCAATTGTGGCAAGGAAAAGGGTTTAGTTTCAATCAAATTCGAAAGCGAACGCTTCCGGCAGTTCACTCCCCCTTTGAGAGCGTCTGCAAGACGCCGCTGACGAAGGGCCGCGGGTCGTCCAACCGCAGAAAGTCGAACCGTGGCTGTCGAACCACCGACTCGCCGATTTCCCACGCAGTCTCGCCGAGTCCGGGTCGCTCGACGTACGGCGACTCGTCGTTGAGGACGCTGGTGAGGTAGCCGAGTTCGCCGTAGAGCAGGTGACTCCCGACGCCGAGTTCGTAGTCGGGGTCGATGTCGGCTTGGCGGCCTTGCGACTGAAGCCAGTAGTACAGCGGGAAGTCCGCGCCCGCCCGGACTGTCGAGGGGAGCGACTGCCACATTCGGGGGTTGATTTCGGTCAGGTAATACTCGCCAGTCTCCTCGTGTTCCATGTACTCGATGCAGGCCAATCCGTGCCAGTCGAGTGCGCCGAGCAGGTCGCGGGCGACTGCTTCGAGGTCCGGGTCGTACATCGATTCCCGGTACACGCCGCCGCCGCCGGTGTAGGAGTTGCCCCGAATCTGGCGGTGCTGGAACGTGGCGACCGGATCGCCCTCGTCGTAGAGGGCCGCGAACATGTACTCGTCGCTGGAGGGGACGAACTCCTGCACGATGGGGACGTGGTTCATCTCGGCGACCAACTCGTCGCGGTCGGGTTCCTCGTCCGGCCGGACGTGCGTGACGTGGTTGACCTCCTCGCAGTCGTCGGGCGCGTGGGTATCGACGTAGCGGTCGGCGAGCAGGTTGTACCGCGATTTGATGATGTGGTCGCCGGTCCAATCGTCCACGTCGTCGAGCGACCGAGTTTCGGGCACCGGGACGCCCGCGGCCTCGGCGGTCTCGGCGAGTTTCACGCGGTCGTGAACGCGCTCCAGCGCGTCCATCGGCGGGACTTCGACGGCCGCGCGCTCGGCGAACTCCTCGCGGTAGCGCGACAGGAGATAGGCGTCGTACTCCCGAATCGGAATCACGCACTGCACGTCCTCGCGCGCGGCGAGACCGAGGAGCGCGTCCTTGTACGCCAGCAGGTCGTGGTCTGGCGAGGGGAGCCGGGGCGTCTCGTCGCAGAACCGCGAGGCGAACACCGGAACGCGGTCGTGTTCCGAGGCCGCGATGGTGCGGACGCCGCGCCGACTCAGCGACCGCAGGCATGGGTAACTGTACGGCGCGACGCCCGTGGGTACGAGGACCGAGGGCGCGTTGGTGTCAAATGAGGGCATATGCTCGCGTTCGAAGGCCTTGCGTTTTAGTATGTGCTGGCAACCCGGATTTTCAGTCGCTTCAGGGAGGTCTTTCGGCGTCGTAGGGTCGGTTTACGATGTGGGAATTCGGTTGTAGCCTACTCTCGCGGACTCGCTCGCGTCGCGGTCGCCTTGAACGACGCCACCACCTCCGACCCCGCCCGGAGGTCCAGTTTCTCGACGCTCGACATCGTGACCAGCGCGGCGAGTGTCGCGTCTCCCTTCACGTCCACGAGGACGCGCGCGACCTGCTCCCCGGCGTCGATTGCCGCGACGGTCCCCGAGAATCGGTTCCGGGCGCTCGTTGCTTCCGCCGCCGGAGCGTCGTCGGGCGCGTGGAGCGTCACGGCGTCGGCTCGGACGGCGACCTGCACGACCTCGGCGTCGGTCTCGGGCGCGAGCGCGCGGACCCGTCCGGCCGGGGTCTCGACGGTGGCCAACTCGCCCTCGCGGGCGACAGTGGATCCCGAGAGGACGGTCTCGTCAACTTCGGCGGTGCCAGTGAACTCCGCGCGCAGTCGCTCGAATCTAGCCAGCAAGTCGCGGGCCTCGTCGGTGAGTCGGGAGCCGCCACCGCCCGACCCGCCGCGCTGGCGGACCACCAGCGGCCCGAGCGCGTCTTCGAGCGCGGTGAGTCGCTGGTGAGCGCGCGAGTACGACCGACCGAGCGCGTCCGCGGCGCGGTTGAGCGACCCCTCCGCGTCGATTGTCCGGAGGAGTTCGGCGTCGGCGGCGTCGAACTCCACCTCGTCGGCCCGGAGGTGGGCCTCGAATCCGGCGTCCATGCCCGTACGCAGGAGGCGTACGAGCAAAACCGTTATCTCTCGGGCGATAGAACGAGGGGTTATGTCTCAAGAGGAACAACGCTCCCGTCGCAGTTTACTGAAGGCGACCGGGGCGCTTGGCGCGGTCGGACTCGCGGGATGTATGGGTAGTCAGTCAGGTGGCGACGAGACGACCGCCGAGGGCGCTGGCGGAGACACCGCTTCCGGCGCCGACTCGATGACTATCTTCCACGCGGGGAGTCTCGCGCCGCCGTTCAGCGCGGCCGAACCGGACTTCGAAGACGAGTACGGCGTCGCGGTCGAGCGCGAGGCCAAGGGGTCAGTCGGTTCGACGAAGAAGATAACGACGCAGGGCCGGAACGCCGACGTGCTGGGCGTCTCGGACTTCCGGCTCATCCGGGACATGCTCCTCGATGAGTACGGCAGTTGGTACGCCGTCTTCGCCACGAACGCGATGTCGCTCCAGTACCGCGAGGACTCGCCCGGCGCGGACGAAATCGGCCCGGACAACTGGTGGGAGATTCTCTCGCGCGACGACGTGACCATCGGCCACAGCGACCCGGCGGTAGACCCCGGCGGCTATCGGGCGGTCATGTCGATGCAGTTGGGCAAAGAGCAGATGGACGGCGAGCGACTCTACGACCAGCAGACCTTCGAGAAGATTCGGGACAACATGACCGTCCCGACCGGGACCGAGACCAAACTGGAGGGCCAACTCAAGTCCGGCAAACTCGACTACGCGCTCTACTATCGCTCTATCGCCTCCCAGTCGGGACTGCCCTACGTGGACCTCCAGCCTCACGTCGATCTCTCGAAACTGAACCAGACGTACGCCAGCCACTACGCGAAGGCCAAAGTCGAGGCTGGCGGAAACAGCTACGTCGGCGCGCCCATCGCTTACGGCATCACGGTGCCGAGCGTCGCCGAGGCACCCGTCAGGGGTGCCCAGTGGGTCGAGCATATGATAACCGACCCCGGCCGGAAGGCCTTGGAGAGCAAGGGCCTGATTCCCAAGCAACCGGCGGTCGTCACGAAGGACGGCGACGTGCCCGACCGCGTGGCAAAACACGCCGAAGCAAAGACTTCAGTGGGTCCGCTCGAACTGTAGACCGTGAGTACCGACACGGAGGCGGGGAGCGAGGCTCGCACGTCGCGGGGAGCGACCGCCCCGGCCGCCGGACTCCGCGACCGACTCGGCACCGGCACCGCGATTCTGGCGGTCGTCTCGGTTCAGCTCGTCGCGTTCGCGGCCGCGGTGGCGGTCGGCTATCCCGGCGCGTACGCCGGGTTCGCGGTCCTCTCGGCGGCGGCGCTCGCGGTCGCCCGCGACCGCGGCACCTTCGGCGTCCTCGCGGCGACGCTCGGGACCGTCCTGTTGGTCGCGCTCGGCCTGCCGCTTCTGATGATGGTCGCGCGCCAGAACCCCGCCACGGTCGCGGAGATGGCCGCCGACCCCGGCGTCCAGCAGGCGCTGTATCTCTCGGTGTACGCGCCCCTCCTCGCGGCGATAGCGAGCGTCGCGCTCGGGGTCCCGCTCGCGCTCGTCCTCGCTCGCGGCTTTCCGGGCCAAGCGCTCGTCGAGAGTCTGGTGGACCTTCCGCTGGTGGTCCCCCACAGCGTCGCCGGTCTCGCCATTCTGTTTGGCTTCGGGAAGGGCGGCGCGTTCGGCGGCGTGCAGTTCACGATTCCAGTCATCGACTTCACGTTCAAATTCACCGTCCTCCAGACGATGCTCGGGATGGTGCTGGCGATGACGTTCGTCTCCGCACCGTTCGCCGTGAACGCGGCCCGTGAGGCGTTCGAGTCGGTCCCGACGCGCGTCGAGTGGGCCGCCCGGACCCTCGGCGCGAACCGCTTCGAGACGTTCCGGCGCGTCACCGCCCCGCTGGCGTGGCGCGGCGTCCTGACCGGCGGCGTGCTGGCGTGGGCGCGGGCGGTCTCGGAGTTCGGCGCGGTCGCCATCGTCGCCTACAGCGTGGACTTCTTCTACCTGCCCGAGGGCGAGACCGCGAGCGCCCAGCACGCGCCCGTGTTCATCTACAACACGTATCTCTCGTCGGGTCTCGAACAGTCGGGGGCGGTCGCGGTCCTCCTACTGGCGCTCTCGGCGGTCATCTTCCTGCTGGTCCGGACGGTCGCCTACGACGACGGAGGGTGGCCCTGATGTTGGAAATCGACGTGTCGGCGACGTTCACCGCCGAGGGTGCCGACCAGTTCCGCGTCGCGGCCGACCTCTCGGTCGCTGACGGCGAGACGCTGGTCGTCCTCGGGCCGAGCGGGTCGGGAAAGAGCCTCCTGCTCGAAACCGTCGCGGGATTCCACGACCACGAGGGTCAAATCGCGCTCGCGGGCCGCGATTTGACCGACCAATCCCCAGAAAACCGCGGTCTTGGTTTCGTCTTCCAAGACTACGCGCTGTTTCCCCACATGTCGGTCCGGGAGAACGTCGCCTTCGGCGGGAAGTACCACGACACCCGCGACCCCGACGAGTTGCTCGCGGAGTTCGGCGTGGCGGATTTGGCCGAGCGCTACCCGCCGACCCTCTCGGGCGGAGAGTCCCAGCGAGTCGCGCTGGCCCGCGCGCTCGCGGTCCGACCCGACGCCTTCCTGCTTGACGAACCCCTCTCGGCGCTGGACGTGCCGACTCGCCAGACGCTCCGAGAGGTGCTGGCCGACGTGCTGGCCGACGAGACGGCGATGTACGTCACGCACAACCGGACGACGGCGCGGGCGGTCGCCGACCGCGTGGCGGTCATCCGCGGCGGCGAAATCGTCCAGAGCGGCGCGCCGGACGCAGTGTTCGAGCGCCCCGACACGCCCTTCGTCGCCCGATTCACGGGCGCGAACTGCCTCGAACTCGACGAGGGCGCGCTCGCAGTTCCGGACGGACACCTTCGTTTCGACCCGCCAGACGAGTCGGCCGCGAGCGACGACTCGCCCACGCATCTCGCGGTCCGGCCCGAACACGTCGAGTTGGACCCCGCGGACCCCGACTTCACAGTCCCGATAGAGCGCGTCGTCCGCGAGGACGGCCGGTACCGAATCGCGCTCGACGTGGCGGGCCAGCGACTGGACGCCTACGCCGCCGGACCGCTCGGAAGCGAGCGGTCCGGCAGTCGAGCCGAGGGAGACGACTCGCCCAAGAGTGAGGAGGTCGGCGTCGCGCTCCCCCGAGACCAAGTGACCCTGCTCGCTGACAGCTAGGGATTCACCCACTTCGAGCCGACGACGAGCGATTCTGTCGGCTCGGTGCAAGAAAACTACTTACGAGAGGATTCGAAACCCCACCGCATGGCACGCGAACAGCGAAGCGGGGTGGTACGGTGAGCATCGTGAGCGGTACGCTCGGGAAGGTCGCGGCCGTCCTCGCGGTCGGACTGGTCGTCTCGGCCGCAGGGGTCGGCGCGGCCATCTCGACGGGGGTCGTGAGTACCCAACCGCCGACGGTCGAGTCGATAGACAACGAGTGGGGCGAAATCTCCGAGGAGCGTACGGGTATCGAGACGAACATCGTCGTGGACAACCCGAACGAAATCGGCGTCCCCGGCGTCGCCGGGGTCTCCTACGACGTGTCGATGAACGACGTGACGATGGTCTCGGGGAAGAGCGGCAGTCTCTCGCTGTCGCCCGGCCGCAACGAGATGACGCTCCGGACCCACATCGACAACGACAAGATTCCCGCGTGGTGGGCCAGTCACATCAACAACGGCGAGGCGACGACGCTCTCGGTCGAACCGTCGGTGAACGCCGCCTTCCTCTCGACGGGCCTGCCCGCCCAAGAGCGGACCTTCGAGACGGACATGCTCTCGTCGTTCGAGAGCGATACCGGCCAGTCGGTCGAAGTGAACGGCCGGACCGTGCTGGCGGTCGAGAAGACCAGCGCCTCGTGGGGGACCGCGACCGAGAACGAGACGCCGCTCCGGTTCGCCGGAACGGTCCGCAACCCCAACGGCGCGCCCGTCGAGTTCTCGAAAATCGGCTACGAGGTGTCGATGAACGACGTGACCGTCGCCGAGGACACCACGGGCCAACCGGTCGAAATTGCGCCGAACTCGACCGGCACCATCCGAGTCAACTCCTCGCTCGACAACCGGAAGTTGGACGAGTGGTGGGTCAGCCACCTCCGGAACGACGAGACGACGCGGCTGAACGTCTCGGTGTTCGCCGTCTCCGAGACCGACTCGGGCACCGAGCGCGTCCCGCTCCCGTTCCTGAGCGAGCAGGTCGAGTTCGAGACGGACATCCTCGCGGGCGGGCAAGCGACCACCAACCCGGTCGAATCCGACGAGGGGTTCGGCTTCGAACCGCCGCGAATTAGCTCGGTCGAGCGCGACTGGTCGGCGACCGACTCGGGAACCCGGTTCTCGACGAACGTCGTCGTGGAGAACCCCAACGACGCCGATTCCGCGCTCGGCGAGGTCACGCTTGACGCCGACTACCGCGTGCGGATGAACGACGTGACGCTGGTCGAGGACGGCGCGGAGACCACGCTCACGTCGGGAGCGAACGACTTCGAGTTCGCGGGCGACGTGAGCGACCGGACCATCAAGCGGTGGTGGGTCAGCCACGTCGAGAACGGCGAACGGACCGCGCTGACGACCGCTGGCGGCGCGACCGCCGACCTCGGGTTCGCCAGACTTCCGGTGCCCCTCCCCGGCGAGAACCGAACGTTCGAGACCGACATGCTCGGCGGTCTCTCGGAGACCGACCAGACCGTCTCGGTCCGCGGGCGGACGATGGCCCGACTCCACGACATGAACTCGACGTGGGGCGAGGCGACGACCGACCGAACCGAGATGCTGGTCTCGGGTAACGTGACCAACGAGCGAAGTCAGTCCCTGACCGTCGAGACGTTCGGCTACGAGGTCCGAGCGAACGACGTGGTGCTGGCGGACGACGAGACGCGCGTCGGCACGACGATTCCGGGCCAGACGACCCGGAGCATCGAGACGGCGGGCTACCTCGACAACGACCGGATTCCGGACTGGTGGGTCAGCCACCTCGACCGCGGCGAGATGACCGAGCTGTCGGTGTCCTACTACGTCGTGGTTGAGTACCGCGGCCAGCAGTTCACCGTGGAACTGGACGAGATGAGTTACACGAACACCGTCGAGACGAACGCTTTCGGCGACGAATAGGTCCCGACCCTTTTTGCGAGTAGTTCGCACACGGCCGGTAGCGATTTTTGCTCGGCGGCGCTCGCTTCGAGCAATGCCAGCAGTCCGCGACCTGACGCCGGAGGACGCCCCGGAACTGACCGCGCTCTACGCGGAGTACGACTGGTGGGAAGACCGCGAGGTCGAGGGAGTCCGCGACGCGCTGGCCGAAACCGAGGTCGCCGTCGGCGTGTGGAGCGACGGCCGACTCGTCGCCGCGGCGCGAGTCCTGACCGACTACAACTACTACGCCAACGTCTTCGACGTTATCGTCGCGGCCGACCGCCGGGGCGACGGTCTCGGCGAGGTCCTGATGGAAGCGGTCCGCGACCACCCGGACTTGCAGTCGGTTCCGGGCCTCTCGCTACTCTGTCGGGAGGGTCTGGTTCCGTTTTACGAGTCGGTGGGATTCGAACTGTTCGGTCCCGAGTTCGAGGTTCCCGAGGGCACCACGGAGGAACTGGTCAGGATGACGTACGCGCACGACGAGTCGTGACGCGGGCGCTCGGTGTTACGGGCGACCAGTTCCAAAGACGAATCGGGGAGAGTCGAGAGGACTTTTCACCGCACGCGCCCCATCTCCGAGCATGAACTGGGCCGACCTCTTCGAGCGCGCCGCGGAGTCCGAAACCGACGTGGAGACGATACGCGCGACGCTCGACGCGCGCAGGGAGAACGCCGCCGAAGACCCCGAGGAGGGCGACGATGCCTGAGACGCCCGAGACGAACCCGGCCCGAATCGTCGCGGACGCCGACGTGCTCGCCGCGGACCTGCTGGTCGGCGGGACCGCGCGCGAGGCGCTGGACGCCGTCCGTGGCCACTCGTGGGTCGAACTCGTCGCCAGCGACCACCTGCTCGACGACGCCGAGGCCGTCGTCGCCGACCTGGCGGACGCCGACCTCGCGGCGGCGTGGCGCGAGCGAATCGAAGAGGTACGCGTCGAAGTCGAGCATCCCCGCGGCGACCACCCGGCGCTGGCGAGCGCGTACCGGGGGCAGGCCGCCCACATTCTGAGTTACGACGAGGGACTCCGGAGCGCAGACGCGAGCGCGACGTTCGGGTCGCGCCTGAACGTCAGCGTCAAGACCCCCGAGGGGTTCGCCGCGCTGTTCGACGCCGAATCGCTCTACGAGGCCGTCGAGGGCGGGGAATACCCCGGTCCGGACCGAGAGTTGCGGGAGTAGCGCGGCGTCTCCGACGACGGATATCTGGGAAATAGACCGCTCTTCTACAGAACTCGATTCCGGTAACGCCGACTACAGAAACATTATTCAGATTGCACTTTTGGGAGTCGGCGCTCCCATCGACAGGTGAGGGCAGAGCGATGAAACTATACGCGCAACTCCGTGGCGGTCGCATCGCCGCGGGACTCACTCGGCTCACGCTCCCGGTCCTGCTCGTCGCGTGGGCCGCCCCAATCCGCGCAACGTTCGCGCTTCCGCTGGTCGTCGTCCGCGCCGTGGTTGCACTGCTCAAACGGTGAGTCCGAGAGGGTTCAGTCGGGATAAGGCGCGCCTCGGAGACGAGGCGGAACCGACGACTTCCGCGATGCGCGCGGGCGAGCGAGACTTTTTGTCCTCGCGGTCCCGAGTCGAGTCCGTGCGAGAGTACCCCTTCGAGTTGGCGCTGTGCGCGCACCTCGAAGCCCGCGCGGAGGCCGTCGTCGCCCGGCAAATCGGCGGCGGGGTCCGCGCGCCGTCGAACCGCGTCCTCGACGTGCTGTTGGTCGAACCCGGCCCGGAGATGGACGAGCGCGCCGCGCTGACGCCCGAGCGGATTCCGGACCCGGCCATCGAGAGCGATGTGGGGGTCGGGCAGGCGCGCGACCCCGCAAGAGTCATCGACGCCCGGCCGGAGCGCGCTCGGAGCATCGCCGAGCGCGCGGTCGAAATCGGCTTCTTCGAGCGCGCGGTGGGCGGCGGCGTCCGGCGGGCCGCGCGCTACCCCGACGACTGGTTCGGGCGACTCGTCGCCATCGAGAACAAACCGGACCTTGGCGACCCCGGCGACCTCCGTCTCCAACTCCGAAAGGACGTAAGCGTCGCGCTTGCCGACGAGGTAATCCTCGCCACCGAGAGCTACGTCACCGGCGCGCACCTCAACCGGATTCCCGAGGCAGTCGGCGTCTGGCGATTCGACCCCGAGTCGGGCGAGCGCAAGGTGGTCCGGGAGGCGACGGCGCTCGACGCCGACGACTGGGGCGTCGAACTCCTCGACGAGCATCCGCTCCGGACCGATGTGGCCGCGGTGCCGCCCGAGGCGAAGGCCCGCCAGCGCCGCCGGATGGCCGAGCGCGCCTACGGCAAGGGGTGGCGACCCGACGCGCTCCCGGCCTGCGCGGAGGCACAAGCGGTCGCCCGCGAGGGGAGCGAGGGCCTGCCGTTCTGCCGCTGGAAGGGCCGGATCGTGAATCCGGCGCGTTGCGGCCCGGACTGTCCGAGCCACGACCCCGCCGAGGCTCCCGCAGTGGACCCCGACGAGGCGCGCGACGGCCGGACGCCGTGGGTCGCCGACCCGGAGGGGAAGGCGCGGCGGCAGTCGGGATTGGACCGGTTTGGGTGACGTTCACCGAACAATGTCCACCGGTACCGCACGAACGACCGAGGTATTTTTGCGCCGAAGGTCGAACGTCCGAGCATGTACGACCGGATTCTGGTCCCGACCGACGGCAGCGAGCAGCGCCCGGTAGTCACGCAGGCGATGAGCGTTGCCGAACTCGCCGACGCCACGGTTCACGCCCTCTACGTCGTGGACGAGCGCGCGCTGGACTACCAGCCCTCCGAGTCCGGGCGCGAGGAGACCCGCGAGGCGCGCCGCGAGGAGGGCGAGGAAGCGACCCGACAGGTCGCGGAGGCGGGCGAAGATCGCGGCGTCGAAGTCGTCACGGCCATCGAAGAGGGGAAACCAGCACAGGCCATCGTGGACTACGCCGACGAAGAGGACGCGGACATGGTCGTGATGGGAACTCACGGCCGGTCGGGCGTGGACCGCTACGTCCTCGGGAGCGTGACCGAACAGGTCGTCCGGACCAGCGAGGTGCCGGTGTTGACGGTCAACCTCGCGCGCCAACGCCGGGCGGTCCGCGACGGCGAGGCCGCAGTCGAGCGCGCCGAGCAGGTCGTCGCCGACGAGGGCCACGAGGTCGCCGCCGTGCCCGAGGACCCCTATCGGGAGAGCAATACGTGGCTCGTCCGGGTCGAGACGACCACGGGCGAGACGTTCAACGTCCACATCGACGCCGCCTCCGGCGACGCGCGACTGGCCCGAATCGGAACGTAGAGTGAGGTTTTCGCGCCGAGTAACTACGGCGGCCCCACGCCAAACATAGAGTTTTCGCCGAGTAATCGCGCTCTAACCAGTAGGTAAAAACCGACGACCGCCGATAGTCGGTCCCATGCAAGCGACCTCCCGGCGGCCGCTCGCCGCCGCAGTAGCCGTGTTGTGCTGTCTGTCGATGGTGGTCCCGGTCGCGGGTGCGCCGAGCGCCGATGCGCGCCCGGTCGCGTCCCAAGGGTCACCCGGTCCCTGCGCGGGAACCGTGACCTCACCAGCGAACGGTACGACTGTCATCAGCGTGCAGGGCTTCGAGTTCGGGCAGGACGGTGGCAAGCGCCCGGCGAAACTCGTCGGCGTCGGTCCGAGCGGCGACATCGAGTGGGTCCACCAGAGCGCCGAGAAGTACGATGTCGTCTGGGGCTACGACGTGGACCCGATGGACAACGGCAACCTCTTCGTCACCGCGACGACCCGCGGCCACGAGACGCTGGTCTACGAGTTCGACCCCGACACACAGGAGCGCGTCTGGTCGAAGACCTTCGACCTCGGCGACACCCACGACGCCGACCTCATCAACGACGGGGAAGCGATTTTGCTGGCGAACATGCGCAACTACAACGCCAGCGCCGAGCGCAACGACGACCGCATTTTCGTCTACAACCGCACGACCGAGGAAATCGAGTGGGAGTGGCGATTCGACGACCACTACGAACCCCAGAACCTCGAAGAAAACTACACCGACGACTGGACCCACGTCAACGACGTGGACAAAATCAGCGACGGTCTCTATCTGGCCTCGCCGCGGAACTTCGACCAAGCCATCGTCGTGAACCGCTCGACGAACGACATCGCCATGACACTTGGCGAGGACGGCGAGACGGACATCCTCAACGAGCAACACAACCCCGACTACCTCGAAAGCGGGAACGGGACGCCGACGCTCATCGTCGGCGACAGCGAGAACGACCGCATCGTAGAGTATGCGAATCCCGACGGGGACCTGACGGACGGCGACGGGTGGAACCGGACGTGGACGCTGACGGGCGACCTGAACTGGCCCCGCGACGCCGACCGACTGCCCAGCGGCAACACCCTCGTCACCGACTCCAGCAACCACCGCGTGCTGGAAGTGACCCCCGAGGGCGAAGTCGTCTGGGAGTTCTACGCGCCGTGGTTGGTGTACGACGCCGCCCGCATCCCGGCAGGAGAACACGGCGGCCCGACCGCGATGGACCTCAACGCCACCGGGACTCACGAAATCCGCGGCGACAGCGACCTCCACAAGAACCAGAGCCGACTGAGTGAGTGCCACGCGGTCCTCGAAAACGTCAGCGGCCTCGCTAACGGCACCACCGAGAGCGCGCTGGACGACGAATCCGGCGAGAGCGACGGCGGAACGGACGCGACGAGCGACGACGCCGAATCCACCGGCGAGGAGAGCGACGAAACGAACATCGGGAGCGACGGCGGAGACGACGACCCGACTTCGACCGGCGTCCCCGGATTCGGACCGCTCGCGGCGCTCGCAGGCCTGTTCGTCGCGCTCGGGACGGGGATGGGCCGACGTCGGTAGCGAGGTCGTCGTTCCGTCACTGGTGAGCCCCTTTACCAGGGGATTGGTTGGATAGATCACCAACTGTCGGAATAAGATTTTTCCCCGACTTACAACAGGCACCTAATGGTAACATAACCCACTGCTAAAGTAATAAAACTATATATTAAAAATATCAAATTTTAAAATTTTTTCACTGTATGCTTTAATCGCATGTCCGATAATAGCAACGTCGGTCGGCGCAAGTTCCTGACAACCTCCGGAGTCGCTCTCGCAGGTGGGGTCACGCTCTCCTCGATGACTTCCACGGCGAAAGCTGAGGAGAGTTTTGACCTGAACAACGACTTCGAGAAAATCCAGACGTACGTTGGTGGCAGTACCAAGGACGGCATGTACGTCGACGTGGACTACGACCTGTATCGTCCCTACTCAGACACTGGACTCGACCGTGATGGAGTCCGGGTGGGACGTGCCGTTATCGAGATCGGCGCAGAAGGTCCGTCACACAACTACGCCAAAATCAAGATGGACGGGTACAACGACGCCACTCTGTTAGAGGGCGATAACGGAAAAGTGGCAATGGGTCCCGAGAGTACCATCGGTAGCTCGACGTACACGCTTGGATTCTCCGCGACAAGCGGCGGAAGTATCAGTGTTGGAACCGATACGTCGGTCAGTGTCGAAGCCGCAAGCACTGTGTCCCGCTCGGAGTCGAGCACTGAGAGCAACCTCGACATCAACAACTACACCGAGTTGGGCAACGAACTGTTCAAGAACGAGTACGACTTCAACGACGGCCTGCGGGACGAGTTCGTGTCTATCGACGCGACCGCCGCCTTCAACTCTGACGGAGTGGCCGAGTGGGACGACTGTATCGACTTCACATGGGAGGTCGATACGACGGAGTCAACCGTGAACGATACGATCACGTACTCGCACGTCGAGGGCGACCTCTCCTAATCCGGCGTTCTACTTCTCCTCTGTTGTTTTCGTATCCACTGATTCTACGTGTCGTTTCGGGTGGGACCGGAGGTCGAGCCGCGACAGTGTCCTGAACCCCGTCGAAGTGTGCTCAGAGTTCGTACTGCTCGCCGTCCACCGCGAGCGGTTCCTCGAAGGCTTCCTCGACGGGGTAGTAGTGCGCGAGGTGAACGAGTCGAGTCTCGTCGGCGTCGAGTTCGTCGGCGAGCGCCAGCGCGCCCTCGCGGGTCATGTGCTTGGTGCCGAAGGTTCGGGGAACCCCGTCCGGCCCGTGGTGGTCTCCGCCCATCGGGTGGTGTTCACAGAGGTGCGCAGGGACGATGCCGTCGGCGAGCAGGAGGTCGGCGTCGGCCAAGCGTTCGCGGCTCTGCTCGGGCACGTCGTAGTTCGTATCGCCCGTCAGCGATAGCTTTGCGCCGGTTTCGGGGTCCTCGACGACGACGCCGTAGCAGAGCATCGGCGGGTGTTCGACCGGCACGAGGGTGACTTCGAGGCCGCAGACCTCGAACGGTTCGAGGGGCGCGCGGTCGTGGACTGTCACCCGGTCGAGGTAGTCGTACTTCGAGCGAATCGTATCGGCGACGCTCTCGCCAGTCAGGGGGTCTCTCTCGTCGGCGTCGTCAGACTGCGTCTGACGGGCTGGTGAGCTTTGCTCACCAACGGCGTGGACCGGCAGGTCGTCGAACAGTCGGTAGGCGTTGCCCAGTCCGTCGAGGTGGTCGAAGTGAATGTGGGTGATGAGGACCTCGTCGGGGAGTCCGACATCGTGAGTCAGAAACTGGTGGCGGAAGTCGGGGCTGGCGTCTATCAGGAGGGCTTCGTCGGTGCGTTCGTTGCGGACGTGGACCGAGAATCTAGAGCGTTCGACGCCGTCGCTCGCGTCGATTCCGCGCTCGCGCAGTCGGCGACGCGTGGTCTCGCCCGGATTGCGGGCCTCGCGGCAGGTGTCGCAGTCGCAGTCGGGCGTGGGCGTGCCGGTCGTGTCTCCGGTTCCGAGCAACGTGACCTGCATCTAGTTTCGCGTAGTCGCTTGGGGTACAAAGCTTTCCGGGACGGCGGGTCGGACGCGAAGACCGGGTTCGGGGTGACGGAACGAGCAGTCTCGCTCGGAAAATCATCGGTTGTGTTCGACCCACCGACACCACTCCTCGAAGTCATCCGCACCACACTGCCGAGCGACGTTCCGTAGCGTCCCGATCTTCACGCTGTCGTGCATCGGGACAGTGACGACGCGCACGTCGTCCGGATTCGTCGGATGTTCGTACCGGAGTTTGACGTGGCTCCCGGTTCGGTCCGTGAGGTGGAATCGATTCTTCGTAAGGGCTTTGACAATGTCACGGCCGGAGAAATCCGTGGGCGGCATCTCCGGCACCTACCGCATGCAATCGGGCAGTTCGGAGGAGTTCTCGCGGCCGTCCGCAACCTCGTCGGAGTCGATTCCGAGCGCTTCCAGCGCTTCGCGCTCCTCGTCCCACGAGTCGATTGGTTCTCCCGCATCACCTCGGTGGAGAGCGACCGCCTCGTCGAGGTTTTCTAAGGCCCCTTCACGAGTCGGCCCTTGAGAGGTGACGCCGGTCTCGGTGTCTCTGGCCACCCACCAGTCGTCTTCCTTCGTGAGCGTAATGGTCGGTTCGGGACCGGTACCCATCGTCCCCGAGTTACGAGAGATGGGGATATAATCCTGTGGGAGCGCAGTGCGTGCGACGGTTCCGACAGTTCTCAGTGATTTTCTCGCCACCTCGACCGACGGGAGAGGTTTCCGGAGATTCATCGAACGAGTTCGAGTGACTATAGAGATCAGAAACAAATGACTGTGACTATTTAGTCATGATTGTTATGTCAGAGAGACAGATGTATTCGACGTTCGAATATCGGGACCGATAGAGGCACCACATGAACGCGATTTCCGAAGTGACAGCTACTCCAAGTGAAAAGAACCGACATCCCCGCCAGACGAGAGAGTCGCCGGAAGCCGTCTCAGTGGTCGTGAGAGTGCCCGCCGTCCGCGCTCGCGTCACCGGACCCCGAGATGTCGCCACCGGCCACCAGCGCGTCGTGGTCGCCCTCGATCATGTCGAGGTCCTTGAGGTTGTCGCGCTCCTCGAAGTCACGGACGGCCGCCGTGAAGTCCTCCTGGGTGAGCGCGGTCCGCTCCTCGGTCAGCGCGTCCAGCACCGCCTCGCGCAGGACCATCCGGAGGTCGCTCCCGGTCAGGCCCTCGGTCTCCTCGGCGAGTTCGTCGGGGTTGAAATCCACGATGTCCATCGGCCGGGTGATTAGTCGCAGGATGTCCGAGCGCATCCCTCGGTCGGGTTTCGGGAAGTTGACAATCTCGTCGAAGCGCCGCCACGCCGCGGCGTCGAGTTGGTCGGGGTGGTTCGTCGCGCCGATGAGCAACACGTCGTCCTGAATCAGGCTGATATCGTCGATGGACTTCAAGAGGGTGTTGACCGCCCGCTTGATGGCGGCGTGTTCGTCGCTCGCGCGGGTCTTGGCGACGAAGTCGAACTCGTCCATAAAGAGGATACAGGGCGAGAGTCGCTTGGCTACCTCGAACACCTTCTCGACGTTCTTGGCAGTCTCGCCGAGATACTGGCTGGTGATCATCGAGAGTTTGACCTCCACGAACGGGAGGTCCAAGTCGTAGGCCAGCGCCCGAGCGGTCGAGGTCTTGCCGGTCCCCGGCGGGCCGACGAACAGGAGTTTCCCGATTTCGCGCAGTCCGATTTGGGCCAGATACTCCCGATGCTCGATGGCCTTCACGATTTTGTGAATCTCGGCCTCTTGGTCCTCGGTCAGCACGAGATCGTCGAGCGTGGTCTCTATCTCCTCGGGCGCGCGGATGTCCACGAGGTCCAGCATTTCCTCTTCTTCCTCGTCTGCGAAGTATTGGGTGAGCAGGCCGTCTATCCACGCGCGGTCGGCCTGCACGGGTCGGTTGGCCTCGCGGGCCGCCTCGTAGTCGGCTTCCTCGACCTCCTCGGCGAAGGCGTACGCCAGCACGGGATTGTGGAGGACTCGCTCCTCGCCGCGCTCAAGGAACCACTCCTCGGCCATCTCGCGCTGGGTCAGTTCGAGCGCGCCGGAGAACTCGTCGCGGTCGCTGAACATGAGTTCCGAAATCGCGCTCCACGGGTTCTCGACCCCCGTCGCTCGCCGAGCGGTGTCGATGGTCGCCCGAATCGGGCGCTCGATGCCCAGCGGTGAGTCGTCGCTCCCCGGCCGGTCCGGACCGTCGTCGGTGGTCCCGTCGGGCCAGAACACCTGCCGGTAGCGCGGGGGAAGGTCGTTCTCGTCTAACTCTCGATTGTCGTTGTAGAGGCTCGCGGTGAGCAGAAACTCGACGACATCCAGTGCCGCGTCGCTCATTCCCCGGAGTTTTGACGCCAAAGGTGCTTAAGCGCGTCGAAGGCGTCGTCGGTCCGGGCCGCCCCGCACGGAGGAAATAACCGGAGCGCGTCAGGTGCGTCACGTCCGTAGACCGACTGTCCGTGCGAGAGCGGCCATCCCGGTCAAGGTCGCCCGAAACAAATCGAGGGCCTACTACCGAGACACATTCGAATAAATTATTGAGAAATAAATTTAAGTAGTTTTCCTACAGATAAGAAGTGTATGTCGGAAAACAACGATAACGGACGAATGAGTCGGCGAACAGTTCTGAAAGGTATCGGCGCTGGAGCGGCGATTGGAATGTCCGGTCTCGGGTCGGCGAGTGCGACCACTGGGGAAACCAACGACGTGGAGCGCTCCATCGAGATGCGACGCGCCGCCGAGACGTTCGCAACTGACGACGCCATCCAACAGGCGCTGGCAGGCTACGGCGAGTCGATCAAAGCGCAACTCGAAGCGGAGGGTATCTCGACGGACCTCGACGCCGCGGACTTCGACGAAGTGCGGTCGTTCCCCGATGAGGAAGACGGCGTGGCGACCGCCCACATCGTCGCCGAACGCGAGGACGCCGACCGCGAAATTGAGGTCCACGTCCTCCCGCAGGCCGACCGCTCGTTCGCCGTCGAGAAGACCGACTCAGGCAACCGCCACTTCGAGGACGGCGACGTCCAACCGATGATAGACTGTAGCACAAACACCTACTGTGACGGCTACTGTCAGTGTATGGCACCGACTCCGGACTGCAGCAAGAACTGTCACGCCGGGTTTGAAATCGAAGAGCGGTGCTGTCTGTACGCGGACGGAAGCTACGACTGCGAAACCCTCAATCAAGACTGTACGGATAGCTGTCCCGGAACTGACTGCGCCTGAATCGGCCGTTTCGGCGTCGAGACGGTCCGGACCGTCCCCAATTCTTCGAGTCGAAATTACGAGTCCTCTCTCGGAGTGTCCTCGTCCACGTAGACGACGACCGTACTGATGGTACATCCGCTGTCGTGAAGATATCGCTGGACTTCGTGGCGCTCGTAGCCGTCCATGTGCTGGTCGATGTCGCTGGCGCTGTCGTAGCTTTCCGAACAGGTGGCCGCCGCGCCGAGCGTGATGACGACCGGCGGCTTGTCGTCCATGTCGGCGATTATCTCCTCGCGGTTCGTGCTGTCGTGTTCCGCGCCGAAGGTTTCGAGGTACCACGCGAAGGGTAGTCGGGCGAACCATCCAGACCCGCGTGGGGTGGGCGGAACGTCGTGGGATGACTCGTCGGCCGAGTGGAACTTGTCGCCGTAGTACGTCACGTCGATACCCTCGTTGGTCTCTGTCACCTCCCGAATCTCGCCGAGCAACGGTTTCATCTCGCTCGAAGACTGAGCGTACTGGACGAGTTCGTTGTCGTCGCTCTGGGCGTCGAGGTACGAGGTGCCGACCGCAGTCGCACCGACCTGTGCGGTCACCAGAAGCAGTACCAACGCGGCCGCCGTCGCCGAAACCGCGTCGCCGTCGGTCAGGCTATCGACGCCGAGTCGGGCGACGAGCGCGAGACCGACGGCGGCCGGAATCACCAGCGGGACGATGATGTGGATGACCTCCCACGGGAAGGGGTTGTCCACGATGACGGGGTAGCCGAGGAGGCTAGCGAATCCCCAGTAGGCCGCGAACGACACCACGTCGTTTGGGCGCTCGCCGACGTAGCGGTCCACGACGAACCCGAGGATAGCGAACGCGAGCAGAGCGATAGCCCCCGCCTCCAGAACCGGCCAGAGCGCCTTCAGCGCGCCGAGGTACGACTCGGAATTGCCCTCGCCCCACTTCCCCAAGAAGTCGTTCCACGAGCCGAGGGTCGCGTGTTCGATGACCGCCGGGAGCAGGGTCGGGTTCCCGAGCGCCTCGTAGAGACCCGGTACGTCGCTGTCCACGAACTTGCTGGGGTGTTCGGCGATACGGTCGGTGTTGCGTGGCGCGTAGAAGAACACGACGATGGCGAAGAACTCGAAGACGGCGAGCGTGAGGTGGGACCACCAGTCTAAGAGTCCGCGCGCGGTCGCTCTCAGTCGGTCGCCGACGGCCGACAGCAGGCCGCGCTCGCCAGCGCGCTCGGTGAACAGGCGGTGGTCCCAGAGCAGGGCCACGGCTCCGAGCCAGCAGACCGGATACACCAGCGCGTTCTCCTTGGTCGTGAACGCCAGTGCGAACGCGGCGGTTCCGGCGTAGAGGAAGACCGGCCGCCGGTGGTCGTACGCCCGGACGAAGAAGCCGAACGCGGCGAGCATGAACCCCGCCAGCAGGAGGTCGTTGCGGTAGAACCGCGAGTAGTAGAGCAGAATTGGGTTGAACGCCAGCAGGAGCGCCAGCGCGACCGTTTCGGAGTCCCGCAGGCGCTGGCGGAACAGGAGCGCGGTGAGGGGGAGCAGACCCCCGAGTAGCGCGACGATGAACCGCATCGTGAAGTCCGAGGCTCCGAACAGACTGAACAGGTGGCCGTCCACGATGGTCAGGAACGGTCCGTGGACAATGGGCCGATACTCGTAGGCGCCGTTTTCCATGAAGCGGTAGGCCCAGTAGGCGACGCGGGCCTCGTCCTGATGGGCGACGCGCGTCCCGAGTTCCACGAAGCGCGCGAGGAGCGCGACGGCCGCGATTGCGACGACGACGAGTTGGGTCCGGGAGGCGTAACCGGTCAGCGTCTCGCGGGCATCAGCGGTCGAGACGGCGGTGTCGGAGGTTTCGGTTTGCGATGCCATCGTTCAGGTGTCGGTGCCCCGAGTGGGCGTGCGATGGAGGGCGGTCGGTCGGCGGACGGCGCGAGCGGAGGCAGTCATTGCACAGGTATAGCCGCGGGTTCGGACAAATAGTTTCTGGACCGACGCGTTCGAAGGGCGTCTTTGGCGGACGTTTCTCACCGGGTGACTGGCTCGCGGAATCGCTTCAACGAAAGCGGGGCGCGCGAGGGCACATGCTTCGGACTGTCGGGTCTACTCGGAGTGCGACGGGACGTTTTACGACACTGGCCAGCGCCGACCGTTTTGGACACACTCGTCTCG
Organism: Halorussus pelagicus; assembly: GCF_004087835.1. Lineage (NCBI taxonomy): Archaea > Methanobacteriati > Methanobacteriota > Halobacteria > Halobacteriales > Haladaptataceae > Halorussus > Halorussus pelagicus. The sequence goes on from NZ_CP035119.1 coordinate 1,054,201, forward strand.
GACTAGCGATGGAACCCCTCGTCGTAGGGTTCTCCGTCGTCACGACGCTGGCCGCTCAGGCGTTGTTAGGGGACGACGACGCGTAGCAATCGGAGCGCGCGGAAACTCCGCGCCACGGGGACCGAGTTCTACTGTCATTTAAGACCGTAGAGACGCGATACAGGGACATGGGAGACGACACCACTCCAGTCATCGCTAAGGCCATTCGAACGCCGCAAGGTAAGGAAGACGGCGTCTTCGCTGACACCCGGAGTGAAGACCTCTCGGTACCGCTCGTAGACACCATCCTCGACGAGACGGGGCTGGACGGCGACCACATCGACGACCTGATGTGGGGCTGTGCCCAGCAGCGCGAGGAACAGGACAACAACGTCGCGCGGGTCATCGCGCTCCTCTCGGAGTTGGGCGAGGGCGTGCCCGCGACGACCATCAACCGCTGGTGCGCCTCCTCGATGCAGGCCATCATCAGCGCGAGCGACGCCATCCGAGCGGGCCAGCGCGACGCCATCATCGCGGGCGGCGTCGAGAACATGAGCCGAATCCCGATGAGCCAGGGTTACGGCAACGTCCACCCTCGGATGGCCGAACACTACAACGTCGGCGAACTCTCGATGGGAATGACCGCCGAGAAGGTCGCCGAGGAGTACGGCGTCTCCCGCGAGCAACAGGACGAGTACGCGCTCCGAAGCCAACAGCGCGCCGCCGAGGCCACCGAGTCGGGCCGGTTCGACGACGAAATCGTCCCCATCGAGACCGACGACGGACTGGTCGAGGAAGACGAGGGCATCCGTCCGGACACGTCGATGGAAGCCCTCTCGGGACTCCCCACGGTGTTCAAGGCCGACGGGTCGGTCACGCCCGGCAACTCCTCGCAGATTTCCGACGGGGCGTCCGCGACGCTCGTCACCAGCGAGGCCTTCGCCGAGGAACACGGTCTCGACGTACTCGCGTATGTCGGTGACAACAACGTCACGGGCGTGGACCCGACCGTGATGGGCATCGGCCCGGTCCCCGCGACCAAGGAACTGCTGGAGCGCACCGGCGAATCCATCGAGGAGTTCGACCTCGTGGAACTCAACGAGGCGTTCGCCAGCCAGACCGTCTACGCCAAGAACGAACTCGGCGTCCCGGACGAGAAGTTCAACGTCAACGGCGGCGCAATCGCCATCGGCCACCCGCTGGGGGCCTCCGGCGCTCGCCTCCCCGTGACGCTCATCCACGAGATGCAGAAACAGGACGCGACGAAGGGGCTTGCGACCCTCTGCGTCGGGTTCGGGCAGGGCGCGGCGATGACTTTCGAGCGCCGATAATCGCTCAACCGTTCAGCGCTCGCGCTCGACTTCTACCTCGTCGTCGAACTCGGCGTCTTTTTCGGGGAGTTCGTCTTTTCTCTCGGTCGCTCCGTCGTCGTATTCGGCCAGCATCTCCTCGATGTCGTCCAGTCCGAGCAGTTCCTCCGTCTCGGCGTCGAAGTCGAGGCTGTCGAGTTCGCCGTCGGCCGCCTTCACGTCGCTTCCCGTCAGGTGCTTCCCGTAGCGACCGACCATCGAGGTGAGTTCTTGGGGCAGGACGAAACTGGTCGAGTCGCCCTGACCGATGGCGTCGAGCGTCTCCAACCCCTTGTCGATGACCGCGCGCTCGCCCATCGACTCGGCCGAGCGCGCCCCGAGGACGGTCGAAATCGAGTCACCCTGCGCTTCCAGAATCTGGCTCTGCTTTTCGCCCTGTGCGCGGATGACGCCCGCGGCCTTCTCGCCTTGTGCGCGCTCGACGGCGCTCCGGCGCTCGCCCTGCGCTTCCAGAATCATCGCTCTGCGGCGGCGCTCGGCCGCGGTCTGTTGCTCCATCGCGCTCATGACCGTCGGCGTGGGCATTACCGACTGGACCTCGACGCTCTCGACGCGGACGCCCCACTCGTCGGTCGGCCGGTCTAACTCCTCGTGGATACGAGCGTTGATTTCCTTCTGGCGACTCAGCGTCTCGTCGAGTTCCATGTCGCCGATGACCGCCCGCAGGGTGGTCTGAGCGAGGTCCGAGACCGCCTTCTGGTAGTTCTCGACTTCGAGATACGCCTTCTCGGCGTCCATCACGCGGATGTAGATGACCGCGTCGGCGGTCACGGGCGAGTTGTCCTCGGTGATGGCCTCCTGCTCGGGCACGTCCAGCGTCTGGGTCCGCATGTCGAAAGTGTGGGTCTCGCTCACGAGCGGCGGGACGACGTTCAGGCCAGGTTCCAGCAGTTCCCGGTACTCGCCGAACACCGTCAACGCGCGCTTCTCGTAGGGACCGACGATTTCGATTGCGCTGGCGAGGACCGCGAGGACGAGTCCGAGCGCCAGCAGACCGAGAATCGTCGGGCCGTCGAGCGCGGGGAGGAGAGCGAGGAGAGTGAGAACCGCGACGACGCCCGCCAGCAGGCCGGAAATGCTCCGACCGGCGGTGAGTCGCCCCAGTTCGTAGAACGGATTGCTCATGTCGGGCAATGAAGTCTAAGGACGCTTAACCTTTGACGTTTATCTCGCTGGCCGGACAACGAGACGTATGGCTAACACCCGCGTCGTCTTGGCCAAGGGCTTTTCCGTTGCGGTCGTCGTTCTCCTCGGACTCATCGGCGTCTACGTCCTGCTCGGGAGCGGCGGATTCTCCCGGTCCGGACTGCTGTTGTATCTGCTCACGGTCTCGTTCGCACTGACCGGCGCGCGAGGCATCTGGACGAATCGGTACCGGATTGGGACCATCGGTGCAGTCGGCATGGCCGCCGTCGCGGTGCTGCAGGGCGCGCTCGTCGTCGGGTTCGCGGCCCTGCTGGCGGTGGCAGTCGTGTTGGGGTACTCCGGGCGGATGCGCGATCATCTAGATACAGAATAATTCATACGGGAATCTATACCTATAACAATTTATTATTATATATAAAATAGTTAGAAAATTATTAACTGCTGTCAATTGTTTCTTTTCGTATGGCTCAGAAGCCATCAAAAAAGCAGTTGTTGGACAGCATTGCAGGAGATTCTCGCGGAACTAACACCGGTCGGCGGCGAGTTCTTCAGTCTGGAGCCTTCGCAACAATTGCGAGCGTCATTGGGCTCGGAAGTATTGGCTCAGCTTCAGCTTCGAGTAGTAGCGACGACTTTGAGGTAGTTGCGAAGACCGCCAACCCGAAGCGACTAAACGATGCGACACTTCTCCTCGAAGAACTTGCGAACAAAGACTTAATTTCGAGTGCCAACATTTCCGCGTTCTCGTTCGCTCCTTTGGGGACGAACGATAGCGGAAGTGCCATTCTTAAGTATGGGGACCGCGTAGTTCACACATTTGTCCTCCGCTCAGATGGAACCAAGCTCACGGTCAATCTTCCTGAAGACGGAGATCCGTATGCGATTTACGCACCGGATGGTTCTGGTACCAGCACTCGCGTCCGCTTCGACCAAATCAAGGGGACCGTTGAGACGACCAAAATGGAGTACACCCAAGAGGTTTCCACCAACCAAATTGCAGGAGCCGAATGTCCATCTACCTGCGGGGGAACCACCTGTTCTCCTGCAGGAAACTGCTGGCTAGACAAGCGTGAGTGTGTTGAAACATGCCGTTCCGACGGCGCCGGTGGCTACTACTGTCACGATAGCTGTAGCTGCGGTTGTTAGAACAGATTCAAGAAGATCATTACGTATATTTTATACGTCCGTTCTGGCGAACCACCAGTATCCTAAGGGTATCGGGAGAACTGCCCATGTGAGCAGAATTAGCAGCATCGTCGGCGTCGCTAAAAGTGACCCCGTCACAGTCTCAGCGTAGATCGCTTGACTCGGAGTGACGGCTTGACTGTACGCACCGAACGGACTCAGCGTCCCAAGGAAATGTGTAAGCGTCTCTGCAGTGGTCGGCTTCCCGAGGCGTGTCTCATCCGATCCAGCTACTATCTTGACTATTTGTGGCCAAATTGATGATACAACGTAAAAAACGAGTGCCGCTGTGATGGCACGCAACCGTGTCGAACAAATGGCCGAGATTGTTGTCCCAAATGAATTATATACTATACATAACAACAGTGTGAAACCAGCAGTTTTCCAGAACGAGCTGCGAGTCAAGTCTATTGAGAGAAATCCAAGAGTCACTCCGGCAAGCGCAAACCCGGCGACTACTGCAATCGTGACTACCACTAACCGAGACAAGAGCGTCCCAACGAACACGTCTGTCTTTGTTATCGGCGTTCCAAAGAGAAGTCTTAGTCGTCCCGACTCCCGGTCAGCGGCGATGGTCACTGCTGAAGTCAATAAAGCACCGAGTGGAAGTACCGTTCCGACGACAAGCCACATGGAAAAGACGAGGAAATCGGTGGTTAATGAACCATTCGACAGTGCAAAGCCGACGAGTATGCTACCGAGGGTAGTTCCGATTGACAGACCGACAAGGATTTTCCCGAGGAGGGTTCGACGGACAATATATAAATCATGACAAAAAGTGCGTACGGTAGTCATCTGGCGTTCCCCTCCGCGGCGCTTGCTACGTTTTCGTCCGTTCGTGACTCAGGTCTATCACGCTCAACTGTCGCGTCGAATACGTCCTCTAGTGCAGTCCTATTTACCTCAAAGTCCCGGACCGAACAGTAACGGTTGACGACTTCCACCACGTCGGCTTTTACAGCAGGGGTCTCACAGTCTACCGCTAAGCGTTGTCCATCTGCGCAGATTCCTGCGACGGAGTCTTTCGTTTCTAATCGGGTGAACAGTTCCTTGTCCGGTGAATCCTGAATAAACAACTGAATCCGCTCTACTTTGTTTTCTCGATCTGCCAATTGGTCTACCTCAGCTACTGAGAGAAGGCGACCGTCGTTGACGATCCCGACACGGTCACAGACTTTCTCAACCTCGTCAAGTCGATGGCTAGAGAAGAATACGGTCGTTCCATTGTCGGCCCGTTCCCGGACGAGTTCTCGGACGAGTGCAATTCCCTCTGGATCCAATCCCGAAGTGGGCTCATCAAGAATCAGGAGATCTGGCTCGCCAGCAAGTGCCGCTGCCAAGACGAGTCGTTGCATCATTCCCTTAGAATAGTTCCCCGCTGGCCGGTCGAACGCCTCACTGTCGAGGCCCACGGTCTCACGTAGGTGCTCAAGGTCGTCCGTTGTATCCTTCAGACGTAGGACTGCTCGAAGATTTTCTCGTCCACTCATTTCCTCGTACACGCCATAATTCTCTGGTAGAATTCCTACATGACTACGGACAGACCGCGGGTTAGATGCAACATCAGTGCCAAATACGAGTACCCGACCTTCACTCGGAGTTGTCAGTCCGAGGACAAGATCAATAATCGTGGATTTCCCCGCGCCGTTCGGACCGAGGAGACCAAACACTTCACCCCGCTGAACTGTAAAGTTGATATTCTCTATAGCGGTCAACGAACCAAAGTGCTTCGTCAACGATTCCGTCTCGATAGCCTTCGATTTGTTCACAATCCAATCTCTTCCCACTGCGATATAAATTTGTCTAATATACATATAATTTTTACCCGCAGTAGTCTACATACCCAACAACGTGGATCCTCCTTTTACAACTGCCGCTCGATGGTCTCGGCCGTCTTCTCGCCCACGCCCTCCACCGCTTGTAACCCCGCGACCGACGCCTCTCGAATTCCCTCGACGCTCCCGAACCGCCGAAGCAAATTCTGTCGGGTCTTCGGGCCGATGCCGGGCACGTTGTCAAGTTCGGTCGATACGTCGTCGCGCAGGGTCTTGTGGTATTGGACCGCGAAGCGGTGGGCCTCGTCGCGGACGCGCTGGAGGACGTGGAGGTGGTCGGCGTCGCTCGGCCAGTCGTAGGTCCCGCTTGGCGTGACCACGACTTCCTCGTCCTTGGCGAGCGCGACTGCGGGCACGTCCCAGTCGGCGTCCGCGAGGGCCTCGCGGGCCGCGCCGAGTTGCCCCTCGCCGCCGTCGATGAGCAGGAGGTCAGGGTCCGGTCGGTCGTCGCGCGCGTGCCCGTCGGCACGTTTCGCCTCGACGGCGCGGTCTGCTCGCCAGCGTACGAGGTCGTACATGTTCGCGTAGTCGTCGTTCGTATCGGCCAATTTCTTCCGGCGGTAGCCCGACTTGTCGGCGGCACCATCTTCGAAGGCAACGTCGCTTCCGACGGCGTGCTTGCCCTGTGCGTGGCTCACGTCGAAGCCCTCGATGCGCCGGGGCACCCTGTCGAGGTCCAGCGCGTCGCGGAGCGCGGCGAGGGCGTCGGGTTCGCTCGCGCCCCGCCGGGCGTTCTTGAGCGCGAGGTCCACGAGCGTCGCCTCTCGGCCAGCGCCCGGCACGCGCGCGGCGACGCCCTCGTTTTCGAGCCAGCCCAGGACTTCCCGGTCGTCCGGGCGGTCCGAGAACAGGAGTGCGTCGGGCAGGTCGCGTTCGGTATAATACTGCGTGACGAACGCCGAGATGACCGCCCCGGCGCGGGTGTCGGCGGCCGCGTCGTCGGCGTCGCCCTCCGGAATCGTCACGGCGTGGCGCTCGCGGTCCACGAGTTGTCCGGACTCGCTGTGGAGGTGCGCGACGGTCGCCGAGTCGCCTTCGAGTGCGACCCCCAGCACGTCCACGGCGCGCTCGTCGCTCGGGTCGGCGACCGCCTCGCCCGCGCCGCCGTGGAACCCCTCGACGGCGTCGAGTTTGTCCCGGAGGTTGGCCGCCCGTTCGAACTCCCGACTGGCGGCGGCCTCCTCCATCTGCCTGCGGAGCGGGTCCGCGAGGACGCCGGTCTCGCCCTCGAAAAAGCGGACGACCGACTCCACGTCGGCCACGTAGGACTCGCGGTCGATTTCGTCGGTGCAGGGCGCGGTACAGAGACCGATGTCGTAGTCGAGGCAGGGCCGGTCGCGGTTGCCGTACTTGTGGTCCGAACAGCCACGGACGCCGTAGGTCTCCCTGAGCGCTTTGACGACGACTTCGACCTGCGTCTTCCGCGTGAAGGGACCGAACACGCGCGGGGCGGAGACGGGAGGGCCGCCGCCGGACGCGCCCCCGCCACCTCCGGCCGCACTCGCGCCGCCGTCGCCTCGGACCCCGCCGGTCCGCCGGGCGCGCGCCTCGGGGTCCGGGTCGCGGGTAATTTCGATGCGTGGGAACTCGTGGTCGGTGAGTTGCACGAGGGGGTAGGACTTGTCGTCTTTCAGGCGGACGTTGTATCGCGGCTGAAACCGCTTGATGAGGTTGGCCTCCAGCAGGAGCGCTTGGGTCTCGGTGTCCGTGACCGAGTAGTCGATGCTGTCGGCGCGCTGGATCATCCGGCGGATGCGCTCGCTTCGAGGGTCTACGTACGACCGCACGCGGTCCCGGATGTCCACGGCCTTGCCGACGTAGAGGACCGTCTCGTCGTCCTGAAACTGATACACGCCGGGCTGACGTGGTAACTCCCCGGCGCGCTCTCGTACCGCGTCCCCGTCCATCGGTCGTGGTTAGTCGCTACGCGGCTTTGAACCTGTTCCCACCGCGGTCCGGAGGCGTCTGGCGACCTCCTTGGCGTCGTCGTCGCGGACCGGCACGCGCATCGGGTCTTGGCCCGCGCGCTCGATGACGAGTTCTCGCTCGCGGGAACTGAAGTAGAGACCGGCGAGCGCGAGCGCGACGACGACGAGCAGGCCGCCGCCGACCAGAAGCGCGGCGGTGAGCGCGTCGAAGGCCTTCGGCAGAAGAGAGACGAGTTGCGCGATGTCGGCGCCCGGCGCGTCCTGTGGCGGCTGAGTGCCACCGAGTCCGTCGAGGATGCCGCTGGTTTCGAGAAGGACGCCGCCGCCGAACAACACCGCGCCGTAGATGGCCGCCCGGACGCTCCATCCGACGTAGGAGTCCGCTCCGGTGGTCTCGACGCTGGCGTCGATGACGTTCGGTCGGTCGGCGTGGTCGAACCGCCGACCCTCGCGGTCGGGCGTGAACACGAGGACGCGATGGGTCGTGACGGCGACGCGGGCCCCTTCGAGGGTGAACTCCTCTTTGACCTCCTCGCCCTGAAAGAGCATCTGGGAGAGGCGGTCGTCGGTCGCCTGCGAGAGTGGGGACTGGCTCACGGTCATCGCGTCGTCGCCGCCGAACCGGAACGGTTGCGACCGATACCTCGTACTCCGTATCCCCGGCGGACCTGCCACCCGTAATCCATCATTTACGACTCAGTACATCGCTTTCCGTCTTAATGCTACTGGCGTCCTCGGCGGAAGCGGCGGGCGACGACGGCTGACGGTTCGACCCGGAGGTTTCAACTCGCTCCCGAGGAACGTTCGGACATGGACGACGAGCAACTCTGGCTAGTCGAGCGCACGTACACCGACAAAGGCATGATTTCGCTGGTGTACGCCACCACCGACGGCGAACGCTACCTCCAGAAACAGCGGTCGATGAACATGCTCAACCACATCGACGTGACCGCGGCCGTGGACGCGGACCCCGAATCGCTCGACGACGTGGACGACGACGAGACCCGCGAGCAGTACGCCAGCGAGGCGTCACGCATGGCCGAGAAACACGACCCCGACGAGGCTATTTAAGCCGTCGGCGTCACGGGAGTCGGAAACGAACGGACGAATCGAACAAAAAAGACCGCGAACGAAGCGATTCAGTACGAGCGACGGTCAACTTCGTCGCCGTTCTCGTCGTAGAGGTACGCCGTGTCGCCGTAGTCGTTCCAGACTTCGTGTCCGAAGTCGGCGTACAGGTCGTCGTAGTCGTTAGCGCCGCTACCGGAGTGGACCCAGACGGACGCGCCGGACGCGAGCGTGAACCCGCTCGGGAAGGTGTAACTGTTTCCGGACTCGTCAACGAGCGTGTACCCCGTCATGTCGAGTTCACCGCTTCCGGTGTTCTTGATCTGGACGCGCTCGTCGTTCGGACTGCTCGCTTCGGCGTAGACCCACTCGATGGAGGCCGCGCCGCTACCGCTGTCGCCGCCGTCGCCACCGTCACCGCCGTCACCACCGTCGAGGGTCGTACACTCCCAGAGACCGACGAGGTTGTTCTGGGCCGTGGTCTCGGCGCTGTAGAACGTCTCGCTCTGGCTGAAGGTGCTGTCGTAGACGCGAGCGTGACCCTTCTCGATGAGGTCGAGGTTGAAGTTCTCGCCGTTCACGTAGATGTAGCCGAGCAGGCGACCGTAGCCGCCACGACGGTCGGACTCGCTGTCGAACTTCAGCGTGACCGTCTCGCCGACGAGGGTGTTTTTCGTGAACTGGCTGGCGTTCTCTCCGGCGCTACGGAGGCAGTCTGAGCCTTCTTGGGTGTCCGGGACGCCCTCGAACTCGGAGGGCGAGTTCTCGACGTTGACTTCGGGCGTGTCAACGCCGAGCAGTCGGACCGTTTCGGTGGTCCCGTTCTCGTACTCGACATCCACCGTGTCGCCGTCTGCCGCGCTCGTGACCGTGACAGTCACGGAGCCGCTGATGCTACTCGCCGATACGTCTTCGGTGGTCGGAGCGACCGCTGCGCCTCCAACAGCAGCCATACTTCCGACGAGCGCCACCGCCATGATTACCGATAGGAACTGTTTTCGTCGCACACTCGCCAGAAATAGTTTTTATCGTAAAAATTCTTCTAATAAAATATGGTTCCCATACGTTTGCGTATTTTTCTCACGATGTCGGACGACCAATCTCGGACTCAGTCAACATGATAAGACAAGGGTTTACGTGGGAGAGGGCAGAAGGCGCGCCTATGGCCGCTATCGAAATTGACGGAGTAACAAAGCGGTACGGCGACGTAGTCGCCGTCCGCGACCTCTCCTTCGAGGTCGAATCGGGCGAGGTGTTCGGCTTCCTCGGCCCGAACGGCGCGGGCAAGTCCACCACTATCAACATGCTGTTGGACTTCGTTCGCCCGACCGAGGGCGACATTCGCGTCCTCGGGCGCGACGTTCACGACGAGAGCGTCGCCGTCCGGGAACACCTCGGCGTCCTCCCCGAGGGGTTCTCGGTGTACGACCGATTGACCGGCAGACAGCACCTTGAGTTCGCCATCGAGTCGAAAGACGCCGACGACGACCCCGACGCAATCCTCGACCGCGTGGGCCTGTCGGGCGACGGCGACCGGAAGGCCGGTGGCTACTCGAAGGGGATGGCCCAGCGTCTCGTCCTCGGGATGGCGCTGGTCGGTGAACCCGACCTGCTCGTCCTCGACGAACCCTCCACCGGACTCGACCCGCAGGGCGCGCGCCAGATGCGCGACATCGTGCGCGAGGAGGCCGACCGCGGCGCAACGGTCTTTTTCTCCAGCCACATCCTCGGACAGGTCGAATCCGTCTGTGACCGCGTGGGTATTCTCCGGGACGGCCAGTTAGTCGCCGAGGACTCCATCGAGGGCCTGCGCGACGCGACCAGCGCCGACACCGTCCTCCGAATCACGGTCGGCGACACCTCCGCGGACGCCATCGAGAGCGTGCGTGACCTTGAGGGCGTCTCGGAAATCGAGCGCAACGAGAGCGGCGACCGCCTGACCGTCTCCTGCGAGAGTGACGTGAAGACGACCGTCCTCTCGACGCTGGAGGAGGCGGGCGTCGATGTGATCGACTTCGAGACCGACGAGGCCTCGCTAGAGGAACTGTTCATGGACTACACCACCGACAAACAGGAGGTCGAAGCATGACGTGGCAGGCCATCGCCCGGAAAGACTTCCGCGACGCGGTGCGCTCGAAGTGGTTGTGGGGTCTGTCAGCCATCTTCTTCGGTCTGTTCGTCGGCAGCGCCTACCTTATCGGGTCAGGCGTCGAATCGAACGGCGACGGACCGCTCACCGCCGGAGTGTTCGTCCCGACGCTCGGAACTCGCATCGTCGCGCTCGTGGTCCCGCTCGTCGCAATCGTCGTGGCCTACAGTTCCATTATCGGCGAGCGCGAGTCGGGGTCGCTGAAGTTGCTGCTCTCGCTTCCACACTCCCGAAAGGATGTCGTCGCCGGAAAGACCGCTGGCCGAAGTAGCGTCTTCGCGCTTCCGACGCTCATCGCCATGCTCCTCGCGGCGGTCGTTCTCGTCGTCTACGGTATCGAGGTAGGGCCGCTGAACTACCTCGCGTTCATCGGACTGACGCTTCTGCTCGGCGTCGTGTTCATTACCATCGCGGTCGGGTTCTCGGCGGCGGCGTCCACGAACCCCCGCGCGATGCTCGGAACTGTCGGGACGTACGTCGTCCTCACCGCGCTCTGGACGCAAGTCCGGCGCGTTCTCGTCGTGTTCAACGACAAACTCGGTCTCGGCTGGGAGCAGATGACGCTGGTCAAGTACGGCCTGTTCGTCAAGTTCCTCAACCCTGTCCGGGCCTACGAAACGCTCGTCACCGGACTCTACACCGATAGCGTCCTCGCCGCGCGTCTCTACGGTGCCGGTCGGATGCAACAGCAGGTCATCACCCAGCGACTCGGCGACGTACCGTTCTACCTCTCGGACGGTGTCGTGCTGGCTCAGTTCCTCCTCTGGTTGCTCGTCCCGGTCGCAATCGGCTATCTGGTGTTCGAGAAAGCCGACCTCTGAGCGGAACGCCTCGACAGCAAAAATATATTTGCGACCCAAAATATTACTTTCTCGATGCCGTCCGTACGAACGTGTCTAACGATGAGTCTGACCGCGGCGACTCCGACCGGCCGCCGTCGGTCGCCGACGTAGAACCCTTCGAGTCGGAAGCACTGTCCGGTAACGTTCCCGACGACCTCAACGAGGCAGTGACCGCCGAGTGGAAAGCCTCGAACACGGCGTTCCAGCGCATCCACACCGTCCTCGAAAACACGTACGAACCGAAGACGACGGCCGAGGTCGCGGACGCCGCCGCGACGACGAAACCGACGGTGCGCAAGCACGTCGAACCGCTCGTCGAGGCCGGACTTGTCGAGGAGCGCGACGACGGACGTGCGACTCGATACGCGTGGAGCGAGACTCAGCGGCGGGTGAATCGAGTCGCCGACCTCGCGGAGCGACAGTCGGCCGCCGACCTCGATGCGAAGGTCCGGCAGGCCAAAGAGCGAATCGCCGAGTTGCGCCAGCGGTACGACGCCGACACGCCCAACGACCTCGCGGAATCCCTCGACTCGGACGACGGCGAGGGGTGGGACGACTTGGCGACGTGGCGGACGCTCAAAGCGGACCTGAAACGTCTGCAGGCGGCCCAGTCGATGGCCGACTACCTCGCCGACGCTGACGCGACCGCGGGGCGACGCGACCGGTCGAACCATGCGTAGCGGCGAGAAAGGGACCGTCTCCCGGAGCAAACTCGAAACCGTCGAGGCGACGTTCCGCGATAGACTCGGCGGACTCGTGAAGTCCGTCGAGTGGGTCCCGGAGTACCACGTCGGTCCGAAAGAACTTCGCGTTCGACTCTGGTCGGGCATCCTCGCAGACGAAGGGCGGTTCGACGTAACGTGGTGGACCGGACACGGGTACAAGTACCACTACGTGGAGAGAGACCCGGACGGCGAGGAGCGCCGGAACACCGACGGACGTGACGCGGACCAAACGGACGACGGTCTCCAGTTCCGGTTCGGGTGGGAGCGACGTGCTGGCGTCCCAGACAAGCACTTTCATCCGCCCGACGACCTCGACGCCCATCGGAAATCGTGTATCCGTCACGAGGACGTGACGCGGGTGACGCTCGCAGTCATCAAGTGCTGGCACACCGCGGCGACCACGGGAGACCCGGAGAAACTGAACGCGCTCGCGGACCCGCCCTAATCTAAGTATCGAACGCCGCGCTCTTCTAAGAACGCCTCGAACGCCTCTCGTCCGTCTAACACCGTCACGTCTTCGTCCTCGGCGTCGTCCAGTTTCGTCTGCCCCGGACGCTCGCCAGCGACGAGGTAGTCCGTGTTGCCCGAGACGCTTCCCGTCGCGTTCGCGCCGTGGCTCTCGACCAGTTCCTGCGCGTCGCTCCGCGTGTACCCCGACAGGGACCCGGTGAACACGAAGGTTAGGCCTGCCAACTCGTCGCCAGTCTCGGTCTCGCTCGGAGTTTCGAGCGGGCCGACGGCGTCGAGCAGGTCCTCGATGACCCGTTCGTTTTGCTCGGACTCGAAGAACTCCGCGATTTGGTCGGCGACCTTTGGGCCGATGCCGTCGATGGTCTCCAACTCCTCGCGGGTCGCGGTCCGAACGGCGTCGATGTCGCCGAACGCGCGGGCGAGGTCCGCCGCCGTCGCCGGACCTACCTTCGGGATGCCGATGGCCGAGAGGAACTCGCGGAGTTGCGGGTGTTTCGAGGCCGCCAGCTCTGTGAGCAGATTCTCGGCGCTGGTCTCGCCCCAGCCGTCGAGGTCGAGTAAGTCCGCTCTCTCGATACGGTAGAGGTCCGCGAGGCTGTCACCGATTAGTCCGGCGTCGATAAGCTGGTCGGCGCGCTCGCCGCCGAGACCTTCGATGTCGAGTCCGTCGTCGCTGGCGTAGTATTCGACCGCGCGCCGGAGTTGCGCGACGCAGGCCAATCCGCCGGTGCAGTAGGCCATCGGACCGTCGAACTCCACCGCGCTGTCGCAGACCGGGCAGTGGTCGGGGAACTCGTAGTGGCCCTCCGAACCCTTCTCGACCACCTCGGCGACGTAGGGAATCACGTCGCCCGCGCGCTCCACGTCCACCTCGTCGCCGACGTTGACGTTCATCTCGGCGATTTCCTCGGGGTTGTGGAGGCTGGCGCGCGAGACGGTAACGCCGCCCACGTCCACGGGTTCGAGAAGCGCGACGGGCGTCAAGCGGCCGGTTCGACCGACCTGCACCGTGATGTCCGTGATGGTCGTAACCTCCGAGCGTGCAGGGAACTTGTAGGCGAACGCCCACCGGTAGTGTCGCTCCGTAGTGCCCAACTCGGCGCAGGTGGCGAGGTCGTCTACTTTAACGACGACACCGTCTATCTCGTAGTCCAAGTCGGGCCGGTCGTCCATCAGGCGGTTCCGATACGCGATGACCTCTTCCACGTCGTCGGTGCGCTCCGAGCGGTCGTTGACCTTCAGGCCCCAGTCGGGCAGAGTCTCGTGCTGTTCCCAGTGGGTCTCGAAGTCGTACGACGAGTCTAACACGTCGAAGAAAAAGCAGTCCAGCGGTCGTCCGGCGGTCACGGCGGGGTCCAGTTGGCGGAGGGTGCCCGCCGCGGCGTTCCGGGGGTTGGCGAAGGGTTCCTCGCCGCGTTCGACGCGCTCGCGGTTGAGCCTCCGGAAGGCCTCTTCGGGAATGTGGACCTCGCCCCGCAGGACCAGTCGGTCGGGGTAGTCACCCCGGAGTCGCTGGGGCACGCTGGCGATTGTCCGGACGTTCTCGGTCACGTCCTCGCCGGTGTAGCCGTCGCCGCGCGTGGCGGCCTGAACGTACTCGCCGTCCTCGTAGACGACTTCGACTGAGAGACCGTCGAACTTGGGTTCGCAGACGTATCGAACGCTGTCGTCGCCGACTTCCCGCCGGACGCGCTCGTCGAACTCGCGCACGTCCTCGGCGTCGCCGCCCGAGTCGATGGAAAGCATCGGTTCGGCGTGTTCGACCGTGCCGAGTTCGTCCAGCGGTTCGCCGCCGACGCGCCGGGTCGGACTGTCCGGGGTCCGGAGGTCGAAGGTCTCTTCGAGGTCCTGCAACCGTGTGAACAGGGCGTCGTACGTCCGGTCGGCGATTACCGGGTCGTTCTCGACGTAGTAGCGATAGTCGTGGAGGCGAATGGCCTCGCGCAACTGCTCGGCCTGCGCGTCGGCCTTGGTCTCGCTCAACTCTGCAACGGGCCGAAAGTCGGTCTCCGGGTCCTCGACGTAGGGATTCTCGTCCGCGCTCGCGGTGGTCATTGGCGAGGGTTTGTCTCCTCGCCGGTAAAAAGTCCGGTCTCCCGACGCGCCAGAGCGACGGCAAGCGCGGCCTAAGTGGCTAAAACGTCGGCGTTACGGGCTGGGAATCTAGACATTCAAGCTAAACCACTGCTTCTCGGAGAAATACGAAGGACTATCAGGGGGTAGTGAAATCTCCTCGCAAGGTCGATGCCCTCTCCGAACGACTCCCTCGAATCGGACTCCGACCACTCCGAAGAACCGAAGCACGAACCCGCCAGCGACGACCCCCGTATGAGCGACGAGTACGTCCGAACCGTCTCAGACTCCGAGGGCGACGTGACTCTCGTCGGCGTCGTCCACGACCATCCAGCGAGCGTCCACCGCGCTCGGGCGGTCGTCCGAGAGCGCGACCCCGCGGTGGTCGCGCTCGAATCGCCGCCGCTGGCGGTGCCTCTCTACGAGACCTACGCCCGCGACTCGCAGACGCCGCCGACGTTCGGCGGCGAGATGAGCGCCGCGGCCCAAGCCGCCAGCGACATCGGCGCGGAAGTCGTCGGCATCGACGCGCCGACCCTTGAGTTCTTCCCGCGACTCATCCGGAACTGCCGAGCGGCGGGCGCGTCGCTCGGGACGCTCCGGCGAGTCGCCTCCGGCGTCACGTCCGTCACGCGCCACGCGCTGACCTGCCGACTCGCGGCGGCCGTCGCCGACCGGACCGCGCTCCGCGTCGAGGTGGACGCCCCCGTGGACCACGACTGCTCGCGGTCGGACCCGCCCGCGGTGCAGGCCCGCGACGAACGCGCGCAGGCCCGGCGCTCCCGGTCGCTCCTCCGGGCGTTCGACCCGCCGCGGCCTGTTCGACTCCGCGACGAGACCCGCGAGGAGTGCATGGCCGACGAACTGCGGGCACTGTGCGAGCGCGGCGAGACCGTCGCAATCGTCGGTCTGGACCACCTCGACCGCGTGGCCGAGCGGGTCGTGGAGTAGCCGAACCGGTCGTAGAGTAGCCGAACGGGTCTTGAAGTAACCGAGCCAGTCGAAAAGAAACGACGGACGAACGCGAATCTGCGCTACATCTCGCTTCGGAGTCGGACCTCGTCGTCGGTAATGGCGTCTACTCGGCTCTCGTCAAGCGGATACGTGTCCTCGTCGCGGTCGCCCCAGTCGAGCGTGGCCTTGATTCTGTCCGTGATTCCGGCATCGGGGTCCACGTAGGCGGTGCCGTGTTCGACCTCGGCAATCATCCCGACCTTCTCGTCGCCCATCGTCACGGGCTTACCCTCGTCGCTGTCGCTGAACTGTGCCATAGCAACGGTGGTACCACGAAGCGGGTAATGACTACTGTGGCCCCCGACTGTCACGTTCGTCCGCGAGTCTGGCGGTCCGCGCTCGGCGTCGTCTCGCCGGTCTCACGCCCTGACTCCGGCGTCGTCTGCGGAGTTGGCGGGTATTGCGAGAACCCCGCGTACTTAAGCCGAATCCGTGCGAGGATGCACACATGCGCGAGGACTTTCTCCTCCTGAATCCGGGACCGGTTCCCGTGACCCGCGAGGTACGGCAGGCGATGAGCGAACCGATGGTTTCCCACCGCTCCGCTGAGTTCGAGGCGGTCTACGAGCGCGCCCAAGATGCGCTCGACCACGTATTCACCCACTCGACGCTCGATGGCGAGACGACCGCGAGCGACGGGACGACCCTTGTCTTCAACGGCACGGCGACGATGGCGATGGAGGCCGCGGTGGCGAATCTGGTCGGCGGTCTCAGTGGACGCGGCGATGGCGGCAAAGTCGTCCCGCTGGTCAACGGCAAGTTCGGGCGGCGCTTCAAGCGCATCGCCGACCGATACGCCTCCGTCGAGTCCGTGGAAGCGACGTGGGGCCACTCCATCGATCTCGACGCGGTTCGAGAGACCGTGGACGACGACACCGACGTGGTGACGATGGTCCACAACGAGACCAGCACGGGCCTGCTGAACCCGGTCGAGGAGGTCGGCGAAATCGCCGCGGAACACGACGCCACCTTCGTCGTGGACGGCGTGACCTCCATCGGCGGCGACGAGTTTTGCATCGACGACTGGAACGTGGACGTGGCAGTCACCGACGCCCAGAAGTGTCTGGCGGCACCGCCGGGGACCTCCGCGATGTACGCCACCGAGGCCGCCCAAGAGAAGTTTGACGGCGACGCCGCGCCGTTCTACGAGGACTTGGACTGGCACCTCCGGAAGGCCGACTCCCACCAGACGCCGTTCACCAGCGCGGTCCCGCTGTTCCGCGGTCTCGCGGTCGCCGCCGAAGACATCGTCGCGGAGGGAATGCCCGAGCGAATCGAGCGCCACCGCGAGCAGTCGGCGGCCTTCCGCGAGGCGTTCACCGCGATGGGTCTGGACCTCTTCGCCGAGCGCAACGACGCGACGGGGTACTCGAACACCCTCACCGCGGTGTCGCTCCCGGCCCACACCCGCGAGAACCCCGAGGCATTCTTCGACGCAATCGAGGAGCGCGGTGTCTCCATCTCGGGCGGACAGGCCCACCTCGGCGGCGACATCTTCCGGGTGAGCAACATGGGCGGTCTCTCCAGCGAGCAGATTCTGCGGGGCGTGCGGACGATTGGGGAAGCGTTCGAGGAGACCGGTGAGGACGTTGACCGCGAGGCGGGCGTCGAGGCGGCGCGCGAGGTTTTGCGGTAGGTCGCAAGCCACTCTGCCGAGTTATAGACTATATCAAACATTCTACAATCTCTTGGATAAATAGGACAACTCACAAGATATTTGTCAGTGTTTATTTAATATAAGGTTATGGATAAGCCGAATTGGGCATTAGTGCTTCAAGAGATATACTCGAATACAAACTCAATCACTCATTCACCGGACGAAATCCAATACAGTAACCCCCTCATCCAAAATACAGGCCTAACGAAATCGGAGGTCAAAGAAGCACTCAGTTTCCTTGATAGTCATGACCTGATAGATTACCAAACTACGGAATGGGAAAATTGCAAGGCGGGAACCAGATTCGATACTCCCATAACAGAAGAAATTGAACTTACAAAGAAAGGATTCGACGTAGCTCACGAAAGAGAGCTTAACAGCCGCCAATTGGAAACAAACTTTTCCGTCGCATTTCTTACTTGGGCGTTAGTCACCGTAGGAATCATCGAAGCAATACAGAAAATCGGCGGTCCAATGAATGCCGAAACGTCAATTTATGCTCTTTTAGCCCTTCTTGGAATTACTTTCGTCGCAACATGGCATATCTTCGGGGAACAAGCTAGCGGCAAACAAATAATCCGAAATCTACGAAAAAAGCGAACTTCAATTCGACTCTTCATTTCTGACTTACAAACTGAGACAGAGAAGCCCATCAATGAACAATTAGAAGACCAAGATGAAGGCAAAAAGAAAGATTTGGAGAACAAAAGTGACAAGACATCAGAATAAGAGAGTTGACTACAAATCCATTGCCAAGTATCAGTTGCTTTTCTCTCCGAAATATCTTGCTAATCAGCTTGATTTACCAGATGGCTCTGCTTAGTAAAACTTGGCCTTAAGTATTGCCGAACGGCCGGGTTGTGCATCTTACGCGCTAGCCATCCTGCTATTGATTATATAACATAAAGACTACCCCCCGAACGTACTCGCGCTTTCGGGGTCGATGCGGAGGAACGTCGGAATCGACACCGCGGCGACGGCGATTTCCATCGCACCCGCCGTCAGGAACGCCGCGAGGAACCCGAACTCGTCGGCCACGGTCCCGCCGACGAGGATGCCCGCGAGAAAGCCCATGCTCCCGAAAATGTTGAACCCCGCCATCGCGGTGCCCCGTCCGGCGTCGGAAGCGAGGTCGGTGACGAGCGCCATCGTCGCCGGAGCCATCAGCGCGCCGATGACGCCCACGACGACCATCGCCACCGCGGCGGTCGGGACCGTGGGCGCGAGTCCGACCGCGAGGACGGCGAACCCGTAGAGCGCCGACCCTGCGACGATTGGCGTTGTCCGGCCGATGCGGTCCGAGAGGACGCCGAAGGGGTACTGGAGGAGTGCGAACGGCGCGAAGAACAGACCGAGCATCAGGCCCGTCGCGGCGGCGTCGAGACCGAACGCCTCCCGGAAGTAAACCGTGCCGACCAGCGCGAAGAACCCGGCGGTGAGTCGGTCCACGAATCCGAAGACGTAGGGGAGACCCAGCACCGGGCGCTCGGTCAGCGTGGCGACAGCACGGCTGAGTCGCCCTTCTCCGTCGTCGGAGGGTGCGCGGTCGGGTATCGTGAGCGCGACCAGTCCGGCGACGACCAACAGCACTCCGGCGACGTAGAGCGGAACGAGCGCGCCCACGCCGTAGAGTCGCCCGCCGAGCGGTGCGCCGACAGCGGTGCCGAGACCGATGGCGATGCCCGCCGCGCCCATGTTCTTGCCGTGGCCGCCCGCCAAGTCCATCAGCATCGTCATCGCCAGCGAGAACGCGCCGATGGTGGTCGCACCCTGCACGGCCCGGAGCGCCAGCACCTCGCCGAACGACAGCGAGAGCGCGCCGGGCAGGAGCGCGAGCGCGAAGTAACCGACCGCACCGCCGAGCGCGCCCGCGACGACGAGCGGCGTCCGGCGGCCGATTCGGTCGCTGACCGCGCCCCACACGCCCGCGAAGGTGACGAACGCCGCGAACTCGGCGGCGAGGAACCACATGCTCGCGTCGAGCGCCGTGGTCGCGCCGACCGCCGCCACGAGGTCCGGGACGCCGGGGTAGAGCAGTACCTGCGCGAGCAGGACGGCGAACACGACGGCCGCGAGTCGGAGTCGGTCGCGTCTGGTCGATGTCACGGGAACGGTCGGAAATGGGGAGTGGGTCGCCTTGTAAGCCGTGATTCGGAGTCGAGCCTCGCTCGGAGGATGTATTCCGCGAAACGCTTATTCTTTTCCCACCGATAGTGGGAGTATGGCGAAGGTAGACTCTAAAGGCCGTATCGTCCTCCCGAAGGACCTCCGGGAGCGACTCGGACTCGCCCCCGGAACCGAGGTGGACGTGCGCGAGGAGGGCGGGCGCGCCGTCGTCGAACCCGAAGAACGCGCCGAGGAGATCGTCCAGGACCTTGAACGTAGAATCGGACAGGCGGCCTCGCGCCGCGAGCGAACGTCCCGGAGCGACTTGGAAGGTGCGGCCCGCGACCACGTCGAAACTGTCCGACGGCAGGCGGGCGACGCTCGGGCGAAACGGGATCGGAGCGATGAGTGAGGGACCCTATCTGTTCGATGTCGGCGTCACCGCGCTCGCGCACGCCGGAACGCCCGTCAGCGACACCCCGCTTTCCTACGTTAAGCGGGCTATCGCCGGAGAGATAGACGCCGTCGTTCCGTATCCGTCGCTCGTCGGCGCACACCACGTCCTCACCTCGGTTTACGGGTTTTCCAACGAGGACGCATCCGGACTGATGCAACGGTTCATGGACGCCAAGCGAGTCCACTGGCACGACGAAACCCGCGAGGAGACTGTCCGAACGGGGTTCGAGCGCGCCAGCGAGAACAACGTCGAGGGATGGGACGGCTACTACGCACAGGTCGCAGTCGAAGAGGGCGTCGAAACGATACTGACTATCGACGACGACTTCCGCCGTATCGACGGCGTCTCGACGGAAGTCGTCCTCTCGCGTGCGGAGTTCGAGACGCTGAACGAGTATCTCGACTACTGAGCGCGACACTCCTCCTCATTCGCCGATTCTGATTGTCTCACCTACGGGGTCGATTTCGACGCGCCCGCCGACCGGCATCGGAACGACCGGCGCGGTGTGGCCGAAGTCCACGCCGAAGACGACCGGCGCGTCCGGATTGTACTCCGCCACCACCTCGGCGATGGCCTCACGCTGATTCTCGCGGTAGTCGGCGCGGTCCTTCGGACCGGGGTCCTCGAAGGGGTTGCGAGCCTTCGGGCGACCGACGAGGACGCCCGCGAAGCGGTCGAGCAGGCCGCGCTCGCCCATCCCTATCAGGACCTCCCGAACGTCCATCGCGGAGGGTAGCTCCTCGGACGTTTCCAGCAGGAGGATTCGACCCGCCACGTCCTCGGGCGCGGGGAGGTAGCGCCCGGTTCGCAACTGCATGTCAAGCGTGCCGAGACACCCGCCCCACGTTCGCCCCGAAACCGCGGTCTCCGGCCCGCGAAAGGTCCACCCCGGATTCGGTTCCATCTCGCGGTGGCGGTCCAGATTCTCGGGGTCGCCCCAGTCCAAATCGTCGTCGGTGAACTCCTCGGCCGCGCGAATCTCGCCGAAGGCGTCGAGGTCGTCGCCGAAGAAGGCGGTTTCGAGGTGTTCGACCGTGTAGTCGTGCATCGACCCCTGCATGGCGAGGTCGGTCATCACCGTCCCGCCGTAAAAGGAGACGATGCCGAGGTTCCAGAGGTAGCACGCGAGATTTGTGTTGTCGCTGATGCCGTAGAATCTGGTCGGGTTCGCTCGCAGGACTTCGGGGTCGAGATGCTTCAATATTCGAATCTGGTCGAACCCGCCGAGCGTCGTGACAACCCCGGAGATGTCGGGGTCGGCGAAGGCGTCCATCACGTCGCGGGCGCGCTCCGCGGGATGGTCGTAGAGATACTCGCTGTCCTTCGTCGCGGTAGGGAACTCGACCGGTTCGAGGTCGAAGACCTCCCGGAGGCGTTCGAGACCTAACTCGTAGACGTGGGGGTACTCGGTCGCGCGGTTGGACGCGGGCGCGACGACCGCCACCTTGTCGCCGCGTTCGAGCGCAGGCGGAACGACGAACTCGCTCATTGCCGATAGTTCGGTGACGAGTTTCCTATGGTTTTCGGAGGCCCGCGACCGACTCCCACGGCAAATACCACACATTGATGACAATCGCCTGCCAGCAACCGCGCATGGCCGACCCCAGCGACCGCGCGGGCGAGAGCGACGACGCGGCGGACCTCGTCGCCAGAATCGACAGTCTCGAAACCAAACTCGACCAACTTCTGCTGCTGATTGTCGTACTGATAATTCTCCAACTCGTCTCGACCGACGGCGACCTACTGGCACACCTCTTTTTCGTCGCACTCGGACTCACCGTCGTCGGATTCGTCTCCGTCTTCCTCTTCGCACTCGGCAAACGTCTGTAAGTCGAAACGCAACGTCTGTCGGTCGCATCGAGTTCACTCGGCGACAGGCGGCACCTCGCTCTCCCCGCTCGGCGTGCCGTCGCGTTCGACGACGTAGGACGCTTCCACGCCGCCCGCAATCTGGAACTTCCCGCCAGCGAACGAGAGACCGTTTTCGGTGATTCGAACCCCGTAGATGCCGCGCTTGCTCCCCGAAAACAGGAACGGATTCCGCCCCCCCCGACGAACAGCGTCGGGTCGATGGAGTTCGGGACGCCGATTCGCTCGCTCCGGAGCAGACCGCCCCGCGGTTCGAAGGGACCAGTCGGGTACGGGGACACGGCGACCCCGATTCCGGGATTGTCGGCGGGCGAAGCGCGTATCCGTCCCGGTAAATGGCCGACTGCAAGCCTTGCCGTAACTGTCAGTTATAACTTCGCGTAGAAATATGCGTGTAGTACATGACTGACCCCGAGGAGGCGGCCGACCAGCCCCGCTTTTCGACCCGGAGCCTCCACGCAGGCCACGGAGCGGACCCCGCGACCGGGGCGCGCGCGCCGCCAATCTACCAGACGACCTCCTACGAGTTCGAGGACGCCGACCACGCCGCGGACTGCTACGCGCTCGACGGCGACGACGACATCTACTCGCGCATCTCGAACCCGACGACGGAGTTCCTCGAAGAGCGACTCGCCTCGCTGGAGGGCGGGACCGGCGCGGTGGCGACCGCCAGCGGGATGGCCGCGTTCGACTCGCTGGTCCTCGTGCTGGCCGAGTCGGGCGATAACGTGGTCTGCTCGACGGACACCTACGGTGGGACCACCGCGTACCTCAACCACAACGCGAGCAAGCGCGGGGTCGAACCGCGATTCGTGGAGACGCTGGACTACGAGGCCTACGAGGACGCGGTAGACGAGGACACCGCGTTCGTCCACGTCGAAACGGTCGGCAACCCCTCGCTCGTCACGCCCGACTTCGAGCGCGTGGCCGCAATCGCTCACGACGCCGGGGCACCACTCGTCGTGGACAACACCTTCGCCACGCCGTATCTCTGCAACCCCCTCGACCACGGCGCGGACGCGGTCTGGGAGTCCACGACGAAGTGGCTCCACGGGAGCGGGACTACGGTCGGCGGCGTCCTCGTTGACGGCGGAAGCTTCGACTGGCAGGCCCACGCCGACAGCTACCCCGAAATCGCGGGCGACAACGCGGCCTACCACGGCACCGACTTCTCTCGGGACTTCCCCGAGGCACCGCTGGCCGCGGCGGCGCGCTGGCGGGCGCTCCGGAGCCTCGGCAATCAGCAATCGCCCGTCGATGCGTGGCAGACCCTACAGGGGTTAGAGACCCTGCCGCTCCGGATGGACCGCCACTGCGAGAACGCCGCCATCGTCGCCGAGTATCTGGAGGGCCACGACGACGTGGCGTGGGTGGCGTATCCGGGCTTGGAGAGCCACGAGACCCATGCGAACGCCAGTGAGTATCTTGACGGCGGGTACGGCGGGATGGTCGCGTTCGGACTTGTCGAGGGCTACGAGGCCGGAAAGGAATTCTGCGAGAACGTCGAGTTGGCGAGCTTTCTGGCCAACATCGGCGACGCGAAGACGCTGGTCATCCACCCCGCCAGCACGACCCACGCGCAACTCTCTCCCGAAGAACAGCGCTCGGCGGGCGTCTCGCCCGACCTGATTCGCCTCTCGGTCGGCATCGAGGACCCGGCCGACCTGCTCGCGGACGTAGAGCGCGCCATCGAGAGGTCCACATGAACCGAACGCGCGACACCGCCGACCTCGGGCGTTTCGAGTTCGAGTGTGGCCGAGCGGTCCCCCTCGAAGTCGCCTACGAGACCTACGGGGAGTACGACGGGAGCAACGCGGTGTTGGTCTGTCACGCCCTGACCGGGAGCGCGCACGTCACCGGCCCGAAGCGCGGCGACACCGACGGACAGGCCGCGGCGTGGTGGAGCGACGTTATCGGACCGGGCAAGGCCGTCGATACCCGGAACTACTTTGTCGTCTGCGCGAACGTGCCGGGGTCCTGTTACGGAACGACCGGCCCGGCGAGCGAGAACCCCGAGACGGGCGACCCCTACGGCACCGACTTCCCGGCCGTGACCGTCGGCGACTGGACTCGCGCCCAGGCCCGCCTGCTCGACCACCTCGGGGTCGGGCCGCTCCACGCCGTCGTCGGCGGGAGCGTCGGCGGGATGAACGTCTTGGAGTGGGCCAAGCGCTATCCCGAGCGCGTCGATAGAGTCGCGCCAATCGCCACTGCGGCCCGACTCGACCCCCAGATGCTCGCCATCGACGCCATCGCGCGCCGAGCCATCACGACCGACCCGAACTGGAACGGCGGGGCGTACCACGGCGAGGACCGAGACGCGCCCACGGACGGTCTCGCGGTCGCTCGCCAGTTGGGACACGTCGGCTACCTCTCGAAGGAGTCGATGGACCGGAAGTTCGGCCGCCGGTCGGCGGGTCGGGCCGCGATGGCCGAGGCCTTCGCGCCCGACGACCCTGCGGGCGACTTCTTCCCCTACCGAGAGGTCGAGTCGTATCTCGACTATCAGGCCGAGAAGTTCGTCGAGCGCTTCGACGCGACCAGTTACCTCTACCTGACGCGGGCGATGGACAACTACGACCTCGCGGCTGGCTACGACTCGGACGCCGACGCGCTCGCCGGATTCTCCGGCGAAGCCCTCGTGGTCAGTTTCACCGGCGACTGGCACTTCACGGTCGAGCAGGCCGAACGCCTCGCCGAGGCCTTCGAGACCGCCGAAATCGGTGTCGCCCACCACGTCGTCGAAAGCGACCACGGCCACGACGCCTTCCTCGTGGAACCCGAGGAGGTCGGGCCGCCGCTCCGGGACTTCCTCGACGCGGGCGTCGAGGGACGGGCGGTCAGCGACGCCGACGAGCGGGAGTTCGCCCCGGTCCACGCCAGCCTGTTCGGGAAGTGAGACGGGGGACGCTCCCCGACGACTCAGAAGCGCAACAGCTCGTCGCCGCGCTCGCGCTTCTCCTCGGGCGACAACCCCTCGGTGTCGAACGACCCCTTGGGCATCCACCCGCTGGTCTCGTACAGCAGGACGTGGGCGGTCCCGTCCGTTTCGAGAACCCACGCGTCCACCATGTTCCGGCGCTCGTTGACGCCGGTCCGGAGCGGTTCGACCCATTCGACGGTCTCGCTCTCGGCGAGAGCGTCGAGTTCTGACTGCTTCATCGAGCGGTCCGGAAGCGACTCCAACGCGTTCAGTTCCGACATGACTATCAGTTGACGGGGAGACACCAAAAAGTCCCGCATGGGGTCCGAGCGGCGTCGAGACATGTCGGAGGCGTCGAGAACGTCGGAGAGGCGGGAACGCCGAGGTGCCCCCGGTCGCTTCCCGAGAGGCCCGCACTTTCTTTGCGATTCCGGTCGTCCCGCTTTCCGATGTGGGGACGAACACGCTTGCTCGTCGGAGTGTTGGTCGTCGCACTCCTCGGAACGGGACCGGTGAGTGCGGTCGGTCACGTCGGGGGACCGGGAAGCGAAGACGCCGCGAGACAGGAGATTTCCTGCGACTACGAAGCGCTGTACGACGAGACGATTGGCTCCATCGTCTCGGTTCGGACCGCGACCAGAGGAGGACAGGGACTCGGCTCCGGGTTCGTTTACGACGACGAGGGCCGCGTCGTCACGAACCAGCACGTCGTGGGCAACGCCTCGACGGTCGAGGTCCAGTTCAACCGCGGCGAGTGGCGGACCGCCGAAGTCGTGGGTACGGACGCCTACAGCGACCTCGCGGTCCTCGACGTGAGCGACCTGCCGGACTACGCGACGCCGCTCGAACTGGCAAACGAAACGCCCGAGCAGGGCCAACCGGTCGGCGCGCTCGGGAGTCCGCTCGGTCTCGACGCGACAATTACGGACGGCATAGTCAGCGGGACGAACCGGTCGCTCCCGGCTGGCGGGCCGCAGGGACCGCAGTTCACGATTCCGAACGCGGTCCAGACCACCGCGGCCATCAACCCCGGTAACAGCGGCGGGCCGCTGGTGAACTGCGACGGGCAGGTCGTTGGCGTCAACACCGCGACGCTCGCCAGGAGCGAGAACACCGGATTCGCGGTCCCGGCGAGTCGCGTCGAGCGCGTCGCGCCCTCGCTGATAGCGAACGGGTCGTACGCTCACTCCTACCTCGGCATTTCCTCGACGGACGTGACACCGCTTGTCGCCGAGGGCAACGACCTGAACGTGACCCGCGGCGTGCTGGTCCGACAGGTCGTTCCGGGCGGACCCGCCGACGGCGCACTGGAAGGCGACGACGGAATCACCGAGGTCGATGGCGTCCAAGTGCCCCGCGGCGGCGACGTGATTCTGGCCATCGGCGGCCGCCAGATTCGCTCGGGCGAGGAGCTATCGAGCTATCTGACCCAGACCCGGCCCGGCGAGACGGTGACGCTGACCGTCCTGCGGGACAGCGAGCGGACGCAGGTCCGAGTCGAGTTGGGCGAGCGGCCGCCGCCGGGCGAGTCCCCGTAGCGGCGGACCTCGCGTCTCTTTTCCCATAGAGGTCAATAGCAGAAATTTATGGTCCCGCGGTCCGTAGTCTGCGCAAATGCGCGTACTGGTAACTGGAGCGACCGGATTCGTCGGCGGACGCCTCGTCCCCGCCCTGCTGGACGCGGGCCACGAGGTCGTCGCCCTCGTGAGAGACGCCGACGGTTACGACGCTCCGGCAAGCGTCGAAGTCGTGGAGGCCGACCTGCTTGACTCCGAGAGTATGGAGGGCGTCTTCGAGGGCGTCGAGGCGGCGTACTACCTCGTCCACTCGATGCAGACCGGAGGCGACTTCGCCGAACGCGACCGACTCGCGGCCCGGAATTTTGTGGCGGCCGCACGGGGGTCGGACCTCCGGCGAGTCGTCTATCTGGGCGGATTGGGCGAGACCGGCGACGTGCTGTCCGAACACCTCATGTCCCGCCGCGAGGTCGAGACGATTTTGACCGAGGGCGCAGGCTTCGAGCTGACGACGCTCCGGGCGGCCATCGTCGTCGGCGACGGGAGCGCGAGTTTCAAGATGATTCGGGAGTTGGTCGGCAAGCTACCGGTGATGATAGCGCCGAAGTGGGTCCACAACGAGTGTCAGCCCATCGCCATCGACGACGTGGTGGCGTACCTCGTCGGCGTCCTCGACCTCCCCGAGACGGCGGGCCGGACCTACGAGGTCGGCGGCCCGGACGTGCTGACCTACGGCGAGATGATGCAGGAAACCGGACGAGTAATGGGGTATCAGCCCCGAATCGTCTCCGTGCCCGTACTGACGCCGAAGCTATCTGCCTACTGGGTCGATTTAGTGACCGACGTGCCCAAGTCTATCGCTCACCCCCTCATCTCGGGGCTGAAAAACCCCGTCGTCGCCGACGACGCGCCCATCCGTGAGCTACTGCCCATCGAGTTGACGAGTTTCGAGGAGGCAGTCGAGCGCGCGCTGGCTGACGAGGAATGAGCCGGGAGAACGGAGAGCAGGTCCCGTCCGACACCCCAGCGGCGCGCTACGGCGAGACGTGGGTGTACGAGAGCATCGTCGGCGCGATACCCGGCCTGTCGCTGTCCCAGCCGGTCGCGGTCGTCATCCAGTTCGCGCTGTTCGAGGGACTGATTTTGGCGTTCGCGGCGGTCTACGACCTCTGGAGCGCGGTGCCCGCCGGGACCGCCGCGGTCGCGGTCGCGGCCGTCGGAAGCTACGTCATGCTGGCGCTCGGCGACGAGATTCGCCGGATGAAGACGCCCACGGCGTACCGGCAACTCCTGTTTTCGTCCAGCATCGAGGTCGTCTTGGGCGTGATGTCGTTCGTCGCACTCTTGACGTACTTGTTCACGCTGGACGCCCGGAGCGGGCAGGTCCCACTGCTCACGCTTCTACTCGGCGAGTCGCCGCCAGCGCCCGCGGTCTTTCTCACCCTGCTGGTGCTGTGGGACCTCTGTTACCGCATCGGCACGGGGTGGTGGGCCAGCCTCACGGGACTGGTCCGAACGGTACAGTACGGCGACCAGTTCGACGCGGCGGCCCGGAGACAACTGCTCCGTATCGACCTGCTGACCATCGGATTCGCAGTGGTCCAACTCCTGTTGGTGCCGTTCGTCTGGGGCCGGAGCCTGCTGGTCGTGGCCATCGTCGGCCACGTCGTCGCGGTGACGCTGGTCTCGGGGACCTCTGCGGTGCTGTTGGGCCGCAACCGGTAGACTCGTTCTCAGTATCGCTCGGCGATTCGCTCGCCCGTTTCCAGACCGGATCGGAGCGCGGCGTGGACGCGCCCCTCGCCCGCGACCCAGTCGCCAGCGAAGAACAGGTCCGCGTCGGTCCCTCGGTCGAGAACGTCGGCGTCGGCCCCCGAATCGGGGAGCGCGTCGCGCCACCGGACCACGTCCGCCCAGTCGAACTGATAGCGGTCAGGGTCGCCGAGCAGTTCGGCGGTCAGGTCGGCGGCCTGCACCGCGATTTCGTCGTCGGCGTCGTCGTAGCGATGCCGGGACCACTCGGGGGAGGGCTGGACGACGAGCAGACTCTCGCCCTCGGGAACGTGGCCGGGCTTGCACTCCTCGCGCGAGACCCAACCGAGTTCGTGATTCTTGTCGCTGTTCACGAGCGCGTAGTACGGCAAGTCGGTGCGCTGGGGGTAGTGGAGCGCGACCGAGAGCAGGGTCCGGTAGGACACGTCGGCCGCCGCCTCCACGAGGTCCGCACGGAGCGAGTCGTCGGTCCCGTCCCAGTCAGCACGGTCGAGCAGGTAGGCGGTCGCTGGCGCGGGCGGCGTGAGGACGAGGGCGTCCGCACGGATGTCGCCCGCCGCCAGCGGGTCGTCCGCGGACTCGAACTCGACGCGCCACTCGTCGGCGTCGCGCGCGAGTCCCGTGACCTCGGTTTCGGTCCGGACCGTCGCGTCGCTGGTCTCCCGAAGTCGTTCGCCGAGCGTCGCCAGTCCGTCGCCGTAGGTCAATTTGCGGGCGTCGTCGCCCCGGCCCTCGGAGATGTCGCCGTCGGCGTCGAAGGTCCAGACCGGCCCTTCGGTGTCCACCAGTCCGTCAGCGAGTTCCCCGGCGAACAGGTCCCGGACGCGCTCGTCGTCGTCCTTGCAGTAGTTCGCGCCCACGTCGTAGGTGCAGTCGTCGCGGCGGTGAGTCGCCGCCCGGCCGCCGACTGCCTCGCGGCGCTCGAAGACGGTGACTTCGGCGTCGATGTCGCGGAGCGCGTACGCGGCACCGAGTCCGGCCGCGCCCGCGCCCACGACGGCGATTCGGGTCATGGTCGAATCGACGGACTCCGGTCGGAAAAGGGTACGCGTCCGACTTCGGAACGGTCCGTCAGAAAGAACGCGACGGGGGAAATGGGCAGAAAGAACGTGACAGCGAAAATGGTGTCAAAATTCCACAGGAGCGATAGGTCTTTGTGTCGGGGTTGCATGGTAGAGATTGTATCGCTATGAAACCGTGCCAAAACTGTCAGGCGGTCATCGACGAGTACATCTTGGACAAACAGCTCGAACCCCTGCGCGAACTCACGGTAGACGACTTCAACGTCTGCAGCGACTGTGCGACGGTCGTCCCCGACGCCTGCGTGGAGTGTGGCGGTGCGGTCTACGTCCCCCGAAGTCTGACTGGTACGCCCGACTACTGCCCGGCGTGTCGCTCCGAGAGCATCGAGCGCACGGGCAACGACCCCGGTTGGCACCTCGATACCGTGTCCTCCTGAAAGGCACACGGTCGCGTTTCCGGCGTTTCCGCTTTTCCCGCGCTTTCGCGTTTCCTCGCGTTTCGTCAGTCCAGCAGTCCTTCGTCGTCGAACACGTCCCGAAGTCGCTCCATCGTGGCAACTACGACATCGCACGCCGGTCGGACCGCGGACTTCGGCGCGAACCCGACCGCGAGACCCGCGACTTCCAGCATCGGAAGGTCGTTCGCGCCGTCGCCGACTGCGACGGTGTTGCTCATCGCAATCTCACGCTCGCCCGCGAGTCGTTCGAGCGCGTCGTCTTTCGTCCCCTCGATGAGCGGTCCCTCCACCTCGCCGGTGAGTTCGCCGTCCGCGACCGGGAGACGATTGGCGACGATGGTGTCCACCGAGACGCCTTCGCGCTCCAAGGCGACTTCGACGCCGCGCTCGAACCCGCCGGTCAGGACGGCGGTAGTCACGCCCGCCTCGTTGAGTTCCCGGATGACCGTCGCGGCGTCGGGCCGGAGATACACGTCTTCGAAGGCCTCCTGAGCCTTCTCGTCGGAGAGACCCTCCAACAGGGCGGCCCGGTCCCGGAGGCTCTTGGCGTAGCTAATCTCGTCGTTCATCGCTCGCTCGGTGATGTCGGCCATCTCGTCGGCCACTCCCTGTCGCTCGCCGAGGAGGACCGTCATTTCCGAGTCCGAGAGCGTGCCGTCGAAGTCGAACGCGACCAGCGTCATGGCCGGAGGTTCGACTGCCGGGGGCTTGAAACGAACGGAAGGCGCGGGCGTTGCGACGGAACGGGACGCGAGCGAACGTCGGGTTCTTGAGCGAGACGAAACCGGGATAACACTCATTAAGAACGAAAACACAAACACAAACGCAAACACGATGGCGACCAAGAATATCGGCATCAAAGAAGAGGTGTACGAACACCTCGAAGCCCACAAACGGGGCGACGAGAGCTTCTCAGACACCATCGAGCGACTGCTCGAAAGCTCTGAGGGAGACTGGCGAACGAACTTCGGCTTCCTCGACGGCGAGGCGGGTGAATCGTTGGCCGAGGCCGTCAAAGCCGAGCGCGAGCGGTTCGACGCCGACACGGCCGAGCGACAGCGTGAAATTGTAGACGCCTTACGAGAGGACGACCGCGAATGAAACTGCTCGACGCTTCGGTTCTCGTCGGTTATGCACAGGGCGAGCAGGCCGCCGCTGAGTATCTAGAACGGAACGACGACACGGTCTTCGGTGCGCCGACTATCGTTCTTTCGGAGGTGTACACCGGTCTCTTCCGAACGACGGAACTGAGTCGTAAAGAAGTGAAAGCGAAGTACGGGTGGGTCCGGGCAGTTCCGTTTACCGACGAGGCCGCAGTCGAAACCGCCGACATCCGCGCCACCCTCAGTTCGCGCGGAGAGAAGATCAACGCGAGCGACACCTATATCGCTGGAACTGCACGGGCGTTCGACGTACCGCTCGTCACGGCCGACAGGGACTTCAAGAAGGTGGACGGTCTCGAACTCGAACGATACCGCGAGCAGTAGAATCGAAACGGAGCGTCACCGACCGACGACTCGGTCCACGTCCGAGTTGACCTCGAAGTGGTCGCCGCCGCGGGCCACGTCGTAGCCGTAGTACAGCAGGGAGAGCGCGCCAACCGAGGCGACGACAAACAGCGCGAGTTCGGTCTGACTCGCGGTTCCCGCGACGACCGCGGGGAAGTAATTGCCGGGCAGAATCAGCCCGAAAAGGCCGTAGGTAACCGCGACGAAATGTCGCCACGAGAGCGCGAGCGGACCGAGCGAGAGTTCCGCGACGCTCCCGGCGACGAGCGCGGAGACGCCAGCGAGCGCCATCGCGGGAACGAGGATAGACGATGTGAACCCTCGGACGCCGAAGACGGCGAGGAGCACGGCGACGACGAACAGGTCGAACGCGCCGAGGTATCTGAAACGCGACTGCTTCATACCGATTCGTCCGCGGGAAACGTATTAAAACCTCGACACTCCGGCGTTCCGGTCGCAGGCCCACGGCTCTCCCGCGGTCAGCGGAAAGGTGGGCCTTTAACCGTCCTCGCCCTACCGACCCCCATGACGCACTTTCCGGAGTTCGAGGTGGTGCCCGCGGTGGACATGCAGGACGGCGAAGTCGTCCAGTTGGTCGCGGGCGAGCGCGGCACCGAGAAGACCTACGGCGACCCCGTGGAGGCCGCCGAGCGGTGGGTCGAACACGGTGCCGAGACCCTCCACCTCGTGGACTTGGACGGCGCGTTCGAGGGCGAACGCGAGAACGCCGCGGCGGTCGAGGCGGTCATCGAGGCGGTCGGCGAAGACATCGACGTGCAGTTGGGAGGGGGCATCCGGACCGCCGCGGACGCCACGGACCTGCTCTCGCGGGGCGTGGACCGCGTGATTTTGGGTACGGCGGCCGTCGAGAACCCCGACATCGTCGGGGAGATTTCCGAAAACTACCCCGGTTCGGTCACGGTCAGCCTCGACGCCAAGGACGGCGAAGTCGTCGTCTCGGGGTGGACCGAGGGCACCGGACTCAACCCCGCCGAGGCCGCGGCGCGCTACGAGGAGTTGGGCGCTGGTGCGATTCTGTTCACCGACGTTGACGTCGAGGGGCAACTCGCGGGCGTCCAGACCGACCGCGTGCGTGAGGTGGTCGAAGCGGTCGATATCCCGGTCGTCGCCTCGGGCGGGGTCGCCACGCTGGACGACGTGCGCGCGCTCCGCGAGGCGGGGGCCGCGGCCGTCGTCGTCGGGACCGCGCTCTACGAGGGCGAGTTCACGCTCGAAGAAGCGAAGTCGATTTAGGAACTATCCCGCGAAGGCGGCCACCGCAGCGGTCAGTCGTTTTCCGGTCGGTCGCGCTCGCGGCTTGGCCAGCAGGGAGGCGCTGGCGGCGAGCAGCGGCACACCGATGACTGCGCCGTCGCCGAACGACATGAGTCCTCCCACGAACAGGCCGAGCAAAGCTAAGACGTGTATCTTTTGTATCTCCATCTTCCCGTCAGGAATTACGGTTAGCTATTTAATATATTTTCGTCAGACGCTCGTCATTCACCGGTCCACGGGTCCGCTCGGGAGGGCAACGACCATGTGGCTCGGGACGAACTGTCGGGTATGAGCGACCGAACCGCCGCGGTGACTCGTGAGACCGCGGAAACGGACATCAACGTGACCCTCGACGTGGACGGCGACGGCGACGCCACCGTCGAGACCGGCGTGGGATTCTTCGACCACATGCTCGAAAGCTTCGCCAAGCACGGCCTGTTCGACCTGACGGTGCGCTGTGACGGCGACCTCGAAATCGACGACCACCACACCGTCGAGGACGTTGCCATCACGCTCGGCGACGCCTTCGCCGACGCACTGGGCGACAAGCGCGCCATCGAGCGATTCGCCGACCGGAAGGTGCCGCTGGACGAGGCCGTCGCTGGCGTCGTCGTGGACGTGAGCGGTCGCCCGCTCTTCGAGTTCGACGGCGAATTCTCCCAAGCGAGTGTGGGAGATATGACGAGCCACATGGCGAAACACTTCATGCGCTCGCTGGCGATGAACGCGGGCCTGACGCTCCACGTCGAGATTTCGGGCGAGAACGCCCACCACGAAATCGAGGCGCTGTTCAAGTCGCTGGCGCGGGCGCTGGACGACGCGACGCGGATTGACGAGCGGAGAGGGGATGTGGCGAGTACGAAGGGGCAGTTATAGGTCGGTAGCGGAATCAGTCGTCGTAGCGCCTTCCGAACCACCGAACGATACTGGTGCAGATTTTCGACCCACCGCGTACACGCTGTGGCTCTACCTCGCGGCCACTTTTCGGTGATTTTCCCATATAGAGTTTATCGTCCTCCCGTCATTTAAACATACGTACCGAACGCGGCACGGTCACGTTCTTTCGGGTTAGCCGAAGGAATCCAACAGACCGGTCGCTCCGACTGTGACACCGGAAATCAGCGCTAGCAGTCCTACTCCAAGACAGAGTTGCGCGTAGAGCAACGCTCGCGCGTCACCGTCTGCGATTTCGTTCGCTTCGGCGAGCCATTCGCTGTACTCTCGTAGCATCCACTCGTTCCACTCGCGTTCGGACCACGACGCCTGCTGGAACTCTCGTAAGTACGCTTCGCTCACACCTGTCGGTTGCTCGGAACCGAACGTCGCCACGACCGCGACGACGGCAGAGAACACCACACTGACGAACCCGAGGACGGTGAGTCCGTTCACGAACTGCGTGGTGAACTGGAACGACGACGCGGCAGTCAGCGAGAGACTTAGAATCACCAAGTCGATTCTGAGCATCCGCATCGCGGACTCCTCGGTGCACCGGATTGCGTCGATGGTCTCCGACAGCGACTCGCGGGCCTCGGTTCGGGCGGCACGAAGCGCACTCTCGTCGGAGTCCCACGACGGAAACCGGTCGCCGTGCCACTCCGGGTCGTCTCGTCGCGCGTTCTCCGGCGTGTCTTCGTCGTCGGTCATCTCCTCGGTCGCTCTTTCCTGCGTTTTCCGGTTTAAAAGTTCGTGCAAGGAGTGACTGTTTTACCCCGGCGCGCGCTGGCGTCCTCGTGAGCGAAGCGAACGAGGGCACGGAAGACGCGGTTTGTCCGCCGGTGGATGAGGACCGCAGGTCGGAGCGAAGCGGAGGCCGAGGACCGCAATCGGTTGGGGAGGACGTGGCCCGCGGTTGCGGTGCTGTGCAGTATGATTGGCTCAAGCCTGTAGCTAGCTCGATGCGTTCTCGACTTCCATCGGAACTGTTAGCCACGTAGCACGGCCGACCGCGACAATCGGAACTTCGAGAGACAATCACTAAACCCCTCCCTACCACATACTCACCAGATAGATGTTCGACGAGATTATGCAGAAGTTCGAGGGGAGTCCCTCCCAACAAGCCGTCATCCGCCTGCTCCTCGAACGCGGCTTCTCGGTCAGCGACGAGGGCCGGGTCGTCTCCGGGAGCATCGAGATTCCGAACACCCAAATCGCCCGCGAAATCGACGTGGACCGGCGCGTCGTGGACTCGACCACCGACGCCATCCTCGCCGACGAACAGCTCCGGCGCATCTTCCAGAACATCTCCTCGATTCCGAGCCTGATGGACCTCGCGCCTGTCCTCGACCTGCACGCCCTGACTGTCGAGGTCATCGACGCCGACGAACCCGGCATCGTGGCGACAGTGACGACCCTGCTCGCGGACAACGACATCTCCATCCGCCAGACCATCAGCGAGGACCCGGAGTTCACCGACGAACCGCGCCTCTACGTCGTCACCGACGAGGCGATGCCCGGTGACGTTCTGAACGAGTTGAAGAATCTCGATTTCGTGCGGAAGATAGAGTTGAAGTAGTCGTTTTCCCCGAGTCGTCACTCATCCGCTCGTCGCTCCCCCCTGCTCGGCGGTCGTCTCGACCCGCGAATCTTTACCGCGTCGGTGACGAAATGGCGGTATGGTCGGACTGCCCGAGGAGCGCGAGCGCCTTGCGTGGTGGGTGCTGACGCTCCTCGTCGCGGGTATCTTCGTGTTCGTCCTCTGGTCGTTCGTCGGCACCGTCGTGCTGGGCGTGTTCATTTATTACGGGTCGCGGCCGCTCTACCGACGACTCCGGACGGAGTTTTCCTCTGACCACGCCGCCGACCTCACGCTACTCATCGTCCTCGTGCCCGTCCTCGTTCTGGTCGGCTACGCGGTCTTCGTGGGTCTCGACCAGTTGGGCCAACTGACCGGACTCTCCGCAGAGTCGTACGCCCAGTTGGCACCGGGGTCGGCCGAGCAGGCGACCGCGCTGGTCGAGAACGCGCAGGGGCTGCTCGGCTCCGGACCCCTGCAGGGGCGGATGCAAGAGGCGCTCTCGGCGGCGGTAGCGGCGTTCACCGCGCTGACCACCGGACTGGCCCACCTCGTTCTCGCGTTCCTGTTGGCGTTCACGCTCCTGCGCGAGGACGCCCGAATCGCGGCGTGGTTCCGCGACCAGTTCGGTCCTGAGGGGTCGGCGGCCTACGCCTACGCCGTGGCCGTGGACGAGGACCTGCACACGGTGTACGTCGGCAACGTCCTGACGGTGTTCGCAGTCATCGTGCTGGGAGTGGTCGTCTACAACGGTCTCAATCTCGTCGCGCCGGGGAGTATCGGCGTGCCGGTTCCGACCCTGCTGGCGTTGCTGACCGGGTTGGCGACGCTCGTGCCCCTCGTCGTCGGAAAAATCGTGTACGTGCCGGTCAGCGTCTCCCTCGCGTACTCGGCCGCGACCGGACCGGGACCGCTCTGGTTCCCCGCGGTGTTCTTGATCGCCTGCTTCGTCCTGCTGGACCTCCTGCCGGTCGCGGTCCTCCGGCCGTACATCGCCGGGCGGAGCATCCACGGCGGTCTCATGATATTTGCCTACATCGGGGGGACGATGCTGTTCGGTTGGTACGGACTGTTTTTCGGTCCCCTGCTGGTCGT
Organism: Halorussus pelagicus; assembly: GCF_004087835.1. Lineage (NCBI taxonomy): Archaea > Methanobacteriati > Methanobacteriota > Halobacteria > Halobacteriales > Haladaptataceae > Halorussus > Halorussus pelagicus. The sequence continues at coordinate 1,090,158 of NZ_CP035119.1, forward strand.
CGTGAGCGTCCACCTCGCCAGAATCGTCCTGCCGGGACTCGTCCACGGCGACAGCGTCACCGGGGAGGTCCTGACCGCCGAATCGCTCGGGACCGACCCCGAAACCGTCGTCGAGAGTCCCGCGAGCGACGACGGCGACGATGAGAGCGAGGTGGTTCCGGACCGCGGCGACGAGATAGCGACCGACGAGACGACGACCGACGGAAGGAAGGCCGCGGAGTTCGAATCGGCCGACGAACCCGACGCATGAGCGACGACACGTACCTGACGCTGGCGGGCCGGGGCCGAGCGACGTTCGAGATTCGCGGCTCGGAGTTCATCGGCCACGCCGCGCCCGCCGCGGACCGCGAGGAGGCCGAGGCGTTCGTCGCCGGGATTCGGAGCGAATACGACGACGCGACACACAACGTCCCGACCTACCGAGTGCGCGAGTCCGGCGGACAGATGCTCCGGGAGTACGGCGACGACGACGGTGAACCCTCCGGGTCAGCAGGCAAACCCGCGCTCAACGTCCTCCAGCAGGAGGACGTGGAGAACGCCGTCGTGGTCGTGACCCGGTACTACGGCGGCACGAACCTCGGCGTCGGCGGACTGGCGCGGGCCTACTCGCGGGGCGTCAAGGACGCCGTCGAGGACGCCGGAGTCGTCGAGGAGCGCCCCCACGAGCGGTTCTCGGTCGCGGTCGAGTACGACGATTCGGGGACCGTCCGCGGAATTTTGGAGAGCGAGGGGCGCGACTCGTCTGGCGACGAACGACAGGACGCGCCGCGAGGCGGCGTCGAGTTCGACGCCGACTACGCCGAGCGCGTCACCTTCGCGGTCCGGGTGCCGGTCGAAGAGGGCGACGACCTGCGGGACCGCATCCGGAGCGCGACGAGCGGGCGGGCCGAAATCGACGACAGCGAGTGAGTCCGAGCGGAGCCGCGGGCGGACGCGGCGACACACAAAACATATCGCCGGGAAACCCGAACTACCTCGTCATGAGCGACGCCCACAGCGCCGAGACCGACGGCGACGCCGAGGGAGCGACCCCGGACGGCGATACCGAGGTGACCTCCGACCTCGACGACGCCGTCGAACTCGACTTCGGCGAGACCGGCCGCATCCCCGCGATTGCACAGGACGCCGACACGGGAGACGTGCTGATGCTGGCCTACGTCACCCCAGAAGCGGTCGAGCAGACCCGCGAGACCGGTCTCGCTCACTACTACTCGCGGAGCCGCGAGGAGTTGTGGCAGAAGGGTTCGACCAGCGGGCACGTCCAGCGCGTCCGGGAGGTCCGGGCCGACTGTGACGGCGACGCCCTGCTCTATCTGGTCGAGCAGGAGGGCGGCGCGTGCCACACCGGTTACGAGTCGTGTTTCTACCGCACCCTCGACGGCGAGGTCGTCGGCGAGAAAGCCTTCGACCCGGACGACGTGTATGAGTAGTACCATCGAATCCGCCACCGGCGACCTTGCGACGGCGCTCGCCGACGCGGACGCCGCCTGCCGAGAGGTGCAAGACCGCATCGACGACTACGGCGAGGAGACCGTCCGAGCGGTGGCCGACGCCTACGACCGAGCGGCCGACCTGCTCGACCGCTACGACGGGCAGGCGACCGGCACGGGCAAGGAGAACTTCAAGCACTTCATCCAGTTTCAGGAGAAGTTCGACTCGCTGGTCGAGGACTTACCCGAGGACCTGCCCGAGCGCGACGCCTTCGAGGCCGCCAACGACCGATTCGACAAGCGCCGACTGAGCGAATCGGACTTCGCGGCCGCCCGCGACCGACTCGCCGCGGCGGGCGATATCGCGGGACTGCTCGACGAGCGCCGAGAGGCCGTAGCCGAGTACCGCGAGACGCGCCGGGAGGTCGGACACGCGCTCGCGGACGTGCGCGAGGAAATCGCCGAGCGCGAGCGACTGGTCGAACTCGGCGACGCGGACCTCGACGCGCCGGTCGAAGAGATTCGAGAGCCAATCGAGGACTACAACGAGGCGGTCGCCGAGGCGTTCTCGTCGTTCAAGTCGTCAGCCAGCGCCCGCGAACTACTGTCGTTCGTCGCCGCCACCGAGGACTACTCGCTGGTCTCGTTCCGCGACCCGCCCGAGACGCTTGAAGAGTACGTTGAGACCCGCGAGGTCGGCACCGAACCTGTCTCAGAACTGCTGAAGTACGCCCGCTACTCGAACTCGAAACTCGACCACTACGTCGAGGACCCGACCGCGCTCAAGCGCGCGGTGGCGACCAACGAGACCTACCTCGAACGACTCGACGCCGACCCTCTGCAACTGGAGTGGCCACCCCGGTCGGCCGCCGACCTCCGGTGGCGCGTCGAGGAACTGGTGTCGGTCGTCGCCCGGTTCGCCGACGACGAGGTGGTCGCGGACTTGCGAGACGTGCAGTCGGTCGTCCGCGACCGAGAGCGCTTCGAGGAGTTGCGGACCGTCGCGGAGGCCGAGGCGGAACTCTCCGACGCCGAGCGCGAGAAGGTCGCCAGCGGTGCTGTGGAGGACGAACTGGCGGAGTTGCGAGCGAAGCGCAAGCGGTTGGAAGACGCGCGAGAAGAGTATCCCGAGCGGTAGGTTTCGTCCCTTTTGCTTCGACATCTCCGAAGAAATGCACTTAAATATATGTAGTAGCTATTACTTTTGTATGGGGTTGCGGCCCGTACAAGTTGCCAGCAAGTCGGGAGAGAAAAAACGCCTAAACCACGTAATCGGCGTAGACGAGTCCGGAAATCCGGACGGGACCGGTGGACCATTCGTTATTTGTGCTGTTCAGTGTCCACGTCGCCACGGGGAAAAACTCGCTAACTATCTAATCGACGCAGGACTCAATCCGTGGAGAAACAAATCCCATTCGTTATCCACATCGGATATAGCAAAAGCGACGCAAGACCGCCGGGTCGAATCGCTTATCAGTTCAATCGCTTCGACACCAGTTACATGGAGCAGCGCTGTCGGGTGGGAAGCATACAGCGTTCCAAAACGTGCGGCAATCACGTGTACAGTAGCTAGTAAGTCGTTAACTACACCGCACTCGGAGGAGAAAAGCGATTTCGACGGAGATGCGGTTCTTATCCACGATGGAGGACCTGAAACGTACGGTGAAAACCAACAATATCTTCGAAAGCAGGCAAGTGCTGAGTTCAACTCGTCGTTTCAATCCGCAATTTGTGCGGTATACGCTTCGTCGCTCCCCAAAGCGGACCTGACGTATCCCGAAGTAATCGCCGCAGATTACATTGCAGGATACGTCCGGAAGAAACTCACCACGGGAGAGGCGAGTGTCAAACAACTACCGAAGCAGGTAGAATGGGTGAGTTCGGGATGGACGTTCGAAGACGTTCAGCCGACACCGTCGTACCGTCTGCGTACGTCGGGAGCAAAACAGGCAGCAGTCGAACAGTCGCGGGTCATTGCGTGGGTAGAAGGTCGCCGTCCCCCGAAAGACGGTGTTTCGTCCGGTCGGAAATTCGAGAACGTCATCGAAAACCGAATCCATTCGGAGACGCTAACGAAGTATCTCGCTACTCTGAAACGGTAGAACGGAAGTCATCGGAACGTGAGCCACTACCTCGCGTTCCTACCCCGAACGCACCCCGCGGTTTGCAAGGGTCCGCCCGGCTTCCTCGCTTTTTAGTTACGGATTAAACATCTAAAAGGTTACGCTCGATAGAACGCGAGAGCCAGATTCTCCCCTCAGACCTCGGCCTTCGCGGCCAGCAGTTGCCCTTCCATCTCGGCGGCCAACTCCTCGGCGCGGGCCGCCTCGCGGGCCTCGGCGTAGATTCGGACCATCGGTTCGGTGCCGCTCGGGCGGGCCAGCACCCACGCGTCGCCGTAGTCGATGCGGTAGCCATCGAGCGTCGTCGTGTCGGCGTCCGACTCGTCGGCCTCGCGTTCGGCGGCGGCGAGCAGGGCGTCGCGCTCGGCGTCGGTGTCGTACTCGATGTTGATGCGGACGTTGTGGTAGCCGTCGTAGGGCGTGACGACTTCGCTGGCCGAGCGGTCGGCCAGCAGTTCGAGGAACTTGGCGGCGGTGTAGGCACCGTCGCGCGAGAGTCGGTAGTTCGGGAAGAAGATGCCGCCGTTGCCCTCGCCAGCGACCGGGACCGACGTTCCCTGCCCGCGGAGTTCGCGGATGCGGGTGATGAGGTTGGTCGAGCCAATGGGCGTGAGTTCGAGGGTCGCGTCCTGCTCGTCGGCCACATCCACGAGACGCTGGGAGACGTTGACCGCCGAGACGACAGAGTCGTCGGGGTCGAGTTCCGCGGCCGCGAGCGCCGCGAGGGTGGCGTCGCCCTCGATGTACTCGCCGTTCTCGTCGTAGAAGATGGCACGGTCGGCGTCGCCGTCGTGGGCGATTCCCACGTCGGCGTCGGTCGCTTCCACGAGTCGGCCGAGGTCGCCCAGATTCTCGGGGACGGGTTCGGGGTTCCGGCCGGGGAAGTGGCCGTCCGGTTGGCTGTTGGCGGTGACGACGCGACAGCCGAGTTTCCGGAAGAACTCGGGGCTGGTGAGCGACCCGGCACCGTGGCCGGGGTCCAGCGCGACGGTGAGGTCGGCGTCCGCGATGGTCTCGCGGTCCACGGTGTCGAGCAGTTCCGCGACGTACTCGCGGCGCGCGCCCTCCACGCGGCGGCTATCGCCGGTCTCGCTCCAGCGGGCCGACTCGAACTTCTCGGCGAGGAACTTCTGCTCGATTCGCTCTAGCTCTTCGACGGATAGTTCCACGCCGTCGATGCCGATTAGCTTGACGCCGTTGTACTCCGGCGGGTTGTGCGAGGCGGTAATCATCACGACGGGTGTCTCCTCGCGCTCGGCGTAGGCCTGCGCGCCCGGCGTCGGGATGATTCCGAGTCTGTCCACGTCCGCGCCGACGCTGGCGAGACCGCTGGCGGCCGCATCGGCCAGCATCTCGCCCGTGGCGCGGGTGTCGCGCGCGACGGCCACGCGCTCGGTCCGCCACACCGTCCCGGCGGCCTTGGCAACTTTGAGTACGAACTCGGGGGTCAACGCCTCGTTTGCGACCCCGCGAGTACCACTGGACCCGAACACTTTCATGTGGGACGCTCGGGACCCGCGGGCAAAAGTTATTCCGGAGCGCATCCACTGAGGGAGTCGTTCACCAAATTAGCGGGTTGACGAGTCGGCGTCGCGCGCAGCGAGTCGAACGACGCGAGAGGGTAAAAAGTCCGACGCGCAGAACCCGAACGTTTTCACGCCTCTCGGTCCCTTCGTCCACTATGGGCATCAGCATCGACGAGAAGCGGGTGTACGACGCCAGCGAGGGACCGACCCCGGTGTACGTCGTCGGCGAGTTCGGGGTCGCGCGCGTGGACACCTCCGACGACCTCGTGGGCGAGTTCGGACTGGCCCACCGGTGTACGGCCCGCGACGCGGCGGGGCGGGACGGACATCTCGCGGTGGCAACCGACGAGGACGTGCTGGTCGGGGTCTTCGGCGACGAACCAGATGAAGACGATGACGCTTCGGAGACCGAGTTCCGCGCGCTCGGCGTCGGTCCGGCGGTCGCGGTCGGGTTCGCCGACGGCGGTGCGGGCGGTGGTCTCGTGGCGGCCCGCGAGGACGGCACGGTCGTCCGCGAAGGCATCCCAAGAGAGTCAGCTAGCGATGACGCTCCGGACTGGACCGAACTCGACGAACTGGACGACGTGCGCGCAATCGACGGCGGCCTCGTGGCCGCCGCGTCGGGCGTTTACCGGGTCGAGGACGACAGTCTCCGGCACGTCGGCTTAGAGAGCGTCCGGGGCGTGTCCGCCACCGGGGTACCGCTGGCCGCGACCGACGACGGCCTGTACGAACTGGGCAACGGGTGGCTGGACGCGCTCGACGGCGAGTTTCGAGCGGTCAGCGCGTCGGACGCGGACGCATCTGTGTCCGCGGGCACTCTCGGCCGAGCGCACGCCGCGGGCGCGGACGGCCTGTTCGCCCACGAGGACGACGAGTGGCGGGCGGTGGAGTTGCCCGTCTCCGGGGAGGTCGTCGCGCTCGACCAGGGCGAGGGCACGTACGCGGTGACGGCGGAGGGAACGTTCCTGCTGTCGGTCGGCGACGGGTGGACCCACCAGATTCTCGGGCTTCGCGGGGTCGAGGCGGTCGCCGCGCCGTAACCCTTCCAGATTGGAATGTTATTCTCAAGTATGTGGAATTGTTTATCATATGGTTAGGATTATTTCTGCGAAGTATATCTGATTTTGACGTTGCCTCCCGTTTCGCTAAACCCGCCACACATTTAGTCTATATAGCTACGTAGGTTTATGCCTCAATTCGGGACGAAATGGGGGCATGTATTCGATCTGGGAGAACGCTACTCTCAACGCGTATTTACAGAGCATCGTCAACGAGGAGGACATCGAAGACCACCTCGTACAGGAGTCGCGCTGGAAGATTTCGTACCGGGAGTCGCAACTCGACCGTCGGGGACTCCTCGAAAAGCACGAACGCGCGACCACGCTCGACAGTTGCACTTTGGACTGGAACGACCTCGGCGTGTCCGACCAAGCACGACGGACACTTTCGGATAAGGGCGTCGGTGTCGAACATCTCCATCGCTTCTTCGCCCATCCGACCGTTCTAGCCGAGAATCCGGATCTCCTCGATTACTATCGATCCCTCGCGGGGATGTCAGAAAACCGACTCGGCGATATGAAGAGCGTCCGCGGAGCAGTTCGGTCGCTTCGTCGTTCAAATTCGATGACATTAGGCGAGAACTCGGAGTTGAATCGGCTGTGTCAGTATTTCAATTCGCTCATCAGTACGTGGGCGTCGGGACTTACAGACAAGGACCCCAAGCGGAAGGCTCTGGTTAGTGCCCTCCTCACAGAGGGAGCGGCTATCGAAGGGTCGTCTCGAAACGCCGGCGGTCGAAAGGCGGTTGTCAACGTCGCTTCGGTACTGATAGAGGACTTTTCTGAGCACGACTGTCTCGATTCCTTCGTAATAAAGGAGGGTTCGGACGACGAGTTTGAGCGGATTCCAGCTTCGAAGCTCGGTGACGAATACGTCCTCTCCGACGTATCCGGTGCGTACGACGTTCGGGAGATCGAGACTGGGAAAGGGACAGTCAACGTAGACGCGACAGAGCCAGATTTAGTCGTCTCGACCACGACCGATATCGTCGGCTACGGCGAAATCAAGGACCGAAAGGACAAGAGCAACCAATGGGAAGGCTGGCTACCGAACGTCCGAAGTAAGTTGGAAGGTTTCAAACAGAACAACCCGTCGGCGAAACGGATACTCCTTCAACCGGTCTTCACCCGTCGGATGGTCGAAGGCGAACGCGGCCACGATACCGAAGACGTTGGGGTGCGATATCTGGTAGAACAGGACCTTCTCGACGTACCATTCAATATCAACAAGATACTCGCCGACGAGTCCCACCGAGACTTCTTCGGGGCCTACGTCCGAGACGCACTCGGCTATCAAGTGGACGACCTCACGCCACCACAGGCATAATTAGAGCGCGTCGAACGTCATCTGTCTCGCGCCTTTGTCCGTAATCGGACGGAGTTCACGTATCTTTTCGGCGATGGCTTCCCCGAGTTTCGGCGGGACCGCATTCCCGTTTTGCTCGTACCAGCTGATAAACGGCCCCTCGAATATCCAACTATCCGGGAACGACTGCAAACGTGCCGCCTCTCGTACCGTGATATTTCGATTCTGTTCGGGATGGACGTACCGACCGCAAGACGGGGTACTGGACTTCCGAGTTATCGTCCCCGCCGGTCGGTCCCAGTGCATCCGGCCGTACGTATCGCAAAACGACCCCGTATCTCCCTTCTTGGCCCGCTTTTTCATCGAGTCGAGCCAGAATTCGTCTTGATGTGGTTCGGGAATGTCCATCCACGACCCACCGTCGTTCGGAATGTGGTTGAGCATAGTCACGATTCTACTTGTGTGGTTCGGAGCCTGATGCATCGAATCCGTGTCGTGGGTCTCTCCGGCTTCGACCGCCGGCAAATCACCGATAGCGTCCCGAACAGTTCGGGGCTCCTCGGTACAAGCGTCCGGAAGTTCGACTAACCGACCATCACGCCGAGCGACGATAATCGCTCGCTTCCGACGTTGCGGAACGCCGAAATCCGCCGCATTGAGAATATCGTGTTCAACTAAGTACCCGGCTTGTTTCAATATCTCGTATGTTCGTGCCCAGTACTTCTCTTTAGACCCTCGTACGAGTTCTGGAACATTTTCGATGACGAAAAACTCGGGTTGTATCTCCACGGCCAGTTCCGCACTAAAGGAGACCAGCGTGTTTCGCTCGTCGTGGTCGAAGTCGTGTTTGTTCTGATGCTGGCTGAATCCTTGACACGGAGCGCACGCGATCAGAACGTCCAGTTCGCCGCGTTCGATACCGAATTTGTCAAGCAACTCGTCTGCGGAGTAGTTAGTAACATCGCCCTGTAACGGGGTTGTTCCGATATTCGAAGCGTAGGTCGCAACCGCGTGTTCATTCTTGTCGATTGCACCGACACACTCGAACCCTGTTTGTTCGAATCCCAAACTCATTCCGCCGCAACCACAGAAGAGATCAGCATACAGAAGGGGTTCAGAAACCGATTCTTCGTTTGGCATCTGAGAGGAAATAGTCCACCCATTCGTTTAATATCTGGTGTTCCAGCAGCTCTTCTCGATACTACTGAAGCGAAAACCCAGTCCGTGTTATCCTAAGTCGATGGTCTGTATTCAATTGAAAACCGATTTACCCGCCGACGTACACCCCTCGCACATGATTATCAGCGGGTCAGCGTCCCAAGCCCTTGCGGCCGAACTCGCGGCCGCACTGGACGAACCTCTGGCGAGCGTCGAGTACGAGCGATTCCCCGACGGCGAACTGCTGGCGGGCGCGCCCGGATTCGCCGAGAGTGACGACGACCGCGCGGTCGTCGTCGCTTCGACGGTCTCCTCGGACGCCCACGTCGAACTGCTCCAGTTGCAGGACGCCGCCCGCGAGTGGGGTGCCCGAGAGGTCGTCACCGTCCTGCCGTACATGGGCTACGCCCGGCAGGACGCGGCGTTCGAGGCGGGCCACCCCGTCTCGGCCCGCGCCGTCGCCCGCGCCATCTCGTCGGGCACCGACCGCGTGTTGACGGTCAACCCCCACGAGGAGGCGGTCTGTGACTTCTTCGACGTGCCCGCCGAACCGGTGGACGCCGCGGGGCAACTCGCCGACCCGCTCCCCGACGACCTCGCAGAGCCGGTCTTCCTCTCGCCCGACGAGGGCGCGCTGGACATCGCCGCGACGGTCCGGGAGACCTACGGCGCGGGCGAGACCGACTACTTCGAGAAAGTGCGCCACTCCGGGAGCGAGGTCGAATTGACCCCGAGCGACACCGACGTGTCGGGCCGGGACGTGGTCGTGACCGACGACATCATCGCCACCGGATCAACGATGTCCGGTGCGGTCGAAATCCTGAACAAGAAAGGCGCTTCGCGGGTGTTCGTCACCTGCGTCCACCCGATGCTGGCCGCCGACGCGTACACGAAGCTCTCGAAGGCGGGCGTCGAAGCGATTTACGGGACGGATACCATCGAGCGGCCGGTGAGCGAGGTTTCGGTGGCGTCCGCGATTGTGGAAGAACTGTAACCGTTTCGAAAAGGATATTCTCCTCGTAGCCAGTCGATTCGCATGGCCGACTTCGGCTCCCTCCTTGACGACGGACTCGCGGCGCTCGGCGTCGTGTTGGTCTCGTTTCCCGGTCTCGCGGTGTTCGACGCGCTTGACAAAGTCGGCGAGGAGTCGCTACGTACGTTCCTCGCTATCGTCGTTCTCTGTGCGCTCGTCGCCGGACCGTTCTATCGTCGGCGTGGCGGTGACATCGGCGACCTCGGGTCGTTCGTGTTCGCGCTTACGGCCGTCGAGATGTGTCTCGGCCTCGTCGTACCGGTCGCCGAATCGCTGTTGGATCTCGGGAATCCCTCACCGATCGGAAGCCCGGCCGGTATCGCGCTCGTCGGGGTCGCCTACTTGACGGCGTACTGGCTGGTCTACCGCGACGGCTACGACAGAGCGAAAGCGGCCGTGCGGCGATAGTAGGCCGCTACAGATCGGTACTGCTACGTTCTACGCCTCCGCTTCCGCCAACGCCGCCACCGCAATCATCATCGTGACGCCTTCGACTTCCCACTCCTTGCGGTGGCCGTCCTCGACGGACCCCACCTCGTCGGCGCGGACTTCCTCTTTCACGAGGTTCATGTGTTCGTCAACGAGGTCGGCCACGCGCTCGTCGGCCACGTCGAGTTCGAGGCGGATGCGCTCCTCGATGTCGAGGTCCATCTCCTTGCGCATCTCTTGGACTCGGCGGATGACCTCGCGGGCGTACCCCTCGCTCTCGATGTCCTCGGTGAGTTCGGTGTCCACGTAGACGACGCCGCGCTGGTCGTCGTCGGTGTCGTAGCCGACGCCGGTGACTCCTTCGGGCGTCTGCGTGACGAACTCGACCATCTCGTCGGTCAGGGACACGTCCTCGCCGAGGTCGTCCTCGACCGCGGTTTCGAGCGCCGAGAGGGTCGGGTCGGCCACGCGGGCGTCGTTGAGCGCCTGCATGACTCGTCCCGCGTCGTCGCCGAACTCCGGTCCGAGGAGGCTCATGTCGGCCTCGGCGCTGTAGTGGAGTTCGCCCCAGTCCTCGCCGGGCGCGACGAGTTCGATTTCGCGGGCGTTGAGTCGGTCGGCCAGCAGGTCGCGGTGGCGCTCGACGGCCTCGACCGTGCGCTCGTCGTCGGCGGTGACGACGATGCGCGTGATGGGCCAGCGAAGCTTTCGCTCGGCCTGCTGGCGGGCGTTCGACCCCGCCTCCTCGATGGCGCGCAGAAGCGTCACGTCGGTCTCCAGTTGGGCGTCCTGCCAGTATTCGTCAACCTCGGGCCAGTCGAGCATGTGGACCGTCTCGTGGCCCTCCTCGCCCGTGAGCGTGCCGTAGATGGTCTCCGTGACGAACGGCGCGTAGGGTGCCAGCAGGGCGACGACCGTGGTCAGCACCTCGTAGAACGTGGCGTAGGCCGCCAGCTTGGAGGAGCTGTCGTCTTCCTCCCACATGCGCTCGCGGACGACCTGAATGTAGAACCGCGACACGTCCTCGACCACGAAGTTCAGGAGTACGTCGAGTGCCTTGTCCTGCCGGTAGTCCTCCCAGTGGTCGGACATCTCGGCGACGACCGACTGGAGGCGTGCGAGGACCCACTCGTCAACGAGTTCGAGGTCGTCGTCCACATCGTCGAGCGTGGTCTCGTTCGGGTCGAAGTCGTCCAGTCGCATGTAGGGAAGCGGGAACCGGAAGACGTTCCAGAGGATGTTGAGGTCCCGCTGCATCTCGCTCGTCTCGTCGTACGAGAAACGCATGTCCTCGCCCTGCGGGTTCGACGAGAGCAGGAACATCCGCATCGGGTCGGTGCCGTACTCCTCAATGACCTCGTTGGGGTCCACGAGGATGCCCTTGGACTTGGACATGCCGCGGCCGTCGGGCATGTTGGCGTAGCCGTGCATCAGCACCTCGTCGTAGGGAATCTCGCCGACCGCGGCGGTCCCCATGCCGAGTTGCGACCAGAACCACCCGCGGGTCTGGTCGTGGGCCTCCATGATGAGGTCGGCGGGCCACAGTTCCTCGAACTCCTCGTCCTTCTCGGGGTAATCGAGGGTGCCCCACGAGGCGACCGAGGAGTCGAGCCACACGTCGAACACGTCGCCGACGCGGGTGTAGGTCGTGCCGTCCTCGGTGATTGTAAGGTCGTCCACGGTGCCCTTGTGGAGGTCCACGTCGTCGGGGTCGATGTCTTGGTCTACCTTCTCGGCGAGTTCTTCGCGGGTGCCGACGACGACGACGTTCTCCATGCTTCCGTCCCAATCTTCGGGAGTCCAAATCGGGATGGGGATGCCCCAGTAGCGCTGGCGGGAGACGTTCCAGTCGGGCGCGTCCTCCACGAAGTCCCGGAAGCGGTTGTCTCGCGCCCAGTCGGGGTGCCACTCGCTGTCCTCGATGTTATCGAGGAGTTGGTCTTTCACGTCGGTAATCGTGATGAACCACTGGTCGGTGACGATTTGGAGGATACCCGTGTCACAGCGCCAACAGTGGCCGTAGCTGTGCGTGGTGGTCCCCGACGAGAGCATCAGCCCCGCATCTTCGAGGTCGGCGATGATTTCGTCGTCTGCGTCCTTGACGTACTGTCCGGCGTACTTGCCCGCCGAGTCGTCGTAGACGCCGTCGCCCTCGACCGGACAGAAGATACCGAGACCGAGTTCGCGGCCGCGCTCGAAGTCCTCTTCACCGTGGCCGGGCGCGGAGTGGACCAGACCGGTGCGGTCCACTTCCACGTAGTCGGCGGTGTAGACCTGCAGGGCGTCGTCTCCTTCGGCGTGGTCGGGGACCTCCTCGTGGAGGGGATGGTCGTACTCCCATCCGACCATCTCCTCGCCCGTCACCTCGCCTTCGATTTCGTAGTCGTCGTAGCGGCCCTTCTTCAGGACCGACTCGACGCATCCGTCCGCAAGGTAGAGGACTTCCTCCGCCCCGTCCTTTTCGGCGCGCACCTGTTGGTACGTCACGTCGCCGTCCACCGCGACGAAGGTGTTTGCGGGGATGGTCCACGGCGTGGTGGTCCAGATGACGAGATAGCCCTCTCGATCGCGCAGGGGGAACTTGACGTAGATGGAGGGGTCTTCTACGTCCTCGTACTCGACCTCGTTGTTGGCGATGGCGGTCTCACAGCGCGGGCACTGAGAGATAGAACGCTGGCCCTGCTCGACGAGACCCTTCTGGTGGGCCTGCTCGAAGCCCCACCACGCCGCCTCCATGTACTCGGGGTTGACCGTCTTGTACGGGTTGTCCCAGTCCATCCAGACGCCGAAGGATTTGAAGTCCTCCTGCAGGCCGTGGAGTTGGTCCTCGGCGAACTCCTTGCACTCGTCGATGAAGTTCTCCTCGCCGAACTCCTCGATGTCCTTCTTATTCTCGAAGCCCAACTGCTCCTCGACCTTCGTCTCGATGGGCAGGCCGTGCATGTCGTAGCCCGGCCGGTCGGTCACGTCGTAGCCTTGCATCCGGAGATAGCGGATGTAGGCGTCCTTCAGGGTCTTGTTCCACGTCGTCCCCATGTGGGCCGCGCCGGAAGTGTAGGGCGGGCCGTCAACGAAAAAGAACGTCTCGGCGTCGGCGCGATGCTCCTTGGTCTTCTCGTAGGCGTCAACCTCGTCCCAGTAGTCGAACACCCGGTCTTCGACCTCGCCGGGTTCGTACTGGTCGTCTACCTCCTCGAACCTGCTCATACCTGTCCTGTGCTTCTACTGAGTTAAATCGGGTTCGGTTGTGCAGTTGGGTCTGTCTCCGGCGAGAGGCGACTCCTCGACACCGAGACGCTGGAGGACGTGGAGGACCGCGCTCGCGCACACGACGAAGAAACAGAATCCTTCGTGCGGTCGTCGTGACCGTCTCCGGACCGCTCGAAGCGGTAGAGAAGCCTCAAAATTGATACCCCGCGCCCTCGAAAGCCCAGACACCCATGAGTCAAGACGACTGCATCTTTTGCCAAATCGTCGCTGGCGACATCCCGAGTCGCAAAGTCTTCGAGGACGACACCGCGATGGCGTTCCTCGACGCGAACCCCCTCTCACCGGGTCACACGCTCGTCATCCCGAAGAACCACTACGAGACGCTCGAAGACACCCCCGAGGACGTGGCCGCCCACGTCTTCGGCGCGCTCCACCGCCTAAACACTGCGGTCGAACACGCCGTGGACGCCGACGGCACCAACGTCGCGTTCAACAACGGCGAGGCCGCCGGACAGGAGGTCCCGCACGTCCACGGCCACATCATCCCGCGGTTCGACGGCGACGGCGGCAACCCCATCCATGCCGTGGCGGGCCAGCGCCCGGACCTCACCGACGCGGAACTGGACGACATCGCCGAGGACATCCACACCCAGCGCGACTGAGCGACCCTGCCGCCGGACCGACCAAGCGTACCCTTTTATATCGAAACGAAGCAATCCCGGACTAATGACACACTCGACTGCCGCGCTCGTCGGCGCGACCGGCGGCGCTGGCACGACTCGACTCGCCGTCGAACTCGGTGCGACCCTCGCGCGCGACGGCCGCGAGGTCGCCGTCCTCGACGCCGCCTTCGCCACGGAGGGGTTGGCGCGTCACCTCTCGGGCCGCATCGACCCCGACGTGACGACCCTGCTCACCGAGGACCGACCGCTCGCCGAGGGCCTGCGCGAACATCCCGCGACCGCCGACCTCGCGGGCCGACTCGAACTCTGTCCGGCCCGCGGTCCGTTCGAGCGACTGGCCCGCGCGAAGACCGCCGACGCCGCACAGCGGTTTTCGGCGTTGCTCGCCGAAGCCGCCGAGAGGTTCGACCACGTACTCGTAGACGCGCCCCCCGTCGCCGCGAATCAGGCCGTCGCTGCGGTGACGAGCGCCGACCGCGTCACGGTCGTCGCGCCCGCGAGTGAGCGCGGCGTGGACGCGGTCCAGCGCACCCGCGGGCGAGTCGCGGACGTTGGCGCGAGCGTGGACGCCGTGGTCGCCAACCGCGCCGACCCCGAACATCCGCTCCGGAGTGCCGACGCTGCGGTGCCGGTGAGCGACGCCTCGGGCGTCGAGGGCGCGCCCGCCAGCGCGCCCGACCCGGAAGCTACTCTCGCGCCCGCGGTGGCGAACGCCGCGGAGGTCATCTTCGACGCCGAACTGGAACTGACGTTCGAGGACCCCGGACTGTTCGACTTCGAAGTCGGAGAGTTCGTTCCCGACGCGCTCTCGCAGTAGTGCCACCAATAAATTCAATTACTATAACAGAAGAATATTAGTAACAGGAGATAATACACTTCTATTGGAGGTGAAACGAATGATCCCCATTACGCTATTCGACTGCGGACGCCACAAGTGTCTCCCGAGACCGTGACTGCGAGTCGTATCGTCCACAAACCATCCCCGCCGCATTACTTCTTGCTTCCGCGAGCGCGTCCGTCACGACCGATTTAGGCTACCCTTCATAGCAAGCCTCCAACGTCGCTCATCGTCTCTGCCAGTGCCTCCCGGTTGTCCGACGTTCCGGTCGCTTCCATCGTACCCTCCACGACCCCCCGAACCCCGTCGAGCGGTTCGTGGGTCTCGACGAACGTCGCCAGCGCGAACTCCGTCTCCGACGCGCCCGCGAGTTCGCGGGCCTCGGTCCGTGAGAGGTCGGCCGCCAGCCAGTCGCGCAGAATCTCGTGGGCGCGGGGCGTCAACGGTGAGATGCCCTCGCATCCGAGAAGGTAGAGCGTCTTCGCCGCCGTAATCGGTGCAACGCCCGCCTCGTGGGCGGCGTCACCGACCGACGTGCCAGCAGTGTGAGACTCGACAATTTCGGCCGCGGAGGTCGCATCGCAGGGCAGGTCGTCGGCGAACTCGGCGAGTCGCTCCCGGAGTGAGTCTTCCGTGGCGTCCACCGACGCGACGCCGCGGTCGCGTTGCTCGGTGGTGACTTCCAGTCCGTCCGCGATGTCCGAGAGCGTCACGTCCGAGGGTTGTCTCCTCACCGACTTAAATCTCGGCGACAGGTATCGAATCTGATAACCGTGGCGGTCGAAGAGCCTACCAGTTACCGGTAGGCTCTTGCCGCTCGCGTCGGGCGTTTCCACCCACATCGACCTTCCTTTAAATAGGATTTCGGGCGAAGTTTCGACTGTGATGAGCAAAGCACACCCACCTTCCCGGACCTGTCCGGAGTGCGACGGCCGACTGACACCCGACGGCGGCGAGACTATCTGTGACGACTGCGGCCTCGTCGTCTCGGAGGACCGAATCGACCGCGGCCCGGAGTGGCGGTCGTTCGCGGACGACGACACGCAGAAAGAGCGCACCGGCGCGCCCCTCACCCGGTCGCGCCACGACCGCGGTCTGACAACCGAAATCGGCCACGACGGCGACCTGCGACTGACGGGGCGCAAGCGGCGGCGCGTCGCCCGGATGCGCAAACACCACGACAGAGCGAAAATCGGCTCGAAGACCGAGCGCAATCAGGTGTACGCCTTCACCGAGATTCGGCGACTGGTGAGTTCGCTCGACCTCTCGAAGAACGTTCGGGACCGCGCCTGCGTGCTGTTCGAGTCGGCCCAGTCCGAGGACCTGCTCCGCGGTCGGTCGCTGGAGGGGTTCACCGCCGCGGCGGTGTACGCGACCTGCCGGACGACGTCGGTCTCGCGCACGCTGGACGAGGTACTGGACGTGGCGCGAGCGACCCGGAGCGAACTCAAAACCGCTTACGACGCGATGAACACCGACCTCGGCCTGCCGACTGGTCCCATCGACCCGACGGAGTATCTGCCGCGGTTCGCCAGTAGACTCGACCTTCCCACAGAAATCGAGCGCGAGGCGGCCCAACTGGTCGAGAAGGGCCACGACGAGAATCTCGTCTCGGGGCGCAACCCCGGCGGATTCGCCGCGGCGTGCCTGTACGCCGCGGCGCGGGAAACGCGCCACCGGATGACCCAGAAGGAGGCCGCCGAAGTCGCCGACGTGACGGCAGTGACGCTCCGCTCGGCGTACAAGGACCTACAGGACTGACCCGGCGACTGTTTCTGCCAACTCCGCGAATCGCCCGGCGGGGTCGCTTCCGGGCGCGAGTTCCGCCACCGGCGACCCGTTGCGCCGCGCGCGCCCGACTCGTTCGTCGTCGGGAATCGCCACGACCGGCGCGCCGAGCGCCCGCCGGACCCGTTCGGTCGGTGGACTCTCGCCGGTCCGATTGAGTGCGACCGCGGCCAGTCCCGCGTCGAGTTCGCGGGCGAGCGCGCGAGTCCGGAGCGCGTCGGCCAGCGCGAACTCCTGCGGTACGGTGACGAGGACGACTGCGTCGGCCGCCAACAAGGGCATTCCCGCGTCGGCGGATAGCCCCGCGGGGCAATCGACGACCACCGCGCCATAGGCGTCTTCGACCGCTCGGACCGCCCCGGCGAGTCGGGTCACGTCGCCCGCGCGCGCTCCGGCGAGAGTGCGCCCGCACGGGAGCAGTCGGACCGGACCGTTCTCGCAGACTGCTTCGAGAGGGTCGGCCCGTCCGGCAAGCACGTCGTGGAGGTCCGGACCGCGCCGGGCCGCGAGGTCCGCCATGGCGAGGTCGGCGTCCACGACCACGGCGTCGAACTGCGCGCCGAGTTCGAACGCGACGGTGGACTTGCCGACGCCGCCTTTCCCGCCTGCGATGGCCAGAATCACGGCGACCTCCGTCCCCGGCGGTCGGTCCGGTCGTCGCCTCGCGGGCGCTCGCTTCGGTCGCCACTCCGAAGCGCCTCGATTCGACTCTCGACTCGTTCGAGCGCGGCACGGTCTTCGGGCGTCGGGGCGAGCGATTCGGTCCCGTCGTCGGCGCTCCGCGCTCGCTCCTCGACGGCCGAGAGCCACGATTCGACGGATTCGGGGACCGGCGCGTCGGGTTCGGGAGCGTCGTCCGGCGCGGGAACCGCGTCGGCGGGCGGCCGCGGGTCGCCGAGCGCCCGGACGACGCCCTCGGGCGTCGCCTCGTCGGCGAACGCGTCGGGGTGGGTCTCGGACGCTGACGCCCCGGCGCGCTCGCTCCAGACGAGTGTCGCCGGGGGTTCCGTGGTGGAGTCGCCGTCGGCGACGGGACTCGCGTACCCGAGCGCGCGACACTCACGAGGTGGGACGACGCCCTCGAAACCCCCGTCGTCCCACCCGGCCGCGGGGACGCCCTCGCGGCGCGGCGGCCGGACCGGGCCGGAGAGGCGATTTCCGACCCGGACCCGACGGGCCGCGTCGGTCGGGTTCCTGACGACGAGTTCCACGAGCGCGACGCCCGCTTGGCGTTCGACCTGCCAATCGAGTTCGAGCATGGCCGAGGTTCGTCACGTCCTCGGTGATAAAGGTGGACGCGGTTGACGGGTCGAGAGTCTGCCGGTGGAGAACGAAGCGTCCACTTTTGAGAAATATTCGTATTGCTAAAAAAACTCTATAGTTAGTCAAACCCTAACCACAGGTTCGTCCAGCCACTGCGAAACCGCCTCGACGCCGCCGAACGAGTCGGCACCCCGAGCGACCGCGACGGGCGCGTCGAGGTCGGCCGCGCGGGCGACGGCGAGCGCCGTCGAAACTGACGGCGCGACACCCTCCGGAACTTCCCCGCGAGCGTCCTCGAACGCGCCGCGGACCGCGTCGGCCAACGTCTCGCGGACGCTCCGCTGGAGATTCGCTTCGCGGTCTTCGAGTCTCAGTCGCTCCCGGCGGCGCTCGCGGTCGGCCCGCGCCCGTTCGCGGGCGCGGGCCAGCGCCTGTTCGGCGGCGATGCGCTCGGTCTCGACCTCCGAGAGGCGGCGGGTCGCCTCGGCGAGTTCGGTCTCGGCGGCGGCAGGGTCGGCGTCCGCCTCGCGGAGCGCCTGCACCCGGCCCCGGACGGTGGCGACACGCTCGCGCAACTCCTCGGCGGCGTCACCCGTCTCGGCGACTCGGCGGCGGGCCTCGCGGAGGTCCACCGCCGACACGTCCAGCGCGTCGAGGCGCTCGCGGACCGCCGCGAGTTCGTCGGCCTGCGGCGCGGTGTGGTCCCGCGAGCGCGCTGCCGCGGCGAGCGCAGGACGGAGCGAAACGTCCGTCCCGGCGCGAATCGCGCCGACGTGGGCGTGAGCCGGGCCGGGCGACGGGCACTCGATGGTGAGACCGTTCGGTGGCGAATCGGTGCTGGCAGGACCGTCGGCCCCGTCGCACCGAATCGCCTCGGTGACCTCGGCGACGGTGCAATCGCGCCCTCGGAGGTCGATGGCCCGGCCCGTTAGGGTCTCCCCGGCCACGCGCACCCTCATAGCTCGCTATCGCCCATTGCGTCGGCGTCGGGGTGGTCGGTCCCGACGGCGAACTTGGCGTAGGGCGTACTCGGGTTCTCGCGGTCCTCGTAGGCCGCGGCGGCGTCGCGGACCGATTCGGGCGCGTCCTCGAACTCGTTGAACGGCGCGGTGCGCTCGACCTGTACGTCACCGTCGTGCTTCGCGCGGAGGCGGAGCGCGAGAAACGCGCCGAGTTCGGTCGCCTCCAGCAGGGCGGCGCGGCCGAACCGCTGGACGACGGTCTCTTCGTGTCCGTTACAGACGTTTCGGAGCGTCTGGCGCGCGGCCCGCGAGTACGTCACGACCAGTAGCACGGGCGTAGGTTGCGCCACTCCGCAATTTAAAAGTACCCTATCGGCTCCGAACGACCCTCTCGCCGTCTTCGAGTTCGACCACCGTATCGAACAGCGAGGTGAGCGTACTTATTGTCTGCTGGTCGCAGGCGTTGGGGTCGAGGTGGAAATGCGCGGTCACGTCGGCGGTGTTAAATCGGCCAGTCAGGACGTGAAGGAACTTGTACACCGTCTGGAGGTCGGCGTACTGGAGCAGGGCCGTCAGCGAGTCGAAGCAGGCGACGGTCTCGTTGCCGTTGTCGCCCCACTCCTGTAGAATCTCGCTGAGTTTGATACCGAGACCCGTCAGGTCACCGGGGTTCGACAACGGTTCGACGATGTCGTTCGACGGTCCGCCGTCGCCGCCCGCCGCCGTCGAGGCCGAGCGCGTCGTCTCCCCGACGGTGACGATTCGCGCGTTCCGAGGTTGCTCGTCGGTGCGGGACAACCAGTCACGAACGCAGGCGTCGGGCGAGCGAGTGTAGGCGACCCACAGGACGTTCTCGCCACGCGAGTCCGGGAGCGTGAGCAGGTCGTGGCAGGTCTCGTCGGTCTCGGCGTGAATCGACGGCGTCAGTAAGAGCACACAGGTCCCCTGCTCGATATCGCTGTGAAGTGACTCGCTCTCGTGGTTACCCTTGCTTCGCATCTGTAGTGTCCTAGCGTGTTGTTTGACTAGCCGGTGATACGTCCGAACGACTACTACTACGGGAACCTCGCTTATTTATCTATCTAAAAATCCGGGCAGATAAGTTCCGTTCTCCCAGAGCGTCGGTCGAACTGTCCTATCGCCGTCGAACGACCGCCTTCGCTGTCGTCAACGTACCTCGCACAGTTCGAACCCCGACGCCTCGCCGTCAACTCGCTCGGCCACGCGCTCGCGGGCTTGCCCCTCCGACTCCGCGACGACGACGACGCCGTCGGCCTGCTCGGTCCCCGAGGCGCGGTAGACCGACAACTCCTCGTCTTCGAACTCGGTGGCGTAGGTCCGGAGAACGTTCACGACGCGGCGCTCGGTCGCGCGGAGGTCGGTCTCACCCGACTCGAAGTCGGCCAGCGCCTCCTCGACGTTCCGGAGCGCGGAGATTCGGTCCATGCTACGTCGTCCGCAAGTGGTCGGTCGAGGGTTCGTACACCTCGCCTTTCTGTTTCAGTTTGTCTATCTCGTGTTCGGCCTTCGACTGCTCCATGCCGATTTCGTCGGCGCGAGACATCACTTCCTCGACCGGCGCGCCCTCGTCGTAGTCCTCCTCGATTTCCGCGATGAGTTGCTTGAGGTTCTTGATGCGGTCGCGCTGGGACTTCGAGGTGCCCGTCTCGACCACGTCGGCGTCGAACTGGCCGGTCTCGGGGTCCACGCCGATGTCCTGTAGGCACGAGCGAGTGATGTCCACCGCGCGCTTGGCGTCCTCGATTTCGACCTCGTCCGAGAGGCGGACGCGCGCGCTGGCCTCCGCGAGACGGACCATCGCCTCCAGTTTCCGGGCCGTCACCGGGACGGGCGCGTCCTCGTCTGCCCCCTTCGTCCGGAGGTCCACGTAGAAGTCCTCGATGGTCCGCTTGGCCTCCTCGGTCATCGTCGGGAAGCAGTTGCGCTTCGAGTAGGCGATGTACTTCCGCAGGAGGTCGGCGTCGATGGCCGGAGCGACCTCCTCGGTCTGGCTGTTAACCTCTTCCTCGGTGATGTTGGGCGCGCTCATCTCGTTGCGCTGGGTGTTCAACTGCCCGGCGTAGTTGGTCTGGATGATGTGTTCGGCGAGGCGCTTGTCGTGTTCCTCGTCGGGTTGGTCGGTGACGGTGAAGATGAGGTCGAACCGCGATATCAAGGCGGGTTCGAGGTCTATCTGCTCGCCGATGGGTTCGTACTGGTCGAACCGGCCGTACTTGGGGTTGGCCGCGCCGAGCAGCGAACACCGAGACTTGAGCGTTGCGTTGATTCCGGCCTTCGAGACCGAAATCTTCTGCTGTTCGAGACCTTCGTGCATCGCCGAGCGGTCCGAGGGGTCCATCTTGTCCAACTCGTCCACTGCCGCGATGCCCTTGTCCGCAAGGACGAGCGCACCGGCCTCCAGCGTCCACTGCTGGCCGTCGCCGAAGTCGTCGCGGACGGCGGCGGCAGTGTTGTGCGTCACGATTCCGTTGCCGACGAAGTTGTGCGTCTCCGGAACAGTGAGGTCGAAGACTTCTTTCTCGCCGGTATCGGCGGTAGCGACGACCTCGTCCCATCGAAGGGTCGCGTCGGCGACTTCGCGGACCCTGTCGGCCGACGAACCGAGGTCGATGTCTTCGAGCATCGACTGCACTCGGGAGCGACTCGGGTGGTCCCCTCGATGAACGTTGTTGTGGTACTCACCAGCGACGCCACCGTCGGGAACGGCCAGTGCAGCGCCGACCGGTAATTTCTCGTCCTGTCCGCGCTCGTCCGCGACGATTCGTTCGAGCGCATGCTGCTTTTCGGTAGACTCGAAGCCGATAGCG
This sequence comes from Halorussus pelagicus, assembly GCF_004087835.1. Taxonomy (NCBI): domain Archaea; kingdom Methanobacteriati; phylum Methanobacteriota; class Halobacteria; order Halobacteriales; family Haladaptataceae; genus Halorussus; species Halorussus pelagicus. The sequence goes on from NZ_CP035119.1 coordinate 1,111,796, forward strand.
TCGGCGTATCTGTCGATGTCGGCACCGTACAGTTCGACGAAGTGCTGGACGTGCTTGGACTCGATAGTCCGGCCGTCGGCGAGTTCGGAGGTTCCGCGTCGGTCGCGCTCGCGGGTCCGGGCACGAACGCCGTACGACTCCAACATGAGTTGAATTTGGTCGGCGAGCGTTTCGCTAATAGTCGAGAGAAGAACGCTCGACCCGCCGTCGTCGCGTTCGGACACGGACCCATCGGCGTCCATCAACCCTCTAAGGAACGCATCAGCGTGTTCCGCCGTCGTGAGTTCCGGTGCGAGCGCGAGGTCGGCCTTCGGCGTCTCCATTCCGGCGTTAGCGAACAGTCGCGCAATTGTCGCACTGCTGACGCGGATGCACGGAACTCGGCCGTCTTGTCGCTCTATCTTTGGTCGCTTGTCGAACTTCTCGGCGAAGATGTCGGCGGCGCGTTTCAGCAGGTCTTCATCGCCGTTCGAGATTCTGACCATCCCGCGGTTGCCGTTCCGGCGATTGAGCGAGATGTCACCGTCGCCGAAGACGAGGCCGAGCAGGTACATCAGGTCCGCGTCGAATCGGTCGGGAACCGTAATGGAGTCCCCGTGTCGGATCATCAGCCGCTCGAACTGTACGTCGGTTCTGCTCGCCCCAATCGCGTCGAGTATTCGATCCAGTTTTTCGAGCGGGACGTGGCGGTTCTTGAGATGCGAGTAGATGAAGTCCTCCGAGAGGTCGAGGTCGGCCGCGGCGTCACGGAGCGTTCCGAACTCGTCCAGCAGCGATTCTCGAAGGAACTCGATAGAATCGTCGGCCAGCAGTAGCTTTTCCGTAGTGAGTTCTAAAAATGCCCGAACTGAAACTGCCGTCCGGTCGAGGTCGTCGTACTTGGGAACGGCGACGTAATCACCTGCCTCGACCGCAGAAATCTCCGTCCACTCGATACCGTTCTCGCCGCAAGTCAACACAGGCGTGTTGACGGACGCTTCGAGTTCCTTTCCGTAACTCGTCTCGATTCGGCGACACGGCTTCTCGGGCATTCGCCAGACGTGCGAGGACGCTGCGTCGGACATGCGACCGGCCTCGCGGTCGAACGTCTGGACACCGACCTCTTTCTCGACCGCCGTCTCGTCGGTGACTGGTTCGGGGAGTTCGCTCGAAACGACATCTCGGACTTCTCGGAGTCCGTCATCGGTGTGAATCATCGTGTCGCCCGTCACACAGAGACCGGCGCTCGATGACCCCTTACCGGAGGTGTAGACCGAGCGCGGGGCGATGTTCTGGACGTACGAAATCATCTGCGACTTCCCCGTACCGGGGTCCCCGATTAAGAGCATATGTAGGTCGCCACGAATCCGGGATTTGTCCGGGAGGTGCTTCGTCACGCCGGAGAACAGTTGGAGAATCATCGCCAACTTCTCCTCTTCGTAGCCGTAGATGGCCGGAGCCATCGAATCGACCATCTGCTCGTAAATGTCCGCTTCCTGCGAGAGTTCGACGATTTCTTTCTTGTCCTCGTCGGTGATGTCCATGTCCTCGAACTCCTCGTCCTCGATGGTCACCGAGATGCCGTCCATGTACACGTCGAAGACGGCGGACTTGTCCTGTCCGCTCCCCTGCTGTTCGAGGTGGAGGATGCCCGTCACCGTGACGTGGTCGCCCGGCGTCACCTCGCCGGTGATGTCGTCCTCGATGTGAACGTCGAGGCTCTGGGGCGTCTCGCCGCCGCGCAGGCCCTCGGGACTCTCTTGGACCCGAATCTTCTGAGAGTCCACGAACTCCGACTGGTCGAAGTTGATCTGGAACGGTCCCTGTCGCTCACAGCCCTGACACTCGTGGGGTTCCTGAAAGTCGCCGCCGCTCTGGGGGATGTAGGTCAGTGTCCCGCAGCGCTGACACTCGAAGGCGGCCTCCTGAATCTTCGGTCGGACGTTCGTCGCCTTCCGGACGATACCCTGCACGCTGACCATCGTGTTGACGTGCCGGGCGCGAATCTCCCGGATGTCGGTGATTGTGTCCAGATTCTCGACGCGGACGTGGGCCTGCCCGAGGCTCACGTCCACCGGGAGGTCGTAGAGACGCAGCGCCTCCTCGGCGTACTCGCGTAGCTGTTCGGGTTGCGAGAGGAAGTCGTCCGCGAGGTCGGCGTCGTAGCGATAGAGTTCGGTCCAGTCGATGGAGAGCGAGCGCTGTTCGTTCGGATAGTTCTGCGCGAGTCGGCCGATCTCGTCGCTGTAGTACCGCCGGTAGAACTGCTCGAAGTTATCGATAAGCTCCGTATTCTCCGCGCGAGCCATTCAACCACTCTTCGTTCCTCACCCTGTAAGAAGTTTCGTAAACGGACTGAAAGTGAAAGTGGACGATAGCGAGGCGTCGTCGGGAGTAGAACGACCGGCGAGTTGGTCGGCGGCGGCTGGTTCATGGTACCGACCTAATGGTCAATGCTATTACTTATAAGGCAGATCTTACTTATTTTTGGTAATGGTGGTGAACGACGTTACTTTTCCAGCTTTTTATTTTTCTGTTAAAATTTTAACTATTATGTACCTATAATCAGGTGCTTCGATATGCTTGTGCTCCACGAATGAGACCAACGAGCGAAAGTAAAAAGTATGCAATTGTGAGCAACACCAGCCCTTTGTTTAAATATCCAACTATAGCACCCATCAGTGACAGCGTTGAAACGAGAAGTAACACTTCTGAGTAGGCTTTTTGCCTTCCCATTAGCATAAGTCCGCCTGCACAAGCAAGAAGAAATAACAATCCACTCGCTAAAACTGCCTTTACTTGTACATAAGCTAAGATAGCACCAACCAGACCAGTAACTATTAAGCCTAGTGTGCTTACTTTCCATTTCAATCGTTGAAAGGCCATACTAGACCTATTACAATTCCAAGTTTAAAACTAAATAGGATGTGAATAAACTACACTTTCGAACCTCGATACTGATGATTGCGGTTCTATTTATCCAATTATATGCTTAATCAACCAAAATCGTTGTTAGCTGTGGTCAGTATTATCATATGCGTAATCAAAACCAGCGTGAAGAAGATACTACGGCAGGGACGACTGTCAGTACTGAATCGCTAATTGATTTTCCCTTTCCCCGTTAGCAATTAGAGAAGGCATGACGGAAGCGACCCCCGTCCAGCAGTTGGATGGGCCGCGCACTTGACAAAACAGGCTCCGGACCCCGAATCTGAGAAAATAAGCGATACAGACGCCAATTACACCGAATCCGCTAGCTCAGAACCGTACAGAAACTAGATGGGACCGCCCGGATTCGAACCGGGGTTATCGGCACCCAAGGCCGAAAGGATACCAAGCTACCCCACGGTCCCGCATCATCTACTAGCGCGGCAGTCCGTGTAAAGAGTTTCGTTTAGAGCCACGAATCACGCGACGCTCCAAATCGCCTCAATGCCGACGGTCGTGACGACGGCGAAGATGAGTTGCAGGGGCGCACCGACCCGCACGTAGTCGGTGAACTTGTAGCCGCCGGGACCGTAGACGAAGAGATTCGTCTGATAGCCCACCGGCGTCATGAACGCCGTCGAGGCCGCGAAGGTGACCGCCAGCACGAACGCGAAGGCGTTGGCGTCGAGTTGGTGGGCGGCCTCGGCGGCGACCGGAATCATCAGCACGACGCTGGCGTTGTTGCTGACGATATTGGTCAGCGCCGCGGTAACGACGTAGAACAGCCCCAACACCGCGATAGGGGGGAAGAAGTCGGCCGACAGCACGAGCAGGTCGGCTATCAGGTCGGCCGCGCCGGTCTCCTCCATGGCGATGCCCAGCGGGATGACGCCCGCCAGCAGGAAGATAACGTCCCACTCCACGGCGTCGTAAATCTCCGGCGGATTGAGGACGCCCGTCAGGACCATCACCAGCGCGCCCGCGAGCGCCGAGACCATGATGGGGAGTACGCCGAGCGCCGCCACCGTGACCACAGCGGCGACGATGCCGATGGCGAGCAAAATCTTCGACTCGCGGTAGTCGGGTCGCTCTATCTCTTGGGCGACGATGAAGTCGCGGTTGGCGTTCAGCCGCGAGATGCTATCGGGGGTCGCCTGCACCAGCAGCGTGTCGCCGACCTGCAACTCGGCGTGATCCATGCGCTTGCGGATGTACTCCGGGCCGCGACGCAGGGCCAACACCGTGGCGTCGTAGCGGTCCCGGAAGTTGGCGGAGGCGAGCGTCTCGCCGAACAGCGACGACCGGGGCGCGACGACGACTTCAACGAGGCTCTGGCCGGTCTCGTCGCCCTCCAGTTCATCCTCGTCAACGGATATCTCAGGCAGGAGTTCAAGACCCTCGGTGTCGATGAGGCTCACGAGCGTCTCGCGGTCGGTCCGAAGCGCGAACACGTCGCCCGCCCGAATCTCCTTCGGGGCGAGCGGTTCCACGAACGTCTGGCCGTCGCGGATGAGTTGGACGAGGTCCACGTCGAACTCGGTGCCCGCGAGCGCGTCCGCGACGGTCTCGCCGACCAGCGGCGAGTCGGCGGGGACAGTCACTTCGGTGAGATACTCCTCCAATCCGAACTCCTGCGTGAGGTCCTCGCGGACCGGGATGCGCGCGGGGGTGAGCCACCGCCCGACGGTCATGAGATACGCCGTGCCGACGACCGAGACGAGGACGCCGAGCGCGGTGAACTCGAACATCGAGAAGGCGTGGAGTTCGGGAAAGATATCGGGGTTCTGTGCACCCAGTCGCGCCGCGAGGTCGCTTGCAAGGATGTTGGTCGAGGTGCCGATGAGCGTGAGCGTGCCGCCGAACATCGAGGCGTACGAGAGCGGCAACAGGAGTTTCGACGGCGAGGTCTTGCCCTCGTGAGCGAGGTCCGTCACCATCGGCAACAAGATAGCGACCGCCGCGGTGTTGTTGATGAACCCCGAGATAGAGCCGACGACGCCGATAGTCGCGCCGAGTTGCCGAGTCTCGTCGTCTCTGGTGAACGCCGCTATCTTCCGCCCGAGAATCTGGACCGCGCCGGTTCGCTGGACGCCGTAACTCAGGATGAACATCGCCAGCACGGTGACGGTCGCGGAACTGGCGAACCCCGAGACGCCCTCGGCGGGCGAGACCTGCGTCCACGGTTCCAGCACCATCAGCGCCACCATGATGCCGATGGCGGTGATGTCGATGGGAATCGGTTCGGTCGCAAACAGCACCAGCGCTACGAGAATGACGAGAAACACGACGATGATGCCGGGCGTCAGCGAGAGTGCCACGTCACCTACGACTCGCGGCGGGAAGAAAAATGATGTGGACTTCCGGAGGCGACGACCTCAGGGGTCCCACACCGAGACCCAGCCGTCGCCGGTGACGACGACCAGATACCCGTCGATGGTGAACTCGAACTGCCAGTGGGCGTCGGACGACCGCCGGTCAAAGAGCGTGTCGAGCGCTTCGAGGTCCACCGCCTCGTACAGTTCGAGGTCGCTGTCGGTCGGGTCTACTCCTTCGACCGAAGCGACCGCCTCGATTATCGTCTGACTGATCGGGGCGTCCCCGTCTCTGCGCGTCTCGTAGACCGGGGTACCCTCTCGACGGAGTCGGTTGCCGTCTGCTGTCGCCATCGAAACGGTATAGGCGAGTGTCGAATATGAAAGCCCGTCAGACGCACGTCAGACGGACCGCAACCGAGTCGAGAGACCGAAACAGAGAGCGCCGTTCACTCCTCCTCGCCGTGAAGTTCGAGTTCGGCGACGATTTCGAAGGGGTGGTCGTCCTTCCGCACCCCGTCGAGAATCTTGAATGCCTCGTCGGGCGCGAGGAAGTGGCTGGTGACGACCCGCCCGAGGTCGGTGGGTTCGAGACCGTCGATGAACCCGTACTCCAGCAGTTTCCCGAGCGCGTGCTTGGTCGGAATCTCGCCGATCATCCGGTCGCCGAGGCGCTTGGCCTCCGTGCCCGCGACCGTGATGTTCGCCAGCGTCTCCTCGACTGCGGAACTCTCGTCGTAGAGCGTCTGGACGTTCTCCATCTCGCCTTTCAGGAGTTTGAACGCCACCTCGTCTTCGGTCATCTCCATGCTGTTGTGGTAGGCCGTGTCGGGTTCCACGAGGACGTACACTCTCCCGCGGTCGTGGTAGTCCGGACGCCCCGCCCGGCCGAGCATCTGGTGGAACTCTTGGACGGAGAGCCACTCGATGCCCATGGCGAGCGTGTCGAAGATGACCTGCGACGCCGGGAAGTCCACCCCGGCCGCGAGCGCGGCGGTCGTGACGACCGCCGCGAGGTCTTGGTCGGCGAACATACGCTCGACTTTCTTCCGGCGGCCGTAGTCGAGTCCGGCGTGGTAGGGCGCGGAACTGTACTCCAACTGGCGGGAAATCTCGTGACACCGCCGCCGGGAGTTGGTGAAGATGATGGTCTGTCCCCGATAGCCCTGCGAGGATTTGGTGTCGTACTCGCGCTTGACGAGTTTGTTCTCGATGTCGGGCTTCTCCTTGCCGTCTGCGAACGTGACGTGGCGTTCCAGTGGAACGGGTCGCTCCTCGTACTCCACGAGGTTGGCTTCCAGCGACTCAGCGAGGCTGGAGGGGTTGCCGACCGTCGCCGAGAGATAGACCCACTGGGCACCTCCGTAGTCGGTTCGCTGGCTCGCGCGCGTCTCGCAGTAGTGTTTGAGGCGTGCGATGAGACCGTCGAGGCGGTGGCCCCGGTCCTGTTCTTTGAGGGTGTGGACCTCGTCGATGACGACGGTCCCGATGTCGCCCAAGTCGCGGCCGGTCCGGAGTGCGTGGTCCACGCCCTCGTAGGTGCCGACGATAACGTCGGCGCTCGGGTCGAAGGCGTGGCCGTCGTCTCGAACCCTGCTCGCGCCCACGCGGATGGTCACGTCCACGAGGTCGCCGTACTCGTCCTCGAAGTCCTCATGCTTCTGGTTGGCGAGCGCGACGAGGGGCACGAGAAAGAGCATCTTACCCTCTCCATTCAGCACGCGGTCGATGCCGGTCATCTCGCCGACCAGCGTCTTCCCGGTCGCGGTTGCGCTCACGACGAGTTGGTCCTCGCCGTCGAGCAGTCCGTTCTGGACCGCGAGGCTCTGGACCGGGAGCAGTTCCTCGAAGCGCGGTTCCAGCAGGTTCTGGATGCCCGGATGCAGCGACAGCGAATCGACCCGGATGTTCTCTACGTCCTCGACGTTGGCGCTTATCTCGTCGAACTTCGTGAGGTCGGGGTCGAGTTGCCCCTTGAGCAGGTTGGTGATGCGTTCGAGGTCCTGCACTTCCAGCAGGAGGTCTTCGAGTCGGTCCTGCGCCTCTCGGGTCATGTTCCCCTGAAACGAGAGTTGACGCTCCAACTCCTCTTTCGCGCAGTCGGGACAAATGTACTCGTCGCCGGTATCGACCGCCGTGTCCGAGGTGATGGGCGAGTAGTGGCCGCTCGACGCGCAGAACCGGCAGGTGCGGACTACTTTGGCGTCGAGTTGGTAGGCGTCGAGCATCGCCTGAAGCTCCTCGCGGGCGGCCTTCGAGGTCTGTTGAGAGATGCGGATGCGGTTGGCTCTGCGCGCTATCTCCACGAACTGGTCGGGACTGCGCGGTTCCTCGCTGGTACCGCGCTTGACGCGGAACTTGCCGGGTCGCGGTCCGGCGTTCGTCTCCTTCAACTCGAGTTTCGCTCGGAAGACGCGCTCGTCGTCCCGATTCACGACCGCGACGTAGTCGCCGGACGACTCGTGGAGGAACAGCGCGTCTACCTGCGGGACCTGCTTCGACACGGTCAGGAGTAATAGCTCGCGGTATTTGAGCGGTTCGGAACTGTGGGTACGAGAGACGAAGAGTGTAGGTTCACCTCATCGTTTATTAGCCTGAGGACAAAAAAGCCAACAAGGAAACCAGACCGGCCATGATCGACGTTAAAGAAAATATTGAGCTCCTGCGAAGGTCCGGACGTTTCAATTCGGAGGAGGAGTTCCTCGAAGAAGCACTCCGAGCGCTACTAGACAAACGTCCGGAACTCCGAATCGAACTCGCCGTCGAACAGTACAAAACCGGCGACGTAACCCTCAATCGGGCCGCGGAGATTGCAGGCCGGAGTCCGGAGCAGTTCAAGGAACTACTTCGAGAGAGAGGAATCGGCCGCGATATCGGGTTCCTTAGCGACGAGGACCGAGACGGGCGACTGGACGGATTATAACCGACAGGGAGCAAGTTCGAATGGTCGTCGTAGACAACAACATACTGAGTTCGTTGGCGAAAATCGAACGGGTCGGGCTCTTGCCAGAGGTTTTCGACGAAGTAGCGACCGTTTCCTCGGTGTTCGACGAGTTACATCGAGACGATGTTGCTGGCTACGAGTTCGTCGAACAAATCGACGACATCAAAGGATATCGTGGTGGATGGCTTCACGTCCGGCCGGTGACTGAATCGGAACTCCAGTTTGCGGACGAAATTGTCGATCCGTCACTATCGTTTACCGATGCGGAATGCCTCGCCGTCGCGCATCATCGCGATGAACGGCTACTCACTGACGACCGTCACGCCGGAGAGATGGCCGCACAACGTGGCGTCGAGGTTTGGGATTTAAAACTTCTACTCGAAGCTGCAGTCACGAAGGGATCTCTTGATACCGCTTCAGAGGTGGAGAGTGTCATCAACGATTTGCGAGAGGAAGATGGATACCGTTTTTCTGACGACGACCAGCGAGACCTCTTCGACCGTCTATCGTGAGGAGGAACCCGTAACGGCAGGACGTGAATCGGCACAGTAGCGCCAAACGAGCGACGACGGCCACCAGAAACGCGACCATACTGGACAGTAAGCCGACGATAACCGTCGCGCGACGGCGTTATTCCTACAATACCGCTCGGGCAACCGGCAAATAACAAAGACCCTCTCGTGGTAAGCGCCGAGTGCGCACAGAGCGACCAAGTATGAGGGGGAGACACAACACGCGGTTACCCGAGCGGTTCGACGAACAAGTGACGCTTGAAATAGACGACGACGCGGACGGCGCGCCGACGGTCCGAATGGCGGACGAGTCGGCCGCCGACGCGTGGATTTCCGCTGACATTCAGGCCCTCGTCTCGCTTCCGGAGTACGAGTAACGACGCTGCGGCCCGCTACTCGACCAGTTCTATCTCGTCGTCGCCGTTCGGCACGGCGCAGATGAACGCGCCGGGGTCGTCTCCCTCGTTTCTGTACCAGTGGACGACGCCCGCGGGGATGAGTAGCGAATCGCCTTCGCTGACGGTATGTTCTTCGTCACCGATGCCGACCACGTACTCGCCCGAGAGGACGTACTGTTCGTGTTCGACCTCGTTGGTGTGTTCGGGCACCGACGCGCCGGGGTCGAGTTCGAACCGGCGGATGGCGAAGTTCGGCGCGCCGCGTTCCTCGTCTATCAGGACGCCTTTGGACATCCCGTCGGCCGCGGCCACGTCTTCGTACTCGATGTCGTCGCTCCGGCGGATGAGTGGCTTGGCTTGCTGACTCATGCCCGAGGCTACGCGGGCAAGTGGTAAAAATGAGTCCCCGATTCGCTCCGTCAAAAATTCAAGCCCAGGATTTTATTCATCTATTTATACTATAATATATATAAAAATTTATTTATTGTATTAATATGTATGGGTAAGTGGAGCAATACCATGAAACACTTTGTCGAAGACCTCAACGAAAGCGACGTGGAAGATGTCGAGAACCGTACGAACACCGTTGTTTCGACGCCGATCACCTGGTTCGGCGGATAACTCGCTCCGCTTACGACACGTCTTTTTTCGGTCACCACGGAACGTCGAGGAGTCCCGCCGACCCCGCTAGCGAGAGGACCGACGCGACCGCGATGAACGCACCGAACCCGTACGAGAGCAGCACGTACGCCGCCGCGGGCGTCGGATCGAGCCGCTTGAGACTCTCGATGCCGCGATTTCGGAGGTCTACGATACCGAACGCGTCCAGTAGGAGCCAGTAGCCGTCGCCGTGGATGAGCGGGTTGACGCTGAAGACGATGTGGCCGACGATGACGACGACGAGCGACCCCAACACGAGACTGTCCGGGAACCAGAGGTAGTGGACGGCGAGAACGACGGCCATCCACCCGAGTTCCGCCACCGGTCCAGCGAGGCTGATCCACAGTCGGCGGTTGCGCGGCAACAGCCACGCGCCGGTCGTATCGGTAATGACCGCCGGGATGACGCCGTTGACGCGACCGATTCGGATCGACGGGTCGAGGTGCGACCGACCCGCGAGGTAGTGGCCGAGTTCGTGGATGGCCAGCGAGAGGACGACGAGACCGCCGAGAGCGAGCAGTTGCTCCGTCGTTCGAAGTCCCAGCGTCGGTCGGAGTTCGGGTCGTTCCAAGACCGCGGCGTAGATTCCGAGGCCGAACAGGACGACGAACGCGAGTGCTTGAGGGAGAATCGGGATGTCGTCCGGCGGGACGAACCGGACGACGGGCGCGTCCGGACGGAGGTACCCCTCCTCTTCAAGTTCCTCGACTAACCGGAGCGCGCCGCCATCGAGATCGGCTTTCGTCATGCTCCCCTCGCCGAGCGCTTCGACCAACCGGAACGCGTCGTCGGAGACCCGCTTGAGTTCCCCGTCGGGATTTCGGAGGTAGCGGTCGCCCTCCGCGACGCCCCACGTATAACCGACGGACGCCTCCTCGCGTTCGATTCGCTCGTTCATCGCTAGGCGAGATACGCCGCGAGCGCTCCCGCGACGTTCTGGTCGGCTTTCACGTCGGGGAGCGCGAACCGGGGCGCTTCGTTCACCTCGATAAGGTGGTACGAGCCGTCGGGACGCCGCCGAACGTCGGCCGCGGTGAACCGGAGTTCCGCGAGGTCGGCCGCCCGCGTCACGGTGTCTTCGACCACTTCGGAGACCTCCGCCGGGCGAGCGTCCACCTCCTCGCCGTCCTGCTTGTCGAGTTTGAACGAGAACTGGTCGCTCTCGTAGCGGGCGGCACCGACCACCTCGCCGTCGAGGACGTAGACTCGGAGGTCCACGCCCTCCACGAACTCCTGAAACTGGACCGGGGCAGTCGAGAGACGAGAGAGCGCCGCGTCCGTCAGGTCGTCCTCAGTCATGACGCGCGGCATCCCGCCGCGCGTCACGGGCTTGTAGACGACTCGGTCGTGGCTCTCGAAGAACGCCCGGACTTCCTCGGGGTCGTTGGTGAACACCGTGTCCGGAATCGGGAGGTCCGCTCGGGCGAATCGGTGGAGTTGCCACGGCTTTCGGTCCTGCCATCGCTGTTTCGACAGCGACGGCACGACGTTCGCACCGTGATGCTCGAAGATTTGCGAAAGGCTCTCAAAGATACTGCGATGTTCGCGGAGTTGACTGAGCGCCGGAAGCAGGTCGTCATCCAACTCGTCTCGAAACCGCGGGTCGTAGGGTCGAAAGAGGTTGTACGAATCGACGTAGACGCCCGACACCTCGTCGTAGGTGAGACTCGTCCCGAGGACCGTCTCGTCGCCACCGACCCGAACCGTGAGCGGGACCTCGCCCGGCCAGTCCCGAACGTCGCAGATGACCGCTTCACCGCCCTGTCGCTCGGCCGCGTCGGCAAGCAGTTCGAACTCCCGTAACTCGCCGTACCCAATGATAACGATTGTCACGTCAAGTGAGTTCAGAGCTACAGCTTAAAAATTTACTGTTCGGAACGTCGTACAGGAGCTGGAAGTCGAAGTACTCGGACCCGGATGCAATCAGCCCGACCGCGGAGCCTCGGACAGTTCCGCGTAGGGCGTGAATCCGTCGTCGGGCGTCACCAACCCCGACTGGAGCGCACACGCCGCCGCGCCGAGACCCCGCGACGACAGCGGACCGCGCCGCACGCACCGGAACGCAATGTTCTTGGCGGCGTTGTAGTCGTCGTGGGCCGACGCCTCGCACTTCAAGCACTCGAACTGGTTGTCCTCCAGATTCCGATTCTGCGGATGAGTGAACCCACACTCCATGCAGCGCTGGCTGGTATACTCGGGGTTCACCTCAACGACCGCGATGTCGCGCTCGGCGGCGCGGTACTCCACGAACGAGAGAAGTCGCCCGAAGAGCCACTCGTGGTACGGGTCGGCCTCGGGAAGCAGGTCGATGGCCTCGTCGAGTTCGCCGAAGGCGACCAGTTCGCAGTCGTACTGCTCGGCCTCGGCGACGATGCCGTTGGCGACCTCATGGAGGCGCTGGCGGACGAAGCGGTCGGTTCGGTTGCCCGCCTGCCGGAGGGTCCGAGCGGCGCTCCGGGTACCCGTAGCTTCGAGCGAAGCCTGCACTCGCTCGAACTCCTCGCGGCGGTGGTTCAGTTCGCCCGCGTCGAAAAAGCGCGCGGTGCTAGTAACGGCAAGGTTCTCGACGCCCAGATCGACGCCGAGGACCGTCGCGCCCTCCGTCGGCGGGTCGATTGCGGGCCGGGGCGTCCGAAAGCCCAGATGGAAGGTGAACTCGCCGTCGCGGTAGTGGAGGGTACTCTTGGCGGGTTCCCAGTCCTCGTCGTCGAGGTAGCGCGACTGGTAGCCGTCGTCTGCGGGGAGTTTCAGGTCGCACCGGACGCGCTCGCCCGTCGTCGTGAGGCTGACGGTCCGGTCGTCGAACACCGTCATCGTCCGGGTGTCGAACGCGACGGTCGGACTCGTGAACTCGGGCTTGGCTGCGTCACGCTGGTGGGCGCGCTTAATCGCCTCTGCCGCGCGGTGGGTCGCCAACACCGCGTGCTGGCTCCCGAGGTCGGTCTCCTCGCGCAAGCGGTCGTACGCGAGTTGCTGGACTTCGCTTCGCGTGTGACAGACACCCCACGCCTCGTTGACCGCGAGTTGGCACCCGCGTTTCCACGCTTCGACCAACTCTCGCAGCCGTGGGGCGTCAGTCGGAGACACGGAGAGTCCGGTGACTGCGGTCCGTCTGCAATATTCGGTGTCTGCCACGTTGTACGTGACTGTCTCCGGGGGCCTCTTGAATACTTTGGCTTGGCCGCAAGAGATAAGACTACTCGCCAGAGGGGTCGTGAAACCGGGTGAGAAACCGCCAGTGAGAGGCAGTCGTCGGGACCAGTGCTGACCGCTCTGTCGGCGCTCCGAACGCCACCGACGCCGAACCCCACTGTTAATACTCTGCCACGGATACGCATACGCATGAGAAGCTTCACGGTCGGTCGGGCGTTCGGCATCCCGATCAAACTCGACTTGACGTTCCTGCTCATCCTGCCGGTGTTCGCGTGGCTCATCGGCTCGCAGGTGGGAACGCTGGTCGGGAGCCTCAACATGCTTTGGGGCACGAGTCTGGATAGCACGGCGCTGACCACCGGGAATCTCCAGTGGATACTCGGTACCGCCGCGGCGGTCGGCCTGTTCGTCGGCGTCGTCCTCCACGAACTCGGCCACTCGCTGGTCGCCATGCGGTACGGCTTCCCCATCGAGTCCATCACGCTCTGGATTTTCGGCGGTATCGCTCGACTGACCGAGACGCCCGAGGAGTGGAAACAGGAGTTCACCATCGCTATCGCCGGTCCCGCAGTCAGCATCGCGCTCGGCGTCGTCTCCTACCTTCTCGTCCTCGTGACCGGCGGAGTGCCGACCGTCCAGTTCGTCTTCGGCTACCTCGCGCTGATGAACCTCGCGCTGGCGGCGTTCAACCTCCTGCCGGGCTTCCCGATGGACGGCGGGCGCGTCCTCCGGGCGCTACTGGCGCGAAACCGGCCGTTCGCCGATGCGACCCAGACCGCCGCGGAAGTCGGAAAGCTGTTCGCCATCGTCCTCGGTCTGGTCGGTCTGTTCAGCGCGAACCTCCTCCTTGCGGGCATCGCCTTCTTCATCTACATCGGGGCGACCAGCGAGGCCCAACAGACCGTGATGAACGCCGCGTTTCGAGACGTGCGCGTCCGAGACGTGATGACCCACGCAGACGACCTCGAAACGGTCGCGCCCGACACCTCCGTCGCCGAGTTGATGGAGACGATGTTCCGCCAGCGCCACACCGGCTACCCCGTCTTGGAGAACGGCGAGTTGGTCGGTATGGTGACCCTCGACGACGCCCGACGGGTCTCGGAAGTCGAACGCGACGCCTACACGGTCCGGGACGTGATGTCCAGTGATTTGAAGACGGTTCCGGCCTCAGACGACGCGATGAGCGCGTTCGAGCGGATACAGCAACACGGCATCGGTCGCCTGCTGGTCATCGACGCCGACGGCGAACTCGCGGGACTGATTTCCCGGACCGACCTGATGACCGCCTTCGACATCATCCAGAAGAGCGGCCGGGCCGACCGCGTCACGCCGAGCGAACAGCCAGTGCGAGAGACCGAACGGGCCTCCCGATAATGTGTGGACGAACCTCACTGTTCGCCGACCCGGAACTGGTCCGCGAGCGATTCGACGCCGAACCGACGCGCCCGCTCGAACCGCGATACAACGTCTCGCCGGGGCAAGACCACCCCGTAGTCCGCAACGACGACCCCGACGCCATCCGGTTTCCGACGTGGGGGCTGGTGCCGTCGTGGAGCGACGACTCGCCCTCGTCGGGCCACATCAACGCCCGCGCCGAGACGCTGGCCGAGAAGCCGAGTTTCCGCGAAGCGTTCGCCGAACGCCGGTGTCTCGTCCTCGCGGACGGCTTCTACGACTGGAAGCCGACTCCGACCGGAAAACAGCCCTACCGAATCGAGCGCGAGGACCGCGCCCCCTTCGCGTTCGCCGGACTCTGGGAACCGCTCGAAGACGGGCCGGACGACCGGAACGCGACGTTCACCATCGTCACGACCGAACCGAACGCGGTGGTCTCGGAGGTCCACCACCGAATGCCCGTGATGCTCTCGCCGGGCGAAGAACGGCGGTGGCTCGACGCCGACTCGGAGTCAGACCTCGCCGACCTGCTCGACCCGTATCCCGCCGCGGAGATGCACGCCTACCCGGTCTCGTCGGGAGTCAACGACCCCGCAAACGACGGTCCGGAACTAATCGAGGAGGTCCCCGCGGAGGAGGACGTACAGACCGGACTGGACGAGTTCTAAGCCGCGACTCACGGTTCGACTCGAAAGGAAAGGTTGCAGAGTTCACGGCCGCCGGAACGAGAACTTTCGCGGGAGGGTTGGTGACACGACGACGGGAGGCCAGCCCGCCACCAGAGCCTCCGGCATCGCCGGGGGTGGGCCGTCTGCTTGCACGTCACGCCCGAGCCGTCGGGCGCATCTACGGCCGACGGCCGGTTCGGACTTTGTTATGGGCCGGGTTCCTCGCGGAAGGAGACAATTGTACACCAATTAGACGAGGTCTGAAGCCGTTTCGCAACGGTCGAAACGATTGTCGGGATGTAACATCTTCGAGTTCTACGAGCTAATTACGAACTCTTTGAGTTTCGTCTTCTGAATCTTTCCGAAGTCCGCTTTTCGGTGACAGCTAATGCAGAGGGACACGACATTATCGAGAAAGTGAGCGTCTTCTTTCTTGTGGTTATCAGACTCTGCAAATAATCGGACAGGAATGATGTGATGAACGTCCGGATTTCGACCGATTTCGTCTTTTGGCTTCGAACAGCGTGCGCATTCGTAGCCATCACGTTCGAGAGCTTGGCGACGTGTTGCATTCCAACCGCTTCCGTACGAGCCGTTTCCTCCACCTTTCCAGTTGGGATGACCAGATTGGGTGAACTGTTCGGAGAGCCAATCGGTCCGGCACTCCTCGCTACAAAGAACGACATTCCCGGATATTTCGCTCGGATACCGGGCAAGAGAGCTATCGCAAACTTCGCAGTTTAGCTGTCTTTTTCCACACTTCCATCGTGGATTCTGCTCACCTCGTAACTCGGGCACATCACGCCACGATTCGTTTTCAACGCAGTCCGAACAGTACAGTCCCTCTTTTGCTGATTCGTAATACTGGAAGCTTTCGCCACAGAGGAGACAGTCAGTCGATTGTTTCTTACCGCGATAGTTCGGGTTCGACTTCCCCTCAAACGATTGTGACTGCTGTCGGCAGTTCTCGGAGCAGTATTTATTTTCGTACTCACAGTAGAAGTCGATTTCACAGTTCGAACATGTGCGGTTCGGGAGCGTATTTCCATGTGTTCGGCTATGATGTACTTTCATGCCACGCTGCGTTTCGAACTCGTCACCACATGTTGGACAGGAGTGCATCAGTTGTAGTCTATTTAGTCACTATAGTCATAAATAAATGTACGACTCATCATCGCTTTCGGTTAACGAATCAAAGAACAGCCCGCGAATAATGTTAGAAAATTTAACAGTCCAGGTGCGAGAATCGAACCCGCGTCTCAGCCTCCACAAGGCTGAAGGATGGTCCACTACCCCAACCCGGACACGCACTTACTGGTAGTAGCTCGCAATTAAAATACGTTACGACTCTCTGCGATACTGCCAGACGGTGACAGTCTCCAGTCGAAATCGGGGGCTGCCGACGACACGCTTTTTAGCGCCAGCGCCCAACTGCGGGGCAAGCGTGGCCATCACGGACAAAATCTACGTCAAAAACCACCGCCAAATCGGGTCGCAGTTGGAGACCAACATCCCGAAAGGCGCGTTCAAGGGCGCGACCCTCGACATGCTGTTTCAGGGCGAGAACCTCGCGCAGTTGGACGACACGACTCAGGAGCGGATACTCGATTTCGCGGAGGACTTTCTGGATTGTGACTGCCAGAGCAACCCGTACTGTGGCTGTCCCGAGCGCAAGTTCATGCGCTATCTCCTCGACCTGCGCGAGCAGGGACTGGGTCCCGAGGCTATCGTGGACGTGATGACCGACGACTACATGGTGTACGCCTACCCCGGCGACGTGCTGTCGTTCCTCGACAACTCGGTGCGGACGCTGGAAGCCGTCGAGGAGTTGGCGAGCGTCGAGGGGAACAGTGAGATGGAGTCGAACGCGAGACGGAAGAAGAACCAGCTTTCTAATTAGAAGATTATGGTTAGAAATTCACACTAATATAATTATAGTTGCAGTAGTTGTTGAAGTCAAAGGTACTAAACTTAGGGTAGAAGTTGATCGTCGCAGCAGACACACTAATCGCAGTAATGATCGTTTTCAACTCAATCCCAATTTCGTAAGTACCAGGTTCAACATTTCGGAAGAGAGAACCTGAATTTCCGCCAGGGCCTGGATTACTAGGAGAGTATTGCTTGTTTATCGAACGCGCTTCCGCTATCTTCGACATGTCTATAATTTCATGTCTCTTTTTATTATCTGTTCCTTTTTTCTTTATGTATCCATTAAAGTCGAGAGTTGCATCTGCAATCACTGCAGTTATTATCCCGTTCAGAACCCCATTAAATGATATTTCAATCGTTCCACTATCTTCTATCTTCACATCTTGATAAACCTTAGCGTAGGCGCCTACATTATAACTCGCGTATCGAGCACTCACAGCAGACCCGACCTTATTCTCTCCGACGTTATATTTCGACTCAGCAGGTGCAGTGACAGGGTTCGTAGTACCAAGGTATCGGCTATTTCCGCCACTTGCCGTTCCAATTGATAGTCCTTCCCCTTTCGCCAATGAGGGAAGAGAAGATGCGGTCGTAACAGTCGTATTAGCCGGACTCTTTTCCTCAATCTTCCGAAGCTTTTCCTGAGAAGATGATTTGGCGGTTTGAACCATTTCATCGGTCAATACAAAGCGGAAGCGTTTTTTCCCGAAAAGAACCAGAACTTCTTGATCACTAACAGCCGATATTAAGGTCGTCGAATATCCATCATTGAACTGAATGGTTTCAACCTGAATAGTCTCATATCCTTCGGATTTTACTGATGAGACCTTTTGTTTGTGTTTTTCATTAAACAGAATTGTTTCTCCATCAGAAATCACTGTCATTCTCTCTATCGATGGCTTTCCATGTTTTTTGACTAATTTTTGGAATTCTTTCTCTAACTTTTCTTTTGCTCTTTCAGTTATTTCTCTTGCTGCTGACATACCGGGAATACTCATTGCAGCGATGCCAACGCCAGCACTTTTAATAACTTTCCTTCTTGTTTGGTTCTTTCCAAAAATATCTGAAAACTGTAGCCCCTGCAATAAAATAGTTTCTATTGACAGGAAGTATAATGTACTATATACATATTCAACCAAAATTTATTTATTTAGAGAAAGACTCTCTAGTCCTATGGGAAAATCAAGTGACTCATCAGTCTTGTGGACATACATTACCATATTTTGTTTATCTTTTATAATAATATACATAGTTGCCGGTATTTTCGCAGGTGTAAGTGCAGGTTTGAATCTTATCGCGGTTATTTTATCAATATCATTTTCTTTTATTACGGTTTATCTATATACGGTTTTTTATAATTAGCATGGGGTAGAGTTTATCTGTAAGTATATTTTAGCTATCCGAGCCGATAGGTCTCGTCGCCGTCGAGGTCGTCGTCGAGTTCATCGAGGTGGACGACCTCCTCGGCGTCGTCGCTCTCTTCGACCTTTTCCTGAAGCCGATTGGCGTACTGCTTGTACTCCTGTAACTGCTCGCGGAGGTGTTCGGCTTCCAGTTCGAGTCGTTCGTGTTCGCGGACGAAGCTCTTGGGCACCTCGACTTTCGGCGGGAACTCGCTTCCCTCGGTCTCATCGCCGCGCTCGGCGTCGGGGACGACTGAAACCCGGCCGTCATGGGCGACGAGGGTGTCCACGTAGTCGCGGAACACCGCCGACAGCGAGATATCTCGCTCCTCGGCTATCTCCCGGAGAGTCTCGAAGGAGTCCTCGTTGACCCGGAACGAGATCGTCTTGTTCTTGTTACCCATCTTGGTGATACGTCTCGCGCGATACCACTTAAGCATTGGTCGGAGATTGGCGAAGCGAGCGGCCCGCGGAGACCCACGTCCGTCTTCCGGCCAGATTTTATACGGATTCGCGTCGTCGTCCTCGGAGTGACGACGCCAGCGGTGCCACTCGCCCTGCTACAGGTCGATTTCTCGGACCGCCCGCTCGGCGGCTATCTCGAACTCCTTCGGGACCTCGCGGTGTTGGTCGTCCTGTTTGCCGTACTGTACGCGGTCGGGCGACGCGTCGTTCTCCCGATAGCCGAGCGCGCGCTCGCCACCCAGCACATTCCGGAGACGGTCGCCAGCGCGCTGGTGAAGATGCTCCACGTCGTCGTGGTGCTGACCGCGCTCCGACTCGCGCTCGACACCACCGACTACGGCTACCTGTTGTCGCTTCCGCCGACAGTCGTCGCCGCGCTGACGGTCGCGGTCGGGTTCGCCAGTCGGGACATCGCGGCGAACCTCGTCGGCGGCGTCTTCATCGTGACCGACCCGAAGTTCAACATCGGCGACTGGATTCGCTGGCAGGACAAGGAGGGCGTTATCGAGGACATCAGCTTTCGGGTGACGCGGGTCAGAACCTTCGACAACGAGCTGCTGACCGTGCCCAACTCCCAACTGGCGACCAACGTCGTGGTCAACGCCGTCGCCAAGTCGCCGCGCCGAATCTCTCACACGTTCCACGTCGGCGACGACGCCGACCTCGGCGAAGTCGCGTCCATCCTCGTCGAGGAGGCCAAAGCCAGCGAGAACGTCCTCGACCGGCCGACGCCGACGGTCCGCGTGGTCGAACTCGACAACGGCCGCGCGGGGGTGCAGGCCCGCTACTGGATAGACCAACCCTCGCGGGAGGCGTTCGTCACTATCCGGTCGAACTACTTCCAGCGTGTGAATCGCCGGTTGAACGAGGCAGACATCGATAGATGACCACAATCCCAAGAAATAAACTAAATAATTTTATTAGAATAGGCTATTATATAATTCTAGGTGACAAAGAATTTATTAACCCATGTTTCTTAGTTCGGTTTGTGGTTAGAAAGATGACACCTGGACGAAGAACAGTCCTCAAAACGATTGCGTCCTCTGCGGCGGTTTTGGGAACCGCCGGGAGCAGCGGTGCTTCGGATGGAAGCCAAGGAAACTCTTCCACTTCGGATACCGCGACTGCAGATACATCAAGAGTGTCTGAGTCTCGAACTATCGAACTGACTGAGCAAAATGCTCTTTCGAAATCTGAATTTCAGAGTTACGCTCAGCAAATGGAGAAACGATATGGGGCGACGGCAGCAGCACAAATAACTCCCAAAAGTGCTACATCAGATTCGGAGTCTGATGATGTCTCAACAATGGGTGGGAGCAGACCATCAGACACACCACACCTTGATTTCATTAAGGCGTGGAATGATGAATACAAAGTTAAAGGCGGATCACCTACGTGGACAGTAGCGCATACGGATCACGCATTAGCCCTGTACCGAGCGAATAGCACAGATAGCAGCGGCAACCACGTTTACTTCTTTTGGCACTGGTCCCAAGCAGAGTCAAACAACGACTACTGGCATCCAGAAGGTAAAATAAAGCTCATCGAGTCAGGGCTTAATAGTGAAGATCAAAACCAAGAGATCACTAAGATCTCACCCTCGAATTCGAAATCAGTGAACGGTGCATACGTTAGAGCAGGAGCTACAGTAGGTGTCGCCGATGTCGAAGTCGGAATCAATGGCGAAGTTTGGGTAGAAGACGGAACTCTTGGACCGAAAACTGGCGGGATTGATCTTGGAGAAGCCGGAGAACATTATACTGAGCTTGATCTAAACAATCTTACAGGCAAACATACGCTCAACGCGACCACGGTTCTTCGTTCACCATTCTCTCATAAAGAGGATTTCCCCCCGAATCTTACCTGGGAAACTCGTGTAGTTGGTGATCCTTAGCCCATAGCCATTTTCACTTAGTTAATTTTAATATAAAATAATTAATTATAAATATGGAGCTAACACGGAGGCAAATCCTCGCGGCCGGGGGAGTTACAATTGCTGGGAGCACAGGCGCGGTCTACTACAGATTAAATACGCCAATCGAAGCATCCGGAGGTTCTGAGTCAGGGACAATCTGTACGGGAACAGCGCAAACTCCCCCGAACAAGACCCTAAATATTCTCGGCGTTCGGGTGAATAAGACGACGGTTTCAGTTGGATACAATATCGTGTCGGACCGTCCGGTCGATTCAGTTGTGGTGAGCGTTGATGGTGAACAGATAGCGAAACAATCTTGGACAGGTGAGAACGCAGATTTTACCTTCCCACACGACACTCCAACCGAGTTCAAGCTACAGGCGCTCTCGAAGGAAGGTCGCGTGCTGGATTCCGCAGAACTGTCCGCCAGATGCGGCCCAGCCGAAGAATTGACCAGTTAGCGCGCAACCCTCTACGTTCATTTATGATAGTAATATCGCTAGATGGAACCAGCGAACGACCGCAGGAGTTTGTTCTCGGCGCGCCGGAGGTGTTCCTCGACGGTGCGGCGCTCGACGCCCAACTCGTCGGCGAGGTCGGCCGTGGTCGTCTCGCGCGGAATCCGGTAGTAGCCCATCTCGACGGCGGTCAGGAGGGCGTCGCGCTGGCGCGGCGAGAGGTCCGGGAGCGCCGAGTCGAGCGTCAGCAGGGGTCGGTCGGCCCGGACCGACGCCACCTCGCGCTTCGAGTCTACGACGACCGAGAAGTCGGCGGCCACGTCGCGGTAGAACGCCGTTAGGTTCGCCGAGTCCAGCGCCAGCACGCGACACCACTTGCGGCCCTCGGCGTAGCGGAGCGGCGGCACCAGCAGGCAGTCGTGGGCCGCCAGCGTCGTCTCGATGGGGTCTTCCTCGCGCGCCTTCAGACACTCGTCGGTGATAAGCAACCGCTCGTCGCCCTCCGCGATTCGCTCGCGGACGCCGACCGCTTCCTCGACGTGGGCGACGACCGCCTCGCCGCCCTCGCCACCGACGTGAAGCAAGTCACAGTGGTCGTTGCACCAGAGTTCGACCGTGGTGTCGGTGCCCGCGGTGGCGGCCGCGTATGCGCCGGGGTGTTCGATTCCGAGGACTGCTTCGTGCATCGTGTGACGGTTCGGGACCGATACTATTTAAAACACCCTCCGTTAGGCGGTATTCAGCTATTTGCGTCTCGCGCCCGAACACTGTATCATGAGCGAAGGTAGAACGGAATCGACCGGCGACGAACGAGGCGACGCCGAGAGCGCCACCGAGGAAACCGACGACGCCGAGTGGAGCGTCGGCGAACCGAGCGAGCAGTGGAAAGAGTATCAGGGAGCGCCGACCGGTACCGACATCGAGTGTGAGGGGTGGCGCCAAGAGGCCGCGCTCCGGATGTTGAACAACAACCTCGACCCGGAGGTCGCCGAGAAACCGGAGGAGTTAGTCGTCTACGGCGGGACCGGGCGGGCCGCGCGGTCGTGGGACGCCTACGACTCGATTCTGGCCGAGTTGCGCGAGTTGGACGACGAGGAGACCTTGCTCGTCCAGTCGGGCAAACCGGTGGGTCGGTTCAGGACCCACGAAAAGGCCCCCAGAGTCCTCATCGCCAACTCGAACCTCGTCGGGAAGTGGGACGGCTGGGACCACTTCCACGAGTTGGAGGCGGAGGGCCTCATCATGTACGGCCAGATGACCGCGGGGTCGTGGGCCTACATCGGCACGCAGGGCATCATTCAGGGCACCTACGAAACGCTCGCGGAACTGTCCGAACAGCACTATCCGGAGAACGACGGCCTGCGCGGGAAAATCGTCGTCACGGGCGGTCTCGGTGGGATGGGCGGTGCCCAGCCGCTCGCGGTCACGATGAACCACGGGGTCTGCATCGCCGCCGAAGTAGACGAGGAGCGCATCGACCGCCGCATCGAGACAGGATACTGCGAGGAGAAGACCGACGACTTGGACGAGGCCATCGAAAAGGCCAGAGAGGCGGCCGAGAAGGGCGAACCCTACTCGGTCGGTGTCCACATCAATACCGCCGACATGCTCGAAGGGATGTTGAAGCGCGGCTTCGTGCCCGACGTGGTGACCGACCAGACCAGTGCCCACGACGAGTTAGAAGGCTACTACCCTTCGGGCTACAGCGTCGAGGAGGCCGACGAACTCCGCGAGGAAGACCCCGAGACGTACGTCGAGGAGAGTCTGGACACGATGGAGCGCCACGTCGAGGGAATCCTGAACATGCAGGAAAAAGGTGCAGTCGCCTTCGAGTACGGCAACAACATCCGCGGGCAGGTGCAGGACCACCGCGACAAGAAGGATGCGTTCGAGTTCCCCGGCTTCGTCCCGGCGTACATCCGGCCGCTGTTTTGCCGCGGGAAGGGACCGTTCCGGTGGGCCGCGCTCTCGGGCGACCCCGAGGACATTCGTCGGACCGACGAGGCGGTCAAGGAGTTGTTCCCCGAGAAAGACCACCTCCATCGCTGGATAGACCTCGCCCAAGAGCAGGTCGAGTTTCAGGGGCTTCCCTCGCGGGTCTGCTGGCTCGGCTACTCGACGGGGGACGGCGAAGGCGGGAGCGACGAGACCCTGACCGAGCGCGCCCGGTTCGCTCTGCGAATCAACGAACTGGTCGCCGAAGGAGAAATCTCCGCCCCGGTGGTCGTCACCCGCGACCACTTGGACGCCGGGAGCGTCGCCAGCCCTAACCGCGAGACCGAGGCGATGAAGGACGGGTCCGATGCCATCGCCGACTGGCCGATTCTGAACGCCCTGCTGAACTGCGCGGCCGGGGCCGACATCGTGAGCGTCCACGACGGCGGCGGCGTCGGCATCGGCAACGCGCTCCACGCGAACAACCACGTCGTGCTGGACGGGTCGGACCTCGCCGCTGAGAAGGCCCGGCGGGTGTTCACCACCGACCCCGGCATGGGTGTGATTCGCCACGCCGACGCTGGCTACGAGGAAGCGCTCGCGGAGGCCGAGGAATCGAACGTCGCGGTACCGATGCGGGACCGAAAATGATCGACTGCAGACACACCTTCGACTGGATGGGACCCTCAACCGACCGCAACGACGAACAGTTCGGCCATGTGGTCGAACTGGCAAGTATCGACGACGCCGACCGCTTCGACGCCGTGCTTGTCGGGGAACCGTTCGACCGGGCGGTCATCGGTCGAAAAGGCGCGAGCGAGGGTCCGGCGGCCCTCCGCCAGCACCTCGCGGGCACCAAGACCCACCACTTCGACGCCGGGCCGGTCGGCTCCGTGGCCGACCTCGGCGACGTAACACTCGGTGACACTGACCCCGACGAGCAGTCGGTCGCCGACCTCCAAAGCCGTGTCCGGACCATCGCCGAACGCGTCCACGACACCGACGCCTTCCCCGTCTTCCTCGGCGGCGACAACTCGATGACGTACCCGAACGCCGCGCCCCTGCTGGACGATGGAAGCCTCGGCGTCATCAACTTCGACGCACACCTCGACGTGCGAGAAGTGCGGGAGGACCGCGGACCGACCAGCGGGACGCCCTACCGACAACTCTACGAGGACGGACTCGACGCCTACGCCTGCATCGGCGCGCGCCACTTCGAGACCTCCACGAAATACGCCGAGTACGTCCGCGAGAAGGGCGACGAGGTCGTCACGGCCGAGGAGGTCGGCGACGACCCGATAGAGACCATCGACCGCGCGCTCGACGCGATGGGCGACGTGGACCGAATCTACGTCAGCGTGGACTTGGACGTGCTTGAGGCCTCGGCCGCGCCCGGCGTGAGCGCGCCCACGCCCGGCGGCGTCTCGACCCGCGAGTTGTTCCGGATGCTCCGACTCGCGGGTGCCGAAGACCGACTCGCCGGGTTCGAGGTTGTGGAGTGCGCGCCGGGACTCGAATCCGGGAGCGCGAACCTGACCGCGACCGCCGGAGCGCGAGCAATCGCACACCTGCTGAGCGCCCGCCCGAAGCGCGAGCGCGGGCGGAATGGGGAGAGCGAGGACGCGGGAGGGAACCGATGACGCTCACCGCAGTCGTCCACGACGCCGCCGAAATCGTCACGCTCGAATCCAGCGAGGACGAGAGCACGAGCGCCGACGAGAGCGAGGACCCGAGTCGGGAAGATGCCGCGGCCGACCTCGGCATCTACGAGGACGCCGCCATCGCAATCGAGGACGGCGAGGTTGCTCGCGTCGGTCCCTCCGGGCCGGTGAAACGGGAGTTCCCGCCGGAGAACGCGGTCCACGCTGTCGATGCGACCGGCAAGTCCGTGATTCCGGGGTTCGTGGACCCCCACACTCACGCCTTGTTCGCGGGCGACCGCTCCGACGAGTTCGAGGCCAAACTGCGCGGCAAGACGTATCAGGAGATTATGGAGGACGGCGGCGGCATCCTCCGGACGGTCAGAGCGACCCGCGAGGCCGGAGACGAGCGCCTGCTCGACAATCTGCTCGGCCACCTCGACGCGATGCTGGCCCACGGGACGACGACCGTCGAGATTAAATCGGGCTACGGTCTCGACACCGAGACCGAACTCCGGATGCTCGACATCATCGACCGGGCCGACGACCGCCACGCCGTGGACGTAGTGGCGACGTTCATGGGTGCCCACGCCGTGCCCAAGGGAAGGGACACCGACGAGTACGTCGAAGAGGTCGTGGACGACCAGATTCCGGCGGTCGAGTCGCAAGGAATTGCCGAGTTCTGCGACGTGTTCTGCGAGGAGGGCGTCTTCGACGTGGAGCAGTCCCGACGCGTGCTGGAAGCGGGAGCGGACGCGGGAATGACCCCGAAGGTCCACGCAGAGGAGTTGGCCCACATCGGCGGCACGCAGTTGGCGGCCGAAATCGGGGCCGCGAGCGCCGACCACCTGCTCCATTCGACGGAGGACGACATCGCGGCGCTCGTGGAGAGCGACGTGGTTCCCGTCCTGCTCCCCGGCACCGCGTTCGGTCTCGGGGCGGCGTACGCCGACGCGCGGGCCTTCATCGAGACCGGAGCGAACGTCGCCATAGCGACTGACTTCAACCCGAACTGCTACAGCCAGAGCATGGGCTTCGCGGCCGCGCTCTCGTGCGTCGAGATGGGCATGACTCCCGCCGAATCCCTGCGGGCCGCGACGACCAACGCGGCCGCCGCGCTCGACCTGCCGGAGTCGGTCGGCACCTTGCGCGAGGGGTCGCCCGGCGATTTGGCGGTTCTCGACGCGCCGAGCTACGTCCACGTCCCGTACAACTTCGGTATGAATACCGTCGAGACTGTCCTGAAGGACGGGGAGGTGGTCCATCGTGACTGAGTCGAACGACGGCACCGACCCTGAACCGGACCCCAAGAGGGTCCGCGCCGACGGCGAAACGCTCGCGCCCGAGGACGTTGCCCGCGTGGCCCGCGAGGACGCGCCCGTGGTCGTCCCCGAGAGCGCGCGCGAGAAGGTTCGGACCGCCCGCGAGCGCGTCGAGGAGGTCGTCGAGAGCGGCGAAGCGGTCTACGGCGTGAACACCGGGTTCGGCGAACTCGTGGACGAGCGCATCCCCCGCGAGGATATCGAGCAACTGCAACTCAATCTGGTCCGGAGCCACGCCGCCGGAGCGGGTCGAGAGTTGGACCGCGAGGAGGTCCGCGCGCTCCTGCTCGGGCGACTCAACGCGCTCGTGAAGGGTCACTCCGGCGTCCGCGAGGTGGTCGTGGACCAACTCGCGGCGATGCTCAACGAGGGAGTCCACCCCGTCGTGAAGTCGCGGGGAAGCCTCGGCGCGAGCGGCGACCTCGCGCCGCTCGCGCATCTCGCGCTCGTGTTGGTCGGCGAGGGCGAGGCGGAGGTCCGAGTGGACGGCGAGACCCAGAGGTTGACCGGCGCGGACGCGCTCGCGGCCGCCGACCTCGAACCGCTGACGCTCCGGGCGAAGGAAGGCATCGCGCTCATCAACGGGACCCAACTGACCGTCGGTCTTGCGGCCTTGGCGGTCGTGGACGCCGAGCGCGCGGTTCGGGCGGCCGACGTGGCCGGGTCGCTCACGACCGAGGTGACGATGGGCACGACGGCGTCGTCCGACGACTCCATCGCCTCGGTCCGACCCCACGCGGGCCACGCCGAGAGCGCCCGGAACGTCAAGCGACTCACCGCCGACTCCGAAATCGTGGAGTCCCACCGCAACTGCGACCGGGTGCAGGACGCCTACTCGGTCCGGTGTCTGCCCCAAGTCCACGGCGCAGTCCGAGACGCGATTGCCCACCTCCGGGAGGCCGTCGAGGTCGAACTCAACAGCGCGACCGACAACCCGCTCATTTTCGACGCCGACGAGACCGACCCGCGGGCCTCGGGCACCGAGAACGCCGCGGTCCTCTCGGGCGGGAACTTCCACGGCGACCCCTTGGCGCTCCCGCTGGACTACCTGACGAACGCCGTCACCGAACTCGCGGCCATCTGCGAGCGCCGGGTCGATAGGATGCTCAACCCGAACGTACAGGAGTCACACCTGCCGCCGTTCCTCACCGAGGGGAGCGGCCTGCGCTCGGGGTACATGATTGCCCAGTACACCGCCGCGGCGCTGGTCAACGAGAATCGCGCGACTGGACGGCCCTCGATGGACAACACCCCGGTTAGTGGGAATCAAGAGGACCATGTGAGCATGAGCGCCCAGTCGGCGTTCGACGCCCGCGGCGCGGTCGCAAACGCGATTACGGTCGTCGGTATCGAACTACTCTGTGGCGCGCAGGCCGCGGAGTTCGTCGGGGACGACCTCGAACACGGCGTCGGCACCGGCGCGGCCTACGAGGCGGTCCGCGATGTGGTGCCGCCGCTGGTGGAAGACCGACCGCTCCACGAAGATATCGAGCGGGCGGACGCGCTCGTCGCGTCGGGACTGCTGGCGGAGCGAATCGAGGACGCGCTCGGCGAGTCGGTGGAGTAGTTCCCGCGGTCCACTTTCGATGGACGCTTGGGCCACGGCACGCAGTTGGTTCCGGCCGACCGGCTCACGCGGTGGGTCTCGTCGGTCTCTCCGCGACAGCGTGGCCCAGTGGCCGGACGCTGACCATCCGTCGAATCGCGCTCGTCAGGCTACTCGTGGTGCTGTTGTCCTATACGTTCGGTCGTCTACACCCCAAAATCGCTCGAAATCTCGCGTACGCCAATTCGTCAGTGCGGCGGCCAGAACCGCAGGCTACGCCTGTGGTTCGGGTTCCGGTTCGTCGGAACCGGCCGCGTCCGTCTCGTCGGCGTCAGTCGGGTCGTCGTCGCTGTCGGCGGCCGATTCACCGTCGGTCTCGTCCGCGTTCGGTTCGTCTTGGAGACTTTCGAGCGCCGAGATGACGGATTCGCGGTAGCGTTCGAGCGGGATGTCGTACTCCGAGTCGGCCATCCGGGCGTACTCGTTTGTATCGTCGTCGAACGCCTCGATGCGGTCGAGCGTCTGGGCGGCCGTCTCGACCACCCAGCGGTCGCGGGTGTCGGCGTCAACTCGCGTGATGGACTCGGGGCGCACGGAGACGTTGGTGTTGCCGTCGTCGGTCTCGTACGTCCGGGGCTTGCCGGTGATGGCAACGTACGCGGGCGGTTCGAGTTCCCGGAGCATGCTCGCGGCCTCCGGTTGGTACTGGCCCGCGTAGACGAAGAACGGGTCGCCGTTCGGGTCCACGACGCGGCCCTGCCAGTATTCGCTGTCCTCGCCCACGTCCTCGGTCTCGGTCAAAGTGCCGACGACGAAGATGCGGTTCGCTCGCTCGCCCGTCGGCAACAGGGCGTACACCGGCGCTCGCTCCTCGTCGGACTCCTTGAACGTGTGGGTCGCGTCGTTGAACTCGTCGGCGAAGACGCGGCGTGCGACTTCTCGGGTGGGTGTTCCGCTCATGTTAAATCGACCTCGCTCGGATGAGAACGTCCTCAGTATCCGTCGGCCCGTCCAGTTCCTCCATCTCGTTGGCGAGGAGATACCGGCCCATCGTGGGTCCGGCGACGCGGTAGTAGAGACCGAGGGTCTTCTCGCGCATCTCTTCGGCGACGACGGTCGTGTCGAGCGCGTCCATCGCCATGTCCTGTGCTTCCTGCAGGCCGATGCCGGTCAGTTCCTCGGTGGCGTCCTTGTCGAAGATGACCTTCGTGACCTCGCTGCCGTCGTCCAAGACGCCCTTGATGCGGAGGTCGAACTCGCCTTCGACATCGCCGTGTTCGGAACACCGTCCGTTCTGGAGGACGCGCGTGCAGTCGTCCTCGGGACAGCGCTTGATGAGTCCGGACCCGCTCTGGATGTCCACCAGCGCGCCGACGACTTCGGCGGTGTCGTCGCCGACTTCGATGTCCTCGTCGGTTTCCTCGATGGTCGTCGTTCGGTTGAGTTTCACCGAGTAGTCGCCCTGATACTCGTCGGAGACGAGATTTCCGAGATGGTAGACCGCGCCTTCCTCCAGTTCGGGGAGGTCGGAATCGGCCCACTTGGTGAACTTGATGGTGCCCGTCTCGTCGCCGAGCAGGCCGACCTGCCCGACGGCGTCGCTCCGGGGTTCCCAGAGGTCCACGACCTTCGCGGTGAGGCTGAGCCACTGCTCGTCCTCGGTCACGTCTTCGACGTTGACCTGTTCGGAGCCGCTCCCGCCGCCGCTGCGGATGTCGTCTCGTTCGAGTCCCGCCTCGTCGAGGTAGTGGCTGACGACGCTTCGGCGCGCCTCCTCGATGGGTACTCGGTACTCGTTGACGAGGTTGTCGAGGCGGTCCTCGACTTCCTCGACTGTCAGGTCTAACTGTTCGGAGAACTGTTCGCGTATCTCTTCGGCGTGCTGGCGCACATCGCTCATGGTTGAATCCGTCTCCGCGTCGTTTTCTTCGGGAGACATGCGACGGGTTAGTGCGCTACGATATAAAAAGCTACGCAACCAGAGTGAAAGTGAAAGTGGACGATGCAGAGTCGTTCGACGCCGTAGACGCTCACTTCGAGGCGGTTTCGCTCGGGGACGTTCCGGACGACACGCTCGGGGAATCGGCCATACATCTATCCCTCTCGCCTGCGATAGTGCAACTAATGTTCCTCGGCCCGCCGTCGCCGGAAGACGAGCAATCCGACCGAGAGTTCCGGAAGGGACTCGACGGAAGTTCGCCGGAGACGCTCAAGACGTTTGCATTACTGGCGGTCCTGCTTCAGGCGGCCCTCCTCAGCTTCTCGCTCGGAGCCATGCTCCTCGGCTTCCGCGGCCAACTACTGGTCGGTGGCGCGCTGACGGTCGGCGGACTGGTCGGGTTCGGAGTCGCCGCGGTCATCTACCGGCGCTGGAAGCGCCGGAACGACCCCTGACGAACAGACCTATTTTGCCGGGCCACCAACACGCGGTCACATGGACGACCGCCTCGAAAGCTTCCTCCGGTCGAAACTCCGGTCCGCCGGACGGCAGATCGGCGACGCCAAGCGGGCCTACGCCAGCGCCCGGCAGGCCGCCTTGGCCGACCTGCCCCAGAACGACGACGGGAAGGCCAGAATCGTCTGTCGGCGGTACGCCGAGCGCCGGGCCGTCGAGTTGGACGCGGAGGGCCGCCCGGCCTGCTTCGACGCCGACCATCCCGACTGCAAGGGATGCCTGCGAGACGTGCGCGACGGCCGTATCGAGACGTGGTAACGATGGCGGGGTTCGATTCGGACTCCGACCCTGCCGATTCGCTCGGCCGACCGGTCGTCGCGCTCGTGATGGCTGGCGGCACCGGCACCAGACTCTACCCCGCCAGCAGGTCCGACCGTCCCAAGCAGTTCCTCTCGCTGGGCGGCGGCGATACCGGCGAGAGCCTGCTCGAACGGACGGTTTCCCGCGTGGGCTTCGCCGACGAAATCTACGTCTCGACCGGCGACGACTACGCCGAGCAGGTGCGCGAGGCAGTCCCCGAGGCGGGCGTCCTCGTGGAACCCGAAGCCAAGGACACCGGCCCGGCGCTGGTGTACGCGGCCCACCGAATCCGCGAACAGGTCGGCGAGTGCGTCCTGCTCTGCGTCCCGAGCGACCACCTCGTCGCGGGCGACTTCGCACCGAGTGCGACGCGGGCGGTCCGGACCGCAGTCGAAACGGAGGGGCTGGTCGCGTTCGGCGTCGAACCGACGCGGCCCGCTACGGGATACGGCTACATCGAGCCGAGCGATTCGGCGGCCGAGCGTGCCGAAATCGAGCAGTTCCGCGAGAAGCCCGACCGCGAGACCGCCGAGCGATTCGTGGAGGAGGGTTTCTACTGGAACGCAGGGCTGTTCGCGTGGACGCCCGAGAGTCTGCTTCGGGAGGCGCGCGACTCCCCGCTCGGACCGCTCGTCGCGGCGCTGGAGGCGGGTGACTCCGAGCGCGGATTCGCCGATATCGACGGCGTGAGCATCGACTACGCGGTCATGGAGCGCACCGACGACGCCTACGTCGTGCCCGCCGATTTCGAGTGGGACGACGTGGGCGCGTGGGACGCGATGGAGCGCGTGGTCGAGACCGACGACGACGGGAATGCGGTTTTGGGCGACGGACTGACCATCGACGCCGCGGACAGCGTCGTCGCGGCCGACGACGGGAGTCATGTCAGCGTGGTCGGTGTCGAGGGGGTGGTCGTCGCGGCCTACGACGACCGCGTGCTGGTCGCGCCGAAAGACGAGGCCCAGCGCGTGCGCGAGGTCGTGGCGGCATTGCGCGAGCAGGGTCGATTCTGACCGAGGACCGATTTAGCCCGTCGTTGCTCTCGCGGCCAGTCGAACTTTTGGGGCGGGCGTCGTACGCTCGTCGTCATGCCCGACACACCCGACGGCGACATCGTGGAAGAGACCGACGACTACGTCCACGTTCGGTTCCGCGACCCCGACGAGTTCGAGACGATTCGGACGCCCGATTGGGCCGAGAACGCCGCCAGCAGCGTGACCGAGGGCGCGGAGGTCCGGACCGGAAAACTCGAAGACGAGGACGACTGGCTGGTCGAGAGCGTCCTGATTCCGGCCGGGACCGCCGAGGAGGAAGCGGAGTCCGACGCCGAGGAAATCGTCGAGAAGATAGAGAACTGAGGTCAATCCGAAGCCAGACGCTCCGTTCATCGAGAGCGAGACCCCACGCAGTTCGAGCCGAAGTGACGTTTTTGAAAGGAAAGTAGATTGCTACTCGATTTTAGAATTTAAAAATAAAGCCAGTAAATAACTATTCTTACTATTGATAATACCACCATAGGTTTATCAATAAGGTATCTGATGGTAGCCACATGGGGTTCGAGAAGCCAATGGCTAAGCAACTTCGAGGGGACACGCTTTCGACAAACACGCGAAGCGGTCGCTCGGAGACACGTATCGACGCTGGTACACCGAAATTACAAAACAGGGCTATCACAGCCCGGATGGGAAAGCGCTGATCGACGGATGTCAGGACTGCAACCCCTCGAAGTAGTCGGACTAGTTGTCAGCCTAATCGGGTTGGTGACAGTCGCCGCACAGTACAGAGACGAGTCGAAGTGGTTCACGGTCGGCTACGTCCTTCTTGTCGTCGGCATGATCTCGACAAATCTGGAGAGTATCGTGTTCGGAGTCGTCTTGAACTTCGTCGAACACGGAGTCGGCGTCGGGGCCGCCGGGGTCGTGTTCCTCTGGGCCGCGTATCTGCGCCGGAAGGAAGTCATCGACACGGAGGGGGCGTGAGATGGTCGGACTCACCCCGCTCTTCGACGCGGTTGGCATGCTCGGGTTCGCCGGGGCAGTCGTCGTCGGATTGTTGAACTACCGCGACAGCGAAACCGAAGCGGCGTTCTGGTTGACGTTCGTCTTCGCCTCCGGACTCGGTACCCTGTGGACGGGGAGCCTGATGTTCGAGAAGGCAGGCTTCTACGAGGAAATGCTCAACTTGGCGACCGCTCCGCTGATGACGGCGACCGTCGCCGTGTTCGCCATCGGCGGAACCGCGACGCTCGCAGTTGTCGAGGACATGAAAGAGGTCGTCGAGGAGGCCGAACAGGACCGCAAAGAGGCCGAACAAGCCAAACAGCAAGCAGAGAAACAGCGCGAAGCGGCCAAACAGGCCGAACAGCAGGCCGAAACGGCCCGCCAGAACGCCAAGGAACGCGAGGAAGAGTTGGAGACGTTCACCGACGCGCTCGAACAGAAGGCTACGGAGTTCGGTGGCGTCATGGAGAAGGCCGCGGACGGGGACCTGACCCAACGGATGGAAACGGAAAGTCGCAGTGAGGCGATGGAACACATCGCCGAGCAGTTCAACGACATGATGGTGAACCTCGAACGGACTATCGGCCGAATCAAGGCCTTCTCGGTCGAGGTAGCCAACGCCAGCGAGGAGGCGAGCGCCGGAGCCGAGGAGGTCGAGAACGCGAGCCAAGAGGTCGCCGAATCCATCGCGGACATCTCGGCGGGAGCGGTCGAGCAGTCGAACCACGTCGATGAAGTCACCAACGAGATGAGTGCCCTCTCGGCGACCATCGAGGAGGTCGCCGCCTCGGCAAATCAGGTCGCGTCTCTCTCCGAACAGGCCGCCCAGAAGGGTTCGGCCGGTCGAGAACTCTCGGACGAGGCGATGAACGAGATGGACCGTATCGAAGAGACCACGGTCGAGACTGTCGAGACCGTCGAACAGTTGGACGACGAGATGAACCAGATCGGCGAGGTAGTGGACCTGATAGACGGTATCGCCGAGCAGACCAACGTGCTGGCGTTGAACGCCTCGATAGAGGCCGCACGAGCGGGTGAAGCCGGGGAGGGATTCGCGGTCGTCGCCAACGAGGTGAAAGACCTCGCAGAGGAGACCCGTGACGCCACGCAGGAAATCAGCGACCTAATAGATCAGGTGCAGGACTCGACCTCCAAGACTGTCGAGGACATGCAGGAAATGCGCGACCGGGTCGATACGGGAATGGAAACTATCGACGAGGGCCTCGGGACGCTCGAAGAAGTCGTCGAAGATGTCGAGAACGCTAACGACGGCATTCAGGAGATTCACGAGGCCACCGAAGAGCAGGCGTCCACGACCGAACAGGTCGTCTCGATGGCGAGCGAAGTCGCCAGCATCAGCGAGGAGACATCCGCCGAGGCCCAGAACGTGTCGGCCGCCGCCGAGGAGCAGACCGCCTCGCTGAGTCAGGTCTCGACCGAAGTCGAGACGCTCTCGGAGAAGTCGAGCGAACTCGACACGCTCCTCGGAAACTTCGAGATGGAGACCGACGATGCTGCCGTTTCGTCTGACGACTCGGTCGTCACGTCGGATGCCGAGAGCGGCGACGACCGGCCACTGGCGTCCGACGGAAACGGCGTCGAGTCGGTCGAGAGCCGATAAGTACGGCGGGCCAGCGACACAGCGCACAACTGCTCGTGGTGTTCCGGGTCAGTCCCCGACTCCTCAGCAGGTTCGAACTCTTGGGAGAGTGGGCGCATCGACCCGGCAAGGAGTCAGCGCGATTCGGCCGCGAGCAGGTCGCAGTAGTGAACCGTGCTATCGCCGTGTCCGACCTCCTTCGTCACGCGCTCGCCGGTCTCGACCGGGACGGGCGCGTCGAAAATCGGGCCGTCGTGGACGAAGGTGTGGAACTCGCCGTTCTCGCCGCAGGGGTCCACGCCGTCGGGCAGGTCCGCGAGGAAGTCGGCGTCGAACCGGCGACCGGCGAAGTCGGCGTCGAGCGCGTCGTCGTCCACCGCGACCACGGTGGCCGCGAAGGCGTCGGCGAACTCGCGGGCGACCGTTTCGGTGTCCCGGCCCCAGACGGGCCAGTAGCCCGAGATTTCGGCGTCGGCGAGTCGCTGTTCGCGGTAGTCGCGCACGTCTTCGAGGTAGAGGTCGGCGAACGCGAGTCGTTCGACGCCCCGATTTGCGTAGTCGGCCGTGACTTCAGCCATGACCTGCTCGTACTCGTCGTTGTCGGCGTCCGCGGGAAGGTGGGCGAACTGAATCGGGAGACCAATCGCCGCGGCCTGTCGCTCGTAGAGGTCGCGTCGGACGCCGTGCATGCTGGTGCGGCCGGTCTCGGCCGAGACCGTCGTCAGGAGTTCGACCACCTCGACGTTCGCGTCCGTCTCGGCCTGCTCCATCTTCCAGAGCGCGTAACTGGCGTCCTTGCCGCCGCTCCACGAGAGGACCGTCGGGGCGGCTTCCGTGGTCGCCACGTTAACTCCGGAGGCGGCCGCCGTCTACGGGCATGGCGACGCCGTTGACGAAACTCGCGCGCTCACTGGAGAGGAAGGCCACGGCGTCGCCGAGTTCCCGCGGGTGGCCCACGCGGTCCAGCGGGATGTCGTCGGACCACGAGGCAAGTCCCTCGTCGTAGGTGTCGTACTCGCCGCGCTCGACGGACGCCTCCACGAGTTCCTGAATCCGCGGCGTCTCGTGCGCGCCGGGGAGGACCGCGTTGACGCGGACCTCGGGCGCGAACTCGCGGGCTTGGGTCTTCATCAGACCGATGACCGCGCGTCGGACCGCGTTCGAGAGGACCAACCCGTCGATGGCTTCCCGAACGCTGGTGGAGGTGACGTTGACCACAGTGCCCGCGTCGCTCTCCGCGAGGTGCGGGTGGGCGGCCTTGGTCACCCAGACCGCGCTCATGACGAGCAGGTCGTAGGCCTCGTACCAGTCGCGCTCGGTCGTCTCAAGGAATGGGCCGCTCGGCGGTCCGCCCGCCGAGGTGACGACGTGGTCGAGACCGCCGAACTCCGAGACGGTCGCGTCCACCAGCGCCTCGATTTCGTCGGGGTCGGTGATGTCGGTCGGGACCGCGACCACGTCGCCGTCGCCCGCCGCGTCTATCTCCTCTTTGGCGTCTTGGAGTTTCTCCTCGCCGCGCGCACAGAGCGCGACGTTCGCGCCCTCGGCCGCGAGGGCCTTCGCCGAGGCCCGGCCGAGACCGCTCGAACTCGCCGTTACCAGTGCCGAATTACCGTCCAATCCGAGGTCCATAGCCGGTGATTCGAAGGCCGAGGTCAAAGGTCTCGGGGTGGCGGTGATTGTTCCGAAATCAGAATTAAAGCTACTTATACTACTTGTAAACTAAATCTAGTAAGACGTGCGACCGTTCGAGATTGCCGGAACGGCGATGGAATCGTCGGTAGCAGTTGATTCGAGTACCCGTGAAGAGACGACAGTTACAGTTGCGGTCGAACTCACGGAGAGAGACGAAGAGTTCCAACTCCTCGACCGGTTAAGTGCGATTGCACGCCAAGAGAGTGTCTCGGAGTTCAAACTGTTTAGCAACAAAGCACGGAATATCGGAATCGAGGAGAATCAAGCGTTTTTCGAACGGGTTATCAAAAGCTATCGGGGGAAACTACGCTGTTATCATCACATTCAAAAAAGTAGAGAGACACAACACGAAATCGAAGCAGTTCACACCGCGTTACTCGTCGATAGTGTTCTCGACCCGTACGAAGATTGCGTCACGATTATCGACGGAGGAGAACAGAAAGCAAAACCAGTGGTCAAGGCGTTGAGCGGACTTCGTGACGCCATTCCGTCGGTCACACACTGCTTAAAATCCGAAACCTATTATCCACAGAGTCTGCTCGCTGACCTCGTTGCATCGTATCTTTCGTATAGGGTACACAGGGGAGAGTACAACTACTCGAATCCGCTTCTCCGAGCGCCACACGCCCAACATAGCGGAGACCGCTGGGGAGAAGCGTTTTCGGCGATGAAACGACAGTCCGAACAGTACAGAGTGTTAGACTTGGCAGAGTTGCAGGGAAACTCGCCGAGTCAGCGCGTGCAATGCTGGTATCAGGGCGGTATGGCTCGAAAAGATGCGGAACCCCCATCGTCAAGCTCTATAACCCCAATTATCAAGCTGGCGGATAAGGGGTTCGACGATGCTAAAGCCGAGTTAGAGAGGCTACGCTAACTAGTAGATGTAGACAGAAGACGTGGTTCCTGTCCCCACGCCCTTTCGAGCATGGTCGAACAGGCTCATCACGCCACGTCTTGACGCTCAAGTGCAATTATAGACACTTAGTTTTATAAATTCTTTGTACAGCCGCTCGCGCGTTCGCTCCGTAATAGAACCGAATGAACGCAAAGAACGGTCTTACGTCTCGCGCGTGACTTCCCGCGACTTCCGGACCGTCACCGATCCGTCGGTCGTAACACCGATGAGCAGGTCCTCGTGGACCTCGCGGCCCTCGACGGCGTCTCCGGCCTCGTCGCTCACGCGCTTCATCAACTCGGGCGCGGCGTGGGAGACCTTTACGCCCGCCTCGTCGCAGGCGTCGTACACCCGCGAGGGCACGTCGTAGAGGTCGGTCCCAGTCTCGACGGCGACCCGGACTGGCGCGCGGAGCGCCTCGGAGAACGCGACCGTCTCGCGGGCCTTCCGGACGTTTTCGCGGGCGCTAGCCTCGACGCTGGAGACGTTGGCCCGCGAGGTACCCAGTCGGTCAGCGATAGTCGCCTGCGCGACCCCGCGCTCGCGCAGGGCCAGCACCTCGGCCTGTCGTCGGGTGAGGACGCTGATTTCGGCGTCGAACCCCGCGCGGTCGAGAATCTCGTCCACGTCGTACCGGTCAGTCACGGCGACTCACCCGCCGAGTCGCGTTCAGAGTTGGGCGCGTTCATGACTGCGAGTACGCACTCGGCACGAAAAAAACCCGCCGCGTCGCGCGGCTGAACCCGTGCGACGAGAAAGCGTCGCAAAAAGCGTCCGCAATCGCTACGAAGAGGCCCGAGAAGGAACGACGAGCGCGACGAACTGCGGCGAAAACGCATCGTTGGGACTGTCCACCCCACCGCAGATGACCGCCGACTCCGGGGTTAGCTCCCCCAGAAGTTGTCCCGGCTCCCGAGTCTCGTCCGGGACGGGCTGTCGTCGCGCTCGTCGGCGTCGTTTTCGTCTGCATCGCTTTCGGCGTCGCGTTCGTCGGTGTCACTCTCCTCGGCGTCGTCGGTCTCCTCGACCGATTCGGTGTCCGTCTCGTCCGCTTCTTCGCCCTCTTCGGGAAGGCGTTCGAGTTCCTCGCCCTCGGCGTGATTGCCGTGAACGTTCGTGATTCGCACCTTCGCGCGGGCCTCGGGCAGGATGCCATCGACCATGACGATGAAGCCGTCGTCGGTGCGACCGACGCCAGCGCCGCTCTCGTGGATGTCCTCCACGTCCACCACGACTTCTTCGCCGGGTTGGACCGGCGCGGTCTTGAGTTCCGAGATCGGCTGGCTGTAGTGTTGACACCACTCTGCGCCGCCACGGTCGCCGTAGTGCTGGCAACCCATTCCCTCGATACGTTCCTGAAAACTCGGGCACTCTTCAGCGAGTGGACAGTCCGGCATGGGTGTGGGTACTGGCCGGTCTACCTAAACCTTTACGTACCGTCTTACCACTTTTCAGCGGTCGATGACGATGCCCGAGACGCCGAGTTCTGCCTCGGCCTTCAGATGTAGTAGGCCGCGACGTACGTCAGAATTGCGAGGAAGACGAACGGGATGGCGTGCAGTCCGAGCGCGATGACTTCGATAAACATGTTCTGGGACCACGGCGAGAACAGCAGGAGGAACGCCGTGAAAAGGAGGATGATGACCAGCGGGATGATATTCACCGAGATGTCCAGCAACGTCTCGCGGTTGAACACTGGATGGGGCATGCCGTAGGGACGCACGACGCGAACGGGTATAACGGCGGCGGCCATCGCGGGGACGCCGATGGTGGCAGCGGCGACCGCTAGTCCGCAACGTCGCGCCCGGTCAGTCGTACAGCAGTTGCTCGGCCTGCGTCCGCCGTCGAGACACGTCGAACTGCGGGTCGAGTTCCGGGTCGGCGTTGAGTCGATCCAGCACGAGCAAGGGGTCGGCACCGCCCCGCTCGACGCGCTCCAGCAGGGCCGCGATTTCGCTCCGGTAGAGCGCCAGCGAGTCCAACAGCCCGACCGCGAGCGCCATGGCGACGCCCGCCTCGCCGGTCGGAAAGGCGTCGCTGATTCGGGCGAAATCGGGGTCATCCGCTGGCGCTTCGTCGGTCTGGTCGAGCGCCAAACAGCGCGTGCAGACGGCGATGCGCTCGCTCGCCTCGGGCAGATGCTCTCGGAGGTCGGCCGGGACGGCGACGACTAACTGCTCGCTCCCGCAGGACGGACAGGTCATACTGGAGCGTAGGCGCGAGCGGTAAAAAGCGTCGGTGGAGCGAGACGAGTCTCGGGCGAGAAAAGTGAAATCGTCAGTCGTCGGCCGTGACGGTCTCGGCCGCTTCCTCGGTCTCGGCCGCGGCGGCCGCGCGCTCTTCTTTCGCTTCCTCTTCTTTCTTGGCCTTGATCTTCTTGAGGCGGAAAATCTCCTCGCGCTCCTGCTCTTCGAGTTTCTGCTCGATGTACTCCTGATTATTCTTGAGTTCGGGAAGTAGCTTGAACTCCAGCGCGTTGACGCGGCGCTTGGTGGTCTCGATTTCGGTGAGCATCTTTTTCATCGCGGTTTCGACCTCCGCCGCGAGGATGATGCTTTCGAGCAGTTCCTCGTAGGCCTCGGCGGCCTCGTCGATGCGCGCGCTAGTCCCGAGGACGCCGTACCCGCGCTCGTCGAGTCCTTTCCGAACCTTCGAGGATTCTATCTGCGGGACGACGACGCCCATGATGTTTTTGGACTCGGTGGTGATTTCGGGGTGTTCCTTGAGCGCGGCTGCCGCACCGCGGACCGTCACGTCGCCCTCCATCGCGCGAGCCATGTTTATCTTCTGCTGGGCGAGTTCGTAGTTGTCCTCCAAGCCCGAGCGCACGTCTTGGGCCTGATCAAGGATATCCATGAACTCCATGATGAGACCGTCACGCTTCTTCTCCAGCGTGTCATGACCCCGCTCGGAGAGTTCGATGCGGTCCTCTATCTGCATCAAGTTCTTCCGAGTGGGTTTGACGTCCTTGGCCATCTTAGGGGGAGGTTGTGGCTCAAGGGGGTTAACCTTTTACAGTCTGGGTCGGGGAGAACGAGGACGATAGCTCGTCAACGCGCCGTCTCATGCGTCTGTGTCAAGGTGGGATGGAGACGTGTTACTTCGTCGTGTTGTAGAGATTTTCTATTTCGGACTGGCTGAGTGAACGGTTGTAGTACCGGCCGTCGTCAATGAGTCCGTGGAAGTCACTACCACCGTTAGTCTGCCTACCGATGTGGAGCGCACCTGCATCGTTTTTCACCCCATTGTCGTAAGTTGCGACTAATCTGCCGTTTACCCAAACCTGCTCTTCGCCGTTTCGCCAAACGCCAACGACGTGATACCAACTGTTTGGCTGGTAGTCGAAACCGGAGGTAATCGCGTTGGGGTGGCCGTCATTGAAGCCAAATTTAGCTTCGCCAGTGTCCCGCAACTCCAAAAACCACCCGTCCCCGGTCATGGAATCTCCGAGAATACCTTGAATCTGGACAGAGGATGGTTTGACCCACGTAGCGATTGTGTAGTCACCGGACGGACTGAAGTCGTCCGACCGGATGTAGTCGCCACTGCCGTCGAACGACGCTGCTTCGCCCTGCTTGCCGGAAACAAACGACACGTCGCCGTGGATAGTACCATCATTCGATCCCACCGAATCCGTCGCGTCACCGTTAAGTTCCCAGTTGGCGACAAGTCCGTTCGTCGGTATACTCTCTTCCACCGTCACAGTCACTGTGTCTATCGCAGTTGCACCGTACTCGTCGGTGACAGTTACCGTCGTGTCGTATATTCCGGTCTCCGTGTAGGAATGGCTCGCCGTTACGCCAGTCGCGTCGTACGTCCCGTCACCGTCGAAGTCCCACTCGTAGGTCAACGCGTCGCCGTCGGGGTCCGACGACCCCGACGCGTCGAACGTCACCGTCTCGCTCACGTTCACCGAACTCGGCGTCGCCGTCGCGTTCGCAATCGGCGCGTGGTTCACCGAGACGGTCCAGTTTTCGGTGTCGGATTTCCCGTAGCTGTCGGTCACGGTGAGCGTCACCGAGTAGTTGCCGCCGCTCTCGTAGGCGTGGCTGACGTTCATTCCCGTCGCGGTCGCGTTATCGCCGAACTCCCACTCGTAGGTCAGCGAGTCGTTAGCGTTCGGATCGCTCGACGCCGAGGCGTCGAAGGTGACGGTCTCGTTCGGGTTCGGTTCGGTCGGTGTCACGTTCCCGGCCGCGGTCGGCGCGTCGTCTACCGTGAGGTTGACCGAGGCGCTGTCGGAGGCACCGAACTCGTCGGTGACGCGCAGTTCGGCGTCGTACACACCGGCCGAGTCGTAGCGATGGACGACCGAAGTGTTCGAGTCGGGCGCGGTCGCCCCGTCGCCGAACGTCCAGTCGTAGGTGAGCGAGTCGCCGTCGTTGGGGTCCAGCGAGGACCGGCCGTCGAGTTCGACGGCTTCCGAGGTGTTTAGCACGGTCGCGTTGGCCACCAGATAGGCGCTCGGCGGACTGTTCACCGTCACGTTCACCGAGTCGCTGGCGGTCAGGCCCTGCTGGCCTTCGACCGTGACGGTAATCGTGTAGTAGCCAGCCGACGTGTACGTGTGGTTGACGGTCGGTCCGGACCCCGCCGTCAGGTCGCCCAGCGTCCAGTCGTACGAGGCGATGGTTCCGTCGGGGTTGGTCGCGTCCGCCTCGAACGTCTGCCGAGTATCCTCGGTGACGTTTCCGGGGTCGCGTATCTCGACCGACGGCGGATACGTGACCGTCAGCGTCTCGGTCGTCGTGTTCGTCGCGCCGTCGTCGTCGGTGACTCGGAGCGTGACGTTCGTCGGACCGGTCTCGTTGAACTGCGCCGAAACGGACTCGTCGGTCGTCTCATAGCTTCCGTCGCCGTCGGTGTCCCACTCGTAGCCGACGACCGTCCCGTCAATGTCCGTGGTCTCGGTCGCACTCAACGTCACGGGTTCGTCGGCGCGGACGACCGATTGGTCCACGGCCGAACTCGGGGGACGATTGGTGACGTTGACGGTGTGCGTCGCAGTCGCCGTTCCGTTCGCGTCGTCAGTGACGCGAACCGTCACCTGCCGGGGTCCGTCGTCCGCGAAGACCGGATTGACCTTGCGACCGGACCGCTCGTAGACGCCGTCGTCGTCTACGTCCCACTCGTAGCCGACGACCGTTCCGTCGGAGTCGCTCGCGTTGACAACTTCGACGGTCGCAGTTTCGTAGGTTCGGACGGTGTCGGTCCCATTGACCGTAACGGTGGGTCTGGCGTTCACCTCGATGGTCTTCGTGACGACGACCGTCTCGTTGTGGGTGTTCGTCCCGCGCATCCGTACCGTTTTCGTCCCCTTCGAGGGGAACGACCGACTGACGTTCCACCCGGTCGCCTCGTAACTCCCGTCGTCGTCTACGTCCCACTCGACGGAGCGAATCTGGTCGCGGTAGCCTTCGACAGTCGAGGCCTCGAATCTAACGTTTTCGCCGACCGCAGGCGAACTCGGCGTCGCGTTGACGAACATCGGGGTCGCACGCGTGAGGTTGATGTGCTTGAGGTCTGCGGTTCCGTCACCCCGGAACTCGATGATAATCTCGGTGTTGGCCCAGAGTCGTGGCGGGATGAGTTCGGTCAGGGTGATATTCTCGTCGGCGGTCAGGTTGATGGACGCGATTTTAACTCGGGGGAACTGCCGCGTGTCCGCCCAAATCGTCATCGTGGTGTTACCGTCGATACCGCCGACACCGAGGTCGATTTCGCGCCAGCCGTCGAATCCGCCGTCACTTCCAGTAGCGTTACTCGCGTTGAAACTCACCGTCCCGTTTCCGGCGACCGTCCCGTTCTCGGTCACGTTACCGTCTCGGTTCTCGATGGGGAACGTCGTGTGATTCGTCGTCGTCTCGTTGACCGTGAAGACGGTCGCGTTCCAGTCGCTCTTCCGACCGGCGAGGTCAACGGCCCGGCCGCGGAGTTCGTAGGTACCCGGTCCGGCCTCGAAGGGGAGCAGTCCGAGTTCCTCGGTGTTGGTGATTCGTTGCCAGTCGGTCCAGTTACCGGTCTCGTTGGCGTCGTGATACTGGTACTCGACGTACCGAATCCGCTCGTTCACGAGCGTCCGGACGAGCGGCGACCGCTCGTTACCGACCGACGAGACCGAAATCCGGGGCGCGGTCACGTCGGTCTTGATCGTGACGATTCGCTCGGTCCGGTAGCCTTTCTGGTCACGGACGACCATCTGGACATCGTGATAGCCCGGCGACAGCGAGAGGAACTGGTCGATGTTTCCTGTTGGGCCGACTGATTGCCACGACGACCAGTCGGACGTTCCGGTGTCGTTCGAGACTCGGTACTTGTACTCTAACTCTTCGGGGTCGCTCGCAACGTCCCACGTATGCCACGAGAGCGGGACCGACTCGTCGCTACTCACATGAACGGTCTGGCCGTGGCGCAATTGCTGTGCCTCGGGGGCGTCTTCGAGAGTAAGTGCGGGACGCTGGCTGTCGCTTCCCTGCCGGTCGAGGACTTCGACCGCAGTGCCACCGGGACCGCCCGTCGTTCCTTTCCGGTTAGTCGTGGCGAGTAGCTGGTACATCCCGATGGAGATGTTCGACCGAACGGTGAGATAGTACGTATCCTTGGTCGCGTCGATAGTTCGCTTCTGGCTAATCGCGTCGTCGCTCTCAACGGGAATTAGTTCGGTCCCCTCGACAGTTGACACGTCCTCCGGCGGCTCTCCGGTCAGTACCGCGTCAAACGTGCTGACAGCCGACGAGGAGACTCTGGCGTTCGGTCTAGCGAGTTTGACCGACAGTTTCCGGTTCGAGCGGTCGGCCGTCTCGGGGTCGATATCGATTCGATAGACGGTGTAGTCCTCGAACCCGTCCATCGAGTCGTAGACGACCGATTCGCCGTACCGGTCGGCGTCGGAGTACAGTTCTTTCGGGGTGAGTGCCTCGGCGAACACCTCGCCGAGGTTCTGTGAACCCGTTTTCGGGTGAGCGAGGTACTCGTCCCACGAATCCGCGAGCGCGTCCCGGAGCGAATACTGGACGGTCCACCCGTTCGTCGGCATGTCTTTCGTTCCGGCGAGTGTGTCTCGACTGTCGGTTAGCTCTTCGGTCGTGGAGCTGTAGTCCACTTGGAGTACCAGACGAAGACGGTCAAGTAGCTGTCGAGTGACTTCGTAGGACTGGAGGTCTTCCTCCCCTGCGAGGTCCTGAACGACGCTCTGGTGGGTCTCGTCGGCGTACGCCGGAACAAGTTTGTACGTCTCTTCGAGGAGGTGCTGTCGCTGTTTGAGGAGTTCGTTCACGCGAGCGGTGTCGTTAGTCGCCTTGGCCGACTCCAACTCCTCGGAGTTCGTAGAGAGCGCCTGTAGGTTTTCGTGGAGGCGAGTGTAGTTCCGGCCGTTGTAACCGGGGTCATCGAGATGACGTGCGACGGCATCGCTCTGCGCGCCGCGGATAAAGTATTCCGCCGACGTGGTAAGATGGACAAACGTCCGCGAGTGCGACAAGGTCTTCATGGTGAACGAATACTGACTGGCCAGTCTCGGGTCTAGCTTCTCGTAGCTCTTCGAGATGCTTTTCTTCTCTAACTTCTTGTAGAAGCTCTGGCGTTGCTCAGCCGCGCTATCGTTCGTTCCGACATCGACCAGTCCCCACGAGAGCGATTCGACTTTCGTTTCCAGTTCCTTGCGGACGAGTT
Organism: Halorussus pelagicus; assembly: GCF_004087835.1. Taxonomy (NCBI): domain Archaea; kingdom Methanobacteriati; phylum Methanobacteriota; class Halobacteria; order Halobacteriales; family Haladaptataceae; genus Halorussus; species Halorussus pelagicus. Next base: position 1,155,974 of record NZ_CP035119.1, read on the forward strand.
CGGCGCTCTCGTTGGCGTACGTTCCCGCTCTCCCGTCCCAGAAACTGGCGTTCAGCGACCGGTTGTGCATCTCCTCGTAGATGTCGCCCGAGTCGATAGCGAGACTGAGGTTCGTGGCGTTCGTGGTCGCGTCTTTCTTCGTCGGTTCGTACGCGACTGTCCCGGACCACGTATCGGCTTTATCTCGGCCGGACTCGTTAGCGTCGTACTCATCATCGTCCCACAGAGCCACGCGAACGTTACGCTCGCCAGCCTCGGCGTCCAACTCCCGCGAGCTGAGAACGACGGTCTCGTTGCTCTCGTTCTCGGCGGTGACGCCGAGAATCCGGCGTCGCTCGCCGCCGACGTAGACTTCGTAGTAGGGGTCGCCGACGCTTCCGTTATCGAGGGCGACGCTCGTGTTCGCCTCGATGCGGAGCGCGAAGTCCGAGACGTTTCCGTCGCCATCTCGGTCAAGTTCGTCGATTATCTCGACCGACTGAATTGCGTCGGGTGCCTGTTCAAGTCCGTCCTCGGCCGCCACCGCGAACTGACCGACACCGGGCGAGTCCGCGGCGAACGTGTACGTCGATTCGTTGACCGCGATTAGCGTCGTTGGCAACCGGGTCCACGAGTCGTTCGCGTATCGGTACAGGCCCACTTCGTCGAGGTCTTGCGACACCTTCTGGGCGCTCACGGAGAACCGAACCCGAGCGTTCCGTACGTCGGCGGAGGTCGGAGAGTCCCCGGAGAACCGGAAGTGGCTCAGACCAGTCACGTTCGAATCGGTATCGCCCACTGCCGGTACGGAGAAGTTCTCGGAGCGAGTCAGCGTGGCGTTAGTGTGGGCGTCAGTTCCGAACGTCACGTTCAGTCGATGGAGACTCACCCCGGTTTCGTCGGCTACCGCCGTCTCGGCGAGGTCCGCAGTCAGGAGGTTGCCCGACGAGACGGTCGGAGCCGTGACGGTCATCTTGTTCGGCCCGACTCTCGTCACGGTCGCCTCGACCGGACCGGTCGTCGGCGCGTCGATGTCGAGATACCCTGATTTCTCCGTCGCGTCGTCCACTGCGACTCCGACCGCGTACTTGCCCGCAGTGGTGGGATTGGTGACGTTTCCGTATCTGACGACGAGCGTGTCGTCGGCCTGTGCGGCGTCGGTGCCGTTGAGCGAGAATTTCAGCGTGTGGTTACCGTCCGACGATACCGAATCGATGCTATCCGTGGCGTTCAGCCCCGAATCGATAGCGCCGTCACCGTCACGGTCGATACCCGCGACAACGTCGGCGGTGGTGACACCGCGAACGTCGGCGCTTTCGTTCTGATACCGTACCTCGACGTTGGCGACCGACTCACCCGCGAGCGTCGAGTTCTCTCCGACTCGATACGTAATCTCGTGGATGGTCGTGGCGTTCGTGAGTGAGTTCGTCGGCGTGAGGAGCGACGGCGCACTCGGCGTCTCGGGGAGAGTGCGGTTCGTCTGCGGGAACCCACTCACACCGACCGCGCTGTCGGCGGAGATCGCCGATCCGTTCGCATCGCGCACGAGATCCACTGTCCCGTTCAACGCGGCGTATCGCAACCGACCGTTGGCGCCGACGTGGACGATTTCGGGCGTCTCGTCGCCCATCCAGTCGAACGCCGCGAGTGGAGCATTCGCCGCCGTGTCGTAATCGGCCCTCACCACTCGACGCTCACCGTCGTAGCCGACGAGGACGAGGTTGCCGTCGGTGTCTACGACTGGCACGCGCGCACGCCCATCGCCGTCGAAGTCGGCCGGTCTCCCCGCACCGAAGGCGTCAGTCGCACCGACATCGTAGTACCCCGTACTTCGGACGCGACCCTCGTCGAAATACTTGAGACCGCCTGACTCGCCCACGAACACGATGTCCGTGTCGCTGTCGGCGTCAAAGGTAGTGACACCGAGAACTGCCGACGCGGGCACGTCGAGAACCCGCTGGGGAGTCGTTCCGACTTCGGCGCGATAGAGAGAGTCGCCGTCGCTGGCGTTGGCGTAGAGTACGCCGACGCGACCGTTACCGTCCCAGTCGCCGACACCGAGAAGCGTCGGACTCTCGGCGACACCTGACGCCAACGTCCGATTTTCGCCGGTGGCGTCAACTGACTTTACGGTGCCGTCGTCGGCGTACGGGAGTTCCGCCTGGCCGTCGTCATCGAGGTCAGCCATCGGCCCGACGACCGACGCGGACGCGTTCGTCGCGGTGACATGTCCGTTTCCAGCGACGAACGTTAGCCTGTCCGCGTTTGCGACTCCGAGTGCTTGGTTCGTGGTGACCGACGAGTCGGTATTACCGGCGGTAGCGATACTCGCTGGTCCGTTACTGGCAGGTGCACTCTGTGGAGAGACGAACGCACTCATTGCCATGGCAGGCGATACGACAGAAGAAAGAACTAGAAATGCGGTGAATAATACCGCAATTATTCTAGATTTTGAACCCATTGGATAGTTCGAGATTCGTATATGACTTATATCTTATTATAGCCTAGAGTGCAGAGAAACGGCGATGAAATCGTAGCACGACAGATACGACTGCGACAGTGATTGCTCGAAAAACGAAAAGCGACGCCGTCAGTCCGCGGCGACTTCTTCGGCGTCTTCTCCTTCGTAGTGCTCTTCGATGAGTTCCTCGTCGATACGGTTGAGCGCCTCCTTGGGCAGCATGTTCAGGAGGTCCCAGCCGATGTCCAGCGTCTCGTCGATGTCGCGGTTCGTGTCGAAGCCTTGGTCCACGAACTCCTCTTCGAACCGGTCGGCGAAGTCAAGGAACTTGTTGTCGCGTTCGCTCAGTGCTTCGCGGCCGACGATGTTCACGAGGTCGCGGAGGTCCTCACCTTCCGCGTACGCGGCGTACATCTGGTCGGACACGTCGCCGTGGTCTTCGCGGGTCAGCCCCTCGCCGATACCGTCGTCCATCAGGCGCGAGAGGCTCGGCAGAACGTCGATTGGCGGAACGACGCCCTGCGAGTTGAGGTCGCGGTCGATGTAAATCTGACCCTCGGTGATGTATCCGGTCAGGTCCGGAATGGGGTGGGTGTCGTCGTCGCCCGGCATCGTGAGGATGGGAATCTGGGTGACGGACCCCTCCCGGCCCTCGATACGACCCGCACGCTCGTAGAGCTGTGCGAGGTCGGTGTACATGTAACCGGGGTAGCCACGGCGGCCCGGCACCTCTTCGCGGGCCGCACCGATTTCGCGTAGAGCCTCACAGTAGTTGGTCATGTCCGTGAGGATGACCAGTACGTGGTAGCCCTTGTCGAACGCGAGGTACTCCGCGGTGGTGAGCGCGAGGCGCGGCGTGACCGTCCGCTCGACTGCGGGGTCGTCCGCGAGGTTCGTGAAGACCACCGAGCGTTCGAGCGCGCCCGTTCGCTCGAAGTCCTCCATGAACTCGTTGGCCTCTTCGGCCGTGATACCCATCGCGCCGAAGACCACTGCGAACTCGGAGCCTTCGTCGTCCTCGCCCGCTTCCTCTTCTTCCGGCACGGTCGCCTGTCGCGCAATCTGGAGCGCGAGTTCGTTGTGGGGCAGACCGGACCCGGAGAAGATGGGGAGCTTCTGACCGCGGACCAGCGTGTTCATGCCGTCGATGGCCGACACACCGGTCTGGATGAACTCTTCGGGGTACTCGCGGGCGGTCGGGTTGATCGCCGCACCGACGATGTCTCGTCGCTCGTCCGGGACGATTTCCGGGCCGCCGTCGATGGGGTTGCCGGAACCGTCAAGGACGCGACCGAGCAGGTCCTCGGTGACGGGCATCTTCATCGTCTCGCCGAGGAATCGGACCGAAGATTTCCGGTCGATACCCTCGGTACCCTCGAACACCTGAATCGAGACGAGACCGTCGCTCGATTCGAGGACCTGTCCTCGCTTGGTGTCGCCGTTCGGCGTCTCGATTTCGACGATCTCGTCGTAACCGATGGGTTCGTCCACTTCCGCGAACACCAGCGGGCCGCTGATTTCCGTAATCGTTTGGTACTCTTTCATGGTTCTAGTAGAGGTCTCGGAGCTGTGCTTTGATGTCGTCTTCGAGGTCCGCGACGAACTCGTCGGCTTCGTCGTCCGGAGTCGTCGCAATGCGGTTCAGCTGGGGCGCGGCGTCGATGTCCGTGATCTCGTCCACCGGGACGCCAGCGTCGAGCGCGTCGAAGGCCTCGTCGTTGAACGTCCGAATTGCGCCCATGATGAGGTAGGACTTCTCGGGCGGACAGTTGGTGTCCACGTCGTGCAGCGCGTTCTGCTGGAGGAACGCCTCGCGGATGTAGCGGGCGACTTCGAGCGTGAGTTGCTGGTCCTCCGGCAGCGCGTCCTTACCGACGAGCTGAACGATCTCTTGCAGTTCGTCTTCCTCGTCGAGCACGTCAACCGCCCACTGGCGCTGTTCGGGCCAGTCCTCGGCGACGTTCTCCACGAACCACGGGTCGAGCTGTTCCTTGTACAGCGAGTACGACTCGTTCCAGTTGATCGAGGGGAAGTGACGGCGCTCGGCGAGGTCCGCGTCGAGTGCCCAGAACGTCTTGACGATACGCAGGGTGTTCTGGGTGACGGGTTCCGAGAAGTCACCGCCGGGCGGCGAGACCGCGCCGACCACAGTGACAGACCCCTCGGTGTCGTTGATGTTGTCGAAGTATCCGGCCCGCTCGTAGAATTCCGAGAGGCGCGCGGCGAGGTACGCGGGGTAGCCCTCTTCGCCGGGCATCTCTTCGAGACGCGACGAAATCTCGCGCATGGCCTCGGCCCACCGCGAGGTGGAGTCGGCCATCAGCGCCACGTCGTACCCCATGTCACGGTAGAACTCCGCGATGGTGATACCCGTGTACACGCAGGATTCGCGCGCCGCGACGGGCATGTTCGACGTGTTGGCGATGAGGCAGGTGCGGGACATCAGCGGCTTCCCGGTGACGGGGTCTTCGAGGTTCGGGAAGTCGTCGATGACCTCGGTCATCTCGTTGCCACGCTCGCCACAGCCGATGTAGACGACGATGTCGGCGTCGGCCCACTTCGCCAGCTGCTGCTGGGTCACGGTCTTGCCGGACCCGAACGGACCCGGAATCGCCGCGGTCCCGCCCTTCGCCAGCGGGAACAGGCCGTCCTGCACGCGCTGACCGGTGACGAGCGGGGTTCGGGGCGTCTTCTTGTCGGTGCTGGGTCGGGCCTCGCGGACCGGCCACTCTTGACGCATCGAAATCTCTTCGCCGTTGTCGAGTTCGACGACCGTCTCCTCCACGTCGAAGTTACCGCTGTCGATGGAGACGACTTCACCGCCCTCGTAGTCCGGCGGGACCATGACCTTGTGGTCGATGCTCTCGGTCTCGGGCACGATGCCGAGGATGTCGCCGGGTTCGACCGTATCGCCCTCGCTGACTTCGGGAGTGAACTCCCACGTCTTGTCGAGGTCGATACCGGGTGCGTCCACACCGCGGTCGAGGAACGCGCCCATCTTGTCTTCGAGGACCGTCAGCGGGCGCTGGACGCCGTCGTAGATGGAGTCCAGCATGCCGGGACCGAGGTCCACGGAGAGGGGTTCGCCGGTGTTCTCGACCGGTTCGCCCGGTGCGACGTTCGACGTTTCCTCGTACACCTGAATCGTCGTCAGGTTCCCTTCGATCTCGATGACCTCACCCATCAGCCCTTCCTCGCCGACGTACACCACGTCGTTCATCCGGGCGTCGAGGTCAGTGGCGGTCACGACCGGTCCACTTACGCTCTCGATGACGCCGTCCTCTCGGACAACGTCGGAATCAGTTGCTTGGCTCATTCGTTGTCACCTTGTTCGTCTTCGTCCATAAGGTCGATACCGATTGCACGCTTGATCTTGTCGCGCAGTCCGCCGCTTCCCGCGCCGCCGCCGATGGAGACCATCGTCGGTTCGACGCTCGTCTCGACGCTCTGCCGGACCTGCCGGGACAGGTAGTCGAGGTCCTCGTCGTGCATCACGACGATGCCGACCTCGTCGTCGTCGAGAACGCGGGTCACTGCGTCGTCGAGTTCCGTCTCCTTCTCGTCCTCGGGGACGTTCTCGAACTTCCGGACGCCAGCGAGGCGGAATCCGGTGGTAAACTCCGGACTGCCCACGACGGCGATCTCCTGACTCATAGCATCACCAGTTCGTTCTCGATTTCGCGCTCGCTCAGACCGGCCTCGCGGCCGCGGGCGATGGCGCGGATGTTATCGACTTCCCGCTCTTTGGCCAGCACGTAGGCTAGCACCGGACAAACCGACAGCGGAAAGACGTGCGAGAGGTGGTCGGAATACTCCAGCAGTGCGGCGTCGAGAGCGTGCTCGAAGGCGATGAGGCTGTCTGCACGCTCAACCTCGTCGAGCGCCGTCGAGAGGTTGTCGCCGTACGTGCTATCGCGGATGAAGCTTATCAGTTCGTCCACGTTCGTGGACAACTGCGACAGTTCCGACGCATCGAACAACTGTCCGCCATCGATGAAGTAGTCCACGGGGTCGAGGTCCGCGCCGCTCCGCGCGATACGGAGCGCGTTGCGCGCGTTTCGGAAGTCGATTTCGGACTGCAGGAACTCGACGTACAACTGCGTCGCTCGGTTGTCCGACCGGGTGACGCCCTCGATGAGACCCTCGTAGTACGTGCGGTCAACCGCGTTCTCCAGCGGAATCAGTACGTCGGTCTGCTCGTAGGTTTCGTACGCTTCGGCCAGCGCCTCGCCGTAGCGCGTGCGGTCGAGCATCTCGACGGCGTCCTCGATGGAACTGGCCTCGACCAATCGGTCGAGGAACGACCGCTCTAACTCGCCAGCGTAGATGAGGTCTTCCGCGATGGCCTCGCTCTCGGCGTCGGAGTAAATCCCGCGGATGACCGTCTTGACGTTCCACGCGTCGAACTTCCGGAGGTACCGGGCAATGAGTTCGTACAGTCGGCCGTCGGCCCACTCGAGCAAGTCGTTGAAGTGCTTGGCGAGATTCTGATTGAGCGCGTGTTCGATGAGGTCCACGCCGTCGTATCGGGAGCCGAGCGCGTTTATTTCGCTCTCGTACTCGGTCTCTTCCATGTAGCGGGCGATTTCGCTGGGACCCATTCGGACGAGCTTTCGGTAGTCCTCGTCGTCGAACAGCGCCGCTCGCCGGGCCTGCACCCGAGCGGTGACGTACTCGTAGTTCGAGGTGCCTTTCGTCTCTTTCACGCTCATTGCTCGAAGAGGCGGTTGCTAACGTCCTGAAGGTTGTCATCCCAGACGCTCTCCAGCACCGAATCGAACGTGTTGTTCACGCGGAGGCGAGACTGGTCGCTCTCGACGACGACGCCGCCGAGGCAGTCGTACTCGCCAGCGTACTCGTAGCCGTCGTACTCGGCGACGAGGTCGGTGAGCAGTTCGTCGTCCTCGGGCTTGCCGTAGACGTGGACGGTGTCGCCATCCTCGAACTCCTCGCTGGCGGCGTCGAGAAGTTCGCGCGTCAGTTCTTCGCGCCGGTCGCCTTCGAGAGCGGCGATGCGGTCCTCGACCGAGCCGCGAACGTCCTGTAGCACGTCGCGGCGAGCTTCGAGACGCTTCTGCTTGGCCTCCAACTTCGCGCTGGAGAGCTTCTGCTCGCGCTCTTGGGCGATTGTCTGTTCGGTTTCCCGTTCTTGCTCCGCGAGTATCTCTTCGGCGTCACTCTCTGCCTCGGAGATAATCTCTGCTGCGCGCTCGTCGCCCTCGGAACGAATTTCCTTCGCGCGCTCGCGGGCCTCGTTTCGAATATCCTCAACTACCGTGTCCAAGCTCATTGATCAAGAGGGAAAAGGGGTTGTTTAACCGACGAAGAACGTGACCAGCGCCAGAATGACGAGCGTCTCGGGAAGGACCGTCATGATGAGGCCCGTACCGAAGAGACTCTCGTCCTCGGCGATGGCTCCGATGGCTGCGCTACCGATACCGCGCTCGGCGTATCCCGCGGCGAGCGCCGCGAGACCGACTGCGAGCGCAGCCATCCCGTTCTTAGTGATGACCGGACCGGAGGCGGCACCGGTTTCCTGTGCAAGTGTTACCGCGTCGACGAATGCAGGTGCAAGTTCGAGCATGGTTCTGTTTCTTCTGTGGCTCTCGTAACCGGACAGTCGTATTTCCCGCTACTGTAGTCATAAAGCTTCCCAAAAGAGTTCGGCAGCGACGCCGTTCTGGACCGCTCAAACCGGTGTTTATGATACCAACTACCAAAGAATATCGCGCCGAAACGACCGATTCCTGTAAATCGAAAGAAAAGAACGAAATCAGTCCTGCGTGGTGTACGACCGGTCGTAGCCGAACGGTTCGTACTCCTCGCCGCCGCCTTCGTAGAACTTGCCGAAGAACTCGACATATTCGAGACGGACCGCCTGCAGTCCGGCACTCGTGACACCGAGCGCCAGCACGAGCAGGTGCCCGACGACAAGCACGAGCAAGCCGATGAGCACGCCACCGATGCCGGAGTGGAGCATACCACCGAACATGTGACTCGTCACCTCGTAGCCGTGGTACGTCGTCCCGACCTCGGGCATGTGGTTGATGCCGAAGTGCCATTCAGCGTGGCTTCCCTCGCCGGTGACGTAGACGCCGAAGAACAGGAGATTGACCACGAAGGCCATCCCCGCCTTGGCGAGCAGGACCGCGGCAATCCGGGTGTACGACAGCGCGTCCGAGAGGACGCTCAGGCTCTCCAGCAGACCGATGAGGAGTCCGGCACCGCCGAGGTGCTTGACCTCACCGGCGACGTAGAGCGCCATCCCGACGAGACCGATAGCGAGACCGAGTGTCCCGACTTGCGGCGAGAAGCCGCTGAAGCCGAGCGCGAACGGCTCTCCAGCGAAGATGCTGAAGAGGAAATCGGGCTTCGGTCCGCTGGCCTGCGTGCTAAGTATCCACGTCCAGATACCCCCGAACAGTAGGACCCACGAGCCGCTCTCCAGAACGGCGTCAACCGGGTCGTGGCTCAGTTCCTCAATGAAGCCGAACAGGTAGCCGACCGTCATGTGGAGGAGTCCAACGAGTATCGAGACGACCAGCCACGTCAGCGCGTAGTCGGAGTTAACGGGCTGGAGACCCTTCTTAATCGGCGGATGGCCGCCCCAGACCCACTCGCCGAGCTGGTGCAGACCGAACACTTCGCCGTACAGGACACCGAACAGCGCCGTGAAGCCACCCGCCCACAGCGCGATGCCGCCGAGGCTCTTGAACGCCTCGTTATCGAACGAACTGTACAGCCAGAAGCCGATTCCCATGTACAGGAGTCCGTAGCCGAGGTCGCCAATCATGAACCCGAAGAACGCCGGGAACGTGAGGAAAAGGATGACCGTCGGGTCGAACTCGAAGTATTTGGGTCGGTTGATCGTCTCGACCAGCAGTTCGAAGGGCTTGAATGCGCCGGGGTTGTCCTGCACGACCGGCGGTTGGTCGCCGTCCATCGTCGTGCCGCCGTCGGCGGCGACTTCGCCGCCGGTGGACTCGTCGTGGGTCGCCGGTTCCTCGTGGCCGAGTGACTCGCGGGCGTCGTAAGAAGCGCGTTCGAGTTCGTCAATCTCGACGCGGTCACCGACCGTATCACCGAGCGCGGTGGTGAGTTCGGTGTAGCGCTCGGTCGGAATCCATCCCTCCGCGACGAAGGCGTTTTCCGTCGTTGCGAAGTTGAGTGGCGCTTCGGCCTTCTGAACGTCGATGGTCAGCTTCTCCTCGGCCGCCAGCAGGAAGCCAGCAGTGTCGAGCTTGAGCTGTTCGACCTCGTTCTCGACGCTGTCGAGGTTCGATTCGAGCTTCTGGCGCTCGCGTTGGAGTTTATCGACGTACTCCTCGGGGCTTCCCTCGGCGTCCGGAACCTCCAGCGAGGCGAAATCGACGCCGACGAGAATCTCGTCGAGCGCGTCTTCATCGGCGCTGTCGGCGGGATGTGCGAAGACCGCGACGGTGTTCTCGCCCGCGAACGTGCCGAACTCGCGGACGGAGTCGGCGTCGGCGAGCGCGTCGCGGACCGCCGATTCGTCGGCGTGGCCGACCGCGACCTGTAGAGCGTCGTAGCCCGAGAGCAGGTCGAGGTCAATACCGAGGTCCGCAAAGGGCTTCATCGAGTCGAGGCGCTCCTCCACGTCGCGGAGTTCGTCTTCGAGTTCGCTCCGGCGGTCGTCGAGTTCATTGACCTCGGTGCGGACGGATTCGAGTTCCTCGTCGAGTTCCTCGTCGGTGACGATTCGGCTCGGTCCGGCGTCCTCCTCGTCGAGGTCGAGGATGCTTTCGAGCGACCGGACGGTGACGAGCTTCTCGGAGGCGTCGTCGGCCCCTTCGACGGGGTTGCCCTGCTCGAAGCCCTCCCACGAGCCGTCGTAGTCCGAGAGGTGAACCAGATTCAGCTCGTGGACGGTTTCGATGACATCGTCCATGACGGCGCGCGAGCCGGTCACGGACACCTTGCTCATTTGTTCAGGTCTGAGCATGCACCGCCTCCTCGAACAGGTCTACCACGTAGTCGGTTACTTCCTCCTCGTTCCCTCGCGCCCGCGATTCGAGTTTTTCACGCTCGCTCTCGCCCTCGGCGAGAACCTTCTCGCGCTCGGTCTCGATTTCCTCGCGGGCCTCGGCGAGACGCTCGTCGTGAAGCTCGGACGCGTCCTCCGTGGCTTCGTGGCGGATCTGCTCCGCCTCTTCCCGAGCGTCGGAGATGCGCTGCTCGCGCTCCTCTTCGGCCTCGGCGACGATGTCGTCGGCCTCTTGTTCGGCCTCCTTGATTCGTTCGAGAACCTCTGGCCTCGGCATACTAATCACGCGAAAGTTGCAGAAGCGCCTATATACTACTTGCGGAACGACCTTTTCCGACGCCGCGCTACGGTGTCGCGCCCCTCGCAGACGCTCGACCGACGTGGTACGTGCCGAACAGTTACGGTACGTATAGTAGTTTTGACTATTCTCGCTCAGGCAACCGCCGCGAATAGCAGGATTATTTGGCTAGCGGCACGAACTGTCGAGTAATGGGTATCCTCGAAGACAAGAGCCGGGCCCGGCTCTTCTACAAGTACCTCTCGAAGGTGTACGACACCGTCAACCCCTTCATCTGGAACGAGGAGATGCGCGACGAGGCGCTGGCGATGCTCGACATCTCCGAGGGCGACCGCGTGCTGGACGTGGGGTGTGGCACCGGATTCGCTACCGAAGGACTGCTCAAACACACACAGAACGTCCACGGTCTGGACCAGAGCGTCCACCAGTTGGAGAAGGCGTGGGACAAACTTGGCAAACACGACCCGGTGAGTTTCCACCGCGGGGACGCCGAGCGCCTCCCCTTCCGCGATGACGCCTTCGACGTGGTGTGGTCCTCGGGGTCCATCGAATACTGGCCGAACCCGGTCGTCGCCCTGCGGGAGATGCGCCGCGTGGTCAAGCCCGGCGGACGGGTGCTGGTCGTCGGCCCGAACTACCCCAAGTCGTCGGTGATGCAGAAAGTCGCCGACGCAATCATGCTGTTCTACGACCGCGAGGAGGCAGACCGGATGTTCCGCGAGGCAGGCTACACGGACATCCAACACCGCGAGATGGGACCGACCTACGACCCCGACATCGCAATCACGACCGTTGCGCGAGACCCCGACGGCAGGTAAGTCGGGCGCAACGAGTCGATTTTCTCGGAACGCACGCGACGTTCCGATTACGCCACCTCCTCGACCGCCGCGATAACCACTCCATCGACCGAAATCGCCACTGTCACCGTCTTTCCGGACGACGGAAGCGGGGAGTTCGTCCCCGCGAGCGCGAAACTCGCCGTCTCGCCCGCGGTCCACCGCTGGTCGGCCGCGCTGTTGAACGGGCCGGTCGGTCCGGGCCGGAATCCGTCCGCCGAGAAGAACGGCACTGGCGGCTGAGCATCGAGCGCGGCTCCGTCGATGCGAACCCGTATTGACAGCGCGTTCACGTCGAGGGCGTCGCCACCGCGGTGGAGTAGCGTGACGCGATTCTCGTCGGCGTCGAGTCGCAGGTCGATGGCGGCGCGCGACGGATCGGACGGCATCGAGGTACTGAGCGCGACACTCCCGACGGTCCCCGCGAGCGCCGCAGTCACGACGAGCAGGAGGACGACACCGAGGATGGGCGACATCGCGCGGTCGGTGGTGGAGGACGGTTCGCACTTGGACACGGGGAGGCTTCGTCCCGGCTTCACGCTTTAACCTTCGGCCGAGAGCGAGAAGTTGAACCGACGAGCGGAGACGGCCGCGTTACGACTTGACCGGCGTCGTCGTCACGTTGACCCGATGGAAGTCGTAGGTCGCGCTGACCTCGAACTGTTCGGCGGGCGAGAGCGTCCAGAGGAGGCCCTCGGAGTTCGTTTGCCCGATACGCTCGCCGTTGACCGTAACGTCACCTTGGACCGGGTCGCCCGTGGCGTTCGTGAGCTTGACGCGGAGCGGCCCGCCAGCGTACGTGCGGTCGGCGGTGATCGTAACATTGTTGGAGGTGTTACTCACCGACGGTCCCGTCGGAAGCGGCGTCTGGCCGGTCAGCTGTTTGTACTGCACCGTGTGATAGATTTTCTCGGTCCCTCTATCGACGTACGCCGTCAAATCACCGTGAGGGTGCGTGTATCTGAATCGGAGAACGTTGAGCGAGGGGTAGCGGCGCTTGGCCTCCGAGAGTCGGTTTTCCTCGATGGTCGCCCACGGGAACCGCGGATTGACTACGTTCCGATAGGCCTCGTCGATAGATATCTGACTGCTAACGCTCGGGTCGCGGTTATCCATCCGATGTACTTCTCGGACGTACTGTCCGTTCGTAACCATCGAGAGGACGACTCCGTTAGCGGTGGTCGAGACGTGAATTCGCGTCGGATCGGTTTTACCCTGCATCGATTTTCGGATTCGGTCGCGGACCGGACCCTCCAGTTCGACCATCTTCGTCTTCAACGAACGGGCGTAGAAACCGAACTGCGTTCGACTCGCCTGCTGTTCCAGTGTATCTATCGCGCGACGAGTTTGATGCGCTTTCGAGTCGATATAGCCGAGCGTTCGCAGGTACTCGCTCCTCGAAATCGTTCCGTTCGAGAACTCTCGGGTGGCCTGTTGTTCGGTGGCCTTCAGCGAGATGATGCGATTCTCGATGCGGTAGCGATACCGGTTGAGAATCTGTTTGCGCTTCTCGACGGTCGCGGCCGACCGGACCTGACGGTCGAGCACGTTCGCGTCGAATTGCGTCTCGAACTCCTTGCGGTCCATGGAGAGCGAACTTCCGAGCGAGAGCGACGGCGAATCGAACGCCGTCCTCGCGGGAGCGGTCCCGAGAGTCATAACCGCCGACGTGTTGCCGTTAGTCGATATGCCGACAGTGTCGGTATCGCTCGGAGCGACCGACACGTCGCTTTCGGCCGAAGCGACCGACGCCGGGTTTTGGACCGTCGTTGGCGCGGTCGGTGCCGACGCAACTGCTCCGGGAGAGAGGGCGAGCAGCAATGCCAACATAACGGGGGTGAATCGCATACGTACGCGTACTCGACGGCCCATGATTAAAATATCCCCGGAACTGTGAAACGCGGCGAGAACCGACGAGAGTAGGCGAGACGTTTTACGGACGCCGCTGACGTTTTATCTGCGGATGGAAAGTATTTTCTTGTCGGCGCATTCACGCGATTGTATGCGGTTATTCGCCGCCCTCCTCGTAGTCCTCCTCGTTGGCTCCGCAATCGGAGTCGGGGCAAGCCACTCGCCCGCAGACAGAGTGGACGACCAGATGCGGCTCTCCCCATCCTCGGGGGCGACCGTAGTCACGGACACGACGGACGCGGCGAACGTGACGACCTCGACGGGGTCGAACGCGACGGTGCGTGAAAACACGGTAATGCACATCACACTCCGGGAAAACGGAGACGCTCGGTGGAACGTAACGGCACGGTATCACCTCGCGGACAACAACGAGACGGAGGCCTTCCGCCAACTCGCGTCGGAGTACGAGGACGGACGCTCCCAATCCGGACTTACTACCCCCACGTTCGAGCGCGTGGTCGAGCGCGTGAACGCCGAGTCGAATCGCTCGATGGAACTCCGAGAAGTCGGCCGGTCGGCGGCGATTCGGAACGACGGCAGCGTCGGCGTTCTCACGCTCTCGTTCACATGGACGAACTTCACGCAACTCACCGACAACAAGATTGTTCTCGGCGACGTGTTCTGGGTCGGGTCGGACACGTGGCTTCCGACGCTGAGCGAGGACCAGACGTTGGTGATAACGGTGCCCAGCGACTACTACATCTTGGGTGCGAGTCCGTCGGGCGGACAGATCGTGAACGGAACCGTCCTCCGCTACGAGGGTCCACAGGAGTTCACTCGCGGCGACTTCGAGGTGACGTACTCACCGAAGAGTATCGGGACGCCAACGCCCTCGGAAGGGTTCTTCCCCGGAGGGTCGAGTCTGTTCGGTCTCGTCGCCGTCTTCGTCCTCCTAACGGGGAGTTTCGGAGCATACGCGCTGGCCCAACGCCGCGACGTAGACCCCACGCCCGCCACGGGGTCGTCGAGCGGGTCCGGGGACGACAGTCCGGCGTCGGCGACGGAGACCCAGACGAGCGACGGCGTCGAAGGCGATTCGGCAGACGCGGACGACGGAGATAGCGACGAACCCGCGCCGGAGTTGCTGAGCGACGAAGAGCGGGTCCTTCGCCTGCTACGGGACAACGACGGGCGGATGAAGCAGGGCCAAATCGTCAAGGAAACCAACTGGTCGAACGCCAAGGTCTCCCAACTGCTCTCGAAGATGGACGACAACGACGAGGTGGACAAACTTCGCATCGGCCGAGAGAACCTCATCACGCTCCCGGACGAGGACGTGACGGAGATGAGCTAGAAACCCGCGCCAACCTATCAGTCGTTTCGCGTCGCTCGTTTCGAAAACGTTTACCCCCAAGACGGCGACCTTTCTATTATGAAGGTTCTGGTGACTGTGAAGGAGGTCGCCGAAGTCGCCGATGACTTCGAGATAGCGGGCACAGAGGTAGACGAGCGCTACCTCGAGTACGACCTGAACGAATGGGACGACTACGCCGTCGAGGAGGCCGTCCAGTTGAAGGAGGACGGCCCGGCCGACGAGGTCGTGACCGTCACCGTCGGTCCCGAGCGGTCCGAAGAGACCATCCGGATGGCGCTGGCGAAAGGAGCCGACCGCGCGGTCCGCGTCTGGGACGACGCGCTAGAGGACGTTGACCTCCTCGACGTGGAGACGAAGACGAACTTGCTGAAAGCGGTCGTCGAAGCGGAAGACCCCGACCTCGTCCTGTCCGGCGTGCAGGCGGGCGACGACGCCTTTGGCGCGACCGGCGTCTCGCTGGCCGACGAAATCGGCTTCCAGTGGGGTGCGGTCGTCAACGCGCTCGACTACGACGACGAGGAGAACGTCGCGCACGTTCACCGCGAACTGGAGGGCGGGGTCGAGGAACTCACCGACATCGACCTACCCGCGGTCCTGACGATTCAGACCGGTATCAACGAACCGCGATACGCCAGCCTCCGTGGTATCCGACAGGCCCAGAGCAAAGAAATCGCACCGAAGAGCCTCGACGACCTCGGTCTCGATTCGGGGTCCATCGAGAGCGACCTCGATTTGACTTCGATGTACGAACCCGAAAGCGAGAGCGACGTGGAAATCTTCGATGGTGACGCCAGCGAGACGGCCGGGAAACTTGCCGAAGTCCTCACCGAGTTGGGGGTGGCAGAATGAGTGATATTCTGGCCGTCGCCGAACACCGCCGCGGCGACCTGCGCGACGTGAGTTACGAACTGCTCACCGCGGGCCGTCAACTCGCCGACGAGACCGGCGGCGACCTCCACGTCGCCGTCGTGAGCGGCGACACCGAGTCGTTCGCCGACGACCTGAACCGCGAGGGCGTGGACGCCATCCACACCGTCGCGGACGGCGAAGAGTTCAACCACGACGTGTACGCGCAGGCGGTCGAAGCGCTCCACGCCGAACTCGACCCCGAAGTCGTCGTGATGCCCAACAGCGTCAACGGACTCGACTACGCGCCCGCGGTGGCCAACCGCCTCGACCTGCCGCTGGTGACCGACGCGGTGGCCCTCGACTACGACGACGGCCTGACCGTCACCCGCGAGATGTACGGTTCGAAGGTCGAAACGACCGTGGACGTGGCGGGCGACCAGCAGGCCGTCACCATCCGGGGCGCGGAGTGGCCCGCCGCGGAGGGCGTCGGCGACGCCGACATTTCGGCGTTCGATGCCGACATCGACGCCGACGCTGGCTCGACCGTCACCGGGTTCGAAGAAGTAGGCGGCGGCGACGTGGACATCAGCGAAGCCGACTTCATCGTCTCCATCGGCCGCGGTATCGAGGAGGAGGAGAACCTCCCGCTCATCGAGGACCTCGTGGAAGCGACCGATGCGACCCTCGCGTCCTCGCGGCCCATCGTGGACAACGGCTGGCTTCCCAAGAACCGGCAGGTCGGCCAGTCGGGCAAGGTCGTGACGCCGACGGTGTACCTCGCCATCGGTATCTCCGGCGCGGTCCAGCACGTCGCCGGGATGAAGGGCGCAGACAACATCGTCGCGGTCAACACCGACCCGAACGCGCCCATCTTCGACATCGCCGACTACGGTATCGTCGGCGACCTCTTCGAGGTCGTTCCGGAACTCATCGAGCAGTTCGAGTGAGGGTTTCGGTCTTTTTCCGCTCTTCGTGAGCGAAGTCGGCGTTCGCCCGCTAACTTACTCGAATCCGTTTTCTTCGATTTCCTCGCCGAGTGGGTCCGGGAGATACTGGTCTGACTGTCGTGGCGCGGGTTCCAACCAACCGCCGTCGCAGTAGTGGTGGGGGTCGCCGTTGCACCGCCCGTCCGCTTCGATGCGGCCGACGACGTTGTGGAGCAGTTCGTGTGTGAAGATGGTGGGCCGAACCCATCCTTGTCGCTTTTTGTCCACGATGACGAAGTCGCCGCCGATTTCCCCCTTTCCGGCGAGCTTCCCTCTGCTGGCCACCGATGTGTGGAAGTAGACCACGAGCGCGTGGTGGTAGACGCCGCGCCGGTCGCCGAGAAGCGCCGCCGACTCCGGTTCGAACTGGGTCGGGTCGCCGCCCTCGTAGACGAAGTGTTCGTCAGTGTAGCTCCCGTTCCGGAGGTGTATCGAGACGCCCGTACTCCCGTCGGGATTCTCGACGGGCATCGCGGCCCACTGCTCCTCGATGCGGTCGAGCGTTCGGCGGTCCATCGGCGTCGCGCCCTTCGCGTAGTTTATCTGGACGTAAAGGTCCATCCGGAACGCGCTCGCGTCGGGGAGAGCGGCCCCCTCGGGCGTCCGGTCGCGTATCTCCCACCCGTCTTTCAGGTTGTCGCCGTCGGTGTCCGGGTTCGTCGGGTCGGTCCCGACGCGATGCTCCCGAACGTCGGAAAACTGGTCGTTGTCGGTGTCGGCGTCCGTGGGACTCGTGCCGAGGACGACCTCGCGGGCGTCGCCGAGTCCGTCGTCGTCGGTGTCCGAGTCGGTCGGGTCGCTCCCGAGCGCGCGCTCGCGGTCGTCTGCGAGTCCGTCGCCATCCGCGTCCGCGTTGGTCGCGGTCGGGTCGCTCCCGACCGCTCGTTCGCGGTTGTCCGGGATGCCGTCACCATCGGTGTCGCCCGACAGCGGGTTCGTTCCAGCACCGAGTTCGGCGAGGACCGGGATACCGTCACCGTCGATGCTCGTCACCGTCGTATCGACGACGCCGACGCCGACCGCACTCGCCACGAGAAGACAGCAGACGGCGGGGAGAGTCCGAACCATCTCCTGTTGGACATGCTAGTCGGCCGTAATATCTTCTCCGGTCGTTCACAGGAAATCGAGTCTCGTATCGACCGTCGGCTTCGAGTCGCGTTCAAGTGACGACGAGGAGACACCACGTATCGTCACGTACTTGTTTTGCCGGTCCTGAGTCCCGGCCGATGGATTATCCCGAGTCCCGGAGGGCCATGGTCGAGGAGCGTCTCGAAACGGTCCTCGACAGGGTCGAACCGACGGAACTCGCCGACGAGGTCCGCCACGTCGCGCTATCGGGGGGCAAGCGCGTCAGGCCGACCGTCACCGTTCTCTCGTGCGAATCGGCAGGGGGAGAGGCCGAGGCCGCCGTTGACTTCGCGGTCGGCGTCGAACTCGTCCACGACGCCTCGCTGGTCGTTGACGACATCATCGACCGGTCGGACACCCGACGCGGGAGCGCGAGCGCGTGGGCCGAGTACGGCTACTCGCCCGCCATCGTCGCCAGCGACGGACTCATCGGCGAGGCCTTCGAGTTGTTCTCGCCGGACCCGCGGGCGATGGAGGCCGTCGCCGACGCGATGGTCGAACTCGGCGAGGGCGAGGCGACCGAACTCGTCGCCCGGCCGACCAACCGCGAGGGGTACATGGAACTCGCCCGTCGGAAGACCGGCGCACTGTTCCGTGCCGCCGCGGAGCTGGGCGCGATAGCGGCCGACGCCGACCCCGCCACTGTCGAAGCGTTCGGCGAGTACGCCGAGAAGGTCGGCGTCGCGTTCCAGATTCGTGACGACGTACTCGACGCGACGGCCGACGAAGCGGCCCTCGGCAAGCCCACCGGCCACGACGCCGAGATGGGCCGCCCGTCGATAGTCCGCGTGACCGACTTGGACGCCGAGGAGGCCGACGCCTTGGCCCACGAGAAGAGCGAGGCCGCGCTAGCCGCACTCGACAGAGCCGAGACGCCCGACCTGACCGCGACCGACTACCTCCGGGATTTGGCGGCCTTCGTCGTGACGCGAGAACACTGACGCTTTCCGATTTCTGCGAGCAGTTTTCAACTCGGCTCTGCGCGCCGCGACCGCCGAGATTCTGCGATGGCGAACGCGAGCGTACTCGTCAGTCCAAGGAGGGTCCCGACCGTGAGCATCACCGCGAGGTAGGTGAGTCGCGGGAGTTCGACCGGCACCCGGTGGAGGAAGTACGCGCTGATGGCGTGTAAGACGAGCGCGATGGAGAGGACGTAGAACGGGGCGTTGAGGTAGCGCCACTGAAAGCGGTCGGCCAGATACTCGTCGGTAATCTGGCCGAGACTGGTGGTGACCCCCGCGGCGGTGAACCACGTCACCGCGCCGTTGACCAGCGCGGCCAGCACTTCGAGCGGGCTGATGGCTCCGTTCGTCGTGGTCTCGACCGACTCCAAGGTCTCGACACCGCGGACGCCGCCGACGACCAGTAGGGCGGCCGCGACGACGTACGTGATGAGCGTCACCCGACCGGCGTAGAGGCTGTTTCTGGCCTTCTCGGCCGCGCGGTCGAGCAGGCGCTCGACGCCCAGTCCTCGGCCGAGGACGTAGAGACCGAGTAGCCCCGAGGTGACGCCGAAGACGGCCGCGCCGGGAAGTCCGAGCGAATCGGAGATGATGGCCAGCGGGTAGATGAGAAGCAGGATTCCGAGTGGAACGAGAATGGTCCCGCGAGTCTCGGGGTCGTCCAGCACCTGCTTGATGGTGTAGTACATCGATTCGAGGTCTTGGGCCTGCCGGACGACGACCCGGCGCACGCCGTCGATGGGCACCCGCGAGCGGATGACCGGAATCACGCTCTCGTCTTGCGCGCCGTCGGTGACGATGACCGCTTGGACCTCCTCGCGGGTCGAGAGACCGGCCAGCACCTCGTCTACCTCGTCGCCAACCGCGCGGTTCGCCGCAACGTCACCCGCCTCGGTGCCCGTGACGATGGCGACTTCGACGCGCTCGTCCTCGATTCGGTCCGCGAGGTGGACGCCCTCGAACATGACGTTCACGTCGCTGTCCTCGGGGTCAGTCGTCGCTAACGAGACCGCCGCGGCTTCGACGTTGTCGCGGCCGACGACGGGCGTGTCGAAGTCGGTCTTGCGGCCGAGGTCGTCGTCGAGGTCCACGCAGAGGACCAGCAGCATTAGGCGGGCGTACGGGTCGGGGGTTTAACTTCTTTCGGGACGCCTGCCAGCGGTCGGAATTGGGCGTCCGACGCCGAGCGGAACGGACTGCGGCCGAACCCCGATTCGCACACTTTTTCCGCGTCCGACGAATAAACCACGACTAACGAATGATTTCGAAGGGTTGCGAACAGTGCGCCAAAGGAGGCAAGATGGTGCTCTTCGTCTACGGCTACTGCGACCAGCGGGACTGCTTCTACTGTCCCCTCGGCGAGAATCGCAAGAACGTCACCGACGTGTACGCCAACGAGCGGAAAGTCGAGTCCGACGAGGACGTGATTACCGAGGCCAAGCGCATGGACGCGCTCGGAACCTCCATCACCGGCGGCGAACCGCAGGAGGCGATGAACAAGACCTGTCGGTATCTCTCGCTTCTCAAAGACGAGTTCGGCGAGGACCACCACACGCACCTCTACACCGGCATCACGGGCGGCCGCGAGAACATGCGCCGCCTCTCGGAGGCCGGACTCGACGAGATTCGGTTCCACCCGCCGCTGGACCTCTGGGGCGACATGCACGGCACCGAGTGGGAGGACATCCTCTACATCGCCCGCGAGGAGGGACTGACCCCCGCCTTCGAGATTCCGGGCATCCGCGCCGAAGAGGAGTTCTTAGAGTTCTTGGACGAGGGCGCGGCCGAGTTCTGCAACGTCAACGAGTTCGAGATGAGCGACGGTAACTTCCGCCGGATGCAAGAGGAAGGCTACGAGTTGCAGGACGGCCACATGAGCGCCGTCGAGGGGTCGAAAGAGATTCTGGAAACAATGGGCGACCACGAGCGCGTCTACTTCTGTACCTCCGTGTTCAAGGACGCCGCCCAGCACCGCAACCGGATGAAGCGCATGGCCAAGAACATCCGCCGGGAGTTCGACGACGTGACCGACGACGGGACGCTCGTCTACGGCAAGACATGGGAACCCGAGCGCCGCCTCGAAGAACTCGGCGTCCCCGAGGAGTTCTACACCGTCAAGTCCGACCACGTCGAACTGGCGTGGTGGCTCCTCGAAGAGATGGTCGAGGAGGGCGACGTAGAGGAGGGCGAAATCGTCGAGCAGTATCCGACCGTGGACGGGCAGGTCGTCGAGCGGACGCCGCTGGCGTGACGGTGTGCGGACCGGCCTTCTCGTGTGGGTTCGGCTTCGAACGTCCCGCGGCCACCGTCGAGAGTTCGATAGTTGTTTTCGGAAGATAGAATCCGTCGTCTGCGATACTGAGTGAATCCGCTGTCGGAGTAGGTTGTAGAACTCCGGTCAAGGGATCTATCGGCCGGATAGTGGACGAACAACGTTCTGACGGTCAAAATCGGGAGTCGGAGAACAACGTCGGTTCTTTCGAGTCGTAGCCGAATCAAAAAGAGTGGACTTTAGTGAGTCAAAATAGTCGATATAGCTGCTGGAGGACGGTGTGCCCTTGGCATCGGTTCACCCAGCACCCTCCAGCACTCGGATGAGGAAATGGCACCAGTTGGAGAGCAGCGTGACCTGAAACGCCGTCGCGGTCAGAGGCTTTTCCCGTGTGGTGTACCGTTGGCACCAATCTAGACTATGCTCCCACACTATATTAAATCTAGGGAAAAGAGTGGCGCGTGAGAGCTAAGAGAGACCGCTTACACGCCGGTCGAGTAGCGCAAAATTCCGGCGACGCCGCCGAACGCCGACTGCAACTGCTCGCCCTTCTCGAAGTCTGTGGAGATGAACTTCGTCTCGGTGCCGCGCTGGTCGGCGATGTTCATCAGGAACTCGATGGCGTCCTCGCGCTCCTCGGACTCCACTTCGGTGCCGTCCTCGCAAGTGTGGGCGGGCGTGTCTTGGCGCTGGTCGATGAACTCGTACTCCTCTTTGTCGCCACACTCGTAGACCACCACGTCCTTCCGGAGGTCTTCGCTGAGGAGGAGACGGTCAACCGACCCCATGACGAGGTTCTGGCGAGTCGGCTCGAACCCGTAGGTGGCCTTGTTGCCGTCGTGAAGTTGTTTGAAGAACTCCTCCATCTCCTTTTTGTCCTTCATCACCTCGGCGTCGGCGAGCGCGTCCTGCGCGCTGTCTACGAGGTCGTAGAGACCCGACTCATCGGTGTAGGCCACGTCGAACTTGTCCAGCACTTGGTCCTGAAGCTCGTGGTGGAGGTAGTCGCCGTCAAGGAACTCGTCTTTGGTCGGGGAGGGACCGCCGACGAGGATGCCGTCTAACTCGCCGCGCTTGGGGACCATCAGGTCGTTAGCCATCTCGGCGACCTCTTGGTAGAAGTTGTCGATGGCTTCGAGTCGCAGGCGAGCGAACCGTTGGGCGGACTGACCACCTTTGCGCTGTTTGCCCGGCACCAGCGAGGAAGCGGACTTGACGGGTTCGACGCGCTTGCCCTTCAGCCACCCGACGTTGGCCTCGCGCCGGTCTAAGACGATGAGACCGTACAGCCCCTTGTCCGCGAGCATGCCCTCAAGGGGTTCGGTGAGGAACGCCGAGTCGCAGTGGTAGCGGAACGACTGGACGGGGTCCGGCGGATTTTCGAGGACCTTCGTGACCATGTCGGTCCGGCCGCCGCCGCTGTCTATCGCGCCGCTGAAGATGACGATGCCGTTGTCCGGCGGGAACACGTCGTAGTAGCGCAGGCGGTCCTTGATGGACGTGAGCGCGTCTTGGACGTTCGTCCGGGTCTGCTTGGACTTGATGTTGCTCGCCTCGCTGTGCTCTTGGGTGACGTGCGCGACCACGTCGCTAATCTGCTTGTCCGGCGGGATGTAGATGGTGACGAGCTGAGTCCCGGAGCCCTCGTAGTCTTTGAGGTCCTCGATGACCTTCTGGAACTCGTACTTTTTCCTGTCGGACTGCTCGCCTTCCTGCTCGCTCATTACTACGTTCTAGCCCCTCCGAAGGGTAAGTAACCTTTGACCTCGCGTCTAAGCCGATAGTGTCTGCGAGCGAGGCGTCGTCTCCGAATCGTTCCCTGTCAATTTCGGGGGACAAGTTCGTACGATTCATCTGCGATTATTCTCGCGTTCGGAACCGACGCGCTCACAGTCACCCCAAACACCCAAATATGTCGCCTCCGACGGACTAACTTTATATGCGTGTCATGGTTCGATTGGGACAACGAGTATCATGTCCGACACGGTTTACGCGATAGCGAGCGGCAAAGGAGGTGTCGGGAAGACGACGACTGCGATCAACCTCGGGGCGATGCTGGCCGACCGGGGCAACTCCGTCGTCGTCGTGGACACCGACCTCGGGATGGCGAACCTCGCGGACTTCCTCGATTTCGAGATCGAGACGCCGACGCTCCACGAGGTGCTGGCGGGCGAGGCCGATGTCGAGGAGGCCGTCTACCGAGCGCCCGGCGACATCGACGTGCTACCGAGCGCGACCGACATCGAGGCGTTCGTCAAGTCCGACCCCGCGAACTTGCAGGGCGTCGTGGAATCGCTCCGCGAGACGTACGACTACATCCTGCTCGACACGGGCGCTGGCGTCAGCTTCGACACGCTCGTTCCGCTGGCGCTCGCGGACGGCGTCCTCCTCGTGGCGACCCCCGACGTGGCTTCGGTCCGGGATACCGCCAAGACCGGCGAACTCGCCGAGCGCGTCGAGAGCGAGGTCCGCGGCGCGGTCCTGACCCAGCGAAGTAGCGACATTCTGAACGCCGACGACGTGGAGGAAACCCTCGGCGCGGAAGTCCTGGGCGTCGTCCCGCAGGACGAGGCGGTTCCGATGGGTATCGACGCCGGGCGACCGCTCGCCGCGTTCGCCCCCAACGCGCCCGCCGGGCAGGCCTACCGCGACCTCGCGGCGATCCTCATCGGCGAAGCCGACCCCGACCCCGAACTCGAAGCGGTCGCCGACGGGGAGACCGACGAAGGAGTCGGTCCCGCCGACGGCCGCGGCGCTACCGACGAAGACGCCGACGAGAACGCTGGCAGCGCCACCGACCCGACGGAGAGCGATGCATTCGACATGGCGTCGGCGGGCAACGCGGTATCGACGGATAGCGCGACAGCGGACGGCGCATCCTCGTCGGACGCCGAGTCGTCTGCGAGCGAGGCGGTAGAGACCAACGCCGACGACCCGCTCAGTGCCGACGCCGCCCAGAACGTCCGGCGGGCGCTCGGCGACGAGTCCGGCGACGCTGACGCGCTGTTCGGCGGCCAGTCAACCGACGAAGAGACGGAAGCGAGTTCCGAGAGCGCCGCCGCAGAATCGGCGGACACCGACGAAACCGACGAGACCGGCGGCGACTCGGCGGACGCCAGCGAGGCACGGAGCGTGGACGACCTGATAAGCGAACACATCAGCGACGAGCGCCTCGGTGAGGCCTCCGACGGCGACGACCGGTTAGCCGGGATGGGTGACGATTTCGCAGGCGATAGCTCCGACGACCCGCTCGCTGGCGACGAGGAAAATGACCCCCTCGCTGGCGACGAGCAAGACGACCCCCTCGCTGGCGGCGTGAGCGGCGACTCGCCGGACGGCGACGCGAGCATCCCGTTCGGGAACGACGACCCTCTCGGCGCCGGAGACAGCCGAGAGAACGACGTTACCGGGGAGGACAGTGACGAGCCGAGCGAGCGAAGCGACTCCGAGGCAGTTCCCTTCGAGGACCGCGGCGGTTCGGCGAAGGGCGACCGAGCGCAGTCGGGGAGGTCCGCGGACGGCGACTCCGAAGTCGGTGAGTCTTCAACCGACGGGTCCGCGGACGGTGACTCCCTCGATAGCGACGCTCCGATTGGCGACACCGAGGAGACACAGGACGACCGTGACGAGACTGCGCGCGAGACGCTCGCGGACGAGGCGCGGGCCGACCCCGAACTAGACGAAATTCCGGCATCCGACAGTTCGGAGGACGACGACTCCGAGGAGAGCGGCGGCGTGCTGGGCCGCATCGGGTCGCTGTTCAAGTGACGGCGCGAACCAATAAGGGGCTTCGCGGCGGAACGTATCAGTATGGCAGAGCGTACCGCGGTGCCGTTCTGGTGGATCGTGGTTTTCGTGATACTGACGCTCGGAGTCGCCGCGGGAGCGATTCTATTCGTCGGCGGAGAGTTGGTCGGGTCGGTTGGCGTCCTGCTCCCGGTGTGACTACATCGACCGCGGCGCGGCGACGCCCAGCACTTGCAGGGCGTTGCCGACCGCGTGTTTCGACGCCGCGACGAGCGCGAGGCGAGCGTCGCGCAGGTCGTCGTCCACGTCGTTGGCCAGCACGGGGCACTCCCGGTAGAAGGTGTTGAACGTCTCGGCTATTTCGCGGGTGTAGGTCGCAACGACGTGGGGTTCGAGGTCTTCGGCGGCCTCCTCGATGACCGCAGGGAAGCGCGCGATGACTTCCAGCAGTTCGCGCTCGGCCGCCGTCTCCAGCAGGGAGGCGTCGAAGCCCTCCGCGACCGGGTCCGAGGAGACGGGGTCGATGCCCGCCTCTTCGAGAATCCCGCAACAGCGCGCGTGGACGTACTGGACGTAGGGTGCGCTCTGGGCCTCAAAGTCGAGCGCGCGGTCCCACTCGAAGGTGATTGCCTTCGTCGGTTGCTTGGAAACGATGTCGTACCGGACCGCGCCGATGCCGACCTGCTCGGCGATGCGCTCTACGTCCTCCTCGGTGAGGTCGTCGTCGCGGATGCGGTCGTCGAGTCGGGTCTCGACCTCTTCGCGGGCGCGGTCGATGGCCTCGTCAAGCAGGTCGTCCAAGTCGATGCCGGTGCCTGCGCGAGTGGACATCTTCCCCTCGGGGAGGTTGACGTAGGAGTAGATAACCTGCCGCAACTGGTCGGTGTCGTTGCCGAGCAGGTCGAGCGTGGCGTTCATCTGGCGGGCCTGTAGCTTGTGGTCCTCGCCGAGGACGGTGACGGCGCGGTCGTAGTTGTCGAACTTCCACTCGTGGTGCGCGAGGTCGCGGGTCGCGTACAGTGTGGTGTCGTCCGACCGGAGGAACACGAAGTTCTTCTCGATGTCGAACTCCGCCAAGTCGAGTTGCCACGCCTCGTCCTCGTAGACGGCCTCGTCGAGTTCCTTCAGGCGCTCGACCACGTCGTCGGCCGACCCGTCGCGGAGGAACCGGGTCTCCTTGACGAACTCGTCGAACTCGGCGGGCAGGCGGTCGAGACTCTCGCGCATCCCGCCGAGGACGGTGTCCACGACGTTCTGCACGCGCTTGTAGGTCTCCTCGTCGCCCGCTTCGAGACCCTGCATGATGGCCTGAATCTCGTCTTCGGCCTCCTCGACCTCGTCGGGGTCGCCGTTTTCGAGGAAGTCGTTGCCCTTGCGGTAGTAGCGCACGAGGTCGTAGTCGTCCTTGTCACGCTCGGGGTCGGCGTCGAGGTCCGCCTCGTCGAAGGTCTCGTAGGCCCATGTAAAGACGGCCATCTGACGGCCCGCGTCGTTGACGTAGTAGTGGCGGTCCACGTCGTGGCCCGCGAACGAGAGGACCCGCGCCACCGCGTCGCCGACGATGGGGTTGCGCGCCCGGCCGACGTGGACCGGGCCGGTCGGGTTCGCGGACGTGTGTTCGACCACGACTTCCTCGCCGGTCGGTTCGAGGTGGCCGAAGTCCGCCTGCTGGGCCTCCTCGGCGGTGCCCTCGTAGTAGGCGTCGCTCGGCGCGAAGTTGACGTAGGGACCCTGCGGCGTCGCGGCGGCGATGAGGTCGTACTCGCTCGCGTCGATTTCGTCGGCGATCTGGCCCGCGACCTGCGGCGGGGGCGCGCCGACCTCGCCCGCGAGTCGGAACGCCGCGCTGGAAGCCAACACAGCGTTGACGCCCTCCGGCGGGTCCTCGACGCCGAGGTCGTCGGTCGGGAGGTCGAGCGCTTCGAGCGCGGAGACGAGCGCGTCCTCCACGTCGTCCCGGAACTGGAGATACATGTTACCCGATGATTTTCGACCGGCGGATAAATGGGTTTCTGAAGCGTGTGAGTCCGTCCGCGAGACCGTCGGTTCGGTCGCGTCTCTCCGGGCGCGAGGACTGCGTGCGAAAAAATGAAACCGCGTTCGAACAATCAGTCGGCGTCCGAGCCGAACACGCGCGGCATCCTGACCGTGGTATGTTCCGAGAGACCGTACGCCGCGGCTCCGAGGAGAACGACGCCCACCGCGAGGAGCGGGAGCGGCGAGATATTGTATCCGCTTGCGAGGAACAGCAACGTCGCAACGGTCCCACAGAGGACGGCATACGGAATCTGGGTGTTGACGTGGTCAACGTGGTCCGCTCCGGCGAACATCGACGACAGCACCGTCGTGTCGCTGATGGGCGAACAGTGGTCGCCGAACAGCGACCCCGTGAGAATGGCACCGACTGCGCCCGGAAGCGGTGCGCCGAGGTTGAACGCCAGCGGCACGGCAACGGGGAACATGATTCCCATCGTTCCCCACGAGGTGCCGATGCTGAACGAGATGACGGCCGCCGCGAGGAAGACGACCGCGGGGAGCAGTTCGGCGGTGATGACGCCCTCGGAGACGGAGACGACGTAGGGACCGACGCCGAGCGCTTCGCTGACCGACCCGATGGTCCACGCCAGCGAGAGAATGGCGACCGGGAACATCACCATCTTGAATCCCTCGAAGATGGAGTCGCTGATGTCGTCGAGTCCGACGCGCGCGTGCCCGACGAGAATCGCCAGTAGCAGGCCGCAGGCCGAGAAGACGCCCCAGAGGATGGCGTCGGCCGTCGCGGCGTCCTTCAGCGCTTCGACCGGGCCGACGCCCGGCCATCCGCCGGAAGTGAGCAGTCCGAGACCCGTGACGGCCACGAGCGCAACGATGGGGGCCGCGAAGTACCACCAGCGCGAATCGACGTGGTCGGGCGTGACGATATCCTCCTCGCGGGTCTCCAACAGCGGGTCCGCGTCGTCGCGGAGGACCTTTCCCGTCTCCTTCGCGCGGGTCTCCGCGCGCTTCATCGGCCCGAAGTTCCATCCGGTGATGACGACGATGAAGACGAGGACGACCGCGAGGAGACTGTAGAAGCGGAACGGGATGCTCTGGAGGAACACCACGAACGCGCTCTGGTCGATGCCGAGCGCCGTGAACTGCTCCCGGATGAGACCGACCTCGAAGCCGACCCACGTCGAGACGACGGCGACGCTAACGACGGGCGAGGTGGTCGAGTCGAGGAGATAGGCGAGTTTCTCTCGACTGATGTCGAACTGGTCGGTGATGGGGCGCATCACTGACCCGGTTATCATCGTACTCGCGTAAGAGTCAACGAAGATGAGCATCCCGAGGATGCTCGTCCCGAGTTCGGCCTGTCGGCGCGTCCGAATCCGCGAGATGATGCGCTCGGCGAGGGCTTTCATCCCTCCCGAGAGGAAGATCATCCCGAGCATCGCTCCCGAGAGGAACGTGAACAACAAGAGTTTGCTGTTGAACGACGCCGTGATGTTATCGATAACCAACTGGAGGGAGTGGGCCGCACCGGTGACCGGATTCCAACCCACCAAGATGGTCGCACCTATCCAAATCCCAGCAAACAGTGAGAGCAACACCTGTCTGCTCACCAGCGTCAGCACGATAGCGAACAGCGCTGGAAGCAGACTGATCATGCCGTACGTTTCTGATGCCATTACGCTCGAAGCGTTTCCTAGGGCGGTGGGTTAAACCTTGTTCAATTATCCTGCCTAAAACAGCGTTATTGCCCTCAATTTTCACACGTTTCTCAACATCCGGTTGCTTCGAGGGGCGTCGAAAGACGCGCGACTCGGGAGCGAGGAAACGTGAGCAACGAGGGCGACGGAGGAAAGAACGTTTTACCGTTGGACTACATCCTACCCACAATGAGCGAATCGGACGGACCGAAACAGGTGGACTCGCCGGAGTACCACCACGAGAACCACACCGCCGCCCAGACTTGCGGATGGACCGCCAACGCCCTGCGAGGAGAGGGCAAGTGTTACAAGAACATCTTCTACGGCATCGAGTCTCACCGCTGTATCCAGATGACGCCCGTGGTCAAGTGCAACGAGCGCTGTGTCTTCTGCTGGCGCGACCACGCGGGCCACGCCTACGAACTCGGCGACGTAGAGTGGGACGACCCCGAAGCGGTCGTCGATGCCAGCATCGAACTCCAGAAGAAACTCCTCTCGGGGTTCGGCGGCAACGACGAGGTGCCCCGCGAGCGCTTCGAAGAAAGCATGGAACCGCGCCACGTCGCCATCAGCCTCGACGGCGAACCGACGCTCTACCCCTATCTCCCGGAACTCATCGAGGCGTTCCACGACCGCGACATCACGACGTTCCTCGTGAGCAACGGCACCCGGCCCGACATCCTCAGGGAATGCGACCCGACGCAACTCTACGTCAGCGTGGACGCCCCCGAGCGCCACACCTTCGACGAGGTCGTGAAGGCGATGGAAGACGACGCGTGGGAGAAGTTGGTCGAGACGATGGACGTGCTGGCGGAGAAAGACGAGACTCGGACCGTCCTCCGAACCACGCTGGTCGGCGGTGAGAACGTCCATCATCCCGACTGGTACGCCGGATTCTACCAGCGCGCGGACCCCGACTTCGTGGAGTTGAAATCCTACATGCACGTCGGCGAGTCGCGCGACCGGGTGGCCCGCGAGTCGATGCTCGACCACGAGGATGTCGTCGAGTTTACCGAGCGGATTCAGGAACACATGCCCGACCACGAGTATCTGAAGGACGTGCCGGTCTCGCGCGTGGCGTTACTGTCGAAAACCGACGATACGTGGGTGCCGAAGTTGAAGAAAGACAGCGAGTTCTGGGCGCGGGATGCCGTGAGTGGGGAGTAAATCAAACCCGCTCTAACTTGTCTTCGGTCTCCTCACTCTCGACGTTTCCCGTATTCTTTGTCTCAGTCGGGTCAAAGAGCAACACCTCGGCCTCACCCTCGTCGGCGACCGGGCGGTGTTCGACCCCTGCCGGAATGACTCCGGAAGAAACAGGTACGAGAAGTCCAAAGCTCCAAACCGAATCGAGGTTCGTCGTTCCGGTCCCGGCACACCATTCCATTTCTGAGAACCGTACCGCATCCGTTATCCTTAAACCGAGCGCGGCCCGAGTGTCGAGTATGTCAACCACACGGCCGCGTGCAGTCGGGTACGACGAACTCGCGGCACTCAAACTCCTCGCGCTCGACGGCGGGTTGGAGGGCGAGGTGAAGGTCTCTTGCTCGGGTCTCTCGGACCGACTCGACGCCTCGAACCAGACCGCCTCGCGGCGACTCCAGCGGCTAGACGACGCCGGACTCGTTGAGCGCGAGATGGTCAGCGACGGCCAGTGGGTCACCATCACCGAGGACGGCGAGTGGTCGCTCAAGCGCGAGTACGAGGACTACCGTCGCATCTTCGAGATGCCCGCTGGCGTCGATTTGACGGGGACCGTCACCAGCGGAATGGGCGAAGGACGCCACTACATCTCCCTGCCCGGATACATGGAGCAGTTCGAGGACCGACTGGGGTACGAACCGTTCCTCGGCACGCTGAACGTCGAGTTGACCGACGAGAGCCTGCGCGCGCGGTCGGCGATGGAGGCGCTGGACCCCGTACCCATAGACGGGTGGGAGGACGACGACCGGACCTACGGTCCTGCGGTGTGTTACCCCGCGGTGGTCGAGACCCAAGACGGGGAGGTGTACGAGGAGGCTCACACCATCGCGCCCGAGCGCACCCACCACGACGACGACCAGTTGGAAATCATCGCGCCCATCAAACTCCGCGAAGAACTGGGACTAGAGGACGGCGACCACGTAACCGTTCACATCGAGGAGAACCCATGAGTCAGGCCGCCGCAGGCGTCAAGGCCGCTGTCGAGGCGTTCCGCGAGGGGTCGCCGGTCCTCGTTCACGACGCCGCCGACCGCGAGGGCGAGACCGACCTGATTTACCCCGCGGGCGCGGTCACGCCCGAGGACGTGTCGCGGATGCGCAACGACGCCGGGGGTCTCATCTGCGTCGCGCTCTCGGACGAAGTGGCCACTGCTTTCGACCTGCCGTTCTTGGAGGAGACGCTGGACCACCCCGCGAGCGCGGCCCACGAGTTGGGCTACGACGAGCGCTCGTCGTTCTCGCTCCCGGTGAACCATCGGGACACCTACACCGGCATCACCGACGAGGACCGCACGACGACGATTACCGAACTGGCCGCGGCCGCTAGCGAGGTGCAAAGCACCTCGAATGCGAGCGGTGAAACCGCGAGCGCCCCCACCGAGATCGACTTCGCCGCGGAGTTTCGCGCGCCGGGCCACATCCACCTGCTCCGGGCCGCCCCGGACCTGCTGGCCGACCGCGAGGGTCACACCGAGTTGGGAATCGCGCTGGCCGCGGCCGCCGGGCGGGAACCCGCAGTCGTCGTCTGCGAGATGCTTGATGACGAGACCGGCGAGGCGCTCGCGCCCGAGGACGCGAAGGCCTACGCCGAGCGCCACGGACTCGCGTACGTGGAAGGCTCGGAAGTCGTGGAGTACGTCGAGTAAGTCGGGCCGCGCTCGTCGCGCAAGCAGACGACGGCGAGGCTCACAACGATTTTGCGGCAATGCGTTCCGGAAGATGCCGGGGATTTCGGTCATCGTCCGTGACGAACCGTGAACACTCTTAACGGAGGCGTCCGTTCGTCCGCACGTATGAGCTTCGACGAGATGGACGTGGACACGATCTGGATGGACGGCGAGTTCGTCGATTGGGACGAGGCGCAGATCCACGTCCTCACGCACGGCCTGCACTACGGGAGCGGCGTGTTCGAGGGCGTTCGGTGTTACGACACCGAGAACGGACCGGCACTCTTCCGCTGGGAAGAGCACTTGGAGCGACTGTACGACTCCTGCAAGCCCTACGACCTCGAAATCGACCACGACCCGGAGGAACTGACCGAGGCGACCGAGACGCTCATCCGCGAGCAGGACTTGGCGTCCTGCTACGTCCGACCCATCGCGTTCTACGGCTACGAGAGCCTCGGCGTGAGTCCGGGCGACTGCCCGACCAAGACCGCCATCGCGGCGTGGCCGTGGGGCGCGTATCTCGGCGACGACGCGCTGGAAAACGGCGTCGAGGTCATGATTTCGTCGTGGCGCAAGCACGCCTCCAGCCAGATTCCGACCAACGCAAAGACGACCGGCCTGTACGTCAACAGCATGCTCGCGGGCGAAGAGGCCCGCCGGAACGGCTTCGCGGAGGCCATCGTCCTGAACAAGGAGGGCAACGTCGCGGAGGGTCCCGGCGAGAACCTGTTCATGGTCAAGGACGGCGAACTCTACACGCCCGGTCTCGCCGAGAGCATCCTCGACGGCATCACCCGCGACTCGGTGATTACGCTGGCCGAGGAGATGGGCTACGAGGTCCACGACGAAGCGACTATCTCGCGGGGCGAACTCAACACCGCCGACGAACTGTTCTTCACCGGGTCGGCCGCGGAGGTCACGCCCATCCGGCAGGTGGACAACGTGGAAATCGGCGAGGGTGGCCGCGGTCCCGTCACCGAGGAGATTCAGTCGCGCTTTTTCGATATCGTGAACCGCCGGACCGACGACTACGAAGAGTGGTTCGAGTACGTCGAAGAGTAGCGCGCGAGCGGGTTTCGGCCGGATAACGCCGCCTACTGGGGCGGCGGCGACTGTTTTTCTTTCTCGTCCTGCACGTCGATAGGGATACCCGCCTCGCTGGTCTCGCCGAATCCGGCGCTCAGAACGCGGGTCAGCGCGTCCTCGACGCTCTCGTCGGTCTCCTCGAAGTCGGCGGGTTCGACCTCAACGACGAACCCGGTCGTGATGTTCGGTGCGGTGGGGAGAAAGAGTAGTTCGCGGCCGTCGTCGGTCGATTTACCGGTTTTGAACGCGGTCATCCGCATTCCGTCCCACACTTCGACTTTGACGGGGGCCTGTAGGTCCGTCGTGTCCGAGAGCGCCGTCTCGGCCGCCATCTTCGAGGCGTTGTAGATGACGCGGAGACCCGGCACCTGATTCATCACGCCGTCGATGGCGTTCTCCACGAGCGACCCGACCGCTGTCCGCATCATGTAGCCGACGCTGAGGACCAGCATCGAGAAGACGGTGAGGACCGTCAGCACGCGAAGCGGCGGGTCGATGTCCTGAAGGACGGGAATCCCCGCGATGGCCGAGTAGAGGTACGCGATAATGTACGCCGAAACGAGGAGGGGAAGGATGACGATGAGACCGCTCGCAACGTCGCGTTTCCACGAGGACATTTGTCGGAGGTATCCGAGCGCAGGATTATAAACTAGATGTTATCCGTTCGACTAGCGAGACAGAATCGGTGCGACCGGTCCCGAGTCGGCCACCGTCGAGAAGTCTCGGAGAAAAGCGAACCGAGGCGCTCTCACCGACCGATGACCGCCCGGAGCGCAAACAGCATGTTTTCCTTGCGCTCCATCGCTCGCCGGTAGAAGTACGAGAGCCACTTGTCGCCGTAGGGGACGTACTGCCAGACCTCGTACTCCTCGGCGAGGTCGTACTGAGCGTCCTCGCGCACGCCCATCAGCATCTGAACCTCGAAGTCGGTGCCATACTCCTCGTGAAGGTCCGTCGCGTACTCGATCATCTCGGGGTCGTGGCTCCCGACGGCGATACCGCCCTCGAAATGCTCGAACATGTATTCGAGGTGGCGCTTGTACGCGGCGTTGACCTTCGACTTCTCCGTAAGCGCGACTTCGGCGGGCGGGTCGTAGGCACCCTTGACGAGTCGAATCTTGCCGGGGAGATCAGCGAGGCGTTCGAGGTCGTCGCCGGTCCGCTTGAGGTTCGACTGCACGCAGAGACCGACGCCGCCCTCGTGTTTCCGGGCCACTTTCTCGAAGATGTCGAGGGTCACGTCGGTCGTGTCGTGGTCCTCCATGTCTATCCAGACGAATACTCCGCGGTCGGCGGCGTAGTCGGCGATGCGCTCGACGTTTTCGTGGAACACTTCCGTCCCAACGTCGAGACCGACCTGCGAGGGCTTGACCGAGATGCAGGCCTCCGCGTCCGCGCTCTCGATGTCGTCCACCAGACGGAGATACGCCTCCGCGTCCTCGTCGGCGGGGGCGCGCTCGTGGTAGTGTTCGCCGAGCAGGTTCAGGATGGCCTTCACGTTCCGGTCGTTCAGGTCCCGCGTGTGTTCGATTGCCTCGGCGGGCGACTCGCCAGCGACGAACTTGCTAGCGATAGGTGGTATCATTAATCGGGGCTTGTGACCGGTGGGTCTTTAACTTGGCCGATTCGTCGCCGATAGTGCGCCGAGCAGTAAATTTCCGGGCGGGAGACATCCGAAGACGTTCGTTCCGGACTCGAACGCCCGGCGACTTCGGGGCGAAAACGCGTCGGGACGCTGCCAGCGAACCACCCGCGTTAAGGTCCCGGCCTTCGCGTACCGAGACATGGGTGTCTTCGAAACAGTCGCAATCGCGCTGTGGGCGATGTTGCCCGCGTACGTCCCGAACAACGCCGCGGTGCTGGCGGGCGGCGGCCGCCCCATCGACGGCGGGCGAACGTGGAACGGACGCCGAGTCCTCGGCGACGGCAAGACGTGGCGGGGGACCGCGGTAGGAACCCTCGTGGGCGCGGCGCTCGGACTGGTCCTCAACGCAGTCGCGTCGAACGCATCGGACCTGCTCGGGGTCTCGCTGCCGACGTTCCCGGCAACGGTCCTGCTGGCGCTCCCGGCGGGTGCGATGGCTGGCGACATCGCGGCGTCGTTCCTCAAGCGACGGACCGGCCGCCAGCGCGGCGCGGCGTTCCCCGGCGTGGACCAACTCGACTTCGTGGTGTTCGCGCTCCTGTTCGCGTTTCTGGCCGCGCCCGCGTGGTTCGGCGACGTGTTCACCCTCCCAGTGGTCGCCGTCGTCGTCGTCGTGACGCCGCTGTTGCATCTGGTGACGAACGCCATCGCCTACGCCCTCGGTCTGAAAGACGAACCGTGGTAGAGGACCATTTTATTGCGAGCGCAGTCGCCGACGGCGATTGCGCTCGCTAACACACGCGGCGAAATCTCCTGCAAATCGCGGTGCGTTCGGAGGCCGACGTTCGACCGAACTAGAACTTCGACAGTAGGTTTCGAGAAGTTACCTACTTCTAGTCGGAACCTATTTGTGGACTTGCCGATGATACGGAGAGTAGCTACTACTATGTCGTCCATCCACTCCCAGTCCGAGACGACCGAGACGAAGAACGCCGAGGCCTGCCCGGTGGTCGAAGCCATCGAGCAAATCGGCTCGCAGTGGCGACTCATCATCCTCCACGACCTCCACGGCGACGGCGAGAAGCGGTTCAACGAACTCCAGCGTTCGACCGACGCGAGTTCACGGACGCTCTCGCGCGTCCTCGACGACTTGGAGGAAGTGGGTCTCGTGAACCGCCGCGTCGAGGACAAGCCCATCGCCACCTACTACAGTCTGACCGAGAAAAGCCGACAGCTCTGTCCCGTCTTCGCGGAACTGGAAGGCTGGGCCGACGAGTGGGTCGAGACCTGCGCCGCCGAGCAGTAGGGTCGCGCTCGCCCGAACGCGACCGTCGGAGCGGCGTCGCTTCGCGGCAAACGGAACTCCTTATCACTCCCGCCGCCCCGAGTCCTCCACATGACGAGCGAGGACCACACCGCGGTGACGAACGACGAACTCATCGCGGCGCTCCGTGACGCTGAAGCGGTCAAGTACGGCGAATTCGAACTCTCCCACGGCGGCACCAGCGACTACTACGTGGACAAGTACCTCTTCGAGACCGACCCTCACTGTCTCGAACGCATCGCCGAAGCGTTCGCCGAGCGCGTCCACGACGAAAAGTTGGCTGGCGTCGCGCTCGGAGGGGTCCCGCTCGTGGCGGTTACGAGCGTCGAGACTGGCACGCCCTACGTCATCGCCCGGAAACAGCAAAAGGAGTACGGGACAGCCAACCTCGTGGAGGGCCGACTGGACGAGGGCGAGGAGGTTGTCGTCCTCGAAGACATCGCCACGACCGGCCAGAGCGCCGCCGACGCCGTGGAAGCCCTGCGCGACGCCGGAGCGACGGTGAACCGCGTCCTCGTCGTCGTGGACCGCGAGGAGGGCGCGGCCGAGAATCTGGCCGCCCACGACGTGGAACTCGAATCGCTGTTGACCGCGAGCGAACTGCTCGACGCCGAGTAACCGCGATTTCGATATTTCGACTGCGCGCGACGACGCGCGGTTACGCACTCACGAAGATGCACGATCACGTAACCGCGCCTACACATGATTGCGCACTTCTGCCAAAATCCTTGGCATCGCCTATCGGTCTATTCAAGTTCGTGGAATACGACTGAACGGGATATGAACCGCGCAGAGAAGGCGACCCTGCAGTTGCAGGCGGTCGCCGTCCTCCGAATGTTAAAAGAGACGCGAACGTACGACGAACTCGCGGAGGTGACCGACCTCCCGGCGGGCGATTTGAACCGCTACGTCAACGGCCACGTCCTGCCGAGCGTGGACCGTGCGGAGGACATCGTCGGCGGTGTCGGCCGCGACGAACTCGCCGCCGAGCTGGAGGCCCGGATTCGAATCGACGACGAGGGGTACGTGGACAACTCCAGCGTCGTCTTCGACCAGTCGTTTCTCGACCTCGTGGCTCCCGTCGCGGCCGAAAGCCTCGGTTTCGAGCGCCCGGACGTGGTGCTGACCGCGGCCACCGACGGCATCACTCTGGGGGCCGCGATGGCCCGGAACTTCGACGCGCGGGTCGCCTACGCCAAGAAGTCCAAGGAGACCGCCGTCGAGGAGTTCATCGAGTCGCGCCAGCGCCTCCAGTCGGGCATCGAACTCACCTACTACCTGCCGTCCTCGGCCATCGACGCCGGAGAGACCGTACTAGTCGTGGACGACCTCATCCGGTCGGGCGAGACCCAAGAGCTACTGCTGGACATCGTGGACCGCGCGGACGCCCGCGTCGGCGGCGTCTTCGCGCTCATCGCGGCCGGAGACGAGGGACTTGACCGCGCGAAAGGCCGAACCGACGCCCCGGTGGGCGCGCTGACGACCTACGAGGCGTAGTCGAAGCGCCGAGTATAGGCACGTCCGTGCAGACTTTCGGGTTTCATCACGGAATTCATCCAAAATATACCCACACTTGTGCATACGTGACGGGTTCCGATGGGAATTTTTAAGTACGCCTTCGGGACTATGCCCAGTCGTGCAACATGGGGCTTGAAGAAACCACGGACTCTCGCTCCGACTCGGGTGCGACCGGTGCGCTCGCGGAGTACTTCGGCTTCGAAGAACACGGTACAGACCTTCGGACGGAGATTCTCGCGGGCGTGACCACGTTCCTGACGATGAGCTACATCGTCGTGGTCAACCCCTCCATCCTCGCGCAGGCCATCCAACTACAGGGATACTCCGCGAGCCAGACCCAGTCGATGCTGGCGGTCGTGACCCTCATCTCCGCCGCGGTGGCGACGCTGGTGATGGCGTTCTACGCGAACCGCCCGTTCGCGCAAGCGCCGGGACTCGGCCTGAACGCCTTCTTCGCGTTCACCGTCGTCCTCGGGATGGGAATCTCGTGGCAGACGGCCTTAGCGGCCGTCGTCGTCGAGGGAATCGTCTTCATCGCGCTCACCGCGGTCGGGGCGCGCGAGTACGTCATTCGGTTGTTTCCGGAACCGGTGAAACTGGCGGTGGGAACCGGTATCGGACTCTTTCTCGCAATCATCGGACTCGAAGCGATGGGCATCATCACGGGCGATGCCGGAACCATCGTCGCGCTCGCCCCTATCGGACAGAGTCCAGTCGCAATCGTCTCAGTCGTCGGTCTGTTCGTCACCTTCGCGCTGTACGCCCGCGGGACTCCCGGCTCCATCATCCTCGGTATCATCTTTACGTCCGCGCTGGGGTACGGTCTGGAGTGGTTCGGCGTCGTGCCCGGCGGAACGCTGACTCCCGGTTCGACGCAAGCGACGTACAACATCGCGCCGCTGGCAGGCGCCTTCCTCACCGGCATCGAGAACATCGAGGCGTTCTCGTTTTCGCTCGTCGTCTTCACGTTCTTCTTCGTGGACTTCTTCGACACCGCGGGCACCCTCACGGGCGTCTCGCAGATGGCGGGCTTCCTTGACGAGGACGGGAATCTCCCGGACATCGACAGGCCGCTGATGGCCGACGCCGTCGGAACCACGGTCGGCGGGATGCTCGGCACCTCGACGGTCACGACCTACATCGAGTCGGCCTCCGGCGTCGAGGAGGGCGGTCGAACCGGCATGACCGCACTCACCGTCGCAATCCTGTTCTTGCTCGCGCTGGCGTTCATCCCCATCGCGGCGGCGATTCCGATGTACGCTTCCCACATCGCGCTGGTCGTCATCGGCGTCGTGATGTTCCAGAACGTAGTGGATATCGACTGGAACGACATCACCAACGTCGTCCCCGCGGGCATGACCATCCTGCTGATGCCGTTCGCGTTCTCCATCGCCTACGGCATCGCCGCGGGCATCGTCTCGTACCCCATCGTCAAACTCGCCGCGGGCGAACTCGAGGACACCCGGCCCGGCCACTGGGCGCTGGCGGCCGCGTTCGTCCTCTACTTTTTCGTCCGGACGAGCGGGATACTGCAAGGTAACGTCTAATCGACGCCCGCCGTCGGGTTCCCCGCCGGACACCCAATTTTAATTCGGTCGCTTTCGTGGTCGGTGACATGACCCCGTCTTCTCGCCCCGACTCGCTCCGCGACGTTTCGCGCCGGTGGGTCGTCCGCGGCGTCGCGGCCCTGCTGGTCGTCTCGCTGGTCGCGCCCGCGGCCATCTCCGGCGCAACCCACGTCGCCACGACGGAGAACCCGACGAACCTCCGCGCATCCGTGGACGACCCCGCAAACGGCACGACCATCATCTCGATTCAGGGCTTTCACTTTCAGGGGATGGCCAACGAGGACAAACCGGCGCGCCTCGTCGCGGTCGGTCCCCGCGGGAACGTAAAGTGGGTCCACGACGGCTCAGGCTTCGACGCCCGCTGGTTCTACGACGTGGACCCACTCGAAAATCGGAATCTCCTCGTGACCGCGACGACGCCGAACGCGACGCTTGTCTACGAACTCGACCCCGAAACCCAAGAGCGCGTCTGGACCGAGCGCCTGCCCATTCACGATACTCACGACGTGGACCTCATCAACGGCGACCAACTGCTGGTCGCCAACATGCGCGCGCCGGACCGCGAGGACCGCATCTTCGTCTACAACCGAACGACCGACGAAACGGTCTGGGAGTGGCAGTTCAAGACCCACGGCTACGAGACTTCGGGCGGCGGCGGGAAAGCTGACTGGACCCACGTCAACGACGTGGACAAAATCGGGGAGGGCGAGTATCTGGTCTCGCCGCGGAACTTCGACCAAGTCATCGTCGTGAACCGCTCGACCGACAGCGTGACGACGCGACTGGGGAGCGACGGCGACTACGACACGCTGTACGAACAGCACAACCCCCAGTACCTCGAAAGCGAGAACGGAACCCCGACGATGCTCGTCGCCGACAGCGAGAACGACCGCCTCGTGGAGTACGCCAAGACCGACGGCGACGCCGCGGTCGGAAGCGGATGGACCGAGACGTGGAGCGTCGGCACGCGCGGTCTCAACTGGCCGCGGGACGCCGACCGCCTGCCCAACGGGAACACGCTCGTCGTGGACACGATGCACCACCGCGTCTTCGAGACGACGCCCGAGGGCGAAATCGTCTGGGAGTTCCACGCGCCGTGGGCACCCTACGACGTAGAGCGCATCCAGTACGGCGACGAACCCGGCGGGCCGACGATGCGTGACCTCGGGAAATCGGGCGACT
Source organism: Halorussus pelagicus (assembly GCF_004087835.1). Classification (NCBI taxonomy): domain Archaea; kingdom Methanobacteriati; phylum Methanobacteriota; class Halobacteria; order Halobacteriales; family Haladaptataceae; genus Halorussus; species Halorussus pelagicus. The sequence goes on from NZ_CP035119.1 coordinate 1,195,547, forward strand.
ACAACCTCAGCGGGAGCGGCCTGAAGGTCACGGGCGAGGACAGCAAGACGGTCTCGTTCTGGCTTGACGAGACGTTTGAGGGGACGCCAGTCGCCACGCAGGCCGACGAACTTGCCCGGACGTGGGCGCACGTCACGCCGTGGATTCGCCCGATATGGATGACGAGTTGGGAGTTCCTTGGGGCAGTTTTGGCGGGCGGCGTCCTCCTCGTGTGGGGTCTCGGCGAGGCGGTGTATCAGCGACGGCGGATTCGCCGCGGGCTTTCGGGACTGGCCGGTCGGGTCCGGCGAGCGACCGAGTGAGGGGTTCCTCGGCGTGCGCTCTCCGGAACGTCTCAGGCCCGGCGCGTGGGGCGCGGCCCCTCGTGGGCCGCGCCAACCGCGCGAGGGACGAGTAGCGCAGGTCGGAGCGAAGCGGAGACCGAGCAACGCAGGAGGTTGGGGAGGTATGAGGCTGATGCGGTGCTGTGCGGTGCGGCGCAGTTGCGGTTTGATTGGCGTCGGCAGTAGCTAGCGCCGACGAGTCAGCTTCATTCTTCACAGCGACAACTTCTCGGCGTCGAAAGCAACCAGCACCACCAAAACCGCGTCTCCCGAGTTCGCGTCACACCCTTCCGCGACCACCACGCTCTTGCCCACAACGTTCCTACGCACAAACATGGCGAATCTCGAACTGTACGAACTCGACGGCTGTCCGTACTGCGCGAAAGTGGTAGACAAACTCAACGAACTCGGTCTCGACTACGAGTCGCACAAGGTCGCCGGTCCCAAGTCCGAGCGCGACGAAGTGGAGGCAGTCAGCGGACAGCGCGGGGTCCCCGTGCTGGTGGACAACGAGAACGGCGTCGAAGGGATGCCCGAGAGCGACGACATCGTGGAGTACCTCGACGAGGAGTACGGTAGCGGCGCGGCGTAATAACCGCTTACCACATTAATCATTTTTTAATTAGATTTATCTTTATGTTCGCGGAGTAAGTCGACCAGTTCTTCAATTTTGACTTTCTTCTCCGATCCAAGATTTGAATCTTTTATCCAAGAGTCAATTTCTTCAAATTCCCATGCTGTAGAAAATTCTTTCTCACAAAAGTCCCGATACTCATCTTCTTCCTCGCCGGTTATATCTTCCCCAGTTGCTATTCTCGATATAAGTCGAAGGAGTGTTCCTGATGCAATGTGTTCTATTGATTCACTCTCCTCTTTTATTTTGGCTGCATCCTGCTCTGCTTTCTTAAACTTATTCGCTTGTATTCTTGCCTCCGCGCGGTTATGGAGGACGAATGTTGGGTCAGCCCCGAACTCTATTGCCCTGCTGTAGTCCTTAATTGCCCCCTCATAGTTACCTAGTTTATGTTTTGCAAGTCCACGCTGGCCATAAGCGTCGCCAAATTCGGGATCTTCTTCAAGAACTTCGTTACAAAGATTAATTGCTTCTTTACATTCTCCCTTCTTAATAAGGGTTTCACACTGCCAGAGCCTTGATATTTTACTTATATACTCTTCTTCTTCATCGTCAGTTGCTGCTTCTTTACTTTCCTCCAAAGTTCCTTTTAGCATATCGGCTCTTTGTTCAGCTCTTTCAATAATTTCATCTGGCTTAGGAGGTTCGAGATCATTAATTCGGCTCCCGAATTTTCTCATCAAGCTTCCAAATCCATCAATTTCCACCAAGTATGTGTTTGGTTGTTCTAGCAGTTTTCCTGCCTTCTTAGAAACAGCGTTAGAATCCAGGACACACCAGTAAATGCCATACTCTGAAAGTTCAGCTTCAATAAGAGGATCCATAATTGAGTCATCTTCCCCACTATAGCCAACAACTACTAACCCATATTCCTCTACTGTTTGTTGAAGCGCATCTTTCATCGCTTCGTCTAATGCATTTGATCCTGTCTCGTTAGTAGTATTTCGGAGATTGTCATAAAGGTAATCCCCGTGGAGTTTCACAATTGCCGATTTACTATGTGTGAGTCTAAACTCGGGCGCAATAGCCCGATGATCTATCACTTGCGGTTTATCTTCCAAGTATAAATAAAACGCTTTGAACAGCAAATCATCGAAATTCGGTGTGAGAGTATGGGGAACAAAATTCTCAGCCATCAAAGAAGCAAGAATGACGTGTTCGAAATTTGGATCCGCATCCTTTACAAGTTTTTGAATCCTTTCTCTTCGTTCTCCGCGAGTTGGATGACGTTGTTCAAACCAAAACCCATATCTACTTTTGTCATAATCTATCTCTTTCTGTTTATTACCAACCCAGTTATCAAATTCAACCTTAGGATTTTCATGATCATAGCATTCTTTCTGCCAGATTTCGATTAGTTCGCCGCCAGTAGGAATTTCAGCTGGACGAGGTCGTGACGTCCCAGCACCTATAAGAAATGCGTAGTTTTTGCGTTCTTTCACAGCTCTGATTAACTGTGTTACAGTTGCTGTATTAATCTCCCCATCAGTCATTGTTAACTCCTTTATAGATGCTGAGCGTAAAAATCTTATTATGCAGTTGGTAGTCGAGAGTATGAGATCTTCAAAAGCAACTGTTACGCCGGGTTCTTGCCGCGTTCCCGAATCAACTCGCGCAGTTCGTCGGGGTCGTCGATGTCCTCTAACTCCTCGCGCTCGACCAAGCCCGTGCCATCGACGCTCTCGCGTTTGGCCTCGTCCACGAAGTAGACCGAGCGCGTCTGGGCGACCTCACCGATGGAGGACATGATGCGGGCGCGCTTCTCGGCGGCCTTGGTGAACGCAGAGTGACCCGTCAGGACGTTCTCCTCGCTATCGTTGTCCTCGCTGACGGTCTTGAAGGGCGCGCGGACTGTGGGGTGGACTTCGAAGCCCGCGCGGGTCAGCACCGTGACGATGCGCTCGTCGTCGTCCTCGGGTTCGGGGTCGTCTGGCGTGGGGTCGCCCTCGCGGACCTCGTCGGCCCCGTCGAGTACGTCCACGGGGCTGGTCAGGTCGCCCTCGAACATGTCTTCGAGTTCGAGCGCGACCTCCACGCTGGCGTTCATGCCGTCCTCGTACTTCGAGACGGTTCGCCGCGAGACGCCCAGTTCCTTGGCGAGGCGGCCGAGGCTCCAGCCGCGTTCCTCGCGCTCGTCGCGCAGTACGTCGCCGTCGATGGTGACGTAGAGACCGCCGGGCGCGGCGTAAATCAGCGGCGACATTCCTTCCACGAACAGTTCCATCGCCGTGTCAGGACTCAATACCGGGACGCCGTGTCGGAAGTAGACGACGCCCGGTTCCAGTTCCTCGTCGCGGGTCCGAAGGCCGACGACAACCGGCGTGGCGTTGAGGTATTCGCCGAGTCGTCGCATCTCCAGACCGGTCGCTCCGTCGAACGCGTCCACGTTCGCCAGAACCTTCAACAAGAGCAGGTCGCGTCCGCGCCGCGCGGCCACGTCGAAGCTCTTGGGTCGGATTGCGCACCGGTCACTTACGGTGAATCCCGCGTCCTCCAGCATCGCGGTCACGTTCCCGACCAGTGCAGACCGGGACATACCCGCATGTAAGTGATTCCCCTATAAATGCGTTGTGCTGGCCGTATCACCGCTCCTGCTTGCGATTGGCCGGACGAGCGGCGATAGTTTGATAACCATAGACGTGACCGCTCCGAAAACCGTTAGTCCGGGACGCGCCAAGCGAGAGCAGTGACAGTCATCGGTATCGACGACACCGACTCCCGCGAACTGGGGATGTGTACGACGTATCTCGCGGCCGAAATCGCCGACCGCGTCAGTGCGGAGGCCGCCGTCGAGCGGTCGCTCCTCGTCCGCCTCAACCCCGCGGTCGAGCACAAGACCCGCGGAAACGCCGCGCTCGCGGTTCACACCGACGCCGACCCCGAGACCGCCTTCGAAATCGCCCGCGAGGAGGTCGCGGCGGTCGCCGAGACCGACGACCCGCGGACCAATCCCGGTCTCGTCGTCGCGCCGGAGTCTCCCGAGGAGGTTCCCGACTCGGTGGCCGAGTTCGCCTGTGAGGCGGTCCGCGACCGACTCGCGGTCGCGGACGCCGAGGAGCTAATCGAGACCGCGGGCTACCGGAGCGCGGGGTGGAAGGTGGGCCGCGGGAAAATCGGGGCGCTCGCGGCGGTCGGCGCGTGGGCGGCGTTCGGCGGCGGAGACGACGCTCGCCCTGCGACTGACGAGGGCGACTCCGGCGGAGTCGCCCGCGCCGACTGGACCTACGAGTGCATCTCGTATCGGGACCCCGAGCGCGTCGGGACGCCCCGCGAGGTGGACGCCGAATCGGTTTTCGACGCCGCGACCGCGGCGTATCCCGCGGCGTGGGACACCGTGGACCGCGAGACCGGCGAGTTGGTCTGTGTTCCGCACACGCCCGGCCCGATTCTCCACGGCATCCGCGGCGACGACCCCGAGACCGTCCGAGAGGTGGCCGAGGCCATCGAGAGCGAACCGGTCTCGCACAGGGCGCTGTTCGTGACGAATCAGGGGACCGACGCGCATCTCCGAGACGGAGCGATTGGCGAGGTTGAGGACGGCCGGGCCTACCGCGTCGAGGGCACGGTCGCAGACGCGCCCGAGACCCGGCGCGGCGGCCACGTCTTCTTCGAACTGGCGGACCCCGAGTCGGACGCAGAGATTCGGTGCGCCGCCTTTGAACCGACCAAACGCTTCCGGGACCGAGTGCGCGCGCTCCGGCCCGGCGACCGCATCGCGGCCTGCGGCGAGGTCTCGGACGGCACCCTCAAACTCGAAAAGTTCGCGGTCCGCGAGTTGAATCGGACCGAACTCGCCACGCCGGACTGCCCGGACTGTGGCCGGTCGATGAAGAGCGCCGGGACCGGACAGGGCTACCGCTGTCGGGACTGCAAGACGAGTGCTGACGGGAAGGTAGAGTGCGAGGTCGAACGGGAGTTGGCGGTCGGATGGTACGAGGTGCCCCCGGAGGCGCGCAGACACATCGCCAAGCCCCTGATTCGGGGCGGGTTCGACGCGCCGATTCACCCCGAGAAGTAGCTATCCCAGACTGTCCCACGCCTTTCGGAATCGCTCGCCGTGTGGCGGCAGGAAGGCCTCGCCGGTCTCGGCGAACGAGTCGGGCGTGACCCACCGAACGTCCGTCACCTCCGTCCCCGCGTGGGGTTCGCCGTCGGTGTCCTCACGTTGAACCGCGAACCCGACGGAGACGACTCGCTTGCCCTCGAACTGCGTGACCGAGAACGTATCGAGGAGCGTCAGGTCCGCGGGGTCGGCGCGGACGCCGGTCTCCTCGCGGAGTTCGCGGACCGCGGCTTCTCGCGGGGACTCTTCGAGTTCGAGATGACCGCCGGGGACCGCCCAGTCACCGACGCCCGGTTCGACCGCACGCTCGGTGAGCAAAACGCCCTGACTTCCGACGACGGCGACGCCCGCCGTCGGGACCGGATTCCGCCAGATAGCGCGCTCGCAGTCCGGGCAGAACTGGCGCTCGCGCCCCTCGATTTCGCGGGTCGAGAGCGCCGTCCCGCAGTGCGGACAGAAGTTCGCGGGATAGGTCGTCACGCCCTCTCACCCCTCATGATTTCAATCCGCTCCCCGTCAGCGGAACCACCACGTCGTCGTCCGGCGCTATCGCGCCGCGCTCGCGGAACTGTGCGAGGGCGGCGGGCGCGACCGCGCAGGTCGGTTCGGTGTAGAACCCGCCGCGGCGGAGGCAGTCGAGCGCGTCGGCGACCGGCTCGGCGTCAAGCGCGATTGCGTCGCCGCCGGTCGCCTCGATGGCGTCGAGAATCTGGCTCTTTCTGGCGGGGTTGAGAATCTGGATGCCGTCGGCGACCGAGTTGTCGCCGCTGGCTTCGTCAGCACCGTGGCGTTCCGCGGCGATTGGCGCGTACCCGGCGGCCTGCGCGCCGAACAGGCGGGGCATCCGGTCGGTCCAGCCAGCGTCCTTCAGGGCGCGAAAGCCCCGGTAAGCCCCGAGAAAGAGCGTGCCGTGGCCCAGCGGCGTGACCACGGCGTCGGGAACCTCCCAGTCGCGCTGTGCCGCGACTTCGAAGGCGAACGTCGCGGTGCCCGCGAAGAACGCCGGGTTCCACGCGTGGCTGGCGTACCAGCCAGCCTCGTCGTCGGATTCGACGGCTTCGATACAGGCGTCGGTCACGTCCTGTCGCGTACCCTCGACTCGGACTGGTGTCGCCCCGACGCGCTCGATGGCGGCGAGTTTCGACTGCTTGGCGTCGGCCGGGACGTAGATGTCGGCGTCGATTCCCGCGCGGGCGGCGTACTGGGCGATGGCCGCGCCCGCGTTGCCCGACGAGTCCTCGACGACCTTTTCGACGCCGAGTTGGGCAGCGCGCGAGAGCGTCGTGGTCGCGCCGCGGTCCTTGAAACTCCCGGAGGGGAAGACGTACTCCAGTTTGAACTGGACGTTCTCACCCCACGATTTGGAGTCAGGGGTTTGCAGGGGCGTGAACCCCTCGCCGAGCGTGACCGCGGCCGAGAACGGGAGGAACTTCTCGAAGGCCCACAGGCCAGCGCGGGTGTCGAGGTCTGTGAAGTCGGGCGCGGGACCCTCGGGAAGCGGTCGGGCGGCGAGTTCGAGGGGATGGCCGCAGTCACAGCGCCACGGTTCGTCCGGTCCAGCGTCGTAGCTTCGGCCGCAGTCGGGGCAGGTGAGGTCGGGGCAAGCAGGGTCGCCAGCGGCCGCGTCCTCAGTGTCGGAGCGGTCTCTCGACATATCAGAACTCGTCAACGCTGGTGCCGACCGAACAAACGTACTCGCCGGTCGCCACTTGGGGCAGTCGGCGCGAGCGCCAGAAGACGCCGCTGTCGTCGGCGGTGACTTCGGCCTTCAACTGGCCGAAGGGGTCAGTCACCTCGAAGAGAACGTCGCCGACCGTGACCCGGTCGCCGAGGTCCTTCCGGAATCGGACGAGACCGCCCGAGGGCGACCCGTAGCGGTCGAAGCCGGTCGCGCGCGTCTGGGGTTCGAGGTCCACGTCACCGTCGAGGAAGCCGTAGTAGCGCAGGACGTTGAACACACCTTCGACGCCGTACTGGATACTTTCTTCGTCCCACCCGACACAGCCGCCGAGTTCGGGGTCGATGGTCGGGATTCCCTCGTCGGGACCGGCGCGGGCGAGTTGGCCGTCCGGTCCCTTCTGGTCGAGGACGTGCCCGCACCCGAACACCTTGGCGAGTTCGAGACACTCCTCGTGGAGGCGATGGCGCTGGCCACAGCGAACGCGGACCTCGTTGAGCATCTGGCTCGTAGAGCCTTGATGCAGGTCCAGAATCAGATCGGCCCGCGACGCGGCCTCGAAGGTGGCGGCCGCGATGCGCTCGCTGGAGGACCCCGACTCGTCGCCGGGGTAGGTGCGATTCATCTTGGTGTCGTCGATGGGGTTGCGGTGTTCGGCGACCTGAAAGGCGTGGTAGTTGACGATGCCGACCACGAGAATTGTGCCTGAAAGGTCAGCGGGCGAAATTTGGGGGATGGCCCGCTGAATCACGCCGAGACCGTTCAGTTCGTCGCCGTCGCTGACGGCCTGCACGTACAGCGTCGGCCCGTCCGCGGCACCGTTGATGACTGCGACGGGGAGACCGAACTCGCCGCCGTCGCGCGTTTCGCCAACCTGCAACCGCCCGGTGTCGATTTCGCCGGGGGCCGCACTCGCCGTTCCGAGCGTCTTCATTACCCATAACGGACGCCTACACGCCCTTTAGCGGTTCGGTCTTGGCGAAGTGAGAGTCATATAAGCATCGAAAAATAGAGGTACTAACTAATTTATTCTACTGCTGTATGTGTGGCATCCACATATGAACTCCACTTTTGAGCACTACCAGTAATACCGACATCGAATGAGTTAGCACCCGGAAGACCCCAGCTAACGCTCCAATTAGACGGTGCGCAGAAAGGATCCCAAGTATGGATGAACTGACCGTAAATGGTTGTATCCGAACCCTGTTCATCGTCTCGAGCATCTACTTCGCATTCGATAAAGCCTGTTTTCGGTGTGTAAGAGCCGACTTTGTTTCCTGTCTTAATTTTGGCGTAGTAGCCATGTACGGATGTCTTCTTTTCAGCGATAAGACCGTCTGATCCAGTTTGGGTATCGGGAATGTTTCGATAGATATCCTCCGAGAACGAGATTGCGGCCCCGTCGTAAGGACCGTGACAATCAACGCCACGTGCGGATGCAAGGTCCCACTGGAAGACAAAGTGTTGATGACCGTCGCCGTTATCATTACCGACAGAATACCCACCGATACTAATACTGGAGTCAGGGTCATCATCTGGGTCAGCAAACCTTTTTTCAGTCGAGACATCACCATTCGACTTCTTATTGTGCCTCTTTACTTTCTGCGAGAACGGTTTTGTATTATAAGTGTAATTGATTCCGTGCTGATCACAGAGCTTATTTGCCTGCTCGGTCTTCCCGTTTCGCAAAAGCTGTTTTAAAGCAGCGTATATACCTTTCTCGGGCGAGGCCGAAACGGTTGACGTGCTAAGAGCACTGGTTGTAAGTCCTGCACTACCAATTGATTTTATGAATCTTCTACGATTCATATTCCTATCTTTTTCTATTCTATATTATATCTTTCTAAATGAATTATCTATAATGTTTTTTGACTATGGAGCTGATAATCTTTTTATATATACCTCCCGTAGGAATTTCCATGCGTCGAAGAACAGTTGCCCGTCTATCCGGAGTTGGAATTATAACATGCCTCAGTGGTTGCAGTTCATTATTCAAAGACGATAGAGTAGAACCTAAAGTAAATTCTACATTTACTTGGACTAGTACACAATGTGGTGAAGGTGAGCCGAATACACAGGCAGATTGGGATGAATCCGGCGTGGAGATTACCGGTACTGCCGTACTCCCAAAGGGATGCTATAAAACAATCATCGAATCGCTCGGACCTAGTGACGAATCTACCGCAACTATAGAAATAAAGTTCGAACAGACCCCCGAGGGAGAACACTGCGTCAACTGTGACTCGATAGTCACTTATGAATTAATAGTTAATTCTATTAACTCGTCTATTTCATCTGTAGATATTATTCATAATACACCTCTCAAAGAGGAAGTAGTTGCAACCCATTCGAGATAACGGTAGCTCTTAACTCGATAGTATCGAGAGCCCCAGATTTCCGGATACTAGTCAGTATAGGCGCTGTTATCCGAAAGTGCGGAGTGTAACGGCTCTCTTCAGCCGTTCCTATAGGATTATATCCACCCACATCAATTTATTCATCTATAATCTATATTGTAATTTTAGATTGTACCGATTCGAAGGTCATGCTGACCGCCTTCATTATCAGCGAAAAAGGACGAGCGTTCGCAGACAACCGACTACGAAGCTATACTCAAAAACAAGGCAGACGCCGAGACGACGAACAAAGAAAAAGCGACGAGGAGCGACGGAATGGTGTTCGGTGCGAGCGGTCGGGCGTCCTACAGGCCGAACCAGACCGTCGAGCAGTCGTCGTCCGGGAAGTGCCAGCGTTGCTCCGGGCGGCCGTTTTTCTCGCGGAGTTCGATTCGCGCGTCGAACAGCGGGCCGAATCGCTGGACTGGCTTCGAGTCGTCGGCGACCGGCAGGTGGTAGTGGGCCATCCCGCCGACGCCGCGGACGTGGTCGCCGAGCGCGCTGAGGAATCGGTCTATCGCCGTCTCGTCGTGGCGGTTCACGAGATACGAGAGCGTGTATAGCGAGAGGCGGAACTCGGCGGGTTCGAGACCCGACTGGGCTATCTTGGCGGTCGTCATCGCGTTGCAGAGCGCGGTCTGAAAGCCGTCGAGGTCGCACGCGGACTGGGACGCGTCGGTAGCGACCGACTCGGAAGCGACCGAGGACGCCGCGGTCCGCGTGTCACAGTCGTATCCGACGAAGCGCACGCGCTCGTCAGTCACGCCGACATCGTCGGGGAGCAGGGAGACCGCATCCTCTCTGTCGCGGTCGGTCAGCGCGAGGAGGCGACTGCGCGAGACCTCGGGCGCACCGAGGAGTTTCCGCGTCGCGCGCCGAGACACCTCTTCGCGGACGTTTCCGGTCACGAGCAGGTTACAGCCCCGCTGTTTCAACCGTCGGAGTTTCAAACGCACCTCGCCTATCGGAACACCGGTCGTGTCGTCGCTCATATAGAACTATAAACTACTACATATTATTTAAAATTTGTTACCCAGAGTGTAGACATAATATCAATAGTGGGTGAGTTCAGGCGATGGCCGCGACGAGGAGTTACGTGGTGGGTAAAATAGTCAGTAACTTGTCCATCATTTCGGACGTGAATTTTAAGGAAAAGATTTTGCCGGTGGTTGTGTGAGTACGAACATGGTCAGAGGCAAAATTGGTACGTGGTTAGAACGACATCCGTGGGCGATTGGGGTTATTTTCTCTTTCGGAGTTTACCTGTCTGAGATTGTTGAACCATTGGGTTGTGCCAAGTGCGGCGTGAGGGGACCCTAAATATCATCTAGCTTGATTTCATCAGTCCAACGAATTTTACCGTCAATCCAGACTGGGTCCGACGATTCATTAAAAAACTCTCTCAGAGACTCATCATCAATTTTTGTCTGAAAAACTGTGGAGTTTAAGAAACAGTATTTATGGTTGCCCATTTTTAGTGTCGCAAGTGAGCCTACTGGATAGTTTAGATTAGGATACGGACCCATTTCGACTGAGATTTTTTCGCCGTTTCTATTCGGTTTTATAACCGATGGACTTCCACATTTCGGTTTAACAAGCTCAACACTTCCATCCCCAATAATCACGTACTGACGCTCAAGCGTGTTCACGTTCGTCACCACCGACAGCGCGCTCTGCATCGAGAACCCGTGGTTCAGCAACCGCGCCAACTCCTTGCCCACGTCGGTGGCCGGTTCGTTGCCGACCTTCGTCAGCGTCACGACGCCGACCTGACTCCCCTTCTCGACCAGCATCTCGCCCTGCTCGTAGGACCGACAGCCATTGAGGATGAATCCGCGGACGCCCGAGCGCGACAGTGTTCGGGCGTCGAGCATGCCGTCGGAACACTGGATGCCCTCGTCGGTAACGTGGCCGATGTAGTGGAGGAAATCCGTCGGGGATTCGAGCAAATCGCGGAGTTCGCCGGTCGTCAGGTCGTTGTGCAGCGACACGTCGAAGTCGTAGAGGTCCCGCGTCCCGTAGATGTCGCCCACCACGTCCTCCTCGCGCATGCGCTCGTCGTTGCAGACCACGTCCACCGAGATGTGGTGTTTCGGCGTCACGTCGAGGCGACGTTTCAGCGCCTCGGGCGTCGCCTTGCTCGCGCCGATTGGCATCTCCTCGCCGACCCAGACGTGTTCGATGGTATCAACCGGGTCCGGCTGAATCACGTCGCTGACGGGGGCGTCCTCGCCGTCGAACGAGCGATAGAACGCCTCCAACTCGCTCGGTTCAGGCTTGACTGTCGAGGGGTCCGGTTCGCCCGGACACCGGACGAAGGCGAGTTCGTCCGCCGCGAACGGAAGCACCGCGACGTTCTCGTGGGTCGGCGATATGTCCATCGTGACCTTCCACTGGGGCAGGTGCGGTTCGACCACCTCGAAGGGAATTTCGAGATACCGGCGGAGCTGTTCGGCCAACGGCTCGTCATACAGCGACTCGAAATCGAGGTCCACGTCGGGTTCGACCAGTTCGCGCTCGCGGAGGTCCACCTCGTAGTAGCCTTCGGTCCGGGTCACGCAGTCGAGGAAGAACACCTGCTGGAGAACGCGCCGGACCGCCGACTCGAACCCGTCGGGCGCATCGAGCGAGTAGGACAACTCGTCGGTCAGCAGGCGCGGTGTCTCGCCCGGCACCACGCTCGCGCCGAGGTAGAACGCCAGCGGCGCAGCGGCGTAAATCGCCTCTCGCCGCTCGGGAACCTCGATTTTGACCCCGGTGTCCGGTCTCTCGATGGTCCCCTCGACAGTGAACTCCTCGCCGGGTTCGAGTAGCGGCGGATGGCCCCGCAGCGTGGGGAACGACCGCTCGCAGGTCGTCGTCTTGAGCGCCGACCCCAACAGCGACACGGCGTCCATCAGCGCTCCGGTGTCGTCGGGCACCGTAATCGTCCCCGCGGGACTCTCGTGGAGCGACCGCGCACCAACCTCGACGCGGGTCTCTCCGCCGAACGAAATCTCGATGGACTCGGTACTCCCCGAGACGGAGACCTCGCTCTCGACGGCCAGATACACCTTCATCTGCGTGTTGGCGAGTTCGAGGTTGTACGCGTCCACCGGGAGGTCGAGTTCGGACCCACCGCTCGACTGTCCGACCATCTCCCCGTCGGCGTCGCGGACGTACACGTCGAGTCCCTTCGTCGTCCGGAGCGAGCGCGTCGAGAGAGAAACGACCGTATCGACCGGGAAATAGAACGACTCCGCGTCCGTCTCCCGTGGCGAGACGGCGGCCGGAGCGTGCAGGTCGAACTGCGTGCGCTCGATGGGGTCGGTGATTCGGACCCCGTCGGGTTCGACGAGAGCGGTGAACTCGGGATTCATTGACGAACGAGTAGTCACCGAGATTACTTAATATGCGGTGCAGGTCGGCGAGACCTCCAACGTTTTGACGACCGACTTCGACTACTCCCACATGGCAACCGACCGAGAACGGGCGGACCCCTTCGCGGCGTTCCGGCAGTTCCTCGCGCTGGAGCGCGACGTGCTGGTCCTCTCGCTGGCGATGTTCGCGTTCAGCCTCGGCTTCCAGATGACGGGTCGATACATGGGCCGGTACCTCGAAGTCCTCGGCGCGGAGAGCCTCGTCATCGGACTCTACGGGAGTCTCGGCAACCTCATCGGCGCGGTCTACCCCTATCCGGGCGGCGCGATTTCGGACCGAATCGGCTCCCGGACCGCGCTGACCGCCTTCGGTCTCGCTTCAACGTTCGGCTTTCTGCTGTGGTTTCTCGCCCCCGAGTTCGACCTCCTGCCGATTCCCGTCTGGGCGTGGATTTTCGTCGGTCTCCTACTCGCCCAAGCGTGGAAGTCGTTCGGTCTCGGCGCGACGTTCGCCATCGTCAAACAGAGCGTCCCGCCCGAGGAACTGGCGACCGGGTTCGCCAGCACCGAGACGTTCCGCCGGACCGCGTTCCTGCTGGGTCCCCTCGTCGCGGCGGGACTGCTCGCGGTCTACGAGTTCGAGGTTGGCTTCCGGTACGTGCTTGCGGTCGCGGCCGGGTTCGGTCTGCTCGCCACGCTGGTCCAGCACTTCCTCTACGACGCCAACGAGGACTCCTTGGGCAAGTCCTTCGAGGGCGTCGAACAGGTCGTCTCGGACCTCCGGGAGATGCCCGCGACGCTCCGGCCCCTGCTGGTCGGCGACACGCTCGTCCGCTTCGCCAACGGGATGGTCTACGTCTTCGTCGTCCTCGTGGTGACGAACGTGCTGGAGGTGAGCGCGACCCTTCCAATCGTCGGGTTCCTCGGTCCCGACGCCTTCTTCGGCGTCCTGCTCGCCGTCGAGATGGCCGTCGCGCTACTCGTGATGATTCCCGTCTCGAAGGCCGCCCAGCGGTTCGGTCTCAAGCCGGTCGTCGCGCTCGGGTTCGTCGTCTACGCCGTCTTTCCGGCCCTGCTGGTCAACGCGCCCGAGGGCGGCCTGACCGTCGCCGGAATCGCCCTCTCGGAGACCGCGCTCGTCACGCTCCTGTTCGCGCTCTCGGGTCTCCGGTTCGCGGGACTCCCGGCGCACAAGGCGCTCATCGTCGGCCCGGCCGAGGACGACGCCGGAGGCCGTGTCGTGGGTTCGTACTACCTCGCGCGCAACGCGGTGGTAATCCCGAGCGCCGCTCTCGGCGGGTGGCTGTACGGTCTCTCGCCGGGCGGCCCCCAGTTGGCGTTCGGACTGGCGACGGTAATCGGGTTAGTCGGGACGGGCTACTTCCTGCTCTTCGGGGAGGAGCTTCCGGCGTATCGGTGAGATTGAGGCACCTTCCAAGAACTTATCTTTTTCCGACGAGCTGTCAAACTATGGACCGACGAAAATTCCTCCGAGCAGGCGGCGTCGTCGCCGCATCGTCGCTAGCCGGTTGTACGGGTATGTTGGACGAGAGCCAGTCCGAGAACGACGACACGCAACCCGAGAAGGCGAGCGAACGCCTATCGAGCGCCAACGAGAAGATATCGGCAAACACGGACAAACTGAACGATATCAGCCAGACGTTCGAGAACGACGAGGAACTCCCCAACGAGTTCGACGCCGCGGACGTTGGTTCTCGGATCGAGAAAGCGAACCTGAAACTGGACGAAGCCGAGGAGTACGCGACGGAAGACCAGCAATCGTACATCGATTCTCTTCGAAAGGTGGGAGAGTACCAGACGGCGCTCGCTAAGGCGTTCGAGGACATCGTCGCACTGAATCACAAAATCGACACGATGAACACGTACTTCGACAGCGAGCGATACGACCAAGCACTCGAAGCGATAGATGAGGGTCGGACGCTTCTCTCCAATATTCGGACGCACGTCGGCGACGCCGACAATGCACTTACGTCCGTAGACGCCGACTCGTTTGACGAGAGCGGCAAAATAACGTACGACAGTATCTCGGCCGACCTCTCGATGATCCGGGACCGACTGGACCTCTTGGAATCGACGCTGGACGGATTCGAGCCGATGATAGAGGGAATGCAGGACTTTCTGTCAGCAGCCGAGACGTACGAGAACGAAAACTACGTCGAGGCGGCAGACCAGTTCGCGGAGGCCCAGAGCCACTTCCAGAACTCCGACGAGACGTTCACCGAAATCGAGGACGCTGACACCGCAGTCGGCAGTATCGAGTCCGACATTGCCGAGTTGACCTGCTACACGAGTGCGCTAGTGGACGGAACGCGACTATTTGAGGAGAGCGCGCGCGCCGCCGACAGAGGCGACACGGAACTCGCACAGCAGAAAGCGAGCGGAGCGCAGGACGCGCTCGACGGGTGTAACTTCGGGTGACTCTATCGCCGAGAGTCGAAGTCCCTATCGGCGAACACTCCGACTGCTCCGAGAGCGACCGACCGCAATAGTCGCAGGCGTCGCCCTCGACCACCGCGCCGCAGTCCGGGCAGTCCCCGGTCGGCGACTCGGCGGACCGGTCGCCGAGGGTGGCGCGGCGCGGGACTACCGCTCGGTTCCCGAACCGACGCGCCTTTTATCCGGCCGTCCTAATCTCCGAGCGTGTCCGAAAGCGTCCCCGAGCGACCGCGAGCGAACTTCGTGGCCGCGCTGAACGTCCGGCGAAACGCCATCCGCGGGTTCGGCTTCAGCCTGCTGTTCACCGCGGCGGTGCTGGCGGTGTTCGTCGTCCAACCGGGGACCCGACAGCCGACCCCGTACTATCTGGGGCTGGCGTTCGTCCTCGTCACGTCGCTTGGTGCGCTGGCGACGACGGTGCTGACGCTGATTTCGGCGTATCGGTTGGCGCAGGAGACGGACCTCGATTGAGGAAAACCTCTAAGGGACGAGAGGATAATGGTTCGAACGGAGCGCCGAGGTACCGGCGTTCGAAGCCCGTCGCACCGCTCCTGCCATCCCGGTAAGACGCGGCCCGAACGGGGGACGCGACGTTTCGCGCCCTCGGACAGGTCCCGCGTGGAAACGGGGGCGGAGGCGGGAATCCGTACCGTTTCACTACTGGTCGTCAAGCCACGTAGCGATATCTGTACAGTCTAACGCCTCGAGTCGCCCGACTACGGGTGCAACTCCGTCACTGGTCGGTGGATGGGAATCGCGGTCCCCGAACGAACCGCGGAACCAACACGAAACGCGCTTTCGGAGCGAATCCGCGTATCGCTGTTCGAAGGTCGGCCGTTGCACGTCGCCCTCACTACGTGCGCTAGCAGAGTAGCCCCGTTCCCACCGGCCGTTTCGGGAGTTCGTCGTCGTATCTGCCACCGCTTCGACCGGACCTTCCGGAGAAACACGGGTGGCTACCATCGGGTCCGTCTCCACTTGGTCGGCGACGTTGCCTGCAATGAGGTCGGCCAGCAGGAGGTGTGGATAGTAAAACTCCGACTGCGTACAGTTTACGACCGCAGGGGGAACGATGTCGATTCCCGACGCCGCGTGATAGAGCAAATCCGCTCGGCTTCTGTCGCCATCGACGATAGCAATCGTACCGTCCGTCGGGACGTTCAGTTCGGATAGAAGGATTGCAGAGTGAGTCGCCTCGGCGTATGAAAGCGTCACCTCGTCTTGATCGATGCAGATACCGATTCTCCCGGTACAGCGGCGCATTACGCTTCGAATCTCGTCAGACGACAGCGATAGGTCTCGGCTCTTGGTACGAAACGGGAGATAGCCGTCCTCGCCAAGTTCTTCGTACAGCGCGTCCAGAAGCATCGCCTCCTGCGTTCGGTTCACCAGAACCCCCACGGTGACGGTCAGGTTCTCGCGTTTCGTCGCGTCGAACCCGATGGATTGCGACGCCCTCACGTCGTCGACCACGAAATCCTGCATCCTATTCGTCAGTGTGTGGACACGGCGGACAATTATATTCGGTGAATTAGATAAGGCCGAAGAGCTGGCGCAAGTGATACCGACACCTGTCACTCCGCCGAATACTCCGCGCTGGTCAACGTCGCCAGTCGCTCTGTCCCCGAGCGCGTCCCCTTTGCGAGGAACACGTCGCCAGCGCGCAGTTCCGTCTCCGGTCCGGGTTGAATCACCCAGTCGCGTTCGCCGTCCACGGAGCGCCGGACCGCGATGACGCGCATTCCGGTCTCGGTCTTGACCTCCCGGTCGCCCAGCGTCACGCCGTCGAACTCGCTTCCCGGCGCGACCGTCAGGCGGACGATGACCTCGTCGCTCTCCTGAACTGCCTGCTCGACGACCGGGTGGGTGCCCAGTCCGCGGAGGACGCCCTCGCTGATTTCGACCGCGGCGTCGCTGATGACCTCGGTGGCGTTGGCGAGGTGGACGAGACCGCGGAGCGAGACGGGGTCGTCCACGCGTGCGGCAGCGCGGAGCGTCCACGCCTCGAACCGCGACTGGAGGGCGTCCACCTCGGCTTCGAGTTCGACCACCTCCTCGGCGACCTCCGCGCTGTCGAAGAGGACGCTCCCGTAGGCCAAGTCTACCGCGAGTTCGCTGATATTCTTCATCAGGACGATGGAATCGACGGCCCGCTCCAAGTCCTCGTCGCCGGGTTCCGGCGGTGACGGTGGTTCGTAGGCGTCGCCGGTCGCGCGACGATACAGGTCAGCGATGCCCTCGTTGGGACCGCGCAGGAGAACGGTGTCGTCCGCTTCAAGGGCGGTGTCGCGGTCCGGGTTCGTGAGCCAGTCGTCCCGCCGTCGGATGGCGATGATTCGGACGCCGGTTTCGGTCTCGACGTTCAACTCCCCGAGGGTCCGGCCCGCGAGGACCGAATCGTCGGCGACTTCCGCGCGGACGAGCGTCTCGACGGCCTCGGGGAGCGCGGCCCGCATCGCCTCGGGCAGGCCGATGTCCTCCAAGACGACCTTGGCCACATCGCCCGCGGCGTCGCTTATTTTCTCGGCCGCGCCGACGACGCCAAGCACGGGAGCCAACTGCTCGGCGTCGTCCGTGCTTCTGGCGGCCATCAGGAGGCTCATCCTGGCGCGCATCTGTAGCACGTCCATCCGGGCTTCGAGGGCCAGCACCTCGGCGGCGATATCGTTGCTCCCGTTGAGGACGGCCGAAAACGAGAGGTCGATGAGGAGTTCCGCGGTGTCTTTCATCTCCGCCAGCACCTGCTTGACGCTAACGGGTTCGTACTCGACCTCGCCGCCGGACGGTTCCATAGGCCGGTGTTGGACGCCATTCGGTAAAAACGTTCGTCGCTACACCTTGGATGGGACCGGTTTCAAAGAGAAACGAAAGATAATGCTTTTCCGCTCATGACGAGAATTTCAACGCATGTCAGAAGAGGTCAAGAAAGGGCTAGAGGGCGTCGTCGTCGCAGAATCAGGACTCAGCTTCATCAATGGCGACGAGGGTCGCCTTATTTATCGCGGCTACGCAATCGAGGACCTCGCTCGTGACGCGAGCTACGAAGAGGTTCTTTACCTGCTCTGGCACGGCGAACTCCCCACACAGGACGAACTCGACGAGTTCTCCGGCGAGATGGCCGCCGAGCGCGAACTCGACGAGGACGTACTGGATACCGTGCGGAAACTCGCCGAGGCCGACGAACAACCGATGGCCGCGCTCCGGACGGCGGTGTCGATGCTCTCGGCCAACGACCCCGACGACTCGGACGCCGACCCGACCGACCGCGAGGTCAACCTCCGGAAGGGTCGTCGCATCACCGCGAAGATTCCGACCATCATCGCGGCGTTCAAGCGCATCCGCGACGGCGACGACCCGGTCGAACCCCGCGAAGACCTCGACCACGCCGAGAACTTCCTCTACATGCTCAATGGCGAGGAACCCGACGAGGTGCTGGCCGAGACGTTCGACATGGCGCTGGTTCTCCACGCCGACCACGGCCTGAACGCCTCGACGTTCTCCTCGATGGTCACCTCCTCGACGCTGTCGGACCTCCACAGCGCGGTCACGAGCGCGGTCGGGACGCTCGCGGGACCGCTCCACGGCGGAGCGAACGCCAACGTCATGAAGATGCTGAAGGAACTCGACGAGAGCGGCAAGGACGCCAAGACGTGGGTTGACGACGCCTTGGACCGCGGCGAGCGCATCATGGGCTTCGGTCACCGCGTCTACAACGTCAAGGACCCCCGCGCGAAGATTCTCGGCGAGAAGAGCGAGGAGTTGGGCGAGGCCGCGGGCGACACCAAGTGGTACGAGATGTCGGCGGACATTGAAGAGTACATGCAAAACGAGAAGGGTCTCGCGCCGAACGTGGACTTCTACTCGGCCTCGACGTACTACCAGATGGGCATCCCCATCGACCTCTACACCCCCATCTTCGCCATGTCGCGGGTCGGCGGTTGGATCGGTCACGTCCTCGAACAGTACGACGACAACCGCCTGATTCGGCCGCGCGCGAAGTACACCGGGTCGAAGGACGAAGAGTGGGTGCCGATTAGCGAGCGGTAAGTCAGAACAACTGGCGCAGTGTTCCAGTAGAAGGGTACTGTTCAGATAAGCAGTGAAGAATGAGGCGGTGGGATTCGTAGTGTTCTATGCAGGACTTCGACCGCCTCAACGAATGTAGCGACTGAGTCGAGTTAGAATCTGAACAATGGCGTCGGCCACGCCCGAACCTTCTTGTCCGGCGTCGTTGTCCTCGCACTGGGGAGAGAGAATGACACAGAGACAGTCACGACGCCGACGGAGCGGCGAGCAGTGGCAGAGGAGCCAGCGAGCGCAGTCCGGGCAGTCTCAGGGACGGTCCGGTCAGACTCAGCGACAGTCCGAGCAGTTTTACGGACTGTCCGGCCGGTCTCACGGCCGGATGTACCGGAGCGCGGTGGGGCTTCCCGACGAGACCCGGCAGGCGATGGTGGGGATGCTCAACCAGAGCCTCGCCGACACCACCGACCTGATGACCCAGTGCAAGTTCGCTCACTGGAACGTCAAGGGGATGAACTTCTACCAGTTGCATCTCCTGTTCGACGAACTCGCCGAGACGTTCGAGGACCACGCGGACATCGTCGCCGAGCGAACGACCGCACTAGGCGGCGAGGCGACCGGCACCGTCCGGAATGCTGCGAGCGCGACCCGGATTCCCGAGATTCCGCCGGACGCGACCACGGGACCGGAGTACGTCGCGGCACTGGTCGAGCGCGTGGGCATCCACGCCAACAACCTCCGGCGCGAAATCGAGATTGCGGTCGAACGCGACGACGAGGATACCGCCGACATGTACACCGAACTGTCCCGCGAGGTGGACAAGCAACTCTACTTCCTCGAAGCGCACCTGCAAGCGGTGGCTCCCGACGCGATTCCCGACAGTCCGGGCGCGTCAGTGCAGGGCGGCCAGCAATCCGACGGAGGAACGCCGTCCCAGTACCGTGAGCAGTTGGGGACAAACACTCAGCGACAGGCGGGACGGACGACGCACCAGCGTCGATACGGCGGAAGCAGAAGGTAGCTTGGGCGCGGACGCCCCGAATCCACTTCGCCTCTCGCACAATCTTTCGCGCCGTCAGGTCGCCAGTCCCAGCACTCGCTCGGCGGCGGCCTCGACCTCGGGAAGCGACTCCTCGGGCGCGTAGACACCCAGTCGCCACTGCGCTCGTCCGGCCGCGCGCAGGCCCTCGACCAGCGGTGACTCGTCGGCGAGTCGCCGAATCTCGCCGTCCACGACCACGCGCGTCGAGGTTTCGGGCATGCTCGGTTCGCCGGGCGTATCGACCAGTACGTCCTCCGGGGCCACATCCGCGACCGAGGCGATGTCGCGCTCGAACGCGCGGACCTCCTCGCAGTCGGCCGCCACGACATCCTCGGGCACCGCCTCAAGTTTGGCCCAGACCGCGCGCTTGTGGAGGTCCCGGTATTCGAGTCGCCGGGCGGCGTCGGCCGTCGCCGGACAGTCCCGCAACGCCCCGAGAAGACGGTCGTCGGTCATCCGGGCGAACTGGTCGGCGTCGAGGTCCGTCGCATCGAGCAGGCGCTCGCCCGCGCGTTCGAGCATCGCGCCAGCGATGCGCGAGACGTGATGTCGATAGACCGTCGCGTTCATCAGCGTCCGCGCCACGAGCGTCCCCTCGGCGGTCTGCACGTTGCCCTCCGAGAGGACGAGGTCGTCGTCGCGGAACTGGAGCGCCGCAAGCAGGCGCGAGTGGTCGATGGTGCCGTAGGGGACACCGGTGTGGTGGGCGTCCCGGACGAGGTAGTCCATCCGGTCCACGTCGAGTTCCCCGGCGACCAACTGGCCGAGTCGCCCGCGGCCCTCGACCAGCGCGGCGACCTCCGCGGGGTCGAGTCCGTGGCGCTCCAGCACCTCGGCGAGTCGGCCAGACCCGAGCAGGTCGGCCACCTCGTCGTGGTGCCTGCCGAGTCGGCGCTCGATGATGCCCTCGGTCTGGTGACCGTAGGGTCCGTGGCCCACGTCGTGAAGGAGCGCGGCCGCCCGGACCGCCAGCGCCCGGTCGCCCTCGATACCGAGGAGCGAGCAGGCCTTTCGAGCGAGGTGGTAGACGCCGAGACTGTGTTCGAACCGGGTGTGGTTCGCGGAGGGGTAGACGAGTCGGACCGTGCTGAGTTGCTTGATGTGGCGCAGTCGTTGGAGTTCGGGCGTGTCGAGCAGGTCGGACGCGAGGTCGCAGATGGGGACGTGGTCGTGGACGCTGTCCTTGATGGCCTTCATTGCGTTCGGATTGATAGACCGATGCCAAAAGTGGCCCGTCTCGTCGCGGGCGGGTCGGCGAGTCGAGTCGGTCAGCGAGGCGACTCACTCCCGAATGCCGGACCGAGACGTTTTTCGGTTGACAACTAGTAGCTGGAACAACTCCGTGGCGTCGCGCGAACCTTCGAAATCCGAATTTGCAGGTGGCTTATTGCTGTTCGGAGCCACCGCAGTCGTCGGTCTCGCGTCCGTGTCCGGCGTGTACGCGCCGTCTGATAGCGTACGCAGGGTCGTCGCTACATGGGCACTCTTGGGTACCTTTCATACGTTGCGGGCCGGGTCCTCGCGCTTCCGGCGGCTCTGGTTCGACCCGCGCGTCCGAACCGTCATCGCGCTCGTTGCGTTCGCGGCCGCGGGTCTCTACGCGAAGAACGGCCAAGTCGGGGCGGTCTTTCCGGCGTTCTTCGGCGTCCTGTTCGCCGTGGGCGCGGCCGTCGAGTCCTACAAGCGCGGTTCGCTCCTGACCAATCGCTTCGTCCACCTGCTCGCCGGGGTGGGCGGTCTCGGCTTCGTCGCGTTCGCGGGGTACCTCCGGGCGACGTACCCCTTCTTCGGCGTCACCGTCATCGCGGCGACCAGCGCCATTACTGGACTCGCGCTTCTCGCGTGGGCGATTCTGATGACGACGCGCGGCTAACCCGGAGCGAACCACTGAAACGCCCCGGTCCCGAATCTCCGGCCATGCCTTACGCGGACAACGACGGCGTCTCCGTTCACTACGAGGTCGGCGGCGACGGCGCAGTCGAGAGCGACGCGCCGGTCGTCCTGCTGGCCGACGCGGGCTACGGCCCGTGGCAATGGGGCTGGCAGTTCTCGGCGCTCGCCGGACCCTTCGAAGTCGTCGTCCCCAGCACGCGCGGGACCGGCGACTCGGACGCCCCGGACGCCACCGACTCGTACAGCATCGACCCGATGGCCGCGGACCTCGAAGCGGTTCTCGCCGACCACGGCGCTCGTAAGGCCCACCTCGTCGGCGCGGGGATGGGCGGGATGGTCGCGCTCCGGTACGCGCTTGAGTTCTCGCGCGCCCGGTCGCTTTCCCTGCTTGGCACCTCACCGGGTGGTCCGCGCGCGACGCCCATCGACGACGGCGTGCGCAAGCGACTGCTGGCGAGTCCCGACGACTCGGCCGCGCTCCGACAGTCGCTCGAACCGGTCGCCAGCGCGGAACTGATGGAGAGCAACGACCTCGTGGAGCGAATCGTCGGGTGGCGGCGCGAGGAAGACGCCACGAAGGCAGTCCAACGCGCGCACTTCGACGCGATGGCCGAGTTCGACGCCAGCGACAGCCTCTACGAGATTACGATTCCCGCGCTCGTCTGCCACGGCGCGGACGACCGCGTGATTCCGGCCGACGACGGCCGCATGCTGGCCGAGGGGCTTCCGAAGGGCGAGTTCGAGGAGTTCCCCGGCGAGCGCCTGTTCTACGTCGAACGCTCGCGGGAGGTCAACGACTCGCTGGTCGGGTTCCTGACCGACCAAGTCGAGGAGTGAAAAACAACCTCTGCCTCGGCAGAGTGGGTAATAGTGGGTAATACTTATTCGTCGGCAGAACGTCCGTAAGCGTACGATGAAGGTGAACACTGACGATCTCCGAACCAACGAGACGGACGACCGAGGTCGAATCTATCTCGGTACTGAGTATGCCAACAAACGCGTAACAGTCGCCGTAGTCGAAGTTGAAGCGGACAACCCTGACGAAGAGGAACTGGCCGCCGCGTACCGCGATGCGTCTGAGAGTGCTAAGAAGCTCACCGAAGAGTGGGAGGACACATCAAGCGAAGCGTGGGGCGACTTAGAGTGATGACCGGCGACACCGAACCCGAGGTTCGTCGGGGTGATGTCGTAATCGTCCGACTGGACCCCGCCGAAGGAAGCGAGATGAAGAAGACCAGACCCGCCGTCATCGTACAGAACGATATCGGTAACCGAAACGCCAACACGACCATAATTGCTCCGGCGACGAGGACTCACCGGGGGTACCCCTTCGAGGTACTGGTAGAAGCGGACGATTCACCGTTTGAATCGGACTCATCGGTTCGTCTTGACCAAATTCGAGTCGTTTCCGTCGACTCTCGAATCCACTCCGTTGTCGGTCGTCTCGACGAACAGCGAATGGCCGAGATAGACGATGCACTGAAACTGAGTCTCGGTCTCGACTGACGAATCGGCAACTAGCCGAACCCGACTTCGCAACAACGCCTACGGTCGGTGACGCCGAACCTCCGGTATGACGCTCTCGCTCGAACGCCGGGCCGCGCTCTGGGGGGACCGAACTGCGGTGGTGGACGCGAGCGCCGACCGCCGGGTAAGCTACGCCGACCTCGATTCGGAGACCGACGCGATGGCGCGGAAACTGTCGGCGCTCGGGGTCGGACCCGGCGACACCGTGGCGGTCCTCTCGCGCAACCGCGTCGAGACGCTGGCGCTCTTCTTCGCCGTCCGGCGACTCGGCGGCGTCTTCGCGCCGATTTCTCATCGACTCACGCCCGCGACCGTCGAGGGACCGCTGAACGCCGTGGACCCTGAGGTCGTCGTCCACGAGGCGGCACAGCGCGACCTCGTTCGAGAGTTGCCCGACGAGCGGACACATTCCTTCGAGGAGTTGGGCCGTGACGACGGTGAAGAGTACAAGCGCACTGACCGCGACCCCGACGAGTCGCTGCTCTACCTTCACACGAAGGCCGAGACCGACCGTCGCGTGGTCGGGGAAGACGCCGTCGAACACGGTTCGACGACCCCTCGTTCGCAGACTCATGAGGACGAGGAGCGCGAGCGGCGCGACGAGTCGCTGAGCGAGGGAGCGACGGAGGCGACGCGCGTGGTCGATTTCCCGGCGCGAGCGGTCGAGTGGAACTGCATCACCGCGGCGGCCGCGTGGGGACTGGGCCGGGACGACTGCGCGCCCTCGCTGCTCCCCTTCTCGGACGCCGACGGACTCCTCGGCCTCACGCTTCCGCTTCTCTACGTCGGCGGGCGAGTCGCGCTTCTCCGGGCGTTCAGCCCCGCGGACGCGCTGGCCGCGGTCGCCGAGGAGGGCGCGAGCGCGCTGTTCGCCGGGGCGACCGAGTACCGCGAACTCGTCGCTGGCGACGAGTTCGCGGCGACCGACTTCGACGGCGTCGAGTGGATCGCCACGCGGTCGGCGCTCCCAGCGGACGCCCGCGAGGAACTGGCCCGGCGCGCGCCCGTGGTCCGGACCTACGGCCGGGTCGAGACCGGACCGAACAACCTGTTCGTGCCCCCGGAAATCGAGGAGCGAGCGCAGGGCGTACGGAACGTACCGGGAGCGCACAAGGCAGCGAAAGCGCCGGACGCCGACCGCGTGGGCCGACCGGTCCCTGACTGCGAGGTCCGCGTCGCGGGCGACGACGGAACCCCCCTGGCGGAGGGCGAGGTCGGGGAACTCCGGTTCCGCGGAGCCGTGACGCCGCGGGGGTATCTGGAGCGCGACGGCGGAGACGACGCGACCGAGGCGTTCCCCGAGTGGGTGCCGTCGGGCGACCTCGGCTACCGCGAGGGTGGCGACTACTACCTGCTCGGCGACGCTGGCGAATTAGACCGGGCGGCGCTCCGGCGGCAACTGAGCGGCGAGGAGCGCTTTGACGGGGAGTGAGGCGCTTCGCTCTCGGTCGGTCAGTCGGGCGAGTCGCCCGACCGGCGAGTATTGCCAGCCGAAAGGAGTACCGGCAGCACTCCCCACAGGGGAACACCTTTTGGCACCGAAGCGTTTGGTGTCCGGTAATGAGCCGATTGCGAATCGCGTTCGTCAACGCTGCCCACGAGGGCGCGGACACCCGGCGGAACTTCCGGCGGGAGTTGGACGCCGACCTCGTGGAGTTCGACGCGACCGGCGGCGAGTTGCCCGAGACCACCGACTTCGACGGTGTGGTAATCTCCGGCTCGCGGTCGTCGGTCTACTGGGACGAAGAGTGGATAGAACCGACCAAAGAATGGGTCGGCAAGGCCATCGACGCCGGACTCCCCTGTCTCGGTATCTGTTGGGGCCACCAACTGCTCGCGGACGTGCTGGGCGGCGAAGTCGCCGACATGGGCGAGTACGAAATCGGCTACCGGGAGGTCGAACACACCGGCGACTCGCGCCTGTTCGACGGCATCGACGACCGATTCACGGTGTTCACAACCCACTCCGACGCCGTGACCGAACTCCCGCCGGGCGCGGCGGAAATCGCGGTGAACGACTACTCGAACCACGGCTTCCGCAAAGACCGCGTGTTCGGCCTACAGTTCCACCCCGAGTACGACGCCGAGACCGCCGAGTCGGTGACGAAGGACAAGGATTTGGCCGACGACCGAATGGACGACGTGCTGGCGGGCATCACCGACGAGAACTATCGGGCGGCCTGCGAGGCGAAACTCGTCTTCGAGAACTTCGGCGACTTCGTGCGCGAGGTCCGGGACGACGACGCCGAGCGCGAGAGCGGACCCGTCTCGGCGTAGTGGCGAGCGTTTTATCTTTTTAACCAGACACGTCGTCATTAATGACCCCGTCCGAGAAGTTCGACGCGTGGTTAGAGTGCGAGTGGCTTCTGACGAGGGTCACGCTCGTCCTCGTCGTGGGGGTTTGGACCGTGAAGCAACTCGTCGGCTACGTGGTGAGCCTTCCGCTCGGTCTCACGGAGTTCGCGTTCTACCTCGTCGCGCTCTGTCTCGGCACGCTCGTCCTGTTGCTGTGGTGGGCCGGGAACTACGACTGACTGTCTCCACCTCGGTGCAGGCGGCCGACCCTCACTCCACTCGGGCGTCCACGACGACGTGCCAGACGCCCTCGCTGTGGCTCTTGACCTTCCGGCGGTCCAGCACCTCGATTTCCCGGTCGGCGTCCGCGGCCGCCTCGCGCAGGCGCGAGACCGGCCGCTCCCAGAGCAGGTCTTCGGGAGTCGCCTCGTGCATGTGGACGACGCCGCCGGGTTTCAGCGCCGCGAGCGCCGCGTCGAGATACTCCCACGCGTCGTAGTAGCCCATGACCACGCGGTCCGCTCGCGGGTCCATCTCGACATCACGGCAGTCCGAGCGGAACGCCGAAACGCGCTCGGACACGTCGTTGAGCATCGCGTTCTCGACGAGGAAGCGGAACGCCGCAGGGTTGCGCTCGACCGCGGTCACGTCGGCCCCGGCGCGGGCCATCGGCAGGGTGAAGTAGCCGATACCGGCGAACATGTCGAAGACGCGCTCGTCCGACTCGACGGTTTCGCCCATTCGGGCGCGCTCGGCCTTGTTGCCCGGCGAGAACATGACCTCCGAGAAGTCGAGGGCGTAGCGCGTACCGTGTTCGGTGTGGACCGTCTCGGTGTCGCCCGCGCCAGCGACGACCGACACGGTCGGTTCGCGGTGGTCGCCCGAGACGCCCTCGTGGGCGAGGACGGTGTCGGCCTCGCCGTGGAGCGCGAGGAGAGCTTCACCGACCTCCTCGCGGTCGAGTCGTTCCTCCTCGGGGGCGTCCTCGTCCCCGAACGTGACGAGGACGACGCTTCCGACGACCGCCCACGACCCCGGCGCGCGCGCTATCTCCTCGTCGGTCCACCCCATCTCGCGGAGGTGCGATTCGAGGTCCGACAGGCGGCGCTCAGGGGCGACCTGCTCGACCACATCGAGAACGTCGGTCTCGCTGGGTGGGTCGGTGACGGGGAGTTCGACCAGTTCCTCGGCGTGTTCCCGGACTTTCCGGGTCGCGTCGTAGACGCCTTCGGCTTGCAGGGCCGCGATGGTCGCCTCGCTGTCGGGTTTGCGAACGAGGGCGGCGAGCGCGAGTTCGTCGTTTTCCTCCATGTTACTCGTCAGGGACGACGTGGAGACCCGCGCGACTCTTCAGCACCGGGACCATCTCGGCGTCGGTGTCCATGTAGTCGGGTCGCGCGATGGTCTTCGTCCGGTAGGTCTCGGGGTCCAGCACTTGGACCGCGCGCTCGTCTTCGACGGCGACGAGCGTCGTCTCCTCGGCGTCTTCGACCCGGCCCAGTCGCCGGGCGTCGGGCGCGTCGCCCTCCTCGAATCTGGCCTCGTAGTCCTCGCCGGTGGTGAGTCGCGTCCCCTTCAGGTTCCCGCGGACGCTCCTGACGACGACCGGACCATCGTCGTCGTCCTGCAAATCGATGATTTCGCCGGGCGAGTACGGCGGCAGGTGGACCGCGTACGTGACGCGATAGACTTCTTCGCCGTCCTCGTCCTCGGTCACGAGCGTCTCGGAGTCGGAGTAGTTACCACCGAACTCCTCTATCATCTTCGCTGCGATTTTCTTCCCGATGTTGGTGGTCGAGACCTTGATGTTCACGCCGTCGTCGGTCTCGCTGACCTCGGTGACGAAGGCGTTGCGGTCGCCGGTCTCCTCCATCTCCTCGACGATTTCGTTGGCGATTTCCTCGGCGCGTTCGACCTCCTCGCTGGTCGGGTCGCGCTCGCGCGCCCGGACCTGTACCGTGCTGGCGTAGTAGTCGCCCGCGATGCGACCGCACCGCGTGCAGGTCTGGCGCGAAATCTTGACCGGGACGACGACCTCCTCCTCGACGAACGTCTCGCGGACGATGCCCGAGAACTGACAGTGCATCCGGATGGTGTTCTGGTCTACCTGCTCGGGGTCTACCTGCCACGACACGTCGTAGGCGTCGAGGTGGACGCCCAACGACTCGCTGACCTCCTCGATGGCGATATCGGTGTAGTCGCGGGCGTCAATGTCCACCCAGCGGTTGCCGCGGTGGACCGCACCGCACCGCGCACAGACCAGCACCTCGATGCGGTCGGGCGCTTCCACGAGGTCGAATCGGTCGAAGTAACACGAATCGCAGAGCTTCTGCTCCTTGCCACGCTTGCCGACGGCGTCGGGCAGGGGCGTCCGCTCGGCGGGGTCGTTTTCGATGGGGTCCCCGCAGTTCGGACAGAACTCGCGGGCATCGGTAGTCATGGAAGTGGATAGGAGGTTGGCGGGTTTAAGTCTGAAGAAGGGAACTCCGTTCGGAGTACAGTGGAGATGTGACTCTTGGTGAAAGGTTCAGAAAGGTATGCGTTCTGACTCAGACTCCCCACTGCGAATGCAGTGAGTCGCCCCTGCCAGTTCTGACGACAGTACAATATACATGTGGACCATATAAAAGGATAATGGTCTAAAAATATAAATCGAGACTATTTTGGTGTCGGACACAGCAGAACTACCCACCGGGGTGGTAGCCCCTGCCAGTTCTGGTCCAGTGGCGAAGCCCCGGTCGGAGTCGAGAATATGCGTTCTGACAACGACGACACGGCAGTACCTGAGCGACTTCCCAAGTGGGCCCGCACAGTGGCGTACGTCCTCATGGCGGCCTACTACGGAGGACGACTGGTCCTTCTGGGCGTCTACTAAGGGAACCCACCCCGGTACTCCAGAGCTGGGTCCTTTCGTGTTTGATAGCTATCTCATTTATAGACCCTACCGCGTCACCACCAGAATCCCCACGCCCGAAATCAGCAGACTCGCGCCGACTCGGTGGGGATTGAACGCCTGCGTGCCGTGAACGGCGTCGTGACTCTCCAGCACGTAGTGGTCCACGACGCCGTCGAAGACGGTGAACAGTCCGGCACCGACGAGCAGACCTCCGAGCGTTCCGCTCCCGAGGACCAGGCGGCGCTCGCGGCCGTTTCGAGGACTCACACGCCGAGTTCGGTCGGACCCGTCAAAATGTCCGTGGCCGGGGTCAGTGGGGACGACGGTCGCTGTGGCTTAGGCCAAGAACTGTCGAAGTACGGAGAGTGAGTCAGCGGTCGTTCGAGGACGCCACAAGACGCACGAATCCGACGAGCAAGGCATCGTCGCCGGGAGAGCGGGCGACGAACGTTTAAACGGTGTGAGACCCTACGGGCGGATATGAAGTGGAAAGCAGATTGGGGACTTCGGGGGCGGATGGCCCTGACGATGTTCCTCCTGTTCGCGCTGTACGTCGCCTTCATCGGCATCCTGAGTACGCAGTTCATGGACATCTTCCTCGCGGTCGCGCTACTGGGTAGTTTCTCCATCGCCCAGTTCTTCTTCAGCGACAAACTGGCGCTATGGAGTATGGGTGCAAAGGAGGTCACCGAAGACGAGTATCCGGAACTCCACCGGACGCTCGGCCGCCTCTCCCAGCAGGCCGACCTGCCGAAACCGAAGGTCGCCGTCGTCGATAGCCGCGTGCCCAACGCCTTCGCCACCGGGCGCTCGCAGAAGAACGCCGCCGTGGCGGTCACGACCGGCCTGATGAACACGCTCGACAGCGACGAGTTAGAGGGCGTGTTGGCCCACGAACTCGCCCACGTCAAGAACCGCGACATGATGGTGATGACCGTCGCGTCGTTCCTCTCGACCATCGCGTTCCTCGTGGTCCGGTGGGGTTGGTGGTTCGGCGGCGACGACGAAGGCCAACCGCAGGTTTGGGTCGCCATCGCGGCGTCGCTGGTCGTCTGGATACTCAGCTTTATCCTCATCCGGGCGCTCTCGCGCTACCGCGAGTTCGCGGCCGACCGCGGGGGCGCGACCATCACGGGCAAGCCCTCGGCGCTGGCCTCCGCGCTGATGACAATCGACGGCAAGATGAGCAAGGTGCCCAAGCAGGACATCCGCGAGCAGTCCGAGATGAACGCGTTCTTCATCATCCCGTTCAAGAGCGACTTCATCGGCAAGGTGTTCAGCACGCACCCCAGTACCGAGAAGCGCGTCGAGCGACTGCGGGACCTCGAACGCCAGATGTAGGCGGCGGACTGTAACGGGACCGCGAACTGTAGAACGACCCTTTTTATCCGCGAACCCGAAGAGAGTGACATGGGACTGTTCGACGGACTGCGAGAAGTGCTGGGTATCCGGGCCGAGACCGACGCGACTCGGAAGGCCGACCCCGAGGACCTGTTCGGGATGAGTACGGCCTACGTCACCATGGAGGCTGAGTTAGGCTACGAGGCAGTCGGCGAGGCGGCGCTCTGTTTCTCAGAGGTCGATAGCGCCGACTTCTCGGACGCCGTTGAGGAGGTCCACGAGATTCTGGAAGTCGGTGCCGAAGAGACCGGCACCGAGACCGAGGCCCGCACCGACGACTACGGCTACTCGTGGGTGATTCTGCGGGACGACGACTTCGAGGACCTCGTGACTAGCCTCAACTTCGCCGCCGACACGCTGATGGAGCGCGGATACGGGTCCAGACTCCTCGCGGCGCTGTTCGCCTTCGAAGACACCTCCGGCCGACAGAAGGGCGGCCAGTACGCTTACTGGGTGTATTCGTTCCGCCGGGGCGCGTACTACCCCCTCGCGCCGAAGGGGACCGACGACCGCGACTCCAGCGCGGAGTTCAAACTGGAGAGCAACCTCGACGGCGAACTCGACATCGAGGGAAACAAAGAATACTGGTACGCGCTTCTGCCGAGTACGTCCGGCAGGCATCCGTGGGAGTAGCGCGGGACGAACCGGTTCGACGCTTCTCGTTTTAAACCTCGTGGGACGAACGTCACGACCTCGACTCCCTCCGCCATTTTCACTTTCACTTTGGTGTTAGCGGGGGTTTATATGAAGAGGCGCACAAGGCACAGATACGATGGCAGCAGACGTAGACCTCGAAGAACTGCCGGGCGTCGGTCCGGCGACCGCAGAAAAGCTCCGAGACGCAGGCTACGACTCCTACGAGGGCCTCGCAGTCGCGGCCCCGAGCGAACTCTCAAACACCGCCGACGTGGGTGACTCCACCGCCGCCGACATCGTGCAGGCGGCCCGCGACGCCGCCGACGTGGGCGGATTCGAGACCGGCGCGACAGTGCTGGAGCGCCGTGAGAAGATCGGGAAGTTGAAGTGGAAAATCGACGAGGTGGACGAACTCCTCGGCGGCGGCGTCGAGACCCAGTCGATTACGGAAGTGTACGGCGAGTTCGGTGCCGGGAAGTCACAGGTCACCCACCAACTCTCGGTCAACGTCCAACTGCCGCGCGAACACGGCGGTCTCGGCGGGAGCGCCATGTTCGTGGACAGCGAAGACACCTTCCGGCCCGAGCGAATCGACGACATGGTTCGGGGACTCCCCGACGAGGCGCTTCAGGCCGCGATGGACGAGCGCGAAATCGAGGGCACGCCCGACGACGACGAGGCGATGGACGACCTCGTCGAGGACTTCCTCGACAAGATTCACGTCGCCAAGGCGTTCAACTCCAACCACCAGATGTTGCTGGCGGAGAAGGCCCAAGAGTTGGCCAACGAGACCCAAGACGACGAGTACCCGGTCAGACTCCTCTGCGTGGACTCGCTCACGGCCCACTTCCGGGCGGAGTACGTCGGCCGCGGCGAACTCGCCGAGCGCCAGCAGAAACTCAACAAGCACCTCCACGACCTCGACAAGGTGGGCAACCTCCACAACACCGCCGTCGTCGTGACGAATCAGGTCGCCTCGAACCCCGATTCGTTCTTCGGCGACCCGACCCAGCCTATCGGTGGCAACATCCTCGGCCACAAATCGACGTTCCGGATGTATCTCCGTAAGTCGAAGGGCGACAAGCGTATCGTCCGCCTCGTGGACGCGCCGAATCTCGCCGACGGCGAGGCGGTCATGCGCGTCGAAGACGCCGGACTGAAGCCCGAGTAAGCGACGTTCTAGTTTCCTTCCTCTCGCGGTTCAACGTTTCTCCGGACGCTCGAATCGGCCGCTTGGCCTTTAGGCCGCGATAGCGTCCGTGCGGATACATGAAGGCGCGGACCGTGTTCGCCGCCACTCTGGTCGGCGTTCTCGCGTGGCTATCGGTTCTCGTCGTCAGACCGTTTCTCACCTACGTCCTCGGAGCGATGCTACTGGCGTTCGTCCTCAGGCCCGCCCAGCGCCGACTCGCGCCGGAAATCGGCCCGCGACTCTCGGCGCTCGCGCTCGTCACGCTGACCGTCGTGCTGTTCGTCGGCCCGGTCGGCCTGTTCCTGCGGGTCGCGCTCGCGGATGTGGGTAATCTGCCGACCAGCGTGAGCGACCTGCCGACGTATCGGTCCATCGAGGGAGTGGTCGAGAACGTCGTCGGCATCCGAATCGGCGCACGGTTCGACCAACTGCTCGGGAGTTTCACCTCCGCGGTCGCCGAGCGGAGTTCCGGACTGGCGAGCGCCGGGATTCACTTCACGCTCGGTATTCTGCTGTTGCTGTTTCTGTTCTACTACCTGCTCAGAGACGGCGGCACGCTGGTCCGATGGGCCAAGAATGTCACCCCACTTCCGCGAGATGTGCAAGACAACCTCTACGCCGAGGCCGAGGAAGCGACGTGGGCAGTGCTGAAGGGTCACGTCCTCGTCGCGTCCATTCAGGGGTTCGTGTCGGGTCTCGGACTCATCGCGCTCGGGATTCCGAACGCGGAGTTCTGGACGGTCGTGATGATGTTTCTGGCGATGATTCCCATCGTCGGCGTCGCGCCGGTCCTCGGCGGCGCGACCATCTATCTCGTCGCGGACGGGCGACTGCTCGGGGCGACACTGCTGGTCGTCTACGGCATGACCGTCGTCGCGGTGACCGACGACTACCTCCGGGCGCTAGTCATCGACAAGGAGTCGTCGCTCCACTCGGGAGTCGTCCTGCTGGGGGTGTTCGGCGCGGCGTACTTCCTCGGCGCTATCGGCATCTTCGTCGGTCCCATCATCCTCGCGCTGTTCAAAGAGACCATCGAGGTGTTCAGCGAGTATTACGACCTCGAATAGCGCACCGACTCTTGCGAACGACTCGGCGCGCGCTGGCGCGGCCTCGCGGTGTGAGGCCTGCTGTCGCGGTGCGATGTGGGCGGTGCGGTCGCAGTGCGGTATCATTTGCTCACGCCTGAAGCTAGCGTCCTCGTAGCATCCTCGAAACACCCTCGACGTTTTCGGGAAAATGTAACTAGCGAGACCCGAAACCGACCCGCTCGCTTATTCCTCGTCGTCTTCGGTCGTCGTCTTCTCCAACTGCTTTTCGCCCTCGTAGATGTCCGCGCCGTCCTGTACCACCTTCTCGGCGAGGACCGCACACTTGACACGCATCGGGGAGATGTCCACCCCGAGCATGTCGATTACGTCGTCGCGGTCGAGGTCCTGCATCTCCTCGACGGTCATGCCCTGCAACTCGCCGGACAGCATGCTCGCGCTGGCCTGACTGATGGCACAGCCGTCGCCGCGGAACGCGACGCCCTCGATGACCTCGTCGTCCTCGTCGAGTTGCACGTCTATCGTTATCTCGTCGCCGCACATCGGGTTCTCGCCAGCGTGGGAGAAGGTCTTCTCCTCCAGTTCCCCGTAGTTTCGGGGACTCTTGTAGTGGTCAAGAATCTGCTGGCGATACATATCCGAGCCCATGCCCATTGTTACTGCCATCTAGGCCGGTCCGGACCAAAAGGGTTCCGCAGACCGGTTGCGCTACACCACGTAGCCGATGAGCGCGGCGTCCACGACGAGCAGCATGGCGACCAGCGAGTTCATCCGGAACGACATCTTCAGTCGCGTCGGGAGTTCCCGGACGCCGTCCTCGCGGGCGCTCTTGGTCTCGTACCACGACCAGACGCTCGTCAGCGCGAAGATACCGTAGAGGGTCATCATCACTATCAGGGCGGTCCCGCGCGTCCCCTCGGGGAGTTCGTTGTTGTAGAGGAGCCAGAGCGCGCCGCCGCCCGACGCGCCCATCACGACGATACCGCCGAGTGCGAACCACTTCAGCGAGTCCAGCACGTCGAGCGCGAACTCCGGCGCGTTGTTGCGCCGGGCCGCGGGCAAGACCAACATTCCCGTCACGAGATAGCCGCCGGTCCAGAGGACCGCCATCAGTACGTGAATCGCCATCACGGCCGCAATCGTCCAATCTACCATGTCGGGAGGATGTGACGGAACCGCCAAAAAGCGGCCGGTTCTGGAGAGAGGTGAGATAATTAGATCTCCCTCTTTCGCCAGAGTTAGCAAAAATACTCCACTCTACGGATAAAAAAAGCATATGTTGGGAAGAAGAGATAGTAGATACATGCTCTCTCGACGAGCGGTGCTTCGAACATTGTTCGCTGGTAGTGCCGCTAGCCTTGCAGGTTGTCAAAGAAATCCCGAGTCCTCGCTTGAGACTCGAACCCAACGGCCGCCCCAAAAGATTCGTGCGAGTATCCCGAAATCGATAGACCAGACGTTCGACGCGACGGTCGAAGAATGGTCCGACTCCGGAATCAAAATCGGCGTGACGACGACGCTAACCGGAGCTACTGAGGATATCGAACCGAGCGAGATGGTCGTTAGATTCAACGAAGATAACGAATTACAGGGCGAAGCCGTCGTCTCGAATCCTAGCTTCGGCGACCCGATTTCCGTCACACTAGAGGGTGAAATCGGCCAGAGCGAGAACGATGTCAGTCTGAGTAGCCACACAGAGTTCAAGCCTTCCGGTTCGCTGTCTATCCATTACACTAAGCTCCTTCCGAAAAAATAGTTTGCCGGTCAAACTGCGCTATCTCTCAGTACTCGGCCGACCAAATGATAGACGCGTTCACTTCTTTCGTGCTTCCATCCCAATCGTCCCAGAACTTCGTGGTGAAGTCCGTCCCACCAGCAGGTGCATAGCTGTCCCGGATGTTGTCGACTTGGTCGTCAAGCCAACAGACGCTGCCGGGGTTAACGAGGAAGTTAGTGTGGTTGTCCTCGTTATATTTAAATCGCCAGAAGGCGTCGTTATTGTGTCCTGCTGCGTCTACCAGAACGTTCGTGTCCATCTTCGGCTGTCGGTACGTCCACGAGACGGCACCACCGGCCGTACCGCCGCTCGAACTGGCACTCGCTCCGATTTCAACGGTAGTACCAGTGATTCGACCATAGTCGGACGTACTTGGCACGTAGTTGGATACTTCTGGCTCTTTGACTTCGATGGTGGACGACGACCAAGCCTGATTCACTTCGGCGTCCTTGATAGTTCGGTCACCCCAACAGCTGCTACAAGCGTTGTTGTTCGCCTGATACGTTCCGACCATCGCCCAAGCGTCCTTGCTGTCATACGCTTCATAATCCTCGGAAAGATGGAATAATTCGCCTTGAATGGTGACCTCGCCCCAATCCGACGCCTCACCGGAACCGGTGACGACGCCGTGAGAGTTCCACCCTTCGCCGGACGTTACGTCTTGGTCAGCTGCCGTACTAACGTCGCCAGACGCATCCGGACTTATACTGTAGGTTCCTGCCGAACCCGAAGACTCGAACTGCTTGGCCTGCTGTTTCGCCCGTTTGTGGCCGGGGACGGCGCTAGTAGTGGTCGTGATGCTATCGGTTGAGGCATCGCCGCTCGGTTCCCCAATAGGATAGCCATAACTGACGTGCGCCATCGGGAGGCCGTCGGAGCCGATATAATAGACGTATCCAGAGACGTACTGGTCGCTATCGTCGAAGTCAGGAGAAGGGAAGCCCTTAGGCGACTTCTCACCGGTCGCCTGTCGGTACTCGTTCTTGTATCGCTTTACTGCGGAAGTGATATCTCCGCGAGTGAGCGGGTTGTCTTCGTCGCCAAGAACAACTACTGGGCTCGGAGTCGAATTCGATCCGTTCGCCGAAACGGCCCCGCTGAACGCGGTGAGACCGGCTGCACTACCTGCAATCGTCTTAAGCGTGTTACGCCTCGTGAAAGTTCCTTCATCTACCATTGCAATATAACAAAAGCAGAGATGATAAATTAATCTTTTATCTAATTAATATAATATTATCTATCCTTATGTTGGTTTTTATACCAAATAATTTAAACCTAAATCACCAGGTCAACTGCAGAGCGTCCTCACCGCTTGCCCATCGCCTCGCGGTCAAGTCGCTCCGCGAACTCGGCGACGTAGGCGTGGCGCTCGTCGGCTACCTCTCGGCCAGCGTCGGTGTACATCCGGTCGCGGAGCGAGAGGATTTTCTCGTGGAGGTGGTTGAACTGGGTCGCTCCGGCGGACGAATCGTCCGCCTCGGGCGGGAGGTCCGGGTCGTGGATGGGTTGGCCGAGTTCGCCGCCGTAACTGAACGTGCGTGCGATGCCGACCGCACCGAGCGCGTCCAAGTTGTCGGCGTCCGAGAGAATCTCGGCCTCTCGCGTCTCCGGTTCCACGTCGTTGGAGTAGCGGTGCGCCCGGATGCAGTGTTGGACCGCCTCGACGGTGTCGTCGTCCGCGCCGAGGTCCCCGAGAATGTCGGCGGCCTCCCTCGCGCCCCACTCGGCGTGGTCCTCGATTTCGCCGCGGTCCTCCTTCGTCCGGCCAACGTCGTGAAGCCAGACAGCGGCGAAGAGTACGTCCTCGTTCACGGCCTCTGCTCCGCTCTCTTTGTCCGACTCAACGAGCGTCTCGGCGAGTCTGGCGACTCGCCGGACGTGGTGCCAGTCGTGGGCGGGGGACGCGCCCTCGAAGTAGGGTTCGGCGCGCTCGCGTACCTCGTCGTGCATACCCCATCCAGAGACGAGCGAGAGAAAAAACGCCCGACTCCTCGCCGGGTGTGAAGAGAGTAACCGCTTCCGGAGTCGTTCTGTCGGTCCGTTGCTGCCGGTTAGTGTCTGTTTAATAGGATTTAAATCCAGGTTCTGTGAAATATCCAGTGATTGCGACGTAGGAAAATACAGCTAGAAGCGCTCCGAGAAGAAGCAGAGAGATACCCGCTTTAGTGTGCTTAGGATTTGAAGCGATGTACCAGCGACCACCTTGGTAGAAAAGATAAATCGTAACGGCTGGTGAAACAGGCGGAAAATAGAAACAACAACCAATTGCTAACACTCCAATAGCTACTCCCTTCGTGACTGGGTCGTCGATATTAATTGTATCCAACATGAAGTAGAGTTCCGTCTCTACCCCACTATTATTTTTGTGTTGTTCCAACCCCAATAGCGATTCTACGCGATCAGGCGAACAACTGCCGTGCGCTGTCGATGGCGTCCATCAGCGCGTCGATTTCGTCGGTCGTGTTGTAGAGGTAGAACGACGCTCGCGCGGAGGCGGCCACGCCGAGTTTGTCGTGAAGCGGTTGGGTGCAGTGGTCGCCCGCCCGGATGGCGACGGCGTGGTCGTTCATAATGGACGCGAGGTCGTGGGCGTGGACCGAATCGAGGTTGAACGAGACCAGTCCGCCGCGGTCGGTCGGGTCCGTCGGGCCGTAGATGTCGATGTCGTCGAACTCGGCCATCTGGTCGAGCGCGTACTCGGCCAGCGTCTCCTCGTGGTTCTGAATCGCGCTCATTCCGATGTCGTCCAGATACTCGACGGCCTCGGCGAAGCCGATGCCCTGCGCGATGAGCGGCGTTCCGGGTTCGAACTTCCACGGCAGGTCGTGCCACGTCGAGTCCTCGAACTCGACCTTTTCGATCATGCCGCCGCCGTACTGGAACGGCTCCATCGCTTCCAGAATTTCGCGCTTGCCGTAGAGACCGCCGATGCCGGTCGG
The DNA here is from genome assembly GCF_004087835.1 of Halorussus pelagicus. Classification (NCBI taxonomy): domain Archaea; kingdom Methanobacteriati; phylum Methanobacteriota; class Halobacteria; order Halobacteriales; family Haladaptataceae; genus Halorussus; species Halorussus pelagicus. The sequence goes on from NZ_CP035119.1 coordinate 1,233,124, forward strand.
TCCGGCCATCTTGTGAGCAGAGAAGGCGTAGAAGTCAGCGTCGATATCTTTCACGTCAACCGGGCGGTTGGGCACCGATTGGGCACCGTCCACGAAGATATAGGAATCGTGGTCGTGGGCGATGTCCGCGAGTTCCGAGACCGGGTTGACGGTCCCGAGCGTGTTCGAGACGTGGACGACGCTGACCATTTCGGTGTCGTCGGTGATGAGGTCCGCGGCGGCGTCCATGTCGAGGTACCCCTCCTCGGTGACGGGGATGTACTTCACGTCCGCGCCGGTGCGCTTGCCGATTTGTTGCCACGTCACCAGCGAGGCGTGGTGTTCCATCTCGGTCAGGACGATTTCGTCGCCCGGCCCGAGTTCGTTCAGTCCCCACGCGTAAGCCACCAAGTTCTCGGCCTCGGTAGTGTTTTTCGTGAACACCATCTCCTCGCGGCCGTCGGCCCCGACGAACTCCGCCACCGTGTCGTGGGCCTCCTCGTAGGCGATGGAGGCCTCTTGGCTCAGGTGGTGGATGCCGCGGTGGACGTTCGCGTTGTTCGTCCGGTAGTAGTCCGAGATGACGTCGATAACCTGATTCGGCGTCTGACTCGTCGCGCCGTTGTCGAGATAGACGAGTTGATCGCCGTCGAACTCCCGCTGTAGGATGGGGAAGTCCTCCCGAATGCGCGCCACGTCGAGCGCGTCCGATTGTTGCAGTCCCATTGGACAAAGGTAGGGGTTCGAGCAAGAACATTCCTTCGGTCCCGGCGACGTTCCGCAACCGGAATCGGTTTCGTGAGCGGCCGAGCGTCCGGGGGAGAAACCGAATCCAGCGCGCGCCACCGGAGGGCACGACCGCCCGCGGGAACGGGATTAAAAGCCTGCGACCCGATGACACCGTATGGTCTCGAAACGACGACTCGGTGCGAGTCTGCTTTTGCTCGGTCTCGCGTTCGTCGGCGCGGCCCACGCGGTTCTGGCGGTTGCCTACGACACGGGGTTGGCCTCCGTCGGTGCGGGCGTGACGGGCGTCGCCGTGCTGTCGCTGATGGTCGTCAACTTCCCGGCGCTCGGCGAAGGAAGCGGCGACGGTAGAGATGGTGAAAATGACGAGACTGCAAAATAGCTACATCCGGACGAACTGCGCGTGGCGCGTCGATTCCACGTCGAGGACGTTCTCCTCGTCCACGAATCCCTCCCGAATCGCCAGTTCGACCGCCTCGGTCCCCACGAGATTCGCCACGGAGGCGCGGGCGAGACTGTCCACGACGGCCTGCTCGTCTGCTTCCTCGCCGCCGTAGAACTCCTCGGTGACGGTCATCGAGACGCCGTCGTCCTCAAAGGTCTCGCCGAGTACGTCGTCGTCGCAGACGGCCACGAGCAGGCCCTCGTCGGTTCGGCGCTCGTTCAGTATCATCGCTCCTGGCGCTGTGCCTGCTCCTCGTCGATGAGTTCCTGCTCGGCCTGCTCGCGCAACTCCTCGGCCTCCTCGGCGATTTCCTCGGCCTCGTCGTACTGGCCGAGTTCTTCGAGGGCGCGGGCCTTCTCGTCCAGCACCTGCGAGTTCCGCAGGCCGAGGCGAATGGCGTTTTCGAGGCTGTTCAGCGCGTCCTCGGCGAGACCGCGTTCGAGCAGGAAGAACCCGCGGTTGAACCACGCCTCGGCGAATCGCTCGTCGATTTCGACCGCCTTCTCGGCGTGTTCGAGCGCCTGCTCGCTCTGGCCCGCCTCCCAGAGCGCGAAGGCCAGATTCGTCTCGGCGGTGGCGGCGTGTTCGCTCTCCTCGTCGATGCGAATCGCTTCGCGGTAGTCACCGATAGCGGCGTCCCACTCGTCGAGTTCGGCGTGGGCCGCGCCCTTGTTCGTCCACGCCTCCTGTTCGAGCTTGCTGTCGTCGGGCGCGAACTGGGCGGCGCGCTCGAAAGTGTCGGCGGCCTGCTCGAAGCGATTGATTTTCATGTAGCTCAGGCCCACGTCCACGAGTTCTTCCACGTCTACCTCGTCGGCGGGGACGCTTTGGTCGTCCAGCAGGTCGGCGACGACGCGCGAGTCCACCGGGTCCACCTTGTCGGGGTCCACGTCGAGTTCGGGCGGGTCGAGGTCGAACCCCTCGTAGGGGTCGTCGAACCGGTCGTCCTCGGAGAAGTTGTGGTCCTCGGGGTCAGTCATGTCTCGGTCTTTGGCGTTCGGCGGGGTTAAGAACTACGCTATCGATATTCGGGGGATAGTCGTTTCCGTCGAGAAATCGGGGCAGGACCCTGTCAGTGGGACCGTCGGCTACTCACTTCGCGTCCGAACCGCGGTGCCCGAGAGGTTGACCCACAGCATGCCCTCGGCCATCTCCTCGTAGTCGAACGACGCGCCGACGACGGCGTCAGCACCCAACTCCTCGGCGTCCGCCCGGAGGTCCTTGATGGCCTCCTCGCGGCCCGTCTCTATCTTCTTCTCGTAGGAGTCGCTTCGGCCGCCGACCACGTCGCGGATGCCCGCCGCGATGTCGCTGACAACGTTCGCTCCGATGACCGCTTCGCCCGAGACGACGCCGAGATACTCCGATACTTCGCGTCCGTCAAGCCCGTCCGTCGTCGTGATAGTGATGTCTGTCATACGAATTGATGTTAGACGGACGAGGAGATAAATTCGCCGTGAGAACAGAAAGCACGGACCACTGAGAAGGCAAAGGAGGCTGTCCGACCGACGGAGCGCCCGCTACGCTGACCACCCATCTTCAAGCCCTCGGCCGACCAGTAGACAACCATGCGACTGTTCGTCAGCATCGACCTCCCCGACGAATTCACCGCGGACATCGAGACCGTCCAAGACGAGTTCGCGGACGCCTCGGGCCTCAGCTTCACCGACCCCGAACAGGCCCACGTCACGCTCAAGTTCCTCGGCGACGTGAATGGCGGCGAACTCCCGCGGGTGAAAAACGCGCTTCGGCGCGCAATCGAGAAGGCCGAGGTCGAACCGTTCGAGGCGACCTACGAGGGACTGGGCGTTTTTCCCGACCTCGGATACATTCAGGTCCTCTGGCTCGGCGTCGGCGACGGGAGCGAAGAGATGACGGCGCTCCACGAGGCCACCGAGCGCGAGGTGACGCGGCTCGGGTTCGACCCGGAGGACCACGACTTCACGCCCCACGTCACCCTCGCGCGGATGGAACACGCGGGCGGCAAGGAACTCGTCCAAGAGAACGTCGAGCAACTGGACCCGACCGTGGGGACGACCGAGGTGCCCGAGATTCGGCTGACCGAGAGCGTCCTAACCGACGACGGCCCGGAATACTCGACCGTCGAGTCGTTCGCGCTGGAGTGACCGCCAAGCGTACTTTCGGCGGGTGAGTCGTCGGTCACGGACCGACGACGCCGACCGGCCCCAAAGCAACACGATTTTAAGCTACGACGGGGAAGAGCATGGTACCATGAGTAAGAAATCGAAGGCGAAGAAAAAGCGCCTGTCCAAGCTCGACCGGCAGAACAGCCGCGTTCCCGCGTGGGTCATCATGAAGACCGACCGCGAGACCCAGCGCAACCCCAAGCGCCGAAACTGGCGGCGTAACGACACCGACGAATAATGAGTGCCAACGACTTCGAGGAGCGCGTTATCACTGTCCCGCTCCGCGACGCCAAGGCCGCGGCGAAGCACGAACGCGCCGACAAGGCGATGACGCTCGTCCGCGACCATCTCGCACAGCATTTCAAAGTAGACGACGACGAAGTCCGCCTCGACCCCTCGATCAACGAGGAAGTCTGGTCGCGCGGTCGCAAGAAGCCCCCGAGCAAGCTTCGCGTCCGCGCCGCCCGATTCGAGGAAGAGGGCGAGACGGTCGTCGAAGCGGAACACGCCGAGTAGAGCGTTGCTCCGCGCCGCTTTCGTCGGGTCGTCGTACGTCGGCGTTTTCGCTCGCGCCACTGACGAGTATCTGCTAGTTCGCCCCGACATAGACGACGAGATGATTGCCGACGCGAGCGACGAACTCGATGTAGACGCTATCGAGACCACGGTCGGCGGCTCTGCGACCGTCGGCGCGCTGGCGGTCGGCAACGAGAACGGCCTGCTGGTCAGCAGTCGCGCCACCGACCGCGAGTGCGACCGCATCGCTGAGACCGCGGACGTGGACGTAACCCAACTGCCGGGGAAAATCAACGCCGCGGGGAACGTCGTCCTCGCCAACGACAACGGCGCATACGTCCATCCGGACCTCTCGCGGAACGCGGTCCAAGCCGTCAAGGACGCGTTGGAGGTCGATGTGGAACGCGGCGAACTCGCCGACGTTCGGACGGTCGGCACCGCCGCAGTCGCCACGAACCACGGCGTCCTCTGTCACCCGAAGACGACCGACGCCCAACTCGACCGACTGGAGGACCTACTGGACGTGCCCGCCGACATCGGCACTATCAACTACGGTGCGCCGCTGGTCGGGTCGGGCCTGCTCGCCAACGAACACGGCTACGTCGTCGGACAGGAGACGACCGGGCCGGAGTTGGGCCGCATCGAGCAATCTCTGGGTTACATCGAGTAGCGTCTTACTCGGTGTGCCAGAGGAGATGAGCGCCGATTTTTTTGCTTTCGACTACGCCGTCTTCTTCAAGTCTATTCAGGTGGTAGTACGCGGACCGATACTCGCGTCCGACCTCCTCAGCGACGTTCATCGTCGTTGCTAAGTCTACCGTTTCGATTGCGCTCACGAACTCGCTCGCCGAAGTCTCTTGCTGTCGAGTAGTCACGTCTCGTGCTTCTGGCGGGGAAGATATAACGTACCATTAAATTTATCTTTAACGGTCGGGTCGGGCGTAGAACCGGTCTCGTGGCTTCGACCACGTAATCACTGGCTACACGCTTTCGATGCGCTACTCCTCGTCAGATTCGTCATCCTCGCCGTCCCTGCGGCGCTCGCTCAGGTGTTCCCAGATTTCCGTACATCCCACACCGTCTTTCACGTCCGTCAGGTGGTCTCGTTCTACGTCGGCGTCCCCGTCGGCCGACTCCTCGCCCGCGGACTGCTCGTCGAGTGTTTCCTCGGTGGTCATTGATACCAGATAAGGAGACGAACCGAATAAACCCGCGCTCAGGCGTAATCGCTACCGATGCTCTCGCTCGGAGGCGGTTCTTTCCGGTACCCGCGACGGCCGTCGGTCAGCACGAATAATCAGGAGAGCCTTCGAGCCGCCGGTTCGGGATAGTTTCGGCGTCGGGGAGCCGTCAACAAATTGCGTGACACTCGGCAACAGTCGCGGGCGACGACACGCTTACTCGCCGGGTCGCCCTCCACGGGAGCATGGTCGTCTCTATCCACCAGTTGGACGACGGCGCGTGGCTGAGCGTCAACGACTCGCGGTCGGTCCCGGTGAGCGAACTCTGGTTGCTCGCGCGCCACGACTTCTGCGACTGCGACCTCGCCGATTTCCTCGCGGAGGGGTTCGTGGAAATCGGCGTCGATTGGCCCGACGTGGAGGGTCGCATCGCCGGGCAGTGCGTGCGCTGTGGCGCGAGCGGCGTCACCGGGTGGCTGGCGCTGGGTCGCGTCGAGCGCGAGACCGGGGAGTTCCGTCGAATCGACCCTTCTGGCGTCCACATCCCCGAGCGCCGGACCGAGTTGGCGACGCCGGAGTGACCGAGCGCACCCGACCGGCCGCCCTCGGAGACCGAATCGGGCGTCTCGAACACCGGCAACGCCCGCCGATTGGCGGGAGCCTCGGGCAAGTTTGACGGAGCAATCGCGCCTTTACAGCCCCCTCGCGTTGGCATTCCCATGCCGAGCAAAGTCGAAAGCTGGAAGGACGAACTCTACGGCGTCAACGTTCGGGACCACCTCGAACGCTTCGCCGACGAGGGGTGGGACGCCATCCCGGAGGACGAACACGACGCGTGGTTCGAGCGGTTCAAGTGGTGGGGCCTGTACCACCAGCGGAAGGGCCAAGAGAGCTACTTCATGATGCGGGTCGGCGTGCCGATGGGTCGCCTGACGCCCGAGCAGTTGCGCGTCGTCGGCGAAATCGCCCGCGAGTACGCGACCGGCCCGGTCGAGAATCCGGAGTTCGGCGACGCGTACGCCGACTTCACGACGCGCCAGTCGATTCAGCTCCACTGGATAACGGTCGAAGACGTGCCCGACATCTTCGAGAAGTTGGAGTCGGTCGGTCTCTCGACGATTCAGGCCTGCGGCGACTCGTGGCGCAACATCGTTGGCTCGCCGGTCGCAGGTCGGGACGCCGACGAACTGCTTGACGTGTGGCCAATCGTACAGGAGCTTCACGACGAGTTCAAGGGCAACGACCTCTACGAGAATCTGCCCCGCAAGTGGAAGGTCGCGGTGACGGGCGACACTCGCGGCGCGGGACAGGGCGACATCAACGACCTCGCGTTCGAACCGGCCGTTAAAACCGTCGAAGGCGAGGAAATCGAGGGCTTCAACGTCCGGGTCGGCGGCGGTCTCGCCCGGAAGGAACCCCGGTTCGCCCGCGACATCGACGTGTTCTGCCGCCCGGAGAACGCCAGCGAGGTCGCCGCGGGTCTCTCGGGGCTGTTCCGCGACTACGGCGACCGCGACGACCGCTTCAACGCCCGCATGAAGTTCCTCGTGGACGAGTGGGGCACCGAGAAGGTCCGCGAGACGCTTCAAGAAGAGTACGTCGAGTACGAACTCCCGACCGCGGGCGAGAACCTGCGCGAGCAGTACGACTACAACGCCGGACGCGCCGATTCGCCCGGCGACTACGTAGGCGTCCACGACCAGCACGACGGCGACAACTTCGTCGGTCTCTCGGTACTGGTCGGCCGGATGGCCGCCGAGGATGTCATCGAACTCGCCGACCTCGCCGAGTCGTACGGCTCGGAGATGATCGGCGTCACCCAGCGCCAGAACCTCATCGTCGGCGACATCGCCGACAACGACCTCGACGACTTCCTCGACGAACCGCTTCTCGACGACCACTCACCAGAACCCCATCCGTTCCTCCGGGGGTCCATCGCCTGCACCGGAACGGAATACTGCTCGCTCTCCATCGTGGAGACGAAGAATCGGATGGTCCGGTACGGCCGCTGGCTGAAGGAGAACGTGCCGGTTCCCGAGGGCGTCGAGGACTTCCACATCCACCTCTCGGGCTGTACGGCCTCCTGCGCACAGCCCCAAATCGCGGACATCTCCCTGCGCGGCATGAAGGCTCGCAAGGACGGCGAACCGGTCGAAGCCTTCGACGTTGGTCTCGGCGGTGGTCTCGGCGAGAACCCCGAGTTCGCCGACTGGGTGGAGATGCGCGTCCCCGCCGACGAGGTGCCGGGCTACATCCGGAATCTGTTGGCGACCTACGAGGAGGACCGCGAGGAGGGCGAGAGCTTCCGTGACTTCGTTCGGGACCGCGACGAGGACGAAATGCAGGCCCTCGCCGACCCCGAGGAGACCGACTACGAGGACCCCTACATGCACAACACGAAGATGACGTGGTACCCCTACGCCGATGAGGACGCGATGGCCGACTCGCCAGCGCCGACCGACGGGCAGGGAGCGCCGCTTTCGGGGGACGACTGAATGGCCGACCGCGTGCTGAAGGTCAACGCGTACACGACGCTTGACCTCGTGGACGCCCGCGTGGAGGGCCACGGTTTCGAGGAGTCGGCGTACGCCACGCTGAACGCGACCGCGGCCCGCAACGCCCCCGAGCGCGTCGAGTTGCAACTCGAACTCGACAACACGGACCTCGACGCGCTCCCGTCCCACGCCGACAGCGTGGCTCTCTCGCCCGAACAGGCCCGGACGCTCGCCGCCGACTTGGAGAAACACGCCGAGCGAGTCGAGCGAGCGCAGGCGAGTGCCGACGACAAGAGAGCCGAAAGCGGAACCACCGCCGACGATGACTGAGCAGGCGTTGATAATCGCGGGCCACGGCTCCCACCGGAATCCCGATTCGGCGACCCCGGTCCACCGGGCGGTCGCCGCGGCCCGCGATGACGGTTCCTTCGCCGAGGTCCGCCCGGCGTTCTGGAAGGAAGCGCCGTCGCTCCGCGAAGTCGTCCACACCGTAGACGCCGCGGAGGCCATCGTCGTTCCGCTGTTCGTCAGCGAGGGCTACTTCGTCGAGCAGGTCCTCCCCCGAGAGTTCGGTCTCGGCGAGGAGGACCGCGCCGGGGAAGGCGACGACGCGCCGACGCTGCGCTACGCCGACCCCATCGGCACCCATCCCGCGATGACCGAAGTTATCGCGGCGCGCGCTCGGCGAATGCTCGGCGGTGAGTCCGCCGACGCGTCGGCGGACGAGGCGGCCGCGTCGGCGGAAGACGCCGCGCTCGCCGTCGTCGGACACGGCACCGAGCGCAACCCGAACAGCGCGGACGCAGTGTACGACCACGTCGAGGCGCTCCGCGAGGGGAGCGAGTTCGCGGCGGTCGGCGCGCTGTTCATGGACGAAGCGCCCTACGTCGAGGACGTTCTCGACGAGTTCGACGCCGACGAAATCGCCGTCGTCCCGCTGTTCACCGCCGACGGGTTCCACACCCGCGACGAGATTCCGGAACTGCTCGGCCTGACCGACGACCCGAAGACGGGCTATCCCGTCCCCGGAACCGTCGAGGACCGCCGCATCTGGTACTCCTCGGCGGTCGGCACCGACCCGCTCGTCGTGGACGTGGTTCTCGAACGCGCCGCGGAGGCGGGCGGAAACGTGGACGCCTCCGCCACGCCGACCGACTCGCGCTTCGTCCGCGAGACGGCGGGCGAGGCCTTCGTCTCGTGGGTCGAAGGAATTCCCAACGCCCGCGTCTGGGGCGAACTCGCCGTCGGCATGGCCGACGGCGAGACCGAGGGCTACGACCTGCGCCACCGGAGCGACCGCGGCGTGCCCGAGGCGGACCTCGAATCGCGGTCCGTCGCCGACCTGCGCGAAGAGGTCCGGTACGCCGACGACGGACGATACCGGCCGTTCGCTGGCGAGGCGACGCTCCCGTCGGGATGGGTCGCCTCGGGTCTCGACCGCGGCGAGTTGTTGCAGGCCGTTTCGACCGTCTACCCCGCCGGAGTCGAACAGTGGGCCGCCGAGCGCGCTGGCGACCTCGACCCGGTTCCGTTCCGGGCGGTCGCCGACCGCCAGACTGGCATCTACGACTGTGTGAGCGACTGCTCGCGGGCGGAAGTGTCGGGAGCCGTCAAAGCGACCTGCGGCAACTGCGCGAAGCGGCGAGCGTGGGACGCCGAGGGCGAATCTCCGGAGAGTAAGTCCGGCGAAGAGACCGCGCTCCCCTGCCGAGAGCCGTGTTCGTTCCTCGTCGCCGCGGCCCGCGAGTTCCACCGCCACGAGGGAGACGCGAGCGACGACGAATCGAGCGGAGAGGCATCGACCGACGACCGACCGACCGAGAGCGACCCGTCCGTGCCTCGCGGCGACCTGACCGACCCGGCGAACGTCTACCGGGTTCGGTACCGCCGGGCGCGAGACGGCCAGACGGAGCGACCCGAACCATGAGCCACCCGAACCAAAACGCGACTACCGGCACCGTCTCCCTCGTCGGCGCGGGACCGGGCGACCCCGAACTGCTAACCGTCAAAGCCCGGCGACTGCTCGACGTGGCCGACACCGTCTTCCACGACAACCTCGTGGGCGACGCCCTCGTGGAAACGATTCCCGACTGCACGACCGTCGAGAACGTCGGCAAGCGACCCGGCGGCGAGCGGACGCCCCAAGCCGAAATCAACGATCTGCTCGTGCGCGAGGCGAAAGCGGGCCGCGACGTGGTGCGACTGAAGGGCGGCGACCCGACCACCTTCGGCCGGGGCGGCGAGGAGGCCGAATACCTCGCGCGCCACGGCGTCTCCTTCGAGTTCGTGCCGGGCGTGACCAGCGCGATTGCGGGACCGAGCGCCGCAGGCATCCCGGCGACCCACCGCGACCACGCCTCGGCGCTCGCGGTCGTCACGGGCCACGAGGACCCGACGAAGGAGGACAGCGCCATCGACTGGGACGCGCTGGCCGACATCGTGTCGGCAGGCGGAACTCTCGTCGTGCTGATGGGCGTGGGCCGACTCCCCGACAACGTCGCCGCGCTCGAAGACCGCGGCGTCGGCACGGAGACGCCGGTCGCTATGGTCGAGCGCGCGACGCTCCCGAGCGAGCGGACCGTGACCGGCACCCTCGACACCATCGTCGAGCGCGCCCGAGCGACGGACATCGAACCCCCGGCCGTCACCGTCGTCGGCGACGTGGTGAACGTCCGCGAAACGGTCGCGGACTGCCTCGGCGGGGCCGCGGGCGAGTTGGGTCCGGCGGTCGGCGTCGGGGGTCGCGCCGAGGAGGAAATCGAGGTGAACCAGCCGTGAGCGGCGAGCGAGTTCGGGATGGCGCGGTCGGTGCCGACGACGCCCCGGAAATCGACGGCGAGTGGCCGCTCCGCCGCCTCCTGACGGAAGGGGGTATCGGCTCCGGCCCGAAGACCGCCGACGACATGAGCTACGAGCAATCGCGCGAGGCGTTCGACCGCGTACTGGTCGGAAATCCGGACCCGGCCACGCTCGGCGCGTTCCTGCTGGCGAATCGCTGGAAGGAGAGTACCCCCGAGGAGTTGGCCGGGTTCGCCGACTCGATGCGCGAGCGGTCGGTCGTCTCGGCGACCCCCGACGCCGACCCAGTGGACTGCGGGGGCAACTACGACGGCAAGCAAAAGACCGCGGTGCTGGGCGTCGCTTCGGGACTGGTCGCGGCCGCGGCGGGGACGCCCGTGGTCGCCCACAGCGGGCCGTCGCTCCCCGCCAAGCACGGCACGACCTACGGCGACGTGCTGGCGGCGTTGGGCGTTCCGACCGACCTCGACCCCGCAGACAGCGCAGCGATGACCGACGAGGTGGGCTTCGGTTTCTACGCCCAGTCGCGGTTCAACCCGCTGGTCCACGACCTGCGGGAGACCCGCGAGTCAGTCGGCGTCCGGACCTCCATCAACACTGTCGAGACGCTGGCGAACCCGGCGAACGCCCCCGTTCACTTCGGGAGCTTCTACCACCTCTCGTACGCCGAGCGCATCGCGGGCACCGTCCGCGAGAGCACGGAACTGCCCTTCGAGCGCGTCGTGATGGCCCAAGGTATGGAGGGGTACGACGACGTGCGCCCCGGCACGACGCGAGTCGCCGAGTGGGCCGCCGAGTCGGGAACCGAAGGCGGTCGAATCGAGGACGACGAAGTCGAGACGGCGAACTTCGGCGTCGAGTTCGAGCGCGATGACCTCCGGGTCGAGGACCTGCCCGCCGACTCCGCGCGCGTCACCGAGGCGGTGCTTTCGGGCGAGCGCGACGGACCGTTCGCCGACGCGGTGGCGCTCAACGCTGGATTCCGAATCTACGCGGGCGGCGGCGCGGAATCGGTCGGCGCGGGCGTCGAGCGAGCGCGAGACGCCCTTGCCGACGGGAGCGCGGCGAAACGGCTCGACGCGCTCCGCGCGTTCGAGCCGTGAGCCGGTGGACAGCTACGTGCGTCTTTAACAGTTGTTCTGCGGTTTTAGACAATTATATAGTTAGTTTTACGTTGTTCAAAGATGGCTAAGAGCGACCGCGAATCGACGGCGGGGCGACGAGACGACGCGACGATTGTCGTCGTTTCTGAGACTGGAAAAAGAGCTAAGACGGTAGAAGAAAGACCACGATTCGTGCAACGAGACGCGGCCCAGCGACGAGTCGTCGCCACCAAAGCGGGCGACGACTCGGAGGTCGAAGCGTGACGAAAATCGCCTTCGTCTGCGTTCAAAACGCAGGGCGGAGTCAGATGGCGACCGCGTTCGCGGAACAGGAAAGAGCGGACCGCGAGACGGAGTCCGTCGAAATCGTCACCGGCGGCACCGACCCCGCCGACCACGTCCACGAGGAAGTGGTCGAAGTGATGGCCGAGCGCGACTTCGACCTCTCGGACCGGACGCCCCGCGAAGTGACCCGCGAGGAGTTGCATGACTGCGACTACGCCATCACGATGGGCTGTTCGGCCGAGGATGTCTGTCCCGCGACGTGGTCGGGCGAGAACCGCGATTGGGGGTTAGACGACCCGGACGGGCAGAGTCTCGACGCCGTGCGGGCGATTCGAGACGAAATCGAGGGGCGAGTGGCCGACCTCTTCGACGAACTCGCGGACTGAACTGGGACCTGTCGTCCCCGAGTAGGAAGATTCTTCCCTCCGCGTGTCCCAGATTGGCCCATGAGTGAGTTTACTGTACGCGGCAAGTTCCAAGCCAGAGACGGCTGGCAAGAGTTCGAGACGAGTGTCAACGCAGAGAACGAGAACGTCGCCGAGGAGCGCACCTACACCAACTTCGGCGGTCGTCACGGTCTGAAGCGGACGCAGGTCGAGATCGAGGAGGTCGAAGGACAATGATGGGCGGCGGCGGCAACCCCGAACTGCAGGAACTGTCCCAGCAGCTTCAGGAACTCGAAGAGCAACAGGAACAACTCGAAGGCGAAATCGAGGACCTCGAAGACGAGAAGGGCGACATCGACGAGGCCATCGAGACCATCGGCGCGCTGGACACCGGTTCCATCGTGCAGGTTCCCCTCGGCGGCGGCGCACACGTCCGCGCGGAAGTTCAGGACCTCGACGAAATCGTCGTGGAACTGGGCGGCGGCTACGCCGCCGAGCGCGACGAGGAGAACGCGGTCGAGACCCTCGAAAACAAGCAGGACACCCTCGACGAGCGCATTTCGGACCTCGAAGACGAAGTCAGCGAAGTCGAAGAGCAGAGTTCGGAACTGGAGCAGAAGGCCCAGCAACTCCAGCAACAGCAGATGCAACAGCAGATGCAGCAGATGCAGGGCGAGCAGAACGACGAGGACGAGTAATCGGCGATGTTCGACAGCCTGAAGGACAAACTCGGGAGTTTCCGGAAAGACGTAGAGGAGACAACCGAGGAGAAGGCCGAGGAAGCCGAGGCGGACGCGGACGCCGACGCGGAACCCGAAGCCCAACCCGAGACGACGGCCGACGCCGAGGCGCAGGCGGCGGCCGACCCTGAAACTGCGGAGTCCGAGGAGTCGTCGGACGACGAGTCCGACGCCTCGTCCGGCCGGAGCTTCGCGCAGAAGGCCAAGTCGTTCGCCAAAGGCGAAATCGTCATCGAAGAGCAGGACCTCGAAGACCCCCTCTGGGAGTTAGAGATGGCTCTGCTGGAGAGCGACGTGGAGATGAACGTCGCCAACGAGATTCTGGAGAACATCCGCGAGGACCTCGTGGGCGCGACGCGGTCGTTCAGCAGCGAGACTGCCGACGTGGTCGAGCAGGCGCTTCACGACTCCCTGCTGAAGGTCATCTCGGTCGGCCAGTTCGACTTCGACCAGCGAATCAGGGAGGCCGACAAGCCCGTCACCATCATCTTCACGGGCGTCAACGGCGTCGGCAAGACGACGACCATCGCAAAGCTCTCGAAGTATTTCGAGAAACAGGGTCTCTCGGCGGTGCTGGCCAATGGCGACACCTACCGCGCCGGGGCCAACGAGCAGATTCAGGAACACGCCGACAACCTCGACAAAAAGCTCATCTCCCACGAGCAGGGCGGCGACCCCGCGGCGGTCATCTACGACGCCGTGGAGTTCGCCGACTCGAACGACATCGACGTGGTGCTTGGCGACACCGCCGGTCGCCTGCACACCGACGAGGGCCTGATGGACCAGTTGGAAAAAATCGGGCGCGTCGTGGACCCGGACATGACCCTCTTCGTTGACGAGGCCGTGGCCGGGCAGGACGCGGTCCAGCGCGCCAAGCAGTTCAACGAAGCGGCGGAAATCGACGGCGCGGTGCTGACGAAGGCCGACGCCGACTCCCAAGGCGGCGCGGCCATCTCCATCGCCCACGTCACGGGCAAGCCCATCCTCTTCCTCGGTGTCGGACAGGGCTACGACCACATCGAGAAGTTCGAACCCGAGGAACTCGTCGAAAGTCTCCTCGGTGAGGAGTAGTTCGGCGAGCCATTTTTCGCGTCAGGTTCGGAATTGACCCGTTCAGCCGCGGTATCGCAACGCGACCACGACGTTCGCCACGGTGAGCGCCAGGGTCACGAGACCGAGCGTGAACAGTTCGACCGGGAGATTCCGAAAGAGGAGCCAGTAGGCCGTCAACAGAAGTCCGAGCGCGGCGACGATGTTGTATGGTTCGGCAGCCAGTTCGCTCGCCAGACTAGTCGTTCCGTCACTCGCGTCGCCTGCCACGCCGGTGCGCTCGCCCGTCGTTCCCACCGAGTTATCGCGTGTCTTGTTTAAATCGCGTGCCATACATTGAACTTATGCGGACGGGAGTCCCTGACGATACGTAATAAGGATACCGGCCGGTTCAACGGCGGAGTTGTCGCTGGACGAGGTACCGAATACCGTCGAAAACTGTGTGGAGAGGTTACTAGAAAGTCTCCGTAGAACGGAAAATCGCGCGGTGCTAGGACACCGCGCAACGATGATGTGGACTTCCTTCTGGGTGCGATGGCCGAAGTAGTCTCGGTCTCCGGCTACAGCGATTCGTATTCGTTCTACCCATATAGGATTTTTGGTTCGTGAACTCTTTTTACAACATTTAAGTAATATAGTCGAAATCCACATTCGCGCAACGCTAGGACGTTGCGCATGAGAAAAAACATGTTGTGGCTAGCCTCTTCGCTGGTAGCGATGGTCGTAGTCGGTGTTCTCAGTCTCCGGTTCGTGCCGAGACGCTGGGAAAGCGTAGACCTGAAGGTCAGGCCGTGGGGTCTGACCGTGTCGGCAGACAGCGACCCCGATAATCCCGAATAGGGCGAGGGGTCTCTGCCTTGGTCGGATTCCGAACGCGGTCGTCCTTGACTCGATAGCCGCCACTTCACTTGTAGCGGTAGAAAAAGGCTTTAACGCCCGCGCGGTCTATCCTACGGTAACAATGGTACTCGACGACTTGGGAAGTTCCCTCCGTGACTCCCTCGGCAAACTCAGCGGGCAGTCCCGCGTGACCGAGGAGGACGTGGAGGACATCGTCAAGGAGATTCAGCGGTCGCTCCTGCAGGCCGACGTGGAAGTCAGCCTCGTGATGGACCTCTCCGATTCCATCAAGGAGCGCGCGCTGGAGGAGGAGTCCCCGGCAGGCACCTCCGCTCGGGACCACGTCCTGAGCATCGTCTACGAGGAAATGGTCGCCCTCGTCGGCGATAGTACGGAAATTCCGCTGGAGAACCAGACCATCCTGCTCGCTGGCTTGCAGGGGTCGGGGAAGACGACCACGTCCGCGAAGATGGCGTGGTGGTTCGCCAAGAAGGGACTCCGACCGGCCATCGTCCAGACCGACACCTTCCGGCCCGGTGCGTACGACCAAGCCAAGGAGATGGCGAGTCGCGCCGAAGTGGACTTCTACGGCGACCCCGACTGTGAGGACCCCGTGGAAATCGCCCGGAAGGGCCTCGAAGCGACCAGCGAGGCCGACGTTCACATCGTGGACACCGCGGGTCGCCACGCGCTCGAAGACGACCTCATCGCCGAAATCGAGGAGATAGAGCGCGTCGTCGATCCCGACCGGAACCTGCTCGTCCTCGACGCCGCCATCGGACAGGGCGCGAAAGACCAAGCGAGCCAGTTCGACGACTCCATCGGCATCGACGGCGTCGCCATCACGAAACTCGACGGGACCGCGAAAGGTGGCGGTGCGCTGACCGCGGTCAACGAGACCGACTCCTCGATTGCCTTCCTCGGTACCGGTGAGGAAGTCCGGGACATCGAGCGCTTCGAGCCGTCGGGGTTCATCTCGCGCCTGCTCGGGATGGGCGATTTGAAGCAACTCACCGAGCGCGTCGAGCGCGCGATGGAGGAGACCCAGGAGGAAGAGGAGGACTGGGACCCCGAGGACATGCTCAAAGGCGAGTTCACCCTCAAAGACATGCGTCGCCAGATGCAGGCGATGAACAACATGGGACCGCTCGACCAAGTGATGGACATGATTCCGGGCATGGGCGGCGGCGGTCTGATGGACGAACTCCCCGACGACGCGATGGACGTGACCCAAGACCGGATGCGGAGCTTCGAGGTCATCATGGACTCGATGACCGAGTTGGAACTCGAAAATCCGCGCGCCATCGGCGCGAGTCAGGTCGAACGCATCGCCCGCGGGAGCGGGAAAGACGAGGAGCGCGTTCAGGAACTCCTCGAACAGCACAAGATGATGTCCCAGACGCTCAAGCAGTTCCAAGGCATGGGCCAAGGAAACATGGAGCGCATGATGAAGAAGATGCAGGGCGGTGGCGGCGGCGGTGGCGGCGGCATGGGCGGCATGGGTCCGTTCGGCGACTGACGACACACCGCTTTTTTGACTCCGGACCACCTGTTCAACATAGATGTCCGTCCGCGAAGTCGCCGCGCAGGCGTACCGAGAAGCCCTCCCCGCGCTGGCCGCGAGCGTGGTCGGCGGCCTGTTCGCCGGGGTCGTCCTCGGCGGGATGCGCGCGGAGTTGCGCGCCGTGCCCGGCCTGCTCGTCCTCGTGCCCGCCCTGCTGGCCACCCGCGGGAACGTCTACGGGTCGCTCGGCGCGCGCCTCTCGACCGGTCTCCATCAGGGGCTTGTCGAACCCGCGTTCGGGTCGGTATTCGACCGCGACAGTCGAGTGACGGCCGCGGTGGCCGCCGCGCTCGCCAACGGAATCTTGGCCAGTCTCTTCGCGGCGACCGTCGCGGTGCTGGTCCTCACCCTGCTCGCCGAACCGGTCGCGCCGCTGGCGACTCTGCTCGCCATCGCGCTGGTCGCGGGCCTGCTCTCGGGCGTCGCGCTGACGGTCGCAGTCGTCTCGGTCGTCTTCGTCGGGTTCCGGCGCGGGTACAACCCCGACACGCTGGTCGGCCCGCTGGTGACGACGACCGGTGACGTGTTCGGTATCGCCTTCCTCCTGCTCGCGGTCCGGTTCGTGCTGGCGCTGGGAGGGGCGTAGATGCAGACCGAGTGGCGCGTCCAGGCAATCACGCGGGCGACGCTCCCAATTTTGCTCGCGCTCACGGTGGTCGAAATCGGGAGCGGACTCGTCTTGGGGAGCTTCGAGGCGACCTTGCTGACCTACCCCTCGCTGTTGACGCTCGTGCCTGTGACCATCGGGACCGCCGGAAATCTCGGGAGCATCCTCGCGGCGCGACTCTCGACGGCATTTCATCTCGGGACGCTCTCGTTCGACCCTTCAGACGAACAACTCGCGGGCAACGCGGTGGCGACGGTAGCGCTCGCACTGACCATCTTTCCAGTCGTCGGCGCGGGCGCGTGGGTGCTGTCGCTCGCACTCGGGAACGCCCAGTTGCCTCTGCACACTGTTGTCGCGGTGGCGCTTGCCAGCGGCGCGGCGCTCGCTGTGGTCGCCGTCGCGGTGACGCTGGTGGCGACCTACGCGGCGTATCGCTTCGAGTTGGACCCCGACGACGTGGTGATTCCGGTCGTGACGAACGTCTGTGACGTGCTGGGCGTCGTGGTGCTGTTCGCGGTGGTTCAGGTGATGGTCTAGGGATAGTTAGGAACGCGGGTCTTTCAACCGGCAAGTATCGTGTGGACAAACTGGCGATGAGTGTCGGAGAGACCTACGCTTGCGACGACGGGGGTGTCACCTCGTCGCCGCTCTCGGCGGGAGTTCGCAGTTTCGACCCCGCGATACCGGCACCGATGAGCAGAAGCGCGCCACCGGCCAGCAGGAACGGCTCTGCCCCGAGGACGAACACGACAGTCTCTCCCTCGAAACCGGGGGCCTGAGGCGAGAACTCTCGATAGAGCGGCCTTCTGGATGACTGAAACAGATTGAATACCGCTCGGAGCGCGTAGAACAGGACGACACCGCCCATCACGAACGGGACGCTCGCCAGACGTTTCCACCGGAGGGCACCAATCGCACCCCCGACACCGACGACGCCCAACTGTGCGAGCAACACCTCTTCGTGATTGAGGTCTCCGCCCCAACCGGATACGATAGCCCCCTCGTACCCCGGCGCAACGTGAACTAATCCCTGATACACGCCGACGACGACGGCCGCACATCCAGCGACAGCCATCACCACCGGAACGAGTCGATGATTTTCCATGGAGGGAGGTTGTTTAACTAACTGTTAAGTGTTGTCCTGACTTCACAAACGTCGGCGCACCGTTCCGATCCACAGTATGGGACCGTCGCTTCTTCGTCTTAAGCGACAGTCACGCGGCCGATTCTGAATAGAGAAATCGCACTACCTACCATTAGGTCACCCCGCTCCCCCGAGTCTCGAAGTTCTCGTACTCCCGGTTTTCCACGACCTGCCGCAACTGCTCGACGACCTCCCACACGTCCTCGAAACTCGTGTACAGCGGCGAGGGACAGATGCGGACGACGTTCGGCGGCCGGAAGTCCACGACGACGCCGCGCTCCTTCAGCGCCTCGCTGACCCGGTAGGCCTCGGGATGTTCGACGGCGACGTGGCCGCCGCGGCGCTCGGGGTCCCGAGGAGTCCCGATATCGCAGTCGGGCAGGCGCTCGTCCGCGAGGAAGGTGAGATACGCCGTGAGCCGGAGGGACTTCTCGCGGACCGCTTCGATTCCCGAGCAATCGCTCGCCTCGCCCGCGTCCTCGAAAATCTCCAGCGACCCGGCGAGGGGCGCGGCCGAGAGAATCGGAATCGTGCCAATCTGGTAGGCCCCGGCGTCCTCGGCGGGGGTGTAGGTCGAGTTCATCTCGAACTGAGTCTCCTTCTCGTGGCCCCACCAGCCAGCGAGTGCGGGCGTCTCGCCGAAATGCTCCTCGTTGACGTAGAGACCGGCGATAGCCCCCGGCCCGGCGTTGAGGTACTTGTAACTGCACCAGACCGCGAAATCGACGCCGATTTCCGAAAGGTCGTGGGGCACGACGCCAACAGAGTGCGCGAGGTCGAAGCCCGCCAGAATCCCTCGCTCGTGGGCCGCCTCGGTGATTCGCTCGATGTCGAGCAACTGGCCGCTCCGGTAGAGGACCGAGGGCAGGAAGACCAACGCGGTGTCGTCGTCCAGCGCGTCGATAACGTCCTCGGTCTCGATGGTCCGGCCGTCGCGGCTCTCGACCACGGTCAACGCCTCGTCGGGGTCCACGCCGCGCTGGCGCAACTGGGCGCGGACAGCGTAGTGGTCGGTCGGGAAGTCGAGGTCGTCCACGACGATTTTTGTCCGCTCGGGGTCTGCGTCCCGAACGCGGTCGTAGAAGGTGGCGACGAGCGTGTGGATGTTGACCGTCGTGGAGTTGGCGACGACGACCTCCTCGGGCTTGGCACCGACGAGCGGTGCCAGTCGGTCGCCCAACTGCTCACCGTAGTAGAACCACGGCGGGTCGGCATCGGTCCACCCGCGGATGGCCAGCTCCTTCCACTCGGCGACCGCTCGGTCTACGGCCTCCTCGGCCTCCTCGGAGCAGAGACCCAGCGAGTTACCGTCCATGTACCACTCGTCGTCGGGGTCGTAGAACCGCGACGAGAGGTGGGCGAGCGGGTCGGCCGCGTCCAGTTCGGCGACGTAGTCGGTCCCGAGTTCGAACTCGTGGTCTGCGTTCATGATGGGAGCGAACGGTGGAATCGGGTTAGTCGTTTGGACTTTAGCGAGTGAGTCGTCTGTTTCGGAAACTGTTTTTCGATACGAACCCCGGCGGCCGGACGGTGAAGTGCTGGGTGGCTTCCATCGGTTTCCACGGTGCGTCCCGACCGCCGAGGCGGGAACTCGCCGCGCTGTTCGGTTCGGACGACTCGGACGTACGGTGGGCCGTCCGCGATAGCGTCGTCGAGATACTCGCGTACGGTCGGGGATTGTGCGAGGTCGTCGGGCGTGACCCACGGCGACGGCCGCGCCGAGACAGACCGCGGCCGCGCCGAGTCCTTTCAGAGCAGTCGTGACTCGCATGCCTGACGTTCGGCGTGAAGAACGTCGCGGCGAGCGCGAGCGACCGCGGTCCGTCCAGACGCCGGGACCGAAGTGCGCCGACAGCCGCGTCGGTCGAGTGCCCGCCGACCACCGCTTCCTTTCCCGCTCGCCTCCCTACGCCCCGGCATGACCGAACCCCTGCGCACGAAACTGGACCCGGAAGTCGCGGAAGTAATCGCGGACATCGAATCCGCAGGCGTCCCCGAGTGGTCGGCCATGTCGGTCGAGTCCGCGCGGCGCGTCGAGGACGAGGTGTTCTCCGGCGGCGACCCGCCGGAAGTCGGCTTCGTCCGAGACCTGTCGATTCCGGGACCGGGCGCGTCAGCGGAGGACTCTGGGCGCGAGATTCCGATTCGGGTGTATCGTCACGCCGCTCTCGACGCGACCGACGAAGGCGACCCCGCGCCCGTCCTCGTCTACTACCACGGCGGCGGATGGGTCCTCGGCACGCTCGACTCAATCGACGGCGTCTGTCGCCGCCTCGCGCGCCGCGGGGAGTGCGTCGTCGTCTCGGTCGATTATCGGCTTGCGCCCGAACACCCCTTCCCCGCCGCGGTCGAGGACGCCGACGCCGCGCTCCAGTGGGTCGCCGACCACGCCGAGACGTTCGGCGGCGACCCCGACCGCCTCGCCGTCGGCGGCACCAGCGCGGGCGGAAATCTGGCCGCCGTAACCGCGATGCGGGTGAGAGACGCGCGACGGGACCCCGAGCGCGACGAATCGGTCCCGGACATCGCGCGCCAGTTTCTGTTCTACCCCATCACCGACTACGCCTTCGACACCGACTCCTACGCCGAGAACGGCGACGGCCCGCTCCTAACCGAGACCGACATGCGCTGGTTCTGGGACCGCTACCTCCGGAGCGAGGTGGACGGCGCGAACCCCTACGCCGCGCCGCTCCGCGCGCCCGACCTCGCCGACCTCCCGCCCGCGACGGTCGTGACCTGCGGGTTCGATCCCCTGCGAGACGAGGGTGTGGCTTACGCGAATCGACTCGCGGAGGCGGGCGTCGAGGTGCGCCACGACCACCACCCCGACCAGCCACACGGCTTCCTCAGCATGTCCGAGTCGGTCTCCGCGGCGGACGCCGCGCTGGACGAAATCGGCGAGGAGTTGCGGTCGCTGTAGGCCGTTTTCGTCGCAGTTAGGTCTCGATGCGGTCTGATTGGCTCGAAAAAAGTCGTATCCGTCAGAAGCGCTGGACGAAAAATCTCGTCCGAGGGGTCAGTCGAGTCGCCGACGCGCGGCGACCAGACCGGCTAGTAGCGCGGCCAGCGCAGTTGAGACGCCGAATCCGGGAATAGAGCCACTGCCGCCGTCCGTCGTCTCGCTGGCCGTCCCGTCGGCGTCGCCCGACCCGGCGTCGGTCCCGTTGTCAGCGACCGAGACCAACCCGGCCGATTCGCCGTCAACCGCGAGTTCCCGCTCGCCCGGCAAGTCAAGCGCCACCTCGAAGGTGAGGCGCTTCGACTCGCCGCCCGCGAGTTCGACGCTCTTCTCGGCGACGACTTCGCCGTCCACCGAGACCGCCGCGGTGTCGCTGGCGGTGCCCGACCCGTCGTTTTCGACGGTCGCGGTGACTTCGACGCGCTCGCCCGGTTCGACGCTCGTCGCGCCGACCGACGCGTCGGTCACCGAGAGCGCGCCGCTCCGGACGCCGACCGCGAAGGTGCCGGTAGACGCGGCCGTGCCGCGCAGGACGTACTGCCCGCCGCCGGTCTCGACCACTTCGGTCTCGACCGCCTCCCACGACTCTCCGGAGAGTCGGTAGAGCGCGACGTTCTCCGGTGCGGCGGCCGCGCTCGCGGGCACCGAGAATTTGACGCCCGCGCGTTCGAGCGCCGAGGCGGAGAGGTCGGTCGTCGCCACCTCGACGTAGCCGAGCGTCGGCACGTCGGGCGCGCCCGCGCCACCCGGTGCGCTCGCGGCGACGCTGGCGTCAACGTAGAACTCCGAGACGGGGTCCTCGCTACTCGGACGAATCGACACCCGCCGAACGGTCAGGTCGCCCGCCGAGACGCCGCCCTCGGGCGAAAGCCGACCGGGCGAGTCCGACCGGGCGCTGAGAATCTTCCCTCGGAAACCGCTCGGGGACAGGTCGGTCACGTCGTCGCGCACGTCCGGCACCGGGATGTCTACCGCGCCACCGCCGCCACCGCCTCCGCCGCCGGAGCTACCGCCGTCGCTTCCGACCGAGGACTCGTTAGCGACCGTGAACGAGACCGTCTCGGGTTCCGGGAGCGAGTTGCCCGCGTCGTCGGTCACGACGAGCGCGGCCTCGTAGCTCCCCGCCGAGAGGTTCCGGGTGAACGAAACCTCCCCGTCGGTCACCGTCGCCTCACTCGTCACATCCTCGCCGCCATTCTCGCCCTCGAACCGGAGCGTGACGTTCGCCGGGTCCACGCCGGAGTAGTCGTCGGCGTACGACCCCGAGAGGGTCACGTCGCCCGGCGTGAGGTCGTCAGTCGCCACGGCGAGCGAGGCAGTCGGCGGCGTCGATTCCTGTTCGCCGGTGATGGCGTACGTCGAGAAGTGCGGGGCCTCGATTTCGTAGGTGTACGTGCCGTCGGTCTCGCTGGCGTCAACGCGCTCGGCGTCAACTTTCTCCCATCCCGTCGATTCGTTCTCCTCTTCGACCCAGAACTTCACCGTGCCGGGCGTGATGTACCGCTGGCGGACGCGCGACTGCTCGACGGTCACCGTGACCGTCGCGTTACCGATGTTGTCGTTCGACACCGAGGTGTCTATCTGTGGGAAGTACAGGGAGGTCCCGTTCGTGACGGTCCGTTCCGGGTCCGGGTTCGTCGTCGCCGTCCCGACCGTCACGTTCGCCTCGCCGGTGTCGGTCTTCGTCTCGATGGACACCTCGTTGACGTTCGTGTCGTTCGTCTCGGCCGCGAGCGTGTCGTTTGCCGTCTCGCTCATCTCGACATTCTGCCCGACGCTGTACTCGGCGGTCTGCACGACCTTCTCGTTGCCCGCCGCGTCGCGGACGACCACCTCGAAGGTGTGGTTGCCGAGCGGGGACGCCGCCTGAGCGAAGCCGTCGCCGTCCGTCCCGATTCGGTCGCCGCCGACCTCGATTTCCGCGACGCCGATGTTGTCGGTCGCGTTGACCGTGACCGGAACTCCGTGTTCGGGCAGGATTTCGGTTCGGTTCGACAGGTGCGTCCCGCTGACCGTCGGCTTCTGGGTGTCAATCTTGATGGTCTCGGACTGCGTGGTCTCGCGGTTGCCCGCCTCGTCCACGCTGTAGAACTCGACGGTGTACTCGCCGTCGGTCGTGAGTTCGATGCCCTCGCTCTCGTCGTACTCGGTCCACTGCTCCGAGCCGTTGAGGCGGTACTTCGTCGCGTTCAGGCCGCCGGGCCGTTCGACTGCCGAGAGCGTGACGTTCACGTCGGAGGTGTACCAGCCTCGACGGTTTTCGGTGACGTTGGTCGTGAGGCTCGTCGTCGGCGTGAACGTGTCGATTTTGAACGAGACGGAGCCTGTTTCGGCGTTTCCGACTTCGTCGGTGCTTCGGTACTCGACGGTGTGGCGTCCGTCCGCGGACATGGTGACGTTGCCGTCGTAAGTCTGCCAGTCGCCGCCCACGCGGTACTCCGTTTCGGCGACGCCTGACGTGGCGTCGAACGCCGAGACGTTGACCTCGACGGCCGAGGTGTGCCACCCGTTCGTGGTTCCGACAGAGACCAGTCGGGTGTTGACGGTCGGCGCAGTCACATCGACGAACACCGAGTCGGTCTGGCCCCTCACGCGGACGTTCCCGTCGTCGTCGGTGGCGTTCCGGAGCGTCGCCTCGAACGTTCCGCCCCGACCCGCCGAGACGTTCGCGCGGTAGGTGTACAGGTTCGAAGCGGAGTCGTACGTCTCGTCGAACGCCGCGAGCGAGAGCGTTCCGTCGGCGTCGCCGCCGAGCGAGACGTTCAGTTCGCTCAGGTCCTCGTCGGTGTCGAGGACCACGTCAACGTTCTGTCCGTCGGCGACGACATCGAAGTTCGCCACCGTCGGCGCGCGCGTATCGACCTCGACGTTTGCCACTGGGTCGTAGGTGGCCCCGTTCCAGTAACGGTCGGAGACGGATGTTAGTTCGACCGTGTGAGACTCCTCTACGCGGGACTGCACCTCGTAGGTCGCGGTGTAGGTGTACGACCCGGACACCTCGAAGGATTCGAGCGTTGCGACCTCGCTCTGGTTCGCGTTCGTGACCGTCACCGTCGTCAACGTCTGGTTCAGCGGTTCGTCCGAGTCGAAGGTGACTGTCACCATCTCGTCGGCGAACGTCGCGTCAAGGTCCGAGATGTTCGGCGCGGTCGTATCGGCGGGCGTCGTGTCGGTCTGTCCGTCAGCGCCGTCGTTGCCGTCGTCGTCCTCTGCCCGCGTCAGGGTCGCAGTCCATGTCTCGTCGAGACCGCTCGACACGTCGTACTGGGCGTAATACGTCTCGCCGTATCTGGAGAACGACGAGACGGTGCCAACGGTCTGGCCCGACGCGTCGGTCAGTTCGACGGCCAGTGCAGAGGTATTCAGTTCCTCGCTGGAGTCGAGCGAGACCCTCACGCTTCCGGGGTACATCTTCGCCGAGAAGTTCGAGATGGTCGGTGCGGTCGTATCGACGGTGGTGGTGTCAGTCGTCGCTCCGGTGAAGTTCTCGTTACCAGCCGCGTCCGTGGCTTCTTCTAACGTTGCTCGATACGTGCCGTCGTTATCCGTAACGTTAGAGAACTGATATTTGTATCCAACAGAAACGTCTCGGACCGCCATATCATTCTTTTCAAGCGATTTGAGTACATTTCCGTCGCTCTCAGCGAGAGATAGACGAAGAGTATCGAGTTCTTCCTCTGTAACGAGCGAAATCTCAACACTCTTTTCCGAGTCGTACGAGGAGATATCTAGCTGACGTATGTGTGGCGCTTCGTTATCCGCGACGACCGAATCATCCTCGCTGTTCGCGTTTTCGTTGCCGTCGGTGGCCGTCACTGTGACGGTCCGGGTGCCGTTGCCCGCGTCGGCAACCGTCACGGTCGCCGCGTAGGTGTCCCCGCTGGCGTGTGCGAGCGTGACGCTACCAGCGCCGAGACCGGTCGCGTCGGCAGTCACGGAGTCCACGCCGGTGTCGCTGTCGGTCGCCGTCGTCTCAATTCGGACTTCGTCGCCGTCGTTCACGACGCCGTCGCCGTCGGTGGCGTCGGTGAGGTTCACGGATAACGTCGGAGCAGTCACGTCCACCGTGACCGAGTCGGTCTGGCCCCTCACGCGGACGTTCCCATCGTCGTCGGTGGCGTTCCGGAGCGTCGCCTCGAACGTTCCGTCCCGACCCGCCGAGACGTTCGCGCGGTAGGTGTACAGGTTCGAAGCGGAGTCGTACGTCTCGTCGAACGCCGCGAGCGAGAGCGTTCCGTCGGCGTCGCCGCCGAGCGAGACGTTCAGTTCGCTCAGGTCCTCGTCGGTGTCGAGGACCACGTCAACGTTCTGTCCGTCGGCGACGACATCGAAGTTCGCCACCGTCGGCGCGCGCGTATCGACCTCGACGTTCGCCACTGGGTCGTAGGTGGCCCCGTTCCAGTAACGGTCGGAGACGGATGTTAGTTCGACCGTGTGAGACTCCTCTACGCGGGACTGCACCTCGTAGGTCGCGGTGTAGGTGTACGACCCGGACACCTCGAAGGATTCGAGCGTTGCGACCTCGCTCTGGTTCGCGTTCGTGACCGTCACTGTCGTCAACGTCTGGTTCAGCGGTTCGTCCGAGTCGAAGGTGACTGTCACCGTCTCGTCGTCGAGCGTCGCGTCGAGGTCCGAGATGTTCGGCGCGGTCGTATCGGCGGGCGTCGTGTCGGTCTGTCCGTCAGCGCCGTCGTTGCCGTGGTTGTCCTCTGCCCGCGTCAGATTCGCGGTCCACGTCTCGTCGAGACCGCTTGGTATGTCGTGTTGGGCGCGGTACGTCCCGGATAGTTTGTAGAACGATGTGACGGTGCTAGCGGTCTGTCCCGACCCGTTGATGAGTTCGACGGCTATCGCAGAGGTGTCCAAGTCCTCGCTAGACTCGAACGAGACTCTCACGCTTCCGGGGTACATCTCCGCCGAGAAGTTCGAGACGGTCGGTGCGGTCGTATCGACGGTGGTGGTGTCAGTCGTCGTTCCGGTGAAGTTCTCGTTGCCAGCCGCGTCCGTGGCTTCTTCTAACGTTGCTCGATACCTGCCGTCACTAGAAACGGTGAACGTCGTATTATACTCGTAGGAGTCAAGACTTTTGTCGGTACTCAACCTCGTGACATTTTTCACTACGTTACCGTCGCCGTCACTCAGAGTTAGACGAGTAGCTTTTAATTTCTCATCTGAGTTGAACGTGAGTTCTAATTCGTTTTCCTGATTGACAAATGATTGGAGATTGAAATATGGGATATTAGCTCCG
This sequence comes from Halorussus pelagicus, assembly GCF_004087835.1. NCBI lineage: Archaea > Methanobacteriati > Methanobacteriota > Halobacteria > Halobacteriales > Haladaptataceae > Halorussus > Halorussus pelagicus. Next base: position 1,259,359 of record NZ_CP035119.1, read on the forward strand.
GCGTTATCCGCGACGACGGAACCACTCTCGCTGTTCGCGTTTTCGTTGCCGTCGGTGGCCGTCACCGTGACGTTCTGGGTACCGTTGCCCGCGTCGGCGACCGTTACGGTCGCCGCGTAGGTGTCCCCGCTGGCGTGTGCAAGCGTGACGCTTCCAGCGGCCAGCTCGGTCGCGTCGGCGGTCACAGCGTCGATGTCGCTACCGTTGTCGGTCACCGTCGCCTCGATTCGGACCTCGTCGCCGTCGTTCACGACGCCGTTGCCGTCGGTGGCGTCAGTGAGGTTCACCGACAGCGTTGGAGCGTTCAGGTCCACCGTCACCGAGTCTGTCTGTCCGCTCGCGCCCTCGTTGCCGTCTGCGTCCTCCGCATCGAGGAGCGTGGCCTCAAACGTCCCGTCTTGGCCCTCAGAGACGTTTGCGCGGTAGATGTAGGGACCGGATTCGTTCTCCGTGAAGTCCGCGCGCGTCAAGGTCCCCGACGCGTCACCGCCGAGTCCGACCGTGACGTTCGACAACTGCTCGCTCGACACGAAGGTCACGTCCGTGTCCTGCCCGATCGCGGTCACGTCGAACGCCGAGATGGTCGGTTCGGGGGTTTCGAGCGTGACCGTGACGTTTCGGTCGTCGGTCAGCGTGAACGACTTATTCTGTGTCTGATTCGGGAATCGCGTGCTGTTCTCCGGAGGACTGACCGCGAGCGACACGTTGCCCGCGAACTCCATCCCTCGACGGCCGGTCCGCCTCGGAGTCATGTACCCCTCCGCGTCCGTCGGCGTGAAGGCGAACAGAGCCGTCGCGTTCGCGTGATGGTGGGTGATGTCCACGCTCGCGTTCTCCACCGGCCTCCCAACTTCGTCTACGACCCGGACGTTCAACATCGACGCGTTAGGGAGGTCGAGCTGACCGAGGTCGGCGTCCGCCGTCGCGTTCACGCTGTCCAGCGCGTACACGTCGGGAACGCCGTCGTGGGGGTACGGATTGTCGTCGCTACCGAAGCCTTGGAAGAAGGTGGCGCTGTAGGGCTGCCCGGTGTAAACGTCGCTGACGGTGAACCCTCCGTCGGCGTTCGTGTAGTCGTACAGGAACCGACTGGACGACGGACTGTCGAAGGACACGAAGCTCTCGTTCACCGGATTTCCGTCCGGCGCGTTGACCTGCCCGGAGACATCGACCTTCTCCTGTAGCCTGAACGTGACGTTAGCGTCTGACGAGAGATCGCGGAAGTTCCGCGAATATATCTGGTCCACGAATCGGTCGGAGTCCGGTGCGTGGACCCGTGCTGTGACATCCCCGAGAACCTCGATACCGGGCGCGTCACCCGGCGAAATCGCTCCGTTCTCGCCGGTCGGAGTGAAGAATCCGGTTCCGGCACCGATACCGTCTTCCGAGCGAACGTGACCGACGTACACGGTCACGTTCGGCACGGGGTCGCCGCTCGCGTCCACGACGGAGACGTTCAGGACGTGTGCCTCGGGGAGCGTCGTGTTCCCGATGTCGGTCGAGTTCGTCCCGTTGACCAAGTCCACCGTGTAGAGGTCGGGCGACCCGTCGCGGGGCATGAACTCGCTCCCGTGCTGGTCGCGGTCGCCCTGATAGTACCGGATAGCGTACGCGAGATTCTCGTCGGCCGCACGGACCGAGAAGTTCCCCGTGTCGTCGGTGGTCGTGGAGAACTTGTCGCGTCCGGCGCGTTGGGCGGCGACTACGTCGTCGTTCACTGCGGGGTCGCCGTCGGTCTCGCGGATTTGTCCGGAGTACGACACGGCGTCGTCTTCGAGCGTGACCGTGAGGTCGGTATCGCTCGTCACGTCGAGGTCGCGTGTGTAGGTTTGGTTGACGTAGAGTCCGTTATCCGGCGGAGTGACCTCGACGGTGACGTTGCCGGTCATCTCGATGCCCCGGCCTTCACCGGGAGTGATGTACCCCTGCGAGTTCATCGAGAGGTTACCCAAGCCGGTGGAGGCGCCGAGACGGTGATGCGTGACCGAGACGCTCGCTTCGGGAACAGGGTTGCCGTCCTCGTCCACGACCTGCACGTCGAGGAGCGATGCGTCCGGTACCGTCCGAGAGCCGACGTTCACGTCCTCGGTGGCGTTCACGTCGTCGAGGACGTAGATGTCGGCGGTCCCGTCCTGCGGAAAGACGGTGGTCGCGTTCCAGTCTTGGAAGTAGCCGACGCTGTAGCGCGTTCTGGAGTCGATGCCCGCTACTGAGAAGTTCCCCGACGAGTTCGTGACGGCGAGGTGGCTACTCTCCGAGGTCGTATCATCGGCGTAGACTCCGTCGTCGGTGGAGGGGTTGCCGTCGGCGTCCAAGACGGTCCCGGCATACTCGACGTGGTTGGGTGACGTTTCCTCGACCGAGGGAATCGCCCCGTCGGCATCGACGAGTCCGTATCCGGTCTCGTTGTTCGGTTCGGTGCGGCGAAGCGGCGTCGCCGAAGACTGAAGCCGCGACTTGACCTCGGCGGGCGTGAGAGTCCGGTCGGCGTCAAGCATCAACCCGACGACGCCAGCGGTGTGGGGTGCGGCGGCAGAGGTGCCGTAGAAGCCGTCGGGATACACGTCCGTCGGGACGCCGTCGGGCGCGACCACGTCGGGCTTGAGGCGGCCGTCGATGGTCGGTCCCCGAGAGGAGAAGCCTTCGAGTTCGTTATTGCTGTAGTGGACTGCCCCGACCGTGATGGCGCGCGGACCAGTCGCCGGGACGGTGATGCTCCGCGCGTCCGTGTCGTACTCGGGGTCGGCGCTCCCCCCGAAGAACACGTCGAAATCCGCCGACCCGTTGGCGTCGGCGTTCCAGAGCCGCAGGTAGACGTTCTCGGAGGCGTAGTGAGAGATGTACTCCGTCGGTCGCTGTGTCCCGTTCTGAACGTTTGACGAGGAGGCGACGATTTCGTTGCTCTCGTTGACGAGTATCGCATCGTAGTCCTCGTCGCTAGCGGACCAGTCGTCCCAGCTAATCGCCATCTGAACGCTCCCCGAACCACCGGCCGGAGTGACGTTCATTCGCTCGTCGAGTCCGTCGAAGTTCATCCACTGGTTGTCGTCGCGGTCCGACCACGTACCGTTCCAATGGCCGCCGTTCGCCTCGTTGCCAGCGGAGATGACCCACGGCGTGCCCGAATCAACCGACTCTCCAATCTCGCGGTTCATTTCGGCGGTTCCGTCAAGCGGACCGACGTTGTACCAGCCGACCGACATCGAGACCACGTCGGCGGACGTGTTCTCCCGTATCCAGTCGATTGCCTCGTACAGTTCGAGCGGGTAGTTCACCTTCGCCGCGACGATGGAGGCGTTCGGTGCGGTGTCGGCCACGAGTTCCGCCGTCCCGGTACCGTGGAGACCGCTCTCGTTCGCCATCGTTCGGGGGCTATCCGGTGAACTGAAGTTCCGCCAGTTCACGAGTTGGTCCGAGATTTCGGGGTTCGTAACGTCGAACCCGAGGTCAACCACTGCGACGGTTACGTTGTCGCCGGTGTAGTTCGCGTCGTGGACGTTGCCCACGTCCATGTTCTCCAACCCGGCGCTCGTGACATCGGTGGTGAACGCCTTCTGTGGCTGGCGAACGAACTCGACCGCGCCAGAGTCGGCGAGCGCCTGTACGGCCGCCGCGGGGACGCGCGCCTGCACCAAGTTCTCGTGGCGGACCTGTACGTCGCCGCCGTTCGTGCCGACCAGTCCGGCAACGTCGTCGCTCCGGCCGGGCGTCGCCCGAACGACGACCTGAACGAACTCGGTGCCGCCGACGCTCTGAGCGGACGGGCCGCGCTCGCTCGATTCGACCCGAGTGAGAAGCGACGACGAGACCTTGGGGTCGGACTTCGGTACTGGCAGGGTCTGCTGTCCCGTCGTCTCGTTCGACGTGTCGTCAACGGTAGTCGTCGTGGTCGTTTCCGTGAGAGTCGTCGTTGCAGTGTTATCTGCTGTCGTGGTCGTTTCTACGACCGTCGTGGTCGCCGTATTGCCCGCCGTCGTAGTCGTTTCCGTGAGAGTCGTCGTCGGGGTGTTGCCCGACGTGTTCCCGGCGGTGTTCCCGACCGAAAGCGACCCCGCGGAGGTGACTGCCGCGGCCGGAACTGCCGCAGTCGCGGCCGAGACGACCAGTAGAACCGAGAAGACGATTGCGGAGAGGCGGTCGTCGGTCATGCTGACCCTTTGACCGAGGTGGTCGTTCGAGTCGCCGCGGTCGGAACCGACGACCTAAACGGAGCGACGAGACGCTCGAAAGCACGAGAGCGAACCGCCGCGTCGTCTCTTATCCGCTTCCTAATGTATCTCTGTACGTTCATTAACTCCAAATTATAGTAGTTGCATATAAGAATTTTGTAATTGAAAGTATTAGTCGATAAAATAGTAATAGTCTATCAGTAGAACCACAGTCAAGCCAGCGATTTCAGGGACGAGAATCGGAATAGAGCGGGAGAGAACGTCGCCTTACTCGAAGTCGTCCTGCGTGACGGGTTTCCCCTCCTCCGTCGGCGGCGCGATGTGGTCGATGAACTCCTCGACGGACGGTTGCTCGACGCGAACCCGGACGTGGATGTCGCCGAGTTCGTCGGGGTTGCCGACCGCGAAGTTGACGACGCCCTCGAAGGCCGCCTGCTTCTTCAGGTCGAACGCGAAGGTGTCGCCGCGCCGCGTGCTGAAAAACTCCCCGCGAGCGGTGTCGAGTATCTCTTGGCGGTGGAGCAGTTCCGAGAAGTGGTCGAGCGAGTGGACCTCCGCGACGACTTCGCCGTGCCGTTCCTCGGGTTCCGCACCAGGGAAGACGTTGGCGACGGCGGTCGAAACGCGGTCGGCGATTTCGGTGTCCTTGACGGGTGCCGTAATCTGCACGTCGATGCTGTAAATCATGGTGAATCAGGCCTCCTGTGCGCGTTCGCGTTCGAGTCCTTCGACGCCCTCGGCCAGCAGGGCGCGAATCTTCTCGTGGAACGCCTCCAGCGTCGCGGTGTTGTCTATCTCGGCGTCGGCGCGGGCGATGGCTTCGTCCATGCCGAACCCGCGCTCGCGCTCGTCGCGCTCGCGCAGGGTCTCGGCGTCGGTGGCGTCTCGTCCCCGCGACTGGACGCGGTCGGCCCGGACCTCGAACGGCGCGTGGATGCTGACCAGCGTGAAGTCGTCGCCAAAGGCCTCCTCAAAGCGCTCGGCTTCGACGCCCGCCCGGATGCCGTCCACGAGGACGGTCTCGTTCGCGTCGAGTTCGTCCTCGATAATCGGGAGCGAGCGCTGGGCGATGGCGTCCGGACCGTTCTCCTCGCGGAGCGCGCCCGCGATTTCGCCGTGGTGTTCGGCAGGGTCCAGTCCCCGGTCACGGCACTCCGCGCGAATCACGTCGCCCATCGTCACGACGGGAATCCCGTGTTCCTCGGCGACCGAGGCGGCCTCGCCCTTGCCGCTCCCCGGTAGACCCACGGTTCCGATTACTCTCATTGGATTCTGGTAGTGGTGAGCGGCGCTTAAACGCTGTGTTCCGGTGAAGGGAATCGGCGACGGCGTCGGTCGGGACCGCAGTCCTCGCTAGTCGGTGTGGACGAATCCTAAGTTCTTTTGCCACCCGGTGATATACGGAGAAACGAGGGCACGTAGCTCAGTCTGGAAAGAGCGTCGGACTTCTATCCCGGTCGGTTTCGGCCGAGTGGGGAAGACATCCGACGGTCGTGGGTTCAAATCCCATCGTGCCCGTCAACCTGTTACTGCGCTCGTACAGTCGGTGCTCCCAACGACGACTTCCCGGACGCCTACAACGACGGAGCAAGAAAACAAACGGACCGCGGGGTCAAAACAAATCGCCGACATCGTTGATGTCCGACCGACAGAACGGACACCGATAGTTAGTCTGGAAGTCGTTACGCTGCGCGACGGTTCGCGTTTCGAGTTCGTGCATTGCGATACTGCGACCACAGTCGGGACACGCTACCTTCGTCACAGGGTGTGTGTCTATGGCCCAAACACTTAAATTGCAGTGTAAGGTTAATAGAGAAATCTTACGGCCAGTACGGACGAAAATCACCGGTCTTCGTTAGCTCGTGCGCAAAGTAGATTGAAATAAATCTTCGAGTGCCGGACTGAGCTTCGAAAGTATTCCTGTTAACGATTCACAGGCTCGGATTCAAATTGGGCCGGGAAAAACGTCAGTGAAAATACGCTCTCCACTCCCCCTCGAAAACCGCCTTACTCCTCGAAACCGTCCTCGAACCGGAACCTCCCAGTCCGACCTTTTTCCTCGTCGCGTCGCCTTCGGCGACTCTCCTCGCAAAAACGTCGATGAAAAAGACCGCCCCAAAACCGCCTTACTCCTCGAAACCGTCCTCGAACCGGAACGTACCGTTGCGCTGGACGACCTCACCGTCGATTTCGATGTAGGAATCCTCGGCCATGTCCACGATCATGTCCACATGGACCGCACTCTCGTTGCCGGTCTCGCCTTCGGGTAGACACTCGTCGTACGCGCGGCCGACCGCGAGGTGGATGGTGTCTCCCATCTTCTCGTCGAAGAGCATGTTGTAGGTGAACTGGTCGATGTCGCGGTTCATCCCGATGCCGAGTTCGCCGAGGCGGCGCGCGCCCTCGTCGGTGTCGAGAATCTGGCCCAGCACGTCCTCGTTCTTGCTGGCACCGTACTCGACGACCTCGCCGCCCTCGAACCGGAGGTAGCCGTCGGTGACCTCGTGCCCCTCGTGGATGAGGGGCTTGTCGAACAGCACTTCGCCCGCCACGGAGTCGGCGACCGGCGCGGTGAACACCTCGCCGCCGGGCAGGTTGTTCTTCGCGTGGTCGTTGATAGTCGTCATCCCCTCGACGCTCATGGTGAGGTCGGTGGAGTCGCCCGAGACGATGCGGACCTCCTCGCCAGCGTCCAGAATCTCGACCATCTGTTGCTGGTGGGCCTTCTGCTCGTCCCAGTCCTTGCCGATGGCCGACCAGACGAACTCCTCGTACTCTTCCGTACTCATCTCGGCGTTCTGGGCGTCGGCGGGCGCGGGGTACTGGGTCAACACCCACGTCGTGTCCAGAATCTCCTCGCGGACGGGGAGTTGGGCCTTCCGGAAGGCCGACATGGTGTCGCTATCGACCGCGCTCATCTCGGCAACGTTGTCGTGGGCACGGACGTGAATCCATACGTCGGCGGCTTCCGCCAGCGCGAGTTCGTGGTCGGGCGTGTCGATGTCCTCGGGGGCGACGGCTTCGAGAAACGCCGCTCGGCTTCGGTCCTTGCGGAACGAGACGTGGAACGGGAACGCCCCCCGTTCGCCGATGGTCTCGCAGAGCGCGAGCGTCAGGTCCTCGGCGGCCGACGAGGCGCTGACGACGACGTTGTCACCGGCCTCGATTTCGGTGGAGTGATCGACGACGATTTCGGCGTGCTCTCTGACTCGGGAGTCCATACCGAAAGATGACGGGGAAAGCCGCAAACCGCTTTCGGTCCGGGACAGCGAGGCGAACGCCGCTATTGACGCGTGGTAGCGACGGTCGAACTCGCGGCAGTGCGGGGCGAGGTGAATCGACTCGCCGCCACCGCGGGGTATTTCACCCGTCGCGGACAAGGAAGTGACATGATGGACCTCCGGAGCGACACCGTGACGACGCCCGACGAGGAGATGCGCGAGGCCGCCCGCGACGCCGACGTGGGCGACGACGTGTACGGCGAGGACCCAACGGTCAACCGGTTAGAGACCGAGGCCGCCGACCTCGTCGGCATGGAGGACGCCCTCTATGTGCCGTCCGGAACGATGGGCAATCAGGTCGCGGTTCGGACCCACACCGAGCGGGGCCAAGAGGTGCTGACCGAGCGCGAGAGCCACGTCGTCAAGTGGGAACTCGGCGGGATGGCCCAACTCTCGACCCTACAGGTCCGGACGCTCGACGGCGGCGAGCGGGGGGTACCGACCCCCGAGCAGGTCCGCGAGGAGTACGTCGAGGAGGACCTCCATCGACCCGGAACCGGCCTGCTGACGCTCGAAAACACGCACAACAGCAAGGGCGGGGTCGCCGTCGCACCCGAGAAAATCGACGCGGCGGCTGAGGCCGCGAGCGACCTCGGCGTCCCGGTCCACCTCGACGGCGCGCGAGTGATGAACGCCGCGGTGGCCCACGACGTGGCTCCGGAGCGAATGACCGAGAGCGTCGATTCGGTGATGTTCTGTCTCTCGAAGGGACTCGGCGCGCCTGTCGGGTCGATACTGGCCGGAAGCGAGGAGTTTATCGACCGCGCCCGGCGCAACCGGAAACTGTTCGGCGGCGGGATGCGCCAAGCCGGAATCGTCGCGGGACCGGGCCGACTCGCGCTGGAGAACGTCGAGCGACTCGCCGACGACCACGAGAACGCCCGCGTGCTGGCCGAGCAGTTGGCGGGCGTCGAGGGCCTGTCCGTTCAGGACCCCGAGACGAACATCGTCCTCGTGAACACCGAGGGCACGGGCCACGAAGCGGACGCGTTCCTCGACGCGTGCGCCGACGAAGGAGTAGAGGGCACCCAGTTCGACACGCACGTCGCGCGCTTTTGCACGCACTGGGACGTGGACCGCGAGGATGTAGAGACGGTCCCAGAGCGCGTGAGCGAGGCCGTCGAAAAACTCGACTGAGCGAGGGCGGGCAGGCAAGCGACTCGTCGGGTATCGTCGGAAATCGTCGGCTACTTGCGACCGTTGTTCACGCCGTCTCGGAATCCAGTGATGGTTCGTCGAACGAACAGATACATGAAGAGGACGAACCCGAGCAGGACGGCCAGAAAACCGAGGACGAGCGGGTCGTTAAACACTGATGCCATGTGTCGCCATTGCCGTTCGGCTAACAAATTCGTTTCGACGTTCGTGTCGCGTGTAGGGAACAAAATTCATGAGACGTGGGAGCCAACGCCGAGACATGGCTGATTTGCTGCCCTCCACGTCGGACGCCACGGTTCCGCAGTCCTCCGAACCGCGGGTCATCGGCGTCGATAGCGACGACGCCGACGACCTGCTCGGGGCGCTCTCGTCGGACACCGCCCGCGAACTGCTGGCGGCGCTCCACGAGGACCCCGCGACGCCCTCCGACCTCGCCGAGACCATCGACACTTCGCTCCAGAACACCCAGTACCACCTCGGCAAACTGGAAGACGCGGACGTGATTCAGGTCGCCGATACTGTCTACTCCGAGAAGGGCCGCGAGATGAAGGTGTATGCGCCCGCCGACCGACCACTCGTCGTGTTCGCTGGCAACGAGGAGAAGACGACCGGCCTTGAGTCCGCGCTCTCGCGCCTGCTGGGCGCGTTCGGTGCGCTCGGTCTCCTGAGCGCCGCGGTCCAGCAGGTCTACGGCGACGGACTCGGAGAACTGTTCGGTCTCGCCGGAAGCGGCGGCGAAAGCATGTCCGAGACCGGGGGCCGTGGCGGCATCTCGGTCCAGTCCACCGACGCCGCCGGACAGGCCGCTGACGCCGCGGCCAACGCCATCCCGCCGGGGCTGGTCTTCTTCGCCGGGGGCGCGCTGATCCTTGCGCTCGGGTTCGCGTGGTGGTACTACGCGAACGGCGGCGAGTGAGGCGCTGGCGAGCGCGAACTGAACAACCGAGCGGATAACTAAAACGGGTTTTTGAGCTTACGGGAGCTATTTGATAGCCCAGAATGTAGTGGGTACCGTACCGCCCCGCTTCGGCCCTCCACCACCGCTGACCCGCTCCGTACGTACCCCGCCAACGGGTCGCCGCGCCCTCCACTGCCCTCTCCTGTGCCTCTCGCGGCGGGGCGGTCGCCCGATACTCGACTCGTCGAGCGACAACTCCGCCGAGGAGGTGTCACTCGACTTCGAACGACTCCACGACCGAGCCGTCGCGGTGGCGAATCTCGCCGACGAGTCGCGCGTCGGTCGCCGCGTCGCCGCGGTCGCCGTTCTCGGTCGGCCGCCTGAGTTCCGCGTGGGTCGGGATACCCCCGCGCGGGTCGGCGTGACTGCCCGGATTGAGCAGGAGCACGTCGTCGGCGTCGGTGGCCGCGTGGCGGTGGGAGTGGCCGAACACCACCACGTCAGCGGCCTGCTGGCGACCCAACAGCGAGAGACCGGTCGCGCCGCGGTCGTCGCCGTGAGTCAGGACGAACCGGACGCCCTCGATTTCGAATGTGCGTTCGGGCGGAAGACGCTCTCGAACCTCGGGCGTGGCGTTGTTGCCGTAGACGCCGTAGAGTCGGGGGGAAACCGACTCGAAGGCATCGAGCGCGGTCGCGTTCAGGAAGTCGCCCGCGTGGACGACGGCGTCGCTCCGCTCGACGGCCTCCCTCGCGCGGCCGGAGAGTTCGTGGCCCGAACGACTGTGCGTGTCCGAGAGGACGGTAATCATGGCCAGACATACGGTCGGCGGGGTCCTGAGCGTTTCCGTCCGGCTTGCAATCACTTTCTTACCCGGCGGCCGAGAAGATAGGTCAATGGCCGAAAGCAAATCCGTCGTTGTCGCCGCGCTCATCGCCAACGGGGCGATAGCGATACTGAAGTTTCTCGGGTTCCTGCTGACCGGGAGCGCGGCGATGCTCTCGGAGACGTATCACTCGGTTTCCGACACCGGCAATCAGGTGTTCCTGCTCATCGGTCTGCGCTACAGCGAAAAGGACGCGAGTCGGGGACATCCCTTCGGGTACGGGAAAGCCGAATTCTTCTACAGTTTTCTCGTGAGCGTCCTGCTGTTCGGCATCGCCGGGTGGGAGAGCGCGAAGCACGGCTACAGCGCCATCATGCATCCACACCCCGTCGAACAGGGGTCGGCGACGCTAGTCGGTGCGACGTTCCCGGCGGTCTGGGTCAACTACGGCGTCCTCCTCGGTGCCATCGCGTTCGAGAGCTACGCCCTGAAGAAGGCCTACGCCGGGATGCAAAAGGACATCGAGGAACACGAGTGGAGCGGTCTGGTCGAGGCGTTCAAGAAGACCGCGAACGTGACCACGCTGACCGCGTTCACCGAGGACACCATCGCAATGGCTGGGGCCGGGTTCGCGCTGGTCGGGGTCTACCTCTCGCGGGCCACCGGCAACCCCATCTACGACGCCGTATCCGCTCTGCTTATCGGTCTCATGCTGATGGGCTTCGCCGTCGCGCTCGCGTGGGAGAACAAGCGACTCCTTCTCGGCGAGAGCCTTCCGAAAAGCGAGGAACAGGAGCTTCGCCGAATCGTCGAGGAGTGGGAGGGTGTGGTCCGCATCGTGGACTTCCGGACGGTCATCTTCGGTCCCGACGACGTGCTGGTCACCGCCGACATCGCCTTCGAGAAGGGCATCGCCACCGCCGAGATGGACGAGACGATTACCGACATCGAGGACGCGCTGGTCGAGTCGAACAAGAGCGTGTTCAAGGTCTACATCGAACCCGAGAAGGGGCGGCAGAGCAGGCGCGGGGAAGCGGCGGAATAGGAGGACAGCACCGACAGGTCGATTAGTCGTCCATCTCGAACAACCGATTTAGAGTCACCCCCTCCAGTCGAACTAATTCCTCCGCAATCTCGCTGTCCTCGCTCAGTTGGTACATCGGACTTCCGCCCACATCGCGGGTGTGTTCGACGACGCCGAGGGCCTGTAGGTCATCGAGGTGGTCGTATACCGTGCTTCTGGCAACCCCCGCGAGGTCTGCGACGTAGCTCACGTTCAGATCGCGGCCGCGTTCGCTCACGAACGCGGCGAGAATTTTGGTTCGTGCCGGTTGGCCGAAAAGAGAGACGAAAGGGCTGTCCTCAGCATAGGAATCCGTGTCACTGTCTTCTTTGACGAGGGACATTTTGGCTACATGGATAGATACACTCCGACATAATAAGCGTTGTCCATATAATACTATATCGTAGTTTCCAAGCAACATACTTAAATATAGGACGTGAGTCAATTATGACGATATGCGAAAATGACAGAGAAGCATATCCAGAACCGAATAGTGGAGAAACTTCTCCGAAACAGAATCATCGGAAGTCATAAAATCCGAGTTGACACGGCAGTTAATCGGTATCTCCCGAGTCACGAGCAGGGTCAAGGAAAGAAACTCATTCGAGAGATGATTCGTGACCCAGACGGTCCAATCGAGGGCTACGGAGGAAGTCGGGACAACGTCCGACTTACCAGCAAGGAGGACGCAGTGGAGTTCCTGAAATCGAACGACGGTAACGTACCGTTCGGGTTCGACTAACCCTCTCCTGACACTTCCACTCGCAAGCGAGAGTTTAAACGTAAAGCCGAGCAAACCCCTTCCGTGGCAGAGACGAACGGGTACATGCGGTTTTTCCCTTACGAGGAGCCGTACCAGAACCAGCGGGAGGCGATGGACCGCATCTACAACGCCTTCTCCCGCGGGCAAGACGTGCTGTTCGAGGGGGCCTGCGGGACGGGCAAGACCCTGTCGTCGCTCGTGCCCGCGCTGGAGTACGCCCGCGAGGAGGACAAGACGGTCGTCATCACGACTAACGTCCACCAGCAGATGCGCCAGTTCGTGGCCGACGCGCGGGCTATTACCCAGGAGGAACCGATTCGCGCCGTCGTCTTCCGCGGGAAGGGGTCGATGTGTCACATCGACGTTGGCTTCGAGGAGTGTCAGGTCCTGCGAGACAACACCTACGAGGTCGTGGACGCCGAGAGTGACCTCGCGGAGTTGGAGGACCGCCAAGAGGAACTGCTCGAAGCGAGTCGGGAGGGCGACGAGCGCGCGGCCGAGGCCCGGAGCGCGGTCATGGACGAGTTAGAGCAGGTCCAAGAGCGCGTCGAGGGCTTGGAGGAGCAAAACACCTGCGAGTATTATTACAACAACCTCGTCGGGGACAACGACGAGTTCTATTCGTGGCTCTACGACGACGTGCGCACGCCCGACGACATCTACGAGTTCGCCGAGCAACAGCAACTCTGTGGCTACGAACTCCTGAAAGACGGGATGGAGGGGGTCGATTTAGTCGTCTGTAACTACCACCACCTGCTCGACCCGATGATACGCGAGCAGTTCTTCCGATGGCTAGACCGGGACCCCGAGGACGTGATTACCATCTTCGACGAGGCGCACAACGTCGAGGACACCGCCCGCGAACACGCGACCCGGACGCTGACCGAGAACACCCTCGACTCCGCGCTCGACGAGTTACAGGATTCGGACGACGCGCGGAGCGAACCCGCCTACAACGTCGTTTCGGCGTTCCGCGCGGCGCTCGAAGCGACCTACGAGGATAGTTTCGGGTTCGGGGACCGAGAGAAGGTCGGCGACGACTGGGAGGACGTATCAATCGCCAACGACGACAAGCGCGACGACCTGACACTCGCGTTCCTCCAGCAGTACACCGGGAAGGGAATCGACACCGAGTTGGAACTCGCGGTCCACCTCGGCCGCGAGTTGGACGAGGAGTACGAGGAGGCGTACAAAAACGGCGAGTCAACGACGCGCCAAGAGTGCCAGACGCTTCAGGCCGCGACGTTCATCCAGTCGTTCATGGACGAGAGTGCGGAGTTGGGCCAGTACCCCGTGGTCTCGGTACGGCGCGACGAGGCGACCGAGGAGGTGTACGGCCGGGCGGAACTGTACACCTGTATCCCCCGAGAAGTCACCGAAGACCTCTTCGGCGAGGTGTACGCGACGGTGTTGATGAGCGCGACCCTCCGGCCGTTCGACGTGAGCGCGGCCGTGCTGGGCCTGGACGACCCCGTCGAAATCGCCTACGGGCTTCAGTTCCCCGAACAGAACCGCCGGACGTTCGCCGTCGAGACGCCCGCGCTCTTCTCCAGCGAGCGCGACGACCCCGAAACCCAAGCGGCCATCGCGGGCGTCCTCCGCGACTCGGTGGAGTTCACGGCGGGCAACACCCTGCTGTTCTTCCCGAGCTATGCGGAAGCAGAGCGCTACTACGACCGACTGAACCGCGAACTCGGCAACGACGGCTCGGACACGACGCTCTACATGGACGAACCCGGCACGTCGGTCGAGGAGTTGCGCCAGCGGTTCGTCGCCGACGACGACGCCGCGCTGTTCACCTCGCTGTGGGGCACCCTCGCGGAGGGCGTCAGTTTCGACGGCGACGAAGCCAGGACGGTGGCGGTCGTCGGCGTGCCCTACCCGCACCTGAACGACCGGATGGATGCCGTCCAAGAAGCCTACGACCGGACGTTCGCTGACCGCTCTGGCCGCGACTCGGGATGGGAGTACGCTGTCGAGATTCCGACGATTCGCAAGACTCGGCAGGCGCTCGGCCGAGTGATTCGCTCGCCCGACGACTTCGGCGTCCGCGTGCTGGTGGACAAACGCTACACCGAGGCGGGCGAGCGCGAGATGGGCAAGTACAGCGTCCGCGGAACCTTTCCGCCCGAGGAGCGCGCCGAGATGTTAGACGTGCAAGCCGAGAAGTTGAAGTTCGCCATGTTGAACTTCTACAGCGATAAGGACGCGTGGCGCGGCGAACCCCCGACGCCATGAGACGCGATGACGAACTCCGAGGAAAACGATGAGTCAGGAATCGAACGACGACGGAGACGACGAAGCGACGACTCACGAACCGAACAGCGACGGCGGTGCGACCGACAGCGACGGAACCAACCACGAAACGACTGACGCCGACGCAACCAGCGACGACGCGACCGACGCCGAGCAGGCCGCGAAGGCGGCCGAGGCGATAGCGGAAATCGGCGTCGAGCGCCTGACCGAGGAAATCGTCGGCGCGTGGCAAGCGGCCGGGATGGAACCGTTCGACGCCGAAGAGGATAGCACCGACCGCGACGACGACTGAGTCAACCGGGAAGCGAGAAGGTGGCGACTTCCTCCTCGTACCTCGCGTCCCAGAGCGCGAGTCTGTTTACCGTCCACGTCACCGGGTCGATGTCGCGCTCCACGAGTCGGCGGGCCGCCAGCACGTCGCCGCCGCGGGCTAGCGTGACGTGGGGCACGTAGTCGTCGCCCTGAAACTCATCGATTGCGGAGAACCCGTCGAGCAGTCGGTCGTGGACCCGACGCAGGCCCGGACTCTCGACGGCGAGATAGACCACCGGACCCTCGCCAACCGGCGGATACTCGAAGCAGTCGATGCCCGTGACCCGGACCTCGAAGGCTGGCGCGCCCGCGAGTTGGGTCCGGACCTGCTCGCGGAGGCGCGGGGTACCGCCGGGCGGCGCGTCGCCGAGGCGCTTGCAGAGGAGGGTGTGGCGCTCCCGGATGCTGTCGAACTCAAGCAGTACGGGCCGGAGGTCCTCGGCGAGGCGTTCGACTTCGCCGGGAACCGGGACGTTGAGGCTATACACTGTCGGACAGTCGGGCGTAGTGACACATGAGGATAGCGGTCGTCGGGCGAGGAGAGGACGGTCGTCGGCGAAGAGAGAAGCGTTGTCGGACTGGAAAGTTACTTCTTTTCGGCCCAAATCTGTCGAATCCGCGACTGCAAACGTTGCCGCCCCGAAAGAGTTTAAAACCCTTGGCTCTCAAGGAGTAATCGATGACCGAGACTCGCGGTCTGGGAACGCGCTCGCTTTCCCCGAGCCGTGAGTCTACCCTCGTTCTCGCGCGACGACGACCGGGGCGTCTTTAGCCCCACTAGTATCCTTACCCCCTGACTCCGCTGGTTTCGTCCCCACGACGACACCCGTATCGTCCGCGAACTATCCACCAGACACGCTGACAACACACACCACCCAAAATGACAGATAAATCGAAAGTCGCGCTCGCCTTCTCGGGCGGACTCGACACCACCGTATGCGTCCCGCTGCTCGAAAAGGAGTACGACCACGACGAAGTAATCGGCGTCACCGTAGACGTTGGCCAACCGGCCGAAGAGTTCGACGAGGCCGAGGAGACCGCCGAAGCCCTCGACCTCGACCACTACGTCGTGGACGCGAAGGACGCCTTCGCCGAACAGTGCCTCGACGCCGTGGCCGCCAACGCGACGTATCAGGGCTACCCGCTCGGAACCGCGCTGGCGCGCCCCGTCATCGCCGAAGCCATCCTCGACGTGGCGAAAGACGAGGACTGCGACGCCATCGCGCACGGTTGCACCGGCAAGGGCAACGACCAGTTGCGCTTCGAGGCGGTCTGGCGCGAGTCCGATTTGGAGGTCATCGCGCCCGTCCGCGAACTCGGCCTCACCCGCGAGTGGGAGATGGAGTACGCCGACCAGAAGGACCTGCCCGTCGAGGGCGGCAACGAGGGTGACTGGTCCATCGACACGAACCTCTGGAGTCGCTCGGTCGAGGGCGACGACCTCGAAGACCCCGGCTACGTTCCGCCGGAGGACATCTACGAGTGGACCGACGCGCCCGGCGGGAAGAACGTAGAGACCATCGAAATCGCCTTCGAGGAGGGCAAGCCCGTGGCAATCGACGGCGAGGAGCTACCCGCCGTCCAACTCATCGAATATCTCAACGACCTCGCCGGAAGCCACGGCGTCGGCCGCACCGACATGATGGAAGACCGCATGCTCGGCCTGAAAGTCCGCGAGAACTACGAGCATCCGGCCGCGACGACCCTGCTCAACGCCCACGAGGCGCTCGAAGGACTCGTCCTCACCGAGGAAGAGCGCGCGTTCAAGACGCAGGTAGACCAGCAGTGGGCCGAGAAGGCCTACGAAGGCCTCCTGTCCGCGCCGCTCGTGGACGCCCTCGACGGATTCGTAGACACGACCCAACAGAAGGTCACGGGCACCGTCACCGTCAAGTTCGAGGGCGGACAGGCCCGTCCGGTCGGCCGCGAGAGCGACTACGCGGTCTACTCGGAGTCGGCCGCCTCGTTCAACACCGAGTCGGTTGACGGCATCGCCCAATCGGACGCGACCGGCGTGGCGAAGTACCACGGGTTCCAGTCGCGTCTCGCCAACGAAGTCACCGCGAACGCCGAGACGAAGAAAGCGGAACTGCTGGCCGACGGCGGCGACGACGCGGAGACGGAGGAGTAGACCGATGGCGAGCGAGGAATCCAGCGACGTGGTTCGCCGCGACCGCTTCAGTGGCGGTCCCGCCCGCGGGTTCCTCTCCTCGATGGCCGACGACGAACGCATCTTTGCGGCCGACCTCGCTACCGACCGCGCCCACGTCGTGATGCTGGCCGAGCAGGGAATCGTGGACGACGAGGAAGCCACCGCTATCCTCTCGGCGCTCGATGAAGTCGAGCAGGCGGGTTTCGATGCGTTGCCCGACGGTGAGGACGTACACGCCGCCATCGAGACCGCGGTCATCAACCGTGTGGGCGACGTTGGCGGGAAGATGCACACCGCTCGTTCGCGCAACGACGAGGTGGCGACCTGCATCCGCTATCGCCTGCGCGAAGACGTGCTGGACATGGTGGAGGCGACCCTCGGGCTTCGCAAGTCGCTCACGGAGGTGGCCGAGACTCACGCCGAGACCGTGATGCCCGGCTACACCCACCTCCAGCCCGCACAGCCGACGACCGTCGGCCACTACCTGCTCTCCTACGAGCAGGCGGTCGCCCGCGACACCGCGCGCCTCTTCGACGCCTACGGGCGCGTGAACCGATCACCCCTCGGGTCCGCGGCGTTCGCGGGCACGCCCTTCGACGTAGATAGGGAGCGCACGGCCGAGTTGTTGGGCTTCGACGGAGTCGCGGCGAACTCGATGGACGCAGTCTCGTCGCGCGACTTCCTCGTGGAGGTCGTCGCCGCGCTCGCCAACCTCGCTACGACCGTCTCGGGACTCGCCGAAGACCTCGTGGTGTTCTCGAACAAGGGCCTCGTGGAACTGTCCGATGACTACTCCTCGACCTCCTCGATAATGCCCCAGAAGAAGAACCCCGACACGCTCGAACTCGTCCGCGCGACCGCAGGGGACGCCGCGGCGGGGCTGAACGGCCTGCTCACGACGCTGAAGGGTCTGCCCCGCGCGTACAACCGCGATTTGCAGAACGCCACGCCCCATGCGTGGGAGACCGTTGACGCGGTGAGCGAGGCGGTCGCGGTCGCCGCCGGAGCGGCGGCGACCGCGACGTGGGACGAGGACGCGCTCGCCGAGGCGGCCGGGGAAGGGTTCTCGACGGCGACCGGGGTCGCCGACCTGTTGGCGATGGTCGGGGTCCCCTTCCGGAAGGCGCACGAGATGGTGGCCAGCGCGGCTGAAACCGGAAGCGACTACGCTGCGCTCGACGCGGCGGCCGAGGAGATTCTGGACGACTCGCTGTCGGCCTACGTCGAGCGCGAGGCGGTCGAGGCCGCGCTCGACCCCGCCGAGAGCGTCGCGTCGCGCGACTCGACTGGCGGTCCCGCGCCCGAGGCGGTCGCCGCGGGCCTGACTGAGGCCAAGGAGACAGTCGCGGCCGACGAGACGACGCTGGCCGACGCCCGCGGCGCACTGGCCGAGACCGCCGACCGACTCGACGAGGAGGTGAGTCGATATGCCTGAACCGCGACCGGTCCCCCTCGGGACCACATTTATAACCTATCGAAGTCCGAAATCGGGTTTCGTCTGACTCGGTATTTGCCATTTTCCACCGTTAGAGACGTTTTTGCGCAACATAAATTCTTTGACACTTTCGATGTCTTTAAGTAGTTATGCGGGATACAATGGATTGCTATGACCGAATGCGTCGAATGCGGGGCCGACGTGACCCTGCACGACAATGCCGAAGTAGGAGAGATACTCGACTGCACGACCTGCGGCGCGGAACTGGAACTCGTCGAGCGAACCCCGCCAGTCCTCCAGCGAGCCCCGGAGCTCGAAGAGGACTGGGGGGAGTAAGTTGCAGGTTGGACTACTCTACTCCCGGATTCGGAAAGACGAGAAGCTCCTGCTCTCCGAACTCCGCGAGCGCGGCCACGACGTGGTGAAAATCGACGTGCGCGAGTTGCAGTTCGGGCTGGACGAAGCGCCCGAAATCCTCGCGGACCTCGACGTGGTGGTGGACCGCTGTCTCGCCACGAGTCGGAGCCTCTACGCCACGAAGTTCTGCGAGGCGTACGGCGTCCCCGTGGTCAACTCCGCGGAGACGGCACGGACCTGCGCCGACAAGGTGCAAAACAGCCTCGCGCTCGCCGGGGCGGGCGTGCCCACGCCCGCGACGGACGTGGCGTTCACCACGGAGTCGGCGATGGAGAGCATCGAGAAGTTCGGCTACCCCTGCGTCCTCAAGCCCGTCGTCGGGTCGTGGGGTCGCCTGATGGCGAAAATTGACTCCGAGAGCGCCGCCGAGGCGATTCTCGAACACAAGGCCACGCTCGGCCACTACGAACACAAGGTGTTCTACGTCCAAGAGTTCGTGGACAAGCCCGGACGTGACATTCGCGTACTGGCGACCGACGGCGACCCCGTCGCCGCGATGGTCCGCTCGTCGGACCACTGGCTCACGAACGCCGCGAAGGGTGCCGAGACGGAGACCTTCGAACTCGACGCCGAGGCCGAGAAGCTGGTCCAGCAGGCCAGCGACGCAGTCGGTGGCGGCCTGCTCGGCGTGGACCTGATGGAGACCAGAGATTCGTACACCGTCCACGAAGTCAACCACACCGTCGAGTTCAAGGCGCTGAACGACGCCGCAGACGTTGACGTGCCCGCGACGGTGGTCGATTGGCTCGAAGCGAAGGCCGCACAGGAAGCGAAGCAGGAGGTGGTCGCCTGATGGCGGTCGGAGACGCGGACGCGGCCGACGCCACGGCGTCGGCCGCGAGCGAAGCGCTCTCGGCAACCGTCGTCGGCGCGAGCGGATTCGCTGGCGGCGAACTCCTGCGCATTCTCGCGGGCCACCCGAACGTTGACCTCGCGGGTGCGACCAGCCGCGAGTACGCGGGCAAGTCCGTCGGGTCGGTCCACCCGAACCTGCGCGGGACCGACCTGCGCTTTTCCGACCCCGCGGACCTCGCCTCGGTGGACGTGCTGTTCGCCGCGACGCCCCACGGCGTCTCGATGGAACAGATAGACGCCTTCTACGAGTCGGCCGATACCGTCGTGGACCTGAGCGCCGACTTCCGATTGAACACCGAAGCGCAGTACGAGGAGTGGTACGACGGCCACGACGCGCCCGAGTATCTGGACGAGGCGGTCTACGCCCTGCCGGAACTCCACCGCGAGGAACTGCCCGGCGCGGACCTCATCGCCGCTGGCGGCTGTAATGCCACCGCGACGATTCTGGGTCTCTGTCCGTTGTTCGACGCCGGAGTTCTGGACGGGGCGGGCGACGAGCAAATCGTCGCAGACGTGAAAGTCGGCTCTTCGGAGGGCGGCGCGACCGCGAGCAAGGCCGGAAGTCACGCCGAGCGCTCGGGCGTCGTCAGGCCCTACGCGCCGACCGGCCACCGCCACGAGGCCGAAATCGAGCAGGAACTCGGTACCTCGGTGTCCTTCTCGGCGCACGCCGTGGACATGGTCCGCGGTGCGGCCGCGACGTGTCACGTCTTCCCGGATTCGCCCGTCTCGAAGGGCGACCTCTGGGGAGCCTTCCGCGGGACCTACGACGACGAACCGTTCGTCCGCCTGCAGTCGGGCGGGTCGGGCGTCTATCGCTACCCCGAACCGAAGGCCGTGGCGGGGACCAACTACGCGGAGGTCGGCTTCGAGTTGGACCCCGGTAACGAGCGCGTCGTCGTCTTCAGCGCCATCGACAATCTGGTGAAAGGAACGGCCGGGCAGGCGGTCCACGCCGCCAACCTCGCGCTCGGTCTCGAAGAGACAGCGGGACTTGACTTTCAGGGACTCCACCCGGTGGGAAGCCCATGACGGACTACACGAAATCGGAACTCGAAGCGGCACACGCAGAGCTACTGGACAACGACCTCGGCGACGACGGACTGCGGACTGATGGGGGTCTCGTGGACGACGAGCAGAACCCGCCCGTCGTCGTCAAAATCGGCGGCGCGCGAGCGGTGGACCCCGAAGGGGCGCTCGCGGACATCGCGCACCTCGTCGCCAACGGCGAGGAGGTCGTGGTCGTCCACGGCGGTTCGACCGCGGTAGACGACACCCTGGAGCGCATGGGCGAGGAGTCCGAGTACGTCGAGACGCCCGGCGGCGTCGTCGGGCGCTTCACCGACGAGACGACGATGGAAGTCTTCGAGATGGTGCTTCCGGGCAAACTCAACACCGACCTCGTCGCCGGACTCCAGAATCAGGGCGTGAACGCGGTCGGTCTCTCGGGCGCGGACGGGAAACTCCTGACCGGCCCGCGCAAGTCCGCGGTCAAGGTCGTCGAGGACGGCCGCAAGAAAATAAAGCGCGGCGACCACTCGGGGAAAATCGAGGCGGTCAACGACGACCTGCTCTCGAAACTGCTGGCCGGAAGTTACGTCCCGGTCGTCACGGTGCCGATGCTGGCCGAAGAGGGCGGCAGTGACGAAACCGGCGAGGGAGGCGGCGCGGGCGCGACCGAGTACACGCCCGTCAACGCCGACGCCGACCGCGCGGCCGCCGCGATTGCGGGGGCGTTAGGCGGCGAGTTGGTCGTTCTGACCGACGTGGCGGGCGTCTACGAGGACCCCGACGACTCCGACACGCTCATCGAATCGGTCGGGACCCCCGCGGAACTGGACGCCGCCGAGGACGCCGCGGAGGGGTTCATGATCAAGAAGGTCATGGCCGCGGTCGAAGCCTTAGCGGGCGGCGCGGCCTCGGTGACGGTCGCGGATGCGAACAACCGCGACCCCATCACTGCGGCCCGGACCGGCCACGGAACCACCTTCGAACCGGAGGCGGTGAGATAATGTCCGGATTCGTCTACTCCGAGAAACCGATTCAGATAGAGTCGGGCGAGGGCGTCCACCTCTACGACGACGCCGGAAACGAATATCTCGACTTCGGCGCGAGTTACGGGGTCGCCGCGGTCGGCCACTGCCACCCCGAAGTCGTGGAGACCGTCCAATCGCAGGTCGAGAAGTTGACCTTCGTGCAGGCCAGCTATCCCAACTCGGCGCGCGACGCGCTCTACGAGAAACTGGCCGCGGTCGCGCCCGGCAACATGGGGAACGTCTGGCTCTGTAACTCCGGCACCGAGGCCAACGAGGCGGCCATCAAGTTCGCACGGAGCGCCACGCAAAACTCCAAAATCGTCGCGGCCCAGCGCGGGTTCCACGGCCGGACGATGGGGTCGCTCTCGGCGACGTGGAAACCGAAGTACAAGAAGCCCTTCGAACCGCTCGCCGAGGACTTCGAGTTCGTCCCCTACGGCGACGACGAGGCGCTTGCCGACGCCGTGGACGACGACACCGCCGCGGTCCTGCTCGAACCGATTCAGGGCGAGGGCGGCGTCAACCCCGCACCAGAGGGGTATCTCCAGACTGCCCGCGAGGTGACCGAGGAAACGAACTCGGCGCTGATTCTGGACGAGATTCAGACCGGACTCGGCCGGACGGGCGCGCTCTGGGCCTGCGAGAAGCGCGGCATCGTGCCCGACATTCTCACGTCGGCGAAGGGACTCGGCGGCGGTCTCCCGATAGGGGCGACCCTCTGCGCCGACTGGATAGCCGAGGACGCGGGACCGCACGGCTCGACGTTCTCGGGCGGGCCGGTCGTCAGCGCGGCCGCCGACGCCACGCTCTCGGTCGTCGCCGAGCAGGACCTCGCGGCGAACGCCGCGCAGGTTGGCGACTATCTCCAGTCGAAACTGAGGGGTTCCGAGCTACCGATTCGCACGATTCGTGGCGAAGGTCTGCTCCTCGGCGCGGAGGTCGGCCGCGGCGCGAACCGCGTCCTGAAGGAACTGGCGATGCACCACGGGATTCTGGCGCTCCCCGCGGGTCGGACCGTGGTCCGCCTGCTCCCGCCGCTGACCGTCTCGGAAGTTCACGCCGACGAGGTAGTCGCGGCGCTCGAAAGCGTCCTCGCGGAGGCGAAGACGTGAGCCAGAGCGCCGACGCGGGCGTCACCGACGGGGCGGCCCGCGAACTCCTCTGCGACCTCGTGGAAATCCAGTCGCCGAGCGGCGACGAGCGCGAGTGCGCCGAACGCCTCGCGGCCTTCTTCGCCGAGCGCGGCCGAGAAGTCTGGCTCGACGAAGTCGGCAACGTCCGCGCGCCCGCCGACGACTCGGTCCTGCTGACCTCGCACATCGACACCGTGCCGGGCGACATTTCCGTCGAAGTCACCGACGGCGAGCTCTGGGGCCGCGGAAGCGTCGATGCGAAGGGTCCGCTCGCCGCGATGGCCGCGGCCGCAGTCGAAACCGGCGTCAGCTTCGTCGGCGTCGTCGGCGAGGAGACCGACTCGCGGGGCGCGCGCCACCTCGTCGAGGACCGCGAGCAACCCGACGCCGTGGTCAACGGCGAACCCTCCGGGTGGGACGGCGTGACGCTGGGCTACCGGGGCCTTCTGGCGGGCGAGTACGCCGTCGAGACGGACTCGGCCCACACATCGCGGCCCGACCCGAACGCGATTCAGGACGCGATGGCGTGGTGGCAATCGGTCGAAACGGCGTTCTCGTCGTCGGCCGACGACGAGAACGCCGAGACCGCCGAGAAAGACGGGAACACCGAGAATGCAGAGAAAAACGGGACCGCCGAGAAAGACGACAGCGACGAACCGGCCGTCTTCGAGCAGGTGACCGCCAAGCCCGTCGAGTTCTCGGGTGGCGTCGCCGCGGACGGTCTCTCGGTGGAGGCGACCGTTGAGGCGCAGTTCCGGATTCCGCAGGGTGAGACCGCGGCGGGGATTCGGGAGACCGTCGAGCGCGAGTTGGACGGAGGGAAAATCGACTGGCGGAAGCCGATTCCGCCCGTGATGGAGACGCCCCGGAGCGAAGTTGCGCGAGCGTTCCGGACCGCGATACGACGAGTCGGGGGCGATCCCCGACTCCTCCGCAAAACCGGAACCAGCGACATGAACCTCTACGCCGGAGCGTGGGACTGCCCGATGGCGACCTACGGTCCCGGCGACTCCGAGTTGGACCACGTACCGAACGAACGCCTCGACCTCGGGGAGTTCGACCGCGCCGTCGCGGTTCTCGAACGCGTCTCCGAGCACCTCGCCGATCAATGAGCAAACACGCCACCGAATCCACGACCGACGTGACCGACCACAACACCGAACCGCCAGCCAACCACTTCCTGCAAATCGACGACCTCTCGGCGGACGAACTCGCCGAGTTGGTCTCGACCGCCGCGGAGTTGAAGCGCGCCCATCACGCCGGAGAAAGCCACGCGGTCCTGCCGAACCAGAGCCTCGCCATGCTGTTCGAGAAGCCAAGCACCCGGACGCGGGTCTCCTTCGAGACGGGGATGACCCAGTTGGGCGGCCACGCCGTGTATCTCGGCCCGGACACGACCCACCTCGACCACGGCGAACCGGTCGCCGACACCGCTCGCGCCCTCTCGCGGTACGTCGATGCGGTGATGGCCCGCGTGTTCGACCACGGCGCGCTCGAAGCGATGGCGGAGTACGCCACGGTGCCGGTAATCAACGGTCTCTCGGACGCCGCTCACCCCTGCCAGACGCTCGCGGACCTGTTGACCGTCTACGAGCAGTTCGGCGGGTTCGAGGACGTGACCGTCGCGTGGGTCGGCGACGGGAACAACGTCGGGCAGTCGTTCGCCGTCGGGGCCGCGATGGCGGGCGTGGACCTGACGATGGCGACGCCCGAGGGGTACGGACCCGACGAGGACGTGCTGGCGCGGGCCGACGCATCCGGGCAGGTCCCGGAGGTCGTCCACGACCCCGAGGCGGCCGTCGAGGGCGCGGACGTGGTCTACACCGACGTGTGGGTCAGCATGGGGCAGGAGGACGAACGCGAGGCGAAACTGGACGATTTCGCGGGCTTTCAGGTGAACGACGACCTGCTCGCGGCCGCGCCCGAGGCCAGCGTGATGCACTGTCTGCCCGCCCACCGTGGCGAGGAGATAACTGGCGACGTGCTGGAGAGCGACCGGTCGATGGTCTGGGAGCAGGCCGAGAACCGGATGCACACCCAGAAGGCGCTGTTGACCCATCTGCTCGGCGAGAAGTAAGTTCGGTGGGAAAGTAGTACAAACTTTTTTGTCTTAACCGAGAGTAGAGTAAGACAAGATGAGCAGTAAAACGGACGGCGGAAAAGTCGTTCGCGTCTCCAAGAAGGGACAGACGACGATTCCGAAGCCGCTCCGGGAGAAGTTCGATATCGACGCCCCCGGACGTGTTCGATTTCGAGAGACCGAGGACGGGGAAATCGTCGTCGAACCAGTTCCACACCCCACCGACCTTCGCGGGTCACTCGCCGACGAAGACGCCGAACCCGGCGAGGTGTGGGAGGAGTTAGACGAGATGCGGGAGCGCGATAAACGACGCGAGGAATCGGAACTCGAACGACTCGAAGGGTTGGAAGACGAATGACGGGACCGTACGTGTTCGATGCGGAACCTCTCATCGCGTTCCTCAACGACGAACCGGGGTCCGACCCCGTCGAACGTATCCTTGGAGCAGTGTACGACGACGAGGAGGACGCCGCGATGAGCGAAGTGACCGCGACGGAAGTCGCGTACAAAATCGCACGTATTCAGTCCGACGGTCAACCGACTGACGACCACCTCGCGCTCGGTCGTCGTCAAGTCCGAAACTTCGTAGACGGTGGCATCGAACTCGTTCCACCGACCGAATCGTGGGAAACCGCCGCGGCAGTGAAGATGCGAGGCGGAATCGCGCTCGGCGATGCGTTCGCAATAGCGTTGGCTGTCAACCGCGAAGCGACGCTTCTCGTCGGCGCAGACGACGACTTCGAAGATGTCGGTGTCTCGGCCGAGATACGCCGACTCCGAACCGAGCCTGCGCCCTAATCGGCCACCGAGAGTTCGTCGTCTCGCTCGGTGCGAAACGACGCCACGGAGAGAGGCGGCGTTTTGTTTGTTTTTCAACTAGGAGTCATAAATGTCATCTGCCAAAACTGATTACGGTCAGTCCGTCGTGGCTCCGCTGGGAGTCAACCAATGTTCTACCACGACAACGAGCTTCAGTACGAAGTCGAAGTCGAAGAGCCGGACCCGTACTTCGCAAAGATGCTCCAGCAGGCCATCGGCGGCGTCGAGGGCGAGATGCGCGTCGCGCTCCAGTACATGTTTCAGGCGTTCGGGCAACCGAAGGAGAAACAGGAGTACCGCAATCTCCTGATGGAGACTGCGGCCGAGGAGTTAGGTCACATCGAGATGCTGGCCACCGCCGTCTCAAAGAACTTGCAGGGCGCGCCCGAGGAGATGCGCCGGGAGGCCCGCGAGAACGACGCCGTCATCGACGCGATGATGGGCGGCGGGCAACCGAGACAGGCGCTGTCGGCCGGACTCCACGCGATGCCGGTGGACGCCAACGGCAACCCCTTCAGCGGGAACTTCGTCGTCGCCAGCGGGAACCTCGCGGCGGACATGTACGCGAACATCATGGCCGAATCGACCGGGCGACTGCTGGCGACGCGGTTGTACGAGATGACCGACGACGAGGGGATGAAGGACATGCTCGCGTACCTCATCGCCCGTGACACGATGCATCAGAATCAGTGGCACGCCGTTCTCGAAGAGATGGGCGAGACGGTCCCCGTGCCCGCGAGTTTCGATCAGGAGAAGGAGAAAGAGGACTACAACTACGAGTTCATGTCCACGTACCGTGAGGACCGCGAGAATCCCCACGAGCGCTGGACCGAAGGGGTCTCCGTGGACGGAAAGGGGGAGTTCTCGTTCGGCACCCAACCCGGCGGCGGCAACCCGCAACTCGAAGCGGTCATCGAGGAGATGCACAACGAGGCCAGCAAGTAGGGGCGAACGGCCGCTTCAGTTTCGCAGAACGCCGTACGCGACGCCGAGGACCGCGCCGTAGAGGACGTGCCCGACGAGACTGCTGACGCTCAACTCGGGAATCGGCAGTATCCAGACGGTGTTCGCCAGCGCCCAGAACGCGACGGCGACACCGGTTCCGACCGCCCAGAGCGCGACGCCGTAGCAAGCACCGAGGACGACCACGCTCGTCGGAAAGAGAGATAAATAGGAGTAGGTGAGCGCGAGCCGCGAGTGCCAGTGCGCGCCAGCGAAATTTCGGCCAGCGAGCCATCATAACCGGACAGACATGTTCGATTTCTGTTTTCAGTCAAGGTACCGTTTATCACAGCGTAGTTCCAATTACTTTTATCGACATTTCGTTTACAGCCGAGGTACCGTTTATCATTAATACCGGTTAAATCAGCTTACGAGTGTCTGATTCTCCCAGTTACTGTCTAAAAATAAATGAGTAGATTTTTGTAAGGGGTGTTCTTGCGATGGAATATGTCAGAGGCCCACCCCGACATCGAAGCGGTCGTTTCCGAAGTACCACCCCTGCACCAGTTCTCGGTCGAGCAAGCGCGCGAGGGCTACGCCGACTACCTCTCGGTCGAGCAGGACCTCGTCTCGCTCGCGGACGTACGCGACAGTGTCGTCCACGGACCGGACGGCAACAACGTTCCGATTCGGGTGTACACGCCTGAAGGCGACGGCCCGTTCCCGGTCATGGTCTGGATGCACGGCGGTGGCTTCCTCCTCGGTGACATCGAGACCTACGACCCC
This sequence comes from Halorussus pelagicus, assembly GCF_004087835.1. Lineage (NCBI taxonomy): Archaea > Methanobacteriati > Methanobacteriota > Halobacteria > Halobacteriales > Haladaptataceae > Halorussus > Halorussus pelagicus. The sequence goes on from NZ_CP035119.1 coordinate 1,286,740, forward strand.
GTCTGTCGGGTTCTCGCCGACGAACTCGGCTGTATCGTCGTCTCGCCGGACTACCGACTCGCTCCCGAACACAAGTTCCCGGCCGGACTGCAGGACTGCTACGCCGTCGTCGAGTGGGCGTCCTCTCGAACCGACGTACTCGGCACCGACTCGGACAAACTCTTCGTCGGCGGGGACAGCGCTGGCGGTAACCTCGCGGCCGCGGTCTCGCTCATGGCCCGCGACAAGGGCGGACCTGACATCGACTATCAGGTGTTGGTCTACCCGACGACCACCTTTTCCTACGAGTTCGACGACGACTCGAGCGGCGACGAGAGCTACTTCATCACCGAACCCGACCTCCAGTGGTCGTGGGAACACTACCTCGAAAACGAAATCGACGGGATGAGCCCCTACGCCTCCCCGCTACAGGCCAACGACCTGAGCGGCCTGCCGCCCGCCACCGTCCTCACCGCCGAGTTCGACCCGCTCCGCGAGGAGGGCGTCGCCTACGCCGAACGACTCGAAGACGCCGGGGTTCCCGTCGAACACGCTCATTACGACGAGATGGTCCACTCGTTCTTCACGAACGTCGCCGAACCGCGAGTCGAACAGGCGTGGGACGCGATGGCCGAAATCGGCGCTCACCTCGACGAAGCCTTCGCCGACGAGAAAGAGCTGCTGGTCGCCTGACGATGGACCGACGACTCCGAGCAGTGCGGTCGATTTCCACGCCGTAGTTGGACACCGAATCCCGTAGTAATACCGCTAACCGGCCCTTTTTCCCGGTGCCCACCTTCTCGGAGAACGATGACTCTCAGTCTCTCCGAGGAGCGACCCGACCCGCCGCGAGCGGCCGACGACGGGGTCTGGCTGGCCTGTATCGAGTGTGGAGCGACCTTCACGCCGTTCGATGCGGTCCGGTACACCTGCGATGCCTGTGACGGCCTACTCGAAGTCCGATACGCCGACCTACCGACCTTCGACGACTTCGAAGGGCGGGGCGTCTGGCGGTACGCCGACGCGCTCCCCTTCGCGGAGGGCGTGAGTATCGAGGAGGGCGACACGCCCCTCTACGAGGTGCCGACCATCGAGGACGAGACCGGCGTCGCGGACCTCCGAGTCAAACACGAGGGGATGAACCCCACGGGGAGTTTCAAGGACCGCGGCATGACCGTCGGCGTCCGCGTCGCCGAGAAACTGGGCGTCGGCCGCCTCGCGTGCGCCTCCACGGGCAACACGAGCGCGGCGCTCGCCTGCTACGGCGCGCGCGCGGGCACGGAAGTTCTGGTTTTGCTCCCCGCCGGGAAAGTCGCCGCGGGGAAGGTGGCACAGGCCAGCCTCCACGGCGCGCGAATTCTGGAAGTCGATGGCAACTTCGACGCCTGTCTCGACATCGTCTCGGACCTCGCGGCCCGCGGCGAGGCGTACCTGCTCAACTCGCTCAACCCCTTCCGACTGGAGGGCCAGAAGACCATCGGTCTCGAAATCGTCGAGCAGTTCCGGGACCAGACGGGCGACCTTCCGGACCGCATCGTCCTGCCGGTTGGCAACGCGGGCAACACCGCCGCGCTCTACAAGGCGTTCCGCGAACTGGTCGCGGCCGGGGCACTCGACCCCGCGGAGGTTCCCACACTCACTGGCGTGCAGGCCGAGGGCGCGGCCCCGATGGTCGAAGCCGTCGAAGAGGGACGAGACGAGGTGCGCCGCTGGGAGGAAGTCGAGACGCGCGCGACGGCCATCCGCATCGGCAACCCCGTCAACGCGCCGAAGGCGCTTCCCGGCATCCGGGAGACCGGAGGTACCGCGGTCGGGGTCTCCGACGAGGAAATCACTGACGCCCAGCGCGCGCTCGCCCGCGACGGCGTGGGCGTCGAACCCGCGAGTGCAGCGTCGGTCGCTGGACTCCGAAAGCTCCGCGAGTCGGGCGATATCGCGGCCGACGAGCAGGTCGTCTGTCTCACGACGGGCCATCTTCTGAAGGACCCCGACGCCGCGGCGGCCGCCGGGGCGGACCCGGAACCGGTTCCGGCCGACACCGACGGCGTACTCGACCAACTCGGCGAGTAGCGGCGCGTCCTGGGTCGAGGCGGCGGCGTGTATCGGGACGACGCACGCTCGTTTCGGCGAGAAAACGCGCGTTCAGTTTAGTATTCTTTACATAAATTCTTCTATTTTAAATTACGTCTATATAGCCCTCAATCGTCTTATACCGGTGCGCTTCGCCCGATTCGGTATCGAGCAGATGATTTATATATGGCGGACGGAATGAAACTGGTAACACGTTTCAGAAACGATGCACCTCACGTACTCCGTCGTCTTGTCGATGTTCGCGTGTCTCGTCTCCGTCACTGTCAGCGTCCTCTCGTGGCGGCGCAGAGAGGCGCGCGGAGCGCTCCCGATAGTGGTGTTCACTGCGGCGACTGCAATCTGGACCGCCGGGAACGGGCTTCAGGTGGCGAGTACGACGATTTCGGCCAAGCTGTTCTGGGTGAGCGTGGAGTACGTCGGGACCGCCGTCGTCCCGCTGGCATGGTTCGCGTTCGCATGCGAGTACACCGACAACCGCGAGTGGCTCTCGCGTCGCGCGCTCGTCGCGCTCGCGGTTCCGAGCGCGCTCACGCTCGTCCTCGCGTGGACGAACGAATACCACCACCTTGTCCGAACGTCGGCCGAACTCGTGACGGTAAACGGCACCGTCGTTTTGCGCCGGACGTTCGGGCCAGCGTTTTTCGCGGGAACGGTGTACGCCAACATCGTCAACGGCGTCGGCACCGTCCTCCTCCTCCGCGGACTGGTCAGGTCACAGGACCTCTTTCAGAAACAGACCGTCGCGGTACTCGCGGGGACGACGGTCCCGTGGGCCGCGTCCGGACTGTACTACAACGGCTTTCTCTCCGTGCAACCGGAGGTCTTCTTTGCGGTTACCGGCGTGGCCTTCGCTTACGCGATTTCGAGGTACGAACTGCTCAAGGTTGCCCCTATCGGCCGCCGGACCGTCGTCGAGGAGATAGACGACCCGGTGTTGGTTCTCGACGCGAAGGACCGAATCGTTGACGCGAACCCGGCGGCGCGGCGCGTCTTCGGATGGGCGCGTGCGGCCGACCCGATAGGTCGGCCGCTGGCGGCGGTCCGTGACTCGCACCCATCGGTCCTCGACGCGTACGAGTTGGGCGACCAGTCGGAGAAAATTGCCGTGGAGAGCGACGACGGCGTGCACCGATACTTCGACGTGCAACGGTCCTCGCTGTCGGACCGAGGTCGCTCGGTTTCGGGGTCGGTTCTCGTCCTCAACGACGTGACCGCCCACAAACGCTACGAGGAGCATCTGGAGCGACAGAACGAGTATCTCGAACACGTCGCACAGAACCTCGCTCACGACCTCCGGAACCCGCTGAACGTCGCGCAGGGCCACCTCGAATTCGCCCGAACGGCCGACGACGACTCCGCCCATCTCGACAAGGTCGAGGGCGCACACCAGCGCATGGACGACATCGTGGACGAAATCCTCGACATGGCCAACGGCGAAGTGCCGGTCCAACTCGACCATCTCTCGGTCGAGGGCGTCGCGCGGAACGCGTGGGAGAACGTCGAGACGTACGACGCGACGCTCGCGTTCGACGGGACCGAACTGTCGGTCCGGGCCGACCAGCGGCAACTGGCGAGCGTGTTCGAGAACCTGTTTCGGAACGCGATAGAGAACGCCGGACACGACGCCGCGGTCCGGGTCGGCAGCCTCGGGTCGGACGGCGACAACGGAGTTGCGTCCCTCGCGCCCCAGAGCGGGTTCTACGTCGCCGACGACGGGCCGGGAATCCCCGAACGCGAGCGCGAGCGCGTGTTCGAGCGAGGATACACGACCCGCGAAGACGGAACGGGCGTCGGTCTCGCGTTCGTCCGCGACGTGATTGAGCGCCACGAGTGGGAGGTCTGCGTGGCCGAGAGCGACGCTGGCGGAACGCGAGTCGAAGTCCGCGAGGTCACGGTGGCACCGACCTGACGGTTGGGTGGCGTGGAGTCCGAGCGACGACGGACTCGCGTCGCGGAAACCGTCCGAGTGCGTTCTCAGAGCGCCACCGACGCGAAGTAGACGCCAGCACCGACGAGCGCCACGCCGACGACCTGCACTACCCGTCGCCACCGACCTGCCGACGAGTTCTCGCCGTACTCGCCCCCGCGGCCGGGCGGCGCCCGACCCGCGGTGTGTATCTGGACGACCGCGTCCGGGACCGCGAGGAAAAACAGTCCGAGTCCGACGCCGAGGACGGCCGCAAGCAGGGTTCGGAGGTCCATCGTGGTCGGAGTCAGTAACGTAGGCGTTCGATTCGCTTCTCGACCGGCGGATGAGTGGCGAACAGTTGCGCGAGACCGGTGCCCTCGCCGAAGATGCAGAGTGCGCCGACCTCCGAGTCGATTTTCGACTCTTGGGCGCGTTCGCTTCCGCGGCTAATCTTTTCGAGCGCGCTGGCCAGCGGTTCGCCGCCGCCGATTTCGTCGGCGGCGTCGCGGTCCGCGACGTACTCCCGGTAGCGCGAGATGGCGAAGACGAACACCATCACGAGCATCTGGGTGATTTGGCCGACGACGATGGCGAGAAAGAAGTCCGCGAGGTCGTTGTCGCCGGTCAGCAGGACCGCCCACTGAGCGACGATGGCGACGATGGAGGCGACGCCCTGCCCGAGGACCATCATCACCACGTCTCGGTTCCGGATGTGGGCCAGTTCGTGCGCGAGGACGCCTTCAACTTCGCGGGCGTCAAGCAACTGGAGCAGTTCCTCGGAGACGACGACGGTGCCCGCGCCCTTGCGCCCGACGGCGAAGGCATTGGGTACGCCCATCCGGGCGACCATCAGTCGCGGCTTGTCGATGCCCATGTCCTTCGACAGCGACTCCACTTGTCGGTGAATCTCCGGGAAACGGTCCTCAGGCATGTCCTCGGCACCGACGCTCCGGAGGGCGGCCCACTTGCCGATTTTGTACTGGACGCCGACGAAGGCGACGCTTCCGAGCGCGACGAGTACCGGCGAGAAACCGAAGATCCCCATTGCGGCGACGGCGGCCACGGCGTAGAACGCGAACAGCATCGACCCGACGACGGCCATTCGGGCCTTCAGACCGAGATGTTTCATGTGCGGGTGTGGACAGTGACGCCACTAATAGCCGGTGGTTGTTGTAGTAGAGCAATTGTCTCGACTCGAGACGAAAGAGGTGGAAACTTCGACCAGTCGTCAGTCCGGTTGCCACTTCCCCGAGGAGTCAGTGAGCAGGATTACCCTACTGTGACTCCGTGTGGGTCAGGCGTCGGTACGTGTGATATAGCCCCACGAGAGCGGTCATCAGTCCGACGAGTGCGGTCGCCAGTTCGACGACGACCGTCGCTCGCTGAACGGTGACGCTCACACCGACGATGACAACCGGCCAAGGTGTAATCATCGTACACTACTGCGCGAGGCAGTAGTGTTCAGCTATAACGACTACTTAGTCAAAAATTTTCCTGTTGGCTCCTGTTCGTAGTTTCGAAGAGAGCAGTCAATTCAGCTGTGAAACCAAGATAACACTGCACAGAGCTGCAACTGAAGGAGCGAGTTCCAAAAGGAATCATCGGATGCAGTAGTGCACCGATGATACACCTTGGCCGTATAGACGAACTCCTGCTTTCGATAAAAACGTTTCCCCAAAGTGAGCGTCCGCCCTACTCCGCGCCGTTCAGTTCGATGTAGCGCGCTTCGATGATTCGCTCGTCGGCCTCCAGCGTCTCCTTCGCGTCGTCGGGGACCTGCTCGTCGAGCGTGTACACCGTCAGCGCCTCGCCGCCGTGAGTCTCGCGGGCGTTGAACATCCCCGCGATGTTGACTCCGTGGTCGCCGAGGATGGTGCCGATGAAGCCGATGACGCCCGGCGCGTCCTCGTTACGGGCGACGAGCATGTGGCCGTGCGGGATGGCGTCGATGCGGTAGTCGTCCACGCGGACGATGCGGGGGTCCTCGTCGGCGAACAGGGTGCCTTCGACGCTGATGGACTCGTCGTCGCCCGAGACGGTCACGCGGACGAGGCTCTGGAAGTCCTCGGTCTGGCGAGTCTTGGACTCCGTGACCTCGACGCCGCGCTCCTCGGCGATTTGGGGCGCGTTGACCGCGTTGACCTGCCACTCCAGCGGTTGGAAGACGCCCTTCTGGGCGCTGGCGGTCACGAGTTCCACGTCCTCCTCGGCGATGTCGCCCTCGTAGTGGACCTCGATTGAGGCGATGCGCTCGTCTAACAGTTGCGTGGCGATTTTGCCCGCGGTCTCGGCGAGACCGATGTACGGTTCGACGCGGGGGAACGCGCTCTCGTCGATGGACGGGGCGTTCAGCGCGTTGACGACCGGTTCTTCGGCGAGCGCCGCGACAACTTGGTCGGCGGTGCTGGTGGCGACGTTCTCTTGGGCGGCCTCGGTACTCGCGCCGAGGTGGGGCGTGACCACGGCGTCCTCGACATCCAACAGGGGATTGTCCGGCGAGATGGGTTCGTCGGCGAACACGTCCACCGCGGCACCCGCGAGGACGCCCTCCTCGACGGCCTCGGCGAGCGCGTCCTCGTCCACGACGCCGCCGCGGGCGCAGTTGACGAGGTAGCCGCCTTCGAGTTGTGCGAGTTCCTCGTCGCTGATGAGGCCCTCGGTTTCGGGGGTCAGCGGCGTGTGGACCGTCAGGAAGTCCGCGCGGTCGAGACAGTCGTCCAAGTCCACCAGTTGCGCGCCGAGTTGCTTGGCGCGTTCCTCGCTGATGTAGGGGTCGTAGGCCACGAGGTCCATCCCGAGCGAGTCGAGTTTCTTGGCGACCTCTTGGCCGACCCGACCGAGACCGACGACGCCGAGCGTCTTGCCGTTGAGTTCGGTGCCCAGATAGTCGCCCTTAGCCCACTCGCCGCCCTTGAGTCGCGCGTGGGCCTGCGGGATGGACCGCGCACTGGCGAACGCCATGGCGACGGTGTGTTCGGCCGCGGCCCGGACGTTGCCCTCCGGCGCGTTGGCCACGATGACGCCGTGTTCGGTCGCCGATTCGATGTCGATGTTGTCAACGCCGATTCCCGCCCGGCCGACGATGACGAGTTCCGGAGCGGCCTCGAAGAGTTGCTCGTTCACGTCGGTTCCCGAGCGAACGATGAGACCGTTGGCGTCCGAGACGGCGGCCAGAAGTGCGTCTCCTTCCACGTCGTAGGCGGTTTCGACTTCGTGACCCGCCTCACGAAGTCGCTCTAAGCCTGCGTCGGCGATAGGGTCCGTTACGAGAACTTTCATGCCTACGTTGAGTCGTGCCGCCGGGATAACCCTTTCTGCGCCTGTGTCTTTTGCCAGAATCGGGTCAACTCGACGTTCGAAGTTGCGACCGGACAAGGAGGATTTAATCCGTCTTCGCCCGAGATACCCCTAGTGAGCAATCTACTCCTCTTGCTCGGCGTCGTCGTCGCCATCTTCGTCGGCTTCAACATCGGCGGGTCGAACACAGGCGTCGCGTTCGGCCCGGCGGTCGGCAGCGGGACCGTCTCGAAACTCGGTGCGGGCGCGCTGATGAGTTTCTTCTTCCTGCTCGGCGGGTGGACGCTCGGCCGCCGCGTGGTCGATACGCTCGGTAAGGACCTCGTCTCGGGCGACCCCTTCACGATGCGCGTCGCCGTCGTCGTCCTGCTGTTTATCGGTCTCGCGCTGTTCGCGGGGAACGTCCTCGGCGTCCCCGCCTCTACCTCGATGACCGCGGTAGGCGCAATCGTCGGTCTCGGTCTCGCCATCGGCCAGTTGAAGGTCGAGGCCGTCCTCGAAATCGTCGGCTGGTGGCTCGTCGCGCCCATCGTCGGCTTCTGGGTGAGCGCGGTGGTCGGCCGCTACTGGTACGACGACTTGGACGAGTTCATCAACATCGACCAGAGCAAGGGGCGACTCGTGGCGTTCGACACCGCCGGGAGCCTCCCGCGCCCGGAACTCGGGCCGGGAACCACCCGCCGGGAGTTCGTCGGCACGCTGCTCGTCATCGCTATCGGCTGTTACATGGCGTTCTCCGCGGGGACGAGCAACGTGGCGAACGCCGTCGCGCCGCTGGTCGGCAACGGCGCGATTTCGATGACCGAGGGCGTCCTGTTGGCGTCCGGCGCGACCGCAATCGGCGCGTTCACCATCGCTCGGCGCACCCTCGACACGGTGGGCAACGACCTCACCGACCTGCCGCTGGTCGCGGCAGTCGTCGTCGCCGTCGTGAGTTCCTCCATCGTGACGGTGCTGTCGGCGCTCTCCATTCCCGCGAGTTTCGTCGTCATCGCCACCATGAGCGTGGTCGGTCTCGGGTGGGGCCGCGCCACGGTCGCCGACCCGGTCTCCGAGACACCACCGGTTCCGGGCGCGAGCGTCGGCGTCCCCGGCGAGAGCGCCGCCATGCCCGGCGAGAAGCGAACTGCTCCCAACGAGACCAAGACCAGCGACTTCGATGGCGACCGCGACGCCGCCGACTCGGAGGTGGCCGCGGACGGCCCGCCGTCCCCGGCCGAACTCTACCAGCCAGCGACGACCGCGAGGGTCGTTCTCCTCCAGAATCTCGTGCCCGGAATTGCGACGGTCGTCGCGTACGTCGTGTTCCGCTACGTGCCGATTCTGTGAGCGGAGTCGGGTCTCGTTCTGCGAGGCAGGACGGGTCTCGTTCGGTGAGAAAGGCCAGACCTCGTTCCGCGAACCCGAAGAATCGAGAACGATACGATTTAACGGCCGTCGTGTCTTGGTAAACGTGTGATTAGCGTACTCCTCCTCGTCGGACTTGCGGTCGCCGTCTTCGTCGGCTTCAACATCGGTGGCTCCTCGACCGGCGTCGCGTTCGGCCCGGCAGTCGGAAGTGGCGTCCTCTCGAAACTCGGTGCCGCCGGGTTGATGGCGACGTTCGCGCTGCTCGGCGGGTGGACCGTCGGTCGAAACGTCATCGACACGATGGGCGGCCAAATCGTCCCGTCGGCACTGTTCACGCTCCCCGCGAGCGTCGGCGTCCTCTTCTTTGTCGGTCTTGCGCTTCTCGTCTCGAACCTGTTCGGCGTCCCCGCCTCCACCTCGATGACCGCCGTGGGTGCCATCGCCGGGTTGGGCGTCGCGGCCGGTGACATCAACTGGGAAGTGATGGGCCAAATCGTCTCGTGGTGGCTGGTCGCGCCCATCGTCGCGTTCTGGGTCTGTGCGGTTATCGGGCGCTACCTCTACCCGTATCTGGACGTGTGGTTCCGCATCGACCGCTCGGAGGGACCGCTGTTCGAGTACAACCGCGTGGGTTCGATTCCGTATCCCGTCCCGAGCGCGACCACGAATAATCGGGAGCTTGTCAGTAGCGTCCTCGTGGTCGTCATCGGCTGTTACATGGCGTTTTCCGCGGGTGCGAGCAACGTGGCAAACGCGGTCGCACCGCTCGTCGGGAGCGGCGAGGTGGGCGTCAATCAGGGTATCCTCCTTGCGGCGGGTGCCATCGCGCTCGGCGCGTTCACCATCGCTCGGCGCACCCTCGACACCGTCGGCAACGACCTCACCGACTTGCCCCTGCTAGCCGCGCTTATCGTGGAGGTCGTCTCGGCGTCGCTCATCACGATGCTGTCGTATCTGGGCATCCCGGCGAGTCTTGCTGTGAGTGCGACGATGTGCATCATCGGTCTCGGGTGGGGCCGAGCGACGCGGGCCGTCAGAGTTCGAGACGCCGCGACCGCGGCGGTCCGAGGCGACGGCGAAAAAGACGGCGAGAGAACCGGCGAGAAGTCGAAGATGTCCGTTGACGCGCTGACGGCCGAACCAGAGGACGAAGTCCAGAAAATCGGCGAGGAAGACCCCGACGACCTCCAGACCAAAGACCTGTTCGACCCCTCTTCGACTGGTCGCGTCATCATGCTCTGGATTCTGACGCCGAGCATCTCGGCGGTGGCGTCGTTCCTCCTGTTCGAGTTCTTCCCGATTTATCAGTAGCATCGCCGCGTTCGGGCGGAAACAATAACTACTAACCATGTCGCGGCCGAACCATCGTCTTGATGCCAACAGTAGAATACCTTAACTACGAGGTACTGGACGACCAAGGCTGGGACATGGACGACGACGACCTCTTCGAGCAGGCCGCCGACGCCGGTCTCGACGGCGAGGACTACGGTAGCCTCGAGGTCTCGGAAGGCGAGTACATCCTCGAAGCCGCAGAGGCGCAGGGCTACGACTGGCCCTTCTCGTGCCGCGCTGGTGCCTGTGCGAACTGCGCCGCCATCGTCAAAGAGGGCGAAATCGACATGGACATGCAGCAGATTCTCTCCGACGAAGAGGTCGAAGAGAAGAACGTCCGCCTGACCTGCATCGGTAGCGCCGCTACCGACGAGGTCAAGATCGTCTACAACGCCAAGCACCTCGACTACCTCCAGAACCGCGTCATATAACTGCCCTTCCGGATTTCGATTTTTTGCACGAGTGCGACCGACGAGCGGTCGCTCTACGGACGGTAGCTTTACCGTCGTCGCTGGCGTTGCGGGCTAGTCGATGACCGGCGACCCCGACGATTCGACGCGAACGATGCGCGACGCCTTCCGCGTCTGGAACGTCGATGCGGTGGAGCGCGAACTCGTCCTCCGGAGTTCCGACGACCAGTACGTCGCCGTCCCGCTTCCTGCAGAGAACAAGGACCTGTTCGAGCGACTGGTGGACTCGGAGGGAACCGTCGAGGCGACGTTGGTGGCGGTTGGCGGGGACGGCCCCTCGTGGCGGATAGCGGAGGTTCACGGCGTCGGTGAGGAGAGTTGACCGACGTGAAGCGTAAATCCGTCTCGGCGGTGGCATTCAGCGACATAAACGGTCGCTGCGGACACTGGATTTTTACATCCTGAGATCGGACTTGTGAATATGAAAGAAAGTCGGCCCATTCATCCCGCGGAAAAGGGCCAGCGAAGTAACAAAGGCTCTGCGCTCTTTACTCGCCTCTCACGGTATCTGCAGCCAGATGGCGATTCGAAGTAACGTACTTTTCTCGAATCGTACCCGACGGAAGGTCCTCTTAGATTTATATAGGAAGCCGAAACAAACCTCGGTCACGGAGAGATACACGCCGTGGTTTCCCCCATCGACGCCTCGATACCCGACGTTCTACGATTGCTCGTCGTCCCCGTCTTCGGTTGGGCCGCGTGGCGGGACGTGAAGACCCGCCGGATACCGAACCGGACGTGGTACCCCCTCGCCGCGCTCGCGGTCGTCCTGCTCGCGGTCGAGGGGTGGCAAGCGTGGACCGGCACCGCCTACGAGACCCGGTGGTTCGCCCTCCGGGCCGCCATCAGCCTCGGCTTCGTCGCGCCGCTGGTCGTCGCTTTCTGGTGGTTCCGAGCGTTCGGCGGCGCGGACGCCAAGGCATTTCTCGTCGTCGCCGTACTGTTTCCGACGTTCCCGACCTACGAGGTTGCCGGGTGGGTGTTACCTTACCAGCAGACCGCCGTCGGCGTGTTCTCGCTGACCATCCTGACGAACACGGTGCTGTTCGGCGCTCTCTACCCGGTCGCCGTCCTCACGCGGAACGCGGTCGCCGGGCGGTTCTCGTCGGTGATGTTCGTGGGCAAGCCCGTCTCGTGGGACGCGATTCCGACAGAACACGGGCGTCTGCTGGAGACGCCGGAGGGCACGACGCGGAGCGGCGTGGACTTAGACGCGGTTCGGATGTACCTCCGGTGGCGCGGCCTGACGCTGGCGGAGTTGCGCGAGCGCGCCGACCACTTCCGAGACCCCGCGACCCTGCCCGCAGCGCCGAATCCGCCCGGCGACGGCGCAGTCAGCGTCGAGGAGCTTCGGGCCGACGGCGGCCAGAGCGCGACAAGAGAGGCGACGCCGAAATCGGACGCCTCCGAGGCAGACCCGTGGGGCGCGGCGGCGTTCCTCGACGACATCGACCACGGCGCGTACGGCACGACGCCCGAGGGCCTGCGCGACGGTCTGGACGTGCTGGTCCGCGACGACGAGGTGTGGGTCTCTCCGGGTATCCCCTTCGTCGTCCCCCTGTTCGTCGGGACGGTCGTGGCGCTGACCTACGGCGACCTGCTGTTCGGCGCGCTCGACCTGCTCGGACTGACCGGACTGGCCTAATCGGCGGCTTCGGTCGCGCCGGTTTCGGTCGCTCGCTCTGTGTCGGCCCGGCGTCGATTCCGGAGCGCGAGCGCGCCGAATAGCACGCCGCCGACGGCTCGGAGTCCGAGGTCGAACAGTCCGGCTTCGAAGCCCGACGGGAGACCCAACAGCGAGAGCAGGGCAGTTACCGTGTTAAACAGTAACAACGGAGCCATCAACAGGAGCGCCGCGAGCGCGAACCCCGTACGAGCGAGGTCGCTCACGTCCGTGTAGAGGTACGCGATGATGGTCGCGCCGAGCGCCACGACGCCGACGAACACGCCGACGACCGGAATCACCACCTCCGGGAGGAAGTAACCGAGGTCGGCCACGTCCGAGAATCCGATGACGCGGACCTCTTGGCCGGTGCCCGTCCCGCGGAGCAGAAGGATGCCCGGCGTCAGCACGAACGCGAACGGGACGATGGCCTTGTTGAGCGACAGCGAGAACGCTTTGACCCCCGTCTCGAACTGGTCGGATTGGGCGATGCCCGAGGCGGCGTAGGCCGCGACCGCGACCGGCGGCGTGATGTCGGCGATGACGCCGAAGTAGAGGATGAACAGGTGCGCCGCGAGAATCGGAATCCCCAACTCGCTGATGGCCGGGCCGAGCATCGAGACGAGGATGATGTAGGTCACGGTGGTCGGCATCCCCATCCCGAGGATGATGGAGGAGATGGCGGTCAGCACGAGTAGCGCGACGATTGAACCGCCCGCGACGGTGCGGATAAGCGAGGTCAGGTTCGGTCCGAGACCGCTCACGCTGATGACACCCGGAATCACCCCCGCGGCGGCAACCGCGATGACGACCGCTGTCGCGGTCCGCGCGCCCGCGTCCATCGACTTCAAGACGAACCCGCCGTATTGGAACGGACGGTTATCGGCCAGTTGCGGCCGTCGAAGCGCGCTCGCGGCCGCCGACACCGCGCCGTCTACCTGCGGGTCGAAGTCCAACAGCGGCGCGCCGCCTCGCGGCCGGGCGAGCATCGTGACGAGACTGATCACCAGCGTGAGCCAACCGAGTTTTCCGGCCGCGGCCAACAGCGCCGCGACGGGAGCCATCCCCGTACCGGGTGCTGAACCCGCGAGCGCGTCCGCGATGCCTGCGCCGGTCACAGCGAACGCCGCCGTCTCCAGCACGAAGAGGCCCGCGATGGTACCGAGGAGTGGCACGCGGGTCTTCTCGCTGTAGGCCGCGACGAGCGCGATGAGCGCCGCGATGGCGACCAGCGTGAACCACGCCGACCGGGCCACCGACAGGCGCTCGATGATGAGGTAGTAGAGCAGGAGGACAAGCGGGACGAGGTAGAACCACCCGCGTGCGAGGTGGGGCCGCCACGACACGATGTCCTCAATGGCGAGACCGCCGATGTTTCGCTTCGACGCTTCGAGGTGGACCATCACCCAGACGCCGAAGAAGAACACGATGGCGGGAATCGCGGCCGCCATGATAACGTCGCGGAACGGCGTCAACGTGTACTCCACGATGAGGAACGCGGCCGCACCCATCACCGGCGGGAGAATCTGGCCGCCCGACGACGCCGAGGCCTCGACTGCGCCCGAAAACTCGGGGCTGTAGCCCGACCGCTTCATCAGCGGAATCGTGAACGCGCCGGTGGTCACGGTGTTGGCGATGGACGACCCGCTGATGGTGCCCATGAACCCGCTGGCGATGATGCTCGCCTTCGCGGGACCGCCCTTGCGCTGACCGGTCGCCGAGTACGCGAGGTCGATGAACCACTTGCCAGCGCCGCTCATCTCCAGAAACGCACCGAACAGGATGAAGATGTAGATAAACCGGACGCTGACGGTCACGGGGATGCCGAAGACGCCGTTCTCGGTGTTGTACCAGAGGTTCTGAACGATAGAGTCCCAGCCGAGTCGCGGAATCGAGAGAACGCCGACGTAGGCCGCGTCGAGCGGAATCAGGTACCCCCACCGCGCGTAGATGATGAACGACGCGACGATGAACATCAGGTAGACGCCGAGCGCGCGCCGGGTCGCCTCCAGCACGAGCAGGACGCCAATAGCGCCCAGCAGGAAGGCGTAGGACACGTCTCCGAGCGGAATCCCCACCGAAGAGAGCGCGTCAACGACGGGCGCGAGGGCCGGGTAGTATTCGCCGATAGTTCGGCCGAACCCGAGACCGAGCGCCCGCATCCGACGAATCTCGCCGAACTCGGTCAACATGTACGTCACCGAGAGGAGCGTGAATGCGACGAGTAACCAGTCGAAAGGAGTGACGCGTCGGCTCTCGGGGTCTGTGAACAGCCACCGAATGACGCCGCGAGTGCGCTCTCCGGCGCGCGTCGCCGCGCTGTCGTCGCCGAACCTGTCGCGGAGACCGGGGACGACCCGCCCGAGTCGCCGGGACAGAAAGCCGTCGCCCGTCGAGGGCGGAAAGAGCAGGAACGTGAGGACGAGCGCGAACGAGACGTGGACGGCGTTTATCTGGAGCAGTTGGAGCGACCCGAGTTCGACGCGACCGACCAGCGGGAGCGTCGCCGCGAACTCGAAGCCGCGGGCCGCCAACCACATCTGAAACGCGGAAAACGAGATGGCGACGACCGACACCGCGAGCGCGAGGATACCCCGGTGGGAGCGCCGCCGTTCCAGTTGCTCGATGAGTTCCTGCTGGTCGGTCTCCGGGGTGACCGTCTCGTCGGAGCGTTCGGTGTCGCTCATAGGTGCGATTCGGTCGTCGAGCGAGAGTCGTTCGTCACGAACAGTTCCACCGAGCGCGCGTCCGAGAGCGCGACGAGGTCGTACGTTCGGTCCTTCACGAGCAGTCGGTGGCCCGCAATCTCACCCGGTTTGACGTAGATTCGGTCGTAGCGCCCCTCCGGGTCGAAGACGAAGGTTCCGTCCTCCGTGACGTTCACATCCGCGCGGGCCGGGAGACCCGCGCCGTAGGACTGAAACTCCATCCGGACCATCTCCAGCGAGGTCCCGTTGACCGCGTACACGTCCAGTACGGGCGTCTTCTCGACGCTATGAGTGTAGTTCAGCGCCACCGTGTCCCCCTCGGCGACCGGAACCGTCAGCAGTCGCTCGCCCGTCTCGGCGTCCGCGACGACCAGCGCGCGGTCCGCCTCAGTTTGCGGACTCGCGTCGCCGACCGCGCCGACGCCAGCGACCGCTGCGACTAGCAGACAGACGCTCGCCAAGAGGGGGAGTCGAGTCACGTTAGCTTTGAGTTGTGGTTCCCATCCCGGTCTCGGTTGTTTCGGTTTCGGTTCCACCGCCCGCCGCCGTGGTCGCGGGACCGAAGACGGCGCGTGCGCCCTCGTGAAGCGGGATGGACATCCCGTCGAGCGCGGTGTCCTCGCTGATGAAGTCGGCCTTTATCGTTAGCCCGCCGGTGTTCTCGAAGATGGCCCGCGTGACGGTCTCGACCGTTGCGGCCTCAAGGTCTTCGCGGGTCGCTATCATCGCCTGCACCGAGACGGTGGGCACGTCCTCGCCGACGCCGTTGTACGTCCCGCCCGGAATCATGTCCTCGGCGAACCACGAGGAGGCGTCGAGAATCTGCTGGCGGGCGTCGCCCGAAATCTCCACGATGGAGATGTCGGAGGTCGTCGCCAGTTCCTCGATGGCACCGAGCGGCCACCCGCCGACGACGAACGCGGCGTCGATGTCGCCGTCCCGAAGCTGGTCGGCGGCCTGCGAGAAACTCGCGTTCTGCTCGTTGAAGTCGTCGGTAGTGATGCCGACGGCTTCGAGAATTTGGAGCGCGTTGACCTGCGTCCCGCTCCCGAGGTCCCCGGTGTTGATGGTCGCGCCCTCTAAGTCCTGAAGCGTCTCGATGCCGGTCCCCGGTCGCGTCACGACGTGAATCGTCTCCGGGTAGAGCGTGGCGACGCCCCGAAGACTCTCGACCGCGTTGCCGTCGAAGGCGTCGATACCTGTCCCGTTGTACGCGAAATACGCCACGTCGTTCTGGATGAGCGCGAAGTCGGCGTCCCCGCTTGCGAGACTCCCGACGTTCTCGACGCTCGCGCCCGTCGATTGGACCTGTATCGTGAAGTCCGTGTCCTCCTCGATGACCGTCTTGAACTCGTTCGAGAGCGGGAAGTACGTGCCGCCGGTCCCGCCCGCATGCCACGAGAGGCGCTGGCCCTGTCCAAGAGTCGTTCCGGTGAAACCTATCAGCCCTGCAAGGCCAGCGGCTCCGCCCGTCTTCAGTACGTCGCGTCTGTTGATTTCCCCCACCATAACGGAGAGTACGTATTCGGCAACGTGCATATAGCTTGTTGACCCTCCGGGGTCGAAATCCGGTGTTTCGGGTCTTGAACCGCGGCATTCCCCCGACGCGCTCCGCGGTACGCCGTGGTTTTCGATAACGAACGGGTAGAAATTCGACGTTTCGCCAGCCGTCAGTCTCGACGCCAGCGCGGAAACGACGCCATACACCACGGAGACGACAGGTAAGAGCGGATACGACGGAGATGTATTTCGAATCGAAATTGTATTACTGGTTCACCAGCATGTGACGGATATGGAAACAGTTCGTGCGAGAGATTATCACGACATCGCACAGGTCGAGGAGACTCGGATTTCGCCCGACGGCGAGCGGGTCGCCTTCGTCCGAAAGCTCCCGGACGGCGACGACGAGTACGAGGCCACAGTGTACGTCGTCTCGGTCGGCGGCGACGAACCGCGCCAGTTCACCGTCTCGGAAGGCATCGACACTCAACCGCGGTGGAGTCCGAGCGGCGACCGCCTCGCGTTTGTCAGCACGCGGGGCGCTGACGACGACCGACCGCAACTCTGGGTCATGCCGACCGGCGGGGGCGAGGCCCGGCAGGTGACGGACGTGGTCGGCGGCGTCGCCGAAATCGCGTGGTCGCCCGACGGAAGCAAAATCGCGTTCACCCAGCAGGTCACGGCGGACGACCGCGAGGAGGGCCGGGACACCGGTCTCGACGGCGAGGACTTCGAACCGGAAGAGTCGGACCCGCGGGTCATCGACCGAAAGGTGTACCGGGCGGGTCAGCGCTACTTCGACGGGAAACGCGCTCACGTCTACGCGGTCGATTTGGAAGGCGAGGCGCAACGCGCCTCGGGAGACCGAGCGGGGGAGCCGCGAGGCGACGACGTTCGGCGACTCACCGACGGCGATTACGACCACGTCAATCCCGAGTGGGCCGACGCGACGACGTTGCTCTACGGCGCGCGTCGGACCGGCGACCCCGACGACAACATCGTCGTGGACGTGGTGGAGTACGACTTCGACGCGGGCGAGGAGACCGGAACCATCACCCAGACCACGGGGTGGACGCCGATGCTGGCGGCCGCCAGCGATGGGCGAGTAGCCTACGCCTACACGCCCGAGGAGAACGCGACGCTCAAGCAGACCGAAATCGAGGTGCTGGACCGCGAGACCGGCGAAGTGACGACACCCACCGAGTCGTTGGATCGAACGCTCTCGATGGCGATGTCGCCCCAGTGGGGACCGAACGAGGAGAACATCTACTTCTCGACGCCGGACGAGGGCGAGTACGCCATCTGGCGCGCGCCGGGCGACGCCGGTTCGGACCCCGAGCGCGTCGTCGGCGACGGCGAAATCGAGGCCGCCACGGTCGGCGCGGACACAATCGCGTTCGCCCGCTCGGAGTGGGACCACCCCGGCGACGTGTTCGTCTCGACGCTCGGCGGCGCGGAATCCCGGCGACTCACGCGAATCAACAGCAACTACCTCGACGACCGCGCGGTCGCGCAACCGGAGGAAATCCGCTTCGAGAACGAGTCCGGTGACGAGATTCAGGGATGGGTGCTGACGCCGCCGGACTTCGAAGCGGACGAGACCTATCCACTCGCGGTCGAAATCCACGGCGGGCCACACTCGATGTGGTCCACAAGCGGGTCGATGTGGCAGGAGTTCCAACTGCTCGCGGCGCGCGGGTACGTCGTCTTCTGGTCGAATCCCCGCGGGTCAACGGGGTACGGCGAGGAGTTCATGGCCGCGCTTGGTGGCGGTAAGTGGGGCGAAATTGCCTACGAGGACATCATGGCCGGGGTTGACGAGGTGGCGAGTCGGGAGTACGTGGACGAATCGGACATGTACGTCACCGGCGGGAGCTATGGCGGGTACATGACGACGTGGATCGTCGGCCACACCGACCGGTTCGCGGGCGCGGTCAGCCAGCGCGGCGTCTACGAACTCAACAGCTTCTACGGCTCGACGGACGCGTTCAAACTCGTCGAGTGGGACTTCGACGCGACGCCGTGGGACGACTACGAGTTCCTCTGGGAGCGGTCGCCGACCGCCTTCGCCGACGAGGTGGACACCCCGACGCTGTTGATTCACAGCGACGACGACTACCGCGTCCCGGTGAACAACGCCGAGATGCTGTACCTAATGTTGAAGAAAAACGACGTGGAGACCCGACTGGTGCGCTACCCGCGCGAGGGCCACGAACTCTCCCGGAGCGGCGAACCCGGCCACGTCGTGGACCGACTCGAACGCATCGTGCGCTGGTTCGACGGGTATTCGGACCACCGCGACGTTCCGAGGGCGCTGGACCGGGGCGACGACGGTCTCTCTACGGCTGAGGACGACGACAGAGAGGACGAAGCCGAAGCGGACGACGCCGAACCAGAAGAAGGCGACAAGTAAACGCGAGACGCGAGACTCGACTTCGGAACGTCCGCGCTCGACTGCCCCCGGCCCGGCGGGTACGGAGGTCGTCGTGAGCGACGGCTCGGAAACCATACCAGTGACCAACCGGATAGCTCAACCGAGAGCCGAGACGAGGGGTCCACCCGCACATCTCCATTGGCAACTTTTCGCACAGGAAGGACCGCTTCGGTAGTGACCTCCGCGACGAAAATCCCGCCGCCGTCCTGCGGTCGTTCACCCGAAACGGAGGGGTTCGATAGCGGTGATTACCGGCCGACACGAACGCCTCCGGAGAGCTACGTTCGGAAACGGGGGTGGTTTTCGTCAGGAGAAATAGCCGAGGGAACTGTTTGCTGTCCTGCGTTTTTCCAGTGGAGACAGAGGGGTTCGCCGAGGGGAAGTCGGCAGACGATTCGCCGTCGCCGAGCGTCAGTCTACGATAATGTCGGTGTCGCCGTCGTCGATAACTGGGCGCTCGTCGGGTTGCATCTCGGACTCGTAGCGGTCTATCCAGTCGGCGAAACACTCGGGACAGAGCCGCTGGCTGTCGATCTGCGAGCGGTCCACCGTGAGTCGGAGAGTGCGCGCCAGCGCGTCGGAGACGGGGTCCCGACAGTCGTCGCAGGGTTCGGCCTCGTCGTCTGTCATGTCTTGGGGTGTGTCGGGCGTGCTTATGAAGTTTGGCGAAAAACTGCCCGGCGGTATCTACTCGTTAGACACGCGAAGTGGTCGGACGAGTTCTCGCTCCGTCGCCGAACTCAAAAACGTCGCCCGTCGTGACCGCCGTCGCCGCGATGTGGCCGGAGCGAGACGAGAACTCGCGGAACTCGTCGGGGCGAAGCGGAATCAGGTCGAGCGTCGGGAACTCGTCGTGGTTCCAGTCCCAGTCCCAGTAGAACCGACGTGCGTACACGTCGTCTTCCTCGAAATCCGGACTGACGACGACGACATCGGCGTCGCTCGACGGCGTCGGGTCGTCATTCGCGTACGACCCGAATACGACGACAGTAACCGGGGCGACTCCGTTTTGCCGACCGACGCGCGCGACTTCTCGGGCGATTTCTGCCGAAGTCGGAAGCTCTCCCCGGCGCTCGTTCGGCCCGAGGTCCGCGTCGGGACTCATTGGGAGTATCATTATTCATCTTAGTTATTTAATTTTTCGACTACAATGACTACAGCGCGAAAGAGAAGCACGAACTCTCGACGAAACGACGGCAACACTTTTGCTCGCCGACACCGTGTTTCTGGCGATGAGCGAGGACGGCTACCGCATCGCCGTCGCGGTGGGTAACCCCGACACCGCCGAGCAGTTGGTCCGGACCGCGGCGGATGTGGCCCGCGAGCGCGACGGCGAGGTGTTCGTCGTCGGCGTCATCGTCACGCCCCAAGAGTCGCCGTTCGCGCTGTTCACCGACGAGGTCATCACGCGAGAGTTCGGCGACGAGCGCCGCGCCGTCCTCGACCGGGCGGTGTCTGTCGCCTCCGGACGTGACGTGCCCGTGAGCGGCAAGCTGTTCGTCGCGTCGTCGGTGGCCCGCGGCGTCCTCCACGGCGTCCGGGAGCGCGACTGCGACGCGCTCGTCATCGGGTGGGAAGACCGAACGCGGCAGAACGCGGTCCTCGGGAGCAACGTAGACCGAATCCTGCGGCGGGCCGACTGCGACGTGCTGGTGGAGAAAATCGGCGCGCTCGCCGGAACCGTCGAGGGCGTCCTCCTGCCGGTGGCCGAGAGCAGACACGCCGCCCTCGCAGCGTCGGTGGCGCGAGCCATCGCGGTCAACAACGACGCCCGCGTGACGCTGCTCCGAGTCGTCGAATCGAGGCGCGAGGAATCGGCGGCCCGCGACCTGCTCGCGGAGACTGCCGACTCGCTGTCCGGCGTCGAAACCGAGACCGTGGTTCGAGTGGGCGACGTTCCGGAGCGCATTGTCGCGGAGTCCGAGCGCCACGACGTGACCGTCCTCGGCGCGACTCGCTCGGGCGCGATTCGGCGGCGAGTCGTCGGGACGACGCCCCAAGAAGTCGGACGGCGCGCCGACGGGACGGTCATTCTGGCCAAGCGCGGCGACGGGTCGCTGGTGTCGCGGGTGTTCAGGTTGTAGAGAAAAACGATTTCACGTTCAAGAAAAAACGAACGACAGATGGGGTATATAGTCGATTTAGGTGCTGGAGAAGGTTCGGACGACCGGCGTCTCGGCGACCGCCTTGCAAGCCTGCAAGTCGTAGACGAGCAGTCGCTCGACTCCGTTGCGGTCGTCCGTGAACTCCGGAAACCTGAACCGCGTTACGTCGTCCGGAACGCTCGGTCTCCGGCGTCGCCGAGACCGGGCACGATGAAGCCCTCGTCGTTGAGTTCGTCGTCGATGGCGACCGTCAGCAGGTCGCACTCGTCGAACTCGTCGTCCACGCGGAGCAGGCCCTCGGGCGCGCTGACCGCCGAGAGGACGAACAAGTCCTCGGGATTAGGCTGTTCGTTCAGTACCTCGTCCAGCACTGCGCACATCGTCGATCCGGTAGCGAGCATCGGGTCGGCGACGATGACGGTGTCTTTCTCCTGAATCTCGGGGAGTTTCACGTAGTCGATGGTGATGGGGAAGGTGCCGTCGTCGCCGCGGCCAGCCTCCTCGTCGCGGCCCGCGCTGATGACGCCCTGCTTGGCGCGCGGGAAGGCCTTTAGCAGGCCCTCGACGAACGGCGTCGCGGCCCGGAGGACGTTGATGATGACCACGTCGTCGAGTCCCTTGACGCGCTGGCCGGTCGTCTCGGTCAGGGGCGTCTCGATGGAGACGTACTCGGTCTCCATCGCGCCGTCAATGATTTCGTAGCCGCAGATGCGGCCGAGTTTGACGAGACCCTTCCGGAAGCCGACCTGCTCGGTCTCAGCGTCCCGGAGTCTCGAAAGGGTATCCTGTGCCAAGGCGTGGGTGACGAGCTTGGCGTCCCCGCGGTCTTCGATGGTCATGTCTAGTCCGTATGCGGGAGGCGCGGGGGTTTAGCTCTTAATATGGGCGGCGAGTCCGCGTGTCAGTCTCACGGGATAACGTAGAATGTTCGCCCGGAGTCCACCGAAGGCGGACACTGTCGAAGACGCGTCCGTTTCGTCGGCGTCCACGTCGCCGACCGCGCACTAGACGCACGGCAATGCGCCACATTGGCGAAAGATTAATTATTCAGGCACCGAACCACCGTGCAAGTGTTCCGCATGGACGACAAACGAACCGAAGCGTGCGGCCGATGCTCGATGACGGAGGCGGACGCCGAGGTGCGCCGGACGCAACCCCTTCGACCGCGAGCGCGTCGAGGTCGCCGAGTCCGAGATGTGGACCGCCAACCGACACGCGGTCGTGCTCGGACGACGCGAGAACAAACGAGACGAGACAGCGACTCGTTTGACCTACGGTCGCTAATCACACGGCGAGCATCGCCCGACAAACGTATAACAGAGCCAACCTAGGGAGATTATCAATGGAAGAGAGCGTTTCGGGCTTCAAGCTCCGCGGAACGTGGGGCGACATCGTCGAACACGGCGAGCGTATCACCGAAGCCCTCCGAGAGGCAGGCGTCTCGGGCGAGATGTACGACGAATGGGAAGAGTGGCGACCCAAACACCACGAACGACTCGGTGAGGACGTATCCGAGAAGACCGCAGAGCAGGCCTCGGTCGGTGAAGGCGAGGGCGAAAAGAAAGGCAAAGGACCGGACGACGACCTCAAGACTGCGGGCGAAAAAATAAGCGAGTCCTACGAGAAGCTGGAAGACGAGGAGACTGACGAAGCAGTGAGCAAGTGGCAAGACTCGGTGAGCTACGTCGCTCGCGCCGCCGACTCCGCGAGTCGGAAGGCCCTCCGAAAGGTCGAGGACACGGTCTACCAGAAGGTAATGACCCGACTCGCGCCCTACTACTTCGACAACGACCTCATCAGCGCCAACGTCCAGCAAGTCGGCCGCGGCGACGGCGAGGAGACGTTCGTCTTCGAGGTCAACATCAACGACGACGACCTCAAACAGGAGGTCAGCCAGAAGTTGGCGGACTACGAGGACGAGGTCAACCGCTGGCACGTCGCCACCGAGAAGCGTACCGACACCGCCGAGGCCGCCGAGGGCGTTGAAGCGCCCGAGGACCTTGAGGAACCGCACTCGAAGACGACCTGAGCGCGGCGACACGCCGAACGTGGAACGCGGAACGCGAGCGGCCCGAAGCCGGTAGACTATTTTATCGTCGGCAGAAGGTACCGACATGGTCGGCACCGGCGTCGTGACGTTGGTAATCGCAGCTATCGCCAGTCTATTCATGGCATGGGCTATCGGTGCGGGGTCGTCTGGCTCGACGCCTTTCGCGCCAGCGGTCGGAGCGAACGCAATCTCAGTGATGCGGGCCGGATTCTTTGTCGGGCTACTCGGCTTTTTCGGGGCGGTGATGCAGGGGGCGAACGTCTCGGAAGCGGTCGGCACGGAACTCATCGGCGGCGTCCAGTTGACCGCGATTGCGGCGACGACCGGCTTGCTGGTCGCGGCCGTGCTGGTCGCTATCGGCGTGTTCACCGGCTACCCAATTGCCACCGCCTTCACCGTCACGGGGGCTATCGTCGGCGTCGGACTGGCGATGGGCGGCGACCCGGCGTGGGCGAAGTACCGCCAGATTTCGGCGCTGTGGATTCTGACCCCGTTCGTCGGGAGTTCCATCGCGTACAGCACCGCGAAGCTACTGCGTTCGAAGCGCACCGCCGAGGAAGTCGTCATTCCGCTCCTCGGCGCGCTGGTCGGTCTCATCATCGCCAAGGTGAAGTTCGTCGTCCTCGGCCCGCCGGACGTGAGCCAGTCGCTCGCCGCGACTGCGGGCAACGAGCTAGCGCTCCCGCCGGTCGCTGGCGTCGAAACCGGCACCGTCGTCGTCTCGCTCGCAATCGCGGGCGTCGTCGCCGGACTGCTCGCGTGGGACGTGCGTCGGAATCTGGAGGCCGGACAGCGACACTTCCTGCTCGCGCTCGGGAGCCTCGTGGCGTTCTCGGCAGGCGGGTCGCAGGTCGGACTCGCAATCGGGCCGCTGGTGCCCCTGCTCGACCCCTTCGAGATTCCGCTCCTTCCCGTCCTCGTCGGCGGGGGCATCGGCTTGCTGGTGGGGTCGTGGACCGGCGCGCCCCGACTCATAAAAGCGCTCGCGCAGGACTACTCGGCGCTAGGTCCCCGGCGCTCCATCGCGGCGCTCATCCCGTCGTTCGCCATCGCGCAGGCCGCCGTCTTCTTCGGCATCCCCGTCTCGTTCAACGAGATTATCGTCAGCGCCATCATCGGGAGCGGGTACGCCGCCGAGGGCGGCGGCGTGAGTCGGTCAAAGATGGGCTACACGGTGCTGGCGTGGGTCGCGTCGCTCGTGTTAGCAATCGGCGTCGGCTACGGTATCTTCTCGGTCATCGAGATGGTCGGGTAACTGTTCGGAATTGTCGGGAAGGTCGTCCTCGTCAGCGAACTCTGAGAGTTGGTGGTTCGCCATTCGTTTTGATCGAGTTTCGTCCGCATTAGCTGACTCAGTCACGTCAGTATCGACCCGGACAGTCACCGATGACGAGTTCGACGACCGAATCGAATAGAGCAGACCGGCCCATCCGACTACAATCGAAATGAACGAAAAGCACGCAGCAGCGACAGCGCTGTACATACCTGCAATTCCCCTCGAACCCCCTGCGGCCACCTGAAATCCGACCCGCTCGTCCGTCGTCGTCGCGTCCTTCGCCAGACGGTCAAAACGAAACGCTTTCTCCATCCCAAAATACCACGCTTCGTCAATCATGATAAGCCCGACAGCACCAAAAACAACTGTAAAGCCGAAGAGAACGGAGACCCACCAGTATCGTTGAAGCCACGTTCGCCGGAAACGACCAATCCTATCGAGTACGTGAGAGAGCGTTTCTCGACAGTCCATGGGTCGGTGTAAAGTACGACTCGTAGCTCAACTTTCCGTCTCGACGCCGTTCTCGAACTCGGACTCTTCGTCCGGTTCGGCTTCGGCGCGCTCGGCGGCGTCGAGTTTCGTCACGCGAGCCTTCATGATGCGGGTGTTCTCGACCTGTTCGACGTGGAGGCGAACGCCGTCGTAGGTGATGTCTTCTCCCTCCTCGACAAGTCGGCCCGCGCGGTTGAAGATGAACCCGGCGATGGTCTCGAACTCCTCGCCCTCGGGGAGTTCGATGTCCAGCGCCTCGTTGACCTCGTCGATGTTGAGTTCGCCCTGCACGATGATGGTCTCGTCGTCCACGTACTCGATGGGTTCTTCTTCCTCGCCTTCGAGGATGTCGCCGACGATTTCCTCCACCATGTCCTCCATCGTGACCAGCCCCTCGGTGGTGCCGAACTCGTCGATGACGATGACCATCTGCATGCGGTTCTCGCGCATCTCGGCCAGCAGTTCGTCCACGTTCTTGCTCTCGGGGACGTGGAGGGTTGGCTGAATAACGTCGTCGAGTTCGAGTTCGTCGTGTTCGCCGTAGGTCTGTTCCCGGACCAAATCGCGGATGTGGATGACGCCGATGACGTTGTCGAGGCTTCCCTCGTAGACGGGAACGCGCTCGTGGCCGCTCTGGACCAGCGTCTCGATTGCCTCCTCGATGGTCGCGGTCTGGGGCACCGCCGTCATGTCGAGGCGCGGAGTCATGACCTCCTTGGCGATGGTGTTGTTGAACCGGAAGATGCGCTGAAGCATCTCGCGCTCGTCCTCTTCGAGGACGCCCTCGCGCTCGCCGGTCTCGATCATGTCCTGAATCTCATCGCGGGTGACGTAGGATGTCTCGATGGCCGACCGACCGCCGGTCACCTTGTTGACGACGCGCGTGAGGTAGTCGAAGAGGACGACCAGCGGGAGGAGGACGTACTCCGACAGTTTCAGCGGGCGGGCGATGCGGAGCGCCCACGATTCGGTGTTCTCGACGGCATAGGACTTCGGAGCGCTCTCGCCGAACAGGAGAACGATAGCCGTGATACCGAAGGTGGCAACGGCGACTGCCTGACCCTGTGCCATGTGAAGCGCGAGGACGCCTGTCGCTATCGAGGACATCGCAATGTTGACGATGTTGTTGCCCACGAGAATGGTAATGAGCAACCGGTGCGGGTCCGACTTGAGTGCCGCGACGGTCTCGGATCCGGGGACGCCGTCGTCCACGAGCGCGTCAATTCTATGCTTTGCGATGGAGAACATCGCAATCTCCGAGGAGGAGAAAAAGGCCGAGAGACCGATGAGGACGACGATGGTGAGCGTTCCCCCCCACGTAATCATCTCTTCCGTGACCTCGAAGCCTAACACTTGCGCTAGCGGGGTCAGTCCCATAGACGCGACCGTATACATCGGGAGTGGCACCATTCGACAACCCAACTTGATAGTGGACGGGATTAACTCTTTATTCTTTTCCTCCGAGATGACGTGAGACTGCCGCGAGCGAAGACCTTACCAGCGATTCGACCCAACAAATGGGTATGAGCCAGTCAGCGACCGGCGGGTCGGCGATTACGCTGTACCGCTTGCAGGCGTGTCCGTTCTGCGAGCGCGTGGTCCGGAAGCTCCAGGAGTACGACCTCGACTACCAGTCGCGCTTCGTGGAGCCGATGCACAGCGACCGAAACGTCGTCAAGCGAATTTCGGGTAAGCGGACCGTCCCGGCCATCGTGGACGAGAACACGGGCGTCACGATGAGCGAGAGCGCAAACATCGTGGAATACGTGGAGAACACGTACGGCGACGGTGCCGAGGCGGCTTCCGCGGGAGGCGACGACTGATGGTGGACTTCGAGGTCGTTTCCCTGCCAGATACCGACCACGTCGCCGAGGGCGACACTGCGCCGGACTTCACCCGACCGCTGGTCAACGACGAGTTCTGGGCCGACGCCGCGCTCTCGGAGTTGACCGACGAGGGACCGGTCCTGCTCGTCTTCTTCACGATGGATGGAGCGTTTCCCGCGACGTACATGTGGAACGAGATTGGGGACCGTGAGTTGGGTAGCGAGGCGCAACGCGCCTCGGATGCGAGCGGTGAAACCGCGAGCGAGGGCGAACTCACTGTCGTCGGTCTCTCTATCTCGGACCCCTACGCGCACAAGCAACTCATCGAGGAGCGCGGAATCGACTACCGACTCTTCTCGGACCCGCAGAACGGCGTCGCCGAGGAGTACGGCATCGTCAACGACCTCGACGGGATGGCGGGTGTGAGCGAACCTCGACCCGCCGTCTTCCTGCTAGACGAGGACCGAACCGTCGAGTACGCGTGGGTCGCCGAGGAGTGGCCCGACTTCCCCGACTACGACGAAGTCGAGGACGCCATCGAGTCGAGATAACGCCGGAGAGTACGGTGAGTTCCGAGTGTGAGACCCCAACTGGAACAACAAGCGCTCGTACTACGACGGCGACGCGGCGGTGCAGGCCACCGGCGTCCCGAGCGCGTTCTACTGAGCGGCCACAGACGCTACGCTTTTTTCCGCAGGTTCCCGAGATAGCCCCATGACCGAGCCAATCGAACGAGCGGCGAACGCGATTCGTGACGGCGAACTTGTCGTCTACCCGACCGAGACGGTGTACGGTCTCGGCGCGGACGCACTGAGCGAGACAGCGGTCGAGCGCGTCTTCGAAGCGAAGGGCCGGTCGCGCGACAAGCCGGTTTCGCTTGGGGTCCCCGACGTAGAGTCGGCGCTGGCGTACGTCCGCGTGACCGACCGTGAAGAGCGATTCATGCGCGAGTTCCTGCCTGGTCCCGTCACCGTCCTCTGCGAGAAGCGCGAGGCGGTTCCGGACGCACTGACCAGCGGGCGCTCGCGGGTGGGCGTTCGCGTGCCCGACCACGAGGTCGCGCTCGCGCTTCTGCGCGAGGTCGCGCCCGTCACGGCCACGAGCGCGAACGTGAGCGGGCGACCGAGCGCGACCCGACCCGCCGACCTCGACAGCGAGATTCGGGACGCGGCGGCGGTCGTCCTCGACGGCGGGGAGACCGGCGGCACGGGGAGTACGGTCGTGAACGTCGAAGCGGAGACCATCGTGCGCGAGGGACCGAACGCCGACGAGGTGCGGTCATGGCTCGACGCGAACGACGGCTCAGAGGCCCAGTAGCGACCGCAACGACCGGGTTTTGACGCCGCACTCCGCGCGATAGTCGCAGGCGTCGCATTTGGCGTCGCTCGTCAGGCGCGGCGGCGGGCCGTCGAGCGACCGCACGGCGTTCACCGCGGTCCGATAGGCCGCCTTCCGGCGGGTGTCGATGCGCACCTCCCGAACGACGCCGTGGGCGGGGTACTCCACGAACGCGCGCTCGACCGACTGCTCGAACGCCCACGAGAGCGCCTTCGCGGCGGCGACGGCCCGGACCGATTGGGGTTCCCAGACGCCCTGTTCGGGCGGGTCGCCAGTGAAGACCATCGCGGGCGTGGGCGCGTCGAGCGAGAGGACCTTGTGGACGACGCCCCGGCAGTCCTTGCCCTCGGTCAGGCGCTCGCGCTCGCTCGGGTCCCGAATCTCGGGCCACGCGGCGTCGAAGCGCCGACGAGCGTACTCCAAATTCGACCGGAACTCGTCGGGCGAGACTGCCAGCGGCAGGTCAGCGAGGTCGTCATCGGGACCCGCGAGCAGGTCGCCGTACCGGAACGCGAGGTCTCGGCGCTCGGCCACCTCGTCGGGCACCTCGAAGTCGTCCTCGCGCCGACGGTAGTACAACTTCCGCGGGCAGTAGGCCGCGGTTTCGAGTTCGCTGAACGGAATCTTCGACACGGGAACGGTTCGTCCCGGCTTCGGGGATAAATCTTGACCAACTACGCCGTTGGGAGAGAACGGAAAATATTGCTCACGGTGACGAGTCGCCAGCGAGCGACCGAGTGAAACGAGGGCGCGAGCGGACGCTCGGCCGACCAACCGCCAGCAGGCGCTCCGCCGAACAACCGCCAGCGGGCACTCGGTGCCACAATCCACCAGCGGACGCCCCGCTGACCAACCACCAGCGAACGCCCCACGGAAACACCGACACACGACGAGCGTCCGCGCGAGCACCGCGAGCGCGGTTCACCGCGAGCGAAGCGAGCGGACCAAGGGACCGTCGAAAGAGCGTCCGAACGGAGTGAGGACCGACTGAGGCGGTGACGCCGGTTTTTGGTCGAGCTTTTGCCAGCGAGGGAGCGTCTGAGCCGGAGGCTCAGACGCGACCGAGCGCAGCAAAAGGTCGTTTAGAATGAGACGTTCGTCTCCATCCCCTCGGTCGCGTCGTCCAACCCGTCCTGTTCGACGCCCTCGGTCAGTCGCTCGGAGAGGTCGCCGTCCTGTAGAATTGTCTCGAACTCGTTACGGAATCGGTCGTTGACAGTGCGTCGCTCCTGTTGGGTCTCGACGACGCTGCGGTAGCGCCGGACCGTCGATTCGCTCACGTCGAGTTCGTCGGCGCACTCGGCGGTCGAGGCGTCGGCGTCGAGGAGGTCCCGGAGGGCGTCCATGTCGAACGGGGCGTCCTCGTCGGCGTCGCGCACGAGGTGGAGGTCGATGCGGGCGCGGGCGACCGTCTTCCCGAGCGAGGCGTCACCGAGTTCGCGGGCGATTTCGGCGTCGGAGTCGTCCGCGTAGAAGCGGCGGACGACGGTCACGAGGTCCTCGTCGGAGAGCGTCGTCCCGAAGTCGTAGCGGTCGCGCATTCGCCCGACTACGTCTTCGAGACGCTCGTCGATGGCCGTCTCCGAACTCAGCGAGCCGTGCGTCTCCGCTTGGCTCTCGGTGACGGTGGATTCGTCGGTGACATCCATGAAGATGTCCCGGAGTTCCTCTGTCTTCTCGTCCATTATTCTACGATGTGGGTGGGTCGTGGCGGTAATATAAAAACGTGGCGGCGGGGAGCGCGGCGCGCGAGCGCTGTCAACCGAAGCCCTCTTTCCAGTTGACGGACCACGGAGGAGTATGAGTACGGACACGGCCTCGGTCGAGTTAGTCGGCGAAGCGACCGCCGAGAACGTCGCGCGCGCGGCCCTGCTGGCCGCGCTCACCGGAGCGTTGGCGTACGTCTCGTTCCCGAATCCCTTCTCGCCAGCGCCGGTGAGCATGCAGGTCCTCGGCGTCTTCCTCGCCGGACTCCTGCTCGGGCCGCGCTGGGGAGGTCTCTCGATGGGACTGTACCTGCTGACCGGCGCGGTCGGCGCGCCGGTGTTCGCGGGCGGGTCGGCGGGCGCCGGGGCGCTCCTCGGGCCGACCGGAGGCTACCTCTGGTCGTACCCCGTCGCGGCGTTCGTCGTCGGCGCAGTCGCCCACGGCGGTCTCCGACTCCGAGACTCCGTTCCTCGGAGCATCCCGCGACTCGTCGGCGCGATGGTCGTCGGGACCGCGGTCATCTACGCCTTCGGCGTGGTCGGCATGTCGCTCGTCCTCAACATGGGACTTCAAGAGGCGTTCCTCGCGGGAGCGGCCGCGTTCATCCCCGCCGAGGCGTTCAAAATCGCGGCCGCGGTCGGCGTCGTCCGGAGCGACCAAATCGTCGCC
Source organism: Halorussus pelagicus (assembly GCF_004087835.1). Taxonomy (NCBI): domain Archaea; kingdom Methanobacteriati; phylum Methanobacteriota; class Halobacteria; order Halobacteriales; family Haladaptataceae; genus Halorussus; species Halorussus pelagicus. The sequence goes on from NZ_CP035119.1 coordinate 1,316,936, forward strand.
GAGTAGCGCGACGGGGACGACTCCATGATAGAAACTCGAAACGTGGTCCACCGGTACGGGAGCGAAGACGCGGCCCCGGCAGTCGATGGCGTTTCGCTGTCCATCGCGGACGGCGAGTTCGTCCTGCTGGCGGGCGCGAACGGGTCGGGCAAATCCACGCTCGTCCGGCACTTCAACGGCCTGCTCGAACCGGACGATGGCGAAGTGTTGGTTGACGGGACGCCGGTCGCCGAAGACCTCGTGGCGGCCCGAACCGGCGTCGGGATGGTGTTCCAGCAACCCCGCGACGGATTCGTCTCGGCGACGGTCGGCGCGGACGTGGCGTTCGGTCCCGAGAATCTGGGACTCGCCCGCGAGGAGATAGACCGCCGCGTCGAGGACGCACTCGCCGCGGTGAACATGGCGGGCAGGCACAAGGAGCGAATCGACGAACTCTCGGGCGGCGAGCGCGAGCGCGTCGCCATCGCGGGGGCCGTGGCGATGGACCCCGACCACCTCGTGCTGGACGAACCGTTCACGGGACTCGATGCGCCAGCGCGCGAGTCGGTGGTCGAGCAGTTGCGAAGCCTGAAGCAGTCGGGCACGGGCGTCGTCCTCGTGACCCACGACCTGCGGGACGCCTTCGATCTCGCGGACCGAATCGTCGCGCTCGCGGACGGGCAGATAGCCGTGGACGCCCCGCCCGCTGACGCCCGCGAGCGCCTTCCCGAACTCGGGATTCGCGTGCCGCCGCGGGAGGGTCACAAAGAACGGTGACGTTGAGTTATCGCCCCGGCGACTCGTTCGCTCACGGTCTCGACCCCCGGAGCAAACTCGCCTTTCAGGTCGCGTTCGCGGTCGCGGCGTTCGCGCACACGACCCCGCGGGGCCTGCTCGCGCTGACCGCGGTCGTCGTCGCGGTCCTCGCGGCGTCGGGACTGTCGGCCCGCACGGCGCTGTACGAGTACCGGTTTGTCTTCCCGTTTCTGCTCGCTGGGCCACTCTTCTCAGCGGCGACGCTCGGCCCGCCGTGGATTCAGTGGGACGCCGGATTCGACACTCTGCTCGCTAGCTATCGGGTCGTCCTCGTCCTGTTCGTGAGCGCGGCCTACCTCCGAACGACGCCCGTCAGGGACTCGCGGGCGGCGATTCAGCGTCTCGTCCCCGGAAAGGCCGGGCAACTGCTCGGCATGGGCGTCGGGTTCGTCTTCCGGTTTCTGCCGGTCCTACAGGCCGACCTCCGGCGGATTCGGGACGCCTCGGCCGCGCGACTGGGCGACCAGCAGTCGCTGGTCGCCCGGATGCAGCGAATCGGTATTTCGGGACTGGCACGGGCGCTCTCGCGGGCCGACCGGTTCGCGCTCGCGCTCCAGGCGCGGTGTTTCGCGTGGAACCCGACGCTCCCGCCGCTGGCGTTCTCACGGACCGACGCTCCGGTGGTCGCGGCGAGTGTGGCGTTGTTGATGTGGGCGTTGGTCTAAACGATAAACTTCGAGTCAGTTTTCGGCCGGGGGAGTGGCCTGAGTCGGTAAAACTTAAGCGAATCGTCTTCCCCGTGTACAACATGGCAAAATTTGTGCTGGCGCAGGCGGGGAGCGAGGCCACCCGCCCGACGTTCTGGAAGATCGGCCACTTCGGTGAGGCCATCTTCTACTACCTCGCGGCGGTGGCGATGGCCATCTTCGCCGTCGGGGTCTACGAGCGATTCGCCACCTACGCGGGTGGGACCGACTCGTGGTTCGACCGCCTCGACAATCTGGCGGGGCGCATCGTTTCGGCGACCAAAATCGTCTTTTCGAATCAAAAGCAGTTCGACAGGGACCTCTACGCGGGCTTGATGCACGCGTTCATCTTTTGGGGCTTCCTGACCCTGCTTATCGGAACGACGATTCTGGCCATCGACATGGACATCTGGACGAAGGCGCTCGGTCAGCCCTCGTTCTTCGATGGCGCGTTCTATCTCTCGTACTCACTGGTGATGGACGCGATGGGTCTGCTGTTCGTCGTCGGCGTCGGGATGGCAATCTATCGGCGCTATTGGGTGCAGGAGGGTCGCCTCTGGGGCAAGCACACTTCGACGGAGGATGACCTGTTCGTCTGGAGCCTCTTCCTGCTGGGCGTCGGCGGCTACGTCACCGAGGGCGTCCGCATTCTCGGGACGAGCGCGACCCGCAACGTTTCGTTCGAGACGGTCAGTTTCGTCGGATGGTTCCTCTACGACATCCTCGAAGTCGCGGGCGTCACTCCTGCGATGGCGGAAGCTGCCTACCCCGCTATCTGGTGGTCTCACGCGATTCTGGCGCTGGCGTTCGTCGCTGCGGTTCCCTACGCCAAGCCGTTCCACATGATTTCGAGCTTCGCCAACGTCGTCGCGCGCGACGAGAAGGCGGGCAAGCGCCTGCCGGGCGTGCCCGAGGACGCGAGTCCCGAGGAAATCGGCCACGGGTCCATCGAGGACTTTACGTGGAAAGAACTGCTGGACCACGACGCCTGTACCAAGTGCGGCCGGTGTTCGTCGGTCTGTCCGGCGAAGGCCTCGGGCCGACCGCTCGACCCCCGCGACGTGATTCTCGACCTGAAACAGTACCGCGAGGACTTGGACGCGGGCCGCACCGAGGAGAAAGACATCATCGCCGACGGTGGTGCCTCGGTCATCAATTCGGAGACGATGGAGTCCTGTATGTCCTGCATGGCGTGCATGGACGCCTGCCCGGTCGAAATCGAACACGTCGAGCAGTTCACGCAGATGAACCGCCGACTCACCGAGTCGGGCCAGATGGACAAAAACGTTCAAGACGCGATGATGAACGTGTTCCAGAACGGCAACACGTTCGGCGAACCCCAGCGCAAGCGTCCCGACTGGGCCGACGAACTCGACTTCGAGATTCCCGACGCCCGCGAGGAATCGGTCGAATATCTCTGGTACGTCGGCGACTACCCAAGTTTCGACGAGCGGAATCGGTTGGTCGCTCGCTCGCTGGCGACCATTCTCGAAGAGTCCGGCGTCGAGTACGGCATCCTCTACGACGACGAGCAGGCCGACGGCAACGACGTGCGCCGCGTCGGCGAGGAAGGTCTCTACGAGATGCTGGTCGAGGACAACGCCGAGGCCATCCAGAACTGCGACTACGACAAAATCGTCTGTACGGACCCCCACAGCTACAACACCTTCAAGAACGAGTATCCGGAGTTCGAGGAGTGTGAGTGGACCGAGGACGACGTGTTCCACTACACCCAGGTCGTCGAAAACCTGTTCCGCGAACTCGGTCTCTCGGGGACCGAACTCGACTACACCGTCACGTACCACGACCCCTGTCACCTCGGCCGGTACAACGACGAGTACGAGGCTCCCCGCGAAATCGTGAAAGCGACGGGCTGTGAGCTGGACGAGATGCCCCGCAACCGCGACGATTCGTTCTGCTGTGGCGGCGGCGGTGGCGGCCTCTGGATGGACTTTGAGGAGGACCCCAAGCCGAGCGAGGAACGCCTCCGCGAAGCCCTCAACGACACCGATTCGGGAAGCGGCGTCGAGAAGTTCGTCGTCGCCTGCCCGATGTGCATGACGATGTACGAGGACGGCCGGAAGACCGGCGGCTACGAGGACGACATCGAAATCGTGGACGTGTCGGAACTGCTGGTCGAAGCCATCGGTCAGAAAGAGCAGGTCGAAGTCGCGGCGGACTAATCGCTCGTCTCGTCGCTCGTTTTCCTACTTTTACGTAACGGACGGACTCGGCCCGAAGCGTGCTGAAACGAAAAAGACTGCCGCACCCATCGCGGCAGAATGCGCTCGCGCGAAGTTCAGAGCATGGCACGCGATGAAGTCGGCACGCGAGCGCGAATCAACGTACGGACCGTGAGTTGTTAGGTCTGACGCCTCTCGCTTTCTGGGGAAACGCCACCAGATAGCCGGAGAGGTTTCGACGCCGGAGAAATCACGGAGCGTCGGTCAGAGGAACCCGAGGAAGCCCACCTCGACGGCGTAGAGCGCGGCGGCCGCGAGCCACGTCTGAAAGACGAGCGTGCCGAGCGCCGAGAGGACGACGAACTCCGCGTCGTCCATCTCCGCGAACCCGGCCGGGACCGTGAGCATCCCGCGAGTGAACAGCAGAGCGTTGCTCACCGGAACGACGACGCGGCCCCAGCGCTGGAACCACCCGTCGAAGCGGTCGAGTTGGCTCTCGTCGATTCGGAACCAGCGCTTTTCGAGCAGGTACTCCCGGCCGCCGCGCTTGGCCAGCAGGAAGAGGGCGTACTGGCCGATGGTCGCGCCGACGACTGCGACGCCGATGACCGCCGCGATGCTGGCGTAGTCGGTCGCCGACTCCGCCAGCAGGGTGACGCCGAGAGGGACCAGACTCTCGCTCGGCGCGAAGTACAGCAACATCGCGCCCTCCAAAATGAGGATGAGAAAGAGCGCGAGCAGGCCGTACTGGTCGAGCCACTGCCGGGCCAGTTCCTCGTTGCCGATGAAGAACAACCCCACGCCGACCACCGCCGCGAGGACGATACCGACCGTCAGCATGAGGAGTCCGTTGTCGGCGAGAAACTCCCGAACCGTGCCGGGTTCGGTCGCGTTCGACAGCAGTACGCCTGCGAGTAGGCCTGCGACGCCGAGCGTAACGGGCACGTCGGCGGCGACTGAGGCGAGCGGGGACAGCATTCGTGAGTGTGGTATCGATTGGACGTGCTAAATGCGTTGTGACCCCGGCTGAGTGGCCGCGTCCGGTGTGCCGGGCGAATCGGCGCGAGCGGGCGGACCAGCGCGAGCGAGCCGCCGCGAGCGACGCGGTTTTGAGACCCGCGACGCAAGTCCCGGCATGGACCTCACAGACCGGCCCCGCCGCCTCCGGCGGGACGGAATCCGCGGGATGGTCAGCGAGACCGAAGTGGACGCCAGCGACCTCATCGCGCCCGTTTTCGTGGACGCGACGACCGACGAGCGAGTACCCATCGAGACGATGCCGGGCCACGAACGCGTCCCGGTCGAACAGGCCGTCAAGCGCGTCGAGGAAGTCCGGGAGACCGGCGTCGAAGCGGTCATGCTCTTCGGGATTCCGGAGTCGAAAGACGAGCAGGGGACCCGCGCGTGGGCCGAGGATGGCGTCGTACAGGAGGCGACGCGCCGCGTCACGAGTGAGACCGACGCCTACGTGATTACCGACGTGTGCCTCTGCGAGTACACGAGTCACGGCCACTGCGGCGTGCTGGAAGGAGGGGCCGCGGAGGGCGAAGCGCGACTCACCGTGGAGAACGACGAGACGCTGGACCTGCTCGGGAGAATCGCCGCTTCCCACGCCGAGGCGGGCGCGGACATGGTCGCGCCCTCCGGCATGATGGACGGGATGGTCGCCGCGATTCGGGAGTCGCTCGACGGCGCGGGCTTCCCGGACGTGCCGATAATGAGCTACGCCGCCAAGTACGAGTCGGCGTTCTACGGACCCTTCCGGGACGCCGCGGACGGTGCGCCCGCGTTCGGCGACCGACGACACTACCAGATGGACCCCGCGAATCGCCGGGAGGCCATGCGCGAGGTCCGCCTCGACGTGGAACAGGGCGCGGACGTGCTGATGGTCAAGCCCGCGCTCCCCTATCTCGACATCGTGGCCGACCTCCGCGAGGAGTTCGACCACCCAATCGCGGCGTACAACGTCAGCGGCGAGTACGCCATGCTCCACGCCGCCAGCGAGAAGGGATGGCTGGAACTCGAAGCGGTGGCGATGGAGTCGTTGTTGTCCATCAAGCGCGCGGGTGCCGACCTAATTCTGACCTACTTCGCCGAGGACGTTGCGGCGAAGCTCTAAGTCGGCGGTTTCGCCCCGTGGAAGAATGCTCTTTTCCGAGGTCGTTGCGGCGTCGTAGCGCCGTCGGTAACGGCGGATTTTGCCAGCACAAAATATAATAAGTAGTAACTCAAATAGTTCTGTAATGGTCGAAAAGAGTCACGGGGAGTCCGTTTCCTCTCCCGTGGAAGATTACCGAGCGAAGATGGAGAACCGAAGCGCGCTGGAGCGCGTGTCGATGCTCGTTCCGAACCTGACCGAGGAGACGCCGGTGGCGGAAATCGCGGACGACGCCGACGTATCGAAGGAAACCGCGCGCAAGTATCTACACCACTTCGAGAACTGGAACGTCCTCGTTCGGACGGGAACCAACCCCGACGTGTTCGTCCGAAACGAGTCGTACTTCGACTGGCTCAGAATCGACTCGCTACGGCAAGAGCAGTCCGTTGACGAACTACAGGAGACGCTGAGCGAACTCGCCGCGGAAGACGAGCGGTTCGCCGAGGAACTGGGTGCGGACTCACCTGCGAGCGCCAGTATGCTGGAAGAGGGATATGAAAACGCGGGTGAGTCCGCCGAGAAGGTTCGGCGGTGGCAGAGCGTCCGCGACCGAATGGACGACGTGGTGGCCGCACTCCGGGACAAGCTCGACCTCGGGTCAAGTGCTCCGGGGAGCGAAACCTCCGAAGAGCGACTTCGGATTTCGGAATGAATACATTTACAAAAAGTAGGCTATATAGTCGAAGTAGTGTCGAGAGGTCGCAAATCAGTTGACGACCGGGTAATGCGTGACATTGCCGACGAGTGGCGGGATATAAACTGGGTAACGGGTGTCTCCGTCCGACCGCAAGAGAAACCGAACAAAGTAGTCATTAATCTCGACGCCGACTACTACCCCAGAGAAGTTCGGCGAGTGTCCGTCGAGTTCGAGGTGCTGGCAAACGGGAACTTCTTCGTGACGTATCGAGAACGCTGGGAGCGGAAAGCGGACGATTACCGATGTCGGTGGGACCGCCACCCAAACGACCACAACGACGACGACCACTTCCACGAACCACCGGAGTGTGAGACGACAGTGGACAGAGACGATTTTCCGAAGTACCCGTTCCAGATGACCGAACTGATGCTTCGGTTCGTAGAGCAACGACGCGGAACGGCGTTCGAAGATTCGAACCTCGATTGAGACGCGTTCGACCCGGAAAACCTCGAATTCTCGCGCGCACCCCGACCCACGGTACTGCGTCCCATCCGACGACGCCGGGCAACGAACGTCCGGAAATCGAGTGGTCGAGCGTTCGCTTTCTGGACGGAATACAACCTTATATCGATATTATCCGATTGTAAATCGGACGACCGTCTACCGAAAACCCAGTATTCTATAGAATATCAACACTTACTCTTATGTACTGCTTTGCCGTCACACTATATCGTGACCGAACACACGAAACCAGAAGAATTCGAGATATTCCTGAACAGTCGTCCAGACGATTTGGTGGTAATGCCGACGGAGGGAGAGTCGTGATAGACGCACTCATGCAGGTGGACCCCAACCCGATAGCCAGCGGGGTCAACCACGTCTGGGTCCTGACCGTGACCTTCCTCATCTTCTTCATGCACGCGGGCTTCGCCATGCTGGAGGCCGGGCAGGTCCGGTCAAAGAACGTCGCCAACCAGTTGACCAAGAACATGCTGACGTGGAGCGTCGGCGTGCTGGTCTACTTCCTCATCGGCGCGGGCATCTCGTCGGTCGTCGGCGGGAGCGCCGACCCCTTCGCCTACGTCTCGGGCGGGTCGGACTCGTGGATCGGCTGGCTCTTCGGCGCGGTGTTCGCCATGACGGCGGCGACTATCGTCTCGGGCGCGGTCGCCGGTCGCGCGAAGCTCCGGGCCTACGTGACCTACACCGTCCTGCTGTCGGCAGTCATCTACCCGGTCGTCACCGGCGTTACGTGGGCTGGCGGCTTCCTGACCGAAATCGGACCGGGCTTTCAGGACTTCGCGGGCGGCATGATCGTCCACGGGATGGGCGGCATCGCGGGCCTGACGGCGGCGTGGATTCTCGGCCCGCGGATGGACCGCTACGACGACGACGACGGGTCGGTCAACGTCATTCCCGGTCACTCGGTGACGTTCGCAGTCCTCGGGACGCTCATCCTCTGTTTCGGCTGGTACGGCTTCAACGTCGGCACGGCCGCGAGCGTCTTCGTCGTCGAGAACGGCGAACTCGCGCTTGCCGCATTCGCCGACACGGTGGGCCGCGTCGCGCTGACGACCACGCTCGGCATGGCCGCGGGCGCAATCGGGGCCTCGACGGTCTCGCTTATCAAGACCGAGAAAGTTGACACGCTCTACGTCGCCAACGGGATGTTGGCGGGGCTGGTGGGTATCACCAGTAACACGAACGCGATTACGTGGACCGGCGCGCTGGTCGTCGGCCTGCTCGCTGGCGGGCAGTTGCCCGTCGTCTTCGAGTTCGTGGAGCGGAAGCTCAAAATCGACGACGTGTGCGCGGTCTTCCCGGTTCACGGCTCGGCGGGCGTCCTCGGGGCGCTCGCGTTCCCGTTCTTCGCCGTTCCGGGCTACGAGGTCAGCTTCGTCGCGCAGGCCGCTGGCGTCGGCGTTATCGCGCTGTGGACGGTCGCCGCGACCGGGTTCGTCTTCGGCATCCTGAAGCTCCTCGGACAGGCCCGCGTCAGCAGCGAACACGAGCGCGAGGGTCTCGACATCACGGAACACGGCGTGGACACCTACCCCGAGTTCGGCGGCCCGGACGTGGAGGGAACCGCTGTCCGGGCCGACGGGTCGGGACTGCGCGCTGACGGCGCTGGCGACCTGCCCAACGCGGGGGGCATCAAGATGGTCACGGCCGTCGTCCGCCCCGACCGCCTCGGCGACGTGAAGACCGCGCTGGCGCAGGTCGGCGCGCCGAGTCTCACGGTCACGAACGTCTCGGGCCGCGGAAGCCAACCCGCCAAGACCGGCCAGTGGCGCGGCGAGGAGTACACCGTGGACCTCCACCAGAAGGTGAAAATCGAGTGCGTCGTCGCCGACGTGCCCGCCGACGAAGTGGTCGAGGCCATCCGCGAGGCCGCCGACACCGGCGAACCCGGCGACGGCAAGATATTCATCATCCCGGTCGAGGACGCCTGTCAGGTCCGGACCGGGGTTCGCGGCACTGAGGCGGTGTAGCGCCCCGACGGCCAACATATAACCTGTCGCGCTGGCAAGACTCGATATGGTCGAGAAACAGACCACCGCCCGGTCCGCGGACCGTCCTCCCGCCGCCGACGAGCGCCCGCCCGACGAGCGCCCGCCCGACGACGCCACTACCCTGATGAACGCTCTCGTCGGAGCGGTCGCCACCGTCGTCACCGCACCAGCGCTCCCGTTCGCAGCTATCGTCGGCGGCGGCGTCGCGGGCTACCTACAGGGGACCGACCTCGCGGAGAGCGCGAAGGTCGGTGCCATCTCGGGCGCGATAGCCACGATTCCGGCCTTCCTCTTCGTGTGGTTCGTCGCTGGCGTCCTCCTTATCGGCGCGAACCCCGTTCTCGCGCTCAGTAGTCTCTTCGCCCTCCTACTCTTCGTCCTCGTCACGCTCTATCTCGTCGGTGCCGGGGCGCTCGGCGGCGCACTCGGAGCCTACCTACACCGCGAACTCTGACCGGAGTCGAATCGGACACCCTCCAGTCTCCCGAACTCGACACCGAGGAGACGAAGTCGGACGTACCAGTTTTATAACCTCGTCCCGCGGACGTTCCGGTAACAGTGTCCGACGCCGAGACCGGTGGCGTGATGCCCGTGTCGCCCGAATCGCTCGACGACGAGACGAACGTCCTCGTCGCCGGAGAGCCGTTCACGCGGAAGCGCGAGGTGATGCTCGAACTGCTGGACACCCCCGACCGAGGGGCCATTCTTGCGACGACGAAACTGAGCGCGGCCAGACTCAAGCAGGCGTTCGACCGGCGGTACGACGCCGCGGCGTGGGACCTTCGGTTCGTGGACTGCGTGAGCAAGGGGCGGTCGGTCGAGACCGTCCGGGAGACCGAGACGGTCCGATACGTCGCCGACCCCGGCGACCTGACCGGCATCGGTATCGAACTCTCGGGATTCATGCAAGAGTTCTACCACCGCGAGGACCTACAGCGCGCCAGACTCGGCTTCGACTCGCTGTCGCCGGTGTTGATGTACGCTGACCTGCGCCGGGTCTACCAGTTCCTCCACGTCGTCACCGGTCGCATCGCCAGTTCCGGCTTCGCGGGCGTGTTCACGCTCGATACGGTCCGCGGGGACCGGCAGGCGGCCGACCGACTGATGCAGGTGTTCGACGCGCTCGTGGAGGTCCGAGAGACCGACGACGGCGAGGAGTTGCGCGTCCGGGGCGGCGACTTCGGCCCGAAGACGTGGACCGACTTTTGAGGCCGGAGCGGGCGCTTCGCCGCGCGGTCCGACTTACTCGTCTTGGAGGTGCTGTTTCGCCAAGTCCACGATGGGCGACTCGCGCCGGTCGAAGACGAACGCCAGTCCGGACCACTCCCGGTAGGGGAAGTGGGCGACCTGCACGTTCTCGTACCATCGAATCGTGGCGTCGAGCGTCCCGAAGTCGAACAGCGGTCGCTCGCGCGGCGGGTCGCCCAGTCCCTTCATGACGATGGTCTCGATGCGTTCTTCGAGTTCGTCGTCGGTGTACTGCTCGCGCACGTCCTCGCGGACGAAGAGTACGTCCGACTCGTCGCCGCTGAACCGGACCGCGAGACGGAGCGGCGCGTCGGTCTGGTCGCGGAGTTGGTCGATGAGACCCCGAACGTCCGTCTTCACGTCTTGGAGGTCGTCGGAGATGTCGTCGAGTTCTTCGTCCAGATTCTCTTGTGGCTCCTGTGGCGCATCGACCATGTCGTTGAACGAACCGAAGCACGGTCGGGATATAACAGTTGTCGTAATTCTCGGCGGCGCTCGAAGCTGGTCGCCGAGACAGAAATGAACTTCACGCAGGAGTCCGAACCCTCGGAACATGCACGACGCCAACTCCCGCGAGTTGTACGACCGAGCGCTCTCGGTCCTCCCCGGCGGGGTCAACTCCCCGGTTCGAGCCGTCCGCCCGCACCCGTTCTTCGTGGACCACGGCGACGGCGCGCACGTCATCGACGCCGACGGCAACAAGTACATCGACTACGTGATGGGCTACGGTCCGCTCCTTCTGGGCCACGACCTGCCCCAAGAGGTCGAGTCCCGGATTCAGTCCCAACTCTCGGACGGGCCGATGTACGGCGCGCCCGCCGAAGTCGAGGTCGAACTCGCGGAGTTCATCGCGCGCCACGTCCAGAGCGTCGATATGCTCCGGTTCGTCAATTCGGGCACCGAGGCGACCACCTCCGCGGTCCGCCTCGCGCGGGGCTACACCGGCCGGGACAAAATCGTCGTGATGCAGGGCGGCTACCACGGTGCCCAAGAATCGACGCTCGTGGAGGGCAAGACGGGCGGCACCGGGTCGCCGAGTTCCGCCGGAATCCCCCAATCGTTCGCCGAGGAGACCATTACGGTCCCGTTCAACGACGCGGAGGCCGTTCGAAAAGTGTTCGAAGCTCACGGAGACGAGATAGCGGCGGTCCTCACGGAGCCGATTCTGGGCAACTGCGCGTCGGTGGGTCCGGTAGAGGGCTACCTCGGCGCGCTCCGCGAGATAACCGACGAGTACGGCGCGCTCCTGATTTTCGACGAGGTGATGACCGGCTTCCGCGTCGGCGGTCTCCAGTGTGCGCAGGGGAAGTTCGGCGTCACGCCCGACCTGACGACGTTCGCCAAGGTCATCGGCGGCGGCTTCCCGGTCGGCGCAATCGGCGGTCCCGCAGAAATCATGGAGTCGTTCACGCCGACCGGCGACGTGTTCCAAGCGGGCACCTACTCGGGCCACCCGCTATCGCTGACTGCGGGTCTCGAACTGCTCCGCTACGCCGCGGACAACGACGTGTACGACTACCTCGCGGACCTCGGCGACCAGTTGCGCTCGGGGCTGGCCGACATCCTCGAAGACGAGGCTCCGTCGTACACCGTCACGGGCTACGACAGCATGTTCAAGGTCGTCTTCACACGGGACGGTCCCCGCGACTCCTCGGGCCAGTGTGAAGCAGGATGCCGACAGGACCCCGATTGCCCCCGGTTCGACTACTGCCCGAAGAACAAAGGCGACGTGAACGCCGCCGAGACCGAGCGGTGGGAACGGCTCTTCTGGCCCGCGATGCGCGAGCAGGGCGTCTTCCTCACCGCCAACCAGTACGAGTCGCAGTTCCTCAGCTACGCCCACACCGAGGCGGACGTAGAGGAGACGCTGGAAGCGTACAAAGAGACGCTGTAGGGCGACGAGCGACGCTCCGAACGTCTCGCTCCCGAGCGTCCGGGTTTCGCGGTGCGACACCGGTTTATCGCTCCGCTCCCAACGGGGCGACATGAGCAGCGAACGAACGAGTCGCGGCCGAGTGAGACGCCGCCGCTCGCACCACTGGTACTGGGTGGCCGCTATCCCCGCGGCGTTCGTCCTCTGGTTGGCGACCCTCGCGTGGCTAGCGGTCGCGTCCTCGTGGGAGGCGTTCGGGTTCGGCGCGAACGTGGTGAACCTCTCGCTACTCGCACTCGGGGTTCCATTCGCCTTCCTGACGGCGTACTTCCCGCTGGCGGTGTACCGGGACGCCGACTACGTGAACCGGACCAGCGGCAAGTGGGCACCGAACCCGATGCGGCAGGCGCTTCTGGCCGCGCCCGGACTGGTCGTCCTCGTCCTCGCCGGGATTCCGGCGCTGTTTGTGGGAGTCCCGCCGACGTGGCCCGTCGTCGCCGGGTTCGTGGTTGACGTTCCGTTCGCGGTCTACTACCTGCGAGAGCGCCGCGAGCGCGTCGGGACGCCCGACGTGCCGTGGTGAGTCGAACGAATCAGTAGATCGGTTCCACGACGACGTGTTCTGTGAGACTTTGAGGTCACTGCTTGCTTGCTGTCCTTTATCACTGTTGGCGCGACAGGCGAAGACCCAAACCGATTCGACTATCTCATCTGTGCAAGTGGTGGGGAAATACGAGTTATGGAAGATGCGAGGCTAAAACCCCGCCCTTCAGAGCGGGGAGGATGTCAATTTGTGACGGTTATTGTGCCCACAGCGGCACGTCAAGATTTTTCCATTCGGTGATGACTTTCGTGAGATAAAGTCCGGTGCCGAAGACGAACCCCACAACGCAGAGAAAATAGACTTCGACCGATGAAAGCAGTCCGAGAAATGGATTCCCGGAAAGCGGATAGAGCGGACTAATGTCAGTGTACAACACTGAATCGAGGACGATATGAGCGTACACGCCAATAAGTGCGGCAAGAGTGATTCGAGTTAGTGACCGTCGCTGTGCCAAAAACAACGGACGCAGGACACGATTCAACGTCGGTTTCGAGACTGAGGAGAGAGTTGCAAGGCCGACAGCTAACAGCGTTGCAAAAATGAACGTGTGGAGGAAACCGTGAATTGAACCGGAAACAAAATCGAAAAACACCAAGACTGCTCGTGCATCTACGATGACATTCGCTATGAGAAAGGTCGGGAAGTCTAGCCAGCGGAAACAGAGTAAACCGAGACACAATCCGATACCTAAATGAAACGGCGTAAAAGGCATAGTGACTCTACTGTGTGCTAGTTAGTAACTCTTTTCTCAGCAGAACTTAGTTTTTGTTAACTCGGATACAGGGGAATTGATGTTTGCTTTTCCTTCTGCCACTAACTCGAAGTAGGGGTGGAACTTGTTCTTGAGGCCTTGGACATTCCCCGAATTATTAAGCCTATTTTAGCAGTATTTTAATTAATAGATAATAAAATCCATCTAATCTCGGAGGAACGTTCACGAAGGGTTGCTGAACACCGTTTGCTTCCGCCATTACGGAGAAACCCCCACATACCCTTATTTTTCTTATGTATTCTTCCATTAATTAGATATATGAATTACTTTTGGTATGATTGAGGGGTTTGTAGGGGTGAGTTGCGAAGGTGGTTTCAACCTTCGACGCCGACCCTCTCCTATGAGCAAACACGGGACCGAGATACGCCTCGCAACGCGGGGGTCGGACCTCGCGCTCCGGCAAGCGGGCGAGGTTGAAGCGGCCTTGGAGGACCGGCGGTTCGCGGTCGAACTAGTCGAAGTGGAGACGACCGGCGACGAGATTCAGGACGAACTCATCCACCGACTCGGCAAAACCGGGGCGTTCGTCCGGAGTCTGGACGAGAAGGTGCTGGACGGCGAACTCGACGGCGCGATTCACTCGATGAAAGACATGCCGACCGAGAGTCCCGACAAGTTGATTGTCGCGGGCATCCCCGAGCGCGCCAGCGCCAACGACGTGCTGATTACGCCCGACGGCGCGACGCTCGACGAACTCCCCGAGGGCGCGACGGTCGGCACCTCCAGCCTCCGGCGGAAGGCCCAGTTGCTGAACCACCGCGACGACCTGAACGTCGTCCCGCTTCGCGGAAACGTGGATACGCGCGCCGAAAAGTTGCTCGCGCCCGCGCTCCAGCGCGAACACGAGCGACGCACCGAGGCCGAGAAGGAAAAGCAGTCGAACAAGGCGATGGCCCAGAAGGGCCACAAGAAGAAATATGAGGGCGAGTTCGACCGCACCGTCGAAGAGTGGTTCAACGACCTCGCCGAAATCGAGCGCCGGGCGCTGGAGCGAGAGGTCGAGACTGACTTCGATGCCATCGTCCTCGCGCAGGCCGGACTCGAACGGAGCGGACTGGCCCACCACTTAGACTACGTCGAACTGCCGAAGAGCGAGTTCGTGCCCGCGCCGGGGCAGGGCGCGCTCGCGGTGACGGCCCTCGACAGCGAACTCGCGGGCGACATCAACACGGTACTCGACCACCCCCGAACGCGAGTCGAGACGACCGTCGAGCGCACGATTCTCGCAGAGCTAGGCGGCGGCTGCGTCGCGCCGATGGGCGTCCACGGCCTGATTCAGGGCGAGAGCGTCCACGTTGACGTGCAGGTGTTCTCGCAGGACGGCTCGGAGGTCATCGAGGCCAGTCGGGACGTGCCGGTCGAGAACCACGTCTCGGCCGCCAAGGAGGTCGCCGCGGACCTCGCCGCGCGGGGTGCCGACGACCTCATCGAGGACGCGAAGGCCGACGACGAGGAGCGAGAGGCCAAGCGCGAAGGGGAGGAGACGAGCGACGAATGAACCGAGACGTTCGCGTCGCGGTCTTCCGCCCGGACGACGAACGCCTCGCCAGCGCAGTCGAACTGCTGGACTCGCTCGGTGCCGACCCCGTCGCCGACCCGATGCTCGAAGTCCGGCCGACCGGCGACGCGCCCGCCGACGGCGAGTACGTGATTCTGACGAGCAAGACCGGCGTGGAACTGGCCGCCGAGTCCGGATGGGACCCGAAAGGAGCGACCGTCTGCGCAATCGGCGAGAGTACGGCCGACGCGCTCCGCGACGCGGGGTACGACGTGGACATCGTCCCCGACGAATACACCTCGGCCGGACTGGTCGAAACCCTGAGCGGAGAAGTCGAGGGAGCCGAAGTCGAAGTCGCCCGGAGCGACCACGGGAGCGCAGTCCTGACCGATGGTCTCCGCGACGCCGAAGCCGACGTAAACGAAACTACGCTATATCGATTGGTCCGTCCCGAGGGGTCGGGCGACTCTGCCGCGCTCGCCGCGGAGGGCGAGTTGGACGCCGCCCTCTTCACCTCGTCGCTGACGGTGGCGCACTTCTTGGACGCCGCCGACGAGCGCGGCGTGCGCGAGGAGGCGGTCGAAGGATTGAACGACGCCGTCGTCGGCGCTATCGGCGACCCGACCCGCGAGACGGCCGAGAGCGAGAGCATCGAGGTTGACGTGGTTCCGGAGGTGGCCGACTTCGAGCAGTTGGCCTGCGAGGTTGTGGAAGAAGCCGCGCCGACCCACCACGAGTGAGAAATCCGGAGGAAGACTATTTTTTCGGGGTCTCGCGCACTTGTGAGGAGTTCGGGGCGCGGTGCTGTGAAGTTGCGGCCTGAATGGCGTCGGCAGTAGCTAGCTTGGTTTTCCTCCGAGACTGTAGAACGTGGTCGAACCGAAGAAGCTAGCTTCAGGCTTGAGCCACGGAGTCACCGCAACCGCACAGCACCGCAACCACGAACCTCACGCCTCCCCAACCTCGTCGGCCGCGTCCGCGGCCGACTTCCCTCGCGCGAAAGGGCGCGGCGCGCAGTCGCGCGCCGCGCCGTCGGACAACCCGCGTCCGACGAGCCATGCGCTCGCATCCGCTCGCGCAGACGCCCGCACGCGCCCGACTAACTGGTCAACCGAGCGTGCGAGTGGATAGTCAACCGAACGCGTAAGTAGAACTCGCCAGACGTGTGCGGAGACGCCACCGACATCCGGGCACTCCGAGACGCGGAGGTTTATAAGCGATAGCGACTTACCTTGCTTCGAATGGCTTCCGCTGGTCCCGTCCCCGCCCTCGCAGAGCGCGCCGCCGCGTGCGCCGACCGACTGCGGGACGCCGACGAGGTGTTGCTCGCCTCCCACATCGACGCCGACGGACTGACGAGCGCCGCAATCGCGTCGGCGGCGCTCGAACGCGCGGGCATCCCCTTCAAGACCGTCTTCAGCAAGCAGTTGGACGCCGAGGAAGTCGCGGCCATCGCGGCGACCGACTACGAGACGGTGCTGTTCACCGACTTTGGGAGCGGCCAGTTGGACATCATCGCGGACCACGAGGCGGCGGGCGCGTTCACGCCGGTCATCGCCGACCACCACCAACCCGCCGACCCCGACACCGAGTTCCACCTGAACCCGCTGCTGTTCGACATCGACGGGTCGTCGGAACTCTCGGGTGCTGGCGCGGCGTACGTCCTCGCCCGCGCGTTGGAATCCGGAAACGGCGACAACCGCGATTTGGCCGGACTCGCGGTCGTTGGCGCGGTCGGCGACATGCAGACGACCGACGGCGAGTTGGTCGGCGCGAACCAGTCCATCGTCGAGGAGGGCCAAGCCGCGGGCGTCGTAGAAGCGCGGACAGACCTGTCGATGTACGGCAAGCAGACCCGGCCGCTCCCGAAGATGTTGGAGTACGCCAGCGACACCCGCATCCCCGGCATCACGAACAACGAGAACGGCGTCCTGCGGTTCTTGGACGGTCTCGACGTTCGACTCAAGGACGACGACGGCGAGTGGCGCTGTTGGGTGGACCTGACCGAGAGCGAGCGAAGCACCGTCTCGAACGCGCTCATCCAGCGCGCACTCTCGAAGGGCGTCAGCCCCGACCGCATCGACCGACTGGTCGGCACCGCCTACACGCTCACCGACGAACCCGAGGGGACCGAACTTCGAGACGTGAGCGAGTTCTCGACGCTCCTGAACGCGACGGCGCGCTACGAGCGCGCCGACGTGGGACTGGCGGTCTGTCTGGGCAACCGCGACGGCGCGCTCGACTGCGCGCGCGAACTGCTCCGGAACCACCGCCGGAACCTCTCGGAGGGCCTTCAATTGGTCAAGCGCGAGGGCGTCACCCGCGAGGAGAACGTCCAGTGGTTCCACGCCGAGGACCGCATCCGCGAGACCATCGTCGGCATCATCGCGGGGATGGCGGTCGGTTCCGAAGGCATCGACCGCGGGACGCCCATCATCGCTTTCGCCGAAAAAACGGAGGACAGCGACGGGAGCGAAGCAGGCGACGACGAGGTGACGGAGGTAAAGGTCTCGTCGCGCGGGACCCCCAACCTCACGCGCAAGGGACTGGACCTCTCGGTCGTGATGCGCGAAGCGTCGCAGGCCGTCGGCGGCGACGGCGGCGGGCACAACGTCGCCGCGGGCGCGACAGTTCCGAAAGGGACCGAAGCGGAGTTCGTCGCGCTCGCCGACGAACTCGTCGGCGAGCAGTTGAGTTGATTTTACCAGTTCGTCTGCTCCGAGAGCGTCGTCCACGTACCAGTGAGAACGTCTCTCGCGGTGTTACCGCCCGCCTGCGAGGCGCGATACTCGGTATGCTGTTCGGGCGTGACGAGGGTTCCGCACCATGTTTGTCCGGCAAGTTCGGAAACGCCATTTTCCGAAGGCACCGACACCGCCGCAAAATGTTTGCGTACGGTTGGTTCTGAGTAACGCTGAACACTCTCGGACGACGACCACCTGTTCGGAGGCGAGAAGCCGATTCTTGCGGGGTTCGAAAGCGGCGTTCGAGATTGCCGATAGCGTATTTCATATAGCACTATAAGATTTACTACGAGGGTAGCTTCGCTCTCTCCGGACTCCGCAACGCTCGAAAGAAGCGTCCGGCATCGGTGTCGCCGAGCGAACGGTTCGGACTGACTACCCGAGAGACCGGCCGTACTGGGGTCTCCGGGCGTCTGTAGCGGAGAGAATAAATACGTGTGGGAGAGACGGGACAAATACTGTAGCAACTTCGAGCCATGATAGACCGAACGTATTCCGACGAGATTACTGCCGAACAGGACGGCGAGACTGTCTCTATCGCTGGGCACGTCCACGAGATTCGAGATTTGGGTGGACTCACCTTCGTCATCGTGCGCGACCGCGAAGGGAAGACACAGGTCGTGTTCAAGGAGGAGAACGACGAAGACCTCTTCGAGGCCGCACAGGACCTCCACAAGGAGGACGTAGTGCAGATTTCTGGACGCGTGAAGGCCAGCGACCAAGCCCCCGGCGGCGTCGAACTCGCCCCGACCGAGATGGAACTCATCAGCGAGTCCGACACGCCCCTACCGATGGAGGTCGCTAAGGACATCGAGTCCGACCTCTCGACGCGTCTCGACAACCGGGCTATCGACCTCCGAAAGCCCGAGACCTACGCCATCTTCTCGCTGCGCTCGAAGCTGATGTCCGCGATGGAGGAGTGGTTCGACAACGAAGGCTACGTGGACGTAGACACCCCACTCATCTCCCAAGAGGGTGCGGAGGGCGGTGCCGAACTGTTCCCGGTCGTCTACTACGGCGACGAGGTGTTCCTCTCCCAGAGTCCGCAACTCTACAAGCAGATGCTGATGGCCGCCGGATTCGACAAAATCTACGAAACCGGCACCGCGTTCCGCGCGGAAGCGTTCGCCACCTCTCGACACGTCTCCGAGATTGCGATGTTCGACGTGGAACTGGCCTACGTCGAGGACCATCACGACGTGATGGACGTGCAGGAGGAGTCGCTGCGCTACGCGCTGGAGCAGGTCGCCGAGCACGCACAGGACGAATTGGAAGCCCTCGACGTTGACCTCGACGTGCCGACGGAGGACTTCCCGCGCATCACCTTCGAGGAGGCCCGCGACCTCCTCGCTACCGAGTTCGACCACGTCCCGGACGACAGCGACGACCTCGACACGAAGGGCGAGAAACTGCTCGGCGACTACTTCGAAGAGCAGGGCCACCCCGCGTTCTTCGTCGTCGGCTACCCCAACGAGAAGTTCTACTACAGGCAGGACGTGCCCGGCGACGACATCGCGTCCCGGAAGTTCGACCTCATCTACAAGGGCCAAGAACTCTCCTCGGGCGGCCAGCGCGAACACGACATCGAAACGATGGAGCAGTACATGGACGAGCAGGGAGCCGACCCCGAGAACTTCCACTTCTACCTCGAAGCGTTCCGGTTCGGCATCCCGCCCCACGGCGGCTACGGGCTGGGCATCGACCGCCTCGTCCAGAAGGTCGCCGACCTCGAAAACATCAAGGAAGCCATCCTGTTCCCGCGCGACCCCGACCGCGTGACGCCGTAATTTCGGCGCGCGAATCGACCGCCCGCGGTTTCGCGGCGCGAATCGACCAATCGGCTCACTTTTGTTCGTCCTGACCCAACCGTCCGGACATGGCCGACTTCGACCCCGAGAAGTTCGAGGATAAGTACGCGAACTACTTCAACGAGCTTCAGAAAGCGTACAAGAACGCGTTCAACCGACTCAACGACCAGTACGATTCGGAACTCATCCACGCCATCGACCAGCAGATTCTCAACGAGAGCGAACCCTTCTACGAGGGCGACGGCGAGTTCCGCGTCGAACTCCCGGAAAACCCGGCCGAGCGCGTGCAGGGTATCGTCGTCAAAGACGAGAAAGTCGAGGAGATGCTCGACATCTACGTCGAGGAGATCGAGACCGAACTGCGGCGCGTGTTCGGGTTCGAGTCGTAGCGCGCGTCGATTTCGCCAGATTCGCTTTTCTCGCGGTGCGCCGGTCGTTCGTCGAGCGTTCGCTCTGAGGACGACGAGCGGGGCGAATCCCGGCAAACTAGTGGTAAAGCAAATTTCGATATATAGAATATCCACGCTGCGCGAAACGGAACGTGGTTCGTCGCAGACAGTAATTTAGGCAGACCAAAATCCCTAAGTCCTGATTTAGGCTACCCTAAAGACATGCGAGAAAGACCAGTGTCGAGATTGACGCGGCGGGGATTGCTGAAGGGAGCGGGCGCGGCCAGTACCGGCGCGCTCCTCGCTGGATGTATGGGTAACGGAGCGAACGAGGAAACGACGACCGACGAGACCGAGCAGTCGGAAACGACGACGGAGAGCGAGACGGACGAGACGACTACGGAGGAGACGCAGAACGGATACGCGGTGTCGATGTCCCCGGCGGGAACCGTCGAGTTCGACGCCGTTCCGGAGAACGTCTTCGCAGTGTTTCCCCAGTACGCGGATATGGTAACGGCGCTGGGACACGGCGACGCGTTGAACTCGGTGTACGTCCCGGAGATGACCGGCACGACGCTAAACCACTACGCCCACCATCTCGACGGCGTCTCCTTCGAGTGGGACGGACTCGACGACCCGTTGAGCAACAGTTTCTCCAAGGAACAACTGTACGCGCTCGACAGCGACGTTCACCTCGCCGACCCCGCGTGGGCGACGACACAGGACAACTGGGACGGAGCGGACGTAGAGGAGATCGGTTCGCAGGTCGCGCCGTGGTTCGGGAACTTCTACAGCGGCACGCGGGCACAACCACCTGAGGGGTACGACGACTACGAGTATTACGACCTGTGGACCCTGTTCGGAAAGGTCGCGGACGTGTTCCGCGAGCGCGAGCGGTACGAGGCGCTCGCGGAAGTACACACGAATCTCGTCTCCACGATTCGAGACCAACTGCCGCCGAAGGAGGAGCGACCGAGCGCCGTCCGCGTCACGCTCGCGGCGGACGGCCAGTCGTTCTACACCTACCACCTCAACAAACCGGGCTACTGGCTGGCCGACACCCGGCCGCTCGGCGCGAACGACGCCTTCGCCGACGAGGACTGGCAGAGCCTCTGGGGCACCGTCGATTACGAGACGATGCTCGAAGCCGACCCGGACGTAATTCTCCACCTGTGGGGTCTCACGCCGAGCTACAGCATGGCCGACACGCGCTCGAAACTCGAAAACCACAGTAGCGGGAGTCAACTGAAAGCGGTCGAAAACGACCGCGTACACGCCGCGGGGATGCGCTATCAGGGACCGATAATGAACCTGTTCCAGCTAGAGATGGGAGCCAAACAGCTCTACCCCGACGTGTTCGGCGAGTGGCCCCGCTACGAGGACGGCGACCCCTATCCGGAGATTCCCGAAAACGAGTGGCTATTCGACCGCAACCGAGTGGCCGACATCGTCGCCGGTCGCGGCGAGTAAGCGCCAGTAGCGACGCCGACGTGGCGGTCCGAAGCCGCGGAGAGCGGCCGCTCTGGCGATACAGAGAACGGTAGTGAACCAAAGGCCTAAGAACGCACACTCCCTACTTCAGCGCATGAGCACCGAGACTCAGGACGACGGGAACGACCTTGAGGAGCGCATCAGCAACTTCCTGCGACGCAACTTCCCCCAGATTCAGATGCACGGCGGAAGCGCGGCCATCCAGAACATCGACCGCGAAACCGGGTCGGTCCACATCCAACTCGGCGGCGCGTGCAGTGGCTGTGGCATCTCGCCGATGACGATTCAGGCCATCAAGAGCCGAATGGTGAAAGAGATTCCCGAAGTCGAGAAAGTCAATGCCGATACCGGGATGGGCGGCGACGGCGGACACGGCGGAGACGGCGGCATGAGTCCGTCGTTCCCCGGCGAGACCACCGACGACGGAGACGAGGACGAAGGTCCGCAGGCCCCCTTCTAAGCCCGGATTTCCGCCCCGAAACGTCCAAGTTCTTCCCGTAGAACGCGGCTAACATCAGGATATTTATCCCGTCGGGGATTGGACGGTACTGATATGACTAACGACGACGCGGCGGGGAACGTCGTGTTCGTGGTCATGGACACGGTTCGCAAGAGCCATCTCTCTGTCTATGACTACGACCGACCGACGACGCCGGGCTTGGAGCGGTTCGCCGACGAGGCAGCCGTCTTCGAGCAGGCGGTGTCTCCCGCACCGTGGACCCTCCCGGTACACGCCTCGCTGTTCACGGGGATGTACCCGAGCGAACACGGCGCGAGCCAAGAGAATCCGTATCTCGAAGGCGCGACGACGCTCGCCGAGACGCTCTCGGGCGCAGGCTACGACACCGCCTGTTACTCCTCGAACGCGTGGATTACGCCCTACACCCACCTCACCGACGGGTTCGACGACCAAGACAACTTCTTCGAGGTGATGCCCGGCGACTTCCTCTCGGGACCGCTGGCCAAGGCGTGGAAGACGATGAACGACAACGAGACCCTGCGGAAGGTCGCCGACTACCTCGTCAGCGTCGGCAACAAGATTCACGAGTACACCGCGTCCGGCGACGGTGCCGACTCGAAGACCCCACAGGTCATCGACCGGACGATGGAGTTCATCGACGACGCCGACGACGACTACTTCGCGTTCATCAACCTGATGGACGCCCACCTGCCGTACCACCCGCCCGAGGAGTACAAAGAGGAGTTCGCTCCCAACGTCGATTCCACGAAAGTCTGCCAGAACTCGAAAGAGTACAACTGCGGTGCCCGTGACATCAGCGACGACGAGTGGGAGGCCATCGAAGGCCTGTACGACGCCGAGATTCGACACATCGACGCCGAACTCCAGCGCCTGTTCTCGTGGATGCAGGACAACGACGAGTGGGAAGACACGATGGTCGTCGTCTGTGCCGACCACGGCGAACTCCACGGTGAACACGACCTCTACGGCCACGAGTTCTGTATCTACGACCCCCTCGTGAACGTCCCGCTGATGGTCAAGCACCCCGAGATGGAGTCAGGAACGCGAGAGGACCAGCAGGTCGAACTCGTGGACCTCTATCACACCGTGCTGGACCACGCTGGCGTCGAGGCCCAGCGTTCGACGGTGCCCCTCGACCGAGAGCGGTCGCTTCTGGACGCCGACTACCGGGACTTTGCGGAAGGCGACTACGCCTTCGTAGAGTATTACCGTCCCGTAGTCGAACTCAAGCAACTTGAGCAGAAAGCCGCCGACGCGGGCATCGAGTTGGACACCGACTCGCGGTTCTACTCCCGGATGCGGGCCGCGCGTCGCCCCGACGCCAAGTACGTCCGCAACGAGCGCATCGGCGACGAGTTCTATCACCTCGATTCGGACTCCGGAGAGACCGACAATTCGCGCGGCGAGGGGAGCGACGAAGAGGTCGAACTCGAAGGCGCACTCTCGGAGTTCGAGGAGAGCGTCGGCGGCGAGTGGAAGGAAGTCGAGGACGACGACGTGTTGGGCGACATGAGCGACGACGCGAAAGACCGGCTACAGGACCTCGGCTACATCGACTGATGGGCAGTTCGCCGCGAGAAGGCTTGTCTCCTCGCGGCTATGCGAAGACAATCGAGCGACGTAACGAACGAGACCGCTACGCTTCTTGTACGGAGTCGATACCGACGACGCTCACGACGCCGCCGCCGATGACGATTGGCACCCAGTAGATAGCGCCCCGGAAGAGGGCGACGGCGGCGAAAGCGGTCCCGGAACTGACTCCGGCACCGGGAAGGCTGATGAGCAGTGCGACCAGCACCGCCTCGATGCCGCCCGCGCCGCCGGGAAGCGGCGTTGCTCCCGCAATAGCGCCCACCGGGACGACGAACAGGAGGACCGCGAACGAAATCGGGTTGCCGATAGCCGCGAACGCCAGCCACAGCGCGACCATCTGGAACATCCATCCCGCCGTCGAAGCCCCGAGCGCGAGGGCCAGTCCGCGTCGGTTTGTCGCCACGCGCTCTATCGAGTCGAAGAATTCGCTAATCCGGGTTTCGAGAGTCTCGCGGCTGAGCGCCACGTCGATGGGCGCGACTCGCGTGACGAATCGAAGGACCGGCGCGAGAACGCGGGCGATGGCGCGCCGAAGTCGCTTACGGTTGCGCCAGCCGACGAACCCGACGATTGGGACGGCGAGCGAGAGGACGACGATGGCCGCCGTCGCAAGTTGGAGTTGGCGGCCAAAGGAGGTCTGGGTCGCGTAGAACCCTGCGCCGCCCAGCGCGAGAACGATGGACGGGACGAAGTTGAGCGAGTCCACGCTGGCGATAGCCGCTAGTCCGCGCTCGTACTCGGTGTCGGCTACCTTCGAGATGAGTAGCGCCGTCACCGGCTCGCCGCCCGCCTGCCCGAAGGGCGTGATGTTGTTCGAGAACATCGCGCCGTTCAGGATGAAGAAGGACTTGACGAACGACACGTTGACGCCGAGTACGTCGAGGACCGTCCGGAGACCGAACCCCCACGCGGCGAGCCACCCGAGCGCCATCACCACGATGAGCACGACCATCTCGGTGTCGGCGTTCCGGAGTTCCTGTACGAACCCCTCGACGCCGACGAAATACAGAAGCAGACCGAGAATTGCGAACGTCCCGAGAAAGCCCAGAACCGTGGTTCGCAACTGCGCGCCGTTCATGGGGGATGGTTGCTTTCTGCGGTAATCAGTATGTCGAAATCCCCGGTCGGAACCCGACGACGAAACGAGCGACGTATCGGCATGGCTCGTGGCTATCAGCGTCCTCGGAGCAGTTCAATCTATGGGCAGTTTCGCTTCCACGCTCGGAGCAGATTCGTTACGGTCCGATTGACCGGCACCGACAGGTCCCGCTCGCGGGCGCGCGTGTAGACGTACCCGTTGATGGCCTCGACTTCGGTTCGTCTGCCCGCCAGCACGTCGGCCAGCATCGAGGAGGTGTTTGCCGCGGTAGCGTCGGCGACTCGCTCAACCGCGCGAACGGCCTCGTCGTCGCCGAGTTCGACGCCGTCGGCGCGGGCGACGCGGGCCGTCTCGCGGGCGGCGTCCGCGGCGACTTCGCGGGCCGGACCGTCGAGAAGCGCGCCGTTCTCGACGCGGGCCAGCGCCGTGGTGGCGTTGATGCCTGCGTTAACCGCCAGTTTCTCCCAAAGTCTGTACGGCATGTCGTCGGCGACCGAAGTCTCGATTCCGGCGGTGGAGAAGGCGCTCCCTACGCGGTCGGCCGTCTCGGAAGTCCCACCCTCGCGCGGCCCGAGGACGACCTTCCCTCGGCCGGTACACTCGACGGCACCCGGTTCCCCGCGGACCGCGCCGTAAGTCGCGGTGCCCGCGAGAACCGGACAGTCGAGCAGTCGCGCCAGCGTCTCCTCGTTGCCCATCCCGTTCTGGAGCGAGAGCGCGGCCTCGATTCGGCCCGTAGCGAGCGTTTCGGCCGCGCTCTCGGTGTCGAACGCCTTGACCGTCACCACCGCGAGGTCGGCCGCGAGGTCGGTCCCGTCGGTGGTCGTCTCCGGGCGGACCGTGAACTCGTGGTCTCCGGTAACGCGCAGGCCGTCCTCTCGAACCGCCGCGACGTGCGGGTCGCGCCCGACCAGCGTGACCGCGTGTTCGCGGGCGAGCAGACCCCCGACGAGGCTTCCGAGGCTTCCCGCGCCGAACACGACGATGTCCATGTCTCCCCGTCGGGACCGCGAGTAGAAAAAGAGGTGCGTCTCGTGGCAGTCAGTCCTCGGTCCAGTACATTAGCGCCTCCTTCGGTTCGCCGCAGTTCGGGCACTCCTCGGGGATGCCCTCGTCTATCTCTCCCATCTCGCCGCACTCGGTACACCGCCACATCAACTCGGCCTCGCCGAAGTCGTGGCCAGACCGGGCGTGTTCGATACTCATGCTCTCGACGCCCTCTCTGGTCGAGACGAAGAACCCGGCGTTCTCTAGTCCCCGAACGTTGCCGAGTTCGTTGCCGTCCTCGTCGTAGACGGTCTGGCCGAAGGCGACTTCGAGGGCTTCCTTGACCGCTTCCACGTCCCCATCGTCCTCCGCGGGTTTCTCCCCGTGTCCACTCATGGACGAGGATACGCCGTCGTGAATGATAAAGTTCGTCGCCGACTCGGGAGATCAGTCGAATCGAGAAGCCGAACTGTCCACGAGCGCCCGGAGAAACCTACGACGACGGGCTAGCAGTTCGACCGCCAGCGAGGAGCGAGAGCGCGGCGCGAAGCGCCGCGCGATGCGACGAGCGACCGGACCAAGGAACCCTCGAAGCCCCGCCGAGCGAAGCGAGGCCGAGGGGGTGACGCCGTTTTTCATGAACGTTTTGCCAGGGAGAAATCGCGGCGGAGCCGCGATTTCGACCGCAGCAAAATTTTCACATGAAGTCCGCGATGCTTCCCTGCTTGTTCTTGTCGTTCTCGAAGATACTCTCCAGTCGGCGGTCCATGATTTCGAGGCGCTGTTTCGTGTACTCCCGACAGTCGTACTTCTCGGCGACCCGAATCGCGGTCTCCATGTACTTGTTCACCGACCCCTGATGGACCGTCAGGTTGACCTGTCCGCCACACTCCCGACACTCCTTGGTCAGGGGCATCCGGCGGTACTTCGTCCCGCAGTCGAGACACCGGGTCTCTTGGCGGGAGAACGCCCGGAGGTTCCCGATGAGGTCCGGGAGGAAGTGGTACTCGATAACGCGCTCGGCCACGTCGGTTTCGTCCACCGAGCGGAGTTTCCGGGCGAGTTCCAACTGGGCGTCCATTTTGTCCATCATCGACCCCAGCGTCTTGTACGCCGAGAGGTCTGGCCCCAGCGCGAGGTCCGAGGTGTCGTGGCTGTGGTGGAAGTCAGTGTACTCGCGGTCGGTGCCCAGATTCTCCTCGGCGATGGTCATCACGTCCTCGACCTCTTCGGGGTCGGCCATCTCGCGGGTCGCCTCGTAGAACTCGCGGGGGTACTGGCGAACGATGTCCATGTTGTGCGCCTCGTCGTCGATTTCCGAGGGGTCGATGCGCGAGGACATGACGAGGGGCGCGTCCATCTGGCCGCCCCGCTGGTCGGGCAGGAACTCCTTGCTGAAGTTGAGCAGGCCGTCCATCAGGAGCATCACGCAGTCCTCGTCGCCGTCGCACTGTTTTGTAGCAATGTCGTTTGCGACGAGGTTGTGCGTGTCTTCGACCGTGACACAATAAGTGTTGGAAATCTCGGAGCCGACGATTTCGACTCGCGTAATCTCGTCGCGTTCGAAGGAACCACCGTCAGCAACGACCGAAGAGTCAGTCACCGGACGAGGGTTGTCGTCGTTCGGCGTACCGAGGAAACCCGGAACGGAAGCGCCGACTTCTACTTCTCCTGCTTCGACTTCTCGGAGGTCGTCGTCCTGCCAGCAGAGCATCGAGTGGTCCGGCGTCACCGTAATCTCTCGACCACTTCGCGTCTCGATTTCCACGAGATGGTCCGGCGCAGGATGTTTTGAGACCGCTTCGATTGGTTTCTGAACGACTTCGCCGTCTTCGTCAACCGACGGCACCCACACGTCGCCGTCTAACTCCTCGATCAGTGCGCCAAAATCGTCCTCGCGCGGGTCGCCGAGCCGTTCCTCAACTAACCGCTGAATCTCGTCGTAGTGCCACTCATCCGATTCGTCCTCGTACCAGACCTTGGTCTTGGGGTGGAAACAGTTCCGGCGTTTCGCGGCGTGAAAGTACGGATGCGCGTACCCGACGGCCGCGGAGGTGAAGCCCACGACGCGCCCGACGACAGCGGCGGAGGTGTGAGGAGCCATCCCGAAGACGAGTTCGCCGACGAGGTCGTCGCGCTCGTCCAGTTCGTAGAATCGGTCGAGACCGTAATACTGCTCCAGCAGGTCGTCCACGAACTCGGCGGTCTGGAGCAGGTGTTCGGCCGCGCCGTCCGAGAGGACGATGTCTTGGACCTTGAGTTCGACCAGTTGGTCGTCGTGGCGAAGCGGGTCGCCGCGTACGTCCTCGTCGTAGCCCAACGACCGGAAGTGGTCGGCGCTCACGTCGAGTTCCGAGGGGCGGACGCTGGTGACGGGCAAGTCGGTCATGTCGTAGCGGACCGTCCCGTCCTTGAACGCCGACACGTCGTGTTTCGCCCGGAGGATGCCCTTCTCGATGGGTTCGGGCGTCTTGTACGACGACGACAGCCCCTTGACACCTTTGAGCGTGTCGAAGGCGTTCTCGCGCTCGCCGACCGATTCGAGCGCCGACCGAAACTCGTCGTTGATGTCGATGGTCCGGTACTCGACGGGAGTCGCTTCGACTTCGCAGTTGTCACAGAGCGCGCGACCCGACTCGTCCAACTCGACCACGGAGTCGCAGTCGGGGCACTTGAAATGCGCGAAGGTGTTGGCGCCACACTCGGGACACTCACACTCGAAGGTGTGTTCGCCGCAGTCCTCGCACTCCCGGCGGCCGACCTGCGCGTCAACCAGTCCGGGCGTGCTCTCCATGTCCGGCGCGTGCTTGGCGGCGGCGGCCACGTCGCGCTGACTGCCGCCCGCTTCGCCGATGGGGAAGAGGGTGTGGACCGCAGGCGAGAGTTCGCGCTCCTCGGACTTCTCGGGGCGGCCCATCCGGTTGCCGATGCGGGTCGGCGCGCGCTCTCGGACCGTGAAAGGCGCGACTTCGTTGACCGCGCGGACGGCGTTGTCGCCGTCCGCGGTCTCGCCCCAGTTGCGGGCCTCCGGCGAGAGGTCGTCCCACGTCGGTTCGAGGTCGTCGGTGAGACCTAGCGAGCGCGCGAGCGGTCGCCACTCGGGGATTCGAATCTCGGTCTCCTGCTGGTGGTGCGGGACGAGGACGCATTCGAGTGCAGTCCGGGTCTCCTCGGTGAACTCGAAGAAGAGGTCCCCGCCGACGATTTCGCCGTCGGCGACGGCCTCCACGAGCGCCTCAAACTGTGCGACGGTGAGGTCGTGCCAGAGGTAGGTGTACTTCGGGTGAAGCGGGCAGTCGTACTCGATAGCCCACTCCAAGGCTTCTTCGGGGGTCGGGTCCGCGAGGTCCACGCTCGGAGAGTCACGAAGCGCCTGCACGTCCGCGCCCGCGTGTTCGAAGTCCTGTTCCCACCACTCGACGGTGTAGGAGGCCGGTGCCAAGGGGTGGTTGTTCTCCACGAACTCGCCGTAGTTGACCAGATACTCCCCGAGGTCCAGAATCTTCTCGACGCCGTTGCGGAGTTCCAGCGCCTCGTCGGGGTCGTCGATGCGCCGCACGTCGCCGTTGGCGAGGCGGACCGTCGGTCCCTCGATGGAGTCCACGGGGACGACGCCCGCAGCCTTACCGGGGCGCTCGGTCTTGATTTGGGTCCCGGTGGCGAGGAAATCGTCTACGAGGTGCATCGTCGCGGGGTGGACGCCAGCGGTGGCGAAACCGTGGTTTCGCGCTCGGCCGTAGCGCAGGCGGAACCCCCCGGACTCGCTCGGGTGGCCGAAGACCGGGCGGCCCGCAATGAGGTCCCGGAGGAACTTCTTGGCGGGGTCAACGCGAGGAGGTCCGGCGAGCGCTCCCGCTTCGTCGTCGGCGTCTTGTTCGGTCCCGTCAGCGTCTTCGTCTCCCTCGTTCTCGTCGTCCTCGTCGCTCTCGGCCTCGTCGTCACCCTCGTCCTTCCCGATGGTACCGTCAATGAGGTCCTGCAACCACGGCCAGTCGATTTCGTCCAGATTGCGGGTGTAGCGCTGAATCTTGGGTGCTTTCAGCGCGATACCCTCCGCGAGGACGAGACACATGCCGCCCCGAGCGTTGTTGGTATCGACTCGTTCGAGGTCCCGAAAGCCCGAAACCTCCTCGTCGCCGGTGGACTCCCCGTCGAGCATGATGGGCATGTGTTCGGCGATGAACTTCGTCTCCTTGTCCTTCGGCGAATACTGAAGCCCAGTCTCCTTGTCGTAGAGGTTGATTTCCTCGGCGTAGCGTTCGGTCTCGTCGTCGCGGGCCTCGTACTCGGACATGCCGACGAGCGCGCGAGTGTAGTCGGCCACGAGGACCGAGAGGGCTTGGGCGGTCCCGCCCGCGGAGCGAATCGGCCCGGCGTAGTAGACGTTGACGAACTCGGTGCCGTCGTCGTTTTCCAGCACTTCCACCATGTCGATGCCCTCGATGGGCGCGGCGACGACGCCCTCGGTGAGGAGTGCGACCGCGGTCCGGACCGCACCTTCGACCTTTCCGGCTTTGCTGTCGTAGTCGCCGACGCGACCTTCCGCGAAGTCCTCGGCGAGTTCGAGCGCCGCTTCCTCCCGACTCATCTCGCCCTCCAGTTCGCGGACGCGCTCGGCGACGCCCTCGATGCCGAGGATGTTCTCGACGCGGTCGGCCATGTCCTTGGCGACCGGAATCTCGACTTCGGGCTTGGGGTCGCCGCTGTTGGCTTTGGCCTCGCGGGCGACATCGAACGCCTCGTCTAAGTCCTGTTCGAGGTCCTCGAAGTAACGCTCGTCCTCGACCCGCATGTTAGAGCCAGAGGTCGAGGTCGGTGGGTTCGTCGTGGTCGCGCGCCAGTTCGTCCTCGAAGGACCGCACGTACAGTTCCCCGGCGAACACCGTCGCCGAGTCGAGGTGGCCCGCGAGCGTCTGGCCGCTCTTGCGCGAGAGGACGGCGTGCGTGTGGGCGAATCGGTCGCCGTCGAGCCACGAGATGTTTCCGACGCAGGACGCGACTTCGAGGGGTTCGTCGAACTCGACCTCGCGGTACTCCAGTTCCGACTGGTCGTAGAACCAGACGGTCGCGTCCTGTACCGCACCCATGGCGACGAACCACGCGGCGTCCACGTCCTCCTCGGCGGCGAGCGACTCGATTTCCTCGCGCCAGTCCTCGCCGTGGCCGAGTCTGGCGACGAACTCGCGGTCCCCTGAGACCTCCCGGTAGTTCATGTTCCGGGCAATGGGGACCGGCGCCAAAAAGCTTGAGTATTGGCTCGTTACCGAGACCGAATAGACGCAAAGATCGGAAAAAGCGAGGCTTGAGGACTGCTACTGCCAGTCTTGGAGGGCTACGCTTCCGGAGACGGGGACCGAAAGCCACGCGTCGTCGGCGGTCGTGTCAGCGATGATGAGTCGCTCCGTGCGACCGTCGTCGTCTAGCGAGGCCATAACCTCGCGCTGTGCGACTGAGTCCGACGGAGTGGCCGTGTCTGGGGCCATATGTGACACATGGTATCATGAGTTAATAAACGCTCCGGAACGACAAACCAGTGTACGGAATCGAAGGGTTCAAATACAGATACTCGTTACCACGGCCCATTACCCCATAGATTTCTATCACAAGTGGGGGAGCGTGGGCGGTTTCGATACGTCGTCTAGTTCAAAGAACGAGCCGCGAAAATAAGAAAATAACGGCCGGAACACGTCTAGACGGAAAGGAACTGCGGCGTTAAGACGGCCTTTCTCTAAGTAACAAACGGTAAGTTTATCCGGACTCATTTACAATGAACCGTTGGATGACAGATACTGACAACCTCAGCCGTCGTCGCTTCCTGCAGGCGACTGGCGGTGCGGCATCGGCTGTGGCCCTCGCTGGCTGTACCGGTGACAACGAAGACAGTTCCCAAGACACCACGACGTCCGGCGGGGAGACCACGACCGGTGAGGAGACGACGACCGAAGAGGCCGACGCGCCCGGTGACGACGCGAACGTCCTCCGACTCATCAACTCCACGATGAGTACGCTGGACCCGATCAAGGCGACGGACACGGCCTCCGGGACGGTTATCCAGCAGGTCTTCGACGGCCTGATGAACTACCCGAACGCGGAAATCGAAGTCGAAGGCCAGCTGGCCACGGACTACGAAGTCTCCGACGATTTCCAGACCTACACGCTCACGCTCAAGGAAGGCGCAAAGTTCCACGACGGAACCGAAGTCACCGCCGACGACTTCGTCTACTCGCTGGAGCGCCTCGCCGCCTCCGACAACTCCCGGCGCGCGTACTTCATCCTCGACTCCATCGGCGTCGCTCACGAGACCGACGACGACGACAACTACAAGCCCGGCACGATGGACGTTACCGCCGAGGACGACTACACGCTCACGCTGGAGCTCTCCGAGCCGTTCCACGCGGTTCTCGAAATGCTCGCGTACACGTCGTTCGCGGTCCTGCCCGAAGGTGTCCTCGGCGACATCGACGGCTACGACGGCCAGATGGGGTATCAGGAGTTCTCGACCGCCAACCCCATCGGCGCGGGTCCCTTCGAGTTCGACACGTGGAGCAGCAACACCGAGGCGGAAGTCACGAAGTTCGACGACTACCACGGAGACACCGCCAGCGTGGACGGTATCCACTGGAACATCATGTCCGACTCGCAGGCGCAGTACACCTACGGGACGGTTAACCAGAACGCCGACATAATTTACGGCGGTCAGCTTCCCACGAGTCAGTACAATCGGGACAAGGTCACCATCGAGGAGACCGACGACCTCGGCCGTGACCTCGGTACCTACGGCGAGACGGCGAGTGGCACGACGATGGACTACAGTGCTATCTCGCCCATCGGTGCCTTCTACATGGGGTTCAACTCCGATGCAGTTCCGAAGGCGGTCCGACAGGCCGCCGCATACGCACTGAACCAACAGGAAGCTGTCAACCAGATCTTCAAAGGTCGTGGCGAGGGTTCGTACCACTTCACGCCGCCGTCCATCTACCCCGACGGCCCGGACGCCTACGACAAGCACGCCAAGGAGAACTACCCCTACGGCTACAACAAGACGCAACTCGACAAGGCTCGGAAGGTCATGGAAGATGCTGGCTACGGTCCCGACAACAGAGCCAGCTTCACTTTCACGGTCTACGAGTCGTCGAGTACGTGGCCGGACCTCGGGAAACTCCTGCGCGACAAGCTCGCCAGCGCCTACGTAGACATGAGCATCGACACCGCGCCGTTCTCGACGCTCCTCAAGCGCGGCCGGAACGGGAACCTCGAAGCCTACTCGCTCGGGTGGGTCATGGACTACCCCGCTCCGGACAACTTCCTCGAACTGCTCTACCCGCCGCGCACCGACACGTCGCTCGAGTCGCCAACGTCGTACTTCAACTGGTCCGGCACCGACGCCTCCAAGCAGGCGAAGCAGGCGTGGGAGAAGGTCCAGAACAACCCTCAGCCGACCGACGAACACAAGGCCAAGCGTAACGAGGCCTACATCAAGATGGAGGAGGCCAACTGGGAGGACGTGGTTCTCCTGCCGACTTACCACGACATCTCCGAGCGGTTCTCCTACGACTGGGTCGACGCACCTCACCACGGAGCCGCCGAATACAGTCGTCAGATGTACAACAACGTCGAAATCGGCGACCGAAGCTAACGACACAGCGATTTTTCTTTCGGCGACTGCACTCTTGATAGCGGTCGCTCAAGTAGACTACACCGGGTCGAGAAGCCGTCGTTCACCGATTACGGAGATGTGGTACGAAAGCGCAAGACATAATGAGAGGACCCTCAAAATCATCACGCATGTGCGCGGTCCAGTTTGGGTACATACGATTCGACGGGAGTAGCCGCAGTCGCGGCGGTGATTCGCCGTGAGCAGGTGGCAATACTTCGCAAAACGGGTACTGCTTTCGGTCCCGGTGTTGCTGTTCGGGGCCTCGATTACCTTCCTCGTGATTCGGGCGGGACCGCTCGACCCGGTGTCCGCGATTTTGGGACCACAGGGAGATCCGCAAGCGTATAACACGATTCGGAGCCAGCTCGGTCTCGACCAACCGCTGTGGCAACAGTACATCGACTACATGGTCAACATGTTCACCCTAAATCTGGGTGAATCGTGGGTGCTACAGCCCGACACCAGCGTCTACTCGCTGGTTGTGAGCTACGCTCCCCGGACCATCTGGCTGGGCTTCTGGTCGGTGCTCATCGCTATCTTCATCGGCGTCCCGCTCGGTTTCTACGCGGGACTGAATCCGAACACGTTCAGTGACTACTTGGCGTCGTTCGGTGGCATCGTCTGGCGCGCCATGCCGAACTTCTGGCTCGCCGTCATCCTGATGAGCGTCCTCTCCCAATCCGAGAAGTTCCTGTTCGGCTTCGACTGGGAGACGTTCCTCTACTCGACGAACGTCACCGGGCCGCCGCCGCTCGGCAACCTCACGTCCATCGAGGGATTCACCAAGGCGCTGAAGAAGATCGCTCCGGCCGCCATCGTCCTCGGATCGGCGTCGATGGGTAACGAGATGCGTATCGGTCGGACCGCAGTGCTGGAGACTGTCAACTCCAACTACATCGAGACCGCGAAAGCGAAGGGCGTCCGACCCCGTTCGCTGGTCTGGAAACACATTTTCCGGAACGCACTCATCCCGCTCGTGCCGATTATCACGGGTGAGGCGTTCATCCTCATCGGCGGGTCGGTGCTGGTGGAGACGGTCTTCGACATCAGCGGTATCGGCTTCCTGTTCTTCCAAGCGGTCAAGAACGGGGACATGCCGCTCGTCGGGTCGCTGATGTTCATCTTCATCCTGCTCGTCGTTCTGATCAACATCGTGCAAGACTTCCTGTACACTATAATCGACCCCCGTGTGGGGTACGACGGAGGTGCCTAACATGAGTGTAGACCACGACCCAGACGCCTCTCTCGTTCAACGCATCAAGGAGAATCCCGGCCCAGCACTCGGCTGGTTCGCTGGTTTAGTAGTCCTGTTCGCGCTGGAAGCCGGAGCGGTCGTTCACTTCGTGACCGGGTTCTTCGGGTCCGGCGTCGAACTACCGACGCTTCTCAGTCGGGACCTCATCCCGAACAACGGCTACCAGATGCCGGGCGGCGCGTGGAAGGACACGTTCCTCGGTATCGCGCCCGCCTACGCGTGGGCGCTCCGTGTCGTCCTTATTTACGCCTACGCCTTCCTGTGGCTTGTCTGGCTCTGGCGTGGCTACGTCGTCTTCCGAGAGAACTACCGCTACGCCGATTGGACGCCGCGGGACGACATGGTTGACCGCCTTCGGGGACACCGTTGGGGTCAGTTCGGCGCGGTCATCGTCTTCGCGTTCGTCGTGATGGCGATGTTCGCGCCCGCGCTCGGTCCGACGACGGTCGAGCGGAGCATCTCGGACCCATACTCACACCACATCGAGTATTACAACGACGACGGCCAACTGGAGAAAATCACGGTCGGATCGGCGAACCTCGGAGCGCGCTCGCAGGGAACTGCCGACAGCAACGTCGGTCCGATGCAGTACGACGACTACGGTCGGTGGCACCCCTTCGGGACGTTACCGTCCGGAAAAGACATGTTTACCTTCATGGCCGCGGGAGCGAGGATATCGCTGTTCATCGGTCTCACGTCTATCATCGTGAGCGGACTCATCGCGGCGGCGTTCGCGCTGTTGACCGCCTACTACAAGGGGCTAGTAGACCTCGTGGTGGTGATCGTGGGTGACTCAATAATGTCCTTACCGAGATTGCTATTCGTCATGTTGCTATCGGTGGTGTTGGGCGGCACATGGATAGCCGAAATCTACAGCGGCGGACTCATCTTGGCGCTCATCTTCGCCGGGACCGGGTGGCCGTTCCTGTGGCGGTCCGTTCGCGGACCCGCGATGCAAGTGTCCGAGCAAGAGTGGATCGACGCCGCAAAGAGCTTCGGCCAGCGGCCGAGCGTCACCATGCGCAAACACATGGCACCGTACATCCTCGGCTATCTGCTGGTGTACTCCTCGATGACCCTCGGCGGCGTTATCATCGCCGTCGCGGGGCTATCCTTCCTCGGACTCGGCATCAACCCGCCGACGCCCGAGTGGGGCCGCGCGGTTGACATCGGCCAGTCGTACGTCACCACGTCATCGTGGCACATCTCGTTCATCCCCGGCGTGATGATCGTGCTGGTCGTGACCGCGTTCAACGCGCTCGGTGACGGCATCCGCGACGCGGTTGACCCGCAGAGCGAGAGCGGCGAAGGCGACGCTGAAGTCGCCGCGGCCGGTGGAGGTGGTGCCTGATGTCACAGCAAGAATCCGCCACGGCCCGAAGCGAGGAGGAACCGCTCCTCTCGGTCGATAACCTTCAGACCGCCTTCTTCACGGACAAGGAGGTCATCCGGGCCGTCGATGGCGTGAGCTTCGACATCCACCGCGGCGAGACCGTCGGTATCGTCGGCGAGTCCGGGTCGGGCAAGAGTGTCACTGCTCGCTCGATTATGGGACTTGTGGACTCGCCCGGTCGCGTACTGAGCGGCAGTAGCGTCGAGTTCGACGGCGAGGAGCTGACGAACAAGACCGAGAAGCAGTACCGACAGCTCCGGGGCAGCGACATTGCGATGGTGTTCCAAGACCCGCTGACCTCGCTCAACCCGGTGTACACCGTCGGCAACCAGATCAAGGAGGCGCTTCGACTCCATCAGGACCTTCGCGGAGCGGAGGCGACCGAGGAGGCAATCGATCTGCTCGAAGCGGTCGGCATTCCCGACGCCGCCCGGCGAGTCGGGGAATACCCCCACGAGTTCTCGGGCGGGATGCGCCAGCGCGCGGTCATCGCAATGGCGCTTGCCTGCGACCCCGAGCTGCTCATCTGTGACGAGCCGACGACGGCGCTCGACGTGACGATTCAGGCCCAGATTCTCGAACTCCTCGACGAGCTACAGGAGGAGCGAGACCTCGCCATCATGTTCATTACCCACGACATGGGCGTCATCGCGGAGATTTCCGACCGCGTGAACGTGATGTATGCGGGCGAAATCGTCGAGAGCGCGCCGGTCGAGGAGCTGTACGAAAACCCGCGTCATCCCTACACGCAGGGGCTGCTTCAGTCGATTCCGGGCAATCAGCCCGACGCAGATCGGCTCTCGACCATCGAGGGCGACGTGCCGACGCCGAACGAAGCCGCGAGCTACTGTCGGTTCGAGCCGCGGTGTCCGAAGGCGTTCGAGGAGTGTACGCGCGTCCACCCCGATTCGGTCGAAGTCAACGCGGAGTCGGCGGACCACACCGCGGCCTGCCTGCTGTATCCCGAGGATGTCTCGGAGCAGGAGGCCGTCGAGTTACACGAACAGCGTGAGAGTCAGCGCGAGGTGAGCGAACGATGAGCGAGCAACTTCAACAGGAATCGGTCAGCGTCGCCACGGGCGAGACGCTCGTGGACATCAACGACCTCAAGACCTACTACGACGACGGCGGCATCGTCGGTTCGAACCCCGTGAAAGCGGTCGATGGCGTCGATTTCGAGATTAAGCGCGGCGAGACGCTCGGGCTCGTCGGCGAGTCCGGCTGTGGCAAGACGACGCTCGGCCGGACGCTCATCCAGTTGGAGGACTCGACCTCCGGTGAGGTCCTGTTCGACGGAACGGACGTGACCGAACTCTCGGGCACGGAACTGAAAAACTGGCGGCGCAACAGCCAGATGGTGTTCCAAGACCCCGAGTCCAGCCTCAACGACCGGATGACCATTGGCGAGATTATCCGGGAGCCGCTGGACGTTCACGACTGGAACACGCCCGAGGAGCGCCGCGAGCGCGTGCGCGAACTCCTCGATGTGGTGGGGCTTCAGCCCCAACACTACTACCGCTATCCCCACCAGTTCTCCGGCGGTCAGCGCCAGCGCATCGGCATCGCGCGGGCCTTGGCGCTCGAACCCGAGTTCGTCGTCCTTGACGAGCCGGTGTCGGCGCTGGACGTGTCAGTGCAGGCCCAGATTCTCAACCTGCTGGAGGATTTGCAGGACGAGTTCGGCCTGACCTACCTGTTCATCGCCCACGACCTGAGCGTCGTCCGGCACATCTGCGACCGCGTGGCCGTGATGTATCTGGGCAACGTGATGGAACTGGGCGAGACCGAAGAGTTGTTCGAGAATCCGAAAAACCCCTACACCCACTCGCTGCTGTCGGCGATTCCGGAACCGGACCCCACGTCCGACAAGGAGCGCGTCACGCTCCGCGGGACGCCGCCGAGTCCGCGCGACCCGCCGACGGGATGTCCGTTCACGACTCGGTGTCCGATGAAGATTCGGCCCGAGAAGTACCAGGACATGGATTCCGACATGTGGGTCGCCATCGAGGTGTTCCGCGAAGTCCTGCGCGAACGGTCGCGCGCCGACAAGTCGCTGACCGAGCAGGCCAAGGAACTGCTCGGGATGGAGACTCGCTTCTCGGACATCGGCGAGATCAAGCGCGAACTGTTCGGCGACTTGGACGTTTCGAGCGAGGTCGAGCAGCATATCGACGAGGCGGCCGGACACGTCGAAGACAACAACGAGGCGAAGGCCCGAGAGGTGCTTCGAGAAGAGTTCGGAAGCGTCTGTGACTTCGAGAAGCCCGACAACCACGTCGTCAGCGACACCGGGCGCGTCAGTCACTGTCACCGCCACAAGTCCGAGTACACCGAACCCGACGAGTTCGTCCCCTACACCGAACGGTAGATGTCCCCGACGCCCTCCCAGTCCGCGAACGGCCGACGCGCGCGGAAAGCCGTAGACGCGGTCGTCTACGCGCTCGCGGTCGCTGGCGTGGTGTTCGGTCTCGGGGTGGTCGTCGGTCTGGTGATCGGCGGCGGTCTCGTCACCGCCAAGTACGTGATGTTCGTCCTCGGTCTCCTACTCTTTGGCTACGCGACGTTTCAGCTCCGGCCAGAACCGCCGTGGGACACCACAGAGACAGAGGGCGGCGAGATCAAAGTGACAAAAAACGAGCCGAGCGGCCGGGTCGTCAGCGAGCGGGACGAAACGAAGTTTCAGGCCGCGGTCCAGCGGATTCCGCCGCTCCCGTGGTACTCGCTTCCGCCGAACGAGCGCCTTTCAGTTGCGTTTAAGCTGTTCCTCGGAAGTCTGGCGACGCTGGCGTGGTCGTTCGTGCTGGAGACGGTGTTCGGCGTCATGGGGTAGACGGTCGAAGCCGCTTCCGTTCACTGCGTTTTGTTCTACCGAATGGCTTGGTTCGAGTAGTCTCGCACGTCGTTGACCCCCAAGCAACAGGTTTTACCCACAGAAGACCGTCAGGCGTACACATGCCAGAGACTGGGGACGGGGAAGGTCCCGACTACGCCGAGCAGATCGCCGCGAACGCGGATGTCCAGAAGGGCGCGTGGCAGCGCACCATCGAGGACATGCGGGCGATGGAGGAGGAACTCGAAGCCGACGGCTGGAACGTCGTCGCCATCGCCGCGGGCCACACCGCGCCGACGAACCCCGACGCCGGGGCGAGCGACCGCTGGGGATTCGTCCACGTCATTCCGGGCAACGATGCCGAGGCGTTCAAGGAGGTCGTCGAGACCGGCACGTTCCCGAAATACCGCGTGTTCCGCAACGAGATGCAGGGTCGCATCTTCATGGTGACCCAACTGCTCGACCCCGAGTCGGAGACGGCCATCCTGCTCGCGGGCAACTTCGAGATTCGCCACGCGCCCGGACTGGTCAAGAACGCGCTGAAAGAAGACGAGATGTACACTCACGTCCAGACGCTGGACAAGACGCATCTCGGGTCGTTCCGTCACGACGACATGACGAAGTTCTTCCCCGAACCGCAAAAGTACGCGGGCTACGACGTGCCGTTCGACGGCGTGCTGGACGACGAGGACGCCGCGAACGAGGAGTAAGCGAGCGAGTAGTAGTAGAAATAGCGCCACCGTAGCGTCCGGTCGCTTCGGCCCTCACCCGAAACCATTTATTGTCGGGGAAATGACTTTTCGGCGATGGACGAGACCCCGATAACGATTTGCGACTACGACCCGACGTGGGCGGAGACGTTCAAGACCGAACGAGGGCGACTCGAAACGTTTCTCGACGCCCACACGTCCCGCATCGAACACATCGGAAGTACGGCCGTAGAAGGACTCGGTGCGAAACCGGTCATCGACACGGTGGCGGTCGTAACCGACCTACCGGGAATTTGGGGCGATCTCGACAAACTCGCCACGTTCTACGGATACGAACTGAGTCACATCCCTACAGACTGGCTATTTCTGCAACGCACCGACGATTCGGGACAACTGTACAATCTCCACCTGATTCGGGAGTCCGACGACCAGTGGAAAGACGACCTGTTGTTCAGGGAGTACCTGCGAGCGAACCCGGACGTGTGCGACGAGTACGAGGCTGTCAAGCGGGAGGCCGCCGAGTCTCACTCGGACGACATCGACGCCTACAACGCCGCGAAAGACGAGTTCTGTCGGTCCGTGCTGTCGCGGGCCAAGTCCGACGATTCGGTCACGGTTCCCGACGAGTGAAACCAGTTAGCGGGAGCGGGCAACCGTTCAGCGGCCGCATCATCGAACGTCTCGAAGCACCGAGTGCGTTCAAGATCGGCGACTCAGGCCGAGAAAACGGGACGAAACGAACGAGACGACAATGTTCGGTTCGTAGACTACAAGACTCCCCAACCCGTATCGCGCGAACATGAAAGTCGGCGAAGCCATGACGCCACGCTCGGAAGTCGTCACCGTAGACCTTCCGGGCACCCGCGACGACGTGCTAGAGTACCTACAGGAACGCTCGTTCTCGTCCGTTCCGGTAGTCAAGAACAGCGACGGAACCGAGGACTTCCGCGGTCTCATCTCGCGGGACGACCTCATCGAGAACCCCGACGAGGACCAACTCGCCATGCTGATGCGCGAGGTCCCGACGACCACGCAGGACACGACCATCGAGGAAGTAGCCGAACTGATGGTTTCGAAGGGCGCGCGCCGCGTCCCGGTCGTTGACGGGGAGTTAGAGGGCATCGTCACCGTGACCGACGTGGTTCGGGCCATCGCTGACGGGAACGCCGACGGCGACGCCGCAGTCGGCGACATCGCCTCGCGCGACGTGAACACCACCTACGAGGAGGTGCCCCTGACCGTCGCCGAGCGCGAACTCTACTACGCGAACCTGCCCTACGCCGTCGTCCTCGCCGAGGACGGCGACATGAACGGCGTCCTGACCGAGGTGGACATCATCGAAGTCGCCCGCGTGGTCGAGGGCGAGGACGACACCGGCGACTCCATCGCCGACGAGGACGACGACTGGAAGTGGGAGTCCATCAAGGCGGTCGGCAAGCGCTACCTGCCGACCCGAAACGTCGAGATTCCGGCCGCACCGGTCCGCGAGTTCATGACCGACGACGTGGAGACCGTCTCGGGCGAGAAGACCGCCAAACAGGCCGCACAGATGATGCTCCGTCACGACATCGAGCAGATTCCGCTCGTGAGTGGCGACCGACTCACGGGCATCGTCCGGGACGTGAATCTGCTGGAGGCCTTACAGTGAGCCGAAGCGACCTCGTGGAACTGGCCAAGCGCCGAGGCTACTTCTTCCAGTCGTCGGGCGCGTACGGCGGCGTCTCGGGGTTCTACACCTACGGCCCGCAGGGCGCGACGCTCAAGCAGAACGTCGAGAATACGTGGCGCGAGCGGTTTCAGGTCCGTGAGGGCCACCGCGAAATCGACGCGCCGACCGTGATGCCCGAACCCGTCTTCGAGGCGTCGGGCCACCTCGACACCTTCGACGACATGCTCGTGGAGTGTCCCGAATGCGGCGAGAGCCATCGTGCCGACCACCTCGTGGAGGACAACACCGACATCGAGGAGGCCGAAAGCATCTCGATTCCGGACATCGAGGACCTCATCGCCGACCACGAGTTGCAGTGTCCCAACTGCGGCGAGGAACTGGGCGGCGTTTCCGTCGAGCAGTTCAACCTCATGTTCGAGACCAACATCGGACCGGGTGACTCCTCGCCGGGGTATCTCCGGCCAGAGACCGCGCAGGGTATCTTCGTGGAGTTTCCGCAACTCGCGGAGTACGCGCGCAACCAACTTCCGTTCGGCATCACCCAAGTCGGCAAGGCCTACCGCAACGAGATTAGCCCTCGGAAGTCCATCGTCCGAGTTCGAGAGTTCACGCAGGCCGAACTGGAACACTTCATCGACCCGACGGAACATGAACCCGACCTCGACCGAGTGGCCGACGTGGAACTCAAACTCTACCCGGCCGACGAGCAGGAAAAAGAGGACGGCGGCTACGTCCACAAGACCGTC
Organism: Halorussus pelagicus; assembly: GCF_004087835.1. Taxonomy (NCBI): domain Archaea; kingdom Methanobacteriati; phylum Methanobacteriota; class Halobacteria; order Halobacteriales; family Haladaptataceae; genus Halorussus; species Halorussus pelagicus. The sequence continues at coordinate 1,358,755 of NZ_CP035119.1, forward strand.
GCGGAGGCGGTCGAGGAGGGCATCGTCCACGAGTGGGTCGCCTACTACCTCGGCGTCGGCAAGCAGTGGTACGAGTCCATCGGCGTGGACATGGACCGGTTCCGATTCCGCCAGCATCTCGCGGGCGAGCGCGCCCACTACGCGGCGGACTGCTGGGACGCCGAGAGCGAAGTCGATGGCGACTGGATAGAGATTACGGGCTACGCCTACCGAAGCGACTACGACCTGAGCAAGCACGACGACTACTCCGACGACGACTTCACCATCTTCAAGCAGTACGACGAGCCGAAGGTCGTCGAGCGCGCGACGGTGGACCCCGACATGAGCTATCTCGGGCCGGAGTTCGGCGGCGAGGCCGGAGACGTGGCCGAGCAACTCGAAACGCTGGCCGAGCGCGACCGCGCCGCCTTCGAGGGCGACGAGGTAACCGTCGAGGTCGGCGGCGAGGAACACGCGATTCCGACCGAAAAGACCGGCTTCAGCGTCGAGGAGGTCAAGGAGTCGGGCGAACACATCACGCCCCACGTCGTGGAACCGTCCATCGGTATCGACCGAGTCATCTACACCGTCCTCGCTCACGCCTACGGCGAGGACGAAATCGAAGGCGAGACCCGCAAGCGCCTCTCGCTCGAACCCGAAGTCGCGCCCACGTTCGTCGGCGTCTTCCCGCTGATGGACAAAGACGGCATGGGCGAGACCGCCCGCGAAATCACCGACGACCTCCGGGCGGAAGGCTTCGACGTGACCTACGACGACTCGGGCAACATCGGTCGGCGCTACCGGCGACAGGACGAGGTCGGCACGCCGTTCTGCGTCACGGTGGACTACGAGAGTTTGGAGGACCGCGAGGCGCAACGCGCCTCGGACCGCGCGAGCGGCGATGAGCCGCGAGCAGGCACCGTGACCCTCCGAGAGCGCGACTCGACCGAGCAGGTCCGAGTTCCCGTCGCGGACCTGCCGGACCTCCTCGCGGACCTCCGCGAGGGCGAGACCACCTTCGGGGAACTGGACGCCTCCGCTCCCGAACAGTAACCGTGTCGCTACACAGCGAGGTCAAGCGCCGACTCGTCCACGTCTCGGGGACCGGGTATCCGGCGCTGTACCTGCTCGGCCTTGCGAGCTACGAGCAGTTGGGACTCCTGCTCGTGGCGAGTTCGGTCGGCGCGCTCGTGCTGGAGGTGATTCGGCTATTCGTCGGTCTCGACTGGCGAATTTTTGACGAACTCACCCGCGAGTACGAGCAGGAGAACCTCGCTGGCTACGCGCTCTACATCTTCGGGATGACCGTGGCCGCGCTCGCGTTCGGGCCGCGCGTCGCCATCCCCGCAATGTTGATGCTCACCATCGCGGACCCTATCAGCGGACTCGCGGGGTCCGGCGAGTTAGGTGTGAAAGAAACCCACACCCTCCTGCTCACGTTCGGCGTCTGTCTGCTCATCACGAGTCTGTCGGGCCTGCCGCTGGTCGCGGCGGTTCTCGGCGCGCTGGCCGCGACGCTGGCCGACGGGATGAAGCCCATCGTCGCGGGCTACGTCATCGACGACAATATCACGATTCCGGTCGTCTCGGCGGTCGTGATGTATCTGGCGTTGCGCTATCTGCCGACAGTGGGGTTCTGAGGGTAACTCCGCACTGCCGCCCGGCGACGTTTCACTTTCACCCTGATAGGCGAACCCTTTAATCGCTTGCCGACGAACCCTGTCCACGAATGGCGACGACCGGGGACCAGCAGTACGTAGACCACGAACTCCTCGTCCCGGAGTTCATCGAGCGCCGGATGTACCAGTTACAACTCGCGGGGGCGGCGAAGGACCGCCACACCCTCGTGTGTCTCCCGACCGGTCTCGGGAAGACGACGGTGAGTCTGCTGGTGACCGCCGAACGACTGGCCGACGTGGGTGGGAAGTCGCTCCTGCTCGCGCCGACGAAACCCCTCGTCCAACAGCACGCCGAGTTCTACAGAGAAGCCCTCGAAATCCCCGACGATGACATCGTGATGTTCACCGGCGAGGTTCGGCCCGAAGAGCGAACCGAACTCTGGCAGCACGCCTCGGTCGTCATCGCCACCCCGCAGGTCGTGGAGAACGACCTCGTTGGAAGCCGAATCGACCTCAGCACCGTCACGCACGTCACCTTCGACGAGTGTCACCGCGCGACCGGCGACTACGCCTACAACTACATCGCCGAGCGGTACCATCAAGACGCGAGCGACCCGCTCGTCACGGGGATGAGCGCCTCGCCCGGCGGCGACGAGGAGGAGATTCTGGAGGTCTGTGAGAACCTCGGCATCGATAACGTGGAGGTGATGACCGAGGAGGATTCGGACGTAGAGGAGTACACCCACGACACCGACGTGGAGTGGGAGCGCGTCGAGTTGCCCGACGAGGTGCTGGAGATTCGTGACGCCCTGAACGAAGTCGTGGAGGACCGACTGGCGAAGCTGAAGGAGTTGGGCATCACTCGCAAGACCAGCGCCGACCTCTCGGAGACCGACATCAAGAAGATGCGGGCGGAACTCCAGCAACTCATCGACAACGACCAGTCGGAGGGGTATCAGGGAATGTCGGCGCTCGCCGAGATTCGGAAGCTTCGGACCGCGGTCACCTACGTCGAAACACAGAGCGTCGAAGCCCTCCGTAGGTACTTCGAGCGCCAGCGCAACGCCGCCAAGTCCTCGGGTGCGTCGAAGGCGAGCCAGCGGTTCGTCTCCGAACCGAAAGTCAAGGAGGCGATGCGCAGGGCCGAGAAGTACGACGACCTCCACCCGAAATACTCCCGCGCGAGGATACGCATCGCCGAGACGCTGGGCATCCAGAACGGCGAGCGCGTCATCGTGTTCACCGAGTCGCGGGACACCGCCGAGGCGCTGACCGAGTTTCTGGGCCAGAACTTCGACACCCAGCGGTTCGTCGGACAGGGCGACAAGGAGGGCAGCGACGGAATGACCCAAACCCAACAGCAAGAGGTCTTGGACCGCTTCCGCGGCGGCGACTTCGAGGTGCTGGTCTCGACTTCGGTCGCCGAGGAAGGACTCGACGTGCCCGAAGTGGACCTCGTGCTGTTCTACGAACCGGTGCCCACGGCGATTCGGTCCATCCAGCGCAAGGGTCGGACCGGCCGACAGGCGAAGGGGAAGGTCGCAGTGCTGCTCGCCGAGGACACCCGCGACGAGGCCTACTTCTGGATTTCCAAGCGCCGCGAGGACGAGATGGAAGAAGAGATGCGGAAGCTGAAGGGTGTCGCCGACGAGGTCGAAGAGGAGTTAGACGACTCGCAGCGACAACTCGGTGACTTCGACGCCGAAGAGTCGGGCAGGACCGAAAGTTCTGGCGAGGGCGGCGACGCCGAATCCGACGTGGAACCTGGACTACAGACGTTCGACGCGAGTGGCGAAGCCTCAGAGTCGGAGTCGTCAGACGAAGAATCGACGGCGGACGACGCGGACGGCGTCGTCGCCACTGCGGAACCCGACGACGAGACGGTCGAAATCGTCGCCGACCAGCGCGAACTCGACTCGACCATCGCGCGTGACCTCTCGATGCGCGAGGGAATCGAGACCCGCCTCGAAACGCTGTCGGTCGGCGACTACGTGCTGAGCGACCGCGTGGTGGTCGAGCGCAAGTCGGTGGGTGACTTCCTCGACACGCTGACCGGCGGCGACCGCTCGATGTTCGAGCAGGTCGGCGACGCCACCCGCCACTACGCCCGACCGGTCGTGATTCTGGAGGGCGAGGGACTCTACGAGGAGCGCAACGTTCACCCGAACGCGATTCGGGGCGCGCTCTCGTCGCTGGCGGTTGATTTCGGCGCGAGCGTCCTCCGGACCGACGACGAGGACGACACCGCCGACCTGCTGGAGGTCATCGCGGCCCGCGAGCAGGAGACCGACGACCGGGAGGTGTCGGTCCACGGCGAGAAATCGAGCAAGACACTGGCCGAACAACAGGAGTACGTCGTCTCCTCCATCGCGGACATCGGTCCCGTCACCGCCCGGTCGCTGCTGGAGGAGTTCAAAACCGTCGAGGCGGTCATGACGGCCCGAGAAGGCGATCTGCTCGGAGTTCAAGGCGTCGGTGAAGTCACCGCCGAGCGAATCCGCGACGTAATCGGGAGCGAGTACGACCGGTAGCGGCCCGTGGTGGTACCCCCGAATTGTAAATTAGTGCGAACGATTCGGCGGAATCCCGTATTGTGCCCGCGAGCTGCGACGCTCCCGCGTGGGAAACCGGCGCTTACTCGGGTGTCGGTATCGTGTAACACGCCCTTTTACGATGAAACTGAGTAAAACGGCCTCGGCGACTTAAGCCCGTACGGACTGTTCATTGGATACCGAGTAAATGAGATACGAACGACCCTCCACGGACGACGACGCGGGAAGCGTCGATTCACTGAGTGAATCGAGCTACGGGACCGCCGACACGCTCGACGAGCGACGGTTCTACGGTGAGCCGTCCCACGAGGTCACTACGGGGTGTGACGAGCAGACGCTCTACGGAGAGCCTCAGCACGAGACTCTCGGCGAGGACCGCGAACTTCCGGACCTCGAACTTCTGTTCGCTCGAATCCGGGCGGAGGGTCCCGCGGGACCGACCGTGCTGCCGGACCGGCCCGACATTCCAACGGCCACGACCACGGAGCAGTAGTTCGCGGGCAGACTCTTTTTCGGCGAGGAACCTTGCTCCCGAGAATCCGCGGAGCCGTCAGTTCGACTGACGATTGCTGCGCGAGCGGGACAGCCAGAACCGAATTATCGATTCGCCCGGTCGAGCGCGGCGAGTGCTTCGGCGGCCTCACGGGTTGCTCCGAGGAGTTCGCGGGCGCGAGCCACGTCGTCGGTCTCCTCGGCGCGGTGAGCGAGGTCCGAGAGCGTTCGGACCAGTGCGTCGCGGGCGGGCGCGAGGTCGCCCGCGTCGTCGGATTGGGGTCGCGCGGACGCGCGGCGAGCGCCCGCGTCGCGGGCGCTCGCGCCCTGTGCGTGGCGGTGGGTGTGGTCGTGCGCTCCCGACGTGCGGTCGGGTCCGTGGCGTCGAGACTCGTCGGCATCGCCGACTTGCGACGGCGGGCGGCGCACGTTCGACCGGTCGGCGTGCTGGTCGGCGACCCGAACGTCGTTGATTTCGATTCGGGGTTCGTCGTCGGACTGCTGGTCGGTCGCTCCCCGGTCGGCACCTGCGCCCGCGGCGTCCACGGCGTTGGTGGGGTCCGCAGCGTCGGTGGATTTCGTGCCGTTCGCGGGGTCGGCCGCCCCGGCAGTCTGGGGGGATTCGTCCGTCCGCTCGCCGGACTGATTCGGGTCGGCGTTCGCGCTCCGGGCCTGCTGTGCCTCGTGTTGGCACGTTGGACAGAACTCCTGACCGTCGTGTCGGAAGATGGGGTCGCCGCAGTTGTCGCAGTGTTTGCCCGTCATCGTCGCGCCCTTCAGGAGGAGTTCGCTCATCCGGCGAGTGTTCTCGCGGTCCGCGTCGTCGTCGCCGTACTTCTCCCGAAGTTTCTCGCGTTCGGCCTCCTTGTCGAATCCCGAGTCGTCGCTCATACCGAGGTGAAGAACGTCCGAAACCTTCCGGCTTTTGCTCCGGTTCGGGGCGCACCGAGTTCGAGGAGTTCGTCGAGCGGTGGGAGGTACTACCGACGACGCCGTCGAATGGGGAGCGAGTAGAGATTTCGGTGCAGTTCTCCGTCCGAGAGATACGACGATAGTCGAACTCGGGAGCGTCGTCTGACGACCCCTTCGGCCGGTTTTTCGGTCGTTCCGAAGCACTTAACGGATTTCCGGGTGGAATTTTACGTGGCATGACGAAAATCAGTGTGGTCGGCGCGGCCGGAACCGTCGGGGCCGCGGCGGCGTACAACATCGCGCTTCGGGACATCGCAGACGAACTGGTACTGGTAGACATCCCGGACAAAGAAGAGGACACCGTCGGGCAGGCCGCCGACGTGAACCACGGGGTCGCCTACGACTCGAACACCACCGTCCGACAGGGTGGCTACGAGGCGACCGAGGGTTCGGACGTAGTCGTCATTACTGCCGGGATTCCGCGCCAACCCGGCCAGACCCGCATCGACCTCGCGGGAGACAACGCGCCCATCATGGAGGACATCGGCTCCTCCGTCGCGGAGTACAACGACGACTTCGTGACCGTCACGACCTCGAACCCGGTGGACCTCCTGAACCGCCACCTCTACGAGACGGGCGAGCGCTCGCGCGAGAAAGTAATCGGCTTCGGCGGCCGCCTCGACTCCGCGCGATTCCGATACGTGCTGAGCCAGCGCTTCGACGAGCCGGTTCAGAACGTCGAGGCGACGATTCTGGGCGAACACGGCGACGCGCAGGTGCCGGTTTTCTCGAAGGTCCGCGCCAACGGCAAGGACCCCGAGTTCAGCGACGATGAGAAAGAAGAGATTCTGGAGGAACTCAAACAGAGCGCGATGAACGTCATCGAGAAGAAGGGCGCGACCCAGTGGGGTCCGGCCACCGGCGTCGGCCACATGGTCGAGGCCGTCGTCCGCGACACCGGCGCGGTCCTGCCCGGTTCGGTCAAACTCGACGGCGAGTACGGCCACGACGACGTGGCGCTGGGCGTCCCCGTCAAGCTCGGTAGCGACGGCGTGCAGGAAGTCGTCGAATGGGACCTGACCGAGTTCGAGCGCGAACAGCTCGGCGAGGCCGCGGACAAACTCTCCGAGCAGTACGACGAAATCGCGTAACTGCGACGACCCGATTCGGTCTTCGTTCTTTTTCGCTGGTCACTACTTCCCGTGTTCCAATCGCTCGCCGATTCGACTCGGCAGTCCCGCGTCCTCGACGGCCGCCTGCACCGCCGCCACGTCGTACTCGACGCGGTGTTCGGTCACGCTCAGGTCGTCCAAGTCAAGGACGGCGTAGGCGGCCCGCGGGTCTCCGTCTCGGGGTTGGCCGACGCTTCCGGGGTTCATGACGACGCCCTCGCCGTACTTCTGATGATGCTGGACGTGCGTGTGGCCCATAATCAGCGCGTCCTCGTCGCCGAGCAGGTCGGCCGCGAAATCGCTGGGCATCGTGTAGCGGTCGGGGTCGTCGGGGTGGCCGTGGACGACTTTCACTCGGCCGTCGAAGAGGCGACGCTCGTTCGGGAGGTCGCCAAGCCATTCGGTCTGCTCGTCGGTGAGGCGTTCGCGGGCGTGTTCGACGCCCGCCTGTGCCATCCCGTTGAAGGGGAAGGCGGTGTCCGAGGCGACCGCTCGGTCGTGATTACCCATAATAATCGAAATATCTCGTTCCCGGACTATCTCGGCGCACTCGGCGGGCCACGGGTTGTACCCGACTACGTCGCCAGCGCAGACGAGCGCGTCCACCTCCGGCATGTCGTCGAGGACGGTCTCGAAGGCAACTCGATTCGAGTGAACGTCTGAGAGAACGCCTATCTGCATGTCCGGTCGTTGGTACGCCCGCGACTTAGTTCCGGGCCTTGACGTCGGGAGTCAGACGCCGTTCTCGACCGCAAACTCGAACCCGGCGTCGGTGCGCGTGACTCCCGCCGCACAGACCGCGTGTTCGAAGTCGAGGTCGTACGACCGGCTAGCGGCCTCGGCAGCGGAGTCGGCCGCGAAGTCGAACGCTTCGGGGCCGTTCCTCTCGTAGGTCGCCACGAGCGTCGGTTCGGTCACCTCGCGGACGAGCAGGGCGTCGCTCCGGACGGTGCCGACGAACGCCGAGTCGTCGGTCAACACGCCCGCGATTCGCGGGGTGTCGTAATCGTCTTTCTCGTAGTCAAGCGCGAGCAGACTCTCGGCCAGCGCGTCGCGCGCGGGATAGCCGAGTTCGAGTTTTTCCGTGATAGGGTCTACGTGCGACCCGTTTCCGACGACGGCCGACTCGTCGCCGACCGTCCGCGCGCAGTTGTACGAGATGTAGGGGTTGTCCGTCTCGGGCGCATCCTCAGTGGGCGCGACGGTCAGCGCGCCGTCGCGCTCGATTATCTTCCGGTTCGGGAACGACCGCGAGGAGACGCGGTAAGCCGCGACTTTCGGGCCGACGACGACGAAACGTCCGACGTACATACACGAACGTGCGTACTTATTCGGCAAATAGATGTTGGTTTATGCACGGTCAGCGAGTACAAGCGAGCGTCGTCGGGCATTATCGAGCGGAGTGAGAACGGTTAGCAAATCCGGACGAACGCGCAACGCTTACATTCCCCCGGCGAGTATCTGGTATTGCAGAGTCCCATGGGGTAGTGGCCAATCCTGAAGCCTTCTGGGGGCTTCGACCCAAGTTCGAATCTTGGTGGGACTATTCCGGGTTTTCTCGTCGCGCCGTTTCCAAACGGGGTTTTTAAACCGCTTCGCCGACCGAACCTCCGTCGTCGCATTTAACCCCTTCGTTTCAACTGGAACTTCCGACGCGACCGAGCGTCAGTTTGCGTCAACGCTTGACTCGTCGTCGGTCGTCTCGGCGTCGAGTTCCCCGAGCGCACGCTCGTCGTTGTACTCTTCGGGACCGGCCACGTCGCCGAGCATGTCCTCGACGCTCTCCGTTCGCTCGCGCTGGTGTTCGCGGGCGTGCTGTTGCTCTTTCTTGGCGTCGGGGTCGTAGTCGGCCATGTGCGTTGGTTGGGTCCAAATGTTCGTAATCCTACTGGCTACCTCGGAGTGGTGTCGCGGTTGGGCAACGAGTGGTCGCCACTTCCTTTCCGCCGCTTCTGATTCTGCTCTCCGTTACTTCTCCACGTCAAGCAGGGCCACGCGCTCGCGGACGAGGTCCGCGAGCGTCGCGTCCGTGGCGTCCAGTTCGGTCTCGCTCACGTCGAAGAAGTCCCGGACTTCCTCGGAGTCGATTCGGTCGGGCGCGAGCGCGCCCGCGCCCGTCGAGGCGGACGCAGGCGCGAGCAGGTCGCCGACCGCTTGGGCGGCCGCGTGTTCGTCCTCGGCGTCGTCCTCCGGCGAGTGGACGACGACGACCACGTCGGTCTCGCCCTCGCCGACGCCCATCCGGAGCGCGCGGTTAATTTGTCGGCGGCCCGCGGCGTACAGCAGGATTTCGACCGCGCGCTCGCGGGCGACGTTCGCGTCGCGGTCGAAGGCGCGGTCGGCGCGCTCGACCGCAGTTCGGAGGTGGTCCTCACCGAGGACGTAGTCGGCGTCGAACGCCTGAATCGCGCAGTCGAACTCGTCGGCGACGGTCCCGATGTCGGCGAGGAACGCGTCGAGGTCGGCGATTTCGGCGCGGCCTTCGACGAGTTTCATGCGGGACCCTCCGAGCGAAACTGTTGGTTGCGAGTCATTCGAAATCACCGAGGCTCTGTTGTCCGTCGTCTCCCCTTTCGGTCGCGCTGGTCGCGCTCCCGGCTTCCGCGGCGTCTCCGTCACCGACCTCGCCGTCCGCTTCGACGCCCTCCAAGCCGGGGTCCTTGCGCCCGACGTTTTCGAGGATGGTCTCGGTGGTCTTCCGGCGACCGCGGAGCGCCCCGAGAATGACCGACTTGTTGGTCTCTCGGAGGTCGGCGCGAGACTCGATACCCGCCTCGTGGAGTCTCCGGGCGCGTTTGCGGCCGACGTTCCTGACACCTGCGAGGTCGAGCAGTTCCTCGCGGACGCCGTACTCGACGCGCTTTTTCGCCTCGCGGATGGCCGGGCCGGAGTCGAGACCAAGTTCGCCCGCGAGTCGCTCGGCGGCGTTGAGCAACCACTCGGCGGTTTCGACCTTGCCGCGGATGTCGCCCGGACCGACGCCGTACTCCTCGGCCATGTCGTCCTCGTCCAACTCGGAGGCCCAATCTTCGAGCAGTCGGGCGGTCTTGAGCGCCGAGAGCCAGTCCTCGAAGGCGTTATCTTCGAACTCCGAGGGCATCGATCCGAGGAACTCGGCTTCGCGCTCGTAGGCGAGTTCGGTGTACTCCTCGCGGTCCCCCGACCGCAGGTAGAGTTCGTACATGTCGGGAGTGCGCGCGACGAGGTGGTAGAGTCCCATCGCGGTCGGTCGCTCGTCGGCCGACCGGATCCCGTCGATGATTTCGGCGGCGCTCATCGGGTCGATGTAGAGTTGCGAGACGCGGTGGCCGAGTCCGGTCGCCCGTAGTCCTCCGTCCTCGCGTTCGAGGAACTCGTTGCGCTCCAGATAATCGAGGACGTTCTGGGTGACGGTTTCGAGGCGACCGGTCTCGTCGGTCTGGGTCGCATAGAGGGTGCGTTCGAGGAACGAGACGAGTTCGTCCTCCGAATCGGCGAACCCGGAAGCGACGGTGGCGAGGATGTGGGTCCGCAGGGCGGGTTCGGCCGCGAGTTTCGACCGGACCGGTTCGGGTTCGGCCCAGACGTAGCGGTCGAACAGTTCGTCGAGTTCGTCGTGGCTGTTGGCGATGAGGACCGCCTCGCCGTAGGGGTCGAGTCCGGGGCGACCTGCCCGGCCGAACATCTGGTGGACCTCTAGCACGTCGAGCGGTTGCATGCCGCCCACGTCTCCGTCGTAGCGCCGCCAGTCGCGGACGATGACCCGGCGAGAGGGCGTGTTGACCCCGGCGGCCAGCGTCGGCGTCGCGGAGATGACTTTCACGAGTCGGTCGCGGAAGGCGTCTTCCACGAGTTCACGGCTCTCGCTGGAGAGACCTGCGTGGTGGAACGCCGACCCCTTTTCGACGGCGTCGGCCAAATCGTCGCTGGTCTGGGTGTCGCTTGCGTCCCGAATTTGGGCGGCGATGTCGCGGAGTTCCGTTCGTTCCTCCGGCGTGAGGTAGTCGCGGGTCACGTCGCCGAGTCGCCGGGCAGCGGCCTCGGCGTTGCGCCGGGAGTTGACGAAAACGAGGCTCGACCCCTCGTCGGTCAGGGTGTCCTCGACCAGCGCGGCGGTGGCCTTCTCGTTGCCTCTCGAAATCTGTTTCTTCGACCCGTCGTCCAAGTGGAGGGCTTGGCCGTAGAGGACGCCCTTCTGAAGGTCGATGGGCCGCCACGTCGAGTCCACGAGGGTCGCGTCGAGCCATTCCGCGATTTCGTCGGCATTGCCCACCGTCGCCGAGAGCGCGACCGTCTGGAGGTTCGCGTTCAACTTGCGGAGTTTGGCGAGCGTGACTTCGAGCGTGGGTCCGCGATGGGAATCGTCCACGAGGTGAACCTCGTCGGCGACGACGCAGGTCAGGTCGTCTACCCACTGGGCACCGTTCCGGACGAGCGAGTCCACCTTCTCGCTGGTGGCGACGATGATGTCCTTCTGGGCGAGCCAATCGCCGTCGCTGTCGTAATTTCCGGTCGAGACGCCCACGTCGATGCCGTACTGCTCGAACTCCTCGAACTCGGCTTTTTTCTCACTGGCCAGCGCGCGCAGCGGGACGATGTAGAGGGCCTTCCCGCCGCGGGCGACGCTGGTGAGCATCGCCAGTTCGGCGACGAGCGTCTTCCCGCTGGCAGTCGGCACGCTGGCGACCACGCTCTCGCCGTCGGCGACTCCGGCCTCAACGGCCTCGCCTTGGGGCGGGTACAACTCCTCGATGCCCTGCTCGCGGAAGTGTTCGGGAACGCCGTCGGGGAGGTCCGGGATGTCACCGATTTCGACAGTCACGCCGCCCACCTCGGGAGTCCAGAGATGAGAGTATCCATTACCCCGAGGTAGGCGCGTCTTGTGGTTTAAACTGTCGGGTCGGACAGGGCGATGGGTTCGAGTTCTCGGAAAGGGAGCGTAGTTATCTCGAACTCTGAGAACGTGCAACACACTACGAGAAAATATTTATCACCGATGGGAAACGTCCAACTATGCCAATTCCGAACTTCGGCGACAAGTACGACGCCGACGCGCTCTTCTCTCCGGAGGAGGCCGTCTCCGAGCAAGGTGACGGTGGCGGTCTGCCGGACGTGCCGCCAGCGGTCATCCTCGGTTTCGAGGACGTACTCTACGAGTCAGTAGTGGAGCGTAGCGACGAGTCCGTGAATCTCGTTCGGAGCCAAGAGGTCCACCTGCTGAACGACGACGTGGGGTTCATCGGCGATTTTGGCATCGGTGCGCCGGTCACGGCGACTATCACGGAGAACGTCATCGCGGCCGGAGCGGAAGTCGTCTGCATCCTCGGCGGATGTGGCTGTCTCCAACGGTCAATCCCGCCGAACGACGCCATTCTACCGACCACGGCGATTCGGGACGAGGGCGTTTCGTACCACTATTTGCCACCTGAGGAAGAGGTGCGGGCCACCCCGAACCTCGTGGACGCGCTGGACGAGTCGCTCTCCGCGGCGGGCGTCGAGACCCACCGCGGGCCGACGTGGACCACCAGCGCGATGTACCGCGAGACCGTTCCCGAAATCGAGCAGTACGCCGAGGAGGGCGTCGTCTCGCTCGGCATGGAGAGTGCCGCGATGCTGGCGGTCGCGGCGTACCGCGGGGCGGACGCCGCCGTGGTCCACGAGATCGGCGACCACCTGACGCCCGACGAGTGGGAGTCCGGCGTCGAGCGCGAGGAGACCTTCGCGGAACTTCTCGACCCGACCGTGGAAGCGCTCCGGGAGTTCGTCGCCGCCGACTCCGGCAAGAATTAGGTCCACCCCGCCGAACCCTGACCCATGCGAATCGAGTTCGACCGCGACACCTGCACCGGGATGTTCCAGTGTACTGCCGAGTGGGACGCCTTCGAGGAGAACCGCGACGACGGGAAGGCCGACCTGCTCGACGCTGAGGAGGAGACCGCGGATACCTTCGTCCGCGAAATCCCGGAAGACGCCGAGTTCGACGCCAAGATGGCCGCGCGCGTCTGTCCAGTGGACGCCATCCGAATCTACGACGACGACGGCGAGCAGTTGATTCCCTGAGTGCGGTCGGAAAATATTCTGTCTGCCGACCACGTCGAGAGCGACGAATCGAAATCTCCAGACGAAACGGAGGGGTAGCGAGAAAATCGGGCGCTCGGTGGGGTCTCAGCGTCGGTGTCAACTTCGAATCGACCGATATTGACTCCGAGTCGGGCCGTGAATCGACCGTGAAAACGAGTCGCATCTGCGCCGCAGTCTCATTCGGTCGTCGGTCCCTCGGCGCGCTCCTCGTCGTCGTCGCCGTCGGGGTAGAGCTGTTCCTCCCAGCCGTGTGCGTCACCGCGCACGTCCCAGTGGTCACCCATAACTGTTCGTTCTACGACTAGCTACGGAGCGTCAAAATTGTTACGGGAAGTGCAAAAGTCGCGTGCTAGAGCGGCTCACACACCAGTTCTACCCGGTCACTGGAAAGTCTTTTCAGCCCACTTGACCGCGTAGTCCGCGCCGTGGTCGCGGTAGGCCGCAGTGTCGAGCGCCGCGAACGGCGCGGGGAGTTCGAGACCGTGTTTCACCGCCGCGCAGGCGAACTCCGCGGCGTCCGCGAAGTCGGTCTCGTCGCGGGCCATCGACGACGGAAGCCCCTGCAATCGCGGTTCGATTCGCTCGCCCGCGTCCTGCCACGCCGCAAAGAGTCGCGGGTGGTCGTCGTCCCATCCCGCAAAAATGTCGCGGGTGTGGAGTCCGAGGTAGGCGTCGTACAGCGCCGCCGCGATTTGATACACGCTTCCGGAGTCGAAGGGAAGCGCGGCGTCGAGGTCCCGGTATCGGTCCTCGAAGAACCCGAGGAACTGCTCGGGGACTCCGGTGCCGATTTCCACGAGCGCCTCGGCCACGAGGAAGTCCACGAAGTCGTCGGGCGACCCCTGCACGCGAGGCTTCACGAACGCGACCGGCGGATCGGTCTGGCGCGTCCACGCGACGCTCCCGTCGCCGGGCATCCCGACCGTGAAGTCCGACGAGGCGAACCGGGCGAGGAGTTCAGGCGCGTCCTCGGGAAGCCACTCGTCGGGGTAGGCCAGCGGGTCGAGCGCGTCCACGAGCAGACCGAGGTCCTCGGCGCGCGCGGGGTCGAGCGTCTCGAAATCCGGTCCTGAGTCGAGAACCAGCGCGTCGGGCGCGTGGCTCTCCCGGACCGCAGCGACCTCTCCGGAAAGCGAGCGTTCTTCGAACATCACGCCGCGAGCCAGAGATTCGCCAACACTGCGACCGCCAGTATCGCCACGATGCCGATAGTTCCGACCGTAATCTTGGTTGCCTTGCTCATGGTCGTTCGTTCGGGCGCGAGCGTTTAAAACTATCAGGAATCGCCTCGCGTCAGTCCGCGCCGGTCCCCGCTCCGACATCGGACTCGCGGGCGATTCGCTTCCACTCGCCGGTCCAGAACCGGAAGACGTTGACGCCCGCGCGGAGGTACATGTCTCCGAGGATGGAGACGTACACCGCCACCAGACCAAGCCCCATCCCCGGCGCGAACTGCCAGCCAGCGATTTCGAAGAGGGCGACGCCGGGCGCGACCGCGAGGAACGCGACGGGGAGCTTGAAGAAGTACGTCCCGACGAACGCGCCGTAGAAGGGCCAGCGCGTGTCGCCAGCGCCGCGAAGTCCGCCGCGCATGGTTCTGGAGACGCTGAATCCCGCGACACCGAGTCCGAACACGCGGACGAAAGTGACCGTCAGGTCTACGTGGTCGGTGCCGAACGCGACGGCGACGGGCCGGGCCGCCGCAAACAGCGCCGCACCGATGAGCAGTTGCGTGACCAGCGCGATGCGCAGGGTCTGCCAGCCGTATTCGGTGGCCGCGTCCTCGTCGCCCGCGCCGATGGACTGGCCGACCAGCGTTGAGGAGGCTGTCGAGTAGCCCCACGCGGGCATCAGGGCGAGGAGCATCACTCGGCGGCCAATTGCGTAGGCCGCGACGACGGGCGTGCCCAGCGTGGTGAGGACGATGAGGAAGGGGAAGCGTCCGAGCGTCCGCGAGAGGCGCGTCCCCGCGAGCGGCGCGCCGACGCGGACGATTTCTCCCGCGATGGACCAGTCCCACTGCTTGCCGCCGAGCGGGAGGCGCACCGAGTATCGGCCCGAGAGGAGCGCGCCGGTGAAGATAGTCGCCGCGAGGACGTTGGCGAGGGCGGTGCCCCACGCCGCACCTGCGACGCCCAACTCGGGGAACGGTCCCCAGCCGAAGATGAGGACCGCGTTGAGGAAGATGTTCGTCGGGAGCGTGAGCAGGCGGACGTACATCGGCGTCCGAGTGTCGCCGACCCCGGCCAGCGCGCGGGCGGCGATCATGCTCCAGAACCGGAACGACACCGAGAGCATGATGATTTTGAGGTAGATAGCGCCGAGTCGGATGGTATCGGGGTCGTCGGTCAGCACGTCTATCATCGGTTCGGCGTAGACCCACGTCACCGCGGTAATCGGGACCGCTATCAGGAGCGCGAGCCAGAGCGACTGCTTGATGGCGAAGTTGGCCTTTTCGTGTTCGTCCGCGCCCTCGAACCGCGAGACGACGCTGATGGTGCCGCTGGTCAGCGCCAGCGAGAGACCGAACGGGATGAAGAAATACTGGAAGCCGAGTTCGAGCGCGGCGACCGCCTCGTCGCCGAGCGCCCGCCCGACCATGAAGAAGTCCGCGACCCGGAGCAGGGTCCGCATCCCGCCAGTGACCATCACGGGGACCGCGAGGTCGAACGCCTCCTCGCCCTTCTCGCGGTCGAGCAGGCCGAGACGAGCTAACGCGGCCGGAAAGAGGAACGCGACGCGCTGAACTCGGCGCTTGGCGTCGTCGAGCATCGGATACGGGTGTTTGAAAAGCGCGAGGTAAACAGTTTTGCCAAGCCCTCGTGTTTTGCTGGAACCATCGCCGTGGTGAAATCAACCGGGATAGTCGGTCCGGAAATGATGGTGGGTCGGCGTTCGTTGGTCCCGAAGTAACAGTGAGTCGGTGTTCGTTGGTCCGAAAGTAACAGTGAGTTGGCGTTCAACCGGAAGAAACGGCCTATCAGCGTTCGACGGGGTCCCACGCGTCGGGGACTTCGATGACGTACTTGCCGTCCTCTTGCAGGGAGATGATGTACTCCTCGCGCTCGTACAGTTCCATCAGGTTGAGTTCGTACTGGCCCGGATTGACGATTCGGATGCTCTCGAACTGGCTGTTGAGTTCTTCTCGGAGTTCCTTCAGGCCGGGGTTGTCGTCGTCGGGCGCGCTGACGACGTTCGCGTCGTCCGCGTCTTCCGAGGTGGGACCGACCTCGGCGGCGTTCTCCGGCGCGTCCTCCGGGAGTTCCGAGTCGTTCACCACGTCGGAACGAGCGCTCGCCTGCGCCGAATCCTCGGAACTCGGCGCGGCGTCGGAGTTCGCGGGCGAGTCGGGTCGAGTCGCCCTGTCAGGACCGGCGGGCGAATCGGGTCGAGCCGACGACGACTTCGCTCCGTCAGCCCGTTCGTTTCGGGTGGAGTCCGAGCGGTCGCGCTCGGCGGACTTCTTTGCAGTTCGGTCGGCAGACTCCTCGGAGTAGTCGCGGTCGCTATGCGGTTCCGTCTCGTCGCGCGTACCAACCCAGTCGCGCACGGTCGCGGCCGCGCGGTTGACCGCGCCCGTGCGGGCATCGTCCGCACTCGGGGCGTCCCGCTGGGCCTGTCGAACGTCGTCGGCACTGTCGCGGGCGCTCTCTGGCGTCTTCTTCGGTTCGGTCGCGGCGGTTCCCGCCGCGACGCCGTCGCCAGCGGTCCCATCTGCGGCGCTCGCGGGCTTAAACTGGAACTTGTTCCCGCCACAGTCCGGACAGCCCGAAAGCATCTCCTTCGAGCCGTCTCCGAACGTCCGACCGCAGTTGGTACACTGGTGAGGCATTATTTACGAGAGACGAGCGCGCTGATGAGGTTCTCGTCTTTGTGGAGCGTTTCGATTTGGTTCGCCGGGCCGATGACTGTCAGTTTATGGGTCGATTCTTTGCCCATCAAGCGGTCGAGGAAGCTCTGGTCGGCGGTCTCCGAACGGGGATACGTCTCGATTTCGATACCGTTGAACTCGTCGGGGCTGATTTCGGTCATCGTCACCTCGATGAGTTTGCTCTCCTCGTCCGGCGAGAGTCCGGTTTCGAGGATGACGATGTTGCCGTCGCGGACCCCGTCGAGAATCATGCGAATCTTCTCCATCGAGGCCATCTCAGCCATCCGGTCGGCCCCGATGAGGTCGATCTGCACGCCGTCGTTCGGGCCGTCCTCTGTCACTTCCGGCATGATGTCACCCGAAATACTCCGCGATTTTCGCGTACACTTCGTCCATATTGTCGCCTTCGAGCGCCGAGAGCGGAATCGTCTCGTGCTGCGGGAAGGCGTTTCGGATGCGCTGGACGCTCGAATCCTCGAGGTCGGTCTTGTTGGCCAGAATGAGGACGGGGAGGTCTTGACTCTCGATGATACCGATGAGCATCGTGTTGACCTGCGTGAAGGGGTCGGTCGAGCTGTCGAGGACGTAGATTACTCCGTCCACGTCCTCGCGGAGCCAGTGCATCGCTTCTGCGACGCCCTCGGTCGCTTCGCGGGAGCGACGCACGGCGTCTTCTTTCTCCATATCGTGGTCGAGGAACTCCTCGTAGTCCACCTTGGTCGTCACGCCCGGCGTGTCAACGATGTCGATGGACACCGTCTTGCCGTCGCGCTCTATCTCGACGTTCTCCTTGCGGCGTGCGCGTCGAGTTTCGTGTGGAATGTGGCTCTCTGGTCCGACGGCGTCGCCGGTCCAATCACGGGCAATACGATTTGCGAGGGTCGTTTTTCCGGCGTTCGGCGGGCCGTAGATACCGATACGCTTCGGCTCCTGCGCCGAGAAGAGCTTATCCGTAACGCGGGAAATACTGTCTTTCAGGTCCGTAAACAATCCCATCCTTTCCTCCTAGACCCCACTATCGGCGTCCGTAACCGTCACGGGGGCTGTTGCGCGAACAACTATATCCCACTCACTTAAACCTATGTCAGACACCCCTCGGGAAAAATGACGGGTTCGGGGTTTCGGAACGAACTTGGCCGACAAATCGAGACCGCAGTTTCGAGTTGAGCCGGTCGATACGAGCGGGTAGAGCGTTGAAGATGGAGGAGGCGTAGGAGGTAGTGGATTTGGTTCACCAGAGTGATGAAAGAGCGAGGGTGAAAGGGCGAGGAGTGAAAGAATGGGGAGTGAAAAGGCGAGTGTGGAAGACGAGGAGTGAAAGTCGAGAGAGTTATTATCGTGCTAGAAACGGAAGTGGAGAACTCGAAAGCGAAAACCGGGAGCCGATTCCAGTTGAAACGGAGGGGTTGTGCCAACCAGAGCCAAAGAGACCCTCAACAAAATAGTCGAATGACGCAACAGTGATAGTGAGTCAAAGACTAAGTAGGGCGAAGCGACGTAGACAGTCGGGAAAAGCGACGAGTACCATACGCTGTGTGAGAAATACGGGGTGAGCCGTGACCCCGCACTGTATGAACGGCGACGGTACACCATGAATCGGTCAGGACTGAGTTGACCGGACTCGACTTTCGAGGAGTCGATGGGGTTTGTCGATGGAGGTTGTCGGGGAAACTGTCCGAGGGAGTTGTCGGTAGAGGTTGTCAGTGGGGTATCCCCCCACCCCTTCGTTTCGGGTGGAGTTGGTCAGAGAGTGGGGCCGGGGTGGAGCCGCGGGATATTTTCCGAATAAAACACAATGGAAATATATAGAATTACTAGTTTAGGCTAGTTTGCGGGTACTGTTTTAGTGCTAATGTAATAAAGGTTTCCTAATTTAAACACCCTCCCCCACCCCACCATCGATCTCCACGTTCCACCCGAAACGAAGGGGTGGGGGGAACCCGCCTAAGAATCTACTCACGGTCATGTTGCTCCGGGCTTATATCCGACACTCGACCCCACGTTTCGTGGTCTACGAGAAACAGCGGGGGTTGGAGAAATCGTGACCAACTCTATCCCCCTCCTGTGCTGAACAATCGACGCGACATGAACTCCGTTCTATATGAAGTCGGTGGTACATGAATTCCGCGCTGATGGAATCAGCCTTCGTCTCAAATGGTTCTGCTATCCTCGTCTCAAACGTGTCTGTTACTTTTCATTTTCGCGCTGTCGGTACGCTTCGCTGTCGGTACACTTCGTGTCGGTACGCTTCACCACCGCAACACTTTCGCAACGACGGGTCCACTCGTTACGGCAATTCACTCACCACGACCCCGACTCTTCGCTACGCCTCCTAATCCACTCGTCACGACGACGACTTCGACCGGCACTACACCCGAAACGAGGGGGTCCGACAACCGGAAATCGTAGCCTACTTCCCGATTCACGTCAGCTTTCACCTGCTGATTTCACCGTTTTCGAGCCTTCTAGAGTCAGTTCTCCTGAACTGCACCAAAAGAAGAAAGAGTTTAATACCCTGCTGGACCTTTAGTTCTCCTGCATCAACTGGACGCGCTCGCAACTTCTCGACCTCGGCATCCCGTCGCTCGCCGTCGATTTCGCCGAAATTCGCTCGCGCGTTGCGCGTCTTCCACCTGAAACGAAGGGGTCGGAACGAACGTATGTCAGACGAAAATAACAAACCGACGGACGACGCGGTCGATGTTAGCCCCGACCGTAGCTTCGACAACGTCGATTTAGACGACGTGGTCTTCGAGGACGAAGACGACGATCAGGGGCTTTTCGACGACCTGTTGTCCGGCGAACCGATATTCGAGAACAAGGAGGTCCTCCGTCCGTCGTACACGCCACACGAGCTTCCTCACCGGAAGGACCAGATCAACAATATGGCGACGATTCTTGTCGCCGCGCTCCGCGGAGAGACGCCCTCGAACATCCTGATATACGGCAAAACGGGGACTGGCAAGACTGCCAGCGCGAAGTTCGTCAGCAAGGAACTGGAGAGCACGTCCCAGAAGTACGACGTGCCCTGCAACGTCGAGTACATCAACTGCGAGGTGACCGACACCCAGTACCGCGTCCTCGCGCAACTCGCCAACAAGTTCATCGAGAACAATCAGGAGTTCGTTGCCGACCGCGTCGCCGAACTCGACGCGCTCCGCGAGGAGGCCGCCGCCGACCCCGCTCGACTCGCCGATACCGACTTCGACTCGCCCGAGGAGGTGGACGCGCGCATCGAGGAGTTGGAAGACGACCGCGAGGAGATGGAGTCGGTCCCGATGACGGGGTGGCCGACCGACCGCGTCTACAACACCTTCTTCGAGGCGGTGGACTACGAGGAGCGCGTCGTGGTCATCATGCTCGACGAAATCGACAAACTCGTCGAGAAGTCCGGCGACGACACCCTCTACAACCTTTCGCGGATGAACTCAGAGTTGGAGAATTCGCGGGTCTCCATCATCGGCATCTCGAACGACCTGAAGTTCACCGACTTCCTCGACCCGCGCGTGAAATCCTCCTTGGGAGAGGAAGAAATCGTCTTCCCGCCGTACGACGCCAACCAGCTCCGGGACATCCTCCAGCACCGCGCGGAAGTCGCGTTTAAGGCCGACGCACTCAGCGACGACGTGATTCCGCTCTGTGCGGCATTTGCGGCGCAGGAACACGGCGACGCCCGGCGTGCGCTCGACCTCCTGCGGACCGCGGGCGAACTCGCCGAGCGCGACCAAGCCGAGGGCGTCAACGAAAAGCACGTCCGAAAAGCTCAGGAGAAAATAGAACTCGACCGCGTGGTCGAAGTCGTGCGCACGCTCCCCACGCAGTCGAAACTCGTGCTCTTTTCCATCGTCTCGTTGGAGAAGAACGGCGTCCACAACGTCAACACCGGCGAAGTGTACAATATCTACAAGCGTCTCTGCGAGGAAATCGACGCCGACGTGCTGACCCAGCGCCGCGTCACCGACCTCATCAGCGAACTCGACATGCTCGGCATCGTCAACGCCGTGGTCGTCAGCAAGGGTCGCTACGGCCGCACGAAGGAGATCAGCCTCTCGGTGCCCATCGACGAGACCGAGGCGGTGTTGATGTCTGACTCCCGACTCGGCGACATCGAGAACGTCCAACCGTTCGTACAGGCGCGCTTCGACAACTGAGAGAGACTGTTACTGCTTGAGGTTTCACTGACCGAGCGATTTCGTCTGGAGACGAGAAGTTACGTTCCGAGAGCTACGCGGTTCCCGCGAGTCCGCCAGCGGTCGAACTGGGGGCGAGTGGCGTCGCCCCGACGTTCAGCGGCGTCGCGCCGGGCGAGAGATACGCCGCGCCGGAGAACTTGAGACGGACCCAACCGAGCCACGGAATGCGAATCTCAGCGGTGCCCCGAATCCAACTCGGCTTCACGGGGTCGCTAATTTCCATGCCGTTCGACTGGTCGTAGTAGGGGTTCGCGTCGCCCTTCGTGATGAACCCGGCGTTCGGTGCGGGGCAGTTGGTCAACTGCTCGCAGTTCTCGGCCTGAATGTACTCTTGGTTCGCTCTGTCGAACCAGTTCTCGCCCTCCTCGACCCAGAACCGAGCGCGGTGAATTATCGGCGTCGCGTAGCTACTCCCATCCGGTTTGTAGACGATTACGTCCCCGTAGTTGTTGAACGTCCTGTACCCGGCGTCCTCACCGGCCTGATAGCCGACGACGCCGGTGCCCTGCTGTGCCGCTCCGGGCGCGAGACGACCTTCCTCCATGATGAATACGAGGTCTCCCTTCTCCATGTGCGGTTCCATGCTCCCGCTCTCGATGGCGACCATCGGGGGCCAGACACCGCTGATGGCAAACAGGAGAAGTCCGATAGCCAGCACGATACCGGCGCTACTCAACACCTCGCGGACGAACACCACGACCTCGTTGTCGCTGTTGCGGAACCGACGAACGAGCGCGAGCGGGCCGATGCCCTGTTCGCGCTCGCCGCCATCGGACCGGGTCTCCCGCTCGGCGCGCGAGCGGTCGGTCCCGTCGGCGGCCACGTCGTCGGACCGCTCACCGGACGAGGCGCGCGGGCCGTCGGCCCGTTCGTCCTCGCCGGAAGAGGGGTCGTCTCGGGAAGAACTCATCGGACCCACCTTACCGTTCCGAGGTTGTCAATTTTCCGGGTGCGGCGCGGGCCGAAGTTGGCTCCGGGTCGAACGGAGTGTAGTCTCGGGAGGCTTCCCGACTCGTGCGCCCGGACCGTGCCGTCGATTATCGCACCGGGGAACGCTCCGCTATCCTTTTTGCTACCCCCCGAGATCCTGTGTACGTGCCGCTGGAGACGCCCGCTCGTATCGTCAGCGAACTCACCAGTCGCGGGTACAACGCCGACCGCGAGGCCGTGACGCTCCTCGCGGGGGCCGACGACCCCGACGCCGCGCTCGACGCCGCCGTCGAGCGCGCGCCCGACGACGCGCTGAAACTCTCGGCCGACCACGTCGAGGCGACTCTTACGGAGTTCGAGCGGGCGGACGACACCATAGTTTCGAGTGGAGCAAAAAACGGAAATAAATCGGCGACGACGCCTACCTCTCCAAGCGAAACGGAGGGGGTTCGAGGGAACGACGAGGAAGTTGGAGAGAGCGGAGCGGAGGCTCAGGGGGACGAAGGAGAAGTTCAGACGGACGAGGAGGCACTTCGAGAGGACGAACAAGAAGTCCGAGAGCAGTCCCGTCGCGGCCGCGCGCACGACTCCGGCGTCGGCGAGAGCGTCACCGACGTTTCCCGGCCCGAGGAGTCGGTCAGGGACCCGGACTTCGACGCTCGCTCGCTCGAAATCGACGGCGACGTGACGGGCGAGAGTACCGGCACGGGCGAGTATGGGGACTTCGTGTCGGTGTTCCGCGACCGGTTCAAGCGCCTCTCGAAACAGCTCCGGTCGCGGGTCAACGCGCGGCCGACCGCCGCGGTCCAGAAGATGCCCGGCGGGGGCGAAACCGCCATTGTCGGGATGGTCAGCGATATCCGCTCGACCGCCAGCGGACACTGGCTCATCGAGTTGGAGGACACGAGCGGGATCTACCCCTGTCTCGTGATGAAAGACCGGAAGTTCGCCGACGCCGTGGACGAACTGCTCCACGACGAAGTAATCGCCGTCGAGGGAACACTCTCGGACGACAACGGCGACGGCGACGGTATCCTGTTCGTGGACGCGCTGTACTTCCCGGACGTGCCCCGGACCTACAAGCCCTCGACCGCCGACCGCCACGTACAGGCCGCGCTCATCAGCGACGTTCACGTCGGCAGTCAGGAGTTCATGGCCGACGCGTGGTCCAGTTTCGCCGACTGGCTTCACACGCCTGAGGCCGAGAACGTCGAGTATCTCCTCATCGCTGGCGACATGGTCGAGGGCGTCGGCGTCTACCCGAATCAGGACGAGGAACTCGACATTATCGACATCTACGATCAGTACGAGCAGTTCTCGGAGCATCTCAAGGAGGTGCCCGGCGACCTCGAAATCCTGATGATTCCGGGCAACCACGACGCAGTTCGACTCGCCGAACCGCAACCCGGATTCGACGAGGAGTTGCGTGACATCATGTCGGTCCACGACGCCCAAATTTCGGGCAACCCTTCGACGGTGACCGTCGAGGGTGTGGACATCCTCATGTACCACGGCGTCTCGCTGGACGAGGTCATTGCGGAACTCCCCGACGAGAAAGCGAGTTACGACGACCCGCACAAGGCGATGTACCAACTGCTGAAGAAACGCCACGTCGCGCCCCAGTTCGGTGGGAAGACCCGCCTCGCGCCCGAGGAGAAAGACTACCTCGTGATGGATTCGGTGCCCGACGTGTTCCACACCGGTCACGTCCACAAACTCGGTTGGGGGAAGTACCACAACGTCCTCGCGGTCAACTCCGGGTGCTGGCAGGAACAGACTGCGTTCCAGAAGTCGGTCAACATCGACCCCGACGCCGGGTTCGCGCCCATCCTCGACCTCGACACGCTGGACATGACGGTCCGACGATTCCGGTAACTCACTTCTCGCGGCGCTCCTGTTTTATTCTCCACCTGAAACGGAGGGGTCGCCGTAGTCGTTACCCGACCGAGAATCGATTTTTCGTAGCGACTCACCGACGCGCGGACCCCGCTCGACTCGACGGTTCGAGGCGATACTCGACGGTTCGGCGGCCCTCGAACCGAGGGCCGGTCCCCGAGCGCTGGAACCCCGCGGCTTCGACGACCTCCTTGGTCTCGCTCTCGTCTTCGGGAACCAGTGCCTCGACGGCCATTTCTTCCTTTCGGGCGAATCGGACTGGCTCCTCCAGCAGGCGCTCGCGGGCCTCGGGCGTCCCACGGAGGTAGGTCACACGGACGGTTCCCGGCATCGCGTCGAACCCTACGAACCCGACGACCGTCGCGTCGTCCGTGTCGTCGGTCTCTTCGATATCCTCGCTCTCGCCTACCTCTGGGGCGTCGAAGCCGTCGCTGGCGGGACCGTCGCCGTTTGGGGACCGTTCGGCCACTCGAACCGTCCGGTCGTGTATCACGTTACGCATCACCTCGGCGGGGGCGTCTGCGAGTTCGCCGAGACTCTCCCCATCTTCTTCGACAGCATCTCGCACGCGCATTGTTCACGTATCCGCCGCCTACGAAGTTAAAGACCGTGGGACTTCTCGTGGTAATCGGAACCGGCGAGAAACTGTCAACAGCGTCACCAACGTGCAGGACTTTTGGCTCGCCGACTAACTCGTGTGTATGGATACGACGGACGACTCCGAACTCTGTGACTTCTGTCGGCTCCCGTGTCCGACCGACCCGGTTACGATGGAGTGTGATTCGACGGTCTACGAGTTCTGCACCGAGACCTGCCGTGACGCGATGGTTGAGAGCGACCGCGTGTTCACTGAGTATCACGGCTTTCGGCGCATCCAGACCGGCGTCTCGGGGTTGGACACGTTCCTCCCGCAGGGGTTACCCCGAAACTCGTTCGTCCTGTTGGCCAACGACGAGGGCGCGCGCGACGACGCCCTCCAGGCCGAACTCGTCTGGCGGGCCTTGGAACGCGACGAACCCGCTGCGGTCGTCTCGTTCACCGAACCGCCCGTCTCGGTCGTTGAGGGGTTTCTCTCGCTGGACTGGAACGTCCTCCCGTATCTCGAATCCGGCCAACTCCACATCGTGGACTGTTTCACCTACCGGATGGACGACCGCGACCGCGAGCGCATGTTCGAGCGGATGGACGAGTGGAACCGCCACATCTACGACATCACGAAGTCGGTGACTCAAACCGTTCGGGACCCGAGCGACCCGAGCGAACTCCACAACAAGATCGACAACTGCCTCGAAGGGCTGTCGATGAGCGACTGCGGCGTCGTCGTCATCGACTCGCTGACCGAGTTCGGCACGCTCGTCCAACCCGTGCAGGCGTACAACTTCGTCAAGGACCTCCGGGCCGACATCTGCAAGGGCCGGTTCGTCCCCATTTTCGCTGGCGCGACGTTCACCGTCGAGGAGGGTGAGTTCCCCCACGACCTCGGCTACGCGGTGGACGGCATCGTGGACATGCAGGTCAACGGTACCATCGTCGAGGACACGCTCATCAAGCGCATCCGAATCCGGAAGATGAACGGCGTGCTGGCGATTCCCGAATGGGTCGCCTACGAGTTCACCGCGGGAGAGGGGCTGGTCACCTTCGACCCCATTGCCGAGATGAGCGACACCTACGAGGGCGGCGGCCGCGAGGGAGGCGGCGAGCGCGACACCCGAAACGAGGGCGTCGGCGCGGACGAGTCGCGGGTGGAAACCGACCAGTGAACCGACAGAACCGGCAGTGGCAAGCTTCTCACAGATGAAAGCAGTTATCTGGGTGCCAGAGTTAGCCTCTCTCATGCATCAGTTTCGCACGTCGCGGTCCGCTCGCTCGCAGGTGATAGTATGCGAGTAGTGGCGAAGTTCGGCGGAACGAGCCTCGGAAGCGGCGACCGAATCAATCGCGCGGCCGACTCGGTGGCCGACGCCGTGGCGCAGGGCCACGAAATCGCGGTCGTCGCCAGCGCGATGGGCAACACGACCGACGAACTCTTGGACGAAATCGAGTTCGAGACCGAGGAGACCGACCGGGCCGAAATCGTCAGCATGGGCGAGCGGACCAGCGTCCGGATGCTGAAAGCCGCCTTGGCGGCCCGCGGCGTTGACGCCGTCTTCGTGGAACCGGGGAGCGAGCGCTGGCCGGTCTTCACCGACGGCGACGGCGAACTCGACGCCGAGCGGACGAAAGCCGCCGCCGCGGAACTCGCCGCACAACTTGACGACGTGGTCCCGGTCATCACTGGTTTCCTCGCGGAGGGTCCCGACGGAAACGTCACCACGCTCGGACGTGGCGGGTCGGACACGACCGCCGTGATGCTCGGCAACTACATGACCGCCGACGAAGTCGTCATCGTGACCGACGTGGAGGGCGTCATGACCGGCGACCCCCACGTCGTGGAGGGGGCGCGGAACGTCGGCGAAATCTCGGTGGACGAACTCCGGAATCTATCCTTCCGCGGGGCCGAAGTCGTCGCGCCCAGCGCGCTCTCGTACAAGGGCGAGAACCTGAGCGTCCGCGTCGTCCACTACCAACACGGCGACCTGCTGGCTGGCGGCACCGACATCATCGGCGAGTTCGAGAGCCTCATCGACATGCGCGAGGAACCGCTGGCCTGTCTCACCGTCGCGGGCCGGGCCATTCGGAACCGACCGGGCATCCTGCAGGACCTCTCGACCGCGCTCGGCGACAGCGACATCAACGTCGATGCGGTGGCCAGCGGGATGGACTCGGTGACGTTCTACGTGGACGAGACGGTCGCCGAGCGCGCCGAGAACATCCTCCACCGCGAGGTCATCGACGAGGAGTCGCTGTCGAGCGTCACGGTGGACGACGACGTGGCCGTCGTCCGCGTGATGGGCGGGGAACTCCCGAACCAACCGGGCGTCATCCGGACCCTCGTTGACCCCATCGCCGAGGCCCACATCAACATCCACGACCTCCTCACGAGCGCGACCAGCGTCGCCGTCTTCGTGGACTGGTCGGACCGCGAGAAGACGCTGGACATCGTTCAGAACGAGTTCGACAACTGACAGGTATTCTCGTAGAATTTCAGAGATTCACGACGCAGAAGGTGGGTTCGGGCACTTTCTCCGCTGGAGCCGGTTTCGAGGATGTACGACTTGCTACGATAATCCCTATGACCGGCCCGGAACGTTTTTTACCGATTGCGAACAACTACCGAGCATGTCGTCCGAATCCCGAGTCGGCGGAACCGTTCGCCAGTCACGCCACCCGCGGGCGGGGTTCGGCTTCTTCTTCGCGGTCTGACCGAGTGGCGGACTTCCCGACCGGGCGACGAGTCCGGCGGGAACGAAACCGCTCGCGCGCGGTCGTCGGCCAGCGGCGCGACCGTGCTTCAGAAACGATAAGCGGGCGCACGGACACGTATCGACAACGAGCGACCCGACCGACGACGAACGATTCCAAACACGATGAAACTACCCGAATCACAGGCCGCGGTGTTACGAGCCGCGAGCGCGAACGACGCACGGAGTATCGACCAACTGGCAGACGAGACCGGCCACAAGCCCGAGACGGTCACGGGCGCGGCCTTCGAGTTGGAGTCGGCAGGTCTCGTGTCGGTGGAAGAAGCGACCGACGAGACCGTGACGCTGACCGACGAAGCGCGCGAGTATCTCGACGACCGTCTCCCCGAGGTCCGACTCTACGAGGCCGCGATGGACGCGGGGGCCGACGCCGAGACCGTCCAGATGGGCCGGGTCATCGGCCAGTCCGGACTCGAAGGGCCGCAGGTGGACATCGCCCTGTCGAACTACGCCCGGAAGGGGTACGGCACTATCGAGAGCGGCGAGATTACCGCCGACCCCGACGCCGACCCCGAGTCTGACGCTGAGGCCGACGCCCTCGCCGCGCTCGACGCGGCCGAGTCGGTCGAAGACGACGCCGTGCTGGAGCAGTTGGAGCGTCGCGGACTCGCAGAACTCTCCGAATCGACGGTCCGGTCGGTGACGCTGACCGACGAGGGCGTGACCGCGATGATGGAAGGCGTCGAGACGGCCGAGACCGTGGGCCAACTCACTCCCGAGATGCTGACCTCCGGCGAGTGGCGCGACGTTGAGTTCGCCGAGTACAACGTCGAGGCCGACGCCGAGAACATCGACGGCGGCAAAACCCACATCCTGCGCCAGACCGCCAACCGCGTGAAGGATACGCTGGTCGGGATGGGCTTCGAGGAGATGGAGGGTCCCCACGCCGACGCGGAGTTCTGGATCAACGACTGTCTGTTCATGCCACAGGACCACCCCGCGCGGACCCACTGGGACCAGTTCGCGCTGGAGAACCCGCGCGAAATCGGCGAGTTGCCCGACGATTTGGTGGCGCGCGTCGAGGACGCCCACCGGAACGGCGTCGGCGAGGACGGCGACGGCTATCACTCGCCGTGGACCGAGGAAGTTGCGCGGGGAATCGACCTGCGCGGACACACCACCTCGCTGTCGATGCGGTATCTCTCGGGCCACGAAGTCGGCGAGTTGGAACCGCCCCAGCGGTTCTTCAGCGTCGAGAAAGTGTACCGAAACGACACGCTCGACCCGACCCATCTGTTGGAGTTCTACCAGATAGAGGGCTGGGTGATGGCCGAGGACCTGTCGGTGCGGGACCTGATGGGCACGTTCGAGGAGTTCTACGCGCAGTTCGGCATCACGGACATCGAGTTCAAGCCCCACTACAACCCCTACACGGAGCCGAGTTTCGAACTATTCGGCACGCATCCGACGACCGGCGAGATGGTTGAAATCGGAAACTCGGGGATGTTCCGCGAGGAAGTTCTCTCTCCGCTCGGCGTCGAGTGTGACGTGATGGCGTGGGGACTCGCGCTGGAACGCCTGCTGATGTTGATGTACGGCTTCGAGGACATCCGCGACGTTCACGGGACGCTGTGTGACCTTGAACTGCTCCGCGAGACGGAGGTGCTACACTGATGCCAGTCGTAGACGTGAATCCCGACGAACTACGGGACCTGACCGGCCGCGACGAGAAGAGCGACGACGAACTCATCGACGACATGTTCGCCCTCGGTCTCGAATTCGAGGGGCGGACCGAGGACGGCGACCTCCAACTGGAGTTCGCGCCCGACCGACTCGACCGCCTCTCGGTCGAAGGCGTCGCGCGCTCGCTGCGCTACCAGTACGGCGACGACCGGGGCATCTACGTGCCGGGCACCAACGACGCCGACTGGACCATCGAGGTCGAGGAGTCGGTGCCCGACGAACGGCCCTATGTCACCGGCGCGGTGATTCGTGACGTGGACCTGGACGAGGAAGCGCTCGACTCGCTCATCCAGTTACAGGAGAAACTTCACGCGACGATGGGCCGCAAGCGCGCGAAGGGAGCCATCGGCATCCACGACCTGACGATGCTGAAGGGGCAGGCCGCCAGCGTGGAGGGCCAAACCGAGGCGGGCAACTCCATCGTCTACCGGGGTATCGACTCCGACGGCGACCGATTCGTCCCGCTCGACTCGGACGCCGATATGACGCCCGACGAGGTCCTGCGCTCGCATCCGACCGGCGAGACGTACGCCGACCTCGTCGCCGAGTACGACCGGTATCCCGCCATTTACGACGACATCGGCCTGTTCTCGTTCCCGCCGGTCATCAACGGCCGCCGGACCGAGGTCTCGACCGAGTCGCGGGACCTGTTTGTGGAACTGACCGGCACCGACCAGTGGACCATCGACCACATGTGCAACATCATCTGCTACGCGCTCGACGCTCGGGGCGCGAAAGTCGAGGAAGTCGCGGTTAGCTATCCGGACCGCGACCTCCTTCGGCCCGACTTCGAGGTCCGCGAGAAGACGGTCACCCACGAGCGCATCGAGAGCCTGCTCGGCATCGACCTGAGCGCCGAGCGGGTTATTGATCTGCTGGAGCGGTCGGGTCTCGACGCTCGAACCGAGGAGGTCGGCGACGACGAGTTGGCCTACGAGGTCGAGATTCCGCCCTACCGCGTGGACGTGCTTCACCCCCTCGACATCGTGGACGACGTGGGCCGCGCCTACGGCTTCAACGACCTCGAACCGCGCTACCCCGACGTGGGGACGGTCGGCGGCCGACACGAGCGGTCGAAACTCGAAGACGCCGCCCGCGAGGTTCTCGTCGGACTCGGCTTCGAGGACCTGCTCAACTTCCACATGATAAACGAGGACGAGAACTTCGACCGAATGGGACTCGCCCGGCCGGGTGAGTCGGCAGACCCCGACACAGATGGTGCGGCCGCGGGCGACGTTCTCGGTGCGGACGACCCCGCGACCATCCTCGAACCCTACAGCGAGGACTACACCATGCTCCGGACGTGGGCGCTCCCCTCGCTGCTGATGGTGCTAGAACGGAACACCCACCGAAGCTATCCGCAAGACCTCGCGGAAATCGGTCTCGCGGCCCGTGTTGACGAGAGCGAGAACACTGGTGTCGCCGAGCGCCGGACGGTCGCCGGAGCGCTTGCGCGCCACGACGCCTCCTACGAGGACGCGAAGGCGCGACTGCAGGCCATCGCGCGTAATTTCGACGTCGAACTGGAAACGCCAGCGACCGACCATCCGTCGTTCATTGACGGGCGCGCGGCCTCGGTCGTACTGGACGGCGAGACCGCGGGCGTCGTCGGGGAACTCCACCCTAAGGTGCTGGTCGAACACGACCTCGAACTGCCGGTCGCGGCGTTCGAGTTCCGACTCGACGCGTTAGAATAGCGTCCGTCGTTCCACTTTTGATTTCTTCGGCGTCGTCACTCTATGTCCACGCCCACGGCGTCTTCCACCGAGTCGAAGCCGTCGCGTTCGAGCAGGTCGAGCAGGCCCTCGTTGATGTCGCGGGCGACGGACGGGCCGCGATAGACCAGTCCGGTGTAGAGTTGCACTACGCGTGCGCCCGCGCGAATCTTTTCGTACGCGCCTTCCGCAGTGGACACGCCCCCGACGCCGACCACCGGCACGTCCACGCGCTCGGCGACGAACCGGACCATCTCGGTAGCCCGCGACTCGATGGGCTTGCCCGACAGACCGCCCTCCTCCGCGCGGTTGTGACTCTTGAGGGTGTCCGGTCGGTCGGTTGTGGTGTTCGTCGCAATGACGCCGTCGAGACCGAGTTCGTTCACGAGGTCCAGCGCGTCCTCGACGGCGGGGTCCGGCAGGTCGGGCGAGAGTTTGACGAGGAGCGGACTCGCCCCCGCGTCGAGCAGCGTGGTGAGGATGGCCTCCATCGAGTCGCGGTTCTGGAGGTCGCGGAACCCCTCGGAGTTGGGGCAGGAGACGTTGACGACAAAGAAGTCGCCGCCGTCGGCGACGCGCCGGTAGGTGTAGCGGTAGTCCTTGGGGGCGTCGTCGATGGCAACGTGTTCGGTCTTGGCAAGATTGACTCCGACAGGAACGTCCACGTCCGCGCCCGTGAGGCGCTCGCCGACTACGTCCGCCCCGTGATTGTTCAAACCCATCCGGTTGACGATGCCTTCGTCCTCGCGGAGGCGGAACATCCGCGGGCGGGCGTTGCCCGATTGCGGATCGGCCGTGACGCCGCCGACTTCGACGGATCCGAATCCGAGACTCGCCAGCGTTGATGGCACTTCGGCGTTCTTGTCGAACCCGGCCGCGACGCCGACCGGGTTGGGGAACGTCTGGTCGAACGCCTCGACTCGGAGTCGGTCGTCGTTGACGACGTATCGCGCTCGGAGCGCGTCAGTGAGCGGTGTTCCCTGCGCGGCGCGCATCCCCGCGTGGACCACGCTATGGGCCGTCTCCGGGGGGAGACCGAACAGAAGTGGTTTCACCGACTGGTAGGCATTCATCGTACGTTTACCCAGACTCCGGTAGCAAAAGTCTCTCGTTCCACCTTAGAATTCGTGTTCGACCTCGTCTTTGTCGGCTTTCTGAATGATGATTTTGTCTTCCCTGACGCGCACGAACACCTCGTCGCCGATGTCCATGCCAGCGACGGCGAGTTCGTCCTCGTGAAGATTGATGTGGACGTTGTGATACTCGCCGTCCTCGCCTTTTGCGCCACTCGGGCTAAGCTTCTTTTTCCGTACCATCGCGGTATCGTGCGCGTAAGTTCGCCCCAGATTATACTTAAGTGTTTTCTACCGGCCGACTCGCTGCTCACACTAGCCGCCGTTTCTCACCGACTTCGACTCCCGTATTCGACTTCCACGGCTGGTTCGAACTGCCGGGAAAAACGCCCGAGGGGACGAATATAGTATATAAAACCTACGACCAAAACGGCTCATATCGGCGATATATTTATAGTGGGTCCTGTGCTGGATTGTCATGGAGGAAAAATCATGGTACGTGAAGACGGTAAACGGAATTTTGCGCTTCGAGAAACGAGCGGTGACGAGAGCAGTGTCTTCTCAGGAAACACTCCGCGACAGGCCGCACTGAAGGCGGCCCGTCGTCTCAGTCCGGCGTCGTCAGAAGACGCCGCGGACCGAACCGAAATTCGACTTCGAGAGAAAGGCACCGACAAGGTACATATCTACGAAGGCTGGGCGTGGCACGAGTCCGCACCTGATGACAAACCTGACTGGATGCCGGGCGAGATCACCGAAGCCAACGTCTCGAAGCAGGGTATCGAGCACCTCGATGAGTAACGCGGCCGGAAACAACTCACCCGTTTTCGCTTTTCCACGAGCGACGCCTGTCTCGAACGCGACACTTGCACAGCTGTCGGCTCGTTAACGGCCGTTCTGCGTCCAGAAGACCCACTCGCCGGAACGAGGCGTACGATTGTTCGGTCCGTCTCTCGCACTAACCCGAGAGTTATCGCTACCTCGTACGGCAAATCGAGCGATTGGCGTGTCACGTCATTGCACCTCGAAGAAGATTCAGTTCGACGGTGTTAAGTGTATCTCGGCCATTCGTTGCAATGTACGCGAGGTCTGGTGGTTTGGGCCTCCGGGAAACGGCGAAAAATCGACGCCTTTTAAGGCGTCTACGCTGTTTCTCGAAATTAGCTCCGATTCGTTGCCCTTTACTGTACTGGTGCAGTCGAGTTGGGTGGACGCGTCGTCGTGCGATTCGAGACGGCGAACACGCACCCAATCCGACGGCCTTAAGTGTAAAAGGGTACTCGGATTGGATGTGAACGTGCTTTCGGGGGTCTTCCCACCGAAAGACGACCACGGTTCGTTGCCCTTATCCGATGCGGGCACCTCGAACCAAAAGCAGAGAAAGATACGATGCGATTCGCGGAACGTTCAATCCGCTCCGCACTCTCGGACCGCCGCCGAGGTTCGATGGGTTTATAACCCATCGACGCCAACGTTCAGGTCCGAAGAAGATGAGGATTCCACCCCTGCGGTCCGCCGTACACGATGGAATCTGATGTTAGCCCTGGCAGTTCGGTGACACCCGACCAACGGTTTGGTTTGGAGTCGTCGAACTGACGGACCATAGAAGATAGACACGATATATGTGTCTCCGCCAGAAACCCACCGAGCCACTAGTGCTCGGCAACCATTCCGGTTGATCCTGCCGGAGGCCATTGCTATCGGAGTCCGATTTAGCCATGCTAGTCGCACGAGTTCATACTCGTGGCAGATAGCTCAGTAACACGTGGCCAACCTACCCTATAGACCAGTATAACCTCGGGAAACTGAGGCTAATGCTGGATACGACTCTCAGACTGGAGTGTCGAGAGCCAGAAATGCGTTAGCGCTATAGGATGCGGCTGCGGCCGATTAGGTAGACGGTGGGGTAACGGCCCACCGTGCCGATAATCGGTACGGGTTGTGAGAGCAAGAGCCCGGAGACGGAATCTGAGACAAGATTCCGGGCCCTACGGGGCGCAGCAGGCGCGAAAACTTTACACTGCACGACAGTGCGATAAGGGGACTCCGAGTGCGA
The DNA here is from genome assembly GCF_004087835.1 of Halorussus pelagicus. Lineage (NCBI taxonomy): Archaea > Methanobacteriati > Methanobacteriota > Halobacteria > Halobacteriales > Haladaptataceae > Halorussus > Halorussus pelagicus. The sequence continues at coordinate 1,392,320 of NZ_CP035119.1, forward strand.
GGGCATATAGTCCTCGCTTTTCTGCACCGTAAGGTGGTGCAAGAATAAGGACTGGGCAAGACCGGTGCCAGCCGCCGCGGTAATACCGGCAGTCCAAGTGATGGCCGCTGTTATTGGGCCTAAAGCGTCCGTAGCCAGCCAGACAGGTCCGTCGGGAAATCCACGCGCTCAACGTGTGGGCGTCCGGCGGAAACCAGCTGGCTTGGGGCCGGAAGACCTGAGGGGTACGTCCGGGGTAGGAGTGAAATCCTGTAATCCTGGACGGACCACCGGTGGCGAAAGCGCCTCAGGAAGACGGACCCGACGGTGAGGGACGAAAGCTAGGGTCACGAACCGGATTAGATACCCGGGTAGTCCTAGCTGTAAACGATGCTCGCTAAGTATGACGCACACTACGAGTGTGCGCTGTGCTGTAGTGAAGACGAGAAGCGAGCCGCCTGGGAAGTACGTCCGCAAGGATGAAACTTAAAGGAATTGGCGGGGGAGCACTACAACCGGAGGAGCCTGCGGTTTAATTGGACTCAACGCCGGACATCTCACCAGCTCCGACTGCAGTAATGAAGGTCAGTGTGATGAGCTTACCTGAGGCTGCAGAGAGGAGGTGCATGGCCGCCGTCAGCTCGTACCGTGAGGCATCCTGTTAAGTCAGGCAACGAGCGAGACCCGCATCTCTAATTGCCAGCAGCACCCTTGTGGTGGCTGGGTACATTAGGGAGACCGCCACGGCTAACGTGGAGGAAGGAACGGGCAACGGTAGGTCAGCATGCCCCGAATGAGCTGGGCTACACGCGGGCTACAATGGCCAAGACAACGGGTTCCAACCTCGAGAGAGGGCGGTAATCTCTGAAACTTGGTCGTAGTTCGGATTGAGGGCTGAAACTCGCCCTCATGAAGCTGGATTCGGTAGTAATCGCGCTTCAGAAGAGCGCGGTGAATACGTCCCTGCTCCTTGCACACACCGCCCGTCAAAGCACCCGAGTGAGGTCCGGATGAGGCCCGGTTCCCGGGTCGAATCTGGGCTTCGCAAGGGGGCTTAAGTCGTAACAAGGTAGCCGTAGGGGAATCTGCGGCTGGATCACCTCCTAACGCACGGGACCATCCCCGACGGGGATGGCCCACAGACTCGTCCGTCATTGTGACGGACACGCGAGGGTTCCTCGACGACTTCGACCGCTTCGGTGGTCGGGCACCTTCGAACTGCCAGGGCTAATATTCATACCTCCCTGAATGGGGAGGTGGGCCCATAGCTCAGTGGTAGAGTGCCTCCTTTGCAAGGAGGATGCCCTGGGTTCAAATCCCAGTGGGTCCATGCCGTGGTGCGAATTAAACCGTGTTCCTTAAGTGGAAGACGGCGCAACGATTCAATCCACACTAACCGATGCACTACACCGTGAGAGCGCGTGTAGGAAGGGTTCGATGCACGCTCCTACACCACCTGTAGGACGTGACGATGACGACCGTATGTACGTGCAATCCAGGCGTCCACTGGATCCGATGCAGTCAATCCGGGTCACAGTGCGATGTTTACCAACAGCGTGGCTACTGTGCCAGCTGGTGGATGGCTCGGCTCGAGCGCCGATGACGGACGTGCCAAGCTGCGATAAGCCTGAGGGAGCCGCACGGAGGCGAAGAACTCAGGATCTCCGAATGGGAATCCCCTAGCAATTGCCTTGCGCAATAGGGAACGCCGGAAATTGAAACATCTTAGTACCGGCAGGAAAAGAAATCGCAAGAGATGTCGTTAGTAACTGCGAGTGAACCCGACACAGTCCAAACCGAAGCCCTCACGGGCAATGTGGTGTTTCGGACTGACTTGCAGCACCCGACCGAACAGAAGAAGTCTTCTGGAACGGAGCGCGATACAGGGTGAAAGCCCCGTATTCAGTTCTAGTACGGTGTGCGTCAGCTCCAGAGTAACAGGGATTGGAAATTCCTTGTGAATATCGCGGGCATCGACCGCGAAGACTAAACACGACTCGAGACCGATAGCGAACAAGTAGCGTGAGCGAACACTGAAAAGCACCCCACAAAGGGAGGTGCAATAGAGCCTGAAATCAGTTGGCGATCGAGCGATGAGGCTCGAAAGGCCCTGCAATAAACGAGACGAGTGCAAACTCGCAGTAGGACTTGCAGGGAGCCGGTGTCTCATCGTACGTTTTGAAAAACGAACCAAGGAGTGCATCTGATTGGCGAGCCTAACCGGTTCATCCGGGTAGGCATAGGGAAACCAACATGGCCGCAGCACTTTGTGCGAGGGCCGCCGTCTTCAAGGGCGGGGAGTCAAGCGGATGCGACCCGAAACCAGATGATCTACGCGTGGGCAAGGTGAAGCGTGCCGAAAGGCACGTGGAGGCCTGTTAGGGATGGTGTCCTACAATACCCTCCCGTGACCTACGTGTAGGGGTGAAAGGCCCATCGAATCTGGCAACAGCTGGTTCCAACCGAAACATGTCGAAGCATGACCTCTGTCGAGGTAGTTCGTGAGGTAGAGCGACCGATTAGGGGAACCAACTCCGAGAGGAGTTGGTCCCCTTGTCAAACTCCAAACTTACGAACGCCGTCGACGCAGGGACTCCGGTGTGCGGGGTAAGCCTGTGCACCAGGAGGGGAACAACCCAGAGCTGGGTTAAGGTCCCAAAGTGTAGACTAAGTGTAATTTGAAGGTGGTCTCAAGCCCTAAACAGCCGGGAGGTGAGCTTAGAAGCAGCTACCCTCTAAGAAAAGCGTAACAGCTTACCGGCCGAGGTTTGAGGCGCCCAAAATGATCGGGACTCAAGTCTACCACCGAGACCTGGCCATACGGATAACACCGTAACTGAGTAGGTTGGCATTCCGTTCGGATGGAAGCGCGGGCGAGAGTTCGCGTGGACCGACCGGGAACGAAAATCTTGGTCATAGTAGCAGCGTTAGTCGGGTTAGAACCCCGACGACCTGACGAGCAAGGGTTCCTCGGCAATGCTGAACAGCCGAGGGTTAGCCGGTCCTAAGTCTCACCGCAACTCGAATGAGACAACAGGGAAACAGGTTAATAGTCCTGTGCCGCTATACAACAAAACCGACGCCTTGGGAACCATCAAGCCGGGTTTTCGCCCGGTCGAATCCAGGAACTTCGTGGAAGCCGTAATGGCACGAAGCGAACGAAGCTGGAGACAGCGTAAGTTGATGTTACCTAGGGCCCGTGAAAAGGGAGTATAGCGTCCGTACCGAGATCCGACACAGGTGCTCTGGCAGCGAAAGCCAAGGTCTGTCGGGAGCAACCGACGTTAGGGAATTCGGCAAGTTAGTCCCGTAAGTTCGCGATAAGGGATGCCTGCTCCGGATAGGAGCAGGTCGCAGTGACTCGGACGCTCCGACTGTCTAGTAACAACATAGGTGACCGCAAATCCGCAAGGACTCGTACGGTCACTGAATCCTGCCCAGTGCAGGTATCTGAACACCCGGTACAACGGGGCGAAGGACCTGTTAACGGCGGGGGTAACTATGACCCTCTTAAGGTAGCGTAGTACCTTGCCGCTTCAGTAGCGGCTTGCATGAATGGATCAACGAGAGCGTCACTGTCCCAACGTTGGGCCCGGTGAACTGTACGTTCCAGTGCGGAGTCTGGAGACCCCCAAGGGGAAGCGAAGACCCTATAGAGCTTTACTGCAGGCTGTCGCTGGGACACGGTCGCTGATGTGCAGCATAGGTAGGAGGCGTTACAGAGGTATCCGCGCTAGCGGACCACCCAGCCAGCATTGAAATACTACCCGTCAGTGACTGTGACCCTCACTCCGGGAGGAAGACACCGGTAGCCGGGCAGTTTGACTGGGGCGGTACACGCTCGAAAAGATATCGAGCGTGCCCCAAGATTTCCTCATCCGCGTCGGAAACGCGGAACAGAGCGCAAGAGCAAAAGGAAGTCTGACAGTGTCCTTCACAACGCGGGACGCTGACGCGAAAGCGTGGTCTAGCGAACCTATCAGCCTGCTTGATGCGGGCGATAGATGACAGAAAAGCTACCTTAGGGATAACAGAGTCGTCACTCGCAAGAGCACATATCGACCGAGTGGCTTGCTACCTCGATGTCGGTTCCCTCCATCCTGCCCGTGCAGAAGCGGGCAAGGGTGAGGTTGTTCGCCTATTAAAGGAGGTCGTGAGCTGGGTTTAGACCGTCGTGAGACAGGTCGGCTGCTATCTATTGGGGGTGTTACGGTATCTGACGGGAACGATCGTATAGTACGAGAGGAACTCCGATTGGATGCCACTGGTGTACCGGTCGTCCGAAAGGGCGCGTGCCGGGCAGCCACGCATCACGGGGTAAGAGCTGAACGCATCTAAGCTCGAAACCCACCTGGAAAAGAGATACCATCTGAGACCGCTCGTAGAAGACGAGTTCGATAGACTTGGGATGTACGCGCCGAGGCAACGAGGCGTTGAGTCCGCGAGCACTAACTGGTCAAGCCACACATTCATCACCGCACTGCGCCCGATTGATTACATCGGGTCCAGGCGCAAACTGGATTGCACAAAACACATACGGTCGTTTGCATCGAGCTACCGACGTTGGACAATTGTTCGCGGTTCGATTCCGCGAGTCGGCGTTAAGGCGGCCAGAGCGGTGGGGTAAACACCCGTACCCATCCCGAACACGGAAGTTAAGCCCGCCTGCGTTTCGGGGAGTACTGGAGTGCGCGAGCCTCTGGGAAATCCGATTCGCCGCCTACCATTCATACTGTCACCCTCTTCAGGAAGTAGTCCTGAAGGGGGTTTTGTATTTCGAACGCGACGATGCTCACTGTCGTTCAACCCATCTGTCGAGATACAGTGACCGAAACAATCATTTTGAAGCGCGGAGAGAGTTCCGTACCGAACGTGACCAAGATTTCGACTGTAACTATCACCGCTTCGAACACTTTCTTGCCGTCAGTAGGCTTGTAGCGATGGGACAGACGCACCGAGACCCGGACCTTCGAGACCTGACCCTCCACATCGGGCAGGAGGACCGACTGTTAGAGCGTGCGGGCCACACCTCTGCATCCACCGACCTCGTACTCGCACCGGTACAGCTACACCGTCGAAACCTCCAGCGACGGCTTCGGGAGGACCGACTACCGAAGGATGCGTTCGAGTTCACCGACCCGGCCGACGTTGCCCGTCGCGTGCTTCGAGCGGTCGGGGAATCGACAGATGCGCTCGACCGCATCGACCGTCTCTCGGTACTCCGTTCGATACTGTTGAACGAGGACGGCAAAGCGTCGCCGAGCGACCGCCCTCGGATTCCGAACGTCACGACCGACCCGAAGACCGTCGAACAGCTTCGGTCGGAGGTGGAGTCCGTGACGAACTACCACCCCGAGAGAATGGATTCCCTTCGGGGTACAGCAGACGAACTATCCGTACCGATAGACGCCGATTCGACGGCATTGATCGACCTCGCGGTGGGTATCGAGCGCGCGCTCCGCTGTCGGTCCTCACGAGCGGTTTCGAACGTGCAACTCCTGCGACGGGCGACGCGTCGAATCGGGACCACGGACGGGTCCGCGTGGAACGACGCGTATCCCGACATCGAGTGCGTCTCGCTCGTCGGCGTGAGTAGCGTTTCCGCGACGCAGGCCGACGTTCTCCGTGTACTCCTCGACGAGACGAACGTAGGTGTTCACGTACACTTCCGACGCGGAACTGGCGACTATCTCGCCGAGCGTATCCCCGACTTGCTCGACGTGGCCGACCCCGGCGCGGTGATATTCGAATGAGACCAGAGAGGCTCGCCCTCTCCCGACCGCTCGACGTGCCGGACGTGCCCGTCGCCGAGGTAGTGGCGACGACGTACCGCGCCGAGGCGCGGACCGCGATGGCGCTGGTTGCCGCGCTCCGTGACCGGGCCGTACCGATTCGTGACCTCGCGGTCGTCGTGCGCGACCTCGACACTTACGAGGAACCGCTCGGCCGCGCCGCGGTGCAGTACGGCGTCGCTCCGGTGTTCTGGACCCAACTCCGAGTCACGCGGACGCGCCCCTACGCGCTCGTGGAGTCGGTATGCGAACTTCTGGACACGGACGAACCCGACCCCGAGACGCTGTTTCGGCCGCTCGAACACCGATGGGCACCGCCGTCGGCGTCGGAAGCCGACTGGCCGCTCGACCCGGCCGTGCTTCGGACGGCGAGACGCGCGGTTCCGAGCGAGAATCGCCCCGTCGAGGCGTGGTGTGAGACGTTCCAAGCGACCCCAGAAATCGACGACCGGCTCGCGGTCTTCGCCGAGTGGGTGACTGAGCGTCCCGACCCGACGCCAGAGACCGTCGTCTCTGTCCTCGACAGTGTCGTCGCGGCTTACGAGGAAGTCGGACTTCCCGTGACGAAAGCGAACGACTCGCCCGCGCTCATGGAAACCGAAACTGACGCTCGCGCCGTGGTCCGCGTGGCGGATCTCGTCGAGCAGGTCGGCGAGAAGTACGCCGACCGTCTCGAAGGCGAAACGCTCGACGCCGCGTGGAGTAGCGTCGCGGACCTGTGCGGTCTGCTTGCCACGCAGCGCCCCGGTCGGCGCGAACACTCCAACGCTCGCGCGCTCGACGTATTGGAAGCTAATGACGTTTGGATGCTCGACATTCCGTACGTCGTCGCGGTCGGCCTGACCGACGGCGAGTGGCCACAGGAGACCGACAGCACCGTTCCCTCGGAGCTACAGGAGGCGATTCTCACCGGCGACGGGGAGGCGGCGAATCTCGCGCCCCGGACCGCGTGGACCGACGGCCGGGACCGAGACCAGTTCGCCGACACGCTCAGCGCCGCCCGAAACGGTCTCGTCGTGACGCGTCACACCGAGAGCGTTGACGGCGACGAGAAACGCCCGTCACCGTTTCTCGCCCGTCTCGACCTCGAAACCGTCTCCGACGCTGACCGGCGACGACTCGTGGGTTCCGACCGTGAACTCCCGGACGCGATTCGGGGGATGTTCTCCGACGAAGTGAGAGGTGGCAAGGCAGAAGACGAAGGGGGAAGCAACGAGACGAGCGACGACCGAACGGAGGGAGACCGATGAGCGAAGGGCCGATTCGACTCGCTGGTGCCCAACGCGCTATCCGCGACGCGTACTTCGACCACGACTCGGGCCTATTTGCGCTCGACTGCGTGCCGGGGTCGGGCAAGTCGGTCGTCGCTCATCACGTCGCCGCCGAGGACGTACTCCGGCGATACGCCGACGGGGACCGGACGCCCGCCCAGCACGTCGCAGTCGTCTCGTTCAACCGTGACGAGGCCGCCGACATCGTGCCGTCGGTCTGCGAGCGACTGCGCGAACTCGTCGAACACGACCTCGTTCCCGCGGCCGAGGGAGTCACCGAGGCCGAACTGTCGTTCCTGATTCAGCGCGTCCGGCGTGCGCCCTTCGCCGGAACGATAGATAGCCTCTTGCACGACGTGTTGCAGGATATCGCCCGAGCGGTCGGGTTCGAGGAGACGCCAGCGGTCGGCAACGACGCGCTCCTGAAGCGCGTTCACGCCGAGTGCTACGAGCGCGTCCGGACGGACCCGGACTACGCCGGGCGACTCGACCGACTCGAAGCCGCGTACCCCGACGACGAGTACGAGGACGACCCCGCGGACATGCTCGAACGGGCGGTCGCGTACTGTCGCAATCGCCGACTCTCGACGCCCGAGTTCGCGGCCGAACTCGAACGGACGGTCGAGACCGTCTACGCCGAGGGTCCCACGGAGTCGTTCGCCGACATCGCCGCCGCCATCGACCGATGCGTGGGCGGCCGCGCGGGCGACCGACCGAGCGAATCCGCGTCCGACGACCTCGACGCCGAGGAGCGAGCGCGCGCCGTCGCCGCCGACCAGCGATTGCACGACGAGTGGCGGGCGCGCGTCGAGGATTTCCGCGCGGTCCTCGACGCGTACCGACGCGCGTACCGCGAGAACTTGCGGGAGTACGCCGTCGTCTCGCACACCGACGCCGCGTATCTCGTTGACCGATACTTCGAGGGGAAACTCGGTGGATGCGACGACGCCCGCGAACGCCTCCGCGAGCGGTACGCCGGGCGCATCCGGAGTCTCCTCGTGGACGAGGCCCAAGACGTTTCGGCGGTCCAGCACGCCGCGCTCTCGCATCTAGTCGGTCCCGACGCTCGGGTGTTCGTCTGCGGAGACACGCTCCAGAGCATCTACCGCTGGCGACACGCCGACCCGACGCTGTTCGAGTCGGCTGTCGCCGACGGCGAGTATCTCGGCGTCGATTGGGACACCCACGAGAGTCGGACTGCGACGACGACGTACCGGTGCGTCCCCGAAATCGCGGCCGCCATCGACGCCGTCGCCCGACCGATTTTCACCGACTCCGCGCGTGGGAACGTCGGCGACCTCGACGTGGCGTACCCGTCGCTCGACCCCGCCCGCGACGCCACCGACGACGCGAGCGTTCACGTCGCGTCGTTCGGCGGCCTCGGGTCTCCCGGTTCGTCGCAGTGGGTCAGTCCTGACGACGGAACCGGCGAGGCCGACATTCTGGCGAGGTACCTCTCGAAGGGACTCGCCGACGGGACGTTCACCGATGAGGACGGCGACGCCTTCGATATCACCGTGCTGTTCCGGCGGGGCACCCGGATGAGCGAGTACGAGGCGGCGTTCGCCGCCGAGGAACTTCGCGTGTGGAACGCGACGGGGAACCTCTTCGATAGCCCGGCCGTCGAAACCGTCCTCGCGGTCTGCGAGTGGCTGGTCGAACCCGGCGACCCCGAGCGAACCGCGGCGCTCGTCGCCGAGTCGCATCTCGGACTCGCAGACCTCCAAGCGACCTTCGAGAGCAACGACTGGGACCTCGACGCCGTTGCCGACGAGGGTGCGCTCGACGATTCGCTCACTGACGGCCCTAACTCCTGCACTGACGCACCCGACTCGCTCACCGACCCCCAGCGCGACGCGCTCGCGGGACTCCGACGACTCCGCGACCGGCGCGGCGACTTCGAGCGGCGACCGGCCGCGACCTACGTCGAGGACGTTATCGAGGCGCTCGCGCTCCGCGCCGACCCCCACGACCGATTCGGCGACCTCGACGCCCGCCAGCGAGTCGCGGACCTCGACGCGCTCGCGGAGGCAATCGCCGGATGGGAGACCGGAGAGCAATTCGACCCGCGAACGCTTGCGGACCTCGTCGCGCCGTTCCGAGAAAATCCCGCTGAGGGTCCAGACCGGCCGAGCGCGGCCGACACGGACCACGATGTGGAGTTCCGGACGGTCCATCGAGCTAAGGGCGACGAGAGCGACGTGGTCGTCCTCGCGGACCCCGGCTTCGACAGCTGGTCGAGAGGTCCCCACGACCAGCGGTTCGTCGCGCAGGGGGGCGTCGCCGGTCTTGCCCCGCCGACGGACGCCGACGTTCCTGGCGACATCTCGCTTCCGGGAGTCGGTAGCCTCTACGCCCCCGCCGAGTCGGACGACGACGGTGGCCCGCCGTGGGGCGGTTCCGGCGGCTCCGGGAAGCGTGACGCTGGACTCCGGTGGGCGTCGGCGCGCTGGTGTGACACCGTGACCGACGCCGCCGACCGTGACGTGCTGGTCGGCCCGGCGCGCCTCCAGCGCGTCGCGGCGAACGAGCGCGCCGAACTCTGGCGACTCCTCTACGTCGCGCTCACTCGCGCCCGCGACCACCTCGTCGTCGCGCTTCCTCGGTCGATGCCCGACGACCGACCGCGAGATAGATGGCTCGACGCCGTTCGGGACGGTCTCCGGTTCGCCGACGATTGTACCGAGTCGTACGCGTTCGACCCTGCCGGAGACGAATCTGCCGAGACATCCCCGAACGCTGGGCCGGGCGGAACATCGGTGGAAGACGAACCGGACGCGACGCCCGTGGAAGTCGGGGTCAACGACGTGGACTTTTTCGCGCACTCCGACGCCGAGAAGTCACTCCCTGACCCCGACGTGGCGGTTACCCCGCCCCGCCGCGACGAACTCGCGCCGTGGGTCCCCCGATTCGTCGAGCCGAGCACGATGTACCAACTGACCGAGGACCCCGACCGATACGTCCTCGACCACCTGCTCGGCGGGTCGCTCCACACCGACGCCGGTGATCTGCCCGACGATCTTCCCCTGCGATTCGACCGACTCGGACCCGAGGCCGTCGGGTCGTGTCTCCACGACGTGCTGACGAAACTCGTCGTGCGCGGCGTCTCCGAGTCGGCCCTCCGCGCGACGGGCGAGGAAGTTGAGGCCGCCTTTGATGAGGCTCTGCGCGAGTGCGAGGCGCGAATCGGCGAGGCCGAACGCGCCGGGTTGTTGACCTTCTTCGAGGAGTACGTCCTCGAAGACTTCCTCGCGTCGGACCTCTGGGACCGACTCCGGACTGCCGAGAGCGTCGCTGTCGAGACGCCCATCGACGGACTGGTCGAAGTCGAGGGCGTCGAAGTCGAGATGCACGGCGAGGCCGATTTCGTCCTCGAACTGCCCTCCGGCGAGCGATACGTCACCGACGCGAAAATCTCGCTCGCGGAGACAACCCCGGAGACGCGACGGCGTTACAAACTCCAAGTGGCCGCCTACGGCTACCTCTTCGAGCGAGAAAGCGCGTCGTCGGTCCCGGTACACCGAACCGTCGAGACGTTCGGCGTGACCCAGCGGACAGTCACCTCGGAGTTACCGCTGGCCGTCGTCGAACGCCGACTCTCCGGACTCCTCGACGACCGACCGCTGCGTTCCGGGGAGTAGGGCGTCGCCAGTTTCTCGCTGTATTTATCGATGCGGCTGAAGATAGATATATATGTTAGCGGAACCGAACGAAAACTATGGCCCTCCAGCCATCATCACGGACGCTCGCCGCCCTCGCGGTGGTCCTTCTCGTCGCGTTCAGCGGCTGCTCCGCAGTGGAGTTCGGACAGGACCAGTCCGCCGAGGAGATTAGCAAGCAAGTCGAACAGAAGTACGAAGAGATCGGCACCTACACCGGAACGGTGACGACCGAGGTCGTGATGGGTAACGAGACCAGCACGTCCACGGCCGAAGTCTGGGCAAACCAGTCCGGCAACGAACTGCGCTATGAGTATTCCGCACCAGAGTCGATGAACGGGACGATTCTCGTCTCGAACGGCTCGACCATGTGGATGTACAACGGTACGGACAACACCGTTCGGAAGTCCAATCTCTCCGGGTTCGGCGCGCAGAACGCCACCCCGGACTACGAGTCGATAATTGACAACTTCCTCGAAAACTACAACGTCTCCTACGAGGGGACCGAAAGCGTGAGCGACCGGAGTGCCTACGTCCTCTCGCTCACCCCGAAGAACGACAGTTCGACGGCGCAGTTCACCGACGAGATGACGCTGTGGATAGACAAGGAGACGTGGTTCCCGGTCAAGCGCCACTCGGTCTCGTCGTTCAATAACGAGACCATCGAGACGACGATGACGTTCACGAACTTGACGGTTGACGCCGACGTGCCGGACGACACCTTCGAGTTCGACCCGCCGAGTGACGCCGAAGTCGTGGAGAACGAGATGCCCGACCTCCACGAACACGACACCGTCGCCCAAGCCGACGCGAACGTCTCGTTCGACGTGACGGCACCCGAGCGCGTCCCCGACGGTTACGAACTGGAGACGGTTCGCACGACCTTCATGGGCGACAACGCCACGGCATCGTTGACCTACCAGAACGGGACCGATAAGCTCTCGGTGACACAATCGAACCGAACCGCCACGATTGACGGCGACGACGAGACAGTCGCTATCGGCGACCACGACGGTTCGTACGCCGAGTACGGTTCGACGGGTATCCTCCGGTGGAATTGTGACGGAAAGTCCTACTCGGTCGCGGGGTCGCTCCCGAAGTCCGAACTCGTCACGATTGCCGAGTCGATTCGCTGTGCGTAGTCGCTGAGTCGGTCGCTCGCCACCGAGACGGTCGCCGGTTTCTCGGCTACCGCGCTCGTTTCGCCGCTACGTTCATCCCGCTTCGCTCCTAACTATGGGTCATGAGTTCGTCACCGCCCGGTCCGCGCGGAGAACCGCTGTTCGGTAGCAGTCGTCGGTACGCCCGCGACCCCTTCCGGTTTCTGTCGGCGCTCGAATCGGCGTACGGTAACGTCGTCCAGTTCGACCTCGGCCCGCTGGACACGTACCTGTTGACCGACCCCTCGGACGTGGAGCGCGTACTGGTCTCGGAGGCAGAGCGGTTCCGCAAGCCCGACTTCCAGAACGACGCGCTCGGCGACCTGCTCGGGAAGGGGTTGCTCCTCAGCGAGGGCCAGACGTGGCGCGAACAGCGCCAACTCGCCAACCCTGCCTTCGACATGCGTCGAGTGATGGGGTTCGCCGACGATATCGTCGCTCACAACGACGACCTGATCGCTGACTGGACCGACGGCGAGGTCATCAACGCGGAATTGGACATGACGGAAGTGACGCTGGCGGTCATCGTGGACCTGATGCTCGGCACCGACCTGAACGACGAGCGCGTGCGGACCATCCGCGAGGCGCTGGAACCGCTCGGCGCGCGCTTCGAACCGGACCCCGTCAGGTTCGCCGCGCCCCAGTGGCTCCCGATGCCCGGCGACAGCGAGTACCGGAACGCCGTCGGGACGATGGAGGGCGTCATCGACGACATCGTGGCCGAGCGCCGCGGCACCCACGGCGACCCCGAGAGCGACGAGGGTCCCGACGACCTGCTGTCGATTCTGCTTCGCGCGCAGGACCGCGGCGAGCAGTCCGACCGCCAGATACGCGACGAGGTGATGACGATGCTGCTCGCTGGTCACGACACCACCGCGCTCACGCTGACCTATACGTGGTATCTACTCTCCCAGCACCCCGAGGCCGAGCGTCGCGTCCACGACGAGATAGACGACGTTCTCGGCGGCGACCCGCCGACGATGGCCGACGTGGGTGACCTCGACTACATCGAGCGAGTCGTGGACGAGGCGATGCGCCTCTACCCGCCGGTGTACACGATGTTCCGCGAGGCGACCGAACCGGTCGAACTGGGGGGGTACCGAATCCCCGAGGGGAGCGCCATCATGCTCTCCCAGTGGGCGATGCACCGCTCGGAACGCTACTGGGACGACCCCGATAGCTTCGACCCGGACCGCTGGACCCGCGACCGAGACCGGCCGCGCTTCGCGTACTTCCCGTTCGGCGGCGGCCCGCGCCACTGCATCGGCAAGCACCTCGCCAAACTGGAGGCGAAACTCATCCTCGCGCGCACCGCCCAGCGGTATCGCCTCGAATACGCCCGCGACGCCGAACCGGAACTGCGGCCGACGCTGACGATGCACCCCCGCGACGGGATGCCGATGCGCGTCCGGGAGCGCTGACGCTCCACCGGTTTGCTTCCCGGCAGGCCAACGTTTCCGGGCGAATACGACCGACCAAAACGAAGCGGAGCGATTGCGATGCATGGCGGGAGCGCGCTGCCCGATTGGGTCGCAGGACCACGAGTAGCCCACCCCGTCAAGCGACTCGTCTATCGCTTCGTCGGTCGCCCGAATGGTGGGTCCGGTGCGACGGCGTAGAGAAGAACGAGCGTCCTCGGCGCGTTCGACTCCGCGCACTCTTTACTCCCGGACCCGGTAGCCACGGGTATGGAACCGGACGAGACGGACCCGGAGGAGAGCCACCGGTACTGGGCGGATCGCTCGGAGGAGTTCTCGCCCTCGTACTACGCCGACATCGGACAGAACGAGATGTCCGAGACCCTCGCCGCAGTCCTCGACCACTACGTGACCCGAGACGCCGCGATTCTGGAGGTCGGCTGTAGCTCCGGGCGACACCTCGCCAACCTGCTGGCGGAGGGCTATCAGAACCTCACCGGTATCGACATCAACGACGACTCGTTCGACGTGATGGCCGACCACTACCCGCGACTCGCCGAGACGGGGACGTTTCACGCTGGCGCAATCGAGGACATCGTGCCAGAGTTTCCGGACGACGAGTTCGACGTGGTCTACTCCGTCGAGACGCTCCAGCACATTCCCCCGGAGAACGCCGACGTGTTCGAGGAGTTAGCGCGCGTCAGTGCCGACCTGCTGATAACCGCCGAGAACGAGGGCAACAGTCCACAGCGCGGCCGCGAGGGTGCCGAGGTGAGCCTCGTCCACGACGACTTCCCGCTCTATCATCGCAACTGGAAACAGGAGTTCTCGGAGTTGGGCGTCGCACAACTGCTCTGTGAACCCGGCAAGCGCGACACGGTTCGTGTGTTTCGCGTCCTCTGACGGCGTCAGCTCCGGGGTCGCAGAATCTTGGTCGCGGGAAGTTCTCGATGGTGTCCTCGCGGAACGCCTCCTCGTCGAACTCGTACTCCCCGTCGAAAAAGTCCCTCAGGGTTCGGGTGTCGCGCATGGCGTTTTTCAGACTCGTCGAGCCACCCGGTGACAGCGTGAGGCAGACGACGCCTCGAAAAACGTGAGTCGTGTTATCAATACTCAGCAATTAGGCTTGCCTAAAAACCGAAACTGACTTTATTCTTTAGGCAGGCCTAAAACATATGTCTAGAGAAAGAGACGGTCGTAGCGCACCGACGCGACGGGAATATCTCAAGTACGGTGGGGTCGTCGTCGGCGGCGGACTGATCGCTGGCTGTACCGGGGAGTCCGGTTCGGAATCGACTCCCGAGTCCACCACCTCGGAGACGACCACCGCGACCACCACCTCTGAGACCACCCAAACGTCCTCGGAGGATGAAACCACGACCGAAAGCGAGTCGTACTCGGTTTCGATAGAGCCGGTCGGCGAGGTCTCGTTCGAGGGCGTCCCCGAGACGTGGGTCGCAAACAACGGCAGTTGGGCGGACATGGGTGTCGCGCTCGGCGTCGAACAGCCCGAGGGCATCTGGCTTCCGAGTCGCTACCACACGCAGTATTACGACGACATTCCGGGCGTGAGCGTTGACAAGAGTTCGATTCAGAAGCTCTGGGGCGACGGCGGAGTCGGCAAGGAGCAGTTCTACGAACTCGACGCGGACGTTCACGTCGCGGACCCGAACTTCCTGCTGAATCGCGGGAACTGGGAGCAGTCGGACATCGAGGAAATCAGTACGCAAGTCGCACCGTTTTTCGGCAATAGCATCTTCTCGCGCGGGTACGCGTGGCACGAGGACTACCGATACTACACGCTGTACCAAGCCTTCGAGAAACTCGCGGACGTGTTCCAGCGCCGCGAGCGCTTCGAGGCGTTCGAGCAACTCCACGAGGAGTTTCAGGCGCGCCTCGCGCCGGTCGTCCCCGGCCGGAGCGAGCGGCCGTCGGCCGCCGTCATCTGGGGCGGTGGCGACCAACCCGAGGAGTTCTACCCGTACGTCATCGACGAGGGCACGAGCTTCAAGCACCTCCGCGACCTGAAGGTGAAAGACGCTCTCGCCACGAGCAATCTCAAGGACTTCCACAGTAGCCGCGGCGCTATCGACTTCGAGACGCTACTGGATATCGACCCCGAAGTGCTACTGGTCCGCGGACAGGAAGCCAAGTCCGAGACGGAGTTCCGAGAGACGGTCGTCGAGTTCATGGAGGAAGACACCGTGGCGAGCGAACTCACCGCCGTCCAGAACGACGACGTGTACCGTGCTGGACCGCTCTATCAGGGTCCCATCACGAACCTCGTCGTCACGGACCGTCTCGCTCGGTCGCTGTACGACGCTGACGAAACGCTCTTCGACCCCCAGCGGGTCGCGGACATCGTGAACGGAGACTTCTGACGATGCCCGGCGGTACAAACGACGGGAGCGTCGGCCGCGGTGACGCGGACGGTGATGCCAGTGATGCAGGCGGCGAAGACCGTGACGCGGACGGCGAACGCGACTACGACGTAGTGGTCGTCGGTGGCGGACCGGCGGGAAGCTCGGCCGCGGTCTTCGCCGGTCGCTACGGTCTCGACACGGTGGTGTTCGACTGCGGGCGCTCCTCGATTCAGCGGTGCGCTCATCTGGAGAACTACCTCGGCTTCCCCGCGGGCGTTGACGTTGAAACGTTCTACGGGCTACTGGGTGACCACCTCGCGGCGGCCGGATGCGAACTGGTCGAAGACCTCGTGGAGTCGGTGGTGCCCGCCGAGGGAAGCGAGGGGTTCGTCGTGGAGACCCAAGAGGGTCGGCGCGTCTCGGCCCGCCGCGTCGTCGCGGCCACGCGGTACGACGGCGAGTACCTTCGTTCGTTCGACGACGGGGAGATGTTCGAGACGTACGACCACGATGGCGAAGAAATCGAACGATTCGACCGCTCGTACCCTGATAGCGACGGGACGACGCCGGTGGACGGACTCTACGTCGCGTCCCCGTCCGACGCCGCCGACCGGCAGGCCATCGTCGCCGCTGGTCGAGGCGCGCGCGTCGGACTCGCGGTCGTTCGGGACACTCGTCGCGCTGAGGGTCTTCCCGACTCCATCGCCACGCACTACGACTGGATGCGCCGGGAGGCGGCGCGCGACGAGGAGTGGGCCGACCGCGACCGGTGGCGCGAGTGGTACGACAACCGGCGACCCGACGATTTCGAAGTGGAAGACAGCGGTGCGGACGATTCTGACGCGGACGACGCCGAGTGGGCGCGTTTGCGCGAGCGTGACATCGACCGTCGGTTGGCGACGTATCTCTCGGACGACGAGATGGAAGCGCGGGCCGAACGTGGCCAGCGACGCCTGCTCGACCATATCGACGACGAACTCGTCGTCGAGCGCGCACGCGAAATCGAGACCAAGGGAGAGACCGAAAGCGGAGGGGTCGAGGGTACGGGGGGGAACCAGCGAGTATGACGAGCGAACGCTCCGACGACTCGGCTACGGAGTCGCGCCTCGGTCGCTGGGTCGAGTGGTTCGACGGGTCGCTGTTCACACTCTGTCTCGGCAGTCTGCTCGTGGTCGTCCTCGGGGGTCTCGCGCAGGTGAGTTTCGGCGCGTTCTCGATGACGATAGTCGAGGCGTGGCAGGCCGTGTTCAATCCGGACGTGCTGTTCGACCCGCGAGTCTGGGAGACGTTCCTGCTCGGCGGGCAGTTGAACACTGACGCCCTGCTGAATCCGCTGGCGTGGGACTCGCTCATCGTCAGCGCAGAGCTTCCCGAGATGAGCAAACAGAGTCTCATCGTCTGGAACATCCGACTCCCTCGCGTCCTCGTCGGCGCGCTCGTGGGGATGAATCTCGCCGTCTCGGGAGCTATCTTTCAGGCGGTCACGCGCAACGAACTCGCCAGTCCGTTTATTCTCGGGGTCTCCTCGGGCGCGGGACTGGCGATTCTCCTCACGCTGGTCGTCTTCTCGGGGTTGTCGGCGTTCCTGCCGCTCATCGCCTCTCTCGGCGGTGCGGCCGCGTTCCTCGTCGTCTACGCAATCGCGTGGAAGAACGGAACTAGTCCCGTGCGACTCGTCCTCGCAGGGGTCATCGTCGGCACGGTGTTCGGGAGCCTCCAGACGGCGCTGTTCTTCTTCGCCGACGACATCGGCGTCGTCCAGAGCGCCATCGCGTGGACCACGGGGTCGCTGACCGGCACCGACTGGGAGCAGGTCCGGATGGCCCTGCCGTGGAGTACCGTCGCCGTGGTGCTGGCGGTCGTCACCTCGCGCCAGTTGAACGTCCTGCTGTTGGGGGAGAACACGGCGAGCTCGCTCGGGATGAACGTCGAGAAGGTCCGGTTCGCACTCTCGGGCGTTGCGGTTCTGGCGGCCTCGGCGAGCATCGCCGTCGCTGGCATCGTGGGCTTTGTCGGTCTCATCGTCCCGCACATGGTCCGGACAATCGTCGGAAGCGACTACAAGAAACTCGTCATCGGCTGTATTTTCGCTGGCCCGGCGCTGATGGTGGTCGCCGATGTCGGCGCACGACTTGCGCTGAGTCCCGTCCAAATTCCGGTGGGTATCGTCACCGGTCTCGTCGGCGGGCCGTACTTCCTCTACCTGATGCGCAAACAGGACACGATGGGCGAAATCTGACGACACTCCCGATTTTTCGAGCAGTTTCGTCATCTTCCAGTTGAACATCCCGATCTGTGGCGGCGTCCACATGAACCTCACCGGTCTCGTGGGTATTCTCGCTGGTCCCCTCCTCGGCGCGCTCATCGCGCTCGTGGTGAACGTCTTCTCGGCCGCGCTCGGTCACGGCGCGTCGGCCTGCTCGGTGCGAACACGCTCGTCAACGCTAGCGAAGCCATCGTCGCGTACTACGGCGTTCCGGACGACGAGGCGACTGACTCGGCCCGCTCGTACTCGGTTCTCTCCCCGAAAAATCCGGGCGAGACCAGTCCGCCGGTGCTCTCTCAACTAGACGAATTACGCGTATTCTGTGGCGTCTGCCTTTCGCATTCGCTAACTGTAGAGACGCCGCGCTCGTCGGTCGCATTTTACGCGCGAAAAAGGAACTCTGCTACTTACCGTCGAGCGGATTAGTCGATGTGGCCTTCGGCTCGGAGCTGGTCGGCGTCCTGCTGGGTGTAGCGCCATTCGACGTTGGCTTTCTCGTCCTGCCAGTCCCACGGTTCGACGAGAACGGTGTCGCCTTGCTCGATCCACGTTCGGTACTTCATCCGTCCGGGAATCCGGCCCATCCGGTTTTTGCCGTCTTCGCACTGGACGCGCACGTGGTTGCCGCCGTTGTGTTCGGTTACGACCCCGAAGAGTTCGTCGTCATCGGGCATTCGAAGATTCCGACGCCCTGTGTTTTCACTCATACATTGTAACTGTTCCAGACACGTAAAAACGTCTGGATTGTTCGCGGGGGGAATCCGCTTTCCGAACGATGTGCCGACACGTTGTCGGTCGTCGTTGGGTACGCTACCACTCTGACGGAAGGAGTTCTTGAGACTGGTAACGATTTATCCGTACTCGACGATGAAAGCAGACGCGACTCACCAACGCCTGCGGTAATTCGTGTTCTCTGAACCTCGACTGCTTCACGGCCCACACCATTGTCCGGAAACACGACTTCGCCTCGGACCTCTCGATAGGGGTCCTCGACCGTCGTCGCCCGTTTCCGCCTACGCGTTGCCGAGCCTCCGTCACGATTCTGGTCACGACGGGTGAAAACAACTCTCACTCGGCGTCCGATTCGACGGTCTTAAACGTAACCGGGTACTCGGTAGTGATGTACGCGGCGTCCTGCGGTTTCGGACGTTCGCCACACGCCCAATCCGATGCCCTTAAGTGGAACAGGACACTTCGGATTGAATGTGAACGTGCCTTCGGGGGTCATCCCGCCGAAGGACGACCACGGTTCGATGCCCTTATCCGATGCGGGCATCTCGAACCAAAAGCAGAGAAAGATACGATGCGATTCGCGGAACGTTCAATCCGCTCCGCACTCTCGGACCGCCGACGAGGTTCGATGGGTTTATATCCCATCGACACCAACGTTCGGGTCCGAAGAAGATGAGGATTCCACCCCTGCGGTCCGCCGTACACGATGGAATCTGATGTTAGCTCTGGTAGTTCGGTGACACTCGGTCGGTTACGACCGGCGTCGTCGAACTAACGGACCATAGAAGATAGACACGATATATGTGTCTCCGCCAGAAACCCACCGAGCCACTAGTGCTCGGCAACCATTCCGGTTGATCCTGCCGGAGGCCATTGCTATCGGAGTCCGATTTAGCCATGCTAGTCGCACGAGTTCATACTCGTGGCAGATAGCTCAGTAACACGTGGCCAACCTACCCTATAGACCAGTATAACCTCGGGAAACTGAGGCTAATGCTGGATACGACTCTCAGACTGGAGTGTCGAGAGCCAGAAATGCGTTAGCGCTATAGGATGCGGCTGCGGCCGATTAGGTAGACGGTGGGGTAACGGCCCACCGTGCCGATAATCGGTACGGGTTGTGAGAGCAAGAGCCCGGAGACGGAATCTGAGACAAGATTCCGGGCCCTACGGGGCGCAGCAGGCGCGAAAACTTTACACTGCACGACAGTGCGATAAGGGGACTCCGAGTGCGAGGGCATATAGTCCTCGCTTTTCTGCACCGTAAGGTGGTGCAAGAATAAGGACTGGGCAAGACCGGTGCCAGCCGCCGCGGTAATACCGGCAGTCCAAGTGATGGCCGCTGTTATTGGGCCTAAAGCGTCCGTAGCCAGCCAGACAGGTCCGTCGGGAAATCCACGCGCTCAACGTGTGGGCGTCCGGCGGAAACCAGCTGGCTTGGGGCCGGAAGACCTGAGGGGTACGTCCGGGGTAGGAGTGAAATCCTGTAATCCTGGACGGACCACCGGTGGCGAAAGCGCCTCAGGAAGACGGACCCGACGGTGAGGGACGAAAGCTAGGGTCACGAACCGGATTAGATACCCGGGTAGTCCTAGCTGTAAACGATGCTCGCTAAGTATGACGCACACTACGAGTGTGCGCTGTGCTGTAGTGAAGACGAGAAGCGAGCCGCCTGGGAAGTACGTCCGCAAGGATGAAACTTAAAGGAATTGGCGGGGGAGCACTACAACCGGAGGAGCCTGCGGTTTAATTGGACTCAACGCCGGACATCTCACCAGCTCCGACTGCAGTAATGAAGGTCAGTGTGATGAGCTTACCTGAGGCTGCAGAGAGGAGGTGCATGGCCGCCGTCAGCTCGTACCGTGAGGCATCCTGTTAAGTCAGGCAACGAGCGAGACCCGCATCTCTAATTGCCAGCAGCACCCTTGTGGTGGCTGGGTACATTAGGGAGACCGCCACGGCTAACGTGGAGGAAGGAACGGGCAACGGTAGGTCAGCATGCCCCGAATGAGCTGGGCTACACGCGGGCTACAATGGCCAAGACAACGGGTTCCAACCTCGAGAGAGGGCGGTAATCTCTGAAACTTGGTCGTAGTTCGGATTGAGGGCTGAAACTCGCCCTCATGAAGCTGGATTCGGTAGTAATCGCGCTTCAGAAGAGCGCGGTGAATACGTCCCTGCTCCTTGCACACACCGCCCGTCAAAGCACCCGAGTGAGGTCCGGATGAGGCCCGGTTCCCGGGTCGAATCTGGGCTTCGCAAGGGGGCTTAAGTCGTAACAAGGTAGCCGTAGGGGAATCTGCGGCTGGATCACCTCCTAACGCACGGGACCATCCCCGACGGGGATGGCCCACAGACTCGTCCGTCATTGTGACGGACACGCGAGGGTTCCTCGACGACTCGTTCGCTATACCGACCGAGCACCTTAGAACTACCAGAGCTACACAATCGTCCCCGAGCGGGGACAAATCCATAGCTCAGTGGCAGAGCACCTTCCTTCGGGAGGTAGTCTCAGGTTCGATTCCTGATGGATTTCTGATTGGGCTTGACGTGAACCGTGTCCCTTAAGTGGGAGACGAGAGAACGTTCAAGTCCGAGACAACCGATGCACTACACCGTGAGAGCGCGTGTAGGAAGGGTTCGATGCACGCTCCTACACCACCTGTAGGACGTGACGATGACGACCGTATGTACGTGCAATCCAGGCGTCCACTGGATCCGATGCAGTCAATCCGGGTCACAGTGCGATGTTTACCAACAGCGTGGCTACTGTGCCAGCTGGTGGATGGCTCGGCTCGAGCGCCGATGACGGACGTGCCAAGCTGCGATAAGCCTGAGGGAGCCGCACGGAGGCGAAGAACTCAGGATCTCCGAATGGGAATCCCCTAGCAATTGCCTTGCGCAATAGGGAACGCCGGAAATTGAAACATCTTAGTACCGGCAGGAAAAGAAATCGCAAGAGATGTCGTTAGTAACTGCGAGTGAACCCGACACAGTCCAAACCGAAGCCCTCACGGGCAATGTGGTGTTTCGGACTGACTTGCAGCACCCGACCGAACAGAAGAAGTCTTCTGGAACGGAGCGCGATACAGGGTGAAAGCCCCGTATTCTGTTCTAGTACGGTGTGCGTCAGCTCCAGAGTAACAGGGATTGGAAATTCCTTGTGAATATCGCGGGCATCGACCGCGAAGACTAAACACGACTCGAGACCGATAGCGAACAAGTAGCGTGAGCGAACACTGAAAAGCACCCCACAAAGGGAGGTGCAATAGAGCCTGAAATCAGTTGGCGATCGAGCGATGAGGCTCGAAAGGCCCTGCAATAAACGAGACGAGTGCAAACTCGCAGTAGGACTTGCAGGGAGCCGGTGTCTCATCGTACGTTTTGAAAAACGAACCAAGGAGTGTGTCTGATTGGCGAGCCTAACCGGTTCATCCGGGTAGGCACAGGGAAACCAACATGGCCGCAGCACTTTGTGCGAGGGCCGCCGTCTTCAAGGGCGGGGAGTCAAGCGGACACGACCCGAAACCAGATGATCTACGCGTGGGCAAGGTGAAGCGTGCCGAAAGGCACGTGGAGGCCTGTTAGGGATGGTGTCCTACAATACCCTCCCGTGACCTACGTGTAGGGGTGAAAGGCCCATCGAATCTGGCAACAGCTGGTTCCAACCGAAACATGTCGAAGCATGACCTCTGTCGAGGTAGTTCGTGAGGTAGAGCGACCGATTAGGGGAACCAACTCCGAGAGGAGTTGGTCCCCTTGTCAAACTCCAAACTTACGAACGCCGTCGACGCAGGGACTCCGGTGTGCGGGGTAAGCCTGTGCACCAGGAGGGGAACAACCCAGAGCTGGGTTAAGGTCCCAAAGTGTAGACTAAGTGTAATTTGAAGGTGGTCTCAAGCCCTAAACAGCCGGGAGGTGAGCTTAGAAGCAGCTACCCTCTAAGAAAAGCGTAACAGCTTACCGGCCGAGGTTTGAGGCGCCCAAAATGATCGGGACTCAAGTCTACCACCGAGACCTGGCCATACGGATAACACCGTAACTGAGTAGGTTGGCATTCCGTTCGGATGGAAGCGCGGGCGAGAGTTCGCGTGGACCGACCGGAAACGAAAATCTTGGTCATAGTAGCAGCGTTAGTCGGGTTAGAACCCCGACGACCTGACGAGCAAGGGTTCCTCGGCAATGCTGAACAGCCGAGGGTTAGCCGGTCCTAAGTCTCACCGCAACTCGAATGAGACAACAGGGAAACAGGTTAATAGTCCTGTGCCGCTATACAACAAAACCGACGCCTTGGGAACCATCAAGCCGGGTTTTCGCCCGGTCGAATCCAGGAACTTCGTGGAAGCCGTAATGGCACGAAGCGAACGAAGCTGGAGACAGCGTAAGTTGATGTTACCTAGGGCCCGTGAAAAGGGAGTATAGCGTCCGTACCGAGATCCGACACAGGTGCTCTGGCAGCGAAAGCCAAGGTCTGTCGGGAGCAACCGACGTTAGGGAATTCGGCAAGTTAGTCCCGTAAGTTCGCGATAAGGGATGCCTGCTCCGGATAGGAGCAGGTCGCAGTGACTCGGACGCTCCGACTGTCTAGTAACAACATAGGTGACCGCAAATCCGCAAGGACTCGTACGGTCACTGAATCCTGCCCAGTGCAGGTATCTGAACACCCGGTACAACGGGGCGAAGGACCTGTTAACGGCGGGGGTAACTATGACCCTCTTAAGGTAGCGTAGTACCTTGCCGCTTCAGTAGCGGCTTGCATGAATGGATCAACGAGAGCGTCACTGTCCCAACGTTGGGCCCGGTGAACTGTACGTTCCAGTGCGGAGTCTGGAGACCCCCAAGGGGAAGCGAAGACCCTATAGAGCTTTACTGCAGGCTGTCGCTGGGACACGGTCGCTGATGTGCAGCATAGGTAGGAGGCGTTACAGAGGTATCCGCGCTAGCGGACCACCTAGCCAGCATTGAAATACTACCCGTCAGTGACTGTGACCCTCACTCCGGGAGGAAGACACCGGTAGCCGGGCAGTTTGACTGGGGCGGTACACGCTCGAAAAGATATCGAGCGTGCCCCAAGATTTCCTCATCCGCGTCGGAAACGCGGAACAGAGCGCAAGAGCAAAAGGAAGTCTGACAGTGTCCTTCACAACGCGGGACGCTGACGCGAAAGCGTGGTCTAGCGAACCTATCAGCCTGCTTGATGCGGGCGATAGATGACAGAAAAGCTACCTTAGGGATAACAGAGTCGTCACTCGCAAGAGCACATATCGACCGAGTGGCTTGCTACCTCGATGTCGGTTCCCTCCATCCTGCCCGTGCAGAAGCGGGCAAGGGTGAGGTTGTTCGCCTATTAAAGGAGGTCGTGAGCTGGGTTTAGACCGTCGTGAGACAGGTCGGCTGCTATCTATTGGGGGTGTTACGGTATCTGACGGGAACGATCGTATAGTACGAGAGGAACTCCGATTGGATGCCACTGGTGTACCGGTCGTCCGAAAGGGCGCGTGCCGGGCAGCCACGCATCACGGGGTAAGAGCTGAACGCATCTAAGCTCGAAACCCACCTGGAAAAGAGATACCATCTGAGACCGCTCGTAGAAGACGAGTTCGATAGACTTGGGATGTACGCGCCGAGGCAACGAGGCGTTGAGTCCGCGAGCACTAACTGGTCAAGCCACACATTCATCACCGCACTGCGCCCGATTGATTACATCGGGTCCAGGCGCAAACTGGATTGCACAAAACACATACGGTCGTTTGCATCGAGCTACCGACGTTGGACAATTGTTCGCGGTTCGATTCCGCGAGTCGGCGTTAAGGCGGCCAGAGCGGTGGGGTAAACACCCGTACCCATCCCGAACACGGAAGTTAAGCCCGCCTGCGTTTCGGGGAGTACTGGAGTGCGCGAGCCTCTGGGAAATCCGATTCGCCGCCTGCCATTCATACTGACACCCTCTTCAGGAAGTAGTCCTGAAGGGGGGTTTTGTATTTCGAACGCGACGACGCTCGCCGAGGACCGCTATATTTAAGCGCAACGAGTGACTACCAGAAAGTAGCGCCAAGGTGGCAGAGTCCGGCCGAACGCAGCGGCCTGCAGAGCCGCCTACCGCCGGTTCAAATCCGGCCCTTGGCTTATTTACTTTGCAGAGTTCACACCGATACTGACGAGCGTAGCAGGAATTATTTATTAGCCGCGCCACCTGACTGAGACGACCCCGACGACATGACGTGGGAAGAAATTCAGCAGGACCTCGACGACGACGGGCAGGGTGTTCTCGCTCGACTGCTCCCGAACGTCTTCGCCCACCGCATCTTCGGCGACCCCGAGGAGCGACGGCGGAGACACGAGCGGCGACGTGAAGAGGCCCGAGAGGCGTACGAAAACGAGGTCGAACCGGCGCTCGACCGCTGTGACGACCTCGAAGACGCGCTTTCGCCCGCTGTAGCCGACGGCGAATCGCTTCCGGCAGACGTACCGGCGAAGGGAAAGCAGATAGGGTCCGCACGCGAGAGACTCGCCAATTTCCGCTCGGCCGTAGACAAGGAGTACCTTACCGAGTCCGAGCTTACAGCCGTCTCTCGGGCCGAGGAGTCGCTGTCCGAGTACGAGGTGTTCATCCCAGCGAAACGGCGCTACGACGAGCGAATCGCGTTGGTAACGCGGACCGTCGAGACGCTGGAGACGGCTCTCGAACCGTTCGTAAACTACGACCGCTACATGACTACTACGGTCGAAGAAACGCTCCGAGCGCAGCGCAACGAACTCCGCGAGGACCTCCGGTCGTTACGGTCGGACGTGAACCTCTCGGTGCTTTCGGACGCAGACACCGATCAGTTGGAGCGGGTTGAGGCGTTCTCCGGGTCGGTCTCGTCGTTGCTGGACGGCTACAACGACGAGTTCGTGAATCGTCGAATCGACGACTGCGAGGACTTGTTCACCGACATCGACGACGCTGGCCACGACCTCAACCGCGACCAGTGCGAGGCGGTCGTACGCAACGACACGTACAATCAGGTCGTCGCGGCCGCCGGAACCGGCAAGACGTTCGCGTTGACGTATCGAATCGCCTACCTCGTCACCGAGTGCGGCGTCGCGCCCGACCGAATCGCTGCGCTCACGTACACTACCGAGGCCGCCAAGGAGATGGAGGACCGACTCGAAGCGCAGTTCGGTATCGCCGACGTGACCGTCCGGACCATCCACTCGTTCGCGTACCGAATCGCGCGCGAGGCCGCCGACGGCGACCCCCGGCCGCCGCAGTCCGGCGACGTGTACAACCTCATCGACGACGTGATTCGAAAGGAGACTTCGAGCGGCGAAACCAAGTTCGCCCACCACTACGTCCAGTTTCTCTACCACTACAAGGACGAGTATCTCGACCGAACCGACTTCGAGTCGAAGGCCGACTACGTGGCCGAGCGCGCCGAGCAGACCTACGAGACGTTGGCGGGCGAGACGGTCGCCTCGCGCGCCGAGAAGGTCGTCGCCGACTTCCTGTTCGCTCACGGCGTCGCCTACCAGTACGAGTCCATCGCCGAGTGGGCCGATACCGCCGAGGACAAGGGGGCGTATCGCCCCGACTTCTATCTCCCCGAGTACGACCTCTACATCGAACACTGGGGCATCGACGAGGATGGCGAAGTCGCGCCGTGGTTCTCGTGGACGACCGAGGAGTATCTCGGGAAACTCCGGTGGGCGCGTGGGGAGTTCGACAAAAACGACGAGTACGAACTGATAGACACGTACGACTTCGAGCACCAACGCGACCCCGACCATCTCCGGGCGGTGTTGAAACATCGCCTCGCGCGTCGCGGCGTCGAACTCGACCGGATGGCGTTCGAAGACCTCGTGGACTCGACGTTCGAGTATCACGAGAAGGAGCGTGACATCAAGGAGTCGTTCAAGGAGTTCGTGGAAAACGCCAAAACGTTCGACGTGGGTCCGGACGAGATAGCCGACCGACTCAACCCCGAGCGCCCGCGCCAGTACCACTTCGGACGGTGCGCCGCAATCGTCCTCCGGCGGTACGACGACTATCTCGCTCGCAACGACCTCGTGGATTTCAACGACATGATCTACGACGCCATCGCGGCCATCGAGGACGCGCCCGACGAGTACCGAGGTCGGTACGACCACGTCCTCGTGGACGAGTTTCAGGACGTTGCGATGAGCCAGATACGCCTCGTCAACCGTCTCACCGGGCCGGACGCCGCGAAGCTGTTTTGCGTCGGCGACGACTGGCAGAGCATCTACTCCTTTCAGGGGTCGGAAGTCGAGTATTTCATCGACTTCGAGGAACACTTCGGCCCGGCGGCCGAGACCTATCTCACCGAGAACTATCGGTGTCCGGCGACGGTCCTCGAAGCCGGAAACGACCTCATCCGGAACAACGACGACCAGATAGAGAAGACGGTGTCAGCCGAGAGCGGCCGGGATACGACCCCAAAACTCCACACGCTCGAAGGGTTCACCGACGGTGCGTACGCGCGTCGAGTCGGCGAGTACGCCGCCGACCTCGTGGAGCAGTGCGTCGAGTCGGGGAGCGACCCCGGCGACGTGATGGTACTGTGTCGCTACGACGGCGGCGCGCCCTACCTCGACGAACTCAAGAAGGAACTCGAAACGCGCGAGATTCCCTACGACGGCAAAGAGGACCACTACCGACCGCGCGGATTCGCTGGCGAGCACAGCGACGACTTCGACCCGGAGGTCGGCGTCTCCGCGTTCTCCGTCCACCAGTCGAAGGGCCGCGAGGCCGAACACGTCATCCTCCTCCACGCCGCCGAGGGCGTCTTCGGCTTCCCGGCGGAGGACCGCGACGACGAACTCGTCGCGCCGGTCCGCGAGGTGGCGACCAACACGCTGGCCGAGGAGCGCCGCCTGTTCTACGTCGCCATCACTCGGACTGAGGGCAACCTCCACGTTCTCACGAAGCAGAACGCCGTCTCCCCGTTCGCCGAGGAAATACGCGACTACGTCGATGAAGTCCGCTCGGTCGCGGCACCCGGCGAGGTCGGCGGCCGGACGACGCTCACGGCGGCCGTGAACACGCTCTTCGAGGATACCCACTCCACGCAGCGACAGGCGGGCGTCCTGCGCGACGAGACCGGGACGGTCCGGTTCGTCTCGTGGGAGAGCGACGACCCGCCGGAGGTCGAGGAGGGCGTCTGGTACCGCTTCGAGGACGTGACGGTCAACGAGTACAACGACGACACCCAGATAGTCGTCTCGGGGGACGCGACCACGGTCGAACTGTACCGTGAGGAAACCGACGCGGCGACCCGGTAGCGGCGACGGCCGACCTACGGTCGTCGCGCTTTCAGCACCGGAATTTCTTCGACGCGCTCGTCGGACAGTGCGTCCCAGAACACGCCACTCGGTTTGGCCGAGTCGGTCTCGGTCCGAATCGTCTCCGTCGGCGTCACCACGAAGTCCAGCGGCACGTCGTGGGTCTCGACCGCTACCTCGTCGTCCACGACCTGCGAGTCGTGAACCGTGGTTGCGACAGGCGTCTCGCCGTTTACGAGTCCCAACTCTCGGAGGACGGCGTATTCGAGGTCGCTGTACCCCTCACCTTTCCCCACTCGCGCGCCCGTCGCGGTGACCGCGACGCTCCCCGACACCACGAGGTCGATGCCTGCAACGTCCTCGGGCGCGACCTGCCGAGCGTACGATTCGACGTGCGAGATAGTCGGCGCGCTGTCGTACTCCTCGGGCGGAATCTCCGCGGGGTCGAGTTCGTAGAACGGCTTCTCGTCTCGGAGGCGCGGCACCGCCATGTAGACGGTCTTGCCCTCGCGGAGCGCGCGCCGTCGGACGGGCAGTTGGGGCGCGTCGGGGTTGGCCTTGATGGCGTCGGCCTCGCGCCATTCCTCCGTCTCGGCGAGTCGGTCGGCGGCGTCGCTCGCCCCGGAGAAGTTCGGGATGCGGTCGTGGGGCGGGAAGGGGAATCGGGCGATGCCTTCGGCTTCGAGGTGGTCCCAGATTCGCTCGCGGAGGTTCTGTTTGGACATGCCAGAACGAGGGACCGCGGCGACCGAAAAACCACCTACTGGACTTCGGAACTCGACGCCCGGTTGAGCATGTACACGGCGAACGCGCCCAGAACCAAGTCGAGACCGACCAGCACGGCGACGTTCGGCAGAATCGTCTCCCAGACCCACCCGTCGATGACGAGCGCGCGGGCCGCGTCCACGCCGTAGGTCACGGGGTTGAAATCGCTGATGACCTGAATCCAGTCGGGGAGGAGTTCGACGGGGAGGAACGCCGACGAGACGAACAACAGCGGGAACTGGAGGATGTTCGCGCCGATGATGGTTGACTCTTGGTCGCGGGTAACCAACGCGACGACGTTCGAGAACGCGGTGAACCACCCGGCGAACACGATACCGATGGCGACGATGGCGAGCGCGCCCGCGACGCCGGTAACGACATTCGCGCCGAGGAGGACGCCCAACCCGAGAATGATGAGAATCTGGACCGTGATGCGGAGCATCTCCGCCAAGGTCTTGCCGAGGAACACCGCCGCGCGGTTCATCGGACTCACCAGCACTTTCTCGAACATCCCTTCCTCGATGTCGTTGACGAGACCGATGCCGGATGTTGCGGCCGCGACCAGCGACACCTGAATCACGATGGCCGGGAGGAGAAAGCTCTCGTAGGTGATACTCGTCCCGCCGCGGCTGATGGCTCCGGTGGCGACCTGCCCGAAGACCTGCGTGAAGAGGACGAGGAAGACGATTGGTTGAATCAGCGAGGCGGTCAGCACGAACGGGTTGCGAACCGCCTTCAGGTTCCACCGCTTGAAGTTGACCCACACGTCGGTCCCGAACCCTCGCTCTCCGCCGCCCGTCTCGCCGGGCGCGATGGTCGGCCCGCCCGTCGCCTCGTCGGTCTCGCTACTCATCGCATCACCTCCGCGTCCACCGCGGAGTCGTCCGGCGCTTCCTCCAACTCCTCGCCCGTGATGGCGAGGAACACGTCGTCCAGCGTCGGCGCGCGCACGTTGAATCCGGTGACGGTCAGCCCTTCGTCGCGGAGCGCCACGAGGAGGTCCGTCCCGTTAGTCCGGGCGTTGCGCGCGGTGACGGTCAGGCCGTCGTCGGTCACTTCGACGCTGGCCGAGTCGAAGACGCCCGACGAGCGCGCGACTTCCGCGGCGCGCTCGCGCGCGGCCTCGCCCCCGTCGATTTCGATGTCGAGGAGTTCGCCGCCGACCCGGCGTTTCAGTTCGGCGGGCGACCCGGTGGCGACGATTTCGCCGTCGAGGATAACCGCGATGCGGTCGCAGAGCTGGTCGGCCTCTTCGAGGTACTGGGTGGTCAGAAATATGGTCGTCCCCTGCTCGTTGATACGCTGGAAATATTTCCAGAGTCGGTTTCTGGCCTTCGGGTCGAGTCCGGTGGTCGGTTCGTCCAGAAAGACCAGCGGTGGCTGGTGGACCAGCGCGGTCGCGGCGTCGAGGCGCTTTTTCATTCCGCCCGAGAAGTCGTCGGCGCGCTTGTCGGCCACGTCCGCGAGGTCGGCGAGTTCGAGCAACTCCTCGATGCGCTCTCCTCGCTCGCTCCGAGGGACGCCGTAGGCCTCGCACGCGAACCGGACGTTCTCGCGCGCGGTGAGTTCCGGGTCGATGTTGGTCTCTTGGGCCATGTAGCCGATGGATTCCCGAACCGATTGGGCCTGCTCGCGCACGTCGAACCCGTTGACCCGGATTTCGCCGCCGGTCGGTTTCAACAGCGTCGCCAGCATCTTGATGGTTGTCGTCTTCCCCGCGCCGTTCGGCCCGAGGAAGCCGAAGAACTCGCCTTCGGGCACCGTGAGGTCCACCGACTTCACGGCCTCGGTCCCGTCGCTGTAGGTCAGTGAAGCGTTGTCTGCGGCTATCGCGTTCCTCGATTCGGTGGCTGCGTCCGTATCCATAGTTTTCCCTCGGTGCCGAGAGTCGGTCGCCGACTCTCCGCACTACTCGTCACATACTACGAACGCGAGAAGGATATACGTGGGAGTCCGAAACCGATTCCACAAGTCAGCGACGTTCCACTGGGACTGACTCGCCGCGTTCGGCGCTCTCGTACAGCGCGTCGATGACCGCCATGTTCTCGACTGCTTCGTCGGCGTCGGTGCGCGGGGAGTCGCCCGACTCGACACACTCCGCGAAGCGTTCGACTTCCAGTCGGTACTGGTCGGTCGGCTCGAACGTCTCGACGGCGTGACGGCCGTCAACCTCGTACTCGATTTCGACGCCCTCGTCTCCTCGCGGGACGAACGCCTCGCGCGCTTCGAGCCAGCCGTCCTCGGCCTCGACGCGGTAATACTGGGCGTCGGCGGTCTCGAATCCGCAGGAGACCTCAGCGGTTCGGCCGTCCTCGTACTCCAAGACGCCCGCAAGTTTCGTGTCCACGCCGTAGTCGCCCTCGTCGTGGGTCGTCGCGTACGCGCGCTCGGGGTCTCCGAGGAAGAGACGCGCCGCGCTGACCGCGTAACACCCCACGTCCATCAGGCTTCCACCCGCGAGGTCCGGGTCGAGGCGGACGTTCTCGGGGTCGTCCATCGGGAACTGGAAGGTGGCGTTCACCGACCGAACGTCGCCCAACTCCTCGCGGACGACCGCCACGGCGCGCTCGGTTCTGGGGTGATAGCGGTACATGAACGCCTCCATCAGGGTGACGCCGCGCTCGGCGCAGTAGTCCCCGACTTCGCGGGCCTGCCGCGCATCGACAGCGAGCGGTTTCTCACAGAGGACGTGCAGGCCCGCGTCGGCGGCCTTCTTCGTCCACTCAGCGTGGAGCGCGTTCGGGAGCGGGTTGTACACCGCGTCTAACTCGTCGTCCGCGAGCAGGGCGTCGTAGGAGTCGTAGGCCCGCGGAATGCCGAACTCGTCGGCGAACGCCGCGGCCGAGTCCTCCTCGCGGGAGGCGACAGCGAGCAGGTCGTGGTCGGTGTCCAAAATTGCGGGGACGACTGCCGCGCGTCCGATGTTGGCGGTGCTGACGACGCCGAAGTTCATGCTCGACACGTCGTGGTCCCGACAGAAAAATCACCCTGCTCGCGCCCGTGCGTCTCCCCCCGTCGCTTCCCGAACGCTCTCCGAACTCACACCGCGACGGTCCGGGAGACCCACCCTGTCGCGCCGCTCGGATAGGGCTGAGCGAATTCCTCGGGTTGCACGGTCCCTTCGCCGTCGATTGCTCGGACGACGACCTCGTGTTCGCCCGGCGAGGCCGTCCACTCGTAGCGCCACTGTCGCCACACATCCTCGCCCGGAAGCGGGTCCGAGAGTTCGGTCTCCGTCCACGTCTCGCCGTCGTCGGTCGAGACCTCGACTTTTCGAATCCCTCGCGTGCCCGCATAGGCGTGGCCAGCGACCTCGACGCGCTCTCCCGGCGAGTCGCCTTGACTGCCAGCGAGCGAACTGTCGAGGCGGTTCACGGCGTGGAGTTTCGCCACCGTATTCACCGGGCCAGTGCCGTGCCACCCGCGCTTCTCCCAGTAGCCCTCCTGTTCCTCGTCCAGTATCTCGATTTCCGTGACCCACTTGACGTTGATTTCGCCCCAGTGGCCCGGCACGAGCAGTCTGACGGGGTAGCCGTGGCCGCGCGGGAGTCGCCGACCGTTCATCCCGAACGCGAGGAAGGCGTCTTCGAGCGCGCCGAGCGGGAACTCCTGATAGTACCCGTCTACCGCTCGGACCAGCACACAGCAGTTCTCGGAGCCACCGCTATCTGCTTCGTCGAGCAGGTCGCTCACCGGCACGCCGGTCCACACCGCGGTGTCTATCTTCCGCCCGTTGAGCGACTCGCCGACGCACCGCAGAGTGATGACTCGGTTTTCGACGGTCATCTCGGTCAGTTCTTCAAAGCCGACTGTCACCTCCCGGCCGACCTCGCCCGTCACCGAGAGGTCCCACTTGTCGTCGCTCGGGTTCGGATTCACGTTGTTCACGTCCACCTCGTAGAAGCTCTCGGTTGGGGTCACCAGCCCTGACAGGCCGGAAACGCCGAGTGACTGGTCGGCGGCGCGGGCGAGCAGGTCGTCGGCCTCGCGCTGGGTCGCCTCGCTCGTCACGTCCGAGATAGGACCGGACTCGACGCCCGTGGTGCCAGCGCCCCGGTAGACCGATAGTCCCGCGAACCCGGCGACCGCCCCGAGCGCGGCTATCGCCTTCCGCCGCGAGGTCGAGACCCGAGACGCCCACACGTCGCGCCCGACCGCCCACCCGCGCTCGCCGACGGCGAGCGCCGCGGCCACCGGTCCCGCGACGGCCAGCGACTGCTCGGGCGCGCCGGTCGCCGCGACTGCGAGTAACCAACTGGCGAGACCCCCGGCGACGACCGCGGTGTACGGCACCTCCGAGCGCTTCCCGATTCGAATCGCACCGAGCGCGACTCCGGCAAGCAGGCCGACAGCGAGCGCGACTGCGACACCGAACGCGAGCCGTTGACCCCAGTCGCCAAGCTCCCGAATCGCGGTTGTCGTCACGACACCCGGCGTGAGGTCCACGACGAGCGCGGACACCGGGGCGACGACGAACTCGGGTGTCCGCCCCGCGACGGCGAACGATCCGGCGACCCCGCAGACGCCCGCGCTCATCGCGGTCGCAGTCTCCGCGCGCGAAATGTTCATAGATAACAGTTAGCAGTCTGGCGACAAAGCAGTTGGGTCGGCGAACGGCGTGCAAAGCGGAGAGACGACCTTCACGATAGATATGCCGGAATCGTTCTATCGAAAGCAAAAAAAGCAATCATTAAACGGCGCGCGTCGAAACGCTTCGAACATGCAACGACGAGCCGCGACGGTGTACGCCGTCCTCTTCCTCGTAGTCGCCGCTGGGGCCTACTCGCTCATCGGCGTCGCGCAGGAACCGGGCATCGACCTGCAAGGGGAGACGTACGCCGAGAACGAGACGCTGACCGCCAACGGCATGGAGTACACGGTGGCATCGGTCGGCGACGGAGAGGGAACGCTGGAGCGCGTCAACGAGTCGGCGCGCTACACCGCGACGTGGGCGAACAACACGACCACGCAGTTGGACAACACCACCTACCGGGTCCTCATCCCGAACGAGACCGACCCCGGTCAGTTCACCCTCCGCGAGCAGTTCAACCTGAGTGAGAACACCTCCACGGTCACCCAAGACGGAACGGAGTACGTCGTCCTCAACGGCAGCGACGGCAACCGCTCGCTCGTGCCGGTCTCCGAGTACAAGCGCCAGCAGTTCGGTGAACCCGAGACTCGGCAGTTCTCCGGGGGCGACTCCGTCCAGTTCGAGGGCAACCAGACCACCGTCTCCAACATCACGGTAGACGAGGCGACGCTGGAGTGGACCGCTCCGCGAACGCTTCAGACCTCGCTCGCCGAGGGCACTACCGTCACGCTCGGACCCGAAGACAACAACCAGACGTTCCTCGCGCACTTCCCCGAGGGACAGGACGGCGTGGTCCAACTGGCGTCGAACCCCGACGCGTATCAGTCGCAGGTCGATGACATCGACACCTTCAACGAGCGCATGGCCGGTCTCTGGGGAATCGTCATCCTCAGCGGCCTGACGGTCATCCTGCTGTTCGGACTCGCCTTCCTGCCGAACAAGTAGTCTGCCTGCGATTCACTTTTCCGCCGCGTTTCGCCGCTTGCCGAGTAACCTCGTCAATCAGCACCGAGCGTGTCGTCTCCGAAAAAGAGCTACTGTCGCACGACCCACGCCAGTCCCACACCGATTGCGATTGCGGCGACCGCACCGAGCGACTGGCCGACCATCAGGAGGGCACCGCCGGACTTGTGCGCCCACGGCGTGCCGACGATGGTCGCCAGTCCGACGAGGACCAGCAGGACGCCGAAACCGGTTCCGAGCGGTACGAGTCTATCCGCGTTCGCTGTAGCCATGGTTGGTCTGTCCGGGCGCGCCGGGTTAACTGTTGTTGAAAGAGACTGCGGTCAGTCGCGCTTGCGCGGACTGTCCAACTCGATGTCGGCCGCCTCCAGCAGGTCTTCGACCTCCTCGCGCTTCTCTTGGTGGTCTTCCAAGAACTCACGCATCAACTGGGCGGCCTGCTCTTTACAGTCGCCACAGAGGCGCTCGCCACCGACGCACTCGTCGTAGACTTCCTTGGCGAACTCGTCGTCGTCGCCCGCCAGCAGGTAGGCGTACAGTTCGTAGACCGGACACTCGTCGGCCTTCCCGCCGAGTTCGCGCTGTTTCTCGGCGGTTTCCCGGCCGCCCGTGGTCGCGGCCTTCACCTTGTCGTAGCCGTCTTCGGGGTCGTCGAGCAGGCTGATGTGACTTGCCGGAACTGACGAGGACATTTTTCCGCCCGTCAGGCCGGTCATGAATCGGTGGTAGATGGACGACGGAGCCGTGAATCCGTAGCCGCCGTGGTCGAGTTCGACCTCGCGGGCCAACTGCTCGGCCGCCTCGCGCGACAGGTCGAACGAGTCGATGTGTTCGTCGAACACGCGCTTGTCCCCTTCGACGGCGTCGATGAGCGCCTCGAAGGCCTCCTCGGTCGCGTTCCGGTCGAGGAACCGGGTGCGGGGCCGGAGCGGTTCCATTCCGGCATTTTCGAGTTTTCTCAGGACGGTCTTGAGTGCCTTGTCGCCGCCCCCGACGTTCGCTCGCCCCTCTTCTAACCACTCGGCGGCCTCCTCACAACGCGGTTGGTCCGGGTTTTCGGCATATTCTGCGCGCCCCTCGTAAGCTAGCTGTAAATACTGGTGTTCGTCTTCGTCGGCCTCGAAACTCGCGTAGGCTTTCGTGACGCCGAAGTAGCCCATCCGGGCCGCGAGGTCCCGCACCAGTCGCATGTGGGGGTCTTGGTCCGGGCCGACCGGAATCACGGTCGGCTTGGGTTCGTCCAGTTGCGGATAAAGGATGTCGGCCATCTGCGTGACGACCGACTGCATGTGCGACACGTCGGTCTCGCCGTCGAAGTCGTAGATGGCCTGCAACTCCGAGAAGTTCGTCTGGGAACCCAACTCGAAGGCCAAGTCCTGCACCTCGCGGTCGCCCGACTGCCGATAGAGGGTTCCCTCCTCGGGGTCGAACCCGAGCGCAAGCAGACTCAGCAGGTAGTCGCGGGCGTGTTCGTCTATCTCGTCCCACGTCATCCCGCGGGCGCTGTGGGCTTCGAGGTCGGCGATGAGCGCGTAGGCGTCCCCGCCCTGCTGTTGGTGCCAGATTATCTCGTCGAAGACCAACTTGTGCCCGATGTGTGGGTCGCCGGTCGGCATGAACCCCGAGAGCGCCGCGAAGGGGTCGTCGTTCACCATCGCATCGACCACTCGGCGGTAGTCGCGGTGGCCGAAGATGACGCCCCGGCGCATCAGGTAGTGAGGGTCGGGCACCTCCGGCAGCACCTCGTCGAACTCCTCGATACCGAACTCCTCGAAGAGTTTCCGGTAGTCGGCGACGGTCGCCGACCCCCACGGGTCGAGGGTCGTCTCGCCGCCGTCCGCTGCATCCGTACCGCCGTCGGTGCGAAGGGGTTCGGCGACGCGGTCGCCGTCGCTCGACTCGTCGCCGTCGGCCACACGCCAGTCCTCGCCCGACGCGTGGCTGTGTCTGTCGGGCGATACCTCGGTCTCGTCCGCGGGGTCGTTACCGGTCATAGCGTAACCGACTGGCGGTGAGCCAATCTACTCGGTTGTAGGCACTTGTTGGCGCAAAAAGGGTTCGTTTCCGAGTGCGGTCCACCGTTTCCACGCGCGTCGTCACGACCGCTCGCCGGTCAGGGCGTCAAGCGCCCGACCGACGCCCACGAGATACTGTTCCCGTCCGCCAGCGCGAACACCATCCGCTTTCGGACTCCGTGGGCGAGTCGCACGTCGAGCGCGAGGTCCCGCGGCGAGAAGACGTGGTCTGCCGGAAGCACTCGGACCAGACATTCTGAGTGGCCCAAGTCGTCCACCGACTCCACGTCGGCGTACGTTCGGAAATCCGACCCGAACTTGAACCCGGTCTTGGGGACGATTCCACGCTCGCGGAGCGCCCGATACACCCGGAGTCGGCGGTCGAACCGCTCGCCCTCGGCGTCGCGGCCCTGCGCTCGCAGGAGTTCGCCGTCACCGCCGCGCGTCTCCTCGCCGCCTGTCTCTTGGTCGCGCGCCGCGCCGAGCGAGAGGACGCCCTCGTCGGCGAGATAGGCCGCCTCGACCAGCGACAACTGGAGGACACCCGGCCTGTTTTCGTTTCCGTCGCGGTCGTCCAGCGGTTGCCCGTAGAACCCTCGCTGGTGAAGCACCTCCGGCGGGTCCCAGACCAGCACGCGGTCGCCGAGCAGGTCCGCGGGCACGCTCGCGGGGAGGTCGGTCGCCGAACTCCCTCGGAGGTCCGCCCGGTCGGTTTCGAGGTAGGTAATCTCGCTCTCCTCGTCCACGACCGCCAACACCACGTCGCCCAACTGGTCGGCGGGCACGTCCGCGCGCTCGCCGACGACGCGGACGCGGTAGAGAACGGCGTCGTCCCACGGTCCCTTGCCGCGGGGGTAGACCACGAAGTCGGTGTTCGACCGGGGTGACTCGACCCATCCCTCGCGGGCGGGCGAGAGGTAGAACCCCCGGTCGCGCAGATTGGCGTAGACCAGAAACCGCGTCGCTATCTCGTCGCCCGCGTTGGCGAGAAACTCCCGAAAGCCCATGCCATCCACGGCGTCGATGTCGCCCTTGAACAGCAGATAGGCCGCTTCGACGCGCGAGAGTGCGATCCGGTTCTCCGCCAAGGGGCGACCGTACCCGCTGGAGTCGTAGTAGCGCTGGCGGGCGTCGCCGCCGACCACCACCTCGTCGTCTCGCAGGCGTCCATCCATGCTCGTCGTTCCGGTTCGGGGCGTCAAACGGTTTCCGGTGTCTCGGCGCACTCGGAGTCGAGACAGCGCGGGTCGGTCGCCCGCGCCGACGAGTCGGCGCGGGCCGCGTCGTCCGTGCAGGAGGAGTCGGCGCGCCGGACCTGCGGAAGTCCACACTCGCAGGTCCCGACTACCTCTCGGTCAGGGAGTGCGAACGTCGTCTCGCAGTCGGGGTACCCCTCACAGCGGAAAAAGAGGGTGCGTTCGCGCAGGACCCGCAGGTCGCTTTCGCAGTCTGGACACGACCACTCGCGGTCGAAGCGCTCGCGGATCGCCTCGTCCAGTTGTTCGCAGTCGCGGTCCACGCAAACTTCGAATCGCGCGCCGCGCTCGACCGCCATCCGGGGCAGTCCGCAGTCGCAAGTCGAGTCGAGCATCGCGGCGTCCCGCGGCAGGCCGTACTCGGCCGGGCAGTCGAGGCAGATGACTGCTCCACGAGCGCGGACCAGCGTCCCGTCGCAGTCCGGGCAGGTGCCCACCTCGGTTCCCGCCGCGGTCGCGCCGTGACTCGCGCGGTCGGCGTCGTCACGGCTCTCGACCCGCAGGCGCTCGCCGTCCTTGACCGCGACCAGGGCGAATCCGCCGTCGCCGTCGGTCTCGCGGTGGACCGCGTTCGCGCGGGTCAGCCACTCGACGGGTTGGTACCCCTCGGCGTCGTGGACGAGAACGGTGTCGTCGGGCTTGTGAACGACGACGACTCGGCCGCGTTGGCGGCGCGAATCGCCGTCGGCGCTGTACGAAGTCGCGCAGTCTCCGGCGTAGACGTGGACGGGTTCGGTCACGGGCAGGGTTCGTCCCGTTTTCGGACTTAAACTCTCGGTCGTCGTCTCACCGTTTCCGACGGTTGTCTCTCCGTCGCCCTCGGCCGCGGTCTCGCCGTCTTCGGTCGCGGTCGTCCGACTACCCTGCGGTTCCGCCCTCGGGCACGACGAGGACCTGAATCGACTCGGAGACGCTCGGGTACTCGTAGCCGTCGTCTACCTCCCCGATAGGTCGAACCGGCGCGTCCTCCTCGGGACCGGTGTCCGGTCCGGACTGGCGCGGGGCCTGATTCGGCCCGCTTCCCGGTTCCTCGTTCTGCTCAGTGCCAGCGTCCCAGAGTCCGACCTGCGCGGTCACGCCGCCAGCGACCGGTTCGCCCTCCCGGAAGAGTTCGATTCCCGAAGGTCCCGGCGCGAAGAACAGGTCGTTCGACGGCACGAACATCGTGGCGAACGAGAGGCGGTCGCCCGGCGCGGCCTCGACTTCGAAGCCGTAGCCCGCGCCCGGACCGATGGGACCGGGGTCGCCGCCAGCGACCGGCGCGTCGAACGTACCGCTGGCGAAGACGCCGTTCGCGCCTGCAATCTCCTCGCCGAGTCCCGAGGGGTCGCCGTCCTCGGCGAGCGCCTCCAGTCCCGCGCTGGCGGACTCGCGCGGCGCGAACAGTTGCACGTCCGGCGAGTGGACCGTGTACGCGCCGGGCGAGAGGATGACCGGTCCCGACTCGCCTCCTTCGGGCGTCAGCGCGTCGGGTTCCGAGACGTTCAGGACGCGGACCTGAAACCGCACGGTCTCGACGCGTTCGGTCGTCGTCTGCTCGCCTTCGGTGGTCTCTTCGCCTGCGGTCGTCTGTCCGTCCTCGGTCGTAGTCTCCTGCGCGCCGACGACGCCTGCGGTCGCCAGCACACCCGCGACGCCTGTGAGAACCGTCCGCCGAGTCGCGCTCGTTCCGCGAGTTGTCCCAGTCTTACGAGTCGTCGGTGTCGAGTCGTCAGTCATGTCTCGGCCGAGAGTCGGCGACCGTCCGAATAAACCGCGCCAGTCGTTCACGTTCGCAGGCCCTCCTTCCGCCTCGGCAACGAAGATTACTGTCGAGAAACGACCGCTCACGCCGGAAAACGCTCGATTGATACTCCGCTCTCACCACCGGAGCAACTATTTTTCCGGCGGTCGTCGCTTCGCCCGTGCAACCGACGGCTGTGCTGTTCGACATGGACGGCGTCATCGTGAACTCCGAACGCTACTGGGTCGAGACCGAGCACGAGGAAATTCTCCCCGCGGCGGTGGACGGGTCGCCCGACACCACCGAGACGACCGGGATGAACTTCCGGGAAATCTACGACTACCTCGAAGCGCGCCACGAGATGACCGAGAGCAAAGACGAGTTTGTCGCCCGCTACGAGACGGCCGCCCGCGACATCTACGGCGAGAAGGTCGAGTTGCAGGCGGGGTTCCGCGACCTCGTGGCCGCCCTCCGCGAGGACGGCCGGACCGTCGCGCTGGTCTCGTCGTCGCCTCACGACTGGATAGACCGGATGCTCGACCGGTTCGACCTCCGCGAGGAGTTCGACCAAATTATTAGCGCCGAAGAAATCGACGGCAAGAGCAAGCCCGAACCCGATGTGTACGAGTACGCCGCCGAGCAGGTCGGCGTCGCGTCCGAGGAGTGTATCGCGGTCGAGGATTCGGAGAACGGGGTCGAGTCTGCGAAGCGCGCCGGGATGCAGGTCGTGGGGTACCGCAACCAGTCCGACGAGGAGTTGGACCTATCGGCGGCCAACGACGTGGCGGCGTCGCCCGAGGAGCTGTGGGGAATTTTGTGCGATGAGTAAAGTATTATATTTTAAGTTGTACTGAAATTTAGTATGAATGTGGGTTCACTGCGTGCCGAAGGGTGGCAAGACGCTATTGCGTTTCTCTTGATGACCGTAGTGACGTTGTTCTTTTGGTATATAAATGACATGCATTTTGACTGGCTGGTATTCCTCACTGGCATTGGTGCAGGTGTAATAGCGTATTTTGCTTATGCTTTTGCAGAAGGCCGTCCTCTGGCCGGTTTTCCGATTGCGATGGTATTTGTCTTCACCATGATTACGGCGGTTATGGTAAAAACGTTAGTTGTTGGGGCCGTCGCTGCATTAATAGTTGTAACTACATTTAAAATATATAAAACATATTTCTAGTATGGGGTGCGACACTACTGTCCGTGAAGAAAAACATTCTTGTTAAGGCATCTGATATATTATTAATAATATTAATAAAAATTAGCAAATTTTTCTAAAACAACTTTTAACCACACCTATAAAATATTATAAATTATATTGTTGTTCTCGTGGTGTGGGCCAAAGATTCGTTCTCGACCATCCCGCTCGTTCCAATAGAGAAACGCCTTTGGAACCCGGTCCCTGTGAGTCGTACGATGGAAGTCGCCGAGGCAGTCCCCGACCCCGAGTTCGCCGAGGTGTTCCCGTTCGAGGAGTTCAACGACATGCAGCGAGAGGTGGTCGATGCCCTCCTCGAAACCGACGAGAACGTGGTGGCGAGCGCGCCGACCGCCAGCGGGAAGACCGCACTGGCGGAACTCGCCATCTGTCGGACCCTCGAAGACGGGGGCACTGCCCTCTTCATCGCGCCGATGCGCGCGCTGACCAACGAGAAAGAGAGCGAGTGGGAGCGCTTCGAGGAGTTGGGCTACTCCGTCTACGTCGTCACGGGCGAGCGCGACCTCAACCCCCGGCGGGCCGAGCGCGCCGACATCCTCGTGATGACCCCCGAGAAGACCGACTCGGCGACCCGGAAACACGACTCGCGGCGCTACGCCTTCATCCGGCAGGTGGACTGTTGCGTCATCGACGAGGTCCACCTGCTCGATTCGGAAAAGCGCGGGAGCGTCCTCGAAGTCACGGTGTCTCGGCTCCGGCGACTCACCGACCCGCGCGTCGTCGCGCTCTCGGCGACGATGCCCAACGTCGGCGACGTGGCCGAGTGGCTCGACGCGCCGCCTGAGACGACCTTTGAGTTCGGCGACGACTACCGGCCGGTGGACCTCAACTCCGGGGTGAAGACCTACACTCACGGCGACAACTCCTTCGCGGACAAGTACCGGCGGCTCTACCGCGCGCTGGACCTCGCGGAACCGCACATCCGCGACGACGGGCAGGCGCTCGTTTTCGTCTCCTCCCGGCAGGACACCGTGCAGGCCGCCAAGAAGGCCCGCGACGAAATCGGCGAGCGCGACGTTCCGATGGGCGCGCGCGGCGACTACGACTTCCACAACGAGGCCGACGACCTCC
This sequence comes from Halorussus pelagicus, assembly GCF_004087835.1. Taxonomy (NCBI): domain Archaea; kingdom Methanobacteriati; phylum Methanobacteriota; class Halobacteria; order Halobacteriales; family Haladaptataceae; genus Halorussus; species Halorussus pelagicus. The sequence goes on from NZ_CP035119.1 coordinate 1,433,845, forward strand.
AGAACGACACGCTCCGGAAGTCGGTGCTGGACGGCGTGGCCTTCCACCACGCTGGCCTCTCGAAGGGGGACAAAGACAAGGTAGAGGAGTGGTTCAAGCAGGGCAAGATTCAGCTTCTGTTCTCGACCTCGACGCTCGCGTGGGGCGTCAACCTCCCCGCCAGATGCGTCGTCCTGCGGGACACGAAGATTCACGACCCCCTCGAAGGCGAAGTGGATATGAGTCCCCTCGACATCCTCCAGATGCTCGGGCGGGCGGGCCGTCCCGAGTACGACGACGTGGGTTACGGATGGGTCGTCTGCGACCACTCGGAGGCCGACAAGTACCGGAGACTACTCCGTGAGGGCAAGGAAATCGAGTCCCAACTCGCCGCGGACCTCGACGCTCACCTCAACGCCGAGATAGCGATGGGCACCATCCGGGACCTCGGCGACGTGATGGACTGGCTCGAAACCACTTTCTACTACGTCCGGGCCAACTCCAACCCCGACGCCTACGGACTCGACGACTTGGAGGCGGACCTCCGGAGTCGCGTCCGCGAGGCGCTCGACCGACTCGACGGGCGCGGATTCGTAGACATCGGCGACGACCTCGGCGTCTCGGCGACGCCGCTGGGACGACTCGCCTCGAAGTTCTACCTCCGACTCGATACCGCGGGCGAGTTCCACGACCTCGTCGAGCGCGAGGAGGTCGGGACCGACGATATCCTCCGGACCGTCGCGGACGCCGCGGAGTTCGACAGCGTGAGCGCCCGCCAGTCCGAGCGCGAGGCGGTCGATTCTGTCCTCGTAGGGCAGAACGCGGGCGAGTTGGACTCCGGCGCGCGCAAGATTCTCGCCATCCTGCGCTCGACGATGACGGGGACGACCCCCGGCGAACTCCGGAGCGACGCGTGGGTCATCACCCAGAACGCGCTCCGCCTGTTCGCGGCGCTCCGGGCGTTCCTCGAACGCTTCGACCGGCCGCGCGCCGCCAACCTCGCGCGCCGCGTCGAGGCCCGCATCGAACACGGCGTCAGTTCTGACGCGGTCGGCCTGACCGCCCTCGATGGCGTCGGGTCGGGGCGTGCGAGCAAACTGGCCAAAGAAGGCATCGCCACGCCAGCGGACGTGCGCGAGGCCGGTGAGGACGGACTCGTGGACGCTGGCCTCTCGGCGGGCGTCGCCGAGGCGGTCCTCGAAAGCGCCGGGGACCTCCCGCAGATATCGGTCGCGTGGGGGTCGTTCCCCGACTCGATTCCGACCGGCGAGAACGACATGCGCGAGGTGACGGTTCGGAACGCTGGCGACGGGACGCAGGTCGGGATTCGCGTGACGGTCAACGGCGTCGAGATGACCGAGACGACGACCTACCTCGACGGGTCGGCGACCGTTCCGGTCGGCGTCTTCGGCGGGACCGACGACGAGATGGAGTACGTCGTGAGAGTCTCATTTCCGGACCTGCCGCTCCTGCCCGTCACCGACTCGCGGACCGTGCGGGTAGAGTGAGAGAGGGAGAAGACGCTCAGTCGGCGGTCGCAGTCGCTTTCTCCGCGGCGCGTTCGAGCATCCCGTTGTTCGTCGTGTAGTAGTAGTAACACCCCGCACCGACCGCGCCGACGACGTTCGAAATCGTGACGCCCCAGAACACCGCGTAGACGCCGAAGTCGAACCAGAACGCGCCGACAGCGGCGATGGGAAGCCGGACAGCCCAGTATTTCAGCAGGCCCACAACCATGCTGACTTTGGTCCGGCGAGCACCGTTGAATCCGGCGTTGAAGGCGAACGTCACGCCGATGGCCCAGTAGCCGAGAACGAGGATTTTGAGGTACTCGACGGTCATCGAGAGCGCTTCCGGACTCATGTCCACGACGAAGAAGTTGACCAGCGGTTCGGGCGCGACCCACTGGACGACGCCAGCGAGCGTGAGTCCGACCGCGGCGATTGTCGCGCTGACCCACGTCGTTCGCCGGGCGCGAGCGGGGTTGTCTGCGCCGAGGTTCTGGCCGATGATGCTCTGGGCCGCGCCTGAGAGGCCCTGTGCCGGGATGAATGCCACGCTGGCGATTCGCGCGCCGACGGTGTAGGCCGCGAGACCCGCCGCGCCGCCGACCGTCGAGACGAGCGCGATGAGGAGGACGCGGACGAGCTGGCTCACCGCACGTTGGGTGCCGGTCGGCACGCCGATTTCGAGGATTTCGCGGTACTCCTCGATGTCGAAACTGATCGACCTGTTCGTGAACGTGAGTCCGTCACGGCCGCGCAGAATCATCCCGAGCGCGAGCAGGAGACCGGCGGCGTAGCCGATGCCGGTCGCCAGCGCCGCGCCCTGAACGCCCATCTCGGCGAACGGACCCCACCCGAGGATGAGAACTGGGTCGAGACCGATGTTGACGCCGACGGCGGTGAGGTTGATGTAAAGCGCGGCCCGCGAGTCGCCCCATCCGATGAACGAGTATTCGAGCGCGTCGCTCGTCATCGCAAACGGGAACCCGAACATGTAGGTCGAGAGGTACGTAGCGGCGAGCGTCGTCACGCCGCCCTCGTTCACCAACAGTTCGACGACGGTCCCTGCGCTGGCGAAGACGACGATGGCACACGCGATGCCCCCGAAGAGCGCGAGCGTCGCGCCGTGGAACGCCGCCCGGCGTCCTCCCGACGCGTCGTCGCCGCCCACGCGCTGAGAGACGACGACCTGTGTCCCCGTGTTCACGACGACGGCCAGACTGAAGATGAGTCCGATAGTGGGGAAGTTCACGCCGACGGCGGCGACTGCGTTCTCTCCGAGTCGCCCGACCCAGAACGTGTCGATGACCTGTTGGGCAACCTGCACGAGGTTCTGGAGGACTAGCGGAGCTGCAAGGAGCAGTAGAGAGCGGACGAGCGAGCCGTCAGTGATTTCTTCCCGCGATACGTTTACCATCGTTTTCTACTTGTTATCAGTAATTAAATCTCGCACTCGATGATAAATTTTCCGAAGTGTTGGCGGACTGTGATTCGAATAGCTATGTCAACTCGAAGAACGTTGAAAAACGTTCTGTCCGGGGAGAATATATAGCTACTCCTCCACGGTCCGAACGAACTATGCTCGGAGCAGAACGTCGCGCAGTCGCTACTCGCGCGCCCGACCTCGCAAGTCTCACGCCCGGCCGGACCGGCAACCTGAGCGTCCGGCGCGACGATAATTTCGCTGTCACGCCGACGGGGGTCGCCTACGACCGCATCGCCGCCGCCGACGTGCCGGTGGTCTCGCTGGAGGGTGAACAGGTCGCGGGCGACAGCGCACCGTCGAGCGAGACGCCGATGCACAGCGCGGTTTACCGGGAGTTCGACGCTGGTGCAATCGTCCACACCCACTCGCCGTGGGCCTCGACGCTGGCGATTCTCCACGAACCGATTCCGCCGGTCCACTACATGCTCGCGCTCGCCGGGACCACGGTTCCGGTCGCGGACTACGCCACCTACGGCACGGCCGAACTCGCCGCAAACGCCGTCGAAGCGATGGAGACCGCTGACGCCGAGGCGTGCCTGCTGGCCAATCACGGCCTGCTCGCCACCGGCGAAGACGCCGATTCCGCGCTCGAAACCGCCATCAACGTCGAATACACCGCTCGCATCTACTGTCAGGCGAAGGCCTTTGGCGACCCCGTGGAACTGAGCCACGAGGAGATGGCCGCCGTCGCCGAGAAGTTCGAGGGGTACGGACAGGACGAGGAGTAGCGGTTTTGGGTCGCTCGAAGTTACGAAACATTTCGCTCCTCTTCGCTTTCCCGCCCTGTTTCGCTCGGTGGATTATTCGATTTGGCGCATGCTGGCGTCTGCGCGAACGGTACGCGGCGCGGAGCGCCGCGACAAGCGAGCGGTGGAACCGCGAGCAGACGTGAGCGCATGGCTCGGAAGACGCAGGTTGTCTTCCGGTAGATGACCGAACGAAGTGAGGGAAGCGGTTGGGGAGGCGTGAGGCTGCTGCCGTGCTGTGCAGTCGTGCTAGGCGTCGGCAGTAGCTAGCTTCGACTCGACTTACCACTCCACCCGCCGAGCCGACGAAACTCACGAAGTCGATGAAACGACACGAAGACGAACACGGCAAAGAATCAGGATTCGGTGTTCGTGTTGTCGGTGTCCGACTCGGAGTAGTCGGCGGACTCGGTCCGGGTCGTCGCGTCGCGCTTGCGGCGCGCGCGAGCGGCCCGCCGACTCGCGCGTCCCATCTTGTAGGCGGTGTAGAACAGGTAGATACCCGCAACGCCGACGAGGGCGTAGATGAGGTACTCGACGGTCTCGGCCGGACCGGGCTGGAAAATCGGCTCCAGCGCGAGGCTGACGATGTTGACGGCGTCGCCGGTCAGCCCCGTCACGCCGAGGATGCCCCACGTTATCGCACCGACGGCGACGAGCAGGATGGCAAGCCAGTCGAACACGTTGGTCTTCATAAATTGATGTAGGGATTTGATGTGCTTTGTTATTTTGGCCTTATTAGTCTCGGTGGCGCGTCGTACTCTGGTTCCGGTTCGTCTCGCTCGGTTTCGACGCCGGGGTTTCCGTTTCGACTTCGAGGGTCAGTGTGAGCAGGGATGTCTGCCCTTCGACCGCAAAACCGACCGAACGCCCACCTCGCCCGCGAATACCCTACCCTTTTCACCACCCGCGACCAACACCCGACCAATGAGTCGCCGCCGGAAACCTGACTGGCTCAAGATGCAACCGCCATCCGGCCAAGAGTTCACGGGCATCAAGCAGACGTTGCGCGACCACGACCTTCACACGGTTTGCGAGGAGGCCAATTGCCCGAACCTCGGCGAGTGTTGGAGCGGGAAAAACTCCGAGTCCGGAGGCACCGCGACGTTCATGCTGATGGGCGACCAGTGTACCCGCAACTGCGGGTTCTGCGACGTGGACACCGGCGGCGGTCAACCCTTGGACCCCGACGAACCCGCGAACGTGGCGAGCGCCGTCGCCGAAATCGGTCTCGACTACGTGGTCCTCACGTCGGTGGACCGCGACGACTTGGAGGGACAGGGCGCGGCCCACTTCGCCCAGACCATCCGGGAAATCAAAGAGCGCGACCCCTCGATTCTCGTGGAAGTCCTCATCCCCGACTTCCGGGGCGAAGAGGACCTCATTCAAAAGATTATCGACGCCGAACCGGACGTTATCGCGCACAACGTCGAGACGGTCGAGCGCCTTCAGCAACCCGTCAGGGACCCCCGCGCGGGGTACGAACAGAGCCTGAGCGTCCTCGAACAGGTCGAGCGCGAGTCCGACATCTACACGAAGACCTCCATCATGCTCGGCGTCGGCGAGTACGACCACGAGGTCTACCAGACCCTCTCGGACTTGCGAGAGACCGACGTGGACGTGGTGACGCTCGGCCAGTACCTCCAACCGTCGCGCACCCACCTCGACGTGGAGACGTACGTCCACCCGGCGAAGTTCGAGACGTGGCGTCGGGTCGCCGAGGAGGAACTGGACTTCCTCTACTGCGCCAGCGGTCCGATGGTCCGGTCGTCGTACAAGGCGGGCGAACTGTTCGTTGACGCCGTGTTACGCGACGGCAAGACCGTCGAGCAGGCGCGGCGGGAAGCCCGAAGGGCTTCCGTTTGAGCGAACGGCGAAGCCGTGAGCCGCGATGCTCGCAGGGCCTCGGTGTGAGCGAGCGGCGAAATCGCGCGCTGCGAGGCTCACGACGGCGTCGCGGCGTCGGTGTGCATCGTCGTATATTTTGCCGCAATAATTGCCGTTCGTCCACCAGACTTCCCGTATACACCAACTCCGCCAGACGAACGTCTATCTTTCTGAAGAAAAGTTTAGAAAGCGCCGATTTCTTCGGGGGAAAATGTCTGTTCGCGTGAGGAACCCCCGTGATAATCGTACCTCCGGAAAGTTAGTTACGAAAACCCTATTACGCCAGCGGGAGACCGTTTCGATATGTCAGGATGGGTTCGACCGTGAGCATCGTACACCAAGACCCGCAGGACCGCGTTCAGGTCCTCGACGAGGACGGTAACGTGGTAGAAGGCGCGGACGTGCCCGACATCTCCGACGAGGAGATGGTGGCCATGTACCGCGAGATGAAACTGACCCGCCACTTCGACGAGCGAGCGGTCTCGCTCAACCGACAGGGACGGATGGGGACGTACCCGCCGCTCTCGGGCCAAGAGGGTGCCCAAATCGGAAGCGCCCACGCGCTGGCCGACGACGACTGGCTGTTTCCGAGTTATCGGGAACACGGCGCGGCGCTGGTCCGTGGTCTCTCGCTGAAACAGACCCTGCTGTACTGGATGGGCCACGAGCAGGGCAACGCCATCCCCGACGACACCAACATCTTCACCGTCGCGGTGCCCATCGCCACCCAGATTCCCCACGCGACCGGCGCGTCGTGGGCGTCGAAACTCAAAGGCGAGGAGAAGGCCTTCGTTTGTTACTTCGGCGACGGCGCGACCAGTGAGGGCGACTTCCACGAGGGTCTGAACTTCGCGGGCGTCTTCGACACGCCGACGGTCTTCTTCTGCAACAACAACCAGTGGGCGATTTCGGTGCCGCGCGAGCGCCAGACCGCGTCCGCGACCATCGCCCAGAAGGCCCAAGCGTACGGCTTCGAGGGCGTGCAGGTTGACGGGATGGACCCCCTCGCGGTGTACAAGGTGACCAAGGAGGCCGTCGAGAAGGCCAAAGACCCCGGCGAGGACGACCTCCGGCCGACGCTCATCGAGGCGGTGCAGTACCGCTACGGTGCCCACACGACGGCCGACGACCCGTCGGTCTACCGCGAGGACGAGGAAGTCGAGGAGTGGAAACAGAAGGACCCGATTCCGCGGCTGGAGGCGTTCCTCCGAGACCGCGGCGTCTTAGACGACGAGACGGTCGAAGCCATCGAACAGGAAGTCAAAGAGACGGTCGCGGACGCCATCGATGCCGCGGAAGCGGTCGAGCGCCCCGACCCCGACGAAATCTTCGCGCACGTCTACGCCGACATGCCTAAGCACCTCCGCGAACAACGCGACTGGTTCGAGGGCATCCAAGAGCAGTACGGCGACGACGCGCTTCTGGAGGACTAACCAATGAGTCAACAAGAACAACAACAAGAGACTGAGAACCTCACGCTAGTACAGGCGGTTCGAGATGGACTGTACACCGAGATGCAGCAGGACGACGACGTACTGGTCATGGGCGAGGACGTGGGCAAGAACGGCGGCGTGTTCCGCGCCACCGAGGGCCTCTACGACGAGTTCGGCGAGGACCGCGTCATCGACACCCCGCTGGCCGAGTCGGGTATCATCGGTACCGCCGTCGGCATGGCGGCCTACGGCCTGAAGCCGATTCCCGAGATTCAGTTCATGGGGTTCATCTACCCCGGTTTCGACCAAATCGTGAGCCACGCCGCGCGCATACGCACTCGTAGCCGCGGCCGGTTCACCTGTCCGATGGTCATCCGCGCGCCCTACGGCGGCGGCATTCGCGCGCCGGAACACCACTCCGAGTCCACGGAGGCCTTTTTCGCCCACCAGCCCGGACTCAAGGTGGTCGTCCCCAGCACGCCCTACGACACCAAGGGCCTGCTGACCGCGGCCATCCGGGACCCCGACCCGGTGATGTTCCTCGAACCGAAACTCATCTATCGGGCGTTCCGCGGCGACGTGCCGACCGAATCCTACGAGGTGCCTCTCGGCGAGGCCGCCGTCCGCACGGAAGGGTCGGACATCTCCGTGTTTACGTGGGGTGCGATGACCCGACCGACCGTCGAGGCCGCCGAGCAGTTGGAGGGCGAAATCGACGTGGAGGTCGTGGACCTGCGGACCGTCTCGCCGCTCGACGAGGAGACCATCGTCGAGTCGTTCAAGAAGACGGGCCGCGCGGCGGTCGTCCACGAAGCGCCCAAGAGCGGCGGTCTCGGCGGGGAAATCTCCTCCATCATTCAGGAGGAGGCCCTGCTCTATCAGGAGGCCCCGGTCGAGCGTATTACCGGCTTCGACACGCCGTTCCCGCTGTACGCGCTCGAAGACTACTACCTGCCGGAACCGGCCCGCATCAAGGAAGGCATCCGGGACGCCGTGGGATTCTAACATGGTACGAGAATTCAAACTGCCCGACGTCGGCGAGGGCGTCGCCGAGGGCGAAATTGTCAGTTGGCTGGTCGAGGAGGGCGACGAGGTCACCGAGGACAAAGCGGTCGCCGAAGTCGAGACCGACAAGGCCATCGTGGAAGTCCCGTCGCCAGTCGATGGCACGGTACGGGAAATCATCCCCGAGGAAGGCGAAGTCGTGGAAGTCGGGTCGGTCATCATCACCTTCGACGTGGAGGGCGAACCCGTCGAAGAGGGCCAGACGGAGGGCGAAGCCGAGCGCGCCGCGGAGTCCGAAGCGTCCGGCGAGGCCGAGCAGGCGACGGCGCAGGGCGAGGCGACCGAGGAGACGGTCTCCGAGGAAGTCTCGACTGGCGAGGGCCGCGTGTTCGCCGCCCCGAGCGCGCGCCGCGTCGCCCGCGAACTCGGCGTCGATATCGCCGCCGTCGAGGGAACCGGCCCGAGCGGTCGCGTGACCGAGCAGGACGTGCGCCAAGCCGCCGAATCGTCCGGCGCGGACGAGACGAACGCGGGCGACGCGCCCGCCGATTCCGACGATGTGGCCGACCCCCTCGGCGACTCCGACGATACGGCGACGGGCGGCGGCACGAGCGGTCCGTCACCCGCCTCCATGGAGTCCGCCGACCGCGACCGGACGCTGGCCGCGCCTGCGACCCGGCGCATCGCCGACGAGCAGGGCGTGGACCTGAATGCGGTCCCGGCGAGCGAACAGCGCGACGGCGAGGCGTTCGTCACCAGCGAGGCCGTGATGCAGTACGCCGAGACCCAACAGCAGGCCCAGCAGTCCCAAGCCGCGACGGCCGCCGCGACGACCGAGGGCGAGCGCGTCGAGCGCATCCAGTACAAGGGCGTCCGCAAGACCATCGGCGACGCGATGTCCGAGTCGAAGTACACCGCGCCCCACGTCACCCACCACGACACCGCCGTGGTCGAGGACCTCGTGAACACCCGCGAACGGCTCAAGCCGGAGGCCGAAGACCGAGGCATCCGACTAACCTACATGCCGTTCGTCATGAAGGCCGTGGTCGCCTCGCTCAAGCAACACCCCAAGCTGAACGCCGAGTTGGACGAGGAGGCCGGTGAAATCCTCCGGAAGAACTACTACAACGTCGGCATAGCGACCGCGACCGACGCCGGACTGATGGTGCCCGTCGTGGACGACGTTGACTCGAAGGGCCTGCTCCAGATTTCCAGCGAGGTCAACGAAGTGGTCCAGAAGGCCCGCGACCGCTCCATCTCGCGGGACGAGTTGCAAGGCTCGACGTTCAGCGTCACCAACTTCGGCGCTATCGGCGGCGAGTACGCCACGCCCATCCTCAACTACCCCGAGGTGGGCATTCTCGGTATCGGCGAACTGAAACAGCGCCCGGTCGTCGAAGACGGCGAGGTCGTGGCTAAACACACCCTGCCGATTTCGCTGTCCATCGACCACCGCATCGTGGACGGTGCCGACGCCGCGGCGTTCGCCAACACGTTCATCGACTACGTCGAGAACCCCGAACTGCTCCTGTTGGAGTAGCACTCTTCGCGCTCCGATTCGTTCCTTTTTCGCCCGGACAGATTCGGACCGTCAGCGACTGTTCGGAGAGTAGCGATGGTCTCGGTCGTCCGTCGGCGTCAGTCACTTCGGTCGTCCGGGGGCGACGAGTCTCCCGCACCCGCGGTACGTAACTCCGCGAACGCTCGTCGCATGGTTCGCCGACTGACGAGGGTGAACCCGCCAGCGACAGCGACGAAGCCGACGACGGTCGTGGTCCCGACGGTCTGGCCGAGCAACAGCACCGAGACGAGCGTCGCCGCGACCGGTTCCAGATACGCCACGAGCGTCGTCTCTGTCGCGCCGACCCGGCGCACGAGCCGAAAGTACAGCAGGTAGCCGCCCGCCCCGGCGACCAGCGTGACGTACACCAGCGCCCACACCGCGACTGGAGAGAGCGACCGGAGCGGCGGCATCGATTCGCCCCGAAGGACGGTCCCGAAAAACAGCAGTGTCGCCCCGAGGAGCATCGCCCACCCCTGTAGGGCCTCCGTCGGCAGGTTCTCGTCGAACAACTGGACCGCGACCGACCCGACCGCGAACAGCGTCGTTCCGAGGAACACGAGTCCGACTCCGGTCGCCGTCGCCGAGAACGTCGCCGCTCCGACCGTGGGCTGTGAGAGGACGACGACTCCGGCGAGTCCGAGACAGAACCCGGCCACGTCCACGAACCCGCGAGATTCCCCGAGCATCGGCACGGCGACGAGCGCCGCCACGACCGGCGACATCGTCGTCACGACCGACGCGACTGCTCCGGAGACGTACTGCGTTCCCAGATACAGCCCCGCCTGATACCCGCCGAACATAAACCCGCCGACGACGGCGATACCGGCGAGTTCGCGCCGAGTTCGGGGCAGGAACCGATCCGACTTGAACGTCGCGTACGCGAGGACGATACAACCCGAAACGGCGTAGCGGATTCCGGCGGCGGCCAGTGGCGGAAGTTGTGCGACGACGACCTCGATAGCCGGGAAGCCCGCTCCCCAGAGGAGACCGAGACCGACGATAGCAAGCCCTGCGGGAACATGGAGTCGAGTTCGGAGTTTCTCGAACATCGCGTGTCGTGCGTCGGTTCTCTCCCGATTGCCAATAATCGGACTCTCCCGGCAACCACTCGATTGGAATTCGAAGTTTACGAAGTAACTTCGAAATAGAACTGCTTTGGCGACTCTAATTCGAAGTTATTACAGGAATATGGAGTTACCACGAGCCATGGACGAGAAAGACGTTCGGATACTGAAATCGCTGGCCGACCTCGAAACGACGAGTACCGAGTCGGTCAGCGAGGCGACCGGTATCCCTCTCTCGACGGTCCACTACCGCATCAACAACCTGCGCGAGGCGGGCGTTATCGACAACGAACGACTCGACATCGACCTCGACGAGTTCGGTCTCGGCGTGACGATTCTGGTGGAGGTCTTCACGAAGGACGACCAGTATCACACCGAGAGCGGTCGCACGATTGCCGAGGTCGAGGGCGTGACGAAGGTCTTTTTTACGATGGGCGGAACCGACTTCATCGCACTCGCACGACTCCCCGACAGCGACAGCGTCGAACGACTCGTCTCGGACTTCGAGGAACTCGACGCCGTCGCTCGGACCGACTCCACGTTCGTCATCGAGCGCGAACTCGACAGTCATCACCCGCTTCAGAGCTACTCCGAAGAGACGCTGGTCGAGACGTTCGCCGAGTAGTCTCCTCGTTCCACGCAGAAACCCATATATAGCGTCTCCCGTACTGCCAAATATGGCCGAAGTCACCCTGCGCGATGTCGAGGCCGCGCGCGAGCGGTTCGACGAGTCCGTCGTTCAGCAGACCGAAATCGACCGGAGTCGGTCGCTGAGCGAGATGACCGGCGCGGCGGTCCACCTGAAGATGGAACATCTCCAGCGCACCGGGTCGTTCAAGACGCGGGGCGCGTACAACAAGCTCCAACAGGTCGCCGAGCGGGGCGGTATCGAGCGCGTCGTCGCCGCGAGCGCGGGCAACCACGCCCAGGGCGTCGCGCTGGCGGCGACCAAGACCGGCATCGACTCGACCATCGTGATGCCCGAGAACGCACCCCAAGCGAAGGTCGAGGCGACGCGGAGCTACGGCGCGGAGGTGGAGTTGCGCGGCGAGGACTTCCAAGCCGCGATGGCGTACGCCCAGTCGCTGACCGAGGCCGAGGACACCGAGTTCGTCCACGCCTACGACGACCCGGCCATCGTCGCGGGGCAGGGCACCATCGGTCTCGAAATCCACGAGCAGTTGCCCGACGCCGACACCGTGGTCGTTCCCATCGGTGGCGGCGGATTGATCGGCGGTGCCAGCGCGGCACTCTCGGAACTCGACCCCGAGGTCCGCGTCGTCGGCGTGCAGGCCGAGGAGGCCGCGACGGTGCCCGAGAGCCTCGACAAGGGGATTCCGGCGTCCATCGACTCGCCCAAGACCATCGCCGACGGCATCGCCACGGGCGGCATCTCGGAGTTGACGCTCGGTCTGATGCAAGAGTACGTAGACGAGATAGTCACCGTCTCGGACGACGAAATCGCCCGCGCGGAACTGATTTTGCTCGAACGCGCCAAGCAGTTGGTCGAGGCGGCGGGGGCGTCCTCGGTCGCCGCGGTCCTCTCCGACGATTTGGACGTGACGGGCGAGACGGTCGTCCCCGTCCTTTCGGGGGGCAACATCGACATCTCGATGCTCCAGACGGTTCTCACGCAGGCGCTCACCGAGCGCAGTCAATTGCTCCGTCTCCGTGCCCGCATCGAGGACGAACCCGGCGAGATGACCCACCTCTCGGGCATCATCGCCGACACCGGCGCGAACATCCGGACGGTCCGCCACGACCGCGCGGTTGACGACCTGCGCGTCGGCGAGGCGTACCTCGTCTTTCAGGTGGTCACGAACGGGAGCGGCCACGCCGAGAAGATTATCGAGAAGGTCCGAGACTCGGGGTACGAGGTCGAACGGGTGGCGTGAGGCGTACGCTTCGGCCACAAGTTAATAAATGAAGCCGCCACAGTTTCAGGTGGACAGATGGCTTCGAACCGCAAGAGCGCCGATACCGGCGAAACGAACGACCTCGCCGAGACCATCGGTCTCTACGCCCTCGGCAAAATCAGCCTCGGCAAAGCCGCCGAACGTGCAGACGTGTCTCGGTGGGAGATGCAGGAGACGCTTCGGGAGGCGGGCGTCGAGTTGCGCCTCGGTCCACAGAGCGAAGCGGAGTTGGAAGACGATGTGGTGGTTGCTCTCCAGGTTTAAGATTTCATCTCTCGAAAACCCTCCTCATAGATGCTCTTACCTTTCTAAACTGACTACCTGCGCCTTTTCCAATCCAAAACAAGCTTTCTTCTATGATGTCGTAGAGTAAACTATTTAGATTCAAAAAGCCGATAACGAGTGGAACAACTGGAATCCAAACGAGAAATAAATTCCCTACTAGGGTTACAGAATTCATATCTGCTGTGAAGGGTACACCGAACTGCTGAATCGGAGCCGAAAGTACGAATGAAATACTCCCTAGAAGAATATCAGCTGGCAGCCGCCGCAGTAATTCCGCGATGGATTCGGAGTTCCATTGTAACCAGCGAACGTGAAAGATATCGATTGAGACCATCAGTACGAGCGCCAAACCAAATGCCCGTATAAAATTACGAAACTTCTTCTGGATTGGTTCCTGTGCTTCTCTCCAAGCGACTGGCAACTCTTTATCGGGTAGTTGATGGACAGGATACGGAGGTATGAGATAACCCTGAGCGAACTGGAAATATTCTCGAGTTACTAGCAGTATTCGTGCACCTATTGCAATATAAAAAGACACTCGGACTGGTATTTGGAAATAAAAGAAAGTGAACACGTAGGGGTTCACTGTTTGAGAATGACCATCACCAGGATTAAGATACCAAATGTACGCGAACTGGGGTACTCTTACAAATATCCACCAGACGAAAACCACTACCAAAGCAAATGCAAGTCCACGAGACAGGACTACTGCTCCCTTTTGGAGAGCAGTTCGTGAATAAATCATGATTGCTCTATCCAACCAGAAAAATATAAGCTATTCCTAATCTGTTGCCGTATGCTACTTACCCATCCCTATCGAGTGATACGTTACCGCGCCAACCTCGCCGCAAAATCCACCTGATTTTTCACCACCAAGCGCGAGGCTTCGAACATATGGTCGTCGGAGACATCTCGACGGGAACAGACGTGTTGGTAATCGGCGCGGGACCGGGCGGCTACGTCGCCGCGATTCGCGCGGGCCAGTTGGACCTCGACGTGACGCTCGTGGAGAAAGACGCCTACGGCGGGACCTGCCTGAACTACGGGTGTATCCCCTCGAAGGCGATGATTACGGCCTCGGACCTCGCTCACGAGGCGGGCAACGCCGAGGAGATGGGTATCTACGCCGATCCCGAGGTGGAGATGGACGAGATGGTCGGCTGGAAGAACGGCGTCGTGGACCAACTCACCGGCGGCGTCGAGAAACTGGCCAAGGCCAACGGCGTCGAACTGATGGAGGGTCGCGCGGAGTTCGCCAGCGAGGACAAGGCCCGAATCGTCCACAGCGGCGGCGGACAGGGTTCCGAGACCGTCGATTTCGAACACGCCATCGTTTCGACTGGAAGCCGCCCTATCGAGGTGCCCGGATTCGACTTCGGCGACGACCCGGTATTGGACTCCCGGCAGGCGCTCGCGCTGGAGGACGTGCCCGAGAGCCTCGTCATCGTCGGCGCGGGCTACATCGGCATGGAACTCGCGGGCGTCTTCGCCAAGTTGGGCACCGACGTGACCGTCGTGGAGATGCTCGACTCGGTGCTGCCGGGCTACGAGGACGACCTCGCGCGCCCAGTCAAGAAGCGCGCCGAGGAACTCGGCATCGACTTCTACTTCGGCGAGGCCGCCAGCGGGTGGGAGGAGTCGGGCGACGGCATCACGGTCACGACCGAAAACGAGGACGGCGAAATCTCGGAGTTCGGCGCGGAGAAGGTGCTGGTCGCGGTCGGCCGCTCGCCGGTTACGGACACCCTCGAACTCGACAATGCGGGCGTCGAGACCGACGAAGACGGCTTTATCCCGACCGACGACCGCGCGCGGACGAACGTTGACCACATTCACGCCATCGGCGACGTGGCGGGCGAACCCATGCTCGCGCACGTCGCCAGCAAGGAGGGACAGGTCGCCGCGGAGGTCATCGCGGGCGAACCCTCGGCGCTGGACTATCAGGCGGTCCCCGCCGCGGTGTTCACCGACCCCGAAATCGGCACGGTCGGCATGACCGAGACCGAAGCCGAGGAGCAGGGCTTCGAGCCGGTCGTCGGTAAGTTCCCGTTCAACGCCTCGGGCCGCGCGCTCACGACGGGCCACGCAGACGGCTTCGTGCGCATCGTCGCCGACGAACCGAGCGGATTCCTGCTCGGTGCCCAAATCGTGGGACCGGAGGCCTCGGAACTGATAGCGGAGATGGGGCTTGCCATCGAGATGGGCGCGACGCTGGAAGACGTGGCTGCGACGATTCACACCCACCCGACGCTTAGCGAGGCCGTAATGGAGGCCGCCGAGAACGCGCTCGGGCACGCCATTCACACGCTGAACCGCTGAACTTCCCTAGGTAACGCTTCCCATCAGTTCCTCACTCTCCGTGTTTCGCCGAGACGGTAGAAAGATTCGACAGCGTCACTTCCCGAGGTAGGCGTCCTGGACCCTTTCGCTACGAGGGGTTCGTTCGCCGATTCCTCGTAGCGGTTCTCGCCCACGTCGAGGACATAGCCTCGTTCGGCGATGTGGAGTCCGGCCTTAACGTTCTGCTCGACCATCAACACCACAGTCCCGTCTTGGCGCACCGCGTTGACGAGTTCGACGGCGCGGTCGCCAGCGGCGCGTTCCCCGACTCCGAGGCTACCGAGTCGATGGACGACGGGGAGGATGTGGGTACTGGGGCGGTAGCGGTGTTGATTGACTCAAGGATCGGAGCGGTCGCGGGTACTGTTACGGATGCAGTTGTGACAACAGCTCTCACTGCTGAAGCGCTAGCGGTAGCCCCGACACATCCCGGTCGCGTTTTATATATGTATGCCTACTTACTTGTAGGACGATAGAGAAGCCATGACCACGAATGACGATACGCCTTCAGTCAAGGAAATTCTCGACGAACTCCAGTCCACGGACAATTTGCCGGACACCATTCACGGGACGAAACGAAAAACCGAAAAATACGGTGGCGGCCTGAGAACGGTCCGACTTGAAGTGTGGGAGGATCTTCCGAACAGAACTCGCAACGAACAACTGTCCGTGGAAACCGCCGACGAGTTCGATTTCGACCTTGGCGTCATGCACGACCCGACGCCTGAATTCGAGGGCGTAGATCTCATGATACAGAATCGAGATGGAGTAATAATGTATGACCGTGAAGCGAAAAAGTATCATAGTCTTGACTTCAACCCGGCCGAGGATCAACCTAATCCTAACACGGACGCGACGTTAATTGGGTCCTCTCCCAAATCGAACTTCGACGTGACGTACGATGGGAGAGAGACCGTCGCAGGTCGAGAGACGCACGTCCTGTCGTTTCGACCGACAGCGGACGCGGATTCCCTCTACCGAGGATATGAGTACATAAATATGTGGATAGACGACGAATACTGGTTCCCCATCAAGGAGGAGGCACAGGCCAATATCCAAAAGATGCCGTTGTTGCAGACAGATTCATTCGAAGATATTCCGGACGGGGTGTACTTCCTCAAGAAAACGTTTGAGGAGGTTGAATTTGACATCGAGATCGATCGCTCTCTCTTCGAGTTTACTCCTCCCGAAAACGCAAAAGAGGTTAAGTAGAAAGCGTTTATCGAATAGATTCTGGCAGGCTATCGATGCATTTTGCGCAGGCTTTTAGATCTAAACCCATGCAGTGTTGGGCAATACGTTCACCGCAATGCAGGGGATCGCCATTTCCAATGACAAAAGCACAAGCGCTGAATCGGTAGAGCGACTACGCGCTTTACTTTCTGTATTTCCTCATTGTGAGTCCTAAAACGGTCGTTCGTCGTCGGCCCTATCTCTAGCGAACAATTATGTTATTTGGTGCCGTAGCTCACGGTATGGCCAACAACAACCCCGGCGGCCTCTCTCCCTTCGAGCGACTTCGGTCGCGCTTCGAGGACGAGGACCTCGTCTGTCCGAAGTGCGGGTACGACGACGAGGACGGGAAGTGGCTCGCGGAGACCGGCGGCGACCGGATTCAGTACCGCCACCTCTGTCCCAGCTGCGGCTACGTTCGACGCCGGACGTTCCGACTCGGCGCGGAGTGAGGGTCGGAGACGGAGTGGCGTTGTTCGAAGTCGGCGGTGATTGAGTCGGTGTAGTTGGAAACTGTGTTGTTGTGAAGTAGAACGGACGCGAGGGGCTAGCTTCAGGCTTGAGCAAATCATACCGCAGCCGCACGGCACCGCGCCGCCCCGCAACCGCAGGCCTCACACCTCCCCAACCTCCTCCGTCACTCCCTCCGGTCGTTCAGTCGTCCCTCGCGCGGATGGGCGCGGCACGAGGCCGCGCCCCCGCGCGCCGACCGCTGTAGAAAGTACCGTCTCGCGCCGGGTCGCTCGCCGAGAAAATCTGTCACACCCGACGCCCTTTTAGCCCCTACCGCGAAACACGGGCGTATGCAAGCAGTCACGCTCGGTCCCGAGGGGACCTACTCGCATCGCGCCGCCAGCGCAGTCGCCGACGAGGTGGAGTTCCGCGAGTCAGTCACCGCCATCGTGGAGACCGTCGCGGACGGCGAGTACGACCGCGGCGTCGTCCCCATCGAGAACAGCATCGAGGGGAGTGTCACCGAGACGCTGGACGCGCTGACCGACCGCGAGGTCGCCGCCGTCCGGGAAATCGTCACGCCGATTCGCCACGCGCTGCTCGCCCAGCGCGAGGACTTCTCTGTCGTCGCCAGCCACTCCCAAGCGCTGGCGCAGTGTCGAAGCTACCTTGAAGCCGAGTACCCCGACGCAGACCTCGAAGCGGTCGCCAGTACCGCCCGCGGCGTCGAGTACGCTCGCGAGAACCCCGACGTGGCGGCCATCGGCCATCCGGACAACGCGGGCGGCGACGACGACCTTCGCGTCGTCGCCGAGGGGATTCAGGACCGCAACTCGAACGCGACCCGGTTCTTCGTCATCGCGCCCGCGAGCGAGCGCTCGGAGGCGGGCGGCAAGTCCTCGCTGGTGGTCTACCCGAACGCGAACTACCCCGGACTCCTGCTCGAACTGCTCGAACCGTTCGCCGAGCGCGACATCAACCTGACGCGAGTCGAGTCGCGCCCGAGCGGCGAGCGACTGGGCGACTACGTCTTCCACGTCGATTTCGAGGCGGGTCTCTACGAGGAGCGCGCTGAGGAGGCCATCGGCGACATCGAGGACCTCGCAGAGAACGGGTGGGTCCGGAGACTGGGGTCCTACGACGCTGAACACGTCGTCTACTGACCGACCCTCGACTGAGTGACCGACCCGCTTTTGACCCACTGACTCACTCTCGACCGACCGCCGACGGATTTCCCGGACTGAATTTTTAAGACGAAACACGTCGGAGTTCCAACGGGCGACCGACGCCCGGAGCAACTATGTCAGGACGAAAGAACCCCTTCGAGGACTTAGAAGAGATGATAGACCGCATGAGCCGTCAGTTCGAGGAGTCGATGGGCGGCGGAGCGATGGAGAAACTTGGCGGCGGCGGGGCGTCTATCGACGTGGCCGACCGCGGCGAGGCGTTCGTCGTCACCGCCGACTTACCCGGCTACCGCAAGGAGGACATCGACGTGACGCTCCGGGGCGACCACCTCCAGATTCGCGCCGAGACCGAGCAGGAGACCGAAGAGAGCGACGACGAGGACGGCCAGTACATCCGCAAGGAGCGTAGCCATCGGGCGGTGAACCGCACGGTGACGTTCCCCGAGGACGTTGACGAAGAGAACGTCGCCGCCGAGTACCGCAACGGCGTGTTGACGGTGACGCTTCAGAAACTGGTCGCGGGCGACGAGGACTCTCACAGTATCGACATCGAGTGAGTCCGCGTCCGTGAACGCGAGCGCAAGCGTTTCGAACGACGCCCAGACGCCAGCAAGCGCAAACGCCTTGCCGCTTCGTCGGTAATCTGGGGCCATGACGCTCGAAACAGGTGCGGACGCGCCGACGGTCGAAGCGACGAACCAGCGCGGCGAGACCATCGAACTCGACTTCTCGGAACCGACGGTGCTGTACTTCTATCCCCGCGACGACACACCGGGGTGTACCACCGAGGCCGAGCAGTTCGACGCCGAACTGGAGAGCTACCACGACGCGGGCGTCTCGGTCTTCGGCGTCTCGACCGACGACGCCGAGAGCCACGAGGAGTTCGCCGAGAAGTACGAACTTCGGTTCGACCTGCTGGCCGACCCCGAGACCGGCATCGCCGACGCCTTCGGCGTGGACACCTCCCGCGGCGCGACCGCGCGCACCACCTTCGTCCTCGCAGACGGCGAGGTCAAAGCGGTCTACGAGGGCGTGGACCCCGACGGGCACGCCCGAGAGGTGCTGGGTGATATGCTCGACGACGAACTGGTCGCGCTGGAGTAGCCGACTGCGTCCGACGCCGACCACTGGAAACTGGCGCAAAACAGCGAAGCGTCGCCGACACCGTTTTTCGCCGGGCCGCCGAGCGGTCCGTATGGTCTCGCTCGTCGCCAAGTTGGTCGGCGGCTTCCAGTGGGCGATAACCGCCGCCTACGTCTTTCTGCTCGGGTTTCTGGCTACGGGCTGGTATCTCCGCGCTACTCGGACTCCCGCCTCGCTCGACCTCTCGCGGGCGTTCGCCGCCGTCGCCGTCGCGGCGTTTCTCGGTGGCTACCTCTGGGTCCGGTCGCGGTCGCCCGCGCCCGGCGCTCACGACCGGCGAATCGAGGTGGTCCTCTCGATGCTCGTCCTCGGATTCGTTCTCCCATTCGGCGTGCCGCCCGCCCTCGACCTGCTCGGCGTCGAACTCGGCGCTCCGCTCGCCGGGTTTGGGGTGGCCTACGCGCTGACGCTCGCGCTCTCGTACGGTGTGGTGTACGGTCTCGGCATCCGGCTCTTCCTCGGGCCGACCGCGCCCGAGCGCCGCGGAACCGACAGTGACGACGCGAACTCAGAGCAGTGACGCGATTTCGGTGGCCGTCTCGTCAGTCCGCGCGCGCCACCCTTCGGGTCGCTCCCCGCCGCGCTTCGGCGGGTCGATGGGGAGTTCGAGCGGATGGAACACGACGCGCTCGACGGACTCGGCGGCGGTCTCGCCCACGAACTCGGCGACCTCGCGTTTCGAGGACACGCCGCCCGAAGCGAGGTCGTAGTACCCTGTAAAAAGTTGGCAGACGACTACCTCGTCGTACTCAGAGAAGTCGCCCTCATCGGCGTAGTAGAACAGTTTCGCGGTGTTGTTCGCGGGGTCGGCTCTGCGCCACTCCAGTTCGACCGCGACGAGTCGGTCGTCGTTTGTGCCCACCACGTCCACCGGAGTCCGTCGGACGCGGTACTCGGTCTGCCAGTCGAGATTCGGCCGTCGCTCTCCGAGAGCGTCCCGGAGTCGGTCGCGCACTGCCTCGGCGAACTTGCCCACGAGCTGGCCCGACTCGCTGGCGGTACTTCGACGTTTCGAGACCGGGACAGTTTCGCCGATTCGATAGGTCCGACACGGGATGAGTCGCCGACCTGTCGCTCGCCGACCGCTCGCCGGGAGCGCGCCACTCGCGGACGTGTCATTGTTCGCGGCGCGGGCGCGAGAGCGTTACCGGAGAAGCCACAAACATAATGAAAAATAGTTAAGTTCTGGTTCGGTGTAGCCTCACACATGGCTTCAGAGACCATCAAGCACGGCGTAAACACCGAAGAGTACGGCGCGTTCGTCGAGAACATGGCCGAGAACCCCGAGGACGCGATGCTCGGACTCGGCGCGAGAGGTATCGCGGAAGGCCGGGCGATGCACACGTTGGCGAAACTCGACGCGTACAGTTTCGGCGGTGAGGAAATACGGCGCGAGACCCGCGAGTACACGTTCCCGCTCGGCGCGCACAAGGAGGTAGAGGACGAGGCGGGGTTCGTGGACCCCGCCGACCGGCCGGAACCCGTGGAAGTCGCGCTGGCCGGACTCACCGGGTGCATCAACGCCACTGTCGGCATCGTGGCGATGGAGAACGACATTGACCTCGACGGCCTCGAAACCACGGTCGGACTCGACCTCGACCCGCGGGTCCTCTTCGGCGTCCACGGCGTCGAGCGGTCCGACGAGACGTACGACGACTTCACCATCGACATCGAGGTCAGCGGTCCGAATCTCACCGACGAGGACGCGGAACTGCTTCGGGAGGGCGCGCGGCGCTCGCCGGTGTTGAACCTCATGTCGCAGGCCCACGAGGCGTCGCCCGAAGTGCGCGTTCGGGACGCGCCGACGACGTAGTTCGATTCGCGTCCATTTTTCCGCAGTTCACCCTCCGTATGCTACTAAGTGTCGCAACTCACCGCTCATCGCCGACCGCCCGGAAAAAGTAATCCGCGTCGATTCGACTGGACGACGGTCAGTCGTCGGCCGGGGACCGCGCGCCCTCTGACCCCGAGGTCGGCGCGTCCGACCGGGTACTGATAGGCTCAGCGCCACATCCCACGCAGGCGTAGCTTCCTTCGACCGTCTCGACGACGGGCGCGTTGCACTCGATACATTTCAAGCGCGCGTCCCGTGCCGTTCGCGGATAGCGTCCCATGTGTACTCGGTCGTCGCTACACGGGGTCGAGTGATAAGAGAGGTGGCCGTTTCCGAGCGTTCGCTCGAACAACGCCGGGTTTCTCGCCCGGAACGCGCGTGGCCCGCGCCGAGCGTTCCGGAAACGAACGATTGGGTCGCGGTCAGCCGACGCTACTCTCGTTCGAGCGACAGCGAGGCCAACAGCGCCTCCAACTGGACGCGCTCGTTCGCGCCCTCGGTGATGCGGTAATCGACCTCGCCGACTCGGTCCATCAGTCTGACCGTCTCCTCGTCGCTCAGGTCGAACTCCCAGACCGAGCGGTGGAGTTGGTCGATAACGTCGCCGCCCGCCATCCCCTTGTTCGTCAGGAGGTCGTCGAGCGTCGAGCGCGCCGTGCCGAAATTCCCCTCGATGGCGTCCGTGACCATCTCCTCGATTTCCTCGGGACGCGCCGTGCTGGTGATGGTGAACACGGCCTCTTCGTCCACGACTTCGCCCATCACGGCCGCGGCCTGAAGCGCGTTGATGGCCTTTCGCATGTCGCCGTCGGCGGCGTAGACCAGCGCTTCCACGCCCTCCTCGGTGGTCTCGATGTCCTCTTGCTCGGCGACCTTCAGAATCTGCTCGGTGACGCCCTCCTCGGAGATAGGTCCGAACCGAAACGTCGCGCACCGCGACTGAATCGGGTCGATGATTTTCGAGGAGTAGTTACACGAGAGGATGAACCGGGTGTTGTTCGAGAACTGCTCCATCGTCCGGCGCAAGGCCGACTGAGCGTCAGAAGTGAGCGAGTCGGCCTCGTCCAGAAAGATGATGCGGTAGTTGTGGCCGCCGAACGACGACCGCGCGAAGTTCTTGATGCGGTCCCGGACCACGTCGATGCCGCGCTGGTCGGAGGCGTTGAGTTCGAGGAAGTTGCTCTCCCAGTCGTCGCCGTACAGTTCCTTGGCGATGGCGACGGCGGAAGTGGTCTTCCCGACGCCTGCAGGCCCTGAGAAAAGCAAATTCGGCAGGTCGTCGCGCTCGACGTACCTGCTCAGGCGCTCGGTGATGTCCTCGTGGCCCGCCACCTCGTCCAACCGCTGAGGTCGGTACTTCTCGATCCAGATCTGGTCGCGCCCGGCGTCGGCCGCCTCGTCCGGTGCGTTCGCTCCGTCGGACTCGGCGGGGTCCTCGGTCTCGGCCGTCGCTTTCTCTTCGGCGACCGCCTCGGTCTCGGCCACCTCGTCCGATTCGGCCGCCTCGTCGGCGTCGCTCTCGGCCTCGCTCATGCAAGAGACGAGGTGCTTGCCGGTCTTAAACTCCCCGAGGTTCGGCGCGGTCGGGACCCGAGAGTCTTTGAGGGAAACCGCGATTCTCTCCCGAGTTCTCATCCGTAAGACCGGCTTAACTATCGGTTTTGACGATAACCGGGAAAGGACTATTTTGCGTCCCGCCGACAGGTTCTCCATGAACAAGCGATTCGCAGTTCTCCTCGCGCTACTGGTCGCCCTCGCCGCGGTGCCCGCTCCGGTCGCGGCCGACGAGACCCGGAGCGGCGGCACCGTCGTCGTCGAGGAGGGCGAGACCGTCAGCGACGACTTGAACGCGTTCGGTGGGACGGTCATCATCCGGGGTACCGTCGAGGGCGACGTGACGGCGTTCGCTGGCAACGTGTTCGTGAACGGTGAGGTGACCGGCGACCTCGAAGCCTTCGCGGGGAACGTCCGCGTCAACGGAACCGTCACCGGCGACGCCAGCGTCGCGGGCGGGAACGTCGCGCTCGAAGAGGGCGGTCGAATCGGCGGCGAGTTGGAGGCCGCTGGCGGCAACGTCGCGGTTGACGGCGAAATAGGCCGGAGCGCGCGCGTCGGCGCGGGGTCCATCACGCTCGGGCCGACCGCAGTCGTCGGCGGCGATTTCCTCTACGACGGCGACGTAGACCGGGCAGAGGGTGCCCGAATCGACGGGGCGGTCCGCGAAGAACCCGACCTCGGTCTCGACGTGGGCGTCACCGGCCCGCTGGTTCCGAATTGGGTCGGCGCGGTGTACGGGTTCCTCGTCAACTTCGCGCTCGGCGCGGTCGCTCTGCTGGTCTTCCCGCGGTTCTCCGCGGGCGTCACCGACCGGGCGGTCTCGGACCCGTTCCGGTCGGCCGGGGTCGGACTCCTGCTGTTCGTCGAGGGTCCGATACTAATCGCGCTCCTGTTCGTCTCGCTCGTCGGGATTCCGCTCGGCCTGCTCGGGATACTGCTCTACGGCATCGTGCTGTGGGTCGGCTACGTCTACGGCGCGTTCGCGCTCGGCAGTTGGCTGGCCGGACTCGCCGACGACGCCAGCAAGTGGGTCGCGCTCGTGGTCGGTCTCGTGGTGGTCTCGCTGGTCGGGTTCGTGCCGATTCTCGGCGGTCTGGCCCAGTTCGTCGTTCTCCTGCTCGGTCTCGGCGCGCTCGCGTTCGGGGGCCGGAAGCGGTACGGCGGGCGTGGTGAGACCGAATCGACGATGTAACGCGCCAGAGGTTCGGGGTTGGGTTCTCTCGCCGATCAATTCTCGCCCACTCCATAGCCCGACACGCTTACGACGCGCGCCCCGGAAAGTAACGCCATGAACGTGACCGTCGAGGTCGTCGGCGAGGGGAGCCACGACTTCGAAGTCGAGGACGCGACCTACGCCGACCTGCTGGCCGAGGTGGGTCTCAGCCCCCACGAGGTGTCGGTGATGGTGGACGGCCGCCCGGTCCCGGAAGACCAACCGGTCGAGGCGGACCACGTCAAAGTGCTTCGGCTCATCAAGGGGGGAAGCGGAGACTCCGAGGCGTCGGCGCGGACGCACGACGACCTCGGCGTCTCGGAACTCGACTTCGAGTTGCCCAACGCTGGCGCGGGTCCCGACCCGCTCGCGCTCTCGGCGTTCGCGGCCGACAACGACGCGATAGTCCTTCTCTTTCAACGGGACTACCACTGCCGGAACTGTCGCCAGCAGGTGCGGGACGTGGCCGACCGCTACGGCGAGTTCCGCGAGCGCGACGCCGCCGTGGTCTCGGTCCTGCCCGAATCAGCGGCGCGCGCCCGGAAGTGGCAGACGAACGTCCACCTCCCGTTCCCGCTGGTCGCCGACGAGGAGAAGGCGGTCGCCGAGCAGTACGGCCAGCCCACCCGATTCGGCAAGTTGGGCGGTCTCCACGACCTCGTGGGCCGGATGCCGGAGGTGGCGATTCTCGACGCGCGCGGCGACGACCTGCGACTCTTCGGCGTCCACCGCGGCGACAAGCCCGCCGACCGGCCCTCGGTAGACGACGTGCTGGCGATGCTCGATCGGATGCTCGCCGACGAGGAATGAGCGGGAGCCATGGTGTGGACTGCCCGGAGGGTATCGCGGTCCGTGAAGCTACCGCGAGCGACCGCCTCGGCGTCCGGCGCGTCCTCGACGCCGCGATGCTCGAAGTCCGCGACGACCTCGACCAGCGAATCGACGGCGGGGACGTGCTGGTGGCCAACGAGGAGCGCGACGCCGACAGCGCCGCGGACGAAACGCCGATTCTGGGCGCGCTGGTTCTGGTCTCGGAAGGCGAAACTTCCCGAGACGCCGCGAATAGCGATGCCGCGCACATCGACGCCGTGGCGGTCCGACGCGCGCGCCGCGGGCGGGGCGTCGGGACCGCGCTGCTCCGCGCTGCGGCCCAGCGCCACGACCGACTGACCGCCGAGTTTAACCCCGGCGTCCGACCGTTCTACGAGTCGCTCGACTTCCATATTTTGCCCGTTGAGGGCGACACCGACCGACTTCGCGGGCGTTACGACGCGGACGGAGAGTGACGCGAGCGGTCGGATTTTCGCGTGCCCGCGAACGAACTTCAACAGACCCAACTCCCTCGCCGCCGCTCTCACGGGTATGGACGAGCAACGCCGCCGACGGGTCGCCGTAATCTGGGTCGCGTTCGCCGCCGCGATGGCCTACGTCACGCTCTTGGACGGGTTCACCGCCGACGCCGGGGACCTGCTCGGAGCGCTCGCGGTGCTGTTGGGTCTCGGACTCGCCTACGTCTACTACGCGAACCCCAACGGGATGTTGGACTTTGGGGAAGGCGAGTAGAGGTCCCGGACTCAGTAGGAAATTTTATCTAACGAGACTAATTTACGGTACATATCTGTGAGTGACGACGAAGAACAGTTGACGGCGGATGATTCGCTGTACGCCTTACGGTTGAGCCATCGGAAACTCAACGAGACTCTCGCTGACCAAGTGAGTGAAGCAGAACACATTGATAAGAAGGCTATGTCGTTGCTCCGTGCGTCTTTCACGTTCTCTGGAGTTGCTGCCGCAATCGCGTACTACATCTCTCGCCAACATGACCCCGCTACCGTTGGCAGTATTGATAACCCACTCACGTATGCTGGGATTTTGTTCGGCGTGCTGAGTATTTTCACGGCGTTCGCCACCGTCTATCACACGAAACTCGAAACGGAAATTGGCGTTTCGGACCTCAACAAACAGGCAACGTTCGGACGAAAAGAGATGCTCGCTACGTTCGCTCAGACGTATCCGAACTACATCGATAGAAACGATAAGAGATTAAACAAAGACAAAGCACTTCTCTCTATTTCGCAGGCACTATTGGCGTTTGCAGCGGTATCCGTAACTGTTAGCGGAATCACTTACGTTAGCAACCGTACTTTCGAGTTCTACAGCATCATTGTAACGACGTTTGTCGTCGGCTGTATCGCTGGCGTCGCGCTCTCGCTGTCGGTCGTTCTTCTCAAGTATTGATTCTCCTTCCATCACTAACGGTCGTGTAAACGTAGTTTGCTCTACAAAACCCGAACGTATATCTGGGTCGGCTTTCAATATGTATGTATGTCCGAAGCCGAACGACACCGCGAAAAAGTGAAAGAGTCTGAAGGTCGAGTCCGGACGAACCGTCCTGACTGGTCCGCTCTGTTCGCGCGCGTTTTCGACCGATAGTCTCTATTCTTTCCGTTCGGCCTCGATATCGACTGTTCCGTCTTCCTGCGTCTTTCGGTTCTTGATGCCGTCGATTGGGACCGCCTTGAACGAAAACTATCCGCTTGCACGGACCGCTACACTAACGGTTCGACCAACTCGCGCCCGGCGTCCAACAGCGCCTCCACGCGCGCCTCGCTCGCGGCCTCCGCGTAGACGCGCATCTTCGGTTCCGTCCCGCTCGGGCGCACGAGCAACCACGACCCGTCTTCGAGCAGAATCTTGAAGCCGTCGGTGTCGTTGACTCGCTCGACGCGCTCGCCCGCTACTTCCTCGGGGAGTTCGGCTTCGAGGGCCGCGAGTACGTCCTGCTTGCGCTCGTCCGGGCAGTCCACGCTGACCTTCGACTGGTGAATCTCGCCGAACTCCGCCAGTAGGTCGTCCACGCGCTCGTCGTAAGAGCGGTCGCTCTCGACCGCTCCGGCGAGGAGCGCCATCAGGACCCCGTCTTTCTCACGGACGTGGCCCCGAATCGAGAATCCGCCGGACTCCTCGCCGCCGATGAGCGCGTCAGACTCCTTCATCGCCTCGGCGACCCACTTGTAGCCCACCGCGGTCTCCACGACTTCTTCGCCGTGGGCCTCGGCCACGCGGTCCACGAGGAACGTGGTCGAGACGGTTCGGACCGCGGGTCCGGATTCCCCGTCGGACTCGCTTCGCTCGCCCGACGAGACCCCACTCGTGTCGCTCGCGTGACCGCCTTCGAGCAGGTAGTCGTAGGTCGCCGCGAAAAAGAGGTTCTCGTCCAGAAAGCCCCTGTCGGGCGTCACGACGGCGATTCGGTCCGAATCGCCGTCGTTGGCGATGCCGAGGTCGGCGTCTTTCTCGCGGACCTCCTCGACCAGTCCTTGCAGATTCTCGGCGCTCGGTTCCGGGTTCGTGCCGCCGAATTCGGCGTCTTGCTCGCAGCGCCGCCGGTGGACCGTCGCCCCGGCGCGTTCGAGCAGTTCGTCGGTGAACCCGCGGCCCGACCCGTGCATCGCGTCGTAGACCACGGTCAGGCCGTCGAGGTCCGCCTCCTCGTCGGGACCGACGCCCACCACGTCGAAGGCGTGGTCGGCGTATGGTTCCAGCAGGTCCTCCTCGCGGACGCTCCCCTGCTCGTCGTCGGGGAGCGTGCGCGGCTCGGCGATGCGGGCCATGATTTCGTCCGTCACTTCGGGCAGGGCGGGCGCGGCGTCGTGGGGGAAGAACTTCACGCCGTTGTAGTTCGGCGGGTTGTGGCTGGCCGAGACGACCAGCGCGCCCGCCAACTCCCGGTCCGCGACGGTCCACACGGCGAGGGGCGTCGGGCAGTCCCGCGGCGGAATTAGCGCGTCGAAGCCGTTGGCCGCCAGCACACGGCATAGCTCTTCGGCGAACCCGCGCGAGGTGTCGCGGGCGTCGTAGCCGACCGCGACCGTTCCGCCGTCGCGTTCCTCGACCTCGCGGAGGTAGTCGGCGACCGCCTGCCCGACCATCCGGACGCGCGGTGCGGTGAACTCGTCGAGCGTCGCTCGCCAGCCGTCGGTTCCGAACGAAATCGGCGTCTCCATACCCAACACGTCGCTACCCCCGCCGAAAAAACCACCGCGTGGCTCCGTCCCATCCCGACCACACGGCTCCGTTTCACCCCGACGGAGTGGCTCGCTTGCGCCTCGACAACTTCCTGCCGACATTTCCGAATCGTTACAGAAATCCGGTTCCGGAAACTGTTTTCCCACTCAGCCCCGTAGAATCGGTCAATATGAACGGAACTCCTGTCGTC
Organism: Halorussus pelagicus; assembly: GCF_004087835.1. Classification (NCBI taxonomy): domain Archaea; kingdom Methanobacteriati; phylum Methanobacteriota; class Halobacteria; order Halobacteriales; family Haladaptataceae; genus Halorussus; species Halorussus pelagicus. Next base: position 1,461,894 of record NZ_CP035119.1, read on the forward strand.
GTCGCGCTGTCGGGAAGCATGCGCAACGGAAGCTACACCCGGACCGCGCTGAGCCACGCGCTCGACGCGGCGGCCGAGCGCGGTGCCGAGACCGAACTGCTGGACGTGCGCGAGTACGACCTCCCCGTTTTCGACCCCGACGACGACGAACCCGAGGCCGCGACCGAACTCAAGCGCAAGATTCGGGAGGCAGATACGGTTCTGTGGGGAAGTCCCGTCTATCACGGGTCGTACTCCGCGGCGTTCCGGAACGTCCACGACTACTGCGGGTTCGACGAGTACGAGAACACCACGGTCGGCCTGCTGGCGTCGGCCGGGGGCGGGTCGTTCGCTAGCACGCTCGACCACATGCGCGTGACTGCCCGCGGCGTCCACGCGTGGGTCCTGCCCCATCAGGTCGGTATCCGGAGCGCCCGAGACAAGATCGAGGACGGCGAAATCACCGACGCCGATATCGCCGAGCGCGTCCGGAAATTCGGCGAGCAGGCCGTCGAGTACGCCTTCATCCACCCGGACGTGACCGCGCCCGACGCCGGTGTGGACGAGATAGGTGACACAGACGAGGAGGCCGAGGGCACGCAGGCCGAGGCCGACGCCGACGACTGAATCGCCGTGTCCCGAATCGTTCTCCTGACCGGAGCCACGAGCGGCATCGGCCGGGTTGCCGCCCGAAAGCTCGCCGAGCAGGGCCTGACGGTCCTCTTCACCGGCCGAGACCGCGAGGCCGGACGCGAAGTCCGCTCCGAGGTTCGGCGCGCCCATCCCGAGAGCGACGGCGAGTTCTACCGGGTCGATTTCGCGGATTTCGACGCGGTCCGGGAACTGGCCCGCGAGGTCCGGGCCGACTACGACCGCCTCGACGCGCTGGTGAACAACGCCGGAACCTCTCGGAGCGAGCGCCGGACGACCGAGGACGGCGTCGAGTTTACCTTCGCGGTCAACCACCTCGCGCCGTTCCTGCTCACGAACCTGCTTGCGCCGCGCCTCCGCGACAGCGCACCCGCGCGAGTCGTCACCATGACCAGCGCGCTCCACGAGAACGGGTCGTTGGCCGACCTCGAATCGGTCGTCCGCGGCGAGAACTTCGATGGACTCGACGCCTACGCCGACTCGAAACTGGCGAACATCCTGTTCACCCGCGAGTTGGCCGCCCGACTCGACGGCACGGGGGTCACAGCTAACTGTGTACATCCGGGGTGGATTCCTCACACTGACCTCGTGCGGAACGCGACCGGGTTCTCGAAACTGTTCACGAGCGCGGCCGCCCTCGTCGCTAGCGTCGCACCCATCGGTCCCTTCGAGAGTGTCGAGGGGGCCGCCGACGCGCTGGTTTACCTCGCCACGAGCGACGCGGCGGCCAACGTATCGGGCGCGTACTTCGACCGGAGAGAGCGGTCGTCGGCCGCGTCTGTGGCCGACGACCCGGAACTCAGGCGACGACTCTGGGAGCGGAGCGCGAAACTGGTCGGTCTTCCGGCGTCGGTACCCGAGGGCGACCCGATGGCGTGACTACAGGTCCTCTCCGTCTCTTTCGACCAACCGCTCTTTCTGCCGACGGGACAACTGCTTGATTTCGTACTCGCGGGACATCGCCCCCGATTTCGACTCGAAGCGCTCGCTGTGGACTAACTCGACCGGGGTTCGCCCGCGGGTGTACTTCGCGCCCTCGCCGCGGTCGTGTTCGCGGACGCGACGCTCCACGTCGGTGGTGTATCCCGTGTAAAAACTGCCGTCAGCGCATTCGATGACGTAGACCCAGTGGTGGACCGGCACGCCTTACAGGCTTCGCGTGGTGGTTCTTATCCGTTTGGTTCCCGCCCGTTCGGCGGGCTATGCTTTTGCCTCTCTGGCGCGTTGGCGCGCAACTTCTGCGATTCCGGCGTTCGCCGAACACGAGACGCACGCTCGGACTTCACCGTCCTCGTCGGCGAACACTCGGACGAACTGTTCGGAGATGTGCGCGCCACAGTGGTCACACTTTGGCATTGGGTTTCATCTGGCAGGGTCACTACCAGCACTTACTCCTTCGCACCCCACTATCAAAAATCCTTCCCAAGCGCGAATCTCTTTTTAGGAAATACAAAGAACGTTTCCGGTGTTCGGGTTTCAATTTCGAGCGCGTAACTGAAATACTCAGATTGTACTAACGTGTTGCCTCGAAGTACGGTTCGGCGGACCGAGATTATCGGGCGTCGGTTTCGTCGCCGCCGACCGCGCCACCGCTGTCAACCGCTCTGGCTATGAGTCCGGCCTGCGCGCCCGCGACGAATCCGGCGTCGATGTTGACGACCGACAGGACCGAACAGGACTGGAGCATCCCGGAGAGCGCGGCCTCGCCCTCGCCGCCGTAGCCGTATCCGGTTGAGACCGGCAGGCCGATGACGGGCGTATCGACCAGTCCCGCGACCACGGTCGGGAGCGCGCCCTCGCGGCCCGCGGCGACGACCAGCACGTCGGCGTCTCGGAGTCGGTCGAGCTGGTCCACGATGCGGGTCAGCGCCGCAACGCCGACATCCTCGATTCGCTCGACGGTCGCGCCCATCTCCTCGGCGAGGACCGCGGCCTCGCCCGCAGGAATCGCGTCGCTCGTGCCCGCGGTGACGACGCCGACGGTCGCCGCCAGTTCCGGCGGGTCGAAGTCGGCGGCGTGGGCGACTACCACGTCGGACCGCTCGTGGACCGTCACCTCGGCCGCAGGATGCTCGTCGGCGAGTCGCTGTCGAATCGCACGTCGCTGGTCGCGGTTGGTCCGGGTCACGATGGCCCGTCCGGTGGTCTCGACCGCCGTCGCGGCGAGCGACGCGGTCTCTTCGGGCGTCTTGCCGTCGCCCAGAATCGCCTCGGGGACGCCTCGTCGGGTCTCTCGGGCGGCGTCGAACCGACCCGCCTCACCGGTCGCGTAGCCTGCGAGTTGCGCCTCGGCGTCGGCCGGACTCACTTCGCCCGCTGCAACTGCGTCGAGTAGTTCGCGCATGTCCGACTCTGGGCACTCTACGTACTCCTATCCTCCGACCCCGGCGAGCGGGAGCCACACAACTCACTAGTATTTATTCTTTTTGGCTTTCTTGATAGATGACCGGGAATTGAACGACAGAGCGCCGCTCGCCCGCAGATTTGAGAAGCTTTATTAGGGGCGGCAGGAAAGAAAAACGCGTATGGCAGACCTCATCGTCAAAGCAGCTGTCAAGGACGCACTGGACGACAAGAACGTGGCGTCGGACTTCTACGACGCCCTCGACGACCGCGTCGAAGAGCTTCTCGACGAGGCCGCCCGCCGCGCCGAAGCCAACGACCGAAAGACCGTCCAGCCGCGCGACCTTTAAATAGGGATTCCGTTACGTTTCTTTTATCGCGCCCGATACTCCGTAGCCCTCGGCTCGTCTCTCGTCCGGATGGAACGACGCCGAAAAACGCCGCTCAGAACGTTTCTACGTCCACGCCGTCCTCGCGGCCGACGTGAACCTCGTCGGCCATCCCAACAAACAGGCCGTGTTCGACCGCGCCGGGGAGTTGCGAGAGGTCTGCCGCGAGTTTGGCCGGAGCCTCGATTTTCCCGAACTCACAGTCCACCACGAGATTTCCGTTGTCGGTCACGACCGGGCCGTCCTTGCGCTCGGCGCTCCGAAGCGTCGGCGACCCGCCGAGTGCCCGTACTTTCTCGGCCACCGTCGTTCTGGCGTCCGGAAGGACCTCGACGGGGACCGGGTGATCGAGTCGCTTGGCGGCCTTGCTCGGGTCGGCGACCACCAGCAGGCGGTCGGCGGCCGCGTCCACGATTTTCTCGCGGGCGTGGGCCGCGCCGCCGCCCTTCACGAGATGCGGCCCGGAGAACTGATCGGCACCGTCGATGGCGAGGTCCACGGTATCGGCCTCGTCGAGCGTCGTGAGCGGCACTCCGGTCTCCTTCGCCAACTCCCGCGACTGGAACGAGGTCGGGATTCCGCGCACGTCGAGACCGCTATCGACCTTCCGGCCGATAGCCCGAATCGCGTGGGCCGCGGTCGAACCCGTACCGAGACCGACGACCGCACCGTCTTCGACCGCCTCGGCCGCGCTCTCGCCCGCCGCGCGCTTCTGTGCGTCGCTTCCGCCGGTCGATTTCATGCTTGCACGTCGGTCGCCGCGGGTGAAAAGTCTGGTCGAAGTCGGACGAGAGCGTCGCCAAGGAGCGACGCTCTCGCCGTCGAAGAGCGGAATGGTTCGGTCGCCGTGGACAACGGAATGGTTCGGTCGCCGTGGACAACGGAATGGTTCGGTCGCCGTGGACAACGGAATGGTTCGGTCGCCGCCGGACAACGGAACCTTTCGCGCCCCAACGGGCGCTACTGTTTTGACAACGTCGCGCGTACTAGGCATGACAATGGCTGCCAGCGACTCGGACGCCGATTCCGACGCAGAGGCAGGAGACGGTGGTGGAGATGGAAACCGAGATGTCGGAGGGGACGCGGACGGAGACGGCCGGGGAGATTCGGAGCGACGACGCGAGTCGCGGGAGGCGGCGGTGGAACTCCGCGGCGTGCGCAAGACCTACTTCCTCGGCGAACCGGTCCACGCCCTTGACGGAGTGGACATCTCGATTCCGCGAGGGTCGTACACCTCGGTCATGGGACCGAGCGGGTCGGGCAAGAGTACCCTGCTCAACCTCATCGGCTGTCTCGACACGCCCAGCGAGGGCGAGGTGTGGGTCAACGGGCGCGAGACTTCTGACCTCTCTCAGCGCGAGCGCACGCAGGTCCGCGGCGAGGAGGTCGGATTCGTCTTCCAGACGTTCAACCTGATGCCGAAACTCACCGCCGCGGAGAACGTCGCGCTCCCGCTGGTCTTTCAGGGCGTCTCGAAGCGCGAGCGCATCGGCCGGGCCGAGGAGTTGCTCGACGACGTGGGTCTCGGCGACCGCGCGGACCACCGCCCCAACGAACTCTCGGGCGGCCAGCGCCAGCGCGTCGCCATCGCCCGCGCGCTGGCGGCCGACCCCGCCATCATCCTCGCCGACGAACCGACCGGAAATCTCGATCAGGAGACGGGCAAGCAGATAATGGGCCTGTTCCAGCGCCTCCACGACGAGGGCAACACCGTCCTGATGGTGACTCACGAGCGACCCATCGCCGAACACTCCGAGCGCGTGATTCACGTTCTCGACGGCACCGTCGAACGCATCGAGGAGATAGAGTCGCCCCGGCGCGTCGAGAGCGAACTCGCCTAATGGAGTTGATACAGAGTCTCCGCCTGAGTTGGCGGGCCATCAGGAGTCACAAACTCCGCTCGACGCTGACGATGCTGGGTGTCATCATTGGCGTCGCCGCGGTCATCACCTTCGTCACGCTCGGCACCAGTCTGCGCGCCGACGTTCTCGGACAGGTCGGGGCCGACCAAACCCCGAACGTCTACGTCTGGGCCGGACCCGAAGGCCAAGAGGGCGGGCCGGGCGCTGGCGCGCAACCCGTCTTCACGAGCGGCGACGTGGACGCGCTCGGAAACGTCTCGGGGGTCGAATCGGTGATTCCGAGGGGCGTGGTACCCACCGCGGCGCTCTCGGCGGGCGGCGAGACGGTCGCCCAGCGACAGGTAATCGCCACGTCGCCGAGCTATTTCGACGGCGGCGGGGTCGCGCAAGGACGGAGCTTCCGCGAGGGGTCGCGCGAGGTCGTCCTGAACGAGCAGGCCGCCGACCTCTTCGACCCCTCGGTCGGCGTCGGTCAGAACGTCACGCTGCGACTCGCTTCGGGCGACTCCATCGAGGCGGAGGTCGTCGGCCTACTCAACGGTTCGTCGGGCGGCGGAGCCTTCGAGGGGTTGGGCGGCTCTCAACCGCTCGTGTTCGTGCCGACCGACCCGTTCTATCGGACGACCATCGAGAGTCCCACGACCGGCGAGAGCCAGCGGGTCTACCCCACGCTCACGGTCGTCGCCGAGGACTTCGCGGCGGTCCCCGAGGCGAAGGCAGGCGTGCAGGCGTACTTGGACGACGACTCGGCCGCGGCCCAACTCGTCCCCGGCAACTACGCCTTCTCCGTCGAGACCGACCAAGACCTCGTGGACCAACTCGAAGAGTTGCTCACGACGCTCACGAACTTCGTGACGGGCATCGCGGTCATCTCGCTCGTCGTCGGCTCAATCGGCATCGCCAACATCATGCTCGTGTCGGTCACCGAGCGCACCAAGGAAATCGGCATCATGAAATCGGTTGGCGCGCAGAACCGCGATATCCTCCAACTGTTCCTGCTGGAGGCGGTCCTGCTCGGTCTCTCCGGCGCGCTTCTCGGCATCCCGACCGGCGTCGTCGGGGCCTACGCCGCCGCGGAATACATCGGCCTGCGCCTCGTCCTGCCCTACGAGTGGTTCGCCATCGCGGTCGCGGTCGGAGTGGGGGTCGGCGTCGTCGCGGGTCTCTACCCGGCGTGGAGCGCCGCGAAGACCGACCCCATCGACGCGCTCCGCTACGAGTGACCGGTGGCTCCCTTCGACTGGAGGACGCTCCCGGCCGAGAAAACGGACGTTTCACGCTCCGTTACGACCGTTCTAACGATTTCCCTAACGACAAATCTATTACTGTAACAAGTTGTTATCGACGGAACACACCCGACCGACTTTCCGGCGAGTCGGCGGCGTTGGCGGCCGAGTGTTCCGAAGTATCGAGGCGGAAAACCCGGCTTATCTCCGTGAACGGTTCGAACGGTATCTCCGATTTATTCCAATGTCCGGAGTAGCACTGCGGCGTGAGAAGCATGAAACGGCGTCAGTTCGGCGCGATGCTCGCAACCGCAACGTTCTCGCTCGGCGGCGTATCGAGCGCGGCGGCGGACGCATCCGCACAGGAGACCGACCCGTTGGAGATCGAAGACGTGTCGATGGAACTCGGAGAGGCGACTGTGTCGGTTGGCCGCGCGACGTTCCGATACCGAGACGGCGCGATGCGGTTGCAGTTGGACGACTGGTCCGTCGAGAGCGACAACGCGTCGCTTTCGGTGGGTCGCAAGCGCGTCAACGTGAGCGATGTCACCCCCGAGACCTACGCCGCGGTTCGAGCGGCGATGGTCGAGACCTACGAGGGACAGTCGCTGTCGCCGTTGCTCTCCGCACTCGTGGAGTCCGACCTCGACCCGGACAGCCACCTGCAGGTGTCTCTGAGTTCGGTCGAGAGCGACGGCCGACTTCTCGCCGACGAGGTCGTTGCCACCGGCACGGTCGGCAGCGTCGTCCCCGACGGCACCCGCGATTTCCTCTCCGGGGGCGCGTCGCTGTCGGCGCTCGCGTCACTCGGTGCCGCGGAGTGGAGCGAACTCCGCATCGAGCGCGGCGACGCCACGCTCGTCGCCGACGGCGTGACGATGGAACTCGACGGCACGACGTTCGCCATCGCCTCGCCCGGCGGGACCGCCGAGGTCTCGGGGCGGTCGTTCGAGTTCAGCGAGATGACGCTGGACATCCTGCCGCCCGAGACCCTCCCCGCCCCGCACGTCGAGTTCGCCTCACAGGTTCGCCAGCTTGGTTCTGAGGGGTCTCTGACGCTCTCGGCAGTCAAGTCGGCCGCCGCCGACTCCGGTGTCACGGTCGCCAACACGCTCGACGCGCTCGGGAGCGCCCGCTTCGAACTCTCCTTGGCCGAGGTCACGGCGGACGGCGAGGCGGTCGTCTCCGACTTCCGGACCAGCGGGACGCTCGCCGACCTGTCCCAGATGTTGCGCGACCAGACCAGCATGGACGACGACGAGGAAGACGACGCGGAAGGTGGAGAACTGCCCTACGAGGTCATCGTCTCCACCACCGGCACCGCTGGGCGGATGAACTACGTTATCGAGGTGACCGGCGACCTCGAAAAACTCGAACCGGACGAGGACAGCGGTGCGGCGGTGGACCTCGTAGAGGAAGTAGACGGCCGAGTTCGGGTCAACGGCACCGTCGGGTCCGGCGACGACCGATTCGCCTTCTCCGGAGAACTCATGGAAACCGACGTGCCGGACGGGGTTCAGGTCGAAGTCATCGAGCGATAGGTCGGTCGCGGGCCATTCGCGTCTTTTCTTCGTGATTGCGCTACGGATTTCCGTTTAACCAGTCGATACAATCCTGTGTGAACCCGACGAAGTAATTTTGGTGAAAGTCGGCGACGTATTGGAGGGGTTTCGCCATCTCCTTCGCGTTTCTGTACTGAACGAAGCTTTTCGGGTAGTTGACTGTCCCGCCCTCGAACTTCTGTCTATTGAAAGTCACTTCCCAGAACTCGAACCCATTCGTTGTCTCGACTGGTCGGAAGTCGAGCGACCGGTAGTCCCCGTGTTGCATGCTGTGACGAAGGCCGCGAAGAAACGCGAGTTTCTCGACGTAATCTGTTGCCGGGGATTCTCCTTTTCGAGGTGAGAAGTCACGCTTCTCGATTGCCGCTCCCGATGTCTTGTTGTTTACTAGCTCTCGAATCTGCTCGTTGAACGAATACAGGGAGGCGAGGTAGTTGTGTACGTGTTGAAAGAGCGTTCGTGCGATAGATTGTGGTTGTTGAGAATCGTGAATTACTATCCACGCATCGTTCTCTATCTCGCCGTCTACGAACGCTTTGAGGTCCGCAAAGTTCTCCAAAACGATGGTGCGGGACATCTCGAACCGGGCAGACTCGTCTTTCGTTACTGGCGTCTTCTCGGTCGGCCCGCCGGTTTCCTCCCCAAGTAGCGATTCCACTGCGTTCACGACGAAGACGACTACCGAGAGCCTCAACGTAAACTTTCTGGAATGTAGTCTAGATAGTCACTCCGTTTCCGGTGTGATCTCGGCGAAGTACGCGGCCGCCTCGTCCCCGGACTCGACAACTTCAACGTCTACGCCTGCCGCCTCGGCGAGTTCTTCCGCGGATCTCACTTCAGGCATGGTCTCTGTGAAAACGTATCGGCTGAATCACCTAAAAGTTCGGGTCCGCAACCGGTCTCTAACTCCCTTCCAGTCGATTCAACACGGCTTCGGGTTCGTAACGCAGGGAGAGTTGCCGCGAGCGTCCGCGGCCCTCGACGTTGGTGTAGGTCGCGTCGATGATGTCGAGTTGGTCGAGTTTGTTGATTATCTCCGAGTAGCGCGTGTAGCCGAGACCGGTCTGGTCGTGGAAGGCGTCGTACACGTCGCCAGCGCGCTCGCCGTCGTGTTCCGCGACGACTTCGAGTAGTTCCGTCTCGCTTTCGGAAAGCGCCTGTAGACTGTGGCTCAGGTGGACGTACTTCGACTTCTCGTAGGCTTCTTCCACGTCTTCGAGGTTGACGGTCCGACTCGCGCGCATCTCGGCGTTCAGGCCCGCGCGCCGGAGCAGGTCGATGCCGACTCGGAGGTCGCCGCTCTCGGCGGTGAGTTCGGCCACTTCGTCCAGCACCTCGGTGGAGACGACGCCCTCGTGGAACCCTCGCTCGACGCGCTCCCGAAGGATATCCACGATTTCCTCGTTGTCGTAGACCGGGAAGTACACTTCCTCGGGCCGGAAGACGCTCTGGACGCGCCCGTCCAAGTCCTCGATAACGTCTAAGTTCAGGTCCGAGGAGACCACGACGACGCCGATTTTCGCGCCGCTGTGGGCCTCGTGAGCGCGCAACAGCGAGTAGAGGGTGTCGGAGGCCTCGTCCTCGTAGAAGAGGTAGTTCACGTCGTCCAGCGCGACCACCAGCACCTCGTCTTCTTCGACCAGTTTCTCGGTAATCTGGCGGAAGAGCTTCTTGAACGAGATGCCCGACGACGGCGGCTCGTACTCGAAGATGCCCTCAAAGACGCGCGAGAACACCGAGTAGCGCGTCGAATCGACCTGACAGTTCACGCGGACGGTCCGCACGTCGGTCTGGACCCCGAGTTCGCCGAACACTTTCTGGACCGCGGTGGTCTTGCCGGTGCCGGGCGGGCCGCGGGCGATAACGTTGAGGGGTCGGGACCCACGCGCGGCGGGGCGGAGCGCGTATTTCAGGTTCCGCATCTCGCTTTTGCGGTGGGCGAACGTCTCGGGAACGTAGTCGATCTCGAAGACGTGTTCGTCCCGGAACACGGACTCGCCCCACGAGAGCATCCCCTCCTCGGGGTCGTCAGCCATCACTTTCACCTCGCTTTCCCAGCTACTTAACCTTTCGGCAGACGAGAATAATACGTCTGAGAGCGGTTCAGGGCGTCGATTTACCCGTTTCCGGAGAGACGGCGTTCGTCGCGCGTTACCGTCGGCTTTCTCGCTTTCTCTTTGGCCCTTCGTTTCCAGTGGAAATTAGAACTTCTCCAGCAACTTGTCGTAGAACTCCCCGTCGGAGTCCCCCGCCAGTTTCTCCACGATGAGTTCCGGCGTCGAGCGCGCCAGATGATTCTTCACCGGCGAGCGGTTCACCACCAACTCGCCGTCCTCCAACCCCTTCGCCTCGATGCCGTCCACGGGCACGTCGTAGTCGGCCATCTCCCGAATCTCGGCGGCGAGATGCGAGACGAACACGCCAGTCACATCCCGGCCGCGCAACTCTTCGAGGATTCCGGCGATAATCTTGGCGCTCGCGCCGGGTTCGGTGATGCTCTCCAGTTCGTCCACCAGCACCAGTCGGTCCGCGCCGTCCGACTCGCTCCCGCCGTTCGGCAAGGTCCTGCCCGACTGCTCGCCGCCCGTCGCTAGCCCCGCGAACTCTCGGAGCGTGGACTCGAAGGCCCCGGCGTCGAGGGTGCCCTGCGTCTTGGCATGGTAATGGAGTTCGCCGAATCGCTCGATGCGGACGCGCTCGGCGGGCACCGGCAGGCCCATGTGGGCCAAAATTGCGACGAGCGCGACCAGATCGAGCGTCGAGGTCTTCCCACCGCTGTTGACACCCGAGAGGAGCGCGACGCCCGACACGTCGTAGTTCACCGGCTCAACCGCCTCGAAGGACACGTCCAGCAGGGGCGAGCGCCCGCCCTCGATGGTGAACCCCCCGTCGCCGAACTCCGGCATCGTGCAGTCGAAGTCCTCGGCGAATCGGGCGACGGCCAACTCCACGTCCAACTCCAGCGCGGTCCTGACCAACTGCTCGGCGTCCTCGCGGCGGTCCGCGAGGTCCGCGGCGAGTTCGCGCTTCCGCCCGGCGGCCCGGCGGTCCTTCGCGGCCTGCAAGTCGTCGCGGAGGCGCGAGACTACCTCCTCGTCGCGTTCGACCGGGAAGGTCGGTTCCTCGGGGAACGCCCGGCGCGCGACCTCGGCCTCGCCCGAGTTCAAGTCCAACGAGTCGATTAGCTCCTCGCGGGCCTGCTCGACTGCTGCGGCGTGTTCGTCGCTCAACTCCCGCGAGAGCAGGGAATCGACACCCGCGCCCTGCTCGACCAGCGAGAGCAGGTCCGACCCCTCGACGGTCACGTCCTGCTCCTCGATGGTCTCCCGGAGCGCGTCGTTGGCGACGCTCTCGGCGGTCGAGACCGTGGCATCGAGGTCATCGACGGCCCGCGAGAGGCGGTTTAATTCGTCGTCGCCGACCACGGTCCCCTCCGAATCGACGCGGGCCAGCGTCTCTTCCAAGATATCCACGTCCAGCGGCGGGTCGATGCCCGCGGCCCGGTGGACCCGCGCGGCGGCCTGCAAGCACTCGCGGTTTGCCGCGTAGAAGGCCAGCACGCGCTCGGGGACGACCTCTGCGGGGCGCTCCAAGGCGTCGGGTTCGACGCGCACATCGCCCTCGACGGCCACGCCCGCGAACTCCTCGTCGAGCGCGACCACCGTCGAGTAGCCCCGCGCGAGGTCCGCGAGGTCGCGGGCGTCCTCCACGACTTCGACGCTCAACTCCGGAATCGCCTCCTTGGCCTCGGTGTAGCGTTCGGCGTCGGTCGTCGCCAGACAGCGGTCGCGGACCGACACGTCCCGCGGCGCGGAGAGCGGTTCCACGTCCGCGAGCGCGTCCAGCACCTCCGGGTCGGGCGTTCGCTCCAACGCCGACGCGGCGAACGCTCGGGTCTCCTCGATGCGCGACTCGACGCCGCTCGGGTAGAGCGTTTCGAGGCGCTTCTCGCCGTAGCTCGTCACGGTCCGGTCTTTGAGCAGGCCGAGCGCGTCCCGGTATATCTCCTTCGCGCGGTCGGTCGCCAGAAAGTCACCGGGGTCGTCGTGGCGCTTCCGGACGGCACCGCGAGCGATGGCCGCGGCCCGGCCCTCGGTGATGCCCGGCGCGCTGGCGAGTTCGGCCACGTCGCCGTCCGCCAGCGCGCGCTCGGGGTCGTCCAACTCCGAGAGCGCCGCCGCGGTCTTGGACCCGACGCCCGGTATCGCCTCCAACTCCATTCGGGCGAGAATACTGACGCCTCGGTTAAAAACGTTCGTGGGCCGGTTCGCGGCCGCCGACCGAACGCCGTCCGCGATTGTGCGAAAGTCAGTCGCGGAGTCCCCACGGCAGGTCGCCGCCGTGGGTCTCGATGTACGCCTTGGCGTCGTCGATGCCGGTCAGTCGAACGTTGTCCCGACTTCCGCCGTAGCCTTCGAGCGGCGCTTCCGGGTCCCGAATCATCTCGCGCACGAGGTCTTCCGCTCGGCCTTGGTCGCTTGTCGCACACCAGTTTTTCACCGTCTCTACCTGTTTCTTGTGTCCGCCGACGACCCGTTTTCGGACCATCTTTTTCACTATCTTGGTCCGGAGTTGCCCGTCGCTCGTCATACGTGAGAAAATGAAATAGCTATTACTTATATCTGTCCTATTTATTCAACACCTCCGAAGGTAGCTATCTCCGATAGAGATACTTTTAATCGGCATATTCAAGTGTGTAGCTCCAGACATAGCGTAACATGAGTACTCCACAGGCAGACGAGACCTCTTCCCAGTCCGCCACGGAAGCCGACGCCGAGAACACAGTCCTCACGGACGTTCTCGGCCCGCACGCGAAAGTGAAAATCCTCGTCGCGCTGTTGGGTGAAAACGACCGCGACCTCAACCCCACCGACATCGCCCGACACGCGGGCATCGACCGAAGCACGTTCTACGAACACATCGACGACCTCGTGGCCTACGACGTGGTCGAGGAGACCCGAACCGTCGGCAACAGCCAGATGTACCAGATCAACCGCGACAACCCCGCCGCCGAGGACCTCGCGCAGTTGGAGTGGGACCTGCTGGACTGCATCCCCGAGGAGTAGATACCGCTCACACCGGTCGCCGCGTTCAACGCACTTTTTGCTGGCAGTCACCAACCTCCGGGATATGGCTACTATCGAGGAGAAGGCGGAGGCGGTCCGGGAGGACCTCGCCGAGCGCGAGGGCGTGCTAGTCGCGTTCTCCGGTGGGGTGGACTCGTCGGTCGTCGCGGCGCTGGCCCGCGACGCGCTCGGCGACGACGCGGTGGCCTGCACCGCCAAGAGCGAGACCCTGCCGGAGGCGGAACTCGACGACGCCAAGCGCGTCGCCGACGAAATCGGCATCCGCCACGAACTCGCGGAGTTCTCGGAGTTGGACGACCCCGACTTCGTGGCCAACGACGGCGACCGGTGTTACCACTGCCGGACGATGCGCCTCGGCAAGATGTTCGAGACTGCCGAGGAACTCGACATCCCGGTGGTCTGCGACGGGACGAACGCCAGCGACGCCGACGGCGGCCACCGCCCCGGTCTACAGGCCGTCGATGAGTTGGACGCCTACTCGCCGCTGTTGGCTCACGACATCGACAAGGAGGAGGTCCGGGAACTGGCCGACGCCTACGACCTCTCGGTCGCCGACAAGCCATCGATGGCGTGTCTCTCGTCGCGGATTCCCACCGGTCTCGAAGTCACCGAGGCGAAACTCTCGCGGGTCGAGCAGGCCGAGACTCTGCTCCGCCAGTGGGGCTTTTCGCAGTTCCGGGTCCGGGACCACGACGGTCTCGCCCGCATCGAGGTCGGCCGCGACGAACTGGAGACCGCGCTGAACGAGGACTTCGTGGCTGCCGCCCGCGACCATCTGGCCGACCTCGGTTTCGACCATGTGACTCTCGACCTTCACGGCTATCAGACCGGGAGCGTCAGCCCCGAGGACGACGAAGAGCGCGCAGAGGACGCCGCCGAGACGACCGCGACGGACGACGAACCGCTGGTCGAAGACGTGTTCGCGTCGGAGTATCCGACCGCGGAGTAGCGACTCGACGGTCGTCACTTGCCAGTCGAGTTCGAGAAAACGGCATGGGCGTTCGCACCTAAGGGTGGCAGTTTGCTGGCACGCGAACTGCGGTATGTAGCTGCTGGCACGCGAGCTATGTGGCAGGCGCGAACGCTACCGTACCGTTGGGAGCGGTTCTACTTAGTTATACGGTGAATACGCCGAGGGAAACGAATCGTTTCCGCCGTCGGAACGGAGCGTTGTCCGTCAGTTCCCGGTCCACTTGAGGAGGAACAGCGTCCCCTCGAAGAGCGTAATCATCGTCAGCGTGACGAGGATGGGTGCCATCCCGGTTGGGTCCGGCGTGAACAGGAACGAGATGCCGAGGAACGCGCCCCAGAACAGCAGGCGGCGGTCGGCGAGCCATCGCCGGGTCGTCAGCCCCATCATGATGGCGAGCATGATGAACAGCGGAATCTGGAACACGACCGCCAGATAGCCCATCAGCATCAGGATGAGGTTGAACGTCTTCGTCAGGCCGAACGCGAGTTCCGCCGCGCCCTCGGTGTACTGGATGAAGTAGGTGAACACCGCGGGGAGGATGAGGAAGAAGGCGAAACTGACGCCGATGACCGCCAGCACGAGACTGGTCGGGACTGCCGCGAGGTAGTAGCGACGTTCGTGGGGGTATAGACCGGGCCGCATGAAGAGGTACGTCTCGTAGACGAACACCGGAAGCGCGATGATGACGCCCGCGAGACTGGCGACTTTCAGATTGGTCAGCACCAGCGCGAGCGGGTGGTAGAGTCGGGGACGCGCCTGCTCGCCGAGTTGGTCGAACGGGATGGTGTTGTACCAGAGGAAGTTGATGACTTGCTCTGAAAACGGCAGTGCGACGGCAGTGACCATCCCCGCGACGGCGATGATGACTGCCAATCGTTTGACCATCTCCTCGATGTGGTCGGCCAGCGGCATCTCTTCGTCTTCCAGCGGCTCTTCCGGCCGCGGGGCCGGGTCGTTCACCGTCTCCGGCTCTCGCCTCGCGGGCCCGGTATCTTCCGCGGGCGTGAGATTGCTGGCCGTCGCCTCCGATTCGTCAGCCATTCAGTGGCTCTACGTTCTGCCGTTCTTATAGGTCTTCTGTGACCGTCTGTACGAGAAGATTGATAACTACGACACGGCTACCCTTTCCAAAGAATGTCCGGGACTGGAAGTAGCATCGTCGACGAGGACACCGCCAACGCCGTCAACAGCGGGCGAGAGACCATCGGAGCGATGCTCTCGACGGCGCAAGAGCATCTCCAGAAGGTGTTTATCGTCTTCCTCGTCGGCTTCGTCGCGTCTTTCTACGCGCTTCGTTCCGTCGGGTGGCCCTTCCTCAAACAAGTGACCAAGGCTCAGATGCCGCCGTCGCTAGCCGACTCCGTCACGGTCATCGCCGTAACGCCGTTCGACGTTATCCTGTTACAGGCGAAAATCGGTGCCATCGCGGGTGGCATCATCGCGCTTCCCGTCCTGCTGTACTACTCTCGGGACTCCCTTCGCCAACGCTCGTGGTATCCGGGCGTACCTATCGCTCGCTGGAAAATAGCGATTCTGGTCTTTCTCGCGCTGGCGCTGTTCCTCGGCGGGATGACCTACGGTTACGGCGTCTTCTTCCCCCTGATGTTCCAGTTCCTCGCGGACAACGCCATCAACGCGGGCTTCGAGACGCGCTACTCTATCGTGAAGTGGACGGAGTTCATCGCGTTCCTCTCGCTGTCGTTCGGTCTCGCCGCGGAGCTTCCGCTGGCGATGAGCGGACTGGCCTACACCGGCATCGTCCAGTACGAGACGTTCCGCGACAAGTGGCGCTACGCCATTATGGGCATCTTCCTCTTCGGTGCCGTGGCGTCGCCGCCGGACCCGTTCACCCAGATCATGTGGGCGACGCCGCTCATCCTGCTGTACGCGTTTAGCCTCTATCTCACGAAGGTCGTCGTGACGCTCAAGCGCGGGAGCGAGCGCCTCAGCTTCGTCGATGTCGTTCGTGATAACGCGATTCGGATGCTCGGCGCTCCGGCGCTCGTGTTCCTGCTCGTCCGGTTCTTCTTCACGCGCGCTGGCGTCGAGACGCTGAACGCCGAACTCCCCGCGAAGTACGCGCTTCCGGCCGTCGAGTCGGTCGTGGGACTTCCCCGTTCGGAGTCAATTCTCGTCGCGTCTGGGTCCATCGCGCTGGTCGCGTTCGTCGTCGCGTTCCTCTACTATCTGACCAACGCCCTCGGCGAGGCAGCGACCGCCGCTGGCGCTTCCCCGCCCGCCGCTGGGTCGCCAGCAAACATCGACCTCGAAAATCTCGACGCGGGCGCGGTCCGGGCGGCCCCGCCGGAGGTCTTCGGCGACATGAGCGAGGAAGACGCGGTCGGCTACGCCAGCGAGGCGATGGACGCCGATAACGCCGAGAAGGCCCAAGCCATCCTCGACCGCTACGACGAACTCAACCCCGACGACGAGGCCGAAGGCGAAGCGACCGAAGGCGAAGCGGCCGCGGAGGCCGCCGCCGGTGCGGAAGCGACCGACGCGTACGCCGAGGGAGAGACGGCCGAGGCGACCGCACCGCCCGAGACCGAGGACTCGGGCAACGTCCTCGAAAGCACGGCGGCGGGCATGGCCGACGCCTTCACCGAGGAGGAGACAACCGAGGACGACATCGGCGGGTGGTTCTACGACCTCCGGTTCATCTTCGAGAGTCTTACCTCCAAGATGTTCCGCATCGTGGCAGTGTTCATGCTGGTCCTCGCGGGCGTGTTCACGTTCCTCTATCGGGGCGGTATCGGCGTCATCCGTAGGGACTTCCTCTCGCGGCTTCCCGCCGAGGTCCGCCCCGAGATGGGGTCGGGCGAGAACGTGCTGAACATCGTGACGCTCCACCCCGTCGAGGCGCTGGTGTTCGAGGTCAAGATAGCCACACTACTCGGGGCCGTGGCGGTCCTGCCGCTGGTCCTCTACTACGCGTGGCCCGCGATGAAAGAGCGTGGTCTCGCCGCCGGAAACCGGAACGTGTTCGGTCTCTGGTCGGTGACCATCGCGGTCGGTCTCATCGCCGGGAGCGCGCTCGGCTACGCCATCATCGCGCCGAGCATCATCTCGTGGCTGGTCGCCGACGCGATTCGCGCCGATATGATAATCTCCTACCGGGTCAACAACTTCTTCTGGCTCGTGTTCTTCACCACCGCGGGAATCGGCCTGCTGGCTGACGTACCTCTGACGATGTGGCTGTTTGAGCGCGGCGGCATCGTCTCGTTCGACGCGATGAAAGAGCGCTGGCGTGAGGTCACCATCGCCATCTTCGCCGTCGCGGGACTGGCAACGCCCGACAGCCTCTACACGATGTTCCTCATTGCGGTCCCGCTGTCGGTGGCGTACCTCATCGGACTCGGCGGTCTCTGGGTCGTGACGGTCGGCGGACGGCGGTAGCACGCTCGTTCGCGTTCTTTTGGCGTTTTTCTCGTTCGCGGTCGTCGTTGGTCGCTGTTCGTTCACGCTCGTCCTCGCTCCGAGATAGCGTCGGGGTTATTTACGTCGTCGGTGATCACCTCGAAATCTCGAACGGTTTAAACCTCGGAGCGATAATACTCCTGTATGAGCAAGATAAGCGTCGAAGTGCCCGACGAACTCCTCGAAGACCTCGACGGCCACGTCGGAGACGACGGGAAGTTCGTCAACCGGAGTGAGGCCATTCGCGCGTCGGTCCGGAAGATGCTGGACGTACTGGACGAGATAGACGAGCGCCACGGCCGACTCGAAGACGACTGAGCGAGGACTCGAAGATGACTGATTCTTACCGAGACACGACGCCGCTCCCGACCGGTCGCATCGCGCTCGTGGCGCTGTTCGTCACCGCGCTGGTGACTGCCCAGATGACCGCCTCGAAGCTACTGGGATTCTCCATCCCCTTCGAACTCCCGTTCACCGGAAGCCTCCTTGCGATGCCCGGCGCGGCGCTGGCCTACGCGGTGACGTTCTTCGCGTCGGACTGCTACTCTGAACTCTACGGTCCCGAGGAGGCCCACAAGATGGTCAACGTCGGCTTCGCCATGAACTTCGTCCTGTTGGCGCTGGTGTACTCGACCATCGCCGCGCCCGCCGCGCCGTTCAGTTCCGTTGACCCCGCGACGTTCGAGCAGGTCCTCGGCGCGAGCCTCAACATTGTCGTCGCAAGCCTGCTGGCGTACGTCGTGAGCCAGCACTGGGACGTGCGCGTCTTCCACGCGATTCGGGAGGCGACCGACGGCGACGCCCTCTGGGTCCGGAACGTCGCCTCAACCGCGAGCAGTCAGCTCCTCGACACGCTCATCTTCGTGTTCGTCGGGTTCGCCGCGATGCCCGCGCTCCGCGGAGGCGACGCGATGACCCTGAACGCCCTGCTCGGTCTCGTGGTCGGCCAGTACGTCCTGAAACTGCTCATCGCGGTCGCGGACACGCCGTTCGTCTACGCCGTGGTCGGCTACCTCCGCTCGCGCGGGTCGGCCGCGCCTGCGGCGCGGACCGCCGACTGAGCGGGTTTCGTGTCGGCAAACCGACGCAGACACCGAGTTTTCGGCCGACACCGACACTTCTTTCGTGCCGCCCCGACACCGACGAGTCACATGCGACGCAAAGCCCTCCAGTTACTCGTTATCGGTTGCCTCGTCGCCCTCGCCGGATGCTCCGGCGCGCTCTCGGGCGGCGACGGCGCACAGACACTCGGCGACGTGACTTACCCTGCGGGCGTGTCGGACGATGGGACGAACGTGACGGCGCTCGCGGACGCCCACGAGAGCCAGCTTCAAAACGAGAGTCTCTCGCTCGCAGTTGACTCCACCGTCAACAGCCCGGCGGGGAACCAGACGGTCAGCCTTGACGCCGCAGTCAGTGCCGACCGCGACCGGATTCGCGCCAACGGTTCTGCGATGGGCCAGCAGGTGTCGGTGTACGTGACCGCGGACCAGCGTTTCACCCGAATCAGCACTGGCGACGCCGAACCGCGGTATCAGGTCGCCGAGCGCACGCCCGACTCGATGCAGCTCATTCCGGAGTCGTACACCGGTCGGACGTATATCGCCCAGTTCGCCGGTTCGGGCAACTTCACGCCGAGCGGCGTTCGTACGGTTGACGGGACGACGCTCATCGTGCTCGAAGCCGACGGCAGTAACGCCACCGAGAGCCAGCAGGTCAACATCACCGACTACAACGCGACCATGCTGGTTGACCAGCAGGGCGTCGTCCACTCGGTCTCGGTCGATATCTCGGCCACACGTCAGGGCCAGCAGGCCCAGACTCGGTTCTCGATGAACGTCTCGGACGTGGGCGAGACGACCGTCACGGAACCCTCGTGGCTCAACGAGGCCCGCAACTCGTCGGCCGCCTAATCGTTCGAGAGA
The DNA here is from genome assembly GCF_004087835.1 of Halorussus pelagicus. NCBI lineage: Archaea > Methanobacteriati > Methanobacteriota > Halobacteria > Halobacteriales > Haladaptataceae > Halorussus > Halorussus pelagicus. Next base: position 1,481,308 of record NZ_CP035119.1, read on the forward strand.
ATTCTCTCGAACGACTCGGAGTTCGACGCCTAATCGCCTCAAAAAGAAACGCTTTTGCTCTATTCAAGTATCTTAGACGAACCGTTTTTCACGGCCCGTCGCTCGAATCGGTTCCGATGGTCGCGGCCCTGACCGCGTTTCTGGTCGGCGTCGTCGTCTTCCTCCGCGGACTCGTCCGGTTGGCGGGCGTCGGCGCGCGAATCTGACCGTACTGCTGGATTTCGCGTTGAAAAGGCTCCCGAAGGGTCAGACCGGTTCGGCGAACCCGAACCGGGGTTTGACCTCCGTGACCTCGATTTCGACAGTCTCACCCTCGCTGGTGCCGGAGACGAACAGCGTGTACTCCTCGACTTTGGCCACGCCGTCGCCCTCCGACCCTTCATCGACGATTTCGACCTCCATCACGTCGCCCTCCTCGACGGGTGCGGTCATCCGACCTTTCGCAACGAGGTAGACCTCCGAGGAGGAGTCTCGGGAGGCGTCGGGCCGGAGGACGCGGACATACTGGAACTCCTCGTCCATCTCGTCGCGCAAGTCGTCCAAGTCTTGGCCCTCGAAGACCTTCACCGCGAAGTCGCCGCCGGTGTCCAACACGTCGAGCGCGGTCTCGAACGCTTGGCGAGCGAGGTGGACTGACCGGGCGTGGTCTACGCTGTACTCGCCGGTCATGTTCGGTGCCATGTCGGAGACGACCACGTCCACGTCGTCGCCCGCGATGTCCCGGACTTCCTCCTTCGTGGACTCCTCGGTCATGTCCCCGCGAACGGTCTCGACGCCGTCTACGTCCTTGACTCGCTGGAGGTCCACGCCGATTACGGTGCCCGTCTCGCCGACCTCCTCGGCAGCGACCTGTAGCCATCCGCCGGGCGCGGCCCCGAGGTCCACGACGGTCTTGCCCTCGTGGAGCAGGTTCTCCTCGCGGTCGAGTTGTTTCAGTTTGTAGGCCGCTCGGGAGCGGTAGCCCTCCTGCTTGGACTTGTTGTAGTAGTGGTCTTTGTGGCTCATTCGATTACCGGTAGATAGTCGGGCGAGGGGGTTATGCGCTTCGTTTGTCGGGATTCGCTCGGCGGCTCGGTTCCACGGCCGAAGCGACGAACTTATGAGTCGAAATAGACTATTTTACTTCAAAGTGCCCAGAAATGGTGTCGCCCTCGCCGCACGACGACTGGTCGAGTTCGAGAGCATCCAGTCGAAACTCCACGAGGCACGCCGCGACGCGATAACCGACTTCGAGACGTCTATTCGCGCCTATCGACAGACGTACTCGGGCCAACACGAACTCCGCCGCGATTTGAACGAGTGCGAGTGGGCGACGTATCGGTACGCGAGTCTCCTGCACATGCTGGACGAACTCGTCCAGCGAACGACCGACGAGTTCGGTATTAGGCTGCGAAACTGCGACCCCGTTCGTCACGAGGTGCCGAAACTAATCGGGATTCGGCACTGTATCCATCATCGAGGACTCGTGGGCGTGAACATCGTCGAAACAGAACTATCCACGAAACCCGCTGTCTGCATGTATCTCGAAAGTTTGCGAAAACACGGCAATTGGGGCGGTAACCAGCCGGGTTTCCAGACGTTTTTCCACGGGTCGAAGCGGGACGTACTCGCCCTTCGACCGGTAATCGAAAACAGCGAGTCTAAGTGTGACACGATAGTTACCGAGTTAATCGAACGATTAGAGGAGAAGTACGGGGAAAACGAACTGCGGAAGAGAACGGCTAACGTCGAACTTTATCTCTAACTCGACGGGTCAGGCATCTCGATACCGTCACAGTCACTCACTCGCTCGTCATAAAGCGCGAGCTTGAGAGTCCCGTGTTCGTCCGGATTGAGCACTTCCGGCAAATCGGCGTTCGACTCGACGTTCTGCTCCGTGGAAGTCATTTTCGACTATTCGTACGTTCACCCGACTGAAAAAGCTACCGGCCAGCGAGCAGTCGAGAGCCGTCGGACGGATTTTCGGTCGCCGTTTCGTCACGCTCTCACGCGCACGCGCCCGAACGGGTGACTTTTTATGCCGGGGGTTCGTACCTTTTGCCAAGATGTTTAAGGCTATCGTGAGCGCCGACACGCTCAAGAATACTATCGATTCCGTGGGCGTGCTGGTGGACGAGTGCAAAATCCACCTCGAAGAGGACGGTCTCGCTATTCGTGCAGTAGACCCCGCCAACGTGGGGATGGTGGACCTCGAACTCGACGCGGCGGCTTTCGAATCCTACGAGGCCGACGGCGGTATCATCGGCGTGAATCTCGACCGACTCGAAGACATCGCTGGCATGGCCAGCGGCGACCAGCCGGTTCACCTCGAACTCGACGAAGAGACCCGCAAGCTTCACATCCAGATCGACGGGCTGGAGTACACGCTCGCGCTCATCGACCCCGACTCCATCCGGCAGGAACCCGATATTCCGGACCTCGACCTCTCGGCGGAAATCGTCGTCGAGGGCAAGGACATCGACCGCTCGGTTACGGCCGCCGACATGGTCAGCGACCACATCTCGCTGGCGGTTGACCCCGACGAGGAGACGTTCGTCGTGGAGGCCGAGGGCGACACCGACGACGTGCGCCTCGAACTCGACCGCGACGACCTCGTGGACCTGCAGGCCGGGGACGCCCGCTCGCTGTTCAGCCTCGACTATCTCAAGGACATGAACAAGGCCATCCCGAGCGACGCCGAGGTCACGGTCGAACTCGGCGAGGAGTTCCCCGTCAAGCTTCACTTCGACATCGCGGAGGGACAGGGCAACGTCACCTTCATGCTCGCGCCGCGGATTCAGAGCGACTAACGCCGCCGTTCCGCTGACTTCGTTTTCTCTTTCGACTCTCGAAACTGACGGTGAGAAGCGACGGCGACGAAATTGGAAGTAATCGAAAATATTGATGACGACGACCCGATTCGCAACGAGTCGGAGCGCTACAGACTCCGGTCGATGACTGCCTTCGCGGCCTCGGCCTTCTCCTTCCAGCCGTAGCTCGACTCGTAGACGTGGCGCTTCTTGTTCACGAGTTCTTGGGGCGAGGCCTCTTCGAACCCGCCGCGGGTCCACGTCCCCGTCTCGCGGAGCCAATCGACGACGCGCTCGCGGGTCTCGTTCCACGAGAGACCGACCATCTCGTACCACGCTATCATGGCGAAGACGGCGTTGTCGTGGGCACCCGGTACCGACCCCTTCCGGGCGACGGTCTTGATGGGTTCGACGTTCGGGTCGGTGACGTGTTCCTTGTACTCGGCGGCGGTCAGCAGTTCGAGGTGGCCGTCCTCGGTCTCCATGACGCGCTGTTCGTGGACCAGTCGGTCCAGCGCGGCCTTGTGGAGGTTGCTCCACCGGCCGTGAATCGCCTCGTGAAGCGTCTCCTCGGGGAGTGCGTTGGCTGAGAGGACCGCCACGAGGTCGGTGTAGGCCTTCTCGATGTCGGACCACGACGCGCCCTCGAACTCGCAGTCGGGACCGTGGAGGTTGCTCGTCGTCCGGCAGTCGGGGCAGGGGTAGTCGAACCGCGGCACGACTCGGAGTGAATCGTTCCGAGTACAAAACGCGTCTGATTCGTCGGGAGCAGGAGTCAGTTCCACGCCGCGTCGTCGGGGTCTATCAGTCGCTCGCGCTCCTCGATGGCGTCGATTCGTGCCACTTCCTCCGCGGAGAGAGTCGGAGTCTCGAAGTTGGCCCGGAGGTGGTCCTCGCCGGTGGCTTTCGGAATCGGGACCACGCCGTCGCGCTGGCGGAGCCACGCAAGACTGACAGCTTCCGGCGTGGTGTCGCGGTCATCGGCGATGTCGGCCAGCGCGTCCATGTCGCCCGCCTCGCCCTGCATCAGCGGCGAGTACGCGACGACGGTGATGTCGCGCTCCCGGCAAAACGAAAGCAGGTCGTCTTGGGGAAGTAGCGGGTGCATCTCGACCTGATTGGCGACGACGGGGGCGTCCAGAATCTCTCGGGCTTCCGCCAGCAGGTCGGTCGTGAAGTTGCTGACCGCGACGTTCTCGGCTCTCCCCTCGTCGTACAACTCGTCGAACACTGGTAGGGTCGCTTCGGCGTCGTAGGCCTTCATCGGCCAGTGGACGTACAGCAGGTCCACGGTGTCCACGCCGAGGCGGTCGAGACTCGCTTCGGTCGTCTCGCGCACGTCCTCGGGCGCGAGGTTCGAGGGGAGGACCTTCGTGACGAGGAACACGTCCTCGCGGGGGACCTCGCTGGCGGCGACGCCGTCGCCGACCGCGGCCTCGTTGTCGTACATCTGGGCGGTGTCGAGGTGTCGGTAGCCGATTTCGAGCGCCGTCCGAACCGTCTCGGCGCACTGCTCGGCGTTGTCGTTGCCGGAGGTGCCAAGACCCGGACTCGGAATGGTCGTCATGGTCGTCCCGTCTCCGGCCGCGCGGAAAAATGTACGCGCGTCGGCAACCGCCTCGATTCACCCGTCGCGCGCTCTCTCGACTGGCGAGGCGAGCGCCCGGACGACTGCGATTCCGGCGAGGAAGACGCCGCCGAGGACGCCGACCGCGACCAGCGCGGAGGCGGTGTCGGCGACCGCACCGCCGAGGAGATACAGCGGGAGTTTGACCAGCGCGTAGGCCATCGACGCCGCGCTCAGGACCGTCGCGCGCCCGACGGACTCCACCTCGTCGTTGACGTGGTGGGTGACGATGGGGTGGAGGAGCGAGCGCGACCCTTTCAGGATGAAGAACGTCGGGAGCGCGAGCAGCGGCCACAACAGGGGCGCGACTAGCGCGACGCCGAGGACCAGCGGCACCGCGAGAACCGCCCCGTCCACGCCGAGGCGGTCCTGCACCGCCCCGGCGTAGTAGCTCGTCACCGCCGAGACGCCCGCGAAAGCCGCGTACAGCAGTCCCATCGAGGCGACTGGAACGCCGAGCGTGTCGGTGCTAATCGGCTGGACGTAGGTGTCGGCCGCCGCGACGACGCCGAAGAAGAGCGCGGCGTACGCGACGAACCACCGGAGCGACGGGCGCGTCAACTGCTCGCGGAGGACCGGGAGCGCGTCGAGAACGGCGAACGTCTCGCGGTCGCCTCGTCGCTCGCTGGCAAACTGGCGGTTCTTCGGGAGTGTGAGCAGTACCACCACGCCTGCGCCGTTAAGAATCCCCGAGGCGACGAAGGGGAGCGTCGGGCGAACGCTGTAGAGGACGCCGCCCGCGAGCATGGTGACGACGGTGACGGCCTGCCGGACCGACTGCCCCCGGCCGCGGACGTGGGCGAAGCGGTCGGCGTCGCGCTCGGCGTCCAGCGCGTCGTAGAGCCACGCGTCGTCGGTCCCCGACCGAAAGACAGTCGAGAGCGTCCAGAGGACGTAGAGGGCCGCGAGACCGGCGTACGACCGGACGACCGCGAACCCGAGAATCGAGAGGGTCATGAACGCCGAACTCAGCAGGAGACTGGCCCGCCTGCCGAGTCGGTCGCCGACGTAGCCCGTCGGTATCTCCCCGACAACGGTCAGCACGGCGTACAGCACGCTCAGCGACGCGATAGCGGTGTAGTCGAGACCCCGGTCAAGCAGGAACAGGGTGAAGATTGGCGAGAAGAACCCGAACGAGACCGTCGCCTGATAGCAGTAATACTTCAGAACTGGCGAGGACGGGAGTCGGTCGGACGCGAGCGACGAGGGCCAGCGAGCGCGGTCGGTCACGGAACGGTCGAACGTCGTTCCCGATTCGATAAAAACGCTCGCTGAAGAGAGTTAATGTAGGAGAAGGGACAAAAGAGCGAAACGGCACGAGCGCGAACCCTCGGATATGGCCGGTGACGACCCGCCGTGGCGACTACTCGGAATCGGCGGACTGGCGAGTCTCTGTTGTGTCGGCACCTCGGCGGTCGGCGGGGCCGCGCTAGCGAGCGGTGCGGTCGCTGGCGGCGTCGGTGCGAACGTCGCGCAGGTGCTGGTGACGGTGCTGACCGTCGGGATTCTCGGCGTGGCGTGGATGCGATTCGGCCCGGACCCGAAATGCGAACGCGAGTAATCGCCGTTCTCTGCACTCGGTCAGTGACCCCGGATAGTATTTAAAATCTTGCCTCTCTACAGCACGACCTGTTCGTACGAACCCGCTCCGTACGGGGGTTTTAGCCCGGCCTAAACCCGATACGCTTCCGTGGAGGGGGTTGTTTTAAGTACCTGCTCGCCCTGTGTGCGAACAGGTGACCAACAATGGCCATTGACCCGCAATTTCACGAGAACCGCGAGAAGGTAGACGACCACGAGGGCCACGACGTGTGGGGTCCCGTTGACGAACCCGAGGAACTGGGTATCCACGGCACTCACGTCGCCGTTGACTTCGACCTCTGTATCGCCGACGGCGCGTGCCTGGAGGACTGCCCGGTCGATGTGTTCGAGTGGGTAGACACCCCCGACCACCCCGAGAGCGAGAAGAAGGCCGACCCCGCAAACGAGGCCCAGTGCATCGACTGCATGCTCTGTGTGGACGTGTGTCCCGTTGACGCCATCGACGTGGACGCAGGTCGGGCCTAATTCGGAACTCGATTTTTCGATGCCCACGACGGGAGAGTCGCTACTCTGCTCGGTCTACGTCTAACTCTTTGCGGAGGGAGGCCAACGCGTCGGTGTCCGCGAGATACTCGAACTGCTCGCGGAAGTGCGTGTCGCAGAGACCGACTCGGACGCCGTTCAACTCGGGCGCGAACGCCGCGTCCCGGTCGCAGTAGTGACACCGCATATCACCAGTTAGTCCGCGCCGGAAGTTAACCTCTGCGCTCGGGGGATAGATTCACCGACGACCGGAAGTGGCGATATTCGGGCTTCGAGAGACCCGCCTCGCCGAGTTCGTGACCGTGGGCGTCGGTCCCACCGGTGGGAATCAGGTCGTGTTCGGCGATGGCGCGCTCGACCGGCCGCGGGTCTACCTCCTCGTCGTAGGGGTAGTATCGCTCGACGGCGTCGAGGTCGGCGGTCAGTTCGAGCGCCGCTTCGGGGTCGTCGTAGCGGTACGGGTGCGCGAGACCGACCAGTCCGCAGGCCGCCGAGAGCAGTTCGACGCCGCGCTCGAACGAGGTCACGTCGCGCGCGACGAAGCAGGGTCCGTCGTTGCCGATGAGGTCGTCGAACACGGCGCTCATCTCGTCGTACCCGCTTTCGGGGTGGTCCACGACGGCGCGGGCGACGTGGGGTCGCCCGAGTCCTTCGCGCGGTTCGAGACCGAGTTCGATGCCAAGGTGGTCCTCGACGTTCTGGATAATCTTCCGGCCGCGCTCCTTTCGGTCGGTCTGGATGCGGTCGAGTTCGGCCGTGAGTTCGTCGGTCGGGGAGACGCCGTAGCCCAACAGGTCCACGCGCTCGCCCGATTCGGGTTCGACGCGCAGTTCGACGCCGTGGACCACCGTCACGCCCTCGAAGGCCGTGACCGGCGTCGGCAGTTCGGGATGCAGGCGGTCGTGGTCGGTGACGGCCACGACGGAGACGCCCGCCTCGCGGGCGGCCTCGGGCACCTCCGACAGGCGCATCTCGCCGTCGGAGTTGGTCGTGTGGACGTGTAGGTCCGCGAAGACGCTCATACCCGCAGAAGGGGTGGCCACCCCGAAAACGCTTCGCTCCGCTCTCACAGTTCGTCTCTGTGGCATCTATTCTCAACCTTATATTCCTTAAATTCCTCAATGTCCTACCGCAGGAAGGTTTATCATTATCTTTGATGTAGGTGTGATCGATGACACTGCAACAGGCGACCGAACTGCTCCGCGACCACGAGTACCCCGCGACGACCGACCAACTCACCGACTCCTACGGCGACTTCGAACTCGATCTCCCGAACGGGAGCGAGACGCTGGGCGACGTGTTCGGCCGCGTCGAGTCCGAAACGTTCGGCACCCCAGGCGAGGCCGAGGAGACCCTCTACTCGGCGGTCAGCGGCAAGGCAATCGGTCGGAAGGGGTACAGCGACCGTGACCCGACGACGCTCGGGACGACGGGTCCGGCCCAAGTTTCGTTCTAAACAACCTTTTGCTGCACTCGGTCGCGTCTGAGCCGCAGGCTCAGACGCTCCCTCGCTGGCAAAACGTTGATGAAAAACACGGCGTCACCCCCTCAGCCGCGCCTCGCTTCGCTCGGCGAGGCTTCGAGGCTTTCCTTGGTCCGCTCGCTCACGTTCGTTCGCTCGCGGTAGAATTGCTGGTCGATTTCCGCACAGCGACCGCACGGCGACCGAGTCCACCCCGTAATTTCCGATTTCCTACACCCACTTCACGGCACCGCCGAGGTCCAGCGGGACCGACCCCTTGCTGTAGGCCTCGACCTTGCCGGAGGGTCGCGCCCGGAAGACCACCGCGGGGCGATGGCGCACCGCGGGTTGCTCGCCGCGGACCGCGTTCCACTCGTCGTCGCGGAACCCCGAGCAGTCCACGAACAGCACCGCGCCGCCGCCGTGCTTTTCGAGTTGGCCCGAGGTCTTCGTCTCGGCCGTCTCGCGCACCGCGGCAATCGGCGTGTCGGCGTGGCGGCGCGTCGGCGGTCGTGGTCGCGTCACTTCGACCAATGGCGATTCGTGACCGTTACCGGGCGACTCCGCCCGGAAGTCCAACGAGTGGCCTGTCGTCACCTCGATTTCGGGCGTCACGTCGTACCCGGCGTCGGTCAGCACCTTCGCCGCGGTAAACTCGCTCATCGCGGAGGCCATCCGCACCGGGTCTACCTGCGGACTGGTGCCGAGTTTCGACGCCATCTCGTAGCGATGCTCGTCGAGCGCACCCGTGTTCAAGAACTCCTCGTAGAACGCCAGCGCGTCGTCGTAGGTCGCGTCCGGGAACCCCATCGCGTGGTCCTGGAAGAACGTCCGCGAGGAGTGTCGGCCGTCCTTCGAGAACAGCACCGGGAGGAAGAACCACGAGAGGTGTTCGTAGTCGGCCAGCCACGGGGCTTCGGTCTGGAGGTCGCCCAGCAGTTCGCGCTGTGCCCAACGAGCGACGGTGTAGGGAATCTCCTCGAACGTGTACTTCTCGGTGCGCCAGAGCGTAGAGGGCGTCTCGGTGTTGCCCAACCAGTAGGCGACGCTCTCGTCGTCGTTCCAGCAGAACAGCGCGAGGTCGCCGTTTCCCATCTCGATGCGTCGGGTTTCGTACCCCGACGGCCCGGCGTAGTGGGGCGTCAGTAGTTCGGCACCGAACTTCTCGTCTAACGGGTCGTAGAGGTCTCGTTCGACCTTCTCTTCGGTCCACCGCTCCGTAGAGCGGCGAAAGCGGAGCGGACTTGCCACGAGCGGTTCTAGCCCCGCGAGGGGTTTACCTTTTGTGTCGCGCCCCGCCTTTCGCGGTCGAATTGCCGGATGAACTCGCGTTGAACTCGGGCAGGGCCGTCGCGCTGCGAGGTGGAATTTCGACCCGCTTTCGAGGCATGAAAAAAGTGAATACCCGTTACATTCATTACGGATCGAATCCTACCCATGAGTGTGGTTGTCATGTCAATGGGTGCCTATGACGAAGCCGAACACGAACGCCGTGAACGCAAGAACAACACGGTTGACGTTAGCGAAGACGACGACAGAACGACCTATCACGGCTCCGTAGAGTACGATTCGGGCGATTCCGCGGAAGCGCTCCTCGACAAGTTCGAGGAGATAAAGTCGGCTAAATAGCGTCTCCTGCTTCTACTGGGTGTTCGCGCCGCGTAGCCGCAAGTGTGGCGCTCGTTGTCTTCCGACTCCGACACCTACCATCCCGGCGTTTCGGGAGCGCCGCGCGCGACCTCGACCTCCTCGGCAGACTCGGGTTCGTCGGCCGGAGCGCCCTCCTCTCTGGCGCGCGCTTCCCAGTCGGCGATTGCCCGCCCGGCCCACGAGTCGGCCTCGCGCGCCCTCGGGAGCGCGCGCTCAAACTTCTCGCGGTTCACCGTCGTCGTACCCGGCGCGGAGGCGACGGCGGCCGCGACGAACAGCGCGCGGTCCTCGTCGGTGACTTCGCCCTCTTCCGCGCGGCCGACGACGCCCGACAGTCGCTCGGCGTCGGGGAAGACGAACACCTTCTGGCCGATGGCCTGCGGGCCGAGCAGGAACCCCGGCAGGTCCTCTGGCGGGTCGTCGTCCACTAGTCGAGTCCCGCCGAACGCACTCTCCACGCGCTCGCACTCGGTTTCCTGTTCGACCGCGAGATTGTGGCCGGGGTAGTCCGCGCACTCCTCGGGGTAGGTGTCCTCGCCGTGAATCCGACACTGGAGGGTCGTCGGGTCGAGGAAGACGCAGGTCGGGAGCCACGACGGGTCGGTGTCGAACGGTCCCACCGGTTTCGGCGGCTTTCGAAGCCCCAGGAAGAAGGCGGGCTTACCGTCGATGGCCGAGACTGACACGCCGTCGATTTCGACGCCCGACTCGTCGCGCCAGAGCCGCGGCGTCAGCGCGTCGGCCAGCCCCGCGTCGAGGAACACGCGAGCGTCGTCGCGGGTCAGCGGTACGAGGTTGTAGGCGTCGTCCAGCGGCTCGCGCGGTCCCCGCCGCTCGTGGTCGCTCGCGGCGGGCGCAATCGCCCGCCAGTCGATGCAACATCCCGCACAGCCCTCGCAGTTGACCTCCATCGAATCACCTCGGTCGGTTCCTCACGAAACTATGCGACGAGGTGACATAAGCGATAGGGCAGACTCGTCGGAATCGCCCGTCCACACAGGTTCGGGGACCGAAGCGACTGGCGGAAAATCGAGGGGCGAGACGCCGGACGGAGAACCGAGAGGCGAGATGCCCGCCGAAACGTCGATTCGTGTCTGGATGGTCGAGCGAACGTACGCCCACGACTCCGACGACCGGATTTAGCGCGTCTTTCGGGTGAAGACGTGGTCGCTGGCCCGGAGGTCGATAGCGAATTCGGGTCAATACGGTTCGGTATCGTCGGCACTGCTTTGTCGCTGGGACCGCTCGGTCCGCTCATGACCACGGAACCCTGCGAAGGATGCGGCGAGCAGGTCACGATTGCTGGCGGCATCGCCAACCTCTGGACGCTCGAAAACGACTCGACGGGCGGGATGACGCTGGAGTTCGACGCCGACGGGAGCGAACACTTCCTCTGTTTCGACTGCATCGACGGGCTTCCGGACGACCCGAGGGCTGAGGACGTGGCGTCGCTCGGCGAGTCTTAGCGGCGACTCCGACTCGTTTCTCGACGCCGTTGTCTACTCGAACCGCCGGGACCAACAGACTTTATTCCCGATACCGCCGTGACTTCGAACAGTGAACGCCGACCGGATAATCGAGGAGTTCCCCGCGCCCTCCTATCGGGGCAACCAGCGCTCGGCCCTCTCGGACATCGCGGACGCCTTCGACGACGGCAACGACGTGGTGCTGGTGCGCGCGCCGACCGGGAGCGGCAAGTCCCTGCTGGCGCGGGCCATCGCGGGGTGTGCGCGCCGCCCGGACGACGCCGCCCCGAGCGACGCGACGGGGGCCTACTACACCACGCCGCAGGTCTCTCAACTGGACGACGTGGCCGAGGACGACCTGTTGGACGATTTGAAGATAATCCGGGGCAAGCGAAACTATTCGTGCATCCTGCCGGGCGAGACCGACACCCCGGTCGATAGGGCACCCTGCGCCCGCGAGAAGGGGTACGACTGCTCGGTCAAACACCGCTGTCCATACTTTTCGGACCGCGCGATTGCGAGCAACCGCGAAATCGCGGCGATGACGCTGGCGTACTTCATGCGCACCGCGGGGTCGGAGGTGTTCCGCAAGCGCGACTGCGTGGTGATAGACGAGGCCCACGGTCTCGCGGAGTGGGCCGAGATGTACGCGGCCATCGACTTGAATCCCCGGACGGTGCCAATCTGGGACGACCTGAAAGTGCCCGAGATGACCGACGTGGACCGCGCCGTCGAGTACGCCGACCGACTCCAGAATCGGTGTCGCAGGGAGAAAGATGAACTCGTCGCCCAGCAGGAGCTGGACCCCCACGAGGCCGCCGAGCGCGACCGACTGCAGGAACTCATCGGCGAGTTGGACTGGTTCGTGGAAGACTATCGGAACTCCGACAGCGCGACGACGTGGGTCGTCGATCAACCCGACGGCGGGGGAAGCGGCGTCACCATCAAGCCGATGAACCCCGAGCGCTACCTCAGCCACACCGTCTGGGAGCGGGGCAACAAGTTCGCGCTCCTCTCGGCGACCATCCTGAACAAGCAGGCGTTCTGTCGGCAGGTCGGTCTCGACCCCGAGAACGTCGCGCTGGTGGACGTGGGCCACACGTTCCCGGTCGAGAACCGGCCGCTCTACGACGTGACGCAGGGGAAGATGACCTACGAACACCGCGAGGACACCCTGCCGGACATCGCGCGCACCGTGGTCCGGGTGATGCAGGCCCACCGCGGCGAGAAGGGCATCGTCCACGCCCACTCCTACGCGATTCAGGAGCGCCTCGCGGACCGCCTCGCCGAGTTCGGCGTCGGCGACCGAATCCGAACCCACGACAAGGACGACCGCGACGCGCAACTCGACTCGTGGAAGGCCACCGACGGTGAGGAGGTGTTCCTCTCGGTCAAGATGGAGGAGGCCCTCGACCTGAAAGACGACCTCGCGCGCTGGCAGGTCGTCTGCAAGGCCCCGTTTCTCAACACCCGCGACTCCCGCGTCGCCCACCGACTCCAAGAAGGCCAGTGGGCGTGGTACTATCGGACCGCGCTCCGGACCGTGATTCAGGCCTGCGGCCGGGTGGTCCGGTCGCCCGACGACTACGGCGCGACCTACCTCGCGGATTCGAGTCTCCTCCAAGTCTTCGACCGCGCCGAGACCGACACGCCCGACTGGTTCCGCGAGCAGATAGACCGCATGAGCCGCCCGGACTTCCCGGAGTTCGACCCCCAGCGCGCCAGTCAGTCGGCGGACGGGGCGGGCGCGAGCGGACGCCGCAACCGCACTCGCTCGCGCTCCAGCGGTCTCTCGGGGTCGGCGTCCGGCGGTCGCTCCTCCGGAAGCACGTCGGCCAGCGGGCAGTCGTCGGGCGGCCAATCGACCGGGGGACAGTCCTCGGGGAGCGCTTCGAGTGGAACGTCGTCGGACAACTCTTCGACCGGCCGGAAAAGTCCGATGGCGGACGTGTGGGACGACAGCGTGTAGGTCTCCGGGCGAGTGCGACGGGCGAGTAGGTTTATCGAAATTCGCGGTGAACTCCTACTCGGACCATGGGGGATTTCCAGAACGAATCTGACGCGGAGCGAGCGGAATCGCTATCGACCGACCGGCGCGGCATCCTGCGGGCGCTTGGCGGTGTAGGTGCGCTCGCGGCGTTCGCTGGCGGTGTTGCGGCACGCGAGCGCGCGGCGTCCGTCGCGGACGCGACGGACGCGCGCAGTCCCGCGGCGGCCCGCGAACGGGCGCGACAGAGCGGCGACATCGACCCGGTGTGGGGCTTTCCGGCGCTGTCCGACGAAACCGAACCGCCGACTAGCGTCGCTCACGAGGTGGAACTCCAAATTCGGCCGAGGGACGCGCCGACGCCGGAGTTCGTCTTCGAACCGACCGGTCTCTCCGTCGAACCGGGCGACACGGTGCGGTTTAGCTACGAGTCGCCTCACCACACCGTGACGGCCTACCACCCCGCGTTCGGCTACCTTCAGCGCGTGCCCGACGAGGTGCCGCCGTTCTCGGCCCCGGCGCTCCCGCAGGGTGGCTACTGGCTCTACACGTTCGAGCGGTCGGGCGTCTACGACCTCCACTGCGCGCCCCACGAGATATTCGGCCACGCGATGCGCCTGGTCGTCGGGTCCACGAGCGGACCGGGGGCCGAACCGCTCCCGGACCTCTGCGCCCAACAGGGAACCGCGGCCGAGACGCAGACAACGATGCCCGGCACCGCAATGCCCGGCACCGCGACGGCCGAAGCCACGACGACGGCCGCTGGCGGAGGCGATTCGCAGGGAGACGAAGACGGAGCGGAGAGCGGCGAGACGGAGAGTTCCACGGCAGAAGGGAGCGAACAGGAAGGTGGCGAGGAAGAACTTTCCCCGCCGCGAGTCGGGGCCTACACCGTCCTGTCGGACTCGGCGCTTGACCCCGACGCCATCGTGGAGGAAGGGCGGGTGTCGTGGGACGACCTTGACCCCGAGAGCAAGCAGCTATTCGTCCAGATTCGGGGGTTCCCGCCCTGTTGACCTGCGGGGGTCACGTCCGGTGGCCTTCGCGCCGGTCGCCGCTCAGATGAGCGTAATCGTGTAGGCGACGCCCGAACCGAGCATCAACAGCACGAAGAACAGCGAGATTATCTTCTGTCTCGTATCGGAGTCCATACCGGACGGAAGTGACGGACGAAAAATAACGCTTTGGGTCGGCGATTCCGTCGTTACTGGCGTCCCTCGACAGTTCCGAGGACGGTGTCGCAGTGGGGACACAGCACCATCCAGTAGCGTTGCCCCGTCGTGGCGGTCACGGTGACGCCCTCGCGGTCGGCTTTCGGTTCGATGCGCTTCTGGCGGTAGTTCGGAGCGTCGGCGTCGCGCCCGCAGGACGGACATCTGGGCATACGCGGACATTCGCCAGGCGGTACTTAAGCGTGGGGTTCGCCCGTGTCAGAAGTCGCCGAGTTGCGATTGGCCGCCCGAGTCCTCGCCCGCCATCGCGGCCGCCTTGTCGAGGGCGGCGTCGAGCGTTTCCTCTTGACTTCGGTCGTAGAGGGTCGCGGCGGGGTGGACACAGACGAGTACGTCCCGGACCCCGCCGCCGAGTTCGGCCGTCCTGACTGACCCGGCTTCCTTCGTGACCGCCACGTCGTCGTCCAGCAGGTGTTCGCTCGGAACCTTCCCAAGTGTGATTATCACCTCGGGGTCTATCTGTTCGATTTCGCTTTCGAGGTAGGGCCAGCAGTTCGCTAGTTCCTCGCTTGTCGGGTCGCGGTTCTCCGGCGGGCGACACCGCACGCAGTTGGTGATGCGCACGTCCTCGCGGGCTAGTCCCCGGTCGCGCAACTTGTCGTCGAGAATTGTGCCGCTCCGTCCGACGAAGGGTTCGCCCTGCTGGTCCTCCTGCTCGCCCGGACCCTCACCGACGAATAGCAGGTCGGCGTCGGCCGGGCCGGTGCCGTTGACGATTTGGCTCCGACTGTCCACGAGTGCGGGACAGCGCGTGCATTCGGTCACTTCGAGACCGTCCATGTCTCCCATGCGTGGGGCCACGGGGCGGCGGTATTAAGAATCGGCGGCCTGCGGTCGCGGACGCACGCTACTGCTCGTCGCGCCGCAGGTCGTCGCCCGCCCGCGCCGCAAGCCGCGCGACCCGCAACGGTTCCGGCCGACCGCCCTCGGGCGTGAAGGCCTGAACCGCCTCGCGGGCTTCGCCCGCACCGACGCCGACCGAGCGCACGAAGACGGTCTGGTCGTTCACGGCGAGTCGCTCTCTGGACGGTTGGCGCTCGAAGGTCTCCTTGCGCGTTTCCAGCGCCGCGCCCTCGAACTCCGCTTCCAGCGCGGAGACGAGACCTGGACTCTCCTCGAAGGTGACCGAAATCACGGGCCGTCCCGTCTCCCGACTCACGCGATGCAGGTCCACGACGTTGTACCACGCCAGCGCGATTCCGGCGACGAAGACGTATCTCACGTCCTCGCGGTCGAGGTCGGAAAATAGCGCTATCACGGCGTCGGTGGCGTCGGTTCCGCCGACGGTGCAGGTCTCGAAGGCGAAGCCGTCGGTGACGCGACTCGCTCGGGCGACGACGCCCGCGAGCGTGCTACGACGTTCTCGATAAGACTCGGCGATACCCAGCGCGCGGACGCCCGACTTCACGAGTCAGGTCCCTCGGAGTCCGGTCTCACGGGGTCAGGTCTCGCTCTGCTCGTCGTCCTTGATGTCCTTGAGGCGGTCGAGTAGTTCGTCGTTCGAGGCTCCAATCTCGAAGTCCACGCTGCCCTCGTGGGCGTTCTCTTCGGTGTTTACGCCGCTATCGTCGTCGAGGTCGGCATCGTAGTCCTGATTCTCCTGTTCGGACTCGTCGTAGCTCCCAAATCCCATGTGTAACTGAATATAGGTGCTTGGACCACTAAAGTGTCTTGGCGCCCGTCAGGGTTTTGAGGGGTGCGGTCGAACACCCCGGCATGCGCGTACACAACGTCACCGCCGACGCGGAGACGTTCACTTCTAACGCCTATCTCGTGGAGGGCGACAGGACGACGCTGGTGGACGCCGGGAGCATGCCGGGCGTCGTAGAAGTCGTAGCCGACCGCGTCGAGGACGTGGACGCGGTGGTGTTGACCCACCAGCACGGCGACCACGTCGGCCAACTCGACGCCGTGCTGGACGCCTACGACCCAGAACTGCTCTGCTACGACGACCACCCGCGCCGGACCCAAGCACTCGCCGACGGCGACACGCTCCGCATCGGCGACGAGGAGTTCGAGACCGTCTACTCGCCGGGCCACGCCGACGACCATCTCGCGTTCGTCTCCGATTCGACCCTCTTCAGCGGCGACGTGGTGGTGTACAACGACGGCGCGTTCGACGACGGCAGTTTCGGCCGGACCGACATGGCCGGACAGTCCCGCGAGCGAGAAATCGAGAGCATCCGCGAGATTCTGGAGCGGATGGGCGAGGGCGTCGAGTCGATGTACGCCGGACACGGCGACGAGTTCCGGGGCGACGTGCGCGAAGTCGTCGAGCGCGCGCTGGAGCGCGCAGAGCGCCGCGAACCGAAGTACCCCGACGAGTAATCGATAACTGTTTTCCCGCTCGCGCGTCCCCTCTCGACTCCGAAGATGAAACCGCAACGAAAAGTCGCGGAGTTCCTCGCGGAACACGAGATGGACGCCGACCCCGCCTACCGAATTTTGGACCTCGCCTCGGAAGTCGGCGAGTTGGCCAAGGATGCCAACGAGTCCACCGACTACGGCGCGTCGCCCGAACAGGTTGACGTGAACGCCGACGAACTCGGCGACGCGCTGTTCTCGCTACTCGCGGTCGCCGAATCGCTCGACGCGGACGCCGAGGCCGCGCTTGACGAGGCGCTGGCGAAGTACGAGCAACGTATCGAGGCGACCGGCGACCCCGGTTCCGGCGAATAGGCCGTTCCGGCGAGTGGCGTCTTCGAAAACGACGAACAGAGACATAGCTATCCGAACGCGAGCGAAACGAAACCGAACGGAGCGTTAGGCGTTGCGCGGTTCCTTGCTCTTGGGTCGGAGCTTGCCGTAGCCGCACTTGCGGCAGTTGTCCGCGTCGTGGGGGTTACGAGCGTTGCACCGCATGCAGATCGTCTTGTCGAGGATTCGCGCTTCCGCTTTCTCGAATTTAGCCATACCGACCGGTTAGCCGTCACGGCATTTAAAGGTTACAGAGTTAGCCGCGCGATGTCGTCGCGTTCGTGAGCGAGGGGTTCCCGGAGCAGTGACCGAGACCGGCTACCCGTTGCCGTCGGCCTGCGCTCTCTCGGTCTCTGTCTCTTCGGCCTGCGCCTCCCCGGCGTCGAGATACTCCTGCTGGACCGCGACGACCTCCGTCGAGTCCTCGCAGTCGGCGTACCGCCGCAAGGGTTCAGCGTTGAGTTCGAGGAACGTCTCGCCCCATGTGAACTTCGAGAGGATTCGCTCGGCCTGCTCGCGCTCGCCCAGAATCGTCAGCGCGGCGGCGAACGCCTCGACGGTGTTGAGTCGGAACGGCTTGCCGTAGCTGACGGGGTTGGCCGCCACGAGGAACGGGAGCGCGCGGTGGACGCCGGGCATCTCGAACAGCGCCTGCTCGGCGGTCTCCCACGAGCAGTCGAGCGCGACGAGTCGGTCGGTCTCGGCGCGGTCGGCCGGGGACAGCGCCTGCTCGG
This sequence comes from Halorussus pelagicus, assembly GCF_004087835.1. NCBI lineage: Archaea > Methanobacteriati > Methanobacteriota > Halobacteria > Halobacteriales > Haladaptataceae > Halorussus > Halorussus pelagicus. The sequence continues at coordinate 1,499,037 of NZ_CP035119.1, forward strand.
CGTGGGGATTCAGCACGATGCCGTAGGGCGTCGCCGACGCGCTCCGATGAAGTTCGGCGAGGTCGAAGCGCGCGAGCTTTCGGGCGGTACACTTCTTCGGGTCGTCGTCGCCCTCGTAGCGGACGTGAAGGTTCACCGAATACACGTAGGCAAGTCGCGTTCAAAAGTTGCTCGGAGAGTGAAGACTGCGACGAGACGGGCCTGCGACGACCGAGCGAAGCGAGGGAGGATGTTAGGGGGGCGAGGCTGATACAGGGCGGTGGGTTTTCGGTCTGAGTGGCGTCGGCAGTAGCTAGCTTCTCGGCGTTCCCTCTCGCGCTACTCGGCGTCGTCGTCGAAAACCCCGACGAGAGCGACCTATCGGGTCACTCGTACGCGGCGATGCCAGTCAGGTCCTCACCCAGAATCAGCGTGTGGATGTCGTGGGTGCCCTCGTAGGTGTAGACCGTCTCCATGTTCGCCATGTGGCGCATCGGCGAGTAGTCGGTCGTGATGCCGTTACCGCCGAGCATTTCCCGAGCGACGCGCGACTGGTCGCGGGCCATCCGGACGTTGTTGCGCTTGGCCATCGAGACGTGCTGGGGGCGGAGGTCGCCGCGCTCCTTCAGCTCTGCGAGCCTGTAGGCCAGCAGTTGGCTCGTCGTAATCTGGGTCGCCATCTCGGCGAGTTTCTGCTGTTGCATCTGGAAGCGCGCGATGGGACCGCCGAACTGGTCGCGCTCTGTGGCGTAGTCGCGGGCCGTCTCGAAGGCGTCGCGGGCCGCGCCGACCGCGCCCCACGCGATGCCGTAGCGCGCCTGCGTGAGACAGGAGAGCGGTCCCTTCATTCCTTCGACGCCCGGCAGGATGTTCTCCTCGGGGACGAACACGTCGTTCAGACCGATTTCGCCCGTGATGGACGCTCGCAGCGACAGCTTCTCGGTTATCTTGTTCGTCGTCACGCCGTCGCGCTCGGTCTCGACGAGGAACCCGCGCACGGGGTTGCCGTCGCTCGTCTTGTCGCGCGCCCAGACGACCGCCACGTCGGCGATGGGGGAGTTGGTAATCCACGTCTTCGAGCCGTTGAGGACGTAGCCGCCGTCGGCGGCTTCCGCGCGGGTCTCCATCCCCGAGGGGTTCGAGCCGTGCTGTGGCTCCGTCAGGCCGAAACAGCCGACCGCTTCGCCCATGCCGAGGTCGGGAAGCCACTCGTCTTTCTGCTCCTCGGAGCCGAAGGCGTGGATGGGATACATCACGAGCGCGCCCTGCACGCTGGCCATCGAGCGCAGGCCCGAGTCGCAGGCTTCCAGTTCCTGCATGAGCAGGCCGTAAGCGGTCTCGCTCACGTTCGGCGAGCCGTACCCTTCGAGGTTCGGTGCGTAGAAGCCGAGTTCACCCATCTCGGGGATGATTTCCGTCGGGAAGGTGCCCTCCTCGAAGTGGTCCCCGATGTCGGGTTTCACGTTCTCCTCGACGAACTCGCGTGCAGTGTCCCGAATCATCTGCTCTTCCTCGTCGAGGTCCTCCTCCAGCGAGACGTAATCGAGCATGACTGAACCTGTGTCCGGAACCGTAAAAAACGCTCCTACTCGGTCGCAATTGTTGCCGGGCACCTCGTCCGATTGGTCGGTCGGCCGAACGCTCAGACCTCGACGTTCTCGTCTCGGCTCGCTGCGATGTCGAGGTAGGCGTCGGCCTGCTCGGCGTAGGGACCGCGCTTGACCACTTCGTCGTCCTCGTCGTACTCGACCAGACCCATCATCGCCAGTTTCGGCAACTGGGAGTGACACAGCGAGGTGAACACGCGCTTGCAGTGTTCCTCCGAGACGAGGTCGATGGGCTTGTTCGTCTCCCAGGCCGCGACCGTATCGACTAATTCGCGCACCCCCACCGGTCCCTCCGCGTCCCGAAGAGTGACGAGGACGTACCGGCTCCGCTTGGACGCCAGCGCGTCGAAGACGTTGTCCTGCGAGAGCGGCGGGACCTCGAAAGTCGGTTCTCGCGGGGACAGCGCGGACGACGCGGATGGTTCGTCGCCCTCGGCTAATTCGTCTTTCATTTCCCTATGATAAACACCGAAGTAGCGTGGCTCTACTGGTTCACAGGTAATGGTTTTTAAGAGGGCTTGTGGCCGGAAATTGGGCGAAAGCGTCGGATTTAACCCCGAGTTCCTCCGGCGTCGAAGTTTCCGCCGCGTCGATTCGTGCCGCGAGTTCGAGAGATAGGCGTTCGGCGTCTGACCGCCGTCGAAAGGTCGCTTGGCGTTACCGCCACATCGACTCGGCCATCCGCTGGGGGAATCCCTGAACGAGTCGGAACAGCTGTTTGAGGAACCCTTCGCCATCGCTGTTCCCTCGAAGATACGACCGCGTACGTTGGCTGACCATCTCGACGCTGACCACCAGCACGAAGATGACGATGATGGTTGCCATCATGTTCGTGTAGTTGAACAGTCCTCGTTGGGTGTTCAGGATGCCACCGATACCGCCCGCGCCGATGAGACCCATCGTCACCGCGATGCGGACGTTGATTTCGAGGATGTACATCGTCCACGCGATAAACGGCGTGAACACCTGCGAAAGCATCCCGAACGTAATCGTCTGGGGTCGGTTCGCACCCGTTGATTCGATGGCCTCGATGGGACCGTCCTCGACCTCTTCGAGCGCGTCGGTGAAGAGTCGGCCGAGGTTGCCCACGGTGTCGGTACCGACGGCGAGCGTCGCCGTGAACGGCGAGAGACCGCCCAGCGGGATGAAGATGAGGGCCCACACCAGCGCCGGAATCGACCGGATGGTACTCATCGTGCCCCGGAAGACGAAGTTGAACGGGAACGGCGTGACTCGTTCGCTTCCCAGCACGCCGAACAGGAGCGCGCCGGGAATGCCGAGGACGGTCCCCGCAAACCCGATGGAAAGGGTCGTGAGTGCCGCGCTCGCGGCGGTGGGGTTCGACCGCCCTTGAAGGAAGTCCAAGTACACTCCGAAGTCAACGAACGGTATGCCGAAGTGGGTCGTCATCGGGAAGAAGTCGGTGAGTGCTTCCTCGAACTCTGGCCAATACTCGATGAGTTGCGCGACGGTGAACCCGACCGTGTCCAGCGCGGAGACGAACAGGTTGCCGAACACGACGAGACCCACCAACCACAGGAGTCGCCGGATGGTCTTGGCGCGTTTCAGTTCTGTCAGTCGCTGTTCGATGCGGTCGTCGGTGCGATAGCCGATGCCGAAGTACGCTCGGAGTCGCTGACCGATACCGCCGTCTGCGCTCATGAGTTTACCTCCTGTCCGCCTCTGATGGAATCGGTCTGGATGTCACCGTATATTTTGTCGATAACGTCGATAGTGAGATCGTCCCGATAGCCGTCGAACACGAGCTTTCCGTCTTTCATGCCGAGGAATCGCTCGCCGAACTCGCGCGCGAGGTTCACTTGGTGCAGGCTGGCGAGCGTCGTCAGGTTACGCTCGTCCGCGGCGTCACGGATATACCCCATCACCGATTCGGCGCTCGCTGGGTCAAGGCTCGCAACCGGTTCGTCGGCGAGCAGAAGATTCGGCAACTGAACCAGCGCACGGGAGATGCCGACGCGCTGGCGCTGTCCCCCGCTCATCCGGCCGACCTGCTGGTCGGCCTCGTCGAGAAGTCCGACCGTGTCGAGCGCTTCGAGCGCGGCGATTTTGTCCTCGCGGTCGTTCCACTGAATCAGGCTTCGTCCGAACGACGTGCGGTTCAGCGACCCCGTGAGCGCGTTTCCGTACGCGCTCATCTGCTCGATGATGTGGTGTTGCTGGAAAATCATCGCCACGTCGTCTCGCGGTCCGGTTATCTCCTCCCCGTCGATAGTGATGCTCCCTTCCGTCGGCCGGGTCAATCCGTTGAGACAGCGCAGAAGCGTGGATTTCCCGGCACCGGATTCTCCGAGAATGACGACGAACTCGCCGTCCGGTATCTCGAACGAAACGTCTACCAACGCCTGCACGTCCCCGTATGATTTACTCAGGTTTTCGACTTTGATTGTGCTCATTTTTTCCTTCTGTCGGAGCAGCGTCCTTGCTATAACCGACTTCCCTACCAACTAAAATAGTACGAAAGTTCGTGGCAGTCTACGAGTTGCTACCGAATTCGAGACCGAGGGCGTCCTTGACCTTTCCAACTGGTTCGTAGTCGCTCGCCTCGCCATCCTTCAGACCGGTGAACCAGATGTCCTCAACGTCCTCGTCGTCGGTTTTGAAGTCCTCCGGTTCGGCGTTCAACAGCGCCTTCTCGACTTCCTCGCGCTTGTCGGACTCCCAGTTGCTCCGAGTCAGGATGGGCGCGCGCGGAATCGGGTCGGATGCCGCCACGAGTTGAAGTTCCGGGTCCTCCTCGCCAGCACCGTCGAACTCCGCGGAATGCTCTTCGAACCGGTCGGGGAACTGGTCGGCCGGGACGTGGGATGCCGTCGAGAACGCCCCGGTTCCGGCGGCGACCACGTCGTCGCGGTTGATGAGTTCCTTTCTGGCGTTGTCGTGGTCGGACCACTGCGCCTCGAAGTCGGTCGGGTTCCCGTCGGGCGCGTTGCCAACGTCGAGTCCCGCCTCGTCGAGCATATAGAGGGGGAACAGCGACCCGCTGGTCGAGACACGACCGCCGAGCGCGATGTTTTTGCCTTCGAGGTCCGTGAGTTCCTCAACGTCGCTATCAGGGGTCGTCGTGATGAGCGAGAAGTATTTCGCCGCGCCGTAGGCGACGCGGATGCCGAGGATGTCAACGACATCCTCGTTGGTTCCGACGACCGCGAGCGTCGGCGACGCGTCGGCGATATCGGCTTGGTCGCTCTTGAGCGACTGGTACACCGCGGGATAGTCGCCAGCGACCGTCGCTTCGATGGTGACGCCGGTCTCCTCTTCGAGATAATTGAACAGGCCTTGGTACTGCTTTTTGACGTTGACCGAAGACTCCGCGGGAGTGAGTACGAACCGGACCGTCTCCGATTCCTCTGTCTCGTCGCTCCCATTGGTCTCGGTTCCTTCGCCGTCCGTTCCGTTCTCCTCCGAGGTCTCGTCGCCCCCGTTGTCAGAACCGGACAAGTCGCCGATGCAACCTGCGGTCCCAGTCAGTCCGACGACGCCAGCGGCGGCCGTAGATTTCAGGAACTTCCGTCGCTTTTCCATGGATGAGTCATCTATAGGGTCAGACACGTATCTGTTAAATCTTCCTATTCTTACTATATATATGTGTCATTGCACTTTGTATGTCGAAGAAACACGTACGTGCCAGAACAGTATGTCGTGTGATTCTGGAGCTATATTTATATAATTTCCATTTCTCAAGTTCTGAAAATAAATGGCGGTGATTTGAACTATTCGGTCGTCAGCAGTCGCACCCAGTCCCGTAGGTGTAGTATTCGCACTTGCCAGTGGAGTCTTCTCTGGCACCGTAGTAGTTCTTCACAAAGGAGTGTGTCGGACCACCGGGAGTATAATTCACGTCACACACTTCGAGAGTGCAGTCCTCGTAGCCGGAACAGTGGTCGGACGGTGTCACGCCGTTTTCGTCCGCCACAAACGTCTCGTCGCCGTCTTTCGCCCGAACTCGGGCGTAAGCAAGGTCACGCTCCGGTTGGACGTAGAAGTCGATGCGGTGTGAGTCGCTTTCAGTCGAATGGAGGACGATGGCTGTCTGTTCGCCGTCCTGACGAGTTGTTCCGACCTGCGTCACGTCGAAGTCTGCTTCGGGATCGATGTGTTCAACACTCCCATCCGTCTGGAAAGACTCCGTTTCAAAGTCGAAGTCGGCCGGAAGGATGTCTTCGGCCACGAGTGTCTTCTTCACCGTCTCAGCCCGTTCGGTGAACGTCTGACGGAGGCGATCCTCGTCTCGGTACTCGTTGAGAAGTTGCTGTCGTTTCTGGTAGCGTGCCTTGACGCTCTCGGTAGTTAGTGTACCGAAAGCGGCTCCGACTGCGGCGACGCTTCCCATCTTTCGCAGCAGTGCTCTTCGTGTCGTATCGGACTTCTCCGACATACATACGGGCGGGCGGAGATAGAAAATATAATTTTATAATATTTATATATGCATGTATTTCATCTATTTGCGGTAAAATAATGTGGTGTTGTCAGACTGGTGGATTGATAGAGTAGAACTTCGCGTCCGTGATAATGCTTGGAACCACCGCAGTCTGTGGCAACCGTTACGCGCAAAAGAACGACGCGCTGAACCCCCAGTTCCCGAGACACGTCTGCGAATACGACTCGATACCTCGCCGGTTTTTCGGCGACCCGACCCCACGAGGGAAAGGAACTTTGCCGTGCCGTGAGAACGTCCTGGCATGAGTACCATGGAAACGCGCGACCGCGACATGGCCGAGGCGACAGTCGTCGTGGTCGATTACGGACTAGGCAACCTCCGGAGCGTCACGCGGGGGTTGGAGCGTGCGGGGGCCACCGTCGAGGTCAGCGACGACCCCGATACCTTCGAGTCCGCCGACGGCGTCGTCCTGCCAGGCGTCGGGGCGTTCCGCGAGGGCGTCGAAAACGCGGGACCGTACCGGGACGCGCTCCTCGAAGTCGCCGAGAACGGCACGCCCGTCTTCGGCATCTGTCTCGGCATGCAGATGCTCCTCACGACCAGCGAGGAGGCCGAACGAGACAGTGGCGTCCGCGGTGAAGAGTCCGAAGACGACGGGCGTGCCGGTGGACACGCGGGCGACGTGCGCGGACTCAACCTGATTCCGGGCACGAACGTCCGCTTCGCGCAGGGCCAGAAGGTCCCGCACATGGGGTGGAACGAACTCGACGTAACACGCGACCATCCACTTGTCGAGGGGGTCAACGGCGAGTATGCGTACTTCGTCCACTCGTACTACGCGGTCCCCGAGGACGAGGACGCCGTCGTCGCCACGTCCGATTACGGAACTGAGTTCCCCGCGGTCATCGCCAACGAGGACGGGACCATTTTCGGAACGCAGTTCCACCCCGAGAAGAGCGGTGAGACCGGACTCCGAATCCTCCGGAACTTCGTTGACATCTGCGCCGAGTGAGTGGCAGTCCGTTTCTACGTCTTCGTCGTCCGCCGGGACAGCGCAGGCCGTATCAGAATCGAGCAATTACCAAAATATATAAATTAAGATATAATTATGGGTTCTTCACAGTATTAGATAATAAAAATAAAGATTTTACAACAAATAATTAAACAATAAAACACGACAATATTACTATGAATGCCTGCACTCGGAAGCCGCATCGGATTCACGGTACTGGGAATCGCGTTCACCGGCGGTGGTCTGCCGCACCGATCACGGCAGACGCCCCGATTACTGAGTCGCCGATTACGGGTCCGATCACATGGTAACTGATACTCCGGTCTCGCTTGACTCTTTTACTGGTCAAATCTTACTCTAATTTAGAATAGTTTCTATTATAGTCAGCTATCTATACATAAGATTTAATACTATTGTGGCTCGTGGATGTATGTAGGAGGTGAACTATGATGTACGGTATCGTACAACGCGTTATGCCGCCCTGTGGCGGTAACGTTTGGTGTTGAGACGGGTCTGTTCGCAGACCGACAGGCGTACAGTTGCTAAACTACCGCATTTCTAGAGAAAATCGCGCACGTCGGAGTACCACATGTCGTGGTCGTCTACCTCGCCAACCCGACGCGCGATGGCGACGGCGATGACGTGCCAGCAGAGGTCGGTCGGGTCCTCGGGGTCGAGATTGTACTCGCTGTCCCGACAGCCACAGCCGCGGCCCTCCACGACGTACTCCTCGTCGTGACCGACAACGACGGTGAAATCTCGGTACTCCTTGACCCGGCCCTCCGAGACGGCTTCGATGGCCTGCGCGCCTCGGTCGTCGTGGACCGACAGAATGGCGTTCGTGACCTCGGGGGTGAGTTCGCCCGCCGCATCGAGGTCGGCTTGCCACTCTTCGACGGCGTTCACGGGGACCGCCTCCGAAGCGCGCGCTCGGGACTCTCGGGCACTGTATCGTCGGCCGGGAACACGACAGAGGCGTTCGGACGGCGGGACTAAACCGGTTCCGGTGTCGCGCGTTCGCGTCGAAGTCGAGTCGGCCGACGCCGAGCGAACCAATCGGTTCGCTTTTCGCCGGGGAGCGACGACTACGGGCATGAACGTCAGCGAAGGCGGGGTCGAGGTCGAAGTCCCCGAACAGGCCGACGAGGGAATCGGCGACGAGGTGTTTTTCAACCCGGTGCAGGAGTTGAACCGCGATTTGACAGTGGCGACGCTCCGGGCCTACCGCGACCGAGAGCCGCGCGCCGAATACTACCTCGACGCGATGGCGGCCAGCGGCGTCCGGGGCGTCCGCGCCGCGGCCGAGGGGTGGAACGCCACGCTCGCGGACATCGACGAGGAGGCCATCGAACTCTGCCGCCGGAATCTCGACCGGAACGACCTCGACGCCGAAGTCGTCCAGCGCGACGCCAACGCGCTGATGCACGAGGAGGTTTTCGACGTGGTGGACATCGACCCGTTCGGGACGCCGATTCCGTTCGCGGACGCCGCGTTCGCCAACACCCGCGATTTGGTCTGTGTCACCGCGACTGACACCGCGCCGCTCTGTGGGGCGCACTTCCACAGCGGCGTCCGCAAGTACAGCGCGGTCCCGCGCAACACCGACTACCACGCCGAGATGGGCGTCCGAATCCTGCTGTCGGCGATGGCACGCACGGCCGCGCGCTACGACGCGGGCGTCACGCCTATCCTCACGCACGCGACCAACCACTACGTTCGGACCTACCTCGAACTCGACCACAGCGCGAGCGACGCCAACGCCGCAATCGATGAGTTGGGCCACGTCTACCACTGCGAGGACTGTCTCCACCGCGAACACGACCACGGCCTCGTCGCCGACCCCTTCGACTCCTGTCCGGAGTGTGACAGCGAACGAATGTTGACCGCCGGACCGCTGTGGCTTGGAGCGACTCACGACGCCGAGTTCGTGGCGGCCGTCCGCGACGAACTCGATGCGTCGATGGGCACCGCGAGCAAGATCGAGCGACTGCTGAACACGCTCGAAGGCGAACTCCACCTGCCGACCCACTACGACCAGCACCGACTCTGCAAGGAGTGGAGTCGCACGGCCTCGGGCATGGACGAGTTTCTCGACGGTCTCCGGGACGCTGGCTACGAGGCGTCGAGAACCCACTACGGCGGGACGACGTTCAAGACGCGCGCGACCGTCGAAGATATTCGAGCCGCGACACGAAACTCCTAAAGTCGGGGTTCACGACCGAATACCCGTCGTCGTGCCAGTGAATATTTGTATCTCGTTGGCGAAATGACTCGCGTGTCCAGTCTCGGAACCGCAGTGAGCGTCGGTCGCTCGGTCGTCGAGGAGGCCCGCGAACAGGAGATTACCTTCCTCGCGGCGAGCACGGCCTACTACGCCTTCGTCTCGCTCATCCCGCTGTTGCTGCTTGCCTTCGTCGTCATCTCGTTCGTGGCGACCGACCAGTTCGCGCGGGATGTCGTCAGTCAGGCCTCGGGGCTACTGACGGCGACCGGACAGGAACAGATCGTCGAGTTCATCACGAACCCGCAGGGACGAGGCGGGACGACCATCATCGGACTGGTCGTGCTGGCGTGGAGCGCGATAAAGGTGTTTCGCGGCTTCGACGAGGCGTTCTCGGCTATCTACGCGGCCGACACCAAGACGGGCATCGCCGAGCAGGTCAAAGACGCGCTGATAGTATTGGCCGCCATCGGCGCGGGCGTGGTCGTGGTCGTGCTGACCGGTACGGTGACGGCGCTGTTCCCCGAGTTCCCCTTTGTCGATGCCATCACGACGCTGATTCAACTGCTCGCGCTGGTTCCCCTGTTCCTCCCGCTGTACATCGTCTTCCCCGACGATGACGTTTCGGTTCGGGAGGCGCTTCCCGGTGCCGTGGTCGTGACCATCGGTTGGACGGTTCTGCAAGTGCTGTTCCGCATCTACGCGGGCGTCTCCTCGACCAGCCCCTCGCAGTTTCTCGGTACGGCGCTCCTGCTGGTGACGTGGCTCTACTTCGCCAGCATCCTCGTCCTGCTGGGCGGCGTCGTCAACGTCGTCCTCGCAAATCGCGGTAGCTATGCGGAACGAACAAAACAGTCGGAGACCGAACGTATCGAACGCAAACAAAAACTACTCTCCCGATACATGACCGACGACGAATCCGCTCCCGACATCGTGGAACTCCGCGACGAGTTGCGGGAGCTGCGAGCCGACGTTGAATCGTTCGAAGAGGACATCGAATCTCGGACCGTCGAGAAACCCGAGGTCGAGTCGGAACTGAAGCAGTACGTCCGCAAGCGGATGCGTCGCGGCCACGCTCGCGGCTGGGGTCCTTACCTCGTGTTGCTGTACGGGACCGCGATGACCATCGCGGCGTTCTACTGGCTCGAGCAGTTCTGGGCCATCTTCGCCATGACCATCGTCTGGCTCTCGACGCTCGGACTCTACGCGCTGATGGTGATGCTCGGGTTCGGCGTCGGCGTACTGAGCCTCCCCGGCCGCATCGGCGACCGAATCGGCAACTTCCGGTCGTAGCGTATATTTTTCTCCCGCGATTAGCTCCACTCCATGCCCGGACGCGGACTCGGCGTCCCCGAGGCGTTCGAACGACTGCTCTCGCCGTGGATACGCGAGCTATTCGCGCTCCTGACCCAGTTGGGCGACGCGTGGTTCCTCTTTACCGCGGTCGCGTTCCTCTACTGGTTCGGGAACCGACGACGCGGCGCGTTCGCGCTCTCGGCGATTCTCGGCGCGCTGGCGCTGACGCTCGCGCTCAAGGGACTGTTCGCGCTTCCCCGCCCGCCGACCGAGTTGCACGTCGGCCACGCCAGCGGCTACGGCTTCCCGAGCGGTCACGCCATCGGCGCGACGGTTCTGTGGGGACTGCTCGCGCTCGTCTTCGAGCGGGGCACCCACCGGTGGCGCGCAATCGCGGCGGGAACCGTCGTCGCGGTCGTGGCGACCTCTCGACTCGTCATCGGCGTCCACTACGTCGCCGACGTGGTCATCGGCATCGCGGTCGGTCTGGTGTATCTCGGGGCACTGCTGTACGTGGCCGACTGGAATCCGACCCGCGGGTTCGTCGTCGCGGCCGGACTGAGCCTCGCGGCGCTCATCACGAACGGCATCACTCCCGATTCGGCTGCCATGCTCGCGGGTATCGTCGGTGCCGGAGCGACGTGGTGGGCGCTAAACGGGACCCCCAGCGGGACGGTCCGTCTGCCCGCCGCCGTCGCGGGACTGGCAGCGTTCGGTGCAGTCGGCTACGCGGGCAACGAACTCGCGCTCCCGCTCGCCGGGGTGTTCGCCCTGAATCTGGTGGTCCCCGCGGGAATTTTGCTGTTACCGCTAGTTGTCGAACGCGCGAAAAGCGGGCGGTCGGCGTCGCCGACCTAAGAAGGAATGCCGTCCTGAACCGTCGGCCCGAGAGTCAGAACTTTTCGAGGTACTTCTCTTCCTCCCACGAGGAGACGTGAGCCTTGTAGTCGGCGAAGTCGGCGCGCTTGGCCTGCGCGAACTTCTCGGTGACGTGTTCGCCGAGTGCATCCCGAACTACCTCGTCGTCTTCGAGCGCATCGACGGCCTGCCCGAGACTGCCGGGGAGCGTGGTGATGCCGTACTCGTCGAGTTTGGCGTCGTCGAACTCGTAGATGTCCTCGCGGACGGGTTCGCCGGGGTCGGCATCGTTCTCGATGCCTTCGAGTCCGGCCTTGATGACGACTGCCAGCGCGAGGTAGGGGTTACACGACGGGTCGGGACTCCGAATCTCGAAGCGGGAACTCGCGCCCGCGGCGTCCGGAACGCGGATGAGCGCCGAGCGGTTCACGTCGCTCCACGCCACGTAGACGGGTGCCTCGTAGCCGGGAACGAGGCGTTTGTAGGAGTTGACCGTCGGGTTCGTGACCGCGGTGAAGGCCTCGGCGTGGTTCAGCACGCCGCCCATGAAGTTGTACGCCGTCTCGCTGAGGTTGAATTCGTCGTCCTCGTCGGCGAAGGCGTTGCCGTCCTCGTCGAAGAGGCTGATGTGGCTGTGCATGCCCGAGCCGTTAATTTCGCCGATGGGCTTGGGCATGAACGTCGCGTGGAGGTCGTTTTTCTCCGCGACTGCGCGCACGACCGCCCGGAACGTCGAGATGTTGTCGGCCGCCGAGAGCGCGTCGTCGTACTTGAAGTTGATCTCGTGCTGGCCCTCCGCGACCTCGTGGTGGCTGGCCTCGACCTCGAAGCCCATCTTCTCCAGCGTGAAGATGATTTCGCGGCGCACGTCGCTGGCGAGGTCCTTGGGCGCGAGGTCGAAGTAACCGCCCGCGTCGTGGGGGATGGTCGTCGCCTTCCCGTTCTCGTCTTTCTCGAACAGGAAGAACTCGGGTTCGGGACCGATGCTGACCGAGTAGCCCATCTCCTCGGCCTCGGCGAGGACGCTCTTGAGAACTTGGCGGGGACCGCCCTCGAACGGCGTCCCGTCCGTGTTCACCACGTCACAGATGAGACGAGCGCTCGCGGTGTCGCCGTCCGAGCGCCACGGGAGGATGGCGAACGTCTCGGGGTCGGGTTCGAGACGCATGTCGCTCTCTTGAATCCGAACGAATCCTTCGATAGAAGAGCCGTCGAACCAGATGCCCTCCTCGAAGGCCTTCTCGACCTGCGAGGCGGGCACGCTGACGTTCTTGACGGTTCCTGTGATGTCGGTAAACTGGAGGCGAACGAAGTCAACGTTCTCGGCTTCGATCTGGTCGAGTACGTCCTGTTCGGCTTCGGTCAGCCCCGATTCCTCGCTCGCGGTGATTTGTCCATCCGTCATCTTTGTCGTCGTTATTCACGACAACGTGGACTACTAAAACCTTATTGGTCTGCGCAATTCTGCCTTTACCCGAATAGAATTGGATATTCGTAAAATTCTAAAGGGTGGCGACCGTCGTCAAACGCAATGACGTACGAAAACCTCGACGCGAAGTTGGTGAATGCGCTATTGGGCGACGGCCGAGCGAGTTTGCGGAGTCTCGCGGAGGACCTCAACGTATCGGTCACGACCATCTCGAATCATCTCAACGACCTCGAAGAACAGGGTATCATCGACGGCTACACGCCGAAGGTTGACTACGACGAACTCGGTTACGACGTGACCGCGATCATTCAACTCAAAGTAGAGGGCAATGCACTGGCTGACGTGACCGAAAACCTCCGGAGCCACGACCAAATGATAAGCGTCTACGAGGTCACGGGCGATTACGACATCATCGCGGTCGGAAAGTTCGCCGACACCGACGGGATGAATCGGGGCATCAAGACCCTGCTCAACGACCCGGACATCAAGGAGAGCAACACCAGCGTCGTTCTGAACGCCGCCAGCGAACACGAGCAGTTCGAACTCGACATCGACGAGAACTGAATTCGCCCCGACTATCTCTCCGGTTGATTTAGTATCGACAGGCTTTCAAGCAACCGAGAGTAGTGGTCCCTAATGAGTCTTATCGCCGAGTTCTCGCTTCGGTCGTCGGAACTCGTGCTGTCGGCCGCGCTTGACGCGGCCCCGGACGTGACCGTCGAACTCGAACAGCAGATGGCCACCGAGTTCGACGCGCCCGTAGTGTTGTTCTGGGCGTTCGGCGGTGATTTCGACCGACTCGAAACTGGACTCGAACGAGATGCCTCGGTCCGCGAGAGTACCGTTATCGAGGAGTTCGGCGGGCGGAAGCTCTTTCGGGTCCGTCTGGATACCGACAATCTCTGCCCTATCTATCCGCTCTATCAGCGTCTCGGCGCGTCGCCGATGGCCGCGACCGGCACGGCAAACGGGTGGGAGCGACGAGTTCGATTTCCGGACCGGGACTCGGTAGTCGAGATGCGGCGACTCTGCACCGAGCGAGACGTGACGTTTCGCCTCCGGCGGCTCTACACCCCCGGCGACACGGAACTCGAAGACGAGTTCGGTCTGAGTTCCGAGCAGCGCGACGCGCTGACGACCGCCGAGCGGGTGGGCTACTTCGAGGTTCCGCGCGATGTGGCGCTTGACGAACTGGGCGAGGAACTCGACGTTAGCGGCCAATCGGCCTCCGAGCGACTCCGGCGGGGTATCTCGAAACTCGTCTCGAACACGCTCCTGAGCGATTTCTGACCACTGCACCCGAGACGCGTCTCTGCGCGAATGCACCGAGATTTTCCGATTGTTGGACATCGACGGCTCTCGCTGGATGGACGCTCGGCTCTGCAAGCGAGTGCGAAAGAAAGCAAAACGAAATGGGTTCCGAGACGCGGTGTCAGACGACAGCGCGCGACTGAATCGGACAGTCGGTCGGTGCGGGTCGGTGGTCGGAGTGTAAAGGGAGGCAGTGGGCCTATTTTACATTGCGCCGCCCATGCCGCCCATACCGCCCATGCCGCCCATGCCGCCGCCCATACCGCCGGGACCGCCAGCGCCGGGTCCGCCGTCGCCGCCGTCGTCGCCGTCAACCTGACCGCCTTTCAGGTCGCCCGCGGCGATAACGTCGTCAATGCGGAGCAGCATGACGGCCGCCTCGGTGGCGGACTCGATGGCTTGGGTCTTGACTCGGAGGGGTTCGACCACGCCGTCTTCCTCCATGTTCACGACTTCGCCCGTGTAGGCGTCGAGACCGGACTCGAAGTTACCGGCGTCGTGCTGACTGCGGAGGTCAACCAGCGAGTCGATGGGGTCGAGACCCGCGTTCTCGGCGAGGGTGCGCGGGATGACTTCGAGGGTGTCGGCGAACGCTTCGACCGCGAGCTGTTCGCGGCCGCCCACGGAGTCGGCGTAGTCGCGCAGTTCGAGCGCGAGTTCCGTCTCGGGCGCGCCGCCGCCGGGGACGACTTTGCCGTCCTCCAGCGTGACGCGCACGACGCCGAGACTGTCCTCGATGGCGCGCTCGACTTCGTCCACGACGTGTTCGGTGCCGCCGCGGAGGATGAGGCTGACGGACTTGGCCTCTTCGACATCCTCGACGAAGATGCGCTGGTCGCCGCCGACATCCTTCTGCGCAACGGAGCCAGCGAAGCCGAGGTCCTCGTCCTCGATGTCGCTGACGTTGCTGATGACGTTTGCGCCCGTCGAGCGGGCGAGCTTGCTCAGGTCGTCGGACTTGGCGCGGCGGACCGCGATGATGCCCGCTTCCGCGAGGAAGTGCTGGGCCATGTCGTCGATGCCGCCGTCCACGAAGACAACGTCAGCGCCGACGGCTTCGAGTTCGTCAACCATCTCGCGGAGCTGCTCCTCCTCTTGGTCGAGGAAGTTCTGAAGCTGGTCGGGGTCGGTGACGTTGACTTCGGCGTCGATTTCGGTCTCCTTGATTTCGAGGGCGTCGTCGAGCAGGGCGATGTTGGCGTCCTCGACGAAGTAGGGCATGTTCTCGTGGACGCGCTCCTTGTCCACGATGACGCCTTCGACGAGTTCGGACTGGTCGATGGAACCGCCGACGACGGTCTCGACCTTGATGTTGTCCGTATCGACTCCCTCGTCGTCGGCGACGCTCTGGACCGCGCGAACGACGAGTTCGGCGAGGTAGTCCTTGGAGTTCTCCGCGCCCTTGCCGGTCATCGCGGTGGACGCGATGCGTTCGAGGGTCTCGGTGTCGTCGGCGTCCACGTCGATTGCCTTCTCTTCGAGGAGGTCCTTGGCCTTCTCGGCGGCCTGACGGTACCCCTGTGCGAGCGTGGTCGCGTGGATGTCCTGTTCGAGGAGGTCCTCGGCCGTTTCGAGGAGTTCACCGGCGACGACGACCGCGCTGGTCGTGCCGTCGCCGACCTCGTTCTCCTGCGTCTCGGAGACTTCCACGACCATGTTGGCCGCGGGGTGCTCGATGTCCATCTCCTTGAGGATGGTGACGCCGTCGTTCGTGACGACGACTTCGCCCGTGGAGTCCACGAGCATCTTGTCCATGCCTTTCGGTCCGAGTGTCGTCCGAACGGCCTCGGCGACGGCGGTCCCGGCGGTGATGTTCATCGACTGCGCGTCCTTTCCGGAGGTTCGCTGGCTGTCCTCGGAAAGTACAATCATCGGCTGGTTGCCCATTCGTTGTGCCATGTGTACCTGATAGATTGATTGCCATTCTATATAAAGCTTTCCCTAATGTGCGTGAGAACCTACCGCATAGAAGCGGAAAGGTGTTATGAGAACTATTCACACAGTATGTTTATAAGGGCTAGTGCGAGCTTGCTTCTAGGCCACCACTGCGGCCACTTCCGGAGATGACGGATAGCTCGTGACAGTCCGTCAACACTAACTGCTCAACTGTTGACGTTGCCCTCATGAAGACCGTACCGAAGCGTGTCGCTCATTGGCGGACTTGGCTCAAACTGGGAAGCACAGCGTTTGCTATCTGCACTGTTACTGTTTTGCTCGGAGATTCGATTCCCAGAATACTCTTCGGCTACTCGACTCCGAAGCCGCTACAGTTTATCGCTCAAACCGGATTCTACGCGTCTCTCGTTTTCTTCCTCGTTTCTTTTACTTGTTTAGCGCGGCGTCAGAATCGACGCGAGAATTAGAACAGAATTTTGCGGGGATATCTTCGTCGATTATCCGGGGAACTGGTGGAACTCCATCCCTTCGCGCTTCATCTCGTTGCGCTTGCGTTCGAGGAACGAGTACACCGACCCGTGGGGCGCGCCGTCGAGAATCATCTCGGCGGCGCTCCGAACCACGTCCACCTGCTTGGGGCTGCCGATGACGCCCATCGTGGTGCCGTAGATGACGACGCTCGCGCCGGTCAACTCCTCCATGAGTTCGCGGGTCCGACCGTTCTCGCCGATGAGTCGCCCTTTCTGGCGTTCGAGGTCGTTCTGATTTCGAGCGGCGGCGTCGATGTCGATGATGTCGAGCATCATCATGTCGTCGTCCAGTAGCGTCAGCGCCTCGTCGGGCGCGAACCCGCGGCCGATGGCCTTCACGATTTCCGGTCCTTTGAGACCGAGGATGGGGTCGCCGGTCTTCTCGACTTCGACTTTCCCGTTCTCGGAGTCGATGTCGAGTCGCACCTCCGCGCGACTCTCTATTTCGCGCATCGTCTCACCTCCTTCGCCGATGAGAACACCGATTCGGTCCTGCGGAATCTTCACATGTTGCATATGAGTACATACTCGTTGGGGGTGTTTGAAGGCTTCGTCCGCGTGTGAACGACTACTTGTTCGGGTCGGCGTGGTCCCGAATCCACGCCTCCAGTTCGTCGCCGCGAACGTCCATCCCCTGTCGCCGGAAGAAAGCGGCGACGTTGGCGCAGTCCCGAGTCAGAAACTCCCCGCTGTTGGGGTGGTGAATCGTGACCGCTTGTCCGAGGTCGATGATGACGAGTTCGCCGTCGTGGACGATGATGTTGTACTCGCTCAGGTCGCCGTGGACCAGTCCAACGTCGTAGAGGCGTCGCATGTACTCCCGGACCACCTCGAAGGCGGTCTCGGGGTTTTCGAGGTGGGCGTCGTCGAGCGTGGGCGCTCGGTCGCCGTCGCTCCCCAGAAACTCCATGACGAGGACGTTGCGCTGGACCGCGATGGGGTCGGGGACGCGCACTCCGGCCTTTTGGGCGCGCTTGAGGTTGGCGAACTCCTTGCGCGTCCACGCGAGAACGACCCGCTTTTTGTCGCCCGATAACTCCTCGAACCGGGGGTCGCCCACGAGGTACTCGCGCATGTCTCGGAAGTCCGAGGCGTTGATGCGGTAGACTTTCACCGCGACTTCGCCGCGCTCCTCGCTCCCGAGCGCCGAGTAGACGTTCGCCTCTTTTCCCGAGGAGATGGGACCGCCGAACGCCTGCACGTAGCCGTCCTGAACGAGTTTATAGAGCGCACCCAGCGTGGCGTCGTCGAATACCGACTGCTCGACTTTGAACTGCTCGGTGTTCTTCAACCGCTCGCGGAACTTGTTGAACTCTCGGTCACGCTGGCGCTGGACCTTGTCGGCCTCGGTGTCGGTTACGTCTATCTCTTCCCACTCGTCGCCGACGCCCTCCACGTTGTCGGGTTCGAGTAGGCTGTACTCCTCGGACATCTACACCGCCCTAGCGCGTCCAGCGGTAAAAGGGTGGGTTTTCGGCGACTCAACGCCGCTCAGACGACTGGCGGTCTCAGTAGCTCTCGCGGTGGAGAATCTCGTCTACGTCGCGTCGCGGGAGTCGCTCGGGTTCCTCGCCGCCGCTCGGTCCGACCGCGACGAGCATCACGGGAATCTTGTCCTCGGGGAGGTCGAGGAACTCCGCGAGACCGTCGTGGTCGAAGCCGATCATCGGCGTCGCGGTCAGCCCTCTCGCGTGCGCGGAGAGAAGCAGATTCTGCGCCGCGAGGCTGGGGTTCCGGATGCCGTAATCTCGGCCCATGCGGTCGTCGTCGTACATGCCGACGGCAGTCGCCTTGGTCTCCTCGGCGGCGGCCTCGTCCATCCGCCCCGCGTCGGCCCACTGTTGGAACACCTCGTCGGCCGTCTCGGGTTCGCTGTGGCCGACGACCAGAATCGCGGTTCCGGCCTCTGCGATGTGTTCCTGTCCGTAGGCCAGTTCAACGATTTCGTCCAGCGCATTGTCGTCCTGCACGGAGACGAACTCCCACGGCTGGAGGTTGTACGACGAGGGTGCGAGCGCGGCGTCCCGAATCAGTTCTTCGAGCGTCTCGTCGTCCAGTTCCGCCTCGGCGTCGAAGTTGTGGCCCGACCGCCGGGACCGGATGGTCTCGATTGCGGCCGGTCGTTCCTCGTGCGCTCCGTCGGAGTCGTCGGTTTCGGCTTGCTGAGTAGTCACGACAAACGGTACGGTTTGGACACTTAACGACCAACCGTAATCCCGCGTTCTTGCCTATTGGGGTCTGATGCCCTAACACAGGTGTAACCACCAGTCGTCGGTGTCACTCCGTCCGCCGAAAGTACAACTACTTATGTCTATCAGCGGCTCGAAACCGGCCGGTCGAGCTATCTGGCTCGCCCAGTCAGTGACGCTACTTCGAGTGAACGACTACCGAGAGACGAACAGAGTTCTCCGAGTGAAGCAAACGGTTTACTGGATATGGCCTTCGTCGCGGAGTTGGTCGGCTTCCTGCTTGTCGTAGCGCCACTTGATGTCGGCCTTCTCGTCCTGCCAGTCCCACGGTTCGACCAGCACTACGTCGTCTTCCCGAATCCAGATGCGCTTTTGCATCTTGCCCGGAATCCGGGCCGTGCGCTCAGTTCCGTCCGCGCATCGTACTTTTACGCGATTCGCGCCGAGCATGTTGGTGACGGTGGCGAACACCTCGTCGTCGTCGGGCATGCGGAGGTTCTTCCGCCGTCCGCCGTCGTTGTCACTCATATTTTCCGTTTGGAGGCGGGGAGGTTTAAATATACTGTCGTTCGACGTTCCGGCCCGGAGCAAGGGAGTTTAAGTTACGCCCGAACCCACCCCGTCGTATGCTCGATAAACTCGGCGCGAAAGGCATCGTCGGGGTGTTGCTCCTACTCGGGGGTCTCGGCGTCGTCGCGTGGAAAGCACCCATCGTCGCGGTCGGAATGGCGCTGGTCGTCGTCGGATTCGTCCTCGTCGCGTGGGGTCTCGTCTCGGGACTCATGGCGAGTTTCGGTCTCGGCGGGATGATGGGCGGCGGTGGCGGCTTCGAGTAGAATCGTTCAGTGCGCGCAGAAATTCGTCTCCGGCGAATTTTTGTGCGGTCGAAACGGCGAATCGCTCGCTTACTCCTCTAGTTCTCGCAACTTCTCGCGGCCCGGCGCGACCAACTCGTCGAGGTAACTCGCCAGCGCGCCCTTCGCATCGGCGGGGTGGAGTTCGCCGCTCTCCAAATCGTCGGCCAGCGCCTCGTAGTCGTCGTACTCCAAGTTGCCGCCGTACTCGTCGGGGCGCTCGACCACGACGGTCTCGAAGCGCGGGAAGACGTGGTACTGGAAGATTTCCAGCACCGGATTTTCGAGGTCGTCCTCGGGGTCGCGGGTCGGCGGGCAGAACGCCGAGTTGACCTTCTCCTCGATGTCCTCGGTGGAGTCCTCCATCGAGATGGTGACGCCCGAACTGCTGGACATCTTGCCCTCGCCGGTTCCGAGGTCGGCGAGGATGGGCGTGTGGAGACACGGCCGGGCCTCGTAGCCGATTTCGGGCAGTTCCTCGCGCATCAGCATGTGGACCTTCCGCTGGTCGAGTCCACCAACTGCGAGGTCCAAATCGAGGTACTCGATGTCGAGCGCCTGCATCAGCGGGTAGACGACGTGGCTGACCTTCGCGGTCTCGCCGCCCTGAATCTCGGCCATCGCGCGCTGGGCGCGGTTCAGCGTCGTGTCGAGTTCGAGTTTGTGCAGGTCCAGCGCGTAGTCGTCGTCCAACTGGTACTCGGAGCCGTAGACGAACTCGGTCTGCTCGTCGTCCAGTCCGTACGCGAGGAACTGCTTGCGCATCTTCTCGGCGGTCTCCTCTATCTCTTCGAAGGTCCCTTTCCCGTTGAGGTAGGCGTGTACGTCCGCCAGCAGAATAACGACCTCCATCCCCGCCTCCTGCAGGTCGATGAGCTTGTTCGCCGTGAGCATGTGGCCGATGTGGAGGACCCCCGACGGCTCGTAGCCGACGTAGACCCGCTTGCCTTCGGGGTCTTCGGCGAGTGCTTCGACCTCCTCGTCGGTCACTGCTTCCTCGACGTTCCGCGAAATCAACTCGTAAGCGTCCATACGCGGTCTGTGTCCCGCGCGGGGCTTTAGCGTTCCGGGACCGTGCCAACGGTTCGGGCGTGCGTCGGCGGTTCTCGCAGTATTTATCGTCTCGAAAAAAGCGAAAATTAGTCTACGGACTCTGGCCGCTGGCCTCCGAGGAACCATACTTGGTCTCGGCCCGGTGTTCGCTGATGAGTCGGTCCAACTGTTCGGCCTTCTGGTCTTTCCGGCGTTCCTCGGCGCGCTCCTCCCAGTCCGCGACGACGGCCTCGACTTCGCTCTCGCGGGTGACGGCCAGTTCGTCAACCTCCTGAATCGTCACGTCGTCGGCGGGACCGACCGGAACCTCGTTCTCGAAGAGGACGCGGTCGGCGGCGTCCGAGAGACCGCCCTCGCCCGCGAGGACGACTTTCGGGTCTACTTCGGCGAGTCGTTCGGCGGTCGAGCGCCCCGCGCCCGAGGCGTCCCGGAGGTACACCACGTCGTCGGTGGCCAGTCCGAACCGGTCGTGGGCCTCGGCGATGGCGTCCTTGGTGAACTTCTCGACGGGCTTGACCGGCGTGAGTCCGGCTTTCTTCTCGGCCACGTCGCTGAAGTTCGAGTGGTCGAGCTTCCAGAGTTCCTTGAGTCGCGCGAGTTTCCCCTCCAGTTCCTCGATGCGCTCGTCACGCTCGTCGAGTTGTCGCTCCAGTCGGTCGTTCTCGCGTTCGAGTCGGGAGACCTCCCGGCGCTCGCGCACGTCCTTTCGCTCCTCGCTTTTTGCGGCTTCGAGGTCGCCCTTCAGTTGCCCGATGCGGCCCTCCTTGCTCTCGATGGTGTTGTTCAACTCTTCGACGTGATTTTCGAGGCGCTCGACTTGGGTCTCCAACTGCTTGATGCGCTTCTCGTCGTCGGTCAACTCGCGGGGCGTGTGTTCGGTCTCTTCCTCGTCGGGTTCGTCGTCCTCCGAGAGCGCGTCCAGCGCGGTCTCCACGGAGTCGTCGCCAGCGACCACGCGCGCGGTGACTTCCCCGCGGTCCATCCGCGGGGGCACCTTCTCGGCGATGCGGGAAAACTGGTCTTCGTGGTCGTCGAAGGCGTAGAGTGCGGCCGCCATCGCGTCGCGCTCGTGGTCATTGTCGTAGTCGTGGTCGCGGGTGCGGTGTTGCTTTTCGTCCACCGGCAGGTCGGAGTTGGGAATCCACCCCGCGGCGTCGAAGCTCCGGCGTATCTTCTCGACGGTCTCGGGCATCGGTTCCACGTCGGCGGCGACGACGACCGGCCGCCCGCGCTCGATTATCCACTCGATGACCTCGGCGGTGTCGGCCGTGCGCGTGCTGAGTACGTCCAGTAGATTCCCGTCCAAGTCCGTCACCGCAACCGCGGTGGTCGTGCCGGGGTCGATGCCGACCAGTACGTGGTCGCGGCGCTTGGCGAGCGGTTCGAACTCGATGCCGTCCCGGCGCTGGCGCTCGACTTCGACGCGCACGTCGCCCGAGCGCTCGTTCGACACCGGGATGTCCTCGGGGCGACCCTCGACCTTGAAGACGGCGTTCGAGAACCCGCCGTACTTTTCGGTCACGTCGCGCTCGTAGTCGAGACTTGCCGAATCCAGTTCGCTCTCGATTTCGCGGCTTCGCTTGCGGACCGCGCCGTGAATCCGGCGGGTGTAGCGGTCCTCGCTCCACCCGCCCTTGCCGGTCGAGCGCCCGCGCGAGACCTTTATCTCCGTGGTGTTCGTGAAAGCGGAGACTTCGTAGCCGACGTTTCCGGCCGCGAGTCGCGCGGCGGCTTCCGCCTCCTTCATCGGGTCCTTGCCGTAGGGGACGCCGTGGCGCGAGGCGACCCGCGAGAGCGGTTCGGGGCGCTCGGCTCCCGTCACCTGCACGAGTCTCGTCCCGTCCGGTAGTTCGCGCAAGAAGTGGACGAGGGCGTCCTTGTCGGCGGCCAACTCGTACATGTTGTCGGTCGCCACGAGGTCGGGTTCCTCGCGGTCGATGAGTCGGCGGAGCTTACGATGTGACACCACGTCGCGGTCGATGTTCTCGCCATCGAACGCGACGAGCGCGTAGGAAGGTGCGTCGCCGCGGACATCCCCGCTCTGGATGTCCACGCCGAAGACGAGCGTGTCGAGGGCACTCGTGCGGGCGTTCACGCGCGAGGATAGGTGTCGGGCGGATATAAATCCGACGCGGGATGATTTTGGTCAGCGCGAACGCCGGACGAAAAAGTGAGTTCTTGAGCGCGAGCGTCGGCGAATCAGTCGCGGCGGTGCGCGAGGAGCGCAGCCGCGACGAGCGCGACGACTGCGATGGCGGGAGTGAATCCGGGGATGTCGCCGGACGTTTCGCCCGCGGTCGTCGTTTCGGTGGCGTCGCCGACCGCCTTCTCGGTTGTTTCGGCGGTGTCGTCACCGGCCGTCGTCGTCTCGGTTGTGGTCTCGGCTCCGATGTCGCTGGCCGCGAACTGGGCGTTCAGCACCGAGTCCGCGAAGTAGACGCGCTGGTAAGCCGAGGTGTTGTAGTCGCCGTACATCTGGACGGACTTGCCCGCCGAGAGTTCTCGGAGGTCGGCGAAGCCGAACGTCGCCGTCACGGTGCCGTTCGACAGCGAGACCGAGTCGGCCGCGAGCCGGTCGCCCGCGTCGCCGGTGGTCGCGTAGAAATCGCTCACGTTCTGGATGCCGTCGGGCGCGGCGAGTTCGACCGTCGCGGTCCCGTCGGCCACGCTCACCGACTCCGTCTCGACTTCGGCATCTACGCGCCGGATGCGGTTCTCGCCGGTCGGCGAGACCGGTCCGTTCTGCTGGACGTACTCCAGCACGGCCGTGCCGTAGAGCATGTGCGACTCGCTGGTCACGGTCGCGTTCTGGAGCGGCGAGTCGTCCCACGTCGTCATATAGGAGTTGACGGTGACGTTGTAGGTCGCCTCCTCGTCGAGGGGTTCGCCGCCGACCCACACGTCACGGATTTGGTCGTCGGTGTCGTTGTGGCCGACCCACTCGTAGGTGACGCCGCTGACCTGTAGCTTGGCTTCTGCACCGTACTGCTGGCCCTCGTCGCTTTCGAGCGTCACGATTTGGCTGGCGAGGACCGTTTCGAGTTCCGCGCCGGTGAGTTCGACGGTGACGAGCGTGTTCTGGAAGGGAAGCATGTTGTACACGTCGCCGACCGTGAGGTTACCGGGACCGTAGACGCTGTTCGAGCGAATGCCGCCCGCGTTGGTGACGGCGACTTCCGCGCCGCTCTGAGCGCGGAACGAGTCGCCGACGAGGTTGCCCAATGCGGTTTCGTCGTGGTAGTTCGAGGCGAACCGAGAGTCGAGTTCGACCTCGGTCTTCCCGGCCACGTCGTTCAGTTCGTCCTCGCGGGCGCTCGTGATGACGTTCGAGACAGTCTCGTTTTTCGAGACGTTCTCGGTCACGTCCAGGAGTCGGCCGTCCCACGCCGTCACCTCGCCGTCCTCGACGGTGAGGTTGAGTTCCGCGACGTGTTCCGCGCGGGCCTCGGCCTCCATGATGACTGCGCCGCCAGTCTTTTGGGGCGCGTACTCGATTTCGTCGTCGCCGACGACGATGGCGTCAACGTTCTCGGTCGTGTTCGCCAGTGTCTTCGCCACGGGGACGCCGAGGTGCGCCGAGACGACGACTACGTCCACGTTCTCCTCGTCTTTGAGCATCGTGGCGTACTCGCTGGCCACGTCGGAGTAGTTCTGGACCTCGTATCCCTGCTTGTCGAAGTCCACTGCGGTCTTGGACTTGATCTTCTCGTCGGCCACGCCGACGATACCGACCTTCGCGCCCTGTCGCTCGACGACCGTGTACGGTTCCGTGCCGGGAATCGTCTCGCCGGTCTCCGAGTCCACGATATTGGCCATCAGCCACGGGAACTCCGAGGCGTTGCTGAAGTTCGCCACGGCGTCGAATCCGTAGTCGAGGTCGTGATTCCCGATGCCCTCGGCGGCCGGGTCGAGGACGCTCAGCGCCTTTGCGGGCACTCGCCACTGACTGAGCGGCGACAGCGAGTGGGGACTCACCTCGTCGCCGCCCCCGACGACGACCGTCGGGTTCTCGTGGGCGGCACGACGCTGGTTCAGCAACGTGACCATCCGCGGGAAACTCCCGTTCTCGACCGCCGCGGTCTGGATGTCGTTGTACGACAGGACGGTCAGCGTCGTCGCGCCGTCGGTCGTGTTGTTCGTCGGGACCTGCGCCGCGGTCGGTGCGGGAACAGTGGACCCACTCGTACTGTGCGCGTCGGTGGTGTTCGCCGCGACGGGCGGTACAGCGCCCGAGGCGACGAGACAGAGAATCAGCAACAACGATGCGTACTTGCGCATGCATCAGTTTGCTCGCAGAACCACAGAATAAATCCAGCTATTTACTAATTATTAGCCAAATTATAACACAGTAATGGTTGGGAGGTTTCGGAAGGGACGACCCCGTTCGAGTTGTTGCTTCGCTCTACTCGTCGGGGAACGGCACGTCCAGTCGCTCACCGTCGTCGGGGACGAACGTCTCGCCGTCGAACGCCTCGCGTGCCTCTTCGAGGTGGGCGGACACGTCGCCCGCGTAGCGCGAGGAGATGTGGGTCAGCGCGAGTCGCTCCGCGTTCGCCCTGCTGGCGATTTCTCCGGCCTGTCGCGCGGTCGAGTGGGCCGTGTCGGCGGCGCGCTCCGCCCGGTCCTCGGCGAAGGTCGCGTCGTGGATGAGCAGGTCGGCGTCCTCGGCGATTTCGGCGACCGTGGAACTCGGTCGGGTGTCGCCGGTGTAGACGAACCGACGGCCGGGTCGAGAGTCGCCGACGACCTGTTCGGGTTCCACGACCGTCCCGTCCTCTAACTCGACGGCGTTGCCCTCGTGGAGTTTCGAGAATTTCGGGCCGACCGGAACGCCCAGTTCCTCTGCCTTTTCGCGGTTGAATCGGCCCTTGCGCTCGTCCTCGATAAGGGCGTAGCCGAGCGAGTTGGTGTTGTGGTCGGTCCGGAACGTCCGGACCTCGTAGTCGTCGCGCCGGACCGCGGCCTCGTCGGGACCGACGCCGTAGACGTGGACCGGAAACGACGGTCGGTTGCCAGCGGCGTGAATCAGCGCGTCGATGTCGTCTTCGGTTCCGGCGGGCGTGTAGACGGTCAGTGCTTCCTCGCGGTCGTTAAAATCGAGCGTCTGGACGAGTCCGGGGAGTCCGAGTACGTGGTCGCCGTGGAGGTGGCTGACGAATATCTCGGAGATGGTGAACCCCGTGCCGAAGCGCATCATCTGGCGCTGGGTCCCCTCGCCCGCGTCGAACAGCATCCGGTCTCCCTCCCGGTTGACCAGCACCGAACTGGGATTTCGCTCTGTAGTCGGCACTGCCCCGCCGGTTCCGAGAAAGGTAACGCGCATCGACATCCTCACTAAAAGTCCGAGAGCGCGCGGGAAAGCGCCTTCGAAATCCCGAGCGCGGTATCGCCCGTTACGGACGAGGAAACACGGGGTTACAATCCGAAGCCGCCACCGAAAATAACCGAATAGCCGCGGCCTAAAGCGTCGTATTTTGGTGTTACGCTCGTAAACAGTCGCGCCTGTTTATTCACGGTCTCGCCGTCGCTTATTCTGCCGATTGGGGGTTACAAATGACACGCGACAGAAAGACACTTACTGCCGTCTTCATGGCGGTGTTGATGGTTTTAGCGAGCGGAACGGCCGTATCGCTCGCTGTGACTGGTAGTTCGACAGATGCGGGAACGAACGCAGTGGGGGTCCAAGAGACGACCACCTCGGACGGCGAGGAAACGGCGACCGAGACCGACGGTGCCGAGGAGACGACGCGAGAGGCCGACGGACCGGCAGAAGGTGACGCGAGCGTGAATATCGACGAGCAGGAGTCTGACGGTGAGCGCGTCGTCATCGAGTCGGCGACTCTGCCCGAGGGCGGGTTCATCGCTATTCACGACTCGTCGTACGCCGAGGCACCGCTTTCGAGCGTCCTCGGCAACTCGGTCTACCTCGAACCGGGGACTTACGAGGACGTGACCGTCACGCTCGCTCGACCCATCGAGGAGAGCCAGACGCTCGTCGCCATGCCGCACCTCGACACGAACGAGAACCAAGTCTACGACTTCGTTCTCTCGACTGGTGGAGTCGATGGTCCGTACACCACGGACGGCGAAATCCTCGTTGACGAGACCAACGTGACGGTCGAACAGGCGACGACGACGCCCGAAGAAACGACGACCGAGGAGATGACCACAACCGAGGAGATGACGACGACTGAGGATGTGGGTGACGACGAGACCACAACTGAAGATGTGGTCGATGGCGAGACCACCACGGAGGAACCACCTGCTGAGACCGGGCAGTTCATCTTCAAAATCGAGCAGATGAACATCGACGAGTGGTCCTTCGTCGTCGGTGACGAGGAGACGCCCGACCGGACCGAGACGGTCGATAACATCACCATCACCGACCGACGCGTCGAAATCAATCTGAGCGAAATTCTCCGCGAGAGCGCCATGACCCAGCAGCAGGCTACTCCGATGACGACCCTGAGTCCCGACGAAGCCGAGGAGATGATTCAGGAGAACCTCTCGCAGGACATCGAGACCGTTCGGTTCGTCATCCGGGATGTCACCGTCGAGAACGTGACGTTCGTCGTCACGGCTCCGGAGGGCGTCGAGATGCCCGAGCCACCGATGACTACCACGACGACTGAAGAAGAGGTCGGAGTTACCACGACCGAAGAAGTCGAGACTACCACGACCGAAGAAGTCGAACCTATCACGACGACTGAAGCGGAAGACGGTGTGGACACGATCACGACCACTGAAGAAGAGGACGAAATTACCACTGAAGAAGACACCGTCACGACAACTGAGGCAGTCGAACCTATCACGACGACTGAAGCGGAAGACGGTGTGGACACGACCACGACTGAAGAAGAAGACACCATCACGACCAAAGAAGTGGACGAAACCACGACAACGGAGGAAGTCGAGACTATCACCACGACCGAAGCGGACGACGTGGAAGACACTACGACAACGGAGGAAGTCGAGACTATCACCACGACCGAAGCGGACGACGTGGAAGACACTACGACAACTGAGGAAGTCGAGACTATCACCACGACCACCGAAGCGGACGACGCTGTGGATACCACCACGACGACTGAAGAAGTCGTTGCGGAGGGCGACGCGCAGTCCTTCGAGGTCTCCGGACTCGACGCGCCCGAGAGCGCGACCACCGGCGACACAATCACGGTGAGTGCCACCGTCAGCAACCCGAGCGACCAGCAGGCGACCCAACAGGTCGCGTTCCGACTGGAGGGTAGCGTCGTCGCGCGCCAAGACGTGACGCTCGGTGCGGACGAGGAAACGACCGTCGAGTTCGAGATCGACACCGAAGGCGTGCCCGCTGGGGAGTACATCCACGGCGTGTACACGCAGGACTTCGGCGAACTCGCGGTTATCACCATCGAGGAGTCTGGCGAAGAGGCGGCCACCGAAACGCCCGCTGGTAACGTGACGACTACCGCCGCCCCGTAATTCCGACGCGAGCAATTCGGCCCGAGCGGTTCAAACTTCTCACCATTTTCACCGTTCAAAACCGTTGAATCGCACGACTGAAGCGGGGTGAAAACGAATACGAACGAGAGCGCCGATTTATCAACTCCCGCTGAGTTCGGACGAACCGTCATGAGACGATACGTAGCAGTCTGTCTGGTAGTCACGCTCCTCCTCGCCGGATGTGTCGGCGGGCAAGGAGGAACGACAACGTCGCCCGCGCCCGATGGCGAGACGACGCTCGACGGAACGACCACGGGGGAAGACGCCACCGACGACGCCAGCGCGATGAACCTCTACCTGAGCGACGAAGAGAACGCGATGGGCGACTTCGAGCATCTGAACGTCAGCATCTCGAAGGTCGGCGTGAAGCAAGAGGGCGGCAACTGGACGGAACACGACGTGGATAATCGCACCGTTGACCTGACCACGCTTCCGGGCGCGAACGCGACGCGCCTCGGCACCTTCGACGTGGCGAACGGCACCTACGACACCGTCTTCGTCCACGTTGACGAGGTGAACGGAACGCTGACCGACGGCGAGCAGGTCCGAGTCAAACTGCCGAGCCAGAAGCTCCAGATTCACCAGTCGTTCACCGTCGGGGCGAACGAGTCGATAGATTACGTCTTCGACATCTCCGTGTTCAAGGCGGGCAAGAGCGGGAAGTACATCCTCAAGCCCGTCATCAGCGAGTCGGGAGCCGACAAGCCCATCGAATCGGTCGATGGTGAAGACGAGACCGAGGAGCGCAAAGACGAGAAGGGCGACGAGCGCGACGAGGACGAAAACGAGACCGAGGACAACGACGAGTCGGCGCTGAACGCGACGTTCGTCGGGAACGCGACTCGCGGCGAGAACGCCACCGTCTCGGTCACGCAGAACGAAAGCGCCGTGGCCAACGCGTCGGTCTCGGTGAACGGCGAGACTGTCGGCGAGACGGCGGCCGACGGGACGCTGACGTTCGCGGTGCCCGACGCCGACGAACTCGAAGTCGAAGTCGAGACCGAGAACGGGTCGGCCGAACTCGAAGTCGAGTTCGAGACGGAGGGCGCGGAGACCACCGAGGGGAACGACGGCGGGCAGTAACGCCGCGGTGCGGACGCCCGAGCGCGACCCTCGAACCGGACCGACCGATTCTTACCCGCCGACCCCCTACCGGCGGGTAATGGACGCGCCGCTGTGGACCGAACGGTACGCCCCCGAACTCGCCGACCTCCCGCAACCGGAGGTCCGCGACTACCTCCAGAAGGCCGTCGAGGACCCCATCAACCTCGTCATCTACGGCCCGGCGGGAGCTGGCAAGACTGCGGCAGTGCGGGCGCTGGCCCGCGAAGCGCACGACGACCCCGACAACGACCTCGTGGAGATAAACGTCGCGGACTTCTTCGGGATGACGAAAAAGGAGATCGCCAACGACCCGCGCTTCTCGTCGTTCATCGACAACAAGCGCAAGCGCGACTCCTCGAAGGCCGACCTCATCAATCACGTCCTCAAGGAGTCAGCGAGCTATTCGCCCGTCTCGGGGACGTACAAGACCGTCGTGCTGGACAACGCCGAGGCCATCCGCGAGGACTTCCAGCAGGCGCTTCGCCGAGTGATGGAGCGCCACCACGAGGCGACCCAGTTCGTCATCACGACGCGTCAACCGACGAAACTCATCCCGCCAATCAAGTCCCGGTGTTTCCCCGTGGCGATGCGCGCGCCGACCGAGGAGGAAATCGTCACGGTTCTCCGCCGGATTCTCGACGAGGAGGGCGGCGAGTACGAGGATTTCGCACTTCGGTGTCTGGCCAGCGACGCCCAGTTGAACCTCCGGGAGGCAATCCTGAGCGCCCAGACCCTCCACGAGAAGGAGGGCGAAATCACCACCGAGACCATCCCGGTCGTTCGAGAGGTCGGCATCCGGGACCGAATCGACGAGATGCTGACCGACGCCGAAGACGGGGCGTTTCAGGACGCTCGCAAGACCTTAGACGACCTGCTCGTGGACGAGGGCTACAGCGGCGAGGAAGTCCTACAGGAGATACTCTACGCGTTCAACAACACCGACCGATACACGCGGAAAGACCAGCGACGGGCCGAACTGACTCGTCTCGCTGGCGAAATCGACGCCGACCTCGCGGAGGGCGCGAACGACCGCGTCCACATCGGCCACCTGCTCGCGGAACTCGGTGCGAGCGAAGCGTAGCGCCGATTCCGGTTTTGCGCTTCTACCGCTCTACGCTCCGGACGAGCGACCCCTCGACGGGTCTCACTTCCCGGTTTGCTCTCCCGACGTTTCTTCTGCATACCTGGTCAAACTCCCTCCATGCCCACGCTCTCGGACACTCGCGTTCAGAATCGCTACCGCGTCCAGCCGAACGACGCCAACAACTACGAGACGCTTCACGGCGGCGAACTGATGAAGTGGATGGACGAACTCGGCGCGATGGCCGCGATGCGCTTCGCGGGCGAGACCTGCGTCACCGCGGGCGTTGACGACTTCTCGTTCCACCGGCCGGTCCCGGTCGGCGAGATTGCGCTCGTGGAGGCCTACGTCTATTCCGCCGGGCGAACCAGCGTCACGGTCCGAATCCGGGCGTGGCGTGAGGACCCCCGAACCGGGGAGACCGAGCGGACCACCGGAGCGAGTTTCACGTTCGTCGCGCTCGGCGAGGAGGGTGGGCCGGTTTCGGTGCCGGAGCTGACTGTCGAAACGGACGAAGAGCGCGAACTGCGTGACGAGGCGCTCGAAGCGGAGAACTGATTCACTCCCAGCGGCCGAATCGACAGTTCCATGTAGCGACCGAGTCAGCGTCTCCGCCTACCGCAAATCGCCGGTCTCGTCGAGCGCCGAGTCACTTTTCGCGTCAAGCACCGTGATGTGGCGCACGAGCGATCGATGTACTCGCCGCTCGAACTCGTCTTCGACGGTCCATCCCCCTTCGCGGGCCGCCTCGGCCCACGACTGGTCGCCGACGACGACGGCCCGGTCGGCGACCCGGCGGGCCTCGGCGAGTGCGCCCGCCACGAGGTCGTCCAAGTCCAGATTCGCTATCTTCGACTGGCGACCGTAGGGCGCGTCGAAGACCACGGCGTCCACCGAGTCGTCGGGGAGCGGCAGGTGGGTCGCGTCGCCCTGTAAGGTCGCCCAGTCGCCGCTCGCCCGCGGTTCGTCGTCGAGATAGCGGGCCAGATTCTCGGCCGCGCCGCGGGCCATCTTTCGCTGGGCGTCCGCGCCGAGGACCGTCGCGCCGACTAGTCCCGCCTCGATGAGACCGCCGCCGGTGCCACACATCGGGTCCAGCACGGTCGCGCCGGGTCGGGCACCCGCGAGGTTGACCAGCGCGCGGGCCAGCAGGGGGTCCATCCCGCCGGGTTGGAAGAACGGCCGGTCGGTCGGCTTTCGGGTGCCGAAGTCGCGGACGCTCTCGATGTCGAGCCAGCCGAGCACGCAGGTGTCCTCGGAGAACAACGCTCGGAGTTCGTGGTCGGGGTCGTCCAAGTCCACCGCGAAGTCGCGGTCGGTCAGCACCCCGCCGAGCGTGCGCTCGGCGCGCTGGGTGTCGATTCCGGCCGTCTCGCGCACGTCTCGGGCGCGGACCGCCACGGTTCCCTCTCGCTCGATTCCGGCGGTGTCGAGCAGGACGCGCGCGGATTCGACGCTCGCGTCGGTCGTCCCGACCACCTCGCTGGCGCGGTGGGTGTAGGCCAGATTCCGCACGCGGTCGGTGACAGCGGTGGCGGTGGCGACTCCGGGCGCGACGACTTGGACGCCGGTCGCGGCGCTCGCCGCCTCCGCGGCCGCGAATCGGTCGTCCTCTCCGCCGAGTTCGAGCGCGTACACGGTGTGACGGAGTCGGTGGTGGCTCTTGGAGGTTTCGTCTGCGGGTCGGGGTTCGACGGCAGTCGGCGCTCTGGGACGGCTTCCCAAAATAGCGGGGAATCGCCCGAGGGAAAGGGTTTCAATCGGCGTGTAGGTCCCGCCTCGGGACCTCACTGGGGCATAAAAAACCGTTCTCCACTTGTCAGTAGAGAGTACCAACCTTTATAAACCTTAAATACGACATTTAAGTCGTACATGACTGACCCAAAGGAGACCATCAACATTGAAAACGTGGTCGCCTCCACCGGAATCGGGCAGGAACTCGACCTGCAGAGCGTGGCCATGGACCTCGAAGGGGCCGACTACGACCCGGAGCAGTTCCCCGGTCTCGTCTACCGAACGCAGAACCCCAAGTCGGCGGCGCTCATCTTCCGCTCGGGCAAAATCGTCTGTACCGGCGCGAAGAGCACGGCCGACGTACACGAGAGCCTCGAAATCGTCTTCGACAAGCTCCGAGAGCTTCAGATCGACGTGAACGAGGACCCCGAAATCGTCGTCCAGAACATCGTCACATCCGCGGACCTCGGACGAAATCTCAACCTCAACGCCATCGCTATCGGTCTCGGACTGGAGAACATCGAGTACGAACCCGAGCAGTTCCCCGGTCTCGTCTACCGACTCGACGAACCCGAAGTCGTCGCGCTCCTGTTCGGCTCCGGAAAGCTCGTCATCACTGGCGGGAAGAAGCCCGAGGACGCCGAGCAAGCGGTCGATAAAATCGTCTCGCGGCTCGAAGAACTCGGCCTGCTGGAGTAAGTTCGGACGACTCCTTATTTCACACTGGGCCTCAGAAATCAGTAGCGACTGCGACGAGACGCCCTGCGTTCCGAACCGGCAGACACAAGCGACCACCGCCGTAACGTCCGGCTATGGCAGTTCCCGTCGTCGCACTGGTCGGCACGTTCCTGCTCGCGGTGCTGTTCTACTCGGTCACCGCCCACATCGCCGCGCGGTACGTCCTCGGCGACGTGCCGATACTCCGCGCGTTCGCCGTCGGCGTCGTCCCCGCGATAATCTCGTTCGCGTTGCAGGCCTACGGGCCGGGCGTCGTCATCCTCGTCAGCGCCACCGCCGACTTCTTCACGATTCGGGCGGTTTACCGCTTGAAGTACAAGACCGCGATTCTGGTGACGCTGGCCCACTACACCGTGAGCGCGCTCGTCGGCATCACCGTGTTCAATCTGGTTCGGTTGCTCTCGACCGCGCCGGTCTGAACAGAACCGAGTCGTTACTCGACCAGTCGCTCGATTTCGGTGACGAGAATCCCGCTCGCGCCGACCGATTTCAACTCGTTGATAGTCTCGAATACGTCGCGCTCGTTCACGACGGCGTGGACCGCGACCATCCCGTCCTTCTCGCCGCCTGCCTTGCTCTCGACGTTCATCACGGTCGGACCGCCGAGACCCGGAATCACGTCGCGCACCTCCGCGAGACGGTCCTCCGGCGCGTTCATCATCAGATAGCGCTTGCCGTCGGCCGAGAGGACCGACTGGAGCGCCATCACGACCTGTTGGACCTTGTCGTCGTCTCTCACGTCGTCGCGGGCGAACAGGTAGGCCGAACTCGCCAGCACTTCGTCCACGACGGCGAGACTGTTTACCTTCAGCGTCGTTCCGGTGGAGGTGATGTCGATGATGGCGTCGGCCATCTCGACGTGCGGGGTGAGTTCGGTCGCGCCGCTGACCTCCACGATGTCGGTCTCTACGTCTTGGTCCTGGAAATACTGCTCGGCGATATGCGGAAACTCGGTGGCGACGGTCTTGCCCGCAACGTCCGCGACGGACTGGATGTCGCCGCCCTCGGGGGCCGCGAGGACGAGGCGACACCGGCCGAACTCCAAGTCCAGCATCTCCTCGACGTTGCTGGGGTCGGCCTCTCGCACTTGGTCGAGACCCGTGATGCCCACGTCGGCCGCGCCGTCGCTGACGTACTCGGGGATATCGGCGGCCCGAGCGAACAGCAGGGTCACGTCGGGGTCAACCGTGTCGGCGTACAGTTTCCGGTCGGCACCGTCAACCGCGTGGAGTCCGGCGCTTTCGAGCAGTTCCATCGCCGGGTCGTGGAGTCGGCCCTTGTTCGGGACGGCGATTCTCATGTAACCGATGTTGGCGTTCTTGGCGGAACTACTTTTCGTCCTCCCGCAGACCTCGCCGATACTGGCTCGCCTCTCGAACTTGACGCGGGTCGGCTATCGGCGTCGTCTGATGGACGTTGATATAATTCAAAAATACGCCCCACCGAAAAATATATGGCATTCGGTACCAATGTTCTCAATGGTTCATCATGGAACTCAATGTCAACGACTCCGACGAGACGACCGAAGAGATGAATGGCGGCTGTTCGTCCTCAGGACATCCGGGCGGCTACGTCTGCTCGGTGGACTTCCTCGTCCCGTGGCGGTAACGAGCGACTGACCGATTTCCTGCGGGCGGCTTTTCCGGTGGAAAAACCTTTCAGCCTCGGGTTCGACCATCGAGCGAGAGATGCACGCCGACTCGTCAGACCCCGAATTCGCCGTTGTACGCCTCACGGGGAGGCGGTCGCGGTGAGACTCGACGACCTCCGAGAGGCGATGGTGGGCAAGTACGCGCCCGCCGTGCGGCCGTTCGACCAGGAGACGTTCTTCGAGGAGTTCCGCCGCAAGGAGTTCGAGGAGGGTGACGTGGCCGAGACGTTTCACGAAAACTCGCGGCTCACACCGGTCGCCCGCGAGAAACTGAACCGCTCGGCGTCGGCGTTCGGCGACGGCCCGGCCGCAGACGCACACGCCCACATCGCGCCGGACTACGCCGAGCGCGAGCGGATCGACCTTCCGGACCCCGACCTCTCGACCGACCGGGAGTTCGCCGAACTGCTCGCCCAGCGCGAGAGCGTCCGGTCGTTTTCCGGCGCGGCCGTCTCGCAGGCCACGCTCTCGAACCTGCTGTGGGCGGCCAGCGGCGTCACCCGCCGAGACCCCGAGTCCGGCAAGGAGTTCCGGACCCATCCCTCTGCGGGCGCGATGTACCCAATCGAGACTTACGTCGGCGTCCTCGACGGCGAGGACTTAGACCCCGGTCTCTACTACTATCACGCCAGCGCCCACGCGCTCCGGGTCCTCCGGACCGGCGAGTCGGTCGCTGACGACCTCCGGGAGGCGTTCGCGGGCGACGCGATAGATGTGGCGAACGCCGGGGCGGTGTTCGCGCTGACCGGCGCGTTCTGGCGCTCGAAGGCCAAGTACGGACCCCGCGGCTATCGCTACGCGCTTCTGGAGGCGGGCCACGTCGCCCAAAACCTCTATCTGGCCTGCTCGGCTTTCGGACTCGGGTGCGTCGGCGTCGGCGGGTTCTACGACGACGCCCTCAACGACGCGCTCGACGTGGACGGCGTCAACGAAGCGGCGGTGTACGCCCTCGTCGTCGGCGACCCCGAGCGGTAGCGTTCCCCGGCGCCCCTCGAAAATTCTTACGAGAGTTAAGATAAACTAGTCCAGAAAGTATAAGTAACGAACGTCCCACCGTGGGAATGGAGGTCATTACCATGGAACTTACTACCGAAACCGACGAGACGACCGAGGAAATGAACGGCGGCTGCTCCGGAACCGACTACCCCACCTGGGGCTACGACTGCCAGTCCCTGTCCCAGATTCTGCCCGGATTCTGAGTCCGAATCGATTCCGGCTGCTGTCCTTTTAATACCACACGCGAAAGTTTAAATATATAGGAATATACCATTTTCATAGGTGTCAGTTATAATGTCACACGGTACCACTTTCGACGAGACGACAGAGGAGATGAACGCTGGCTGTGGCGGCGGCGGTAGCGGCCCGTACCTTCCCAACTGCTTCGTGCCGTCGCTCGAACCGCTTCGTGCGTTTCTCTGATTCGGCGACTCCGTTTCGACCGACTTCCGTTTTGTCGGGTGAGCGCACGACTCGGCTCCGTCGCGGTGACGCGCAACGCTACTGTCGCTTTTCGAACTCCCGGAGCGGAAGCTACTTTTCGGACGCCCGTCCACCTTCAGAGAACGCCCGCCGACTCCGAACGAAACGCCGACTACGACACTCCGACCAATGAACTCCATCGAACGACTCGAACACGACGTTCCGACCCCCGAGATTCACCCCTCGTTCACGCCCGTCGAGGTTTCGCCCGACGAGGTGCAGTTCCGCGTCGGCCCGTGGAGCGGGCCGGTCTACACCATCGCGGACGACGATGGCGACGGCGAGGTCCGCCGACTCGTGCGCTCGCTCGACGGGACGACCCCGGTCCGCGAAATCGTCGCCGACTTCGAGGGCGAGACCCGCCAGCAGGTCGTCTCGATACTCTCGGCGCTCGCCGAGAAGGGCGTCCTCGCGCCCGGCGAGCAAACAACCGACGGCGAACGCCGCGACGACGCCGCGCGCTACGGCACCGTCCGCGCCTCGCTCTCCGAGGACGATTTCGCCGCGGCCCGCCGGAAAGACGTGGCGGTCGTCGGCGGCGGCACCGCCGCGGACCTCGTGGCCGAGAATCTGGCCGGGATGGACATCGACCCCGCGACCGTCGCGCCCGACGAGCGCGGCGTCCTTTCGGAGGTCGTCGAATCGGCCGACCTGCTGGTCTGTGCGCTCGACCGGCCTCGCCCCGGTCTCCTCGCGGACCTGAACCGCCGGGCGAACGACGCCGGGACGAGGTGGCTTGTCGGCCAGATTCACGGTCTCGACGGTCTCGTCGGCCCGACCGTCGTCCCCGGCGAGACCGCCTGCTACGAGTGTTTCCGCGAGCGCATGCTGGCGAACGTCGAGTTCCGGACGGACGCTTACGGTGAGGAGTACGCCGGGAACGCCACCGCGATGGGAATCCCGGCGCTCGCCCAAATCGTCGCGGGCTATCTTACGCTCGACGCGTTCCACCTGCTCGTCGGGAACGCCGGGTTCACCGCCGGGAGCGTCCTGCACTTCGACTTCTTCGACTTCGGCGTCGAGTCCAACGAGGTCCTCAAGCGCCCGCGCTGTGCGGTCTGTGGCCGGGACCGCGACGCCCCCCAGCGGTTCGTCACCGTCGAGCAACTGGTCGCCGACCGGGAGGCCGACGCCGACCGATGAGACTTAGCGAACCGGACGGCCCGCTTCCGGGACCGATGCAACGACTCGCTGGCGGACGAACCGGTCTCGTGCCCGAAATGTCAGTCAACCGCCAGAGTCGCGGCACCTCGGAGGCCGTCCTGAGCCAACCCCGCGAGTCGGGCATCGACGCGCTGGTGGACGCCGACGCCGATGTCGCGCTACAGGCGGCGGGCAAGGGCCGGACGCGCGCGGAGAGTTTCGCCTCTGCGGTCGGCGAGGTGGTCGAACGCTACTGTCTGTGCTGGCCCGGCGAGACGACCGAGGCGACCCACCGCGAACTCCGCGAGACGGGCCGGGAAGTTGTCGCGCTCGATGCACTCGACCTCTACGAGGACCGCCTCGTCTCGGCGATGGGTGCGGAGGCGATAACCGCCGACTTGGAACTCCCGTGGTGTCGCGGCACGAATCTGCTGACCGGCGAACCGACGTTCGTCCCGGCCCAACTGGTCTATCTCGGTCTCGACGACAGGACGCCCGCGCTCCCCGCGACGACCAACGGTGCGGCCTGCGGAGAGTCGCTGGCGGACGCGCTCGTTCGGTCAGTCTACGAGGTGGTCGAGCGCGACGCCTTCATGCGGACGTGGCTTCGACAGGAGACGCCTGACCGCGTGAACCTCGGCGAGTTCCCCGACATCGCCGCCGAGAAGGTCGAGAGCTTCGACACGGATGTCGCCACCTTCGAACTGCTCGCGCTCGACGGCCGGGTCGAACTCCCGACCGTGGGGTGCGCCGTCGTGGACTCTCGGGAGCGAAACCCGAAGTTCGCGGTCTGTGCGAGCGCCGACCGCGACCCCGCGGCCGCGCTCTCGGACGCGCTCGTGGAGGGCGCGCAGGTCCGGGCCTACGCGAAGGAACTCACCGCGCGCTACCGCGGCCGGGACCTCGACGCCGCGCGACTCGATAGCTTCGACGACGCGCTCTATCACTACTCGCGGGTCGAGCAGTTCGAGGACGTGTCGTTCCTGCTCGACGGCGAGAAACGTTCGCTGGCAGATAAACCGAACGCGTCCGATTCGGCCGAATCGGACGCCTTCGATGCGGTTCTCGACGCCCTCGAAGCGGCCGACGTAACCCCCGTCGCCATCGACGCGACGACCCGCGACGTGGCCGAGACCGGACTCCGGGTGACGAAGGTCGTCGTCCCGGAACTCGTCCCGCTCACGCCGCCCTCGCTGGTGCCGACCGAACATCCCGCGTTCGACGGCGAGTCCGTCACCCGCAAGCCCCACCCGTTCCCCTGAGGGCGACTCATCCCGCGATTGCGCCGACTCGGTCCCGAATCTCGCTGGTCCAGCAGACGAACGCGACGTTGTAGCCGACGTGCGCGACCACCGGCGCGAGGACCGACCCGGTCGCCAGCAGGCAGACCGCGTACACCACGCCGTCGAAGGTCTTGAACGCGACTTCGTGTTTTCCGAACGAGAGGTGGTTCGCGCCGAACGCCAGCGCCGACACCGCGACGAACGCGATGCCAGCCAGTCCCTCGGTGCCGATTGCGACCGCGAGCGCGCCCCGGTAGAGCAGTTCCTCGGCGGCCCCGCCGACCAGCGTCGGCCAGACGAGCGCGAACCGCGTTCCGCTCGGGTCCGGGTCAGCGATGGCCCGCCAGACCGCGTTGTCGAGACCGTAGAGCGCGAGTCCGGCGACGAAGGTTCCGGCGAGAACCGACGAGTCGGGAACCGAAATCTCGGGTTCGACCGCAAGCAGGAACGCGACGGCGAGCGCCGCGACGAAGAGGACGTACTTGTACATCACGTAGCTTCGCGGGTCGCCGAGCGCGTCGCTGAACGTGCCGAACAGGCGGTTCGCCAGCGGGAAGTAGAACGCCTTCAGGACCGGTACGAGGACGGCAACGACCGCCCAGAACGCCGCGGTGTCGAGCATCCTTTGGAGGATGTTCGGCCTTGGATTTAGCTGTGTGGGGTTCGTGCGCAAGCTCGTTCCGGAGGCAACCCAGAGGTGAGTCCGGCCCAGCGGCGGCGCGGAGACGAATCCGGTAGGGAGGCGAACCCGATGGATTGACACGCCGGGCGCGAGAACGCTCGGGCATGACGAAACTCCGAATCGCGGGTGGGCAGGTTCTCCGGCCCGAGGGAACCGTCGAACGCGCCGACGTACTGGTCGATTCCGAGTCCGGCACCATCGCCGCCGTCGGCGACCCCGACGAGATTCCGGCGGGCGACGAGACGCTTTCCGCCGAGGACGGTCTTGTGATGCCGGGACTGGTCAACGCCCACACGCACGTCGCCATGACGCTCCTGCGGGGCCGCGCCGACGACAAGGAACTCGACGCGTGGTTGCAGGAGGACATCTGGCCGGTTGAGGCCGAGTTCACGCCCGAGGACGTGCGCGCCGGGACCGAACTCGGCCTGCTGGAGATGATTCGGTCGGGGACCACGGCGTTCGCAGACATGTACTTCCACGAGGACGAAGTCGTCGAGGCCGTCGAAGACGCCGGACTGCGCGCGCGACTCGGCTACGGCATCGTCACGGTCGGAAAGGACGAGGAGGGCGCGCGCGCCGACTGCGAGGAGAGCCTCGAAGTCGCCCGGAAGTTCGACGGCGCGGCCGACGGCCGCGTGAAGACCGCGTTCATGCCCCACAGTCTGACCACCGTCGGCGAGGAGTACCTCCGCGAGTACGTCGCGCAGGCCCGCGAGGAAGACATTTCGCTCCATTACCACGCCAACGAGACGACCGACGAGGTGGACCCGATAGTCGAGCAGGAGGGCGAGCGACCGCTCGAATACGCCCGCGACCTCGACATGACCGACGCCTCGGACTTCGTAGCCCACGGCGTCCACGTTGACGCCGCCGAAATCGACCTGCTGGCCGAGACAGCCACGAGCGTGATTCACTGCCCGGCCTCGAACATGAAACTCGCCAGCGGGATGGCTCCCGTTCAGAAACTGCTCGACGCGGGCGTCACGGTCGGACTGGGGACCGACGGCGCGGCGTCGAACAACGACTTGGACCTGTTCGACGAGATGCGCGACGCCGCGATGGTCGGCAAGCTCGCCGCGGACGACGCCAGCGCGGTCCCGGCCGAGAGCGTCGTCCGGATGGCGACTGAGGGGAGCGCGTCGGCGCTCGGGTTCGACAGCGGACGAATCGAGGTCGGCGCGAACGCCGACCTCGCCGTCGTGGACCTCGACGCCCCGCACCTGACGCCCCGCCACGACCTCGTGAGTCACCTCGCCTACGCGGCCCGCGGGTCGGACGTGCGCCACACGCTCTGTGACGGCGCGGTGCTGATGCGCGACCGCGAGGTTCTGACGCTGGACGCCGAGGAGGTTCGAGAGCGCGCGGAGCGACGCGCCGCGGCCGCCGTCGAGCGCGCGGAGTAGCGCGGCAATTCGCCGGTCAGACTCTCGGAAACGCGACGTTGAAGATTCCCTCTAAACGATTAGAACCGCTCTTAAACTTTATAGCTCGCTCTCGTTCTTTCTACAGGGGCGATTGAACGACGGAAACAGAGTGGACGGCAGACGGGGTTTAACCTCTCGTTTCCCCTCGGAACGAGTGCATGACCTCGAACTATCGCACTCTCGCAGTCGCCCTCGTCGGAGTTCTGCTCCTGTCGAGCGCCGCGGCCGCGGGCACGGTGAGTAGCGCGGCAGCAAACGAGACCGCCAATTCGCTGTCGGTCACGGTCGAACAGGTCGGAAACGAGGGCGCGACCGTGACGGTGTCCCAAAACGACTCCGCAATCGAGAACGCCAGCGTGACGGTCGGCGT
Source organism: Halorussus pelagicus (assembly GCF_004087835.1). Taxonomy (NCBI): domain Archaea; kingdom Methanobacteriati; phylum Methanobacteriota; class Halobacteria; order Halobacteriales; family Haladaptataceae; genus Halorussus; species Halorussus pelagicus. The sequence continues at coordinate 1,539,845 of NZ_CP035119.1, forward strand.
CACCGACGAGAACGCCACGTACGCGGGCGCTGGTAACTACACGACCGACGAGAACGGTACGGTCGGCCTCCCCGAACCGGACGAGAACGTGACCGTCGCGGTCACGGCCGAAGAAGGTAACGCGACCGGGTCGGCGACTGCCGACCTGACCGTCGCGCCCGAGGACGACGAACCGCTCGACGGGTCGCTCTCGGTCGCGGTGGACCAGACCAACGACAGCGCCACGGTGTCGGTGACTCACAACGACTCGGCGGTCGAGAACGCCAGCGTGACGGTCGGCGTCACCGACGAGAACGCCACGTACGCGGGCGCTGGCAACTACACGACCGACGCGAGCGGAACTGCCGCCCTCCCCGCTCCCGAGGAGAACGTGACCGTCGAAGTCACGGCCGAGAAGGGTAACGCGACCGGTTCCGCGACCGCTACGCTCACCGTGAGCGAGGGCGCAGAGGAGAACGGTTCGTTCGGCAACCTCGTCTCCTCGTTCGTCAGCGAGATGCTGAACGCGGGCAACGACGGCGGTCCCATCGGACAGGCCGTCTCGGAGTTCGTGACCGAGAACAACCCCGGTAACGCCGACGAGAAGCGCCCCGACCACGCCGGGAAGTCCGGCGACAAGGGCAAACCTGACGACGCGGGCAAATCCGGCGATAAGGGCAAGTCTGGCGACAAAGGCAAACCCGACCACGCCGGTCCCCACGACGATGACGAAAACAGCACCGACGGCGACGATTCGCAAGGTCCGCCCGAACACGCCGGTAACGACGAGGGCGACTCCGACGAAGGCGATTCCGACGATAGCTCTGAGGACGACGACTCCGACGAGGAGAACTCCGAGAAGGGTAACAACGGTAACGGCAACGGAAATGGCAAGGGTAACGGCAACGGCAAAGGCCGGTAATCGGACTGCTGACGCATCTCTCGCTCCGTCCCCTCCTTATCCATCCTCGCTGACGCTTTTGCGGTCTCCGGTCCCCGCTGACGCGTTCTCGGCGACCGGTCCTCACTGACGATTTTGAAGCGGTCCGTAGCCGCCCGAACGGAGCGTCCAGTTTTCGAAACGCCGCCGAATCAGCCTTCGGTAGCGTTTTGGGCGCGGTGGCCCATTACTCGGGTATGGCAGACTATCCGATGATAAGCGAGCAAATCGAGGACGTAGACTCCGCTCGCACCGACGGCCATCGCAAGATGGACTGGGCGCGCGAACACATGCCGATTCTGACCGCGATGCAGGAAGACTTCGAGGCGAACCAACCCTTCGAAGGCCAGCGAATCGGGATGGCGATGCACGTCGAGGCCAAGACCGCCGTGCTGGTCGAGACCCTCGCCGAAGGCGGCGCGGAAGTCGCTGTCACCGGCTGTAACCCCCTCTCGACGCACGACGACGTGAGCGCCGCGCTCGACGAACACCCCAACATCACCTCCTACGCCAAGCGCGAGGTGGACGACGAGGAGTATTACGCCGCAATCGAGGCGGTCATCGCCCACGAACCGACCATCACCGTGGACGACGGGATGGACCTCGTGGCGGCCATTCACGAGGACTACCCCGAACTCATCGACTCCATCGTCGGCGGGGCCGAGGAGACGACCACGGGCGTCCACCGCCTGCGCGCGATGGACGACGACGGCGCGCTCGACTATCCCGTCTTCGCCGTCAACGACACGCCGATGAAGCGCCTGTTCGACAACGTCCACGGCACGGGCGAGTCCTCCCTGGCGAACATCGCCATGACCACGAACCTCTCGTGGGCGGGCAAGAACGTCGTCGTCGCGGGCTACGGCGACTGCGGCCGCGGCGTCGCCAAGAAGGCCTCGGGCCAGAACGCGAACGTCATCGTGACCGAGGTCGAACCCCGCCGCGCGCTCGAAGCCCACATGGAAGGCTACGACGTGATGCCGATGGCCGAGGCGGCCGAAATCGGCGACGTGTTCCTCACGACCACGGGCAACCGCGACGTGATTACTGCGGACCACTTCGAGAAGATGCAGGATGGCGTCCTGCTGGCGAACGCGGGCCACTTCGACGTGGAGGTCAACTTAGACCAACTCTCGGACCTCGCCGTCGCCGAGCGCGAGGCCCGCGACGGCGTCCGCGAGTACGAGATGGAGGATGGTCGTCGCCTCAACGTCCTCGCGGAAGGCCGACTCGTCAACCTCGCTTCGCCTATCGCGCTGGGCCACCCCGTCGAGGTCATGGACCAGAGCTTCGGCGTGCAGGCGGCCTGCGTCCGCGAACTGGTCGAAAACGGCGAGTCCTACGAGGCGGGCGTCCACGACGTGCCCGACGAACTGGACGAGGAGATTGCGAAAATCAAACTTGACGCCGAGGGCGTCGAGTACGACGACCTGACCGACGAGCAGGCCGAGTACATGGGTAGCTGGCAGCACGGGACGTAGAAACGGCAACTACCACCTCAACAGTATTTTAAACCCGCCGTGACTATATCGACACAGACGGTCGGAGGACGATGATCTCTCCGTGAAGAGGTATGAGACCTCCTGATTCCGTCGGCCCGAAACCCGATTTTCTCGCGGTCTTCGACGCTCGTAGTCACTCCGCCCGCGAGCGATTCCCAACAAGCATTTATCACTTCGCTCCCACCGTTCGCCTCGTGCAACGCCGCCAAGTCCTCCAAACGAGCGCGGCGACGCTCGGCGTGACCGTCGGTCTCGCCGGGTGTCTGTCGGGTTCGAGCGACGACCAGCAGACGCGACGACCGGAGACAGAACTACGAGGCGACGACATCGAGTCCGATGCCGTCGAGACGACCCCAGAGGACCGCGAGGAGACCGAGACGCCCGCCGACCTGACCGCGCCCCCGCGGGAGTCGGCCGTCTTCGCCGCCGTCGAGGCGAACGAGACGCGACTGCGCGTCACCTTCGAGTCGAACCCGGTGGTGGAGTCGCTGGCCGAGAGCGGTGGGACGACCACCGCCGCGAACACGACTCGGGCCACGACGAATCGTACTGCAACGAACGCGACGGTCACGACGACCACCAACGAAACCGCCAGCGCCGACCGGACCGCCGATTCCGCTTCGCTCGGAGTCCTCGGCGACTCGCTCGCCGCGCTCGCCCCCGTCGGTACGGCGGCCGGGAGTCCCGGCAGAGGAGGCGGCGGTCGTGGAGGTAGCAGTGGAAGCGGGAGAGGTGGCGGTCGAAGCGGCGGAAGCGGCAGGAGCGGCGGGAGTGGATGGGGTGGTAGTGGAAGCGGCGGAAGTAGCGGAAGCGGCGGCAGGCGTTCCGGGAGCGGACGCAGTGGCGGGTCCAAATCCGGAAGCGGCGGCGGGAGCGGCGGAAGTCGCAAACCCAGCCCCGGCAAGCGCGGGAGCGGCGACAGTCCCTCTCGCGGTCGGAACGGACGCCACAAGTGGCGCGCCGGGAGCTACGCCGCGTGGCACGACCGACACGGTCACCGAGTGCGGGACCGTGACGCCCGTGTGGTCGGATGCGGTGTGGGCTACCTCGGCGACCCGAACGCGACCGATGAAGATCTCCCCGGTGCAGGACCCGTCGAGTGGACCCACCCCTGCGACGGCGACCACGATGAGCTGGCCGTCGAGCCGTCCGACCCCGGCTGGTACCGCGTCGGCGCGCGACTTCGTGGTGCGGACGGCGACCGGGAGTTCGGTTGGGAAGCCGTGGACGTGAAACTCCTCGATGGCGAGGACGGCTGGCGCGTCGATAGCCAGTGGAAGGTCTCGCCGCGGCTCCGAGAGAAATAGACTTTCGGTGTCATTTTTTCGCTGACCGCGAAAACAATGAGTATGAAGAATACGGAGGTGCCCGAACTATCAGTTCGGGCAGTTCTCGCCGCGGCAATCGGCGGGACGGTACTCGCTGGTAGTGTCGCCGTCGCACTCGTACTGACGGTCACCGCGGGCATGATTCTCTCCGCTTACGTCTCGGACGGGTTGGCTCTCGCGGGGATATCGGTTCCCGACACGGCGTGGTACGTGCTGTGGTCAGCGTGCGGCGTCGTCGCGCTCGCGTGGGTCGGTCGCACGGTCGCACGGTCGATTCGGGACGAGCGCGTGCAACTGGTCGAATCGACGATTCCCGTCTCGGAAGCGCCGTCCGACGAGCGTTCCGCACTCGCGCCGACGCTGGAACGGCTCGCCGCGCAGGCCGACGTTCCCGCTCCCGAGATTCGCGTTCGGCAGACGGAGACGCCGCTGGCGTACACGACCTCCAGACCGGACGACCCGCTTTTCAGGACCGGTACGGTCGAGAAACCGGTTGTCGTCGTCTCTCGCGGTCTCGTCTCCATGCTGTCACGGTCGGAGCTGTCGGCGGTTCTGGCACACGAACTCGCCCACGTCGCCAACGACGACCTCCGACTCACCACGCTCCTGTTGGTGCCATTGTTCTCCGCCGAGACGCTTCAACAGGAGGAGGGAACCGCCTCGAACCTCTTCGAGGTCGCTGGCCACCTCCTCGGGGCCGGAGCGTCGATTGGCGTCGGCGTGTTCTCGCGGGCACGCGAATTCGCGGCGGACCGCGGCGCGGTAGCGATAACCGGCGACCCCGCGTCTCTCGCAAGCGCCCTCCGGAAAATCGACGAGTCGCTCGCGTCGCAACCGACCGTAGACCGCCGCGAACGGAGCCAATCGACGAACGCGATTAGCGTCCATTCGGTCCTCGACTCGCGGCACGACTGCTTTGGTCTCCGCTCGACGCACCCGCCGGTGGAGTCCAGACTCCGCCGACTCTCGGAACGGTCCGAGGAGTTCTGATTCCTCTCGCGGAAAGGACCTTTCTTCGTGGCGGACGAAGACGGGGTATGTCTCTCGACCACGACGCCACCCCGAGCGAGACGGTGAAACCGTATCTCGAAGCCCTCCGCGACCTCTGTGACCACTACGACGTGGACGCCCGGTCCCGGTACGTCACTCTGCCCGACCCCGCCGGAAAGGTCCACTACCTGACCGCGGGCGAGGGACCGCCCCTCCTCCTGCTCCACGGTCTCGGCACGACCGCCTCCTCGTGGATTCCGATGTTCGACGCGCTGACCGACCACTTCACCGTCTACGCGCCCGACCGTCCGGGTCGGGGTCTCTCGACCGCGGTGGACTACCGCGAGACCGGGTTCCGGGAGTTTGGCGTCGAATACATCGCCGACTTTCTGGACGCGGTGGGAGTCGAATCGGCCGCCGTGATGGGCAACTCGCTGGGTGGGTTCCAGTCGCTCGCGCTGACGGTGGACCGTCCCGAGCGCGTGGATCGACTCTGTGCCATCGGCGCGCCCGCCGGACTCTCGCGGGACGTTCCCGCCTTCTTCCGGCTGTTCGACCTGCCGGGAGTCGGTCGCTGGCTGTTCGACTACTTCGAGACCGAGACTGTCGGCGAGGCCCGCGCGGACTTCCGGCGCATCAACGTCGAGGACGACGGGACGATTCCGGACGCCTACTTTCGGCCGGGCGTCGTCGCCGAGCGCCTGCCCGGCCAGCGCGAGAGCCTTCTGTCGATGATGGAGACGCTGGGCACGTTTCGCGGGATGAACCCGCAGTTCGACCTGCGCCCGGACGTTCGAGCGGTCGAGATACCGACCCGGTTCGTCTGGGGCACCGAGGACTACTTCTGGCCGCCGTCGGTCGGGCGACCGGTGGCGAGCGCGATGGCGAACGCCGACTTCGTGACCCTGAACGGCCGCGGGCACATGCCGTGGATGGAACCCGACGACGGCGCAACCGAGGCGGCGGTCGAGTTTCTGACTGGCGAGGTCGGTCCCGAGTAGTCCGGTTCCGAATCGCTACTCGCCGCCACGAACGACATGGGCGTACTTCAGCAGAGCGACGAAGACCGACCCGCCGATGGCGTTGCCGACCGTGGCGAGCGAGAGGAATCCGGCGTACTGCGCCAGCGAGATGCGTGGCGAGACGAGCGTTCCCGCCAGCACCTCGACGTTCCCCGCGATGCAGTGGGGCAGGTGGGCCAGCCCGATGCTGGTCGTGACCACCCAGACGACCGCGATGCGCGCGATGCTCTCTCTGGCGGCCGTCAGCAACCACGAGAGCAGGCCCATCAGCCACCCGGCCGCGACGCCGCCCGCCAGCAGAATCCACGGGCCGTGTTCGGTGAGGTGCAACGCGATTTCGGTGAACGCCGAGGGGTCGGCGATGCCGTACGCTGGCGCGAAGTAGACCATCCCGACGGCGAACAGGACCCCGCCGAGGACGTTCCCGGCGTAGACGAGCGCCCAGAGTCTGGCCAGTTCCCCGACGCTCGCCCGGCCGTCGAGGACCGGAAGCATCGCGCGGGCGGTGTGTTCGGTGAACAGTTCCGACCGGCCGCCGATGACGAAGATGAACCCGACAGCGTAGGCGTTGGCGACGACGATTCGGGTCAGGGGGTCACCCCACGACCCGCCGACGACGGTGAGCAGAACCGCCATGAGAAGAGGACCGAACCCGATGTCGAGTCCGGCCGAGACGCCCGAGAGGAACAGGCCGTCCGACGGACGGTCCAGTTCCTCCAACCCCTCCTGAATCTCTTGGGCCAGAATCTCCTGCTTTGGCTTTTGACCCTCTCCCGGCGCTTCAGTCCGGATTCGCCGGTCGAGGTCTTCCTTCGACACGATGGGTAATGTGAACGTTTCCGATAAAAAGCGGTCCGGCCGTCTCCGGGGTCTCCGGGAGCGGACGACTCCACTTTCACCGCGCTTGCGAGGAACTTAACACGCCCAAGGAGACAGTACCAGACATGGCCGACACGACGGGACTCGGGTGGTGGCGCGATGTCTAACGCGAAGGGCGACAGGCGCGAGCGCGAACTCGTCAACCGACTCGACGAGGCCGGATTCGCGGTCATGCGCGCGCCCGCCAGCGGAAGCGCCACCGAGCGTGAACTCCCGGACGTACTCGCGGGCGATGGCGTCGCCTTCTACGCCATCGAGGCGAAGTCGAGTTCGGGCGACCCCATCTATCTCACCGGCGAGGAGGTCGAGGCGCTGGTCTACTTCTCGCAGAACTTCGGCGCGAAACCCAAAATCGGGGTGCGGTTCGACCGCGAGGACTGGTATTTCTTCCATCCCGCGGACGTGTACCAGACCGACGGCGGCAACTACCGCGTGAAAAAGGAGACCGCGCTCGAAGAGGGCGACCCCCTCGACTCGCTCCGAGCGACCGACGACGACGAGGACGACGGCCACGACATCCGGGACGTACTTGGTGCGGTCGAGCAGGGCGTCCTCTCGCCGGACGAGGCGGCGTCGATGTTGGAGTAGTCCGCGCGTTGATGTTGGCGTCTCGGTTATTCTCCGCGCGTCTCGGTTCGTATGAAAAAGTATATCAACAACTGTGACTATTTTGCCTATGTCGGTGGCGTAGCGAGCTGCGTGTGAGTGTCGTCCGTGGGCCACGTCACCGACCGTCGCGTTGCAACAGACCACACGTTCCGACCGGCAGAGCATCCACGCGGTGCGACCGGCGGCGGTCCGGAGGCGGGGCACGCCACCGGAGGGCCGGACCGCCGCATCTTCGTTTCCCATCGCTCTTCCTTTCCAATCGCTCGTCGTCACACCGTCGCCTTGAAGTCCGCGAGCGCCGACTGGTCCTCGCGTTCGGCCGGTCGGGCGTCCTCGCGCCTGCGAGCGAGTCGCCCGCGCGGGAACGAGTACCGCCGGAGGTGACGGGGTTGCAACTCGTCGGCGTCGAGACCCGCCGGAGTCGGGTACATCGCTTCGACCACCACGTCGTCGGCGCGATAGTTCTGGTTGGTCGAGTACGCCGCGACGGTGCAGTCGTGGCCCGTGATTTCGACTTCGTCGGCCCGGCGGGGCGTCGTCCGAACCACGACCAGCAGGTCGCCCGTCTCGCGGTCCACGACGGTTTCGCCGGGGTCGAGACCGCACTCCTCGCAAAGGTGCGGTCCCGCATCGGTCTCGTCGGCGAAGCGTTTCTCGCCGCAGTTGTGACACGCGACGGCCTGCTTGCCGGGCGGCGCGACGCGTCCCGCGGTGACTTCCATTGCGACTCGCCGGATGTGCTTGCACCTGACGCCCCGGAAGTTGTGGTCCGGGCAGGTACAGCGCCCGCCGGGCAGGTCTACCGAGTACGTGTGACCGCTCTGGCTCTCGACTTCGTAGACGCCGCCGCCGCCGAGCGACGTGACTGCCATACGCTCCATGCGGGCGCGCTGTGACCGGCGGTCGGTCACGCCCTCGACGGGGGGCAGCGATGTGCGCGTTCGTTCGGAAGCTGTTGTGTTTGCCATAGGCTTCCCTCGTAGTGCGGGGCCGACCCACGGTCTACAAAATCGTCGTCTCCACCCCTCGTCGTCCCGTCGTCGGTCGGTTCCGCGTACGAATAGATAGGGTCCGAACACTCCTAAGTCTTGCACTTACTAGAAAAACTATACGTACGAGTTAGAACGGTAATGCCTCAATAAGGCCTAAATTCAGCGGAATCTATGGAGAATGAATTGCTGTCGGCGAGCGCCCGACTCGACCGACCACGTTTCAGCGAGCCGACGGCTCGCGCACCGGCAATCGTACCGCGAGCGAGGAGCGCCAGCGACGAGCGAGCGGACCAAGGAATCCCTCGACGGAGGAGCGAAGCGGCGGAGCCGCTTCGTCTCCGACGGAGGGGGTGACGCCGTGTTTTTTCCCCACGTTTTTGCCAGCGAGGGAGCCCCGAGCCATAGGCTCGGGCGACCGAGTGCAGCAAAAAGTGGTTATCGAAGCCCTTTTGCCGATACCCTCGGAAATCACCGCTATGGTAGATCAGGAGACGCGCCGCGAGATTCTCGTCGGTGCGGGGTCCGTTGGTCTCTTCATCGCCCTGCTCGTCGGCGTGGGCATGCAGTACGGCACCAACGGCCTCACACAGACGGGAGCGTTGGCGGTCGTGGGCGTCATCGTCGTGTTCGTGCTGGTGATGAGTGGTGTCGGCATCTGGATGTCGCGGCAGTACTGATTTCGAATCGATTCTCGCGGTCGCTCGGTTTTGCGTTCGTGGTCGGAGTTCGGTTTTGTCGAGGTCGTCTCTGAGAGGTAGAGCAAGTGGCTCAGAGGGGAGCAGATTCTGCGGAGAGAAACGGTAAGTGAGACAGTGAGAAGCTAGCTTCAGGCTTGAGCAAATCATACCGCACCCGCACCGCAACCGCGAGGGCCACGTCCTCCCCAACCGCCTGCGGTCCTCACTTCGTTGCGGTCCTCAGCCCTCGCGCGGTTGGCGCGGCGCGCAGTCGCGCGCCGCGCCAGCACGCGCCGAGAAGCTTGTAAACCTGCGCGAAACTGGGGAAATTCAGTCTCCGGCGCTCTCAGCGGCGTCGAGTGCGTCCTCGTAGTAGGAAAGCGGGTGCGAAACCGTCTCACATCGGCCGTCGGTCGTCGGGTCCTCCTCGTCGGCGACCGGACACTCGTCGTAGGCCGCCATCGTCTCGCAGGAGGGCGGCGCGTACTGGGCACCCGACTCGTCGCCGACCCGGTTCGCTCGGTAGCGCAGTGCCGTCGCGCGGGTGTCGCTGTCCACGCCACAGAGCGCCAGCAGCTCGTCGGTGTCGGCGTTCGCGCTCGTCAGGAACGCGACCAGCGCGAACTCGGCGTGGTCGTCCAAGTTCTCGCCGTCCTGCGCTCGCTCGACCAGCGAGGCGACGCAGGGCGGGAAGCAGTCTGGCGCGAGTACGTCGATGTCCTGCGAAACGTCGATTTCGGAGAACGTCTCCTGCAACTCGGCCACCTCGTCGGTCAGGCCCGCGCGAATCTCGTCGGGCACGTCGGTCGGCAGGCCCGCGGCGACGCGCTGGCGGACCGCCTCCCGGAGGAGTTCGCGGAGTTCGGTCTCGGAGACCTTCACCGTCCCGTCGGCCAACTGGCGCGTGGCGAGGGTCCACCGCTCGCCGTCGAGGTTTGAGGAGAGCGCGAGATACCGACCGACGGCGATGCGGTAGCCGTCGCCCGAGACCGTCTCGCGGACCGCTCCGGAGAGGTCGAACTCCGCGAGGAGCGCGCGGAGCGAGACGGCGGTGTCGGCGGTGGACTTCAGGCCGTCGTCGGGGTTCTCGAAGTCGTCGGTGAATCGCTCGTAGGCGGTGTCCGCCTCGGCGCTGGCGTACTTCTCGACCGCGCCAGGCGCGTCCACGAGCGACACCAGCACGCGAGCGACCGGATACGAGAGCAGTTCCGCGCGCGTGGCCCAGCGCCGCTCGTCGTCCGGGTCCGACCGAACCGTGCCATCGACGAGCGCCCGGCGCACCCGCTCGACGCCGCGTTCGACCGCGGGGTGGCGCTCGTCGCCCGCCACGACGGCCACGAGACCGATGTCGGCCTCGCGGACGCTCTCGCGGGCCGCGGCGAGAAACGGGTACCGGGCGTGAAGCGGGTCCATACTCGCCTCATTTCGGCCGACCCCGATAAACGCGACGAAGACCGACCGGTCGGTGGGACGAACCGCATGGCTTGATACGGCGGCCGTCCCTCGTTGCAGTCGTGACCGACGCGACCGACCTCGCCCGCGCCTACTACGACGCCATCGACGCGGGCGACTACGACCGGTTCGAAGCCTTGCTCGCGCCCGATATCGTCCACGAGCGCCCGGACCGAACCATCGAGGGCCGCGAGACGCTGGTCGGATTCATGCGCGACGACCGGCCGAACACGGACACCTCTCACGAAATCGGCGCGGTGTACGCGGACGACCCCGGCGCGGAGGTCGCGGTCAGGGGTCGCCTGCGCGACGCCGACGGCGCGCCGATGTTCGCGTTCGTGGACGTTTTCGAGTTCGGAAGCGGGAGTGGCGACGAGACGATTACCCGGATTCGGACCTACACGCAGTAGCCGGGGTGCTACTTACGGGGCGGCGTCTCGCTGGCTACCAACTTCACCGTGCTACCAAGACTTATGCCGCTGTTCTCCGATTCCTACACATAATGAGCCTCTTTAGAGACCTCGGACAGAAAGTCGAGGAGTTCAAGCAGGCGTCGGCGGCCGCGGCCGAGGAGGAAGCGAGCCACGAGTGTCGAGACTGCGGCGAGCGCTTTTTCGCCGACCGCGAGTCGTGTTCGGAGTGTGGCGGCGACGACGTGGTCCCGCTCGGAGAGTGACGGGGGTCGCGGGTGCGGTGCCGATACGTCCCTGTCTCAGTTCCGGATGCGGTGTCCGGAATCCCAACCGATAGGTGTGGCAGTTTCCAATGGCGGCCATGAACTACATCGCGTGGGCGGTCGTTGCGTTGGTCGGCTACTCCATTTTCACGCCGCTGGCGAGTCTGGCGACCAACCGAATTCCGAGTACGGTGGTCGCGCTGGTCGCCAACAGCATGCTCGCGCTGTCGGCGGCCGCCGTCATCGTCTATCGGGACGAACCAGTCGTCACTCACCTCACGGGCGAGAATGCGATTTACATGTACGCGGCGGGGGTGTTTCTCAGCGTCGGCATCATCGCGTACTACCGGGCGCTCGGGTCCGGCCCGGTCAGCGTCGTGGTCCCCATCTTCGGCATGTTCCTCGTCGGGAGTTCGCTCATCGGCGTGGCGTTCCTCAACGACCCGCTGACCGCGAAGAAGGTCGCCGGAATCGTGCTGGCGGCCGTCGGGATGTATTTGACGACGAGCTAATCCTTCTCGCCCGCGCCGAGGGCGCTCTCGCCGACCGGTTCGTGGCCCTCGATAACCTCCTTGTTGCCCATGTAGGGGCGCAGCGCCTCGGGCACCGTCACGGTGCCGTCGTCGTTCTGGTAGTATTCGAGAACGGCGACCATCACGCGCGGCAGAGCCAGTCCCGAGGCGTTGAGCGTGTGCAGGTACTCGGTCGATTCGTGGCGCTCGGGCCGGTAGCGAAGGCCAGCGCGCCGGGCCTGAAAGTCCTCGAAGTTCGAGGCCGTCGAGACTTCCAGCCAGCGGCCGCCCTGCTCGGGACCGTCCTCCATGTCGTCGCCGGGTGCCCAGACTTCGAGGTCGATCTGCTTGGCGGCCTTGAAGCCGAGGTCGCCCGTGCAGAGTTCGAGAACGCGGTAGGGAAGGTCGAGGCGTCGGAGGACTTCCTCGGCCTCGTCGAGCAGTCCGTGGAGTCGGTCGTAGCTATCTTCGGGTTCCACGAAGTTGACCATCTCGACCTTGTTGAACTGGTGGACGCGGACGATGCCCCGCGTCTCGGTGCCGTGTTCGCCCGCTTCGCGCCGGAAGTTCGGCGTGTAGGCCTGATGTTTTAGCGGGAGGTCGTCGCTCAGGAGGATGTCGTCGCGGTACATGTTCGTGACCGGAACCTCCGCGGTGGGGCAGAGCCAGAGGTCTTCGTCCTCCAGTTTGTAGGCGTCGTCGGCAAACTTCGGTAACTGGCCCGTTCCGGTCATCGACTCGCTGTTGATGGGGATGGGCGGGAAGATTTCCTGGTAATCCTGCTCGCGGTGAACGTCCATCATGAACTGCATCAGGGCGTGTTCGAGTTGACTCCCCTCACCCTTGAGGAAGTAATAGCCGCTCCCGCTGGTCTTGGCGGCGCGCGCCTCGTCGATGATGTCCAGTTCCTCGCCGAGTTCGTAGTGGGGCGTCACGTCGTCGGGCAACTCGCGCAGGTCCTCGAAGCCCTCGCGGCGTGTCTCGACGTTGTCGTCCTCGTCCTCGCCCTCGGGGACGCTCTCGTGGGGTACTTGGGGTACGCGTAGGAGAAGGTCCTCTAGCTCCTCTTCCAACTCGGCGGCGCGCTCCTCGACCTCCTCGATTTCGGCCTTGAGTTCTTGCGAGCGTTCGATTGCCTCGTCGGCCTCGTCGTGCTTTCCGGCCTGCTTGAGGTCGCCGATTTTGTCGCTGACCTGATTGCGCTCGTGGCGCAGGTCGTCGCCGCGCGCTTTCAGGTCGCGCCATTCCTCGTCCTTTTCGAGAATCGCGTCGAGGTCCACGTCGGTCCCGCGCTTGCGGAGACCCTCGCGGACCGCTTCCGGGTTGTCGCGGATGTAGTTCCGGTCGAGCATTCCTACTCTCTCAATTCTTCTCCCGGCAAAAAACCGTATCGTTCGTGGGACAGTGGTTGGCAGGGGGACGGGTTGGGAACGTTGCTGTATCAGTACAGTCGTTGCCTTATTAGGACATTGTCTTTCCCGGTCGGCGCGTGGGGCGCGGCGTCTCGTCGCCGCGCCGAACCGCGCGAGGGACGAGTAGCGCAGTGGAGCGTAGCGACCGAGCAACGCAGGAGGATGGGGAGGTGTGAGGGCGTCGCGGTGCTGTGCGGGGCGGAAAACTCCTTTGTTCAAGTCTGAAACTAGCTTTGGAGAATCAAACTTCAATTAGAAACGAAACTTTAGGCCGATTAGCCACAATCGCAGAACATGGAGCAGACCGTCGAATCTGCGGTTGAACGCTATCAAGAAGGAACTATTTCACTCGGCCGCGCCGCCGAGATAGCTGACACGTCGGTCTGGAAGTTAATCGACGTTCTCGCTGACCGAGGCGTCGAGTTGAACTACGACGAGAGTGACCTCGAAACCGACCTTCGAGCAGTCCGAGACGAACGAGATCTCACTGCCCAACCTTCCGACGCCGAACATCTTTTACCCCGCCGAGACCCATCAACGAACATGCCACAGGGCGACCTCCGGGAGGTCACGACGGGCGACTGCTCGGACCTCTACTACCTCGACACCGGGATGTACGGCACCGACGAGTACGGCGCGGTCTACATCTACGACGCCGCCCGGCCCGCCATCGTGGACACGGGCATCGGCACCCACCACGAACTGATTCTCGACGCGCTGGACGAGTTGGACATCGCCCGCGAGGACGTGGCGGTCATCGCACCGACGCACGTCCACCTCGACCACGCGGGCGGCTCTGGCTACCTCGCGGAGGCCTGTCCCAACGCCGAGGTGATGGTTCACGAAATCGGCGCGTCGCACCTCGTGGACCCCTCGCGCCTCGTGGAGGGGACGAAGGCCGCCGTCGGCGACCAGTGGGAGTTCTACGTCGAACCGAAACCCGTGCCCGAGGAGCGCGTGGTCGAACTCAACGGCGGCGACACCATCAACCTCGGCGACCACCACCTCGACGTGTACCACGCGCCGGGCCACGCGCCCCATCAGGTCGTCTTCCACGACCGAGACGACGATTCGGTCTTCACCGCCGACGCGGCGGGCATCTGGGTGCCGACGGCCGGAGAGATTCGCCAGACCTCCCCGCCGCCGAACTTCGACCTCGAACAGTGTCTCGCGGACCTCGAAATCGTCCGAGACCTCGACCCCGAAACGTTGCTCTATCCGCACTTTGGCCCGCGTAAGTACGAGCAGGGCGTCATGGATGAGTACGCCGACGTGCTGCGCGAGTGGGTCGAGACAGTCGAAGCGAAGTACGAGGAGTTGGGTGACGCCGACGAGGTGGAGGACTACTTCGCGGCGAACGCCGAGATGACCGAGGTGTGGGGCGAGCGCAAGGCCAGCGAGGAGGCGCGACTGAACGTCCGCGGCGTCGTCACGTATTTGGACCGGCGCGAGGAGTGAGCGCGGTCGGCGACGCGCGCGCGAGTGACGAACTCGGGCAGGAAGACACCGCAAATCGCGCCAATTGGCGAAAACGACGCCGCGAACTGCCAGATAAACGCGATTGAACGCCCCGAAAGTTCGGGAGTACCTTAATGTCACGGGGTTCTGATTGAATGGTATGGAGTGGCGTGACGCCGAACGGGACTACGACGACGAAGTGGTCGGCCGATCGACAATACCGCGGTTGTTCGAGGAGAGCGCCGCCCGGCACGAGAACCGTCCGGCACAGCAGTACAAGGGCGGAGTGTACGACCGGTCGCTCGTCGGGTCGGCGGTCACCGCGGCCGCCGTCGGTGAGTTTCGGTCGCTCTCGTACGCCGAGATGCGCGACATCGTCCGGTCGCTCGCGGCCGGATTCCGCGACTTGGGCGTTGAGGCCGACGACCGCGTGGGCATCTTCGCCGACACCCGGATGGAGTGGGCACAGACCGACTTCGGCCTGCTCGCCGCTGGCGCGGTCGTGACCACCGTCTACCGCGGCTCCTCGCCAAGTCAGGTCGAGTACCTGCTCGGCGACCCCGACGCCGACGGCGTAGTCGTGGAGAACGCCGAACTGCTGGAGCGAGTCGTACAGGTACAGGATTCTCTCGACCTTGAGTTCGCGGTCGTGATGGACGAACTCGGCCCGGCGGGCGAGACCACTGCCGAGGACGCCGCGTTCGAGGTCCACACGCTCGGGGACCTCTACGAGCGCGGGAGCGAGGCGTTCGACGCCGAGGAGTACGAATCGTGGGTGGACGCCCGCGACCCCGAGGACCTCGCCACGCTCATCTACACCTCCGGCACGACCGGCAAGCCGAAGGGCGCTAAACTCAGCCACTGGAACTTCCGGTCGAACATCAATCAGTGTTACAAGCGGTTCGGCCCGCGTCCCGACAGGGAGGGCATGCCCGCAATCGACGAGAACGCCAGCACCGTCTCGTTCCTGCCGCTGGCCCACGTTCTCGAACGACTCGCGGGCCACTTCCTGATGTTCGCCGCGGGCGCGACCGTGGCCTACGCCGAGGACCCCGAGACCCTACAGGAGGACTTCCAGTTGGTCGAACCGACCACCGGAACCAGTGTCCCGCGAGTGTACGAGCGCATGTACGACGCCATCCGCGAGCAGGCCGAGTCCTCGCCGGTCTCCAAGCGCCTGTTCGAGTGGGCTACCGAGGTCGGCCGCGAGTTCTTCGAGACCGACGACCCCGGACTCGCGCTCCGGGCCAAGCGCGCCGTCGCCGACAAACTCGTCTTCCGGAAGGTTCGGAACGGTCTCGGCGGCAACATCGACTTCCTCATCAGCGGGGGCGGAAGCCTCTCGCCGGACCTCTGTGCGCTCTATCACGGGATGGGCCTGCCGATTCTGGAGGGGTACGGCCTGACCGAGACCTCTCCCGTCATCGGGGTCAACCCGCCCGAAGCGCCGAAAGTCGGCACCATCGGGCCGCCCGTGGTGGACGCGGAGGTGAAGGTGGACAACTCGGTAGTCGCTGACGAGACCTTCGACGGCGAGGTCGGCGAACTCCTCGTCAAGGGACCGAACGTCACCGAGGGCTACTGGGAGATGCCCGAGGCGACCGAGCGGGCGTTCACCGAGGACGGGTGGTTCCGGACCGGCGACATCGTGGAACTCCGTGACGACGACTACATCGAGTTCCGCGAGCGCGCCAAGGAACTGCTGGTCCTCTCGACCGGGAAGAACGTCGCGCCGGGTCCCATCGAGGACGCCTTCGCGGCCAGCAACGTAGTTGAACAGGTCATCGTCGTTGGCGACGGGCACAAGTTCGTCTCGGCGCTCGTGGTCCCGAACTTCGAGGGCGTCCGAAAGCGCGCCGACAGCGAGGGTATCAACCTTCCCGACGACGACCGGGAACTCACCCGAGACGACCGCGTTCGGGAGTGGATGGACGCGGAAGTCGAGCGCGTCAACCAGCAGTTCGAGTCCCACGAGCGAATCAAGCAGTTCCGGGTCGTCAGCGAGGAGTTCACCGAGGACAACGACCTGCTGACGCCGACGATGAAGAAGAAGCGTCGTAACATCTTGGAGCGGTTCGCCGACGAGATAGACGAAATATACGGGCGCAAGTACGGGAACGCCTGAGCGTCCGCTCGCATCGAATCGTTTTCGCCGCTGCCTCCGCGTTGCTCACGACCAGACTGTTTCTCCGCGTGGATAGCGTCGAGTGCGCCAAATCTCTCCACGGATAGATGTAGAGATTATTTCAACAAATATATAAAAAAATATCATATAAAAATAAGGTGTAAAGTTTTATTTCTACACTTTCTACTAAAAATTGCATGTCCGATAATGGGCCAAGTAGACGAAGCGTACTGAAAGGTATGGGCAGTGCTGGCGTCGCTGGCGTCGCGGGGACGTTCTCGGCTTCCATCGCCGCGGCCGAGGGTCCCGAGCAGGACCCGATTACGATGCTGGAGAAGGGCCGCAAGATGGCCCTCGCCCGCAAACTCTCCCGCACCCAGCAGTTCGACGACCTGATAGAGGTCGCCAACGAGAAGGGCTACGGGTTCTCGTGGGACCTCGACAACCTCGACGCCGCGCGGGTCGAAGCCGGTGACTTCCGGCGCGAACTCGTCGCGTACAACTTCGAGACCGAAGGCGACCACCGCGCGGCCGTCGTCGTTGGCAGGGACCTCGATACCGAGGCCGTCGAACTGGCCCAACTCGACTTCGAGTATTACCGAGAGGACGGCGTCCTCGACCGAACCGAACGCTACGAGGCGGCGACGCAGGTCGAGGCGACCCAACTCGGCAAGGAGACGACCGACAGCGGCGTCACCCACCGGACCATCCGGCCCGACCCCGACGCCATCAAGTCGTTCATCAACGAGGATGTCAACGCCACCGACTGGAACGACTTCCCGGACTATCTGAACATCAGCTACTGTAGCGGCTGTTACTGGGCGGCCAACAAGACCTGCCGACTGCTCTGTAGCACGGTCGGGGCGTTCGCTTGCGGCGCGCTCGGCGTCACCGTCGTCGGTGCCGTCTCCTGCGTCACCTTCGTCAAGGGCGTCTGCTACGTCGTCAACTACGTCAGCGGCTGTGGCGACGACCTCGGAGCGACCATCTGTAAGGGCGGCCTGAACGTCTGCGACGACGACGCGTCCGGCGACATCGTCAACGTGGATATCCCGTACTTCTGAGCGACGGACAGTCGCTTTTTCGTTCGTCCGACTCTCGCGGGCCGCTGGTCGTCGCGCGCGACTACGCGAGCGCCGGGCGAACTGTGCCGACTACGCGAGCGCGAACAGTCCCGCACCGACGACCAAGAACGTGAGCGCCGCGACGAGCGGAAACGCCGCCGCTCGCAGGCGACCGAGCGCGACCGCTCCCGGCGATCCGTCGGCTATCACGGACGGATTCGTGAGGACGACGCGGCCGTCTCGGTACTCGGGGCGGCCCGCGACGACGTGGGACTTCTCCGGGTCGATTCGGCGCTCGGTGTACCGCCGCGCTCCGATACCGAGCGACGCGAGGGGACCGCCCGCGGTGGGCGAGAGTTCGCCGCGCGCTTCCACGAACGCCCGGATTCGCTCGGGCGGTTCCTCGCCCGCCGAGACGCTGATGGTCTCGCTCTCGGTGTCGAGTCGGAAGCGTCTTGATTCGGGGGCAACTCGGACGCGGCCGCCGTCGTCGCGCAACTCGAAGGGGACCGTCGCCACGCCGTCGTCGCGGTGACCCCACGTAAACGGAATTTCGGTCGCCGTGAGTTCGCGCTCGCTGATTTCGTATTCGAGACCGAGACAGTTCTTTCCGGTGAACGGCCCACTCAGCGTCTCGCCGACCGATTGGGTCCGGCCGCGACAGACGACGAACTCGTCGTCGGAACTCACGGACGCCGGGCCGACGACCTCCGTCCGCACGAGTCGCGGAACGACCGCGAGCGGTCGGAGACCGTACCACCCGAACGCGACGCCCCCGAGCAGGAAGACGACCCCGAGTACGGTAAGCATCTCGTGTGCGGGATTCGCCCCTCTGCCTCAAGTATCTTCGGCTCGGAATAAACTCTCGCCGTCGTCGGCCAGCGCCTCCTCGACGAGGCGGTCGATTTCGGCTTGGACGGTCTCCAACTCGGGTATCGTCTTCCGGTTGTAGGCGCGCTTGGAGGTGTCTGTGTGTTCGGGCACGATGTCGTGGGCCTGCATCGAAAGGTCGGCGAGTCGTCGCTGTCGCTCGGTCCCCCGCCACTCGGGGAGTTGAAGATTCGAGACGACCGATTTCGAGAGGCTAGCCTTCCCCTCCGAAGCGACGTGTTTCAGCGACCGCTGGTAGGTCGCCGAGTTGAGCAGGGCACAGAGGAAGTGGGCCTCCCGCTCGCCGTCGGCCGAAATGAACATGAAGTGGTCGCCGGGCACGACCTGCTTCTGGCCCAAATCTGCGTCCTCGACGGTCGAGACGACCGCGAAATGGGGCTTGAACCCGAGGCGACACCACGCGACCTTGTACTCGCTCCACGTATACTCGCCCAGTCCGAAGACGTTGTAGAACGGTCCCTTGTCGAGCCACGACGACGACCGGGATTCGAGCGCGTCGCGGTGCGTTTCGAGGTAGTCGTAGGTCTTCGGATACCGCTCACGCAGTTCCTTTTCGTTGTCCTCGTTGGCCTTCCGGAGCGGAACCAGTCGCAGTTCGTGGCCGAACAGGCCGTACTTGACGACGTGGCGCGACTTGACGTAGGGGTAGACGAACTCGTCTTCGAGGTCGGCCAGTTCCTCGCGCTCGACGGAGAAGACGGCTTGGGCGTCGTCCTTGACGCCGTGGCGAATCTCGTGGGCGCACTCGCCGAGCGCCGCGTGCTCGGCGTCCGCGCGGACCCACGCCGACGCCTCCTCGTCGGCGTCCACCGGGACGAGCGCGGTCTCTTCGCGGTCGAGCGTCCGGCGCATTGACGCTCGCGTGGCGAAGTCGGCGGGGTCGTCGCGCTCGCTGGCGGTCCACGAAACCGTCTCGACGGGGAACTCGTGGTCGGCGTCGGCCCGGAGCGCGTAGACGGCGGCGTTCGCGCCGACCTGCTCGCCGAAGGGTCGGAGTCGGTTGAAGTCGTGGACCGCTTCGAGCGCGAGCGGTCGTTCGTCCACACTCAGCGTTCGGAGAAGTTTGCCCGCAGGTCCCTTCGAGACGGCGCGCTTCAGGACGAAACTCGCCCCGCCGCCCGCGTCCAGATAGCGGTCGATACAGACCCAGACGAACGGCAGGGAGATGTCGTCGTTGGCGTGGCCCAACCGCGAGGCGGTCCCGTCGTGGGGGAGTAGATCGAGTTCGTCGCCGCGCTCGCGCCAGCCAGCTTTCACGGTCTCCGAGAGGCGACTCCACGGAATCCACGGCGGGTTCCCGACGAGGTAGTCGGCGGCGGGGTCGAACTCCTCGCCCCGGAACGAAATCCGGTCGTCGCGGGTCAGACCGACAGCGTCGGTCAGAAAGACCGGGAGTTCGACGCGCTCGGTCTCGGCCGCGTCGAGGACGGGCAACAGCGAGAGCAGGTAGTTCAGTTTCGTACTCGTGACCGCGACCGGATTCAGGTCGATGCCGAAGACGCTCGACGTGACGTTGGCCACGATTTCGTCGGGGGAGTGGGTGTCCTCCAGCGCCGCAATCTTGCGCTCGATGCAGACCGACGGAAACACGCCCGACCCGCATCCGGGGTCGAGAAACGTCGCGTCCGCGAACTCCTCGACGCCGAGTGCGTCCACCGCGAGTTCGGCGACGCCTCGCGGGGTGTGGTACTCCCCGAGCGCGAGGCGGAGGTCCCGAGAGACGACGCCCTCGTAGAGTCGCCGGAGAAAGCCGGTGTCGGCCGCCCGGAGGTCGGCCCTCGTGAGCGCGTCCTCGATTGGGTCGGGGACGCGCCCGTCGAGGTCGGCGAGTTCGCTCACGACGCGGTCGTGCAACGCCCGGAAGCGAACCGACAGCGCGCCGGTGTTCGCCCGCGGTTCCCGATTGGCCAGCGCGAACCCGAACTCGCGCTCGGCGAGCGCGACGATGCGGTCCACCACGAAGTCGTAGTACAGCGAGTCCACGAACAGTTCGTCGGTCGGTCGCTCGCCCGCGGCGCTCGGGCGCTCTACGTCCGCGAGGGCGTCGCCGTGGCTGGTCTCGAAGAACGTCTCCCACTCCGAGCGGGCGGTCCGAAACCGCTCGTCGCTCGCCAGCAGGTCGCGCGCGACGTCGCGGTAGGCCTCGTACAGCGCGCTCTCGCGGCCCCACCGCTCGGCGATGTCGGCCGTCATGGTCAGTCCATCGGCCCGCGCTCGGCCAGTTCGTCGTAGGTCTCAGCCACGAGGTCGAAATACTCCTCGGTCATCATCCGCGGGTCGCGCACCCGGTGGAAGTCGTCCAGCACGAACCGGGTCTCCTCGCGGTCGAGTCCGTAGGCGTGGAACGCCGCGGCGTCGATTTCGGCTTGGAGACGCTGGCGCTCGTCGGGGTCGGTCGCGGCGTCGATGCCGCCCAACCGCTCGCGCATCTCCGCGAACTGCTCGCCGTAGCAGTTGAGGCGCGCCGCGCGATGGGAGATGTATTCGAACCAGTCGTCGCCCGAGGTGAGGCGGGGGACTTGAGATTCTTTGAATTTATACTGGACAATACTTGAGTCGATTTTTGTCCTCATTAGGAAGTCAAACGGAATGCTATTGAGTAGTCCCAACGCTACGAATAGTTCTTTATCGGTGAATATTCGGTTGTAAGCGCCGTGAAGACGCTTCTTCTGGAGATGTTTTTCTTCCGGTTGAATTGAGTACGGCCGAAGAGTAGGTAATTTGTGGTAGCTTATTACTCCCTTCGGGATTATTGCGGCAATCATCGTCCGCTCGTCAGTTGAACGAGCGATTTCTCGGTAAGCAAGCCGGTACTCTGTGCAGTCAAGAAGAACGTCTTCTTCGGTTAATGGTTCTCCTCGCTCGTCTTCTAATAGGTCGTTTACAAACTGCTTCTGGGACTTGCTGGTCTTTTCTCCACCGAACTCGTCGTAAACCGACCGCTTCAAATCTGGAAGGTTCTTTTCTCGAATTCGCTGTTTTCCACTCTTTTCAGGGTCCGTTTCCTCACTAACACTCCAGAAGTTAGGAGATTCTAAATCGTCTACGAAATCCGGAGAATAAGAGTACTGATAGACATTCCTACCGCCAAGAACAGGGTAGTCTCCGTTATATTTCTCTTCGACAAGCCGATCAGAATCTTGGGATAAGTGTAGTTCGGTATAGGGGTCAGCGTACCATTTTTCTCCGCTTTGTTCACCTATAGCCGGGTTCTTGAGTACTTTTTCTAGAACGTCAGTTTCTTTTCCGGAGTTAACGCTGGGGAATATACTCGCTTCTGGTGAGAAGTTTCCAAGAACTGTTTTGCTGATGCTGATTGCTTCTTCGTCCAGATTTTTGAGTATTCGAAGATCCTTTTGCACGAACTTCCCCTTGAGAACGTCTGTCTCTCCGGAGTTCTTCAGAACGAGAGTGCCGAAATTGTACCTGTTATCAATATCGTCAAATATCCCGTGGTTTTCAAAAGTCACGAGAGAATTCACTCTTGTTTGGTTCAGTAAGTGTTTGCGTAGGTCTTTACAGGAAGCGCCAGTAAATACGACGCCCGGCAGAACTTGTGAAACGTAACCATCATTGTCAGCCAATTTAAGAACACGTTCTAAAAATAGGGCCGACAAGTCGTTTTCATTGGCGACTGTCCGCCCGGCTACTTTCGGAGTTTGCAACTCGTAACTCCCACTCTTTTTAAAGTAGGTAGACCGGATTTTCATCCGCCGCTGATAGTCCTGCCATTTCGGTTGAATTTCTCTCTCGTCTCTCTCCAAGAGTTCTTTCTGTTTCTGGTCTTTCTCCGAGGGTGTTCGTGTTCGAAAACGACTGTCAAACTGCGAGAAAAAGTCGTCTCGATTTACTGTCAAAACTTCCCACGGCGGATTCCCCACAATCACGTCGAACCCACCATCACCATACACCTGCGCGAACTCCAAGACCCAGTGGAACGGTTCGTACTCCCGGACCTGCTCGACGCCGATGTCCTCGATTCCGGCCTCTTTGAACTCCAACAGCACCTTCTCGTCCAAGTCGTCGCGGTACTGGTCCAGCAGTTCCTCGGCGTCTTCCAGATACGCCTTGGCCTCCTCGGTGTCGCTGGTTGCCTTGTGCTTCTCGACCAGTTCGATGATGTCGCCGTACTTCTCGCGCACCGTGTCGGCACCCCACGCGTCGAGGCGCGACTGGTCGCTGTCGGAACTCGTCTCCATCAGGTCGGTGTAGCCGATGAGGCTGTTGCCCTGCCGGACGTTGAACACCACGTTCGGGAGCGCCAGTTCCTCGTCGTCGTAGGTGGCCACCTCGTCGGGGTCCACCTCGGTGATGATGGAGAGCCAGAGTCGGAGTTTGGCGATTTCGACCGCCGGGTTCACGATGTCCACGCCGTAGACGTTCTGGACGACCGTCTGCTTGTGGAGTTTCCACGTCGGCGGAGTCTCGTCGTGTTTCTCGTAGAGGGCCTTCCGGATACCGACGAGTTCGCTCTGGACCGAGGTGAGGAAGTGGCCCGACCCACAGGCAGGGTCGAGCGCGCGGAACTCGTCTACCACCGCGAGCAGGTCCTCGATGAGGTCGGTGTTCGTCTCGGGGAGCGCGTCCACGAGTTCGTACACGTCGTCGTAGTCGGCCATCTCGTCGGTCCAGCCCCATTCGGCGACCATTCGGTCGGCGAACCGCTCCAAAAGCGCGGGTTGGACCGTCTCCTCCGCGCAAAAGCGCGTGATTTCGTCGGGCGTGTAGTAGGCTCCCAGTTCCTTCTTCTGGTCGCCCGCGTCGCCCGTGATGTGGTTGATAGTCTTCTCGAAGACGTTGCCCAGCACGCTCGGGTCGAGGTCGGTCGGCCCGCCGTCCGCCGAGAAGTCGTGGCGCTCCAGCAGGTCCACGATGGAGAGCAACACCGTGTCGCGCACGTCGAACTCGCGCTCGTTCACGTCGCCGTCCCACTCGCTGGTCGGCCGGAATAGGCCACCGTTGAGATACGGCACCTCGCTGTACACGTCGATGTCCCGAATCCGGCCCGTCCGGTCGTCGGGTTTCTCGTCCAAGATGCCGAAAAACAGCGGTTCGAGATAGGTCTTGTAAAACGTCTCGGGGTTCAGACCGTCGTCGTGGTCCGCCACCAGTTTCCGGAGGAGGTCGGCGTCCACCAGTCGCTTGTCTTCGAGGAACTTCAGGAAGACGAGGCGGTTCATCAACCCGACCGCGAACAGTCGCACGTCGTCGCCGGTCGCCGCTTCCGGCGCGATTACGCCGTCGCCGACGAGGCTTCGGGTCGTCCGCTCCTCGCCGTCGGGTCGGATGCCGAAGACGTACTGGACGTACTCGTCGTAGAACTCGTCGGTGATTTCGGCTTTCGTCTCCTTGATGACCGCCCGCGCCTCGCTGGCGATTGAGACGAAGTTCTCGTAGCCGAACGACCGGACGAACGTCTCTACCAGCTCCCGGTCGTCGCCTTCGACCCACTCGTCCAGTCCGACGTTGCGCCCCGTCTGGTTCTCGAACGCTTTGACGAAGGTCCGCTGGAGGTTCACCTCGGCCAAGGTGTCGTAGCTGTAGGTGTCGCGGTCGTACTTGACCAGCACCCACCGTAGCCCGTCGGTTGCCAACCCGAAGTTGGCGTCGAACTTCTTGCGGTCGAGCCAGTCTTTGACTTGCCCGAGTCCGTGGCTCTCTTGGTCGAGTCGCTTGTTCATCGGTTCGGCCTCGACCAGCAGTCGCCCCGAGTCCACGTCGTCGTACTCGGCGAGCGAGAAGGAGTAGTCCGCCTGCTTGCCTCGTTCGTCCGAGCGGTCGCCCGCCTCGACGGCGGGGTCGGGATAGCCGAGCGCCGCGAACAGCGGTTCGATGACGGTTCGCTTGGTGATGGGTTCGGGGTCCTCGTTCTCCGCGCTGTCGCGCGCCATCAGCGTCGTGGCTTCGCCGTCTCGGAGCAGTTCTTCGAGTCGGTCGTCACCGACGCTCTCTCGCAGGTCAGCGACGGCGTCCGAGACCGCGGTTGCGACGCTCTCGATTTGGGACTCCGATACCTCGGTGTCGAACGCTTCGGTGACGAACTCGGTGGGGACCGAGCGTAAGGGGTTCTCTCGCTCGTTCATGGTGAACCTCGAAGACCGCAGGGTACTGGTGATACTGGTTCGGCCCTCCCACATAAATTCACGCAACTAACTTCGCTGGCCGCTACCGACTGTTTTAAACCACTCACCCCACTTTACCCTCAATAGGAGGATTACATAGAGTGGCAGCAGAAGGTGGCGCGCTTGTACCCATCGTCGCCGCGATTATCGGTCTCGGTGTCGGAGCGCAGGTCCTAGCCGACCGTTTTCAAGTGCCCAGCGTGCTGTTTCTCATCCTCGCTGGAATTATTATCGGTCCCGAGGGGTTACAGATAATCACGCCCGAGGCGTTCGGCGGCGCGCTGTCGGCCATCGTCGGGCTTTCGGTCGCCATCATCGTCTTCGAAGGGGCGTTCCACCTCACGACCGAGAAGCTTCGTGAAGCGCCCTCGGCGACGCTCAGACTCGTGACCATCGGTGCCATCGTCGCGTTAGTCGGCACCGCGGTCGTGGTCCGGTTCGCGCTCGGCGTCCCATGGGACGTGGCGATGCTCGTCGGGTCGCTGCTGGTCGCCACCGGTCCGACGGTCATCACGCCCATTCTCGAAGTGGTG
The DNA here is from genome assembly GCF_004087835.1 of Halorussus pelagicus. NCBI lineage: Archaea > Methanobacteriati > Methanobacteriota > Halobacteria > Halobacteriales > Haladaptataceae > Halorussus > Halorussus pelagicus. The sequence goes on from NZ_CP035119.1 coordinate 1,565,008, forward strand.
CCCGCCCGCGACCGCGTCGAAATCGCGCTCGAAACCGAGGGCGTGGTCAACGACGTGACCGCCGCGATTCTGGCTGTCGTCACCTTCGAGTTGGTGCTTCTGGAAAGTCCGACCGTCAACGAGGTCGTCGCCGACTTCGCGCGCCGACTCGGTATCGGCATCCTCGCCGGGCTGGTCGTCGCCGGAGTCGTCTGGTACCTCTTGCAGTACGTCGATCTCTCGCCGGACAACGCTCCGCAGAACGCCCGACTCATCACCCTTGCGGGCGCGTTGGTCGCTTTCGGGAGCGCCAACACCCTCGCAACCGAGGCGGGAATCGCGGCGGTGGCGACCGCGGGCGTCGTCCTCGGGAATCTCGACATCCCGTACAAGGAAGACATCGAGGCGTTCAAGGGCGACATCACGTTGCTCGTCCTCTCGTTCGTCTTCATCGCGCTGGCGGCCCTGCTTGAGTTCGATACGTTGCTGGGTCTCGGCGGCGAGGGTATCGTGGTCGTCGTGGCCGTCGCGCTCGTCGTTCGTCCGCTCGGCGTCATGCTCTCGACGACGGGCGACCGATACACCCTCAACGAGCGCGTCTTCATGAGCGTCGTCGGGCCGCGAGGCATCATCCCGGCGTCGGTCGCCACGCTATTCGCGGTCCAACTCCAGAACCAAGGACTGGGTGAGACCGCGGACATCCTCGTCGGGACTGTCTTCCTCGTCATCCTGACGACGGTCGTTTTCGAGGGCGGATTCGCTCGACACATCGCGGAATACTTGGACGTGATACCTATGCGTGTAATCATCGTTGGAGGCGGGAAGGTGGGCCGCTCGCTCGCCGAACGCCTCGAAGACCGTGGCGAAAACGTGGTCCTCATCGAGAGAGATCAGGAAATGGTAGAGCTAGCCCGCGGCGAGGACTTCACGGTCCATCAAGGAGACGGGACCGACACCGAAGTCCTCCAGAATGCGGGCGCAGAGAACGCGAAAATAATCGTGGCCGCGACCGGCGACGACGACGCGAACCTGCTGGTCGCGCAACTCTCGAAGTCGAAGTTCGACGCCGAAACCGTCATCGCGCGGGCCAACAACCCCGACAACGTCGATGCCTTCGAGGACCTCGGTGTCCAGACCATCGACGCCTCGTCGGCGACGGCGTGGGCCATCGACAACGCCATCGAGCGCCCGGCGCTGTCGGACTGGATGACCGAACTCGGCCGGTCGGGCGACGTGCAGGAAATCGAGGTCACCGCGGACGACCTCGTGGGCAAGACCATCTCGGAACTCGACGACGAACTCCCGAACGGCGTCCTTATCGCGCTGGTCGGCCGAGACGGCGACAGCGAGGTTCCGAGCGAGGACTTCACGCTTCAGCGCGGCGACCACATCACCTTGCTCGGTCGGACGGAGTCGGTCCATCAAGCCATCAATCGCTGTCACCCGCGGACCTGAGACGACCGGAATAGCGAGACGAACGCCTGTTTCCGAATTTTTCCTGCACCGGCTCACAACGAATTTTTATCATGAACGCGAACGCACTGCGTGCCGACGGCTGGCAAGACGCCCTCGCGTCTCTCCTGATGACGATACTGGCCGTGTTCTTCTGGTACACACACGGCCTGTACGTGAACTGGCTCGTCTTCGTCGCCGGGAGTTGTGCGGGCGTACTCGTCTCTCGCATCTACGATTTCGCGGAAACCCGTCCGGTAGCCGGATTCCCGGTCACGATAGCGTTCGCTCTCGTCATGACTGCGGCAATTAGGATGCAATCGTTAGTCGCTGGTGTCGTCGCTGCGCTGACCGTTGGGACGGCGCTCGAACTCCGCAAAGTGTACCTGTAGGACCGAGCGCGACGCCGTCGCCAGCCGTCTCGGGGTCACCTGAGAGGTTCGGTCGAACGTTCGACTGTAAGACAGGTAGACCCTCCTCAACTCGAAGACCGGCCGTTCACAGCCCGTCTCTTGGTTCCGGAACGCCGCCCTCAACGTCCACATCGACTTCGAACTCCTCGCGCAACTCCCGAATCCGGTCGCGGATGTCGGCCGCCAACTCGAACTCCAGATTGCTCGCAGCGTCGTTCATGCGCTCCTCTAACTCCTCGATGCGGCGCTCGGCCTCCTCGTCGGTCTCGGGTTCGCCGTCGGTCACGCCGGAGGTGTCGGTCTTGCTCCCCGGCAGGTTCGCGTCCGAGACTTCCTTCTCGATTGTCGTCGCCTCGAAGCCGTGTTCTTCGTTGTACTCCTGCTGGATGGCCCGACGGCGCTGGGTCTCGTCGATTGCGGCCGCCATCGCGTCGGTGGTCTCGTCGGCGTAGAGGACCACCTCGCCGTTGACGTTCCGGGCGGCCCGACCCATGGTCTGGACCAGCGAGGTCTCCGAGCGCAGGAACCCCTGCTGGTCGGCGTCGAGGATGGCGACGAGCGAGACTTCCGGGATGTCCAGTCCCTCGCGCAGGAGATTGATGCCGACGAGAACGTCGAACTCGCCGAGGCGCAGGCCCCGAACGAGTTCGTGGCGCTCCAAGGTGTCGGTCTCGTCGTGCATGTACTCGACCGCGACGCCAGCCTCTTCGAGGTACTCGGTCAGGTCCTCGGCCATGCGCTTGGTCAACGTCGTGACGAGGACGCGCTCGTTGTTGTCGGTCCGAGTTTCGATGCGGTCCATCAGGTCGTCTATCTGGCCCTCGGCGTCCGTGACCTCGACTTTGGGGTCCACGAGATGCGTGGGCCGAACAATCTGCTCGACTATCTGCTCGCTCTGCTCGCGCTCGTAGTCGGCGGGCGTCGCCGAGACATAAAGGGTCCGGTCGGTCTTCCCCTCGAACTCCTCGAACTGGAGCGGACGGTTGTCGTAGGCCGTCGGCAGGCGAAAGCCGTTTTCCACGAGGCTGTCCTTCCGGGACTTGTCGCCCGCGAACTGGCCCTTGATTTGCGGGACGGTCTGGTGGGATTCGTCGATGACGGTCAGGAAGTCGTCGGGGAAGTAGTCCAACAGCGTGAAGGGCGCGTCGCCGGGGTCGCGGTCCGAGAGGTAGACCGAGTAGTTCTCGATGCCCGAGCAGTATCCGGCCTCCCGCATCATTTCGAGGTCGAAGGTCGTCCGCTCCTCGATGCGCTGGGCCGCCACGAGGTCGTTGTTCCGCTCGAAGTAGCCGATGCGGTCGTGTAAGTCGTCCTCGATTTCGGCGATGGCGTCGTCCATCGTCTGTTCGGGAATCGAGTAGTGTTCGCCGGGGTGGACGAGGACGGCCGACTCCTGCGATTGGACTTCGCCCTCCAAGGGGTCAACCTTCAGCATGCGGTCGATTTCGTCGCCCCACAGTTCGACGCGCACGGCGTATCGGCCGTACATCGGGAAGATTTCGACGGTGTCGCCCCGCACGCGGAAGGTGCCTTGCGTGAAGTCCACGTCGTTGCGCTCGTAGTTCAGGTCCACGAGGCGCGCCAGCAGTTCGTCGCGTTCGATTTCCTCGCCGACTTCGAGACGCAGGCTCATCTCCTCGTAGTTTCGCGGGTCACCAAGCCCGTAAATCGCGGAGACCGACGCGACGACGATTACGTCGTCGCGCGTGAGAAGTGAGCGCGTCGCGGAGTGGCGCAGGCGGTCTATCTCCTCGTTGATGGAGGCGTCTTTCTCGATGTACTTGTCGGTCTGCTCGACGTAGGCTTCAGGCTGGTAGTAGTCGTAGTAACTGACGAAATACTCGACGGCGTTGTCGGGGAAGAGGTTCCGGAACTCCTCGTAGAGTTGGGCGGCGAGCGTCTTGTTGTGTGCGATGACTAGCGTCGGTTTCTGAATCTCCTCGACCAGCCACGAGACGGTGTTGGTCTTCCCCGACCCCGTCACCCCGAGCAGGGTCTGTTTGTCCATTCCCGACCGATACCCCTCGGCCAACTGCTCGATGGCCTCCGGTTGATCCCCGGCGGGGTCGAAGGGCGCATCGACCCGGAACTCGGACTCGGCCTCGGGCCTGTCGGGCGAAAGCGGCCCGCTGTCGGCGTCGCTCATTGTGGAGCGTATTAGGGATTGAAGCTACTTTACCTCCTCGTCGCTCCCTCGATGGCGACGCCACCCCGGCGACGACACCGCGACCCGACTACTCCTTCGCCCACTCCATCGCGTCCTCGAAACTCGACGTGGTCGTCGTCTCGACGCCCTCGATTTCGTTGATGGAACTGGCGACGGCCATCTTCTTGATGCCCTCCGAGACCATCGCCCACTTCGTGATGCCGTAGGTCTTGCCGACGCGAGCGGCCTCGGCCGCCTTCTCGTAGACGCCCTCGTGCAACGCGTCGTCCATCTGCACGAACGAGATGTGAGCCGTCACGTCCTCCTTCGCGGCGAGTTCTTCGAACTGCTCGTTCACCTTTGCGAACTCGGACTCATCTGCTGGCATCCCTTCGGGGAATCTCGCTACCAAGACGTTGTCTTCCGTATATAGCTCCCACGCAGAGTCAGTCATATCTGACTGAGGTGGCCGTAATACAATCAAACCTCGTGTCCCGGCACGTCTCTCCAATGGCTCGACTCGTCCGGAGAAACCCTCCGTTCGCGTTGTGTGAGCGCGCACGAATCGTCGGCGAGTTCGGTACTCACGACGCGTTCGTCGCTAGTCGTCGCGCACAGGGCTACTTGCTGGAACCGTCGCCTCAACATACCGGCTTCGGATTCACACCCATCCCCTCCAGCGTCTCGGTGTACTCGTCGTAGGCCGTCCCAATCGCACCGCTCGCCGCCTCCAGCGCCGCGTCCCAGTCCTCGTCGCTCTCACAGACTTCCGCCAGCAGTTCCGTGCCGCGCTCTATCTGCCCATCCAAGTCCTCGCCCAAGTCGCGGAACAGTTGGGCGGTCTGGGGGTCGGCCTGTCCGACGAAGAAGCCGACCATCTGCTCTTTGGACTTCTCGCTGGCGAGCGTCCGGCCCAAAAATCCGCCGACGCGCGCGGGGTCGGTTTCGAGACCGCGCAGGTACTCGTGGATGGCGGGCACCTCGCTCGGGTCGTGGTTCTCTACGCCCTCGTCGAGTTTCCCCACGACCTGCTCGTAGTGGTCGCGCTCTTGGTCGCCGAAGTCGGCGAACGTCTCGCGGACCGACTCGGCGCTAGCGTCGTCGGCCCACGCCCCAAAGGTCTCGCTGGCGGCGTACTCGGCGTCGGCGGCGGCGCGGAACACGACTTCGGGTTCCATCTCACCCTCGGTTTCGGCGTAGAGCGACTTCGAGGAGCCGAGTCGGGAGAGCGCGGTCTCGTTGTCGTCGCGGACGGTGTCGAGGAAGTTCTCGGAGTTCATACCGAAGCGTACGGAAACCAGTCGCTTGTAAGTAGCGTCTGCGGCGAGAAATTGGAGTGGTTGCGAGGACGAGTCCGTCAGCAGTAGTACGGTAACGGATTCGGGCATGTGGGTGAGCCACACATCACGGAGACTCCCGACATGTCACAGATGGGGTCGTTGGCCAGCACGATGTCGATGGACTGAGTCACGTCGTCGGTTATCGGCTGTGCATTTACGCTCGCGTCCGCTGTCGTCGCAGTCGCACCGGCGGTGAACGCGGTCAAAACCACTGCGGCGACGAGCAGGAGTTTCGTTCGTTTCAGGGTCATGTGTGTGTGTGTGTGTGTGTCACCTGCGTCCGTGAGTTGGAGCAGTGATAACAGGCAACACACTAATCGGATAAAATATTTTCTATTTTTCACCAGTAGTTAATATCTAGTTGGCTAGAAAATATGGCCCGAACCTCGCTCGGCTACCGGTACGTTACGCCGCGTCGAGCGTGAGAACGACGCGAGTTCCCCCGGAATCGCTCTCTTCGAAGCGCACCTCGCCGCCGTAGCTCTCGACGACCCACTTGACAAGCCAGAGACCGAACCCGCTCCCGTGGTCGAGTTGCGTGAGGTTGCGGTCGCCGGTCAACACCGCCACCTCGTCGTCAGGGATGCCCGGTCCGTCGTCGCTGACCCGGACTTCGACCCGGTCGCCGAACCGCTCGGCGGCGAGTCGGACCTGCGGGGAGTCCCCGCGGTGGTGTTCGAGAGCGTTCTCCACGACGTTGGCGAGGACGCGCCGGAGTTGGTCGTTGGCGCTGACTGCCATCCCGTCTGGGACCGACACCGCGATGTCGGCGTCGGGGGAGGTCTCGCGGAACTCCTCGGCCACCGCGTCGGCGACCGGCCGGAGTTCGACCGGGCGGGTCGGGGCCGCCTCGCCCTCGATGGTCTCCTGAATGTCGGCGACCTTGCCGTACATCCCGCCGAGGTCGGTGGCCTTGCGTTCGACGCGGCCCGCAACGTCGGCGAGTTCCGGGTCCTCGACCTCCGCGGTCAGTCGCTCGGCGAACCCGCCCAGCACCTGCACGTCGTTCCGGAGGTTGTGTCGAATCAGGCGATTCAGCACCGCGGTCTTCTCGCGCTCGGTCGCCAGTTCCTCGGCCCGGATGCGCCGCACGTCGTTGACGCCGATGATGACGTGCGCGGCCGCGCTGACGCCCAGCACGGTCGCCACGACGAACGGCGGAACCGCGAGCGGTCGGTAGAAATAGACCAGGGCGAGAACCGCTCCGAGGACGACCACGCCGAGCGTGTTCCATCCGGCGATGCGCAGGGTGTTCGACGCCGAGAACCCGGCGCGGTGTATCAGGTATCCCGCCGCGACGAGGACGAGCGCGACCACGGTTCCGAGGCCAGCGAGAACGCCAGCGACGAGTGATTCCGGCCCAGCGACGAGTCTGGAGACGGTCGGCACGAGGAGCGCGAATCCGGTAAGCGCGATGATGCCGCTTCCCGCGACGCGCCGCAGGTCGCCGTCCGCCCGACCGTCGCTGGTCTCGTCGGTTGAGAGTGGTCCAGCAATCGTTTCTCCGAGAGATGACATCTACTCGTATGGATACGTCCCTCGCATTATAAGACCGCCGCTCCGGGGTGCAACCGCGCCTCCGTCCGCGACGAGTACAGTCGGCCGAGCGAACAGTTCCGAATCCCGAGAGCGCGAAGCTCGTCCGCCAGGTCGTGGCTCCCGAGCGAGACCGAGGCGCGCTGGCTCAACGGCCGGACCGCGAGCGGGCCGTCGAGAGCCACGCGGGTCCCGAGAAGGTCGCCGTCCAGTTCGGTGTAGCTCTGCAACGTCAGGTCGCGCTTGCGGGTCACCGCGGTCGTCACGTCGCACGTCCTCGGCTCGACCGGTTCCACGTCGAGAACAACGACCAACTCGCCGTCGAGCGAGACGGTCGTGCGTCGAGTTCCCGCGCGCTCCTCGATTTCGATGTCGGCGACTTCCTTGGGGTAGCCCCAAATCTCCCGCCCGAGCGCGACCGACTCCTCGGTCGTGACCGGCAACCAGTGGACCCACCCGCCGAGGTCCCCGCCGACGAACTGCACACCCGGCAAGTCGGTCCGGGCGTCGGCGACGACCGGGACGATAACCGCGAACTCGTCGTAGGGGTCCAACCCGCCGACGCGGTGGTATTCGATGCTTACGAGCGCGAGTGCGCCGGTCCGGGGCGCAACCCGGACCGGCGAGAGGCGGTCGGGAAGCCCGGTGGCGAGACTCTCAGCCGAGGCGGGAAACAGCGCGCCCGCCATCGTGAACTCGCAGTCAAGCGGGAGTTCGACCGTGTGGCCCGTCGAGAGCTGGCGTACTCTTCGTCCATCAGCGCGCTCGTCGTCCTGTCGGGCGCGTTCTCCCTTCCGCTCGCTGGCGCGCTCGTCGTCTGGGACCATGCGCGGGGCTACTCGCCGGACACCCGAAACCTTTGGCGTGGCTCGTCCGAACGTCGAGTATGACCGCGACAGAGCGCGACCGAACCGTCCTCCTCACGGGATGTGGGTCCGGCATCGGCCGCCGGACTGCCCGCGCGTTCGCCCGCGAGGGTTGGACCGTCTACGCGACTGACCTGCGCGAGGACCTGCTCGACCCGTTGGCCGAGGAGTGTGAGACCGCGGAACTCGACGTGACCGACGCCGAGCAGTGCGAGGCAGTCGTCGCCCGAGTCGCCGACGAGACCGGGGGCATCGACTGTCTGGTCAACAACGCTGGCTTCGGCGTCGTCGGCGCGATGGAGGACGTGTCGGCCGACCTCGCCCGCGAGCAGTTCGACGTGCTGGTCCACGGGCCACACCGCCTCGCGCGCGCCGCCCTGCCCCATCTGCGCGCGTCCGGGTCCGGCCGCCCCGGTTCCGGCCGCATCGTCAACGTCTCTAGCGTCCTCGGCCGGGCGGCGTTCCCCGGTCTCGGCACCTACAGCAGCGCGAAGTTCGCGCTCGAAGGCCTGACCGACGCGCTCCGACTCGAAGTCGCTCCGGAAGTCGAGGTGGTCGCCGTCGAACCCGCGTGGGTCCGGACGAACTTCGAGGAGGCCGCGATGGACCGCATGGCCGACGCCGAGCGCTCCTCGGCCTACGACGACGTGTACGACCTCTACGAGCGCGGTGCCGCACTCGACGGCGGCCCGCTGGCGGTCGGTCCCGAGCGCGTCGCCGAGACGATTCTCCGGGCCGCCACCGTCTCGGACCCGAAGACGCGCTACCCGGTCGGGTGGGTCGCGCGAGCCATCGTCTCCTCGCGGATTCTACCCGACCGCCTGCGAGACAGGGCTATCTGGGGGTTAGCGAAGTCGGCGGTTCGGTTGCGGGAGTGGGGTTTGATTTGAAAGAAGAGGCGGGACGGAAGGGAGCTATTCGCGCTGAAACGCTCGCTCGCTATTCTCCGCTACCGGTTTCAATCGGCGCGTCCACGAGATTACCCCACTCGGTCCACGACCCGTCGTAGTTGACGGTGTCGTCGTAGCCGAGCAGTTCGTGGAGCGCGAACCACGCGACCGACGACCGCTCGCCGATGCGGCAGTATGCGACGGTGGTCCCGTCGCCGTCGATGCCCTCCTCGGCGTAGAGGTCGGCGAGTTCGTCGCGGGTTTTGAACGTGCCGTCCTCGTTCGTGACTGCGGCCCACGAGATGTTCTTCGCGCCGGGGATGTGGCCGCCGCGCTGGGCGGTCTCCTGGAGTCCTGGCGGGGCAAGGACTTCGCCGCTGTACTCCTCGGGCGACCGAACGTCCACGAGCGGAACGCCGCGGTCGATGGCCTTCTCTACGTCGTCGCGGTAGGCCCGGATGGACTCGCGCGGGCCGCCCGCGTCGTAGCTCTGCTCGGAGAACTCCGGCACCTCGTCGGTGGTCTCGTAGTCGTTTTCGAGCCAGAACTCGCGGCCGCCGTCGAGGAGACGTACGTCGTCGTGGCCGTAGTATTTGAACTGCCAGTAGGCGTAGGCCGCGAACCAGTTCGAGTTGTCACCGTAGAGGACTACGGTGGAGTCTTCGGTGATGCCGTGACTCCCCAGCAGGTCCTCGAAGTCGTCCTTTTCGAGGATGTCGCGCTGGGTCTGGTCCTGCAACTGGGTCTCCCAGTTGAAGCCGACAGCACCCGGCGCGTGGGTCTCGTCGTAGGCCTCGGTGTCTACGTCAACCTCCACGAGTCGGTACTCGGAGTCGTCGCTCTGGAACTTGTCGAGGTGGTCCGCCACCCAGTCGGCGGTGACAAGAACATCGTTCGCGTACGCTGAATTGCTCATAACCATCTAGTCCTACACGTCCTCACGTTATATCTTCTTTACTTACGGTAGGTAACGCCTTCTGTCTCCCCTACCAGAGAGTATTGCCGATACCCGTCTCGCTGGTGTCGAACGGGTCGGTGCCGACATGTTTCGCACCTCCAAAAGAAGATATTTTTGCCGGTAGCTATGAGATTTGGCGAACGACCGTCCGGAACCCGAGGCATTTAGCCGCGGCCGCCCTACCTTCGTCCGATGAACGAAAACGTCGTAGTCAGCGCCGACTGGCTCGAAGACCGCTTGGACGACGTACGAGTCGTGGACGTGCGCGACTCGTGGGAGTACGACGGCATCGGCCACGTTCCGGGCGCGGTCAACGTCCCGTTCGACAGCTTTCGGGACCAAGACAGTGACGCTTCCGGAACCCTGCCCGGCGCGGAGGCGTGGGCCGACCTGTTGGGCGAGGCGGGAATCTCGGCGGACGACACCGTGGTCGCCTACGACGACACCCACGGCGTCTTCGCCGCGCGGTTCCTCGTCACCGCGGAGGCCTACGGCCACACTGACCTCCATCTGCTCAACGGCGACTATAGTTCGTGGATGCGCGAGCGCGAGACGACCAGCGACGCGCCCGAGGTCGAATCGACCACCTACGAGGTCCGCGAACCGGACCATTCGCCCTTCGTGGGCCACGAGCAAGTCGAGACGGCGGTAGACGACCCCGACAGCGTCCTCGTGGACACCCGCGACGACTGGGAGTACGAGGAGGGCCACCTGCCCGGCGCGGTCAACCTCGACTGGCGCGAACTCGTGGACGACGAGACGCGCGGGCTGAAACCCGAGGCGGAGATGACCGACGTGCTGGCGGCACACGGCATCACGCCCGACAAGCGCGTGGTCCTCTACTGCAACACGGCCCGGCGAATCAGCCACACCTACGTCGTCCTCTCGTCGCTGGGCTACGACGACCTCGCGTTCTACGAGGGGAGTCTGACCGACTGGGAGTCGGTCGGCGGTCCCATCGAGACCGGGACCTGACGGCGGGGTCGGTCTGCACATAATTATAATTTATTCACCACGAAATAGAGAATCGAGAAACACGCACCAGATAGGAGACAATACACTATCCATTCCATCGAAAGTCGGTTCATCGAAGTTACTATTACGAGTCCACCAATTGAAAATACCAACCCTTGCTTTAGACTTCCCACCGCTCTCTTATTCTGTAAAATACTCACGCTTACGCTCCCATTTCACAATATTCAAAATCAACTCTGCGGTATAGTGTCTGCTATCTATATATTTGGATTGAGCGAGAGTAATCCTCACGTCATGCTAGCATGTCGGGATTCCGCGGACCACCTCGTCTCTCAACTGGACAGTGACCCAGGTTCAGACAGGTCACGACCGGTATGATTTATGGTTTTCATCTCCCAATAGCTAGTGTGAACCGCGCGCCAACTCGGACGCTCGCCCTGCTAATGGTCTTGATTCTGGGGGTTTCGGCGGTCGCTCCCGCGACGGCCGCGCTCGCGGCCGACGCCGCATCGGTCGGCAGTGCGGCGGACGACGCAACCTCGGCGAGCGCCGACGTAACCTACGTCGAGGCGGACATCACCGAGGACACGACGTGGTCCGCGGACGGAGGTCCCTACCGCGTCGCGGCCGACGTGACCGTCGAGGAGGGCGCGACGCTCGTCGTGGAACCCGGAACGACCGTCCAACCCGCGGCGAATATCGAGATTACGGTCCAAGGCAATCTCACCGCCGAGGGCACCGAGAGCGACCCGATTACGGTCGCAACTGCGCCCCAAGCCCCGGACGACGTTCGCTGGGCGTCGATTCGCTACGAGGGCGGGCGGCGCTCGCACCTCTCGCTCGCGCACGCGACGGTCGAAAACGCGACGAACGCGCTCACTGTCGGGAGCGCGGTCGGCCGAGTGGACGTTACCGCCGTCACCGTCCGCAACGCGAGTCGCAACGGAATTCTGGTCAGTGACGTGACCGGCACGCCCAAACTCACTGTCGAGGACTCGACGTTTACCAATATCGGCGAGCGAGGCGTCACCGTCACACCCGGTGCCGGAACAGTCGGCGAGTCGAACGTCGTTCCCATCTCGACCGAACTCGGCGACCGGACGATCCACCGAACCTCGCTCGCGCTCGGTGCCGATACGACGATGGACACGCTCCGAATCGACTACCGCGGACACGGAAACATCGCGGATCTGACACGGGGGTCGCTCCTCCAGTTCGGCATCGACCGCAATCGAAACGGCACCATCGACCGGTCGCTCCGTGCCGAAATCGAGAACGCCACCCACCGCAGGCCCAACGGCTACGAAATCGAACTCTCCGAGACGATTACCGTCCCAGCAGGCGCGACCGTCGTCGCCGTCTACGAGGACGTTGTCAACCCGCGAACCTACGGGACCTATCCCGTCGAACTCGACCTCCGGACGAACGGCGTCTCTCAGACCGCGACGACCGTCCTCCCCTTCGACCTCCGGTCGTCCGGCGCGGGGTCGAGTTCGGACGTGGCGGAGAGTCGTACTCGCGGAGTCACCGTCACGGGGTCAACCTTCGAATCGACGGGCGAGCAGGGCGTCTTCGTTGCGGCGGACAAGACCCGCCGCGTTCGGGTCACGGACAACTCCTTTTCTCACACCCGCGGGTCGGGAATCTCGCTTCGCGGTCGGCGGGTCGAGTCGTCGGTCATCAGCGGGAACCGCCTCTCGACTGTCGGTGACGGGGCCGACGGCGTCCGAGTCGCCGCCCAGCGAGCGACCGACCTGACACTCCGTGACAACCGAATCGCAGACGCCGACGCAGGTATCGGTCTCTACGCCAGCGAGGAGAACGCCGACCGGATTCGAATCGACTCGAACGCCGTCACCGAGAGTTCGACCGGGGTGCGCGTCCGCCACCGCGCGAAACACTACTCTCAGCACCTCTCGATGACGCTCGCCGACAACACGCTCTCTCAGAACGACGGCCGAGGCGTCTCAGTCGTCGCCTCCTCGACGCGACTCCGGGACATTGCAGTCCGGGGCAACGACGTGTCCGAGAACGGGGACGCCGGACTCCGCTTCAAGGGGAACGTCCTCTCTCGACTCGACGTTCGGGACAACCGCTTCGAGGGCAACGACGCCGACGGCGTGCGCTTGCTCGCCGACCGATTCCGCAACTCGACGATTCGGAACAACACGCTGGCTCGGAATCGCGGCGACGGTCTCTCCGCTCGGACGGAACTGGTCGTCCACGAGGTCTCGGCCGCGTCGAATCGCGTCCTCGACAACGCGGGCGTCGGCCTGAACGTGAACAACCGGTTGTCCCACGCCGGAGTGGTTGAGTTGTCGGACAACCTCGTGGCGGCGAACGCCTACGGAATCCGGGTCGCTGGCGCGTTCGGCAGTCGAATCTCGAACAACACCGTCGTCTACAACACCCACGGTCTTGACGCGCCGGTCGAACTCCGAGAGTATCGGCCGGGGACCGGCATCGTGGTCGAAGAGGGCGACGCGGGCGCTATCTTCCGAACCGACGAGGTCAGCGAGGAACTCGCCGAACTCATCGACGACCGCGAAGTCGAGCGACTGCTCGACCGCCGCCCGCCCGACGAGTACACCGTCGTTCTCCGCCCCGGCAAGGAAGGCGACGTTTGGGACAACGGGGACGCCGCGCTCTCGGTGCAGTCGCTTTCGGCGGACATCCCCACCGGCGTCGTGCTTCGGAAAGGAGACGAGGAGCGACAGGGTGTCGCCCTCCGGGGCAACGACGTGTACGGCCACGACCGCGGGATGATGGTCAACGTCAATACGCTCGTGGACGCGAACACGACCACGCGCCTGTTCGTCAACGCCACCCGGACCGTCGTCGCCGAGCGTAACTACTGGGGTGCTGAAACCGGGCCGACTCACGCCTCGATTCACCCCGAGGGGTCCGGCGACCGAGTCGTGACTCGGCGCGGGTGGGTCGATTTCGTCCCCTCGGCGTCCTCGCCGTTCGGTCCGCGCTACCACCGGCCGGTGGCGAACGTCGCCGTCTCGCCGACTCCCGCGGGAGTCGGCGAGCGCGTGGTCCTCTCGGGCCGCGAGTCCAGCGACGCCGACGGGAGCGTCGAGAGCTATCGGTTCGCGGTCGCTCCGACTGGGAACGTCTCGGGACCGACCGACGACGCGTCCGCGCCGGGGAACGCGACCGCCTCCTTCGGCGAGACGGGCAACTACACCGTCTCGCTGGTCGTCGCCGACGAGATGGGAATCGAGAGCGCCGCGCCCGCCGAGACCACTGTCGCGGTCCGCAGCCGAACCGCGACGACCACGACGAGCGTGGGCGGTACGGCGACCACGAACGCGACCACCCGACCGAGTAACGAGACGACGCTCCCGTCGAGCGCCGAGAGCGCCTTCCTGCCGCGACCGACCGTTTTCACCACATTCGGGGGTCTCCTCGGTCTCGTCCTCTACGGGAGCGGCCTGCTCCTTGGCGCGGTCGGCGCGTTCCAGACGGTTCGACGCGCGGGCGTCTCCGTCAGCGGGAAGACCATCAACGCGCTCGCGGTCGCCGGAACGACCGTCTGGGTCGGGTTCGGCCTATTCGGAACCGACGGACTGCTCAGGGTCGGGGTCGGGAGCGGCGCGCTGTGGGTCGCGCTGGTCGCCCTGCTCTGGGCGGTGACGCGATTCATCTACGACTGAGGACGGTACGCTTCGTAGCCGTTGACCTCGGCGGCCAGCAACTCGCTGGCCTCCACGAGGAGCGCAACGACGAGCGGCCCGGCGATGAATCCGATGGGACCGACGCTGAGCAGGCCGCCCGTGAAGCCGACAAAGTAGAGGCTTCCGGGCAGGTCGGCCGTCTCGCGGGCCAACCGCGTCCGGATGACCGCGTCGGGCAACCACCCGATGACGAGGCCGCCCACGACGAAGACCAGTATTGCGCCCGTGAGGTCGTCGCCGGTCAGGCGATAGAGCGCCAGCAGGGCGACGAGGAACGAGGGACCGACGATGGGGAGAAACTGGAGGAAGCCAGCCACGAGCGCGAGCGTGAACACGAACGGGAAATCGAGGGCGTAGAACACGGGGAGCGCCACGAGGAAGGTCCCGACCGCTGTCGCGGCTTGCAGGACGTAAATGGCGTAGAGCGTGGCGCGGGTGCGCTCGTGGAACGCCGCGACAACGTCGCGGTAGGCGTGGGGAATCGGCGCGAGCAGAGCGCGACGCGCCCGCTCTCGTCCCACGAGCAGGCCGAACACCAACAACGCGAACAGGGTGCCCTTGAGCGCGAGGACCGGCGCGGTGCGCGCGAGTCCGAGCGCGACGACGCCGAGGTACTCGCGCAGTATCTCCGTCACGAACCCGGCCTCAACCGTGTACGCCGCGCCGAACAGCTCGAAGGTGACGCTATTGGGGAGACCGATCAGGAAATCTACCAACTCGCTCCGTCGCCGGTAGAGCAGAAAGCCGAACGATAGGAACAGCAAAAGGACGCTCACGAACGCGACGGCGCTGGCGGCCGCGCTGGCCCACCACGACGGCACCCCGCGCTCGACGAACCGCTCGTGGAGCGGCACGAGAACGTAGGCCACCGTGATGGCGAGGAAGACGGTGCCCAACACGTCGAACAGCACCGCGGCCGCGAGTAGACCGACCAGCGCCAACACGCCCGCCAGCACCCACTGGCGCGACTGAGACATATCCGCCACATCGAACCCCCGTAGGAAAACGTTTCGGCTGTCGGTTCGGCACGTCGCGCGGTCGGTCGAACGCCGACTCGATGCGACGATTCCACGCCTCTATTCCACATCCGGCCAGTTAAGTATCACCGGATGAAACCACTCGGTAATGAAACGAAGAACGCTGCTGAAACACGGCGGGACTGCGACGGTTATCGGTCTCGCTGGCTGTACGGGTGGCGGTGAGCAGGGGACGACGACCGAGGAGACCACCGCGACGACGACCGAAACGACGACGGAGACGACCACCGAAACGACCGAGGAGACCGAGACCGCGACCGAACAGAGTCTCAGCGGCACGCTCAAAGTCGCCACGTACAGTTCGTTCGTGGACGCGCCGAGTTCGTCGCCTGGCCCGTGGCTCAAAGAGGAGTTCGAGAAGCGCCACCCCGACGTGACGGTGGAGTACGAGACGCCCGACAACGAACTCAACTACTACATCCAACAGCAGTCTCAAGGCGTCGATATCGACACCGACGTGTACGTCGGTCTGAACGTTGACCACCTGCTCCGAATCGACGAGAAACTTGGCGACGACGCCCTGTTCGCCCCGATGGCCGACTCGCTGTCGAACTACGAACACGTCAAGGAGAGTCTGACGTTCGACCCCCAACAGCGCGCGATTCCCTACGACACCGGCTACATCAGCCTCGTCTACGACGGCAACGAGGTCGAACAGCCACCGGAAACGTTCGAGGACCTGCTGGCCGACCGCTACGAGGGCGACCTCATCGTCCAGAACGCCAAGACGGCGGCCACGGGTCGGGCGTTCCTGCTCTGGACGGTCAAGACGCTCGGCGAAGACCAGTATCTCGACTACTGGAAGGACTTGGAGAGCAACGGTCTCAGAATCTTGGGGTCGTGGGACGACGCCTACACGGCGTGGGAGAACGGCGAGGCCCCGATGGTCGTCTCCTACTCGACCGACCAAGTGTACGCCAACCGCTACGACCAAGACATGAGCAAGCATCAGATCGGCTTCCTCAACGGTCAGGGCTACGCCAACCCCGAGGGAATGGCGAAGTTCGCCGACACCGACCGACCCGAAATCGCCGAGGCGTTCATGGACTTCGTGCTGTCGAAAAAGGCACAGGGCGAAATCGCGGTCCGAAACGTCCAGTTCCCCGCGACCGACTGGGCCGACCTGCCCGCGGAGTTCGAGCAGTACGCCAAAGTGCCCGACGACCCCGTGACGTTCACCTACGAGGAGTTACAGGGCAACCTCGACGGCTGGGTGGACTCGTGGGCGCGCCAGATAGCGGGCGGCCGATAGCCGACCCGTGGCCCGAGGCGAGGAGGTCGGCCGCGACGCGGGCGACGCGCGACCCGACACCCGCCGCCCAGACCGCACCGCGCCGACCCGATGGCTCGAACGCCGCGCGCTCGCGCTCCTCGGAGTCGCAACTGTCCTCGTCCTCGCGGTCGTCTTCTACTACCCGGTGTTGACCGTCTTCGCCGACGCGGTCCGCGTCGGCGGCGAGTGGACCGGCGAAGTCGTCCGCGGCGTCCTCGAAGACCCGTTCTACTTCGGCGTTCTCGCCCCGATTTTCGGCGGCGACTTCGGCGCGATTTCGGAGGTCGCCGCGGAGTCTCCGCTCGGCCTGTTTGGGTTCACCGCCTACCAAGCCCTGCTCTCGACGATTGCCAGCGTCGCGCTCGGCCTGCCGGGAGCCTACGTTCTCTCGCGCTACGAGTTCCCCGGCAGGCGGACGGTTCGCTCGCTGACCATCCTGCCGTTCGTGATGCCCTCCATCATGGTCGCCATCGGATTCGTCGCGTTCTTCGGGGCGAACGGCCCGCTGAACGACCTGCTGGCCCTGTTCGGTCTCGGTCCCGTGAACCTGCTGTTCACCCTCGAAGCAATCGTCGTCGCTCACGCCTTCTACAACGCGCCGCTGGTCGCCCGCGTGACGACTGCGGCGTGGGAGAGCGTGGACGCCCGGATGGTCGAGACGGCGCGCTCGCTCGGCGCGAACCCGTGGCACGCCTTCCGCGACGTGCTGGTTCCCCAACTCCTGCCCGCGATTTTGACGGGCGCGCTTCTCACCTTCATTTTCACGTTCATGTCGTTTCCCATCGTCCTCGCGCTCGGCGGGTTCCAACTCGCCACGGTCGAGGTGTGGGTCTACTCGCTCGTGCAGGAGTTGGAGTACGCGGAGGCCGCCGCGCTCGCGGTGGCCGAGACGGTCCTCTCGTTAGCGCTGACTTACGCCTACCTCCGGTACGAGGCGCGCCAATCGGGCGGCGGGCGGGCCGCGAACCCACCGCCGCGAAAGCGCCTCCTGCCCGACTCGCCGTCGCTACTCGCCGCGCTCGAACGCGTCGGTGTCCTCGCGTACGCCGCCGTGGTCGCGGTGGTCTTCGTCGGACCAATCGCCAGCATGGTCGCCGAGAGCGTGACCGGTCCCTCCGGGTTCACGCTCCAGTATTACGAGTTCCTCGTCCAGCGGCAGGCCGAGGGCGCTTCCTTCCAGACCAAACCGGGCGTCGCGGTACGCAACTCGGTCGCCTTCGGCGTGGCGACCCTGCTCGTCGCGCTCCCGATGGGCGTGACCATCTCGGTCCTCACGACCCGCGGGAGCAGGGGAAGCAGACTCGCCGACGCGGCGGCGATGGCTCCGTTCGCGGTCAGCGGCGTCGTCGTCGGTCTCGGGATGCTCCGCGGGTTGGTCTTCGGCGTCGAGGTGTGGGGCTATCGCTTGCAGGTGACGGGACCGGTCGCCATCGTCGCGGCCCACGGCGTCGCCGCCTACCCCTTCGTCGTTCGGAACGTCGCGCCCCTGCTCGGCGGTCTGGACCGCTCGCTCGTGGAGTCAGCACGCGCGCTCGGGGCGACTCGCGTCCGGGCGTTGCTCGACGTGGAACTCCCGATGGTCGCCTCGGGGGTCGCCGCCGGGACCGCCTTCGCGTTCGCCATCAGCATCGGCGAGTTCGATTCGACGGTGATTTTGGCGACCGGAAGCTCTAGCTACACGATGCCAGTCGCCGTCGAGCGCTACATCGGCAACCGCACGCTCGGTCCCGCGACGGCGATGGGGACGGTCCTCCTCGCCGTCACGAGTCTCAGTTTCGTCGTTGTCGATAGACTGGGAGGTCGGTGGGAGGCGTGACGAGCATTCGCCTGCGGGACCTCTCGAAGTCCTTCGACGGCGTGGACGCCCTGCGAGACGTGCGCCTCGACGTGGCCGACGGCGAGTTCTTCACGCTCGTCGGTCCCTCGGGGTGCGGGAAGACGACGACCCTGCGCGCTATCGCAGGGTTCGAGTCGCCTGACTCGGGTTCGGTCCGGTTCGGCGACCGCGAGATGGCCGGGGTCGCCCCGGAGGACCGCGACGCGGGCATCGTCTTCCAGAACTACGCGCTGTTTCCCCACATGACGGTCGGCGAGAACGTCGCCTACGGACTCCGGTTCCGGGACGCACCCGGCGGCCAGTCGAAGTCCGAGCGCGTGGCCGACCTGCTGGAGCTGGTCGATTTGCCCGACTTCGAGGACCGGGACCCAGACGAACTGTCGGGCGGCCAGCGCCAGCGCGTCGCGCTGGCGCGGGCGCTCGCGCCCGGTCCCGACGTGCTGTTGCTGGACGAACCGATGAGCGCGCTCGACGCGAGACTCCGCGAAGACCTCCGGACGCAGGTGAAGGCCATCCAGTCGGAGTTGGGAATCACCACTGTCTACGTCACACACGACCAAGAGGAAGCCCTCGCCGTGAGCGACCGAGTGGCGGTCATGCACGACGGTGGCGTCGAGCAGGTCGGCACGCCCGAGGCGGTCTACCGTGAACCCGAGACCCGATTCGTCGCGGAGTTCCTCGGCGAGAATAACGTCTTCGCGGGCGAAGTCAGGGGCAGCGCGGTCCGCGTCGGCGCGACCTCCTTTGCGCTCTCGGACCTCGACGCGCCCGAAGGGAGCGAGGTCGTCTTCTGCGTCCGCCCGGAGGACCTGAGTCGCGGGCCGAGCGAGAACGGCTTCGAGGCGACCGTCGAGACCGTCGAGTTCCTCGGCGAGTCGTTCCGCGCGCACCTCGACTGGGAGGGCCGAGCGGTGACGCTTCGACTCCCCGAGCGTCCCGAGCGCGAGCGCCTGCGGGTCGGATTCGCGCCCGAGGACGCACACGTCGTTTCGAGCGGTGGGCAGGCGAGAGAAGTTCTCGACCGGGACCTCGGGTAACGCCGCTCGACCCGAGAGGGAGAACCACTAACAAGTTTCTTAGAGTTCAACCACGTTTACCTACCGATGTCGGTACATCCAATCGTGAGCAACCCCGACGAACAGTTTCGAGACGACTCGACACGCGCGGAAAATCTGGAGTACGAAGACGACGTAGAACTCGAAACGGAAGTCGAGGAGATAGAACAGGACGTTCAGGCCGACGCCGATTATGACCGCGAGGCCGCCAGCGAGATACAGACCTCGCTCGCGGAACTGCAGGACTCTTCGGAGGGCATCGCCGACCGCACCCACGAGATTACTGCCCTCGCCCGCGAACAGTCCGAGGGCATGTCGCAGGTCTCCGAAGAGGTGTCGGACCTGAGCGCCGCCGTCGAGGAAATCGCCTCCTCCTCCGAGGAAGTGGCGTCGGCCAGCGAACACGCCCACCAACAGGCCGAAGAGGGGCAAGAGGCCGCCGCCGAGGCCAGCGAGACGATGACCGAGATACGGGCGGCCGCCCAGAGCGTGACCGAAGACGTTCAGACCATCCGCGAGAGCGTCGAGCAGATAGACGACATCATCGAGGTCATCAACGACATCGCCGAGCAGACCAATCTGCTCGCGCTCAACGCCAACATCGAGGCCGCCCGCGCGGACGAGGGCGGCGACGGGTTCGCGGTCGTCGCCGACGAAATAAAGACGCTCGCTGCCGAGTCCCAAGAGCAAGCCGACGAAATCGAGGGGCGGGTCGGTCGGATTCAGGAGAACACCGAGAACGCGGTCGAAAGTCTCGAAGAGAGCAACTCGCGCATCGACGACGGGATAGAGACCGTCGAATCGGCCGTCGGGAGCCTCGACGAAATCGCCGAGTCGGTCGAAGAAGTCAATCAGGGCATCGAGGAAGTGGCGTCGGCGACCGACCAGCAGGCCGCGAGTACCGAGGAGGTCGCCGCGATGATCGACCAGACGACCGAGAACGCCGACGATATCGCCGACCGCACCGACGCGATTTCCGAAGAACTCGACGACCAGACCGACCAGATTTCGGATATCAACCGGCAGATAGACGACCTCGTCGAGGAGTGACCGTCGTCGTGGACGCGGCCAAGAGCACAGTCCTGTCGAAGCGCGGACGCCTCAGCTACTCGCCGACGTTCCACGCGTCGTGGTCTGTCGTCACGTCGGTCTCTTCGTCACTTTCGTAGCCGTCGAAGTCGGCGAATGTCCGCCCTTTCTCGTCGTCTCGGGCGTCACTCATCGTTCACTCCCGCCCGCGCCAGAATCGCTCCAGTCCGAGCGACAGCATATCGGGACTCACCGGTTGGAACTCCTCGCGCTCGGTCTCGGGGAAGTACGTCCGAACGCTGTCCCACGAGTCGCGGGCGTACCGCGAGTCCACCAGCACGCGGACGCCAACCTCCTCGGGGCCGCGGATGACCCGTCCGAGGGCTTGGCGTGCCTTCCGGACCGCCGGAACCGTGAGCGCGTACTGGAACCCGTCGCCGAACGCGCGCTCGTAGGCCGTCCTGACGGCCTTCGTCCGCGGACTCGCGGTGTTGATGATGGGGACGCCACAGACCACCGCGGCGCTGAGACGGTCGCCCTCGTAATCGACGCCCTCCGTGAGCGTGCCCCGAAGGCTGGTCACGAGGACTTTGCCCTCGCCGCCGAAGAACTCGGCTTTCAGGTCCTCGGTCACGTCGTCGGCGCTACTCTCGTCCAATAGGACCGGTTTCTCGACTGCGGAATCGTCGCGCAGGCGCTCGGCGGCCCACGTCGCTTCGGCGTAGTTTGGCATCCCGACGAGGACGTTCCCTGGCGTCTCGGTCGCCACCTCCCGAAGCGCGTCGGCGTACATCCGGCGGGTCTGGGTCTCCTCGCCCGGAGACCCCCGGTTGTCGTAGGTGAACTTCGGGGCGTCCACCGCGAAGCTCTCGCGGCGCTCCTCGGGGAAATTCAAGCCGTACGTCCGCTCTTCGACCGGACGGCCCTGCTCGGCGTCCAGATGATTCAGTCCCGTCACCTCCTCGAACACGTCGAGGGGTTCGAGCGTCGCGCTCATCAGGACGCCGCCGCCGAACTCCGCGAGCTGTTCGCCGATGGCGTCGCTGGGCACGCAGTTCTGCATGGCGAGGCTGGCGTTGTACGCGCGCCGCCACGAGGTGTCGGGTTCTTTTTCGTTCCACGTCCGTTCGAGTTCGATTTCCCGGAAGTAGTGTTCGTGGTCGTTGCGGTACCACTCGCCGAGGACTCGGCCCGCGGCGGGGGCGGCGCGCTCTTTCTCGTCGTCTTCGGCCTCGTTCAGGATGCGCGCGACGACCGACCCCACGGCTTCGGCCTTGACCCAGATACCGTCGTGATAGCCTTCCGATTCGGCCCACGCCGAGATTTCGTCCTCTCGGGGTTCGGTCGGGTCCCGGAGCGGAATCTCGTCGTCGGGCAGGTCGTGGAGGTTCGACTTCCAGCCTCGGTGTTCGCGTTCGAGGTGGGCCGTGACCCGGCGGTCCAGTTCCTCGCGCAACTCCCGGACGAAGTCGCGGGTCGCTTCGAGGTCCGAAAGGGACACGTCACTGTCTTCGAGTTCGCCGCGCACGAGGTCGGCGTCGGCGGCGGTGTGGGTCTCCTTGTCGCCGTCGAACTTGAGCGGTTGGATGACCCGCGTGAGTTCCGACTCGGCGTCTCGCAGGGTCTTGTCGCCCACCGCGTCGCTCACGAGGTCCCGGACGCGCGGTTCGAGCATGTGTGCCTCGTCGCAGACGACGAAGGTGGACGAATCGAGTAGTGCACCCGTGAACCCGCCGGTCGTCACGGGGTCGAAGGCGTGGTAGTAGTTGCCGACGACGACCTCCGCGTGGGGCAACATTGCGCCCATCATCGAGTGGGGACAGGTGCCGTGCTGGACCGACAGCGAGACCAGTTCCTCGGGGTCGATGAGACCCATACCGTCGAAGTCGAACGGGACCGCCTCCACGGGGTCGCCGTCCTCGGGCAACTCTTCGAGGAACTGCGCGTAGAACGGGCAGTATTCCACGTCGTCGTACTCGGGCATCTCGGGGGGATACGGCGTCGGCTCGTCGGCGGTCTCCAGATAGCTCGCCGCGGCCCGGCCCTGCGTCCCCGAGTCGGCCAGTCCGGTCTGCTGGCTCCGAGCGCGCGAGACGAGGCTCCGGGCGGTCGTCGCGCCGCCCTCGCCGGTAATCCCGCGGGTGTCCTCCCGGAGGGATTCGCACCGTTCGTAGACGTTGCCGTCGTCGATGCCGCCCGCGTTCTCGCGGTTGTAGGGGCACACGTCGGCCTTCCCGACGAGGGTCAGACTCGTCACGGGCTCGGCGTCGCTCGGCAGGTTCGAGTTGATGGTCCGCAGGTCCTCCTCGAACTGCCGGAGTTGCTGTTTGACGCTGGTGAGGACGACCACGCGCTCGTAGTGGCTCTCGGGGTCGCGGACGAGGTCGATTCCCGCGGTCAGCGCCAGCATGGTCTTGCCGGTCCCACAGGCACCCTCGACCACCGCGAACCCGCCTTCCTCGGCGGTGTCGATGGCGGTCTCGATGCCATCGACCTGCTCGTCGTACGGTTCGGCGTGGCCGAACACCTCGCGCCACGAATCGCTTGCGGTCACTGGACCGGGGTTGGTCGGCTTCGGGTTTGAACGTTTGGAATCGTGGAATTCGACTGTCAGAGCGACCGTCCGAGAACCGCGTTCTGTTGAGATTTCCGCTGTTCACCTCGGCGGACGCGGGTTGTCCGCCGGTGGATGAGGACCGCAACGGAGTGAGGACCGCAGTCGGTTGAAGAAGAGTGAGGCTGATGCGGTTGCGGTGCGGGACAGTCAACTTCGTGGCGTCGGCGATAGATTGCTGTGCGGTCGCGGTTCCGCAGTGCTGTCCGCCTATCGGGAGTCTCCCTATCGAGGACGCATCTCCGCCACCGCGAAGCGAGGATTTTTGACCGATGCCCGTCCACGTAGAGACATGACCGAGCCGCCGCTCGAAGTCGAGACTGTCCTCGTCCCCGTTGACGGGAGCGACGAGTCGGTCGAGGCCGTCGAGTACGCCGCCGCCGTCGCCGAGCAGTACGAGGCGTCCGTCCACGCGATGTACGTCCTCGGCGAAGAACTCGTTCGTGGCATCGAACACGGAGCCGTCGCCGAGGAGGACGTTCTCTCGGACACCGAGACGTTCATGGAGCAAGCTCGGGACCTCGCGGCCGAGTACGACGTGGCCGTCTCGACCTCGAACGTCTACGGCTTCTCGACCACCAGAAAGACCCAACACCCCGGAAGCGCGGTCCTCGACACCGCCGAGGAACTCGACGCCGACTTCCTCGTCATCCCGCGCGAACCACTGAGCGGCGAACCCGGCGAGGTGCTGGAGAAGGCCGCCGAGTACGTGTTGCTGTACGCGAGCCAGCCCGTGCTGTCCGTATAATATTTTTCACCGGGAGGTAGAAAAAGAACCCAGTGTTTTTCATCGACGTTTTGCCAGCGAGCGGAGCGTCGGCGCCGGAGGCTCAGACGCGACCGAGCGCAGCAAACGGTCGTCTCACAGCCGCAACACCATCTCTATCTCGAAGCTCTCGGTCCCGTTGGTCTCGAAGCCGACCGACTCGTAGAGGTTCACCGCGGCGTGGTTCCAGCGCTCGACGGTCAGCCAGACTTTCTCGACGCCCTCGGCCTGGCCGTGGCCCAGTAGCGCCCGGATGAGGTCCGACCCGATGCCCGCGCGCTGGTAGTCCTGATGGACGAAGATGGCCAGTTCCGAGGCGTCGTCGTCGGGAACCAGCGTGGCGTGGCCGACCGCTCGGTCCTCGTGCCACGCGACAACGTTCAGCCCCTCAAGCAGGTTCTCGAACCAGTCGCGGACCCGCGACTCGGTGGCTGGCGGGATGCCCTGCGCGCGGTCGGCGGGTTCGAAGTCGGCGTACATCTCCACGACCGCCTCGAAGTCCGCGTCCTCGTAGGGCCGAATCTCGATGCGTCGGTCCTTCCTGTCCTCGAACGACACCGGCGGCTCCGGGAACGAGTCGGCCTCGTCGTCGGGGTAGCTCCCGTCCTCCGGACTCATCGTACTAGCTTGACGCTAACAGGGGAGTTCAGCAGGACGAACTCCGCGATGTGTCCCAGTTTTATTTTCCCCATCGGACTGCGCTGGCCGCCGCCGAGGACGATCTGGTCGAACTCCTCGCGCTCGGCGAGGTCCACGAGTTGGCTTCCGGGGTCGCCCGAGAGGTGCCGGACTCCTGCCGTGAACGTCGTTCGCTCCAGCGTCTCGAACACTCTCTCCTCGATATCCTCGGTCTCGCGGTCACTTTCGGGATTTTCGAGGATGGCGACGACGAGGTCGTCACCGGCGGCCTGTGCGCGGCCGACCGTCTCTTCGAGCGCGCGAAACGAGTCGTCGCTTCCGCCGATTCCGAGCAGTACGTTCATATCTCCTCCAATCGGTCCCTGCATCAAAACAGTTACTGGTAGGCGCGAGACGCGGCTCGTCCGCCGAAATCCGTGTTAACGACCGCCAGACGATACGCTTTTCCACCTCCCACCGCTACCCCGACTCATGGCCGACGACCCATCGCGTCCACCCGAGAATGACGAACAGGACGCCGAGCGGTCCGACGACTCGCCGACCGAGGAGCGTGCGGATATCGATGATGAACCGGACGCCACTGCCGAGACCGAGTCCGCCGCCGAGGAAACCTCTCCCGAAGCGGACGCCGACGACGTGCCCCCGGAGGTGCGCAAGTA
Organism: Halorussus pelagicus; assembly: GCF_004087835.1. NCBI lineage: Archaea > Methanobacteriati > Methanobacteriota > Halobacteria > Halobacteriales > Haladaptataceae > Halorussus > Halorussus pelagicus. The sequence goes on from NZ_CP035119.1 coordinate 1,590,155, forward strand.
CGAGCGGTTCAAGAAGGTCGATGGCGCGCAGTACGACCGGGTCAACGAGTTCCTGCGCGACCGGACGTACATCACCGCCCGCGAGTGGGCCATCGCCCGACTCTGCGCTGACTTCCGGACAGAGACCGGCGTCGAGATGACGAAAATCGGCGAGAATCTGCCGGAACTCGTCCCGTTCATGACCGACACCTACACCCCGCAAGCGGTCAATCAGGCCCGCTCGTCGTTCGAGGGGAAAGTCCGGCAGGCAGGTGCAACGTTCCTCTACGGCGCGATGTCGGGCTTTTTCACTGCGGAGGAATTGGACGACATGATGTACGAGGTGACGGAAGTCGCCAAGTTCCTTCTCGAAGTCGAGGGCGTCGATTTGTCCGTCGAAGAGGAGCTAGAGACCGAAGACCGAATCTCGGGCGTCATGCGCGAGGTCCGGTCGGCCAGCGAGCAGTTGCGCCACGACGAGATGGAGTGTCCTCACTGCGGCCACGAGATGGAGGCTTCGGGAGCCGAAACGGTCGATACTGCCGACGGCGACGACTGAGCAATACGGACATCTTCGCCCAACGTCCTCATTTTTCCTCGTGCTGGTAACTCCCGGCGACGACGAACCAGCGGTTGGCGTCGATGACAAGCCAGCGTTTGAAATCGAAGAGCGCCGCTCCGAGCGGTCCGCGGTCGGGTTGCTCGATAGTGTCGGTAATCTCGGTCGGCGAGTCGATGTCCGACCCTGTCATCCGGACAGCAGTGTTCGACAGCCTTCCGTATTGTTCCGTCGGCCAGCTTACTCGCCGGTGGCGGTCGGCCGCGCGAAGTTTTCTGGCTCTCGGTGGGTGAACTCGATTCGGTCGTTGGTCAGCGTCCTGACGTAGCTCCGCATCTCGCCCGCGCGCTCGGCGGCCGCGAGCATCGATTGGGCGCTCTCGGCGTCGTAGTAGGCGGGGTAGAGAACCGCGAGTTGCGCGTCGGGGTCCTCCATGGCGACCACGAGCAACACGAGACTGTCGGCCGTCGCTCGGAACGCCTCGTAACTGTCGAAGGAGATGCCGCCCTCCAGTAGCGATTCGAGTTCGCCGAACTCGTCGTCGGGCACCAACACGTCGATACCGAAATCGTCGTCTCCCTCGCCGTCGGGCACCAGCGGGGTCACGTCGCCGGGGTGGAGTTGAAGCGTCTCCCAGCCCTCTGCCTCGTACTCCTCGGCGGTCGCCTCCATGTCGGCGACGATGTCCTCCCAGAACTCGGCGGCGCGGAGGTGGGTGCCGGAGAGTTCGCTCACCTGTTCGAACGCCGCGGCGGGACTCTCCTCGGCGAGTGATTCGGGGTCCGCGCTCTCTCCGTCCGCGTCGGATGCTCCGGCGTCCCGTGACTCCTCGTGGTCCTCGGCGTCGTCGTTCATGGTTTCGAACGCGACGGTCCGCGGTAAAAATCTTGGTACTCGGGGACGTAACGCTACTCGTCGAGTCCCTGTGCGATGTCGGCCAGACTCTCGTCGGGCGACTCGGTGGCCTCGTAGAAGACTCGCTGGCCGGGTTCGCGCAGGCCGTACTTGAATCCTTCCTCGATAACGTCCACGAGGACCGACTGGCCGAACTCAACGTTCGTCCCGTCCAACCACGTCGAGAGGTGGTTCTCGCCGTCTTCCGGATTGCGAGCGAGCGTCGGCGACTCGTAGAGACCCCGAATCTCGCGGCCGTCGTCGGTCAGGGGCGACTCGATGCGGGCGCGATACTCGGTGTCGTCGGCGACGACCCGGACGAGTTCGCCGTCGGGGAACGACTCGACGGCGTCGCCCGGAATCTCGATTTTTGGGCGGTCCAGTCCGCCGCTTCGGACGAGAGTCGCGCGGACGGTCGTGAGCGAGGAGTGGTCGCTAGAGATGCGTTCGGCCATAACAGGTGTTGTACGGGTTTCGTGCGTAGATGCAAAAACGGCTCCGGTGGGACCGTCGCTACTCGTCGTCTTCGTCGCCGCCCTCGCCGAGGAGGTCCTCGACGGACTCCTCGCCGTACTCGCTGATTTTGACGTTGAGCTGTGCGGTGGCGTCGCTGACTTCGCCGCCGCGGACGGTCACGCGCTTGCGCTCGCCGTCGCGGGACGGCTCGTAGCCGACGCCGCCGTCGAGGAGAACTTCCTTGAGGTTCGGGCCGTCAACGTCGCCGCGCATCGGTCGCCCCGCGTCGTCGGAGCCGCCGGTAATCTCGACCGTGTAGCCGTCGAGACCGACCGCGCCGCCGTCGGCTTCCTCGCCGATGGATTTGCCGAGGAATCGGTTGGCGTCCTGTCCGTCCACGTCGTGCTGGTAGGTCGCCCCGGAGTCGGGGTCCGCGACGACGACCTGAAAGTCTGCCATACGGGTTGAAAAGAGGACGCTCCCTAAAAATACGTCGAAGTGCCACGGGACGAGGGCGACCGGCGGCGCGACTCTCTCGGTCGGCGAGTGAGCTTTTCAGTCGCCGCGCCGTACTCGGCCCATGCGAACTCGAACGACGGCGCTACTCGCCGGAGCGGGCGGACTCCTCGCGGCGTGGGTCGGCTGGGGAGCGTACAGTCGCCGGACCACCGAGCGCGTGCCCGCGGAGACCCTCGCCGAATTCGACGGCGTGGAACTCCGGCGCTACCCGCGCCTCGTCCTCGCCGAGACGGCGGCAGAGTCCGAGCGAGAGGCCTTCGGCCGCCTCTTTCGGTATCTCTCCGGCGAGAACGAGACCGGCGACGAGGTGGCGATGACCGCGCCCGTGGCGACGTGGGGAACGAAACTCCCGATGACCGCGCCGGTTCGAACGACCGGCGATGAGGGCGAGGTGACGATGGCGTTCTACCTCCCAGCCGACTACGGTCCCGGCGACGCGCCGGTCCCGACGAACCCCGCGGTCAGACTCGCGGTCGAACCGCCGCGGACACTCGCCGTCGCTCGATTCTCGTGGTACGCGACCGAGAGCAGGGTCGAAAAATACCGCGAGTCGCTGCTCGACGCGCTCGACGCTCGCGGCATCGAACCCCGGACTCGGCCGACCTTGCTCCAGTACGACGACCCGTGGACCCCGCCGTTCATGCGCCGCAACGAAGTCGCGGTAGAGGTGGACCACGAGACCGTGACGCGAGTCGGCGGGGCGGGGACCTGATTACTTCCCGATTAGCCCCTCGCCGATGTCGCCGTACGCGACGACCTGCCCGCCGTACTCGTCGGCGAAGGAGTCGGCGTCGGACTCCTCGGAGAACGGAATGAACTCCGGTCCCATCGCGCCCTCGACCTCGCTTTGGACGACGTACCGGAGGTCTTTCGCGCGGGCGAACGACGCCGGGTCGGTGTGCGAGGAGATGGTCGTCGTGCCGCCTTGCGAGGACACGTCGTACTCGACCGCCGAGTAGTCGGTGACGTAGGCGGCGTCGAGGGTCCAGCCCATCTGTTCGCGTTCGAGTTTGTACGGAAAGAAACACCGTTTCAGCGAGTCGAAGCGAGCAGGGTTGTCGTGGCCCTCGGGGTCGTTGCCGTCGTAGAATATCTGGCCGCTCGGGCCGGGGTGTTTCTCGACGACCATCCCGCACACGTCACAGTCGAGTCCTCCGGCGAGCGAGACCGCGGCCGGGACCTCGCCGTCGTCTCCCGTCAGCCCTCCGAGACACCCCGCGAGCGACGCCGTGACGCCGAGCGCGCTGGCCCGGAGTATCGTTCGCCGTCGCTGGTCGGTGTCGTGTCGGTCGCGGTGGTCGTCACGCTCGAACGCAGCGGAGTCGTCGTGGTCGCCAGCACACATACCCCTCCATTAATCTGGAAGCCCCAATACGTCTTCTCCAGTTCCCGGAAACTGAAAACGGGAAGAAGGGGGTAAAAGTGAGCGGTCCATACGCTTCCAACAGTACCCGCCCTGCGGAGGCCCGCAACGAGATGAATCCGAAACCACTCCTCGCGGTTCTGTTCGCCTTTCTGCTCGTAAGTAGCGCCTCGTTCGCGTTCGACGCTGGCGCTCGCCCGGAGCCGGTTCCGTTCGACGAAACCATCGACATGGGAATGACGGCCGCCGCGACCGTCGAGGCCCGAGAGCGCGGTATCGAGATTCCGCGGGCCGAAGTGTTCTACTCTCAGTATCGCTACGTCGTCGGCTATCACGGCGTCTCCTCGCTGGCCGACGAACTCGGCCGCGACGGCCACGCCCGGCAGTTCGGTTCCCCGATGGCCGTGTACGTGACCGACTACGCGAACGCGAAACCGACCGTCGGGAACGACGGACTCGTCCGGGTTTCCGACGCCCCCTCGACCCACGTCGATTGGGTGGCCGCGGACGACGCCTCCTTCGTCGTCGGCAGTCGAGCGCGAACGCCGTCGGGCGAGGCGGTCGTCCCGTTCTCCTCGCGGTCGGCCGCCGAATCGTTCGCCGAGGAGTACGGCGGCAAAATTCTCGACTGGGACGCCGTTCGCGCGACCGATTTCGGCACCGGGACCGCGACCCGCGAGTCGTTCCGGGAGTCGGTCCGCGAGCGCCACCGATGGGCCGACGAGCGCGTCGGAGCGGCCGACACGCTGCTCGACCGGCCGGTCTCGGTCGTGGTCGGCGAGGACGCTCCTACCGTCGCCAAAGCCGTCGAAGCGGCCCCGTCCAACACCACGGTCCGCGTCCCCGCGGGCACCTACGACGCGAACGTGACCATCGACAAGCCCCTGACGCTCCGCGGTGCCGGAAACGCGACCCACTTCCGGGGCGACGGCAACGGAACCGTCGTGACCGCGACGGCCGACGAGGTTGCGGTCGCCGACCTCCGAATTTCGGGCGTCGGCGGGACGCTCTCGGCCGAAAACGTCTCGACTGACCGGGCCAGCGAGTGGGACTATCAGGTTCAACTCGGGTACGGATACGGCGACGCAGGGGTGGCGCTCGACTCCGCGAACGAGTCGCTGGTCCGAAACGTCTCGGTCGAGACTCCGGCGAACGGCGTCGTCGTCCGCTGGAGTCCGGACGCGGTCGTCGAGAACGTGACCGTGAATGGGACCGACGAGTGGCGCGAGGGCTTCATGGGCGTCATGGTGATGCGCTCGCAGGTCGTCGTGCAGGACTCGACGCTCGTCGGCGGACGAGACGGCGTTTACGCCCACCTCGGCGACGGACTGGTCGTCCGAAACAACCGAATCGTCGGCAACGATGGGATGCGCTTTGGCGTCCACGAGATGTACACCTCGGACGCGCTCGTAGCGAACAACACCGTCACTGGCGCTGATATGGGCGTCGTCGTGATGACGCGCCCGACGGGGAATCTCATCGTCGGCAACGAGGTCCGGGACAGTTACTCGGGCGTCAACGTCGGCGGCCGGGCGTCCTACGTCGCAGAGAACGTGGTCGTGAACAACCACTTCGGTCTCGAAGCGCCCTCGAAGAGTTCCGTCTACGAGCGCAACGTCGTCGTCGGCAACGAGGTCGGCTTCCGGACACCGTCGCTCGCCCCGACGAACCGGGTCACGGCCAACGACTTCGCAGGCAACGACGAGTACGTCTCGGGGGCGCTCGGTCCGCTTCGAGTCTGGACCGCCGAGGGCAGGGGCAATTACTGGGCGGGCGCACCCGGCGCGGATACAGACGGCGACGGCGTGCTGGAGCGGTCGTTCCACCCGAGCGGCCCGGTCGATAGCCGCGTGGACGACGCCACCGGCGCGAAGACGCTGGCGGAGTCGCCAGCGCTCTCGGCGCTCCGGGCGCTACAGGGTCTCGTGCCGGGACTCCGGCCGACGGGCGTCGTGGACGAGGCACCGCTCGCAGAGCCGGTTCGCCCCGGCGCGCTCGCCGAGGCGGTGGACGCAACGGGTGTGAACGCGCCCGACGAGACAAATGCGAACGCGACCGACGAGATAGATGCGAACGCGACCGACGCCGGGGCGTCGGTCGCGTTCGCGGACGCCGCCGCGGAACACGGAGTCAGAGGTGAGCCATGACGGACGAACATCCATCGGCGCAGACCGACGGCGAACCGGGCGACGCGAGCAAATCGCGCGAATCCGCGGATACTGCGGATTCGCGCGACCGAGCGCCGGTCCTCGAAGTCGAGGACCTTGGCCACTCGTTTGGCGACGTGGCGGTCTTCTCGAACCTCGACTTCGCGCTCGATTCCGGGAGCGTCACCGCGCTGGTCGGCCCGAACGGTTCGGGAAAGACGACGCTCCTCCGGGCGCTCCTCGGCCTGCTGGACCCCGACGAGGGGCAGGTGTCGCTCGCGGCGCAAACGACTTCCGGCCGCCGAGTCGGCTACCTCCCGCAGAGTCCGGCTTTCCGGCCCGCGTTTACCGTCGAGGAGACGTTGCAGTTCTACGCCGACCTGCTCGACTCGGAGGTGGACGTGTCGGCCGTCCTCGACCGGGTGGGTCTGGGCGAGGTCCTCGACCGCCGGGTTGACGCCCTCTCCGGTGGAATGACCCGACTCCTCGGGGTCGGGCAGGCAATCTTGGGCGACCCCGCGCTGGTCGTGCTGGACGAACCGACCGGCGACTTGGACCCGCGGATGACCGAGTACGTCTTCGACGTGGTGGCTGACCTCGCCGACGACGGGATGGCGGTCCTGCTGGCGACCCACAACCTGACGGGGGCCGCCGAGGCCGACGACGTGCTCCTACTGGACCACGGCGACATGGTGGCGGAGGGGTCGCCCGCCGACCTTGTCGGCCGGACCGACGCCGACGACTTCCGGAGCGCGTTCCTCGAACTCACGGGCGGGGAACTCGGCCGCCGCGAACCCGCGGACGACGGGTCCTCGGCCGCACCGTCCGTCGGCGTCCCCAATCGGGGTGTGGACCGATGAACCGCCGTTCGCTCGACCGTCTGTTCGCGGTCGCGGGGAGAGAACTGACCACCGTGGCCCGGACGCGGGCGTTCCTCGCGCTCGGGGGAGGGTTCGCGCTCGTCGTCGCGGTGCTAGCGTGGGCCGCGGACGCGGTCGGCTACGTGCCGCTCGTGCTGGACCTGCTCACGCCCGTCGAGGTGCTGGTGCCCGCGCTGGCGCTGGCGTTCGGCTACCGGGCGGTGCTGGGCGACGCCGAGCGCGGCGAACTCGACGTGATTCGGACGTATCCGGTCTCGCGCGCGACGTTCGTTCTCGGTGTCTTCCTCGGCCGGGCGGCCGCGCTGTTGGTCGCGGTTATCGTGCCGCTGCTCGGGGCCGCGGTCCTCGTCCCGCTGTTCGGCGGAGTGGGTACGTCGGTCATCGCCTCCCACGCCGCGGCGGACTCGCCGCTGGTCTACCTGCGGTTCGTCGTCCTCGCGTCGGCGTTCGCGCTCGTGGTGATGGCCGCGGCGCTGGCTATTTCGGCGACCGCGGGGACGACCCGCGCGGGTCTCGTCGTCGCGGTGGCGCTCGGCGTCGCGCTCGTCGTCGGTTTCGACGCGGGCATCGTCGCGGGACTCGCGGGCGGCGTGATTCCCGAGTCCGGACTCGAACTCCTCGTCGCGCTGAGTCCCAACAGCGCGTTCCGAGGACTCGTGCTGGAGAGCGTCGTCGGCGGTCTCGCGTCAGGTGCGCCCGCCGCCTCGCCGCTCGCCAGCGTCTTCGGACTTCTCGCGTGGCTGGTCGGGGCGCTATCTGTCGCCGTCCTCACGGTGTGGTCGGGACCGCGTCGGTAGCCGCGAGCCTGCTCTCTCGGGCTACGAGAACTCGCCGAGCGTGCTGTTGACTCGATAGGTCTCGCCCTCTCGCTCCCCATCGCTCCCGTCGGGCGCGACCTTCCGGACCCATGCAGTGTAGCTGTCGGGCAACTCGTCCAAATCGACGCGAATCTTCAGGACGGTCGTCTCGCGGGCCTTGGCTCGCATTGCCTCGCGCTGGCTTCGCTCGAACGACCCGTCGCCGCTCTTGACCTCGCAGACGTACTCGGTCAGGACCGGCCGGTCCGGGCCGAGCCGAACCACCGCGCGGCAGTCCGGTTCCCACCGCCTGCCGGACCCGACGGTCACCGGGTCGGGGTCGGTGTCGAGTTCGACGCGCACGTCCTCGGCGCTCGCGGTCGTTTCGGCGTCGTCCGCGCCGCTCTCGCCGTCGGTCGTGTCGAGGTCCGCATCGACGCGGGCGAAGTGGGTCAACAGCGGCGGGTTCACCTCGGGCGTCAACACGAGAGCCTCGCCGAGCGCGCCGTACTGGTTGGCCTCGGTGTCGAAGGTCAGCCCCTCGGTCGGCGACCCGTCCGGGGCTTGGCGGCGGCGCTGTGGCCACCCGACGAGGTAGCCGTCCACGTCGTCGGGGTCTTGGGGCGCGGCGCGCTGGACCTTGACGACCGACTCGCCCTCGGCGGAGAGTTCTCTGGCCCGCCGGTGGGCCTCGGTTTCGGACTCGAAGGTCACGCGGTCGCCCTCGATGGTCACCAGTCGTCGGGCGGGTTCGTTGGCCTCCCGCGCGCTCTCCTTGACGGCGACGGTGAACTGCTCGGCGTCGAAGGTCATTACCGGGAGTGTGGTCGGGCGCGGTATTTAAACACGAAGGAAAAACAAACCGATGACACTAATAATAAATAGAGGTAGTAATTGACCACTAGTGTGATACGAAAGGAATAAAAGAGGGAAGATTCATATGTGGATCATGGTAGAAAATATAAAAAGTTTAGATAATACTTTAAAACGTCTTACTGCAATAATTGTATTAATACAGACTATAAATACTCTTATGATTGCTATCGAAAATCCACCGACTATTTTATACAATATACATTTGATTATTGGTGGCTTAAGTATAACTTATTTATTCCTAAGCTATACTTCTAACAAAGAATGAATTTTTTGTCGGGTTTGCTTAGTACCGATCTACTTCGACTTCGTTATTCGGCTTGACAATATGATCGACCTTCTTCTCCCAACTATAACTTCCTATTCCTACACCCACTCCGATGGGAGTTGAGTCGTAGGTGAAGTTTAGCCCAGTAACATCTGCTGTTGACCACGTGTGTGTATAAGAGCCATATAGTGTATGGCTCCGGTTATCATCCTGTCGCCAGACGCTCATGTGAGCTGAACCGGAGGTAGTGGTAGTTATATCTTCCATTGCTGGATTATTAGGATCGTCGTAAATCACACCAATCCCGTTTCCAGCCTTATTATCTATTTGAGCACCTTTCGAGCATGCGCAGTCTACGTTTGAGTCCCAATCAGGAGAAACCCAAGCGTCCCCACTCTTGTGGTCCCAATCATCAGTTGAGAAACTCAACTGAATCCCGTCATGGGGGCGGTTATCCTCAAATTGTCCCTCTCCTGCATCGCCACCATCGCCTAATTCCCAATCAAGGGAAGTTCCCCACAGGTCGGTGTCACTATTTTTATGATAGGTAGACCGTGAGACCGTTGATGAGGATTTATCCCATTCGTCGGTAGGTTGGACTAGTGTTTGTCCACCTTGGACGGGGACCGTTACCGACTTAGCTTCTCCCGTTTCTGAGTTATAATCTACTAATTTCTTTGTGCAGGCGTTGCTAATCCCGTATTCATCTAATATCTTACTTACTTGTTCAATTTTATTATTCCGAATCAAATTCTCGATTTTGGCATCAATTCCTTCACTCTGAGTCGTTGGATGAGTAGTTGTATCCGCTGCTCCGACAACTTGCGTTGCTCCGACGGAAGTACACGCTACACCTGAAATCTTCACGAACATTCTTCGGCTATATTTTTTCGACATCGCATCTAATCATATCTCCCGGCAATAAATAAATGTTAGTAAATCTTCCTTTTAGAAACACTTATTTATATGTGAAATCTGTGAGTTTGATAAGAATCTAGAACGGATAGTCGCGCTTCTCGGTCTGCGTCGAAATCCACTTGGTCTGTGTGAGTTCGTGGAGAATCTCCTCGCCGTCGTAGCTACCGATGCCCGAGGCCTTCATGCCGCCGAACGGAACCGACGGCTCCTCGTTGACCGGCTGGTCGTTGACGTGGACCATGCCCGCGTCGATCTGCTCGGCGATGGATTTGGCGTGGTCAAGGTCGCCGCCGTGAATCGCGGCCGCGAGACCGTGTTCGGTGTCGTTTGCCATCTCGATGGCCTCGTCCTCGTCCGAGAACGGAATCACGGGCGCGACCGGGCCGAAGTGTTCGTTGCAGGCCGCGGCCATGTCGTTGGTCGCGTCCGAGAGGACCGTCGGCTCCACGAAGAGGTCGTCGTGGTCGCCGCCGGTTTCGAGGGTCGCGCCTTGCTCGACGGTCTGTTCGACGTAGTCGAGAATCTGGTCGCGCTGGCCCTCGTCGATGACGGGACCGACGACGTTCTCGCGCTCGCGGGGGTCGCCGATGGGGAGTTGTGCGGCGCGCTCGGCCAACTGCTCGACGTACTCGTCGTAGAGCGATTCGTGAACCAGATGGCGGTTGATGGAGATGCAAATCTGGCCCTGATGGAGGAACGACCCGAAGACGGCCGAATCGACCGCGGCGTCAACGTCCGCGTCCTCGGTCACGACGAAGGGGTTGTTGCCGCCCAACTCCATCGCGGGGAGCGCAAGGTTCTCGGCGGCTTGGGCCGCGACGTGCTTGCCGACCTCCGTCGAACCAGTGAACGCCATTACGTCGAGTTCCGGGTGTCCGGCCACGCGGTCGCCGATTTCCGAGCCGTGGCCCGTCACGACGTTCAGCACGCCGTCGGGGACTCCGGCCTCCTCGAAGATGCGCGCGAGGATCAGGCCGCCCGTAACCGGCGTCGAGGAGGCGGGCTTGAGAACGACCGCGTTACCCGTCGCCAGCGCGGGCGCGACCGCCCGCATCGAGAGATTGAACGGGAAGTTCCACGGCGAGATGATGCCGACGACGCCCTCGGGAACGCGTTGGACCTCGTTTTCCTTGCCGGGAATCATCGAGTCGGAGGTCTCGACCTCGTCCATCTTTCCGGCGAGTCCCTTGGCATGGTGACACATCCCTTGGGCGGTCTGCCACTCGGCGAACGCCTTGGCGTTGGCGCTGCCGGATTCAACCGCCAGCGTCTCCAGAATGTCGTCGCGTCGGTCGTCCAGAATCTCGATGGCGTCCTCGATTACGGACACGCGCTCGTCTACCGACCGCTCGCTCCACGAGTCTTGGGCCTCGGCGGCGGCCTCGTAGGCCCGGTCAACGTCCTCCTCGGTGGCGGCCGGTACTTCCGTCACCTGCTCGCGGGTCGCCGGATTCTCGACCGCGATGGTCTCGCCGTCGCTTGCCTTGACCCACTCGCCGTCGAGGTACAGTCCGTTCCAGTCACCGTCGATAGTGAACGTTTGGTCCGTCACGGTTCCCAATTGGAGTTCGAGCCAGAAAATACAGTCGGTAGCGTCCGATTTGGTCCCGACCGCTCGGCCGGATCATCCGCGACCGACCTCGTCACAGATATTTTGTACCCTCGCTACCACGTACCACTCGCAGCCGTCTTCGAGGCACTTCGAGATGAAACCGAGGTTCGATACGCTTGACGAGGGAGTCGGATTCGAGGTCGTAGACCCCATCGAGACCCGCAGGTTCACCTTTTCGACGCCCGACCCGGTCGAGTTGCTACCCGCCGATCCGGACTCCTTTCGATTTCCCGTCAGCTCTGCCTGTCGCGTCGAGACGAGCGAGTTGTCACTCCCCTACCCCGTCTTGATGTACGTCCGGAACGCCGAGGGCGAACTTCTCTCCGACCTCACTCACGACGCGTCCGCCGAATTTCCACCCGACCGCTACCGAATCGAGTTGAACACGCCGGTCAAACTCTACATCGAAGTCGATGCCGGGATTCGAATCGATTCGGATACCGACTCGATGCGAATCGAATTCGACCGCGAGACCACGGTCTCGGTCGGCGCGCGGTCGTTCCACAAGTCACCGGCGGCGACGGTGACGACGACCGACGACCCCCGCGACGTGATGCGCGCCGTCTCGACGCTCGGGTCGGCGCTCAAGACGACCACTTGCGAGCGGTCGTGGCCGACGCTCCGTGGGTATCCGCCCCGCATCGAGCGCGGCGACGAACTCGACGTGCCGGACGGACTCGACGTGCCGGACACGGGAGTGACAGTCGAGGTACCGCCGGAGTACGACGCCATCTACTCGGCCGCGCCGCTGACCTATTATTTCGGGGGCGACCTCGTGGCTGGCGAGACGCCTCGCCTGACGGTCGGCGGTTTCGAGCGGCGTTTCGACGACGGCGACGGATTCGAGGACGACGTGGTTCGGACGCTGAAGCAGGCGTTCTTCCTCGATTGCATCACTCGGACTGAAGGGTACTACCCCATCGAACTCGCCGACCGAAACGAACTCGAATCGCTGGTGGACCTCGACTTCGCGGCGCTGTACGACGCGCCGCTGGACGAACAACTCTCGGCGTACTTCTCGGTCCCCTACTCGACGGTGGCGGAGGCGATGCCGTCGTGGCACCGCGTCACCTACGTCCGTCCGGACCCGGAGAACGTCGAGACGCTGCCGTATCTGGTCAACGACCTCTCGATTCTCCGGTCTCCGCCCCGCCCGACCTACGACGAGACCGACGAGATGCGCGAGACGCGCAACGCCATCGGGGACTTTCACCGAACCTCGCCGTCCGAGCGGACAAGCGTGAGAAGCCCGACCGAGCGGGACACGTCGGCGCGCCGCGGTGTCCCGCCTATCGACTCGTACGTCCGGATGCCCGACAAAGACGACGCGCTCGAAGTCGCGTGGGTCGGTGACGGAACACCGATTCGCGGGACGAAGGTCCTCCCCGAGGCGTTCGAGTGTGACTCCGTCGAGACGAACGACGACGCCATCGAGATTACGGTCGTCTGCAACGACGAGCAGATGCGCGAGGAGTGGGACGCCGTCGCGGAGGTGTACGGTCCCCGCGAGACCATCTCGTTCGACCCGAGCGTTCACTTCGACGTGACGACCGACGAACTCCGAGACCTGTTGCAGACTCGGACCGACCTCTTTCACTACGTCGGACACATCAACGGCCAAGGGTTCGAGTGTTCGGACGGTGTACTCGACGCGCGCGACCTGACCGAGGTCGGGATGCGTGCGTTTCTGCTCAACGCCTGTCGGTCGCACAATCAGGGCGTCGCGCTGGTTGAGGCCGGGTGTCACGGCGGTATTGTGAGTCTCGGTAACGTCGGAAATCCCGCCGCGGTCGAACTCGGTGAGACGCTGGCGAAACTGTTCCAAGCGGGATTCAGTATCGGAAGTGCGCTCGAAATCACGCGCGAATCCACCTTCGTCGCCACTCGATACATCGCGGTCGGCGACCCCGGATTCACGCTGGCCCAGAGCGACGATTTCGTACCGCTAATGTATTTAATCGAGTCTGACTGTGATGGTCCGCTCTCGCTAACCGGGTATGCGTATCCGACTCGGGATCACAGTCTCGGGAGCATCTCGAAGACGTATCTCGATGACGGGCCTCATTTCCTTTCCACAGGCCCGTATCACTTCGAAACGACGAGCGACCGTATCGCCGACCTTCGCAGTGACCAACCGTACTCGCCACTGATAGTCGATGATGACTTGCTGTTAGTCCACGAGTGGTTGGAAGAAGAATGATTTACGGACCGCTTCCTCCGACACCCCCGCCTGCGAGAACCTGCCCCGTTTCCGCGAGGAGTAAAACGAGCAACCACGCGAGGTGTACCGCTGTTTTGCTATCTGTTATCTTCTCGACCGCACCTCTGATAACGGACATGTAACAAACAACCAATACGGTATGTTTAGTTTATCTTTCGATATCAGATTATAAGTGTTGAGACGTTATTATTTTAGAATATTAGGTTCAATCTAGTCAGAAATTCCTACGATTAGACCTTCTTGCCGGATAGTTATAACTTCACTTCACCAGACCACCGTTCCCAAAGATACAGTATCTCCGAGCGAGAGGGCTAAGGTGAAGACATGAAGAACGTTCTCGCTAGCATCGGCGTCGGCAACGCGAATGTCGATACCGTTCTGTCCTCCACGACCGTCACGCCCGGTGAAACCGTCAACGCGGAAGTACACATCGACGGCGGGTCCGCCGAGCAGGAAATCGGCGCGATTCGGTTCGAAATCGAGACCCAGTACGCCACCGAGGAGGGGTACGAGGAGACCGACGTAGACCGGTTCACCCTGACCGAAGACCTGACCATCGAACCCGGTCAGGAGGAGACTCGGTCGGTCGAAATCGACGTTCCCTACGGAGCGCCCGTCACGCTCGGGAACGTGGACGTGTGGGTCGAGACCGAACTCGACATTGACTGGGCGGTTGATCCCGAAGACAAAGACTACCTCGACGTGCAGCCGACCCCACGCTTGCAGGCGGTTTTCGACGCGATGGACGAGTTAGGTTTCTCGTTCCGGACCGCCGAGTGCGAGGCCGACCCCTACGACCGCTACGGGTCGGGCCAGCGATTTATCCAGGAGTTCGAGTTCACGCCCCAAGCCGGGCCGTTCCGCGGCGACTTGGACGAGGTGGAACTCGTCGCGCGCGAGTCCGCCGACGAACTCACCCTGTTCGTGGAAATCGACCGCCGGGGCGGCCTCCTGAGCGAGATGGCCGACACCGACGAGTCGAAGACGAGTCTGACGATTCGGGACGCCGACGCGGCGACGATTCGTGAGGACCTACAGCGCGTGCTAGAGAAACACGCCTGAACGCGCCTCCACGGCGGCTCTGGGACCGCTCCGTGGCGTCTGCCATCGTCCGCCGTGCCGTCGCGGTGCGGTCTTCCCGGCGTCCGACCAAACCCTTACTTCCGCTCGCCGACACTCCTTCCCATGAAGCAGTACCCCGCCGTCCCTCGCCCCGACGAGGCACCGCCCGACCTCTTCGCGTCGGGCCACCTCTGGTTGCAGGAACAGATTGCGGGTCTCCACCTCCGGTTCCGCCTGCGAGAGTCCGGCCTCCTCCAGTTTGGCGACCGAACCCGGACGTTCGACGCCGACGAAATCCCCCTGCCGTACGGCCACGCGGTCCGGCACGTCCGCGAATCGCTCGACCGCGAGGCCCTCCGAAACAGCGTCGCGGACCCCTCGTCGGTCGTGTTCTTCGGCGAGGCGACGGTCCGGCGCGCCGTCGAGTACGACTGGTCGCGGACGCCCGCCGTCCTCGGGTTCGACGTGTGGGACGCCACCGAAGAGCGGTTTCTGCCACCCGATTCGGTCGAGCGGATTTTCGACCACCTCGGACTGCACGCCGTCAACACCTTCGAGAAGGAGGTACGTGCGGTCGATTTCGACCCCCAGAGCTACGACCTCCCGGCGTCGGCGTGGTACGACGGACCTGCCGCGGGCGTCGTCGTCCGGAACAAGACCGGCCAGCGCGCGACGATTCGACGGCCGGACGCTCGGGCGGCGGGCGAGGACGCCGACCCCGCGACTGCGCCCGCCGACGAACTCGCCGAGCGGTACGTCACCCGCCAGCGCGTCGAGCGCATCGCGGCCGACCTCGACGCCGCCGGACGCTCGACCGGGTTCGACGACGTTTTCGACCGCCTAATCGAGGCCATCGCCCGCGAGGAACACCAGCGACTGTTCCACGAGCGCGCGTCGGTGGACCTGCGGGCGTTCCGCTCGGCGGCCGCCGAGCGGACGCAGGAATTACTGAATGGGTAGCAGAGCAACCGAAATTCACGCACGGAGTGGGTAAACGGATTGTAGTCGATATAGACATTTTTCGTTTGATTTATAAATACAGGTCTCTCAACCGTGGATAGATGCCGAGCAGTCTCTCATTAGGGCTGAATTTAGTCTCTCTCGTCGTTTTCGTCTTACCCGGACTCGCTGGCGTAAAACTCGGGCTACTGATAGCCGACCGAGCGGACTGGTTAAATCGCGTCGATACGATTGCGCTGAGTTTCGGAGTGAGTATTCTCTCGATGGGTGGCGTTTACTTTTGGTACAGTCTCCTGAATGGCCATCTCTTGCGCTTCGCCGAACTATCGTCAGTGTGGAGTCACCTCCCGACCGCGATTACTGTCTACTTGCAACTGTTGGGAACCTCGCTCGGCGTCGGTGTTTTGCTCGGCGTCCTCGATTTCGGCGGCGACCATGTCGCAAAACGCGAAGGGCTTTGGTACACGTTCTTCTCGGAAGTTGAGTCGAAAACCGATTCGGAGGAGTATCAGGTTCGCGTCCGAATGCAGTCCGGCGACGAACTATGGGGTCGAGTCGAAGACAACGGCGAAATCAGCGTGAACCGGGATATTCTCCTCGAAAATCCGCGACGAGTGATTCGAGGGGAAGACGGCTCTATCGGAGATACGTATCGTTACACCGGCACTGCGTACCTCCACAACCAAGGTATCACTCACATTGAGTTTGATAGACTGAAGACCGCAGATGCAGTCGGTAGAGACGAGAGTAACCTCGACACGTCGCGTAAAGAGACCAGACCCGAATCGGACACGACTGACGACTCGGCAGACGCGGGGTCGGTCGAAGATGCCGAAATCGAGGAGTTAGAGGAGTTTGCAGAAGAGGCGGACGAGGAGCGTAGCGGACAGGAAACCGATACCGACGAGAAGAACCCCGAATAGGACGATATTAGCCCGTCACACAGCTCTTCCGGTAGAGATGTCGAGAACACTGTTTTTAGCCATCTCCGGGTACTCCCCGTAAACGTGTTCGAGCAACTCCCAGAGGTCCATCTCGTTGTATTGGCTTTTGACCGCCTCTAAACCGTCTACTGCTTCCGGGAACTCGTTCCCCGGAAGTTCGCGTGCTCGGTGGAGTGTTCGCTCACCCTTTTCAGTGAGTTCATAGGTTTGTTTGTCACTCTTCTTGTCCCCCGTCGGTTCATCCCGCCGTCGGATGAAGCCTTCAGACTCCAATCTATCGATGTCGTCGTAGAGTGACTTCGAATACGGTCCGTACTGACCCGGTTCGTACCGGTAAAAGTCCTGGTCAAGCTTCTCCCTCTGTGCGAGGAAGATCAGTTTCATGAACCTCGTAATCCCCTCTATTGGCTCTTCGTCGTTGCACTCCAAGAAAGCCAATGGGAGGAGTTTGGTATTCATTACGAGGAGTTTGAACCTCAACGTATACGACTCTTTTGGTGTTTTGGACTACGCCGCGTTTAGAACCCGAGCGTTCGCCGAATCCGGGCGACTAGACCGCCGCCCGAGGTCGGTAGTTCCCGATGGAGCGCGTCGAGTTCGTCGTCGCCGAATCGGTCGTCGTGGCGCGCCTCGCGCACCCATTGGTCCCACTCGCTCTCGCTGAGGGTGCCCCGCGACTCGGGACCCCACTGCTCGACCAGTGCCTCGCGCTCCCGGAACGGGATGTCCATCTCGCCGCCGCCCCAGTGGAGCGGCGAGAGCCAGAACTCCGCATCGGCGTCGTCGCTCTCGGACCCCTCCGGGAACTCGACTCGGTAGGGATAGCCGTTGTAGAGAAACACGTCGTCCGGCGTCACGGTTTCGCCGCTCGGGAGTTCGAGCGTTCGGTCCATTCGGCCGAATCGTACGGTTCGAGGGCTTTTGGGCGTTCGGTTCCCCGGCCGTTCGCGGTCCCTTGACGCAACTCGCCCCGGCCGCGACGCCTTCGCAGTCGGCTGCGACGAGTGTACGCCATGTGCTTCGACCTCCGCGGGTCGGCGTGTCCGAGTCGAGACGCCCTGCAACCGACGGATGAAAACGGTCTCGGCCGCTACCGACCGGTAATGAACGTCGAATTTCTCGGCGGGACCCGCGAAATCGGCCGGAGCGCGATTCTCGTGGACGACTCTCTGTTGCTCGACTACGGGATGGCGACGGGCAACCCGCCGTCGTTTCCGGTCGGCGACCCAGACCCCGACGCCGTGGTCGTGAGCCACGGCCACTTGGACCACGTCGGCGCGGTCCCCTCCCTGCTGTCGGGCGACGCCCGGCCGCCCATCCACTGGACGCCCCCGACCCGCGACCTGACTCGCGTGCTGGCCGAGGACACGCTCAAACTCCGCGGGGGAAGCTACGACTGCCCGTTCACCCACACCGAGGTCAAGCGCATGAGTCAGGTCTCGGAGACCCACGGCTACGGCGAGACCTTCACCGCGGCCGGATACGAAGTCACCTTTTTCGACGCCGGACACATTCCGGGGAGCGCGCACGTCCTCGTCAACGACGGCGAGACCAGACTGCTCTACACCGGCGACTTCCACACCGCGGACACGCAACTGCTCTCGGGGACCACTGCACGACCCGACGCGGACATCGTGATTACCGAATCGACTTACTCCGACGTGGACCACGACCCCCGAGGCGAGGTCGAGAAGTCGTTCGCCGAGAGCGTCCGGACGACCCTCTGGGAGGGTGGTACCGTCGTCGTTCCGGCGTTCGCCATCGGTCGAACGCAGGAGATGCTGATGGTCTGTGAAGCCCACGACATCGACTGCTACGTGGACGGGATGGGCCAGCAAGTGACCGAAATCGCTCGCCAGTATCCCGAGTTCGTCCGCGACGCCGACGCCCTCGGGCGCGCGAAGTCGAACGCGCGGTTCGTCACAGGACGTGACGGCCAGCGTAGGCGCATCGCCGACAAGAACACCGTCGTCGTGACGACCAGCGGGATGCTCTCGGGCGGTCCCGCGATGACCTACGTCCCCGAGATTCGGGCAAATCCGACGAACAAACTCGCGTTCACGGGCTATCAGGTCGAGGGGACGCCCGGCCGCGAGTTGCTGGACCGGGGCCGGGCCGAAATCGACGGTCGGGTGATGCCCGTCAGCGCGCAGGTCGAAGCCTACGACTTCTCGGCGCACGCCGACCGCGACGGCCTGCTGGACTTTCTCGATTCGTACCGCGACGCCGAGATTCTGGTCAACCACGGCGACCGCTGTGAGTCCTTTGCCGAGGAACTGCGCGGCGAAGGCTTCGAGGCGAGTGCGCCGGAACTCGGGGAGCGCATCACGACAACGTGACGCGTAGAGCGACTATGCTGTACTCTCGAAGGCGGACAGAAATAGTACGCGAGACGGAGCAGGCCCGGTCAGTACGTCGTTGAGAGTAGCTTCTGCGGGTTTCGAAGGTGCAGGGGATTCGGATCGAAAGCGGCGTACCACTGCTATCCCGGTCCGAGGGCGGCGATATCGGCACCCACCGTCGCCAGCGCGTCGGCGGGGTTCGGATCGCTGTCTGCCAGATGCGTGTACTGGTGGTCCGGGATGCTCGATAGCGCCGCCGCGACGGCCTCGCTGTACGTTTCGACGCCCGGCTCGGTGGGGTCGTCGCCACCCCAAACGTCTCGGATGACCGTCATCGAATCGATGCGGACTTCCAGTCTGCGCGGCTCGTAGCGAGCCAACAGTTCCGAGAGACCGAGTTGGAGAGCGACGTACTCGGCGGTGTTGTTCCCCGTCCGGGAGCCGACGGGTCGGCCGAGACGGGCGAGTTCGTCCTCCTCGGCGTCCATGATGACAGCACCTGCCCCTGCGGGACCGGGGTTGCCGCGTGAACTACCATCGACGTAGAGGACGAAAGTGTCGCTCGTCGGTTCGGGAGCGGATGGCCGGGTGAGTCCCGAATCCAGCAGGCTTTCGAGCGCGTGACGCAACTCGTCCGAGGTGGTCGCGGGGTCGAAGAGACCGCCGTAGCCGGAGACGGCGTCGTCGATGGCGTCGGTGGCGGCCGCCATCTCGTAGCCGACGCCCGCGAGTACCTCGTCGGCGAGCGCGGCGAGCGGCGTGAGGTGTTCGGCCGGAAGGGGGTCGTTAGTCACGCCATTCCCCCTTCTGGCTTCGGAGTGGGGTCGTCACGCCTTCCCTCCGGACGGACTCGGTAGCTGGTCGCACCACTGCATACCGGTCCTTAGTAACCGAGCGGGATAATCCCTTCAGGTGGCATCGGTGCGAGCCGTTTCGAATCAGTCGTCCCGGTCGGGCGTCGATTGCGGCGTCTCCTGTTCGGACTGTCGAACCGCGAGCGCCCAGCCGAGACCGTACACCGCGACGGCGAATCCGACTCCGGGTAGTGTCCCGAGGGGGACGACACGACGAGAAACGACGCGATACCCACACCGCGCCGACTCGCCTCGCTACTCCTCGACTAGCACCTCGGCGAGTTTCGGGACGAACGTGCCCACGTCCGTCACCATCCCGATGGCCTGCGCGCTCCCGCGGTCGAGCAGTTGGGTCACCGTCGCGGGGTTGATGTCCACGCAGACGACCTTCGTGGTCGAGGGCAGGCAGTTGCCGACCGCGACCGAGTGCAGGAGCGTCGAGAGCATGATTACGAGGTCGGCCTCGTGGGCTTGCTCGCGGATGGCGTTCTGGGCCTCCACGGCGTCGGTGATGGTGTCGGGGAGCGGGCCGTCGTCCCGAATCGACCCCGCGAGAACGTA
The DNA here is from genome assembly GCF_004087835.1 of Halorussus pelagicus. Taxonomy (NCBI): domain Archaea; kingdom Methanobacteriati; phylum Methanobacteriota; class Halobacteria; order Halobacteriales; family Haladaptataceae; genus Halorussus; species Halorussus pelagicus. The sequence goes on from NZ_CP035119.1 coordinate 1,610,365, forward strand.
GGGCGCGTCGTTTTCGACGCACTCGTACATCACGCCCTCCTCGACGAGTCCCTGCTCGACCGCTTCCTCGATGCCGCCCGCCCGGATTATCTCGCTGATGGTGTAGATGTGGTGCTTGTGGCCTTTCCGAGGACTCTCCATCGTCTCTACGTCCATCCCGAGCGAGGTGCCGTACTGGCCGCGTTCGAGGTCGTGGACTGCGAAGCCGTTGCCCGCCGAGAGCATGTCCACGTAGCCCTCCCGAACGAGGCGGGCCAGCGCGTCGCCAGCGCCCGCGTGGATGACTGCGGGACCGGCGACCGCCAGCACCGACCCGCCGTCGGCTTTCGTCTCCGCGATGGCCTCGGCGATTTCGCGGATGAGCGACCCCGAGGGCCGTTCCGCCGAGACCCCGCCCTGCATGAACCCGAACGGTCCCGACGACCCTCGCGGGCGCTCGGGCGGGTCCACGCGGACGCCCGCCTCGTCGGCCACGACGAGGTCGCCCTCCTCGATGGCGTTCAGCACCTTCGTGTAGGCGCGCGGTGCGTCGTCGCTATCTTCGTCCGCTGGCTTGACCACCACGGCGCAGTCCATCTCGATGTTCTCGACGGGAAGCCACTCGTCCTCGTAGCGGACCTTCGTCGGATGGTTCGTCGTCGAGTAGAAGCCGTGGGGAACCACTCTGTCGCCGGGCGCGGGTTTCAGCGTCGCGTTCGGCGGGTTCGAGAGGTGCGCGCCGTGCTGGTTGAGTTCGTGCAGAATCTCGCGGAGCGAGTCCTCATCGTCGGCTGTCACCGTCATCCGGCAGTACGACTCGGCGTCCTTGTGTTCGCCCACCTCGAACTCTTCCACGTCGAAGTTCCCCCCGAGGTCCATCACGACGCCGAAGCACTGTTGCATCATCCCCGAGTCGATGATGTGGCCTTCGAGTTCGACCGTGCGTGCGACCGTCATACCTCGAAGAGGGAAGGCCGAACAATCAACGTTGCGCTGGCGGTGGATTCGTCGGCGTCGGAGGGGGTCGAGAAGGGAATCAGTCTCGAAGCGCCTCGACGGGGCGCTCGTTGGCGGCCTTCCACGCGGGGTAGATGCCACTCAGGACCGCCGCGCCCACGCCGAACGCGAACCCGAGACCGATGTACTGGAACCCCTCCGCGGTGAACGCGAACGGGTCGCCGAGCAGTTGCATGTTGATGAGCAGGCCGAGCGCGACGCTCAGGGCGGCACCGACGAGCGCGCCGACGAGTCCGAGTAGCGCCGACTCCCCGAGCATGAGACGGAGGATATCGTATCGGCTGTAGCCGACGGCCCGGAGGACGCCGATTTCCTCGCGGCGCTCGATGACGCTCATCAGTTGGACGTTGAGGATGGAGATACCCGCGACGAGCAGCGAGATGCCGCCCACTCCGAGTAGGAAGAGGTTGATAGTGGACATCTGCTCGTTGAACCGCTCGATGGAGTCCTCGAAGTCGATGATGCGGTAGCGGTCCTCCCGACCGAACCCGAGGCGGTTGCGAAGCATCTCCGCGGTCTGGCCCGCTTCCGCGGGCGAATCGGCTCGAATCTGGACCTGCGTGTAGCTATCGCCCGTGAACGTCGCCATCGGGACGAGGACGCCGTCGTCGAGATTCTGGAACGCACCGCCGCGCGGTTGGGCTTCGAGGACGGCCGCAACGCGATACGACTTCCCGTCGAGTCTGACGCTGTCGCCGGGACCGACCTCGTAGGTGTCGGCGGTCTCCGACCCGACTAAGACCTGCTTGCGCCACGTAGCGGGTATCGACCCCCGCTCGGTCGAGATTCGGTTTCGAGCGCCCTCGATGCCGTAAACTGAGACTCCCCCGGACTGTCGGAGATGGGTGAGTTGTCCCTGCCGCTGTTTCATCCCGTACACGTCCTTGTCGCCATCGACGTACGATTTCACCGCCGAGACCTGACTCTGGGAGAGTGCCCCGTCGGCGTCCGCGCCGGGGACCACGATGACGGTGTTTCCGAACGTCGCGCCTTGGAGGAAAGACGATTGGAACGCGACGCCAAAGACGCCCAGCGAGGCGATAGCGACGACGCCGATGACGACGCCGAGCATCGCCAGCGCCGACCGAGTTTTCGCCCGAGAGAGGTTTCTTCGCGCCAGCATCGCCAGCGGGAACCGCTCGAACAGCCTCTCTATCATTGTATTCTACCGTCCACGAGTTCGATAGTTCGGTCGGCGAACTCCGTCACCTGTTCGTCGTGCGTGACAGCGACGACCGCGACGCCCTCGTCGGTGATGCGGCCGAACTCCGCGAGGACCTGCGACCCCGTCTCTTGGTCCAGATTCCCGGTCGGTTCGTCGGCGAGGACGAGGTCGGGGTCGTTGACGAGCGACCGGGCGACCGCGACGCGCTGTTTCTGCCCGCCGGAGAGTTCGTTCGGCAAGTGCTGTAACCGGTCGCCCAGTCCTACGCGTTTAAGCAACTCCGTAGCTCGCTCGTGGGTCGCCGACCGGTCGCCGTCGAGCAGTCGCGGCACCTTCACGTTCTCGACCGCCGACAGCGTCGGGATGAGGTAGAAGTTCTGGAAGACGAACCCAACCGTCCGCTTGCGGAGTTGCGTCCGCTCGGCGACCGAGAGGTCGTTTACCGTGGTGTCTCGGACGGAGACGGTTCCCTCCGTGGGCGTGTCGAGCAGTCCGAGTTGATTCAGGAGCGTGGACTTGCCGCTCCCGCTCGGCCCGACGACCGCGACGAACTCGCCGGGGCGAACCGCGATGTCGATGCCCTTCAACGCTCGCAGTACCTCCTCGCCGGACTCGTACTCCTTGACGACGTTCTGCGAGCGGATGACCGGCGACGCGGTCTCTTCGTCGGACGACGGTTCGCCGTCGTCGTCCGTCTCCGCGGCCGATTCGACCGCCGGTCGCTCGCCGCCGTCCGCTGTCCTCGTTGACTCCTCAGTCGCCACGGAACCACCTCCATCCGCCCGCGAGCGCGACCAGTCCGAGGAGGCTCCCGCCGCCGATGACCGACAGCGGTAGCGACGAGTCGGACTCCGAGACCGACGACTCGGCGGGCCGCTGCGGAACGTCGTACGTGACCGGGACGGTTCGGTTCCGGCGCACGTCGTCAACGATGTAGCTAACGCGAAGCGGAATCGTCACCGTCGAGGCGTTCGCGTCGAGCGTCGCCCGGACTTTGAACGAGTTGAAGTCGCTCGACGCGACTTCGCCGACGAAATACTCCCCGCTCGACTGTCCGGCAGAGACCTTCTGATTCGACTCCACGCCGACGGTTACGCCCAAAACGTCGGTCGTCCCGACGTTGCTCGCGCTTCCCGACACTTGGAGGGTCTGTCCGCGCCGCGAGACCGAGACGCCGGTGAGTTCCACGGTACCGGGGTTCGAGAGCCTCGTGAACGTCGGCGTGAGGGTTCGAGTGGTACGTCGGTGCGTTCCGTTTGCGGTCGTGTATTCGAGGTCGGCGGTCAGGTTCGCCGTCCCGGATGTCTTGCCGGTCACCTCGTACTCGAACGTCTCGGCGGATGTCGCCGACAGTCGCGCGACGCTCCGCCGGTTGTCTTTCACCGACACGTTCTCGCCGCGGAGTCGCAGTTGGACGTTCCGAATCAAGTCGTCGTCGCCGTTCGTCAGCGAGAGGTTCAGGGTCGTTCGACTGCCGGGGAGCGTTGACTCCGTCTCGACCGTCATCGCGGGATGTGGGTCGTACACCGTGACAGCGACCGGGTGACGGACGACGTAGTCGTCGCCGTCCGCGTGCCGGAGTTCGACGCGGACCGAGAGGTTGTACTCGCCCGCGTCGTCCAAGGAGAGCGACTGGCCGTTTTCGAGACGATTGCCCGACCAGAGTCGCTCGTTCGGTGTTTCCTCCGTGAGGATTTCGCCGTCTGCTCGGCGTATCTCGACGTTCTCGACGAGGATGTCACCGTTTCCGTCTTCGATGTTCTCGATGTGGGTCGTGAGCGTGAAGTTAGCGCCCGCTTCGGGTTGGGTCTCGTTTACCGTCGTTCCCATCGTCACGAGCGTCGGGGCGCTGGTTTGGGCCGCGAAACCGTCCACAGCGGTGGTCTCGTCGGCGGCGGCGGGGTCGGCGGGGACGACTCCGGCCGCTCCGGCCGAGACGAGGAGGACCAGACACCCGAGCAGTCGCAACGCTGTCATCGAAACTCACTCCTCGGGTCCGTCGTTCGCTCGGCGTCTCGTGGCTCGGATGGACTGAAACTCTCGGAAACGGGGATGTCAGTGGCGGCGGAGCGGGCCGCCCGTGCCGGACTTCTCGGTCGGGGTTTTGGGCCGCTTTCGTTCGTTTCGGTCGAATACATATTGATGAGTCAACATAGCTACGATGTGAGTAAGAATCTTAGGGTTTCTCTGGGTTCGAGTCCACCCGCCGTCCCCGACTTTCTTCGCTTCTGTCAACTACGAAACCAGTGTGGTGTCTCCTTCGGGAGACCCTACGCCGCCGTCCGAGCCAGATTTCCGGCGAGGACCGCCGCCGTCGCCGCGATGGCCGCGAGGACGAAAAAGAGGGCGCTCGGCGACGCGTAGGTGAGGACGAACCCGGCAAGCGCCGCACCGAGTGCGCCGACGCCGAACACGCCGAGGTAGGTGTACCCGTACGAGAGTCCCCGGAGTCCCGCGGGAGTGTACTGGGCCACCGTCGCCTGATAGAACGGTTGGACGAAAAAGAGCAGGAACCCGAGGACGACGCTGATGGCGAGCAGGGCCGCCAGCCCCGCGTTCGAGGCCGGGACGAACAGCACCGCGACGACTGCGAGACCGCCGAACCCGAGCGCGATGCCTCGCTCGGTCTCCATCCGGTCGGTGAGCTTTCCGCCCGCGTACTGCCCGGCGATGCCGACCATGAGCAGGCCAGTGTACAGATACCGCGAGGGTTCGAGCGTCCGGCCGCCGAGTTCGACCGGGTCGAACATCGGCAGTCCGGCGAGCAGGTCCGGCAGGAACGTGAGCGCCCCGCGGTAGTAAAGCCCCGAACACATCACGATGGCGAACACCGCGAGGAACCCTGCGGTGAACAGGTTCCGCGACTCCGAGAACAGTTCCGACAGCGACGAGACGGTGTCTGCCTTCGAATCGGTGGCTTCGCCGTCTGTGGTGCCGCCGTCGGTCGCTTCGACCGACGCGTTCTCGTCGAACTCGATGGTGAGCGTCAGCAGGACCGCGACGCCCGCCGGGACCGCGAGCAGGGCCGTGACCTGCCGCCAGTCGAACACGAGCAGGAGGAGCGCGGTGGCGAGCGGTCCGAGGGCGATGCCGAGGTTCCCCGCCATCCCGTGGTAGGCGAACGCGGTGCCGCGCTGGGAGACGCCCTTGCTCAGCAGCGACAGCCCCGAGGGGTGATAGACGCTCGCGGCGGTCCCCCAGACGAGGAGCGCGAGCGCGATGAACGGGACGCTCGGGGCCACGCTCAAGAGTAGGAACGACGCGCCCATCCCGCCGAGACAGGCGAGTATCAGCGGTCGAGAGCCGTAGACGTCGGCCAGAATCCCGCCGGGGAGTGCGCCGAGACCGAACAGCGCGTACCCCATCGAGACGACGAAACCGATGGTCGCGGCCGTCACCGAGAACGTATCGAGCCAAACGGTCACGAGGATGGGAATCGAGAGTTCGTAGGTGTGGACCATCGCGTGGGCGAGCATCGCAACGCCGACGATGGACCGGTCGTTTTCGTTCATGCTGTGGCTACGTTGACGTTCGTATCACGTCGGGACTGGGTTATAAATCTCGGCGTAGCGGTCAACGACCGGGGTGAGTTGGGGAGTGGCCGGTCGCTTCGCGGTAATCGTCGCCCACCCCTCGCGCTCCAAACCGTCTTCGACTAAATCGCTCTCCGTTCGGACCGTCCGCCGCCCGAATCGCTCTCTGCCCGAACCTCGCTACTCCGGCCCGACCGGGAGGTCGTACTCGCGCGCTCGCCGCCGAATCGCGTCGGCGTCCCCTGTTTGCAACTCGCCGTCCTCATAGACGACGTTGCCGTTCACCATCGTGAACTCCACGTCGTCGCCGTGCGCCGAGAAGACGAGGTGCGAGAACGCGTCGTGGAGCGGCGTGGCGCGCGTGATGTCGGTCGTCAAGCCGACGATGTCGGCTTTCCACCCCGGTCGGAGTCGCCCGACGTTCTCGAAGCCCGCGGCCTTCGCGCCGTTCTCGGTCGCCATCTCGAAGACGAGTTTGGCGGGCGTCGTCGTCGGGTCGAGGTGTTCGACCTTCTGGAGCAGGCTGGCCTGTCGCATCTCGGTGAAGGGGTCGAGCGTGTTGTTGCACGGCGGGCCGTCGTTGCCGAGCGCGACGTTGATGCCTCGGTCCACGTAGTCCACGATGGGCGCGATGCCCGAGGCGAGTTTCATGTTCGACGAGGGGCAGTAGGTGACGTGCGTGCCGGTCTCTTCGAGGACTTCGCGTTCGTCCTCGTCGGTCCAGATGCAGTGGGCCAACACCACGTCCTCGCCGGTCAGGCCAACCTCGTCGAGCCAGTGGATGTTCCGCTGGCCGGTCCGCTCCTCGACAGTCGAAACCTCGTCGCGGTTCTCGCTGGCGTGGGTGTGGATGCGCACGCCCTCGTACTTGTCCGCGAGTTCGCGCGACCCCCGCAGGCACTCCTCGGTGCAACTCACCGCAAAGCGCGGCGTGACCGCGTACTGGATGCGCCCGCCGTGGGTGTCGTGATATTTTTGAATTAGGCGCTCGGTCTCGTCCAAGCCTTCTTGGGTATCTTCCAGCAGGCCGTCGGGCGATTCGGTGTCCATCAGCACTTTCCCCATCCGGGCGCGGATGCCCAACTCCCCGGCGGCCTCGAACGCCTCGTCGGCGTGGCGCACCGAGAGGTGGTCGATGGCGGTCGTGACGCCGGATTCGAGCAGTTCGAGGTAGCCCAGTTCCGCGGCGATGGCCATTCCCTCGGCGTCGAGTCCGGCCTCCATCGGCAACACGTAGTCGAACAGCCAATCCAGCAGGGCCGTGTCGTCGGCGATACCTCGGCCGAGTGACTGCACCGAGTGGACGTGTCCCCCGACCACACCCGGCGCGAGCAGGTCGTACTCCTTGCGCTCGCGCTCGGGGTAGATCTCGACCAGTTCCTCTCGGTCGCCGACGGCGACGATTTTGTCTCCCTCCACGACCACCGCGCCGTCTTCGACGACCGTCTCGGCGTCGGCGACGACCGTTCCCTGTAGTAGCATCCCGAAACCAGTAGGAGTCGAATTCGGGAAATAGCTGTTGATTTCGGGAGGCGCGGGGGATGCTGGTAGACCTCGTCAGGACTGTTTCGTGTACCGACCGAGTTCAGATTTCCACAACGGAGTCGCTACCGAGCGAGTCCGGCAATTCGACGGTGTACAGGACCTTCGACCTTGTCGCGGTCGTAAAATCTAGCCCCACTCTTTCACCGCCGGAAAGAGGCTTTCCCCGGACAGCAGTTGCGTTTATCACGAGTTCGAACCGGTCACTTTCGGCGTTTAACACGGGAAACGATTCGTCGGTATCGTGTCTCGGCGATACGTAGAATCGCTGGCTTTGCCCCGGTCTAACAGTTGTCCTAACGTTCTCCGATTCGGTCGTTTCTGCGACGAGTGAGACGGCTTTGTGCGGACCGACCCACGTAATCGAGACTCCCGAGAGGTCTACCTGTGAGTCACCCTTCGTGATAGTAAGCTCGAGAGAGTCCACCGTTCCGTTCCCCGTCACGTTCGCACGTCCATCCTGTATTTTCAGTTCGTCTTCGTAGTGCGGTGTGGCTCCTTGCTTCGAATCGGGTTTCAAGATACTTCCGGAGGTCATAACGAACCCGATACCGACGCCGAGGACAATTACAGCCGTCATTACCCCGACTAGTATGGCCGGAGTAACGGATGCTATCCGCTTACTGACACCGGCTAGATATTCTCGCAACATAGAACCTGTTTAACACTTCTAATGCCTTTTAGGGTATTTACATTTCGAAAACCTGCAAGTAATTACACGTTCTCGTCTTCGTCGTCGGCCAGCGATCGAATCTCGTCGTCCAGTCGCTCGAAGTGGCGTCGGCGTCGGTCGTCGTGCGACTCGGAGATGCGAATCGTGGGGCGCTCCTCTACGTCGAACACGTCGTCTTCTTCGAGGTCGGTCTCCTCGATTGCGTCCTTGAGCTTCGACTTGTCGAAACTTCGGACCGACTCTGGTTCTACTCCGGCGTCTTCGAGCGCGCGATGGACCGTCGCCTCGTCCTCGACGCGCCGGTAGTGGTAGGTCGTGCGACTGACGCTCCCGAGGTCCGCCGGGATGGTGCGGTCCTCGCTCACGTCTTCGAGGAGTTCGTCGCGGACCTCCTTCCGGGCGTCGTCGGCGGAGTTTTTCAAGTCCGCGAGCAGGGAGTAGAGGTCGGCCAACTGCAACGTCCCGAGATCGTCCAGCGACGAGAGGTCGTACTCGCGGGCGAGTTCTAGCAGGACCAGCGCGTCGCGCTCGAAGCCGAGTTCGAAGGGAGTTTCGTCCGCCTCGTCGGCGACTTCCTCCGTATCGACGGTCACGGGTTCGGTGGCGTCCGCGTCGGTCGCCGTGTCGCCAGCGGAACGCTGGTCCGTCGCACTCCCGTCGCCGCCACCGTTCTGGCGCTGGCGGCGCTTCTCGGTCTCCACGAAGTCGCGCGCCCCGGCGTAGCCGAGACGGTCCCAGTCGTGGGGTGAGTCGTCGGCCGCGCCGATGTGGGCCGCGACCGAGCGAACCGCGTCGCGGTACGCACAGTCGCTCACCGGACAATCGACGGGGGCGTAGTCGGTCGCGTCGGTCATCTGGACGTAACTGACTCGCCATCGCGGATAAACCTTCGTCGGCGACTCGCTGGCGGAAACGTCTCCGGAACCGAGTAAATTATTGCTCGCCGCGGAGAGAACCGACGTATGACCGACCTCGTGACCTTCGGCGAGACGATGTTGCGACTCTCGCCGCCGGACGGCGAGCGACTGGAGACCGCAGGCGACCTCGAATTTCGGGCGGCGGGCGCGGAAAGCAACGTCGCCGTCGCGGCCGCGCGACTCGGCGCGGACGCGGCGTGGACCTCGAAACTCCCCGACTCGCCGCTCGGGCGGCGCGTGGTCGCTGGTCTCCGACGGCACGGCGTCGAGACCGACGTGGTGTGGGCAGACGAGGGGAGACAGGGAACCTACTACCTCGAACACGGCGGCGAACCGCGCGGGACGAACGTCATCTACGACCGCGAGGGCGCGGCAGTAACGACCGCCGAGACCGACGAACTTCCAGTCGCTCGCGTCCGCGAGGCCGAGCGATTCCACACGACCGGCATCACGCCCGCGCTCTCGGAGACGCTGGAGGCGACGACCGCGGACCTGCTCGCGGCGGCCCAAGACGCCGGAACCACGACCTCTTTCGACGTGAACTACCGCTCGAAGCTCTGGAGTCCCGCGGCGGCCCGCGAGACGATGGAATCGCTGTTCCCCGACGTGAACCTCCTGCTGGTCGCCGAGCGAGACGCCCGCGAGGTGCTGGCCCGCGAGGGCGACGCCGAGGAAATCGCGGCGGGACTCGCCGACGAGTTCGATTTCGAGACGGTCGTCGTCACGCGCGGCGAGGAGGGCGCACTCGCGCGCCACGACGGCGACGTGTACGAGCAACCCGCCATCGAGACCGACACCTTGGACCCCATCGGGACCGGCGACGCCTTCCTCGGGGCGTTCCTCTCGCGCCGCCTCGCGGGCGACAACGTGCCGACCGCGCTCGAATACGGGTCGGCGACCGCCGCGCTCAAGCGCACGATTCCGGGCGATGTGGCGGTCGTCACCCGCGAGGAGGTTGAGCGCGTGCTGGCCGCGGAGGGCGACGGGATTTCCCGATAGGGAGAGCACGACGGCCGAACCGCTACCGTACTCTGACGAGAACCGCATTTCCTCGCACGGGGAAACAATTAATATTTTCCACACGCTACAACCGTTTCCAATGGGTCACGACCCCGACCGAAGACGGCAGTGCAAGTGCGGTAGCGAAGATACGACCCTCTTGGAGCAGAAGAAAGTCCCCGGCGGACTGGACTGGTACCGGTACGAGTGCAACGACTGCGGCGAGACGTGGCGAACGTAGTCCCTCCTTCGCCCTTCGCCGACGAACTGGCTAGAGCGCAATTTTTCGATGTACATTATTGACCGAGACTACACGAGGCCAGAAGAGGTATATCCGACTGCTGGCTCACGGACGACCAGCATGAAGCGATTGGCCGCCGCCCTACTGGTACTCGTCGTCGCCGCGAGTATCGCCACTTCTGTCGTCGCGGGGAGTATCGCCTCTACTGCCACTACTGCGACCACCGACACCACTGTTGGACAGGCCTCCGGAGCGGCCTACGCCGGGACGCACGTCTCGTTCGACGCCGAGGGGAGCGCCGTGACCGACTACGCAGTCCGCGGCGAGACGATGCTCGACTCGGTGAAAGTCGAGTCTCGGGAGTCCGTCGAGAGCGGCGGTCTCCGCGACCTCGGGACCTCGCTGTCGGCCGTAACCGAAATCGAGGGCGCGGGCCTTAGCCTCGGCGCGACGACGACCACCGAGACCCGCGTGCGGGCCGAGAGTGGCGCGACCCTGACGGCCCACGACAACGACCGGGGCGTCCTCGTCGTCGCCAGGGGCAACCAGTCCGACCAATCGAACTACGTCGTCGCCGACCTCTCGGCGGGCGCGAACGTCTCGGCCGACGGCGACTCGCAGGTCGAAGTGACCACCGAGAACGGCACCGAGGGCACCGTCCTCGTCGCGGGCGAGGGCAACGCGACGGTCAACGACGACGGCGACGTGACCGCCCGACTCGGCGCGGACGGCCAACTCATCTTCCGTGCATACCCCGACGGCAAGGACGCTGGCGACGACGAACAGGAGCGACTCATCGCCGAGGAAACGGCCGCCGCGGAGACTTACGTGATGACCGAGGGGAACGAAACGGTCGTGGACACCGTGAGCTACGGCGAGAACACAACCGTCGAGAGCGTCGAGACGGCCGAGGGTGAGGTCTCGTTCGCCGTCAACCGGACGACCCACGAGGGGACCGTCCTCCTGACCAGCGTCTCCGAGCGCGCGCTCGACGCCACCGGCGACCTCGAAGTCGCGGTGGACGGCGAGACCGCCGCAGAGGCCCGGACCTACACCCAACTGGAGAGCGCCATCGGAAGCGAACAGTCCCGGTACGTGGTCGAAAGCGCGGCAAGCGGGTCGGCCGACGCCAGCGCGGACGTATCGGTCGCGGTCAACCACTTCTCCGAGCGGACCGTTTCGATGCGCTCGGCAGATTCGGTCTCCGAAACGACCAGTGAGGGTGAGCAGACGACCGACGAGACGACTGCCGACGACGGCGCGACGACCGAAGAGAGTCCGACTACCGGGGACTCCGAGGAAACGCCCACGACGATGGTCGTGGACGACGAGACCGACAACGGCGCGAGCATTCCCGGATTCACCGCCAGCGCGGCCGTCCTCGCGCTGGTCAGTGCGGTGCTGTTGGCGCGACTCCGGTAATCGTCGCTTCTCTTCTCTCCCTCTCTTTGTCGCGCGCGCCATCCGGCCGGGCGTGCCGCGGGCCGAACTTCTAATTCGTCGGGCGTCCTCAAGTACGATATGACAACGCACGTCGTCGTCGTCGGGGCGTACGGAAGCGCCGGGGTCGCGGTCGCACAGGAGCTAGCGGACGAGGAGGACGTTCGACTGACGCTCGTGGACGACGGCGAACCCGGCGGCGGTCTCTGCATCCTTCGTGGGTGTATGCCCTCGAAGGAAGTTCTCTCGGCCGGGAAACACCGGTTTCAGGCGCGCCACGACGACCGAATCGAGGGCGTCCCCCAGGTGGACCTCGAATCGGTCGTGGCGACCAAGGACGACCACATCGAGAACTTCGCGCAACACCGACGCGCCGCGGTTCACGCTCTCGCGGAGCGCGAGAACGTCGAGTTCCTCCACCGGACCGCCCGGTTCGTGGACGACCGCACCGTCGCGGTCGGTGACCGCGAAATCGAGGCCGACTACGTGGTCGTTGCGACCGGTTCCTCGACCAACGTGCCGGACCTGAACGGACTGGACGAGGTGGACTACGCGACCAGCGCGGACGTACTGGACGCGACCGAGTTCCCCGATTCCGGCGTCGTGATGGGGTTCGGCTACGTCGGACTGGAACTGGTTCCCTACCTCGTAGAGGCCGCCGAGATGGACATCACCGTCATCGAACACGACGACTATCCGCTTGACGAGGCCGACGAGGCGTTCCGGTCGGCGATACTGGACATCTACCGCGAGGAGTTCGACGTGGACGTGCTGACCAACACCTCCGAGCAGTCGGTCGAGGAGACTGCCGACGGCGGCGTCCGACTCCACGTCAGACGCGGCGTGTCGGGCGAGCGCGGTGTATCCGACGGCCGACGCGAAGCTGTCGAGGCCGACGAACTGTTCCTGTTCACGGGCCGCCGCCCAGCCGTGGACGGTCTCGGACTGGAGACCACGCCGCTCGCCCCCGGCGCGGGGTGGGTCGCCGACACGATGCAGACCCGCGACGACGAGCGCGTCTTCGTGCCGGGCGACGCCAACGGCCACGAACCCATCCTTCACGTCGCCAAGGAGCAGGGGTTTCTGACCGCCGAGAACGTCCTCCGGCACCGCGACGGCGAGGAACTGAACCCCTACCGGAACACCCACCATCACGTCGTCTTCTCGGGACTGGGCGTCTATCCCTTCGTGCGAGTCGGGACCTCCGAGGAGGCGCTGGCCGCCGAGGACCGCGACTACGTGGCCGTCACGCGCGAGGCCAGCGACGACGGCGTGTTTGCGACGAAGGCGGTCCCGCGCGGACTGGCGAAACTCGTCGTGGACGCCGAAGACGGCACAGTGTTGGGGTATCAGGGCCTGCACTACCACGCCGACGTGATGGCCAAGACGATGCAGGTCGTCGTGGAGACGGGGATGGACGTGCGCGAGATTCCCGACCGAGCGTACCACCCCACGACGCCCGAGATTCTGGACGGACTGATTCGGGACGCCAGCGAGCGACTGGACTAAGCGTACTCCGCGGGGTTCTCGGTGAAGGCGTCGCGGTGTTCCTCCGAGCAGAAGGCGTAGGTCTCGCCCTCGTACTCGACCTGTGCGACGGCGTACTCCTCCTCGCGGTAGTCGGTCTCCTCGGGATTGGTCTTCTCCACGTCGGCACCGCAGACGGCGCACCGGGCCATGTCGGCCCTGCGACGGCCACCGCGGAAAGGGTTCGGGCCGAGCGAGGAGTTGGGGAGGCGTGAGGCTGATGCGGGCGGTGCTGTGCGGTTGCGGTCTGATTTGTTCAAGCCTGACGCTAGCTTCTCTCAGTTCCACTCCAAAAATAGCGCTCTCGTCACTCCCCCTGTTTCCACTCGACGCCGGAACGCCGCGTCAGTGTCCGGAAAGCCCCTCAACTCCCGACCCCCCGACGACCCGCCAACCAAACGGACACCTCGTAGCCGCAACCTATTCGTATCCGACTATCCAATAGTTCCGCATGGCAATCTTGGAGATAAATCTGGAGAAGCCCGCCCTCATCGAGGAGTACCAGTTCCCCACCGACTCGTCGGCGAGAACCACCCAGTCCGAGGTCCGCGAGCGGTCAGAGACCGGCCAGCAGTCCGACGACGATTCCGACGAGTCCGAATCGTCGGGCGGTCTGAAGGGCAAACTCCTCGGCCTGCTCGTGGTTGCGGCCGGGGTCGGACTGGCGGTCTGGAAGTTCAAGAACCGCGGCGGGAGCGAGCAGACCGACTTCGACGAGTTCGAGACCGAAGCGGAGTTCGACGCCGACGAGGGGACCGAAGTCGAGTTCGAGACCGACGGCGGCGGCAAGAAGAAGACCGCTGGGGTCGTCGGTCTCGCGGTCGCGGTCGTCGGACTCGTGGCCGCGGTGCAGAAGCGCCGGAACTGAATCGGGCGGTTCGTTCCTTTTTCGCAGGGTGTTGCGGTCGTGGGCAGAGTATCGTGTTACCGCGAGATGATGGAGAACGTCAAGTAGAAGCTAGCTACTGCCGACGCCAATCAGACCGCACCGCCACCGCCCCGCACGGGCCTCACACCTCCCCAACCTCCTCGCTCGCTTCGCTCGCTCGTCCCTCGCGCGGATGGGCGCGGCCTCACACTGCGAGGCCGCACCGGAAGACAAACCGCGTCTTCCGAGCAGTCGTTCGCATTCGCTCACGACGACGCCCGCACGCGCCGAGTCGAACGTGAAACTGTCTCGAAATCACCACGAAACATCCAGAGAGAACCCCAAGTTTCCCCGACGACGACGCCCCTTCAGCCGCCCACGTCGAGAAGTTGTCTTTGCGCCGTCAGTGAAATAGCAAGAAAGTTTAAATGGACTGTCCGAGATAGCCGAACGTACCCGAGTATCATGCCGCCGACGCCCGGAGATTACGACCTGCGCGAACTGCGTCGCCTCGCGGACCCGAACCGGGAGACTCCCGAGGAGTTCGAGGACGGCGAGGAACTGCCAGCACCGCCCAACGAGGTGCTGCGCAACAGCGAGCGAAACGAACTCGTCCAGTTGCAGAGTCAGTTCTCTGCGGCGGGTGCGCTCCCCGAGAAGCCGTATCTCGACGCCCTGCCCGACCAGTACAGCACGGAAGTCGTCGTGTTCGAGTGGCTCGACTTCCTCATCAACAAGGCCGGGTTCGAGAACACCGGCAACGCCTTAGAATACTACGAGAGCGTCGATTGGATAACCGAGCCGGTGCGCGAGAACCTGCGCGAGTACATGCGCGGGTTCTCCGAGGTCGAGAGCTTCGACCCGGACAAGCCCGGTCCAGCGGACCTCGACATCGACGACCACGTACTGAGTCTGGTCTACATCGCGCGACTAGCGTCGGTCTGACGCTCCGACCAACCGGGCGAGCGACCGCTCGGAGAGCTACGTCGGCGACCAGTCGAGGCGCTCGTTTCGCGTCCGGAGGTACTCCGGCGACGGCTTGGCCGCCTCGCCGAATCGAATCTTCTCGCCGTCTTTATCGACCAGCGTCCTGCGAAGCAGGTCGCTGTCGGTCTCGAACGCGGGGTTGACCCGGAGTCGGTACGTCGAGTCGAGGGTGAACAGGCCGCGGTCGAACGCGGCGTGGTGGGTCTTGTCGAGCGCCAGCACGTTCCGGAACTCCGCGCGTCGGTCGGCGAACTCGCTCCACGGGAGGATGTGGGCCACATCGAGCAGTCCCGCGCAATCGACGCCCGAGACCGGACAGCGCCCGTCGTAGCGCTCGAGGACGGTCTCGCGGAACTCGGGGTGGACGCGCCGCCCTGTCGCCGTCGTCTCGTACTCGGCTGCGGTGTAAGTCGGCACGGCGTCGTCGCTCGGCGCGGCGTCGCCGGGCGTTGGCTCGCCCTCCGCGCCCAGTGGGTTCGCCGTCGGAACGAACGACGTGTCCAGCGAGAGGATTCGGTAGGTTCCGGGCGAGATTTGGGCCACCTCGTCGCGCTTTCGGAGCTGTCGAACCGTCTTGCTGAGCGATTGCCCGAGCGTGTTGTTGTCGGGAAACTCCGTTTCGAGTCGGGAGCGAGACTGGTCGAGCAGGTCTTGTCGCTCGACAACGGCCAGTTCCGTCTGCTCGCGGTAGCGTGCCAGTTCCTCGCGGACGACCTCGCGCCAGCGCGACATCTCGCTTCGACGGAAGGATCGACTCGTGGTAGATCTTTCCCTCCGGAGTTCCCATTCGGGCGGTGGACTATTGACGACGCAGCGTCTAACAGCGGTACGAGATTTCCAGAGCATGAGCGGTCACACCGAACAGGCGAAGGAGGGCGACCGCGAGCCGAACACCCCCGACTTCGGCGACGACTTCTTCGAGCGGATGGTCGCGTCGGCCAACGACGCCGTGGTCACGGCCCACGAGAGCGGGACGCTCGTCTACGCAAACGACGCGGTCGAGGACCTGCTTGGCTACGCGCCCGCGGAGATTCGCGGCCAGCAGTTCGCCGCGTTCGTCCCCGAGCGCCTCCGGGACCGATACGACGGCTGGTTCGACCGCTATACCGACGGCCACGGCGGCACCCCGCTGGACGACGAGACCTACGAGGTGACGTGGCTGACCGCCGACGGCGAGGAGATTCGGCTCTCGGTCTCGGGATTCGTCCACGAGAGTGGCGGCGAGCAGTTGTTCACCGGCTTCGTCCGCGAAGCCAGCGACGCGGGGGAGTCGGCCGAACGCCTCCGCGAGGAGGAGGCGCTCACCGAGGAAATCTTCGAGACGAGTCCGATAGCGTTCGCGGTACGAGACGCCGACGGACAACTCCTGCGAGCGAACGAGCGGGCCGCCGAACTGGTCGGGGTCGGCGAAGACGAACTCTCCGGAGGCGACGGCGAACGGACGTGGACCGTCTACGACGCCGACGGCGAACCGCTGGCGGAGGCGGAGTATCCCATCGAGCGAGTCCTCGAAACCGGCGACCCCGTCTACAACGAGGAGGTCGTCGTCGAACGGCCGAGCGGGCGGTGTGTCCACCTCTCGGTCAGCGCGGCCCCGGTTCGGGAGGGCGAGGAGATTCGGCGAGTCGTCAGCGCGGCCGAGGACGTGACCGAACTCAAAGAGAGTCAGTTCGAACTCGAACGCCGCCACGAGGAACTGGAGACCGAACTCTCGGAGGTGTTCAGCCGAATCGCGGACGCCTTCTTGGCGCTGGACGACGAGTGGCGCTTCACCTACGTCAACGAGGAGGCCGAGACCCTGCTCCGACAGTCCGAGACCGAACTCGTCGGCGAGAGCGTCTGGGACGTGTTCTCCGAGGCGGTCGATACGACGTTCCAACAGGAGTACGAGCGAGCGATGGAGACCCAGCAAGCCGCCTCGTTCGTCGAGTATTATCCGCCGCTCGAAACGTGGTTCGAGGTGCAGGCGTACCCCTCCGAGACCGGTCTCTCGGTGTACTTTCAGGACGTGTCCGAGCGCATCCAGCGCGAGCGAGAGTTGCAGGACCACGTCGAGCAACAGCGCGCCGTCGCGGAGTTTTCGCAGGCCGCGCTCGAAGACCGGTCGCTCGACGCGCTGTTTGACGAGGCGGTCGAACTCGTCTGCGAGACGCTCGGTCACGACTACTGCAAGGTGCTGGAACTCCATCCCGACGAGGACGAACTCCTGCTCAGGAATGGCATCGGGTGGCGGGACGGAATCGTCGGCGACGCGACGGTCGCCGACGACCGCGGGTCGCAGGCTGGCTACACCCTCGTCTCCGAGGAGCCGGTCGTCGTCGAGGACATGGCGGCCGAGGACCGGTTTTCGGGTCCCGACCTGCTCACCGCCCACAACGTGACCAGCGGCATCAGCACCGTCATCGGGTCGCCCGACGACCCGTGGGGAGTTCTGGGGACCCACCACACCGAAGAGTGCGACTACGCCGACCACGACGTGCAGTTCGTCCAGAGCATCGCTCACATCCTCACGACCGCCATTCACCGCCGGGACCGCGAGCAACAACTCGAACGCTACGAGACCATCGTGGAGACCGTCGAGGACGGCATCTACATCGTCGGCCCGGACGGGACCTTTTCGATGGTGAACTCCTCGTTCGCCGAACTGGTCGGCTACGACCGCGAGCAACTCATCGGAACTGACCCCGCGATACTCTACGACGACGAGACCGCGGCCGAGGCCGCGTCCCTCCAACGAGAGATACGCGACGGCGAGCGGCGGTCCGCCACCATCGAGCATCCGCTGTTCACCGCCGACGGTGGGAGCTTTCCGGCCGAGACGACGTTCGTCCTCCGGCGGACCGAGACGGGCGGCCACGAGCGAGTCGGCGTGACCCGCGACATCACCGAGCGCAAGCGCTTCGAGGAGACCCTGACCGCGCTCCACGGGTCGAGCCGCGAACTCCTGCCGTTGGAGACCGCCGACGCCGTCGCCGAGTCGGTCCTCCGGACGACGACCGACGTGCTGGGGATTCGGGGGGCCGGAATCTACCTTTACGACGAGGAACACAACGAACTCGGTCCCGCGGCGGTCTCGGAGTACGTCACCGACATCTTCGGCGACCTGCCGACCTTCCGGCCCGGCGACGACGCGATTACGTGGCGGGCGTTCGCCGACGGCGAGACCATCGCCATCGACGACCTCGACAGCGAACTGGCTTCCCGAGACGACGCACCCATTCGGAGCGGTCTCTGGATTCCGCTCGGCGACCACGGCGTCCTCGCCGTCGTCTCCGGAGCGGTCGGCGCGTTCGACGCCGACGACCGGACGCTCGCGGACCTGCTGGCCGCGACCGCGGAGGCCGCGCTCGACCGCGTGGAGCGCGAGCGCGAGCGCCGCCAGCACAAGCGCGAACTCGAAGAGCGGAACGAACGTCTCGACGCCTTCGCCAGCATGCTCGCCCACGAACTTCGTAACCCGCTCGAAATCGCCCAGATATACCTCGACATGGGCGTCGAGTCTGCTGGCGTCGAGTCTCCCGGCGGCGACGGGGACGCCGCCTCGTCGTTCCGTGAGGTCGAGAGCGCGCTGGACCGCATCGAGGAGATGATAGAGACCCTGCTGGTCGTCACCCGGCGCGGCGGTTCCGTGGACACGACGGAGGTCGTGGCCCTCGGCGAGGTGGCCCGCGAGTGGTGGGACGAGACGGACCCGGACGGCGCGCTCGCCGTCGAGACCGACCGCGAGATTCTGGCCGACCCCTCCCGACTCCGGCAACTGCTGGAGAACCTGTATCGCAACGCCGCCGAACACGCCGGGCCGAACGTCTCGGTTCGAGTCGGCGACCTCGAAGACGGCTTCTACGTCGCGGACGACGGGCCGGGCATCCCCGCCGAGGAGCGCGAGGAGGTGTTCGCTCCCGGCTACTCGACCAGCAACGTCGGCATCGGCTTCGGTCTCGCGGTCGTCGAGCAGTTGGTGAGCGCCCACGAGTGGCACTGCGAACTCACCGAGAGCGAGTCGGGCGGCGCGCGCTTCGAGTTCACGAACGTTGAGACGCCCGAGGAGTGACCGAAGACGGCTCTCGGAACGCTACGAATTGCTAAAGCAATTACATCGAGACGGTAAAGCAATCAATTTCTGTCTTTCGCTCGGGACGCCGTGCCGAGCGACCGCGCGGAGTTCGCCACGACGACGAGACTGCTCGTTCCCATCGCCAGCGCGGCGAACAGCGGGTTCAGCAGGCCGAGCAGTGCGAGCGGCACCGCGACAATGTTGTAGAGGAACGCCCAACCGAGATTGTGACGGATGCGGCGGTTGGTGCCGCGCGCCACGTCGAACACCGCGGCCACGGCGTCGAGACCGCCGTCCACGACCACCGCGTCGGCGGCGTCGCCCGCGAGGTCGGTCCCACTCCCGAGCGCCACGCCGAGGTCGGCGGTCGCCAGCGCGGGCGCGTCGTTGCTTCCGTCGCCGACCATCGCCACGGTCCCCCGCGATTTCAGGCGCTCGACGGTCTCGGCTTTGGCCTCGGGCGGCACCCCGGCGAACACCTCCGAGACGGTCGGTTCGGCCCGGAACTGCTCGGCCGCCCGCTCGTCGTCGCCCGTGAGGACGACGACTTCGCGGCCCGCCGCGAGGTCGGCGACCGCCTCGCGCCACCCTTCTCGGGGACTGTCGCCGACGACCACCACGCCGCGCGCCCGGCCGTCCCATCCGACTGCGACCGGGACGTGACCCTCGGCGCGGGCGTCGTCGGCCGCACGCCGGAGCGCCGACGAGACCGCGAAGCCCTCGTCGGCCAACATGTCGGGATGGCCGACCGCGACCGACTCACCCGCCACCTCGCCGGTTACGCCTCGGTCGCGGGTTTCGATGTTCTCGGCGTTGATTTCTGTCGCAGTGCTATCCGCGGTCGTGGTCGCAGTGCTGTTTGCGGTCGCGGTCGCAGTGCTGTCCGCTGTTGCGGTACGCTCGGCGCTCGCAGTTTCACTGCTGTCGGTCTTCTCGCCGTCGGCGGTCCCGGATTCGGAACCCTCGACCGCATCCACGATTGCCTCCGCAATCGGGTGCGCCGAGTAGCGTTCGAGCGTCGCCGCCCGCGCGAGAAGGTCCTCGGACTCGACGCCCGACTCGTCGCTGACCACCTCGCGGACCGCCATTCGCCCGTCGGTTAGCGTGCCGGTCTTGTCGAGGACGACCACGTCGGCCTCCGGTGCGGACTCGAACACGGTGTCGGAGGCGACGACGACGCCGCTGTCGGCCGCCTCGCGGATGCCCGACGCGACCGCCAGCGGCGTCGCCAGTCCGAGCGCGCAGGGACACGAGACGATGAGGACCGTCAGCCCCGCGAGCAGGGCGTCGGCGACCGGTGCGCCGCCGACGAGTCGCCACCCGGTCGCGGCCACCGCGAGGACGAGGACCGTCGGCACGAACAGCGTCGCCAGTTTGTCGGCGAGTCGCTGGACGCCCGAGCGAGAGCTCTGAATCTCCCAGAGGAGGTCCACGAGCCTGTCGAGCGTACTCTCGGCCTCGTCGCCGACCTCGACCACGAGCGGTTCGTCGGTGACGACGGTGCCCCCGAGGAGCGAATCGCCCGGTCGTCGGGTCTCCGGGAGGGATTCGCCGGTGACGAGCGACTCGTCAACCGCCGCGGTGCCTTCGATAACTTCACCGTCCACGGGCACGCGCTCGCCCGGACGGACGAGGACGCGCTCGCCGGGCGCGAGGTCCGCGACGGGGACCGATTCGGTCGCGTCCTCGCGCAGGCGCGTCGCCTCGCTGACGCGCGCGCTGGTCAGTTCCGAAAGCCCGCTGGCGGCTTTGCGCTTGATGCGGTCCTCGTAGTAGTTGCCCACCGTCACGACCAGTACGATGGCGACGGTCACGTCGAAGTAGACGTGGGTCCGGCCGACGACGACCGCCACCGAACTGTAGGCGTAGGAACTGAGCGCCGCGAGCGAGACGAGCAAGTCCATGTTCGGCTGTCCGGCCCGGAGACTGACGACCGCGCCCCGCAGGATGGGATAGCCCGTGTAGAACAGGACAATCGAGGACATCAGCCAGACGTTGCCGAAGAGATAGAGTCCCGCGAGGTCGCCGAGGTCCACCAGCGGTTCGAACCCGAGATACGTCGGGTACAGGAAGAGGACGTACCACAGCATCACCATCATGCCGAAGACGCCGCCGCCGATGAGAAACCGAACGAGTTGGGTGTCGGCCCGGTCGTCGGCGTCGGTCCCTCGCTCGGGGTCGCCGACGGCGTAGCCGTACCGGTCGAGCGTTCGCCCGAGCGCGTCGAGGTCGGCGTCCTCGTCGTGGGCGACCCGGAGCATGTCGGTGGCGTAACTCGCGTCCGCGGCGTGGACGCCCTCGGCGTCGGCCGCGGCCGACTCGATGAACGTCTCGCAGGTCGCACAGTGCATCCCCTCGACGCCGAGGTAGGTGTGGTCGGCGTCGTCGGGCGCGTCGTCACTACCGCCGCGCTCCTCGCGGACCTGCTCGGCGTCCGCCGCCTCCACGTCGTCTACGGTCCGCGCGATTTCCAGACAGCCCCGACAGCAGTACGCGCCGGGGACCGACTCGTCGGCGTCGGCGAGCGCGTCGTCCGTAATCGGCGCGTCGCCGGTCGGCAGGCCACAGAGCGTACACTCCTCGGGGAGCGTCCCGGTACGAGCGTCGGCGTCTCGGTCGTTCGCTGTCGTTTCGGTCATGTAATCATCCGAGAGGCTGGTACTCCGGTGCGGGGAGCGGCAACATCACTCGCGGCACGTCGATGCCGAACAGGGCCAGTCCGTGCGCGACCATCAGATAGCCGAGGACGACGAACGCGACGCCGAGAACTTGATGCAGGCGCTTGCTGGCCGACAGCGATCCGAAGACCGTGCCGTACACCAGCAGGGTCGGGAACGTCCCGACGCCGACGAGCGCGAGCAGGAAGGCCCCGCGAACTGGGTCGCCGAGCGCGAAGGCGTAGACGTACGCCGGATACGTGATTGGACACGGGAGAAGCGCGTGGACCACTCCGAGTCCCGCGATTCGCGCGTCGCCGACGAAATCATCGACTCGGCGAGTCAGGACGCCGCTCACTCGACCGAACAGGTCGTCTACCGGCCCGAGAGACGGATGCGACGCCGACCCGCCGACGTAGGAGACGCCCGTGATTCCGATGAACGCCCCGGCGAGGACCGCGGTCGTCGCCTGTACGCTCGTCCCGGCCGCGAGGACCTGGTCCATCGCGCCGACCGTGACCGCGCCGAGGAACGCCAACAGCGCCCCGACCGCGGCGTAGCCGACGGTCCGACCGAGATTGAACAGGGCGTGTTGGCGGACCTGTCGAAGCGTGAGCGTGCCGCCGTCGGTCTCCTCTTGGGCGCGGAGGCGGTCGGCGTAGACGCTCACGAGCGGGCCACACATGCCGAGACAGTGGGCACCGCCGAGGAAGCCGACGACGAGAAACACCGCGGCGTCCAGATTTCCGGTCGGGAGCGGGCCGCCCTGCCCGTGAAGCGGGACCAGCGCGGCGCGGCCGAGAGGCGCAATCATGGGGATTAGACCGTCGCGTCGTCGGTTTCGACGGTCTCTTCGCGGTCATCGACGCCGGTCGTCTCGTCGTCGCCGTGGTCGCCGTCGTGGTGGCCGCCCTCGGTCGGCGACGTGAGCAGGTAGAGACTGCCGGTGATGAGACCGACGTTGACGACGGCGACGACCGCGAGCATACTCCGTCCGAGCGCGAATAGAGCGACCGGAGCGACCGCGAGTAACGAGACGACAGTTAAACTCCGAGCCGAACGGTCTGCCACTACCTTTTTAATACTTAACTGGTGTTGAGACTGCTCCATACGAAGCGATAGTAGTAGCCATAGTAATCCGATTTCGCCCGTTTTCAGGGTCTGGGAATCGGATGTCTTCATTAAATATTCCCTGTTCGTACGCTCGCTTATGTCGATAGAACCGAAAACAGAGAGTGCGGTCCGCGAGGACGTGCCCGACCGTCCGCGCGGATACGTCGTCGGCTCTGCGCCCGACAGCATCGAGCGCGAGATCGGCCACGACGAGTTCGACCCGGTGGGAACGCTGGTACTGATACTCGGCTACTTCGTCATTCTGGCGGTGATGTGGGTGTTCATGTACTTCGTGGAGTTCCTCGGCAGGGGACTAACGGTGGTCGGATAACTGGGAGGTGACTCACGCATGGAAATACACGCATACGAGAAGTTCTGGCTCGCCGCGGCGCTCCTGCTCATCGTCGGCTTCATCGCCACCGTCTCGTACGGTGCGGTCGGCGCGGGCGTCGAGATGATCGACGACGACGGCGGGACGGTAGACCCCCAAGCGCTCGACGAGCATCCGAAGTTCAGCGACCCCGGCGTCTACCAGTCCGGGCCGAACGAGTACGACGTGTACGTGGTCGCCCAGCAGTTCGCGTTCCGGCCGGGCACTGCCGAACCTATCGAGGTGCCCGCCGACAGCACCGTGACGTTTCACGTCACTTCCGCGGACGTGATTCACGGCTTCGAGGTCGTGGGCACCAACGGGAACACGATGGCGATTCCCGGTCAGGTCGCCACGTTCACCGTCGAAGTCGGCGGACCGAAAGAGTACGGCATCCTCTGTAACGAATACTGCGGGTCGGCCCACCACGCGATGGAGGGCACGATGAACGTGGTCCCGCAAGACGAGTTCAACGGCACGAAGGGAGGTGCCTGAGATGGCGACGTTCGTTGACCGGTATCCCGAGGAGGCGTCGGTTGTCAAGGCAACGCTCGTCGTCTCGTTTCTCTCGCTGGGCATCGGGGCGCTGTTCGGTCTCGTACAGGCGCTCCACCGGACGGGTTATCTCCGGATTCTCGACTCGGTGGACTACTACACCGTCCTGACGGGCCACGGAGTCTTGTTGGCGCTCGTGTTCACCATCTTCTTCCTGATGGGGCTGTTTACGTGGGCGGTCGTCCAGAGCTTGGAGCGACCGCTCCCCGATATCAGGCTCTCGTGGGCGTGGGTCGGTCTGACGACGACCGGCGCGGTGTTCGCGGCGGTCGCCATCCTCGCCGGTCTGGTTCCGAGTATCGACATGAGCGCGGACGTGCTGTACACCTTCTACGCGCCGTTGATGGGCCACCCGCTGTTTTACATCGGGCTGGCGATGTTCATCGTCGGGACGTGGCTGGCGGGGGCCGACTGGTTCCTCGCGTACCGCGACTGGCGCGGCGACAATCCCGACGAGCGCATCCCGCTGCAGACGTTCATGGTGCTGACGACGATGCTGATGTGGTATCTCGCCACGCTCGGCGTCGCCGTCTCGACGGTGTTTTTCCTCATCCCGTGGTCGTTCGGGTGGGTCGAGACCGTCAACCCCCTGCTCACGCGGACGCTGTTCTGGTTCTTCGGCCACCCCGTCGTGTACTTCTGGCTGATGCCAGCGTACATGCTGTGGTACACCGTCCTACCGAAACTGGCTGGCGGACGACTGTTCAGTGACCCACTCGCGCGGGTCGTGTTCGTGCTGTTCCTTCTGCTCTCGACGCCGGTCGGCATCCACCACCAGTATCTCGACCCCGGCATCGCGGAGGGGTTCAAGTTCATCGCCATGACGAACACGATGTTCCTCCTGTTGCCGAGTCTGCTGACCGCGTTCACTGTCGTCGCCAGCATCGAGCACGGAGCGCGCCAGCGCGGCGGTGAGGGCTACATCAAGTGGCTCGGCGCGCTTCCGTGGCGCGACCCCGCGTTCACCGGCATGGCGCTGGCTGGCGCGATGTTCGCGGCTGGCGGCTTCTCCGGCATGATAAACGCCGGGATGAACATCAACTACCTCATCCACAACACGCTGTGGGTGCCGGGTCATTTCCACCTGACCGTCGGTACCGCAGTCGCACTGACGATGATGGCTGGGTCCTACTGGCTGGTCCCGCAACTGACCGGCAAGCGCCTCTACAGCCGACCTATCGGTCTCCTACAGGTCGTCCTGTGGTTCGTCGGCATGGTCCTCATGTCGAACGCGATGCACCGGGGCGGACTGGCCGGTATTCCGCGCCGGACCGCCGAACCGCAGTACCAGAACTTCGAGTTCTCGACCATGCTCGGGAGCGTCGAGGAGATTCAGGCGGGCATCGCGCTCGGCGGGACGCTCCTGTTCGTCTCGGCGGTGCTGTTCCTGTTTAACATCCTGCTGTCGTCCATCGAGGACCCCATCGAGAACCCGGTTGACGACAGTCTCCCTGCGCCCCTCTCGGGTGCCAGCGGTAGCCCCGTCGTCCTCGATAACCTCCGACTCTGGACCGCAATCGCGGTCGTGCTGGTGATTCTGGCCTACACGCTCCCGCTGGCAGGCATCGTGGGCGACGCCGGAGTGTGGGGTGACGTGCCGGGCGTGCCCGTTTGGGTGTCCGGGAATCTCGACGCCGCCCTCGCGGCGCTCCCGGAGGTGATAGCATGAGGATGACCCGCGCGGGACTGCTCGTGTTGGTGGCGTTCAGCATCCCGGTCGCCATCGAACTCCGCGTGCTGTTCGGCTTCTTCGGCGTGAAGCTCCCGCTGACCGCCTCCATCGTGTTCGAGGCGGTGTTCCTGCTGCTCATCGCAGTCTTCTACAACGTCAGCGCGGAACCGAAGTCGGCGACCAAGAACTGAGATGTCCACGGACACCGCCTCGAACACCGACCGGTCGCTCGGGCGTCCGGCCCGAGTCGCGCGGACGTTCGTCGCGCTCACGGTCGCCGAGGCGGTGGTCGTCCTCGCGTTTCTCGCGCTCACGGGGACCGAAGTGGTCTCGGTCCGGTATCTGGCGTACCCCTTCGTCTGGACGAACGCCGCGGTTCTCGCGGTGCTGTACGCCGAGATTCCCCGTCCGACGAACCGGTGGCAGTTCGGTGCGCTCGCGGTCGGCGTCGCGTACTTTCTCGCGCTCTGTGTCGCGGGCGGACTCGTCTCGACGGGCGAGGGCGCGGGTCTCGGGTCGCTGACGGTCACCGCGGCGATTCCCGGTTGGGGACCGCTCGTCGTCGTCTCCGGCGGTGCGGTCCACCTCTCGCTCGTGCCGTTCAAACTCGTCGGCTACGCGGGATTGGCGACCCTCGCGTACGCCGCGGTGGCACGCGCGGGTCGTGGCCTACTCGGTGGCGCGCTCGGTCTCGTGACCTGCGTGAGTTGCACCGGGTCGGTCCTCGGCGCGCTTCTCGCGGGCGTCGGCGGGTCGTCGGTTGCAGTCTCGGCGGTGCTGTCCCGGTCTTACGACCTCTCGACTGCGGTGTTCGTACTTGCGATCGGCGGACTCTGGGTCGGTCTACGACGATGACCGTCGATAGCGGTACGGCGGAGAAAAACAGCTCAGGCGCTTCCGCGGCGTTTTCGGCGGCCCGTCGAACGGTTGAGCCACGCGGTCAGTACGGCCGCGAACGCGACGAGCGAGACGCCCGACAGCACCGAGACCGCCACGTCGGCCGAGACGCTTAGGTTCGATGGTGCGAACAGGGCGTATCCCGCGACGCCGGTTAGGACGAC
Source organism: Halorussus pelagicus (assembly GCF_004087835.1). Lineage (NCBI taxonomy): Archaea > Methanobacteriati > Methanobacteriota > Halobacteria > Halobacteriales > Haladaptataceae > Halorussus > Halorussus pelagicus. The sequence continues at coordinate 1,636,735 of NZ_CP035119.1, forward strand.
GCCGAGCGTGACGAACAGTCCGATTGCCGCTCGAAGCACGTCGAATCGCTGGGTTAGTGGAGTGGACATGACGTACGCTACACTACGCTGGATACCCACATCAAGGCGAGACGCGATTCTCAGGTTCTGAAAACGAGAGGTGAGGAATGGGCCCGCTCGGATTCGAACCAAGGAATCGCCCGGTGTCCCATGACGCTGGTGTCCCAGTCGCCAATATGAGCCGGGTGCTTTACCAGACTTAGCTACAGGCCCTTCGGGTACAGCTAAAACCTCGATTCTTTAAATCACTTCGGTTCGTCGTGGTGGAGTCTCGCCGACGATGCTCCGTGCGTCGTTGCGTAGAGACACCGCTAGTCGTTAAATATCCGAGAGAGAAGCGCCGTCGCCAGGGCTCGAACCTGGGACCACCACGTTAACAGCGTGGCGCTCTACCAGCTGAGCTACGACGGCTTCTGTCTGCATTCGTTTGTAGACGCGAGTGATTTGATAGGGCTTTCGTTTTCGGCCGAGCCGAGACAACCGTTAACGTGGCGAGACGACACGTTTTCGGCCGGGCGTCGAGAATCTCCCGGCAATGACCGGCGAGGACGACGACTTCGAAGCGGTAGCCGAGGCGGTCGGCCAGCGAATCGACCCCGACGAGGGCGAACGCGAGCGAATGCGGGCGGCCGTGACCGCGCTCACCGAGCGCGCCCGCGACGCCATCGACGACCTGCCCGCGGAGGGCGACGTGATTCAGGTCGGGAGCACCGCCCGCGGGACGTGGATAAGCGGCGACCGAGACATCGACCTGTTCGTGCGATTTCCCGCCGACGTGGACCGCGAGGACTTGGAGTCCTACGGGCTTGAGGTCGGCCACGCTGTCCTCCCGGAGGGCCGCGAGGAGTACGCCGAACACCCCTACGTCACCGGCGAGTACGACGGCTTCGACGTGGACCTCGTGCCCTGTTACCGCCTCGACGCCGCGACCGAGATTCAGTCGGCGGTGGACCGGACGCCGTTCCACAACGAGTACCTGAACGCGCGCATCGACGCCGACCTCGCCGGGGAGGTGCGCCTGTTCAAGCAGTTTCTCAAGGGCATCGGCGCGTACGGGAGCGACCTCCGGACGCGGGGATTCTCGGGCTACCTGACCGAACTGCTCGTGGTCGAGTACGGGAGTTTCCGGGCCGCGGTCGAGGCCGCGGCCGACGAGTGGCACCCGCCGGTTCGGTTCGACCCCGAGGACCACGCCACCGCCACGTTCGACGACCCGCTGGTCGTCGTGGACCCGACCGACCCCGAGCGCAACGTGGCGGCGGTCTGCGCCGCCGAGAACGTCGCGCGCCTCCAGCACTACGCCCGTGACCTGCTGGCCGACCCTCGTGAGGAACTCTTTTTCCCCGACCCGACTGACCCCCTCTCGGCCGAGGGAGTCCGCGAGCAGGTCGAGAGTCGAGCGACGACCCCGGTCGCGGTGCGCTTCGACGCGCCCGACGTGGTCGAGGACCAACTCTATCCGCAACTCCGGAAGTCGCTGTCCGGCGTCTGCGACGAACTGGACCGCCGCGGGTTCGATGCGCTCCGGGCCGCGACGTTCGCCGACGAGTCGGCGGTCCTGCTCGCGGAGTTGGAAGTCGCCGAGCGCCCCGCCGTCGAGCGCCACGAGGGTCCGCCGGTTCACGTCCGCCAGCACGCCGAGGGCTTTTTCGAGAAATACGACAACGACCCGGAGACCTACGGGCCGTTCATCGACGGCGACCGCTACGTCGTCGAGCGCGAGCGCGAGTTTTCGACCGCCGCCGACTTTCTGGAGAGCGACGCGCTGTTCGACGTGGCGCTCGGCGTCCACGTCGAGTCGGCGCTGGCGGACGACTACGACGTGCTGGTCGGCGAAGCGGTCGCCGAACTCGCCGACGAGTTCGGCGCGGAGGTAGCCGACTACTTCGACCCCACGCCGTGAATCGGAGCGCATCGCCCGGTTAAGCCGGTCGTTCGACGGTGACTACCTGTCCCTATATCGTTATCCGAATCCTGCGCTCTCGGAGTCGCGGTCGCTCCCGAGGAAACCGACGCCAACCTTGATACGTGACAACGTAGTCTCCCGAAGACGATGTGGCGGACACTCTTCGTCGCTTCCCTCCTCGTGCTGGCCGGATGCGCCACCGAACCCCCCGGCACCGAGGCGGGTGCAGACGGGTCGGCGGACTCGCGGGCGCTGACTCCCGACGAGACGCCGGACCGGACGAACCCGTGGGCCGAGAGGACGCTGACGGTCGCTATCAACAACACTGCGAACGAATCGCGGGACTTCCGGCCGCTCGTCGCTGACGCGCTCGAGTTCTGGTCGAGCAACGATACGCGCTTCGCCGGATTCCCCATCAACTACGAACTCGACCCGAACGCCTCGGACCCCGTCATCGTTATCGAGTTCGTCGATTCCATCGAGTCGTGCGCCAATGTCACGGACCCCGCGGGGTGTGCGCCCTACGTTACCGCCAACGTGCAGGCCTCCCCGCCTGTCTCCATCGAGGTTGTCGGCTCCTACTCGAACCAATCGACCGCGCTCATCCTGAAACACGAACTCGGCCACACGCTCGGACTGGACCACAGCGCCCGCCCGCAGTCGGTCATGGCTCCGACCTCGCAACTACGGACGCTCCCGCGGGCCAACGCCACCGAGCGCCGGATGCCGTGGGCCGACCCCAACTTCACGGTCTACCTCAATGCGGAGAGGGCCGACGACTCCGGGGCGGCCCGCGAGCAAGTCCGGCGCGCGCTCGACTACTACGCCGAGGGCGCGAACGGGACCGTCCCCGAGAACGTCTCGTTCGCGCTCACGGAGAACCGCTCTGCGGCCGATGTCGTCGTGGCGTTCAGCGGGGACCTCCCCTGTCGAACCGGCGATAGCGGCTCCTGCGGCCGGGTGCAGGGCACCGACCCCGACGGCGACGGCGCGCTCGAACGCTACGACCACCTGCGGGTGACGCTCAGCGACATCGACACCGCGGCGGTCGGGTGGCACGTCGGCTACTGGCTCGGGTACGGGTTCGGCTTCGAGGCGGACGCCGACTGGCCCGCGCCCTTCCGTGACGCGAGTTACGACGAGCGCAGAAGCGAGTGGTGGCGCTGAATAGCCACACCAGTTTGGTGAAATCGAAATAGTTAATCAGATTTAATTAGTTGACAGCGGTGTGACGAAAAGCGACCCAAGAGACGAAGAGACCCGCGTCGTCATGGAAGCAGAAACTGTTGGTGGAGTACAAAAATTGTTAGAAGATACGTCAATACAGAGTCCAAATTTAGTCGAAGTAGAAGGTCCGGTTCCTGCGGAAATAGTACAGCAAATCGTTCGTGACTTAGAAGCAACGTACGACGGATTAGAAGCCGTTACCGAACAGAACTCAAATGGAAAGTTGCGGAACAAAGTCATCGAGAACTCGGATCTCAGTGTAACGAAGGATTGGTACATTTCGGCACTCTTGACGGTTCTCGAAAGACATGACCTCGCAGACAAAAAGGGGAAACGGTGGTCGGTTCAAGAAGAGTAAATACGTCTGATATGTTTTCTCCACCACCCGGCGCGGTCCCGGCCGCGACCGCGTAAGCGGTTCTGTACACGAGCGCGGTCCCGACGCCCAAAAGCGTATCGTAGCGCTCGGCCGCGCCCGGCGGGAGCCATCGCGCGCCGGTCGCTAGCAGGTAGTTGATCGGCCAGAGCGCGCCTCTCGGCGTGCCCGGTTTGGGCGACCACCTCCCCGAACCCGGCGAGGTAGCCGCCGACGAGACCGCCAGCGAGACTCCGGCGAACGCTGGCCAGCGCGCGCTTTCCGGGAGCGCGACGGTACCTCCGACCCACGCGACGGCGGCATCGACAGTTGCGACGCGGAAGACGGGTTTCCGGCTCACGTCCGGGCTTGGTTTCGATGCGGGTAAACCGTGAACACTTTTTTCAAAAACCAAACCGAACACTTTCTCATGAATCCGAGAAGTCAGTCAAAAACCGCCCAGTTGGTCGGTCTCGTCGTCGCCGCCGTCGCGGTCGTCGGCTACGTCGGTTTCGGGTGGCGGTTCGGCGGCGAGTCGAGTCCGGTCGCGGTGGGTCTCGCGCTGGCCGCGGTCGCCGCCGCGGCGTACTTTACGGTTCGCGGGGAGTGACAGAACTCAACCCTCGAAGCCGTCTTCCCACCGGAACCGCCCGTTTCGCTGAATCACTTCGCCGTCGATTTCCATCCGGGAGTCCTCGCTCACGTCGGTAATCATGTCGGTGTGGACCGCGCTCTGGTTGCCTTGCTGGCCCTCGGGGAGACACGACGAGTACGCGCGCCCGACCGCGAGGTGGACCGTGTCGCCCATCTTCTCGTCGAACAGAATGGAGTCGGTGAAGCGGTCGATACCGCGGTTCATCCCGATGCCGAGTTCGCCGAGGCGCTTCGCGCCCTCGTCGGTCGTCAGGATGTCTTCGAGCGCTCGCTCGCCGACTTCCGCCGACCAGTCCACGACCTCGCCGTCCTCGAAGGTGAGGCGTACGTCGCGGATGCGCGCGCCGTCGTGGGTCATCGGCACGTCGAAGTAGACTTCGCCCTCGGTGGCTTCGGGTGCAGTGAACACCTCGCCGCTCGGGAGGTTGTGCGAGTCGTAGGCGACCGACGCGGCGCTGTTGACCGTGGTCCGACCCTCGATTGACATCGTGAGGTCGGTGTCCTCCTTGACGAGTCGGACCTCGCTCCCCGCGTCGAGCAGGTCTTTCAGGTTCGCCATCTCGTCGGCAAGACTCTCCCAGTCCCGCAGGATGGCGTCGTAGACGAAGTCCTTGTACTCGCCGTAGCCCATCCCGGCGTTCTGGGCGTGGGCGCGGGTCGGATGCATGGTCGAGACCCAGTCGGTGTCCATCCGCTGGGCCTTGATGGCGGTCCGAGACTTCTTGTACGCCGCGCGCTTGTCGCCGGGGGCGGCCCCTTTCGCGGCGGTGTTGCGCTTGGCCCTGAGCGAGAGGACCGCATCGGCCTTCTCCAACATCGATAGCTCGAAGTCGGGGTCGTGGTCGAAGTCGCCCTCGTGCGCGCCGACGAACGCCGACTCCACTTCGTCGGAGATGTAGGTGGCGAGGTAGTTCGCGCCGCGCTCGCCCAACTTCTCGGCGACCGCGACTGCCAAATCGTGTGCGCCCTCGTCCACGCGGACGACGACATCGTCGCCGTCCTCGATGCGGGCGCTCCAGTCTACGAGCACTTCGGCGTGGTCGTGAACTCGCGGGTCCATGCCTCCGTGGAGGGGTGTCGGGGTGAAAACGACGACGGTTCCGGCCGTCGAGAGGTGGCGTGCGCACCGAGCGCCCGCGACGGAAAAACAGACGCGAAACCGCCGGTCAGCTCGACACCGCGCCGGGACGGGAACTCCGGGCGTCGAGCGGGTCCTCGATTTCGCCCATTACGGCTTCGAGCGCGTCGGTCGCCGTCAGGAGACCGACGACTTCGCCCTCCGAGAGGACGAGCGCGAGTTCCTGACTCTCCGCTTGGAACTGGTCGATGGCGTCGCTGACGCTCGTCGCGGCCGAGAGAGTCATCGGCGGTGCCGCAACGTCCTCCAGTCCGAGATTCCCGTCACGCAACGCGTCGATTCGGTCGAGAACCGCGGGCACGTAGACGATACCTCGGAAGTCGTCGGCATCGCTCCCGAAGAGCGGATACCGGGTGTGGGGCGACGAGGACATTCGGTCGAGGTTCTTCTCCATCGGGTCCTCGGTCGAGAGAGCGACGATATCGTCGGAATCGACCATCTCGGACCCGACGGTCTGGTCCCCGGCCGCCAGCGCGTTCAGGACCTCATCGTGGCGCTCCTCGGAGAGTTCGCCGCGGTCCAGCACCGAGTCGAGTCGGCTGTGGAGTTGCGCGCGCGTCTCGATGGCCTCCTCCTCGGTTTCGAGCCACGCGCCCGTCATCTTGATGCCGAAGAGCGCGAGCGTCCACTTGGCCACCGTGTCGCCGATTTCCATGATGGGCCGGATGACTCGCGCGAACCAGTAGAGCGGGGTCGCGCCGTACCGACAGACCATCTTGGTCCGCTCGACGCCGAGGTAGGTCGGCGTCTGCTCGCCGTGCGTGAGGTGGACGAGATTGATGATGATGAACGCGAGGGCGGCCCCGGTCCCGATGCCCGCGAGCGCGGTGTTGGCGAACACCGGTTCGAAGATGGCCGCCAGCGCGGGTTCGGCGACGATACCGACCGCGATGCTCGACGCCGTAATCCCGACCTGACAGCTCGTGAGATATATCTCCAGTTCGTCGGTCATCTCCCACGCCCGGCGGAGTCGAGGCGTGTCGAACTCCGCTTCGGGGTACTGTCTGACCCGCGTGAGCGCGAACTCGATAGCGACGAAAAAGCCGTTTGCGAGGATGAGTAACAGTCCCGCGACCAGTCGAAGGCCGACCTGAGCGAGGCTCATCGAGGTTGCCATCGTGCGACGGTTTGCGACGCCACCGTGTAGAAAGTTGGGGCTTCAGGCGTACGCTCTCGCGCTACGAGCGCGAGCGCAACTGCGACGAACTGCCGGAGACCTCGCTCAGGGGAAGACCAGCGCCGTCGCGTGGTCGGTCTCCAGCACTTCGACTTCCTCGCCGCTCTCGGCGCGGTACTCCTCTTCGATGCCGACGGCGTCGCCCTCGATGGTGACTTCCTCGCCGTCAACGGTGAGGGTAATCTCGCCCTCGATTTCCTTCTGATTCTTGAGTTGGGTCAGGTCGGCCGATTCGAGTGCGCCGACGACCTGTCCGGCCTTGTCGCGGAACTGCGGGCCGATGGTGCTGTGGTCGGGGTCAACGCCGACCGGGACGAGTTCCACACTGGGTTCGCCCGCTTCGGGGTAGACCGGCGCGTTGACCGCCTCGCTGAGGTCGTAGGTGTCCCATCCGCGGCCGAGGTCGGAGTAGACCTCGATGCGGTCGAGTTCGGCGTTGAGCGCCATCCCGGCGTCGGACTTCCACGCGCGAATCTCGCTGGCGACTTCGGCGATGAGGTCGCCCTTCTCCTCGGCCTCGGGGTCCTCGAACTCGATGTCGGGCCACGAGGCGGCGTGGACGCTCCCTTCGGTGCCGGGGAGGTGGTCGTACAGTTCCTCGGCGAAGTGCGGCGAGAACGGCGACAGCATGCGGACCGACGCCGAGACCGCGGTGTACAGCGCCTTGCGCGCGGCGTCGCGCTCGCCGGGCCGACCCTCGTAGAGGCGACCTTTCACGAGTTCGAGGTAGTCGTCGGCGAGGTCGTTCCAGACGAACTCCCGGAGTTTGCGGAGCGCGGCGTCGAAGCGGTAGGCCTCCATGTCCGCCTCTACTTCCTCGGCGGTCCGCGAGAGTTTCGACAGAATCCACTCGTCGGCGTCCCGGTACGCTGGCGCGTTGATGTCGGGCGTCTCCTCGTCGAAGTGGCCCGCGGAGAACTGGAAGATGTTCCAGAACTTCGTGAGGAATCGGGAGGCAGACTTGACCTCCTTCCACTGGAACTGGATGTCGCTACCGGGTTGGCCGCCCAGCGCGAGGGCTTGGCGGACCGAGTCGGCGCTGTACTCCTCGATGGCTTCCTCGGGACCGACTGCGTTCCCGCGGGACTTGCTCATCTTGTGACCGTCGTCGCCAAAGACCATCCCGTTGACCAGCGACTCCTCCCAGGGAATCTCGTCTTCGAGCGCGGTGACCCGCAGGAGCGTGTAGAACGCCCACGTCCGGATGATGTCGTGGCCCTGCTCGCGGAGCGTGGTCGGCGTGAACTCCGCGTCCGGCCAGCCCTGAACGTGCATCGGCGAGATAGAGGAGTCCATCCACGTATCCATCACGTCGGTCTCGCCCTCCCAGTCGCTCGCGCCACACTCCGGACACTCGCCGACTGCGGGGTCGGTCTCAGTGGGGTCGAGGGGTAGTTCCTCAATGTCGGCGACGTGGATGTGGTCGCAGTCGTCGTTCCCGCAGAACCACGCGGGAATCGGCGTGGCGAACACGCGCTGGCGGGAGATAACCCAGTCCCACTCCATCCCCTCGGTCCAGTCTTCGAGACGGTCGTACATGTGGTCGGGAATCCACTCGACCTGCTCGGCCTTCTCCAGAATCTCGTCTTGGCGGACCTCGACGAACCACTGTTCCTTCGAGAGGATTTCGATGGGCGTGTCACAGCGCCAGCACGCGCCGACCGACTGGTCGGTGGGTTCGGTGTCTTCGAGGTATCCGGCCTCGTCCAAGTCGTCGGCGACCGCACCTTTCGCGTCCTCGATGGTCATGTCGCCGTACTCTCCGGCGAGTTCGTTGAGGCGGCCGTCCTCCGTGAAGACCGGCCGCAGGTCGAGGTCGTGTTCGGCCCACCAGTCTACGTCCTGTTTGTCGCCGAACGTACAAATCATGACCGCGCCGGTCCCGAAGTCGCCGTCAACGTCGTCGTCGGCCAGCAGTTCGACCTCGTGACCGAACAGCGGGACCTCGAAGGTGTCGCCGATGCGGTCTTCGTACCGCTCGTCGTCGGGACTGACCGCCATGCCGACGCAGGCCGCCAGCAGTTCGGGTCGCGTGGTCGCAATCTCGATGTCGTCGTTGTCTACGCCGGGGAAGGTGACGTAGTGGAGCGTCCCCTCGCGGTCAACGTTCTCGACCTCGGCGTCGGCGATGGCGGTCTCACACCGCGGACACCAGTTGACGGGGTGTTCGTCCCGATAGATGTAGTCGTCTTCGTCGTTCTCGCCGGACATCTCTACGAACGACCGCTGGGTCTTCTCCCAGTAGTCGGCGTCCATGGTGCGGTACTCCGCCGACCAGTCTTGGGAGAAGCCGAGCGACTGCATCGTCTCCTTCATCCCGTCGATGCGGCGCTCGGTGTACTCAACACAGAGGTCCCGGAACTCCTCGCGGGGCACGTCGGTCCGGTGGATGTCCTCTTCCTCCTCGACCTTGACCTCGGTCGGCAGGCCGTGGCAGTCCCAGCCCTGCGGGAACAACACCTCGTCGCCCAGCAGTCGGTGGAATCGCGCGGCGAAGTCCATGTAACTCCACCCCAGCGCGTGGCCGAGGTGGAGTTGACCTGTCGGGTACGGCGGCGGCGTGTCGATGACGTAGTCCGGTTCGCCCTCGGGGTTGTAGACCTCGGAACCGCGCCACTCCTCTTGCCATTTCGGTTCGACTCGCTCGGGGTCGTAGCTGTCGGGAACGTCAGTCATGGTGTGGGTATAGCTGACTCTGTCGGGGGTGTCGTCCTCGGAGAAAGACGCGCCGCTGCGCTGGACAGTTCAACGTACTACCGACGCAGTCAGCCTCATACGAAAGTGAAATGGACGGGTACTGATAAAGGTTCTCGTCTCTGCTCCGAGGTTATTAATGCATGAATGAACGCACTTATAATAGACAGTATTATAAAAACCAGAACATAAGTATATAGTAAATAAGTACGAAGGTTAGTGCGGTGGTCGAAGAGGATATATTTACTTATCTATCTTCTGTGAACATGCCCCTCAACCGCCGTCAAGTCCTCGTATCCGGAACCGCAATCGGATTTAGTGCGATGGCTGGCTGTAGCACTGACTGTGGTCTCTTTGGACAAGGAATGCCGCACGATGCAACAATTGCCGTTGACCGCATGGAATCTATTCCGGAAGATGCAATTATGGTGCAATTTTCCCAACTTCCCGAACCGGAGCAGAAACTTCTCCGGACAGCTATCGAGGAAGACGCCGTACAAGTTTGTATGGACGACGAAGGAGAACGAACTGAGGCTGTTTACTCGTTCGAAAATCGAGTTGCTGGCAACCAGTCGTATCTTTCCTACGAGAACGAGTATTATGGACTCTTCGTGGGGATTACGGACGAGAGTTCGGTGATGACCGCGGATGAGATAGACTTCCCCGATGGGAATCCCTGTTGTTGAACGCCCACCTGTTGTGACGCCACCGAACTGCAGTAGTAGTCGTAACCGTTAGAGTGGCACTAAGAAACGACGCCGGACCCCGCCGAGTAGAACCGCAACCCCTACCTCCTACCCCCGACCATTCTCCCGCATGCAACTGGGCGTCATCGGACTGGGCCGGATGGGTCGCATCGTCGTGGACCGAGTAATCGACGCGGGACACGACGTGGTGGCCTTCGACTTGGACGAAGAGGCCGTCGCGGCGGCGGCCGAGGCGGGCGCGACCCCCGCCGACTCCGTGGTAGACCTCGCCGAGCGACTGGGCGAGGACAAGCGCATCTGGCTGATGGTCCCCGCCGGGGAAGCCGTGGACGCCGCGCTGGACGACCTCGAACCGCATCTCGACGGCGACGACGTGGTCGTGGACGGCGGTAACTCCTACTTCGAGGACTCGACGCGCCGGGCCGAGGAGACTCCGGCGGCGTACCTCGACTGCGGGACCTCCGGCGGTCCCGCGGGCGCGGAACTGGGTTTCTCGCTGATGGTCGGCGGGCCGGAGTGGGCCTACGAGGAGCTGGTCCCCGTCTTCGACGCCGTGGCGACCGGCCCGGCGGGCCACGACCGGATGGGTCCCGCGGGGTCGGGCCACTACGTCAAGATGGTCCACAACGGCGTCGAGTACGCGCTGATGCAGGCCTACGGCGAGGGCTTCGAGTTGCTCGCGGAGGGTCGCTACGACCTCGACCTCGAAGCGGTCGCCCGGACGTGGAACAACGGGGCCGTGATTCGGTCGTGGCTACTGGAACTCTGCGAAGAGGCGTTCGCCGAGGAGGGGACCGACCTCGGCGACGTGGACGACTTCATCGCCGGTGGCTCGACGGGTACGTGGACCGTCCAAGAAGCCCTTGAACAGGAGGTTCCGGTGCCGCTCATCTATCAGGCGCTCGGCGAGCGATTCGGCTCTCGCGCCGCCGAGGAGGGGCGGTTCTCCCGGCGACTGGCGAATCGGCTTCGGTACGGCTTCGGTCGCCACGAGGTCGCGCGCCGCGAGGAGTAGCGCCGCGACCGAAATCGACTCTATTCAGGTCTCGTACACCTCGCCGCGCGGCTCGTACTCGATGGTCGTCGCCACCTGCTCGGCGACTTCCTCGCCGCAGAGCCGTGCGATGAGGTGCAGCGCCAAGTCCAATCCCGAGGTCACGCCGCCCGCGGTCAGCACGTCGCCGTCGTCCACCACGCGGGCGTCCACGACCTCGGCGTCGGTCGCTTCGAGGTCGTCGAGCGCGCTCGCGTGTGTGACCGCGGGCCGACTGTCGAGTATCCCCGCTTCCGCGAGGAGCATCCCGCCGGTACAGACCGCGGCGAGTTCGACGCCGCGCTCGTGGAGGTCCGCGAGCGCGCGGGGCAGGTCGCCCTTCTCGGCTTCGGCCCACGCGCTCGCGTCCGCGCGGTCGTTCCATCCACCGCCGGGGACCACGACGAGGTCCGGGTCCGCGTCGGCGAGGCGGCCGTCGGTCTCGATTCGGAGGCCGTGGCTGGCCGTAATCCCGTCTCGGGGTTCGAGCGTCCGCAGACTGACTTCGAGGTCACACCCGCGGGCCGCGGCGTTCGAGAACGCTTCGTAGGGCGCGACCGCGTCCAGTTCGTCGAAGCCGTCGTAGACGACGACGGCGATTTCGGTGGTCACGTTTGGAACTCCGGGGGGAGCAGTAAAAGAGTGTACGACGATGGCACGACCTCCCACGATGAGGCCGCGCCAGCGCGGGCCGAAGCCCAACACTATCGGGCTAATTCCGGCTGGCAATCACAATGCTGTTAAACCACCCTTCCGTAGTCCCGCGCATGGTAGACGCACTGGGTCTGGGACTCGGGCTTACGCTCGTCCTCATCGTGGTGGCCCTTCACTATTCGAAGGGTACCGAGTGGCCAACCCCCGACGATATCTCTCAAGAGGTGCTCGAACGTCGGGCCGAGACCGTGCCGGAAACCGATTTCCCCGAGCCGATGAATCGCTCTATCGGCGGCGGTGGCGGCGCGGTCGCGGTCGGCGGCGGCGGTGCCGAAGGTGAACTCGCAGGTGACGATGAGGAAGAGGAGGGCTTCGACCCCGCCTCCATCCCCGACGACGAAGTCGAATACTTTGACATCGAGTACGTCAACGAGGGCGAAACTATCGAGGTCGCCAGCAACGAGTCGCTACTGGACGCTGGCGAGGACGAAGACTGGGACCTGCCCTACGCCTGTCGGCAGGGTCAGTGTCTCTCGTGCGGTGGCAAGGTGCAGGACGGCGACGCTCACGACTTCGTCCGCCACACCAACAACGAGACGCTCGGCGAGGACGAGGTCGAGAAGGGGTACATCCTGACGTGTACCGCCCATCCGACCGACGACTTCGCGCTCGAAACGAACGAGACGCCCTGACGACCCCGAACGATTCTACGGGACCTCTCGGTCCGTTTTTCGCGCTCTTTTCCGCCCGACTGAGTGAAATTTCAACTCGAAGCATTAAAACCCTAAGCAGTATTGGCCTTGCACAGTGACAGCGACGCAGTCTGACGACATCACGGAGGGCGGATTAGCGCGTCCCCTCTTTCATTTGGCGTGGCCCATCGTCGTCACGCAGTTGTTGCAGGTCGCCTACAACGTGGGCGACGCCTTCTGGTTGGGGCGCTACTCCGCCAACGCGGTCGGTGCGATTAGCCTCGCGTTCCCCCTCATCTTCTTCTTCATCGCGTTCGGCGGCGGGTTCAACGTCGCCGGGAGCACCCTCGTCGCCCAGTACATGGGCGCGGACAGCGACGGGTCGGCCGGGGAAGTCGCCGGGCAGACGCTCGGGTTCGTCGTCCTCATCGGCACGATTCTGAGCGTCGTGGGCCACTTCGGTTCCGGACCCCTGCTGGCGCTGTTTCCGAGCGACGCCGCCACCGGCACGCAAGTCGTCCCGCTGGCCGTCCAGTACATGGAGATATTCTTCCTCGGATTACCGTTCATGTTCGGCTTTCTGGCGTTCTCCGCGCTTCTCCGCGGCTACGGCGACACCCGGACGCCGATGCGCGTGATGGCGGTCACGGTCGTGCTGAACGTCGTCCTCGACCCTCTGCTCATCTTCGGCGTCGGGTCCATTCCGGCGCTCGGCATCGAAACCGCCCTCGTTCCGGAGTTGGGTATCCGCGGGGCGGCCATCGCTACGCTCGTCGCCCGCGCGGTCGGCGGACTCATCGGCGTCTACGTGCTGTTCTTCACGGACACCGGGCCGGACGTTCGCCTCGGCCATCTTGCGCCGGACATCGACTACATCGAGGACATCGTCCGCATCGGAATCCCGTCGGCGCTCGAACAGTCCGCGGGCGCGCTGGCGATGGTCATGCTGACGGTCATGATCGTCACCTTCGAGCCGTCGGTCATCGCGGCGTACGGTCTCGGCAATCGGCTCATCTCGCTGGTCTTCCTGCCCGCGGTCGGTCTCGGTAAGGCGACGAACACGGTGGTCGGCCAGAACCTCGGCGCTGGCAAGGCCGAGCGAGCGGAGCGAGCGGTCAGGCTTGCGGCGAACGTCGGCGCAGTCGTCATGTTCGCGCTGGCGATACTTGCGGCAGCGTTCCCCGAACCTATCGTCAAAGTGTTCATGGCCACCGGCACCGCGGAGGCGGCCAAGACGGTCGAGTACGCTGCCGAATACCTCCGTATTCGGACGGTCGAGTTCGCCTTTATCGGCGTCTTTCAGGTGCTGGTCGGTGCCTACCGCGGCGCGGGCAACACCAAGACCGCGATGGCCTTCTCGCTGGTTACGCTGTGGCTCATCCGCGTTCCCGCGGTGTACTTCCTCGCGTTCGAGACGAGTCTCGGCGCGACCGGTATCTGGATCGGCGTCGCGCTCGGCCACATCGTCGGCGCTATCGGCGCGGCAGTGTGGTTCACCCGCGGGACGTGGAAAGACGCCGTTATCGACCGCGACGCCGCGACTTCGACCGAGACCACCGTCGCCGAGGACTAATTGCGGCTATCACAACCGTTAAAGCCGCGAGCGGAGTACAACCGTGTGAGGGCGGCTAGTTCAGCGGACAGAACGCTTGGTTCCGGACCAAGAGGTCATGGGTTCAAATCCCATGCCGCCCGTTCGATTCTCGAACGATTCGAATCCAAGGAAAAGCGTAGAGTTACTGCCTCCGGGAGCGAAATGCGCGTCCCGAAACGAGCAAACTATTAACTCCGTGGCAGGAACAACGGCCGTCAGCTTTAGGTCTGACGCGAGCGTGTGCCATCCGTCAGACACCGGAAATACCCCGACGCAGTACGGCGGTTTCACTTTCAGTCTGTCCACCGTGGGTTTAAGTGTCTGCCACCCTACCTACCAGATGCGCGTCACACGCTTCGCGCCTTTCCCCCTTTCCCCCTGTTCCAGTTCGTCAGTCGCAACTATCGACGTCAAGCCAGACTGAGAAAAAGTGTTAAAGAGACACCCCGAGTAGAAAGCGACATGATAGACCTCTCGGACGTTCTCGACGCGCGGGTCCGGGTCGAGGAGACCGCCCGGCGGACGCCGCTGGACTACAGTCACACCTTCTCGGACATGACCGGCGCGGAGGTCCACCTGAAACTGGAGACGTTCCAGCGCACGGGGTCGTTCAAGATTCGCGGCGCGACCAACCGTATCAAGACGCTCTCGGAGGCCGAGAAGTCCGCGGGTGTCGTCACGGCGAGCGCGGGCAACCACGCCCAAGGCGTCGCGTTGGCCGCGACTAAGAGCGGCGTAGACTCGACCATCGTGATGCCCGAGAACGCACCCATCTCGAAAATCGAGGCGACGCGCGACTACGGCGCGACGGTCGTCCTCCACGGCGACGACTACAACGAGGCCCAGGCGAAGGCCCACGAAATCGAGGAGGCAGAGGGCCGGACCTACGTCCACGCATTCGACGACGAGATGGTGATGGCCGGACAGGGCACCATCGGTCTCGAAATCATGGAGGACCTGCCGGACCTCGACACCGTGGTCGTCCCCATCGGCGGCGGCGGTCTCATCGCCGGGATTGCGACCGCGGTCAAAGAGCAGAATCCCGACGCACGAGTCGTCGGCGTGCAGGCCGAGGGCGCGTCGAGCGCCGCCCAATCGCTCCAGAAGGGCGAGATTCACACCCTCGACTCCGTGGACACCATCGCGGACGGCATCGCCACGCGGAACGTCGGCGAGAAGCCCTTCGAGGTGATTCAGGAGCGCGTGGACGAGATAGTCACGGTCTCGGACTCGGAAATCGCGGTCGCCGTGACCCTCCTGCTCGAACGCGCCAAGACGCTGGTAGAGGGCGCTGGCGCGGTGGCGCTGGCGGCCCTGCTCTCGGGCGCGTTCGACTACGAGGAGGACGAACTCATCGTTCCGGCGCTCTGTGGCGGCAACATCGACATGAACACGCTCACGACGGTTATCATGCGCGGACTGGTCGAGACCGGCCGGTACGTCAAAATTCGGACCGTCCTCAAGGACCGGCCCGGCGCGCTGGACGACCTCATCGACATCATCTCCGCGGAGCGCGCGAACATCTACGGCATCCAGCACGACCGGACCTCGCGGGACATCGGCATGAACGCCGCGGAGGTGGAGCTGGACCTCGAAACCCGCGGTCCCGACCACGTCGAGCAGTTGCTCGACGCCCTCCGCGACGACGGGTTCGACGTGGAAGTGCTGGCGTAGCGTTCCCGCGTATATTTAAGTGCCAGCGCACGAAGAGGTCGGTATGAAGCGCATCATTAGCACACAGGACGCGCCCGAAGCAGTCGGTGCGTATAGTCAGGCGACGACTAACGGCGATATGGTCTTCACCGCGGGCCAGATTCCGATGACGCCCGACGGCGATCTCCTCGACGACGAGGCAGTCGCCGTACAGACCCGCCAGAGTCTAGAGAACGTCAAGGCCATCCTCGAAGAGGAGGGCCTGACGATGCAGAACGTCCTGAAGGTTACCGTCTTCCTCGACGACATCGACGACTTCGACGAGATGAACGACGCTTACAAGGAATACTTCCAAGACAATCCGCCAGCGCGGAGCGCGGTCGAGGCGGGCAACCTCCCGAAGGGCGTCGGCGTCGAAATCGAGGCCATCGCCAGCAGCGACTGACGTGGCGGTGGAGTTGGGACCGATTCGGCCCCGCGTGAAGGCCAGTCTCCTCTGGGGCGTCATCGGCCTACTGGCCTTTCTCGTCGCCGTACAGGGGTACGAACTCCTCACGGGGTATCGCTACTCGCTTTCGGTCAAGGCGGGCGTGGCGCTGGCCGTCGGCGTCGGCGCGACCGGCTTGTCGTACGTCGCCGAAGAGCGACTGTTCGGGTAGGACCCCGACGCGCCCAACCGACGGAAAGGGAAGGGTTTAAACGCCAGACGAAACTACCACCGAACGGGCCGGGATGGCCGAATGGCAAAGCGCACGCCTGGAAAGCGTGTCCCCGTTAGGGGTTCTGGGTTCAAATCCCAGTCCCGGCGTTTTTGGAGCGAGTTACCGACGCACAGTCTCAGTTGTGCGTCGATACGACGAGAGATAAAATCTAACGGACCCGACTACTCCGCCCGAAGTCTCATCTTCAGCGCACGCTCGGCGACGTTACCGCCGTGGTCGGCCGTCCGGTCGAGCGCGTCCAGCAGGAGCGCGACGTAGTAGGAATCTATCTCGTCGGACTCGCCCGAAGGCGGATTCAACAGGTCGAGGTCCGCGGTGAGAGCTTCGCACTGTTCGAGTGCCTCGTAGGCGGTTTCGAGCGAGCGCCCGTTGATGGTCGCCTCGACCGCTCGCTCGACGACGCGCCGGGAGCGCCGGGCGTAGTCGGTCAGGTCCGCCTCCAGCGACCCGGTGGGCGTCGCGTCCAGTTCGCTGGCGACGGTGGCGATGCGCTCGGCGCAGGAGGCGATGCCGTCGAGTTCGCGGGCGATGGCGAAGTAGTCCAACGCGGTCCGGCGGTCAACGTCCGGACGAGACGGCCCGCGCGGGAGGCTGATTCGGCGCTCGACGCACCTGCTGACGAGCGCGAACTGTCGGTCCACGTCGGCCGACTGGTCGAGGACTTCGCTGGCGCGGTCGGCGTCGGCGTCGAGGAGCGCGCTCGTGGCGCTCCGGTGCATCGAGAGCGCGACGTATCGGAGGTTCAGCACGGTCTGCCCCAGCGAGAGTCGCTGGGAGCGGGGCATGCTGCGGAAAGTGACGCTATCGGTCGATTCGTCGGCGACCTCCAACCCGACGAGGTCGTTCCCGGCGGCGGTCATCGCCCGGCGCTCGGCCGACGTGAACCGCCCGTCGGTGCGGAGCGCGAATCGGGTCTCGCCAGCGACGTAGAGCGCACCGACGACCCACGGGAGCGTATCGCTCGACAGGTCGCCGACTGAGACTGAGGGTGCGTCGTCGCCCCCGCCGCGCTCGCAGGTTCGGAGTATCAGGGTGCCGTCCTCGTGGGGGTAGAGGAACACCTCGTTTCCGGCTTCGAGACCGTGGTCGGTCGCCCAGTCTTTGGGGAGCGAGACGGTGAACGACGACCCGCCGACCGACTGGACCTTCCGAGAGATTTCGGTGTCGGTTGTCGAACTGCTCATCGTTATCCGAACTTCCCGGTGATGTAGTCTTCGACGCGCTGACTGTTGGGGTTCTCGAAGATTTGGTCGGTCTCGCCGTACTCGACGAGTTCTCCACCCGTCAGAAACACCGCGGTCTGGTCGGAGATGCGGGCGGCCTGTTGCATGTTGTGGGTGACGACGACGACGGTGTAGTCCTCAGAGAGTTCCTCGATGAGGTCTTCGATTTTGGCGGTGGCGATGGGGTCGAGCGCGGAGGCCGGTTCGTCCATCAGAATGACCTCGGGGTCAACCGCGAGACACCGACCGATGCAGAGGCGCTGTTGCTGGCCTCCCGACAGCCCGAGCGCGTTGTCGTCCAGTCGGTCGCTCACCTCTTCCCAGAGCGCGGCCTGCTTGAGCGACCGTTCCACGAGTTCGTCTTCCTTCTGGTCGTCGGCGCGGCCGAGCAGTTTGTCGAGCAGGCCGTCGTTGATTTCACCGTGCTTGCGCGGGCCGTACGCGACGTTGTCCCGAATCGACTTCGGGAACGGGTTCGGTGCCTGAAACACCATGCCGACACGCTTGCGCAACTCCACGAGATTCGCGCCGTCCTGATACACTTCGTGGCCGTCGAGTTCGACCGAGCCATCGATGCGCGCAGAGTTGATGCGGTCGTTCATCCGGTTGAGACACCGGAGGAACGTCGATTTTCCACAGCCCGAGGGTCCGATAAGTGCGGTGACGCTCTTCTCGGGGATGTCCATTGAGACGCCCTTGAGCGCGTGGTCGTCGCCGTAATGGACATCGAGGTCGGTGACCGAAAACTTCGGAGCGCTGTCGAACTGGTAGTCGGACCACTCCTCGCGGACGGTCTCTTCGGATTCGCCCGCGGTGGTCGTCGCGGACGACCCGGACTTTTCGGGCACGGTGGTCGTCGCGGACGATTCGGACCTTTCCGGCGCGGTGGTCGCCGAGGTGGTCTCGGCCCGGTCGGTCACGGGCGACTCCTCGGTCTCCGACGAGGGCGAGGTGTCGGTGCTACTGTCTGTCCGTGTCGTGGAATCGAGCGTAGTCTCTGTCATTGGTGGAGTTGCTTCCGGAAGTAGTACCTCGTTGCGATGCCGACCGCGTAGAACGACAGCACGACCGCCAGCAGGACCAACACGAGTCCCCACGCGAAGTTGTCGGGGTTGTCGAGCGGGCCGCCGACGCCCGCCGTGACGAGCGCGTACACCTGATAGGGAAGCGCGCTGGTCGCTTGCAGGAGTTCGGGATTCGTCACGAACGGCGGCGCGGCGGTGAACTGGAAACCGCCGATAACGTCGGCGGTCTGGGCCTTCGGGAGGAACGTGCCGCCCGCCATCGTCAGAAGGATTGGCGCGGTTTCGCCAGCGACCCGGCCGACGCCGAGGATGACGCCGGTGACGACGCCGGGCATCGCGGCCGGGAGGACGACGCTCCGGACGGTCTGCCATTTCGAGACGCCGAGTGCGGCGCTGGCGTCGCGGTACTCGTCGGGCACCGAGAGCATCGCCTCGCGGCCGGTGATAACCACCAGCGGGAGGAGCATGAACCCGAGCGTGAGCATCCCCGAGAGCAGCGACTTCTCGCCGCCGAACCGGGGAAGGAGGAAGGCGTAGCCGAACAGGCCGTAGACGATGCTCGGCGTACTCCACAGGCCGTTGGTCGCAATCTCGACGACCTCGGTGAACCGGCCTCGGTCGGCGTACTCGCTCAGGAAGACGGCCGCGCCGACCCCGAGCGGCACCGCGAACAGCACCGCGCCGACGACCAGCCAGACCGTGCCGACGATGGCTGGCAGGACACCGTCAACCTCTGCCAACAGCGAGACGCCGTTCATCAGGAACGGCCACGAGACCGGCCAGACGATGGTGTGGCTGAAGCCGAAGAGCGAAATCGTCGTCTCCGGACCGACACCGGCACCGAACGCGAATCCCTGAAAGAGACCGGGGAACCCCCGGACGGTCACGTACGCGACGAGACCGAACAGGACCGCGATGATGGCCAGCGCGTTGAGGTAGATGAGGACGTGCGCGCCGACGTGGCGGCCGCGCGCCCCGAAACCGCCGTAGGCTTTCGCCGCCGACCATCCGGTGACCAGCGCGCAGAACTGGACGACGCTGGGAACGACGAACCGGGGGAAGAACGTCGCGCGGAGTCCGCCGGGTGCCCACGACCAGTTCGGGCCGATGGTTCCCGTGACGAAGACGAGACCCGCGAGGAGCGCCAGTCCGCCCGCCGGGAGCGTCGAACCGATGTCCTCGCGGGGGACGACCGTCGCGGCGAACGCGAGTCCGGCCGCGGCGAACGCGACGAAGAACCACCCGACGAAGCCGAACCCGAACGTCTGGGAGCCGACGAGTCCGCCGACGACGAACCAGATGCCCGCGAACGCCGAGGCCGCGACCAGTCCGGCGTCGGCCTGCGGTTCGGTCGAGAGGACGCCGACGCGCGAACCGACGCCGAAACCGACGACGGTCAGACCGAGGAGCGCCAGAAGCGCGCCGAGCGCGCTCACCATCGGGACGCCAGCGACCGAGTCGGTTATCGTCAGTATCTCGAAGTTGGCCGCGAGCGCGAGCGCGAACAGCAGGGCCGAGAGACCGACCGCCGCGGCCGCGACGAGTTCCGGAACCGTCGTTCCCTCGCGGACGAGGGCGTTCCGGTCGTCATTGGCGATGCGACTCATCACTCGTCACCCCCGAGTTTCCGTTGCATGCGTTTCTCGATTAGCTGTGACCCGACGCTGAGGAACAGAACGGTCACGAAGAGGACGACCCCGGCCGCGAACAGCGCGTTGAACTGGAGACCGTGCGAGCTACCGTAGCGCGCCGCGATGAGCGAGGTGAGCGTCTCGTAGCCGTAGAACACGTTGTAAATCGGTTCGGGGAGCGCGGGGCTGTTCCGGAGCATCACGGTCGCGGCCATCGTCTCGCCGATGGCGCGGCCGACGCCGAGCAGGACCGCCGCCGAGACCCCAGAGAACGCCGCCGGGAGCGTGATGGCGGACATCGTTTGCCAGTCGGTCGTCCCGAGCGCGAGCGACCCGCTCTTCATCGACTCGGGCACGCTGTTGAGAGCGTCCTCGGCGACCGAGACGACTGTCGGCAGCGACATCAGTCCGACGACGATGCCGACGAAGAGGTAGGTCCCCTGTCCGGTGAGCGCGAACTGGTCGCTGGCCCACGGGCTGAGGATGGTGAACCCGATGAACCCGTAGACGATGGAGGGAATCCCCGCCAGAATCTCGATGGCGGGCTTGACCAGTTCTCGAACCGTCGGCGGTGCGACCTCGCTGATAAACAGCGCGGCCGCGACGCCGAGCGGACCGGCGACGAGCGTGGCGATTACCGTCACCACGACCGTCCCGTGAATCATCGGCACGAGCGAGAACCGCTCTTCGGTCACTGGGTCCCACAGGGTCTCGGTGAACAGCCGAAGACCGGGGATTTCGATGCCGTACAGTTCGGCGCTCGCGTACTCGAACGCGGGCCACGCTTCGAGGAAGATGAACACGGTGATGAGTCCCAGAATCAGGAGCGTCGAGACGGTCATCACCAGTGCCAGCGCGTGTGCGGTCACTGCTTGGTGGCGAAGCCAGCCGTACGCCACGGTCGCCAGAAACGCCGCGAGCGCGACGACCGTCAGCGGTGACATCACCAGAAAGCCGACGAACGTCCCCAACAGCGCGAGTAAGCCCACCGAACCGGCCGCGAGCGCAGTATTCTCTGCGTCCTCGACGGACTCGCGGGCGTCGAGCAGTTTGCGCTCGAACGCTTCGCGGAGTCCGGTCGAGTCAGCGTCAGTCACAGATGCCATGTTGTGTAGTAGTATCGGAACATTCGAAAACGAAACGACGAAAGCCACACCGGCGGGGCGCTACCCTACGCTTGGTCGGGGAGTTTGGCCTTCTCCTTCTTGATGTCCTTCTCGGGGAGCGGGATGTAGTTGTTCGCCTCCACGAACACTTTCTGCCCGAACTCAGTCAGGAACATGTTGAGGAACGCGGCCTCGCGCATGTCCGTCCCGTCCGACGTGTCGTCGGTCTTCTTGGTGTACATGTGCAGGTCCCGGTTGAGCGGGTAGGAGCTGTCGAAGATGGTGTTGTCCGCGCTCTTGTCGGGTTTGTACGTGGTGCCCTCGAACTCGATGGCGACGGGCTTGACCTGTTCGCCGGTGAACGCCAGCGCCATGTACGCGATGGCCCCATCGTTCTGCTGGACGACCGTCTTGACCTGCTGGTTCTGGCCCTTCCGAGTATCGACGCCCGGCATCGGGGCCTCGGCGTCGCCGAGCATGTTGAGTCGGAAGGCGGTGTCTGTCCCCGACCCCTCGGCGCGGCCGACGCAGTAGATTTCCTGATCCGGACCGCCAACCTCGCTCCAGTTGGTAATCTCGTTCTGGTAGATTTTCTTGACCTGCTCGCCGGTAAGTTTCTGGACGCCCGCGTCCCAGATGTCCTTGCTCACGACGACCGGCTGGCCGTCGCGGCCGACGACGTGATCGACGTAGTTCGCGTCGCGTTTCTCCTCGCTAATGCCGAGTTCGGCGGTGATGGGTCCCGAGGAGTTGCCGATGTCCACGAGTCCGTCTCGAACCGACTTACACCCAGTTCCGGAGTGGCTCAGGGCGACGCTCGTCGCGTACGGCGGGGTCGCCTGCTGGTCCGTGCCTTCGAAGCCGTAGAGACCGGCGAAGTAGTCCGCGAGACGCTTGTCCGTCTCTATCTGGTCCCAGCCGGGAACTGACCCTTCGTCGTTCGACCCCCAGTATTCGCCGTCGCTGGACGGCGCGTTGGAGTTCCAGTAAGAGCTTCCCTTGTTGGAGATGGGGTAGACCGTCGAGGACCCCTCCGCGGTGAGCATCGACGTGTCCATGCCGCCGGACTCCGATTCGGTCTCGGTCGCCTCGGTCGTGGACTCCCCGCTTTCGGAGTCGTCGCTCGACTCGGTCGTACTCTGGTCGTCGGTGCCGCCGGTACAACCGGCGAGCGCGGTCGTGACCCCGGCACCGGACGCGAGCAGGAACATCCGGCGCGATACGTCGTTGGACTGTCGCCCTTTGTCGGTCGTCATCACCTAATGGGACCGCGACCTATACTAAGTAGGCTTATAATTTCTAGATATATACGTTCGAGACCGTAATACCGGTCCGGGTTCGTATGATGTGAATTATTCTCATTGGTAGGCGGCGAATTCGGCCGGGCGAGCCGAGAAGTAGCATATAAATCCCCGCCTCGCGGGCGAGGGCGTCGGCGATGTTTCTGTGTGAACTCTTCCCAGATTATCACGCGGTACCGATGTTCTGCTCGGCGATTTACCCCGTGATAGTGCGACAGTCCATCACGTTACCGAGTGCCAAGGAAGCGAACATTTATATAGAATCACAATCAATCAATGGGTGTACTATGAGTCAGCGAGGACAGCGAATGCAAGGCCAGCCGATGATCGTAATGAGCGACGAGTCCCAGCGCGTAAAGGACAAAGACGCGCAGGAACACAACATCAGCGCCGCCCGCGCGGTCGCTGACGCGGTTCGCTCGACACTCGGCCCGAAAGGGATGGACAAGATGCTCGTCGATTCGATGGGCGACGTGACCATCACGAACGACGGCGTGACCATCCTCAAGGAGATGGACATCGACAACCCGACGGCCGAGATGATCATCGAGGTCGCCGAAACCCAAGAGGACGAAGCGGGCGACGGCACCACGACCGCCGTCGCGGTGACCGGCGAACTCCTCAAGAACGCCGAGGAACTCCTCGAACAGGACATTCATCCGACGGCCATCATCAAGGGCTTCCACCTCGCCAGCGAGAAGGCCCGCGAAGAGGTCAACAACGTCGCCGAGGACGTTGAACCCGACGACGAAGACCTCCTCCGGAAGGTCGCCGAGACCTCCATGACCGGCAAGGGCGCGGAACTCAACAAAGAGCGCCTGAGCGAGATTATCGTCGATGCGGTCCAGCAGGTCACCGTCGATGGCACGGTGGACCTCGAATACGTCAAGACCGAGACCCAGACCGGCCGTTCGTCGGGCGAGTCCGAACTCCTCAAGGGCGCGGTCATCAGCAAGGACCCCGTCCACGACAACATGCCTACGAGCGCCGAGGACGCCGACATCCTCCTGCTCAACGAGGCAGTCGAAATCGAGGAGACCGACGTGGACACCAGCGTCAACATCGAGGACCCCGACCAGCTTCAGAGCTTCCTCGATCAGGAAGAAGAACAGCTCAAGGCCAAGGTCGATAAGATCGTCGAGACCGGCGCTGACGTTGTCTTCTGCCAGAAGGGCATCGACGACATGGCCCAGCACTACCTCGCCAAGGAAGGCATCCTCGCGGTCCGCCGCGTCAAGAAAAGCGACGTTGGCTTCCTCAAGGAAGTCCTCGGCGCGAGCGTCGTCTCGGACCTCGACAGCGCCTCGGCCGACGACCTCGGCAAGGGCGACGTGAGCCGCGACGAGGGCGACGAGCTGTTCTACGTCGAAGGCGAGAACAGTCACGGCGTTACCCTCCTGCTCCGCGGTTCGACCGACCACGTCGTGGACGAACTCGAACGCGGCGTCACCGACGCCCTCGACGTAGTGGCCCAGACCGTCTCGGACGGCCGCGTCGTCGCTGGCGGCGGTGCCATCGAGGTCGAAGTCGCCAGTCGCCTCCGCGACTTCGCCGACTCCGTCTCCGGGCGCGAACAGCTCGCAGTCGAGGCGTTCGCTGACTCCCTCGAACTCGTCCCGCGCGTCCTCGCCGAAAACGCGGGTCTCGACTCCATCGACACGCTCGTGGACCTGCGCTCGGCCCACGAGAACGGCGACGAGCGCGCTGGCCTGAACGTCCACAGCGGCGACATCGTGGACACTCTCGACGCTGGCGTCGTCGAACCTGCTCACGCCAAGGAACAAGGCGTGTCCAGTGCCACCGAGGCCGCGAACCTCGTGCTCAAGATAGACGACATCATCTCCGCTGGCGACCTGTCCACCGACAAGGGCGACGACGAAGGTGGCGCTGGCGGTATGGGCGGCGGCATGGGCGGCATGGGCGGTATGGGCGGCGCGATGTAAGCTCGGCCCAACTGCCTTCCGCCGTTTCCCGGCCGCCGGTTGCACCGACCGGCCTTCACGTCGAATGGAACGCAATTGACGACACGCCGCGTTTTCTTTCGAGTTCCTGCTTCCGTCGAACCGAAACACTGTGAGTGCGTCGAACGACACGTAGCGGGAAAATCTCTAAGTGCTTTTCAAGGACAGTGGATGCAGACGAGAGGCTAAGCGTGTATTTCGTTCGCAAAAAATGTAGAGTCGGCTATCTACGCGCAAACGACGTAGTCTTCGAGACACTTGTCACAGGCTGGGCCAAAGCAGAATGGGGTTACATCTATCATGGTTACCTCCACTTTCTTATTTTCTTTAGAAAATATAAATTTTACCATTTACCTCTCCATATATTTCCAATGGGGGCAAAATAGTAGTTTGTTGATAATCTCGTCCCAGAACGACTTTACGACAGACATCGCGCGTCGCCACGAGTAGTTCATACACTTTATAACGACACGCCGACGACCAACTACGTATGGACACGCTCCTGCTGAATCAGGACGCCGTAGACGAGAACACCCAAATGCCGGACGTAATCCGGGCAATCGAGGACGCGTTCGCTGCGTACGCCCGCGGCGACGCCCAGATGCCCGCGAAGTCGTACATCGACCTGCCCCAGTACAACGGGGACTTCCGGTCGATGCCCGCCTACCTCGAAGCCGACGACTGGGACGCCGCCGGTATCAAGTGGGTTAACGTCCACCCGGACAACCCCGAGAACTTCGACCTGCCGACCGTGATGGGCACGATGGTCTACTCGAACCCCGAGACCGCTTTCCCGCTGGCCATCATGGACGGCACCGAACTCACGATGAAGCGCACCGGCGCGGCCGCCGCGGTCGCCACCGACTACCTCGCCGTCGAGGACGCGACGACGATGGGCGTCATCGGCGCTGGCGTCCAGTCGTACACCCAACTCGAAGCCATCTCGGAGGTCCGACCCATCGAGGAAGTCGTCGTCAGCGACTTGGACGAGGAGCGCGTCGCCGACTTCATCGAGTATTTCGAGGACGACTTCGACGTGCGCGCTGGCTCCATCGAGGAGGCCGCCCAGTGCGACGTGCTTTCGACGGTCACGCCAGTTGAGGACCCCATCGTGACGCGCGAGGACATCGGCGAACACACCCACGTCAACGCGATGGGTGCCGACGCCGAGGGCAAGCACGAACTCGCCGACGAGATTCTGCTCGACTCGAAACTGGTCATCGACGACCACGCCCAGACGACCCACTCGGGCGAAATCAACGTCCCCTACCACGAGGGCGTCTTATCCGACGACGACATTTACGGCGAAGTCGGCGACATCGTGGTCGGTGACATCGACGGTCGGACCGACGACGACGGCATCACCGTCTTCGACAGCACCGGTCTCGCCATCCAAGACGTTGCGGCGGCCCACGTCGTCTACGAACACGCCGACGAGAACGACAACGGCTACCCCTTCGACCTCATCGGCACCGGAACGCAGTGAGCGCGTAGCGCGACGAGTCGAGAAAACTGGCGCACCGACCCGCGTAGTCTTTTCGGCCTGACCGTCCCGTCGGCGGTCAGGGAACGCGGTTGGTCGGCGCTTTGCGGGCGAGAAAGCCCGTGATTTTCGAGACGACCCAGACGACCACGATGAACGGCAGGAGCGGAATCAGCAGGACGACCAGCCCCAGTCCGTACGCGATTCCGATGGTGGTCATCTCGGCGTCCGGTCGCCCCCGGAAAGACGGCGTAACCGTCCGCAAGGCCTTCTCGACCGGTGCTGGCGTCACTCTCCCGTCGTCGGTTTCGTCGGCACCCCTGCTGCTCATAAAACGGGATATCGACGAGCGGAGTCATAAGCGTTTGTGGCGGAAACTCGTGCTCGGAGCGGCTGGTTCGTTTCGACGCGGTACCGTTCGCCGTTTGCCGTCACGGGGAGCCGAAACGCCCGACGAGGCGGGGGCTTTCCCGACGACTCGAAACGCCGGAGTATAGTAGATTTGCGGAACTGTTTTACCCGTTCGTTAGCGAATTAGGGATAATAATGAGCGAACTCGAAGCGGAGTACCGCCTCGATTATTTCGAGGAGGAGGGATTCGTCAGGAAGGAGTGTACCGAGTGCGGTGACTTCTTCTGGACGCGCGACCCCGACCGAACGACGTGCGGCGAACCGCCCTGCGAGACCTACCAGTTCATCGACGACCCCGGATTCGCCGAGGAGTACACCCTCGAAGAGATGCGCGAGGCGTTCCTCTCGTTCTTCGAGGAGAACGACCACGAGCGCATCGACCCCTATCCCGTGGCCGCGAACCGTTGGCGCGACGACGTGCTACTCACGCAGGCGTCAATCTACGACTTCCAGCCGCTCGTCACCTCCGGCGAGACGCCGCCGCCCGCGAATCCGCTGACGATTAGCCAGCCCTGCATCCGGATGCAGGACATCGACAACGTGGGCAAGACGGGCCGACACACGATGGCCTTCGAGATGATGGCCCACCACGCGTTTAACGCCCGCGAGGACCTCGAAGACCCCGACCAGTACGCCTATCAGGGCGAGGTCTACTGGAAGGACGAGACGGTCCAGTATTGCGACGAGTTCTTCGAGTCGATGGGCGCGGACTTGGACGAAATCACGTACATCGAGGACCCGTGGGTCGGCGGCGGCAACGCCGGACCCGCCATCGAGGTCATCTACAAGGGCGCGGAACTTGCCACGCTGGTCTTCATGTCGATGGAGCAGGACCCCGACGGCGACTACGAGATGAAGGACGGCAACCGGTACTCCAAGATGGACACCTACATCGTGGACACCGGTTACGGTCTCGAACGCTGGACGTGGATGTCGCAGGGCACGCCGACCGTCTACGAGGCGATATACCCCGAGATGATTTCGTTCCTCAAGGAGAACGCGGGCATCGACCACTCCGAGGAGGAAGAGACGCTCGTCCACCGCGCGTCGAAACTGGCGGGCCACATGGACATCGACGAGGCCGAGGATATGGAGGCCGCCCGCGACAACATCGCTCGCGAGTTGGACGTTTCGACCGCGGAGTTAGAGACCCTGCTCGAACCCCTCGAAGACATCTACGCCATCGCGGACCACTGCCGGACGCTGGCGTACATGCTCGGCGACGGCATCGTCCCGAGCAACGTCGGCACGGGCTATCTCGCCCGGATGGTTCTCCGGCGGACCAAGCGCCTCTGTGACAGCGTCGGCGTGGACGCGCCGCTCGACGAACTCGTAGACATGCAGGCCGAGCGACTGGAGTACGAGAACCGCGACACGGTTCGGGACATCGTTCGTACCGAGGTCGAGAAGTACCGCGAGACGCTCGAACAGGGCGGTCGCCGGGTCGAACGGCTCGCCGAGGAGTACGCCGAAAAGGGCGACCCGATTCCGACCGACGAACTGGTCGAACTCTACGACTCCCACGGCATCCAACCGGACATGGTCGAGGAGATCGCCGCGGAGTTCGGGACCGGCGTCGAGGTACCCGACGACTTCTACAGCGTCGTCGCCTCCCGCCACGACTCCGGGCAGGCCGTCGAGGAAGAGGAGGAGACCGACGACAGACTCGCCGACCTGCCGGAGACCGAGCGCCAGTTCTACGAGGACCAGTACGGCACCGACTTCGAGGCCGTCGTCCTCGACGTGTTCGAGCGCGAGGACGAGGACGGTGAGACGATGTACGATATCGTTCTCGACCAGACGATGTTCTACCCCGAAGGCGGCGGCCAACCCGCCGACCACGGGACCCTGACCACCGACGAGGCGAGCGTGAAGGTCAGCGACGTGCAGACTGAAAACGGCGTCATCCTCCACCGGACCGACGAACCGGTCGGTAAGGGCGACATCGTCCGCGGGAAGATAGACCGCGCGCGTCGCCGTCGGTTGATGCGCCACCACACCGCGACCCACCTCGTCGTCCACGCGGCCCGCGAGGTGTTGGGCGACCACATCCGGCAGGCGGGTGCCCAGAAGGGCATCGATAGCTCGCGCATCGACGTGCGCCACTACGACCGCATCGACCGCGAGACCCGCGAGGAGATAGAGATGGTCGCCAACGAACTCGTGATGGAAAACACGTCGGTCCAACAGGAGTGGCCCAACCGCCACGAGGCCGAAGAGGAGTACGGCTTCGATCTCTATCAGGGCGGCATCCCCGCGGGCCAGAACATCCGACTCATTCACGTCTCCGAGGACGTGCAGGCCTGCGGCGGCACCCACGTCCGGCGCACGGGCGACGTGGGCACCATCAAGATTCTGAACACCGAGCGCGTGCAGGACGGCGTCGAACGCCTCACCTTCGCGGCGGGCGAGGCCGCCATCGAGGCGACCCAGCGCACCGAGCGAGCGCTGTCCGACGCCGCGGACGTGCTGGACGTGGTTCCCGAGGAGGTCCCCGAGACCGCCGAACGGTTCTTCGAGGAGTGGAAGGGCCGCGGCAAGCAGATAGAGGACCTCAAAGAGCAACTCGCCGAGGCCCGCGCCTCCGGCGGCGGAGGCGGCGAGGAGGTCGAAGTCGGCGACGCGACCGCGGTGGTCCAGCGCCTCGACGGCGACATGGACGAACTCCGAGCGACCGCCAACGCGCTCGTCGAGGAGGGCAAAATCGCGGTCATCGGAAGCGGCGCGGACGGCGCGACCTTCGTCGTCGCGGTGCCTGACGGCATCGGCGTCAACGCTGGCGAAGTGGTCGGCGAACTCGCGCGAAAGGTCGGCGGCGGGGGCGGCGGCCCGCCGGACTTCGCGCAGGGCGGCGGCCCGGACGCCGAGAAACTGGACGACGCGCTGGAGGAGGCCCCGGACGTGCTGAAGCAGGTCGCCAACGTCTGAGAGGCCGGAAGCCTGACTTTCGGTGATGTCGCAGAATCGGCTCGGTCGGTGGGTCCGTCACGGATTGTTACGCATCACCGCATCACTAATTACGCGATACTCTGAAGTGAGACGAGCCGGAACCGTTCCAACGGAGTCAAACCGTGACGAGCGACCAGTCCTCGCTACGCGAATCCGGAGACTCACCGCTTGATACCGACGAACGCCGGTCGTCCGACGACGCCGACGCGATGGAACCGATTCCGACGCCCGACGCCGCGGAGGAGATTGACCTCGAAGACGTTTTGAGCGCGTTCTACGCCGACTGAGCGCCCGGAGCGCGTCGGTCGGCGACCGACGCGCTCCCGCGAGTTACCTGTCGGACAGCCACCGCGTCGGTGACGCGGTGTTTCTCGCTGATGGTCCACCGTGGCTACGGGTCGCACTCTTCGAGGCAGACCTCCGATTTCAGTCGATTACGCACGAAATCTGAGTCGGTGTCGAGCGTGTCTTCACAGGGGTAAAACGCCCGTTCCAGTCAATAAACCAGCTAATCTGAACAATCCCTGACCTGAATGCAAAATCTTTTGTTTAGGGCTACCTAAACTCTCGCTTATTCATGACCGACGGGACGACAAAACACGGTGGTGCCCGATGACCCCGGAAATCGACTCGGAAGACCGCGAGACCGGACAACGGGCCGAAAGACAGGTCTTCGACGGCGGGGACTCCGACCGGAAGTCAACCTCGGCGAGCGTGCTCCACGCCGAAGACCTCGCACTCGGATATCCGGGTACCGACGAACCCGTCGTAGAGTGCGACCGCATCGACGTGCCCGAGGGAGAGATTACGGCGCTCGTCGGCCCGAACGGGTCGGGCAAGAGTACGATGCTGAAAGCGCTCTCGAATCACCTCGACCCCGACCGCGGAACGGTCGTCCTCGACGGCCGCGAGATTCACCAGTACGGCGACAAGGAACTGGCCCGCGAACTCGGCCTGCTCTCTCAGGAGAACGACGCGCCGGGGAGCATCACGGTCGAAGACCTCGTGTATCACGGTCGGTACCCCCATCGAGAGTTCTTCGACGCGGTAAGCGAGGCAGACCACGAAGCCGTCGAGCGCGCCATCGAACTCGCGGGCGTCGAGGACCTCCGCGACGAGGAGGTCGGTAGCCTGAGCGGCGGCCAGAAGCAACTCGCGTGGATTGCGATGGTCCTCGCGCAGGACACCGACGTGCTCCTGTTGGACGAACCGACGACGTTCCTCGACCTCCACCACCAACTTCGCGTGATGGAGGTCGTCCGGACGCTCAACGAGGAGGAGAACGTCACGGTCGCGGTTGTCCTCCACGACATCGCGCAGGCCGCGCGCTTCGCCGACAACCTCGTCGCGCTCCACGACGGCGAACCCTACGACTGGGGACCGCCCCGCGAAGTCGTCACCGAGCAACTGCTCGCGGACGTGTTCGAGGTGGACGCCGCGGTGACGTACACGCCCGACCCCGAAATCGTCCCCAAGCGGTCGCTGTAGCGCGGTCGCTCGATTCTCCGACGTAAGGATTCTCGGTCTCGGTCGTCCCAAAAACTGTCTTCTGGACGTTTCCTCCCGAAGGGTGTTCCGTCGAAGTCGCCTCGACTCCGCTACGGTCCCGCGAGGTCCGGCGGCGACTCGACGTTTCGACCCGCCTGCACCGACCACAGCGTCGCGTACAGTCCGTCCCGTTCGAGGAGCGCGTCGTGGTCGCCTCGCTCGACGATCTCTCCGTCGTCCAAGACGAGAATTTCGTCGGCGTCCCTGACCGTCGAGAGGCGGTGTGCGATGACGACGGCCGTCCGGTCGGCGGTGATCTCGTCCAGCGAGCGCTGAATCGAGAGTTCGGTCTCGGTGTCAACGCTCGCGGTCGCCTCGTCCAGAACCAGAATTTCGGGGTCCTGTAGGATGACTCGGGCGAGCGCGATTCGCTGGCGCTGGCCGCCTGAGAGTTTGACGCCGCGCTCGCCGACCTGCGTCTCGTACCCGTCCGGGAGACTCTCGATGAACTCGTGGGCTTCGGCGGCGCGGGCAGCGTCCCGGACCGCTTGGTCGCTCGCGTCGAACTGCCCGTATCTGATGTTGTCCGCGATGGTGCCGTCGAAGAGGAACGTCTCTTGGCTGACGTAGCCGACGGCGTCTCTGAGACTGTCGAGGGTCACGTCGCCGACCTCGGACCCGTCAACGCGGACCGCGCCGCCGTCGGCTTCGTAGAGTCGCACGAGGAGTTTCGCGGCGGTCGATTTTCCGGACCCGCTCGGACCGACGATGGCGACCTTCTGGCCCGGTTCGACGCCGAACGTCACGTCTCGAAGCACTTGCTCGTCGTCGTACGCGAACGAAACGCCGTCGTACTCGATTCGACCGTCCACCGATTCGAGGGCGGTCGCTGACGGCGACTCTCGAACGCCGACCGGAGCGTCCAGTAGGCCGCCGATTCGCGCGGCCGACGCCTTCGCGTTCTCGTACCAATCGACGATGTTCGAGAGTTGCGCGAGCGGCGTGACGAGTCGCTGGGTGAGCAGGATGAACACCACGAAGTCGCCCACGGTGAGTTCGCCGCCGAACGGGAACGGCGGACCGGAGAACACCCAGAGACCGCCGACGACGAACGTCACGAACAGGAGCAGTCCGGTCAGGAGTCGCATCCCCGGCCGGTAGAAGACGCTCAGTCTGATGGCGTCCATCGCGGCGTCGAACAGGTCCTGCGAGACGCGCTCGACTTGCTCGCGCTCGTACTCCTCGGTCGTGGCCGTCTTGACCAACTGGCTTCCGCTGAGTGCGTTCTCCAGTCTCGTGTTCAGGTTCCCGACTTCGGTCCGCCACGTCGCGTAGCGCGGTTCGACCGCGCGGACGAACCACCACGTAAACCCGGCCAACAGCGGGACGACGGCGAGGGTGATCGCCGCGAGCTGTCGGTTGAGATACACCAACAGCCCCGTGATGCCGAGGACCATCACGCCGATTCTGACGCTCTCCCGGAGCGCGTTGTCGAGGAACAGCTCCAGATTCGTCGTGTCGTTGTTGAGTATCGACATGAGTTCGCCCGTCTCGGCGTCGTCGAAGAACGACATATCGAGGTCAGTGAGCTTCTCGTAGGCGTCGGTCCGGATGTCGAGCATGACATCGTGGGCGAAGTAGTTCATGGCGAAGCCCCGCACCCACGCCGACAGCGCCGAGAGGACGAGCGCGCCGCCGACGAGCGTCGCCGAAAGTCGGAACTGGCCGTGGGCGCTCGTCGGGAGCCACGACTGAGGGACGAGCGGGAGCGCATAGGCCGCCTGCTGGTTGAACACGGCGTCGATGGTCGTCCCGAGGACGAACGGAACGACCAGTGCCGCGCCGTGCGAGACGACGCTGGCGAGCAACCCGACCGCGAGCCAGCGGGCCTTCGGTCGGCCGTAGCGTACGCAGAGGCGACTCAGCGGCCGCGAGACGTTTGCCTGCTCGAAATC
This sequence comes from Halorussus pelagicus, assembly GCF_004087835.1. Taxonomy (NCBI): domain Archaea; kingdom Methanobacteriati; phylum Methanobacteriota; class Halobacteria; order Halobacteriales; family Haladaptataceae; genus Halorussus; species Halorussus pelagicus. The sequence goes on from NZ_CP035119.1 coordinate 1,669,513, forward strand.
GAGGGGCGAGCCGTCCTCGTCGCCGTAGTCAGAACTCATGTGGCGATTTCCATCGGCATCGGTTCGAGCGCGAGTCTCGCGGCGAAAACGACGACTCGCCGGGAGGGGTCGCGTCCGAGCGTGAGAACTGCATCGTCCTCTCCGTTAGATGTCGCCGTTGACGATGTCGGCGACGCGCTGGCGGTCGAACAACTCGTTGTCTCCCGTCACCGCGCCGAACTCGTCGGGGTAGAGTTGCTTGGCCGCGCGCTCGGTCAGGAAGAGGTTGTGAATCGGTCCCTGACGGAGGTAGCCGCCGCGGTAGACCCGGCCGTTCTGGACGGCCGTTAGCTCCTTGCCGACGGGGTGGTCCTCCATGTAGCCGAGGACGGTATCGCGGAATTCCGAGGCGGATTTGCCCTCGTGGCCCCGAATCAACAGCACGTCCGGGTCGATTTCGAGCAGGTTCTCGTAGTCGAGTTCGCTCCGGTTTTCCGTGCTAAGATTCTCGATGCCGGTACCCGACAGCGCGTCAGCGACGCCGAGGTCCCGCCACTGTTTCTTGCTCGTGCCCTTGTCGGTGAGCCGATACGGCGAGAACGATTCGGGTTCGTCGGTGCCCTCGTAGGTGAGGAACACGCTCGGGCGCTCGTCCGCTGGCGGCATCCGGGACTGAATCTTCCCGACGAACTCCTCGTGAAGCCGCTCGAACGCCTCGTAGCGCTCTCGCTCCTGAAACAGTTCGGCCATCTTCTCGAACGCCTGATAGAGCGTGTAGAACCGGTAGTCGTGCCAACTGTCGGACCGCCGGAAAATCATGTTTCCGAGGAACGGCCCGACCTTGCCGCTGATTTCCTCGATGTCGGACTGGCTCCAGTCGAACCAGTTTCTCAGCATCCCGGTGTCGATGACGTGAACGTCGCTGTCCATCTCGTAGAACAGCTCTTTCGACATGTCCGACTCGACCAAATCGTTCGACGCGATGCGCTCGTCGTCAACGCTCACGCCGGGCAACTCGTCGTACACGTCGGTGTAGTATTCGCCGGACTGTCCGATGCCGGTCATCCCGTCGGCCTGCCCCAGCGCGACGCCCATGTCGGCGTAGTCTCCGCCGTAGGGAACCCACGTCTCCGGAACCGACTCGAACGTCACGGCTCCGGTCGGTGCCATCGACACGGAGTAACTGGTGTCCTCGGTCGTCGTCTCCGGTTCGGTCGTCGTCTGCGTCGCGGTCGTCTCGCTCGCACCGGTCGTGGTGGACTCGTCCTCAGAGTCTGTCGTGCCGCTACAGCCCGCGAGCAGCCCGCTCCCGACGAGAGCGCCGTACGTCAGGTACTGTCGTCGCGTCGATACGTGTTTTCCGTCTCTTTCTCGGGACATATCTTTTAGGCCGACCTAAAAATTGAAAAGCGTTCCGATTGAGGGCGAACGCTTCCGAAACAGACGCTCGCAGGTCGGTGCGGTCGAACTCACTCCTCGCCGACTTCGTGGAGCGGGTTGGCAATCGAGCCGTGGCTCCGGACTTTCGGTCGCGTGCTGGTGTCGTCGTAGCCGTAATCGACCATCCGGTTGCGGTTGAGACAGTAGTTGGTGAACCGCGGCTTGAACAGGTCGAACAGCTCGAAGCGCTCGGACAGTTCCGGGAACCGGTCGTGGTACGACTCGACGGCCGACCGGACCTGCCGCCAGAACCGCGTCTCGTCGTAGCCGTGGTGGCGCGCCAGCAGGTCGGCGACGTACCGGAAGACGCCGACGAACAGCGTGCCGACGATGCGGACCGCGAGGGCGGGCGGCGGACTCCGGTGGAGGATGTGGTGTTTGTACCGGTCGTCGTCGCGCAGGTCCGTCGGGAGGTGTTCGAGCAGTTCGGGGAAGTCCCGGTCCACGATGCCCACCTCGTCCACGAAGTCCTTGATGGCGACCCGCACCGGCAGTCCGTCCTCGTGGACGAGGACGACGTTCGTGCCGTGGGGCATGAACACCACGCCGTACTTGTAGAGGTAGTGGAGAATCGGTTCGAGCAGGACCGACAGCAGTTCGTCGAGCCACGCCTCCAGCGACAGGCCCGAGCGCTCCACGAGTTTCGAGACGACCGGCGTCCCGTCGAAGTCCTCGTGGTAGAGCGCCGCGAGCGTCAGCGGTTCGCCCGACGGGAGGAGCGACGTGACGCTCTCGCGCCAGACGCAGGCCAGCAGTTCGTGGTACTGATACGGCGCGTTCTCTAACTGGCTGAGTTTCGGATGCTCGTAGTTGACGCTGGCGACCTCGCCGGGGAGCAACACCCCGAGGTCGTCGCGCAGGAACGCGTCGTCGTCTCGAACCGATTTGACGAACTCGGTCACGCCCGGCGCGGCCTCGGCCTGCTCGCCCAAGATGCCCCGGTAGACGTTCGTGTTCAACACCCGTATCGGCAGTTTTACGTGGTGTTTGTCCGAGTTCGTGACGTTCGAGAAGGTCCGTATCGACTGCTGTGGGAGGTAGTCGTCCGATGCGGTTCCGAGCGGAACGAGCGCGTCCGTGGCGATGTCCTCGGCGAACAGTTGGACGATGCTGTCGTTCCACTGCCAGTCGTGAACCGGCAGGAGGTGGTAGTTCGCCGGGTCGAGTCCGTCGTCGGCGAGTCGGTCCTGGAACCGGTCGTAGTCGTCGCCGAGTTCCGCCCGGAGGAACCGCTCGCGGTCGAGTCCGCCGACCGACGAGAACACCGCCCTGTCCTTGCGCGCCGCGACCCACGACAACTGTTGGGATTGCTTGGACTCGGGAGCGTACTGGCGGTAGTCCTCGTAGTCGAACCCGACCCGGCCCTTGTTGTAGGTGTACCACGGGTGGCCCTCCATCTCCCCCTCGATGCTCGCGTAGGGGAGCGAGAGAAGCGATTCGTCGGTTCGCTCGGTCTTTCGGGCGCGGATGTGGGCGTTCGCGACGAGCGTGTTGTCGAACTCTCGGACGAGGTGGGCGGCGGTCGATTCGGCGACCCCGATGTACTCGCGGGCGTCGAGCAGGAACTGAACCGGGTCGGTGGCGCGACGCCAGTCCCCGCGGTTCTCGCGGCGATGTATCGACTCGCGCCGAACTCGATAACTGTCGAGGGGCCGCGATTGGGCGTCGAACCGATACTCCACCTCGTCGCTCAATCGGAGGTGATAGCGGTTCCACCTGTCGTCGGGTTCGTCGTCGTCGGCCGGGACGGTATCGATCTTTGCGGGGACGAGTACGTCCTCGAACATGAACTCCGCGAACACTTTCTGGAGGAGGTCTTTCTGCACGTCCGTCCAGATTTCCTCGCGGAGCGCGTCCGTAACTCCATCAACGCGGTCCATGCTACGCCTCCGGCGACGCCGACGATTGTCCATGCGGTCCGATTCGGCACCACTCGCGGTGTTGCGATTGCCCTGCCATTGGTTTTTTGGCTAGCCTAAAAGTATATAATTCTTCGGTTCGAGACTCGATACACGGCGCGACCGTTTTCCAAGCGACGGGCTAAATCGGGGCGAGAGCTTGTAAATCTGGACTCTGGCGACAGTACGGGTGGGATAAACCCGCTCCCGTCGGGAACGGGAACCCCGTCCGAATCTCTATTTAGGCTGTCCTAAATCACGCTACTTATTAAGTTTTAGGCTAGCCTAAAGAAATGTACCATGCGTGCCACTGTAGACGACCGGCGGGGTTCGCCCGCGCTCGGAGGACCGACCGCGAGAGACAACCGCTCGACGGCGGAGGTGACCGCCGAATGACGACCGTGGGCGAATACTGCGAGACGCCCGCCGAACACGCCGAGTCGGCGACGCTCCACGCTGTTTTGAACTGTTACCTGCGCGAGACCGACGCCGGAACGTACGAAGCGACCGCACCGTCCGGTATCGACGCGCCGGACGGTGTCGTCCGACTCGAACTTCCCGAACAGGACGCGACGGTGGTCGCCCCGCTCCGGTACCGGTCGGCGACCGGACGCCACCTCTTCGAACTTCCCGCGTACACCCTCGACGGGGAGTCGCCGACCTCGCTCGACGCCGGGACGCTCGCGGCGCTCGTGCGCCGCGAACTCGCGCTTGGAACGCCGGGCGCGGACCTGACGGAGGGGACCGACCTGCTCCGGCGGGTCTTCGCGTCCCGTCGGGCCACCGAGCGGTTCGTCCGGGACCGCGAGTGGGACATTCCCGCCGACCTCGCACCCGAGTTCATCGAGACCGAGCAGTCGCTGGTCTACGGCCACCAGATGCACCCGACGCCCAAGAGCCGCGAGGGAGTCGCCGACCACGAGGTGCCGACCTACGCTCCCGAACTCGGCGGCGAGTTCCGCCTGCGGTACTTCGCCGCGGACCCGGCCGTCGTCACCGACCTGTCGGCGCGTCCGGAGAGCGCCGCCGAGTGGGTCGCGTCCGCGCTCCGCGAGAGTGACGCCGACCTGCCGCCGGAGGCCGCCGACGCGCTCAACGCGGGTCGGGTCCTCGTCCCGACCCACCCGTGGCAGGCCGACTACCTCGCCGCCGAACCGCACGTCGAGGCGGCGCTGAAGTCCGGTCGCCTCGACGACCTCGGGCAGTTCGGGCCGACGTTCTACCCGACTTCCTCGGTTCGGACGCTCTGGAGTCCGGACGCGCCCTTCATGGTCAAGGGGTCGCTCGCGGTCCAGATTACCAACTCCGAGCGCACGACCAAGCGGGCGGAACTCCGTCAGGGCGTCCTCGCCTCCCGCCTCGTGGACGCCGAGTTCGGCGACCTGCTGGCCGAGCGGTTCCCGCGGTTCACCATCGTGGAGGACCCGGCGGCGCTCGCGCTCGACATCGGGGAGGATTCCGAGTCCGGGTTCGAGACGGTCCTGCGCGAGAACCCCTTCCGCGGCGCGGACGCCGAGCGAGTCGCGCCCGTCGCGGCGCTCTGTCAGGACCGACCGGACGGTCCCTCCCTGCTCGCGCGCGTCGTCCGGCGACTCGCCGCCGACGAGGGCCGACCGGAAGAAGAGGCGGCCCGCGAGTGGTTCCGGAAGTATCTCGCGGTGACACTCCGCCCGACGCTCTGGTCGTACTTCGAACTCGGCGTCGGGTTCGAGGCCCACCAGCAGAACACGCTGGTCGAACTCGACAGCGACGGCTGGCCGACTGCGGGCTACTACCGGGACAACGAGGGGTTCTACTTCCCCGAGTCGAGATACGACCGAGTCGAGGAGTGGGTCCCCGGACTCCGCGAGCAGGTCGATATGGTCTGTGCCGACGACGTGGCCGACGAGTGTATTCGGTACTACACCGTCGTCAACAACGCCTTCGGCGTTGTGAACGCCCTCGGCGTCGCGGGACTCACCGACGAGACGGCGCTCCTCGAAGACCTCCGGGCGGAACTGTCGTCGCTCGCGGAGTACGAACCGCCCGAGTCGTCGCTCGTCTCGGCGCTCCTCGAACGCCGTCGGATTCCCTGCAAGGCGAACCTCCTCACCCGGTTCGAGGGCCGCGACGAGTTGGCCTTCGACCTCGAAAACGAGTCGGTCTACGTCGATATCGACAACCCGCTCGTGACGCGACTCGACGCGGCCAGCGGGAGGGAGGACCGATGATTGGCGACATCGACCGCCCCGACGACGAGCAGTTGCGCGCCCTAGAGCGAGTTGACCCGAACGAACTCGGCCATCACAAACACTTCGGCCACTCCTCGCCGGAGATTCAGTTCATGGGCACCGCTCCGTCGGGTGAACTGGTCGGAACGGCGGTGACCGTCAGGATTCCGCCGGTCGATGGGACGATGGTACACAAAGCAATCGAACTGGCCGGGCCGACCGATGTTCTCGTCATCGAGATGGGCGGCCACGAGACGAACGCACCGTGGGGTGCGGTCACGACCCACGCGGCCGTCGCTAACGGCGCGAGAGGCGTCGTCATCGACGGTGCCGTGACCGACACCGCCGAGATAACCGAGGTCGGGTTCCCCGTCTTCGCGCGGGCGCGGACCAACAGAACGGTCCAGCGCCTGAGCGAGAGTTTGGGCGGCGACGTTAACGTCCCGGTGCAGGTCGGCGGCGCGGTGGTCCGGCCGGGAGATGTCGCCATCGGCAACGACGACGGAGTGGTGTTCGTCCCGCGCGAAGAAATCGACGAGACCGTCGGGCGCTACGCGCGGGGCGACGGTGCGGAAGCCGAACTCATCGAGCGCCTGTACGACGGCGAGTCGCTGGCGGACATCTCAGGCGCGAACGACCGAATCGCCGAACTGGAAGACGGACGCTGAGAGACGCCTCGCGGTAAGTTTCCCCCTCTATTTTTTACAGTCGCGGGTCGGGCAGACGGCGAGACTGCTCACCGAGCGCCGTCGGTCGCCAGCGGATTCTGCACCGTCGTCCGTCGGTAGTTGTCTTCGTCGCGGAACCACGTCTCGGTCATCGACATGTGTCCGATTCGGTCGGCGAACAGCGACTCGCGGTCCGACCGAACGCGCGACTCGGGCACGCTGTCGTCCGCGGCGAGTCGCTCGAAGACGCGCTCGCACCGCTCGCGGACCAGCGACCAGCAGTCCCCTGCGGCGACGGGTTCGGTCTCCGACAGTCGCCCGATTAGCTCGCCGAGGTGGTGCTGGACCAGCGTGTTCCAGAGTTCCCCGCGGACGACCGCCGGGTCGTCGGCGTACACCTCCGACCCCGGATAGGGTTCGATTTCCCTGTCTGCGAGTCGCGGTTGGTGTATCCGGACCGCCCCGAAGTCGCTCATCAGCGAGGCGGTCGGACGCCCCTCGTCAAAGACCACGTAGTTGTTCTGGAGGTGCGCTTCGAGTCCGACGCCGTATTTCACGAGCAGCGAGAGCGGTCCCGGAACGACGGCGTCGAGGTACTCCCGGAGGAACGACTCGACCGCTGCCGGTCGCTCGGTGTGACCGGTTTGGGAGGCGTAGGCGTCCAGCATCGCCGACAGCACCGACTGCTCGCCGTCCGGCGGGCGCGCCAGTAGGCTCGCGGCCGTCACGACCGCCTCGTCGTCGCTCACCAACTCGTGCGTCGTCGGGCGCTGACGGACCAGCGCCGAGAGGTTGCGAACGTCGTCGTAGCCGTCTCCCTCGACGTGCGGACCGTCCGGCGGGTGGTAACACGTCGAGGCGAGTTCCTGGAGGACGCCGAACGAGCGGAACGATTCGCGCTCGCAGAGCGAGCGCAGTAGCGCCGACGCTCGCGGTCCGGTTATCGCGGCCTGCGGCGAGAGCGTTCGGACGGAACTGGTCGTCAGCACGTTCAGTGCCAGTTTGAGGTGCGGCGGCGTCTCCCCGCTCGTCCCCGACGTGTGGGGCGACACGGTCCGGAGCGAGAGCAACGGCGTCGCTGGCCGAGTGTAGTCCGACACCGGAACGACGACTCCGGCGCGGCGCGCGTCGGCGTATCGGTCGTGGACGACGGTCCGGAACTGCCACGGGTGGACGACGACGACGGCGTACTCGCCGACGGAATCGGGCACGGCGTCGGCAACCGCCGCCCGGAGACCGGAGAACTGCTCGTACAGTCGGTCGGTCAGCGTCAGGTCGCCGACCGACTCCTCGCGGGCGCGGTCCCGCCGGACGGCGACGAACCGGAGCGGAATCTCGTCGGTGAACTCGGGCGCGAACGAGAGCGCGTCGGTCGGCGAGAGGTTCCGGCGGGTCTTCGCTCCGGGATGGAGCGGGTGGCCGCTCACGGTGAGTCGGTCGAACGGGGCGCTCGCTTCCGCCGCCGGACAGTCGGGCGCGTCGGTCGGGCGCGGCGCGCCGTCGAACCCCTGCCACAGAACGCGCCGGGCGAGCGTGGCGAGCGCGAGGTTGGCCGCGCTATCCCCGAGGTTCGCGCGACACTCCTCGGCCGCCGTCGGCGTCGGGAAGAACCCCTCGCGGTCGAGCATCGTGACGAGCGTATCCGGCGACCCCACCGGAGTCGCGGAGTCGGGACCGCACCGGACCGCCCAGTCCCCGAACCGGAATCGGTCGAACGCGCGGCGCGCGACCACGGGGACCGCGACCAGCGCGTCGGACGCCGGAAACGGGACGAGTAACACTTGCTCGGCGTCGCCGAGGTCGGGAACGCGGCGGCGGAGCGTTGGCCAGTCCATCGACGCCAGCAGGCTACCGGGACCGTCCGGGAGCGTCGGGTCGTCGGTCCCGACCGTTATCGGCGTCGGCGCGCCGTCGGGGGTCTCGCGGGCCAGTCCGCCGAGGACTCGGAAGCAGATGGCCTGCCGGGCCGACGCGACCGCGTGGAGATACGCCTCGTCGCCCGGCGTGCCGAGGTCGTGCTGTTCGGCGTAGTACGCGCCCGCCGCCGTCGCAGTCCGCTCGGCGTCGGTCAACTCCGCGTGGCTAATCGGCGGCGGTCCGTCCGGTCGAGGTGGGGCTTGGCGTCTGGTCATGGTTCCGTGTCGTCGCTGGGTCGTCGGGGTCTCATCCTTGAAGCGTCGCCTCCGCGGCCGTGATAGTTCGCGCGCGATTCCGCACCGCGTCCAGTACGTCGCCAACGTCGCCGACCGTCGTCTTGGGGTTCAACAGCGTGAGTTTCAGACTGGTCGTCCCCTCGACCTCGGTGCGGCCGACCACGGCGTCGCCGCTCCGGAGCAACGCCTCACGTATCGCGGCGTTGAGTCGCCCTGCGCGCTCGTCGCCGACGCCCTCGGGGCGATACCGGAAGACGACCGCGTTGAGCGTCGGGTCGTTCAGCACCTCGAAATCCGGCGCGTCGGCGAGCATGGCGGCCGCGTCGTCGGCGAGGTCGAGCGTGGACTCGACCAGTTCGGCGAGTCGTTCCCGGCCGAGCGCCCGGAACGTGACGTAGGGTTTGAGCGCGTCGAACCGGCGGGTGGTCTGGACCGACTTCGAGACGAGGTTCGGCGCGTCGAGGTCGCCCTCCTCGGGGTTGAGATACTCGGCCGACCGCTCGATGAGGTCGAAGCGGTCGCCGTCTCCGAGCAGGAGCGCGCCGCAACTGATGGGCTGGTAGAACAGCTTGTGGAAATCGACCGCCAGCGAGTCGGCGCGCTCGATTCCGGCAAGCTTCTCGCGGTGGGTCGGCGAGAGCGCGAGCGCCCCGCCGTAGGCCGCGTCCACATGGAACCAGAGACCGTGTTCCGCGGCGCGGTCCGCAAGCGCGTCGAGCGGGTCGATGCTCCCGAAGTCGGTCGTTCCGGCGGTCCCGACCAGCGCGAACGGGTCCTCGTCGCGCTCCCGGAGGTCCGCGAGCGTCGCGTCCAGCGCGTCGGGGTCCATCCGGTATCCGTCGTCGGTTGGGACGGTCACGACCGCGTTCTCCCCGAGACCGAGGTGGGCGGCGGCCTGCTCGGCGGTGAAGTGGGCGGCCTCCGAGCAGAGGATACGCATGGCCTTGGCACGGTGGGGCAAGCCCGTCTCTTTTACCCGGCGACCGTACCGCTCGCGGGCGAACCAGTTGCGGGCCAGCAATAGCGCCTGAAAGTTCGACTGGGTGCCGCCACTGGTGAACACGCCGTCGCCGCCGGGACCGTAGCCGAACAACTCGCAGAGCTGTTCGACCATCCGGCGCTCGACGTGGGTCGCGGCGGGACTCTGGTCCCACGAGTCCAGCGACTGGTTGGTCGCCGCGAGCGCGGTCTCGGCCGCCAAGGCGGGCACCAGCGGCGGGCAGTGGAGATGGGCGACGCATTTCGGGTCGGAGACGCCGACCGAGCGCGACAGGACGCGGTCGGCGACTCCGTTCAGCGTCGCGTCGAGACCCTGCCCTTCGTCGGGAAGACATTCGACCGCCGAGAGTCGGTCGGCGTGGCTCGCGGAACTCTCCCCGGAGTAGGGGGTCGCGTTCTCCGCGAACGCCTCCACGACCGCTTCGCTGGCCCGTTCGACGGCCTCGCGGTAGGCGTCGTTCCCGGCGTCGGTGCCGAGAAACAACTCGTCCGCGCTCGTCATGGCGACCCGCCGGTCTCGTCCGAGACGGCGGCCCGGACCGACTCCCGGAAGATGCGACCGATGTCCTCGATTTGCTCGGCCGACACTATCAGCGGCGGCAGAAACCGGACGGTCGCGCCCTCGCGGCCGCCCCGCTCCACGATGAGACCGCGGTCGAAACACGCCGACTGAATCGCCTCGGCGAGGTCGGGGTCCGGCGGGTGCGAGCCGAGAGCGTCCGGTTCGGCCGCGCTATCGACCATTTCGATCCCGAGCATCAGCCCTCGGCCCCGAACGTCGCCGACCGCGGCGAACTCCTCGGCCGCGGCGTCGAGGTGGTCCCGGAGGCGCGCGCCCATCTCCTCGGCGTGGCTCGGCAGGTCCTCTTCGACGATATACTCGATGGTCGCTTTCCCGGCGGCCATCGCTAGCTGGTTGCCTCGGAAGGTGCCGGTGTGTGCTCCCGACTCCCACTCGTCTAAGTCCTCGTCGTAGAGCGTGACCGCCAGCGGGAGACCGCCGCCGACCGCCTTCGAGAGCGTCACCACGTCGGGCGTGATGCCGGCGCGCTGGAAGTCGTAGAGTTCGCCGGTCCTGCCCAGCCCCGACTGAATCTCGTCCACGACCAGCGGTACGTCGTGTTCGCGCGTGATGCGGCGCATCTCTTGAAGCCACTCGGCGGGCGGTGCGACGGACCCGCCCTCGCCCTGCACGGGTTCGAGGACCATCGCGGCGGGGTCAGTGAACCCGCGCTCGGGGTCGGCCAGCAGGCGCTCGACGTACTCTGCGGCGACCTCGTGGCCGTCCTCGCCGACGCCGAACGGACACCGATACGAGTAGGGGTACGGCAGGTGGTGAACGTCGCCCATCGTCCCCGAAATTTCCTCCTTGGGGTCCGTGTCGCCCATCAGGCCGAGCGAACCGTAGGTCATGCCGTGGTAGCCCCCGCGGAACGCGAGGACCGAGCGGTTGCCCGTCGCGGTCTTGGTGAGTTTGAGCGCGGCCTCCACCGCGTCGGTGCCCGCGGGGCTACAGAACTGAATCTTCGCGGAGTCGGCGAACTCGTCGGGAAGGCTGTCGTAGAGTGTGTCCACGAACGCTTCCTTGACCGGCGTCGTGATGTCGAGGGTGTGCATCGGCCGGTCGGCCGCCATCGCGTCCTCGATGGCCTCGACCACGACGGGGTGGTTGTGCCCGAGGTGGAGGGTCCCGGCTCCGGCCAGACAGTCGTAGTAGGTGTTTCCCTCCATGTCGGTGACTTCGACGCCCTTCGCCTCCCGGATCGCCATCGGGAGGTATCGCGGATAGCTCCGCGCGTTCGACTCTCTGTCGGCCTGCTGGTCGAGCAGTCGCTCGTTCGACGCCTCGGGTCGGGTCATCTCGAACCGCCTCCCAGCGGGATTCGGGTCGCCCCGAGGCGCGGTTCGGCGCGGTTCGTCGTCCGTGCGTCTCGACGTGCGTGAGGTGGAGTTCGTCGCGTCACAACTTTTAGGCCGACCTAAAAATTGAAAAGTATTTCCATCCGTCCCGATTTTTATAATTTAGGCTAACCTAAAGACTATAAATGAGGAGCGCTTCCGTTCGGTCGGAATCGCTGAGGGACTTCACGCTTCGAAATTTTTTAGGCCCACCTAAATCTCTTTCGCAGTACGGGAAATCAATGTCAGGAACCTCCGCGGTCGCCGAGCGATGCCGGGACGAGAACGTCGAGTTGGTCAGACTACTGTTCGTCACCCAGAGCGGGGCGGTCCGCGCTCACTCGGTCGATGCCTCGAAGGTCGAATCGGCCGTCGCCGACGGCGTGACGCTCTCACAACTCGTCCAGTCGTACAACGCGCTCGGACTCCGGGACAAGGACGGCCGGTTCGACGCCGCCGGGGAAGTCCGCCTTCGCCCCGACCCCGACACCTTCCGCGCGCTTCCCTACGCCGAGCGCGCGGGAGCGATGCTCTGTGACATCGAAACGCTCGACGGCGACCCGTGGCCGGTAGACCCCCGGTCGTCGCTCCGTGCGATGTGCGAGACGTTCCGGACGAGGGGACTCGCCCCGGAGGTCGCCTTCGAGAGCGAGTTCCATCTCTTCGCCGAGGACGAGGCGGGCGACCCGGTCCGGGTGGACGAACGCGGCGCGTACGCGACCGGAAGCACCCGCGAGACCCACGGGACCGTCCTCTCGATGGTGGACGCGCTGAAGGCCCAGAACGTCCCCGTCGAAAAATACTACCCCGAGTACGCCGCGGGCAAGCACGAAATCGTGACCGGCCACGATTCGGGTCTCCGGGCGGCCGACCACCACGTCCTCCTGCGCGAGACTGTCGAGAGCGTCGCGCGCGACCACGACTATCGAGCGACGTTCCTCCCCAAGCCCTTCGACCACTCGACCAACGGTTGTCACGTCCACCTCTCGCTGTGGGACGACGACAACGCCTTCTACGACGCCGACCGGGACGGTCTCAGCGACACCGCGCGCCGCTTCGTCGCTGGCGTCCTCGACCACGCGCCCGCGCTTGTCGCGCTCGCGGCCCCGACGGTCAACTCCTACGCGCGGTTGCGCCCCCAAATCGGGGCCGCCGCGTTCGTCTGCTGGGGCCGAGGCAACCGCGAGGCGCTGGTCCGGGTTCCCGCGCCGGAACCCGGTGACGGCGGCTCTTCGACCCGGTTGGAGTTCCGGGCGGCCGACAACGCTGCGAACCCGTATCTGGCCTTACTGGGCCTGCTCGCCGCGGGGAAAGACGGCATCGAGCGCGACCTCGGACCGCCGTCTCCCGTCTCGGCCGACCCCGGAAACCTCTCGGCCAGCGAGCGCGCCGACCGGGCTATCGAACGTCTTCCGCGCACGCTCGGGCAGGCCCTCGACGCGCTCGAAGCCGATTCGGTCCTGCGGGACGCGCTCGGGACCGACCTCTTCGAGACCTACCTCGAAGTCAAGCGAAGCCACTGGGAGGCGTTCACCGACAGCGCGGTCTCGTGGGAGCGCGACCGCCTCCGGCAGGTGTACTGACGGCGTGCCAGTTGGGGGCGTCGCCTCTTTTCTACCGGCGCAAGGACGCGATTCGCGTGGTCCCGCGAATCGCTCGGAGATTCGTGATTCTTGTTACCACGCATCGATAATCGACTTGTAAGACCTCCGAGTAGACCCGGTACGACGAAATCTCCCGCGAGAACTTGCGGGACGAACCGCTGGCCGACCCGCAACGTTCAAACCGGATCCCTTCGTTTCGAAACACCATGGACCACGTTGACGACAGTATCACCGAGGGCGGACTCCTCGGCCCGATGTTCAAGCTTGCGTGGCCCATCGTCGTCATCCAACTGTTGCAGGTGACGTACAACATCGCCGACACGTTCTGGCTCGGACGCCTGTCGGCCGATGCGGTGGGCGCGCTGAGCCTCGCGTTTCCGCTCATCTTCCTGCTCATCTCCATCGCGGGCGGGTTCACCACGGCGGGGTCGATTCTGGTCGCGCAGTACACCGGTGCCGACAGCAAGGGGTCAGCCGGAGAAGTCGCGGGCCAAATCGTCTCGTTCGTCACCCTGCTGGCGCTCGCGCTGAGTATCGTCGGCTACGTCGCTACCGACTCGATGCTCGGCCTGCTTCCGAGTCAGGACGCGACGACCGAGCAGATAATTCCGCTCGCGGCCGACTACATGGAGGTGTTTTTCCTCGGACTCCCCTTCCTGTTTGGCTTCTTCGTGTTCACGTCGCTCATGCGGGGCTACGGCGACACGAAGACGCCGATGCGCGTGATGTTCGTCTCGGTTGCGCTCAACGTCGTGTTGGACCCTCTGCTCATCTTCGGCGTCGGGCCGTTTCCCGCCATGGAGATAGAGGGCGCGGCGCTGGCGACCATCTTCTCGCGCGCAGTCGCCAGCGCGCTCGGCTTCTACGTCCTGTTCGTGGCGAAGGCCGGGCCGGACGTTGCGGTCGGCGACCTCGTGCCCGACTTGGGCTACATCTGGGACATCGTGCGCATCGGCGTCCCCTCGACCGTCGAGCAGTCGATGAGCGCGTTGGCGATGATAACCCTGACCGCGATGGTCGTCCAGTTCGCGCCGCCGGTGGTCTCGGCCTACGGACTCGGCAACCGACTCGCCTCGCTGGTCTTCCTGCCAGCGATGGGACTGGGTCGAGCGACCAACACGATGGTCGGCCAGAACCTCGGCGCGGGCAAGTCCGAACGGGCCGAGCGCGCGGTCTGGATAGCCGCCAAGGTCGGTGCGGCCGTGATGGCGGTGGTCGCGGTCGTCGCTGCGCTCTTCCCCGAACCCATCGTCTCGGTGTTCCTTGCCACCGAGAGCGAGGCCGCCCGCGAGACGGTCGGTTACGGGGCGACTTACCTCCGGATTCGCTCGGCCGAGTTCGTCTTCATGGCGATTCTACAGGTCATGCTCGGGGGTTACCGCGGTGCTGGCAACACCAAGACCGCGATGATATTCTCGATGGTCGCGCTCTGGGTCGGCCGCGTGCCGACGGTGTACTACCTCGCGTTCGTCGCGGGAATGGGCGCGACCGGCGTCTGGATCGGGATGGCGCTCGGGAGCATCCTCGGCGCAATCGCCGCCGCGCTCTGGTTCACCCGCGGGACGTGGAAAGAGACCGTCATCGAGGAGGACACCGAGGCGGACGCCGAGGAGTCGGAGACGACCGCCGACGAACCCGAAACGCCGGAGACGCCCGACGCGCCGACGCAGGCGTCTTCGGAGTCGGACTTGCCGGAGACCTCCGGGGCGTCCGAGGGCAAGTAACCGACCGCTCTACAGCGCTACGTCCTCGCCGATTCCCTTCTGTTCGGCCTGCTCGAAGACGTACTCCGCGGTCGCGGCGTCGAGGACCGCGCTCCCGACGCTCTCGACGACAAGAATCTCGTCTTCCTCCTCGCGCCCGGCGCGCTTCTCCAAGACTTCCGAGAACGCGATGAGGTCGTCTTCCCCGACGTTCGCTTCGAGCGCGTCCCCGATTTCGGCCACCTCCGCGGGCACGTCGGCGAAGACGCGACTCGCGCGCTCGACGGTCTCGGCGTCCAGTTCGCGCATCTCGGCGGTGTAGGCTCCGACCGCGACGACCAGCGCGCCGGGGTCGAGCGCGTCGCCGGGGAACACCGGTTCGGTCGCGGTCGTCGCCGTGACGACCACGTTCGCACCCGAGACGGCTTCCTCGGGGGAGTCGGCCGCTTGCGCCGGGACGCCCAACTCCTCGCGCAACTCCGCGGCACACGTCTCTTTCGACTCGCTCGGCGAGTAGACTCGCACCGAGTCGAGGTCGGTCGCGGCCGCGATTGCGCGGGCCTGCCAGCGCGCCTGTTCGCCCGCGCCGACGAGCGCGAGCGTGACCGGGCCGATTGCGAGTTCGTCCGCCGCGAGACCGCCGATGCACCCCGTGCGGGCGTTGGTGATTTCGGTCCCCGCGAGATAGCCCGCCGGAAGCCCGGTGTCGGCCTCGGTGAGCGCGATTTGGGCGTTGACCGTCGGGAGACCGCGCTCGGCGTTCCCTTCGTGGACGCCGACGAGTTTCGTCGCGTAGAAGCGCGCCCCGTGGAGGTACGCGGGCATGACGAGACCGGTTCCGGCGGGGTCCGGGCCGTCGAGACCTGCGCCCACCGGGAAGTGCGGTCGCTCGGGGCGCTCGACCTCGCCGCGACCCTGCTTGCGAATGGCCTCGCGGACGACTTCCAAGAGGTCCCCGAGGTCGAGACAGTCGGCGACATCGCTGTCGGAGCAAACTCTGACCATGCCCGACGGTTCGACGTCCGAAGCGTTAGGCGTTCCCCAAAAATCGGCTCAGAACGACTTGTCGGTGTTCTGGCTCTCGGTATTGCCACCGCCCCGGTCGGAGTAGCCCTGTCGGCCCACGGCGTCGGCGCTGACCCGATTGAGGATGGCCTGTTCGACCTCGTCGGCCGACTCGAAGGTCTCGTCACCGCCCGTGACCATGACCTCTCGAAAGCTCTCCTCGCCGTCCGGGAGACCGATTTCGTGGTCGCCGAACCGCGCCATCAGTTCGTCGGCGTCCATCGGGTAGTCGGCGTCTTCGAGGTCCGCCTTTAGGTCGCCGAGTTCGAGACCCATCTTGCGGCTGTCGTCGCCTGATTCGCTCATGGCGGGGCTACGCCGGGGATCCGAATAAGGCGTGTGGCCCCGAGAGAGTCCGCGGGCCGAGTCGCCGGAAGCGCCACCCGCCACCCTTCCGCGAATCTCTCCATTCCACGAGATGCGCCGCGTCCAGTGTCCCCCATCAAAAACCACATCGTCCGAAATCCCTCGCCTACAAGTCTCCACGCGCCCACGCCACGGCTATGCACCTCTTCGACTCGACGTGGACCGACGCCGACGCGGCCGCGACCGACCTCGCGCTCCTGCCGGTCGGGAGTACCGAACAGCACGGTCCCCACGCGCCGCTCGGGACCGACGTGCTGACCGCCGAGGCGGTCGCCGAGGCGGGCGCGGCGGCCTACGACGGCGAGGTCGTCGTCGCGCCAGCGATTCCGGTCGGCGTCGCCGAGGAACACCGCCAGTTCACCGGCACGCTGTGGGTCAGCGAGGACACTTTCCGGGACTACGTCCGGGAGACGGTCGCCAGCCTCGCATCCCACGGTTGGGACCGGGTGGTCCTCGTGAACGGCCACGGGGGCAACGTCGGCGCGCTCCGAGAGGTGGCGGCCACCATCGCGCGCCACGACTCGGCCTACGCGGTCCCGTTTACGTGGTTCGAGGCGGTCGGCGACCATAGCGACGACATGGGCCACGGCGGCCCGCTCGAAACTGCGATGCTCCGACACGTCGCGCCCGACCTCGTGCGCGAGGAGCGCGTCGAGGAGGCCCGCGAAGGGGCCAGCGACGGCTGGGGCGAGTGGGTCAGCTACGCGAATCTGGCGGTCGATTCCGCGGAGTTCACGGAGAACGGCGTCGTCGGCGACCCCACGGAGGGACCGCGAGCGCGCGGCGAGGAGTTGCTGGAACTGGCTGGCGAGGCGTTGGTCTCGCTACTCGAAGCCGTCGAATCGCGGGACGTGGCGCTCCCGCCCCACAAGTAGCGGGAAACTCTGGCCCGGCGAGAGCCAGTCAGTCGGCGGCCTCGGCTTCCTCGGCGTCCTCCGCGTGGTCGTCTCTCTCCTCCGACTCGTCGGCTTCTGCATGCTCGCTCTCGGCGTCGGTCCCCTCGGTCTCGTCTCCCGCATCGTCGCCTGCGGAATCGTCAGTGTTCTCCTCGGTCCCGAGACCCTCCAGCGTGTTCTTCAGGCCGGGGATGGTACTGGTGAGGTCGCCGACCTGTTCTTTGGCATCCTCGATATCCGCGATGGTCTCCTCGACGCGCTCGATTTCTGTTGCGAGGTCGTCGGCGTCCTCGAAGGCGTCGGCGCGTTCGCCCATGGTGTACCACTTCTTGGCGTCTCGGAGGTGGTCGGCGGCGTCGCCGGTGTCGAGCGCCGACCGGAGCGCGTTGAGCGCGCCGAGGGTGTTGTCGGCCTCGACGTTCCAGATGTCGTCGGTGTCGGGAAGGGCGTCGCCCGCCCGTTCGAGGCTGGTCTCCACGTCCTCGCGGACCTCGCTGGCGGCCTCGCCGAATAGCTCGTCCTCGTCGAGTGTCGATTGGTTCATACGTTCACATTCACCGCGATTCCTTTTAAAACCACGCCCGAAACCGAAAGTGAAACCCCGATACTCGCCGGGGACTCGCGGCGTCGAATCGAAAGCGACGACCCCGAGAGCGGTTTCTCGCGGCGGGAACGAGGATGGTTCCGTCGAACTCCGCTGACCGAATATTTATCAGCGGGCGGGCGAAATGTAACCGCATGGAAGACATTTTCGTCGGACGACTCATGTCGTCGCCGGTCGAGACAGTTTCGCCCGACACCAAGGCGCACGTCGCCGCCGAGACGATGCTCGACGAGGGCATCGGGTCGGTCATCGTCACCGACGACGACGGCCAGTTGCTCGGCATCCTCACCGCCACGGACTTCGTTCACATCGCGGCCGAACAGCGGTGGGCCACCGACGCGACGGTCGAGACGTACATGACGACCGACGTGACGACGACGGACGCGAACGCGGAAGTGCAGGACATCGCCGACCTGATGATAACCGAGAAGTTCCACCACGTCCCGGTCGTGGACGAGCAAGAGGGTGTCGTCGGCATCATCACGACGACCGACATCACGGCCTACATTTCTAACGTTCAGACGCCGACACCGTCGTAAGCGACCGGTTCGGACTCTGAGGTTCCTTTTTGAAACTCGTCGCGCGCCGAGCGAAATCTACGTCTCGGTCACGGACTCGACTTTCATCAGGGGGTAGCCGTCTTCCATCTCCATCCGAGTGACGACCTCGCGTCCCTCCCGGTCCACGACGATTTCGACCTCCATGAACCGGCCGGTGAGTTCCGTATAGCCACCGGAGGACGCTTCCTCGCCTTCGGCGAGACTGCCTTCTCCGCGCTCCCCCTCGCTACCGCTCGCGGGAACATGGTCGATTTCTTCCGCCAACTTCTCCGTCAGAATATCCACGCTCACGGACTCGCAGAACGGTTGGTTCTCGATGGACTCCTCGATGGCGCGTTCGAGACTCGGCGCGGAGTCGGGACTGACCGGCGTCCCGGCGAACTGGTGGTAGAGCGTGCCGAACTTGATGCCCGCCTCGAAGCAGGCCTGCTCGCCGTCCGTGGGGTCCGAATCGGTCGGCGTCGAATCGGTGTCTCCGTCGGTCGGTTCCATGGTCGAAACTGTCGCGGGCAATCGGTTAAAGCCGCCCGGTCTACGCGTTCGCCCTTGGCGTCTGAACGCGTCACGCTCGCCTGCGCGGCGTCCGCGCCGGGCAGTCCGTTTCCAAACACGGAACGCCTTTTAGTGTCGGATACCTCCTGTACGCATGGACTACGCAGCTAACCTCGACAGAGCCATGGACGAGACGCCCGACTTCGAGGGCCAGAGCGAGCGATTCAGCTACCCCGACGCCGCCGCGCAGAAGGACGGCGCGTTCACGCGACTCACGAACCTGAGCGACATCGCCGACGCGCTCAGCCGTGACGTAGAACACATTCACAGCGCGCTCCAGCGCGAACTCGGGACCAACGGGAAACTCGAAGACGGCCGCGCGCGCTACAACGGGACCTTCTCCGGGTCGGACTTCGACGCCGCGCTCGAAGGCTACGTGCAGGAGTTCGTCCTCTGTTCGGAGTGTGGCCTGCCGGACACCCGTCTCGTCCGCGAGAACCGCAACCTGATGCTTCGCTGTGACGCCTGCGGTGCGTTCCGCCCCGTCACCAAGCGCTCGACTTCGACGCAGAACCAGAACCGCGACGCGGTCGAAGAGGGTGCCACCTACGAAGTCAAGATTACCGGCACCGGCCGCAAGGGCGACGGCGTCGCCGAGAAGGGCAAGTACACCATCTTCGTGCCCGGCGCACAGGAGGGCGACGTGGTGCAGGTCTACATCAAGAATATCAGTGGCAATCTGGCGTTCGCGCGACTGGCTTAATCGCTTTCGCGCGAGTTCTCCGGTTCTTCGCTTCTCGGTTTTCTGCGGGTCTCTACTTTCTGCTTCTCTACGTTTTACTACTCACTGCTCTTCTACTCGGTCAGCGGCAGTACGATGCCGAACATCAGCGGGAACAGCAGTGCGCCGAGGGTGCCGAGTATCTCCATATCGACGAACAGCGCGTTCTCCCACGCCGGAAGCGAGAGGTGCATCGCCGCCGCCGTCATCTCGCTTCCCGCTCCCAGTGCGAATACTGCGAGGCTGAACAGGAATCCGGTCTTGGCCCACTGCTGGTAGTCGAGGTCGCCGTATCGTCCCATACTCGGGAGTGGTCCGCCGAGCGAGAAAAACGTTGCCGACTGAGTCGCACAACACGTTTACGTATCGAGTGCATCCGTCGTGGTAATGTACGACCTGCTAGCGGAACTCGGAACTGAACTGCTCTCGGTCGCGGCGTACGCGTTCGGCACGCTCGTGCTGTCTGCCCTCGGACTCGCCGCCGAATACAACAGCCTCCAGCAACTCGGCGGCGGGGACTCCCTGCTCGCCGGGTGGTTCGCGGTCATGGGCGTCGTGGCGTTCGCGTTCGCGGTGCAACTCGGCCGTCAGAAGCTACTCCCGCGTCTCGCCGCCGACAGCTAACGTCTGGGACGAATCGTACCTTACTTATCGCCCGATTACTTCTCTTCACCCGAATGGACGACCCAGTCCTGCTAACGGGCGCGGAAGGCCGCGTCGGGCAGGCCATCCTCTCGGACCTCGATGACGAGTACGAGTGGCGACTCCTCGACCGGGACCCGCCGACTCACGAGACGAACCACGAGTTCGTCGTCGCCGACATCACCGACGAGGAGGCCGTCCGCGAGACCGCCGAGGGCGTCGGTGCGATTATCCACCTCGCGGGCGACCCGCGCCCCGAGGCCCCGTGGAACAGCGTGCTGAGCAACAACATCGACGGCACTCGGAACGTGCTGGAGGCCGCCGTCGCCGAGGGCGTCGAGAAGGTCGTGTTCGCCTCGTCGAACCACGCCGTCGGTGCCTACGAGACCGACGAGCGCACCCCCGACATGTATCGCCCGCACGACGACTACCAACTCGACGGCACGGAACTCCCGCGCCCGAGCAACCTCTACGGCGTCAGCAAGGCGACCGGCGAGGTGCTGGGTCGGTACTACCACGACGAACACGGTCTCAGCGTGGCCTGCGTCCGCATCGGCAATCTGACGAAGAACCACCCGCCGAAAGACTACGAGCGCGGGCAGGCGATGTGGCTCTCCCACCGCGACTGCGCGCACCTCTTCGACCGATGCATCCGGGCCGACTACGGCTACGAAATCGTCTACGGCATCTCCGACAACGACCGGAAATACTACTCCATCGAGCGCGCGAAGGAGGTTTTGGGTTACGACCCCGAAGACAACTCCGCGGAGTTCGCTAACGCGGAGTGCTGATAAAAACGGTATCTAAGTCCGTCTAAGCAATTCTGGGTTCGCGCCTAGTTTCGAGATTCGCTTTCGTAGTCATATACGGCGTGTCGGTGGGGAGTCACCATCCGTCGGTTCACTCGTGATTTTCTCTCAGATTCTAGTTTTTTCGACTGTTCACCTATGCCGAAGGACTATCAAGTGTCAGGTACTTCCGCTACCTATGGGGCCGATTGAACGAGCCAAAGGCCTTGCAGGCGCTATTGGGCTTATCATTGCATGCTTCATATTGCTCTCCTGCATTCCACATCTCGGAGAGTCTGGATTCAATATGCGAGCGTGTACCCTTCCTGCCATCCTACAGATAGCAATTCCAAACTTCCGTCTTGTTATCTTTCTCTCGTTGGTTTTTGTGGCCTTCGCAGTATGGTCGTGGATAGATGACTCGAAGTTTTGAACAGAAGTGACTACGGCACTTAGCCGCTACTGATTTTGCTAGTTCGTCCGTATGACTTCACGCAAAAATACTATTCCATTGAGCGCACCGCTCCGGAGAGGTCCCGAGTTAAACGTCGAACAACCCTTCTACGTCCTCTTCTTTGTGGTCTCGCTTGCCGACCGCGCCCTCCATGCGTTGGAAGATGATACCGCGATTCGCGGGGTCGCGCGCGAAGTCCATCACGAACGTCACGAACGGACTGGTCGCTTTCTCGCCGTTGAGGTCGTCGCGGGCGTACTCGGCCGCCTTCGCCACGATTTCCTCGTCGTAGCCGTACTCCTCGGCCAGAACTCCCGCAACGACCGCGCTGGTCTCGAAGCGTAGGTCCTCGGGGCGGAGCGCGACGCCCTCGTGAGTCAGTTTAGGCGGCGCGGCGCGCTCGACGTGTTCGGGGTCGGCCGCGACCTCTCGGAGATACGCCCGCACTTCGCCGACGTTCACCTCGCGGTAGTTGGCCGGAAGGTCCGCGAGGTAGCCCGCGCCGCTCTCGGCGAGACCCCGGACGCCCGCCCAGTTCGCGCTCTGAGCGTGGTGGACAGCCGCAGTGAACTGGATGAGACCGTGGAGCAGTCGCTCGTCGTCGGTGCCCGTATCGAGTTCGAGCCAGCGGTCCTCCCACGCGTCGTGGGCCGCGTGAAACTCGCCGTCGTTGTAGATGGCGATTCCGGCCCGGAGATAGTCGCGTTGCCCCTCCCGGAGATGATCATCCATGCGACCCGATTGGGCGTCGGCGAGCAAGTGCGTTCGGACTCGAAAGTGGCAACTGAATATCTTTACGATGACGTTCTCACGATAGCAATAACGCTTCGCTCGTCGTCGTTGCGTCGCGGCAGAAACGTCCTGACGGAGTTTCACGCGAGCGAAGCGAGCGTGAAGCACGTCAGGTCGTGAACGAAGTGAACGTCCTGACGGAGATTTGAACTCGCCGAGACGGTCCGGGCGTGTGGCGCTTCGCGCCATTCCGGGCATGCGACCCGTCTGCTCGAATCTCCGTAGTTGGAGTTTCCGCGACGCGGACGACTCGCTCCGCTCGTCGTCGTTGCGTCGCGGCAGAAACGTCCTGACGGAGTTTCACGCGAGCAAAGCGAGCGTGAAGCACGTCAGGTCGTGAACGAAGTGAACGTCCTGACGGAGATTTGAACTCCGGTCCCTGGCTCCGCAAGCCAAGAGGATAGTCCACTACCCTATCAGGACTCATCTCTACGTATGCCGGTTATACTAATAGGGGTTACGGTCTGACCGCGTAGTGGCACGGTTACACACGCTAAAATCGCTATTTTTCCATCCGTGAAGCATATGAAACACGCTTCCGTGTCACTTCGTATGAACCGACGCGACATGCTCGCTCGATTCGGCGGTGTCCTCGCTATCGGCTCGTTCGGGGGCTGTCTCGGACAAGACCCGAACGGCGCGGGAGACGGCGGAGACGCGACCAGCGAGACGACGACTGAGGAAATGACGACCAGCGAGACGACGACTGAAGAGATGACGACCGAGGAAACGACGACCGAAGAGACTGCTACTGACAGTCGCCAAACCACCGACGAGACGCGGACGACCGACGACCAGCAGGGCGCGCTGGCCGGGACAACCTTCGAGGTGGTCAACTCCGGGTGCGGACAGCCACGGAGCGAGGCCAGCGTTGCGTTCGGCGACGACGGGTCGTCGGTCGTCGTCACTGGGACGATCTCGGGGGCGAACGGCTGTTACACCGCTAAACTGGCCAATTCGAGCTACGACGCCGAGACCGGCGCGCTCGACCTGACCGTTGTTTCGATGGCGAAAGAGGGAACCGCGGTGTGTGCCCAGTGCATCGCCGAAATCGAGTACGAGGCCACCGTCTCGTTCGCCGACGATGGTCCCGCGAGCGTGTCCGTGACCCACTCCGGGATGGGCGAGTCGAAGACTGTCGCCACCGCCGAGTCCTCGTGACGATTGCCGGAGACGAGGACGAACGTTTATATACGGAGACGGGACCAGTTCGGCCCGTGACTCGCCGACCGCCGCAACGAAACGCCGGACCGACGGGCGCGCCGGAATCGCCCGACGAGAGCGAGGTTCGTCCGCGCTCTCTCCAAAGACAATGCTTAAGCGCGGGCCACCCCTGCGCTATGATACGATTATGGGCGCGATAGAGGACGTTCACGCCGACCTCGACGCCGACGTATCTCTCGAGGAGTTCCGCGAGGCGGTCGAGGAGAAGGTCGAGCAGATGGGGGGTCTCGCCGACGAAGAGACGGCCGCGATGCTCATCGCCCACGAGTTAGACGAGGAGGGCGGGGAGGTCGAGACCGTTGCCGACATCGAACCGGGCATGGAGGAGGTCAAGTTCGTCGCCAAGGTCGTCGGCATCGGCGACGTGCGCACCTTCGAGCGCGACGACGAGGACCGCGAGGACGGCCGGGTTCTCAACGTCGAAGTCGCCGACGAGACCGGGTCGATTCGCATCACCTTCTGGGACCAGCAGGCCGACGCAGGCGAGGAAGAACTCGAAGTCGGCGACGTGCTTCGCATCGCTGGCCGCCCCAAGGAGGGCTACAACGGCGTCGAAGTCAACGTTAACGACGCCGAGGCCGACGAGGAGACCGAGGTGGATGTTCCGGTGCAGGACACCTACCGCGTCGAAGACCTCTCGCTGGGCGTCTCAGACGTGAACCTCCGCGGGAAGGTGCTGGACACCGACGAGGTGCGGACCTTCGACCGCGACGACGGCTCTGAGGGGAAGGTCGCCAACCTCAAACTCGGCGACGAGACCGGCCGCATTCGGGTGACGCTCTGGGACGAGCGCACCGAGCGCGCCGAGGAACTCGACCCCGGCGTCTCCGTCGAAGTCGTGGACGGCTACGTCCGGGAGCGCGACGGGAGTCTGGAACTCCACGTCGGCAACCGCGGCGCGGTCGAGGAGATAGACGAAGACGTGTCCTACGAACCGGAGACCGCCGACATCGCCGACCTCGAAATCGGCGACGACGCGGACATCGGCGGCGTCGTGCGCTCGACCGACCCCAAGCGCACCTTCGACCGCGACGACGGCTCTGAGGGACAGGTCCGGAACGTCCGCGTGCAGGACGAAACCGGCGACCTCCGGGTCGCGCTCTGGGGCGAGAAGGCCGACGTGGATGTCGCGCCGGGCGACGAAATCCAACTCGCCGACGTGGAGATTCAGGACGGATGGGAGGACGACATCGAGGGGTCGGCCGGGTGGCAGTCCACCGTGACCGTCCTCGGCGAGGCCGACCCCGGCACGGGGTCGGCCGGAAGCGGCGCTGGCGGCGGTGACGCTGGCGGGAGCGGCGACGACTCCGGAAGTGACAGCACGGGACTCGACGCCTTCGGCGGCGACGGCGCAAGCGCGTCCGGGTCGGACGCCGCGAGCGGTGAAACTGCGGACGGCGGACACGCGAACGCTGGAGGCGGCGAGTTCGTGGAGTTCACCGGCACCGTCGTGCAGGCTGGCGACCCGATAATTCTGGACGACGGCGAGGAGACGGTCAGCGTGGCGTCGAAGAGCGCCGACGTAACGCTCGGCGAGAAAGTGACCGCGCGCGGAGAACTGCGCGACGGCACCCTCGACGCCGAGGAGGTAGTCTGAATCTCGACACCGACGTTCTATCGCGCTCTTTCGACACGTCTCTTTTACTCCGCAGGACCTCGCGTGCTGGCGTCACCGCGCCTCGGGCGCGATGACGCCAGCACGCGACGAGATCAGTAATCGAACTCTCGGACGGCTAAACCGCTCTGCGCCACGAAAAGCAACCGTCCGGCGCTGAGACGCCGACTGCGGAATCGGAACAACGCCCCACAGAGAAACGCCCGCAGGTTCCTCGAACAACGCTTTGGAAAGAACTAAGGGCGCGAGATTCCCGGCTTTGGATATGAGCGTCGAGTTGCCGTTCGCGCCGGTGGACACGATTATCAGACGGAACGCGGGCGATCTCCGAGTCAGCGCCGACGCCGCCGAGGAGTTGGCGCGTCGGATTCAGGACCGCGGGGCCGAACTCGCCATCGACGCCGCCGAGGAGGCGACCGTTGACGGGCGCAAGACCCTGATGAGCGACGACTTCGGCGTCGGGCAGGTCGTGGACAAGGAAGACCTCGAACTCCCAGTCGCGCCCGTTGACCGCATCGCGCGCCTCGAAATCGACGACAGTTACCGGGTCGCTATGGACGCCCGCATCGCGCTGGCGGACATCCTCGAAGACTACGCCGACAACGTCGCCAAGGCCGCTGCCGTCCTCGCGCGCCACGCCGACCGGCGGACGGTCAAGGCCGAGGACATCGAGACGTACTTCGAACTGTTCGAGTGAGCGTTCACTCGTGAGTTCGGAACCGCTCGCCTCCGTCTGCGAGACCGGTCGAAATCGCCGCCGGGAGCGAAGCGATTAAATTCCGTTGCGTCCGACTAGCGTACGTGCTATCAACTACCGAATCGTGCCTGCCGGTAGGAGCAAGCGACACATAATTCATGAACTTCGGCTACAGCGAGGACTGTCTCGCCCACGATACGGGTGAGCGCCATCCCGAAACCCCCGACCGACTCCGCGCCATTCAGGAGCGACTGGCCCGCAAGCACGGCGTCGAATATGTCGATTCGACACCGGCGACCAGCGACTGCGTCGAAGCGGTCCACGACCCCGACTACGTCGCCGAGTTCCGCGAATTCTGCGACTCGGGCGGCGGCAACTGGGACCCCGACACCGTGGCCGTCGAGGAGACGTGGCAGGCCGCCCTCCAGTCGGCCGGACTGGCCTGCTGGTCGGCCGAGACCGCGCTCGACGGAATCGACGGCCGCGACACGCCCTTCTCGCTCGGGCGGCCGCCGGGCCACCACGCGGTCGAAGACGACGCGATGGGCTTTTGCTTTTTCAACAACGTCGCGGTCGCGGCCCGTCACGTCATCGACCACACCGACTCGGACGCCTCGCGGGTCGCCATCTTCGACTGGGACGTTCACCACGGTAACGGCACGCAGGACATATTCTACGAGGCCGACGACGTGTTCTACGCCTCGCTCCACGAGGACGGTCTCTACCCCGGCACGGGCGAACTCGACGAGACCGGTGAGGGCGCGGGCGCGGGCACGACGCTCAACGTTCCGCTCCCCGCGGGCGCTGGCGACCCGGAGTACCGCGACTCAGTAGACGACCTCGTCGCACCCGCCCTCCGCGAGTTCGACCCGGACCTGCTACTCGTGAGCGCGGGGTTCGACGCCCACCGTCACGACCCCATCTCCCGGATGCGGGTCTCGACGGAGGGGTACGGTATGCTCACCGACCGCGTACGGGACCTCACCGACGAGTTGGGCGCGGCGCTCGCGTTCGTCCTCGAAGGCGGATACGGTCTCGACACCCTCTCGGACAGCGTGGCCGAGGTCCACGAGACCTTCGACGGAAAGCAACCGCTGACGCCCGACGAGGAGGTAAACGACGACGTGCGGGAACTAATCGAGGAGATTCGGGCGTCGCATCCGGTTTTCGAGGAGTAGGGCACTACGGTTTCGAAAGTTTATCCGGCACCTTTTCGTCACTTTGGGTTGGAGTAGTCAAATATGGCTTGGCACATTGCGGATTCGCCAGAGGACCCACACCGGAGTCAGAGCGAAGCCTTAGAATCTATCGCACGTCGTCGTGGTATTTCCCTCGAAGAACTGGAAGAGCGTCGTCGAGTGGCAGGTATAGATTCAGATTCGGACGACGACGAGCGCCACAACGGATTTGGAGTCTTCGACGACGAAGACGGCAACGAGTTCGTTTCCGGCGTCAAGGAAGCCCGCGAGAAACTGGACCGAGATTTCAAACGACGAGCGAAACGTCTTTTCCGCGACCGCTGAATCCCGAGTCGAAACAAATCACTTCTCCGGGTCCACTCCTGCCAGTCGCATCGCGTTACTGGTCACACCCAGACTCATCCCCATGTCGCCGACGACGATGGCCATCGCCACCGAGACGAGTCCGAGGGGTGCGCCGACCGCCAGCACCGCCTTGACCGCGAGACTCGCCCAGATGTTCTGGCGGATGACGCGGTTGGCCGTGCGCGCGAGTCGGTAGAGATACGGTACCTTCAGCAGGTCGTCGCCTAGTAGGGCGATGTCGGCCGTCTCGATGGCGGTGTCGGTCCCGGCCGCGCCCATCGCCACGCCCACCGTCGCGGCGGCCAGCGCGGGCGCGTCGTTCACGCCGTCGCCGACCATCGCCACCGAGTTGTAGCGCTCGGTCAGTTCGTCAACGGCCTCGACCTTCTGTTCGGGCAGGAGTTCGGCCCGGAACTCGCCGACGCCGACCTCCTCGGCCACCGCGCGGGCCGTGCCCTCGTTGTCGCCGGTGAGCATGACCGTCTCGATGCCGAACTCCTGCAGGCGCGCGACGGTCTTCTTCGCGGCCGGGCGGACCTCGTCGGCGATGGCGAGGACGCCCTCGATTTCCTCGTCGGTGCCGACGAGAACGACTGTCTTGCCCTCGCGCTGGAACCGGGGCACCACGTCCGCGAGCAGATCGAGACAGTCCTCGCGGTCGGCGCACTTGCTGTCGGTCGCGTCGGCGACGACCCTGCCACCGTCGGTCGCTCGCTCACCACCGTCCGTCGAGAGATGGACGTGTTCGAGGTCGAAGCCCAACTCGGAGAACAACGCGGGCTTTCCGGCGTAGTGAGTCACGCCGCCGAGGTCCGCGCGAACGCCCTTGCCGGTCAGACTCTCGAAGTTCTCGATGGGGCGGTCTTCGCCACCCTCGTCGTGGGGGTCGCCGTGGTCGTGGGCGTACTCGACGATGGCCTCGGAGAGGGGGTGTTCGCTCCGGCGTTCGAGGTCGTGGGCACAGCGCAGCAGGTCTTGCTCGTCGTTGCCGTTGAGCGCCACGGCGTCGGTGACGGTCAACTCGCCCGCGGTCAGCGTCCCGGTCTTGTCGAAGGCGACGGCCTCGACCGCGCCCATCGATTCGAGGTACGGTCCGCCCTTCACGAGGACGCCGTTCCGGGCCGCGCTCGTGACGCCCGAGACGACCGAGACGGGCGTCGAGATGACGAAGGCGCACGGGCAGGCGACCACCAGGAGCGTCAGGCCGCGAACGAACCACTCGCGGAAGGGACCGCCGAGCAGCAGCGGCGGCCCGAACGCGGTCACCAGCGCCCCGACCACGATAATCGGTGTGTAGTAGGCGGCGAACCGCTCGATGAACTGCTCGTGGTCGGTCCGGTCGCGCTGGGCGTCGCCGACCAACTCGACGACCTGCGAGAGGGTGGTCTCGTCGGCTTTTGCGGTCGCCTCAACTTCGAGATACCCCTCTTCGTTGACCGTCCCGGCGTACACCTCCGCGCCGGGAGATTTGTCTACCGGGACGCTTTCGCCCGTGATGGGTGCCTGATTCACCGCGCTCGCGCCCTCGGTGACTTCGCCATCGACCGGAATCTTCTCACCGGGGCGGACGACGACGGTCTCGCCGACCGCGACCTCTTCGACGGGGACCGTCGTTTCGCTTCCGTCTCGGCGGACCGTCGCGGTGTCGGGCGAGAGGTCCATCAGTTCCCGGACCGAGTTGCGCGCGCGGTCCATCGAGAAGCGTTCGAGCAGTTCCGCGACGCTGTAGAGGACCGCGAGCGTCGCGGCCTCGAAGTAGAGACCGACCGCGACCGCCGCGAGGACGCCGACGCCCATCAACAGGTCGATGTCGAGGCTCAGGGTCTTCGCGGAGTAGTAGCCGTTTCGCAGAATCTCTTGGCCCGCGATTCCGGCCGCGAGCAGGAGGACGACCGCAGAGAGGTGGAACTCGCGGCCGAGCGCCGAGAACAGCAGGTCGTTCGCGCCCGTCAGCAGGAACTCAAGGGCCATTCCGACGACCATGAGCGCACCTCCGGCCCACGTCTTGAGCGCGCGCGGACTCGTCCAGACCTCACTCGGTCCGGCCACGTCCGGGCCGCCGCCGTCTGTGGTGTTCTCTACGTCGTAGCCCGCGCCCTCGATTGCGGCGACGACGCGCTCGCGGTCGGCATCGCCGGTCACCAGCACCTCGCCGGTCGCTGGCCGTGTCTCGACGGTTTCGACGCCGGTCACGCCGTCGAGTGCCTTCTCGACCTTGCCCGCACACGAGGGGCAGTCCATCTCGGGGACCGAAAGGCGGAGTTCGGCGTCGTCGTCCGCTCCGGCATCGCCTTCGACCGCGTACCCGGCGGCCTCCACACGCTCGCGGATGTCGTCTACGTCGGTCGCTTCGCCGTCGTAGGTGACGCGGAGCGTTCCCGTCGTCGGTGCCGGGTCGGTCTCGCGCACGCCGTCGAGTCGCTCGACGCTCGCGGTTACCTTCCCGGCGCAGGACGGACAGTCCATCTCCGGGACGGAGAGGCGGACGGTCCGTTCGCGCTCGTTGGTAGTCATTACTCGAGAGTAGTCACCAGAAGGTTATTAATTGCACTGTCAGAAAACCGGCCGTGGATGCGATTTCTTAATAATTAAGACGGGCTGAGTTGTTATAGTCTGTCGGAGCCGCCGTTCCTCTCGTTTCAATTTCACGTTTCGTGCGGCCTGAAACCGTTCACGAGCGTTCATTGCGTTATGAATCGGTCGTAAGCGCGAACTGTGTTCAACGGTGTGTCTAACTTATTGTGAATTGTCCGCAAGTCTACTCCAATGGGCACCACAGAGATGGTGGCGGAAACGAGGGTCCTGAAAATCGGGGCCGCAGTGACGCTTCTCGTAGGCGAAGTCCTCGTCGCGCTCGCGCTTCTGGCGTTCGCGTTCGGATAGGACGAGGCAGGGCCTCTGAGAGTGACACGCTCCGGTCGTCCGAAAACGGCTGAGGGGAGTAAGCCCCCTTCTGTTCGTCCGAGTATTCGGCTGAGCGTCCGCGCCGTCGTTCGGGCTACCTTGACGACGACCAGCGTCGAAATTCGACGCCGGGCATCGCGGCGTGGACTTGCACCGGCGAGGATTCGCCGTTCCATCCGTTCTCTCCCGTCTCACGGCGTCGAGCGCCGCGCGCTCGGCGGTGAAATCGCCGCGCGTAACGTGGCGAAGCCACGCCCTCGGTGGGTCAACTCTCCGTTCCTTTCTCGGCGTGAGCCTTCTCGGTTCGGATTCGCGCACCTCATCGGTCGGGGAGAGGGGTCTCGTTTCTGTTCCAGAGCCAGCGGTCTCCCGCTCCGGACTTGCGCCCGGTCGCCTGCCCGAACGGTGGGGGGACTTTCCTCACGGGGACGCGGCGACGCCGCGTCCTCGCGGGAACTCGGCTCCCTCTGCCGGTCGTCGCTAGCGCCTCGCCGGGTTTAAGAAGTTCGGTGCGACCCCCGTCGAAAGCCGTCGTTACCCGGCTCGAACGCCGATATTAACGGATGATAACGCGACCCACATGAAAGGTAGTGGGAGATTTCCGCGTTTAGTATTGAAGGGAAGGCTTGAAGGTGCTACCTGCCCTATCGGTTTCTGTATGGCACAGGCTCAGGCAGTAACTCTCTCCTACGAGGATGGCTCGCGGGCGGTTGAACTCGCACGGGAATCCGTCGAATCCTACGTCATTAACGGGCAGCGAGAGCAGCCCGGTAGCATGCGCGAAGCGTTCTACGCTCGAACCGGCGTGTTCATCCGACTCGCGTCCACGCGGGGGCGCGGCCGACTTCGGGGGTGTGACGGTGCTTACGAGGGCACCGACCAACTCGGTCACCTCATCGTGGACTCGGCTATTAGTGCGGCCAGCGACACCTCGTGTGGCTCCGAAGTCGAGGAGGCGGAGCTTCCGAACCTGAAAATCTCCGTCTGCGTCGTCCGCGACACGCAGTTCACCGAGGACCCGGTGGAGGACATCGAACTCGGCACCCACGGCGTCGCAATCGAGGGTCGAGGCAAGCAGGCGTGGATGTACCCGACCCTTCCCATCGAGAACGAGTGGAGCGTCTTCGAGTATCTCGACCGGACCTGCCGGAAGGCCGGTCTCCCCAAGGGCGCCTGGGAAGACGACGACGTGATGGTGACGCTGTTCGACGGACAGGTTTTCACCGAGCGCGAACCGGAAGGAACCGTCGAAGAACTCTAACGGCCGCACTTCTTCCGAAAATTTCCACAGAAAAGCTCCCAGATAGCCGCTGGCTCACTCGCCCTCGCGGAACCCGACCGCGTCGGCGTCCGCCAGCGCGCGTTCCGCGGCCTCGTCGATGTCGAACTCCCGGACGAGTTCGCCGTCACGAATCAGCGGTTCGAGCAGGGCCTCGCCGCCCTCGGGGTCGGCACGGTCGGCGAGTCCGACGTGGTGGCCGCCGTCGGGCGTCCGGAACGCCTCCTTCTTGCCCGAGAGTTTGCCGCGCTTGGCGACCAATTCGCCGTCGAGTTCCACGATGTCGAGCGCGAAGTCCAGCGGGTCGGCGTTGCTGACGTGGCCGCCGACGCCGAATCCGTCGGCGAGGTCCCGGAGTTCCCGCAGGTCGTCGGGACCGAGACCGCCGCTGACGAAGATGTCCACATCGTCGTGGCCGCGGGCGTCGAGTTCCCAGCGCACTTCGCGGATGATGTGTCGAAAGTCGCCGCGCCGGGAACTCGTCGTGTCGAGGCGAACCCCGTCGAGGGCGTCACCGAGCGCCGCCGCGGCCCGAAGGCTCTCGTCTTTCTCGTCGGAGTAGGTGTCACAGATGGCGATGCGTGGCACGTCGGGGTCCACGGCGTCGTCGAACGCCTCCCACGCCGCCTCTTGGTCGCCGAAGGCGATGACGAGCGCGTGGGGCATCGTGCCGCTGGCCTCTCGGCCGAGGACTTCGCCCGCTGCGACGTGCGAGATGCCGTCGAGACCCGCCACGAGCGCGCCGCGCTCGACCATCGGCGCGATGGCGGGGTGGACGTGGCGCGCGCCGAAACTCAGCACCGACGAGTCGGGTGCGGCCCGCCGTGCCTCCAGCGCCGCGGTGGCGACACCGCTCTGGTGAGAGAGGAAGCCGAGCAGCGAGGTTTCGTACCGCGCGAAGTCAAGGTAGTCGCCCTCGATTCGCATGACAGGCCCGCCGTCGAACAGTCGCCCCTCGGCCATCGCGTCCACGTCGATGGGGAGTCCTTCGAGCAGGCGGGCGGCGTCCTTGAGACCCGCGAGCAGGTCGAACTCGCCGGTCGGGAACTGGTCCTGCGTGACCTCGGCCACGACGTGGGGGTTGCGGTCGGTCCCCTCCAGCGTCTCTTCGGTCCGAAGGAAGTAGGCGTCGGTCGCCGACCCGTCGCGGATGGCCGCTTCCGACACAACGTCGAACCCGTCGCTCATCGCCGCCACCTCGGGAGATTCATGCCCGGACGTACCTCCGCCGAAGCGAAAAAGGTCCCGCTTGCCGGTCGCGGAGACCGCGAGACGGAGAGAAAAAGCAAGAGCGCCGCAGGTAGTTACGCTTCCGGTGCCGCGCCCTGCCGGACGTTCGAGAGTTCCGAGACGGAGGGGGCGTTCACGACGACGACAGTGTCGCCCTGCTGTTGGACGTAGAAGGCGTCAGCGAAGCCGCCGTCGGAGATTCGCAACGTGTTCTCGTAGCCGTCGAGCTTCTTGGCGCCGTTGTACGTCAGCACCTCGCGGTACCCCTCGGCGAACTCGCTGGCGTCCTGCTCGGAGTCCCAGACGGACTTCCAGACGTAGCCGGTCTCGTTGGTCTCGGCGTCGTCGTTGGTGTAGACCGCGAGTTTGTCGCCGTCCCAGCCGGTCGAGTAGGTGCTATTGTAGTTCAGCGGGTCGATTTTGCTGAGTTGGCTCGTCCCTGCCGCTCGGTTGAAGAAGTTCCGTGCGGGGACGATTTGGGTCTGGCCCTCGCTGTCGTAGTAGGGGTACATGAACATCGCCATCATGCCCGCCTCGCCGACGCTCCCGTAGTTCGGGCGATCCTCGAAAGTCAGCCGCTCCCAGCCGTCGCTGGCCCGGTTCTCGACGCCGAACTCCGCGGGCGAGTCGGTGCCGTACTTTTCGGGGTGGATCGTCTGTTCGGTGCTCTCGGGCGAGTTCTCGTAGACCTCGTTGACGGCCTCCCAGCCGCCCTCGTTTTTGATGTTCCGGACGAACGCCGGGCCGTCGCTGTAGGGCTGGAAGTTGAGGAGATACGGACCGATGTTGGCGAGACCGCTGCTGCTCGACTCGGAGGACGGCGTCTCCGGGGTCAGGCAGTCGCCGTTCCACTCGTCTTCACAGCGTTGCGAGTAGAGGTAATCGACGTAGTTTCCGTCGCCCTCGATGATGCCGTCCTTCGCGTTGTGGAGTTCGCGCGTGGACTGGTTGAACGAGGAGAAATTGAACTTCTGGTCCTGTAGCGCGTGGAATAGCTCTTGGGAGAGCGTAATCTCGTCGAGTTGCGGCGTCGATGTGTTTTCGGAGACGACCACGATTTCCTTGTTAGTCGGGTCGTAGTAGCCCCCGACCGACGCTCCGGAGTTGTTGTTCTGGACCGCGATGGAGTCGGTCGATTCGTCGATCATGAACAGCGACTCGTACTTCGCATTGTCGAACAGCCGACTGTCGTCGGAGGTCGTGCTGTTCGACTGCTCGTCGCGGAACTCGTCGCGGGTCACGATTTCGACCGAGACTCGATCTTCGAATTCGAGTTCCCGGATGCGCTCGACGCGGGCCATCGAACGAGAGACCGTCTGGTTGAGTTCGGTCTCGTTCAGGCCGTCCTCGGGGGTCACGTCGATGGTCTCGTTGTACCAGAGTCCGTCCTCCCAGCCGAGAACGTCGCTCTCGGGGTCGTCCGGTTTGATGACCACATCCTGCCGGTCGGTCGTCGCGTCGGTCGTGTTAGCGTCCATATCGGTCGTCCCCGTGCCGGGGGCCTGCGAACAGCCCGCGACGACGAGCATCAGAACGACCGCGATTGCGATTGTCGTGCGCATTTCCTATGCAGATGACGTGGGACTACACCGACAAAAACCTCTTGAAAAATTGCTGGAATTTTCCGAAATCGACGCCGTTCCGGAAAACTGTTTTCGGCGACGAGCGACTACCGTTGGGTATGAACTTCGACCCCGACTCGACCGCAGTCGTCGTCGTGGACATGCAGAACGGCTTCTGTCACCCGGAGGGAAGCCTTTACGCGCCCGCCAGCGAGGACGCTCTCGCCGACGTGAGCGAAGTCGTCGCGGCCGCACGGGACGCGGGCGCGTCGGTCGTCTACACCCGCGACGTTCACCCGCCCGAACAGTTCGAGGGCAACCACTACTACGACGAGTTCGAGCGCTGGGGCGAACACGTCCTCGAAGGGTCGTGGGAAGCGGAACTTCACGACGATCTCGACGTGCGTGAGGACGACCACGTCGTGGACAAGCACACCTACGACGCCTTCCACCAGACCGACTTGGAGGAGCATCTCGACGCCCACGGGATAGACGACCTGCTACTTTGCGGGACGCTGGCGAACGTCTGCGTCCTCCACACCGCCGGGAGCGCGGGCCTGCGAGATTACCGACCCGTGTTGGTCGAGGACGCGCTCGGCTATATCGAAGAGTCTCACAGGGAGTACGCCGTCGACCACTCGGAGTTCCTGTTCGGCGAACTGACGACGAAGGCCGAAATCGAGCTCAAGTAAATCTATTCAATCGTGACCGAAGACGACGAATTAGCGACCCGAGACCAAACGAAACGCATAGACCGCCAAACCGGAATCCACAACGAGAACCGGGTTGCACCGCCTACGGTTTTAGAGTCACGCTCGACTCCCTCAACGAGCAGTTGGGTGAAGAAGACGTGGATGAATGCACGAGAACATCTCAGAAAATTATTATCATAGTTGAATAACAATGGGGGATAACATCGAGAAACGGAATTAAGACAGTTCCTAGATTAAGTTACCGTCTAGAAGTGGTTTCTCTAGTTGAACCCCTAGCCTCTAGAGGCTGAATTCCCATCTCTAGACGCAATTTTTATATCCACGGAACTTCTCGATTCGATATAGTCCACCAAGCTATCGCTATCTCAAACAATATTCTGCATACCCTCCTAGAGAAACTAGCACCAATTCTATATCTACTAACTATTGCAGGGCATAGACAGTAACTCGCCAAAGAATACAAATTCTGACCCACCCGGCGTCCTATTGTCATAACCGAGGGGGCAAGCGTTGGAAGGACTCCCGTTACGTATCCTTGGTACGTAGCCGACTTAGATTTCGGCAAGATCGAGTAGGAGCCAGATTCCGCCTGCTACGGTAAGCAGGTTCAGAAACGTCATCGAGAGGCTGGAAGCAGAAAGAAGAATCCAAGCCAACCCGAATAAGGCCAACGCTCTAAGGAGCATTTCAAGACGACTAGGGATAGCAGAACCATCGGTTGTTCGACCATCCAAAGAGACACTAGTCGTCTTGGACCTATTCCTGGTCTTTTGACTCATCGTTGTAGATGAGAATACATTTTGTAGAGCTGACACACAGGGGGCCATGATCGTAATGGCCATGCGGGAGCTTTGGACCCCGCTACGTGTTTGAGCGAATGAAGGGACCAGATAGTCCACCAAGACTATCACTATCTCTTATCCGCCTTACTTATAATTGACTTCGCCAATCACAAAAATGTTTGGTTACAAGAGGTTAACATATAGTTCATGAAAGAAAATGTCATTTTAGGGCTGAGAACCCAAGAAGAATTTCCTCCCCTACCTCGAACTCGGCGTCGGGACAGACCAATTTCGCACCCAAGGCCTCGCGCGCGAAGAAAAACGAGAGGCCGGTAATCGGTGTCCCATTCGCCACCACGGTCAGGTCGTCCCACGCAATCGTCCTGTCCTCCGTGGTTCCGACCCGTTGGCCAGCGAGCGAAACCGGGCTACCCGGCCCGGCTTCGTCGTCTTTCTCGCCACCGGCCTCCGCGATGAGACCTCCGCCGTCGTAGTGCGGAAGCCCACCGTCCAGAATCCCACTTCTATCCGGTGAAATCCCGGCGAACCGCTCGCCCGGCGCGGGGTGGTCCGGCGCGTCCAGAATCGCGTAGGTGTCGCCCGACGCCACGACCGTCCCGCGGCCGTCCCACGAGACGCCGACGGGGTCGACGCCCGCGAGTTCGAGGGGGAGCGACCCCGAGGCACGGAGCGGGTTCGCGTCGGGCGGGCGAAAGCCGAGGTGGATGTGGTTGTCCACCCACGGCGCGAAAAAGCCCGAGCGGACCATCTCGCCGAGCGAGTCGCCCCGAGAGAGTTCGTCGCCGGGTTCGACCGCGGGGTCGACGTGGAGCATCCGCGCGAGGGAGTCGCCGGTGTCGACGACGATGAGGTGGTCGTCGTCCACGGCGTACGGTTTCGGCGGCGCGGAGACGGTCCGGGTTTCGACGACTTCGCCAGCGACGGGACTCGGCGCGGCGGTCTCGCGGGCGTCGTTCGGCGCTCGCTCGTCGCTCGTCGTCCGCCAGTCGCCCTCGTGGGGGTAGAGGTCGATTGCACACCCCTCGTCGTGGGCGTCGTACGGCGAGTTGTACAGCGAGAATCGGGGAAAGCGTTCGAGTAGTTCCGGGCCGATGGCGACCATCGGCCGCATCTCGGAGACGCGGGGGTTTAGGTACTCCGACTGCAAAAGTCCCGACATGCGCGTACTCCGCGGCCGGGCGGCGAGTCGGGACGCCGACCGCGAAGTCGTCGCGGCGATGCTCGAACGGGCGGCCGAGACCGGACAGGCGTCGGTTCGAGCGTGGCGGCCCCACCGCCAACTCGCCTTCGGGCGGCGCGACTCCCGAGCGGACGGCTACGAGACGGCGACAGCCGTCGCCGACGCCTGCGACTTTCCCCCCGTCGAGCGCTCGGTCGGCGGCCGAGCGGTCGCTTACACCGGCAACACCGTTGCGTTCGCCAAGGTGGTCCCCTTGGAGGACATGCGAATCGGCATGGACGAGCGGTACGAGGCGACCACGCGGGCGGTCCAGCGCGCGCTCTGGCGACTCGGCGTGCCCGCCTCGCGGGGCGAACCCGAGGCGAGTTTCTGCCCCGGCGACTACTCGCTCCGGCGCGGCGGGAAACTGGTCGGGGTCGCCCAGCGCGTCCGGAAGAACGCCGCGCTGGTCTCGGGCGTCGTCGTCGTCCGAGACCACGAGGAAATCGCGGACGTTCTCGACCGCGTCTACGAACCGCTCGACATCCCCTTCGACCCGGATTCTGTCGGGAGCATCGCCGAGGCTGGCGGGAGCGACGACCCCGAGACCGTCGCTCGGACCATCGAAGAGATGCTCGTGGGCGACGAGCAGACGATAGTCGAGATGCTCGGCGACGCGGACGCCGAACCCGCCGACTGAGACGGGTTTCGAGACGATTTGACCGCCGGTAGCCTCCCGCTCGGAAACTCGGAATCGAGACGCTTAGGACGCCCACCCCCGAAGCAACCGAGTAGAATGCTCACCATCCGGAACGCGACGCTTGCTGACGGCCGCGAGGTTGACGTGCGCATCGACACGTCCGCGGGCCGCATCGCGGGCGTCGGATCGACGCTCACTCACTCGGGCGACTCCATCGACGCCAGCGGAAAGCTCCTCCTGCCGGGGATGATAGACGCTCACGTCCACTTCCGCGAACCCGGTTTCTCCCACAAGGAGACGTGGGAGACCGGAAGCCGGTCGGCCGCCGCGGGCGGCGTGACCACTGTGGTAGACCAACCGAACACCGACCCGCCGACGGTGGACGGCGAGTCGTTCGACCGGAAGGTCGACTTCGCGGCGGCCTCCTACGTCGATTACGGCATCAACGGCGGCGTCACCGCCGACTGGGACCCCGAGGAGCTGTTCGACCGGCCGACGCTGGCGCTCGGAGAGGTGTTCCTTGCGGATTCGACCGGCGAGATGGGCATCGAGGAAGAGTTGTTCCGCGAGGCGGTCGCGGCCGCGACCGACGAGTACCGCGTCGTCACCGTTCACGCCGAGGACGCCGACCTGTTCTCGGAAAAA
This sequence comes from Halorussus pelagicus, assembly GCF_004087835.1. Lineage (NCBI taxonomy): Archaea > Methanobacteriati > Methanobacteriota > Halobacteria > Halobacteriales > Haladaptataceae > Halorussus > Halorussus pelagicus. The sequence goes on from NZ_CP035119.1 coordinate 1,707,581, forward strand.
GCGACTGACCGAGCGGGCGACGACTACGACGCGTGGAGCGCCTACCGAACCGCCGAGGCGGAGACCGCCGCGGTCAAGCGCGCGGTCGAAATCGGTGCCGAGGAAGACGCGAGAGTTCACATAGCCCACACCAGCACGCCCGAGGGAGTGGACGCCGCGAAGGCGGGCGACGCGACCTGCGAGGTGACGCCCCACCACCTGTTCCTCTCGCGGTCGGACTACGACGAGTTGGGCACCTTCGGGCGGATGAACCCGCCGCTCCGGAGCGAGGAGCGCCGCGAGGCAGTCTTCGAGCGCGTCGCGGACGGGACCGTCGATATGGTGGCGACCGACCACGCGCCACACACCCGCGAGGAGAAGGACGCGAGCGTCTGGGACGCGCCGAGCGGCGTGCCCGGCGTCGAGACCGCACTACCGCTTCTCCTCGAAGAGGCCCGGAAAGAGAACCTGAGCTACGAGCGCGTCCGGGACCTGACCGCCGCGAACCCCGCCGACGTGTTCGGCCTGACTCGCAAGGGCAACGTCGAACAGGGCCTGATGGCCGACCTCGTGCTGGTCGATCCCGACGACTCGCGCGAGATTCGTGGCGAAGACCTTCACTCGAAGTGCGATTGGACGCCGTTCGAGGGCATGCGAGGGGTGTTCCCCGAACTGACGGTGGTCCGCGGAAACGTGGTGTACCGGAGCGAGTCCGCCGACTTCGAGGGTGTAGACATCGACGGCGAGTTCGGCGATGCGGTCGGCCGGAACGTCCGCGAGTAGCACCGCATTCAGGTCGTCGCCGCTAATCCGCGACGACTCGGAACTCGACAAATCGCAAACTGATAGGTAACGACGCCAGTTATTTCTACACGTTCGTGTTCATCTATCCACTACTAGAAAACGAGCGTCTATCTTTCAGGCGAGAAGTCGAAAGAGTTGCCCAAAAACGCGCAGTTATGTGGAAATACCTCGTGGCATGTACTGTCGGCGCGCTCCCGCCGACTGACGCACTGCCAACCGACCACCGACCAGAAGGGTACTCGTCCGCCGACGGAACCATCGGCGAGGATTCTTGCTCGGACTCCTCGTCGTTTCCTTTTCGGACCGTAACCGCCATCCAGAGGTCGCTCCGCGCGAGAACGAAACTCGTTTTCGAATCGACTCCCTTTGCGAGAGCTACGTCACGCTTGCGAGAACGACCGTCACCACGCTCGCGCCGACCATCCCGCCGAGACCGACGGACCCGAGGACCGCCATCGCCTGCCGGGACCCGGTCTCCGTCCAGTTGGAGTTCCCGCCGAGATGCCGCTGGACGTTCTCGATACCGTCACCGACGAACACCGACCCCGACCAGCCCAGCATCGAGAAGCCGAACACGAGCGCGCCGAGCGCGAAGACGTTCTCGCTGGCGAACTGGACCGATTCGCCCGAGAGGACGAGCGCTAGGACCGCGAGACCCGCCAGCACTGCGCCGAGCAGGGCCGCGCGCCCGAGGCGTCGGACGCGCTCGCGGGGGGTCGGCGCGTCGTCGGAGACCGACGACGCGCCGCCGTCGTGAGACCCGCGGTTCGATGGGTCGCCGCGCCCGGTCGAATCGCGCGGCGGCCCGTCCGCATCGCCCGAACTCATCGATTAGTCCACGGTCTCGCGCATCCGCGGGTCGAGCGCGTCGCGCATCCCGTCGCCCAGCAGATTGAACCCGAGGACGGTGATGGCAAGGAAGAGACCGGGGAAGACCGACCACCACCAGTCGCCGGTCAGCAGGCCGTCGCTCACGCCGTTCGAGAGCATCAGTCCCCACGAGGGCGTCCCCGCCTGCGCGCCGAACCCGAGGAACGAGAGGGCGGCGATGTCGATGATGGCGAGACCGAAGTTGAGCGTTGACTGGACCGTGATGGGCGCGAGGCAGTTCGGCAGGATGTGGCGGACGATGACGCGGGGGTCTTTCGCCCCGAGCGCCTCCGTCGCCTCGATGTACTCGTCTTCGAGCACCTTGAGCGCGGCCCCGCGGACGACGCGGGCGAACCGCGGCGTGTAGACCAGCGTCAGCGCGATGACGACCTTCCAGAGACCCGTGCCGAAGATGGCGACCAGCGCCAGCGCGAGCAGGAGACTCGGGAACGCCAACAGCACGTCCATCGTTCGCATGATGACGTTGTCGGTGAGGTCGCTGTAGTACGCCGCGAGGATGCCGAGACCGACGCCCAGCACCGTCGAGGCTCCGACCGTGATGGTGCCGTACTTTATCGCCAGCCACGCGCCGTAGAGCACTCGCGGGAAGATGTCGCGCGACTGGATGTCCGTGCCGAACGGGTAGGCCCACGCCCCGTAGTCGGTGACGACCTGCGTCTCTTTCTGGCCCCACCAACTCGGCGGTGCGAGGTTGGGGTTCGTCCCCATCTGGCTGGCCGAGATGGCTTGGATGTCGATGAACAGTCGGGCGTAGAGACCGACCGCCACCATTCCGAATATCATGGTCAGCCCCATGACGGCGAGTCGATTCGACAGTAGTTCCGAGAGGAACGGGGAGGCGCGCAGTCGCTCGACGACCCCGCGCTGTCCCACGTCGTCGGTTTCGGTTTGTGTTTCCGTGCTCATTGGTCTATCCTCGGGTCGAGGTACGAGTAGGTGATGTCCACGCCGAGGTTAACCAGCGTGAACAGGAACGCGAAGGTCAGAACCGTCCCCTGCACCACCGGGTAGTCGCCGACCTGAATCGCGTTCACGAGTAGCGTGCCGATGCCGCCGATGCCGAAGACCGTCTCGGTGAGGACCGCCCCGCCGAGCAGGCTTCCGAACTGGATGCCGATGATGGTCACGACGGGAATCAGCGCGTTCCGGAAGCCGTGTTTCAGTACGGTTATCTTCGAGCCTTGTCCCTTCGCGCGGGCGGTCCGCATGTAGTCTTGGCGGATGACCTCCAGCATCGACGAGCGCATCATCCGGGAGATGAGCGCCATCGAGTAGATGCCGATGACCAGCGACGGCAGAAACATGTGCCTGACCGCGGACTTGAACGCCGCGAAGTTGCCGCTGAGGAACGTGTCGATGGTCACCATTCCCGTCACCATCTCGACGCTGTACTGGGAGGCGATACGGCCGCTTGCGGGCAACCAACCGAGGACCTGTGCGAACAGCAGGATGAGGAGCGGACCGCTCCAGTAAATCGGGATGCTGATTCCGGTCAGCGCGCCGACTCGCGTGAGGTGGTCGCTCAGCGAGTCCTGCTTGATTGCCGCCAACAGTCCCGTCGGAATCCCGAGGAGGATGCCGAACAGTTGGCCGTACAGCGCCATCTCCAGCGTGACCGGCAGTCGGTTCCGAAGAACCTCCGTGATGGCGGTCCCGCGCTGAATCTGGTAGGACTCGCCGAAGTCCAGTTGCACTGCCTCCAACAGGAACCGACCGTACTGCACCCAGATGGGGTCGTTCAGCCCCAGTTCCGTCCGTATCTGGTTGACGAACTCCTCGGACGCCCGCTGTCCCGCGATGACCCTCGCGGGGTCGCCCGGTGCGAGGTGGAGAATGGCGAACACGAACGTCGCCACCCCGAACAGCACCGGGACGAGTAGCAGGAGTCGTTTGATAACGAACCGCTTGGAAATCATTCGCTCGGACAATAACACGCGGGGATAAAAAAAGGCTCGTTACGCGGTACCGTTGTACGTACCCGTTACTCGTCCACGGAGACGCGGTTGAGGAACGGTCCGCTAATCGGCGCGACCGTGAAGTTCTGCACGCGACTGTTGACGCCACGGAGTTCCTCGGTGTGGGTCATGAACACCCACGGCGCTTCGTCGTGGGTGAGCTTGCTGACTTTCCGGTAGGTCTCCTTGCGCGATTCGGTGTCGTAGGTGGTCTTTCCTTCGTTGACCAGTTTGATGAACTCGGTGTTGGCCCACCGGGCGCGGTTCCCGGTGTTGAAGTCGTCGCTCACGTCCGCGCTGGCCCAGTCCTGTCCGTCCGGCACGTCCTCGGCCGGGATGCTGGGGTGGAGCAGCGGCGAGTAGAAGTTGTCGGGGTCGGCGTTGTCGGTAATCCACCCGAGGAAACAGGCGTCGTGCTTCCCGTCGGCGGTGTAGGTGAGATAAGCGTCCCACGACGACTGCTGATTGATGCTCATCTCGATGCCGACCTCGGCGAGGTTCGACTTGACCGTCTGGGCGGTCTGGACCGGCGACGCGAAGTAGGGTCGCGGGTTCGTCATCGTCGTCAGTTCGAACTCGAGTCCATCGCCGTAGCCCGCCTCTTCGAGGAGGCTCTTGGCCTTCTCGGGGTCGTACTCGTACGGACTCACGTCGTCGTTGTGGCCCATGATGTTCGGCGGGAGCGGTTGGCTGGCCTGCACCGCCTGCCCGCGGTAGATGTTCTTGACGATGGCCTCCATGTTGATGGCGTGGCTGATAGCCTTCCGGACCTTCTTGTTCCGGAACGCCTCGACGCGGGCCATGTTGAACGCCATGTAGCCGGTGTTCATGCCGGGGACCTTCTGTAGGGACGCGCTGTCGTCGCCCTCGATGACGCCCGCGGCCTGTGCGCTGATGCCGTCAATGATGTCCGCGCCGCCAGAAAGGAGCGTCTGGGCGCGCGACGTGTTCTCACTGACCGTCGTGAACACGACTTCGTCAACGCTCGGACCCTCGCCCCAGTAGTCGTCGTTGGCAGTCAGTCGGACACGCTGGTCGCTCTTGTTCCACGTATCGAACTCGAACGGTCCCGTTCCGACGGGATTCCCTCCGAGGTCGGCGTCGCTCTCGATTTCCGATTTCGAAAGCACTGCGAGTGCGAACACGGCGAGGTTGCGCATGAACGGCGCGTACGCCGAGGTAAGCTCGAAGTTGAGCGTGTAGTCGCCGTCCTTCTCGATGTTCTCGACTTGACCCAGCAGGTACGGACCGTAGATGGACTGGTTCTCCGTCCCAACGAAGTATTCGTACTCCTCGTCCACGAAGCGCCGGTAGGTGGCGATGAAGTCGTCGGCCGTAAACTCCTCGCCGCTGTGGAACTCGACGCCCTCGCGGAGTTGGAGGGTCGCGGTCGTCTCTTCGAGACTGTAGTCCTTGGCGAGACCGCCGACGATGGTTGTTTTGCCCGGCTTGAAGTGAATGAGGCGGTCGTACACCTGATTCATCACCTTGGCGTCCTCGCCGCTCGTGGTCGTGTGGGGGTCGATAGTCGTCGAGTCGGACCCGCGAGCGTACGTGAGCAGTTGGGTTCCCTCGCTTTCGCCGCCGCTCTGGGTCGTCTCGGACTCGCCGTCCTCGGTGGCTCCGTCGGTGGTCGTCCCGTCGCCGCCGTCGTCGCCGGTACATCCGGCGAGCGTCGCCGCCGCCGTCGCACCGCCAGCAGCCTTCAAGAAACTACGCCGCTTAAGAGCATCATCTGTCGCCATAGACCATTATGCTCACACCGCCCACATAAGTATGCCGGACCTATAGGGGTGTAAAAATAGAACAACGACACCGTATAGAGCCGTCAATAGCCGAATCGGGGGGAGCGCAGTCAGCCCTGCACTCGGACGCGATTCAGTAGCGGACCGCTAATCGGGGCGATCTGGAACTCCTGCACTCGGTCGGCGACGCCGCGCAGTTCCTGTGCGTGGTCGATGAACACCCACGGAGCCTCGTCGTGTGCGATTTGCCCGGCCTGCCGATAGAGTTCCGCCCGCTGTTGCTCGCCCAGCGTGCTCTGGGCCTCCTCGACGATTTCCATGAACTCGGTGTTGGCCCACGCCGCGCGGTTGGTCGTGTTGTATCCCTCCGTGTCGAAACTCACCCAGTCCTGTCCCTCGGGCACCTCCTCGACCGAGACGCCGGGATGCAACAGGGTGAAGTAGAAGTTGTCGGGGTCGGCGTTGTCGGTCATCCACCCGAGGAACGTGGCGTCGTGTTGGCCCTGTGCGGTGTAGTCGAGGAACGGATTGAACGGCATCTGGTTGATGGTGACCGTGATGCCGACCTCGCCCAAGTTCGACTTGACCGTCTGGGCTGCCTGAACCGGCGAGGGGTTGTAGGTCCGCGGGTTCTGGAACGTGGCCAGTTCGAAATCGAAGCCGTCGCCGTAGCCCGCCTCCTCGAGCAGGCTCCGGGCCTGCTCGGGGTCGTGGGGATACGGTTCCAGTTCGTCGTTGTAGCCCAACACCTGCTCGGGGATGGGTTGGCTCGCCTGCACCGCGATACCCCGGAAGATGTTCTCGACGATGGCCTGCGTGTCCACGGCGTAGCTGATGGCCTGTCGAACCCGTCTGTCACGGAACGGCTCGAACCGGGCCTGATTGAACGCCATGTAGCCGATGTTGATACCTTGTGTCTCGATCAACTCGGCGTTGTCCGCGTTGCTGACTATCTGTGACGACTGCGCGCCCAGTCCGTCGATGATGTCGGCTCCGCCGGAGATGAGCGTCTGAGCGCGGGTGGTGTTCTGGCCGACAGCGGTGAACACGACCTCATCGACGTACGGTCCCTCTCCCCAGTAGTCGCCGTTCGCGCTGAGACGAATCCGCTGATTGCCTTGGTCCCAGTTCTGGAACGTGAACGCGCCGGTGCCGACCGGTTGCTGGCTGAGGTCGGTCCCTAACTCCTCGATGGCCTGTCGGGAGAGGACGCTCGACGCGAACATGGCCAAATTCCGCAGGAACGGCGCGTACTGCTGATTGAGTTGGATGGTGATGCTGTAGTTGCCGCCGGTCTCGATGCTCTCGACCCAGTTACCCAGCGTGAACGGTCCGTACGCCGAGATGTAGTCCTGCCCCGGATACAGTTCCGAGTCCGGATTCGTGAACCGCTCGACGGTTGCCACGAAGTCGTCGGCGGTCAACTCCTCGCCGTTGTGGAACTGAACCCCCTCGCGCAGTTGCAAGTTCGCCGTCGTCTCCTCCAGCGAGAACTCGGTGGCGAGACCCGCCTGAAGACTCGTCTGGTTGGGTTCGAAGTCGATGAGGGTGTCGTACATCTGGTTGATGACTTTCACGTCCTCGCCGCTCGTGGTGTTGTGCGGGTCGAGCGTCCCCGAATCGTTCCCCCGAGCGTACGTGACCGTGCCCCCTTGTTGCTGTACCTCCTCGGCACTGCCGGTATCGACGTAGCCCGCCACCGAGACCGACGCCGCCGCCCCACCGGCCGCCTTCAGCACGCTCCGTCTCGAAACGGATGTGTCGTTTGAAGTCATCCACTGCTACCAATCAATCATTCAGAATATAAGACTACGGGAGCGGATTAGAGGCGGTTTAATTTAGCTCAACCATATTATGTATACGAAACTATTAATTACGGTACGGTTTTCCGGCCGAGTACTGAAATGTCACCGCCACGGCGGGCCGAAGACGTGACGGCTCGGGTGTTGCCCAAAAACGAAGTCTTTGGTTGTCCACGTCAGGTTCGACTCTCCGTAGAAGAGACGAGACGCCGAATGCGCCTTGTCTTGGAAAATCGATGCTAGCCTCAAACAAACCAACTTTAGTTATGCGGGTAACTGCCAGTTAGCGGATGTTGCATCGGTGAGGTACTGATCGAACTTCTGGAGCGCCCAAGTGGTAGCAACTGGGTTCTGATTTTCTATTATTCCGGTCACCATTCCGTTCTCGTTGTGCATTACGAGAAAGACGGAAGGTTTGGGTTCTATAACTATGATTAATCCGTACGGAACGCTCTCTATCTGCCAGAGTTGTGCGTCTCTCATCAACATTCCATCTCCCTCGTCGTCTCGTTGTCGGAGTTTATCAATAGCGGCCGATTTAACGATTAGTTCGAGGGACAGTTCACTCGCTTCGACTCGCCGACGAAGGAGTTTCACGAAACGAGAGGCAACGACAGGTAAAAGGCCATGAAGTTTCTCCGCATTCTTGAATACAGCTTCGAGTTCTTCAATTGGGCGCAAAGGCGTTTCTTCGGTCGCGCACACTGTTCGTATCTCTGCAAAGAACCAATAGGGTGGGTACTTTTGGAGTGAAGCGTCTCGGAGAAGTGGCTTGATTTCGGAAATATTTCCAGAGATGTTCCAGAGTTCACTAATGAGATTGCAGTACAACTGACCGAGGTTCGACAACCGATACCCGTTTTGACATCGTTTAACTAATCCTGATTCGATTAACTTGTGTGCCCGTCGATAGACCGTTTTGGAGGACACATCCAGTTCCTGAGCGAGACAACTCTTGTACTGCGGTCCTCTCTGGAGGGCGGAAGTCAATTCATGATGCTCCAAAGCGTGCACCAGCGCATCTTTCTCGCTTGAAGCCATAGTTATCTAACACTTTGGAGCCGATTATAATTAAGCCTTATCAAAATTATAATTATAGATATAGTGGACAGATACTGTCTTCCCCCGGACATTGATTTTCGTTCCCAAGACAGTAATTAAGTAGAATATGTATCCACGATATGGTTCTGTCGGTGTCAAAGATGTCAGACAACGACGCGAGTCGGAAGAACCTGAACCGACGAGACTTCATCAAAGCCAGCGCGGCAGCTTCTGTGGCCGGTGGAACGCTTTCAACTTCCGCTGCTGCGCAGACTGCCATTGCTTGGAACCACCCAGAACACGACGACTACAACGTCGACCGGTTCGAAGGACACCTCACGTCCTACACGAACGTTTACCAAGCAGACTCATTAAATTCCTATGAGCACTGGTTCATCCCCGTCGAAGTCGAATCAGATGTTACGAGCCACTTCAAAGACTACAATGGAAACTGGCAGTGGGTCAGAGAAATTCGTTCATCTTACTTCAAGTGTGAGTGGCCATCGAACAAGTACAGTGACCTGAATGAGGTTGACGCAGAGAAAGACAGTAGTCACTACGGAGGCTACGATGTCGATCACGAGAAAGACTACACGTACTGGAACCTTGCCGAGGACACCACAAAAGACGGACTCGATTACCTCGCCGGTCTCGTCCCACTTGCGGGTGATGTCTACGGTGCTGGGAAGGTACTCGACAACTTTGGGACGAATCTAAGCAAAGTGGGTGACAATACTGGTGAGTGGCGAGTCGACTATGATTGGGTGAATCCCAATGAACTCTCAGAAACCCATTACTGGGACAAGGTCGACGTGCAACTCAAGCCCGACGATAGTATCACTATCGATATCGAAGACCACGTCGCAGCACATACCGAATTGGTGAATGACTACAGCATCGAAATTACTGCACCGGAATCGTCACCAAACGCCATCTCGAAGATGACGACGGCTGAGCGAAAGGAGCGTGGAATCAACGTCTACCGTGCGAGCGAGGTCAAGAAGACCCCCGGTAAATTCGGGTTCTCACCTCATCGACTCGAAGGCGTTAGACCGGACGAGAAAATCTACACAGCCCCGATTGAGGTAACCCTCCTCGACGAGTAGTCAGAAACAGCGTCGAAAGGATTTTTCATACTGCAATAGTAACGTAACTATGGTGTACTTAAATGGTCTCGTTGCAGGGGTGGTATTTCTCGTGCTCGGATCAGGGATGATATATTTGTCAACGCAGATCGCACAACTATTCCTTATAATCTACAGTCTCGGCGAACCCGCACCGAATTCCGTCGCAGATTGGTTGGTGAGGGGCGTCGGTGCGTTCGTCATATTACTTGGACTGCTCATAATTTGGGCATCTCTTCAACAGGTCTGACCCGAGTGAACGCTCACTGCGGTTGTTCGTAGAGGTAGCACGCCGCAGGATGGGCGTCGTCCTGCAGGACCGGGTCCTCCATCTCGCAGACACTCCTGAAGTTCTGAATCAGCAGCGACTCGGCGGCCTCCCAGTCGCCCGACGCGAGGTGGTCGAACGACTCCGCAACGAGTTCGCGGGGTCGCCCCGAGGGTTCCGCGTCGAACAGTCGGTCCCAGAGGACGGCCTTGAACGCGGCGGGCGAGGCGTCGGGGCGTCCACCGTCCGCGGCGGTCGCGGTTTCGGTCTGTGCGCTCTCGCTCGCTGCGGCCTCCTCCCACATCGCGTCGAGGTCGATGGCGCGGGTCTCGACGCGCTCGCGGTAGTTCATGATTTCGCGGTAGGCGTCCTGGTCCACGTCGAGGTCTTCCGGCGGGATAATCTGGGGACACCGCGTCCGGAAGTTACACCCCGACGGCGGGTCGATGGGTGAGGGAACGTCGCCTTCGAGGATGACCCGGTCGTCGGTGTCGATTCGCGGGTCTGGTTCCGGAATCGCCGACAGCAGTGCCTGCGTGTAGGGGTGTTTCGGGTCGGCGAACAGCTCGTCGGTGTCGGCCACCTCCACGATTTTGCCGAGATACATCACGGCCACGCGGTCGGAGATGTGCCGGACGACGCTCAGGTCGTGTGCGATGAACAGGTAGGTGAGTCCGAACTCCTCCTGCAAGTCCTCCAAGAGGTTCAGAATCTGGGCCTGCACCGATACGTCCAGCGCGGAGACGGGTTCGTCGGCCACGATGAAGTCGGGATCGACCGCGAGTGCGCGGGCGATGCCCACGCGCTGGCGCTGACCGCCGGAAATCTCGTGGGGGTACCGGTCGTACTGGCCCGGTTCGAGACCGACTTCCTCCATCAGCTCGGTGACGCGGTTTCGCCGCTGTTGCTTGCGCGACATCCCCTCCGGCGGCGACTCCTCGGGCAGGTCGTGAATCTTCAGCGGCTCAGCGATGATGCTTCCCACCGTCATCCGCGGGTCGAGACTGGACAGCGGGTCTTGGAAAATCATCTGCATGTCCTTGCGCTTGTCGCGCAACTCCTCGCGGTCCAGTTCCGAGAGGTCGGTTCCTTGGAACACGATGCGACCGTCAGTCGGCTCTTCGAGGTGAAGCAGGGTCCGGCCCGCGGTGGACTTCCCGCATCCCGACTCGCCGACGAGACCCACCGTCTCGTCCTCGTAGATGTCGAAGCTCACGCCGTCAACGGCTTTGACGCTCTCGGTGTCGTCGCCCAACCACTCGTCGAGCATGCCGTCGGCCCGCGAGAAGTGCTTTTTCATCCCGTCTACTTCGAGGAGTCGGTCGCCGACTTCGTGGTCGTCGGTCGTGACGCTCTCGAACTCCTCGCCGTACTGGCTCTGGTCGAACTCTTCGAGGACGCACTTCGCGCGGTGGTCCACGTCCTCGGGACCGTGCTGGAGGTTCGGAATCTCGCCCTCGGTACACTCGGGTTGTGCCCACGGACACCGCGATGCGAAGTGACACCCCTCGGGCATGTCGATGAGGTCGGGGACGTTGCCCTCGATGGGCGTGAGTCGCTGTTTGTCCTCCTGCGGGATGGATTCGAGCAGGGCGTAGGTGTAGGGGTGGCTCGGGTTGTGGAAGATTTCGTCCACGGGACCGACTTCCACGATGTCGCCCGCGTACATCACGGCCACGCGGTCGCAGGTCTCGGCGACGACGCCGAGGTCGTGGGTGATAAAGAGGACCGACATGCCGAGTTCGTCCTGCAGGTCGTTGATCAGGTCGAGAATCTGGGCCTGAATCGTCACGTCGAGCGCCGTCGTCGGTTCGTCGGCCACGAGCAGTTTCGGCTGACAGGCCAGCGCGATGGCGATGAGGACGCGCTGGCGCATCCCGCCGGAGAACTCGTGGGGGTACTCCTCGACGCGCTCGGTCGGTTCGGGGATGCCAACCTCTTCGAGCATGTCGATGGTGTCGGCCAGCAGTTCCTCGTCCATCTCCTTCCCGCCGAGACTCGGCGCGATTTCCCGGACCGCATTCCACCACGAGTCCTTCTTCTGGCCGCCGTACTGGTGGAGACGCAGGCTCTCGGCGACCTGCTCGCCCACGGTCAGCGCGGGATTGAGCGAGGTCATCGGGTCTTGGAAAATCATGCTCATTTCGCCGCCCCGAATCTCGCGCATCGGGTCCTCGGGCGCGGCGAGCAGGTCGATGTACCCCTCGTCGGGGAACACGAAGTCGCCGACGCCGGAGGGGTATCGCTCGGCGAAGTCGGCGGTCAGTTCCTCGTGGCGGAACGCCGCCTCGCCGTTCACGATTTCGCCGGGGTTGTCCACGAGTTGCATCAGCGAGAGCGCGCTGACGCTCTTGCCGGACCCCGACTCGCCGACGAGACCGACCGTCTCTCCCTCCCGGATGTTCAGGTCGAAGTCGTCAACGGCCTTCACCACACCTCGTTCGGTGTTGAACTGCGTCCGCAGATTCGAGATTGACAGTAAGTCACTCACAATTACGCGAAAGTGGTGCGTCCGCGGGCAAATACCTTTCCACTTTTTCTACCGGCTTTAGCGGGTGAAAATCAACGAGGCGCGCCGTAGCGACCACCGACGAGCCATCTCACTCGCTCTCGCAAAACTGACCACGGGGGTATTTTGGTACTCCCGACCCGGCACGACTCACCGAACTTTAAGAGGCGTCCGGCAGTAGACGCAGGCATGATTGACACCGTCGTCGTCGCCACGGACGGGTCCGAGAGCGTCACCCGCGCGGTCCGCGTCGCGCTCGACCTTGCCGAGCGATTCGACGCCACGGTCCACGCCCTCTACGTCGTGGACACCGGCGAAATCGAGTCCTCGCCCGAGGAGTTGCGCGACGAACTCCGCGACGCCTTGGAGTCCCAGGGCGCGGACGCGCTCGACGCCGTGCGCGACCACGCCGACCGGGAGTTGACGACCGCGGTCCGCGAGGGTCGCCCGGCCGCAGAGATTACCGAGTACGCCCGCGAGCGGGACGCCGACATGGTGGCGACCGGAACGCGGGGCCGCCACGGCGAGAACCGCTTTCTCATCGGAAGCGTCGCCGAGCGCGTCGTCCGGTCGTGTCCGGTGCCCGTGCTGACGGTCCGGCAACTCGAAAACGAGGAGTAGCGCGGCGACGACCGTTTTCGAGACGCGTCGTGGCGCGCCGGGCGACGGGACCCACCGTCCGACAACCGAGGATTCTTCCCCGGCGCTCCCCGACGGAAGGGTATGAAAGACTGGGTCATCGACGACGACAATCTCTCCGTAGAGCGAAAATCTATCCTGCCCGGCGAGGGCTTTTTCGTCCCCGATTCCGTCGAGGAGGCCAAAGAGGAGGCCGAGGCCGAGGCGACCCTGACCGGGACCGAAGTCGCGGTCGTGGCCGACCCCGACGCCGACGGACTCGCCTGCACCGCGCTGGTCCGCGAAGTTTACGGCGAGGCCGCGCTCATTCCCGCCGGACCGCACGACCTCGAAGAGGCCTTGGAGCGGGTCGCCGACTACAGCGAACCCGGCGCGAAAATCTTCGTCTGCGACCTCTGTCCCGACACCTACGACGAGGTCGCCGAGTCGCTGGAGGCGCTGGTCGAGCAGGCGGGCGAACTCCGGTGGTTCGACCACCACCAGTGGACCGACGACGTGGCCGAGGCGGTCCGCGACGCTGGTGTCGAGTTGGTCGTCGGCGACAGCGACGAGGAGTGTACCGCCGACGTGGCCGTGCGGTCGCTCGACTACGACTTCCCCGACTACCTCGTCGAACTCGCGGCGGTCACGCGCGACCACGACCTCTGGATTCGGGACGACGAGCGCAGCGACGACTTGGCGGACTTCTCCTACTGGTCCGACCCCGAGGAGTACATCGAGACGGTCGCCCAACACGGCGCTGACCTCCCCGAGGACATCGAGGAATTCCTCGCCGAGATGCGCGTCGAGAAGGAGGCCCTCATCGAGAAGGCGGTCGCCCGCGCCGACATCGAGGAGGTCGGCCCGTGGACCGTCGGCGTGACCTACGGCCGGTGTTCCCAGAACGAGGTCGCCGAGGCGCTGCGCCAGCAGGGCACCGACGCCGCCGTGGTCGTCAAACCCTCCGGAAGCGCGTCGATTCGGGGCACCGACGAGTTCGAGCGCGCTCACGAGGTCGCCCGGCAGGTCAACGGCGGCGGCCACCCGAAGGCCGCGGGCTGTAAGCCGCGAATCTACGACGATATGCTCGACTACGCCCATCACTGGACGACCCGCGGCGCGACCGCAAAGCAGGTCATTCTTGAGGCGTTCTGGAACGTCGCGCGGGACGTGAAGACCGAAACGGCGGCGGCCGAGGGCGACGACGCCAACACGAGCGACGAGTCAGCCGAGAGCGACGAATGACGACCGACTACCTCGCCATCGACGCCGAGAAACCTATCGTCGGCATGGTTCACCTCCCACCGCTGCCGGGCGCGCCGAAGTTCTCCGGAGCGTTCGAGGAAGTCCGCGAAACCGCACTGCGGGACGCCCAGCGACTCGAAGCCGGAGGCGTGGACGCGCTAATGCTCGAAAACTTCGGCGACGCGCCGTTCTATCCCGACGACGTGCCCAAGCACGTCGTCGCGTCGATGACCCGCATCGCCGCCGACATCCGCGAGGAAGTGGACCTCCCGATGGGAATCAACGTCCTGCGCAACGACGCCGAGGCCGCGCTCTCGGTCGCCGCCGCAGTCGAGGCGGCGTTCGTCCGCGTGAACGTTCACGTCGGCGCGCGCGTGACCGACCAAGGAATCGTCGAGGGCGAGGCCCACGAGACGATTCGCCTGCGCGAGCAACTGGACGCTGACGCCGCCATTCTCGCGGACCTCGATGTGAAACACTCTGCGGCGCTTGCCGACCGCCCCATCGACGCCGAGGTCGTCGCCGAATCGGTCGAACGCGGTCTCGCGGAGGGCATCGTCGTCTCGGGCGCTGGCACGGGTCACGAGGTCGGCGGCGACCACCTCCGCGCGGTCGCCTCGGCCCGCGACGAGGCCGGACTGGACGCGCCGGTCTTCGTCGGCAGCGGCGTCACCGCCGAGAACGCCGCCGACATCCTCTCGGTCGCGGACGGAGCCATCGTCGGCACCGCGCTGAAAGAGGGCGGCGAGACGACGAATCCGGTCTCGGTCGAGCGCGTGGAGACGGTCCTCGAAGCCGTCGAGCGCGTCCGGTAGCCCGGTTCGCTACCGCGAGTCGAGGAATCTCCGGACTTCCGTCTCGGTCGGCAGGCCGCCTCTCGCGGTCTCGGCGCGGCAGTTGAGCGCCGCGGCCGCCGCGGCGAAGCGCCCGGCCTCGCGGGCCGACCGATTGTCGAGTAGCCACCCGTGAATCAGACCCGCGGTGAAGGCGTCGCCCGCGCCGGTCGTGTCGGCCGTCTCGACCGCGAACGCCGGGAGTTCGAGGATGTCGCCCGCTTCCGTCAGCAGGAGCGCGCCGTCGGTTCCGCGGGTAACCGCGGCGCGTCGGACGCCGCGCTCTCGGAGCGTCTCGACAGCGCCGCGGGGGTCCTTGCCGAGGTACGAGCGCGCGGAGACTTCGTTGGCGACGAAGCAGTCACAGACCGGCAAGAGCGCGTCGAGGGTTTCGGGCCGCGTCGCTCTCTCTTCGAGTTCCGAGAGGGGTCCCGCGAGGTCGAAGACCAGCGGCGGGCAGTCGTCGCGTTTCCGGGCGTCCACGAGGTCGGCGACCACCGGGTCGGGCGCGTACGCGCTGGTGAACGCGAGGTCGGCCCGCCGGACGTACGCGCGGTCCTCGCCGGAGAGTCGGAGGTTGGGGACGGCCTCGCCGCCGTTGACTATCATCCGCTCACCGTCGGGGTCGCGCAGAATCATCGAGTAGGTGGTGCGCTCGTCGGACGCACCGCGCTGGACGCGCCGGGCGTCGATGCCTCGCTCGCGGAGGTCCGCCAGAATCCGGTCGGCCGCCGCGTCGTCGCCGACCCGCGAGACGACGCCGGTCTCGCGGCCCAGTTCGGCGAGTCCGGCCGCGACGTTCGCCGCGACCCCGCCCGCCGCGGTCGCCTCGTCGCGGACGAACGCGCCGCCGTCGGGTTCCGGCAGGTTGGTCAGGCCGTAGATTCGGTCGAGGACCGCGCTCCCGACTGTGACGACATCGAGGGCGCGGTCGTCCGCGGCCTCGGAGTCGGTCGCCGCGCCGTCGCCGTCGAACTCGTTCATCGCCGTGACCGAGGGACCGGGCGGTCAAACCGCTTACGACGCCGGGCGGTCGGGACGATTCTCGGAGCTACGGTTTCCGAAACTCGTAGGAGACATCGCCGCCCTCGACGCGGACGGTCTCGGCGTCGTGGTCGAAGTAGAGCGCTTCGACGGCACCGTCCTCGAAGTCGTGGAGCGGCATTCCGGCCGCGACGCGGCCGTCCTTGGTGACGAGAAGGGTGGCGCTCCCGACGGTCACCTCGATGCCCTCGTCGCTCTCTGCGAGTTCACCGCCCGCGCCGAACTCCCGGAGGTGGTCGGCGACCGCGTTCCAGTCCTCGATGGGGACGCGCTCGTAGTCGTCCATGAGGGTTCTGCGGTCGTGGACGGCAAAACGGCTTGGGCCAGCGATTCACAGGTCGCGCATAAATCGAACGTCCGAGAGAAAAACGCCTACTCCGCGTTGTCGGCGACCCACTTCTCGGAGTACGCCGTCCCGCAGTCGCAGTACGAGTAGGCGTGGATCACGTCGCCCTCGGCGTAGAGGTCGCCGACCTCCTCGTTCTGTTCCTCGGCGAACGCGAAGACGAACTGCGAGTCACCGTCGCACTCAGGGCAGTCGCCGCCCGAGAGGTCCCGCGCGATTGTGCCTTCGGTACCCATCGCCTGCTTGGCGAACCCCATCGCGTCCATGCCGGTCGCGGTCTTGAAGACGCTCCGGCCCTGGTCGCCCTCGACCACCAGCACGACGCCCTTCTCGACCGTTTTGCCGTGCTTCGCCAGACCGTTGCCGTCGCCCTCCACGAACGAGTCCGAGAGGAACAGCGCCACGTCCTCGGGTCGCTCGCCCGCGAGGAACTGCTCGCGTTTATCCATACCCTTGGTAGGGAGAGCGACGGGAAAAGGCCCGCGTTCTCGATGGGTGCGAGCAGGCGGGAGGATGAGGAGGCTGGACAGTCCACGCGGCGCGTGCGGGCGCGGCGCGCGACTGCGCGCCGCGCCAACCGCGCGAGGGATGAGCGAACGACCGAACGCAGTGAGGGAGTAAGCGAATCGGTTGGGGAGGCGTGAGGCCGTCGCGGTGCTGTGCGGGGCGGGGCCGTGCGGTTTGATAGGCGTCGGCAGTCGCTCGCTCCGACGACTTCGCAACCATGTCGTCGCGGGACGCTTCGCCGTCGAAAAACCCCGCCTCGGTTTCCGACCAGCAGTGATGAGAAGCGTTACCCGGCGCGAACGACTACGCACGTCCATGACCGAGACGACGCCCGAGGACGGCTTCGACCCCGAGGAGTGGCGCGAGCAACTCCGCGCCCACCGCGACGAGAAGGACGACTTTTTCGCCGACCACCCCCAGTCGCCGATTCCGCCCGCGGAGCGCGACGACTTCGAGAGCCTCGACTACTTCGACCCGGACCCAGACTACCGCGTCACCGCGAGCGTCGAGGTTCACGAGCGACCCGACCCCGTGGAGATGGAGGTCAGCGAGAGCGTGCCACAGCGATACCTCCGAGTCGCCACGCTCCGCTTCGAACTCGGCGACAGGGAGGACGCCGACTCGTACGAACTCGCGGGCTACCGCCAGCAGGAGGACGACGACGGCCTGTTCGTCCCGTTCCGCGACAAGACGACCGGCCAGCAGACCTACCGCGACGGCCGGTACATGGAGTTCGAGACCGAGGGTGACCTCGAAGACGGCGGCGAGATAGTCCTCGATTTCAACCTCGCGTACTCGCCGTTCTGCGCGTACAGCGAGACGTTCGCCTGCCCGCTCGCGCCCGAGGAGAACTGGCTGGATGTAGAAATTCTTGCAGGCGAGAAGGCATAGCAGACGGGTTTTACACCGGTATTGTCTGTGGTAAAATCGCTGTAGAAATTAATTCATAAATAGACTATATTACTACCTTCATACGAAAATGACTATAGATAGGAAGTTATATTTCCAATGAATAATTTAACACCTATCAAATATGGAAACAGTACCGTATCATATCGATTCGACTCAGGCCGTTCTCTCCTTGGAGTTCGTAAACCCGGACAGAACGACTGTGGTAAAGAGAAAAAATCAGTACGAATCGAGGAGTTCCAACGAGGGCGAAGTACGAACTGAGATACGCACGCATCCTCTCGACCAACGGGTTTATTCTCTCTACACTGCTGAATTGTTCCCTGCAAAACTACCGGACGATTACGCCGCGGACATGACCGATGCAGAACAGGTACTCCTCGATACGGTTCTCTACGCATTTACGGGCGTCAAGGAACGATGTGAGAGTCGCGGAGAGTCACTCCGATGGTACAAGCGCCCGAATTTTGGTGAAATACTGACGCAGTTTGAGCGCGTCCAGTGGCGGCAGTCTGTTCCCGAGGTGGCAGGGAATCTTCTCTCGAATTTGATTCTTGGTCACCCACTTCTGAATGCCAACCACCGCACTGCGCTTTCAGTCGTCCGAACGTATCTCGAATCTATAGCTCCGGAAATAGAAACGCCAGCAGCAGGTACCGGCCAAGGACAGTGGCACTCTTGGGCGAATGAATACATTCGGGAATCGAAGCGATTGCTCACAGTACGTCGAAATGCAGATTCCTTCTCCTACCTCGAACAGTGGGGTTGCTCAACTGTCACTCGAAAGGAGTCCATTGACATCAACCTCTCTCGGCGAGAGTTAAACGTAGACAACCCTCACAGGTATTACGGCCGTCGTCACCGAGAGAAAAGCATCGAGTTCGTTACTGAACTAATCGAACGTGCGGGTCGGGAGGATTTACTCAATCGTACCGACGACGGGAAGAGCGCGTTCGTGAGTAGATTGGATTGAAACTAGTCCTGCAGAGACGCGGCTTCACGGCCTTTTTCTCTGGCACTCTGACAGAGTTCGGATCGTTGCTTGACCCGATTTTCGACTTCCTCAAGGGCTTCTTCGATGGTCACAGTTGTATCTATACAACCCTCACGTATAAAGTTGGGTTGGCTCTCGTCTGGGAGTTCTCCAGATTGGGTTGGCTCTCGTCAGTGGTCTCCAGATTCTAGTCCGCGCGCCACGCCCACCGTCAGTAAGGTCCCGAACTCACGATACCGCTCCACCATCTCTTCCCGTGAGTCCCAACTGTCGGTCGGGAACTCGCTCTCGTCGGGGATTTCGGTCTCGCGGTCCGGAATGTTGTCCTGCTCGGCGACGGCGAGTCCGGCGTCGCGGAACGCCTCGCGGTACTCCGCCGCCGACCAGCGCGTCATCTCCACGTCGATGTTCTCCTGCCACGCGTGGGAGTGGACGTTCTCCTCGTAGTAGTTCACGGCGCAAAAGAACGTGCCGCCGGGCCGGAGGACGCGCGCGATTTCCCGGAGCGTCTGGTGGGGGTCGTTGGCGTAGTAGAACGCCTCCATCGTGAAGATGTGGTCCACGCTGTCGTCGGCGAACGGCAGGTGGTCGAAGTCGCCGACCAGAAAGCCGACTTGCGGGTCGTCGGTGTACGTCGTGGCGTTGCGCGCCATCTCCGGCGACCCGTCGAGTCCGTAGGCCCGGCCTGCCGCCTTGGTGTCCCGGAGCGCACGGACGGCGTACCCGCTCCCGGTGCCGAGGTCGAGGACGGTATCGTCCTCCTCGACAGGCATCCGTGCCAGCACGTACTTCGCGGTGTTCCAGTGGCGGTCCTCCATTCCCTTGTCGCGGCCCTCGGCCGCCCAGTCGTCGAACTCCTCGCGGACGCTCATGCTGGAACCGAGCGGTGCCACGGACAAAACCGATTCGGAACGGTCGTTCGCTCCGCGCGCGAGTGTCGGGGGCGCGACTCGGAAGGTTCACTGCGGTCCGGCGAACTCCCGGACGCGGGGCTTTTACCCCCGCGGTGTGTCACGACGCGTATGGTCGGATCGAAGAAGCGCTACGCGCTGGCGGACACCGCCCAGCAGGTGGTCGGCGGGTTCCTGCTGGCCGGGCCGTTCGTCGTAACCGAGGAGGTGTGGGTGCTGGCGAGGGATATGACGACCCCCGAGTCGTTGCTCACCGTACTCATCGTCTTTTTCATCGGCTACGGCGCGCTGTACAAGGCCGACGACGACCGCGACCCCGACCGCGAGACGGAGGTCGCGGGCGTCCCCGCGCGGTTCATCTCGCTGATGATCGTCTCGTTCGGGTCGGTCGCCATCCTCTCGGTCGCGTTCGGCGCGCCCGGAACCTTCCTCAGCGACACGTTCACGTCCGGCCGCCCGTCGATGGAGACCGTCGGAATCACGCTCCGCGCCATCAGCGTCGGCGCGGTGTTCAGCGTGGTCGGCGCGGCCACCGCCGACAGCGTGTTCTGACGGGCGGCGACCCGAATCGGCGATTGACCCGCATTCTTAAGTCCTCCGCACGTATTATCGGTGGATATGGATTATCAACTCGCCATCGAAAACACCCCCGAGACGATACCCGGTGGCACCGGCGTCCTCCTCCTGCACCCGAGTACCGGCGAGACGGACCGCATCGACACCGACTTCCTGAAGACCGACACCGACCACTTCCTCGTCATCTCGACGCGAACGACCGCGCGCGAGGTCAAACAGAAACTCGACCACTACGACGTGGACGAGGAGAAAGCCGAGATTCTGGACACGCTGAGCATCGAACGGGGCTACTCGCGGCGCAGTACCGACAACGTCCACTACGTCTCCTCGCCCGACGACTTGGAGGGCGTCCTTGACATCACCCAGCGATTCCTCGAAGAGACCGAGGGCAAGCGCCGCATCAGCCTCGACTCCATCACCGAGATGGCCTACTACGCCGACGAGGCGCGGGTCCGCGACGTGATTCGCCAGATTCTGGGTCTCCTGCGCGAACACGACGCCGTCGGCCTGTTCCACCTCTCGAAGGGTGTCCACGACGAGGAACACGTCGAGAAGTTCATGGGCCTGTTCGACGCCATCATCGACCTCAACCGCGACGGCGAGGTCAACAGCGACTTCGAGAACGTCTGAGGCCTTCTCCGGCGGCTTTCTTCTTCCCGGCGACCGCGAGAGACGATTCGGTCGATTTTGGGGTTTTGCGCTGGCTTCGACGTTTCTGTCTGGCGCGTGCGGGCGCGACGCCGTGTGCGTCGCGCCCATCCGCGCGAGGGACGACTGAGCGACTGAAAGGAGCGATGGAGGAGGTTGGGGAGGCGTGAGGCCCGTGCGGTGCTGTGCGGGGCCGTGCGGTCTGATAGGCGTCGGCAGTAGCCAGCTCTCACTGATTCTGCTTCGACTCTCGCCAGTCTCACCAAAATGCAACTCTCACCGCGTTGCTCGTCGCAAAAGTCACGTCGCAGAAGCGGGCTGGAAGGGATTTGAACAACGCCGAGACGTTCCTGCTCACTTCGTTGCGCGGGCGTGCGACTCGTCTCGTTCAAATCCTTCCGACGAATGATTCCTCCGCTCGCAGTCGTGGCGAGCACACGCTACGCGGTGCTCGCCGATTTGCTTGCGGAGAGAATACGGGCTGGAAGGGATTTGAACCCCTGGCCGTCTGGTGTCTTCCACGACCATCCGGAACCTCCGGGTGAATCGTGCTAAAAGCCAGACGCTCTGCCTAACTGAGCTACCAGCCCTCAGGTTATCGATTGCACCGGGCGTAGTTAAACGTTTACAATTTCTCGGAAGCTTTACGCCGCCGTCGTCAGTCGAAACGGGTATGAGCGACTTTGCCAGCAGGTGGGACGCCGACCTCCGAGCGTTCGCCGAACGACTGCTCCGGTTCGACACCACCGACGGCGACGAAGCGCCCGCCCAAGCGTTCGTCCGCGAGCGACTCGACGACCTCGGTTTCGAGACCTACGAGTGGATTGCCGACGCCGAGCGGTTGGCCCAACACGACTCGTTCCCCGACGACCCCGACGAGATTCCGGTCGCGGGCCGCCCCTCGGTCGGCGGCGTCCTCGAACTCGGCGACCCGGACGCCGGACCGACGCTCGTGATGAACGGCCACGTTGACGTGGTGCCGGTCGCGCGCGACTCGTGGTCAAGCGACCCCTTCGACCCGACGTGGCGCGAGGGAGAACGCGGAGACGCCGGGGGAGCAAACGACGAGACCCTGACCGCCCGCGGCGCGGCCGACATGAAGTGCGGCCTCGCCACCTGCGTGTTCGCGGCGAAGCACCTCCACGAGCGCGCGACCGGCGACTCGCCCGCGGACTCCGCCCTCGACGGCCGACTCGTGGTCGAGAGCGTGGTCGGCGAGGAGGCGGGCGGCGTCGGCGCGGCGGCGTCCGCGCTCTCGAACCCCTATCCCTTCGAGCGCGACGCCGGAATCATCGCCGAACCGACCGACTTGCGCCCCGTCACGGCCTCCGAGGGGAGTCTGATGAAGCGCCTGCGACTCACCGGCCGGTCGGCCCACGCCGCGACGCGGTGGCGCGGCGTGGACGTGCTCCCGTATTTCGAGGAGATTCGCCGGGCGTTCCGGGACCTCGAAAGCGAGCGCGGCGAGCGCGTGGCCCACCCGCTCTACGACCGCTTCCCAGTGCCGTGGCCCGTGGTCGTCGGGCGCGTCGAGGCGGGCGACTGGGCGTCGTCGGTCCCCTCGGAGTTGACCGCCGAGCTTCGAATCGGGGTCGCGCCGGGCGAGACGGTGGCGGAAGTCGAAGAGACGTTCGACCAGCGACTCGCCGAGTTGGTCGCCGACGACGAGTGGTTGGCCGAGCATCCGCCCGAGTTCGAGCGGTTCTCGGTCCAGTTCAAGCCGTCGGAAATCGACGCCGACGAACCGGTCGTCGGCGCGGTCCAGCGCGCGATGGAGCGCCACGGTCTCGACGACACCGACCCGCGCGGCGCGACCTACGGCGCGGACGCCCGCTGGTACATCGAGACCGGTATCCCGACCGTGATGTTCGGACCGGGGAACATCGAGCAGGCGCACTTCCCCGACGAGACGATTCGCTGGTCGGAGGTGCTGACCGCTGGCGAGGTGCTGGCGGACGCGGCGGCGGAGTTCTTGGGGTAGAGGCGCGATAGTTGCTCTGTCGGCGAGGTATGCGAAGTCGCCTCTTCGTAGAGAGAGCCACTTACGATTCTTTCGAGCAGGGCCGCCAGTACACTCTGCCGCTGGCACTCGCCTTCTTCGTGGCGAGGTCGCCAACAAAAACCAAATCGTCCAACTTGTTTCTCGCGGTATTTCGATGGCAGTTCAACTCCTCAGAAATCTCCGGTGCAGTGAACGGTTCACATCGGTCGTCGGTTTCCTTGAAGCAGTCGAGTACGTCGTCGGTGGTAATTCTCGGTTTCCTGCCGGTCATTGTCGCTAGCGACAATTATCGCGGCACTACGTCAAACCTGACGACTGTCTGCTGACGACTCGCATGACCATTCTTGGCGCTACAGAGTTCTTACTATATTAGTCGAACTTCTCGTCTAACGCCTCGGCGACGACTTCCTCGGGGTCCCTGCCTTCCATCGCGGCGACGCGCCGGAGTTCCCGGTAGGTGTCGGTCGGGAGCGAGAGCGTGAGTCGGCCGGGCCGGACGCCGCGGTCGGCCAGCGCCTCCTCAACGGGTGTTCCGCCATTGACCGCGCTGGCGGCCGACCGGACCTCCCGGACCGTCAGGTCGCCGTCGAGGACCGCCCACGCGAGTTGAAAGCGCTCCTCGCCGCTGACGCGGGCGATGTGCTTGGCCGCGGTCGGGGCGATGTGGCCCATGGCGACGTACCGCCGGATGGACTGGGGCAGGTCGTGGACTCGCGCCCACTTCCGGATGAACGCGACCGTCACCTCCCCGCCCGCGCGCTCTGCCGCGGCCTTGTACGACCCTTCGCCGCGGACAAGCGCCGCGCACGCCGCCGCGCCCCGGAGCATGAACACGTTGTCCTCGGCCCCGGCCGTGTTCTCGGCGAAGCGCGCGACGGTCTCGGCGGCCTCAACGACGCTCTCGTCGTCGGTGGGGTCGAAGGCCTTCGCTTGCGCGGCGCTCTGGCCGGTGACGGCCGCGTCGCCCCGGACGACCGGTTGGCCGACCGGCGACTCCCTGTCGGTCGGCGGTACGCCGCGCTCGCCGGGCGACGACTCGCGGTCGGGCGAACGCCCGACTTCGTCGCTCTCTCCGTCTTCGCTCATCGGACGAACGGTGACGCTCGCCGGGCAAAAAGCCGCGGGTGGGGACAATAGTCGCCGTTGCCGGGGCCGCAAGCGGGTGGACAGGTCAGGCGTGATTAGTAATCGCTTTTGCGGTGGGGGAACGTCTCGCTCACGATGGGAATCTTTCGCCGACTCGCCGAGCGACGCCGCGGAGACGACGAGGGAGAGTACGTCTGCACGCTCTGCGGGGAGACGTTCGACTCGCGCGCGGTGGTCGTCTGCCCCGAGTGTCGCGGGTTCGTGGAGCGCCGGACGTAGCGAGCGTTCCGGCGAGTCGTCGCGGCGATGCCTTTCAGTGCGTGCCGTCCGTACGTTCGTACATGTCACCGAACCGCGGCGAGTGGACGACGGCCCGAATGCCCGAGATGGACGAGCAAATCGTGGTCGTCACGGGCGCGAACAGCGGTCTCGGCTACGAAGCGACTCGCGCGTTCGCCCGACAGGGCGCGCACGTCGTCATGGCCTGCCGGAGCGAGGAGCGCGGCGAGACCGCCAAGCGCCAGATTCGAACCGAGGACGCCGAGGGGAGCGCCCGCGGGTCGCTGGAGGTGGCCGAACTCGACCTCGCGGACCTCGATTCGGTCCGGTCGTTCGCCGACGAGTTCCGGGCGGCCCACGACGAACTCCACGTCCTGTGCAACAACGCAGGCGTGATGGCGATTCCGCGACGTGAGACTGCCGAGGGCTTCGAGATGCAGTTCGGCGTCAACCACCTCGGCCACTTCGCGCTGACCGGCCACCTGCTCGATGCACTGCTCGACACGCCCGGACAGACGCGCGTCGTGACCCAGAGCAGCGGCGTCCACGAGCGCGGCGACATCGATTTCAGGGACCTCCACCACGAGGAGTCGTACGACGAGTGGGACGCTTACGCCCAGAGCAAACTGGCGAACGTGCTGTTCGCCTACGAACTCCAGCGCAGATTCGACGACGCGGACGCCGACGCCATCAGCGCGGCCTGCCACCCTGGATACGCCGCGACGAACCTCCAGCACCGCGGTCCCGAGATGCGCGACTCGACGCTCCGACTCTGGGCGATGAAGGCCGCGAACGCCGTCCTCGCCCAGTCGGCCGCGGACGGCGCGCTCCCGATGCTCTACGCCGCGACCGCGCCCGAAATCGAGGGCGGGGAGTACGTCGGTCCCGGCGGCCTGTTGAACATGCGCGGCGCGCCCGAAGCCCAGCGGTCGAGCGAAATCTCTTACGACCGAAATCGCGCCGAACGGCTCTGGGAAGTCTCCGAGGAGTTGACCAGCGTGACTTACGACCTCGAACGACCGGCGACCGCGGACTGAGCGACTCGCCGCCGACTGCCGGAGAGTCGAGCGACCGCGGACCGACGCCCGCGCTGTCGCGTGGTTTTTGCCCGCTCGGCCGCAAGTTCCGGGTATGGACAGAATCGACGCCGCCGCCCGCGAACTCCGAGACGCCGACGTCGCGGCCGCGCTGACCGGCGCGGGAGTGAGCGCGCCCTCGGGGGTCCCGCCGTTCCGCGGCGAGGGCGGAATTTGGTCGGAGTACGACCCCGATGCCTTCGACGTGTGGCGCTTCCGGCGGACCCCCGGCGAGTTCTGGACCGATTGGCTCGACCTCCGAGCGGACTTACTCGACGCCGACACCGAACCGAACGCCGCCCACCGCGCGCTCGCCGACCTCTCGGCGGCGGGCCACCTCGACGCCCTCCTCACCCAGAACATCGACGGGTTGCACGGAGACGCCGCGAGCGGCGTCTCCGCCGACGCGAACGAAATCGTGGAACTCCACGGCAACGTCCGGCGCGCGGCCTGCCGGAACTGCGGGCGGACCACCGCCGCCGATGACGCCCACGAGCGCGCCGAGTCGGGGGACCTGCCGCCGCGGTGCGACGTTTGCGACGGCGCGCTCAAGCCCGACGCGGTGTTGTTCGGCGAGCAACTGCCCCGAGGCGCGCTGGCCAGCGCCCACGAACACGCCCACGCCAGCGACGCGTTTCTGGTCGCCGGGTCGTCGCTCACGGTCGAACCCGCCGCGTCGCTCCCCGCGGCGGCCGCCGACGGCGGCGCGACCCTCGTCGTGGTCAATCTGGACGAGACGCCGCTGGACGAGCGGGCCGACTACGTCTTCCGCGAGGACGTGACCGAGGTCCTGCCCGCGCTCCGGGACGCGCTCGGCGAGTAGGGTCGCCGTCCGAGCGAAAATTTGCCGGAACCGCGGCCCCGAAGCAGAAGTTGCGACCACCCGCCGACCTAAGCCGCTGGCCCGCCTCGGTGGAAACGACCATGACCGATTCCGACGACGCCGACGACCGCTCGATTCACACCGACAGCGTCCACGCGGGCCAAGACCCCGACCCGGCCACGGGGTCGCGCGCGCCGCCCATCTACCAGACCACCTCGTACGTCTTCGACGACGCCGACCACGCCGCCTCGCTGTTCGCGCTCGAAGAACCCGGAAACATCTACAGCAGGCTGACGAACCCGACGAACGCCACGCTCGAAGAGCGCCTCGCCACGCTGGAGGGCGGCGAGGCGGCCCTCGCCACGTCGAGCGGCATGGCCGCGCTCGATTTAGCCACCTTCCTGCTCGCCTCGGTCGGCGACAACGTCGTCACGGCGTCGTCGCTGTATGGCGGCACCTACACCTACTTCACGCACACCGCGCCGCGCCGGGGCGTCGATGCGAAGTTCGTGGACACGCTCGACTATTCGGCCTACGAGGAGGCCATCGACGAGGACACCGCGTTCGTCCACCTCGAAACCGTCGGCAACCCCGCGCTCGTCACGCCGGACATCGAGCGCGTCGCGGCGATTGCTCACGACCACGACGTGCCGCTGTTCGTGGACAACACCTTCGCCACGCCGTACCTCTGCAACCCCCTCGACCACGGCGCGGACCTCGTCTGGCACTCCACGACGAAGTGGCTCCACGGGAGCGGTTCGACCGTCGGCGGCGCGCTCATCGACGGCGGGACCTTCGACTGGGACGCCGACGACTACCCCGAAATCGCCGACGAGAACCCGGCCTACCACGGCGTCAACTTCAAGGAGCGGTTCGGCGACGCCGCCTTTGCCTTCGCCGCTCGCGCTCGCGGACTCCGTGACTTGGGCAACCAGCAGTCGCCGTTCGACGCGTGGGTCACGCTCCAGAAGTTGGAGTCGATGCCCCTCCGCGTCGAGCGCCACGCCGAGAACGCGCTGGCGGTCGCCGAGTATCTGGAGGGCCACGACGACGTGGCGTGGGTCAACTACCCCGGACTCGAAAGTCACGAGACCCACGAGAACGCCGAGAAGTACCTCGATGGCGGCTACGGCGGCATGATAACGTTCGGACTGGAAGGCGGTTACGAGGCCGGACGCGCCGTGACCGAGGAGACCGACCTCGCTAGTCTGCTCGCCAATGTCGGCGACGCGAAGACGCTCATCATCCACCCGGCCAGCACGACCCACCAGCAACTCACCGAGGAAGAGCAGTTGGCGAGCGGAACGACGCCGGACCTCGTTCGCCTGTCGGTCGGCATCGAGGACGTGGAGGACATTATCGCGGACTTAGAGCAGGCTATCGCGGCGGCACAGAAGCGAGCCTAATCGGGTCAGGGCGGATTTTCGGCGTCGTTGAGAGCGGTCAGCGACTCGGTCTCGTAGGCTCGTCGCCAGAGTTTGTGAATCGCCCGAGCCACCGTTTTCGGCTCTTCGACACGAATGCAGGACGCCTCGGCGTCTTTCGACGGTGCGTTCGGTGCCGGATGGAAGTGGCGGCCGGGAGCGCCGTCCTTCGGGTGGCGGTCCCACCGGAAGTTCACGGTCTTGGAATCGACGTGATGGAACGTGTAACAGCCTGTCCGGTACCACGTCACGTCGAATCGTGCCCACTCTGCGCCCCCGATGCCGTCGTCGAAGTGGACGTGAAGCTCTCGCGGGTTGATGAGGTTGTTCAGTCCCGTTTCGCTCTCGTCTACGAGTCCGTCGAGGTTCGAGAACACCTCCCGGATTTGCTCCATGGCGGCCACATCGGGTGCCCCTACGTCACCGTCCAAGTCGTCTTCAGCCAGCATTGGCTCTCAGACGTTCGCTCCCGATTCGGTTCCGGCGAACGCTCCACTGGTCTTGTTTCCGACGCGCTCGTCGCTGGCACCTGCGGCGCTCTCGTCGTCCGGGTCGAAATCGTACAGCGAGAGCGCAGCCTTCGCTATGTCCAAGTTCTCTTCGAGTGTCCGCCACCGGGCGAGGTCCTGCCAGCCCTCGTCGCCGGAGTCGAGTTCGTAGGCGAGGTCGTCCGGGTCGTTCGCGCCGTACTCCTCGCGGAGGTCGGCGATTTGGTCGCGGAGTCGCTCGATGGCGTCGGTCAACTCCGGTTTGGAGGACTCGCGGTGAATCGACGCGATACGCCGGACGGCGACACTTTGGGCGGACCGCTTGTACTTCGTGCCCTGCTCTGCGGGGACCGTCTCCGCCTGTCCGATTTCGGCGAGCGTCGAGAGGTGGTCTCTGGCGGTCGGTTCGCTGACCTGCGCGCGCTCGCCGAGTTCCTTGGCGAACTGCGGTTCGCTCGTCACGTCCAGCACCTCGTGGACGCGCTCGAACGGCGTCGTCGCTTCGACCCACTCCTCGACTGCGGCCTCGTTCACGTCGCCCTCCCACGGCGAGGACGGCGGTGTATTCTGACTCGTCATTGTCGGTGGTCCTACCAGTACGGTACACCACACGAACAAAAATAGTTTTCTCCGAGAAACTATACTTATTCCTCTCCGCGCCGCCCCGCGTGCCCCGGATAGTCGCGCTCGAACCGGTCTTCTATCTCCTTCTCGCCGAACTCGATTATCACCGGTCGCCCGTGCGGGCAGGCGTAGGGGTTCTCGCAGTCGTCCAGCGCCGCGAGCAGTTCCACGACCGACCCCTCCCGCAAGGATGTGTTCCCGGTAATCGATGGGTAGCACGCCAAATCCGCGAGCAGGTCGTCGGCGACCGCTTCCACCGTCTCGCCGCGGTCGTCGGGGTTCGTCGAGACGAACTCTCCGAGCGCGTCCCGGAGGAGTGCGGGGTCCAGCGTCTCGTCCAGCACGGTCGGCGCGGTCCGGACGACGACGGTGCGGCCGCTCGCGGGTTCGTCCTCGCCGTCGCTCGCTCCGTCGTTCTGCGCGCTTCCAGCGTCGCGCTCGTCCTTTCGCTCGGCGCGGAACCCGAGTCGTTCCAGCGCCTCGCGGTACTCCTCAAAGACGGCGGCCTCGCCCGCGGTCAACTCCAACTCGGCGGGCCGGGCGAGCATCTGGGTGGTCGAGTCGTCGGCGAACTCCGCGCGCAGTCGCTCGTAGTTGACTCGCTCGTCGGCCGCGTGCTGGTCCACCAGCACCAGTCCATCGGGAGTCTCGGCGACGACGTAGGTGTCGTGGAGTTGGCCGAGAATCCGCATCCGGGGCAGGGTGTCGAACTCGGGGTCCTCTGTGGTCTCGCCCGCCAACGTCCCGGACTCGGTCGGTGCCGCGAACTTCCGGTCGGCGTCGGTCGCGGTTCCGGTCGGGTCGGCGGTGTTGGCGGTCGCGTCGGTGGCCGTCCGCGCAGTTCTCTCGGTGTCGGAACTCGCGGGAGTCGTCGTGGCCGTCTCGGCGGTGTCGGTGGTCCCGGTAGCGGTCTCGGTGGTGTCGCCCGCCGTCTCGCCGCCGACCGAAGTCGTCCCGGTCGTCGCCCCGCTATCGCGGCGTCCTGCCTCCACCGCGTCCGAATGTGCCCCAGAACTCGACTCGTCGGGGTCCGTAGTTCTCTCGACCGATTTCGCCGTCGCGCTCTCCGTGTCCGGACGCTCGTCCAGCGTGGCCTGCTCGCGTTCGTCGGCGTCCACGAGTTTCGCTTGGGTCTCGCGCTCCTCGTTGCTCTTGCTCTCGCACTCGGGCGCGATGCTGGCCTCGTCTGGCGCGCTCCGGCCGCGCGGGGCCGACGAGCGAACGAGTCCGTGGTCGAGCAGGGCGTCCTCGACTGCACTCTCGACGGCGTTTTTGACCGCGCTCTCGTCGCTCCACCGACATTCCATCTTGCGCGGGTGGACGTTTACATCGACCTCGTTCGGGGGGACCTCCACGAAGAGGACCGCGAAGGGGTAGCGCTCCGCGGAGAGTTGGCCGCCGTAGGCCGAGAGGACCGCCTCGCGGACGACCGGCGAACTGACGTACCGGCCGTTGACGAAGGTGGACATGTACTCGCGCGTGCTTCGGGTCGTTTCTGGGTCGCTGACGTGGCCCGAGACCGACGCGGATTCGGAGTCGCCCTCGACTGCTATCATCGACTCGGCGACCTCGCGGCCGTACACTGAGAGGAGCGCCGACCGAAGGTCGTCCCGACCGGTCGTGGCGAACACCTCCCGGTCATCGTGGGTCAGTGACACCGCCACGTCGGGGTTGGCCAGCGCGTAGCGCGTGACGACCGTGTTGACGTGTGAAAACTCCGTGGTCGTCGTCTTGAGGTACTTCCGGCGCGCGGGAGTGTTGTAGAACAACTCCTCGACTTCGACCGTGGTCCCCACGGGGCGACCGGCGGGACCGACCGACTCGACCTCGCCGCCCGCCATCCGAAGTTCGGTCGCTCGGCCGCCGTCTCCGCCGCTGGCCCGCGGCTTGGAGGTAATGGTCACGCGCGAGACCGCGCCGACGGTGTGGAGTGCTTCGCCCCGGAACCCCAAGGTCGTCACCCCCGCGTCGAGGTCGTCGGCGTCTTCGATTTTGCTCGTAGTGTGTTCGCGGACCGCGGCCCGGAGGTCGGTCTCGCTCATGCCGATGCCGTCGTCGCTGACCGCGATTCGGTCGGTGCCGCCGTCCTCGACGGTCACGTCGATGCGGTCGGCGTCGGCGTCGAGGCTGTTCTCGACCAACTCCTTGACGACGGAGGCAGGGCGTTCGACGACCTCCCCGGCGGCGATTTGGCGGACGGTGGCGTCGTCCAACTGGGTGATTCGGTCGCTCATGGTCGGGCGTCGGTGGTCTCGGTCGGTCGCAGGGCGACGGTGCCGGTCGTCATCACCTGCAACGAGACGGCACGACCCTTTCAAACCCGATGCTGTCGGAGAGACTATTTCGGCGGGACTGGAAGAGCGACTGTGAAGTTCATCCTCTCCGACACGCACTTCGACCACCGAAACATCATCAACTACTGCGACCGACCGTACGACTCGGTCGAACGGATGAACGACGCGCTCGTGGCCAACTGGAACGCCACCGTCGGCGAGGACGACGACGTGATTTTCCTCGGCGACCTCACGATGGCGAACGACTTCGGCGTATTCGCGTCGTGGGTGTAGCGTCTGAACGGGACGATTTAGTTCGTCCTCGGGGACCACGACGAGTGGATGATGCCCACGCTCGACGGGGTCGATATACGCGAGACCTATCAATTCGAGTACGAAGGCGTCCCGTTCTACTGCGTCCATGACCCCGACGACGCGCCGACCAACTGGCGCGGGTGGGTCCTCCACGGACACCACCACAACAACTGGCCCGACCGGTTTCCGTTCGTCAATCCGGACGAGCGCCGCGTCAACCTCTCGGTCGAACTGATAGACTACACACCCCTCGGTCTCCCGACGCTACTCGACTGCATCACTCGATTCACATGGCTTGACCGACTCCTTGACGACGCGAGTCTGTTCGTCGGTTCGTAAATCGTCGTCAAATTCCCGTGAGGAAGTGTCTGACTGATGCGAGTTATTATCTGACATGGTCCGTGACTGGGTTTGTCTTGCACAGTTTCGTCGCGTGTTCGTTCGATTTCGGTTCGAGTATCGAAGGATGGAGTGGTTCTCAGTCGTCGCCGACCTTCGCCTCTATCTCCCGGACGACCTCGGGGTTCCGGAGTGTGGACGTGTCACCGAGGTCTTCGCCGTTGGCAACGTCTTCGAGCAGTCTGCGCATGATTTTGCCGGAGCGAGTCTTGGGGAGTTCGGGCGTGAAGACGACCTCTTCGGGGCGCGCGATGGGACCGATTCCGTCCTCGACGCCCTCCACGATTCGGTCGCGCATCTCGTCGTCTTCGTCGTAGCCGTCCTCGGTGATGACGTAGGCGTAGACCGCCTCACCCTTCATCTCGTGGTCGCCGCCGACGACGGCGGCCTCGGCGACGCCTTCGACGCCGACGATGGCAGATTCGATTTCCATCGTGCCGAGGCGGTGGCCCGAGACGTTGAGTACGTCGTCAACGCGCCCGAGAACCGTGATGTAGCCGTCCTCGTCTATCTTCGCGCCGTCCTCCGGGAAGTACACCCAGTCGTCGGGGTCGTCGCTGTCGGTGTCCGAATACTCCGCCCAGTATTCCTGAACGTATCGCTCGTCGTTGTTGTAGAGCGTCCGGAGCATCCCCGGCCACGGCTTCTGGACCGTCAGATAGCCCGCTTCGCCGGGTTCGACCTCCTCGCCCTGCGCGTTCACGATTTGGGCGTCTACGCCGGGGAGCGGCGGTCCTGCACTGCCCGGCTTCATGTCCTTCACGCCGGGGAGCGTCGTGACCATCATCCCGCCGGTCTCGGTCTGCCACCATGTGTCCACGATGGGGCAGTCCTCGCCACCGATGTGCTTGTAGTACCACTTCCACGCCTTCGGGTTGATTGGTTCGCCGACGGTCCCGAGCAGGCGCAGACTCGACAGGTCGTGCTTGTCGGGGTACTCCGGACCCCACTTCATGAACGCCCGAATCGCCGTCGGCGCGGTGTAGAGTTGGTCGGCCTCGTAGGTCTCCACGATGTCCCAGAGGCGGTCTTTCTCCGGGTAGTCGGGCGTGCCCTCGTACATCATCGTCGTCGTCCCGAGCGCGAGCGGCCCGTAGACGATGTAGGAGTGGCCCGTAATCCACCCGATGTCCGCCGAGCAGAAGTACGTGTCTTCGGGCTTGATGTCCAGCGCGGCTTGGGAGGTCCACGCGCTCCACGCGAGGTAGCCGCCGGTCGTGTGCTTGACGCCCTTCGGTTCGCCCGTGGTCCCCGAAGTATACATCAAAAAGAGCATGTCCTCGGCGTCGCGCGCGACCGGTTCGACCTCCGCGCCCTCGTGTTCGGCCACGAGGTCGGCGTAGGCGGTGTGGTTCTCGCCCATCGGATGGTCGTAGTCGTCGCCGAGGCGGTCAACGACCACCACGTCGCTGACTTCGTGCTCGACGCCCGACAGCCCCTCGTCGGCCTTCGCCTTGTGTTCGAGGGGGTCGCCGCGGCGGTAGTAGCCGTCGCAGGTGACGAGATACTCCGAGTCGGCGGCGTTCATCCGCGTAGCGAGCGCGTCGGCGGAGAAGCCCGCGAACACGACCGAGTGGGGCGCGCCGATGCGCGCACAGGCGAGCATGGCGATGGGTAGCTCCGGTACCATCGGCATGTAGAGCGTCACCACATCGTCCTCTTGCACGCCTCGGTCACGGAGCGCGGCCGCGAACTCGTTGACCTCGCGGTGTAGCTCCTCGTAGGTGTAGGTCCGGTTGTTCTCGTCGGTCGGTTCGCCGACCCACTCGATGGCCGCCTCGTCGCCGCGCTCGTCCAGATGCCGGTCGATACAGTTCGCCGAGGCGTTCAGCTCTCCGCCCGTGAACCACTCGTAGAACGGCGGGTTCGAGTCGTCCAGCACCTCGTCGTACGATTCGTTCCAGTCGAGGAGGTCCGCGGCTCCCTCCCAGCACTCGGGCCACTCCTCCTCGAACCGCTCGTAGACGGCGTCGTCGGAGACGTTCGCCTGCTCGACGAACGATTCGGGCGGGACGAATCGCTCTTGATCTTCCAGTCGGGCTTCGAGTTCGGTATCGTGTTTTTCCGGCATGAGACGTGTTCACAACTCCGTCTTAGCTATATAAGTGCTGGAACTAACTATATCAAACCCCGAATTTCGTGCCGTATAGCTTTCATAAGTGTGTTTTAGGACCTTTAATCACTCCCGTCGTATGCGTTCGACGCCACCGCCCGCCAGCACGGTTAAATAGCTAGTGTCTACCGGCGTCGAGTCCGTCGGTCGCTCCCGCGCTGAACTCCGTCGCCCCGCGCGTGTCGGGGTCGTCGAACACCGCGTCCAGCACCTTCTGCTGGGCCTTCCGGAGGTGGTTGTGGAGCGTCGGCGACGAGACGCCCATCGAGGCCGCGAGTTCCTCGGCGGTACTCCCGCGGGGCCACTCGAAGTAGCCCGCGAGGTAGGCCGCCCGGAGGACGCTCCGCTGGCGGTCGGTGATTCGGTCCCGAACCGTCTGCTGGACCGTGGCCGCGCTCCGGACCGGTTCCTCGATGTCGCGCTTCGAGCGCAGGTCGGTCTCGGGGAACGCCGACTCGACGGCCTCTACGACGCGGCGCACGTCCACGCGCCGCGAGAAGACCCCGGACACGTCGGCGACGCCGCCCTCGGCCGACAACTCGCGGACCGTGCCGCCGCGCTCGACCAGCATCGGCGCGACGGACTCGCCGGAGACGGCGAACTCGAAGAGCGCGCCGTCGCCGTAGTCCCGGATGAGGCGGGCGTCGTCCACGGCGTCCGCGTCCGCGACTCGCTCCAGCACGTCCCCGACCGCGGCACCCCTCGCGGTGACGAAGTAGAGTAGCGAGTCCTCGACGGGGACGACGCCTTCGAGTTCGAATCGACAGCCCAAATCCGCAGACGCCCCCACGAGGAAGACCCCGCCGTCGGTCGTCCGGAGCGAGAGTTCGACGCCCGTGTCGGCCAAGAGCAACTGCTTGCGCGCGATTGCGGTGACGGTCCGGCCGACGCGCCGCCCGGCGTCCGCGAGAAACGTCCGGTCGGCCGACGAGAACGAGTCGTGGGCGACACAGAGCAGGCCGTGGACGGTCTCGCTCGACCGAAGCGGCGCGACCGCGACCGAACACCGCGCCAGCGGGCCGCCCGGTACGGAATCAACCGTCGCGGCCTCGCTCGCGCTCTCGTCCGGCAAGTCGGTCCCCCGTAGCGCGTCGGCGGGCACGCCGTCGGTGCCCTCCGGCGCGGCGCTCGCCCGGACCGTCCCGTCTTCGTCGCAGACCCAGACCGCCCGATAGGCGTCGGCGAGGCGTTCGCAGGCGACGCGCTCGGCGTCCTCGGTTGTCGAAGCGTCCGCCAGCGCCTCGCCGAGTTCGCCAGCGCACGCGAGCAAGTCGTCGCTTCGCGCGTCGGCGCGGTGGTCGCTCCGAGGCGGGCCTGTCCGCCGAGGCGCAGCGCTTCGGGCGTCGTCGGCGAAGGCGTCAACGACCTCCGCGGGCGTGGGGTCCTCAAGGTACGGCGCGAGACTCTGGACGCTCGCCCACCCGCCGACGGCCGCGACGACGCGGGGCGGGACGCCCTCCTCGGCGAGCAGTCGCCGCGCAAAATGCTGGCGGAGGTCCCGACAGGTCACGTCCCGCAGGTCGGCGGTCCGGTCGGCCACCTCGCCGACGAGCATCTGGACGCGCCGGGGCGACACGTCCACGAGGGGGTCGCGCTGGCCAACGTCGGTGGCGTTGGCGAACTTCCGGAGGTCGTGAGCGACCGCCCGCGGGACGTACGCCTCGCGGATGTCGGCGTCCCTTTCGCGCGGGTCCCCGCTTTCGCGCACGTCGTCGCTCTCGGGCACCGTGAGTAGGAAGTGGCTCCGACCGCCGCGCTCTCGCTCCCGGAGGTCCGCGGGCCGGATTCGGGGTATCTCCGCGGCCCGGAGACCGACGCGCCCGGCGAGCGCGACCACGAGGTCCTCGCGGTACGTCTCGGCGCGTCGCCGAAGCCGCTCGAACTCCGCGGTGGTCAGGTAGTCGTCGCGCGAGTCGGCGGACATTCTGTTTCG
Organism: Halorussus pelagicus; assembly: GCF_004087835.1. Classification (NCBI taxonomy): domain Archaea; kingdom Methanobacteriati; phylum Methanobacteriota; class Halobacteria; order Halobacteriales; family Haladaptataceae; genus Halorussus; species Halorussus pelagicus. Next base: position 1,743,165 of record NZ_CP035119.1, read on the forward strand.
TATTCTTGAAGAAACACGAATAAACTTTCGGTGATGCGAGAAGCGTGTATCCCTTTTTCGGGGTCGTCGGAGTCGGTTTCTGTCGCGGTTGCGGTACTGTCGCGGCCCGTTGCGGCTACGGCATCGTCACGGAACGACGCTTTGAGTCCCAGTCGTCGATAGATGCCTACGCGACTCAAACCCCGCGCTCCCGGCCAAAATCCTCGATTTCGCACTCTCAAAAAGAAACGAAACGCCGAGTGGCTACTTGTCCAGAAGCGACTCCAACTCTCCGACGACCTCCGGATTCCGGAGCGCGCTGGTGTCGCCCAAATCCTCGCCGTTGGCGATGGCGGCGAGATACCGCCGGACGACTTTCCCCGAGCGCGTCTTCGGGAGCGAGGGCGCGAACGTCACCGCGTTGGGGACTGCGATGGGTCCGATGGCCGCCTCGACGGCCGCCCCGACGCGCTCGCGGAGCGCGTCGTCGCCCGCGACGTTCGACTCGGGGCTGACGAAGGCGTGAATCTCCGACTGGTGGGCGGCGTCGTCGTCGGCACCGACGACGACGGCGGCCTCCGCGACGCCGGAGACGCCGACGATGGCGCTCTCGATTTCCGTGGTACTGAGTCGCCTATCGGAGACCTTCAGTACGTCGTCGGCCCGCCCGAGCAGGTGGAGGTAGCCGTCGGCGTCGCGGACCGCGTTGTCGCCGGTGGCGTACTGCCACCCGCCATCGACCTCTCGCGTCCGACGCCCACCCCACCCGCTCGCCTCGCAGAGCGACCGGGCCATTCCCGGCCACGGGCGTGTGACGGCCAGTTGGCCCGCCTCGCCGTCGGCGACTTCCTCGCCCATCTCGTCCACGACGGCCGTCTCGATGCCGGGCAGACTCTTGCCGACCGCGCCGGGGCGCATCCGGTCAACGCCGGGGAGCGTCGAGAGGACGATGCCGCCCGTCTCGGTCTGCCACCACGTATCCACGACCGGGCACTCGCCGTCGCCGACGTGGTCGCGGTACCAGTGCCACGCCGTCTCGTCTATCGGTTCGCCGACCGTCCCGAGCAGGCGGAGCGACGAGAGGTCGTGGCGCGCGGGATGCTCCTCGCCCCACTTCATGAACGCCCGAATCGACGTTGGCGCAGTGTAGAACACGTCAACCTCGTTGCGCTCGATTATCTCCCAGAGGCGGTCGGTTTCGGGGTGGTCGGGCGTCCCCTCGTACAACACCGTCGTCGCCCCGAGCGCAAGCGGCCCGTACACCGCGTAGGAGTGGCCGGTAATCCACCCCACGTCGGCCGAACACCAGTGGGTGTCGTCGGGTCCCAAGTCGAGGACGGCGTGGCTCGTCCACGCGACGTGCGTGAGATAGCCCCCGGTCGTGTGCCGGACCAGCGTCGGTTCGCCCGTGGTCCCCGACGTGTAGATGAAAAAGAGCAGGTCCTCGGCGTCGCGCGCGACCGGTTCGACCTCCTTGCCAGCGTGTTCGGCCACGAGGTCGGCGTACGCGCGGTGGTCGCCCGCCCTGCGCTCGTCGTCGAGGCGGTTCACCACGACCTGCTCGACGGCGTGGTCCACCGAGACGCAGGCGTTGTCGGCCCGGCGCTTCAGGTCGAGCGCGGCCCCGCGCCGGTAGTAGCCGTCGCAGGTGACGAGGAACCGCGACTCGGCACCCTCCAGTCGCGTCGCCAGCGCGTCGGCGGAAAAGCCCGCGAACACGACCGAGTGGGGCGCGCCGATGCGCGCGCAGGCGAGCATGGCGACGGGCAACTCCGGAATCATCGGCAGGTAGAGCGTTACCACGTCGTCCTCGCCGACGCCCATCTCCCGCAGGGCCGCCGCGAAGGCGTTGACTTCGCGGTGTAGCTCCCGGTAGGTGTACGTCCGGGTTTCGCCGAGTTTCCCCTCCCACGCGACGGCCGTCTCGTCGCCGCGCCCCGCGGCGACGTGTCGGTCCACGCAGTTGGACGAGGCGTTCAGTCGCCCGCCGGGGAACCACCGCATCGGCCCGTCGTCGTCCAGCACCGCGTCGAACCCGCGGTCCCAGTCCAGCAGGTCGGCGGGCCGTCGCCAGCACTCGGGCCACCCCGCGTCCCGGAACGCGTCGCGGTCGGCCGCCGTGACGTTCGCCTGCTCGGCGAACGACTCGGGCGGGTCCACCCACTCGCGCTCGCGGGTCGTCTCCTCCGGACTCCGGTCGGCCATTGCGTCGAGTTTGGTGGAAACAGGGGAAAAATCGTTCGTCTCGCCAGACGGCGAGCGGTCGCCCCGGCAAGACGGTCAACGAGGTCGTTCGGCGACTCGTCGCGTCCTCAGCGTCGCGCCCGGAGCACTCCGAGACCGAGCGCGAGAAGCGTGAGCGCCGGGGTGAAACCGGGGACGCTCCCGTCGATCCCCGTCGCGCCCTGCGAGTCGGATTCGGCGTCCGACTCGTTGGCCGCGGCGAGCGCCGCCTCGTCGCCGACGAAGATTTCCTTTGTCGCGTTCTCGACGACCCGGTAACTGTCTCGGCTTCCCTCCGGATAGTAGACGACTTGATACGGAATCTCGATTCGCTGGCCCCAGAGCGAGTCGTCGCCGATTGCGACGCCGACCGAAAGACTGGCCGACTCGCCCGGCCGGACCACGGCCTCGTTGACGTACTCGGCCATGCTCCCCTCCTCGACGTTCCGGCCGCCGTTGACCTCGATACCGTTGGGCGGCGAGAGCGCCAGTTCGACGTGCGCGGTCCGCGAGTTCACGTCGGGATTCCGAAGCGAGAGGGTGATGAACTCCTGTGAACCGTTCCGGTCCAGTCGCTGAATCGTCGCCGCGGACTCGACCTCCGGACGCTTCCTGAAGTTCCGAACCGCGACCGACCAACTCTCGCGGTCGGTCCCGCCGTTAGCGTCCTCGGCGACGACGGTGACGTTTCGAGTCCCTGAACCGACGAACGTGCGGTTCAACCGCTCGCCGGTCGCCACCTCCTCGCCGTCGAAATACCACCGGTAACTCACGGCGTCGCCCTCCGGGTCCGAGGCGGCGACTTCGAACGCTTTCGAACTCCCTGACAGGAGCGACAGCGACGAGGAGTCGGGCGATTCGACGCTCAGTTCCGGCGCTCGGTTGGCCGCACGGACCTCCCACGAAATCGTCTCCTGTCCCCCGTGGCCGTCCTCGACGGTCGCTTCGACGGTGTGGTCGCCGGGCGACGAGAAGGCATGTGAGAACGTCACCCGCTGGCTTCCCGACGACGCCTTTCGCTCGGCTACGACCTCCCCGTCCACCGACCATTTCACCGTCTCCGGCGACGCGTCGGCGTCGGTCACCGACGCGACGAATCGCTGTTCCACCCCGGATTTCGGCGTGGGGAACTCCTCGGGGGAGACCCGTTCGAGTTCCGGGTCGTCGTTTTCCACTTCGACCGTCCGCGTTCGCGTTATCGACGCTCCGAACTGATTCGTCACGGTCAGGTCGATGTCCCGCGACCCGACCGTCCGCAAGGTGGTCGAGACGGTCTCGCCGTCGTAGGTCTCGTCGCCGACCGTCCACTCGTAGGAGAGGTCCACGTCTCGGTCGGTCGTGTCGGTCGCGCTCGCCGAGAGGTTGATTTCCTCACCGGCCGTCAGCGACGACGGAGAGACCGTCACCTCCCCGACCGACGGCGGCCGGGGTTTCACGTCGATGGTGAACGACCGCTCGGTCGAGATGCCCCGGCGGTTCTCGGCGACGACGCGAACCTGCTTCTCGCCGGTCGATTCGAACGTCGTCTCCACGTCCGGCCCGGAGACGGACTCGCCGTCTATCGTCCACTCGTAGGAGAGGTCCGACGAGTCGCCGCTGGCGGCAAGTTCCACGGTGCGTCCGGGAATCGTCTCGGTGCTTCCCGGCCGCACGTCGGTTAGCTCCGGGGCCTCGGCCACATCGACGGTCCACTCGGCGACGGCGTCGTCGGTCGAATCCGTATCGTCGCTGGCGACCGCTCGGACTCGGTGGTCGCCGTCGCCGAATCGCTCGGCGGCGAAGCGATACTGCTGGCCGCTTCCCGCTCGCTGGCCGTCAACGTACCACGTCACCGACGGCGTGCTGTCCGGGTCGGTGACATCGACCGAGAAGGTCGTTTCGTCCTCGGGACCGATGCTCGGTCCGCCCGAGCCGGGCGACCGACTCTCGATTCGGGGCGGCTCGAACGAGGCGACCTCAATCGTCCCGAGGTCAACGTAGTCGGTCGTGTAGTCCCGTCCGTACCCCTCGAACTCCGTGACGAGTTGGGCGGCTACTCGGTACGTTCCGGTCTCGTCGGGAATCGGAATCGAATCGCGTATCGACTCGTGGCGACCGCCGGAGACGCTCTCGGCGGAGAGGCGCTTGGTCGGCCTGTCGGGTCTGGACGCGCCGTTGGGGTAGACGTACACCTTGGGGGTGACGCGCTCTACCTCGACGGGGTCGCTCGTCCCGGAGTTCCACCCCGAGGGGTTGTCGTTGTACAGTCGTGCCTCGAACTCCGCGTCCTCGCCCGGTTCGAAGCGCCGGGAGTCGCGCGGCGAGGACACGTCCGCGTCGGTGTGGTAGACGGCACCGCGCTCGAACACCAGCGTCTCCTCGTCGGTGTCCGGGATGGTCACCCTGTAGAGACCCCAGCGGCGCTCGTTGCCGTTGTTGATGACGTGGGCGTGGTACTCGCCCGCTGGCAGTTCGAAGATGTAGGAGTTATCTTGGTCTTCGTTCATGCACCCGGCGGGACCGCTATCCTCGTCGGTCTCGGCGACCTTTGTGAGGTCGCCGTCGATTCGCTCGAACGCCACCGTCGTCTCGTGGTCGTTCCCGTCGGCGTCGAAGGTGGCGACCGACACGCAGGTGTCCGCGGGCGGTGCGGACGCGACCCCGGTCCCGGCGGTGGTCCCAGCGAAGCCACCACAGAGCAGCAGGACGCCGAGTAAAAGTACACCCAGCGACCGCGCGGTCGCTGGCGCGCGACGCCGCAGTCGCCCCGCTGTCCAATCTCGTGTATCAGTTCCCGGAGGCATTCTACATAAACAGACGGGTATGTCGGAACTAAGAGTATTACGCTCTGGAAAACATAAACCCGCCGTCACCTACTCCGCGTCCTTCAGCTCCGACTTCCACTCCTGAATCTTCGACAGCGCCTCGACCGGCGTGAGGTCGTTGACCGTCGTGTCGAGGACCTCCGACAACACCGCTTCCTGCTCGGGAGTCAGCGATGGTTCGTCCGCCGCCGAGGACGATTTGTCCGTCGCTGACGACGGTTCGTCCGTCGCTGACGACGATTCGCCCTCGCTCGAACTACTCGCATCTGCGGTCTCGAACTGTCCGGACTCCAAGTCGAAGACTGCCTGCGTCGTGCCGTCTCCGGTGTCGCTCCCGCGCACCTCGATGGCCTCGTCGTCTCGCAGTCGGTCCAGCACCTCGCGCGAGCGTTCGACGACCGGGTCGGGAACCCCAGCCAACCCCGCGACGTGAATCCCGTACGAGCGGTCGGTCGGTCCCTCCTCGATGGTCCGGAGGAAGGTCACGTCGCTCCCGGCGGTCGGCTCCGGCGAACCGCCGTCGCCCGAGGACGGCGATTCCTCGTCCACGGCGACGTGGACGTTCTCGACGGTCGGAAGGCTATCGCCGAGCGCGGTCAGTTCGTGGTAGTGAGTCGCAAAGAGTGTCTTCGACTCGACCTGATTGGTGATGTACTCCGTCGCCGCCCACGCGATGGAGATGCCGTCGTAGGTCGCGGTACCGCGGCCCACCTCGTCCAGAATGACCAGCGAGTCCTCGCTCGCGGAGTGGAGGATGTTGCTCAACTCCTGCATCTCAACCATGAACGTCGAGCGCCCCTGTGCGAGTTCGTCCAGCGCGCCGACGCGGGTGTAGATACCGTCCACGACGCCGATATCGGCCGACGATGCGGGGACGAAGCTCCCGATTTGCGCGAGCAGGGTTATCAGCGCGACCTGTCGCATGTACGTCGATTTCCCCGACATGTTCGGTCCCGTGACAACGAGGAATCGCCGCGCCCCATTCATCCGGAGGTCGTTGGGCACGAACTCGGTCGTCTGCTCCACGACGGGGTGGCGGCCCGCCTCGATGTCGAGGTCGCCCGACTCGCGCAGGTCGGGGCGCACCCAGTCGTTCTCGACGGCGTGGACCGCGAGACTGGCCAGCGCGTCGAGTTCTGCGAGGGTTCGGCCCACGGTCTGCAGGAGGTCGGCCCGCGCGGCCACTCGCTCGCGCAGGTCGGTGAAGAGGTCGTACTCCAACTCCCCGCGGCGCTCTTCGAGGCGGAATATTCGGCGCTCGCGCTCGTTCAGTTCGTCGGTGGTGTACCGCTCGGAGTTCTTCAGACTCTTGAGGCGGTCGTAGCGGTCGGGCACCTTCCCGGTCTCGGAGTTGCCGACCTGAATGTAGTAGCCGTCCGTTTTGTTACGGTCCACGGTGAGGTGCGTAATGCCGGTCTCGCGCTTCTCGCGGTCGTCCAGCGTCGCTATCCACTCCTCGGCCTCCTTGTGGCGCTCGATGAGGTCGTCCAGTTCGTCGTCGTGGCCTCGCCGGAACAGGCCGCCCTCGGTGACGGTGCTGGGCGGGTCCTCCACGATGGCGGCCAGTTCCTCGCGGAGCGCGGCGGCCGCCTCCCGGTCGGGCCGGGCGACGATGTCCGCCAGCGGCGAGTCGGCCAGCGTCGGGTCGCTCGCCACGGCGTCGGCGACTTCCGGCAGGAGCGCCAGTGTCTCCCGGACCCGCAGGAGGTCGCGGGCGTCCGCGCTCCCGTGGGCCGCCTTGCTCGCCAGTCGTTCGAGGTCGTAGGCCCCATCCACGGTCTCGCGCACGGTCTCGCGGGCGAGCGCGGAGTTCGCAAACGCCGCCACGCCGTCGGCGCGTTGCCGGAGCGTCGGCAGGTCTTGGCGGGGGCGCTGGACCCACTCTTTCAGGAGGCGCTTGCCCGGACTCGTCGCGGTGTGGTCGATGGTGGCGAACAGCGAGCCGTCGCGGTCGCCCTGCATCGTCTCGGTGAGTTCGAGGTTGCGCTGGGTCGTCGCGTCGAGCGAGACGTGGTCGTCGCCCTCGTAGTTTTGGAGGCGCGTCATCGAGGATTTGACGCCCGTGCCGGTCTCCTCGACGTACGAGAGTAGTGCGCCCGCGGCCTGAATCTGGGGCGCGTCGCCGCCACGACTCCCGCTCGCCCCGCCGTCGAGACCGATGCTCACCAGCGTCTCTTCGCCGAACTGCGCTTTCGTCTCGTGGGTCGCCCGGCCGGGGGCGAAGGCCTCGGCGCGGTGGAGCGTGAGCGTCGCGTCGGTGCGCTCGCGGACTCGCTTCAGGACGGCGTCGTCGTTGCGGACCTCCGGGCCGGGCAGGATTTCGGCGGGGTCGAACCGGTACAGTTCGGTGAACGCGCGGTCGCTGGCGGCGTCGGCGTCCGGCCCATCGACCGCCGTGACCATGAACCGGCCCGTGGTCACGTCGGCGAAGGCGAGTCCGTAGCGGTCGTCCTCGGCCCGGACGACTCCGGCGAGGTACTGGGCGTCGGCGTCGGTCGTCTCCAGCAGGGTGCCAGGGGTCACGACTCGCGTTATCTCGCGGGCGTGGCCGTCGGGCGTCTCGTGTTGGTCGGCCACCGCGACGCGGAAGCCGCGCTCGACCAACTGCTTGAGGTGTGGCGTGAGTTTGTCCACCGGGACGCCAGCCATCGGGTAGTTCGAACCGTGCGAGGACTTCTGGGAGACCTTCAAATCGAGGAGGTCCGAGACCTCCTCGGCGTCGTCGCCGAAGAACTCGTAGAAGTCCCCGACCTGCATCACCAGATAGTCGGCGTCAGTCTCGTCCTTCAGCGAGAAGAACTCGCCGACGATGCCCCCGACATCGCCGTCAGGTTGCGCCATGTCGGCCACCTCCCCGGAGGGTCCGCGCGAGTAGAGTCATAGTCGATTCGGAGGGGCGTCGGCGACTAAAACGGTGCGGGTTCGGCGGTAGGGCGTCGGAAATATCCTACCGTATAACTGATTGGGAAAATAGGTGACGACTATACGGGGTGCTTCACTGAATTTCGATAGCACGGGACGCTAGGCATCGTTCCGTGCGGAGCAAACGACTGCCTAAAGAGAAATGAAACGGGAAGGAAACGAACTTCCGGTCGCGTTCATCGTTGGCGGTTGCACCCTCATCGGCACTGAGATGCCCTTGGGTTGGCCGCTGTTCGTGGCCGGAATCGTGTTGGAATTAGTGGACTAGACCTTCGACCGATTTCCACTTTTTTCGGTACTCGGTGTTCGCTCGCTTCGCAGACGACCGAAGTCTAGTCGTCGTCTACCGACGAATAAACATTGTTCTCGGACCGCGTATAAAGATTTGGGAAACACGACTACTCTCCCAACGCATTCGGAAACCGTGATCGGCTACTCCCCTCGAAAATCGTCCCAAGCTATCGAAGACGCCATGTCTTTCCCATACACTGCGTCCGCACAGTTTTGTGCGGACACAGACGCACGCGGGAACGACGACGGACCGACGCCGAACTCAGGCCTTCGCCGTGTAGCCAGCGTCCTTGACGGCCGCCACGAGGTCGTCGTCGCTGGCCTCGCCCTTGACGGTCACGCTGTCGGACTCGTTGTCCGCGTCGGCGTCTTCCACACCCGGTACGTCGCGCAGTGCGTTCTCGACGGTCTCCTCACAGCCGCCACAGCTCATGCCTTCGACGGTAATCTGTTTCGCCATGTCTCGCTCTAGGGGGTGGTCATTCTTCGGACTTTCCCCTTCGAATCCGGATTCTCTTCGCCGTCGAGCGTACGACGTTCGGTATCTTCGTCCCGATGCGATAGCACTAGCAAAACTCGACCCGAGCGACACCGACGAAGAGTGCATGGACAACTGCCTCGCCGAATCCTGCCCCAAATAGTGCAACAGGCCTAGAGGCGAGACTCGATTTCATCGACCAGTTCGCGCGCCGCGACGACGTGGTCGTCGGCGGCGTCGCTTCCCGTCGTCTCGACGTTCGAGAGGAGCATCCGGACCTGTTCGACGCGCTTCTCGATTACGGTCTCCGGAACGTCCGGCCCGAGCGCGTCCTCGCAGACCGCTTGGGTCTCACCGAGCCACTGGCTCGCGCGGGTCTCGACGGGCAACTCCGCGGTCGCTTCGAGGTGGTCGTGCAGGTCGGCGACGAGCGAAGTGAGGTCGGTGGCGTCGTCCGAAGTGGTCATACTCGGACTTCGGACCGGACCCGGAAGGAAGGTACGGTCGAAGACCTACGAGGACTGGGTAGACAACACCTGCGTTGGGGCAACTGGATAGACGACCCGACGCTCCCGTGAACCTTGATGCCTTACAACTCCGGAACGGAAACTTCTTCGTCACTGTCCGGGACGTATTCGAGTTCGATATTTGGCAGTCCATACTCCCCCGGAGTGAGGTCCGCAAAGTCTTTGTCGTTCGTATACACGGTCGGACTCTCGTTGTAGTATTTCGAGGCGAGAAGGAGAATAGGTGCGTCTTTCGCTTGAATATCGAGAATCTGCCCGAGAAGCTTGTTGTACTCCTGCTGTCGTTCGAGTTCGAGGTCGTATTCGTAGCGCTCCGCTTCACTGAAATCCTGTATGATGCAGGAGGTTGCCCGTACCAGTTTGAGAAAGTGACTCATTGCCTCGCTTGTTTCTGGTCCTTGAAGCAGTGTCGAACGTTCGAATGCCTCTAAAACTTCGTTGACGACGTAGGCGTCGAGAACGATTTCCGTCTCGCAGGAGATCGCGTCCTCGACGAAATTCGCGGCACGGCGGTTCGTTCCGGTAAATGCGAACACCCAGAGATTAGAGTCGAGAATTCGCATTCACCGGTTAATCGTCGGCGGTCGGTACCGACTGCTCGTGAGAGGACTCGTCGTCCGCCAACATCTCATCTACGTCCCACTCGCGGTCCCAATATTTATCCTTAATTTGAGACCACACTTCAGTAGCACTCTCACTCATACACGTTCACTGGGTGATAGTACGCGCTTACAGCTATTAAAAGCTTCAGGAGATGACTCCGACAGGTAGTTTCTTCGCCGGAACGCTAACCGACTGCTACAGGGCCTCTGACAGCGCCAGCACGCGCTCGGCCAGCGTCTCCGAGTCGGGCGCGAGGACCTTCGTAATCGCCTCTTTTCCGACTTCGCCCCTATCGACCACCGCGACCGGCGTCCGCCCCGCCGACTCGAACGCCTGCCGCGCGCCCCACTGCATCGTACTCCCCTCGCGTGTTTTCACCTCGCTCGGTTCCGAACCCCGGTCGTACGCCGCGACGTCCCAGTCCAGCGAGTCGAGCGCGGTCTCCACGTCGGCGTCGAACCGGCAGTTCGCGGCGAAACGCAGGTCGGGGTCGAACTCCCGGCAGGCCAGCAGGAAACGCGCGACGTGACTCGACGCGCCGAAGCGCACGCCGCGGTTGGGTTTCACGCCCGAGAACGTCCGGGTGATTCGGCCCTCCACCGCCGCCGTTTCCCCGACTGCCTCGGCGTAGGGCGTCGCGCCGACGACGTTCATTCCAACCTCGGGAACGAGCGCGGACGGGTCCGCCTCGGCGAATTTCCGGACGACTTCGCGGACTTCCTCGGCGGTCCGCTCGCGCGCCGCGCGATTTCGCATCCCGACGGCGTGATGCACCGCGCCCGGTCCCTCGCCCACGTCGAGGTGGTACCTGACCGCGCGCTCCAGAAACGCCGCGCTCGCCTCGACAGCCTCCGTGAGCGACTCGCCGCCCGCGAGTCGGGCCGCGATGGCGGCCGAGAGCGTGCATCCCGACCCGTGGGTCGCCTCGGTATCGATACGGGGATGCTCGAAGGTCCGGACCCCGTCTGGCGTCACCAGCACGTCGCGCACGGTTTCGCCGGGGACGTGCCCGCCTTTCACGACGGCGGCGTCGGCACCCATCGAGCGCAGGCGCTCGCCCGCCTCGATGGCGGACTCCCGGCCTGCGACTTCCACGTCGGTCAGTACGGCGGCCTCGTCTGCGTTGGGCGTCACGAGCGCGGCCTCGCTCACGAGGTCGGCGTAGGCATCCTCGGCCGCAGAGTCGAGCAGTCGGTCGCCCGACGCCGCGACCATCACTGGGTCCACGACGACCGGGAAGTCGGCCGCGGCCGCGCGCTCGGCGACCAGTTCCACGATGTCGGCGTCGGCGAGCATCCCGGTCTTGGCCGCCCGCACGTCGAAGTCGCCGGTCACGGCGTCGAGTTGCGCCGCGACTTCCTCGGTTGGCAGGACGTGCGTGGACTCGACGCCGCGCGTGTGCTGTGCGGTGACGGCAGTCACGGCGCTCGTCCCGTAGGCGTCGTGAGCCTCGATGGTTTTCAGGTCGGCCTGCACGCCCGCGCCGCCGCCGGAGTCGCTTCCGGCGACGGTGAGCGCGACGGGCATTTCGATGGGGAACGGAATCCGCGTCTCGGTCGGCGGGGAGGCGTCTTCGTCGCTCATTACTAGCTGGTAAAACTTAGTGGTACTTCAAGGTGGCTGGTCGGAGTGGGGGTTCCGCCACCGATTCGAGAGACGAGGCTGACCGGCTACTCCGGTCCTTCGTCCGCCGACTTTCGACCGATTACGCCGACCGACAGCAGGAGACCGCCCACTCCGAGAACCGGCGAGAAGAACACTATTCCGCCGACGCTACTGAGCGAGAGCGCGACGAACCCGACCCACGCGGCGACGAGGCACGCACCGACCCCGCCGAGCGCGACCGAGACGACCCGCGAGCGCCGCGAGAGCGCAAGCAGGGGTCGTCTCAGGCCGACGAGGACGAGCAACGCGCCCAGTCCCGCGAGCCATATCCAGTCGATGCCGCCGAGGAACGAATCGACCGCCGGGACGGTGTCGGGGGTATACGACGCCGAGAAGAGCGCCGAGACCGACCAGTAGAGCAGGAACGCTCCGGAGAGTCCGGCGAGAGTTGAAACAGCGCGTCGTCGGCGTCTTTGGAGGGGAAACATGCGTTTATTTTGGTTAGTTTCCGGGGTAGTTAACGATGGTTGCTGTGTCACCACTCGGCGCACGTCCGCTCGGCTTCTGGCTGGGTATTCTCCGCTTCGCTCACGCTCGTATGGACGCCCTTTTAAGCCCGCGAGACCCTACATATCTCTATGATTTTCGAGAACCTGCCGACGACACCTACGTCGGAGGAACTCATCGACAAAGCCTTCTCGCGGGCCGCACGCGCCGGTCGGGCCAAGAGCGGGTCGGAGGCCCAGCAGTCGATGCTCCAGACCGCTTCTAACATCCTGAGCGACAACTTGCAGAACGTGGCCGCCGAGTGGCCCGATTTCGACGACGTTCATCCGTTCTACTACGAGTTGGCGGACGCCATCGTTGACGTGGACGAACTGCGCCAGAGTCTCTCGGAGATTCAGTGGGCGAGTCGCAAGACCCACAACATCGGCCGGGAGTATCAGGGCAAACTCACGGGCGACGCCGACGCCGACCGCAAGATTCGCAAGCAGGGGTTCGCCCGCCTCGCCGACATCGTGGAGGAAGTCGAGGACGACCTCCTGCGAATCGGCGACGCCCACCAAGACCTCCGGCGACTCCCCGAAATCGACCCCGAAGAACCGACCGTCGTGGTCGCTGGCTACCCCAACGTCGGCAAGTCATCGTTCGTCAACGAGGTCACGAACGCCCGGAACGAAATCGCCGAATACCCCTTCACGACCAAGGGCGTCCGCGTCGGCCACTTCGAGAAGGACCACATCCGGTACCAAATCGTGGACACGCCCGGCCTGCTCGACCGCCCCGAGGACGAGCGCAACGACATCGAGAATCAGGCGGTTTCGGCCCTCACGCACCTCGCGGACGCCATCGTCTTCGTTGTGGACGCCAGCGGCTACTGTGGCTACCCCATCGACGCGCAACTCGAACTCCGGGACGCCCTCGCCGAGCGATTCGGCGACGTGGACGTGCTGACAGTCTGCAACAAGTCGGACCTCTCGACGGACGTGGAGGCCGACGCCTACATGAGCGTCGAGAACGGCGAGAACGTTGACGACGTACTCGACGCCGCCGTGGACGCGACCGGATACGAACCGGAACTGCCCTTCGAGGACCGAGACTGATAGGCGCACGGCTCGAATTATTACGCTACGCTTCCTGAGTGGGCCTCGCCAGCGACGACTGCGACGAACTGGCGACCTCGTAGTCCACGAAGTGAACTCGGACCGAGGGGTTCTGACCGGTCGCGGTGCTGAGGCGTCGCTGAAGGCGAGTCGCCAGTCCGGGATACTCGCCATCGGACGTGCGACTGATGGTGACGGTAACCGTCTCGGACTCGAACCACGGCCCGCTGAACGCGTACTCGGTGTTGGTCGAGACGTAGGTGAGATTCGCGTACTCCGAGTTGTCGAGGACCGAACTCACCTCCTGATTCACCGTTCGCTCGTAGGTGATTTGCTGGTAGGTGGCAGTCCCGGTCCCGGCAACGACGACGAGCAGCGCCACCACCCCCAGTACGAACGTCGCGGTACTCGTGGAGTCGCGGGGGGTCAACAGACCGCGGTCGAACCCGTTGGGGCGGTAGCCGAGATACCCGAGCGTGACGAACGCGGCGACGTTGATTGCCAGTATCGAGATGAGCAAGAGCAACAGCGACCCGGCGGCGATTACGGGGTAGCCCCAGACGACGGCGATGCCGACGGTCCCGGCGGCCGGAATCAGCGCCGCGGCTATCATGACGCCGATGAGCGAGGTCGGTCCCTTCGTCGATAGTCCGAACGCCGACGCCGCCCCGGCGGCGAGACCGACCGCGATAGTCATCAGTCCCGGCGCGACGCGCGAACTAATCTGGCCGAGCGCGGTGATCTCCAGCGGCGGAACGAACGCGAACGTCTTGAGGAGGTAGCCGAACACCAGCGCGCTGCCGACGGCGACGACGATTCCGACCGCCTGCAACCAGATACTGTCCCTGAGCATCTCCCGGTCGCCGGTCACGCCGCCGACGGCCGCGGTCAGTACCGGTCCGACGAACGGCGCGATGACCATCGAACCCACCACGACCGCGGGCGAGTTGACAAGCAACCCCGCGGTGGCGATGATGGCGCTCAGGAATATCATCCAGACGAAGGAGTTCCGGTCGTGGGCCATGTCGCGGGCCTTCGACCGGAGTTCTTTCCGAGTCAGCGGGTCGAAGTCGTTGGCGTATCTGTTCTCTAAGCGCTCCATGTTCGGCGTCGAAGCGGTCTCGGCGTTCGCCATCACGGTGTAGTCTTCTTCTTCGAGTCCGGCGTCCCGGAGCGCGTCCATCACGTCGCCGACGCCGTCGCTCGGGAGCGGAAACTCCACGAGGACCTCCTCGCTCGCCCGCCCGTCGGTTCCGAGGACGGCGTAGTCGATGTCTTTCTCGTCGAGCGCATCGAGAATCGATTCGCGGCGCTCGGCCGGAACCAGAACGTGGATGAGTCGCACACGGGAGCCACGCGAGTGCAGAAGAAAAGGATTCAGGCCGCAAGGCAAGCGACCGCGGGCCGCAGTCGCTGGCGTCGTCTGCGTGGCTCGGAGTGGATTCCTTATCCTGTCGCGTTGTACGTCACCGACACCTGCGCCGTGACGGTGACGGGACCGGACTCGATGCTGGTCCCGGCGTCGCCCGCGACATCGGCGGTCAGCGACTCGGTCCGGATGGGGCTGAAACCAACGTCGCTAGTCGTCGCGGTGTGAACGCCCGAAACGGTTAGATTCGCGCTCTCGGCGATAACGTCGGCGTCGGCGCGGGCGTTGTCCATCGCGTCGCGGAGCGCATCCGCGCGGACTTCCTGTTTGCGCTCCTCGGAGAGCGTGAGCTGGACGCTATCGACGCGGTCGGCACCGTTCGAGACCGCGGTGTCGATGATGCCCCCTGCACGAGACACGTTCGAGAGGGTAATCTCGAAAGCGTGGACCCCCTCGAACCCGGCCGCTCGGCGCTCGCCGTTCTCCTCGCGGTACCGCTGGTCGATGCTGTACTGGACGGTTCGAATTCGGTCGTCGGCGACGCCAGCGTTTCGGAGCGCCTCCTGCATCTGTGTCGCGTTCTGCGCGAGTCGCTCCCGGACCGCGTTGGCGTCGTCGTCGCTGGCGACGACGGCGACCTGTAGGACGGCTTGGTCGGGTTCGGCCGCGGCCTGCCCGGACGCCGAGACGCCGATGGTCTCGCTGCCGCTGTCTCCCTGTTCGGTCTGTGCGTTCGCGCTCTCCGTCGGATTGAGACTGCCAGCGCATCCGGCAGTCACCAACAGGAGCGCGACACCCACCGTTGCAAGTAGTTTCCTCGACATCATTTCGCGGTACGCCGCCGCCCGGCAAAAACCTCTCCAAGAGTGAAACAGCGGTTTGACCTATCGGGCGGCGCGTGCCTGCACCGACTGTTCGCGCGCTCGCCCAACCTATCCGGCGTCGTCGTACTCGACGTATCTGACCTGCACATCGACGTTCTGGTCGGTATTGCGGTTGATGCGCTGGCCCAACCGCTCGGCGAGACCGGGGTACTTCTCGCCGGGCGGACGCCCGACGGTGACGACGACGCTCTTCGACTGGTCGAACGGGAGCGTGCCGCCCTCCTCGAACTCCATGCCGAAGAGTCGGGCCTCCTCGTAGGGAGTCCCCTCTTCGCCGAGGACCCCCGACACCTCCTCTTGGGCCTGATTCTGGAACGTCGCGTTCTGGATGCTGGTGAAGGTGACGCCGCCGAGGAACAGCGATAGCAGAGCGATCAGGGCCACGAGGACGCCGATGCGCTTGAACAGCGCCGAGCGCGTCTCGCTGCGCTCGAACCAGTTTTTCGGTCGGTAGCCCAGATACCAGAGGACGACCAGTCCCGCGAGGTTTATCGAGAAGATGTTGATGAGGACGAGAACCAGCGAACTGACCGCCGCGAGCGGTTGTTGCCACGCGATGGCGATGCCGACCGCGGCGGCGGGCGGGACGAGCGCCGCGGCGATCATGACGCCGACGATGGCGACCGAGACGCCCGACGCGAGGCTCAGGACGCCCGCCGCGCCCGCGCCGAGCGCGACCGCAAGCGAGAGGAAATCCGGCGTTAGCCTGCCGCTGACCTGCGAGATGTCGAGGATGTCGGTCCCCGGTGGTACGAGAAAGCCGTACCGCACGAGGACCGCGAAGATGGTTGCCGACGCGATGGCCGCGAACCCGCCGAGGAACTGGTACTTGACCCCCCGACGGAACAGCTGTCGGTCGCCGAGAACAGTCCCGACGCTCGCACCCATCGCCGGGCCGATGAGCGGCGCGATGACCATCGACCCGACGACGACCGCCGGGGAGTCCAACAGCATTCCGGCGGTGGCGACGACCGCGCTGATGACGGTCATCGCCACGAACGTCGGGAACTCCGGAGTCATCTCGCGGGCTTCGGTCCGAATCTCCTCGCGGGCGATGGTCGAGGTGTCGTCGTTCTCCTCGGCGAATCGCTGTTCGAGTTCCTCATACTGGCGGGAGGTGTCGGTCTCGGCGTCGATGATGACCGCGTGGGGGTCCTCGCCGAGTCCGGCGTCCTGTAGCCTGTCGAGAATCGGCTGGACGGCGGCCGTCGGGAGCGGGAAGTACGCGATGGCGGTGTACTCCCGACCGCTGGTCTCGTCAGTCAGCATGTAATCGACGCCCTCCTCTTCGAGGACGTTGGCGACTAACTCTCGCTTGCCCGCCGGAATTGAAACCTGCACGAGCCGCATATGCTTCGAGATGACACGGAAGGGGTAAATAAGTCGCGGGACGGGGACAACGGCGGGTTTCGAGGGGGTTTACCGGGCGTCGGAATCGTGAGTTGAAAGTGGCCACGGGATGCGCCGCGAACGCGGTTGCGGTTCTGCGCCGTCGCGGTTCTGCGCCGTCGCAGTGCGGTCGCGGTCTAATTGCTCACGCCTAAAGCTAGCGCCTCGCCGGTTGCGGTCGTGTCCGCCGACTCTTCGTCCGAGTCGGACTCGCCTGCTCGGACTCACAGAACCTCACCGTTAAAACCCGTGGCGACTACGTATCGGTATGTTCGAGAGTCGCCCGAACCGCGACGCCGAAGTCGTCTTCGTCGGCCGGTCGAACGTCGGCAAGTCCACGCTCATGCGGGAAATCACCGGCCACACCTTCGACACGGGGAGCAAGCCCGGCGTCACGCGCTCGCCCAACCACTACGACTGGGCCAGCGAAGACTTCGTGCTGTCGGACCTGCCGGGGTTCGGCTTCATGTCCGGCGTCCCCGAAGAGCAACGCGAGCAAATAAAGACGAACATCGTACGCTACGTCGAGGACAACGCCGACAAGATTCTGGTCGGGATTCTCGTCGTGGACGGCAAGAGCGCGGTGGACATCATCGACCGCCACTCGGGCGAGGACGAGATTCCCTACGACGTGGAAATGTTCTACTTCCTCCGGGACGTTGGCATTCCGACCGTCGTCGCGGTCAACAAGATGGACAAGGTGGACGACGAGGACGAGCGCCTGAACGAACTCGCCGACCGACTCGGACTCCACCCGCCGTGGAAGCAGTGGCAGGACACCATCGCGCCGATTAGCGCCAAGCGGGGGAACATCGACGCGCTGAACGAGGCGGTCAAAGACCACCTCCACGAAGCCAAGCGCGACGACCTGATGAAGTTCTTCTCGTGACGAGTGTGGCGGCGGAGTTCTGTTCGTAACTGCGGACGGTCTGTTCTCTCTTTTTCGAACACGATAACAGGATTCTTTAAGGGACTATCCACACCTCTTCGGAATAAGATGGATACGGCAGCTATCGAGGAATACGCTACGTACGTGAGGAACATCCTCGATGCGAATCCACAGATGGACGAGGCCAACACGAAGGCCAAACTTGTCCGTGACCTGATAGAGCTTCTCGACTGGGATTTTGCGACCGACGTGGAGTTAGAGTATCCGGTTCCGATGGCGACCCGGACTTACAAGGTCGATTACGCGCTCTTGCTGGAGGATACGCCGGTCGTCTTCGTCGAAGCGAAAAGTTCGGACTCGTCGCTCTCGGACGACCACCGCGAGCAACTACGGTCGTACATGCGCAACCAGAACATCGACTGGGGGCTACTCACCAACGGTCGGGAAAACGAAATCTACCAGCGTCACGTCGAAAATGCGAAGGTAACGGTCGAACGCCTCGGTAGTGCAAAGATTGACGAACTGTCTCAGAAGTCGAACCTCCTCTCTGCGCTTTCGAAACAGTCCATCGAAACGGGTGAGGCCGAGCAAATCGCACAGCGAATCACCGAAATCGAACAGGCGAAGGACGAACTTCGAGACAACAAGGAAGAAATCGCTGAGGAAGTCGCGCGAACTATCGCCGAGCGAGTTGGCGACTCGATTTCTAAACAGGCCGAAAACGAGGCGAAGACGCTCGTGGACAATCTTGTCGCTGAGTTGAAAGAAGAGGCGGAGGCTGGATACGCAGAACCCGACACTTCTGATGGGTTCTGGGCGGAGGTAGAACGCGAGATAGGAATCGTGAAACAGGACGGCAATATAATCCTGCAGGAACAAAAGAGTGGAGCGAGTCAACTGCAAGCGTTTGTTAACTTTTTGCTTAGACAAGGCTATCTTGAGGAGACTGATGTTCCTATTCCAATGGGTCGGAAACGTTATCTTGTCAACACCGGACCAGTAGACCAACAAGGAGATAAGATGAAGCGACCGAAGCAGCTAGAAAACGGTCTATTCGTCGAAGCCAATCAAAAAACAGAGCAAATTAAACAAAACATTCTATACCTCGGCGAACAATACTCGTAGCTTACACCACCCGATTCGTCAACTCCGTCCCCGACGCCGCGCGTTCGGCGTTCTCCCGCACCAGTCCCGCAATATGCCGGTAGTAGTCGCGCTCGGCCGCGGCGTGGTGGGGCGTCACCAGCACCTCCTCGAAGTCCCACAGCGGCGACTCCTCGGGCAGGGGTTCTTCCTCGAACACGTCGAGACCCGCGCCCGCGATGTCGCCGTCGCGGAGCGCGCCGACCAGTTCCTCCTGCGCGACGACCGGCCCGCGAGCGACGTTGAGTAGGTAGGCGTCCTCACGCATCGCTGACAGTTCGTCGGCACCGACGAGTCCCGTCGTCTCGTCGGTCAGCGGGACCGCGAGCGCGACGAACCGGGCGTCAGCGACGGCCTCGTGAAGTTCGTCGGGCGTGTAGACCTCCTCGGTGTGTGGCGTCGGGGTGCCCGAGCGCCGGACGCCGACGACCTCCATGCCGAGCGCGTCGGCGCGCTCGGCGATGCCCTGCCCGAGCGTTCCGAGACCGACGACGCAGAGGCGCTCGCCGTCGAGCGTGAACGGGGTGTCCCACGCGGGACGGCTCCACTCGCGGTCGGCCTGCGCGCGGACGTAGGTGTGAAGTCGGCGCGCGAACGAGAGCATGAGACCGACCGCGAACTCGCCGACGCTGGTGTCGTGGATGCCCGTGCTGTTGGTCAGCGCGACGCCTCGCTTCTCGAAGGCGTCGAGAGGGAATCGGTCGTATCCGGCCTGAATCGAGTGAATCCACTGGAGGTCGGCGTCGAGGAACGCGTCGGAGTACCCGAAGGTCACGACCGCGTCGCAGTCGCCCAGTTCGTCGTCGCCGACAACCGGGACCGCGAGGTCGAGGTCCGAGAGTTCCTCGCGGAGTCGTTCCGGCGGAAAGACGGCACTCACCGAGTCGTGAATTCCGAGGCGCTGTATCTGCATGCGTGAGTTTTGTGCGTCTCAGCGGTTGAATCTTCGGGTCGCAGAAGGCGGCTCGGGTAAAAGGCCTCGTCACAAGGGGCTCGGTGGGGGTAACCCTCGTCACTGCCGCCTGCCGGAAGTAGGCGAGTCGGACTTTTGGCTCTTGCGTGTCCGTAGTCGTGTCTCGCCGACGTAACCGACCACGGACTATCGATTACTCCGTCACCCGACGACCGCACGAGCAACGCTACTCCCAGTAGATACTGGCTCCGTCGTCGCTCCCGCCGTCGTCGCCGCGAGCCATCGCCCGAATCTTCTCCCGGTTCACGTTCTCGACCAAGTCGAGAGCGTCGTTCACCCACGCGTAGAGACCGACCCTGAGCCGCTTCTGAACCGTCTCGACCGGAACGGGCGAGTAGACGTTCACGTAGCCGCCGCTTTCGAGGAGTCGCTGGCGCTTGTCCAGCAGGCCGATGTCGGTCAGGTGGTTCAGTTGTCTGCCGACGGTGCTTCGGTCGATATCGAGTCGCTCGGCGATTTCCGCGGCGGTCGCTTCGTTCTCCTCCATGAGACAGAGACAGACGTGTAGTCCCGTCTCGGAGATACCGAAGACGTTCCGAAGGAGGTCCGGAAGTTCCGGCGACTCGACCACTCCGTCGCCATCGACGGCTACCACTCGACCGTCACAGCAGGTTGACGAAACACTGTCGAGCGAGATATTGCCGCACTCTCGGCACTCGTACACTTCGATTCGGTCGCTACCGTGAGCCATACGCTCTTGTTCGGTACAACTCCTCAAGGGTGTTTGGTGGGTCGAGTATCGGACAGTTCGACCGGGAAAGCTGCCGGGGCGCGCCTCCATCGCAAGATAGTCGCTCGTCTCTCGCTTTCGCATGCCGAGCGCACGACCGCACTGCGCTTATGTACACCCCCGTAGTCGGTTTCGCGGGGGAGAACGATGACACACGACAGACGAGAGTTCCTGCAACTCGGCGCGCTCGCGGGGGTCGGCGCGCTGGGAACCGACCGCATCGCCGACGTACCGATTCGATTCGACCGCGACCGGCAGAGCGGCGACCTTGACTGGCCGGGAATCGACGTTCGCGTCACTCAGGAACGCGGGAGGACCGCCCACTGGGTGCTTCCGGGGAGGCGACGGATAAGCGAGTACGTCTTCGGGACGCCGGACAATCCGCGCCGGACCGGCCGACACTGGGTCGATACCGCGGAGGGTCCGGTAAAGCAACTCTTAGAAGAACAGACGTATCAGGTGGGGCTTCCGGTCGAACAGCGCCGGACGACCGAGGACGGGTCGGCATTCACCGTCACCGAAATCCTGACGGGGTACAGCGACGCCGCCGAGGAGGCCGCGGGCGAACTCGACGTGACGTACCGGGACCGCCAGCCGTGGGACACGCCGGGCGAATCAGGTGATACGCGCGACACCGCCGAGGTGACCGCCCGGTTCAACGACCCCGCTGGCAACGAGTACGAGGTGATACTCGACCACATCGTCAAACCGCCGTTTCCGCCGTGGGAGACGGGTGGCGGCGTCGTGACCGGAACGTGGTTACACGGAATCACCGGCACGGGCACGCCGCTCATGCCGCGCCTGTTCAACTACGCGGCGCTGTGGGGCGTCGGGGCGCTACGGGTCAACGACGAACTCGTTGACGAGGGGCGCGTCATCCACTTCATGACCAGCGAGAACGTCCGCAAGGCCGACAGTTACGGGTTGGCGCTCGACGAGGAACTTCCGCTCACGGCGGACGAGCGCTTCCTCGGCCACCCGCACCACACCCACCTGTTCCTGCCGCCCATCAAGGCCACGCCGGAGGGTCCGACGCCGAGTCCGGTGCCGACCCAGTTCGAGTTACCGAACGGCGAGACCCAGCCGTTCGTCCACTTCATGTGGGACCAAGACACTATCGAAGAGGTGGTCGTCCGCGGAGCGAGCGCGGACGAGGGTGAAACAACGACAAGGGAACTCGCTGAGACGACCGACGACAGCTAATCGGTAGCCGCCGACAGTCACCCGTCAACCGAACCTGCGCTGACGGAGCCGTCGTCCGAAGAGAAGATGCCAATACCCCTGCCTCTCGACTGACTACCCGGTTCGTCTGAGTCGGTTGGTTGGCGACGACGACCCGAGCGTCGAGTATCCGACCTGCGTCGCGCTCGTCGGCGTCGCCGGTCTGCTCGCCGTTCGGACGCTCTACGGCGATAGCTCGGCGAGGCGGGCCGTCGGCGCGCCCGCGGACGACGACTGACGGTCAGTCGCGCCACGCCGACGGTTCCGAACTCACTCCTGCCACGCCGACAACTCCCGCAGTTCGTCCGCTACTTCCGAAATCTCTCCCGCGTCCAGCACGCCGCGCTCCGTGACGACGCCCGAGATTGCGTCCGCGGGCGTCGCGTCGAACGTCGGATTCAGTACCTTGATTTCGGCGTCGCCGTCGTACACGTCTTCGGCGTCGCCCTCTTCCGGATACGTCTCGTCGTCGGTCCGCACCTTGTCGCTCGCGGCGACGGCGTAGACCGGGACGCCTTCCCTGTTCGCGGCCAGCGCCGCGCCCCGCGTGCCGGTCTTGTTCACTACGCGCCCGTTGGGGAGTACCGCGTCCGCGCCGACGACCACGGCGTCCACCTCCTCGGTCGCCAGCACGCGAGCGATGGCGGCGTCGGTGTGGAGCGCCACGTCGGTTTCAGTTGCGAGGGCCTCCGCGACGCCGACGCCCTCCCGCGCCGGGCGCGACTCGGCGATGAAGACTTGCTCGGCCGCGGGAAGGGCGTCCAGCACGGTACCCGACCGTGAGAGGGTCAGGACGCGCTCGCCGCGAATTTCGTCGGCGGCGTTCTCGGCGGCCGCCTCGTCGGCGCGGAAGGCGCGCTCGATGCCCTCGCGGGCGGCCCGCTCGACCGCTTCGGCGGTCCGCTCGTCGCTCGCTTCGGCCATTGCGCGATTCACTCGGTTGCCGACTGCGGCCATGCTCGGCCGGGCGTCGAGCAGTCGCTCGGCGATGGCGACGAGTTGGGACCACCTGTCTGCGTCGGGGTCGTTCGCCGCGAACGACCCCGCCCGGTCGCGCAGGACTTCGAGCGCCCGGACCGAAAGGTACGCTGACCCGTGCCTGTCGTCCTCGGCGACCTGCTGAATGGTCGGTCCGACCCGCGAGTAGGACGCCCAGAGGTTCGGGACGGTCTCGCGCCGGAGGATTTCGGTCGGGTGGACCCACTCGAACTCGCTGGTCTCCCAGTTCGTCTCGGCGTCGCGTCGCTCGCAGTCGAAGCAGTAGGGATGGACGGTCCACTCGGTGTCGAGGTCCTTGTCCTCGAAACTGAACGGGACGCCCTCGCGGGCGAGCGTGCAGGCGTCGAGCAGTCCGGTCTCCTCGGCGATTTCTTCGCGGGCCGCGGCGAGCGCGGACTCGGGGGACGCAGTTTGTCTTCCGGCGTCCGGGGCACCTTCGACGTGGCCCGCGACGCCGCCCCACTCGCCGGGGTAGGTGCCGACCTCTTCGGAGCGGCCCAAGAGAAGGACCTCGCCGCGATTCCGCAGAAAGCAGGTGACGACGTGTGTCTCGTCCATACCGACAGATCGGGTTCGGACGGCTTGAATTTCGGGTTCGCACCGCGAAAGAAGTCTCAGCGAAATCGGTCGGCGATGGCGAACGCGCCTACGACGCCGCGGCCGTGACGCTTCCTTCGGCCGTCGTCGCGTTTGCCGTCGCGTTCGTCGTCTCGTTTCCGACTATCTCGGCGGGGTCGGCGACGGTCTCGACGGACTGGTTCGCCGCCGAAATCGGGCCGATATCCCGATTGACTTCCGAGAGACCCTCGACGGTCGGCGCGTTCACGATGGTCACGTTCCGGCCGTCTACCTTCAGGTGGAAGGCGTCGGCGAACCCGCCGTCGGGGATGCGCCACGTATTCGGGCCGACCTGCTCGCCGCCCCAGTATTCGAGGACGCGCTGGTAGCCCCTGATGAACTGCTGGGCGTGCTGTGGCGAGTCCCACGCGAGTTTCCAGACGTAGCCGAGTTCGCCCTCTTCGTTCTCGTAGACGTGGAGTCGGTCGCCGTCCCAGCCAGTCGAGTAGTTCGACTCGTAGTTGAGCGGGTCGGTCTCACTGAGACCGCCCGACTGGTTGTAGTCGAACCACTCTTCGGCCGGGACGATTTCGGTCTCTCTCCCGCTGTCGTAGTACGGGTAGACGAACGTCATCATCACCGCGGCCTCACCGAGTCGGGCGTAGCCGGGCCGGTCGGGCGCTCGTACGCGCTCCCACGCGTCGGTCGTGGCGTCGGTCAGCGTCACGTTCGTCGGCGGGTCACTCCGGTACTTCAGCGGGTGGATGACCTGCTCGGCGCTCGCTGGTAGGTTCGCGTACATCGCGTTCACGGCGTCCCATCCGCCCACGTTCCGGACCATCCGGACGAACGCGGGACCGTCGCTGTACGGTTGGAACTTCAGCAGGTAGACGCCGATGTTGGCGAGTTCGCCGCGCTGGCCGCGCTCGGGCGCGTCGAGACACTGCCACCCCTCGCTACACCGTCGCTCGTAGAGCGTTTCGGTGTAACTCGCGTCGCCCTCGACGAGACCGTTCCGGGCGTTCACTTGGTCGCGCAGTTTCGCGTCGAACGGACTTCCGGCGAGGTCGAACTGCTGGTCCTGCCACGCGTGCATCAGTTCGTGCGCGAGCGTCAACTCGTCGAGGCGAAGCTCCTCGGCGCTTTCAGCGATGACCACTATTTCGTCGGTCTGCGGGCTGTAGAACCCGAGGACGCCGCTCCCGCGGTTCTCGGTCTGGACCGCGATGGAGTCGTTGTCCTCGCCGACGAGCAACAGGGCCTCGAACTTCCCGTTGTCGAACGTCCGAAGTCGCTCGGGGACGTTCTGGCTCGCCTGCGCTCGCCGGAACTCCTCGCGGCTAATGACCGACACGGGAACGGTCTGGTCGAATTCGACGCACCGCACCGCCTCGACGCGGGCCATCGTCCGCGAGACGATTCGCTTGCGCTCGCCCCGCTGGACCCCGTCGCTCTGGTCCACGTCGATGGACTCGTCGTACCAGATGCCGTTCTCCCACCCCCTCACGTCGGAGTCGGGGTCCGACCCGTTCTCGGGCGGGGTCGCCGCGCAACTCGCGGTCCGGGCCGCGTCGCTCCCGTCCTGTGCGCTCGCGCTCGGCGTCGGTTCCGCCGGGGTGACCCCTGTGTCGGTGTCTCCGGGCGTCGCGTCGGCGTCCGCGCCACTGAGCGTCGCCCCGGCGACTCCCGACCCGAGCAGTGCGATTACCAATAGTACGGCCGTCAGTCTACTGCCCCGTGGTTGCATTACCCACATCTCCCCCGAGAGAAAGCACGGACGCGTCGGGGATAAAGGTCATCGCCCGCGAGTGTGGAGCGTCGGGAGAGGTTGTCAGTCTCGCTTGTGGGTCTCGGTGGACGGATTCGAAGAAGCTAGCTTCAGACTTGAGACACTCATACTGCACCCGCACGGCACCGTGACCGCGAACCTCACGCCTCCCCAACCGATTCGCTCACTCTCTCACTACGTTCGGTCGTTCACTCATCCACCGTCAGAGGCACACTCTGACGAGCCTGCACTCGCTTCGCTCGCGCAGACCTCTCGCGGATGGGCGCGGCGCGCAGTTGTGCGCCGCGCCCGCAAGCGCCGGACGATGTTTCTACCAGCGCGCTCGTCTCTTCTCCTGCCACCGAGCACCGCCGTCGTATCGCTTGCCCATTTCGGGCGGGTTTTTACCGCCGACGCGCCAATCTCCGGGCATGGACGTGTTCGCGGTGCCGGGACTCCCTGAAGTCCGGCCGGGCGACGACCTCGCGGCCCTCGTGGAGGCGCAGGCCGACCTTCGAGACGACGACGTACTGCTGGTCGCCAGCACCATCGTCTCGAAAGCGGAGGGGCGGCGCGCCGACTTGGAGGAGTTCCCGGCGGGACCCAGAGCGACGGAACTCGCGGAACGACTCGAAGACATCTCCGGCGAGGAGAAAGACCCCCGGTTCGCGCAGGCCGTGCTTGAGGAGAGTACCGAGATAATCATGGACGCGCCGTTCCTGCTGACGGCGACGAAGTTCGGCCACGTCGGCGTCAACGCGGGCATCGACCGCTCGAACGTGGGCGACGATGGCGCAGACCTCCTGCTCCTGCCCGAACGCCCGAGCGAGAGCGCGGCCCGGATTCGCCAAAATCTCGATGCCGACCCCGCCGTCGTCGTGACCGACACCTCCGGGCGACCCTTCCGTCACGGCCAGCGCGGAGTCGCAATCGGGTGGTCGGGCATCCCGGCCTCGCGCGACTGGCGCGGCGAGGAGGACCGCGACGGCCACGAACTCGAAGTCACCGTCGAGACCGTGGTGGACGAACTCGCGGCGGCCGCAAACCTCGTGACCGGCGAGGGCGACGACGGTCTCCCCGTGGCGGTCGTCCGCGACTGGGAGTTCGGCGACCACGAGGGGAGCGACAACCTCTACCGCGACGTGGACGGCGACTTCGTCCGGCAGGCGCTCAGGGGGTGGGAGTTTGCGCGGAATTGAACTCACGCCCGAGCATCCGATTTCGGACCTCGTGGAAATCGGCCAGCGCGCCGAAAACGAGGGCTTCGACGCCCTCTTTGCCAGTTGCCACTACAACAACCGCGACCCCTTCGCCGTCCTCGATAGGGTGGCCGCGGCGACCGACGACCTCCGGGTCGGGCCGGGCGTCGCCAACCCCTACGAGACTCATCCGGTCTCGCTCGCGTCGCGGGTCGCCACGCTTGACGAGGTCAGCGACGGCCGGGCGCTCTGCGGTCTCGGCGCGGGCGACCGCTCGACGCTCCGAAATCTCGGCTTCGAGCGCGACAGGCCGCTCCGGCGCGTGCTGGAGGCGATGAAGGTCTCCCAGAAGCTCTGGGCGGGCGAGCGCGTGGACCACGACGGCACCTTTCAGGCGACCGACGCGGGCCTTAACTACCCGGACGCCGTGAGCGACGTGCCGGTCTACGTCGGCGCGCAGGGACCCCACATGATTCGGATGGCCGCGAAACACGCCGACGGCGTGCTGGTCAACGCCTCGCACCCCGACGACTTCGCGTGGGCCGACGAGCAGGTCGGGCAGGGGTTGGCCGACAGGCCCGACGGGCGCGGCGACTTCGACTTTGCGGCCTACGCCAGCGTCAGCGTCGCCGAGGACGCCGACGCGGCGCGGGAGGCCGCGCGCCCGCCGGTCGCGTTCATCGCGGCCGGAGCGGCCCCGCCGGTCCTCGACAGACACGGCATCGACCGCGAGCGGGCCGAGGCAATCGGCGAGACCATCGAGTCGGGCGACTTTGCGGCGGCGTTCGAGCGCGTGACGCCCGCGATGATAGACGCCTTCTGCATCGCTGGCACGCCCGACGAAGCCGCCGAGAAGATGGCGGGCGTGCTGGAGTACGCCGATAGCTTCGTCGCCGGGTCGCCGCTCGGTCCGGACCCGACGGAGTCGGTCGGTCTCGTCGCGGCGGCGCTGGACGAGGCCGAGTAGAAGGAGAACGTTATCGGCGCTGTGCGGGCGGTTGTCCGACCGAGTCGGGCATGATGAAGTCGATGGCCGCGCCCGCCGCGAGGTACGCCAGCGCGAGCGACGACCCCGCGACGAAGACGAACCCGACCGCCAGCAGGATGATGGAAGTGGGGAACGCCAGCGCGGCGTCGGTGAAGTAGCCGATCATGTCCACGACGTTCTGGATGATGCTCGCCATGTCTACATCTGTGGAGTCGGGATACTTGTTTGCTCCGTATGCGTGCGAGCGGTCTACCGGCTATCGACTGCGCTCCGCTACCCTTACGACGGGGGCCGCCGTAGTCGCGGCCGTGCCAGAGGACGCATCGCTCGACGCCTTCGCGTCGCCCGACGAGGAGGCCGACGACGCCGAAAACAGCGACGCCGAGACGGACGAATCGGAACTCGCCGACGCTGAACCGACCGATTCGGACGCGCCCGCTGGCGATTCGGCGACTGCCGAATCGCCAGCGGACTCGACGCCGACCGATTCCACCCCGACTGTCGAGGACGCCGACCCCGCCGTCTCGACCTACGGGTGGTCGCCGGAGGGCGGCGAGTGCGCCGACTGCGGCGCGTCGGCCGAGCGCCGCTGGCGGGCCGACGGCGAGCGACACGGCGCGCTGGTCTGTGCCGACTGCAAGGAGTGGTAGTCGTCGCGGGGCGCGCGGCGCGTCGCTTTTTCACTTCGGTTTCAGCAGGCGAGTCTCGATGTACGCGTCCAGTTCGTCGCGGGCGTCCCGCGTCGTCTCCGGGCAGTTGGTCGTCACGGAGTCGGTCATCGCGCCGTTGGCGAGCGTGAGCAGAAATCCGGCGGTCTGGTCGGGGTTCACCTCCCTGAAGGTGCCCTCCTCGATGCCATCCGCGATGATGTCGGCGATATGCTGGCGGAAAAACTGGTTGCTCCGAGTGAACTGCGCCTCGTAGTCGGTGTCGTGGACCGCCTGCGCGCGCAGTTCCACGACGACTCCGGCGAACTCCTCGCTCGGCCCGGCGTCCCCGGCGGCGAACGCCCCGACGAACGACCGGAGTCGTTCGTCGGCGCGCGCGCCCTCCCCGAGGGGCACGCCCTCCTCGAAGTAGTCGAGGACGAACCCCAGGAAATCGACCAGCAGGTCGTCTTTCCCGTCGTGGTGGTGATAGAGCAGTGACTTGCTCTTGTCGAACTCGTCGGCGATGCGTTGAATCGTCAGGTCGGCGTAGCCGTACTCAACGAGCGCCTGATAGGTGGCTTCCATGATGGCCACGCGGGTGTCGTCGGCCGAGTCGTCGAAGAGACCATCGGGCGGCATGTGATTGGCGAAATCGTAGCACGGGGCGAACTTTAACTCTCGTATTTATTTGTTGTAACTTTCAACTTCGAGCTAGAAATGGCGTGAATCGAAAGACGTTGGAGACGTCGGCGTTCGACCGACGCGAAGCGTCTCACCGAGTCGTCTCTCGGGATGGCTTCGATATCTCGCGGTCGTCGCTGACCGACTGCTCGCCGCGACTCGACGATTCGTCGTCGCCTAAATCCTCGGTTTCGGGCGTACTCAGTTCGTCCAGCGCGCACTCGGCGCAGTAGGAGTTGCGGCCCGCCGACGCCGTGAGAACCGGAACTCCGGCGAGGACGTACTCTTCGCGGTAGCGACGCACGACCCCGCGCTCGACGCCCGCGCCGCACCGCACGCACTGCTCCGGGTGGGTTTCGTGGGGTCGAACGACGCGCTGGTCTACCGTCGTCGCCCGCCCGAACCGACCGATTCCGTGACGCCGTTCGATTCGATCGCGGAGTCCCGGATGGACAGATACGCCCAAAGCGAGAAAGAGGGCCGAAAACACCGTGAGGACCGCGAGCGGACCGACCGCCGCGCGACTGCTGAACGCGTGGGCGACGACGCTGACCGCGGCCGCCAGACCTAGAAGAATAGAAAGCCAGCCAGCGATTTCGTACAGGATACCGGAGATAACCTCTGCCAGCGGTTCTTCCCGACGGGCGTCAGTGGCCATACGGGTCGAACGCGCTCTTGGCCCGTAATTCTTGTTCTTCTCCCGTCACGTATCACTCGTCGGGAATCGAGTGGTAATTACCAAACAGGTTATCGCCGGGACAAAAGTTTCAAAGGTGGCCCCGAAACGTACGTGTAGTACCCGCACGCTTCGGCGGCCGACGGTCCGGTCGCCGACTGTTCCGCCCTCTGCGTGCAGACCACCAATCCATGACGGAAGCTAACTCCCCTCAGCGACGAACCGA
Organism: Halorussus pelagicus; assembly: GCF_004087835.1. NCBI lineage: Archaea > Methanobacteriati > Methanobacteriota > Halobacteria > Halobacteriales > Haladaptataceae > Halorussus > Halorussus pelagicus. The sequence continues at coordinate 1,772,544 of NZ_CP035119.1, forward strand.
CGCGTCACCCGACCCGCTCCCGGTAGACGAGGCGGCCGCCGTCGCCGAGCGCGTGGTCGAGAACGTCGAGCGGGTCATCGTGGGCCACCACGACGTGACCGAACACATCGTCACGGCCATTCTCGCTCAGGGCCACCTCCTGCTTGACGACGTGCCCGGCGTCGGCAAGACGATGCTCGCCCGGTCGCTCGCCCGCTCCATCGACTGTGAGTTCTCGCGGGTCCAGTTCACGCCCGACCTAATGCCGACCGACGTGACCGGCGTCAACGTCTTCGACGAGCGCACGCGGGAGTTCGAGTTCCGGCCCGGTCCCGTCTTCGGCAACGTGGTCCTCGCCGACGAAATCAATCGCGCGCCGCCCAAAACCCAGTCGGCCCTGCTGGAGGCGATGGAGGAGACCCAAGTCACCGTGGACGGCGAGAGCTACGAACTCGACCAACCCTTCACCGTCATCGCTACCCAGAACGACGTGGAGGCCGACCGAACCTACGACCTCCCCATCGCCGAGGTGGACCGATTCACCAAGCGCCTGACGCTGGGCTACCCCTCCCCTGAGGACGAGTCGGAGGTCCTGCGTCGCGTGACCGGCGGCCACCCCATCGACGAGTTGGAGTCGGTTGCGACCGCCGAGGACGTGCTGGCCGCCCGCGAAACCGTCGAGAACGTCACCGCCGAGGCCGCCGTCCGGGAGTACGTCACCCGACTAGCCAACTACACCCGCGACCACGCCGACCTCGGCGTGAGTCCCCGCGGGTCCATCGCGCTCCTCCGGTCGGCCCAAGCCCGCGCGGTCTTGGAGGGCCGCGACTACGTGATTCCCGACGACGTGCAGTCCGAGGCCGAGAGCGTCCTCGCCCACCGAGTCCGGACCGGCGCGGCGTCGGGCGGGAAGTCTGGTCGGGAACTGATAACTGAGGCCGTCGAGTCGGTTCCGGTGGAGTGAGATGCTGACCCGACGCGGATGGGCGCTCGCGGCCGTCGCGGTCGTCGGCTTCTCGATGGCCGCGTGGTTCAGCGCCCGCTCGTTGAACGCGGTGGTCGGTCCCGTCGCGGTCGCACTCGTCGCGGGCTACGCGCAGGTCCGGTACGCGGGACAACTGGAACTCCGAACCGAGACGCCCGAGTACGGATTCGCCGGAGAGACGGTCTCGGTCGCGCTCGACTTCGAGGCCCCGACGCCGTTGGCCGCGACGGTCCGCCTCGACGCCGACGACGGTCTCGACGTGGCGGACACCGAAGTCGAGACGACCATCGCCGACGAGTCGCTGGCGTTCGACGTGACGCTCCGGGAGCGCGGCGTCCGGTCGGTCGGCCCGGTCGAAGTCGTCGCCGAGGACGTACTCGGCGTCTGGTCGGAGACCTACACCTACCCCGTCAGCAACGACCTTGTGGTGTTCCCCGAGATTCACCACCTGCACGACGCGGGCGACCTCGCGGCGCTCCGCCGGGAGTTCGGCATCGGCGGGCGCGACCGGTTCGACCAACTCCGGGAGTACGAGCGCGGCGATCCGCTCCGGGACGTTCACTGGAAGTCCAGCGCCAAGCGCGCGGCCGACGACCTCGTGGTGATGGAGTTCGAGACCGAGACCGACCGCGAACGGGTCGAACTGCTCGCGGAGGCCGAGGGCGGCCGGATGGACGACGTGGCTGCGGCGGCCGCGAGCGTCTTGACCCACCTGCTCGACGCCGGACTCGCAGTCGGTCTGACTGTCCCCGGTGGTCGGGTCGAACCCGACGCGGGACCGGACCACCGCACCGAACTGCTGACCCTGTTAGCCCGGACCTATCCCGGCACGGTCGGCGACTCGCGCCGGGAGGGGACCGACGTTCTCGTCCGCTCGGACGCCGAGGACGACGACGTGCTGGTCACCGTTGGCGACCGGACCGTCACGTTCGGACAACTGTCCGGCGGGCGCGAGCGGTCCGCGAGCGGCGACGGCGCTGGTGAACACCGGGACTTAGGCGCTCGGGGGTCGGCAGACACCGGTGGCCCGAGCGACACCGCGGACTCGACGGACACCGACACGACCGCCGTCACCGACGGCGGGGCGGCGTTCGCCGGAGGTGAGTCGAAGTGAGCGCGGACGGCGCGGTCGGCCGCGCGCTCGAACTGGGCGACGCGACGGTGTCGTACCACTGGCTCGCGGTCGGGTCGCTGGGCGTCACGGCGGCGGCGTACCTGAGCGTCCTCTTCCACGTCACCGACGTGGTGGGCGGGACGACGACGCTGGTCGCGCTCCTCGTCGTGACGCTCCTCGCCGGGGCGGCGACTGCCCGGCGACTCCGCCCGCTTCAGGCCGCCGCGCTCGCGGCCGTCCTGCTGGCGGTCGGACTCGTCGGCTACTACCTCGCGGTGCCGAGTACGTATCTGGTCGCGTTCTCGCTCGAAAAGGTCGTCGGCGACAACATCGCGCTGTTGACGGGACTGTCGGTCCTCCGGATGACCGAGGTCGGCGCGTGGGCGCTCGGAGTCGCCCCGGCGATGGTGTTCGCGCCGTGGTATCTCGTCCTCCGGCGTCGTTACGCGCTGGCGGTCGGCGCGGCCGGGACCGCGCTGGGCTTTTTCGTGCTGACCGGCGACCTCGGCCAGTTCGCCACGCTCGTCGGGACGCTCGGGACCGCCGCGACCCTCGGCTTCGGAACCTTGGCGCGCCGGGGCGGGACCGCCGCGCAGGTCGATACGCTGGCGGTCGTGCTGGTCGGGATGGTGGTGCTGTCCTCGACGGTCAGCATCGTGCCCGGCGGCGCGGCGAGTCCCATCCTGCCGGGCGGCGGCGCGAGTACCCCGACCGTCGAGGACGCGTTCGTCACCAACGACGAGCGCATGTCGATTCAGGGGTCGATTCGTCTCTCGCCGAAGGTCCGGTTCTCGGTCGAATCGGACGAGCGGAACTACTGGCGGGTGGCGGCCTACGACCGCTACGACGGCAACGGCTGGATTCGGACCGGCGACGCCACCGACTACCGCTCGCGGGCCGGGCCGCCCGGTCCGACGCGCACCGTTGAGCAGACCGTCACGGTCGAGACCGAGCGGATGGGCGCGATGCCCGCGGCGTGGAAGCCGACTCGGTTGGTCGCGGGCGACCGCGACAACACCCGCATCAGCTCGCTCGGGGCGTACGACCCTGTGGGCGCGCTCCGGCAGGGCGAGTCCTACACGGTCGAGAGTCGCGTCCTCAACGTTACCGACAGGCAACTCCGACTAGCTGGCACCGACTACCCCGAGTACGTCGAGAACCGCTATCTCCAACTACCGGGCAGTTCGGCCGACCGCATCCGACAGCGGACGAACCGAATCACCGCGGCGGCGAACGCGACGACGCCGTACGAGAAAGCCGAGACCGTCGAGCGGTGGCTGGAGACCAACAAGGACTACTCCCAGAACGTCTCTCGACCGGACGGCAACATCGCCGAGAGCTTCATCTTCGACATGGAGGCGGGCTACTGCACCTACTACGCCACCGCGATGGTGTCGATGCTCCGGACCCAAGACGTTCCCGCCCGGTTCGTCGTGGGCTACACGCCCGGCGAGCGCGTCGCCGAGGACGAGTGGGTCGTTCGCGGACTCGACTCCCACGCGTGGGTCGAAATCTACGTCCCGGAGATGGGATGGGTGAAGTTCGACCCCACGCCCGGCGGCTCGCGCCAACAGGTCGAGAACAATCGCGTCGAGCAGGCCCGCCAGAACAACGTCTCGGACGTTGACACCGACGAGAGCGCACAATCGACGTGGACGCCCACGACGACCGAGACGACGACGGTCGCCGACGACCCCGAGACGACCGCCGCCGGGAACGAGACGACCGGTCCGGACACGTCGAGTCCCGGTCTCGAAGACCGACAACCCATCAATCCCGACGAGGGCCTGAACGGAACCGACGGGTTCACCACCAGCGACGGAACCGGGCCGGGAGGCGACTCCGGGGACGAGGGCGGCGGGATTCCGATTTCTGCGCCGTCGCGCGAACAGGCGGTGCTGGGCGCGCTCGTGGTCGTGGGCCTGCTCGCAGTCGCGCGCCGGACCGGCCTACTGGACCGCGCGCGACGGGCGGTCTGGCTCCGGTGGCAACCCCGCCGGGACCCCGAGACCGACGTGAACCGGGCGTTCGACAGGCTCGAACGACTGCTCGCCGGGGAGTACCGCGAGCGCGAACCGGGCGAGACGCGCCGCGAGTACCTCGCGGCGCTGGAGACCCGCTACGGTCTCGACGACCGGGCCGAGCGCGTCGGGACCATCTACGAGCGAGTCCGCTACGCCGGAGCGGTCGAGGACGGTCTCGCCGAGGAAGCGGTGGCGCTAGTGGACGAACTCGTCCGAGACCGCCGGGGACTCTTTGGCGAGCGGTGAGAGTTCGACGGGGAGTGGAGTCTGGCGGGCGCCGACGCCGTGGCAGGCGGTGAGACGCCGCAGCGTCGCCCCGAGCGGTCGCGTTCTCGTTCGGTTTTTCTCGCGAGTCAGGTCGGGTAACTAGCGACACAGTTTTGTACCCCTACGACCAATTCCCGAACTGTAATGTCGGAAGTGTGCTCGACGTGCGGGCTGCCTCAAGAGCTCTGCGTCTGCGAGGACGTTGCCAAAGAGTCCCAGCAGATTAATATCCGCATCGACGAGCGACGCTACGGTAAAGAGGTAACGATTATCGAAGGCTTCGACCCCAAGGATGTCGATCTGGACAGTTTGTCCTCGGACCTCAAGTCCAAGTTCGCCTGCGGCGGGACCGTCGAGGACGGCCAGATAGAGCTTCAGGGCAACCACACCGGGCGCGTCGAGGATTTCCTACGTGACAAGGGTTTCAACGTAGCCTAACCTCGCGTCGGTTTTGCGCTGTGTTATAGGGTCAACGAGTAACTACCACAATCTGGCCGGGCGATTGCGGCCTGTCGCTCCTCGGCGTCGCCGCGCTCGGCCATCTCCGTCGTTCCTTACCACCGAGAGAGCTATCTTTTCCAATGCTCGTTCAGGTCTCAGACGCTCGTTCCGCCCTCGGTCGAACCTGACCGTCGGTAGATACTTTTCGGTCTCGGTCGTACTCGCGTCCATGAGTTCCCGCTCGGACGCCGATTTCGACGACGGAGAGAAAAACGAACTCCTCGACCGCATCGTGAACTTCCTCGCCACGTCCCTCCCGTAGCGCGCCAGAGGGTCGTCGGAGCGCGGCGCGACGCCGATGACGCCCGAGCGACGCCACCGCCAGATGAGCGAAGACGGCACCGAGCGAGGACGAAACCAAGTAGTCCCCGGCCGCCGAACGCCCGGCTATGGAGACTCACGGCTTTCTCGCACCCGAGACGGAAACCGAGGCCCGCGACCGCTACGAGGCGGTCGGCCCGGCGGCCCAGACCGTCGTCAAGGAAACCGCGAAAGCGATGCAGTTCGCGCCCGACGAGTACGACAAGCGCGTGACCGGCGAGGTCATCGAGACCGCCCGCGACGCCCTGTTCGCGTCGCTTCTCGAAGTTCGGACCGGCACGCGAGAGGAGTACGAGGAGTGGCTGGCTGACCGCGACCGCGAGGTACTCGAAGAGGGCGCGGAGAACGTCGATAACGTCGCGTGGCACGACGCGCTCGGCGAGACCGCGGTCGCCGCGACCTACCAGAGCGAGGAGCGCGCGGCGGTGGCGACCCTCCGACGGCAGGCGTTCGGGCGCGTCTACCGAGAGTTGCTGTAAGGTCGCCGCTTAGGACTGGGACTCGGACTCGACGCGCTCGGCGGTCGTTTGTACCTCGTCGCTACACTCGCTGTACTCGTCGTGGGGCGCGCGACACTTCCCGTCGCAGGGGTGGTCCACGAGGTCCTTGAGGCGATGGGCCGCCTCCTCGGAGAGGACCTGCCCGAGCGCGCGGGGGTCCGGCGCGTCATCCTTGTCGGTCTCGCGGAGCGTCGCCACGTCCACATCGAGGTCGTCTTTGAGGAAGTTCTCGGCGACGCAGCGCCGCCACGCGAACTCGCGGGCGGCCGACTCGCCCTCGCCAGTGAGGACGACGCCCTCGTACTTCTCGTAGTCGGCGAGTTCCCGGTCGGCCAACGTCGTGACCATGTTGGTGACGCTCGCGTCGCTCACGTCCAGCACCGCGGCGAGTTCGCCGGTCTCGGCCCGCCGGTCGGTCTCGGCAGTGAGCAGGTGGATGGCCCGGAGGTAGCGCCCGACGCTTTCGGATACCTCGGTCATGCTACTAGCGTAGTTGTGAGAGGGTATAATTTTGTTCCCGGATACCTACGGGACGCGAGTTGATACTGTCGTGCAACGGTGGAGGACGAGTGAGAGCTAGCTATTGCCGACACCACTCATACCCCATCCCCACCGCATCAGCCACGCGCCGACCGTAAAGTGGTGAAACTCCGAGGTAGCACCGTCTCCGAAGTAGCCACGTTTTAGCCCTCTGACCCCGACCCAGTTCCCATGAGCGACGACTGGCGCGTCATCGAGTCGGTCGAAGAGTACGAAACCGTGTGGTACACCGGCGGCTACGACCTCGTGGAGCAACCCGACGGGTCCACGAAGCGCTACTACTGGGCCGAACTTCCGCCCGCGGTCGTTATTTTGGCCGTCACCGACGGACAGGTCGTCTTCGTCGAGCAGTACCGACCAGTCATCCGCGAGGAGTGTCTGGAGTGTCCGGCCGGAATCGTGGAGGACGGCGAGTCCTACACCGAGGCCGGAGCGCGCGAGTTGCGCGAGGAGACCGGCTTCGACCCCGCGGGCATCAGCCTGCTGGAGGACTTCTACTGCTCGACCGGCGTCCTGCGCCACGAGCGAGGCATCGTCTTCGCGGAGGGACTGACCCCCGTCGAGCGCGAACTGGACAGCAACGAGTTCCTCTCGGTCCGAGCCATGCCCGTCGAGGACGCCCTTGACGCCGCACGCGAGGACCCGGCAAACGACGCCACCATCGAGGCGCTCCTGCTTGCCGAGAAGGAGGGCCTGCTCTGAGGGGGGACCTCACGACTCCGTGACCAGCGTCCGCGCGATGAGTTTCGACTCGGCGCGGCGCATCCGCCCGGACACCGCGGTGGGCGACAGGCCCAGTTCCTCGGAGAGTTCTTCCAGAGTGATGTCGCGCGGTTCTTCGAAGTAGCCGCGTTCGAGCGCGGTCAGTAGCGTCTCGCGTTGCTCGGGCGTCAATCCGTAGTTCCCGTCGGCGGCGAGTTCGGTCAGCGTGTGGAGTCGCCGCAGTTCCAGCGAGATGTCGCGTTCGACGCACTTCGATTGGAACGCCCGCACGTCGTCGTGGTCCGCGAACCGGAGTTCGAACCGCCACGCGTCGTCCTGCCCGCTGGCCTCCAACACGGTGGCGTCGGTGGCCCGGAGGATTCGCCCGAGGTCGGTCGTGCCCTCGGCCCACACTACCCGGTAGAGAACGCGGTCGTCTATGCCTTCGACTCGCTCCAGCGACTCCACGACCGACTGCTCGCGGACCGTCTCGGCGAACGCCGCCAGATTCGAACCCCACGCCCAGAAGAACGGCAGAATCTCTCTGCGGGTCGGCACGACCTTCTCCAACTCGACGCGCACGTTGGGGTGGGCCGCGAGCACGTCGCCCAGCGCGAACGCCTCCGCTGGCGTCGTGAACTCCGCGATGATGCTCATTCCCTTCTAGGAAGACGCCCACACCTAAAACCGAAGTGGCACCCGGCGGCGCGAAATCGGCGCCTCACCGATTTCGCGGCGGTCGTCGGTCTCCTGCTCGCGGAAGCTATTTGTCGCCGGTCGCACACCGAACCCACATGGACGCGAACGTTCGCCCGGCGACGACGAGCGACGTGGCAGCGGTGCGCCGCGTCGCCCGCGAGTCGTGGCACGAGACCTACGACGACCTCCTCGGGACCGACGCGGTCGAGGAGGTCGTTGACGACTGGTACGACCTCTATCGCCTGCGCCAGTCCGTCGAGCGCGAGGATGGCCTGTTTCTGGTCGCCGAACGCGAGGCGGGCGGCGGAGACGACGACAAGGGCGAGACCGAAGCGGAACTGCTCGGATTCGGCCAGAGCCTCCTCGACGGCGAAAACGACGGAGCGGCCGAACTCCCGCGCCTCTACATCCACCCCGACCACTGGGGCGAGGGCGTCGGCACCGCCCTCGCCGAGCGAATCGAGTCGTGGGCCGCCGACCGGGGTGCCGAGCGAGTCCGCCTCGTCGTGCTGGCGGACAACGAGGTCGGCAACGCCTTCTACGAGTCGCGGGGCTACCGGACGGTCGGCTCGCGCGAGTCGGAGTTCGAGGGCGAGACCGTCACAGATTACGTCCGCGAAAAGGAGCTGTAATTAGGTTCCGACGCCGGTAAAGCGTATCTCGACGCGTAGTCCGCCGGTTTCGGCGTCCGTCGCCCGGACCGACCAGCCGTGAGCGCGCGCAATGTCCTCCACGATTCGCAGGCCGAGACCGGTCCCGTCCTCGCTGGTCGTGTATCCCCGCTCGAAGAGTCGGTCGTGGTCGCCCTCGACGCCCACGCCGTCGTCGGCGACGTAGAGTCCGTCGGCGTCGGCGAGACCGCCGACCTCGACCGTGGTGGTCTCGTGGCCGTGTTCCACGGCGTCCTCCCGAGTCTCCGAGGGAGGGTTGGTCGAACCGTGTTCGACCGCATTTCGAAACAGGTTCTCGAACAGTCGGCCGAGTCGGGACTCGTCGCCCGACACCTCCGCGGGCGGGTCGGCGGTCACGAGCGTCGCCTCGCCGGTCTCGACCATCTCCCACGACTCCTCGACCGCGTCGGGGAGCGAGACCGTGGTCGGTTCCCGGACGGTCCGGCCCTGCTGGGCGAGTTCCAGCGCCTCCTCGACCAGTTCGTCGATGCGGCCGAGCGCGTCCCGAAGCGGTTCGACGTACTCGCTGTCGCAGTCGTCGGCAAGCAGTCGGGCGTTGCCGTCGGCGACTTCGAGGGGGTTGCGCAGGTCGTGACCGAGGACGCCCGCGAACTCGTCGAAGCGCTCGTTCTGTCGCTGGAGTTCGCGCTCGCGGCGCTTCTGGTCGGTGATGTCGGTGTAGATGACGAACCCGTTGGCGTTCTCGTTGGGCGCGCGGACGGTGTGAAGGAGGAAGTCCCGCGGGCCGTCAGCGGTGACGCGACGGACCTCCTTGCCGGTGACGTGGTCGCCCTCCTGCATGCGTCGGTTTATTGTGGCGGCCTCGGCCGCGGCCGCCTCGGTGTCGGGGACGATGAGGTCGTCAACCGGTCGGCCCGCGATGTCGTCGATGTCCCACCCGAACACCGCCTCGAAGGTCGGATTCGCTTCCGAGATGACGGGGTCGCCGTCCTCGAACCCGCCGATGCCGATGGCGTGGGGAATGCTGTGGAACAGCGCGGCGAACTTGTCGCGCTCGGCCCGGAGTTGTTCCTCGGAACCGATTCGGTCGAGCGCGGCCGAGACGTGGGCTAACAGCAACTCCGCGAGTTCGAGGTCGCGGTCGCCGAACCCGTTCACGTCGCGCGAAACCGCCTGAAAGATGCCGTGGTCGTCGATGGGGATGGTCAGCGCCGACCGATAGTCGGACTCTGCGGGGGCGAACTCGTGGCTGCCGAGGTCCGTGAGACGCATCGACTCGTTGTTTCGGTACGCCCGCGCCGCGAGGTTGTCGTCGGCATCGACCGGCGTCGAGCGGTAGTACCCGTCTGAGGGGACGCCTTTCGAGACGGCCTGCGGGACCAGTCGGCCGTCCACCACGAGGCTGATGTCGCAGAGGTCGAACTCCAGAATCTCCTCGGCGGCCTCGACCGCGAGGTCACAGAGGTCGTCGCGGTCGGTGCAGGTCGCTGCCTGCGCCGCGGTCTCGTGGAGGGCCTCTATCTTGTGGCGCGTCTGGCGGAGTTCCACCTTGGCGCGGTTCTGGGAGATGGCGTTCTCGATGCGCTTTCCCAGCACCTCGTAGTGGTCGGTGCCAGTCTCCTTCTGGAGGTAGTCGGTCACGCCCGCCGAGATGGCCTCGGAGGCGATCTCCTCGCTCCCCTTCCCGGTGTAGAGGATGAACGGGAGCGAGGGGTATCGCTCGCGTACCGCCTCCAGCAGTTCTAACCCGTTCATCTCGGGCATGTTGTAGTCTGAGACGACGCAGTCGAAGTCGCCGTCTTCGTCCAGTCGGGCGAGCGCGTTACTCGCCGCAGTCGCGGTGACGACGGACATGTCGTCGCCGATTCGCTGGAGATACTCGGCCGCCACGTCCGCGAGACCTGGTTCGTCGTCCACGACGAGAACTCGCTTGCTAGCAGATACCATTGTCCGTTAAACGCCGACATCGAACTATAAATTTTTTCTATATAATATGTACATCAAAAACTCTGCCGGGCGAATTATTCCCCATAGTCTCGAAAATCGGCGTCGAAATCGGGATTTCCGCGGTCCCCGAAGGAACGACCGTGGTCGCGTTACTCCTCGACGACTTCGAGACCGCGGTTGTTGACCGCCGCGGCGTCGAGACCGACCTCTTCGAGGAACTGCTTGTACTCGCGCTCGCAGGCCTCGGCGTCGGCCTGCTTGTCGCTGGCGCGGTCACAGAGCGCCACGAGGTCTTCGGGCACGTCGTTGGTGTAGACGATCCAGTGGTTGATGAGGTCCGAGAGTCGTCGGATGGGACTCGTGAAGTGGCCGTAGATCTCGAAGTTCAGGGCGTGGTGGCCACCAAACGGGTCGTTCATGTACCGCGCTCGGGGCATCACCTTCATGACGGCCCACTGAATCTTGTCGAGCTGTCGGTCCGGCGACTCTTCGAGCGTGGCGTTGACCGCTTGGCGGGGGTCGTCCCACTTCGACCCCGGAACCGAGACGCCGTTGAGGTCCTGAATCTCCTGCAAGGCCTCGCCCCACTCGTCGGGACTCGGTTGCGGGTGGACTCGGTACATCGCCTCGACGCCGCGGTCCCACATCAGCGTGTGCGTGACGGCCTTGTTGGCCTTCAGCATGCACTCCTCGATGATGGTGTGAGCGCGGTCTCGGCGGGGGTTGAGAACGAGGCTCCCCTCTTCCTTGCGCTGTTCGTGCATCTTGTCGGCCAACTCGAAGGCCAACTTGTTCTCCTCGTGGAGGTCGGCGTCCTCGTCGTCGATTCGGCGCTCGGCCTGCGTGTAGGTCAGTCGCTCGTCGCTGTTGATGACCGACTTGTAAATCTCGATGTTCTCGTAGCCCAGATTCTCCTTGTCGAGGTGCATCTCGACGGTGTGGGCGAGTCGGTCCTCGTTGGGCACCAGCGAGCAGACGGTCTCCGCAAGCACCGGCGGAAGCATGTGCATCGTGTAGGCGGGCAGGTAGACCGTGTTGGCGCGCTCGACGGCCTCTTCCCACATGTTCGTCTCGGGATTGACGTAGTGGGTCACGTCGGCGATGTGGACCCAGAGGACGTACTCGTCGTCGCGCTCCTCGATGGAGAGGGCGTCGTCGAAGTCCTGTGCGTCCACCGGGTCGGTGGTCCACGTCGTCATCTCCCGGAGGTCCTCGCGCTCGTCAACCTCGTCCTGAATCTCCTGTTGGATATCCTCGGTGCGCTTCTCGGCCTCGGTCAGTACCTCTTGGGGAAACTCGTCACGAATCTCGAACTTCTCGAAGAGGTCCTTGCGTTTCTCTTCGAGTTTGTCGGCGAGTTCGGGCGAAATCTCGACCGGGCCTTGTCCCTCGGGGGTTCCGGCCTCGGCTTGCGTGTCACTCGTCATACCGTACGATAGCGGAGTCGAGTAGTTAGTCGTGTCGGAGCGGTACGCGACTCGCTCGCAACGAAGCGCCCGTCGTGGGAAATCGGCCGTCGGGTAGCCGACGCTTATCGCTCGTGGTCCAGCGGTCCGTATCGCTCCTCGACGGCCTGCCAGTACCTGTCCAGAAACTCCATCTCGGCCAATCCTCCGGCGTCGATGTCCACCAGCAGGTCTTCGAGTTCGTCCCGCGGCTGGTGACAGAGGTCGGTGTGACAGCCCTTGCAGAGATGTTCGAAATCCTTACCTTTCCGGTCCCAGCGGTCGCCCTCCTTGTCGTACTCGCGGGCGTCCGACCGCGGGACGGTCTCGCCGCAGGCGATGCAATCGACCGAGTCTCTGCCCCGGTTGCTCCGGGAACCCCACATACTCGTACCCACGGGTGGGCATTACTTGCGATTTTTGGTCAACGGTTCGCCAGATACGTCCGACGCGCCCGTGACCTGCTGGCGGCTTCCTCACGGTTTGTACTGCCCGTCCCGAGACGACTCTCGGGCATCGCGGGGCTTATTCGCCCGGACCGACAACGCCGAGTCGATGGACGCCGAAATCGCTCCCGACGAGGTTCGGGAACTTCTCGACGCCGACGACGAGGTCCGAATCGTGGACATCCGCTCCGAAGCGGAGTTCGAGCGCGGACACATCCCTGACAGCGAGAACATTCCGTTTCACGCGCTCGCCGACGAAATACAGCGACTCGACGGTGCGAAGCGAGTCGTCACCGTCTGTCCGCACGGTCAATCCAGCGTGCAGGCCGCGCGACTCGTCGCGTCCTACGAGGGCGTGCCCGACGACGCGCGCGTCGAGAGCATGGCGGGCGGTCTCTCGAAGTGGGAGTACGAACTGGAAACTGCCGACGCTGGCGGGAATGCGAGCGGCGACTCGGACGAAGGTCCCCAATCGCCGTTCTGACCGCCGTTACCGCTCGTCTCTTTTGCCGTCGCTGTCGGCGCTCGTATCGCCGTCGGCACTCTCCTCGCCAGCATCGGCCTCTTTCTGTTCACTCTCGTCGTCGAGCATCTGTTCGGTCATCTCTTGGGCCTCCTGAAGGATGGACTGGGCGTCGCCGTCGAGCGCGGCGGCACCGCTGGCACCCGCTCGGGCACTGCTGGCCATCGACCCGCGACCCTGCGAGTTGGCGCGCTCTAACTCGTCCTCGAAGTGGTCGTGGCCGTGGTCGTGGTCGTGAGTCGTATCTTCGAAGACCTGCGGGAAGCCGACCTCCTTGGCGTACTCCTCGATTCGCTCGGCCAGTTCGTCCTCGCCGTCCTCGTTCCACCCCGGCGCGTGGTCGTCCAGCCACGCCTCGTGGTCGTCGTCGCCGAGCATCGCCGTGAACGCGAGGTGGTTAGCGAGGTGTTCGGCGTCGGACTGGGGCGTCTCGCAGACCGGACAAGCGTATCCCATGCGCCGCAGTTGGTCGCCCGCGCCGAAAAGCGCCACGCTCGACGTGGGCCGTCCCTCTTCGAGAGTATTACTCGTCTAGGTCCACGACCATAATCAGCGCGTCCTCGCCGTCGTCGTAGTACCGCGGGATAGTTCGCAGATACTGGAAGCCAAAGTCCTGATACAGCCCCACCGCGCGGTCGTTGCTCGCCCGGACCTCCAACTTCACGCTCTGGGCACCGCGCGCTCCGAGGACGGTGAGCGCGCGCTTGAGCAGTCCCGCACCGACACCCTCGCCGCGGTAGTCGGGGTGGACCGCGATGTCCTTGATGTGGCCGAACGCCCGGCCGTGGTTCGGGACGAGGTTGGCGACCACGTAGCCCACGACACTCTCGTCACTGTCGTCGTCGAGATAGCCCGCTGACTCCTCGCGCGCGGCCGCGACGAGAAAACCGGGGTCGCCGAGATACCGCTCGAACGCCGAGAAGGGCCACGGCTGGTCGAACGATGCCCGCTCGATTCGTAGCACGGCCAACAGGTCGGCCTGTACCGCCTGCCGTATCCGTACGTCGTCACCGTCCTCCGCGGGAGTCGTTGTCACTGACCGCGATTTCTCGCCCGACGCTTAAGAGTGTCATGCCCGACCGACTCCCCGAAATTCTTTAGTAGCCCTAATCATAAGAACGAAATGCACTCTCCGGCCGGAAGTGCAAGCTCCCGAAATCTCCCCCACCCACCCCACCTTTTGCGGGCGTCGGCGTAGACTGTTCGACTATCAGAAGCATCGCTGTTGTCGGTATAATTGAAATTTTACCCTGCAAAGAAAAAGAAGATGATATAAATTTAAGTGCGTGAATTGGTAACGTATTACTGGAGGTGAGACAGTATGTTCGGATTCATCATGACCGGTTGCGGCTCCCGCCCACCATACGACGAACCGTTCTGTGAAGTCTAAGGGTTCCGTCCAGTCGAATCGGCCTACGGACGATTTCGTAACGCGACTCCGTCGTTTCTCGGCGTCGCTCCTGTCGGCGTCCAATCGCTTATCGTGACGAGCAGGTCGCCGAGGCGGAATTGGTGGAGGTGAAAAATCGTGTTTGGAATCACGCTGTTCGATTGCGGACGACCGCCGTTCGACGAAATAGAGTGCATCGAATAATCGTGTTATTTAGACGGCTCGGTTTCGTACGCGAACTTCCTTTTTTGAGCTACGTCTCTCCGGCACTCTCGGCCCGTACCGTACTCGGATTCGGGAGTTGCTCGCCCGCCAACCGAGGAGTCCGCCGCGGTCGCCCCGACGGTACCAGTCGCTAGCGAACGTGAGAAAAGATGAAAGAAGTGGCGTACTACTTAGTCGTCTGCGGGCGCGGGCGAGTCGCCGCCGGACTCGGCCTGCTTCTTCGTGTGCGAGAGCTTGCCACCGTCGGCGAGAATCTCGCGCTCGCGCTGGGACGCGTCGAGGTGGGCCGTCGCTTCCCACTCGTCGTTGACGCGCACCGTGAACTCTTCCTGACCGGAGCGGACTGCCTCGGCCACGTCGTCCACGATTTCGATGTTGTCGCCTTGGTCGATCTTCTCGTAGGTGTCCTCGTCGATGGTCAGCGGGATGAGACCGAAGTTGAAGAGGTTCGCCTTGTGGATGCGGGCGAAGCTCTGGGCGAGGACGCCCTCGACGCCGAGGTACATCGGACAGAGCGCCGCGTGTTCGCGCGAACTACCTTGACCGTAGTTCTCGCCAGCCACGAGGAAGCCGCCGTCGGACTGCTTGGCGCGGTCGGCGAACTGGTCGTCCACTCGCGAGAGGGTGAACTCCGAGAGCTTCGGAATGTTCGAGCGGAACTTCAGGATGTCGCTGGTCGCCGGGATGATGTGGTCGGTCGTGATGTTGTCCTCCATCTTCAGGAGGTTCGGACCGGAGAGTTCGGCGTCCAGTTCGTCCTTCAGCGGCACGTCGCCGATGTTCGGTCCCTTGATGAGTTCGTCGTCGGGAGCCTCGTCGGGCGCGATGAGGTCGGCCTTGCTGCCCGTGTACTTCTCGGGCATCTCGAATCCGGGGTCCTCGAGGTCGCCGAGTTCGTCGGCGAGGTTGCGCGGGTCCACGATTTCGCCCTTGATGGCGGCCGCGGTTGCGACTTCGGGCGAGCAGAGGTAGACGTTGTCGTCCTCGATGCCCGAACGGCCCTCGAAGTTCCGGTTGAAGGTACGCAGCGAGACGGAGTCGCTGGCCGGGACGTGACCGATGCCGATACAGGCACCGCACGTCGCCTCGGAGAAGTTGACCCCTGCGGCCATCATCTCGGAAACCCAGCCCTCCTTGGCGAGCATCTCGGAGGCCTGCTTGGAACCGGGTGCGACGATCATCTCGGTCGTCTTGTTCGTCTCGCGGCCTTCCAGCATCTTCGCGGCCGGGAGGATGTCCTCGTACGCGCCGTTGGTACAGGAGCCGATCATGACCTGATCGACTTCCGTGCCCTCGACTTCGCTGACGGGCACGACGTTGTCGGGCATCGACGGCTTGGCGATGAGCGGTTCGAGGTCGCTCAGGTCGATGGTGATCTGGTCGGCGTACTCGGCGTCCTCGTCGGGACCGATTTCGACGTGCTCGTCGCCGCGGCCGAGGCGTTCGAGGTAGTCTTTGGTGTTGTCGTCGGTCGGGAAGATCGAGGACGTGGCACCCAGTTCGGTACCCATGTTGGTGATGGTCGTCCGCTCGGGGACCGAGAGGCTCTCGACGCCCGGACCGGTGTACTCGAAGATTTTGCCGACGCCGCCCTTCACGCTGAGGCGTCGAAGCATCTCGAGGATAACGTCCTTCGCGGTTCCCCACTCGGGGAGTTCGCCTTCGAGTCGGACCTCGACGACTTCCGGCATCTCGATGTAGTACGCGCCGCCGCCCATGGCGACGGTTACGTCGAGACCGCCGGAACCGATGGCGAGTTCGCCCAGTCCGCCGGGGGTCGGCGTGTGGGAGTCCGAACCGAGCATCGTCTTGCCGGGTGCGGCGAAGTTCTCCTTATGAACGTTGTGACAGATACCGTTTCCGGGTCGGGAGAAGTGCGCACCGTAGGTGCCCGCGGCCGACCGAAGGAAGCGGTGGTCGTCGGTGTTCTTGAAGTCGAACTGGTAGGTCTGGTGGTCGCAGTACTGCGCGGCCAGCTCGGTCTGTACTTCGTCAAGTCCGAGCGCTTCGAACTGTAGCCAGACGAGCGTCCCAGTCGTGTCCTGTGTAAGAACCTGATCGATTTCAATACCGATCTCCTCGCCGGTTTCGAGGTCTCCCTCGACGAGGTGGTCCTCCAGAATTTTTTCCGTTAGTGTCTGTCCCATATCGTCCGAATATCGACTCTCCTCGGTTATAAATCCCGCGCGTTTCGGTTCATCACGATTATTGAAAATCCGGACGCCGAGTGGCAATTCTTACGCGAACTACTGACCGTTCGTGGTGCGTAGACTCCGTTACGGCTATACGTCCGCGATAGGTTTTCGTGAGTATGTTCGAGAGCGGTTCCTTCGTCGCCGAACACGTCTCGGAGACCGACGACGACCAGATTCAGCCCAACGGCGTGGACCTCACGCTCGAAGCAGTGTACGAGCAACGCGAACCCGGCCGCATCGGGCGCGACGACAAGGAAGTCGGCGAGCGCCGAGAACTCGAAACCGAGCAGGTCGCCGACGACGCCCCGGAGACGTACTACCTCACCGCTGGCGGCTACATCGTCCAGTACGCCGAAACCGTCCACATCCCGGCGAATCACGTCGGCTACATCTACCCTCGGTCGTCGCTTCTGCGCAACTCCTGTATGCTGAACACCGCCGTCTGGGACGCGGGCTACGAGGGCAAGGGCGAAGGCCTGCTGGAGGTCCACCACGACATCGAAATCGAGACGGGCGCGCGCATCGCGCAACTCGTCCTCGCGGAGGCCGACCACGACGGCACCTACGACGGGTCGTATCAGGGCGAGAACGTCGAAATCACCGAGTTCTGAGCGACGCGAACCGCTCGATCTCTCACGAGGGCTCGATAACCCCGACGTCACCGTCGATACGGACGCTCGTTCCGAACGGTTCCGAGCGGCGGGCGACCGTCCGGAGAATTGAATTCGCCCGCTCGCCAGTGGCGAGGACCGGCGTTCCGCGGCGGGGCGGTTCAGCCCCTGGCTGAAGGGTACACGGATAGAGGGTCACGCGGTCGAGCGCTCCGTCTTTGTCAAACTCGCACGCCGGGACGACGGACATCCAGTTGTCCGCGTCGTGGTCGACGTCCGTGTCCGCCTCCTCCGACGCGTCGTCTCCGCGCACGTCCGGAACGGTCGAAGCGGCGTTCTCACCGACGATGTCCGGAATTCGATAGATAGTCTCCTCCTGGAAGAAGAGGTTCCCGAGCGAGTAGCAGATCGGCCTCCCTCCGTACAGTTCAATGCCCCGAAGGGTGTGCGGACCGGTCACGACGACCGCGTCGGCACCGGCGTCGACGCACTCGCGGGCGAACCGCTGGAGGAACGTCGGCGTCTCGCTCGTGTTCCGGTTGCCGCTTTCGGCTTGGTGAGAGTGCAGAGCCATCACCACCCAGTCGGCGCTCGCGTCGGCGTTCCCGACCTGGTCGAGAAGCGCCTCGCGGTCGCGTCGATGGACGGACTGATAGATTCCCGGCGGCCGCTGCTCGGTCGCGGGAGCGAACCGCATCTGCATAAAGTAGAACGCGTCGTCGCTCGCCCAGTCGGAGTTCTCCCGCCGGAGCCACTCGCACTTGACCCGTTCGATACCGGTCTCTTCGGCGATTGCGCGAAGCCGGTCGAGTTGCTCGGGCGTGACTCTGTACGTCCACTCGACGTGGAGCGGGTTGATGCCGCACTCGCCGTCGAATTCGGCCGTCGAAACGCCGGCCTCGCCGCCTGGCGGGACGCTCGTCGACGCGTCTATCAGCCCGACGCGGCCAGCTTCAGTTTCGAGATACGCTGGCTCTCGGGCGTCGGCCAGGTCCCGTCCGATACCGGCGAACGTCAGTTCCCGCTCGCGCATGGCCGAGAGCGTGGTCTCGAGTCCGTCCCGTCCGAAGTCCAGCGCGTGATTCGAGGCGGCGGTGAACAGATTCAGCCCCATCTCCGTCAGTTCGTCCAGGACGGACGGCTCGGTTCCCATGATGGCGCCTGGGAAGGGAGCGAGGTATTGGTACTGGTCGGTTACCTGCCGAATCGATGCGTGTCGGCAGCCCTCGTCAACTAACACCGGTTCGACCTGTGTCACCGCCGCGTCCGCACCGCGGAACACGTCGAGCAGCGCGTCGAACCGTTCGCTCTCGTCCTCAAACCGGAGCGCCGAGTGAGCGATAATCGCATCGCCGGTGGCGGCGAAGGTAAACGAATCTGTCGTCACGGGGTTGGGTGACGTGCGAGAACAGTTATGGATTCCGTCACGTCGCGCGTAACGGTGTCATATCACGTCTCGATAGTGAACCGGGATGGGAGTCCCGAGCGGGCGGGACCACGTACCGTTCCGGTTCACCCGAGGTCGAACAGCTCGGCGGCCTGCGTCATGTCCTTGTCTCCCCGGCCCGAGAGGTTCACCAAGATTACGTCGTCCTCGTCCATGTCGGCGGCCAACTTCTCGGCGAGCGCGACGGCGTGGCTGGATTCGAGCGCGGGGATGATGCCCTCTAGTTCCGCGAGATTCCGGAAGGCGTCGAGCGCGTCGTCGTCCTCGACCGCCCGGTAGTCACACCGGCCGACCGCCTCGAACATCGCGTGTTCGGGACCGGCCGCGGGGTAGTCGAGTCCCGCCGACACCGAGTGGACTTCGGTGTCGTCGTCCAGCGTGCGGGTCTTCATGCCGTGCATCACGCCTTCCTCGCCCTCCGCGAGCGGCGCGGCGTGCTGGCCCGACCCCTCGCCCTTGCCGCCGCCCTCCGCGCCGTAGAACGCCACGTCGTCGTCGCGGAACGCGTGAAAGAGACCAATGGCGTTTGATCCGCCGCCGACGCAGGCGACCGCGGCGTCGGGGAGTCGCCCGGTCTCCTCCCGAATCTGCTCGCGGGCCTCGCGGCCGATGACCGACTGGAACTCCCGGACCATCCGCGGGAAGGGGTCGGGACCGACCACCGAACCGACGAGATAATGCGTGTCCTCCATGTTCTCCGCGAAGTCTTCGAGCGCCACGTCCACCGCGTCGGCGAGTCCGGCCCCGCCGCGAGTGACTTCCGTGACTTCTGCGCCCAGCAGACGCATCCGGAAGACGTTCATTTTCTGGCGCTCGGCGTCCTTTTTCCCCATGTAAATCTCGGTGTCGATGCCCAACAGCGCGCCGACCATCGCGGTGGCGACGCCGTGCTGGCCCGCCCCGGTCTCGGCGATGAGTCGCGTCTTGCCCGCCTCCTCGGCGAGGATGCCCTGTCCGAGGCAGTTGTTTATTTTGTGCGCGCCGCCGTGGAGCAGGTCCTCGCGCTTGAGATAGATTTGCGCGCCGAACGCCTCGGAGAGCCGTTCGGCGTGGAAGACGGACGTCGGTCGCCCGGCGAACTCTTCGAGGTAGCCGCGAAACCGCTCGCGGAATCGCTCGGTGTCGTGAATCTCGTCGAAGGCGTCCGCGAGGTGCGCGAGCGGTTCCGCCATCGATTCCGGGACGTGACGGCCGCCGAATCCCTCGAAGTCGCCATTGTTCGTGTTTTCTGTTGTCATATCTCATTGTTGAGTATCGGTGTATATAAATGTACGATTCCGCACAGAACCGCTGGCGTCACGCGACGTTTCGCTCTTCGAGTAACGTCTCGCGCTCGAACCGGTCGCTCCCCAACGCCGAGATGTCCACCAGCGACGCTTCGCCGTCGAGGACGAGTTCCGCGACGAGTTGCCCCGTCGCGGGCGCGTGCTGGAACCCGTGGCCCGAGAAGCCGACGGCGTTGACCAACCCCGGTCGCGTCTCCTCCACGATGGGGTGGTGGTCGGGCGTGACCGCGTAGAGACCCGCCCACCCGCGGCGAATCTCGGAGTCCGGCCCGAAGTAGGTCGCGCAGTCGCTCGCGCGCTCGACGGCCTCGACCGCCCAGTCGAGGTCTATCTTCCGGTCGAATCCGTCGGGGTCCTGCTCCGGGTCGGCCTCCGGGTCCTCGCCAGTCGCAGTTTTACCGCTTGCGCTTTCCGAGGAACGACGTTCCTCGCTGTCGCCCCCGAAGTGGCCGCCGACGAGCGCCTTCCCCTCGCGCTCGGGCCGGAAGTGCGACCCGGTATCGAGGTCGATGGTCAGCGGTACGTCCTCGGGGACCGGCGTTTCGGGGTCCACGACGGCTATCTGACGGCGCTCGGGCGCGACCGGAATCTCGACGCCCGCCATCGCGGCGACTCGGCGCGCCCACGGTCCGGCGGCGTTGACCACGAAGTCGGCGTCGCGGCGCTCACTTCCCTTGACAGTGAGACCGGTCACTTCCGCATCGTTCGCCTCGCCCTCGCGGTGAATCTCTGTGACGGCGGTCCGCGTCCGAATCTCCGCGCCCGACTCGCGGGCGGCCTCGGCGAACCCCTGTAGCGCGAGGTGCGGGTCGGCGAATCCGTCGGTCGGCGAGTAGGTCGCCGCGACGAACTCCTCGGCGCGGAGACCGGGACAGTGGTCGGTCGCCTCCTCGGGAGCCAGCAGTTCGCTTGGCACCCCGAGGTCGTTCTGCATGGCGACCTGTTCCTCGAACGCGCGAGCGGTCGCCTCCTCGCGGGCCGCGAAGAGATAGCCCGGCCGCCGGTAGGCGATGTCGGTGCCGAACTCGTTGGCGAACGCCTCCCAGACCGCCATGCTCGCCAGCGATAACTCGACGTTGACCGGCGTCGAGAACTGCGCGCGGATGCCGCCGACCGACCGCTCGGTGCTACCGCTTCCGAGCGACCCTTTCTCGTAGACGGTCACGTCTGCCCCGCGCTCGGCGAGATAGTACGCGCTAGCGAGACCAACAATACCACCGCCCACGATAGCGACGTTCATACGCACTCGTCGGTCGCCCAGATGTTAATCGTTGCCGTGCGCGAGGGGCGGGGACAGAACAGACGAAATCTCCTGTCTGTCGTCGCACGACGCAGTGAACTACCCCGCCCTATCGCTCGCCTGACGGCTCGCGCTTGAGGGTGGGGCTTCCTGTTTCGAGGACGCGCTTTGCAGATACAGGCGTATCCACAGGGAGCGCAGTCTCCACAGGCGTTACTTCGGAGCGTCCCGCTCCTAACCGCTTCGTGATACCGCGAGAACGGATGTTCCACGCCGCGTTCGCGTCCCTGTCCGCCTCAAACCCGCAGGCAGGACAGGAGTGTTCGCGCACCCACAGCGGCTTGTCCGTCGAAACGCCGCAGGACGCGCACTCTTTGGTCGTCCCTCTTGGATTCACCGCGACGAAGCGCGTTCCTTCGCGTTCGCATTTGTACTCGAGCATCCGCAGGAACGTTCCCCACGCCGCGCCAGCGCGGTTTCGGGAGTTGCCCGGCAGTTCGACCAACCCGGCGGCATCCAAGTCCTCGACGGCCACGAGGTCGTACTCGCGGGCGTAGTGGTTCGACAATTTGTGCAAGAAGTCGCGGCGCTTGTGCTTGAGGTCGGCGTGACGTTCGGCCACGATTTTCCGCTGTTCCTCCCAGTTGTTCGACCTATGTTCTTTGCGCGAAAGATCACGTTGTGCGTGTTCCAACCGCTCGCGTTCGTCGGACAGGTCAAGCGATTCAACCGCCGTACCGTCGGTGTCGTGGGCGTACGTGAGAATCCCCACGTCGATACCGACGCACCGCTCCGGCGTCTCTGGTTTCTCCGGCGGGTCGTCGGGAGTTTCGATGCCGAAGATGGCGTACCATTTCCCGGTCGGTTTCTGCTTGACCGTGACGGTCTTAATCTCAGCGTCGTCGGGCAGGTCACGGTGGAAGGTGAGCGGGATTTCACCGAGTTTCGAGAGCCACAGTGTTGTCCGACCGCTCGTGTTCTTGAGCTTGAAGCCGGATTGACTGTAGGTGAAACTGCGGTACTCGCCCGGTGCTTTCCACTTGAGCGTCCCGACGCGGTAGCCGTTCTCTTTGCGACCGCGAAGTGTCGATAGATTGTCGTACACCCGCTGAACAACTTTCTGAAGAACTTTCGAGTGAACGCTTTTCAGGTCGTTCCACCACCTCTTAAGATCGGGAAGCCGCTTTTGCTCGGAGTACGCCGAGGTGTCGTCGGTGCGGTTGAGACGGTGTAGAAAGTGGTTGTAGACCTGTCTACAGGTATCGACAGTCCACGCTAACTGCTCTGCGAGGGCGTCGGACGGTCGGAGCCGATACCTGTAGTTGTAGTTCACGAGCGTTCTTCGATGAGTTCGTCAAGTTTCTCTTGGACAAACGAGGACAGACTCAGATGATTCTCCTGAATCCACTCCTCTTGGTCGTCGCGGATAGAGATGGTCTTGCGCGTTGCCACACCATATCTTATGCAAAAAACGTACTAAACAGTTGCGATTGAGTGGGCCTGTGGGCCGAGCATCGAACGTGTTTGCTACTCATGCAGCGCTGTATCCCCTCCCTACTCGCTCCCTTCGGTCGCTCGTTGAGGAAGGGGCCTTAGCGCTTCAATTCAGGTAATCCTGCGTTACCTCCGCGTAAGGGTCGCCTGACTCCGGCTGCCGTTCGCTCCCATCCGCGGAACGCCCGTGAACGAACCTGAACGGACGACTGCATTATCCCGACGTATCGGCAATCCTCACACAGACGATTCAGGGGGCGGACGGGTGACCAGCGAGGGCGGCCAGTCCGCCGGGGTGACGGGAGAGAGCACATCAGGATGAACTCGAACGAGACAGGGGCGACAGCCGAATCGGCCGCCGAGACAGTTGCGAACCTCTGTGAGGAGCGCGAACTCGTGGTGGTATCGAACCGCGAACCGTACAGCCACGGCCGCGAGGGCGGCGAAATCACCGTTGACCGACCGGCGGGCGGTCTCACCGCCGCGCTCGACCCCGTGATGCAGGCCGCCGCGGGAACGTGGGTCGCGTGGGGCGACGGCGACGCCGACCGAGAGGCGGTCGGCCCTGACGACGCCGTGGCGGTCCCACCGGAAGACCCCGCCTACGACCTCCGAAGGGTCTGGTTGACCGACGAGCAGGTCGAGGGCTACTACCGGGGGTACAGCAATCAGGTCCTTTGGCCGCTGTGTCACCTCGACACGGCGAAGATGACCCCCCGCGAGAAGTTCTGGCGACGGTACCGCGAGACCAATGCCGACTTCGCCGATGCGATTCTGGATTCGACGGACGGCGCGGAGAGCGCGCCCGTGGTGTGGTTTCAGGACTATCACCTTGCGCTGGTCCCGCGGGCGGTCCGCGAGGAGCGCCCCGAAGCGTTCCTCACGCACTTCTGGCACATCCCGTGGCCCTCGTGGGACGTGTTCCGGGCTTGTCCGCAGTACGAGACCCTGCTGGACGGTCTGCTCGCAAACGACCTCGTGGGCTTTCACACCGACGCGTACTGTCGGAACTTCCTCGACTGCGTGGACGCCGCGACCGACGCCCGCGTGGACCGCTCCAGCAGGAGCGTCTCCTACCGGGACCACCGCACGTTCGTCCGGTCGTTCCCGCTGGGCATCGATGCCGCCCGACAGGCCGACCTCGCCGAGAGCGACGCCGCCGACGAATGGTGGACGAAGTTCCGCGACGAGCGGGGAATCGCCCCGAAGGAGACCGTCGCGGTCGGCGTCGAGCGCCTCGACTACACCAAGGGCATCGAACAGCGCCTCGACGCCCTCGAACGCTTCTGGGAGGACAACCCCGAGTGGCGCGGCGAGTTGACCTACGTCCAGAAGGGGACCGAGAGCAGGTCTGGCATCCCGGCCTACGACGCGCTACAGGACCGGGTGGCCGACGCCGTCGAGGGTATCAACGACCGCTTCGGCACTGAGGAGTGGACGCCGGTGGTCTACACGACCGACCACCTGCCTGAGGAGGGTATCGCGGCGCTCTATCGGGAGGCCGACCTCGGTCTCGTGACGCCGGTTCGGGACGGGATGAACCTTGTCGCCAAGGAGTTCGCCGCGGCCCAGACCCGCGACCCCGGCGTCCTCGTCCTGAGCGAACTCGCGGGCGCGACCGAGCAGTTGGGCGAGGAGTCGGTTCTCGTCCATCCGTACGACACCGCCGGGTTCACCGAGCGAATCGGCGAGGCGCTGTCCCTGTCGCGGACCGAGCGCCGCAGGCGCGCCGCCGACCTCCAGCGCGCGGTCCACGCCGAGGACGTGTACGACTGGCTGGAATCGACCTTCGAGACCGCGGCCGCCATCGAGCGCGGCCGTCGCTCGGTCCGGACGGCCGGACCGCAACCAACCGACGACTGACAACCCGCGAGCGACGACTATCGACTACCATGACGAACTCCGCCGACCCAGAACCGGACGACGCCGAGACCACGACCGACCCGAACCACGAGATTCCGGCCCTGCTCCGCGAGAACCTCTACGCGGTGGTCGAGAAACTTGTGGACCACGATGGCCTGCTGGTCGCGCTCGACTTCGACGGCACGCTGGCCGCCATCGAGCGCCGCCCCGAGGAGGCTGTGATTCCCGACCGGACCCGCGAAGCAGTCGCGGCGCTGGCCGACAAGCCGAATGTCGAAGTCGCCGTCGTCAGCGGTCGGGAACTCGCCGACGTGCGCGAGCGCGTCGGCCTGCCGGACATCTCCTACGCCGGGAATCACGGTCTCGAAATCCACGCCGACGAGTACGAGGTCCATCCGACCGCCCGCGATGCCGAGGAGACCATCGCGCGCCTCTCGGACCGACTGTCCGACGAACTCGCCGACGTGGACGGCGTCATCGTCGAGAACAAGGGCGTGACCGCGACAGTCCACCATCGACTCGTGAACGACGAGGCGGTCCCGGTGGTCGAAAACGCCGTCGAGACGCTGGTGGCCGCCCGCGACGACGTGCACCTGACTACCGGCAAGGACGTGCTGGAACTCCGGCCCGCGGTCGAGTGGGACAAGGGCGAGGCGGTCCGGGAACTCTACAGCGAACTCGTCCCCGACGACGAGCGCTGGCTTCCCGTCTACGTCGGCGACGACACCACCGACGAGGCGGCGTTCAGTCTGCTGGGCGACCGCGGTCTCGGCGTCAAGGTCGGCGACGACCCCGGCACCGAGGCCCCCTATCGCGTCGCGGACCCCGATTCGGTCCGGGCGATTCTCGCGTGGGTGAGCGACTACGGCGTCGAGTTCATCGGAGCCGACCACCACCGCGTGCCGGTCGGTACCGCGTGAGACGACTGGCCGGGTATCCGGACGCTTGACGTATTCGGTCGTTCTCGGTCGCATCCGACCGCTTCATCCCCGTAATGCGCCATTGAACCCGCTCCGCACACAGCGAACAATCTGAACGGTCGGTCCCGTTTATCCGCCGAATCGGTCAACTCTCTCACGAATCATGGCAACTGACGACGCAGACGAGAAACGTAGCGAGAATCGCCGCGTCCCCGACCAGAACCGAACGCTCGACACCTACGCCAACGGAGGCCGCGCCCCGATTCCCCGGACTCGCCAGCAGGCGGAGAACGCGGATGTCCGACGCGCCGGAGAGAACACCCGACGCTACGGGTCACAGCCGAACGACCCGACACCGAATCGCCGGTACGGCTCTCGGCCGCCGAGCGGCCGCGAGCCGCCTCAAAGCGGTGATTCTCCGTCGCACTCTCGAGGACGAAATGGTCAGACAGGGCGCGATTCCTCGGCGAACGAGTCTCCAGGGCAAGCCGACTCCGGTCCGGAACGTTCGCCCTCCGGTACCGAGAACTCGACTCGCGCTCCTGAAGAGCATCCCCGCGGTCCCGAGGAACCCGCCCGCGCTCGCGCTGAGTCCGAACGACCGCACGCGGAGTCACAGGACGAGCGCCCCGCGAGCGAGGAGACGCCGCCAAAACGGACTCAACCGCTTCCGGAGTCCTCCGAGTCGCCAGCGACCTCGGTTGAGGGCGGCGAACGCGGTGAGCGCGCGGACTCGGACCGGACAGCGAGCGACGCCGACGAGGGCGAGACGCCCAAGTACGGCGGTCTCTGGGACCCGGACTGGGAAGCGTCTCAAAGCGGTCCGACCGAGCGCGACGACCGACCCACCGAGCGCGAGCAGAGCTGGCGAGCGTACGAGCGCCGGTTCGACCGCGAGCGGGACCGCCAGCGCGACTTCCAGCGGGACAAAAGCGGCGACAAGTATCGGCGAAAGTAGGGTGTGTAGAGACCGAGGACGCTGGGAAAGCGAGACGCGAAAACGCGTCGAGAAGGCCGATCAGTCGTCGGTCTCGGTCTCGACGCTGGCGGTCCGGCGAGCCGCGCGTTGGATGAACTCTTCGGGCAACTCGTCTATCTCTCCCGCCTGCACGCCCCAGAGGTGGGCGTAGAGACCGTCCTCGCCGAGCAGGTCGTCGTGGCTCCCGCGCTCGACGATTTCGCCGTCTTCGAGGACGACGATTTTGTCGGCGTCCTTGATGGTAGAGAGTCGATGCGCGATGGCGAACGTGGTCCGGTCCTCCGTGAGGTCGTCCAGGCTCCGCTGGATGAGCATCTCGGTCTCGGTGTCCACGTCGCTTGTCGCCTCGTCCAGCACGAGGATTTCGGGGTCTTTCAGCACCGCGCGGGCGATGGAGATGCGCTGGCGCTGGCCGCCCGAGAGTTTGACGCCGCGCTCGCCGACCTCGGTGTCGTAGCCCTCCGGCAGGTTCGTGATGAATTCGTGGGCCTCGGCGGCCTTCGCGGCCTCCACGATGTCCTCGTCGTCCACGTCGAAGGTACCGTAGGCGATGTTCTCCTTGACAGTCCCGTAGAACATGAACGTGTCTTGGCTGACGTAGCCGATTGCCTGCCGAAGGCTCGGCAGACTCACGTCTCGGAGGTCGGTGTCGTCGATGCGGATGGCACCCTCGTCCACGTCGTACATCCGGAGCAGGAGCTTCAGGACCGTGGACTTGCCCGCGCCCGTGGGACCGACCAGCGCGAGGGTGTCGCCGCCCTCAACGTCGAAGCTGATGTCGTCCACGATGGTCTCCTCGTCGTCGTAGCCGAAGCTCACGTCCTCGTAGGCGACTTCGCCGTCATCGACCACGAGGTCCTCGGCGTCGGGGTCCTCCCGAATTCGGCTCGGTTCGTCCATCAGCCCGAAGATTCGGGAACTGGACGCGTACGCGCGCTGGTACATGTTGATGATGGAGCCGAACTGCGCCATCGGCCAGATGAACCGCTGAGTCAGCAGGATGAACACGACAAACTCACCGCGGCTGAGGTTGCCCGTGAAGAACCACGGTCCCTCGCCGTTGAGGACCCACAGGCCCCCGACGATGAACGTCAGCGCGAAGCCGAGACCCGAAAGGACCTGTAGTGACGGGAAGAACTTGATGCGGGTGACGATAGCGCCCCAGTTCGAGTCGAAGTAGTTGTTCGACACGTCCTCGACGCGGTCTGACTCGTAGCCCTCGGTGTTGCTCGTCTTGATGACCTGAATCCCGCCGAGGTTGTTCTCCAGTCGGGAGTTGACCTTCCCAACTGCCGAGCGCACGTCGGCGTATTTGGGCTGAATTATCTCGACGAACTTGTAGGTGAACAGCGCGATGAGCGGCACCGGAACCATCGCCACCAGCGCGAGTTGCCAGTTCATGCTGAACAGGATAACCGCGATGGCGACGACCATCACCGACAGACGGAACGCCGAGTTCATCCCGTCGTTGAGGAACCGCTCCAGTCGGTTCACGTCGTTCGAGAGGATGGACATCATTTCGCCGGTCTGCTTGTCGGCGAAGAAGTCCATGTTCAGGCGCTGCATCTTGTCGTACGTGTCAGTCCGAACCGAGTGCTGGATGTTCTGAGCGAAGGAGTTCCAACCCCAGTTGCGCGCCCAGTGGAACATCGCACCGAAACCGAACGCGCCCGCGACGATAGCGACGGAGAACCAGAATTGGTCGGTCCTCGCCGCGGGCGCAATCACCGCCGCGAGGTCTTCTGAGACCAGCGGGACTTGCCCCGCGAGCGCCTCCGGATACGGAACGCTGGCGGCACCTTCCGAGAAGAGGGCGTCAATGGCGACGCCGAGGATGATGGGCGGGAGCAAGTTCAGCACTCGGGCGAAGATACTCGCCACGACGCCCGTGACGAACGCGAACGCGTTTTCGGAGCCGTATTCGAGGAACAGCCGTTTCATCGGATTCTCGGCCTGCTCCCGTTGTTCCTCGAACGGGTCGTCGTCGTCCTCTATGAAACTCATTATCACAGTCGAAAGGTTCGGTCGTTGAAAAACTTTCCTTCGAATCGAAACACTTGCGTCGTTTCGCAAAACTCCGTCATCGGACTTCGAAGTGATGCAGAGACCGAACTTATGAATATCGATAGTGTGTGAAACACCCTCGTAGAAATAGGACTAGTTGCGGTCACTGTAACAGGGCGACTGCCGGTATTAACCTCTCGAACCCGGTGTTTGGAACGTAACTTCTTCAGGTGTATCGTCTACGAGAAACGAGTTCCTCCACAGTTGAACCAGTTCGTTCCCGAACTAACTGCTGTCCGTCTCGTCGTCGCTACTTCGCCCCCAGAATTTGTCCCACATGGACCGGTCGTCGTCGTGTCGCGGGCCCTTGGACAATCTCATTTCATTCGGATTTCGCTGGTCAAGCATAAATAGGTTTTCCAGTCCGAGAACTCAGTAGATCCAGTAATCGATAGTCACCAGTACACCGCCCGCGATAACGAACAAGGCGAAATCGAGGGGATGAACCAACGTCAATAGTGGGTCGAGGCGCTGCGGGAACACGCCTGTGAGAACGGTCTCAGCGGGAGCAGCGACGAACGGTATCAGCTCCGGAGGTGCAACCAAAATCACCGTGAGAACGGATACGACGACTAACGTCAGGAAGTACGAACGAGGGGACAGCCAGTTGGTTTTCCGTTGGAGCAACGAGAGCGTTAGAAAGTACAGCGAAACGTTCACCCAACCACATCCTAACATCGGCACGTCGAACAAGACGTAGGCGAAGAGAAACGGGAATACGACTACGATACTTCCGAGGAGGTACTTGCCTCCGGAGTACGAATCGAAGGAGAGTATCTTACTGATCCAGACGACCACTGGGAATCCCAATACGGCGACGACGACAGCGAAAATCGAGGGCGTGGACGCATCGACCGTACTTGCGACGAACACGCCGAGAGCCACGTAGGCGAACGCATCGATGGTGAGGACCGTAGTATACGTTATCCACTTTGCATTAGTTTGGAGGACATCATCGTTTTTGTCGAGATACTGTTGGTACTTGCTCAGGACGAGACAACGAGATTTCCACTCGTCGTGTTCGTCCCGTAGCACCTGTTTGATTTCTTCGGGACCAATTCCGGCCTGCATGTCGGATGCCCTGTAGGTGATCGCTCCGGTTGACAGCGACCCCAACAGTAGCAACACTCCAGCGACCGAGTTCATATTTATAAGATGAGCGACGCTAGTCGGTTCGTTCTTGACTGCGATAGAAACGACCCCGATGACGATACTTAGAAAGAGGATGTTCGCCCGGTAGACACGAATTGCTTTGTCGTCGATATCAGCAAGTGTCTCTAGCTGGTACTCAAGAGACTTCTCACTCTCTTCGGTGACGTTCTCTAAGACCGCAATGGACGGTGACTTGTTGCTACTGTCGTCGCTCTCCGACATACTATCTCGGTATTATAGTCGAGTTTCCGAGCCGTAATTAGTCGTTCGATGTTTTACTCGGAAATAGCGCCGAGAGCTTACAGCGACCGCGATTCGATGTCGGGGTTCACGTCCGCTTGGGCCAAGTCCTGCCGGATGCGGTCGCGCAGGGGGTTGGGGACGGTGTCGCGGCCGACCGGCACCGCCGTCTCGCCGTCGCCTTTCACCTTCCAGTAGACGACGCACTCGCTGGGGGCGTAGAACTCGATGCTGTAGTAGTCGGTCCCGCCCTGATAGTGGACGCGGGCGGCGAACTCCTCGGCCTGCCAGCCGTCCTGTTCGGCCAGTGCCTCGACTCGTTCGTCCATACCGCAGGGTGGTCGGCGGCCGTGGTAGTGGTTACGAAAGCCGACCGAGAAGGTAACAGTTATTTCTGGCGAGCGATTGTGTCCCAGTAGCGGGTCTGTGGTCTAGTTGGTCATGACGCGGCCTTTACAAGGCCGAAGTCGGCGGTTCGAACCCGCCCAGACCCACTCGTTGCGGACGCGAACGTCGATTTTCTTTTCGATTCCCGAAGCCGATTTCGCGCGGAAATCCTTCCAGAGAGGTACCCTGCTTCATCTCTATCTCTTTCTCTCCTGCGAGCGCGAGTCGCTTACTCTCCGGACTCCAAGACGGTCAGCGTCGCTCCTGCTTCGCCGTCACTCCGATACGCCGGGAGGTAGAGCGCGTCCCCGACGGCCCCGGCCGCGTACCCCATGTTCCCCGGTTGCTGGTACGTCCAGCGCGGGTTGCCAGTCGTCGCGTCGAGTGCGTACGTCGTCACGTCGGTCGAAGGCTGTTGGGGGTGTTCGGTCGTTGCCACCACCGCACCATTGACCACGACCGGTGTCGTCCGCAGATATCCCTCCTCGATTTCGAACTGCCAGCGCTCGTTGGCGTCCGCCCGCGAGAACGCCCGTAGCGTCTGCCCGTCGGAGACGAACACCGCGTCCTCGCCCACGGCGAGTTCGCCGAGTCCGAAATCCTCCATCACGCGCCGCCAGCGTCGGTTTCCCGTCGCGGCGTCGATGGCGTAGACCGCGCGCGTGTCGCACGCGAAGAGCGTATCTCCATCGACGGCGAGACTGTGGAAGTTCTCCCCGTGCTGGTCGGCCCAGATTTCGTCCCCAGTTTCGACCTCGACCGCCGCGAGGAGCGACGACGTGTCGTCCTCGCTTTCGCTCTGGTCGGCCTCGTCGTAGACGGACCCGACGTACGCCGTCCCGTCGGCGATGGCTGGCTCCGCGAGGAAGACGTGGCCGTCCTTGGTGTAGCGCCAGCGTTTCTCACCCTGGGTATCGACGGCGACGATGGCCTCCTGTCGGACGAAACAGAGACGATCGTCCGCGGCCGCAATCGGTTCGTTAATCGACCCGCCGAGATCGAGATGCCACCGCTTCCGGCCGGTCCGAGCGTCGAGCGCGTACATGGAGTGGTCACCGGCGTCGCCGACGTAGACCGACCCCTCGTAAATCGTCGGCGGACAGCCAGCGAATCCACCGCCGAGCGCGGGCAACGTTGTCTTCCAGCGCTGTTCTCCGGTCTCTCGGTCGAAGGCGTAGACGCCTCCGGACGCGTAGTCGGAGTCTCCTTTCTCGGGAACGCCACCGCTGACGAACACCGTGTCGCCGACGATTGCGGGGGGCGTGACACCTGCGGGGAGCGTCGCCTGCCAGCGCACGTCCGGGTTCTCGACGCTGACGTCCACATTCCGACCGAGATGAGCGGCAGTTCGTCCGAACTGTGCCCATTCCTCGCCGTCTTCACCGGGTAACGGCTCTGTCGGCGACGACTCACGTTTCGGAGAGCGAATGGAGGGGAGACCGGACGTACAGCCAGCGAGGCCAGCACTGCCGAAAGTTGCGAGGACATGTCTACGATTCATACATTTTTACACGAGTCCGTCCGTATAAACGTTCCTGAGTGTTGTCGTCGTGCCACAGAAATCGAGGGACGTGACTCGAACGGTTCGGAGAGGGAGAGTAGGTTTCGTCTGTTCCAGTCGTCGGACTAACCGCTCTTCGGTCGCTGGCGCGGAAGCGTGTGGATAAACCTCGGCGGACGTGGGGGAAACAGAGATAGTGTGTCGGAAGGATAGAGTCTGGAAAGAGCCGAAGAGTAGATTTCGTCTGTTCTTGGTAGTCGTTTCGATTGCGCGTCCGCGGAGAGAGTACGTTTCGTCTGTTCTTGGTAGTCGTTCGCGTGATCGAGTCGGGAGAGAGAAAGAGTACATTTCGTGAGTTTTCGTGAGTGAGGTCGCCGTCGGAGACAACAATTTTCGTGCATACTTCGTCCGTTTTATTGGGTGGTCTACAGATGGTGGAGTATCGACGGTGTTCGAGGAACCCGTTTCGACACATGCAGAATTCACGCTATACGAGTCCGTTTCAATACACAAATCGGACGTTTCGTCTGTTCTTCCGTGGAACGGACGTTTCTAGCTCGATATCGGGTATAAAGATAGTAATATATGTTTGTGTAGCGGCAACACCTGTCTCACGACTTCTAACGCCAACTCTATAGCGTATTTCTCACGAAATACTCTCCCCCTCACTAACTTAAAGAAACAAAACTCACGAAACTCAAGAACAGTAGTTTTATATACTTTCTGTCGGAGTTCAGACCGAGAACAATGGGCGGGCTGTTCAGCGACGTCACGGACACTATCTTCCTCGACAAGGAAGTCCTCGAAGAAGAGTACCAGCCGGACGAAATCCTCGAACGCGAGGAGGAGATCGATGAGTACAAAGCCGCGTTCAAGGACGTTCTGTTCGGTCGAAACCCCTCAAACGTCATGCTCTACGGAAAGGCTGGCGTCGGAAAGACGGCGGTCACGCGCTACGTCCTCGAAGAACTCGAAACGGAGACCGACCAGCGCGAGGAGGCCGACGACCTCTACGTCCACCGTCACAACTGCAACGGCGACACGATGTTCAGTGCCGTCCGAACCTTGGTCAACGGACTCCTCCCCGAGGGAAGCGCGCCGTTCCCGAAGAAGGGTCTCTCGACAGCAGATGCGCTCGAAGAGTTCTACAGCCAACTCGACCGCCTCGGCGGAACCCACTTGGTCGTCTTGGACGAAATCGACCACCTGCAGGACGCGAACGAACTGCTCTACGAACTCCCGCGCGCTCGCGCGAACGACTACATCTCCAAAGCCCGAATCGGCGTCATCGGCATCAGCAACAACTACACCTTCCGACAGCGCCTCTCAGCGAAAGTGCAGGACGCGCTGAAGGAAGAGGAAATCTCGTTCAGCACCTACGACGCCAACGAACTCCGGGCGATTCTCCACGACCGCGCCGAGAAGGCGCTCTCGGACGAGAGCTACTCGAACAGCGCCATCGCCAAGGCCGCCGCGGTTGCCGGACGCGACACCGGAAGCGCCCGGCAGGCCATCGATCTCCTCCGGAAGGGTGCGGAGATAGTCGAACAGAACGACGAACCGATGGTCGAGGACGACCACATCGGACTCGCGCGCGAGGCGGTCAAGCGCGGCCGTCTACAGGACAAAATCGAAGACCAGTCGCTTCACGCCCGACTCGTCCTCGAAGCGGTCGCGCAACTCGACCACGTCGGCGAGACGCCCGCCCGCTCGAAGGAGATAATGAAGATGTATCGCCGCGTGGCCGCCAAGCGCGCCGAGGAGCCGCTTACGACGCTCAAAAGCATTCAAAACCACCTCAGCGACCTCTACATGCTCGGGTTCCTGCTCCGCCGCGAGGAGAACGAGGGCCGGAAAGGCGGGTCGTACCACGAGTACGACCTCGATATGGACCCCGACGTGGTCTTCGAGGTCTGCGACGAACTCGACAGGGAAGAGGCGGTGTAGACGTACTCGTCCCGTAACTCATCGTCTTCCCATCCAATAAGCATCTCCTGACACTGAACCACACGACAGTCCGCTTTTTGATATACTGTCGAGTAACTTGTGATAAACTCTAAAATTGTACTGTCAACGTCGGATTTCGAAGAACACACTTGAATATATAACAAACCAGACTTAATATTGGCCTATCTGAGTATATTTTATAGCTTAATTTAATATAGAAAAATATAAGTAATGTCGAGGACACATCAGTATTGTTAACGGAGGTGAAAAATTATGTTCGGAATTTGTGTTTACTACGACGACGCCGGTG
Source organism: Halorussus pelagicus (assembly GCF_004087835.1). Taxonomy (NCBI): domain Archaea; kingdom Methanobacteriati; phylum Methanobacteriota; class Halobacteria; order Halobacteriales; family Haladaptataceae; genus Halorussus; species Halorussus pelagicus. Next base: position 1,806,420 of record NZ_CP035119.1, read on the forward strand.
TCTGTCTCGAGTACGGTAAGTGGTAAGTTCTGAAGCGGTTCAGAACTTGCTCTAGGCGTATCGGCTCAAAAATATCCATTTTAGCGCGCAATCGGTTAGCGGAGTTGCTGAAATCGACAACGACACAGTTCGTGTTAGTGTTTAACTCGATATATAGTTCATCAGACGTACAAACGGATTTCCGGAATTACGGACGTGTCGCCATAGAAATCACCTCACGAGTTTCCGAAAACGACGCCGGGGCGGAGATTCGCTTATCCGAGGTCCGCTCGCTTGAACTGAAGGTAGCCCACTATAATTGGAAGGACGACCCAGCAGGCCAGGATGATGAGTGAAAACCACTCATCGAGGTAGAAGGGCACTTCGCCGCCGATTCGCTCGGCCAGCGTCGGCCCGACATTGCTTCCACCGCTCGTCGCACCCTGTCCCTGCGAGACGTTCACGCGAGTCGCATTGTTCGACAGAAACAGGTTTGCGGCGCTCTTGAATGCGTTCGTCGGACTCAGTCGTTTGACGAGGACGAACCACGCGGGAACAGTCGTTCCCGGAAGGTCTCCGAAGGTGACGACGAAGTAGATTCCCTGCGCGATGATGTTCCACAGCAACTCGAAGACGAAGAACACGCCAACCGCCATCGACATCGCGCGGTTCCGATTCCCGGATGCGGCAGAAATAGCCACCGCGATTCCGACGATGGCGATTCCGAGTACGACCGTGAGAACCGCGAGTAAGGCGTACGGACCGAGCGGTAACGCCCCGTAAACCGCAAATCCGACGACGGACGTAACGAGATAACTGATGAGAATCGCAACGCTAACCACCACCGCCCGACCGAGGTACTTGCCGACCACCACATCGCGGCGAGTGTACGGAAGGCCTAGTAGCATCCGAATGCTTCCGGTGTCGCGTTCGCCCGCGATAGCGAGATAGCCAGTCACGAGCGCAGTGATTGTAACGAACGTGGCGACCGGTGCGAGCATGTACTGTGGCAGAGTCGCTGGGTCTACGTCGTTGAGGGCGACGCTCGGGAGGAAGACCGCTGCCGATGTGACGACGGTCAGAATTGCGGTTGCGACCCATAACCCTCGAGAGCGCATCGAATCAGTAAACTCCTTCCACGCGAGGAGTTGGACGCTCATGCTTCGACCACCTCTTGACCGTCGTCCTCGGTGTAACTCTCGAACAGTTCCTCCAGCGAAGCCTCGTCTACGTCGATGTTTTGCAACGTCACGCCGGTGGACTGAACGGCGTCGATGGCTTCGCTCTTCGTCTCGTCAGCGTCACAGGTGACGATAATTTGATTCCCGTCAACCTCAACGTTGGAGACTCCCGTGATGCCCCGGAGCGAGTCGAGAGACGGTAGCTCATCAACCGTCAGTGCTACCCGTGAACCGCTACCGAGCGTCTCTCGGAGACTGTCGATACTGTCCTGTGCGACGAGAGAGCCGCTTTTCATGATACCGACGCGGTCGCACACCGCCTCGACTTGACTCAGAACGTGACTGGAGAAAAAGACGGTTGCACCGCGCTCCTGTTCTTCGTTGATAATTTCTCGCATCCGACTCACGCCGTGAGGGTCGAGTCCCGACGACGGTTCGTCGAAGATGAGCAGATCCGGCGAGTCGACGAGTGCGATGGCGAGTGACAGTCGCTGTGCCATTCCCTTCGAAAAACCACCAGCCTTGCGATCTTTCGCATCCTCCAGCCCGACCCGATCTAACAGTTCATCGACCGAGTCGTTGGCGTCCTTCGATGCGACTGCAAATTTGACGTGTTCGCGTGCGGTGAGACGGTCGTACAGACTGCCGTTGTCGGGGAGAATGCCGATTCGCTCTCGAATCTCGCGGGTCTCTCGCTGACTGTCGTACCCGAGTACGTTTACCTCGCCTGAGGTGGCGTGAATGTAGTCCAGCATGAGGTTGATAGTTGTCGACTTTCCGGCCCCGTTCGGTCCGAGAAAGCCGAATATTTCGCCGTGCTCGACCGTCAAGTCGAGATCGTCCACGGCGACGATGTCTCCGTATCGTTTGGTCAAACCGACTGTTTCGATTGCAGGCATTGGTGAATAAGTACCGTTTGTATCTACTATACTCTATGTTATATTTAAACGTACTCGTATAGGTCCGACGACTATTAGCTGTGATTGGGGGAGTTGTGCATCGACTCCTCACTTGAGGTCGGAGCAAAGGACCAACAACGTCTCGTTCAACTGGTCTCCGGGGCGCTCAGTCCGATGCGCTCGTTAACTCCGAACAGGATCGCGGCGCACATGACTAACAAGAACACGAGGGTGAGTGGTGTGTTGGTCAGGCTGACGGTGGTCCCGAGTGGTCCGGGTTCAGAGAGGACAAGGCGGAGCAACGCGGAGTCGGGGGTACCGTTCGGTCCAGTGGCCCGGACGATACGAGCGCCGAGGAAGAAGTTCCAGCCAGCGTGAACGGCGACAGCGTTCCAGAGGTTCCGAGTCCGATAGACGATCAAGCCGAATAGAACCCCGCCGACTACCGTACGACTGACAACTAACCACAGCTCAATCTGTGAGTCGGCTCGGCCCGTGTGTAGAACGCTGAAGACTAGTGCTGGCGCGATAATCGCCACGGCAGCGTTCCAGCGATCTTCGAGCAGTCGGAACAGTATTCCTCTGAAAACGAACTCCTCCAGTATCCCCGTAAACAGTCCGATACCGATGCTTCCGACGAGCCAGAGAAGGACCGTCGAGAGGTCAGTATTAGTTTCGATTATCTCCCCGCTCTGTACGAGGAAATTCCCACCAGTCGCAATCGCAGGCAGAGCGATGCCGATTCCGACCCACCAGAGAGTCGAGCGGTTCGGATCGCTGAACGTAAACCAACGAAGCGAACGGCGCATGACGACTCGCGCGTATATCCCGACGCCGAGGAACGTGGCGACGAGTCCGAGAATCGAATACTGTAACACGTCGGGAACTGGTGCCGAAACGAGGTCCGACAGTTGGTCCGTGGCGACGATAATGAGAAGCAAACAGATGATCGCACCGAGTGCCATCGGGACGACTTTCCAGATCGGAAGGTCGCCCAACCCCTGATCGTTGCGTGTCTCGAACATCCTAAGAAATGTTATATTTTGTGCTTAATTATATTTTACTATTTAATTTAGAAATAGGATTATACTTGCCATCGCGCCGTTGGCTCGTTTCGACGCGATTCAGAAGTCAGCAGACCTATATTTGCCTGCGAGTAACGCCACTGCCATGCACTGGCGCGCTAGCTACGGAGTGGTTCGGTGAGTCGGCGGGCGCTGGCCGCCGTGGTCGTCGTCCTCGCGTTGGCGGGCGCTGGCGTCGTGTTCGCCGGAGGAATCGACTTCGGCGACGCGTTCAACGCTCCCGCGGACGAACGGACCGCGACCGGCGCGACTACCGCGAGCGAGGTGACGAGCGGCGCGGCGAGGCAGACAACTGCGGCCGACTCCGCGACCGAATCGACCGACGAAACCGACGAGACCCCTACGACGACTATGACCAACTCGGAGTACGCATTCGAAATCGAGAGCATCGAATCGTGTGGCAACACCTGTCGAGACGTGACGGCGCGACTGACCAATTCCGGCGGCGAGACGCGCGAGGACGTGACGGTCACGACGGCGATGCTCGCCGACGGCGAGGTGCTGTGGTCGGGCAACGAGACGGTCGGCACGCTCGAACCGGGCGAGTCACACGTCTCCACGGAGCGCATCGAGGTCGGCTTCTCCGGCGGCCTGCAAATCAGCGCCAACGACGGCTACGTCGCCATCGTGGCCGTGGTCGAGTCCGCCGACGGAACGTCGCGCTTCGCCGAACGCCGGAAGGTCACTTAGAAGTCTTTGAGCGTAGCCCCGAAATCCGAACACTCGTCGTCGGCGATAGTCACCTGCGCGTCCCACTCGGGACAGAACTCGAGGTAACAGACCGGGTCACCCAGTCTATCCGTTTCGATAGTGAAGGATTAAGCGTTTGTCCCGACTCCCTCGTGGTGTTTCGAAACGCTTTTCCTTTTCATGTGCCTCGTATCGAATGCGCCGCCTTAGCTCAGACTGGGAGAGCACTCGACTGAAGATCGAGCTGTCCCCGGTTCAAATCCGGGAGGCGGCATACTTCTGTGGCCGACAACGTGAGCGAGCGTAGCGGGTGAGCCGTCGGCCGGGACTCTGTATCCTGACCGGTTTGAATCCTGCCAGAGGCAGCCCGCATAGCGAAGCGAGCAGGAACCGCTGGCTCCGGTTCAAATCCGGGGAGGCGGCATCTTCCTACGACTGCTCAGGAGTGATACTCTTCCACACGACGCCGAGACAAGCTTTATACCTCGGATTTCGCTAGCCCAACGTGATGGAGTCCCCGTTCGACGTGTTACTCGTCGATGCCGATGCCGACGACGAGGAGATAGAGCAGGCGTACAGGCGGCGGGTGAAAGACGCCCATCCCGATCAAGGCGGTTCGGTCAAGGAGTTTCAGACGGTCCGGCGCGCGTACGAGAAGATTCAGGCTGGCTACGAGGAGAACGGGAGCGACGCCGGGACCGATTTCGCGGGACCGAAGCGCGACGCCGAACCGGAGCGGGGCGCACAACCGGAGAGCGACCCGGAACCCGAGCGGGCGTATTCGGAGGTCGAATATCTCAACTACGACGTGCTGAGCGATTTCGGCTGGCAGACCGACGACGCCGACCTCTTCGGGAAGGCGGCCGCCGCGGACTTGGACGAGGTCGATTACGGCGCGTTCGAGGTCCATCCCGGCGAGTCACTGCTCGAAGCGGCCGAGGACCGCGGTTTCGCGTGGCCGTTCGCCTGCCGCGGCGGGGCCTGCGCCAACTGCGCGATTCTGTTGCTCGACGGCGAACTATCGATGCCGTCCAGCCACGTCCTCCCCGAGGAGTTGATGGAGCAGGGCTTTCGGTTGTCCTGCAACGGCATGCCCATCACCGACGAGTTGCAGGTCGTCTACAACGTCAAGCACATGCCCGAACTCGACGAGTTGCTGTTGCCGCCCCAACCGTTCGAGAACGCGTATCCCGACAAGTGACGGGGTCCCGGAGACAGGACCTCTCACCGGAGTTGTCCCGTGTGTTCGGTTCACAGCACCCGTGATACCGCTTCTCTCGGAAGTCTTATCCGTTGGGCGACCCTCTCTATAGTTGCAATGGCGAAAGGAACGGTTGATTTCTTCAACGACACAGGCGGTTACGGGTTTATCGACACTGAGGACGAGGACGAGGACGTTTTCTTCCACATGGAGGACGTTGGCGGTCCTGACCTCGAAGAGGGAACGGAAATCGAATTCGACATCGAGCAGGCTGACAAGGGTCCGCGAGCGACCAACGTCCAGCGACTGTAATTCGGTTCGAGTTTTCCGATACCACAATTACTTCATTTTTCAGACGCCGAGTGACGGCGCTACCGGTCGGTCCGACTGACACTCCGAAAGCGATAGCGTAGGCGTTCGCTACTCGCCCAGTCGCGCCATCTCGTCGTCGGAGAGTTCGACGGCAGACGCCGCGACGTTCTGCTCCAGATGGTCCACGCTGGAGGTGCCCGGAATCGGAATCGTCACCGGCGAGTGCTGAAGAAGCCACGCGAGCGCGACCTGTCGCGGGGTCGCGTCGTGGTTCCGTGCAACGTCCTCCAGCACGGACTGCTTCTCACCCAACTCGCCGCCGCCGATTGGGAAGTACGAAATGAAGCCGATTCCGGCGTCCTCGCAGGTCTCTAGTACGTCCTCGTGCTCGCGGTTGCCGACGTTGTACTCGTTCTGAACCGTCGCTATATCGACCATCTCGCGGGCTTGGTCCAACTGCTCGACCGAGACGTTGCTCAGGCCGACGTGGTCCACGAGTCCGTCGTCTTTGAGTTCCGCGAACGTGTTCACGGCGTCCTCGAACGAGCAGTCCACGTCGGGCGTGTGCAACTGATAGAGGTCGATGCTCTCGACGCCAAGCCTGTCGAGGCTACAGAGGACCTGATTCCGGAAGAAATCGGGGTCGCCGTGGGGTATCCAGTCGCCCGAGCGGTTGCGCAGGAGTCCGGCCTTGGTCCCGACGACGGCGTCGTCGGCGTCGATGGCTTCCCGGACGATGCGCTCGCTGACTCCCGGTCCGTAGGAGTCGGCGGTGTCCACGAAATCGACGTTCATCTCGACTGCGCGCCGGAGAACGTCGCGGGCCTCGGCCTCGTCGTCGGGCCGACCGATGATGTCCTCGCCGGTCAGTCGCATCGCGCCGAACGCGAGACGGTGGATAGTTAGTTCGCCGCCGATGTCGAACGTGTCGCTCTGGTTCTCGCTGACTTCGACCATACCGACGTGTCTCGCCGCCCGCCATTAGTGGTTCCGGCGGCCGTCGCCGACGGAAAATCTCCCCGCGAACTGCCTGCCCGGTTCGAACGCTTTGGTCGGCAGGTCTCCGAGTCGCCGGTCGAAGAGAACGGACCGGAAAAGAGATAGACTCCGCGAGCGCGAGATTTTACTGCACGTCGATGTCGGCCGAGTCCTCGGCCTTCTCCAACTTGACTTCGAGAACGCCGTTGTTGTAGGTAGCCGTCGCGGAGTGTTCGTCTACCTGTGCGGGCAGGCGAACGCGCTCGTCGTACTCGCGGTGGTCGCTCCCGGCGCTGATGGTCAGCACCTCGCCGTCGCACTTGAGATCGATGTCCTGTTTCTCGACGCCGGGGAGGTCAGCGATGACTCGAATTACGTCCTCGCTCTCGTGGATGTCTACGTGGGTCTCGGTTCCGAACCCGGTCTGGTCGCCAGCGTTGCCGCCGCGCTCGACGTGCATGTCGAAGTCCTCGCCCATCATCTCGTTCATCATGCGCTCTATCTCGCGGAAAAGGTCGTCGAAGGGGTCGTCGCGGTCGTCTCTTCGCATGTCCGCGAGTAAGAGGTATGCAAGCAAAAGCCTTTGGCACCACCGGATTATCGCTGGCTTCCGGACAGCGACATCGGAGACCGTATCTGTGTTATGGGTGGGAACGACCGACGGAGGCATTACGGTGTCCATCACGCAGTAACGCGATTCGTCCCGTATCGTTCCCGCTGCCCAACAGGTCCGTTTTTCAACTACCAGCGCGGTGTCGTGACGCGGCGTCCGTCAGATACCCATTCCGAGCGCCTCGTTGGTCTTGTGGATGCTCTCCTCGGCGTCGGCGGCGTTCGTGACCGCGCGGATGGCGTCCACGTTTTCGGGCACCACGTCGCTCTCTTGGTGGATGGCTTGGAAGAGATAGAGGTCGTCGCCCTCCATCGTGACTGATTCGCCCCAGAGACAGTTCTCCCAGATATCCCCGCGCGGGCGACCAACGTCTTGGGCGTACTCCTTCAGCTTGCCCGCGCCGTCGATGTCGAAGTGCTCGGGGATGACGAAGATGCGCGACTCGTCTTCGAGGAGTTCGCGCACCTCCTCGGCGTCGGGTTCGGCGTCGAGCGTGACGTTGACGCTGTGCATGTGCATCAGCGTCGCGGGCACCTTCAGTCCGAGCGTGTCGATGTCGAGGTCCGGGAAGATGGTGTTCACGTCCGGCCCGTGGTGAGAGGGGAGCGTGACCGGGTCCGGCGTGATGTCGTTGATGGGGCCGCGGTCGGTCTGGGCGGGGTCGCCCCCGCGCCGGACCAGCGTGGTGCGGACTTTCTCGACGCCGTACTCCTCGCGGAGGGGCGCGACGAGGCGCGAGAGACCGGTCGTGTTACACGAGACGACGCGAACGTGGTCGGCGTCGTTGGCGTCCGAGAAGTTCGAGCGAGCGTTGAAACTCGTGTCCACGAAGTCGGCGGACTCGCCGCCCTGATACAGCGCGGGCGTGTCGTACTCGTCGTACAACTCGGCGTTCTGTTCGCCGATGCCGGAGGGACAGGCGTCCACCACCACGTCGCTCGCCTCGACCAGTTCTTCGACCATCCCGGCGAGTTCGACGCCCGCCTCGTCGAACAACTCGACGCGCTCTTCGACGGCGGCGTACAGAGGGAACCCCTTCTCGATGGCCTGCTCGGCCTCGAAGTTGGGTCGCGTCTTGGCGACGCCGACGACCTCCATGTCCGGTTGCGCGCGGACCGCGTCCGCGACTCGCTTGCCGATGGTCCCGTATCCGTTGACTCCGACCCGTAGCATGTACTCGCAGTTCCAACGCCGACGCGCATAATGGTTTCGAGGAACGCCGCCGAGAACACAACTACGAGTCGAGTAAGTTCTGTACTCGTCTCTCCGGCGGTCTCGGTGCGCGGGCGGTTTCCGGAGAATCGGAACTCGTTGGAGTTTCCACTTGCCTCCTCTCGCTTCGCTCCCGAAGACACCGGAAGACGAACCGCTTCTTCCGAGCCTTCGGTCACTTCGTTCCCGAAGACAAGACCTAACCTGTCGCCGACCTTTCTGGCGAGCATGAGCCTTCGAGACGCGGCCGAGACCGCCATCACCCAGTGTCTCGCCCTCGACGAGACCGAATCCTGTTGCATCGTCACCGACGACAAGCGCGAACCCATCGGCGAGGCGCTCTACGAGGTGGCCAGCGAGGTCACCGACGACGCGACCATCGTCCGGTTCCCGCCGGGAGCCTCCCACGGCGCGGAGCCGCCCGAACCCGTCTCGGCCGCGATGGCCGAAAGCGACGTGTTCCTCGCGCCGACGACCAAGAGCCTGAGCCACACCCGCGCCCGCGGCGACGCCAACGAGGCCGGAGCGCGCGGTGCCACGCTCCCCGGCATCACCGAGGAGGTCTTCACGACGGGTCTCGACGCGGACTACGAGACCATCGCCGACCACTGCGAGGACGTGCTGGCGCAGGTCGAGGACGCCGACGAGATTCGCGTCACCTCACCGGAAGGCACCGACATCACCTTCGAGCCGGGAAGCCGCGAGTGGCACGACGACACCGGCATCGTCCACGACGCGGGGGACTTCTCGAACCTCCCGGCTGGCGAGGTGTTCGTCAGCCCCGAGACGGCCGACGGCACCTACGTCGTGGACGGGACGATGATGCCCCACGGCCTGCTTGAAGAGGGCCAGACCCTCGAATTCGACGTGGAGGACGGACAGGTCACGCGCATCTCCGACGACGAGATTCGCCAGAGCGTCGAGGAGGCCGCCCAGCAAGTCGGCGACGCCGCCTACAACCTCGCGGAACTCGGTATCGGAACGAACGTCGCGGTGACGGAACTGGTCGGGTCGGTCCTGCTGGACGAGAAGGCGGGCGGCACGGTCCACATCGCCATCGGAGACGACGCGGGCATCGGCGGCGACACCGAGGCCCCCATCCACTTCGACGGGATTCTGCGCGAACCGACCGTGTACGCGGACGGCGAAGAGATCGAGCTTCCGCAACCGTAATCGGTGGACAGCGATGGACCGAGAAATTCACGAACAGCCAGTCCTCGGCGTCGAAGTCGGCCCGGAAACGCGGTGCGCCCACTACGACACCGACCGCGACGTGGTCGCCCTGCGGTTCGCCTGCTGTGAGGCGTACTTCCCCTGTTTTCGGTGTCACGACGCCGAGACGGACCACGAGACCGAGCGCCTGTCGGTCGAAAGTGAGCTGTCTGCGGTGCTGTGCGGCGTCTGCGGCGCGGAACTGACGCCGCGCGAGTTCGTGGATGGAGAGCATCGATGTCCGGACTGCGGGACCGCGTTCAATCCGGGCTGTGCGGACCACTACGAGCGATATTTCGAGTTCGAGAGGTAGCTACGGACCGGCGTTTTTGAGGGTGAGCGTCCTACCGGCGGGAGAAGAGAGATACGTCGTTGCGGTGAGTGGGTAGACCACGAGTAGCTAGCTCCAGGCTTGAGCCAATCATACTGCACCCGTACAGCACTGCGACCGTAAACCTCACGCCTCCCCAACCTCCTCACTCCGTCGCTACGCTCCGTCGTTCGTCCCTCGCGCGGATGGGCGCGGCCTCACACCGCGAGGCCGCGCCCGCACGCGCCGACGTGGAAAAAACAAAAACTCGAAACGCGGCGAGGTCCACCAGTTTACGCTTCCGCGGTCCGACGAATCAGCCTCGCTAGTCGGTCGTAGAACCCGTCGTCGTACTTCGTCTGGGCGTCGATGGTCGGCCGGGCGTTGGTCTCGTTGACCACCGCGCGGTCGTCGCCGACGAGGATGTCAACGCCGAGGTAGTCGATACCGAGCGCGTCGGCCGTTCGCTCGGCGAGGTCCCGGAGATTCGCGGGGAGGTCCACGCCGGTCGCTTTTGCGCCGCGGTGGACGTTGTGTTTCCAGCGGTCGCCGTCGGCGTCGTCCGGAATCCGGCGCTCAACCCCGCCGACGCACTCGCCGTCCACGACCATCGCGCGGTAGTCCGTCGCGTCCGGGACGTACTCCTGCACGAGAAATGACTTGTCGCCGGTCGCGCGGTAGTCGTGGACCAAATCGAGGTAGTCGGTCACGCCGAGATACGAGTCGGCGTCGCCGACCTTCGCCACGCCGACGCCCCGCGTCGTGGAGTTGGGCTTGAGGACGACCGGTGGGTCGAACCGCTCGAAGGCCGCCAGCAGGTCGGACTCGTCGGCGGGGTTCGAGACGAGGACGCTCTCGGGAACGGGCACACCGGCCCGTTCGAGTGCCGCAATCGCGCCTGCCTTGTTGCGCGAGGTGAGGACGGTCTCCCGGTCGTTGACCCACGGCACGTCGATGAGGGCGTCCACGACGCCACCCTCCATCGCCCGCGAGGGGTAGACGAACCCCGCGTCGAACTCGTCGCCGCTCCACGGCGGATCAGACAACGAGATGGTTCGACTCTCGCTCGGAACGTGGTGGACCGCAATTCCGCGCTCGGCGAGGGGGTCGCGCATGCGCTCGAACGTCTCCTCTCGGTAGGCGACCGCGAGGTCCAGCATACGCGGTTGGTGGGAGTCGGCGGGTAAAAAGGTGCGTCTATGGACTCTCGTGAGACACTGCATACTGAACCACCAGTGTAACGGAGACCTGAATCTAACCGCAGTAGAAAAATTTCACCACCAAGAATTTAACTAAGCGGTAGAAAGAAGCGTCCAAGTAAGAATGAGAACGTGGAATATTAGTGAAGATGCTCCGGGGAGGCTCGTTCCGTACGGGCGACGTTCGTATTACAAACCGGAGCCGCTTCCGCCGAGCCGAGAGCTGGAATTGAGCGAGGAGTTCTACGAACTGCTCTCGGGAGCCACGTTCTGGTTGGGGAGACTGAGCGGTATCAGTGAGATGGTCGATTTTCCCCCGATGCTCTACGCGTCTTTAGTCCGAAAGGAAGCGGTCGAATCGGCGGAAATCGAAGGCGCAGACGTAGATGTGAACGACCTGTATCGTTACGAGACGCTGAAACTCGACGACGAAGCAGACCCTGACACGCGGAAAGACATCGACGAAGTGCGAAACTACGAAACAGCGGTTCGACAGGGTGTAGAAGCCATCGACGCCGACGACGGAATTACTATCGACTTGCTCGAATCGCTACACGAGACACTTCTCTCCGGCGTCCGAAATGAAACCGACGTTATCGGAGATTTCCGGCGGACGCCGGTCCATCTCGGGTCGTTCGTGCCACCGGCCCCTCCGTCCGTTGAGGGAGATGTAGAAGCACTCGTCTCGTATATTCGTTCCGGCGGTGCGTATCACGACGTAATCGATACCGCACTCGTTCACTATCAGTTCGAAACGATTCATCCCTTCGGCGACGGAAACGGCCGATTGGGACGCATTCTAATCACGCTTCAGTTGTACGAGACCGGTCTACTGTCCGCACCGAATCTCTATCTCAGTGAATACTTCAACAGAAACAAGGAGACGTACGTCGAGCGAATGCGGGAAGTGAGTCGAAATGGAGCATGGGAGGAATGGCTCACGTTCTTCGTCAAGGGCGTGTTGAGACAGGCCAGAGAAGCCTACGACCGGTCGTTAGAACTCCGGGACCTCCAGCGAGAGTACGAAGAGCGGTACGGGAATTCGAGTCGAGCAGACGCACGTCTCGCACGTCGGTTGTTTCGAAACCCGTACGTCGTCGCCTCGGAGATTGCAGCGCTGTTAGACGTGACGAAACCGACAGCGTATCGGGCGATAAACACGCTCGAAGACGAAGGTATCTTGGAAGAGGTTACCGGGAAAGAACGAAACAAAGAGTATAGAGCGACCGAAATCTTCGAGATTCTGGAACGGCCGCCCTCGACGTACTGACGAGAAACCAACACTGGTCGTAGAAGGTCTGCTCCGCGGAGCGCGACTACGCCGACGTAATCTCCACGAGTCGCCCGTCGGGGTGGCGCAGGTACGCCGACCGGCCCCAATCGTAGTCGGCCGGTTCGCGGTGGACCGCGAGATTCGTCTCCGAGAGGCGAGCGAACGCCTCGTTCACGTCCTTGACGGCGAACGTGTAGTGGTCTTCGCACGGAAGGTCACCCGGCGCGGGGTCGTAGGTCTCGTGAACGAGAACGTCCACGCCCTCTACGTCGAAGAGTGCCATCGACTCCTCGGCGACCTCGGGGTCGCCGACGACGCGCTGGTAGAACTTCGTCGTCGTTCGCACGTCGTCGGTGAAGATGGCGACCTCGCGCAGTTCCATACGGGCTTACATATCACAGTTCGGCAAAACAGTTTCGGAGAACGGTGTCGGTTTCGCCCGCGGGACCGACCCCGTGAGACCTTCGGACCGTCGCGGGCGTACCAGAGATGATAACTATCCAAACCTATTTCTATGTTCATAGTTAACATGTAATTATGGGAACGTGGATAGACCCGAAAGAAGACGCGGCTAGTCTGTGGGGCGGCCGAAAATCCTCGTCTGAGCAGTTGGAGCCGATGGCGGGGACTGTGGCCCGCGCCATCGAGACGACCCTCCCGTTCCAATACTCAGAGACCGCACAGTATCGGGGAACGCTTCCGGACACCGAACTCGACGGCGTTCAGTACACCTCCGCGCAAGTCACCATCAACGGAATAATCCAGAGCGACCGACATATAAAGCTCCTCTCGCGGGGATACCTCTGGACGGCAGACGACGGTGCTTCCTACGGACGGCGATTCAAGTTTCAACTCCGCCGACCCGGACCGCCGTCGGAGACGACGCCGTTCGGGTCGTACGTGGCGTGGAACCGGTATCAAACCGGAACCGTCGAGACGACCGAGAGCGAAGACGTGGCGTTCGAACCGACACCCGACACCACCCGGACGGAACGGGGGAACGCGTCGTTCGAAGAGGTCCCGCGTCCGCTCCGCCAGCACGTCGCCGAACTCGAACTCGTTCGGAACCCGGCCTTCGCCGAGTACGTGCTTCGGGAACGGGACCAGTGGGACGACTACGGCGGGGTGTTCCGCTGGATACCGACGGCGTTCGACCAGCGATTCCACGAGTGACACTCGCCACAGAAACAGCTACTGGCGGGGTAGCGAAACCGGAAAAGCGGAAGTCGAGTTACGCGACGAGAAGCTCTTCGCCCTTCTCGACTTTGACGCGGCACGGCGGCGAAATCTTGTTGTAGGCGCGGCGGAGCGCGTCCTTCGCAACGTCGGCCTGCTCGGGCTGGCACCAGACGGTGAAGATGCGGTCGTTTCGGGGGATACGGGCCGCGGTCCCGACGACTTTCCCGAACGCTTGGCGCATTCCGTCGGAGACACGGTCCGCACCTGCACCCGTCGCCTGCTTGTTCTCCCGGATGACGTGGTGGGGGAACTTGCGGAGCATCATCTTGTAGTTGCCCTCGCCGAGTTCCTTCAGGAGGTGGCGGTTGGCCGACAGACGCGACGCTTCGAGGGCGTCGTGGCGGAGCTGACACTCTTCCTCGGTGAGGAGGCTGATCTGGATGGGGTAGTCCTCTTGGTCGGCTTCGAGGTTACCCATCTGGTGCTGTGCGATCTTCGAACCGGGAATGCCGGTGATGTACTCGCGTCGGGTGTACGGCGGCTTGCTGATTTCCCGGTACATCGAGGCGGGTTTGTCCGACATAGTTATTACTGGATTCTGAAGGTCACGCGGCGGATAAACCCTTCGATGCGCGATAGGGCGGTTCGGCGTCGCTCGGGGCCGAAACCTTCGGGAACGCCTCGCACGACTTCGCCCGAGTCCGAGAGGCTACGGCGGAAATCCGACGCCTCACCGCGGGACCGTAATCAGCGTTAGCGCCGCCAACAGCCCGCCCTCGACGAATCCCGCGCCGTGGGCGAAGATGTTGGTGAACGTGCCGTCGGCGGCGGGGTCGGCCGGGAAGAGACCGTACACCAACCAGACGAGCAGTGCGAACACCAGCGCGACGTACAGCAGGTCGAAGCCGACCTGCTGGTAGTAGGCGTCGCCGAAGGTCCGCCCGCGCGCCCGCGAGACGATTCCCGAGACGGCCAGCGCGAGGCCGGTCCCGATCGCCCCGCCTTCGAAGAGACCGACGCCGTCGGCGTAAATCCACAGCAGTTCCCCGAGCAAGAGCAGGACCGCGAACTGGCCGACGAAAAAGACGGTCTCGCGGGAGTACGAGCGCCGGAGGTGGACCGCCACCGCGACCAGCAGGAAGCCGCCGAAGCCCGCGACGACGCCGGAGAACCCACGCGAGACGGGCGACGCGCCGGAGAACCGCGTTTCGAGGACGACGTAGCTGGTGAGGTTGACCGTGACGGGCAGGACGAGCAGGAAGACTGGGAGCGTCCGGCGGAACCACGCCCGACGGTCGGCGTGCAGGCAGACGAGGTAGGTGACGACCGCCAGCGAGACGTACCCGCCGAGGTTGCTCAGCAGGTGCCCGAGGTTGGCGTGGACGTAGGCAGCGGTCAGCAGACTGGCGGGGTCGAGCGCGGCGTGGTCGAACGCGAGTTGCGCGTGGACCGCCGCGGGAAGCAAGAACTCGACGCCGACGAGGACGAGCGCGGCCACCGCGATGGCCGCGAGGTCGACCGCGACTGCCGACCGAGGGTAGCCGAACGATGTCGCCGACTCCGGAGCGACGCGCGCGTCGGACATGGCTATGTCCGCTTCGACGGCTACCCTCAAAAGAGTCCGCCTCGATGTGTTTCGAGGAGTCTCTCGGGAGTAGTAACGCAAAACTGAAAGAAGCTCGCTTCAGGCTTGAGCCACTCAGACCGCACGGCACCGCCACAGCACCGCATCAGCCTCACCCCTCCCCAACCGCCTGCGTTGCTCGGTCTCCGCTTCGCTCCGACCTGTGCTACTCAGCCCTCGCGCGGATGGGCGCGGCCTCACACCGCGAGGCCGCGCCGTCGGACAAACCGCGTCCGACGAGCCATGCGCTCACGTCCGTTCGCGCAGACGCCCACACGCGCCGAGATGGAAAATTAGCCCTGCGCTCGAAATGCCCCGATTTCCTCCACGCTTGCGACTCCGAACCGCGCCGCCGTCAAACTCCACGCGCTTTTACGCGCGGACGACGTAGCGTTCCACAGTATGAGCGAAACTGCGGAGCGCGTCCCGGTGACGTGCCCATCCTGTTCGCCCGACGTGGAGACAGTCCACGAGGTGCTCAAGGACGGGAGCGGGCAGTTCACCGTGCGCTGTACGGAGTGCAGTCACGTCCACAAGACGACCATCGAGACCGAGGAGGAAGTCGAGCGCGACGTTGTGGTCTCCCAAGACGGCGAATCGTTCACGGCGACCGTGGACGCGCCGCCCGAGGAGTCCGTCGCGGTCGGCGAGGAGTTCGTCCTCGAAACGCCCGAAGCCATCATGGTCGTGCGCATCACCGACCTCCAGTTGGGCGACGAGAAGCGCACCGACGAGGCCAAAGTCGAGGACGTGGAGACGTTCTGGACCCGCGCCGTGGACAACGTCCGGGTCAACGTCACCATCAACCCCAACGACGGGCGGCGCGACGACTCTCGCGGCCTCAAAATCGACGTACCGGGCGACCACGAGTTCACGGTGGGCGAGGTCGAGGAGTTCGGCGACGAGGAGTTCGAGGTCAAGTCCATCGCGGTCCGCGACGACGCCACGGGCTACGACTTCAACCCGCTTGGCGAGGCGGGCGACACCGCGGTGGCCAAGGACATCAAGCGCGTCTACGGCGACGACAAAACCTCGTCGGCGTGGTCCGCGTGGTAAGACCGGACCGACCGAACTGAGAATCGCGTTTAGGGGGGAACCATGTTTGGGGGAGAAAACTCCGAGGATTCTGACTACGAACAGGCCCGCGAGCGCATGGTCAAGCAACTCGCCGCGCGCGATGAGTTCGCCGACTCGACGCTCGCCGCAATGGGCGCTGTCCCGCGCCACGAGTTCGTGCCGTCCGCTCGACGGGACCACGCCTACGAGGACCGACCGCTTCCCATCGGGAACGACCAGACCATCAGCGCGCCCCACATGGTCGCGGCAATGGTGGACCTGCTCGACCTCGACGCGGGCGAGTCGGTCCTCGAAATTGGCACCGGGTGCGGCTATCATGCCGCGATCACCGCCGAAATCGTCGGCCCGGAGAACGTCCACAGCGTCGAGTACCACGAGTCGCTGGCGACCGAGACCCGCGACCGACTCGACCGATTGGGCTACGGTGACATCGCTATCCGCGTCGGCGACGGTCACGAGGGATGGCCCGCCCACGCGCCCTACGACGCTGCGTACCTGACCTGCGCCGCGCCGGAGTTCCCGACCGCGGTGGTCGAACAGGTCCGTCCGGAGGGCCGACTGCTCGGCCCGCTCGAATCTTCGACCGGTCCCGCAGGTGGCCAACGACTCGTCTTCGCGCGCCGACGCGCCGACGGGACGCTCGACCGCGATACCCACGGCCGGGTCCGATTCGTGCCGATGCAGGAAAACTAAGCCGACGCCGCCACAGCGTTTTCGCATGGACTACCGCGAAGCCCTGCTTCTGTGGGCCGCCCGCGAGACGGGTGTTCTGGAAGCCGTCACGACCGACGCCGAGACGCCCGCGGCAGTCGCCGACGCGACCGGCGTCACCGAGCGCGCCGCCCGCATCGTCATCGAAGCGATGGCCGAACTGGGGTATCTAGAGGCCGTCGGCGACGCCGGAAGCGTCGCCGACGGCCCGGACGCCGTCGGCGACGCCGGAAGCGTCGCCGACGGCCCGGACGCGAGCGACGACGACCGAAACCACGTCCGGTACGAAATCACGAATCGTGCGCTCGGCTTCGTCGCCAAGGCGGACGTGCGCTCCATCGGGTCGGTTCCCCACGCGCTCGACTGCGTGGACCGCTGGATTCGGCTTCCCGAGACGATGGAGACCGGCGAACCGTCCGCTCCGGAGACGGCCTCGGAGGACTGGACGCCCAACTTCGTCGGCGCGATGGCCAACGTGGACGACGCCGCGGTCCGAGCGAGCGTCACCGCCGCAGTCCACCGAAATCCCGATGCCGAGCGCGTGCTGGACGCCGGGGGCGGGCCGGGCGTCTTCGCCAAGGAGTTCGTCCGTCGAGGGTTCGACGTGACGCTGATAGACCGACCCGAGGTCATCGACATCGACCGGCGATTCCTCGAACACGAACCCATCGAGTTGGTCGCGGGCGACGTTACCGAGGACCTCCCGGACGACGAGTTCGACCTCGTGTTCTGCTCGCGCGTCGCCCACGGCCTGAGTCCCGACGAGAACCGGCAGTTTCTGGCCAACGCCTACGACGCCCTCGAACCGGACGGCGCGGTCGTCCTGACCGACAGGGTTCGAGGCCGGGCAGACGACGCGGCCCTCTTCGGCGCGCACATGCTCGCTCAGACCGCGGCGGGCGACACCTACACCGAAGACCAGTTCCGAGCGTGGCTTCGAGACGCCGGTTTCGAGGATGTGGAAGTCCGCGACGTACCGGGTCTCGACAGGCAGGTCATCGCCGGACGGCGGCCGGGCGATTGAAGTTCTCTCGTCACCGATGGGGCGTATGGAACTCGCGGTGCTGCGAGACGACATGGTCGATAGCCTCGAACACGACTCGAAGGGAGTCGTCTCCAGCGAGAGCCTCAGCGCCGCCATGCGGACGGTCCCCCGCCACGAGTTCGTCGAGGACGACCGACTAGCCTACGCCGACCGGTCGTTCGAACACCGCGGCACGCGCGTCCTCGCGCCGAGTACCGCGGCCCGGCTGCTGGAAGCGCTCGACGTAGACGAGGACGATTCGGTCCTCGTCGTCGGCGCGGGCGTGGGCTACACCCCGGCGGTCCTCGCGGAAATCGTCGGCGAGCGCAACGTTCACGCGGTAGACATCACCCGCAACGTGGTACTGGACGCGAGAAGCAACCTCGCGTCGGCGGGCTACGAGGGGGTCTTCGTGGACTGCCGGAACGGCGCGGACGGACTCCCGGAGTACGCACCCTTCGACTGCATCCTCGTGGAGGCCGCCGCGGCCGACCCGCCGCGGCCGCTGGTGCGACAACTCGCGCCCGGCGGGCGACTCGTTATCCCGGTCGGCATCGGCGAGCAGTCCCTGACTGTCGTTCGTGACGAGGTCTCTCCGGACCCTGAGACCGAGCCGCTCGGCACGGTGGCGTTTCAACCTCTGCTCGTGGAGGGCGAACAAGCCGGGTCCATCGAGCGCAACCGGACCGTCCGCGAGGACCGCGAGCGCGCTGAACGCGCCCACGAACGCCGGACCGGCTGGGAACACGAGTGGATAGACTGGGACGGCGACGGCGGGCGACCGGAGTAGTTTTTTACGGCTTCCGCTCCCCTCTCGGGAGGGGTCGCAGTCGCCTCAGTCGTCGGCCAGCACCAGTATCGCGGTGTTTTCGCGCTCGTCGGCGTAGTCGCCTCCCGCGGGCGGCTTGATTCGCACGTCGAGCGTGCCCTCCTGCTGGTTCGGGCCGAGCCGGGGGTCCACCGAGAGCGTCGCCACGCCGTTCTCTCCGGTTGTCGCCGTCGCAACTCCGTCGAGAGAGGCCGTGCCGCCCGACACGACGACCGTCGCGTCGCTGACAGCGTTTCCTTCGGGGGTGACCACGGTGACCTCGACGTTCTTCTCTTCGGGACCGATTACGTCTGGCGCGGGCTTGGCGTCGAGTTCCGTGACGGTCAGACCGCCGAGACCCGAGAGCATGTTCATCATCACGCCGAGGCTGGCGACCCCGACCACGAGCGCGATGACGAGGCGGATGGGCAGGCCCTCGATGGCCCGGTCGTCGTCGCGGAATCGGTCGAGGGAGTCGGGCGTGGCGTCCGCGAAGTAGCCGTAGTAGCCGAGTAGCGTTGGCATGGGCCGGGTTCGGCCCGTTCCCGGATTTAAACCTTCGGGGGAGACCGAACTAATCTATGTGCCACGTGATACGGCGATTTCGGGTGGTTCGGCGACTCCCTTTGCACTAGGAAACCCATCTAATTAACAAATACCGAATAGTATCCGATAAAAAATAATTCAAAGAAGCAATAACATAATATTATTTATAGAATTAATTGAAAAAACTTATTATTTCATGCAATAAAATAGTACATGCATGTCGAGTTACAAGACCGACGACCTTCGGAAGATGGGCCGACGACGATTCATGGAGAGTCTCACTGCCCTCGGCGTCTCGTCCGGGGCCGCCGCCGCACTCTCCCCTGAGAAGCTTTCGCAGTTAACCGACGACCCGACCTCTGAAGTGCCACGATTAGGGTGGTACGAGTTCCAGAACAAAGACGCCGTAATCAAGGGGGCGGAGCCGCCCGAACCCGAACCGACGTACTATACTATCCCGCGTGACCAGTGGCGACAGGTCGAGGGGGCGAAACAGGCGGCGCGACAGCTGTCCTCGCGCTTCGACGACTCCAGCGTCAACACGGCGATTCGCAAGCACGACGACGGGGTAGCCGTCGAGATCCAGTACGAGCGACTCATCCGTGATGTCGATGGTCAGCAAACCGTCGCTCGTGAGCCGGGCGTAGATATCGAGCAGGTCAAGGACTCGGTTCCCGCCCGGACCTCGGCACAGGTGACGTTCGCCGACAAGACTGACACGATAGAGGACATCCCGGTAACAGTCCGAGAGAAAACCGACATCGAGGAGCGGTCCTGTGATGAACCGGCACCGTCCGACTGTTACTTCGACCGGAAGTACCGGCCAGTTGGTGGCGGTTGTGAGTTCGGTGGACACAACGAAAGTGGATGCAACGTCACGCTGGGTCCGCCCGCGTGGTCCACCGACATCGAGGAGTACGTGATGACGACGGCCTACCACTGCGTCGATGCCGACTACGAGAACCCGGTTCACCAGCCGACCGGCGACGACAACTACCTGGGAAGCCGCTACGACTATATTAGCGGGAGCGACGGTGACGCCGCCGCTATCAGGACGGACGGATACGTGACGATGGGTATCTGCAACGACGCAGGTACTGACATGGACTACGGCGTTGCTGGCATGGTCGCTCAGGACAGAATCGAAGACATGGTTGCAAGCGACGAGTACATCTGGGTTCAGGGCCGTCGGACGGGACGCAACGGCGGTGAAATCATGTGGCACGATTCGACTCGCTCGGACCCCCGCGTCGGATACAAAATTAGCACCGACGGCGGCGACTCCGGTGCGCCGGTCTGGGACTTCAAGGACGGCGATGCCTATATAATCGGCATCCACGCTTGGGCCGACTGCTTCGACGGCACGAAGGGCGGTCAAGGAAACACGATGTACTACGTCGAGGACCAGTTGAACCTTCAGTACTCGAATACTTGGAATTAGAGATCCTGTCGGTCAAACCGACATCCAGACACCGGGTGTCGCCGTCATGAACGGTTATTCCGCGGCCGAAAACTGCTTTTCGACTCCGAACTCGACGACAGTCATTCCTGCCAGTAGATGTCCGGACGACCGTCGCTGATTTCGACGAAGACATCGATTCCCTCCTGAACGTCGTAGTCGTCGAAGTTTATCGACGATGTCTCCGTCGAGTTCTCATCGACGCTTACCGAGACCGTGTAGGTTCCCGGTTTGTCGATCTCCAGCGTGAACTGTCGGCGTTCGTCGGCGGCTAGGTCTACGGTGCGTTCGAAGACGACGTCGTCTGCATTGACAGTAACCTGAACGCTATGTTGTTCGTCGTCCCTATTCACAAACACGAGATGTTGGTCGCCCGGTTGCATAGTCTCGGTCTGTCCTCCGTCGTTATCTCCTTGTTCGATGTGCGTAGTCGTTCGGTCCGTCGTCGTGTCCGGGCCGTTTCCTTGCTCCCAACTGAGACACCCGCCAAAAGTCGTGGCGACTGCCCCGGAACACAATAAAAATTGCCTGCGTTCCATACAATCCTGTTGAAAAGCGAACCATAAAATCTTTCTGCAGGACCTCAGTAGGGTTGCCGACCTATCCCATGTCAGTTAGAGATACCAAGTTAGCAGTCGTGTCAGCAGATCCTTCGGTATCGGCAGTCGTTCGGTTTTCGCTAGAATCACTCGATTCCGCCGTTATTTCGTCGGTTTCGGATTTCGAAAATCTAGCAAGTCCGAGCGCCGCTGTCCCCGTGAGACCGAGGAGTGCACGTCTGGGCGTTCGTCCGGAGGGTTGCTCGTCCACGAATCCGCGAAAGCTGCTAGCTGCGATAAATGACCGAACGTTCAAGTACCAACCCGTGACCAACCGACCTCATGACGCACGTCCTCGGCCGCCGCGACCCTCCCGACGAAGAACCTCCCGAAAACGCCTCGACAGGCCGACTCGGGACCTACCGCGCCCGCGACGGAAGCCCCGGCGCGGCGGTCCGAATCGACCTCGACGGCCCTCACGCCGGACTCGTCGTCGGCAAGCGCGGCTACGGCAAGTCCTACACGCTCGGCGTCCTCGCCGAAGAACTTGCTTGCGCGGAGGGAGTCGCACCGGTCGTCGCCGACCCGATGGGCATCTTCGGGTCGCTCGCGGCGCTCGGCACCGACATCGTCGCCGACCCCGCCGTGGCTGCCGACGCGCTCGCGCCGCGGGCGTGGTGCGACCTGCTCGGACTCGCCCCGTCGTCCTCGGCGGGCGCGCTGGTCTGGCAGGCCGCCACGGCGCGCTCGTCGCTCGCCGGAATGCGCACGTTCGTCGCCGACGCCGACACGAAGGCCGAGCGCGCGACGCGCCGGGCGGCGGACAACCACCTCGCGCTTGCCGAGTCGTGGGGCGTCTTCGACCCCGACGGTCTGACCGCGAGCGACCTCCTCGACGCTCCAGCGGGAGTCGTGCTTGACCTCGCGGGACTCGACGCCGCGCCCGCGAACGCGGTCCTGCGCGCGGTCGCGGGCGGTCTCTACGACCGCTGTGTCGGCGGTCGGCCGACCAGATTACCGTGGTTGCTTATCGACGAAGCCCACGCCTTCTTCGAGGGCGTCGCCGACCCCGCGCTCCGGGCCGCCCTGACTAGGGGCCGCCAACCCGGCCTGAGTCTCGTCGCGGCGACCCAGCGACCCAGCGCGCTTCCCGCGGTCGCCGTCTCGCAGGCTGACCTCCTGCTGGCCCACCGACTCACCTCGCGGGCCGACCTCGACGCGCTGGCCGAGGCCCGCCCGACCTACCTCGGGTCGCTCGAAGAGCGCCTGCCCACCGATACCGGGGAAGTCCTGCTCGTTGACGACGCTACCGAGAGCGTCCACGCCGTCCGAATCCGGGAGCGAGAAACGGGACACGGCGGCGGGAGTCCGAGCGCGAGCGAACTGTGAGAACGCTCCGAAAACAGTATCCCGGTCGGCGCGCTCGTCTCGGACGAGAATCGAATGTCGGAGTCGGACGCCAACGCGCTCGAACGACTGAAACCGCTCCTGCTGGTCGCGGTTGGCGGATTCGCGGGGGCGGTCCTCCGCCACGCCGTCGCCCTCGCGCTCCCCGACGGCGTTCCGTGGGGCACGCTCGCGGTCAACGTCGCAGGGAGTTTCGCGCTCGGCGCCCTGCTCTTCGAGGCGACGGTGTCAGGCCGACTCGGTCGGGAAACGCGCCTTCTCGTCGGCACCGGCTTCCTCTCGTCGTTCACGACCTACAGCACCTTCGCGCTCCAGACCGCTTCGCTGTCGCCGAAACTTGCGGTTGTCAACGTCGCCGCGAACTACGCGTTCGGTTTCCTCGCGGTGGTGGCTGGCCGGACCGCCGTTCGCTCGCTCGCCGCGCCGGAGGTGGCCGGATGAACGCCTTCCTGCTGGTCGGCGGTGGCGGCGTCCTCGGTGCGCTCGCTCGATTCACGGTCGGGTCGGTCGTCGCGGACGGCCGCCGGGATACGTTCGCGGTGAACGTCCTCGGGAGCTTCGCGCTGGGCGCGCTGACCGCCGGTCTCGCCGCCGACGCGACGCTCCTGACGGTTTTCGGCACGGGCTTTTGCGGCGCGTTCACCACGTTTTCGAGTTTCGCGGTCGAGACCGTCGAACTGTACGAGCGGGGGGAGCGACGCGAGGCGATGGCGAACGCGACGGTGAATCTGGTCGGCGCGCTCCTCGCGGTCGGACTCGGCGGCTGGCTGGCGTCGGTGGTGTGAGTTGAACTACCTCACGAGGTCCCATGCCCACAGTCCGACGCCGAGGGCCACGAGGACGAGACCGAGCGCCGTAGTGACGGGGTCGGGGACAAAAACGAGGAGAACTCCGAGGACGACGAGCGCCGGTATCAGATCTTCGTGAAGGAATTCGTCGCTGTCGTCGGCCTGCCCGTCGTCTTCGGACACTGGTGAAGTGACGACACCTTCGGAGTTATCCGTTTGGGCGGCCTGTCGAGTATCGGTCGGTGGTCGTCGGAGCAATCGCTTCGCAGAGGTATCCCTTGCGAGTTAGCGGTCAGCAGAAAGCGCCCGAGGCGGGATTTGAACCCGCGTCACAACCGTGACAGGGTTGTATGATGGGCCACTACACCACCCGGGCTTCCGAGTGCATCCTATCCTTTTGGACCACTCTATTAAGACCTACCGATTTTCTCCGGTATTGATTCGTGTTATCACGAATCGGAATATCGCGGTATCTTGCATAGTCTCGAAGCTTCCCGAGGACAAGTAGCTACGGAACCCTCCCATCGAACTCGTACTCCGTTGCCCAATTAATCGATGGATGTTCTATCTCCGCATCGAATCGAAGCTCCATCTTCTGTTTGGTCGCCTCGTCTATGTCTATCCAATACAGCGTCTCGTCTTCTGGATAGCGTACGATGAACGCATCTACTTCACCGTAATACGTCTTTTCGTGATACTCTCCCTCTTGGGTCGTCTGCGAGTGCGTGTTGAAACGAATCGTGTTTTGCTTGTTCTTCCAAGCGGTCTTGCATTGAATTCGGTAGAGGTCTTCGCCGTCGTCTACGATGAGGTCGTACTTGTCGTTGTCTCCAAAGGGTATCGAAACGCTACACCCATTCGAAAGTAGCTCATGGATGATTTTCGCTTCTGACTCGTCGCCTCGATCCTTCGTATTCTCCGTCGTCATACTCGTAGTTGATACTAATTGTCTCGTCCCGTAAGATTGACTATTTTGGCTCAAGACGTGACGCTGTGTTCCCACTCGTAGTCGGGCTACTTTGTTAACAGAACTACAGTGAGCAAGCCACAGGCTACGAGAATAGTTTACAGCAGAAAGCGCCCGAGGCGGGATTTGAACCCGCGTCACAACCGTGACAGGGTTGTATGATGGGCCACTACACCACCCGGGCTTCCGAGTGCATTCCTTCGTAGTCCCCGGTTAGACTTAAGACTTCTCAAACGGAGCCGTCACGTCACTCGTTCTCGATGCGTTTGATATCGCCCACGTACGAGGTCGTCGTCGCCGCAAACGATTTATATCCCGGCGCAGTGTGCGCTAAGTGTAGGCATTCCACTTTCACGGGGTGGGTCGAACAGCTAGCGGTGCAAAACTACTTAGCAAGTGTTAAATGGACTCCCTGTGTAATGCCCTGTAGTATCTCGTGATAGCCATTTCTCCCTCTGCGCAGACAACCCATCGCCACACATGGTAGACGTAAGCCAACACGACATGGTTCCGGACCACAGCATCGTTGATGACGAGGAGTTAGACGGTGTGCTGGAGGAGTACGACATCAAACCGACCGACTTACCGAAAATAAAGCGCACCGACCCCGCGATTCCCGACGACGCGGAGGTCGGTGACGTAATCAAGATCGTGCGAGATTCCCGAACGACAGACACCGCGACCACATACCGACTCGTCGTAGATTAATAATGAACAGAGAAGACCGACGCGAGATTTCCCGAGAGTACTTCTCGAAGGAACGACTCGCAGAACACCACTATCGCTCGTTCAACAGCTTCCTGAACCGCGGCATGCAACAGGTCGTCGACGAGAAGGGCACCGTCGATACCGACATCGGCGACAAGGAAGATGAGGAACCGGTCCACGTCGAGCTGGGTGACGTTCGTATCGTCACGCCGCGCGTGCGTGAGGCGGACGGGAGCGAAGAACTCCTCTACCCCCAAGAGGCCCGCCTCCGAAACATCACCTACGCCGCGCCCGTCTTCATGGAAATGTCCATCGTTAAGGGCGAGGGCGAGGACGAGCGCGTCGTGGATTCGACGGAGACCAAGGTGGGCCGGATGCCCATTATGGTCGGCTCCGAGAAGTGTAACATTGCGGGCTTCTCGGACGACGAACTCATCGAAATCGGCGAGGACCCCGCCGACCCCGGCGGCTACTTCATCGTCAACGGCTCCGAGCGAGTCCTGATGACGAGCGAAGACCTCGCGCCGAACAAGATTCTCGCGGAGTACGACACCAAGTACGGCGACGAGATTCAGGTCGCCAAGACGTTCAGCCAGCGCCGGGGCTACCGCGCGCTGGTGCTGGTCGAGCGGACCCGCGACGGCCTGCTCGAAGTGTCGTTCCCCTCGGTTTCGGGGAGCGTCAACTTCGTGACGCTGGTCCGGGCGCTCGGTCTCGAATCCGACGAGGAGATCGTCCACCGGGTTTCTGACGACCCCGAGGTCGTGAAGTTCATGCTGGAGAACCTCGAAGAAGCCGAGGTCCAGACCGAAGAGGAAGCCATCGAGTCGCTGGGCAAGCGCGTCGCCTCCGGACAGGGCAAGAACTACCAGCTCAAGCGTGCCAACTACGTCATCGACCGCTACCTCCTGCCCCACCTTCACGAGGAGGGCGTCGAGGAAGAGGACGTGCGCATCAACAAGGCGTACTACCTCTGCCGGATGGCCGAGGCGTGCTTCGAACTTGCGCTTCAGCGCCGCGAACCCGACGACAAGGACCACTACGCGAACAAGCGTCTCAAGGTCTCGGGCGACCTGATGAAAGACCTGTTCCGGACCGCGCTGAACAAGCTGGCTCGGGACGTGAAGTACCAGTTGGAGCGCGCGAACATGCGCAACCGCCAGCTATCGGTCAACACCGTGGTCCGCTCGGACGTGCTGACCGAGCGCCTCGAACACCCGATTGCGACGGGGAACTGGGTCGGCGGCCGCTCGGGCGTCTCCCAGTTGGTTGACCGAACCGACTTCATGGGGGTCCTCTCGCACCTCCGACGGCTTCGCTCGCCGCTCTCGCGGAGCCAACCGCACTTCGAGGCGCGGGACCTCCACGCGACCCAGTGGGGTCGCATCTGTCCCTCCGAGACGCCGGAGGGACCGAACTGTGGGCTGGTGAAGAACTTCGCGCAGGCGATGGAGCTTTCCCAGAACATCGAGGACGAACAGGGGCTGAAACGAGAACTGACGTCGATGGGTGTCGAAGGCATCCCCGGTATCGAAGGCGTCGAACCAACTGCAAGCGCAGACGACTAACATGAGTCAGGGACGAGAAGCGAAAGTATACGTGAACGGTAGTCTGGTCGGGACCCATCCCGACCCGGAACAGCTCGCAGAACAGGTCCGGCACGCTCGCCGTCGCGGCGACGTGAGCGAGATGGTCAACGTCTCGGTCAAAGAACGGACCCGCGAGGTCATCATCAACGCGGACGCCGGGCGCGCCCGACGACCCCTGCTGGTGGTCGAGGACGGCAAACCCCTCGCCACCGAGGAGGAAGTCGAGGCGCTCAAGAACGGCGACTTGGACTTCGACGACCTCGTCGAACGCGGTAAGGTCGAGTTCATCGACGCCGAGGAGGAAGAGGACATCTACGTCGCGGTGGACGAAGACGACCTCAGCGAGGACCACACCCACCTCGAAGTGGACCCGCAACTCATCTTCGGTATCGGTGCGGGCATGGTGCCCTACCCCGAACACAACGCCTCGCCCCGGATTACGATGGGGTCGGGGATGATCAAGCAGTCGCTCGGGCTTCCGGCGGCTAACTACCGCATCCGGCCCGACACGCGCCAGCACCTCCTACATTACCCGCAGCTCTCGATGGTCAAGACCCAGACCACCGAGCAGATCGGCTACGACGACCGTCCGGCCGCCCAGAACTTCACGGTCGCGGTCATGTCCTACGAGGGGTTCAACATCGAGGACGCGCTCGTTCTCAACGCGGGGTCGGTTGACCGCGCGCTCGCTCGCTCGCACTTCTTCCGGACCTACGAGGGCGAGGAACGGCGCTACCCCGGCGGACAGGAGGACCGCTTCGAGATTCCGAGCGACGACGTGCGCGGTGCGCGCGGCGAAGACGCGTACACGCACCTGGACGACGACGGTCTCGTCAACCCCGAGACCCGAGTGGACGAGAGCAGCGTCCTGCTCGGCAAGACGAGTCCGCCGCGGTTCCTCGAAGAACCGGACGACATGGGCGGACTGTCGCCCCAGAAGCGCCGCGAAACGTCGGTCACGATGCGCTCGGGCGAATCCGGCATCGTGGACACCGTGACCCTGATGGAGGGCGAGGACGGCTCGAAGCTCTCGAAGGTCTCGGTGCGTGACGAGCGCATCCCGGAACTCGGCGACAAGTTCGCGTCTCGGCACGGCCAGAAGGGTGTCGTCGGCCACATCGCGCCCCAAGAGGACATGCCGTTCACTGAACAGGGCGTCGTGCCCGACCTCATCATCAACCCCCACGCCCTGCCGTCCCGGATGACGGTCGGCCACGTGCTGGAGATGATCGGCGGGAAGGTCGGTGCCCTCGAAGGTCGCCGCGTGGACGGGACGCCGTTCACGGGCGAGGACGAGGACGAACTCCGCGGTGGACTCGAAGAGCAGGGCTTCAAGTCCTCCGGCAAGGAGATCATGTACTCCGGCGTCACCGGAGAGAAAATCGAGGCCGAGATATTCATTGGCACCATTTTCTACCAGAAGCTCTACCACATGGTGTCGAACAAGCTCCACGCCCGCTCGCGCGGTCCGGTGCAGGTGCTGACGCGCCAGCCAACCGAGGGTCGTGCCCGCGAGGGTGGCCTTCGTGTCGGGGAGATGGAGCGCGACGTTCTCATCGGGCACGGTGCCGCCCTCACCCTGAAGGAGCGACTGCTCGACGAATCGGACCGTGAGTGGATATACGTCTGTGCCAACTGTGGCATGAGCGCGGTCGAGAACGTCGAGCAGAACCGCGTCTACTGTCCGAACTGTGACGAGGAGACCGACATCCACGAAATCGAGATGTCCTACGCGTTCAAGCTCCTGCTGGACGAGATGAAGGCGCTCGGCATCGCACCGCGACTCGAACTGGAGGACGCAGTCTAAACCATGTCAACAGGACAATCACCAATGGAGATCGGCGAAATCAGCTTCGGGCTGATGGACCCGGAGGAGTACCGAGAAATGTCGGCGACGAAGATAATCACCGCCGACACCTACGACGACGACGGCTTCCCCATCGACATGGGGCTGATGGACCCCCGGCTGGGCGTCATCGACCCCGGTCTGGAGTGCAAGACCTGCGGCAAGCACTCGGGTTCGTGTAACGGTCACTTCGGCCACATCGAACTCGCCGCGCCGGTCATCCACGTCGGGTTCACGAAGCTCATCCGCCGACTCCTTCGGGGCACCTGTCGGAACTGCTCGAAACTCCTGCTCACCGACGACGAGAAGGAAAAGTACGTGAGCAAACTGGAGCGAACCCGAGAGCTGAGCAACGACCTCACCGACGTGACCAAGTCGGCCATCCGGGAAGCCCGCAAGAAGGACCGCTGTCCCTACTGCGGCGAGGTCCAGTACGACATCAACCACGAGAAGCCGACGACCTACTACGAGGTCCAACAGGTTCTCACCAGCGAGTATTCCGAGGAAATCGCCGCCGCGATGCAGGGCAACGAGGAAGAGGACCGCGACCCGGTCGCGCCACAGGAACTCGCCGACCGAACGGACATCGACCTCTCGCGCATCAACGACATCATGTCGGGCGAGTTCCGCCCGCGCGAGGACGACCGGAAGGCCATCGAGAAGGCGCTGGACCTCGATCTGACCGAGGAAGACATGAACAAACTGATGCCCAGCGACATCCGGGACTGGTTCGAGGACATCCCGGATCAGGACGTGGAAGTGCTGGGAATCAGCCCAGAGAAGTCCCGACCGGAGTGGATGATTCTGACGGTCCTGCCGGTGCCGCCGGTCACGGCCCGTCCGTCTATCACGCTCGACAACGGCCAGCGCTCCGAGGACGACCTGACGCACAAGCTGGTGGACATCATCCGCATCAACCAGCGGTTCATGGAGAACCGCGAGGCCGGTGCGCCCCAACTCATTATCGAGGACCTCTGGGAACTGCTCCAGTACCACGTCACGACGTTCATGGACAACGAGATTTCGGGGACGCCGCCCGCCCGCCACCGCTCGGGCCGACCGCTCAAGACGCTGAGCCAGCGCCTGAAGGGCAAGGAAGGTCGCTTCCGCGGTAGCCTCTCCGGCAAGCGCGTCAACTTCTCGGCGCGTACCGTCATCTCGCCGGACCCGACCCTCTCGCTCAACGAGGTCGGCGTCCCCGAGCGCGTGGCCCGCGAGATGACCCAGACGATGAACGTCACCGAGCGCAACAAGGAGGAGGCCCGCCGCTACGTCGCCAACGGACCGGAGGGCCACCCCGGCGCGAACTACGTCAAGCGGCCTGACGGCCGCCGTCTGAAGGTAACCGAGAAGAACTGCGAGGAACTGTCAACGAAGGTCGAGGCCGGATGGGAGGTCAACCGTCACATGGTGGACGGCGACATCATCATCTTCAACCGCCAGCCGTCGCTCCACCGGATGTCCATCATGGCCCACGAAGTGGTCGTGATGCCGTACAAGACGTTCCGACTCAACACCGTCGTCTGTCCGCCGTACAACGCCGACTTCGACGGCGACGAGATGAACATGCACGCCCTGCAGAACGAGGAGGCCCGCGCGGAGGCGCGCGTCCTCATGCGCGTGCAGGAACAAATCCTGTCGCCGCGCTTCGGCGAGAACATCATCGGCGCGATTCAGGACCACATCTCCGGGACGTATCTGCTGACCAACGAGAACCCCCACTTCAACGAGACCCAAGCGCTCGACCTCCTCCGGGCGACCCGAATCGACGAGCTTCCGGAGCCGTCGGGCACTGACGACGACGGCGAACCCTACTGGACCGGCCGAGACATCTTCTCGGAACTGCTCCCGAGCGACCTGAATCTGGAGTTCACCGGGACCGTCGGCGATGACGTAATCATCGAAGATGGCCAGCTCGTGGAAGGGACCATCGCCGAGGACGAGGTCGGCGGATTCGGCGGCGAAATCGTGGACACGATTACGAAGGTCTACGGCAACACTCGCTCGCGCGTCTTCATCAACGAGGTGGCGGCGCTGGCGATGCGCTCGATAATGCACTTCGGGTTCTCCATCGGTATCGACGACGAGTCGGTCCCCGAGGAGGCCCAGAACCGCATCGACGAGGCCATCGACAACGCCTACGACCGGGTCGAGGAACTCATCGAGACCTACCAGAACGGCGACCTCGAATCCCTGCCCGGCCGGACCGTAGACGAGACGCTGGAGATGAAGATCATGCAGACGCTCGGCAAGGCGCGTGACTCCGCGGGTGACGTTGCGGAGGAACACTTCGCCGACGACAATCCGGCCGTGGTCATGGCCGACTCCGGCGCGCGTGGGTCGATGCTGAACCTGACCCAGATGGCTGGCTGTGTCGGCCAGCAGGCAGTTCGTGGCGAGCGCATCAACCGCGGATACGAGGACCGCACGCTGAGCCACTACAAGCCCGACGACCTCTCGGCGGAGGCCCACGGCTTCGTGGAACACTCCTACACGGGCGGACTCGACCCCCGAGAGTTCTTCTTCCACGCGATGGGTGGCCGCGAGGGACTCGTGGACACGGCAGTCCGTACGTCCAAGTCCGGCTACCTCCAGCGACGGCTCATCAACGCGCTGTCGGAACTCGAAACGCAGTACGACGGGACCGTTCGGGACACCTCCGACACCATCGTCCAGTTCGAGTTCGGCGAGGACGGTACCAGTCCGGTGAAGGTCTCCTCGAACGAGGACACCGAAATCGACGTGGACCAGATCGCCGACCGCATCATCGAAGAGGAGTTCGGAAGCGACGAGCGCAAACGGGAGTTCCTCGGCGAGAAGAACCCGCCGACGAACCTCTCGGAGCACGTCGACGCTCGGCAGGCCCAGAGCGACGACTGATACCGCTTCCCGACCAACATACCCAATCAATTCGCGCCCACGCCACACATGACAGAATACGACGTATCCGAGGACATCGAGACCGTCGTCGAGGACACCGACCTCCCGCGACGGCTGAAAGACGAGGTGTACAGCACCGTAGAAGCCCGCGACGCCGTGACCGCCGAGCAGGCCGACCAGATCGCGCGCGCCGTCGAGAACCGGTATCTCGACACGCGCGTCGATCCGCTCGACCCGGTGGGAACCGTCTCGGCCCAGAGTATCGGGGAGCCGGGAACCCAGATGACGATGAACACGTTCCACTACGCGGGCGTGGCGGAAATCGACGTGACGCAGGGTCTTCCGCGACTCATTGAGTTGGTGGACGCGCGGAAGACTCCCGACACGCCGATGATGACGGTCCATCTGGACGACGAGTACGCGACCGACCGCGAGAAGGCCCACGAGGTCGTCTGGCAGATCGAGGCGACCAAGATTCTGGCGCTCGGTGACATCTCGACCAACGTCGCTGACATGATCGTCTCCATCGACCTCAACGAGGACACCCTCAAAGAGCGGATGATTACTCCCGACGAGATTTCGGGCATCATCGAGGACGAACTCGGCGTCCAGACTACCCAGAAGGGCGCGGTCATCGAGTTCGGTCCGCAGGAACCGAGCTATCGGGAGCTGCTCCAACTGGTCGAACAGCTTCGGGACATCGTGTTCAAGGGCATCGAGGACATCACTCGCGTCGTCATTCGCAAAGAACAACTCGACGTGGGCGAGGAGTTCGTCCTCTACACCGAGGGGTCGGCGTTCGGCGACGTTATCGAAATCGAGGGCGTCGATGCTTCGCGGACCACGACGAACAACATCCACGAGATTCGCAAGAATCTCGGCATCGAGGCGGCCCGCGAGTCCATCATCGAGGAGACGATGAACACCCTCGAAGAGCAGGGGCTGGACGACGTGAACATCCGGCACCTAATGTTGGTCGCCGACATCATGACCAATCAGGGGACCATCGAGTCCATCGGTCGCCACGGCATCTCCGGGAGCAAGGATTCGGTTCTCGCGCGTGCGGCGTTCGAGGTCACGGTCAACCACCTGCTCGACGCCGCCATCCACGGCGAGGTTGACGACCTCAACGGCGTCACTGAGAACGTCATTGTGGGCAAGCCCATCAAACTCGGGACCGGCGACGTGGACCTCCGGATGGGGTCCAAGCCGAACACCGAACCCGAAGCCTCGGACTGAGCATGGTCGTCACGCTCTCGGACACGGCCCGGCAGTTCATCGCCCTCTTCGAGGACGAGACGGGCGCGACCGCCCGCGACTGCGTCGTCTTCGAGGAGAGCGACGGCGACGAGCGGGTCGTCTTCCTCGTCAAACCCGGCGACATGGCCAAGGCCATCGGGTCGGGCGGCGAGACGGTCCGAGCGGTCGAGTCCCAGTTGGACCGCGAGGTCGTACTGGTCGAGGACGCCGACACGCCCGAGGCGTTCGTCGCCAACGCGCTCGCGCCCGCGGCGGTGTACAACGTCACCGTCAGCGAGGACGACGACACCATCGCGTACGCCGAGGTGGATTCGGCGGACACCGGCGTCGCCATCGGCGAGGGCGGGAAGAACATCACGACGGCGGAGAAACTGGCCAAGCGCCACTACGACATCGACGATATCCAGTTGACGTAACCCGGCGTCGTCGCCCCCGATTTTTGGCCTGCGAGCGAATTTCCTGACCGAACCGAACCTAAGCGGCGCGCAAAACGTTTCTCTGAAACGCGCTCAGATTCCGTAATCGACCCCGCTACAGCGATATGCGACGGTCTCGCCGTCCGGAAAGAGGGAGGCTTAAGTAGCTCGGACGGATAGCACACGTCATATGGCGAACGGCAAGTACGCAGCTCGTAAGCTACGGAAGGACCGCCAGAACCACCGGTGGTCCGACTCCGATTACGCCCGACGCGAGCGTGGTCTCGGGGAGAAGTCCGACCCCCTCGAAGGCGCGCCGCAGGGCCGAGGTATCGTTCTCGAAAAAGTGGGCATCGAGGCCAAACAGCCCAACTCCGCCATCCGGAAGTGCGTCCGGGTTCAGCTCATCAAGAACGGCAAGCAGGTCACCGCCTTCTGCCCCGGCGACGGTGCAATCTCGTTCATCGACGAACACGACGAGGTCACCATCGCGGGCATCGGTGGCGCGAAGGGTCGTGCGATGGGCGACCTCTCCGGCGTCAACTACAAGGTAGAGAAGGTTAACGGCGTGAGCATGGAAGAACTCGTCCGCGGGAACGCGGAGAAACCGGTGCGATAATTATGGCAGCAGAAGACCAGCCCGACCCCGACAAACCGGCGGGCACGGACGAAGAGGGAACGGCCGTCGCAGAGCTGTTCGGCGAGTGGGACGTTACCAACATCGAGTACGACGACCCCTCGACCGAGCGCTACATCACGGTTACGCCGGTCGCACACACGATGGGCCGCCACGCTTCCAAGCAGTTCCAGAAGAGCGAGGTGTCCATCGCCGAGCGTCTCATCAACCGTCTGATGCAGACCGAGGAGAACACCGGCAAGAAGCAGAAGACGATGCAGATTACCCGCGACGCGTTCCAGAAGATTCACGACCGCACCGAGGAGAACCCCGTTCAGGTTCTCGTTACCGCGGTCGAGAACGCGGCCCCGCGCGAGGAGACCGTCCGCCTGAAGTACGGTGGCATCTCCGTCCCGAAAGCAGTAGACGTGGCCCCGCAGCGCCGCGTCGATCAGGCCCTGAAGTACATCGCTGAGGGCGTCCACAGTTCGTCGTTCAAGACCTCGACCGACGCGGCCGAGGCGCTGGCCGACCAACTCGTCGGTGCGGCCAACTACGACGTACAGACCTACGCCATCAACCAGAAAGAAGAGAAAGAGCGCGTCGCGGCCGCGGCCCGCTAACTCGGTTCTTCTCTTCAGTTCTCGCGTTTCGGTAGTTTCGACTGTCTCGAGGACCGGGCGCTCTCGATGCGACCCGCTCGTCTCGAACGGCGAGTCGCAGTCGCTCGACGGAATATCGGTATTTTTAGGTTGGCCTAAAATCACGGTCAGTCATGGACGAAACCTCGACCGGACGGACGCGACGAGGATTTCTCGCCGCCGTCGGTGCGGCCGGTCTCGCCGGTTGCGGGCGACTCGCCGAGAGCGACGACGGTCCCGAGTACGAACTGAACCACACCGCCGCGGAGTGGTCGCGCTACGACCCCGAGTGGACACCGTCGCCGGAGTCGCCGCTCGCGGCGTCGGTGACGCCCGAGGTACTGGTCGAGAACCTCGAAATCCCGTGGGACCTCGCGTTCGCGCCGAAGGGCGAACTGTTCGTCACCGAGCGGACCGGGCGCGTCCGGCGCTTCGACGGCGATGGTCTCGAAACGGTCGCGTCACCCGACTCGGTCATTGACGCCGAAGCGATGGCTCCCGGTCCCGACGACCAACCCCACTGGGAGACGTGGTTCCTCGAAGGCGGCGAGGGCGGGATGCTCGGCGTCGCGGTCCACCCCAAGTACCCCGACGCGCCCTACCTCTTCGTCTACTTCACCGCGAAGACCGGCGACGGTCCCGTAAACCGTGTGGTCCGGTACGACGTGGACGCCGAGGACCCCGCCAGCACCGGGCGCGTCGTCGTGGACGACATTCCGGCCGACAGCGTCCACAACGGCGGTCGAATCGCGTTCGGTCCCGAGAACTACCTCTGGATAACGACCGGCGACGCCGGACAGGGCCAACTCGCGCAGGACACGAGTTCGCTCGCCGGGAGCGTCCTCCGGGTGAACGCGGTGGGCGACCCCGCACCGGAAAACCCCGACCTACCGGGCGACGATTCGGACTCGCGCATCTACACCTACGGCCACCGCAACCCGCAGTGTATTACGTGGCTTCCCGACGCGACGCCGGTCATCACCGAACACGGGCCGGACGGCCACGACGAGGTGAACCTCCTCGCGCCCGGCGCGAACTACGGGTGGCCCGAGGCCCGTACGCGCGAGCAGTACGCCGGAACCGACTTCCGCCGACCGCTCGTCAACACCTCGGAGTCGTGGGGCGTCTGCGGCGGCGTCTTCTACACCGGCGACGCGATTCCGGAGTGGCGAAACCGGTTCGTCTTCGGGGCGCTCATCGGCCAGCGAGTCAACGTCGTCACGCTGGCCGACGACGCCGACGACCTTCCGCCGGTCGGCGACGAGCGTGCGATGGCCTTCGACGCCGACTGGTTGGACGATAGCCACGCGGCGACGGCCCACTGGACGCTGACCGACGTTCTCGGTCGGGTGCGCCACGTCGAACAGGGACCGGACGGCCACCTCTACGCGCTCACATCGAACCGCGACGGCAGGCCGAAGGGCGACTCTTTCCCCCGCCAGCGCGACGACGTGCTGGTCAGACTGACCCCGGACGACGGGTAGTTTTTCGCCGGGACTAAACGAGTTCGCACTCGGTCAGCGGGTCGGTCACGTCCCGGAGCGCATCGCCGTCCTACAGTCGAACGTATCGGCGTCGCCACATCGTTGAAGTGGCTGGCGTTTGCAGACCCCGCTGTCATGGACGAAGCGCTCGAAGTCGTAGACCTCGTTGCGGACGCCGGTCTCGAAGGACTCGTGACGTGGCTCCTTCGACTGGTCGGGTTGCTCGCGCTCCTCGGCGGCGTCGGTCTCTGGCTGTTCACCGAGATGGGCCTGCTCGTCGTTCCGGCCCTGCTCATTGTCGGCGGACTCGTCCTGTTGGTCGCGCCGAGCGTCCTCCTCGCGCTGGCCGAGTTTGCGTAGGGCGCGACTCAGTCCGCCGCCTGTTCTCCGCCGCCGACCGCGT
This sequence comes from Halorussus pelagicus, assembly GCF_004087835.1. Lineage (NCBI taxonomy): Archaea > Methanobacteriati > Methanobacteriota > Halobacteria > Halobacteriales > Haladaptataceae > Halorussus > Halorussus pelagicus. The sequence continues at coordinate 1,842,536 of NZ_CP035119.1, forward strand.
ACTCGCGGGTCGCCTCGACTAGCGAGCGCCGATACTCGCTCTCGTCGGGGTCCGGCCCGAGCGACTTGAAGCGGTGTTTGAACGCCGAGAGGCTGACCTCTGGCGCGTCGTTCGCGGCCGCGTGCGCGAGGTCGTACAGTCGGTGGTCGGCGTCCACGAGGTCGTGGCGCTCGACCAGCGCGAGGGCGAACGCGGCGTTGACCGCGGTTATCTCTGGGTCGGCCGTGCTGGTGATTCGGAGACCCTCCCGCCCGCTGGCGGGGGCGTCCTCTCCGCTCGCGGGCCGGTCGGCGACCGCCGCGGCGAGTTCGGATTCGAGGAACGAGACGAGTTTGTCGGTCGGTCCCACACGGAGCGTGATGTCGTCGGCGTAGATGTCCTTCATGTGGTTCGCTATCTGGTAGCAGTGGGTCACCAGTCTGCGCTCGACCGACTTGCCCGAGAGCGCGAGGAACAGCACTTCCTCGGTTGATTGGGTGTGAGAGGGGTGGTCCTGCTCGTGGCGGGCCATGTGGGCGAACTCGTGGAGCGCGAGTTCGGGGGCCATCGCGCTGGTCGCGGCCTGCCGGGAGATGTTCAGGACGTGGTCGTCGGGGTGGGAAGTCCACGTCCGCTCGTCGGGGTTCTCCCGGACGCGGACGTGAACTGGCGAGTCGAGGTCGTGTTCGGTCTCGAAGATGTCGCGGGCGCGAAGGAAGGGCGCGGCCGGACCCGGACCGTGGACGTGAACCTCCATGTGCATCTATGACAAGGCTTCGACCGGTATGACTCTTGCGTTGGTCGGGGCGCGTTGCCGGTGCCTATTACGCGCTGGACGGCGTTCAATCCGCATAAAATACCTATTCAATTTACCTGCTACGGCTACGTCACTCCCCCACATGCACGCCCACGGCGAAACACTACGCTTTTCAACTTCCTTCGGGTAGAAGACCCATAATGGGAAGACGAAAGAAGATCGTCGAACAGTGCGAGCGACTGATGGACGAACCGGAGCACATCCGGAACATCGCTATCGCCGCACACGTCGACCACGGTAAGACAACGCTGACGGACAACCTTCTCGCCGGTGCAGGCATGATCGCCGATCAGGGCGAGGCGACGCAGTTGATGATGGACACCGAGGAAGACGAGCAGGAACGCGGTATCACCATCGACGCCGCGAACGTGTCCATGACCCACGAGTACGAGGACACCAACCACCTCATCAACCTCATCGACACGCCCGGCCACGTTGACTTCGGTGGCGACGTGACCCGAGCGATGCGCGCCGTTGACGGCGCGCTCGTCGTGGTGGACGCGGTCGAGGGCGCGATGCCCCAGACCGAGACCGTCCTCCGACAGGCGCTCCGCGAGGGCGTCAAGCCGACCCTGTTCATCAACAAGGTTGACCGACTCATCTCGGAGCTTCAGGAGGGTCCCGAGGAGATGCAGCGCCGCCTGCTCAGCGTCATCGACGACGTGAACGAGCTGATTCGCGGCATGACCGAGGAGATGGACGACATCGAAGACTGGACCGTCTCCGTCGAGGAGGGAACGGTCGGCTTCGGTTCCGCCCTTTACAAGTGGGGCGTCTCGATGCCGTCGATGCAGCGCACCGGAATGGACTTCGGCGACATCATGGAACTGGAGCGCGCCGACAAGCGCCAAGAGCTTCACGAGCGTACGCCGCTCTCGGACGTTGTGCTCGACATGGTCTGTGAGCACTTCCCGAACCCCATCGACGCCCAGCCCCGTCGTATCCCGCGTATCTGGCGCGGCGACGACTCCTCGGAACTCGCCGAGGGGATGCGTCTGGTTGACGAAGAGGGCGAAGTCGTCCTGATGGTCACCGACATCGGCGTTGACCCCCACGCGGGCGAGATCGCCGCTGGCCGCGTCTTCTCGGGTACGCTGGAGAAGGGCCAAGAACTCTACGTCTCCGGTACTGCCGGGAAGAACCGCATCCAGAGCGTCGGCATCTACATGGGTGGCGAGCGCGAGGAAGTGGACCGCGTTCCCGCCGGGAACATCGCCGCCGTCACAGGTCTTAAAGACGCCATCGCCGGTTCCACGGTGTCCAGCACCGAGATGACGCCGTTCGAGTCCATCGAACACATCTCGGAGCCGGTCATCACCAAGTCCGTCGAGGCCAAGAACATGGACGACCTGCCGAAGCTCATCGAGACGCTCCGACAGGTCTCGAAGGAGGACCCGACCATTCAGGTCACGATTAACGAGGACACCGGCGAACACCTCATCTCCGGGCAGGGCGAGCTTCACCTCGAAGTCATCACCCAGCGCATCGAGCGCAATCAGGGCATCCCGGTCAACACCGGCGAACCTATCGTCGTGTTCCGCGAGGCCATTCAGGAGATGACCGAGGTCATCGAGGGCATCTCGCCGAACCGCCACAACCGTTTCTACATTCAGGCCCAGCCGCTCACCGAGGAGATCATCGAGAAGATCAAGCTCGGCGACGTGTCGATGGACATGCCCGAACAGGAGCGCCGTGAGGCCCTTCAGGACGCGGGCATGCAGAAGGACATGTCCCAGAACGTCGAGCACATCCACGGGACCAACATCCTCATCGACGACACGAAGGGTATCCAGCACCTCAACGAGACGATGGAACTCGTCATCGAGGGTCTCGAAGAGGCGCTCGACGACGGTCCGCTGGCCGCCGAACCCGTACAGGGGACGCTTCTCCGACTGGAAGACGCCAAGCTCCACGAGGACACCATCCATCGCGGTCCGGCGCAGGTCATCCCTGCGGTCCGTAACGCGGTCCACAACGCCCTCGCTCAGGGCGAAGTTCGACTGCTCGAACCGATGCAGGACGTGCGCATCGACGTGCCCAACGAGTACATGGGTGCCGCCTCCGGCGAGATTCAGGGTCGCCGTGGCCGCGTTGACGACATGTACCAAGAGGGCGACCTGATGGTCGTCGAGGGCATCGCGCCTGTTGACGAGATGATCGGCTTCTCCTCGGACATCCGGAGCGCGACCGAGGGTCGCGCGTCGTGGAACACCGAGAACGCCGGGTTCGAGGTCATGGCCGACAACCTCCAGACCGAGACCATCATGGAGATCCGCGAACGCAAGGGCATGAAACTCGAACTGCCCGAAGCGATCAACTACTTCTAAGCGCCGCCGTCTCTCTCCGTCGTTCTTCTTCCGTTTTCGGTGTGTCCAGACCCATCTTGAGTCCGCTCCGGCGTCGCGTGACGCCGTGTACGCGCCGTAGACTCAAGCCACTCGCCAGCGCACGTCGGCTTGTCGAGACGTGTCACGATCTACCTGTCGGACTGTACCAAGCAGGCGCTGGTTCCGAACATCGTTCCGATGGACGGCCCGCACTGAAGCAGAAATCGCTCGTCTCCTTCCCTGTTGAGGTTCCGTCATCCCCGGATCTCGCTGGCAGTCTGGGCGACGGGCCGGGCGAACAGCGCCAGCACGAGGGCCGTCCAGAGTACGAACAGCACGACCGCTCCCACGTTATTTACGAACACGCTCGGTTCACCGGTCGGCGTGGGTCCGAACCAGAAAGCACGCGACTCCGCACTCCGGAGGGAATCGACGAGTACGTACAGCCAGTAGAGTCCGGGGCCGTCCAGTACGGCGAGGCCGACAACCCATCCAATGAGGTCGCGGTACGGCGCCCATCTAGATTCCCAGTCCTTTTTAAGAAACTCGTATCCCATATCCCCTCATTCTATTACTGTTAGTAAAAAACAATTCGAAAGCGCTCGGACGTGGTTCCATATACGCCATCTAATAGCTCCGCCCATCTCGGCAAAAGTTGGAATACTGCGTACTGAACTACGTAACAACAGAATGGGAGTTGCAATGGCCATCTAGCCGCGGTTCGATAGTAGAAACGGAAAGATACGGCAGCAGTAGTTAATACAATACGTCTCTTCTGGAAGGACAAGTCGGTCAGCGGGAAGGACGGGATGAGGTATCGACCGACTGCGTCAGGCAGACGCGTTGCGAGTGCTACTCCTGTTAGACACACTCACCAGCACAGTTCAGTCCACACTCACAGCACTGGCAGTCAACGCAGGTGTAACACATCCCACAAGTGCAACTCATACATTGGTCGCAGGGTTCGCACCCACAACAGTTACAGCACTCGTACCCACACTCCTGACAACACTTGTTGTTTGCGCAGTCGCCACAGGAGGCCTCACCGTCGACTGACTGAATCTCGACAGGGCCGTCCTCCTCGTGGGGGTTCAATACGGCGTATCCGTCCTCGACCTCTGGGAGCACGGCCACGGTGAGAACGCCCTCCTCAAGGTTTCGGAAGAACCGAACCTCTGGAGTGAGCCTACCGTCGACCGTCTTCGCACCGTAGGTGACGCCCTCACCGTCGTACTCGGGGGCCGGTTCACGAAGTTCAGTCAACCCGAGAGCATCGACAGACGCCTCCTCAATGAGGCCTGCCTCGGCCACGTCCGCCAAGAGATCAGACTGCTCGTCGAACGCTTGTTGGACCGCTCCGATTTCGCGGTAGCCTGCCGTGGCGCGCTCGACCTCCGTTTGCGAGATACCTTCCTCAGCCACCGCACTACTGGAAGCTGCAAAGGAGGCCATTGCCCCGCCTGCGACGCCCTTGAGGATGTTTCGCCGATTTATGCTGTCATCGCGGTTTGACTCACTAGACATACTACATCACATAACTTCTACAGGATTTATTTAATTATTTCTAACTAGAAATTATATAATTCTAATTTTAAATGTTATAAAATAAGTGTCTGTCAGCCAGCGGAAGGTGGCAGTTCACGTGGGTACTCGGGGCAGTTGCGGCGTCGGAGTGGCAAAGTCTGTCGTTCCGGGAAGGCTTTTACCCGGTCAGGGGATATACAGCATCGATGTTAATGGACGCAACCCCCAAACAGTGCATAGCGACTGAGCCAGTCGGCCGTACTTCGCCGCGGACGACAGCGTCGACGCAGTCGTCACCGGGGGTTCGTCCGGAGGTGGGCCAGACGTGAGTCCATCCGAAGACACCGTGCAACCGAAACCATACACCGTCCGGTTCGAATTGGAGGACGAACCCGGAGAATTACTGCGAGCTCTGGAGCCGATTGCCGAACGGGGAGGTAACCTGCTGTCGGTCTTCCACGAGCGGGGCAACGTCACTCCGCGAGGGTACATCCCGGTCGAGGTCGATTTGGAGTGTCCGCCCGACCGCTTCGACGCAATCGTCACGGAACTTCGTGAGACTGGCGTCAACGTGATTCAGGCGGGCGCGGAGCGCTACGGCGAGGAGGTGACGGTTCTGCTCGTCGGCGATGTCATCGAGAGCGACCTCTCGGAGACGCTCTCGTCCATTGAGTCGAAGGCCGACGCCTCCGTCTCCGACGTGTCGCTGTCCGCGCCGGGCGGCACCAGCGACGTGTCGAGCGCGCGTCTCCGACTCGCGGCCGAGACCGGTTCGACCGGCGCGGTGGTCGGTGCAGTCCGAGAGGTCGCCGACAGCAAGGAGTTGCGCGTGGTCGAACCCCTGACGGAACTGGAGGGGTCCGCATGAACACCGAAAGCCGTTCCTGCTCGGTCGCTCGCTCGCGGCTTCGCCGCTTGCGTTCGCTTCCTGCGCGGGTCTGGGACTTTCGAGTTCACGCTCGCCACCGGGGGTGGCTCGCGTGAAGCTAGCGGTTCTCGGCGCGGGCGCGGTCGGCCGGTCGGTCGCCGACCTCGCCGCCGAGTACGGCCACGAGGTCACGGCGCTGGCCGACTCGACCAGCGCCGCGGTGGACGCGGACGGAATCGACGTAGCGGCCGCGCTCGCACAGAAAGAGGAGACCCGTCGCGTCGGGTCGGCCGCGCCCGCGGACGCGCTCGACGCCGAGTACGACGCGCTGGTCGAGGCCACGCCGACGACGCTCGGCGACGCCGAACCCGGATTCGGACATGTTCGCGCGGCGCTCGAAGCGGACCGCCATGTCGTGCTGGCGAACAAGGGACCGGTCGCCGAGCGGTACGCCGACCTTCGGGAACTGGAGCGTGACAGCGAAGGGTCGGTCATGTTCGAGGCGACGGTCGGCGGCGCGATTCCCGTCCTCTCGACGGTCGAGAGCTACGGCCCGGACAGCATCTCGGCCGCGCGCGGCGTCCTCAACGGGACCGCGAACTTCGTCCTCTCGCGGATGGCCGCCGAGGGTCTGGGCTACGAACACGTCCTCGCGGAGGCCCAAGACCTCGGCGTCGCGGAGGCCGACCCTTCCTTCGACGTGAACGGCACCGACGCCGCGCTCAAGTGCGTCATTCTGGCGAACGTCCTCGGAGACCGAGAATACTCGCTGGGCGACGCCGACGTGGAGGGAATCGCGGAACTGCCGGGCAACGCGCTCGAACTCGCGGCCGAAGACGGGCGGACGATTCGTCTCATCGGCGAGGCGACGCCCGACGGCGTCCGGGTGGGACCGCGACTCGTCCCTGAGAACGGGACGCTGGCGGTCTCGGGGACGCGCAACATCGTCCAACTGGAGACCGACCACGCGGGGCGACTCAACCTGAGCGGACGAGGCGCGGGCGGCCCGGAGACCGCGACCGCAGTGCTCGCGGACGTGAACCGCCTCGGGAACTAATAGGGCCGGTTCAACGGGTGGACGGGACCTCGTTTGGCTCCTCCGTTTCGGGTCGAATCATGCGGTTGTCTAGCACTAAACGCGAGACGGCGACGGGACCGCCAGCGTAGCGTATCGAAATGGTTTTAACTGCTTCTGCCAAAAGATACCGACAGAGCGCGTCTGCGCGTGAGATACAAATGAGCGACGAACAACACCAGAATCTGGCCATCATCGGCCACGTCGACCACGGAAAGAGCACGCTCGTGGGGCGACTCCTCTACGAGACAGGGAGCGTACCCGAGCACGTCATCGAACAGCACAAAGAAGAGGCCGAGGAGAAGGGCAAGGGCGGCTTCGAGTTCGCCTACGTCATGGACAACCTCGCCGAAGAGCGAGAGCGCGGTGTCACCATCGACATCGCCCATCAGGAGTTCAGCACGGACGCCTACGACTTCACCATCGTGGACTGTCCCGGCCACCGCGACTTCGTGAAGAACATGATCACGGGCGCGTCTCAGGCTGACAACGCGGTCCTCGTCGTCGCCGCCGACGACGGTGTCGCGCCCCAGACTCAGGAGCACGTCTTCCTGGCCCGTACCCTCGGTATCGACGAACTCATCGTCGGCATCAACAAGATGGACCTCGTTGACTACGAGGAGTCCTCGTACAAGGAGGTCGTCTCCGAGGTTCAGGACCTGCTCAAGCAGGTTCAGTTCAACACCGACGACGCGAGCTTCATCCCGATTTCCGCCTTCGAGGGCGACAACATCGCCGAAGCGTCCGACAACACGGCTTGGTACGACGACGAGACGCTTCTCGAGGCACTCAACGACCTTAAGCCTCCGGAACCGCCGACGGACGCGCCGCTCCGGCTTCCGATTCAGGACGTTTACACCATCTCGGGTATCGGTACCGTCCCCGTCGGACGTATCGAGACCGGTCTGCTGAACACGGGCGACAACGTGTCGTTCCAGCCCAGCGACGTTGGTGGAGAGGTCAAGACCATCGAGATGCACCACGAAGAGGTGCCCAAGGCCGAACCCGGTGACAACGTCGGATTCAACGTCCGCGGCATCGGCAAGGACGACATCCGTCGCGGTGACGTTTGTGGTCCCGCCGACGACCCGCCGTCGGTCGCCGAGACGTTCCAGGCCCAGATCGTCGTGATGCAGCACCCGAGCGTCATCACCGACGGTTACACGCCGGTCTTCCACGCCCACACGGCGCAGGTCGCGTGTACCATCGAATCCATCGACAAGAAGATGGACCCGTCCAGCGGTGAGGTCGCGGAGGAGAACCCCGACTTCATCCAGTCCGGCGACGCCGCGGTCGTCACGGTCCGACCGCAAAAGCCCCTCAGCATCGAGCCGTCTTCGGAGATTCCGGAACTCGGCAGCTTCGCCATCCGTGACATGGGTCAGACCATCGCGGCTGGTAAGGTCCTCAGCGTCAACGAGCCATAACGCATGCAGCAAGCACGCGTCCGACTGGCGGGAACCAGTCCCGAAGACCTCGACGACATCTGCGACGATGTCCGCGAAATCGCCAACAAGACCGGCGTTTCGCTCTCGGGACCCATCCCGCTTCCGACCAAGACGCTGGAAGTGCCCACCCGAAAGTCCCCCGACGGTGAGGGGACCGCGACGTGGGAGCACTGGGAGATGCGCGTCCACAAGCGTCTCATCGACATCGACGCCGACGAACGTGCGCTCCGTCAGCTCATGCGGATTCAGGTTCCGAACGACGTGAGCATCGAGATCGTCCTCGAGGACTGAGGGCCGGATTCCCGGTCCTGTCAGTTCGAGGGAGTTCGACCCCGCCGATCACCGGCGGAAATTTCTCCATTTCTTCGCTCCGCATAGCCGCGCACGCGCGACGCTCCCCGATCTTTTTGACCGCGCCCGACGTAGTCCCATCCGTGCGACGGCGGATACGTGCGCTCCGGAACGATGTCGCAGTACCGACCAGCGACCGGTCTCGCTCCTGCTGAGGGTGTCGGTCGTGAGCCACCGGTATGACCCACAGTCGCCCGAGCGCGACTCCGCTGGGTGGCTCGCCGGAAGTCCGACTGTCCAGACGCTCGCGGTGTTCCTCGTCGTCTTCGCGGTCCAGTCGGTTGTCGGTCTCGTCTCTCGGAGTCTCGCACTCGGTCTGTTCGCGCTCGGTCCCTCGGTCTCGGCCCGGCCGTGGACGCTCCTCGTGAGCGTCTACGCCCACGCGAGCGTCGGCCACCTCGTCTCGAACGCCGTCGTCCTCGTGTTGGTTGGTCTCGCCGTCGAGCGCGTGACGACGACGGTGCGGTTCCACCTGTTCTTCGCGTCCGTGGGCATGCTTGCCGGTCTCGCGCAGGTGGCAGTCGCTGGCGTCCTCGGTCCGGGAGCCGTCGTTCTCGGCGCGAGCGGTGCCGTCTTCGGCCTGCTCGGCTATCTGCTCGCGGGGAACCCCGTCACCGACGCGGTTCTCGGTCGCCTCCCGCTGAGTCCTCGGGCGCGCGTCGCGCTTTTGCTCGCGCTGGCCGGGGTCGTGACTCTGTTTACGGCGTCGCCCGGCGTCGCGCTAGTCGCGCACTTCGTCGGGTTCGCCCTCGGCGCGGTGGCCGGGCGTGCGCGACTGCTGAACGTGTGAGGTCGTGGCTCGCGCCGGACTGTGAACAGTTGGCGGGATACCCGACAACACGCCCGCACCGAAACATAAGGTTCTAATAAGTGGGCGCGTTACGAACTATTGCGTACGAGGGCTCGTAGATCAGCGGTAGATCGCTTCCTTCGCAAGGAAGAGGCCCGGGGTTCAAATCCCCGCGAGTCCACTTCTCTCGGCTCACTTCGTTCGCCTCAGCCAGCGGACTCGCCGACCCTCGCAAACAAACCGCGTTTGCTCAGTCCCCGTGAGTCCACTACATTTTCGCGGCGCAACGATGACGAGCGGAGCATGGAGTCGTCTGCGAACGTATCGATACATCGACCGATAGCCGGTCCTCGGCCGACGCTTTTGTTCGGCGCGTCTCCCCGTCGTTTGAATCCGTCTGACGCCCGTCATACGCCGAAACACAGGGTTTACCACGGATGAACGTAAGGAAACGCACAATGGCTATTCGGTGTTCGCTCCTCGGCCACAGCTACGGGGAGACAGAAATCGAGCGGGAACGCGAGGAGCAGGGAAGCGAAGTCGTCGTCACCGTTCGGGAGTTCGAAGAGTGCGAGCGCTGTGGCGAGCGTAAAATAGTCACCGAGAACAAGGAGGTCACCGCGCTCCAGTCGCCCGCGCCCGACCTCAAAGCCGCCGAGTCCGACGCCGACGCGGAGTCGCCGTCCGACGCGTCGCGCGGGTCCGGCGCGACCGGCGAATCCCGTCCGACTGGCGGTCCCGGTGCGGGGACGGGACCGAGCGTCGAGAGCGGCCCGAACGCGGGCGCGGCCGATTCGTCCGTGGGGTCCGAAATCGGCGCGGCCACCGACGCCGAGGTCACCGCGGCCGCTGGCGAGGACGACGCCGAAATCCTCACCGACTCCTCCGACTCCGGGGCGTCCGGTGGTTCCCCCGGCAGGTCGCCGTCCGACGGCGCATCCGGGTCGGGCGGGTCCTCGTCCGGCGGCCCGAGCGCAGACGTTGAAGGAGACGAGACCACGGACGCCGCCGAGAGCGTCGAGGAGGCGTCGGCGGCCGACGACGATGGCGTCATCTTGGACGACGACGGCGAGGCCAGCGACGCCGAGGGTCGGACACCCGGCGAGTGGCCCGAGTCAGAGACGACCCATCCCGCCGAGGCCGACGACGGTCCCGGTGACTGGCCCGCGGTCGGCCGCAAGGACGCCGACGAGGGGTACGACGCGGACCCCGGCGACTCCGAGGACGCCGACGTGCAGTTCGGCGGCGGACTGACCCCCGAGTCCGCGCCCGAAGTTGACGACGACGAAACGGGGGAAGTCGAGTTCGTCAACGCCGAGGGCGACGCGCTCCAGTCGAAAGACGCCCGACGAGACGGGACGGAACTCTCCTCGGGCATCTCTGCTGGCGCGGACGCGCCCTCGCTGTCGGGACCGGCCGACGACCCCGACGTGGATGCTGAGTTCGTCTGCCCTGAATGCGACTACAGGCAGGCCGTCGCCGGGTCGTCGCTCCGGGCGGGCGATATCTGTCCCGAGTGTGCGCGCGGGTATCTCGCACAGGAGTAGCGCGGTCGAACGAACCGGGCAAGCGGAGCCGAGCGAACCGAGGAAAACGTCGGATTCAAGAGGAAGAACGACGCGAAAAGGGTTTACCACACCCTATCCAAAGGGAGATTACCATGAAAGAGTACAAGATGCGACGCGGCGAACATCTGGAGGACCGTATCCCGGATATGAAGGCGAAAGTCGAGGATTACTTCGGCGAGATTACCGGAACCGAGGAACACAACGGCCACGAACTCTACGTCGTCTCGGACCCCGACAACCCGGTCTTCGACCGCATTCTCGCAGGCGCGGCCGAATACAGCGGCAAGAAGGACAAACTCGCGGTCCACTTCGAGGAGCGCGACGCCGAGGAGGTAATCGCCGAGGGCAACGCCGACGCCGCGGCCGACGCCGTTGACAAGAAAAACGACTTCCTGCTCGAAGCGACGGGCCGCGACGCCAAGGCCCGCCGCGACTCGCTGAAGCGACAGGTCGAGGACGACGCCGAAAAACCCGACGGCGTCTCATAATCCGGTCGCCGCGTTTTATTTTTCTCTTCTCCCGAGTCGGCCAGCGACGGTCCCGCGGAACGCGGTTCGGGAAGTCGAGTTTCAGAAGTGGTCGCTGTTTGGCGAGCCTTCGCCGCGCCCGCCGCGGCCGCCCTCGTTGCGGTCGATTCCCATCACGCTCTCGGGCTGGTCCACGTCCCACCCGCTCGTGCCGTCTTCGGCGACTCGGACGGTCACGTCTTCGACCGCCTCGAAGTCCTTGGCGAGGTCGATTTTGATGTTCTGGGCAGTTCGGGGGCTGATGGCACATCCCGAACAGGCCCCGCCCAACTCGACGACGACCTCGCCGCTCTCGGGGTCGGCCTTCTGGACGGCGCTCTCGCCGCCGTGCATGCTGATGATGGGCATCTGCCCGGTCAGCCACTTCTCGACGCGGGCCTTCAGGGAATCGTCGTCGGTCATGGCGTACGCGTAGGGTCGCAGGGGTGGTAGGACTTTGGGTTCACTCCCTAAACTTCCGCCACGCGCCCGCGCCCAGAAGCGCCGTGATTCCGGCAGGGACGCCGAAACCGGGGACCTCGCCGGAAGACGAGTCGTCGGACGCGCTCGTCGTGCGTTCGCCCTCGAAGGCGGCTTGCTCGGTGGTCGTCCCGGAACCGCCGCTGGCGGTTCCGCTCGCGGTCGTGGTCAGCGACGGCGGGTCCTTCTGTGGTTTGTCGGTCGCGTCCTCTATCTGGAAGGTGTAGAGACCGCCCATCTCGTTGGACTGCCGACCCATGCTACTGGCGACGAAGAACCCGGAGGTCGCGCGCTTGGCGGTCCAGAACGAGGCCTCTTCGGGTTGTCGCCACCACGCTATCTCTCGGGGATTGGTGGGGTCCGAGATGTCGTGAATCTTCACGCCGCCCTGATACCACGACGAGAACAGTCGGTCGCCCGCGATGTCGAAGTTGTGCGAGGTCGTCCACGTCCCGGAGAACGCGCCGGGCGACCGCGGCGGGTCGATGGTCGAGAGTCGCTCCGGGTTCGTCGCGTCCGAGATGTCCCAAAGTTCGATAGCGCCCGGTTGGCCCTCGCCGTCGAACTGCCACGCCTCCTTGTTGATGCCGAGCAGGCTTCCGTTCTCGTTGGTCATCGCGTAGTGGGCGTTGCCCGGCAGTCGAAGGACCTGTCGGGACTGTTCGGCCGGGAGGTTTCGAAGTTCCTCGGCCGGTCTCCCGCCGATCCGCGAGACGAACGCCGGGTTCGCGGGGTCGCTCACGTCCACGACGTACGTTCCGGCGTCCCAGTGGGAGAGGTACGCCCGGCTGTCCTGTACCCACACGTCGTGAAGCGTCCAGAGGCTTGAGGGCACTTCCGACCACGCCGCGTTCTGGTCGGTTATCGACCAGCGACCGACCTCTTCGAGGTCGTCGTCGCTCGCGTCCACCGTCACGAGCGCGTTGGTCTCGGCACCGTTGCCGGTGAGATAGACGATGCCGTCCCGGAAACAGCAGTTGTGTATCGGAAACTGAGTCTCGTAGAACGCGACCTGCGCCGGACTCGTCGGGTCGCTCACGTCGTAGAGCGCGAACCCCTGCAACACGTCGCCTCGAAGGGGGTCGGCTGGACCCGCGACGACCAGTCGGTCGCCGTCGAGTTTCAGGTCCTGAATCTTCCGGAGCGGCCCGGTCTCGCGGTCGGCCAGCAGGTCCGTTCGCTCCGCGACCACCCGCGGGTCGCTCGGAATCTGTACGTCTACGACCGCGAACCCGTCCGTGGTGGCGACGTAGGTGTAATCTCCCGCCGGGCCGGGAACTGCCTCCTTCGCGTTCGGTATCGAAATGCGACCCAGCGGCCGGTACGGTCCCGGATGCGCCGTCGCCGTCGCGGCCGCCGATCCGACTCCCACCGAAGCGAGTGCGACTGCCCCCGAAACCCTCCGCAGAAACTCGCGGCGATGCATGGAGAGAAGATAGGTCTACAGAAGGATAAAAGGGAGGGCGAACGCGGCCTACGCGACCGAACTCGTCTTATCGCCCGTCCCACCTGTCAGCGCGCTAGCGATGGCTCCCTTCAGCACCACGTCGTCGCCGAGGTTCGTCAACTGCACGTCGGGGACGTTGTTGAACACGAGGTCGCCGATTCGCTCGCGGATGGGGTCAACGACCAGCGACTCGTTTTTCAGCGCGACCGCGCCGCCGACGTAGACTGCCAGCGGCGCGTACGCCTGCACGACGTTGGCCACGCCGATGGCGTTCCAGTGGGCCACTTGGTCGATGACGTGGTCGGCGAACTCGTCCTCGCCCGCCGCCGCGAACACGTCCACCGCCGAGAAGTCGGGGTCCGAGAGTGGTAGGTCCGTGTCGAGACTGCCCGTGTCCTCCGCGAGCAGTTTGGCGTACTCGGGGATGTTGTTGCCCGAGCAGTACGCCTCCCAGTGACCCTCGCGGCCGCACCCGCAGGTGCGTCGGCCCCGCGGGTCCACGACCATGTGGCCGACCTCGCCCGCGTTGCCGTCCCACCCCGAGAGGACTTCCCCGTCCACGCAGATTCCCGCGCCGATGCCCGACGAGATGGTCAGATACACCATGTCGTCGGGGTTGCGGTCGCTGTAGTATCGCTCTCCGATGACGCCCGCGATGGTGTCGTTGTGGAGGTAGACGCTGTCGCTGTCGATGAGTTGTCCGACGGGACCGGTCAGCGGGATGCGGTCGATAGTGTCCGGGAGGTTCGCCGGATTATCGATTGCACCCTCCGCCAGATCCAGCGGTCCGATGGAACCGATGCCCGCGGCCAGAAGCTCGGACGGGTCGATACCGGCGGCCTCGCAGGCTTCACGGAGACACTCCAAGACGGCCTCCGTGACCGCGATGCCCGTGGGACCGTTGGGGGTGTTCGCGCGGTGGACGCTCACCACGTCCCCCTCGTCGTCGGCGACTGCCGCCCTGACGTTCGTCGCACCGAGGTCAACGCCCGCATAGTGCGCCATTCACCCCGGTAGGACGGTCCGGCCGCACTTAACTACAAGCATTTACTCGCCGACGAGTATGTCATCTCGTGGCGCATTCCGGATGTCCGGGCGACAGACCTAACTCCCGACGCGTGCTACTAGTTGTCATGGATTCCGACGGCGACGACCGGCCGGGCGGAGACCTCTCGGACGCGGAAGTCGATGCGCTCCACGAGGTCGAACTCGGCGTCGAGTGGTTGCACCGCGCGCACGGCCACCTCGTCCAGTTCCACCACGCGACGGGCCACGCGATGGACCACTTCGCGGACGCCGAAGAGGGCCTGCGCGAGGCGGGCTACGACGACTTCGCCGACCGTCTGCGGGACGACCTGCTCCCCCGCGGCGCGGTCGGCGACAGGTGGACCTACGACCTACTGGAGACGTTTCAGGACGGCCCGCTGGCCGACAGCGAGTCGTTCGGCGCGGACGCCCGCGAGTCGGTCGCCGACGGTGAGCGCCACGTCGCCGAGCGCCGACAGGAACGCGAGTGGAAGGGGCGCGCTGAAAAGTGAGCGTGGCGGTCCTCGGAACCGAATCAGCGAACTCAGCCCCCGCGGACGAACGTCACCGGACACGGCGCGCTGAGCATGACCTCTTGGGCCGTACTACCGAAGACGGCCTTCCCGGTGGGCGAGCGCTTGCGGCCGCCGACGACCACGCGGTCGGCGTTGACCTCGTTGGCGAGGTCCACGATAGTCTCGCCGTGCGCGCCGATTCGCCCGCGGACGCTGTACTCGACGCCTGCCTCGTCGAAGGCGTCGGTGAGGTCCCGGACGGTCGCGTGCCGCGCGGCCACTTCGTCGGGGTCGATTTCGCCCGACGGGTCGTAGTCGAGTTGGCTCACGACGCCGTCGAACTCCTCGTCGGTGAAGACGTGTCCCAACACGACCTGCGCGCCGGTCGGTGCCGCGATGTCGGCGACCGCTCGGGCCAGTTCCTCGGTGCGGTCGGCGTCGCCCGGTCCGACCGCCAGTAGGATACTGCGTAGTGCCATACCGGCAGGTCTACCTTCCGGATATTAATGATGTGTGTCCGTGGCCGTTTTCGCGTCGTCTCGGTCCCTCCGGGGGTCGCGCGAGCGGTCGGGCGCAACTCGACGCGAAGCCTCAACACGGAAATACGACGACGCCGAACGTCCGTCCGTGATTCGACCCGACCTGACCGGACGGACCGCGCTCGTGACGGGAAGCGCGAAGGGCGTCGGCCGAGAGCTACTGCTCGCCTTGGCGGACTGCGGCGCGTCGGTGGCGGTCCACTACCGCTCCAGCGCGGCGGCCGCAGAGGAAGTGGCCGACGCCGCGCGCGAGCGCGGTGCCCCGGACGCGACGACTGTACAGGCAGACGTGGCTGACCCCGACGACGTGGACGCGATGTTCGACGCAATCGAGGACCGCCTCGACGGTGTGGACGTGCTGGTGAACAACGTCGGTCCGTTCGCGCCCGACCACTGGGAGGACATCTCCTTCGAGAAATGGAACACCGTGCTACAGGCCAACGTCAACGGGACGTACCTCTGCTGTAAGCGCGCGCTCCCCGCGATGCGCGAGTCGTCGTGGGGCCGCATCGTGAACGTCGGCTACGCCAGTTCCGAGAAGGGGATGATCAACCCGAAGAACGCGCCGTACTTCATCGCCAAGCAGGGCGTGTTGATGTTCACCCGGATGCTCGCCAACGACACCCAGCACGAGGGAATCACGGTGAACGCGGTGTCGCCCTACGTGGTCGAGAACTCCGACGAGTTCCCCGAGGACCTGCCGCGGGGACGCCCCGCCGACTTCGAGGATATCGAGCAGTCGATGCTGTTCTTCTTGGAGGAAGACAGCGACTACATCAGCGGCGAAAATATCGAGGTGGATGGTGGGTGGTTACCCGAGGAAGTGTGACTGTCCGGGAGTTCAGCGTTCTGCGGACCACGACTCCCCCTCGGCGGACCACCCCTGCCGACCCTCCTCCAGTCGGTGAGCCTCGTCTATCAGCGCCTCCTGCTCGCGCACCACGTCGGTCATCGTGAGGATGCCGACCATCTCCATTGAATCGACGACGGGGAGTTTCTTCACGTCGGCGTCGTGCATCTTCTGGACCGCCTTGCGAACCGTCGCGTCAGGCGAGACGGTGACGAGCGACCCGCTGGCGACCTTCGAGACCGGAATCTCGGCAAACGGCCGCTCTGCGAGATACCCCGCTTTCAGTGCGTCGGTCTCGGTCACGATGCCTGCCGGAGTCCCTTCGCGCGTGACGACGGCGCTTCCGACGCCTTCGTGGAGCATCCGGCCGACCGCCTCGTGGAGCGAGGCGTCGGCCGCGACGGTGACTACGTCGGTCGTCATGGCGTCTCGAACGAGCATACCGAACGATGAGGCGGAAGGTACGACTTTGTTTGGGTCCGAACGCGCCGCGTCTACGAACTCGACAGCAACGTCTTCAGATGCTCCGTCGAGAAGAACGAGGTCGGCTTGTCCATGTGGACGCCGATTTCGCCCGAAAACGCCGACAGTCCGACCTTCTGGACGCGCTCGGGGAACGAGTAACACTTCCGAATCCAGTGGCCCAACTCGATTTCTCTGCTCAAGTCCTCGCGCCACGCGTCCTCGTAGTCCGCGAGAGTCCCCGGTCGCTCGGGGTCGATGACCTTCGCGGCGTGACTCGCGGCGGTCATCCCGTAGAGGATGCCGCCGCCGGTGAACGGCTTGGTCTGGGCCGCCGCGTCGCCGACGAGGAACCCGCGGCGACTCGTCACCCTCTCCGGGGGACCGACCGGAATCATGCCCGCGCAGAACTCCGCGGTCTCCACGTTGTAGTCCGCGGTGAACTCCTCGAAGAGGTCGTTGGCCGACGGTTCGGACCCCGGCGGGGCCGCCAGTCCGTACTCGACGCCCGCGTCGCCCCGCGGGATGCGCCACGCAAAGAATCGCGGCGCGGTCAGGTGAACGTCAACGTAGTCGCCGGGGTCGTCCTCCTCGGAGAACGCGAGGACTCCTTGTAACTTTTCGCCCGGTTCGGGCAGGCCGAGTTCCGAGCGCACGCGCGAGACCGGCCCGTCGCATCCGGCGACCATCCGGGCCTCGAACGTCTCGGTGCCGTCGGGCGTGCTGGCCGTGACCTCGACGTGGTCGCGGTGTTCCTCGACGGCCGAGACGCTGTGGTTCTCCCGGAGGTCCGCACCCGCATCGCGGGCGGCCTCCGCGAGCAGTCGGTCGAGACCCACGCGGTCGATGACGTTCGAGACGACCTCGCGCTTGTAGAAGGGGTAGTCGTCGCTTCCGGGACCGCCGACGTGAAAGCGCGCGCCGTACACCTCGTTCTGGAGAAGTTCTTCGCGCGCGCCTTCGGGCGCGAACTCCCAGATGTCGGTGCTGACGTGGCCCGAACAGGCCAGCGGTTCGCCCACCGCTCCGCGTTCGAGCGCCAGCACGTCGTACCCTCGTTCGGCCGCGCGCCGGGAGAATCGGGACCCGGCCGGACCCGCCCCGACGACTACGAAGTCGTACATCGCTCGGGCGTACTACCCTGTGGCCCAAGTATTCACCGCTCTACGCGCGGTTCGTCCGTGGCACCCGGCGTTCCGCTTTCCGCTTGACGCGTTACTCCCGTTCGGCGCTCCGCCGCCCCTCGGCACGCCGTCTACGGTCGAGCGCGCCACCTACCCCTCGACGTTCGGCGGTGCCTCCTGCTGAGCGAGTTGCCGCCGTCGCACGTAATGGGTCGCCGCCGAGAGCGCGAACGCCGCGACGATGAGGACGCCCCAGATTTCGTCGGGAATCGCCTCGAACGGCGGGAGTCCCAGCAAGTCTCCGAGAACGAGAATCGCGCTCACGACCGCGAGTCCGAGGTAGTACCGAATCCACGGAAACTCGTCCTGCGGTCGGAGGTATCCCTCCAACTGGGCCGCGTTCCCCGACAGTTCGACGACCCCGCGGTTCTGGTTGTAATCGACGATGCCAGCGTCCGCAAGTTTCGGGAGATGCGTCTGGTACAGCGACGTGTAGACGGACTTGCGCTCGTTGGCCGACAGGCCCTCGACGGTCGTGTCGTTCTCCCACGCCGCGACCTGCTCGGCGAGTTCGCTCAGCTCGACCGGACGGTCCTGCTGCTTGAGGTAATGAAGCGTGTACCGTCGCCGCCGGTTCTTCAACACGTCGAAGATGAGGTCTTCGGACAGTGTTTCTTGTTCCGGTGAGTTGTCAGCCGAGCTCATGCTACGGAAATCGCTCAATCGCTTGTTGCGCCGGTGCCACCGCCACCCATCCCATCACGGTACGCCAGTTTCACCCGGACCACACTTTGTTATCCAGTCCTTAGCCCTCCACGCACATAATATAATTGTCAGGAATCCGCGGTAATACGTCTATTCCCCGAGTTAATGTGGTACTATCCGACCAGTAACGGGAAATACTGAAGAGTATTCAGTCGTCGGTCGCCGGTGCGGCGCGGCGGTCGGCCCGCGGGCCGTCGATGTCAACGTCGGGAAGCAGGTCCCGGAGGTAGCGTCCGGTGTGTGAGTCGTCGTTGCGGGCCACTTCCTCGGGAGTTCCGGAAGCGACGACCTCGCCGCCGTTCTCGCCGCCCTCCGGACCGAGGTCCACGACGTGGTCGGCGTTCTTCACGAGGTCGAGTTCGTGTTCGATGACGGCGACGGTGTTGCCCTTGTCGGTGAGTCGTTGCAGGACCTCGATGAGCTTTCGCTCGTCGGCCTTGTGGAGACCCGTGGTCGGTTCGTCAAGCAGGTAGAGCGTGTCGCCGGTGTCTTTCTTCCCTAACTCCTCGGACAACTTGACGCGCTGGGCTTCCCCGCCCGAGAGCGTCGTGGAGGGCTGACCGAGGTTCATGTAGTCGAGACCAACGTCTTTCAGCAGGCCGAGTCTGCGCGCGATGCGCTGGTCGTGTTCGAAGAAGTCGTAGGCCTCCTCGACGGACATCTCCAGCACGTCCGCGATGGTTGCGCCCTTGTAAGTCACGTCCAGCGTCTCGTCGTTGTAGCGCGCGCCGTCGCACTCTTCGCAGGGGACGTACACGTCCGAGAGGAAGTTCATCTCGATTTTCACGGTGCCCTGTCCGCCACACTCCTCGCACCGGCCGCCCTTCACGTTGAACGAGAACCGTCCTTTCTCGTAGCCGCGCTGTTTCGAGAGCTTCGTCTCGGCGAACAGTTCGCGGATGTAGTCGAAGACGCCGGTATAGGTCGCGGGGTTCGACCGCGGGGTCCGCCCGATGGGCGACTGGTCGATGAGTCGCACCTTCTCGACATTCTCTATCCCCTCGATGGCGTCGTGGTCGCCGGGGTCCACGGAGGTGTTGTCGTTCATCTCGCGGGCCAGCCCCTTGTAGAGGATGTCGTGCATCAGGGTGGACTTGCCGGACCCCGAAACGCCGGTAATCGCGGTGAACTGGCCGACCGGGAGTGCTACGTCGAGGTCCTTGAGGTTGTGCTGGCGCGCGCCCACGACGGTCAGTGAGTCGTCGCTCTCGCGGCGCTCGTCGGGCACGGGAATCCGCTTGCGCCCGGCGAGGTAGTCGCCCGTGACGGACTCCTCGCAGGTCTCTATCTCCTCGGTGGTGCCCTGCGCGACGACTTCGCCGCCGCGCTTGCCCGGACCGGGACCCATGTCGATGACGTTGTCGGCTTGGCGCATCGTCTCCTCGTCGTGTTCGACCACGAGGAGCGTGTTCCCCAAGTCGCGCAGTTCCTTGAGCGTGTTGAGCAGTCGGTCGTTGTCGCGCTGGTGGAGTCCGATGGACGGTTCGTCAAGCACGTAGAGGACGCCGACGAGTCCCGAGCCGATTTGGGTGGCGAGTCGAATCCGCTGGCTCTCGCCGCCCGAGAGCGTCGATGCCTCGCGGTCCAGCGTCAGGTACTCCAACCCGACTTCCTCCATGAAGCCCAGACGGGCGCGAATCTCCTTCAGAATCTCCTCGGCAATCTTGGTCTCGCGCTCGTTGAGTTCCGCCTCCAGTCCCTCGAAGTGGACCAGCGCGTCGCCGATGGACATCTCGTTGACCGCCGTGATGGAGGTGCCGTCCACGTACACCGACCGGCTCTGGTCGTTGAGTCGGGTCCCCTCACACTCGGGGCACTCCGTGACCGCCATGTACTCCTCGATGTGGTCGCGGGTGCTATCGGAATCGGTCTCGACGTAGCGGCGTTCGAGGTTCGGGATGACGCCCTCGAAGCGCTCGTCCTTCTCGCGGGTGCCGTTCTTGGTCGTCCACTCGAAGTGGACCGTCTCGTCAGTCCCCCAGACGAACGCCTCTTGCACGTCCTCGGGCAGGTCCTCGAAGGGCGTGTTCACGCTCACGCCGAAGTGGTCGGCCACGTTGTCGAGCTGTCGCCGGTAGTACGTCCGGTTGTAGCTCCACGGCTCGAAGACGTTCTTGAGCGGTTTCGAGGCGTCTTGGACCACCAACTCCTCGTCTACCTCCTTGGTTTCGCCGATGCCCTCACACTCCGGGCACGCGCCGTGGGGACTGTTGAACGAGAAGCTTCGCGTCTCGATTTCCCGGAAGTCGATGCCACAGTGCGTGCAGGCCAACTCCTCGGAGAACTCCACGACGAGGCGGTCGTCGGTCTCTCCCGCCAAGTCCCCGGTCGAGCGCGCGGTGGCACCGCCGAGGTCTTCGGCGGCCTCCGCGGGCGGGTCCGGGAGGACGACCTTGAGAGCGCCGTCGGTCTCCTCCAAGGCGGTCTCGACGCTGTCGGTGATTCGACTCCGCGCTTCCGGCGAGACGGTCACTCGGTCCACGATAACGTCGATGTCGTGGTCGTAGTTCTTGTCGAGGTCCGGTCGGTCGAGTGTGAGATCGAACTCTTCGCCGTCCACCTCGACCCGCGAGTACCCCTCCGAGACCAACTCGTCGAACAGGTCCTCGAAGGCACCCTTCTGGTCGCGGACCACGGGGGCCGCGATTTTCGCCTTGGTGCCCTCGGGGAGTTCGAGGACGCGCCGGACCATGTTCTGGGCGCTCTGCTCGCCCACCTCGCGGCCACACTCCGGGCAGTGGGGCGTCCCGATGCGGGCGTACAGCAGGCGGAAGTAGTCGTGGAGTTCCGTGACGGTCCCGACCGTCGAGCGGGGGTTGTTCGCGGCGTTCTTCTGGTCGATGGAGATGGCTGGCGAGAGTCCTTCGACGTTCTCGACCTGCGGCTTGTCCATCTGCCCGAGGAAGTTGCGGGCGTACGCCGACAGGCTCTCGATGTACCGGCGCTGGCCCTCGGCGTAGACCGTCTCGAACGCGAGCGACGACTTCCCCGAACCCGACAGCCCCGTCACCACGTTGAACTGCTCGCGCGGAATGGAGATGTCGAGGTCCTTGAGGTTGTGTTCCTCCGCGCCCTTCACGTCGATGTACTCTTTGCTCATCGTTTTCGCGTCCCGAGAGACTGTTTTTCCGTGCGCTGTGCCGTCTCGTTCATCAACAGGTAACAGGGATTGCGGGCACTTAACCGGACTGTAATCGGAAAGTCGGCGTCGGTGCGCTTCTGACTCACGGCCGTCGAGTCGCTTCCTCCGAGAACACCTCCACGACGCTCGGGTCGAACCCGCGCTTCGAGAAGACGGTCAGTACCCCTTCGGGAAGTACGTCAGCGTCGGTCGCTCCGGCGAGCGTCCGGCCCGCGATGGGAGTGTCCCGTCCGACCGTAATCTCGAATATCTCCGCGCCGTCTGCCAGATGCATGAAGTCCTCGATAGAGGGCCGCTGGACCGCCCGATAGAGGTACTCGGCAATGAGGTTTTCGGGATTTTCGAGGACATTGACGCTCAACTCGCGGAACAGTCGCTTGTGTTCGGGATTGTGGACGACCGACACCTGCGAGGGAATTTCGAACTGCTCGGCGAGCAACATCACATCACGTTGGTCGCGTCCGACTCGGTGGTACTGACGATGGCGTCGGCCTGCGCGGCACCCGTCTCCTCAAGCGTCTCCATTACGGTGGCGTCGGCGGTCATGACGAGACAGTCGTGGTTCTGGGCCGCCCGCTCCGTGGTGGCGTCGTCTTTCTCCACCACGACGACGTTGTGGCCTTCCTGCGTCGTGTGGTCAAGCAGTTGCGAGCCGATGTCACTGGCTCCGACGACGATGATGTGCATAACAGATTCAATAAACGCTAAAATATAAATTTATATCTTTCGAATCGATAGATATAGTCGCAAATATTTTCGAATAGCTAACACAGTACGAGGAGACGACAGTTCCGAGGAGAACCGGCCGGACCCGCCTTCGGAGGTCCCCGACGGCCGCGAGTTTAGTTGAGGCAAGACCGGGCGAGCGGATTCTTGACGTGCGCGAGGTTGATGGCTACACGGAGGTCGTCAAGGAACAACCCTGCGCGGAGGGGTGCGAAAACTGCCCGCACGGGCCGTATCTCTATCGAGTTCGCGTGCGCCCGCCGGTCGAACCGGACGCGGAACCGACGTTGCGCTGGGACCTCATGGGTCCCGTCATGGACTGAGAGTCCGGTCACTCGTCGTCGAGATTGTACGTCCGCTTCCTGATGGCCCCGCAACTCGGACAGACGTGGGTGTAGCGGACCTGTCGGCCGGAGGTTCGAACTCGCCAGTGTCCGCCCTCGTCCTCGTGGCCACACTTCGGACAGTCGAGGTCTTCGCGGTCCATGTGGGATGCCATTCGGTCGAATGCCGTCGAACCAACGTCGTTTCGGTGCGACATGGAAAAGACAAATGAGTCGGGAGCAAATAAATCTAATGCTTAGAATTTCGCTTTCGGTATCTAAAACCGAATTCTGCTTTCGTATCAGAAGTGGTTTTCATTTTTTGCCACTTCTGCCTCTCCCCGGCGCCCGAAATGATGCGGAAAGACGGAGTTTTTATCGATTCCGAGAGTACAGACGGGTATGAGTTATCGAATCGACGAGATAGACAAGCGCATCCTCTACCATCTGGCGGCCGACGCGCGGAACACCTCGGCACCCACCATCGCCGAGAAGGTGGACGTGACCTCCGCAACGATTCGCCACCGCATCCGGCAGATGGAGGACGCCGGGATTATCGAGGGCTATCACGCCGATATCGACTACGAGCGGACCGATGGGCGCATCGTCAACCAGTTCACTTGCACTGCGCCGGTCGCCGACCGCCATCGACTCGCGCAGGCCGCGCTACAGGTCTCTGGCGTGGTGAACGTCCGGAAACTGATGGCCGGGCGCGAAAACCTCGTCGTGACCGCGGTCGGCACGAACACCGACGACGTGACCCGCATCGCGCGGGAACTCTCGAACCTCGGTCTCGATCTTGAACGCGAAGACATCGTTCAGGAGGAACTGTTTCACCCCTACCACCCCTTCGGTGCGGAGGACGAACCGAGCAAGTCGTTCGCGGACGTGCAGAACTTGGCCGGAGGGGCCGAGGTCATCGAGTTCACGGTCCCCGAAGACGCCGCCATCACCGGCCAGACGCTCGAAGCCGCCAACGAATCGGGCGTCATCGATGGCGACTCGCTGGTCATCAGCATCGAGCGCGGCGACGCCGTGCTGACCCCGCGGGGCGACACGGTGGTCGAAGCGGGTGACGTGGTCACGCTGTTCGCGCCGGAGTCGGTTCCGGACGGAACCGTCGAAGCCTTCGAGACCCCGACGAGCGACCGCGTCGCCGACGGCGACGAGTGAGCGACCGACCCGACTGAGGGCCGCTCCCCGCCGGGGCGCTTTTCGTCTCGGCTCTCGCACACGTCTTCATGGACGGCGAAAAGGCGTTTGCGCTCGCCCTGCTCGCGGTCGCGCTCTACGCTTCGCTACTCGTGGTCTGGCCGTTTTTCACCTACGTCGCGCTCGCGGTGTTTCTGGCCTACGCACTCTTCCCCCTTCAGCGCCGACTCGCGCCCCGTATCGGCCCGCGGAAAGCCGCGGTCGTCCTGATGGCCGGGGCTACCGTGCTGTTCGTCCTGCCGTTCGTGCTGATGGCGCAGGTGGTCGTTCAGCAGGCCGTCGAGGTTGCAGAGCGCGTCCAGTCCGGCGAAATTGACGTGGGACTGCTGGAGGAGTTTCTGGCCAGCGACCTCGGGCAGGACATCGTTTCGGCGGTGCAGTCGGGCGCGGGCCGGGTGTTCGAGCAGTCGGTCGGCGTGGTCGGCGGGGCCTCGACCGCCGCGGTCGGCGTGACGATTCTTGGCTTTCTGCTCTACTACCTGCTGGTCGGCGGCGAGGAAGTGGTCGCGTGGTTCCGGGAGGTGACGCCGCTCCCGAGGGACGTACAGGAGACGCTTCTGGCTGACCTCGACCGCCTGACCTACGCGGTCCTCATCACGCAGGGAGTCATTGCACTCGTGCAAGCGATTCTAACCGGACTCGGCCTGCTGGTCCTCGGTTTCTCGAACGTCCTCTTTTGGACGGTGTTCGCGGTCGTCCTCGGCTTGCTCCCGTTCGTCGGGTCAATGTTCATCTGGATTCCGGCCGCGCTCCTGTTGCTCGTAACCGGGCGACCGCTCGGCGGCGCGGCCCTGCTCGTCTACGGATTCGGCGTCATCAACCTCACCGACAACTATCTCCGGCCGGTCCTCGGCGGTCGGAGCGCCGACCTGAACCCCGCCATCCTCGTCATCGGCATCTTCGGCGGACTGGTCGTTTTCGGGTTCACGGGCATCTTCGTCGGTCCCATCGTGTTGGGGTTCACAAAGACCATCGTCGCCGTAGTCGCCGACGAGTACGTGTGAGCGGATGTCCCCGCCGTCGAAACCCGTCCAGAAGTAACCGTTCGGCAGTCGCTCGGCGGACCGACGCCCGCGGCCGGTCGAAACTTTCGACTCGGAGTCCGTATCTCTGCGACAACTTCACGTAATTATTTAAATAAGAACCGACAAATCCGGGCTATGGTGACGGACATCGCCGCCCTCGATTTGACCGACGACGAGTACACCGTCGTTCAGTCGCTGATTCGCAACAAGTACAAAGCGACCGACGCCGACGGGAACGTCGTCCTGCGCGGCAAACAGAAGATGCTCAAGATGAAAGAGGAGTTCCCGTTCACCGATGGCGACGGAAACCCCGCCTTCACGGTCAAAGCTGGCGGTATCCTCGACATCGCGGGCGACTACACGCTGACCGACGACAAGACCGACGAA
Source organism: Halorussus pelagicus (assembly GCF_004087835.1). Taxonomy (NCBI): domain Archaea; kingdom Methanobacteriati; phylum Methanobacteriota; class Halobacteria; order Halobacteriales; family Haladaptataceae; genus Halorussus; species Halorussus pelagicus. Next base: position 1,867,812 of record NZ_CP035119.1, read on the forward strand.
CCGGTCGTCGTCCTTGACGAAAACTACTCCATCTTCACCGACCAGTGGAAGATTCGGGACCCCGACACGGAGGCGCTCATCGCCGAAATCGAGTCTCAGAGTACCCTCGTCTCAGTTCTCCGTCACTTCATCGGCGTCGCGGGACTCATTCCTCACGCCTACGAAATCACTGACGCCGACGGCGACCACGTTGGCACGATAGACGGCAAGTTCTCGCTCAAGGACACCTACGACGTGACCATCGATGACGACAGCGACGTGCCCAAGGAGGCCGTCGTTGCGGCCGCGATGGTCGTGGACGCCATCGAAGGGAACTGACGGCTCCTCACCGAGTCAATACTCCGGCGCTCGCGCCGAGCGGTCGCTTCCCTCGACGAACGGCAGGTCGGCGATTTCCGCCGGGACTTCCTCGCCCTCGACCCGAACCGTCAGGTCGTCGCCCGGTTCCCCATCGTCTACTTCTCCGACCTCGAAGTCCACCACGGCGAACGCGATGGGTTCCCCGGCGGTCGGACTCTCGACCGCTCGCGTCACCTCACCGACCGCTTCGTCGCCCGAAAAGACGGCCGCGCCCGAGTCGGGAACTACCTCGGGGCGCAGGCCGACAAGTCGCTGGCTCGGTCGGCCGCGGTTCTCGACGCGCGAGACGACCTCTTGGCCGACGAAACATCCTTTGTCGAAGTCCACCGCGTTCCGGAGACCGACGACGTTCGGGATGCGACCATCGAGTTCCGACTCGAACAACGGCGTCCCGGCCTCCAGCGTCAGCGACTCCCACGTCTTCCTGCCGAACGGCGCGGCGTTCAGCCCTTGGTTCAGGAGCGTGTCGAAGACGAGTTCGGCGTTCTCGCGCTCGTCGCCGGTCTCATTGACGGTCGCACCGGTGGTACAGACCACCTCGAAGCCCTCGTCGCCGGTCAGCGCGTCGGTCCGAATCACGGTGACGCCGACCGAGGCGATTCGCCCGCGGACGAACGAGAGATGTCCCGCGGGCGAGGATGCGCCGTTGAGGACGCTCGCTATCTTCTCGGTGGCCTTCGGGCCGTGGACGCCGAACACCGCGAAGTCGTCGCTGGCGACCGAAATCTCTACGTCCTGAATGAACACCTTCTCGCGCCACTCGTCGGCGAGGGCCGCGGCCACGCCCGGCGGAACGAACAGCAGGAGTTGCTCGCCCGCGTTGTAGACGTACATGTCCAACTCGATGCCGCCCTGCGGGTCGAGCAAGAGCGCGTACACTCCCTGTCCGTTCTCGGTCGGCACGTCGTTCGACACCACGTTATCGACGTACTCCACGCGGTCGTCGCCGCCGACCGTGACCACGCCGTAGGGCATCTCGGTGACGCCGACGACGTTCCGGACCGCGGCGTGCGCGCGGTCGGGTCGCCCGTAGTCGGCGGGAATCTCCCGGTCGCCCACCGCGGTCCACTCCGCCCCGAGGTCGGCCTGCTCGTCCTCGATGACAGTCATCTCTACGTCGGAGTCGGTGACGAACGGGATTAAAGGGTCGGAATTCGGGATGGAGACGTGAGGCCCGCGGTAACGGATGCTGGACGGGTTGGGAACGCCGTGACTCGCGTCCGGACTCGCCGATGAACGCGCTTCAAAGCGGCAAACGCTCGATAATCTGGTCCACGAACGACGGCTCCTCCGCATCCTCTTCGGGGTCCGGAATCACTCGGTCGTCGGGCGTGATGAGCGTCCGGTGGTCGCCCTCGTTGGCCGCAATGAGACCGTCCTCCTTGAGGTTGGCGAGCGCGGTCTCCAAGTCGTCGATGTCGGTCTCGACGTGCGAGCGGATTTCGAAGACCGTCATCCCGTCGTCGTTCCGGTCAACGAGCGCGTCGAGTACCGCAACCTCGACCTCCTCGCGGTTTCGGTACTCCCGCTTTGCCTTCATACGCGACAGTATGACCGGAGGGTTTTTACCTTTATCTGAAAACCGGGTCGAGTTGCGCGCTCGTCCGACTCGCCGGGACCGTCCGACCCGCCGCGGAGCGTCGAACCCGTCGTCGGTCGTTCGACTGAAGGCGGGAGTATTAAGCCCCGAAGCGACGCAGGGTGGTGTATGGAAATCAAGTCTCGCCACCACCTCCGGAGCGACGAGGTGCGGGAGATAGAACAGCGACTCGCAGACCGACTCGGCGTCGAGTTGAACGCCGACAGCTACGAACTCGTGGAACTGGAGGACTCGGAGTTCGACCTCGTCCTCGTGGACGGCGAACCCGCCGTCCTCTACTTCGAGGACGAACCGTTCCTGACCGTCCGCGGGGCCAACAGCTACGAGCCACAGACTCGCGTCGTCACCGTGGACGCGGGCGCGGTCTCGTTCGTTAGCGACGGCGCGGACGTGATGCGGCCCGGCATCGTGGAGACCGACGACGAAGTTGCCGCGGGCGACCTCGTTGCCATCGCCGAGGAGTCTCACGGCAAGGTGCTGGCAATCGGCCGCGCCCAGACCGACGGCGACGACATGGTGGGCGACGAGGGGAAGGTCGTCTCGTCGGTCCACCACGTCGGCGACGAACTGTACGAGTTCATCGTCTAATACGACCGTTTCCGGCGCTCGGGAATTCGTCGGCGCCGAATTTCCGTCCGTGAAAAAATCGACCGAAACGCCGAACGACGAACCGCGTCAGGGAGTCACTCGCCGCTCTCGCCGTCGTCGGCCGATTTGTCCATCCCGTCGCCGTCGCTCGCCGACTCCATCTCGTCGTCCTCGTAGGTCTCTTCGTATCGCTCGACGGCCATCTCGAAGCCCTCTTCGGCCAGTTCGTAGGTCTCCCGGAGGTCCGCGATGGGCGTCTCGGTCGCGTCCACGCGCAGGTCGTCGTAGTACGGTTCCATCTCGCGGTCCTCGGTCGATTCCACGAGGAGCGCCGCGCTCTGGACGTGCAACTCCTCGCGCTTGTCGCCGCCCTCCGCGTGGCCCGCTTCGAGCGCGTCTATCAGTCGCTCGGCGAGCGGTCGGTCCTCGCCGCGAGCGGCCTCGTAGGCGTCGGCGGTCGCCTCTACGACCGACTCGCCGGTCAGTAGGTTTCCGGCGACCGTGTAGCCCTCGCCCTCGACGTGGCCGTACCAGTCCTTGCACTCCGCGCCCGAGAACGCGAAGGTGCCGTCCGAATCGACGCCGTGGAGTTGGCGCTGGGCCGCGCCGTCGTCGGCGTCGAGCAGGGCTTGCAGTGCGTCCTCAACCGCGAGACCGTCGTCAAGATACTCGATTCCCTTGCGGCCCAACTCGACGTTGACGAGGCTCTGGGTCGCCACTGCACCGTTCTCGCTGGCGAACGGACAGAGCGTCCCGACTCCCGGCAGGCGCGTCGTCACCGCGACGCCGAATCTGGTCTGGGGGTCGCCGTCGCTGTCCTCGTACTCCTCGCGGACGCAGATGCTGAAGGTCATACTCCAACCAAGGACCGACGCGGCAAAAAGTGAGGCGTCTCGGTCGTCGCGCGACTGGTGTTCGATTGGGAAGTCGCCGCGTTACTGGACTTCGACGGCGAAGTCGTTGACTTCACCGTACGCGCCCGTGGCGTCCGCGGTGTCGAAGTCGTTCCAGCCGAGGCGGACCCGAACGAGGGTCTCGCCGGTCGCGGCGTCGCTGGGCACGTTGACCGTCGCGGTGTACGTGCTGGTGTCGTCGCTGACGTTCTCCATGATGATTGTCTCGCTCGCGCTCGACCAGTCGTTGTTCTGGTCCCAGTCCACGTAGACGTTGGCGTAGTGGCTGTCGAAGCCTCCGTCCGAGTAGTCGAACGAAATCTCGAACGAGTCGCCCGCGCTGACCGTGAGGGGACCCGAGCAGGTGAAGTCCTCGTAGGCGTTGGCGGCCGAACTCTTCGAGACCTGTCCGCCGAGGGCGACGTTGTCGATGTTCTCGGCACCGCTGGAGCCGGTTCCCGATGGCCACAGCGTGGCGTCGAGGCAGTCGCCGCCACCACCGCCACCGCCGCCGTCGCCGTTGAGCGCGGCCTCAACGTCGAGGAGACCGGCACCCTGCTCGTTGCTGGTGAGACCGATATCTTCGGCGGTGTTTTTGAGCGTCTGCCGGGCCTCGGTGTTGCTCGCGCCGTTGGCCATCAGTTGTGCGGCCGCGCCCGAGACGTGCGGGCAAGACATCGACGTGCCCGAGAGCGTGCTGTAGCCACCGTTGGTGTACGTCGAGTAGACGCTCCCGCCGGGTGCGGCGAGTTCGATCTGCGACCCTGTCGAGGAGAAACTCGACAACGAGTCGTCCTCATCGGTCGAAGAGACCGCCAGCGCGTTGCTGTACGCCGCGGGGTAGCCCACACAGTCCGAACACGGGCCGGAGTTCCCGGCTGACGAGACCACGAGAACGCCGTTGTTGTGCGCGTAGTCAATCGCGTCCTTCAGCGTGGAGGTTCCGGAACTCGCGCCGAGACTGAGGCTGGCAACGTCGTAGCCTTGGTCGGCGGCCCACTCGATGCCCGCCGCAACGTCGGCGAACGAACCGCTTCCGTCGTCGCCCAGCACCTTGCCAGCGTGGAGCGTGGCTTCGGTGGAGACGCCGACGACGCCTTCGGAGTTGTTGACGGCGTTGGCGATACCGGCACAGTGAGTCCCGTGTCCGTCACCGTCCTCCCACGTTCCCTTGCCCGAGAAGTCCTTGCCGGTGCCGAGGTTCGCTTGTAGGTCGGGATGGTCGGAGTCGATACCGGTGTCGAGGATGGCGATGTCGGCACCGTTGCCGGTCTCGCCGTTGCTGTGAGCTACGTCGGCGTCCACGCGGTCGATACCCCACGGGAGAGTCTGGGCGTGAGCGTGGACTGTACCGTTCTTCTCCACGTAGCGGATGTTCTGGCGACGCGCCAGTGCCTTCGCGGCCTTCGCGTTCATCTTGACCGTCATGATGTCGAGCGAGTTGAACTTCCGAACGACGTTGCTCGCGGCGGTTGCGACGGCACTGCGGCCCTGACCGCCGCGGAAACCGACGTTGACCTCGACGGTCCCTTTCGCACCCGCTAGTCCGGCCACTCCGGTCGCGGCCAGCGACCCGCCAGCTACCTTGAGCACGTTACGCCTCGACACACCATTGTCATTGTTTGACATGCACTAAATTAACTGTGGTGAAACCATTTAATAATTTCTATAGAAAATAAAATAAATCTAGAGTCTAACCACTCTAAATATACCGCTACCACTCGCCACTGACGATTTGCTACAACTGGGGAAAAATCGACGCGTGTCCACGTCGCCGAAACGACCCGCACCAACGAAAACGGCTCGGCAACTCTCTCTCTCTCTCTCAGGCCGAGACGGTCGTCGTCTGGCTGGCAGTGTTGCCGTTCGAGTCGGTGACGGTGACCGTCACGTCGTAGCTTCCGCTTCCCTTCTTCTCCTGTAGCCGGTCGGACCCGGACGCGCTGGACCCGCTGACCGACGTGGTCGAGGAGTCAACGGTCGAGGACTGGGCGAGTGCGAGGGCAACCGACGAGAGGTCGCCGTCGGCGTCCGAGACGCTCCAGCTAACCTCGAAGCGCGCCCAGCCGCCGTTGCTCCGGTTGTTGACGCTGAGCGAGTCAACGGCCGGTCCGGTGGTTCCGCCGGACCCGCTCGTCGTGAAGGTGACGGCACTCCCGGCGTCGGTATCTCCGTCGCTGGCCTCGGCGACCGCGCGGAAGTCGTAGTCCGTGTTGCCGTTCAGATTCGACACGTCCGCGCTGAAGCTCCCGGCCGTCGAGAGCGTCTGGGTGGCGGTCGTGCTGTCGAGGGTCGTCCCGCTCTCGCCGTACTCGAAGTACACGTCAACGGAGGACGCCCCGCCGAGGTCAGTGAGGTCGCCGCTCAGCGTGGCGGACGACGTGCCGACGTTCGAGGCGCTCCCCGTCGAGACCGCGAGACTCGGGTCGCTGCCGCCACCGCCACCACCGAGTGCCGCTTCCACGTCGAGGAGACCGGCACCCTGTTCGTTACTACCGAGACCGATATCTTCGGCGGTGTTCTTGAGCGTCTGTCGGGCCTCGGTGTTGCTTGCACCGTTCGCCATCAACTGGGCGGCCGCGCCTGAGACGTGTGGGCAGGACATCGACGTGCCCGAGAGCGTGCTGTAGCCGCCGCCCGTGTACGTCGAGTAGATGCTTCCGCCGGGCGCGGCGAGTTCGATTTCCGACCCCGTGGAGGAGAAACTCGACAGCGAGTCGTCCTCGTCGGTCGAGGAGACCGCCAGCGCGTTGCTGTACGCCGCGGGGTAGCCCACACAATCGGTACAGGGTCCGGAGTTTCCGGCCGACGAGACCACGAGGACGCCGTTGTTGTGCGCGTAGTCAATCGCGTCCTTCAGTGCGGTCGTGCCCGAACTCGCGCCGAGGCTGAGGCTGGCAACGTCGTAGCCTTGGTCTGCGGCCCACTCGATGCCCGCCGCAACGTCGGCGAACGAACCGCTTCCGTCGTCGCCCAGCACCTTGCCAGCGTGGAGCGTGGCTTCGGTGGAGACGCCGACGACGCCTTCGGAGTTGTTAACGGCGTTGGCGATACCGGCGCAGTGGGTGCCGTGACCGTCGCCATCCTCCCACGTTCCCTTCCCGCTGAAGTCTTTGCCCGCGCCGAGATTCGCTTGCAGGTCGGGGTGGTCGGAGTCGATACCAGTGTCGAGGATGGCGATGTCAGCACCGTTGCCGGTCTCGCCGTTGCTGTGAGCTACGTCGGCGTCCACGCGGTCGATACCCCACGGGAGAGTCTGGGCGTGGGCGTGGACCGTACCGTTCATCTCCACGTAGCGGATGTTCGGGTTCTTCCGGAGACCCTTGGCCGCCTGTGCGGGCATCTTGGCGGTCACGATGCTGAGCGAGTTGAAGTTCCGTACGGTCTCGTCGGCCTGACTGAGCGCGACCTGTCGCCCGCGCTCGGACTTGAACCCGACGTTGACCTCGACCTGCCCCTTCGCTCCTGCGAGTCCGGCTAGTCCGGTCGCCGCCATCGACCCGCCCGCGATTTTCAGTACGTTTCGCCGCGAAACACCATTGTCAGTATCAGCCATCTGGTACACAATACCAAGCACGTAATTTAATACTTTCTGTTAATAAAATAACTTATTTGGGCCATCGGTTTCAATAGATTAATACGTCGAAGTTGAGGGTTTGTCTGACGTAAGAACTATACGGTTTCGCTCGGCCCATACCCCTATGGGCTTCATGAGCAAAATCCTCGGCGACAGGGACGCACATACGGCCGAGGACTACGTGGAACTCAATCTCGACGATTTCGACACTGCGTCCGGCGACGCCGCGATGCAGGTCCACATCGCCGAGATTCAGGGCCAACAGGACGTAATCGCTATCAAGGACGCCATCTACGACGGCGACCTCGTGGTCGCGGACATCACCCGACTTCGGACCGAGGACACCACCGTAGAGCGCATCACGAACGAACTCCAGCAGGTCGCCCGCGAGGTGGACGGCGACATCGTCCAGAAGGGCGACGACCAGATTCTCGTGACCCCGACCGGCGTGAAGGTCAGTCGGGAGAAACTGACCCGCTAAGGTCTCGCCCCAATTTCTCCGTCTACTTCAGCGCGCGTTCGACGCTTCCGGCGACGCTCCGGGCTTTTTCGGCGAGCGGAGCGGCGATCTCTCCGGTCTCGACCGCGGCGTCCAGTTCGTCGTCGTCCACGCGCTCGACGGTCCCGTCCGGGAACTTCACCACGTCTACGTGGAGGTCCACGTAGCGCGCGGCCTCGGGGAACAACTCGACGGGCGTGCAGACGTTGACGTAGGTGCCCTTCGACTCGCCCTCCTCGCTCCGGTAGACCGTCGGGTACCACCAGCGACCCTCTCGGAACTTCGTGATCGCCGCGTCGCCCGACTCGCGGGACGTGCCGAGCGCGTCGTAGGTGCCCCCGCCCGTCATCTTCCTGCGCACCGTGACCTTCCCCTCGTCCGGAGAGCAGGCCGTGACTTCCCCGCGACCGAGCGAGAAGCATCGGCCGTCGGGCTTGCCGTGTCGAATCTCGATTCGGTCGCCCGCGGCGGGACCGAACTGTCGGAGCGCCGCGCCCGTGGGGAACTCGTCGTCGTCGCCAAGTGCGTCGGTCTCCGTCCAGAGGTCCTCCACGAAGTCCACGGCGGCGCTGGCCGACTCGCGGGCGGCCTTCACGCGGTGGTGGCCCGGCATCGTGGTCGTCACGTCGCGGCGCTCGGCGTCGAGCGCGAACCGGGACTCTCGGCCGAACCAACACCACGTCGTCGCCTCGGGCGCGGCGAGTTTTCTGGGGAGGTCGGCGCGACTCCCGTCCGACGTCGAGTCGGGCGCGTCAGCGAGTCCGGCGTCGATGGTCTCGGCGCGCTCGACGGCCCGACCGAGCGCGTCGCTCATCGCGTCCATCCCGGCGTCCTCGGCGGCGTACTCCCAGCGGACGCCCCAGTCGTCGGGCACCTCGGTCGGAAGCATCTCGGTCGTCCGCGCGAGTTCCGTCCGGGTCGCCTCGTCGCCCGAGGCGACGATTTTATCGACGCCGGTCGAGAGGCTGACGACGCCGCCGAACGCCTGTAACTCCGCGCCGAGAACCGGCCGGTGGTCGGCCCACGGCGGCGCGGGGTCGTGAACCTGCACCCGGACGCGGTCGCCCTCATCGATTCGGCGGTCCACTCTCCCGAACGAAAGGTAGCCCTCCCGGTCGCCGAGGTCCACGACCGCGCCGCCGCCGAGCGTGTCGGTCACGACGGCGTCGAAGACGGTCCCGCGCGGGGCGGGGTCGGTCCACCGGAAGGTATCCACGCCGAGCGACGCGAGGTCGTCGGCGACTCGCTCAACTGTCTCGGGGTCGCCAACGACGCCCGCGCCCTGTCGGTCGTCGGTGGTCTCGACGCTGGCGTCGTACTCCTTGGCGGCAAACTCGGCGTCGAAGCGCCGCCGGATGGGCGGCGAGGCCTGTACGACATCGAACTCCTCGCGGAAGCGTTCGGTCAGTGCGGTGGTGTAGATACCGCGAATCCGAAGCCTACTCATAATGATTCGTGGGGCGGAAGAATCGGGGGTCGGTCGGCGGCGCGCGCTACGTTCATGGCCGAAGGCTCGGGCGGCGGACCCTTCGGTTTAGCGATTCGAGCGAGCGCCGGGGTGAGCGGTGGTCGGTAGTGTGCGCGGCAGTGGTCGGTAGTGTACGCGGCAGTGGTCGGCAAGCGACCAGTTGCGGGCGGCAGTGGTCGGCGGGTGACGGGCGGCGGTGGTTCGCGGGTTGGTCTCAGTCGTCGGCCGGGACGGTGCCGGTCCAGTTGGCGTCGGTCGTCGCGGCCGTCGATTCGAGACTCTGGGTCTCGCGCTCCGCGTCGGGAGCTTCGGTCTCGGTCGTCTCCTCGCTCTGGTCGTCGTTGTCTCCGCTTGGCGGGGCTGTGTACATGATACCTCGGCTGTTACTTCGGTAGCTCATCGTGTTGAAATCAAAGGCCGATTCTCATTCATAAGGTTTCTCCTGCGAGTGTTAATGTTATATAATCACGATTAAGGTGTGAAAGGTCGCGGCGGAGCCAGATAATTGAGAGTGGGGTTCGTAGGTCCCGGCGATGGACGCTCCACGCGACCCGATAGAGGAAGGTTCGACCGATTCGGCAGATCTCTACGACATCGCTACGTGGGAACGGAGAAGTTGGCTGGACAAGCTCTCGGGTGGCATCTACACCGCGACGCGGCGGCTCGGGCAGGCTTTCGTCGTCGTCCTCGCGCTCGCCATCCTCGCCGTCCAGTTCGCACTGACCGGACTGGCGGCTATCGGCGACCCCATTATCGGTGCCTTCGTCCTCATGTCGGTCGTCCCGGCGTTCGGTCTGGCCGCGTACATCTGGTACGCCGACGTGACGACCTCCGAACCGCTCTCGCTGCTGGTCGGCACGTTCCTGCTCGGCGTGCTGTTCGCTGGCTTCGCTGGCATTGTCAACACGGGCGCGAGTCTCGCGCTCAATCAGCTTCCGATAGCGCCCGCCGTCACCATGCTGGCGTTTTTCTATCTGGTCGTCGCGCCCGTCGAGGAACTGGTAAAGTGGCTCGCCATCCGCCTCTACGCCTTCCGGAGCGACCGCTTCGACGCGGTCATCGACGGCGCGGTGTACGGCGCGATGGCTGGTCTCGGGTTCGCCACCATCGAGAACGCCATCTACATCACGCAGGGCATCACCGAAACCGCCACTATCGGCTCTCAGCAAATCGCCACGGCAGGCCAGACCGCCGCGGCCCGCCTGCTCGCGGGACCGGGCCACGTCATCTACTCGGCGTTTGCGGGCTACTACCTCGGACTGGCGAAGTTCAACCGCGAGAACGCGGGTCCCATCGTGGTCAAGGGCCTACTCATCGCGGGGTTCATCCACGCGACGTACAACTCGCTGGTGACGTATCTCTCCGACATCATCCAGTTCGCCGGTCTCTCTATCGGGCCGGGCGTCGCGTTCCTCGGGTTCGTCGCGGTCTACGACGGCGTGTTCGGCTACCTGCTCTACCGGAAGATTTCGCGCTACCGCAACGCCTACCGGCAGGTCGATATGGGCACGAGCGTCACCTTCGAGAACGACCGCGTCGGCCGGGAGCGCGCCGACTTCGAGGAATCGACCGACGGCGTCGGCGACTTCGAAACCTCCCAAGCGGCCTCCGAGCGTCGGCGTGCCGACCGCGAGCGAGTCGGCGACGCCCCTGCCGAAGCCGACTCGGACAGGGACGGCCCGGACAGTGACGACCGCACCGAAAGCGAACTCGCCGAGAGCCAGCGACCCGACCGGAATAGCCCCGAGTCGTGGCCCGCAGAAGACGAGTCGAAGTAGTTCCTCGCGCGCCAGAAATCCGACGCCGCGAGAGTTCTGCCCAACGCATCCGCGAAACTCCTGCCCAACGTATCCGCGAAAATCCTGCCCAACGTATCCGCGAAACTCCTGCTGAACGCCTCTCGATTCCGATTTTTAGCGCTCCGTCGCGCCGAGAATATCGGTCTCTCGCGTCTCGAACCCGGCGTCGTCGAGTAGGCGCTCGGCGTACTTCGCAATCACGTCCACTTCGAGGTGAACCGAGTCGCCCACGGACTTCGCCGAGAGGTTCGTAATCGTCCGGGTCTCGGGGATGATTGCGACCGAGAAGCTGTTTTCGCCGCGCTCGGCGACAGTGAGGCTGATGCCGTCCACCGTGACCGACCCCTTGTCCACGACGTACTTGCCGAAGCCTTCGGGAATGGCGAACTCGTACTCCCAATCCTCGCCCACTTCGCGCACGTCCACGACTTCCGCGGTCGTATCGACGTGGCCCTGCACGACGTGGCCGTCGAAGCGCCCGTCGGCGGGCATCGCGCGTTCGAGGTTCACGGGGTCGCCCGCCTCGACTTTGCCGAGGTAGGTCTTGTTGACGGTTTCGCTGGCGAGGAACACCTCGAACCAGTCGTCGCCGAACTCCTCGACGGTGAGACAGACCCCGCTGACGCTGACGCTCTGGCCTCGGTCGAGGTCGCCCGTCACTTCCTCGCCCGCGATGCGAAGCCGACGCCCCTCGTCGGTCACTGTCACGTCCTCGATTTCGCCAGCTTCCTCAACGATTCCGGTAAACATATCGAATTTGTGGGTCCGGTCGGATGAAAAGGATTCCGGAGTCGAGAGTATCGCGCCTCGATATTCTCGCGGTGCCGTTTGTCGCAGCGTCCCCGCGGGCTTTTTGACGGCGCGCGCGAAAGCGCTACGTGATGAACAAACCGGGCATCATCGGCACGCTCCAACTCGCCGCGACCCTCGTGTTCGCGCTTCCGGTCGGCCTGCTCGGCGTCCAGTTCCTGCTCGACGGCGATACGCTCCTCGGCGGCGGGTTCGTCGTCGTGGCGGTCATGATGGTCGTGCTGGAGGAGTATCTGACGACACCGACCGACGTTCCGGGCACCGTCGCCCAGAAGACCCTCGGCAAAGTCGCAAAGACGCCCGACGACGAGGAGTGAGACGCCGCGGCGCGCGGCTTCGGGGAGCACTCGGAGCGCGATTTCGCTCACGGCGGTTATTCTGTTGGCTTGCTACCACGTATTATCCGCTGTGTTCACTGTCAACGCCGAGTCGATAGAACGACCGAACACTTCGAGGTTCACCACCATCAGTCCGGTTCCGACCCCATCCCACAGCATATCTTCTGTTCGTCGGAGTGTCTGCGCGAGTATCTCCCCGAATAAAACTGGCAGTCCTTCTCGAAGTTGCCCGAATCCCCCCGTTAGTTCGGACCTCTCTCACTGTGCGGGCGGCTCTTCGACCTCTTCGAGTACGTCCGGGATGCCCTTGTCGTTGCGCTCGTTGTAGAGCAACACGTCGATGGGAAGCGTCGGCGCGCCGCCGACCAGATTCTCCATGACGACCAGTCGCTCGCGGGCGCGGGACATGCCGACGTAGAAGACGCGGCGCTCGTTGTCGGTCAGGGTCGGCACAGGGTCGGTCGTGGAAGTGAACTCCTCGCCGTCAACGGGACCGTCCACGGTTGCGGCCATCTGCTCGACCACCTTCTCGGTCAGGTCCGTGCCGACGAAGACGTGGTCGGCCTCGCGGCCCTTCGCGGAGTGGATAGTGCCGATGCGGACGCGGTCGGCAGGCATGTCCTCGTAGTCGCCGCCGAAGTAGGCCCGCATCGAGTTCTTCTGGAAACTCGTGACCTTCCGGACCATGTCGGCCGCGGAGGCCGGGCCGGGCATGAACGGCGCGAAGTCGGTCACGAACTCGGGTTCGACCTCTATCTCCGCGAGGTCGTCGGTGTCGGCCTCCTCCTTGCGCTCGTCGATGGCGTCGAAGAGGTCGTCGCGCTCGTTGGTGCCGAACGCCGAGTCCTGAAGCATGTCGGCCAGTCGTCGGGCCTGCAGGCCCGTAATCGGCTTCTCGGCGTCGATGTTTTCGACCGCGCCCACGTACTGCTGGAGGCGGTCGGTCCACATCCGCTGGTCGGTCAGGCACTTGAACGGGATGCCCTCGTCGATGAACTCGTCGATGAACCGGAACATCTGGTAGCGCGCCCGGAACAGCAACATGAGGGTGCCGTCGTGTTCCTCGATGGTGTACCGGACGTTCCGGACGAGTTCGAGCATCGAGGGGCTATCGACCTGCTCGACGGTGCCACCCTGCTTGCGCGGCGAGAGGTTCTTCTCTTGGCGCTTGTCGATGTGGTGGACCTCCTGTTGGACGACGCGTAGAATCTCGGAGGGGAGTCGGTGGGAGGTGTCCAAAATCACGTCGTTACCGCCCTCTTCGAGGAGCAGGCCGGGGTCGGCACCCTGCCACGCGTAGACGACCTGATCGTCGTCGCCCGCGATGAGGACCTGCTCCATGTGGGGTTTCCACTCCTCGTACACGTCGTACTGGAGGCTGGTGATGTCCTGAAACTCGTCGATGACCAGATACTCGACGTTCGGGAGGAGCGACCGCTGGCGCACGCGCTGAAGCATGTCTGCGAACCCGACCAGGTCGTTCTCGCCCTTGTGATTTCGCCACCCGCGGATGGCCTCGGGAACGTCGAGTCGGTCGTCGTCGCTGGGCCACGTCGGCGTGTACTTGTTCCCCTCTTGGGCGTTCTCGTCTATCTCTGGCGGCAGGCGGACCTCCTCGTCGTTCCACTGGAAGGGCACGTCGTACCAGTCGGACACGTCGCGGCGGGTCCGCTGAAGCCACTGGCTCGTGGCGATAATCTTGTTGCCGAGCGTGGTCGAGCGCGCGGTTCGACGGCCCGCGCCGCTGTACTCGTCTTCGAACTCGATGCCGAAGTCCTCACAGAACTCCTTTTTGTCGGACTCGCCGACCACGTCGTTTCGGGAGAGGTCCAGCAGTTCGTAGGCTTTCGCGTGCATCGTGCAGACCGACCCCTGAAGCGAACGGGGGTTGAGGTCGCGGCGCTCGGCGAGACGCTCTCGAACCTCGTTGGCGGCCGCGCGCGTGTACGAGACCAGCAGAATATCGTTGACGCCGACGCCGTCTTGGTCGAGGAGCGCTTCGACCCTGTCGAGCAGTTCGGTGGTCTTCCCACTACCCGGCCCACCGAACAGACGGGTCACTCGCTCCTCCGTTTCTTGACTCATTACCACAATCCCATGTCCCCCGTACTCATAAAGGGACGTGAATCGGTTCGGCCGCCGAACCCGCCTCCAGCGTCGCTACTGTTGGGCGTCGTTCGACGGAGGAGAGCGACGAAAACGAGTTAGGAGGTGTTGCGCGGCGACCGTGCCTCGCGCACTTCGCTGCCGTCCCGAATCTTGTCCTCGCACTCGGGGCAGACTCGCGGGTCGTCTACCTCGCGCGGTGTGAACACTCGCGCGTACGCTTCGGTCACGAACGAACCGCAGTTCTGGCACTCAGGCATTTCTCTTCTTCCACTACTGAAATCTTACACTATATTTCTATCGACACCGAACGCGACATCCCGTTGCTCCGACTAAGCGGCTCTTACCGCCAAACGTCGGTTCTCAGCTAGTCGTACAGTAATTTTATACTTCGGTTGTTCCGACTCGTTGGACGCTGGCGACCCTTTGTGCATCGGATTTTCTGGCACCGACAACGGCGCTATCACTCACGACGACGCTATCGCTCGGCGTCTCGCACAATAGGCATTACCCGAGCAGTCTCATTAGGACGCCGACGCCGATGGTAAGCAGGCCCAGAACCGTCGCAATCGGCGGGACGGGCACGAACAGCAGGACGACTCCCGCGAGGACGACGAGCGTCGAAATTCGGACCATGCGCTCGCCACGACTCGGAGTCGGAAAGCGATTGTCACGGTCTTCGCCGGGTCGCGCGCCGAAAAAAGAGTTAGTCGTCGGGAACGACACGCTGCACCGATCAGGGAGACGGCGAGTCTACAGGCGGGGCAGGCCAAGTGCCTCGGGGCTTGACCCCGAGGCGGTTCACGGTCGCCAACCGCACACCGAACACTCGCTCGCGGACGTATCGTGAAGCCCGCTACACTCCGGACACTGTTTCTTGTTATAGTTCTCCTGCCACCCGACTGTCTCCGTTTCGTGGCCACGCTCGGACAGGAATTCGTCGAAAACGTCGTCGTCGCCGGTCGGTGCGGTCGCCATACATGGTATGATAATGCACACCAGTATAAAACCGTGTCGGTGTAACAGTTAGCGTACCAACGTTTCGAAACGGCGTACTTCCCGCGTAGCGAACCCTCTCACGTCGAGTAGGCCGAGCTTAACCGCCAAAACCGGGAGAAACAGCGCGAACTGGGGAGAGTGACGGCGACGACTACTCGAATTTGACGCCCACGTCGTGCATCCCTTCGTTCTCCATTGCGAGGTTGATGAGCAAGGGCGTCAGACTCTCGACCTCGGTCGCGTTGGCGATTCCGCCCGCCTTCAGCGCGCGCAGGCCCTCTATTTGGTCGGCCAGTTGGACGACCGTCTCGATTGCGTCATCGTCGTCGCCAACGACCAGCGTGTCGAGGTCCAGTTCTACGTCGAGGTTAGCGAGGCGGTCCGCCGAGAGATTGTGGAAGGCCCCGACCACGGGGACGCCCTCGGGCGCGGCGTCGGCGACCAGTCGCGTGACGCTCCCGGCCTTCGGGGGCTTGTAGTGAAAGCCCTCGTCGTCGCGGTCCATCCCGACCGCGGGCGAGACCAGTACGTCGGCGTCCTCGATGCGGTCGGCGACCTCCGCCACGAGGTCGCGGGCGTGGAACGCGGGCACCGCCAGCACCACTACGTCCGCGCGGTCGGCCGCCATCTCGTTGGCGAACCCCTTGACCTCGCGTTCGACGCCGACGCTGGCGAGTTCGGTCTCGTACTCTTCGGCCTTCCCGCGGGCCTTCTCGGGGTCGCGCGAGCCGAGTAGAATCTCGTGATTGGTGTCTCGCGCCCACCGGAGCGCGAGGGCCTGTCCGATGTCGCCGGTCCCGCCGAGCAGTGCGATTCGCATACCGTATTGTCGGGTCGGGGACCGATTAAACGTTCCCACTCCGCCCGCTCTCGCCTCCGAGCGTGGCCCGAATCCGGTCGTACCCGGCCCGGTCGGCCGCCCGCCGACCCAGACGGATGCCGACCAGTACCGACCCGGCCCGCCCGACCGTCCCGGCGGCCGAGTCCGGCCCGGCGACGACGCCGACCGCCTCCATCCCGAGGTAGGCGACGACGAACATCGTCAGGAAAAACAGCGTCAGGCGACCCGCGCCGTCGCTCGGGAACCCGGCCACTTCCCCGCCCACGTACCAGTGAGCTATCGGGAGTCCAGCGACCGACGCGCCGACGACGTAGGGGTGTATCCGGGTCGGGTTCGGCGCGAGGAGTGCCCCGAGGAGATACGCGAGGAACCCGCCAACGGCGACCGTCCAGACCCATCGCTCGACGGTTTGGAGGGTCACGAGTCGCTCGCGTCCCCAGTCCTGCGGAGTCGCGCCAGTCCGCCGAAGTACGCCACCCACACGGCGAACGCGACGCCTGCCAGCGTGAGCGCGGTACGACCGCCGGAGGTGGTTTCGAGACCGACGGCGAACGAGACTGCTTGCCACGCGAGACTGAGGGTAACTAAACTGCCGACGAACCGGAGGTAGCGACGCCACCACGGACTGACCGACTGGTCGCCGTACAGCCAGAGCGCCGACACCGCGACGAGGAACGTCGGGACGACGTACAACACCTGCGTGAACGGGTCGGGCGGAGAGAGAAGCGCGCCGGAGATGAACGAGACGACGAGCGCGTCCGCGGCCGTCGCCCCGAGTCGAGACCAATCCATATCCGAACAACCGACGACGCGGAAATAAAGTTCCCGCTACGCCAGCAGGTCCGGCAGGTCGTTCACGGAGTCGATGACCGCGTCCGCGCCCGCTTCCTCGTACTTCCGGCGGCCCGACTCTCCGGTCAGGCCGCCCGTCAGGACTCCGACGCCGACGTACTCGCGGTCGGGGTCGGCCTCGGCGGCGTTTCGCGCGGTCTTCACGTCGTCTAGGGTGTCGCCGACGAAGACGACTGAATCGACATCATCAGAGTGCGTCTGATTGCTCGAAGCGCCGTGCGCTTCGGCGTTGAATCGCTCGGCCAGCGTGACCAGCGCGCGGGGATGAGGCTTGCCCTCCTCCCAGTCGTCCATCGTGAACCGCCGGTCGTCGGGCACGTCGAGACCCGCCCGGCGCTGGGCGATGTCGGCCTCGTCGGCCGGGCGGCCGGTGACGATTCCGAGAGGGTAGTCCGCGAGCGCGTCCAGCGTCTCGGCGTCGAGGATGACCGGTTCGTCGTGGATGAACCCCGGTTCGTCGAGGTCCGGGTCGCTCCCCTCGATGTCGGCGTAGAGGTCCGCGCCGAGGTAGAGTTGCTGGAACACCTCGCGCAGGCGCTCGGGGTCCCAGTCGCCCCGTGCGCGCTCGCGGGCCGCCGCGTCGAGCGCGTCGTCCACGACCGCTTCGGCGGCATCGAGACCGTCGGCGGACTCGGCGTCGTCGCTCTCGGCCCGGCGCTCGGCGATTCGGTCGGTGAAGGCGTCCACCTTGAGGGCGAGTCCTTCCCGGCGCGCGAGGACGAACAGCGCGGCGGCGTCGGTCAGTTCCCAGTCGTTGTTGAACCCGCCAGCGTCCTTGAACGCCTGAATCTCGGCCTTCTCGATGGTGTCGCTGTGAACGCGCTCGATGGACTCCACGATGGCCCGTCGGTAGGAGTCGGCCACGTCCACGACCACGCCGTCGATGTCCAGCACGACCGCGTCTGCTTGCATGCGTTGGGGTAGTGAACCGGCGTTGAAGGGGCTTTCGACGGAGATTGACGGGAACGCGCCTCGGCCGCGCTCAGTCGGATTCGCGCGCGCCCTTCCACTGGGCGACGTGCGTGAGCGTCACCAACCCGAGACTGCCCGCGATATTTTCGGCCGTGACGACGAGCGTCGTCGCAGCCAGCGTCCCGAGACCGATGTTCGCGCCCAAGAAGACGCCGAACGCGACGATGCCGAAGACGACGGTGACCCCGCGATAAAACTGGTCGAGACGAGTTCGAGCGTCGATTGGTCGAGTCGGCGCTCGCCCTCTGCGACCGCTCGCTCGAAGATTTCCTCGGGGTCGGGCGCGACGGTCACAGAAAATGGTCGGTCGGTGCGACGTTAAACCTCGTGGCAGTAGAACCTCTCGAGGGGAGACCCACCGTATCGCTGGTCAGACGCTCTCGTCGTCACTATGTCGTGACGCACGCCGTCAGTTGCTCCTCGACGACCCATCCGCTCGGGGAGGCGTCGTTCCAGATGACGTAGGCCCACACCGTCCCGTCGAGGGTCTGGCAGACCTTATCGACGCGGCCCTTCTCGTAGTTCTGGACTTTCCCCACGAGGTCCTCCTCCGTGCCGCCGCACTCGCTGAACACGAGTGCCGCGCCGTTGCTCCCGTCGGCGTAGACACATTGGCCGCTGGAGACGCCGTCGGTCGTCACGGCGCTCGCCGACCCCGCGAGCGAAGCGACGCCGAGCGCGCCGCCGATACTTCGAAGGACGGTACGTCGAGTCTCTGCTCCGCTATCGTTGAACATTGCGTCCGAAGCATTATTATTTTCAAAACTTATTCTTTTGCATTTAATCCCGCGCCACGAAGATGGTCTCGCCGGGCACCGTCTCGCGCTCGACTGGGACCGCGGGCGGGTCGCCGCCCAACGTCGTGAACAGGAACGCGGCGTCGTGGCGGCGGGCCGCGTCGAGGACCGGCCGGTGCAACTCGGGCGGGAGATTCAGCGCGTAGACGGCGTCGGCGTCGCGGTAGAGCGCGGGGTCGGGGTCGAGAACGTCGTCCTCCGCGAACGCGACGTTCGCGGGAACCTCGCGGGGATAGATGTCGGTCGCGGTCACGGTTTTTCCGGCGTCGGCGAGCGCGGCGGCCACGTCGGTCCGCTCGCCGATACCAACCTCTACGAGGCGTTCGAAGTCGGACAATCGGGCGACGATAGCACGACGGGTTCGGGGGCGCACGGCGGGAAGTTTATGGGTCGGTCCCGCATAGTGTTTGCCATGCTCGTTGACGTTGTTCCGGTCGGGAACCTCTCCGCGAAAGTCAAGCGGCAGGCTTCGACCGCCCTGCGTTCCGTCTACGACTGCGACGTTACTATCCACGACTCTCAGCCCATTCCGACCGGGTCACACGACGAGAAGCGCGACCAGTACCGCGCCGAGGAGTTCATCGAACTCGCTGGACGAATCGGGTCGGGGGAGAAGAACATCGCCATCACGCCCAAGGACCTCTTTTACCGCCGCCGAAACTACGTCTTCGGTCTCGCCTACCTCGACGGCAACGGGAGTGTCATCTCGACGTATCGGCTTCAGACTTCCAGCGACGGCGGGTTCTCCAACCGGAGCGCGGGCGAAATCTTCTCCGACCGGGTGCGCAAAGAGGTCGTCCACGAAATCGGCCACACGCTCGGTCTCGAACACTGCGACAACAAGCGGTGCGTGATGAACTTCTCGCCGACCGTCCGCGAGGTGGACGTGAAAGAGGAGAACCTCTGTGGGTCGTGCCAGCGGGAAGTGCTGTAGGCTGACGACACTCCGTTCTGCGACCGCGACTACTGCTGATTTCTCCGAAAAAAGACCTATCGAGCGTTCTCCGCGAAAAATTACCCGCGTCTCGGAATCGGAAGCCCTCGCCACCTGACGCCTTCGATTAGCGCCCCCAGCAACGAGACGACTGCGACCGCGAGCCACGGGACCTGATTGCCAACCCACGCGGGCAGGACGTACTTCGAGATGGCGACGGCGAAGCCGAAGTATCGATGGAGGAGCGAGTCCTGCCCGCCGTCGGGGATGTTCGCCTCGGTCGCGGTCGGGCGGTCGCTACTTCCCTCGGCGTGAGCACCGTCGCTCCACTCGGCCGGGAGTCGGTCAGCCTCGTAGGGGAGCGCACCGGTCTCGACTGCCCAGACGATTTCGCCGTCGTCGCTCACCTCAACGACGCGGTCGTTGTACGAGTCGGCGACGAGCGTGTGGCCGTTCGGTTGCCGGTCGGCGTCTCGGGGCCACTTGAGCGTGGCACCGCCGCCGAACTCCCAGACCACGTCGCCCGACGCGTTCAGTTCGACGACGCGGTCGTGTTCGCTGTCGGCGACGATTAGGTGGTCGTCGGCGATGCGGTCGGGGTTGTGCTGTTCGTACAGCATGTCGCTGTTCCCATCGAACTGGTTCGGTCCGACGACCGGTTCGACGCTGACGCCCCGGTCGATCGGCCCGGACCCGTTCTCGACGTGGAGTTCGACCACGGTGTCGAAGTTCCGGAGGCTGACTTGGAAGACGCCCGGCCGGAGGCGGTCCACGTCGTTCATGTGGGTCCAGTCGCTTTCGGGACCCATTCGGTCGGGCCGGTCGTAGGTGTCGGTGGCGTTCCACTGCCACTGAATCTCCTTGTCGCGGTTCACCGCGAACACGCGGTCGTTGCCCATATCGACCATCACCCAGCGGTCCTCGCCCGCGACGGTGTAGTGGTCCGAGTCGTGGAGTTCGTGTTCGTGAAGTTCGGCGTCGAACCACGCGTACTCCCAGACGACCTCGTTGTTCGTCTGGTTGAGGATGGCGAGACTGTTCCGAACGCAGTTCGAGAACCCGTCGTTTCGGTACTGCTCGGGGCAGTTCGCGTCCGAAATCTCGGTCGCTGAGGACACCTGCACGCGGTCGGGACCCAGCGCCTCCACGTCGAACACGTCGTGGGGGTCGTCGTACTCCCAGACGATGTCGCCTTGGGGGTTGAGTTCGACCGCTTTGCCCTCGTGTTTGTACCCCTGTAGCGCGACGAGGGTGTTGTTCTCGGGCGATTCCTCGTTGACGGTCACGCGCGGTTGGTCGGGGGCGGCGAGAACGCCGACCGTCGTGACTGCGAGGCTGAGAACCGCGAGACACGCGAACAGTTTCGCACGGCGCTCGGAGCCAGTTCCGAGCCAGTCGGGAAGACGTGTCACTGACGGGGGCTATGTGTGCGTTGACGAAAACCGTTCGGTTCTGCGCTCGGGACGGGACAAAGAATCTTCAGCGGAGAGCAGCGGGCCGAATCCCGTCAGGGCGCGTAGTAGTATTCGCCTTCCTTCTTTTGCTCGCGGTCGAGTTGGCTCCCCGGCTTGTTGATGCGGGGTCGGCCGACGTTCTCGTCGCGCCGGAAGGTGATGTCGAGGTTGGCGAGGAAGTCGTTCATCCCGTCGCGCATCCCCTTGGGTTCGCTGGCGCGACCCTGAACCGCGGGTTCGCCGTCGAACACCATCAGGCGGTCGGCCAGCAGGTCGATCATGTAGATGTCGTGGTCGATGACCATGACCGTCGCGTCCTGCTGTTCGGCGAACCGGCGGATGGCGTTGGTCGCGCGGACGCGCTGTTCCACGTCGAGGTACGCCGACGGTTCGTCCAGCAGGTAGAGGTCCGCCGACTCCGAGAGGCAGGCCGCGATGGCGACTCGCTGGCGCTCGCCGCCCGAGAGGTCGGTGAGTTGTTGCTCCATGATGCGGTCGAGTTGGAGCGGTTGGCCGATTTCGGTGTTCCAGTACGACGACCCCACGCGGTCGGTAATCGACCGCAGGAACGTGTCGGTCCGCATCGGCTGGTCGATTTCGATGTACTGGGGCTTGTAGGCGATGTCCAGATCGAAGTCGGCCTCGCCCTCGTCGGGTTCGAGGCGGCCCGCCAGCAGTTGGGCGAACGTCGATTTCCCGATGCCGTTCGGGCCGACGATGCCCAGCACTTCGTTCTCCCGAATCGTGCCGCCCTCCACGTCGAGAGCGAACTCGCCCTCGCCGTAGGACTTCGAGATATCGGGATACTCGACCAGCGTGTCGGCCCGCGTCACCTGCCGCGGCGCGTGTTCCTCGAACTCGATGGCGTTGGGCCGGATGCGCATGTTCTCGTTCTGGAGATACCCTTTCAGGTACTCGTTGATGCCGTTCCGGACCGACTTGGGCGAGGTGATGACACCGTACGCGCCGGGTTCACCGTACGCGACGTGGAGGTTGTCCGCCACGAGGTCCAGAATTGCGAGGTCGTGTTCGACCACCAGCATCGACTTGCCGTGTTCCTCGGCCATCTCCTGAATCAGGCGCGCGGCCTTCACGCGCTGGCTGATGTCGAGATACGGCGTAATCTCGTCGATGAAGTAGAAGTCAACGTCGCGGGCGAGACACGCCACCAGCGCGACTCGCTGGAGTTCGCCGCCCGAGAGGCTGTCGATGTCTTGGTCGAGGACGTGTTCGATGTCGAGTCGTTCGAGTAGGTCGTCCAAGACGCCCCGCTCGTCGGTCTTCTCCAGTAGTTCCGAGGTCGGACCGCTGAATCGGTCCGGAATCTTATCGACATACTGGGGCTTGCGCGCGACGCTGACCTCGCCGTCGCGCACGTCCGCGAGGTAGTCCTGCAACTCCGTCCCGCGATAGGCGTCCAGCACCGCGTCCCATCCCGGCGGGTCGGCGTGCTGGCCGAGGTTCGGCGCGAGTTCGCCCGCCAGAATCTTGACCGCGGTGGTCTTCCCGATGCCGTTCGGCCCGAGGATTCCTGTGACCTGCCCCTCAAGCGGAACCGGCAGACCGTACAGCGAGAAGGCGTTCTCGCCGTAGCGGTGGACTGGTTCGTCCTCCAGCTCTTGGGGGAGATTGATTATCTCGATGGCGTCGAACGGACACTTCTCGACGCAGATGCCGCAGGTCTCGCCGAGGCAAATCTCCTCGCTGATGTGTACTTGGTCTGGGTCGCCCTCGTCGGCGTCGTCGCCCCGGAGCGTGATACACTCCTTGCCGGTCCGGTTGGGCGGGCAGTAGTTCTTACACTCGTACCCGCACCGGTCCGGTTGACACCGCTCTAAGTCCACGACCGCGATACTGTCGTCCGCCATGATTTAGAAGGTGACTCCGTTCGTCAGCAGAATCGTCCACGTCACGAACCACATCGAGAACGTCATGAACAGCACGTAGAGGTGGTCTTTCGTGGAGAAGTCCTCCACGTCGATGCCCATCACTTGTAGGACCGGCAACTGGACGAAGACGAATCCGGCCACGATGGCCAGCCCTAATTGGTCTTTCGCCGCGGTCCCGAGAAACGCCGCGGAGACTAACGCCGCCGCGACGCCCGCAAGCGTGGCGATTGCCGTCACCGTCACGCCCCGGACGTGGGAAGACCGCCGCTCGGATACCTGTTCGGTCGCCATGAGTGTCCTTCAGGGACCCGAGTTGAAGGCCTTTTTGTTACGCACGGGCGTCGGCGCGGGTCGGTCGTCTCGCTCGGCGCGGACCGACGCCGCGGCCGGAGAGTGCCAGACGTTCTCAATACTTTTATGCTGGTCGCGTGTTTCGATTCGTAACGATGGCAACTCAGTCCGAGTTAGAGGACATTGACGACCTGCCGCCGAGCGCGAAGTTGGTCTTCAAAGTGCTCGAATACAAGGGTGCGCTCACTCAGAAAGAGATAGTCGAGGAATCGATGTTGTCGGCCCGCACGGTCCGATACGCCCTCGAACGACTCGAAGAGCTAGAGGTGGTCCAAGAGGACGTGTACTTCGCCGACGCCCGCCAGAACCTCTACGAAATCGACGTATCGTGTGACACGTCGGCCGACTGCACCGACGCTCAGAACTGCGCCGATTGAGGCGCGTCTCGCCTCGCCGACCGGACTGTTTTCTCGATTACTCCTCTTCGAACCCCGACTGCATCCCCGCGTGGACGTACGCCGCCAAGATGTCGCCGATTCGGGTGTCGGCGGTCCAGAGCGCGGTCTCCTCGAACGGTTCCGGGTCGTCGTCGGTCCGGACCGACAGCAACACCGTCGCGTCGTCTACCAGTAGCGTCCGCCCGGTGAACCCGCCGGTCTGCTCGCGGGTGGCGACCACGACCCGAACCGGCGCGTCGGCGAACCGCTCGGCGACCGCCTCGTCCTCGGTGACGACGACGACCGAAACGCCCGCTATGGCGCGCTCTCGGAGCGACTCCTCGACGGTCTCCGGGAGCAGGCCGTCGCTCCCCGCGACCAGAATCACGCGCTCGATGGAGTTTTCGACGAGGTTCGTGACGCGCTCGTGAATCGCGTGGAGACCGTGGAGCGTCGCCACCTCGCGCTCGTCGCCGCGGTCGGCGTGTTCGTTCCGGACCGCTTCGAGATTTCGGAAGGCCCGTTCGTGCTGGCGCTCGACGGCCTCGCGCAACTGCTCGCGGGCGGCCGCGAGACTCACCGGCCGGTACTCCTTGGGCGAGGACTCGACGACCTCCACGAGTCCACGACTCGCCAAGTCGTCGGCCGCGCCGTACACCTGCGACCGCGGCACGTCCGAGACCCGACTGACCGCTTGGGCGCTCCCGGTGCCGAGTCGCTGGAGCGCGACGAACACCTGCGCCTCGTAATTCGACAGGCCCAGTTCCCGTAAGGCCTCGACCGCCTCGTGTGCGCTCATCAATTTATTGTAGAAATCTACAACCATTTATACTAGGCGGTCGAACGACTCGACAACCAATGGGCTTCGCCGACCGATACGCCGACGCGCTGACGACGTACAGCAAGGTGATTCTCGCGCTCCTGCTCGTCTCGACCGCGGCGGTCGGGTACGGTGCCGCGAACATCGACGCCGGACTGACTATCGCCAGTTTCGGTAGCGACTCGACCGAAGCCCAGAAACTCGACTCCCTCCAGTCGAACTTCACGACCGGCGACGAGAACACCTCGGTCACGCAGGTCGTCGTCCGCGGCGACGACGTGCTGACCAAAGAGTCACTGCTCGAAACGCTCCGCCTCCAACAGCGACTCCGCGAGAACGAGACGGTGAACGCGACGCTCCGCGACGGCGAATCGACTGCGGGTCTCTCGAACCTCGTGGCGACCGCCGCGATTCGACAGGAGCGGTCAACGGGCACCGGAGCGAACGCGAGCGATAGAAACGCCAGCGCAGGCGGGCCGAGTGACTCCGGCGCACCGCCCGCCGGGCAACCGAGCCTCGACGACCAGATAGCCCAACTGGAGTCGATGTCCCAGTCCGAAATCGACGACGTTCTGCTGACTGTCCTCGACCCCGACCGGACCGCGGCCGGTCCGGTTGACCCCTTCACCCTGTTGGCGACCGACTACGAACCGGGGACGACGACGGCCTCGGCCCGCGTGACATTCGTCTTCCAGCAGGCCGACACCTCCGGCGACTCCCTGCCCGAGGACATGGTGGCGGGCCAACTGGCCGCGCAGGCCATCGCCGACCGGACGGTCGAATCCACCGATGTGTTCACTTTCGGCGCGGGCATCGTCGATGAGGAGTCCGGGCAAGCGACCGGAGAGAGCTTCGCGGTCATCACCCCCTTCGCGTTCCTGTTGGTCGTCGGCGTCCTGTTTGTCGCCTACCGCGACCTGCTGGATGTGGCGCTCGGACTCCTCGGAACCCTGCTGGTCCTCGTCTGGATGGGCGGGTTCATGGGATGGGCGGGCATCGGCGTCACCCAGATACTCATCGCGGTGCCGTTCCTGCTCATCGGTCTCTCCATCGACTACGCGCTTCACGTCGTCATGCGCTACCGCGAGGCCCGCGCCGAGAATCCCGACAGCGACCCGCGTGAAGCAATGCGCGCCGGTCTCGCGGGCGTGACGGTCGCCTTGGCGGCGACCACCTTCACCACCGCGGTCGGGTTCACCTCGAACCTCGTCAGCCCTATCGAGACCATCCGCCAGTTCGGTCTCGTGAGTGCGTTCGGCATCGTCTCGGCGTTCGTCGTCTTCGCCGGTCTCCTGCCTGCGCTCAAACTCGAACTCGACGGCCTGCTCGAACAGGTCGGCTTCGACCGCCGGAAGCGCGCGTTCGGAACCGGCGCGAGCGCGGTCAACCGCCTGCTCGGGGTCGGGGCGACTGCGGCCCGCAAACTGCCCGTCGCCGTCGTCCTCGTCGCGCTGGTTGCGAGCGCGGGCGGGGCGTACGCCGCGACGGACATCGACACCTCGATCAATCAGGTCGATTTCCTGCCGCGGGACTCGCCCGACTGGATGGACTCGCTCCCCGAACCGCTCCGGCCCGGCGACTACGACCTCCGGGAGAACGTCGTCTTCCTCAACGACAAGTTCGTCCAGTCGCGCGACCGCTCGCAGGCCCAGATACTCGTTGAGGGACCGATCACGTCGTCCGACACTCTCGACCGACTCGCCACCGCCCGCGAGGAAATAAATGGTTCCTCGACCGCCATCACACTCGCCAGCGGGCGACCGAGCGTTGACGGGCCGCTCTCGACCATCGAGCGCGTTTCGGCCCGCAACGAGACGTTCGCGCGGGTCGTCGCCGAGCGCGACACCGACGGCGACGGCGTGCCCGACCGCGACCTCGGAGCAGTCTACGACGCCCTCTACGCGGCGGCCCCAGACGAGGCGGCGGCGGTCGTCTCCCGCACCGACGACGGCGAGTACCGCGCGCTCCGCCTCGCGGTCGCAATCCGCGGTGGGTCGGACACCGGCGCGGTCACCAGCGAGATGCGAGCGGTCGCCGACGGTATCGAAACCGATGGCGATCTGACCGCGACCGCCACCGGCCAGCCGATTATCAACGAAATCGTCCAGCAGGGTCTGCTCACCACGCTGGTCCAGACGTTCCTCATCACGCTCGGGGTCATCGTGGCGTTCCTGACGGGGATCTTCTACCGGCGCTACGGCACCCTCTCGCTGGGCGCGGTCACGATGGTTCCGGTTGTCTTCGCACTGAGTTGGATTCTGGGCGCGATGTACCTGCTGGAGATTCCGTTCAACACCGAGACGGCCATCATCGCCAGCATCGCCATCGGTATCGGCGTTGACTACGCTATCCACATCAGCGAGCGGTTCGTCGAGGAAGTGTCCGCCAGCGCCGACGCCGCGGCGGCGTTAGAGACCACGCTGGCGGGGACCGGCGGCGCGCTACTGGCCAGCGCGGTCACGACCGCGGGCGGGTTCGGCGTCCTGCTGTTCGCGCTGGTGCCATCGCTCCAGCGGTTCGGACTGGTGACGGGAACGACAATCGTGTTCGCGTTCGTGTCGAGCGTGGTCGTTCTGCCGAGTCTGCTCGTCCTCTGGTGGCGCTATCTCGGCACCGACGCCGCAGTCGGCGGAACGACGGTCGGCGCGACCGGCGATTAACTCGGACGGCGCGGCTGCGGTCCTATTCGCTCACGAGCGAGGTCCGCCCGGTCACCGTCTCGGCCTCCAACTTGTAGAAGCCGAGTTCGGTCGGGTCGCGGTCGTCGGTCCACGGACTGGCCGGAAACCACGCGTTTCCCGCGAACGCCGCGTACGCGTCTTCGACCTCCGCTTCCGGAACGCGCTCGATGGGTCCCCGAACCATGACGCTGGTCCAGTCGGGCGGTCTGACCTCGGGAACGAGTAGCGTGGCGCTCTCGGTGGCGTCGAGATAGGCCATCTTCTCGCCGCGCTCGTCGGTCTGGAGATGGAAGTAGGCGGTCCCCTCGCCGTCGTACCCGAACGACATCGGGAGCGAGTAGGCGTTCCCACCCTCCGCGAGCGTCAGACATCCCCACCCTTTTCGTTCGAGAAAGGCGCTCGCGGCGTCGGAGTTCATTTTCACGTCCGAGCGTTCTCCGCCCGACACGCCTTCGTCGTTCGTCTCAACTACGTCGTCGGTGAACATCGTCCTATCTTTTCCTTGTTCTACCGGATCTATATAACTGGTCCTCCATTCCAAGGAACTGAAAACACAGCGTCCGTACAGTCCTGAGCGACGACTCTTGGCCGCTCCTCGTCGCGGAGAGGGGAACCGTCGCTCAGAGCCGGTCTCGGAGGCGGTCTTCCAACGGGTTGAGGCGTAGTTCCAAACAAGTCGTCAGAAGTTGGGACGGAAACAGCTACGTCGAGCGCGTTCGGGACCGACTCTGAACGGGGACGCGTCGAGAGGGACCGAGACTCCGACTTACGGCCCGGACCGACCTACGCCCCGACGACCGTAATCGCCTGCTCGCGGTCGATTGCTCGCTCCAGTTCCTCCGCAATCGCACTGCCCCGCGAGACCTGAATATCGCCGCCCCGTCCAACCGTCGCCGTGAACAGGTACTCGCTGTCGGCCTGCACCTCGACGGTCTCGCCCGCGTGGCCGTCGGTCGGCAGGACGATGTGCCGGGAGGTGATTTCCGGCGTCACGACTTGGCCGGGCGTGGCTCCTGCTCCGCCTGCGCCGCCCGCACCGCCTGCGCTCGCTCCGGACGCCGATTGGGGTTTCTCGTCGTGGGTCCGCACGTCGATGTCGATGCCGAGGCGGTTCTCGATTTCGTCGATTCGGCCGCCGCCCTTCCCGATGACGTAGGAGATGTCGTCCTCGGTGACGTAGACGGTGGCGCGGTTCTGGCCCTGCACGTCCACGTCCACCGCACCGCGGGCGACCGATTGAATCTCTCGCTCGATTTCCTGTTTCGCCAGTTTCGAGACGCCGCTCTCCTCGCGCTCGCTCTCGTCGAGGGGGACGGTGACGACCTGTCGGTTGAAGGTGTAGATTTCGTACTCGGGGCGGCCGGTCTCGAAGTCCTGAATCATGATGACCGGGCGAGCGAGGTCCTCCTCCATCAGGCCCTCGGGCACCTTCACCTGCGTCGTCACGTCGTAGACCTTCTCGACCTTCCCGGCCTCGATGTAGACAACGGTGTCCACGATTTGGGGAATCATGCCGAGTTCGACCCGGCCGACGAGGCGCTGGAGCGCGTCGATGGCCCGCGTCGCGTGAACGACGCCGATCATGCCGACGCCCGCGAGTCGCATGTCGGCAAACACCTCGAAGTCGTCGGTCTTCCGGACCTCGTCGTAGATGGTGTAGTCGGGCCGGACCATCAACAGCGAGTCGGCGGTCTTCTCCATCTCGCCGCTCAGTTCGGTGTACTGCGTGATTTCCGGGCCGACTTGCAGGTCTCGGGGCTTTTCCATCGTCTTGACCGCGAAGTCGTTGTCCGCGAGGAATTCGCCGACGGCCTGCGCGAAGGTGGACTTCCCGGCACCGGGCGACCCGGAGATGAGAACGCCGCGTTGCTGTTCGAGCAGTCGCTCTTTGAGTTCACCGGCGAACTCGTAGTCCTCCATGTCGGTCTTGACGATGGGCCGAACCGCGGTAATCTCCCACGCGTCGGCGAACGGCGGCTCCGCGACGGCGATTCGGTAGTCGCGGAACTGGACGATGGTCATCCCCTGCTCGGAGAGTTCGATGAACCCCTCGTTGCTCCGCTTGGCGGAGTCGATAATCTCGCTGGCGTACTCCTTGAGTTGTTCCTCGGTCGAAACCTCGTCGCGTATCTGCTCGTAGTGCATGTCGCCGATGTCGCCGCGCTTAGCCATCGGCGCGACTCCCGCCCGGAGGTGGAGGCTCATCGTCTGCTCGTCGAAGAACTCCTCGATGGCGAGGCGACCGATGTCGCCGTCGTCGGTCTTGGGCGCGATGTACTCCACGTCCAATCCTTTCGCCTTCGCTACCTCGGCCTGCACGCTGTCGCTGGTGACGAACGCGGCGTCGTGGTCGGCGGCCAGTTCCCGGATGTAGGCGTCGATTTCGCCTTCGTGGGCACGGCCCGCGGCCTCGGGGTCCGGACGCTCGCCGACGTATTCGAGGTCGATGTCGCCCTCGTCGGCGAGGTCAGCGAGTCGCTGGAGTTCCGAGAGACCGTTCCAACCGCTCTCTTGGCCGCGGTTGGCCTGCGCTTCGAGTTCGGCGACGACTGCCTCCGGAATCAGGACGGTCGCGCCAGCGAACTCGCCCTCGACGCGCTCGGAAATCCGGCCGTCGATGACGACGCTGGTGTCCGGTAGAACGTTCATGTCCCTCTTTTCGGGCGGCGCGTTCATACCCTTTACGAGCGAGCGACTCTGGGGAGGCCCCGTCTCGTCCGAGTCGAGGACCGCCGCGACGAACCCACGACCCGGCGTTCCGCCACCCCCGGCTTCAAGCGACTCGCGGCCCACGGGTCAGCCATGACCGAACTACTCGAACTCACCCGCGAACTCGTCTCCATCCCGTCCCACGAGGACGAGACCGAGGCGGGCGACTACATCGAGAACTGGCTCCGCGAGGAGACCGACGGCGACGTGACCCGCGACGAGACCGGGAACGTCATCGCCCGCCGCGGTCCCGACGAGGGCGAATCGCTCGCGCTCGTCGGCCACCACGACGTGGTGCCACCGGCCGACTCCCAGACCGACGCCGACGGAGGATACGTCGTCGAGGAGCGCGACGGCCGCCTCTACGGCAGGGGCACCGCCGATATGAAGGGCGCGGTGGCGGCCGCGATGCTGGCGTTCCGCGACGCCGACCTCTCAGGCGAGACCGCTCCGGAACTCGTCTTCGCCAGTTTCGTCGGCGAGGAGCAAGGCGGCGTCGGCGCTCGCGCCGCCATCGAACGAGGGTTCGCGCCCGACTACGCCGTCGTCGGCGAAGGCTCGACGGGCTACTCCGCGCCGGGCGTGACCGACGTGGCAGTCGCGCACAAGGGCCGCCGGGGGAGTACCGTCACTGCCCGCGGCACGGCGGCCCACGCCAGCAACCCCGAATCCGGCGAGAACGCGGTCTACCGGGCCTGCGATGCGGTGGACGTGATTCGGGACCTCGACTTCCCCGCGGTCGAGGTGTTTGGCGAGGAGGTCCGGGGAAGCGTCGCCGTCACGGAAATCGAGGGCGGGAGCGCGTGGAACGTGATTCCCGAAACGTGTGAGGTGACGGTGGACGAGCGCACGGTTCCCGGCGAGCGCGCGCCGCTTGAGCGCGTCGAGAGCGAGGGCGTCGAGTGGACTGTTGACCAAGACCTCCCGGCGATGCGCTGTGACGACGAAGCGTTCGCCCAGACCGTGCTGGCGGCCGCGAGCGAGGAACAGGAGGGACGAGCGGGCAACCCCGAACTCGTCTCGAAACCCCATGCGACCGACGCGGGATGGTTGGCCGAGACCGGAACGACCTGCGTGGTCTGTGGTGCGGCCGAACCCGGCGAGGCCCACACCGACGCTGAGAGTGCAAGCATCGCGGTGCTAGAACGTTGTGAGGGGATTTACCGCGGCGTGGCCGAGCGGTTCTGAGTCGCCCGCGGTCGGGTCGCCGTGATGGGTCGTCCCTTTCGAGTCGAAACCCGACTTTTGATAATGGGTGACACCCTACGAAGAGTCGATGGCAAGCGAAGCCGCCGCCGACGAGGCGTCCGACACCTATTCGAAGTTCGTACAGCAGGTACAGCGACTGTCGAACGTCAAGCAGGCCGGAATGGTACTCAGTTGGGACCAAGAGGTCATGATGCCCGAGGGCGGCACGCCCGCCCGGTCGAAACAGCGCTCGGCGCTCTCGACCGTGGCCCACGAGATGCTCACGTCCGACGAGATGGCCGAGATGCTCGACGAACTCGAATCGCGGGACCTCGACGACGAGCGCGCGTCGGTCGTCCGCGAGATTCGACGCCAGCACGACCGCGCCGCCAGCGTCCCCCAAGACCTCGTGGAAGAGATTTCGGAGGTCTCGTCGGAGGCGATGCCGGTCTGGCAGAAGGCCAAAGAACAAGACGACTTCTCGACGTTCGCGCCGACGCTCGAAAAACTGGTCGAACTCAAGCGCGAGTACGCCGAACACATCGACCCGGACCGCGACCCCTACGAGGTCCTGTTCGAGGAGTACGAACCGTATCTCGGCGTCGAGACCGCCGAAGAGGTCCTTCAGCGCCTGCGCGACGAACTCGTCCCGCTCGTGGACGCGATTCGGGAGTCGGACGCCAACCTCGCCACCGATACGTTCTCCGGCGAGTTCGACACCGACACGCAGGAAGACCTCACCCGCGACGTGCTGGACACGTTGGGCTACGACTGGGACCACGGCCGCCTCGACACCGCGCCCCACCCGTTCTCGTCGGGCAACCAGTTCGACGCCCGCGTCACGACCCGCTTTTCGCCCGACGAGCCGGTTGGCGCGCTGATGGCGACGGTCCACGAATTCGGCCACGCGACCTACACGCTCGGACTCCCCCGCGAGGAGTACGGCACGCCGCTGGGCGAGTCCCGTGACATGACGGTCCACGAGTCCCAGTCGCGCCTCTGGGAGAACCACGTCGGGCGCTCGCGGGCGTTCTGGGAGCGTTTCCTGCCGAAGGTGAAAGACCGCTTCCCCGAGAAGCTGGCCGACGCCAGCGTTGACGACGTGTACGAGGCCGCCAACGAGGTCTACGAGGACAACCTCATTCGGGTCGAAGCCGACGAACTCACCTACCACATGCACATCGTGGTCCGGTTCGAAATCGAGCGCGACCTCATCCGGGGCGACCTCGACGTGGAGGACGTACCCGAGGTCTGGAACGACAAGTACGAGGAGTATCTGGGCGTCCGGCCCGACTCCGACGCCGAGGGCTGTCTACAGGACATCCACTGGAGCCACGGCGACTTCGGCTACTTCCCGACCTACTCGCTCGGGAGCGTCCTCGCGGCCCAACTGTTCGATAGCGCCGAGGACGACATCGAGAATCTGGACGAGAACGTCGCCGAGGGCGACTTCGAACCGCTCCACGACTGGCTGACCGAGAACGTCCACCAGCACGGGTCGCGTTACACCACCGACGAACTCGTCCGGCAGGCTACCGGCGAAGAGTACACCGCCGACTACTTCCTCGACTACGTGAAGGACAAGTACGGCGAGTTGTACGAACTGGACGAGTACCAGTAGCACCGCGGCCGTTCTCCGTCGCCGTTTAGCTCCTTTCGAATCCCCATTCTGAGCGTTCGGTTCGGTGCGTCGTCTGCTGGCGAACCCCACGCTCCTCGCCGCCACCCTCATTTTGATACGTCGGGAAAGCGAGGAGAACACATGGCCGAAGCTTACGACGACTTACTCGACCGATGTAAGCGAATCACCGCACTGAACGACGGCGGCGGCGTCCTCTACTGGGACCAGCAGGTGATGATGCCCGAGGGCGGCACGCCCGCCCGCGCCGAGCAACTGTCTGCGCTCTCGGCGGTCGCTCACGAGCAATTGACCGCTGACGAGACCGGCCGACTGCTCGACGCCGCCGAGAGCGAGGACCTGTCCGACGAACAGGAGGCGGTCGTCCGCGAGATTCGCCGCGAGTACGACCGGAAGGCGAAAGTCCCCGAGGAGTTGGTCGAACAGCACAGTCGCCTCCAGTCGGAGGCCCAAGACGACTGGCGCGAGGCGAAAGCCAACGACGACTTCTCGGCGTTCGAGCCGATTCTCTCGGACCTGCTCGACCTTCGGGTCGAGAAGGCCGAACACATCGCCCCCGACCGAGACCCCTACGAGGTGATGTTCGAGGACCGCGAACCGTATCTCGAACTCGACACTGTGGAGCGAATTTTCGAGGAACTGAAAGACGGTCTCGTCCCGCTCATCGAGGACATCCGGGCCAGCGAGGCGGTCCCCGACGCCTTCGAGGGTGAGTTCGACACCGAGACGCAGGAAGCCCTCTCGCGGGACGTGCTTGACCTGTTGGACTACGACTGGGACAGGGGCCGCCTCGACACCTCCGCCCACCCGTTCATGTCGGGCACGCAGTTCGACGCCCGCATCACGACCAGATTCGACGAGACGGACTTGCTGGGCGCGGTCAGTTCGACTGTCCACGAGTTCGGCCACGCGACCTACGCGCTCGGGCTTCGGGACGACGCCTACGGCACGCCCCTCGGAGAAGCGCGCTCCAGTGGCGTCCACGAGTCCCAGTCGCGCTTCTGGGAGAACCACGTCGGGCGCACGAAGGAGTTCTGGGAACTCGTCTTGCCGACCGTGAAAGAGCGCTTCCCGCAGGTCTCGGACGTGACGCCGGAAGAGGCTTACCGGACTGCCAACCGCATCGAGTCGGACAACCTGATTCGGACCGAGGCCGACGAACTCACCTACCACATGCACATCATCCTCCGGTCGGAGATAGAGCGCGAGTTCGTCTCCGGCGACCTCGCGGTGAGCGAGATTCCGACCGCGTGGGACGACAAGATGGAGGAATATCTGGGCGTCCGACCCGACACCGACGCGGAGGGCTGTCTACAGGACATCCACTGGACCGGCGGGTTCGCCAGCTTCCAGAACTACACGGTCGGGAGCGTCCTCGCGGCCCAGCTCTGGGCGACCATCGAGGACGAGTTAGACGACCCGCGCGACCTGATTCGGGCGGGCGACTTCCAGCCCATCCGCGACTGGCTGACCGAGAATATCCACCGCCACGGCCAGCGCTACACGACCGACGAACTGATTCGGGAGGCTACCGGCGAGGACCTGACCGCCGACTACTTCCTCGACTACGCCGAGGAGAAGTTCGGCGAGATATACGGCCTGTAGAGTCGTCTCGGCGGGGTTCTCCGTCTCGAGAAAAATCGCGTTGGTTTTCCGGCGAGAAGGTCGATTCGTTCGGTCGCCGCGAACGCTCCCGAAAGAGCGGCGTCGTCGATTACGCTCCGGCCTGTTCGAGCGCGTCTTCGAGTTCGTCGCGCTGGGTGACGCCGACGAACCGCTCGACGACGCCGTCGTCGTTCTCGACCACGATGGTCGGGATGGAACGGACCTGATACTCGTTGGCAACGTCCTGATGCTCGTCTACGTCGATCTTCTCGAACTCGACTTCGCCCCAGTCACCCTCCATCTCTTCGAGAATCGGGTCTTGGGTCTTGCAGGGTCCACACCAGTCCGCGTAAAAGTCCTTCAGCGTGACAGTCATTGGTGGTCTGGCGGAATTATCTTCGCCGCCCGCATAAGGGTTTCCCACCACCCCGGCTTTGCCGCGTTCGATTTGTCGCCACACTCGGCGGCGCTCCGAAAGGTTTAGGCGAGGGGCGACCGGACCACTGTGTATGAGCAGTGGTGAGAACTCCGGCGGACTGATGTCCAGCGCCGGACTCGTCCGATACTTCGACGCCGAGGACCGCAACGCCATCCGCATCGACCCCAAGACCATCGTCGCGTTCGGCGTTCTCTTCGGCGTCTTCATCGAGGTTCTGAACATCCTCGGACTGTAGCGACACCGTTTCTCCGGCGGCTAGTTCTATCGCCCCCGTTGTCGTGCTCGGCGTGAGATGTTTCTTCCAGTCCGAGAGCGTGCCGTCGGCGAGATCTTCGGCGCGGCGGGCGCGCTCTTCAATCGGGACGACCCGACCGCCGAGGCGCGCAACTTTTGACGACCGACTCCCTACTCGCGGATATGACTCTCAAAGCGGGCGTCGTCGCCGTGCAGGGCGACGTGAGCGAACACGCCGAGGCCGTCCGGCGCGCTGGCGAGGCCCACGGACGCGAGACCGAGGTCGTCGAAATCCGGAACAGCGGCGTCGTCCCCGACTGCGACCTGCTGCTCTTGCCCGGCGGGGAATCGACCACCATCTCGCGGTTGCTTCACGACGAGGGTATCGCCGAGGAAATCGTCGCCCACGTCGAGGCTGGCAAGCCCGTGCTGGCGACCTGCGCGGGCCTCATCGTGGCTTCGACCGACGCGGGCGACGACCGCGTACAATCGCTGGACCTCGTGGACGCGACCGTCGAGCGCAACGCCTTCGGGCGACAGAAAGACAGTTTCGAGGCACCCCTCGAAGTCGCAGGTCTCGACGACTCGTTCCCGGCCGTCTTTATCCGCGCGCCGGTCATCGCGGACGTGGGCGAGAGCGTCGAGGTGCTGGCGGAGTGGGACGGCCGCCCGGTGGCGATTCGGGACGGCCCGGTCGTCGCCACCTCGTTCCATCCGGAACTGACGCCCGACTCGCGGGTTCACGGACTGGCGTTCTTCGAGAACGACGGCGTGACCCTCCCCGAGGCTACGGCTTCCGACCAGTAGGGCAGACTTTTCTTGCTGGCCCTCCTCGATGCGGGCATGGAGGTCGATATCGACGCAGTGCGAGTTGCGATGACCGACGAGGGGCCGGTGCCGGTCGTCGTCCTCGCACCCGACGACGACGGGGTGCTCCCGATATTCATTGGCTTCGAGGAAGCCGTCAGCATCGCTCGCGGCATGGAGGCCGAGGACATCGGCCGCCCGCTGACTCACGACCTCACGCTCGACCTCGTGGAGGAACTCGGCGGGCGCGTCACCCGCGTCGTGGTTTCGGCGCTGGAAGACAGCACCTATATCGCCGACCTTCACATCGACACGCCGCGGGGCGAGGCCGAAGTGGACGCCCGACCCAGCGACTCGCTGGCGCTCGCGGCCCGGACCAACGCGCCGATAGAGGTGGCCGACGACGTGTTCGCGTCCGGGCGGCGCGACCGCGAGGAGTTCGACGAGCTACAGGACATCCAAGAGGTCGCGGAGTTGGGACCATGACCGGCGACCAGAGCGGTGAGGTGGCCGACCGCGAGGACGCCGCCGCGCCCGAAGATACCGCGGCGATTCTGGACGAACTATTCGCGGTCGTGGAGGACCGCAAAGAGACCCTGCCCGACGAGTCCTACACCGCGTCGCTGTTCACCCACGAGAAGGGCGAGAACGCCGTGCTGGAGAAACTGGGCGAAGAGACCACCGAACTCCTGCTGGCCGCGAAGGACGACGACCACGAGGAAATCGCCCACGAGAGCGCCGACATCGTCTATCACCTGCTCGTCCTGCTGTCGATGAAGGAGATGGACCTCGCCGACCTGCGCGCGGAACTGCGCGAGCGTCGGTGAAAACTGGTCGATTTTTGGCTCTTCTCGTTCTTCCGTCGGTGGCTCTCGAATCTCTATTTCCGTCAGGCGGTCGGCGCGCGCTGGCGCGGTCCTTGTGACCGCGCCGATACGTGCGAGGGCCGAGTAGCGCAGCGTAGCGAGCAACGCAGGCGGTTGGGGAGGACGAGGTGCTGTGCGGTGTGGGGCGGTGCGGTTGACTCCATCGATCACGCCTGAAGCTAGCTCTCTTCCTCTTCTTTCGATGCCACAAACAACTCCGTAAAGAGAACCGTCCGGAGACCTACCCCTCTACTTTCTCGAACCGGTGCAGGACGACCTCGCTGTCGTCGTCCCACTCAAACTCGTCGTGCGCCCGGTTCAGTATCTCGCGGTACTGCTCTAAGTCCCGCATACCCTCTTTCCGGGCGTCCTCGTCGGTCAGGTCGCCGAGCGTTCGCTCGCGGATTGCGACGACCTCGAAGGCGTCGCCGTCCGCCTCGAAGCGGTCGCCCTCCTCGGCGTACTGGCGTCCGCGGTGAATCTGGGTGATTTCGCCGTCTTTCGCTCCGTTTCGCATTCGCTCGTTCGGAAGCAGCGTATCGGCGTCGATTTCGGCCATGCTCGTGCGTTCGGACTCAACCGGGAAAGTCGTTCGGTCGTCGCTCCGCTGGAAGCGACCCCACGGCCGAACCACCACCGATTAGTCCGCGCCGCCACAACCGCCGCCAATGACCGACCTCGGCAAGGTAGACCGCTCGTTCTTCGACCGGTACATCTACCCCAACCTCGGGACCGACCGCGACGACGTGACGCTCGGACCGCAACACGGCGTTGATTTCGGCGTCGTGGAGGTCGGCGACCGCGCGGTCGTGATGGCCAGCGACCCCCTCTCGCTCGTTCCGGCGCTCGGGTTCGAGAAGGCGGGATGGTTCGCAGTCCACGTCGCGCTCTCGGACGCCGCGGTCTCCGGAATCCCGCCCTCGCACCTCTCGGTCACGTTCACGCTCCCGCCGGAGATGACCGACGAGCAGTTCGGCGCGGTCTGGGAGGCGTTCGACCGCGAAGCCAGCGAACTGGGCGTCAGCATCGTCACGGGCCACACCGCGCGCTACGGCGGGTGTCAGTACCCGTGGGTCGGCGGCGCGACGACGCTGGCGGTCGGCGACCCCGACGCGGTGGTCCGCCCCGACGGCGCGACTCCCGGCGACCGACTGCTCGTGACGAAGGGTCCCGCGGTCGAAGTCGCTGGCTTTCTGGTCACGCTGTTCGAGGACGCGGTGGACCTCTCCGACTCGACTATCGAGACCGCCAAGGAGCGATTCTGGGACATGAGTCCGGTCCGGGACGCGCTGACCGCCGCGGCCGCCGGGCCGGTCACCGCGATGCACGACGCCACCGAGGGCGGTCTCCGGGGCGCGCTGGTCGAACTCGCGGGAGCGGGCGGCGTCCGCCTCGACGTGGACGCCGACGCGGTGCCCGTCCTGCCGGGCGTCGCGGAGTCCTGCGAGTTTTTCGGCATCGACCCGTGGGCCGCGACCAGCGAGGGGACGCTCCTGCTGACCGTCGAATCGGGCGGCGTCGAGCGCGTGCTGGACGCCCTCGACGACGAAGACATCCCGGCCGCCGAAATCGGCGAAGTGAGTGCGGGCGAGGGCGTCTTCGTGGACGGCGAGCGCGCCGAAAAGCCGGAGGCAGACCCCTCGTGGGAAGTCTTCGAGGAGTACGCCGACCGAGTCGGCTTGGAGTGACTGACGGAGGCCGTTGGTACCCCTTGGTTTATTAATAATTAGGGCGTAGTCCCCGCCGTGAGACGAATTTGGTTCGCGCTCTTCGGCGGTCTGTTCGGCGCTGTCGGCGTCGCGTTTCTCGGGGCGTTCCGGGCCGACGCGCTGGCTGACCCCACCTCGCTGGCGACGTTCTCGCTCTGGCTTGGAGCCTCGACACTGTACGTCCTCGGTGGTCTCGACGCCTCAATCGGGGATTTCGACTGGTACCAACTCGTCGGTCTCGGAAACGTTTGTCTGGGTCTCCAGATGGTCGCGCGCGCCGCGATGACGCTGGCCGACGGAACCGGCGAGACCGAACCCCTCCTGGCCACGTTCGGTGGTGTTGTCGGCGGGCTAACGCTGGCGTACATCGGTCTCGACTGGTTCCGCGGCGGTCGGCACTTCGACCTCTCGACCTTCGAGGAGTCGCCCACCGCTGACCCCGAGTAGTGGTGTTCCCTGCCGAGAACGCTTAACCGCTCGTAGAGCGTACAGAATACGGAATGACCAACTGGTACGCAGTCGCCATCGGGTTCGTCGTCATGACGGTGGTCGGCGTCGTCGGAATCGCCATTCCGGGACTCGGCCAACTCACCGCGGGACTGGTCGGCGGATTCCTCGCTGGCTACATGGCGGCGGGCGGGACCGGTCGCGGCGCGTGGCACGGCCTGCTGGCGGGATCGCTCGGGGGCGTTTTCGTCGCCGTCTTCCTCGGGGTCGCGGTCAGCGTCCTCGGCGTGGCCGAGTTCGGTCCCTTCGGGTCGCTTCTCGGCGGTGGGGCGTTCCTCGTCGTTCTCTTCGTCACGTTCGTGATGGGACTGGAGAGCGCGCTCGCCGGAGCAATCGGCGGGTGGATAGCCAAGGAGTGAGTCGGACCCAGACTGAAAGCCGCCACGCACTCCTCGCTCGCCGACAGGCGAACAAATCGCCCGATATTGGAATTACTCTCGGTAACTAACTCAGGAGAGGTAACTTTTACACGGCGGGAAGCGTACTCGCGCTCATGAGTGACAACGATAGACTCTCGGTCTGGTGTGCCGGAAAGGATTGGTGTCCGATTACCTCGACCGCGACGCTAATCGGTAAGAAGTGGCACCCCGTGGTCATCCATCGACTCCTCCACAGCGGCCCGATGGGTTTCAACGAACTCAAAGACGACGTGGACGGTATCTCCAGCAAGGTTCTCTCGGATAGCCTCGACGACCTCGAAGAGAAAGGGCTTTTAAACCGCGAAATCGTGAGCGAGAAGCCGGTTCGTGTGCAGTATTCGCTGACTGAGCGCGGCGCGTCGCTCGAATCGCTCATCGAGGAGATGCGTGACTGGGGTGCCGAACACCTCACCGCCGCCGCCGAAAAAGAAGACGCGATTTCGTAGACGCGACGCGATTTCCTATCGCACTATATCATTTATCGCGGTCGGTGTGGAGTTCACTCTGCTCACACTGCTGGCGCGCCAGCGAGCGAAGAAAGCGTCTCTCGACCTCAGGAGCGGGTATCCGGTGGCGACTCTCCTGCACCAATCGGGAGCGTTATCGTCCGGTCACTGGCCAAGAGTGCGAAGAGTGCGAAGAGCGCGTAGAGCGCGGGTTCGTTCGTCCAAATGCCGATGACCCCCAGAATACCGAGGACGCCGAGGCGGTTCACTGGGACTTCCATACTAGAGTGGTTCGATTTCTTCTGGAAAAATCTGTGGGCGATTCCGAAAAGCCGAGAAGTGTCCCGACGGAGCGACCGCTCCGTACCTTTAAATCCGGAGACGTGACGAACCTCGCTCGATGGGACACCGCGCACTCCTCGCGTATCGACGCGACGACGCCGACCGCTCGACTGCCGACGCTCGTGATT
The DNA here is from genome assembly GCF_004087835.1 of Halorussus pelagicus. Taxonomy (NCBI): domain Archaea; kingdom Methanobacteriati; phylum Methanobacteriota; class Halobacteria; order Halobacteriales; family Haladaptataceae; genus Halorussus; species Halorussus pelagicus. The sequence continues at coordinate 1,907,855 of NZ_CP035119.1, forward strand.
CGGACGACGAAACCGCAACCTACGACCTCCACCGCTCGCACTGGGGCGGCGCGGAGTTCGCCCTCCTCGACCACCTTTCGGCCGACGCGCCCTACGCCACGGACACCCAGTTCGCCGTGGACCTCGAGCCGATAGCGACGGACCTCTCGCTGGCCGCCATCGCGGCCGACCACCTCGATTTTCTGCATCACGAAGCGTTCTACCGCGTCTCGGCGGCGTACCGAACGACCGCGTTCCACACGGTCTGGTTCGGTCTCGAAACCGACAGCGAGACCGTCGAGCGGAGCGAGACGGTTGGCCACGGCGCGCTGGTTGAGGCGGTCCCCGAGAACTCGAACTACCTTCGCGGATGGGTCCGTGGGACGAAAGCCACGCTCGGCGAGATGGTGGACCGCGGCGTACTCGACCCCGAGATGGCCCGCGACTTTCTCGCCGCGCGCGTTCGCTCGTGGGGCGACAATCGGGAGGTGATTCTCCCGGAACGCCATCGGTAGTGCCGTCCGTTCGACACGCGCCGTTTTAGTGCGCTCGCCGCCTACGCCGCGGTAGTGACACTCGAAGACGGCGACTCCGCCGAGACCGACGCCTCGGACGCTGGCTCTCGGGCGGCCGACGCGCCGACCGCCGACACGCTCCACCGGCCCGACCCGGCGACCGCCCGCGAGCGCATTGCGGCCGCCATCGACCGCGCCGAGTTGATAACCGTCTTCGGACGCTGTACGGTCGCGTACGACGGCCGGGCCGCCAGCCACCTCGGTCCCGGCGACCGACTGGTCGTCCTCAAACCTGACGGGACCGCGCTGGTCCACACCGACGAGGGCCAACAGCCCGTGAACTGGCAACCGCCGGGATGCGCCCACGAGGTCCGCCTCGCCGACGGCGAGGTCCGCGTCGAGAGCCACCGCACCGCGCCGGACGAAGAGCTAACGGTCGCCTTCGAGCGAGTCGAGCAGGTCTCGACGTTCGACGTGACCGACCGAGGAGACCTCTCGGTGCAGGGAACCGAGGAGGACCTCCGCCAGCGGATTCTGGAGGACCCGGACCTCGTGGAGGCCGGGTTCAAACCGCTGGCAACCGAGCGCGAAACGGCCGCCGGAGCGGTGGACATCTACGGCAAGGACCGCGACGGCGCGACGGTCGTCGTGGAACTCAAGCGCAAGCGCGTCGGCCCGGACGCGGTGGGCCAGTTGGACCGCTACGTCGAGGCGCTGGAGAGAAACCTGCACGCGAACGCCGAGATTCGCGGAATTCTGGTCTCGCCGTCGGTGACCGAACGAGGGCGGCGACTGTTAGCAGAGAAGGGCTTGGAGTTCGTCTCGGTTGGTCCGCCGGAATGAGGAGGGCGGCGCGTATAAGCCGCGCTACCGAGGGGTCCCGGTATGGATAATCGGCGCGCGTTCTGGTTCGGGGTCGGCACGCTCCTCGTCGGCGGGTACGTCCTGTTTCACGCCGGTCTCCTCCCGGTGCCCGCCGGGACCGACGACCGCCGAAGCCTCCGGGTCACTGACTGCGCCGGAACCGAGAAGGTTCACCTCAACGCCGCGGTCGCGGACTCGTTCGCCGAGCGGTACGTGGGCCTGAGTCGAACCGAGTCGCTGGCTCCCGGCGAGGGCCTGCTCCTCGCGTACGACGAGAACGGGTCGAAGGGCATCGCCATGCGGAACATGGACTTCCCGCTGGGCGTGGTGTTCGTGTCCGTGGACGGCGAGGTTACGGGCATCAAGACGCTGGATGCGGCCGACTCTCCGTTGTCATACCACCTGCTGTACGAGACCATGTCGGAGTCGGGCCGGTACGTCGTGGAGACGAACGCTGGGTGGGCCGCAGAACGTGGGGTGTCGGTGGGCGACTGTGTTCGGTGGCTTTCGTGGTCTAGTCGCGGAACGTAGTGTCGAAGACGTGTTCGACGCGTCCGTTCCCTCTGTCTGTCGCAGACGGAACGACCACACTGAATTCACGTTCGCGGCGACGATCATAGGACCCATCCTATATTTCACATTCAGAGAGTAAAATATAATACTTTGCAGAGGAATGAAATAATATGGAAGATAATTCCAATAGGTGTTCCAAGCCAAACAATCAGCCGGAAGGCGATAACAACTCCCTGCGGCGTACGTACCTCAAGACGGTTGCGGGAACTGGGGCAGCGATTACGGGGGTATCGTTGCTCTCGTCGTCGGCCTTGGCGTACACCGACCCGTCGGATGCTTACGCTACTGAGTACGATTCTCACATCCCGGGCTTCGGACATCCATCCACCAATAACGGACCCATTCGCCTGTATCTGACCAACAAATGGGAAACGTCCGACCTAGACATCGTTCTCGACAGCGTGAAACTCATGATGCAGAACCTCGAAGAAGCCACCGACAAGGTCAACGGCTGGAAGATCGAGGCGTACAACACCAACGTCGATGCGTTCTTCGATTCCTATTCCGGTGATCCGACCGACCTCAACAAACAGTACATCGATGAGTTCGGCCACACGGACGAAGGTGGAGCGAACCTTTGGATCGGCGACGACGGTTCGATGGACGGCGTGACCTACAGCAACAACGTCTGGAACAACGCCTACGACACGTCCGAGACCTACCCCTATGCGAGCAAGCATCCGAAGACGCTCTTCGATTATTCCGAGCAGAGGCACGTCTCGTGGTCGGCCTGTCACGAAATCTGGCACCAACTCTGTGCTCCTGTCCCGATTTGGGCGGGTAACTACGATGGCGAATCAACGTACTCTCACCACGTTGGAAACGTCGTCCCTTCGGAGCACTACGACGCGACCGTCACGACGATTGGCACGTCACCCGGAGCCGACGACTGGAAAGAGGGGGCGTGTCGAACCACCAACGCTGATCCGTCGTCCAACTCGGTACAGATTAGCGAGTGCGAGGCTGGTGCGGTAGACGACGTCATCTCGTACTTTTCGTGACGACCGGTAATTGGGCCGGAACTCGAACCTAAGCTCGTGGTTGCACGTTGGGGCGCGTTCGCTCGGACGTGTATTCACCATCGATTCACTCCACTTCGCGCGTCAACTCGGCCAGTTCGTTCATCGCCTCCAGCGGCGTCATCGTCGCCACGTCCACCTCGCGGAGGCGCGCGGCGAGTTCGTCCTCGGGACCGTCGGCGACGGCCTTCGGCGGGGAATCGGCGGTAGGTTCGTCCTTCGAGTCGTCGGCGCTCCTCTCGTCCGCCGGTTCCACGTCGGCCGACTCCGCCTCCGCCAGCAATTCGCGCGCTCGCCCGACCACCTCGTCGGGAACCCCTGCCTCGCGGGCGACCTGCACGCCGTAGGAGGCGGTGGCCGCGCCCCGGCGAACCTCGTGGTCGAACGTCACGTCCTCGCCGGTTCCCTCCGCGGCAAAGTGGAGGTTGAACGCGCCCGGCAGTTCCTCGGCGGTCTCGGTCAGTTCGTGGTGGTGCGTCGCAAAGAGCGTGAGCGCGCCCACCTCGTCGTGGACGTGTTCGGTCACAGCGCGGGCGATGGCCAGTCCGTCGGTCGTACTGGTGCCCCGTCCAACCTCGTCTAACAGGACCAACGAGTCGTCGGTCGCGCTTTCGAGAATCGCGGCGAGTTCGGTCATCTCGACCATGAACGTCGAGCGCCCGCCCGCGATGTCGTCGCTCGCGCCGACGCGGGTGAAGATTCGGTCCACCGGCGCGATGCGGGCGCTCGCGGCCGGGACGAAACTCCCGGTCTGGGCGAGGACGGTGATGAGCGCGACCTGCCGCATGTACGTCGATTTCCCCGACATGTTCGGCCCGGTGATGACCGCGAAGGAGTCGGCGGCGTTCGCAGTGTCACGCTCACCGCTCGGCGGCGAAGCCGCCCGTTCGAGGTGCGCGTCGTTGGGCACGAACGACTGTTGGGTGCGCTCGACGACCGGGTGGCGGCCGCCCTCGATGTGGATTCCCTCGCCGCCGATTTCCGGGCGGGCGTAGTCGCGCGTGGCCGCTACCTCCGCCAGCGCGGCCAGCACGTCGAGTCGGGCGAGCGCGTCCGCGACCGCCTGCACGCGCTCGGACTCGGCGGCGACCGTCGAGCGCACGTCTCGGAACAGTTCGTGTTCGAGGTCGTCGGCCCGACTCTCGGCGCGCAGAATCTCGTCCTCGCGCTCCTTGAGTTCCGGCGTGTAGAACCGCTCGGAGTTTTTGAGCGTCTGTCTGCGCTCGTAGTCGTCTGGCACCGCGTCGAGGTTCGGGTTCGTCACCTCGATGTAGTAGCCGTGGACCGAGTTGTGCCCGACCTTCAGCGAGCCGATACCGGTCCGTTCGCGCTCTTGCTGTTCGAGGTCGTCTATCCACGCTTTCCCCTCGCGCTCGGTCTCGCGGAGGTCGTCCAGTTCCTCGTCGTAGCCCCGCTGAATCACGTCGCCCTCGGTGATTTCGCGGGGCGGGTCCTCCCGGATAGCGCGGCCTATCAGCTCTCGCACGTCCGCGAGTTCGTCGAGGTCGTCGCGGAGTTCGACCAGCAACTCGGCGTCGAAGTCGGCCATCGCGGCCTTCAGGTCGGGCACCACGTCGAGGGTGGTCTTCAGCGACCGCAGGTCGCGGGCGTTGGCCCGCCCCCGCGAGATGCGGGCGACGAGGCGCTCGATGTCGTACACATCCCGGAGCAGGTCTCTCGCCTCCTCGCGGGTCTGCACGTCGTGAGTCCACGCTTCCACGGCGTCGAGTCGGGCCTCGATGCGGTCGGGTTCCAGCAGGGGTCGCCGGAGCCAGTCTTTGAGCTTCCGGCTCCCGAGCGCGCAGGCGGTCTCGTCCAGCACCCCGAGCAGGGTCACGTCGGCGTCGCCGTGGACCGTCCGGCGCTCGAACAGTTCGAGGCTGGAGAGCGCCACTCGGTCCAACAGGACGTACTCGCGGGGTTCGTAGCGCGTGAGGTGATTGAGATAGTCGAGGTGGCCGTCCTCGCCTGCGTGCCCGCTGGCACGTTTTCCGCCGCGGGTGTACTCGGCGTACGCCAGCAGGGCACCGCAGGCACGAATCTCGGCGTCGTGGGCCGTCGTACTGCTCGACGCGTTTCGCGCTTCGGTATCGCCGACGAGCAGGGTGTCGGGCGACCCGAAGTAGGCTTCGACGCGCTCGCGGGCCGTCTCCGAGTCGAAGGCCGCCGAGTCGTAGGGTGTGACCATGCAGTCGGCGTCGAAGAACGCCGCGCCGTCTTCCGCGGCGGGTTCCACGATGGCCTCCGCGGGCGCGAAGCGACTCACCTCGTCGGCGATGGTCTCCTCGCGCTCGGCGCTGGTCGCGTAGAAATCGCCGGTCGAAACGTCCAGCAGGGCCAGTCCGTAGCGGTCGGGGTCCTCGGTCAGACAGGCCACGAAGTTGTTGTCCTCGGTGTCGAGCAGTTCGTCTTCGGTTAGCGTGCCCGGCGTCACGATGCGGGTCACCGCCCGGTCCACGACGCTCGTGGTCTCCTCGGGGTCCTGCACTTGGTCGGCGACCGCGACCCGGTAGCCCGCGTCGAGCAGGGTCTCGATGTACGACTCGGCGCTGTCGATGGGGATACCCGCCATCGGGTAGGTGCCGGTCGAGTCCTCGCGCTGGGTCAGCGCGATTTCGAGCAGTCGAGCGGTCCGCTCGGCGGCCTCGCAGAACGTCTCGTAGAAATCGCCCACCTGAAACAGCACGAGCGAGTCGTCGTACTCCCGACAGAGTTCGAAATACTGGCTCATCATCGGCGTCAGCTCGTCCTCGTTTTCGGCCATCTTCTCGGGAGGCCCCAGCGCCGCGTCCATGGGTAGGGTACAGGGACTACGGCCCGAAATACCCCTCGGAACCGGGCGACGGCACGGTCCCGCGCGACCGACTCGATGCTGGCTGTCCCCGCCTCGCTGGCGTCGTTTGTTGGTCTCTCTCGACTACTGACTCGTCCACTTGGCGCGTGCTGGCGCGTCGCCGACGGCGACGCGCCAACCGCGCGAAGGCTGAGGACCGCAGGCCTGTGGCCGAGGACTGCAGGCGGTTGGGGAGGTGTGAGGCTGTCGCGGTGCGGTGCTGTGCGGGCGACTCCATCGCTCAAGCCTGAAGCTAGCTTCTGTCCGTCTGTATCCTCCATCACCAGCTCCTACTTGCCTTCATCCTCCGTCGCTAACTCCGACACAGTTCGACAACTGTTCAACCACGCCGACCCCACCGAAACCGTCCCCACCGAAACCCCGCAAACGCGCCGCGGGCGGAAGGGCTAACCGCCACCGACAACTACGCTGAGATGTGACTGACGCTCTCACCACCGACAAACCCGTCCACCTCGCCGACGCCGACGAACTGGACGCCTTCGTCGCCGAGAACGACCTCGCGCTGGTCGATTTCTACACGAAGGGCTGTTCGCTCTGTCAGGCCATCGAACCCGTGGTGGGCAACGTCGCGCGCGCCACCGACGCCGCGGTAGGGATGCTCAACCCCCGCGACGACCTCGAACTGGTCGATACCTACGACGTGCGGAGCGTGCCGACGCTCCTGCTGTTCGAGGACGGCGAGCTAGTCGGCAGGATGGCCGAGGGGTTCCGCGGGACCGAAGCGGTCGTGGAGTTCGTGGAGTCGCGCGGACGAACCGAGTGAGTCGTCGGTTCCGGTCTCTCTTCGGTGCCGCCCGCGAGTACCGGAAATCCCGGCCGTCGATGGGCCGCTTTTCAGGCTTCGGCGCTAACCGTATCCATGAGCCAGCACTCCACCGACGCGTTGGCGGTCTACTCCGACTACGTCTGTCCGTTCTGTTACCTCGGAAAAGCCGCGATGGAAGAGTACCGCGAGGAGACTGACGACGCGCCGGAGGTCGAGTGGCGCTTCTACGACCTCCGAGGGTACAAGCGCAACCCCGACGGGAGCATCGACCACGACGTAGACGACGGCAAGGACGACGACTATTTCGCGCAGGCCCGCGAGAACATCAATCGTCTCAAAGAGCGCTACGACGTGGAGATGAACCTCGACCTCTCGAAGAACGTCGATTCGTGGAACGCCCAGCAGGCCGCCCTCTACGTCCGCCAGACCGAGGGCAAGGAACTCTTCCTCGATTTCCACGAATCCGTCTTCGACGCGCTCTGGCAGGACGGCCGGGACATCGGCGACACCGACGTGCTGGCCGATCTCGCCGAGAGCGTCGGTCTCGACGGCCGGGAAATCCGGGACGCGACGACCGACGAGACGCTGGAAGCGGAACTCCGCGAGCGCTTCGAGCAGGCCCAACAGGCGGGCGTGTCGGGAATCCCGACGTTCGTCTACGCGGGCCACGCGGCGCGCGGTGCGATTCCGCCCGAGCAGTTCGAGCGACTGGTCGAAGGTGGCGAATAGAAATACAAAGCCTACTTACAGGTACGAGACAGTCCTCGTTACATGGCTGTCAGTCGAATATTTAATCAGTTCACGCTATTCGACATTTTCGGCAATCTCATCCCTGGTACCATCGTTTTGGCGGCCGTCGTCTCCGTCTTTCCGATGGAAAACGCGACCCAAATCGCGTCCGCACCGCTCGGAACCCAATTTCTGCTCGCAATTATCGCGTTCGCGCTCGGCCACGTCATCCAACAGCACGCCTCCGAGGCCGCGGGGAAGCGCGAAACGTTCAAAAACACTATCCTCTCGGCACGGTCGTACAGCTACTCCCCTTCGACCGCGCTGGACGATTACGGACGTAAACGGAAGGCCCTCTACCTTCCGTACTATTGCTGGAACGAACGCGTCGGCGACCCGATTCGGAAGCGCTTTCGCGGCTCCATCGTGGGGCGACTCGCGGTGCTTCCCGCTCGGCTTTATCGTTCGGTAGTCGAAGCCGTGTTGCTGGTAAAGATTAAGAAAGACGAACCTTTGCCAGATAACCGACTCGCCAGCAAGGTCTGGATGATCTGTAAGAAAAAATACCGGCTCGATAAGAACTACGACAACTACGGCGATCTGCTCCACCTCATGTCGAGCGACTTGGAGAACCACGGAACATCGCGTGCGCTTCGGTTTCAGGCTATTCGCAACTTCCAGCGCGGAATGTGGATCGCCTGCTTCTACGCCTCCATTCTCTATCTGTGGGTTTCGCTCTCTGATTTCTTGCCCTCGCTGTTCTACGATGCGCTGGCCGCTATCGGTCTCCGACCGTGGACTCCGGCTATTATCGACATCTGGAGTCCGGTCTGGACGCTGATGGTGGTGACCGGAGTCGTCTCCTACTCCTTCTGGGAACTCAAAGAGAAGTACGAGGAGGAGTTTATCGAGTACCTGTTTACCGACTACGTTACGTCTCAGTCCGAGGATTTGACGTGACTTAGACGCGAACTCCCACCGACCGGTCGTTCGAGTCCTCTCCAATGCGCGAGAAGTGCCACACCGTGTGCCGCTCGTTCTGGCTCTCCAGCGTCGCCGTGATGGTGTCTCCTTCGGTGAGATGCTCGATTTTCCGCTCGGTGTCGGAGTCATACTCTCCGTTCATCTCTACCGCCACGAGGAGTCCGGACCGTTCGGGGTCGAGGTCCTCCAGCCAAACGTCACCTTGGGCTTCGACGATGTCTTTCACCCGGTAACGCGATTGAATCTCGTGGCTCATCGTACAATGCACTCTCTATTCCACGGTATATGATTGTTGCGGAGACGCGGGGAGACGAACGAAGTCGTCTTTCTACACCGTGGGCCGAGGCGGCCGGGACCGTCCCGAGCGCGGCGAGTAGCGCCCCACTGCGCGCTATCGGGCGAGTATGCATTGTTCGTCGTCGGTTTCGTAGCGCTATGTAGTCGTTGCATCCCGGCGAAGTGGCCGGACTCGTCGGAACGGAGGCGGGATTGTGCCCCGGTCTCGTCGGGATTCGGACGCTACTCCTCGTCGGCCACGCTCGGGTGCATCTCCGGGTCGTCGTCGCGGGAGTCGGCGAAGTAATCACCCATCACGGCAAGCGAGTCGGCCTCGCGGCGCTCGCGCTCGGCGTCGTCGATTTCCTCGCATCCCGGCGGCACGTCGCGGCCGCGTCCGGTGAAGTACCGCTCGGGAGCCACCCAGTCGTGGTAGAATGGTCGGTCGTCGTCTTCTAGTAGCGTCACCGCGACTTCGGCCCCGTGTCCCGCGGCGACGATAGCCTGATGAGGCTTGCCCGCGAGTCGCCCGGCGGCGTACAGCCCCTCGACGCTGCTCCGTCCCCGCTCGTCGGTCGAGACGAACGTCTTGCCGCGCTCGACCAGTTCCAGCGCGCCGAGCGGTTCGAGGTAGTCGGTCGCGTTCTTCGTCGCGGCGACGACGTACCGGGACCGATAGCTGTCACCGTCGGCGGTCTCGACGACGAAGCGACGACCGGTCGTCGCTTCGTCGTCGCCGCCGTCGTCGGCCCTGCTCACTCGCGTCACTTCCGCCTCTCGGGACTCGCACCCGGCGCGCTCGGCGTGGTCGGCCATCGCGTCGAGCAGGAGACGGGCGTCCACGCCCGCCGGGAATCCCGGATAGTTCTCCAGTCTGGCGTTTCGCCGGAGGATGGAGCCGCCAGCGTCCAGAATCAGTGTTTCGAGGTCGTTCCGCGCGGTGTAGATGGCCGCCGAGCGGCCCGCGACGCCGCCGCCGACGACGACCACGTCGTAGGTGTCGTCCGCCATGTGTCTCGGTGCTATCTCGGAAAGGCGGGCCAATAGCGTCGTCGTTCCTCGGTCGATTCCTCGGCGTGGAAACTGTCTCTCTTTGGTGGCGTCACGACGGCGACGCGTCCAGTTTTCCCCCGCCGAAAACTACGTCACAGTGGACCCCGACCGTCCGCTATGGACGCAACCGCCCTCTCGGAGTTCGGCCGCCGCGACTGGGAGACGGAAACTGACATCGAACCGCTCCGATTTGCGATGATTGGACTCGGGTGGTGGACCCGCGAGGAGGCCATCCCCGCGACCGAGGAGAGCGACCGGTGCGAGACCACCGTCGTCGTCAGCGGCGACCGCGACAAGGCCGAAGACGTTGCCGAGGCGTCCGGGAACGCCGAGGTCGCGCTGACCTACGACGAGTTCCACGACGGCGCGGCGACCGACGAGTACGACGCCGTCTACGTCGCCACGCCGAACGCCAAGCACCTCGCGTTCGTCGAGTCGGCCGCCGAGTTCGGCAAGGCCGTCCTCTGCGAGAAACCGATGGAGGCGACCCCCGAGCGCGCCCGCCGGATGGTCGAGACCTGCGAGGGCGAGGTGCCCCTGATGGTCGCCTACCGGATGCAGACCGAACCCGTCGTCCGGCGGGCGCGCGAACTGGTCGCCGAGGGTGCCATCGGCGACCCGACGCTCGTCCACGGGAGCATGTCCCAAGACCTGCTGGAGATATTTTCGAACCCCGACCAGTGGCGACTCGACCCCGACCTCTCGGGTCCCGGCGCGTCGGTGATGGACCTCGGCATCTACCCGCTGAACACCGCGCGCTTCGTCCTCGACGCCGACCCCGTCGAGGTGTCGGCGCTCGCGCGCTCGGAGGGCGAGGCGTTCGCGGACGTGCCCGACGAGGCCGCCACCTTCCAGATTCGGTTCGACGACGGCACGCTCGCGGCTTGTTCGGCCAGCCAGCACGCCGTCCGTTCGAGTCACCTCAAAATCGTCGGCACTGAGGGCGAAATCAGCATCGAACCCGCCTTCTTCGACCGACAGGACCGCCACTTCGCGCTCGAAATCGACGGCAATCGCGCGAACGTGGAGTACGAGCAGGCCGACCAGATGCTCGAAGAGTTCGACTACTTCGCCCATCAGGTCCGGACCGGCGGCGACCTCCACGCCGACGGCCGCCACGGTCTCGTGGACATCGAGGCGCTTCACGCTATCTACGAGAGCGCGGCAAACGGGTCAAGCGTGGAGTTGTAGAGCGCACTCGTCGCACGCGTCGAGAGAACTGCAAAAAGTAGCGTTCGGTTCACACGCGCGAAAGAACGGCGTTCAGCCGAGAATGTACCCCAGTTTCGGGTACTTCTCGACCAGCACCTCGCCGCCGATTTCGTACTGCTCGATGATGGCGTCCAAGCCGAGGATGCGGCCCGCGCCGAACGCCGCGACGGCGAGGAACACCAGCATGTACGCGAAGTCGCCGTTGATGATGCCGTGGGCAACGTCCCAGTTGCCGAAGTAGAACATCAGCATCATGAACGCGCCGAAGAACGCCGCGAGGCGGGTCAGCGCGCCCACGAGCAGGCCGAGACCGATGAGCACCTCGCCCCACGGCACGGCGATGCTGAGGAAGTCGGCGAACCACGGCGTGCTTCCCATCCAGTGGAACACGCCCACCATCGGACTCTCGGCCGGGACCGCGTTCATCAGGTAGCCCGTCGCGCTGAACGGTTCGGCCGCCGTGACCTTGTCCCACCCGGAGTAGAGGAAGGCATAACCCATCATTAGCCGCAGTGCGAGGACGAACCACGCGCTCAGGCTGTGGGCCTTCCCGTGGACCGTGATGCCGCCAATCGTGCTCTCGAACTCGTTCACTCGGGTTTTGATGTCGTTAGTGGCCATCGTGAGTCACCTTACAGTTGAACGGACGACCGGGGAGGGTATATAAATGGACCGCGGTTCTCACGTTCCGAGAATAAGAGTTCGACAGCGAATACGTTAGACTTGTTGACGTGTACACTCGCCCCGGCGGCGTCAGTCCGCGCTTACCGGACACGACTCGTCGGCGTACTCGACCTGCGAGAGCGTTTCGATGGGGTCGTCGCCACAGACCGGACACTCGGGGTTCTGGCGGAACTCGACCTCCTCGAAGGTCATGTCCATCGCGTCGTAGAACACCATCCGACCGTCGAGCAGTTCGCCCGTGTCTAGACCTCCGCTCTCGCAGAGGAGGTACTTGATGGTCTCCGTGGCCTGAATGCACCCCAGCGTTCCGGGAAGCACGCCCAACACGCCGGTACTCGCGCAGTCGGCGACCATCCCCTCGGGCGGCGCTTCGGGGAACAGACACCGGTAGCACGGTCCCTCCGTGGTGAACGTCGTGACCTGCCCCTCGAACTTGTAGATGGCACCGTGGGAGAAGGGCGTCCCCGAGAGCGTGCAGGCGTCGTTGACGAGGTAGCGCGTCCGGAAGTTGTCCGTCGCGTCCACCACGAAATCGTACTCCGCGATGAGTTCTTCGACGCTCTCGGGTTCGACTCGCACCTCGTGAGTCTGTACGTCCACGTCGGGGTTCTGGTCGGCCACGAAGTCCGCGGCCGACTCGACTTTCGGTCGCCCAACGTCGTCGTTGCCGTGGATAATCTGGCGCTGGAGGTTGCTCAACTCCACCTCGTCGTCGTCGGCGACGCCGAGGGTGCCAACGCCCGCGGCCGCGAGGTACTGGATGGCCGGTGCGCCGAGACCGCCCGCCCCGATTACTAGCACGGCGGCGTCGAGCAGGGCCTGCTGGCCGTCGGGTCCCACCTCGTCCATGATGATGTGGCGCGAGTAGCGGTCGAGTTGCTCCGGGTCGAGCGAGAGGCTCATGGCCGACCGTTGGCCGTCTCGGCCTAAAAACCCGCCGCTGGTCAGGCCGTCGGCTGTTCAATTGGCGACCGATAAAAAGCGAGTTCGGCGGGTGCGAAGCGTGCAGTCTACGAGTGTTACTTCGCGCGACCCTGACCGCTGTTGTTGCTCGGGCGAGTGTGTTCCGTGCCCTTGCCACGCTGCTGGAGTCCGCGGTTGCTCTGGCCCGCACTGGTCAGGCCGCGGAAGGCCCGACCCTTGTGGGAGTCGTCGCAGATCCAGTTGAGGTCGTCGTCGTTCTCGATGGCGGGATGCTCGGGGTCCAGCAGAATCACTTCGAACCACTTCTGACTGCCGTCTTCGCCGACCCAGTAGGAGTTGAGCACGCGCAGGTTCTTGAACTTCCGACTGGAACGCTCCTCACCGATGCGCTGGAGGTTCTTGCGTCGGTAGATTCGGTTGACACCCTGTCGCTTCGTTCGGCGACCGGCCTTGAACCGCTCCTTGCGGGCCGAGCCTTTGCGAACGCTGACGCGAGCGACGACGACGCCCTGCTTGGCCTTGTAGCCCAGTTCGCGGGCCTTGTCGAGGCGGGTCGGTCGCTCGATGCGCTCGATGGCGCCTTGGTCGCGCCAGTCCTGTTTTCGCTGCCACTGGAGTTCGGCGAGGTCGCCGTCGTCCGGGTCCTTCCATGCGTCTTTGATGTGTGAGTAGAAGCTCTTTGCCATGGTTTATCACCACGGGCGTTGCGTGGTTCAGCCCGCGAGATGCGACGCATCTCGCGGGCCACATTCCGTCCTGCGGCCGACGGCGTGCGGAACCGCTCGGCGTTCGCCGCCCGAAATCGCGGCGAACGCCTCGCGCACTGCCCGCGGCCCACAGGTGCCCGCTGGTGCCCGTCTCCCAGCGAGTTAGGCGTATTTTGCGTGGGTTAGTGTTTAAGGCCTTCGCCTTGGAGCCATGTTCCGAATTGCGGTTTGATGGCGAGGCTTTGGCCAGTCGATGTGGTCTCTCCGGACGTTGTGGGTGCTTCGTGTTCTTTCGCGGACAACGGACGACCCCGCGAAAACCGAGTTCACCTATTCACTTCTTCACTTCTATCCAAGCGACACCACCATCGTAGTCATCGTAGATGCTGATACTCATCTCGCTTCCGTAATCGCTCGGATAGCTGGTAACGCTAGCAGGCGCGTCAACTCGAAATTCATCGTCCGTGTTGTCGTCTGCGCTCATGTCGATTTTGAGGTAGGCGTCCCCGCTTATATCGTAACCGTATCGGAGGTCCTGAGCGTCGTCGAGCAGTGCTCCTATGAGTCCATCTCCATAGTCATCTTTCGACCACTCACCGACTCGTTCCCACGATGCTGCGCTAGCTGTGCCAAGCACCGCTGTCGCACCCGACATCGTTGCAATAGTTGCTCCACTTTGTTTCAGTAGTTTTCTTCTATCCATGGCTACATGCTACGATTTTATCTCTTAATTAAAAAATATTTTTACCAGATTAGATTAGTTAAAATTATTATATTATATGGGATTCCGTACGTATTACTGCTATCTTGGTTCTATGGGCTATTTCCGGAACACCAGTCGTCTTAATCAGTAGTTGAACCAATATTCAATGTCTCGGAATGCGATTTATTTTGGCGGTCTAACCGCACGAGTAACTGCCGACTCATTGGCTGCGGTTCCTGCATAAACGCCCGGAAGCGCCTCGACGGACAGTGCGTTCACCACCACATCTCGGTCACTCCGCTAGACCATGCGGAAGGTTCGGTGAACTCGCGGTCGGACTCGACACGCGCCACCGCCCGCGCCACGCTTTTCCGCCGTTCGGAATCGTTTATCCTGTCGTTGCGAACGATGGTGAGTGATTCGTTGTATCAGTAGCCGTTCTCCCACTCGACACACGTCTAATTTGGGGTCCGGCGTCGAACCATCCTGCGCTCGCACCGCGTCCGTTTGCGTACGGGCGTTCGCATCGGTACGGCGACGAACGCTGTCACCGAGACTGGATAAATCACGAGTTGTCGTTTGCCGTTTCGGACCGTTTCACGGGGGACTCGGTGTCCTCGGCCAACCAGCGAGGATTAGCTACCTGATAACTAAGCACGTGGGCTAGAGATATGGAGACATGTTCGGAACTATCCGACGTGTGAGAACCGTCGAGAAACGGACGCGGTATCTCGGGGGACGATAGCGTGGCGATTCTCGAACTCGCCCTCGCCTTCTTTGTCCTCGCGGTCATCGCGGGGGCGCTCGGGGCGGGCGGCGTCGCGGGACTGTCGATGGACATCGCCAAGTGGCTCGTCATCGCCTTCCTCGTGCTGGCGGTCGTCTCGCTGGTCATCTGACCGCGCCCGCGAGGCCTTACGCCTCGGTCGCGTACTCGCGGACCGACTCGAACTCGCCGTCCGCGATGGCGTCGGCGAGCGCTTCGGCGTCCACGTCGTCGGGCACGAGTTGGGGGTACTTCCGGCGGAAGTAGCCGACCACGTTTTTTACGTCGCGTTCGAGGAACTCCTCGGCGTTCTCGTGGTCGGTCGGGGTCGCTTGGGGCCAGTCGAAGATGGTGATACCCTCCTCGTTGACGAAGACGTTGTACTCGCTCATGTCGGCGTGGACGTAGCCCTCGGCGTAGGCGTCGGCCATCTCCGAGAGGACGAGGTCGAGAATCGGGACCACCTGCTCGTCTTCGAGTCGCGTCCGGGAGAGTTCCACGCCGTCGATTTTCTCCATCACGATGGCGTGGCGGTTGTGGTCCACCGGCCGGGGAACCTTCACGTCGGGGTAGAGCGCTTCGAGGGCCTCGTACTCGCGCTCGGCGGCCTTCCGCGCGGTGTAGAGCCACGAGACGTGTTCGCGGTCGGAGGTGTAGTCGCGCTCCTTCATCACTTCCCGGAAGTTGGTGTACCCCTCGCGGTGGTACTTCAGCGCGAGCGGTTTGTACGACTGGACCTCGTACACGTCGCTCTCTTTGCCGACGCCGAGGGGCGACCCGAACCCCTCGACGCTCTCGCGCTCGGCGAAGGTGTGGAGCGCCAGCGCGTCGTAGCC
Organism: Halorussus pelagicus; assembly: GCF_004087835.1. Classification (NCBI taxonomy): domain Archaea; kingdom Methanobacteriati; phylum Methanobacteriota; class Halobacteria; order Halobacteriales; family Haladaptataceae; genus Halorussus; species Halorussus pelagicus. The sequence continues at coordinate 1,923,299 of NZ_CP035119.1, forward strand.
CTCGAACTTGAGACTGTAGCCCTCGTACTGAATCGTCTGGCGCTGTATCAGTTCCCGGTCGAGACAGCGGTCGAGTCGGTACTCGACCTCCTCGGCGGTCAGCCGCGAGAACTCGGGAATCTTCTCGCGGGCGACCCACTCCGAGAAGCGCATCCCCTGCTCGATGCCCGACAGCAGGTGGAAGTCCTCGGGTTCCAACTCTGCCAGCATGCCCGCGACGTTCTGAACCATTACCGCTTCCTAAACGGTCGGTCGGTAAAAGCCCCGCGCGTCACGGAAACGAGGACGGTCCGGGAGCGGTCCAAACCGGCGACTGAAGCGCCCGCGCGCCGACCACGCGACGAACGACTTTTAAACGTCGCCGTTGCGTGGTGTTGTAAATCACATATTGCGATACAAAATCCTTCCGAGCGAGATAGCTCCGACGCTTCTCGCCGTCCACTCCCTCGCTCCCTCACCGCCCGAACGTCCCAGTGAAATCGGCGGAATCGCGGGCCTTCGCGCCGATTTCGTCCTCTACTGTCGGTCGAAGCGCGCCGGGTTCGGCGTCCAACTTCTCGTCTAACACGTACAGCATGAACCGGTACTCGTGGGGGTCGTCGCCCTCCGGCGGACAGGGACCGCGATACCCAACCTCGCCGAAGTCGTTCTCGCCTTGGCGCGCACCGCCGAGGTCCGGCAGTTCCTCTCGGGGCGCGACGCCCTCCTCGATTTCTACGGTGTCGGGCGGCAGGTTCCAGAGCAACCAGTGGGTGAACGTCCCGGCGGGCGCGTCGGGGTCGTCCACGACCACCGCGAGCGCCCCCGCGTCGTCGGGCGCGTCGTCGATGGTTAACTGGGGCGAGCGGTCCTCGCCCTCGCAGGTGTATTTTTCGGGAATCGATTCGCCGTGAGTGAACGCCGAGGTGCGAAACGAGAGGTTCGACACGGGAATCACTGTCTCGTCTCGTCGCCCGTCGTCATAGCACTGACGGCCCGCGGCGTCGCGCTGAAGGTAGAAATCTCTCCTTCATCGGTGACCGAACCGGACCGAAAAGAGAACGCGAAATCAGATGTCCACGTCGATGCCGCCAGCGTCGTCGCCGCTACCGGGGAGCGACCCGGCGATGGCGTCGGTGAACGTCTCCAAGCCGCGGGTCTGGTACCAGACGGTGCCGGGACCGGTGAACTCCATCACGAGGCCCTCGCCGCTGAGAAGGGTGCTCTTCAGACCGCCGACGCGTCGGGCGTCGAAGTCTACCGACCCCTCCCACGCGACGACGTTCTCGTTGTCCACGATGTATGACTCGCCGTGGTCGAGTTCTACCGTCTCGATGCCGCCGAACGCTTCGACGAAAACGTCGCCGGTGCCGTTCAACGCGAGCGGAACGAGACTCGCGCCAGCTAGCACCGACTTCAACCCGCCGAACTCCGAGTCGATGTCTACTTCGGTTCCGGACGCAAGGTACGCGCCGTCCACGGCGTAGAGCGTGTCGCCGTTGAGTTCGTGGTGGTAGATGTCGCCGGGCGTCGTCGGCGAGAGCGTCACCGTTCCGGTCTCGCCCTCGGCGGTGAACTCGTTCGCCATCAGCGATTCGCCGCCGAGCATCGACTTCGCGGAGTCCAGCAGGCCGTCCCGACTGGTCGTCGTCTCGATGGAAATCGACGGCGAATGGCTGACCATCGCTCCCGGTTCCGCGCGAATCGTCTCGCTGGGTCCGAGTTCGGCGACGAGGTGTGCGTAGGAGGGTCTGTGGGTGATTTCGAATTGCATGGTTGTTTAGACCGTGTTTCGCCCGGTAATTATCAGACCGAAGATATAGTTCTTGGGACCGGAGACCTGTGTGAGTCCGTGTCGGCGTCCGGTTCGCACCAGTCGTCGGGTCTGTTTCGGTTGTTGTCCGTACCGCCCTCGGGTCTCTGGCTATTGATTCCGAGCGTCGTCGCTTCCTGACTCGTCGGGTTCGCTCGTGGCGAACAGCCCGGCACAGACCGCCGCCCACGTCTTGGTCCGCTTCGCTCGCTTGGTACCGAGTCGGGACAGATCCATACAAAGTTTAGGCCGCCCTAAAACACTTAACTGTTCCGCTCGTCCTCGTCGTTGACGACCTCCTGTTCCGACTCACCGCGGGTTCGCAATCCACTTGGTCCCTTCCCGATAACGCTACTGCATGGCGCTGTCTGACCGGGAGTGGCGACTGGTTCGAGAGGAGTCCCGACGCGGCCCGCTGAACATGGCCTTGGACGAGATCGCCGCGCGAACTGCGGCCCAAGAGGGTCTCCGGACCGTCCGGGTCTACCAGTGGGACCCCAGCACGCTCTCGCTGGGCTACCGACAGGACCCCGACACCGTGGCGTGGGACTACTGCGAGCGCGAGGGTATCACCGTCACTCGCCGACCTACCGGCGGCGGCGGCATCTACCACGACCGATTCGGCGACATCTCCTACTCCATCGTCGCGCCCGCCGACGAACTGCCGGGCGACCTGATGGAGACCTACGAACTGCTCTGTGAACCCGTCTTCGACGCCTTCGAACGACTCGGCGTTGACGCTCAGTTCACCGACGAGAAACTCCCGGAAATCCACCAACCGGCCTGCTACCTGCGGGAACTCCACCCTGCACACGATATCGTGGCAAACGGCCGAAAGATATCCGGTAACGCCCAGTACCGCCGGAAGGACGCTGTCATCCAGCACGGGTCGCTGAAGTTCGACCTCGACGCCGAGCGCCACCTCTCGACGTTCGCCGACCCCGACACCTCGCCCGCGCAGTTCCGCGAGCGCGTGACGACGATAAATCGGGAAGCGGACGCGACTCGGAACGAGGCCGTCGAAGCGGTCGAAGCGGCCCTCCGCGAGTGGGCCGACGCCGACGAGGGGAGTTGGACCGACGAGGAACTGGGGCGCGCTGAGGAGCGCGCCGAAGCAAAATTCGAGAGCGAGGCGTGGGTTCGAGACCGCGAGGACCCGACGGAAAACTAAAACCCGAACGTCTCCGGTCCGTCGTCGTCGAACTCGTTTTCGATGACCTCGTGAATCTCCGAAATCGGGGGCTGGTCGCGCGACGGGTCGAGCGGATGCTCGGCGATCCACTTGTACCGGACGACGCCCTCCGAGTCCAGCAGAAAACACGACCGACGTGACCGGGGCGCGATCTTGAACGCGCGGTACGCCACGTCGAACGCCGACGAGAGTTCGAGGTCGGTGTCGGCGTAGAGGGGAAACTGGAGTCCGAGGTGGTCGATGAACTTTCGGTGGGTGATCGGGCGTGACTTGCTGACGCCGATGACCTGCACAGCGTCGTTGCTGGTGAACCAGTCGTAGTCGCGGAACGAACACCACTCCTCGATGCAGTCCGGACTGAAGTCGTTCGTGTAGAACGTCAGGAGGACGGGGGCCTCGGTAAGCAACTCCGAGAGTGCTGTCTCGGTGGTCTCTCCGTCGGGGTAGACCAGCGTCTCGGACACGTCTTCGACTGACTCGCCGACGGCCAAGCCGGTAGAATCGCTCATAGCAGTGTCTGTCGCGCCCGCGACTTAAGTTTCACTTCGTCGGCGAGCCGGACGCCGCCACCGACCGAGTGCCAACGTTTTCGCGGGGCGGCGGCGGCGAACGTTCTCGCGGCGCGAGCGGCGACACCGCTATACTGCCCGCGTGCGGTAGTAACTCCGCTCGCCCGTACCGGTGTCCACGACGCGGCGTTCCAGCGCACCGTTGTCCACGAGCCGGTCCAGAATCGAACTCACGGTCGCCACGTCCAGCACCCACCCGACGTGTTCTTCGTCCTCGAACGGTTGCTCGACGTTCGACTCCGACCACCCCGCCTCCATCACCACCTCGGTGACCTCCCGGACGTTGTACGCCTGCTGGTCGTGTTCTCGGAGGAACGTCAGGATACGCTCCTCGATGGAGTAGCGTTTACCGCCTTGCTCGAACCTCTCGCGGCTGATTGGCACACCGCCGATAGAACCTCCGGTTCAATAAGACTGCGGTTCGATAGAACACCGCACACGTCGATGTTCCGGCAGTTCGCCCCCAGTTCCGAAGCGCCTTTCACCCTCCCATACCTGCCCGGATACATGAGAGTTGGCGCGCACGAATCCATCGCTGGCGGCGTCTACAACGCCGTAGACGCCCAGATAGAGGACGGCGGGAACTGCGGACAGATTTTCACTCACTCCCCGCAGGTCTGGCAGGACCCGAACATCGACGACGACGAGGCCGAGCAGTTCCGCACGGTCTCGGCCGACAACGACGTGGGACCGTGGGTCATTCACTCGTCGTATCTCGTGAACCTCTGCACGCCGAAAGACGACCTCCGCGCGAAGTCCATCGACTCGATGCAGAAGGAAGTCGATGCCGCCGACAAACTCGACATCCCGTACGTCAACGTCCACCTCGGTGCCCACACCGGCGCGGGCGTCGAGGGCGGTCTCGACAACGCCGCCAGTGCGCTCGATGAGTTGGACATCCCTGAGGGCGTGACCGTCCTCATCGAGAGCGACGCCGGGTCGGGCACGAAGTTGGGCGGGGACTTCGAACATCTCGCGGAAGTCCTCTCACGCTCCGAGCAGGACCTCGACGTGTGCATCGACACGGCCCACGCGTTCGCCGCGGGCTACGACCTCTCCAGCGAGGAGGCCGTCCACGACACCATCGCGGAGTTCGACGAGGTGGTGGGTCTCGAACACCTCGAATGCGTCCACCTCAACGACTCCAAGCACGAATGTGGCACGAACAAAGACGAACACGCCCACATCGGCGAGGGACTCATCGGCGAGGAAGGCATGCGCGCCTTTATCAATCACCCCGACCTCGCGGACGTGCCCCTCGTCCTCGAAACGCCCCACGAGGACGGCAAGGGCTTCGCGTGGAACATCGAGCGCGTCAGAGAACTGCGAGCGGACTGAGCGACGCGTCCCTTTTTACCCGAGCGCGAAGGTCAACAGCCACAACCCCGACATCCCGGCGACTAGCGTCGCCAGAATGTCCTCGGTCCGCCACGCCACCAGCACCGCGAGCGCGCCCGCCAGCAGTCGCGGATTGCCGGGCGAGAGCGCGAGCGCGCCGTCAGCGTAGACGAGCTTTGGGACGACCAGCGCCGAGAGGACCGCCGCCGGGACGAACCGGAGCGCGCGCTCGACGCCCTCAGGCACGTCGTCGAGTCGGCCGAACAGCGCGACGAACGAGAGTCTGAGCGCATAGGTACCGATTCCTCCCGCAATGATGACGAGCCACACTCCGTCAGTTTCGAGCGGGGTCGCCATCTACGCCACCTCCCCGTCGTCGGCCCGGTCGCCGCCTGATTCTCTGCGGTCCTCGCCCTCGCCGCCAGCGTCGTCGGAGTTCACCGAGAACGCCGACTCGACGGCCAGTCCGACCGCGATACCGACGAGGGCCGCGACTATCAGTCCGAGGTTGTACGGCAGGCCGTTCGCCGCGACGGCGACGCCCCCGCCGACGACCGCGGCCGCGCCGGTCGCTCTGTCAGTCACCGCGGGCACGAGGACCGCGAGGAAGACCAGCGGGACCGCGAATTCGAGTTGCCACCCCGAGGGAATCTGTGCGCCGAGCAGGACGCCGACAATCGTGGCAATCTGCCACGCGACCCAGAGGGGCACCGCGACCCCGAGATAGTACCAGCGCCGACTCGTCTCCTCGTCGTTCTCGAACTCCAACAGCGAGACGGCGTAGGCTTGGTCGGTCAGCAGGTACGCGAGCGCGGCCTTCCACTTCGCGGACTGACGCCGGAAGTGGGGCGCGATGGACGCGCTGTACATTACGTGGCGGAGATTCACCACGAGGACTGTCAGGACGACGACCGCGACCGGTGCGTTCCGCCCGATTAGCTCTATCGCAGCGAGTTGGGAGGCCCCGGCGAAGACGACGACCGACATGGCGAGCGCCTGTATCGCGGACATGCCGACTCCGGCCGCGGCGACGCCAGCGACCATGCCGAAGGGGACGATTCCGAGGATGATCGGCGCGGCGACCCGAACGCCAGAGAGAAAATCTTCTCGTGGAGATGTCACTGTGGGTTCGTAGGTCCTGCCGGGGGTATCAGCCTTGGTTTTTCGGCGAGGTATTCGGGGAGTCGTCGCAGGCGGAGGCGAATTGACTCGCGGGGTCGGACCGACTCGCTCTCTTGGACTGCCTCGCCCGCCCGGACCGCCCCGCTTTTCACCGCCGACCGCCAACTCCGAGTCAGAATCAGCCGTGCGACAGTTCTCCGCCGACTACCTCCGAGACACGCGCCGCGGGATGTGGGACGACCGCGCGGCGCTTTCCGACCTGCGACTCGACTCCCGAGAGCGCGTCCTCGACGTGGGATGCGGCACCGGCGAACTCTCCCGCGTCCTCGCCGAGGAGACGCCCGGCGAGGTAATCGGGGCGGACGCCGACCCGGACCTGCTCGCGGTCGCCCGCGAGCAGGCCGGAATCGAGACCGCCGCGGCCGACGCGCTCCGCCTGCCCTTCCCGGATGACACCTTCGACCTCGTGGTCTGTCAGGCCCTGCTCATCAATCTCCCCGACCCCGCCGCCGCGGTGGCCGAGTTCCGGCGGGTCTCCTCGGACCTCGTGGCCGCGGTCGAACCCGACAATGCCGCGGTGTCCGTCGAGTCCACGGTCGCGGCCGAGAGCGACCTTGCGGGGCGCGCGCGCCGGGCCTACCTCCGGGGCGTCGAGACCGACGTGACGCTCGGCGGGGAGGGCACCCGCGAGGCGTTCGCGGCGGCCGGACTCGCCGACGCGACGACCCGCCGCCACGTTCACGCCCGGACGGTCGAACCGCCCTACGCCGAGCGAGACCTGCGCGCGGCCCGCCGGAAGGCCAGCGGCGAGGCTCTGGCCGACGACCGGGCGACCCTGCTCGCTGGCGACCTCTCGGCGGCCGAGTACGACGACCTGCGGACCGACTGGCGCAAGATGGGCCGGGCCGTCATCAAGCAGATGCGCGCGGGGGAGTACCGCCGCGCGGAGGTCGTCCCCTTCTACGTGACCGCCGGGTCGGTGTGAGTTCGAGCGGGTCGCCGCGCTCGCGTGCCAACCTCTTTATCTCTTCTCGCTAACGTTCCAAGCGTCATGTTCGAGGATATCCTCCTCCCGGTTGACGGGAGTTTAGGGGCCGACGCCGCAGTCGGGCACGCCGCAGACATCGCCGACCGATTCGACGCGAGCGTCCACGTCCTGTTCGTTGCCAGCACGAACCGCGATAGCGTAACCGTGGTCGGGGGCGACGTAGTGGACGCCTTGGAGCGCGAGGGCGCAGACATCGTGGACCCCGTGGCCGACGACGTTCGGGCGCGGGGCGTCGATTGTGACTCTGAAGTCGTGCAGGGCGACCCCGCGGCGACCATCGCGGAGTACGCCGACTCGCGCGGGATGGACCTCGTGGTGATGGCGACGCAGGGCCGGACGGGTCTCTCGCGCTACTTGCTCGGGAGCGTCACCGAGAAGGTCGTCCGCCTCGCTGGCACGCCGGTCCTCACGATTCGAACTCACGAGGAGGCCCGCACCTCGTTCCCCTACGAGAACGTCGTCGTCCCGACCGACGGGAGCGCGGCGGCGAGTGCGGCCGCCGACCGCGCGACGGACCTCGCGGCGGCCGTGGACGCCACCCTTCACGCCGTTTCAGTGGTCGAAGAGGCATCGCTCGGGTTCGACGTGCGCTCGGCGTCCGTCAGCGACGAACTCGAAGCCATCACCGAGGACGCGATAGCCGACGTGGCCGCCACCGCCGCCGACGCGGGCGTCGAGCGCGTCCGCGAGAAAGTCCTTCGCGGGCGCGTCCATCGGGCGATTCTCGACTACGCGGCGGACACCGACGCGGACCTCCTCGTCATGGGAACACGCGGCCGGGGCGGAACCGACCGAATCCTCCTCGGGAGCGTCGCCGAGCGCATCGTCCGCACGTCGCCGATTCCCGTCCTGACGGTGCGCCGGTAGGCCACAAGTGACGGCCGCGCGACTCGAAAAGACATATCGGTCCCCTCCGCGTCGGTGCTCGTATGGACTCACGAATCCGAACGCACGCCGATATTCTCGTGGACCACTGCACCGACCTCGACCCGAGCGACGACGTGCTGATTCGGGCACCACCGGTCGCGGAGGACCTCGCTGTCGCCGTCGCCGAGCGAGTCGGCGAAGTAGGCGCAAACCCCTCAGTGTCGCTCCAGAGCGAGCGCGCGACGCGGGCCTACCTTCAGGCGAGCGACGCCGAGGACTTCGAGACGCCCGAGCATCTGCTGGCGATGATGGAGTCCGCCGACGCCTTCATCCTCGTCACGGGCGACCTGAACACCGCCGAACTGAGCGACGTTCCGACGGAGAAACTCGCGGCGTTCCGACGCGCCCGGCGACCGATTCAGGAGGCCCGCATGGGCAAGCGCTGGGTCGGGACGCAGTTCCCGGCGTCCGGCAGCGCCCAGAAGGCCGAGATGAGTACCGAAGAGTACGAGGAGTTCGTCTACGAGGCGGTCAACAAGGATTGGGAGGCCCAGCGGGACCACCAGCAACAGATGGTCGAGATTCTGGACCCCGCCGAGGAGGTCCGTATCGTCTCTGGCGACACGACCGACATCCGGATGAGCGTCGCGGGGATGAAGACGGTCAACGACGACGGCAGGAAGAACCTCCCCGGCGGCGAGGTGTTCACCGCGCCGGTCCCCGACTCGGTGGCGGGCGAAGTGCTGTTCGACAAACCCCTGCTCCGCCACGGCCGCGAGATACAGGACGCCTACCTCCGGTTCGAGGACGGCGAGGTCGTCGAACACGACGCCTTGAAGAACGCCGACCTGCTGGCCAGCATCCTCGACACGGACGAGGGCGCGCGACGACTCGGCGAACTCGGCATCGGGATGAACCGCGACATTGACCGATTCACCTACAACATGCTCTTCGACGAGAAGATGGGCGATACGGTCCACATGGCAGTCGGAAAGGCCATCGAGGAGACCGTTCCTGAGGGCCAACCGCTCAACGAGAGCGCGGTCCACACCGACATGATAGTCGATATGAGCGAGAACTCGTTCATCGAGGTAGACGGCGACGTGGTCCAGCGAAACGGTACGTTCCGGTTCGAGGACGGTTTCGAGGAGTAGCGCAGTTTTTCACCGACGTTTGTGCGAGGAGCGTCGCCGAAGGCGACGCGACGAAAGACGGTCTCCCCAGTTCTACTGCAAGCATACGGCGCGAAGCGCCGTTTCGCCGCGAGCGAAGCGAGCGGGGCTTTTTCATCGACGTTTTTGCGACGAGTGGTGCCCGCAGCGAGCGAAGCGAGCGAGGACACCCGAGGAGGAAAAAGGTCGGAGGAAAACGGTCGTGCTATACCACGTCGCCGCGGACCGTCGCGCCCTGTTGGCGCTTCCGGTAGGATTCGACGGCCTCGGCGGCCTCGTCGGTGTTTGCCTCGTCCATCCCCAGCATCTCCAGCGCGTCGGGGAGCGTCGGGAAGGCGAGTTCGCTCTCCCGGAGTTTGCGGAGGGCGTCGTCGCTGCGCTGGCCTTCCGCCCAGAGGCAGACGCCTCGCGGGTCCAGAATTTGCTCGTAGCTCTCGCGCTGGATGGCTCCCCGCAGTCGCTGGGTCACGTTGTCCTCGAAGCTAGAGTTGCACACTTCGAGGTGGACCGGTTCGTCGTCGGGCAGGAGGTGGGCGGCCAGACACTTTTCGGGCGCGACGTGTCCGTTGTCGTTGGCCCGGATGAACTCGGGGAACTGTTCGGCCCACTCCGCGCGGACCGTCTTGCCGACGCCCTCGACGCCGTGGGACTTGTGGAACCGCTCGGCGGCGTCACCGTCGTCGCCGCGCAGGAGGAGGTCCTTGGTAACGTACACGTCCAGTCGCTCCACCGGGTCGAGTCCGAGCGCCGCGTCGCCGTAGACCCACAGTTCACGGACCGGCACCGGCATCGTCTCGTTCTCGACGGCGTCGAGGATGTCCTCGACGCGCTCGATGGCCTCGTCTCGATTCATTGCCAGCGTGTTGGTCGTCGGTCGGGTTAACGGTGGCGTGTCCGGATTCGTCGGTGGTTCGAGACTCGAGGTTCCGACGAAAAAGGCGAAGGGCTAGCTTTAGACTTGAACACAGGAGACCACCGCACAGCACCGCGACCGCGGACCTCACACCTCCCCAACCGCCTGCGGTCCTCGGCCACAGGCCTGCGGTCCTCATCCACCGGAAGACAAACCACGTCTTCCGAGTCTGCGCTCACGTCCGTTCGCGCAGACCTCGCGCGGTTGGTGCGACGGCGCAGGTGCGCCGTCGCACCAGCACGCGCCGGAGTAAAAAACCGAGGTCGGCGCGCGTCCGTCGAAAGTCGAAGAGAGCGCGGGCCGACGGCGACGCCTCGAAATCGCCGCGTAGAAATCGAAACTCGACCTCGTCGTGGGTCAGTTCTCGGCCGCGACCGCCTGCTGGTCGTCGTACTTGTCGCGGAACTCCTGAACCAACTGGCCCATCTTGGCGTACCAGTCGTTGAGCATCCGTTGCATGTCGTCGGCCACCTCGTCGGGGTCGGTCGGTCGGTAGACGTGGTAGTAGCCGCCCTGTTCGTAGTTGACCTGTTCCTTCTGGACGAATCCGGACTGGAGGAGACGCTGGATGGCCCGGTAGGCCGTCGAGCGCTCGCGGTCCACTCGGTCGGCCACCTCGTCGATGGTCAGTGGTTCGGCGCTCTCGACGAGGACCTGAAAGCACTCGCGGTCGAGTTCCTTCAGCCCGTGGATGCACTCCAACAGGCCCTCACACTCCATGTCCTTCTGCAGGTATTCGGCCATCGAGTCTGCCATTCTTAGCGGCCAGTACGGACCAAACACGTAAAAGGATTTGCATAGTCTGCACAACACTGCGCCGTACGGCCGTCGGGTCAGTCGCTGGCGGCCGACGCCGCGCTCCCGTCGGCGGTCCGCGAGCGCCAGATGCCCTGCGCGTACGCGCCGAGGAACATCCCGCTGATAGCTATCAGGACGGGGTAGTTCCCGATGCCGACGCTGGCGTAGGCCGCGCCCGGACAGATGCCCGAGATGCCCCATCCGACGCCGAAGATGACCCCGCCCGTGAGGACGTTCCGGTCGAACGACTTCAACCGTCGAGCGTATGCTCGCCCGGTCAGCGGCGCGCGGTCGAGGACGTTGACCCCGATTGCGAACGCGGTTCCCGCGACGACCGACCCGACGCCCAGCACGAACAGCAGGCCGAAGTCCTCGAACTGGAGGAAGTCCAGCACGACTTCGGGACGGGCCATCCGACTCAGGCCGAGTCCGAAGCCGAATATCAAGCCGCCGACCACGACGACGGGCAGGAACAGGGGGTGGCGGTCCCGCTCGGTCCCCGTTGCTCCGCCGTCCCCGCTGTCTCCGTCGCCTTCTCTCTTCGGGGCGCTCACGGCGACACCCCCGCGGCCTGCACGAGTTGCGCGGTCACGATGGCGACGCCGAGGAACGTCGCCACGTTGACCAGCGAGGTGGGAGCCACCGACCCGACGCCGCAGATGCCGTGGCCGGAGGTACACCCCTTTCCGATTCTGGTGCCGACGCCGACGAGGACGCCCCCGACGAGGAGACGCCACCACGACACCTCGGTCGTCCATCCGAAGTCGCCGAACGCCAGCGCGTAGACGGCCGCGCCAGCGACGATACTCAGCGTGAACGCGACTCGCCAGTCCCGCGACGCGATGTACTTCGCGCGGTTGAACCGCGACGCCTCGGAGATGTACGACAGCGTGGATTCGAGGAACGTGCTCGCGCCCGCGGGAATCGCGGTGGCGAGGTAGATGACGGCGGTGCCCAACCCGATGAGCGCGCCGCCCGCGGCGTACCGCCAGACTCCGTTCGGGAAGAGGTCCGCGAACGTTACCAGTGGTTCCATGGTCTCAGTCCTGCGTCGCTTCGCCGTCGGTCATCGCGTCGGAACTCGCCGCGCAGTTGTTCGGGCCGAGTTCCAACTCGAAGGCCTCTTCGTCGCTCTGTTCTTCCTGCCCGAGGTTCGTCGCAATGACCTCCTCGTAGTTCGCGGGCCGGGGCGGCATGTCCGAGAGGACCAACTCCACGAACTCGTCTTCGTCCAGCGTCAGCGCGTCCATCGTCTCCTTCAAGTTGCCGATAGTCTCTGTGTAGGTGCCGTCCTCGCGGGTGTCGGCGGCGTCGCTGAAGTGTGCGCCACCCACAATAACGTCGTCGTCGAGCGTGAGGATGCGCTCCTGTAGCGACTCGTAGAGCTGGCGGGCCGCGTCGGGCGCGCCCTTGTCGCCGCTCTCCAAGTCGGGTCGGGCGACGCTCTCGGCGAACAGGCCATCGCCCGTCAGCAAGACCGCGCCGTCCACGAGGTAGGAGGTCATTCCGGAGGTGTGGCCGGGCGTGAAGACGGTCTCTATCTCCACATCGCCGACCTGAAACACGTCGCCGTCCTCGGCGTCGGTCACCGCGCCGTCGTAAGTGACGCCGCGGTCGATTGCCACGCTCGGGAGAACGCCCTCGATACCCTCGGCGGCGAGCGCGCGGACGCCCGAGACGTGGTCGGCGTGGACGTGCGTGTCGATTGCGTACGTCAGGTCCGCTCCGAGCGCGCGGGCGTCCTCGCGGTACCTCTCGGTGAACGCTCGCAGGGGGTCGATGACCGCGGCGTCGTCGCCGGAGACGACGAGGTAGCTCATGCAACCGCTGGACGGGCGCTGGTACTGCGCGACGGTCGCGTCGGTGTCGGCGTCGATTTCGACGGACTCGAAGATTCGCGCCCAGCCTTGCATGCCGTCCGCGAGGGTGTGGGCGTCGTAGCCGCGCTCGACGAGTTCGCCAGCGACGTACTCGCTGGACTCTCCTTTTCCACAGAGGACGGTAATCTCGCGGTCGTCGGGCAGTTGCTCGAAGACCTCCTCGTCGGGGTCGCCCGCGAGGAACTCGAAGTAGGGGACGTTCGAACTCTCGACGTTCTCGCCGTCGATGGCCCACTCGTCTACGTCGTCGGGGACGCGCGTGTCGAGGATAAAAACCTCCTCGCCGCTCTCGATGCGGTCTTTCAGGGTTTGGGGGTCGGTGCTTTCGACCTCCACGTCCGGAGTTGGGAACTCTGGTTCGCTCATTACGTCTTATCCAATCGGTTGCTCCCTGATAAGCATTTCTATAGTTTTGCACAATACTTGCAATACACGCTTCGCGGTTGCCGTGGTGTCGCTGTGGCGTCTGATACGGAATCAGCGTAAAGCGTCTAGAATGCTGTTCTAAGCGCCTTTTGTTCCGCCCTGTACTGAACACACCGGAATATCCTTGAAAAGAGAAATGGACAGTAAGCCCAAGAACCAACAACTTTTTATCCTCGACACCGGTATTGCTTAGTACGCACAAGACAGAACACTGGTGATACAATGAACGACGCATACGACGTTACTGAGACGCTCGACGTGAAAGGACAGTCCTGCCCGATGCCCGTCGTCAAGTCCAAGCAGGCGACCGACGGACTCGACGACGGCGACCTGCTGGAAGTGATTGCGACCGACGCCGGGAGTGTGAGCGACATCGAGGGATGGGCGAACACGACCGACGGCGTCGAACTCGTTGACCAGCGAGAGGGCGACGACGTGTACAAACACTACGTCCGCAAGACCGAGTAATCCATGAGCACGGACACGCAACCGGCGGCCGAGACCTCCGGCGACACCGAAGACGTGGCGGCGCTCCGCGCTCGCGTCGAGGAGTTGGAGACCGAACTCGGCGAGGTGAAAGCCGAGGTCGGGGACGACCGGAAGAAGATGACCATCGTCGCCACGAAGGGGACCTTCGACATGGCGTACCCGCCGCTCATCCTCGCCAGCACTGCGGCCGCGTTCGGGTGGGATGTCGTGGTTTTCCACACGTTCTGGGGACTGGATATCCTCCACGAGGAGAAGTCCGAGAACCTGAAACTGAGTGCGGTCGGCAACCCGAGCATGCCGATGCCCGACGCTGTCGCCGCGCTCCCGTTCATGGACTCGATGGCGACCAGGATGATGGAGTCGAAGTTGGACGAACAGGGCACCGCGACCATCGGCGAACTCATCGAACTGTCGCTCGATACCGGCGTGGACTTGCAGGCCTGCCAGATGACGATGGAACTGATGGACTACGACGAAGCGGAGTTTTACGACGAGGTGACGACCGGCGTCGGCGCGGCCACCGCGCTCGAACACATGGCCGACGCCGACATCCAGTTGCTCGTCTGAGTTCTGCTCGAAACACCCTTGCTCGCGGTCGGTTCGGCGTGGCTTCGTACTAGTTTATAATAAACCAATTTCTGCTATATAGAATTCCACTCTTCGCTGCCTTCGGACAGAATCTGAACACGCGATGAAACGCTTGACCCTCCCGAAAATAGGGTCTAAGTCGAGCTAACGAACCAACAGGTCGAGTTGGTGCGCGCAGTAGACCAACTCGGCGTCGCCGATTTGCTCGCGGCGTCGTGTTGCCCACTCCGCGATGCGGTCGTCCTTGATTCCGCCTTCCTTGCGGACCGCTCCGGCGACCATCGCCACGATGCAGTCGAGAAAATACGCCTCGTCGGCGGGATAGCCCCCCTCACGCGGGTGGACGACCCAGTCGGACCCGGCCGCCGCGAGGACCTCGCCGGTCTCGCTAGCTTCCGCGAGGAGGTGGCGTCCGGCCCGACTGTCGCCCCCGTCGTCCAGATGCCGGTGAAACGAATCGAGGAATCGCTCCTCGAAGTCGGGGTCGTGAACCGGGTCGAAACTCGTCGCGCCGTCGTAGGTGATAGGGCAGTACGCGAGACCGTCGGACGCGAGCGCGCCCCGGAACGCCGCGAGCGCGTCGGCGGGGTCCGCCAGATCTACGAAGGCCTGAGCCACCACGAGGTCGAACTCGCGGTCGGTCGCATCGAGGAACTCGAAGGCGTCGGCGGTCCGAAAGCGGACCTCGGTCCGGCGCTGTCCCCGAGTGAGGACGACTCGGTCGTCCGCGTTCTCCCCCGCGCGCCGGACCGCGAATCCGCGCGGGGCGGCCCACGCTGGCAGACGCTCGCGCGCGAACGCGACGTTCTCCGGGTCGATGTCGAGCGCAGTGTACTCCACGCGGTCGGGAGGCCACGGTCGAGCGAGCAGTCGGGTGACACTCGACCCGATTCCCGCCCCGACCTCCAGCACGCGAAGTCGGTCATCTTCCCGGCCGCGAATCTCCTCGGCGAGTCGGGTCTCGACGCGGCGGTCGAGCGCGCGGTCGTCCACGCTTCGCTTGGCGGAGAGATAGCGTTGGAAGTTCACGGCGCGGTCTCCCTCGGCGCGGACTTCGACGCCTCGGCGACGGTTTCGAGGAAGCGCCGGGCCGTCGTCATCGACTCGTCCCACCCCGGATGGCGCTCGAAGCGTCGCCGGGCGGCCAACCCCATCTCTCGCAGGCGCTCGCGGTCCACGCAGAGCGTTTCGACAGCCTCGGTGACGGCCGCGGAATCTCCGGGCGCGACGAGAAAGCCGTCCTCGCCGCGGGTCACGAGTTCGGTCGCACCGCCCGCGCTCGTTGCGAGCGCGGGCAGACCGAACCCCATCCCCTCCAAGTAGACGATGCCGTAGCCCTCGAACAGCGAGGGGACCGCGAGCAGGTGGCTTTCGGCGAGGCGGTCGGCGAGCGCGGCGTCCGAGAGGCGACCCTCGAAACGCACCGCGTCGGCGATTTCGAGAGATTCGGTCCGCTTTCGGACCGTTCGGGCGTACTCCTCGTCGGTCGCGCTCCCGACGACCGAGAGTCGCCAGTCGCCTGCGACGCGGGCCAGTCCGTCGAGCAGGACGTGGAGACCCTTCCGCGGGACAAGGCTCCCGACGAAGACGATTTCGAAGGGGTCGCGCTCGGCGCGGGCGGCGATTCGCTCCGGAGTGATTTCCGGGTCGAATCGGTCGCCCGCGGGTCTGACGACGGCCGAGGGGCGCGGGGAGCGAGGTCCGGCGAGTCGCTCGGCGGCGCGCCGGGTCGCCTCGCTGGCGTAGAGCGCGGCGTCGGTCGAGCCGAGGTAAAGGCGCTCTACGGCCCGGTAGACGACGTTCTGCCACGCGGGCCACTGCTCGCTCGCGCGGAGGTGGTGGACGACTGCGACGATTGGGACCGAGACGGCGCGATTGTGCCCGACCAGCGAGGGGTGACAGAGTTCGTCCTCGACGAGCAGGTCGAACCCCCGGAGTCGGCGGCGGAGCGAGCGGCGGACGCGAGGGTCGAGGTGGTCCGCGAGCGCGCGAGGGTAGTCGCGCCACGGCAGGGAGACGACGGTGACGCGGTGGCCCGCCTCGCGGAGCGCGCCCGCCAGTTTCCGGTCGTAGAGGAACCCGCCCGTCGTGGTTTCGAGGTTGCCGTACACCACGAGACCGACGTGCATCGTCAGACCTCGCGGCGGTGGGAGGCCCACGCCACGTCGTCCTCTTGCAGTTTGACGGTCAGGGCATCGATTTCCGGCGCGTCGAGACCTCGCCGGAATCGCTCGCCGAAGACGCGCGCGAAGTGTTCGAGACTCGGGTTCAACCCCTCGAACGCGGGCAGGTCGTTCAGCGTGGCGTCCCGGTAGCGGGCGACCGTGGCGTCGATTCGATCCTCGACGGCGTCGATGTCCGCGAGATAGCCGTGTTCGTTCAGTTCCTCGCCAGCCAACTCGACCGTCGCGGTGTAGTGGTGAGAGTGGAGGTCGCCCTCGGGACCGGGGTCGGGGACCGTCAGGAAGTGCTGTGCCACGAACTCGCGCTGGACCGTGACGGCGTACATACCACGTAGGCCACGACGGCGACGTTCTTGAAAGCCGGGGGCGAACTCGGTGGGAGTTTTGAGTGGTGTCGGCAGTAGCGCACTTCCCCTCCCCGTCCACCCGTAGCTATCGCTCTCCCAGTCAGTATTCGAAGACCACACCGAGCGCCTCGCCTGGGCGCTCGTCCAGCAGTTCGTACGCTTTCCTCGCCTCACTGATTCCGAACTCGTGAGTCACGAACCGCTCGGGGTCACTCTCGCGCAGGCGGTCCCACGCAACGTCCATCCGGCGCTCCTTTGACCACCGACCCCGGAGTTCCGGGTCGATGGTGCTGACCTGACTGCTCTCGACGCTGACGCGACTCCGGTGGAATCGCCCGCCGAGGTCCAACTGGGCGGGTTTCGTCCCGTACCACGACCCGACGACGACCCGGCCGTCGTACCCCGTCGCCGCGATGGCCGAGTCCAGCGCGTCGGGACAGCCCGAGAGTTCGTATGTCAGGTCCGCGCCCGCGATTTCGTCATCGGGGGTTTCGGTCTCGCTGCCGCCATTCTCGAACCGGTGCCGAACGCGCTTTCCGGCGTCGCCCTCGGGGTCGAACGCCGCGTCGGCACCGAGGGCGAGCGAGCGCTCGCGCCGCTCGGGGTAGCAATCGAGAGCGACCAGTTCCGCGAGCGGGAACTCCCCGAGAAGCGCCGTCGTGAGCAGGCCGACCACGCCCTGCCCGAAGACGACCGCGCGCTCGCCGAGTCGGGGCGCGCCGTCCTGCACGAGATTCACCGCGGTCTCGACGTTCGGCAGGAACGCGGTCCCGGTCGCCGAGCAGTCGTCGGGCACGGCCAGCACGTCTTCGACGGGCGCACAGAAGTGGCTCTCGTGGGGGTTGAACCCGAACACGCGCCGGTCGAGCCACGACGAGTCCACGCCCGGTCCGACGGCCTCGACCCGGCCGACGGCGGCGTAGCCGTACCGGAGCGGGTACTCGAAGGTGCCCGCGAGCGCGTCGATGGTCGCGTCGGCGGCCATCCCGGTCGGCACCTCGCCGCGGTAGACCAGCAGTTCCGTGCCGGGGCTGACCGCCGACCGCTCGGTTCGAACCCGGACCTCGCCCTCGTCGGGGTCGCGTCTCTCGCGTTCGCGCACCTCCACCGCCCGCGGTTCCGTGAAGTAGAGTGACCGTGGCATATTCCCCCTGACGGCGCTCGGCCGCCCGACAGGGGTACGCGAGGGCGGCTTAATGATTCTTCGGCCCCCGAAACCGTCGGTCTCACCGAGCGGAGCCGCCGAGGACCGTTTCGACCGCGCCGCAGAGTCGCTCGAACAGGGGTTTTGCCACCGGGTTTGCGCCGACGCCGAGGTACGCGCGCTGTGGCGCAAACTCCCCCGAACGCATCCGGAGC
This sequence comes from Halorussus pelagicus, assembly GCF_004087835.1. Lineage (NCBI taxonomy): Archaea > Methanobacteriati > Methanobacteriota > Halobacteria > Halobacteriales > Haladaptataceae > Halorussus > Halorussus pelagicus. Next base: position 1,941,382 of record NZ_CP035119.1, read on the forward strand.
GCCAGCGCCACCGCGCGGTGGTTGCCGTCGGCGACGTAGCGAGGCACGCACCCCTCGCGCGTCGAGACGACTAGCGGGCCTTGGGGCATCTCGTCTACGAAGTCGAGAACAGTCTCCACGTCCACGCCGGTCTCGGCGGTCAGTTTCTCGGGGTCCTCGCTGGCGATTCGGTCGGCCGCGCTCCGCACCGTCCCGTCCGGCGAGAGGTCGCGCCACCGGAGGTTCGCGGGACCCGCGACGACTCGGAGGTCCGCGAAGTCAGCGCGGTCCAGCGTCGTCTCGTACCACGTCACCGGGGCGTCCCGCCAGACGAACGCCGCCGCGCCGGGTTTCCTGTCGAGCAGTTCGTCGAGGGCTTCCCGCTCGGACAGCGAGTCGATGGGAAACCACTCGGCGTCGGGGTGAGACCGCTCGACTCGAAGCCACTCTCGGAGGACCTCGACCTGAGCAACGCGGTGCATCCGACGGGACTACGCGTCGCATGCACTCAATTCCACCTCTCGTTCGGACGGCATCGAGCGGTAACCACCGATTGTAACTCGCGAGAACGCCACCCCGTTCGCCGCTCGCGGACGCGCTCGCTGGGGGCGATTCGACCCGAATTAACAGCAGATTTACGCGACTGGTAGCATCTCCCCAACAGAGTTATTGGTCGTTTCCCTTCCCGGCGATACTCTGGATATATTTTACGGTCTGCGGGTATTAAGTCCGGAAAATCCTAACTCTCGAACCGGCATGGTGTCACCTGACCAATTCGACGCACTGACGTACTGGACCCTGTGGATAACCGCGGCCGCGATGGGCGTGGGGGCCGTCGTCCTCTACGTCAAAGGCCGAGACATATCCACGGAGGAAGGCCGCGAACACGCGGTCGTATCCATCTTCATCCCGGCCATCGCGGCCACGATGTATCTCGCCATGGCGCTCGGGTTCGGCGTCTCCCGAATCACGCTCGCTGGCGGCCAAGAACAGCTCGTATTCTGGGGTCGATACGCTGACTGGGCCGTGACGACGCCGTTGTTGTTGCTTGACCTCGCACTGTTCGCGGGCGCGGACCGCGAGACCATCGGGACGTTGCTCGGACTCGACGTGTTCATGATAGTCACCGGGTTCTTCGCCGCAAGTTCGGCCCAGCCCGCGAACCGCTATCTCTGGTGGGCCGTGAGTTCGGGCGCGTTCGTCGTCATCCTCTACGTCATCTTCGCCAAACTCCCGACGTTCGCCAACAGCTACGGTACCGACCGCGCGAGCAGTTTCGGCAACCTCCGGAACCTGTTGGCTGTGCTGTGGTTCGCCTACCCCTTGCTGTGGGTGGTCGGTACCGAGGGTGCCAGCGTGGTCCCGCTCGGCATCGAGACGGTCGGCTACGCCGTCCTCGACATCACCGCGAAAGTGGTGTTCGGCTACGCCCTACTGAGTAGCGTTGCCAGTCTCGCACCGCGTCGCCGCGAGACCGAGACCGGTGCTGGCGTCACGGCCGACGACTGAGCGCCCCGACGAGTCGCCTCGCGTCGGTCGAGTCGGTGAAGAGTAGCCGACCATACGGCGAGGCGACCCGGACGCGGCTGCCGCCACCGAACCGATTTTCAGGGCCGGTTTCGAAACCCCGCGAACGCCCGCGACTCGGGAGACAACACTAATGCCCGCGCTCACCTACGTCGAGTTCCTGTCAATTTTCCTCGCGGTGCCGATTGCGGCACTGGCGCTCGCAGTCGCCAGCGAGACCGACAACCCCCGTCGCGTCCTCGCGGGCGTGACCGCGCTGGTCTGCATCGCGGTCAGCTACACTGCGCCGTGGGACAGTTATCTCATCAGCCGGGGCGTCTGGACCTACGGCGAGGGCGTCGTGGCGGTCCGCTTCGCCCGCGTTCCCCTCGGCGAGTGGCTGTTCTTCGTCCTCCAGACGACGGCGACCGGTCTCTGGTATCACCTGCTCGCGCCCGCCATCGACCCCGCGCTTCCCGGCAGAGATAGCCCCAGAAGGCACGACGCTCGGACCTTGAGCGCGCGGACCGCGGGGGCGGCCGGATGGCTCGCGCTCGCGGCGCTCGGCGGTGTTCTCGCAGTCGCCGGGTCAGGCACGTACTACCTCGGGATGATTCTGGTCTGGGCCGCGCCCGTCCTCGCGTTCCTCTGGGCGGTTGGCGGCCCGGTCCTCCGGCGCGACCGCCGACTGCTCGCCGCCGCAGTGGCGGTTCCGACCCTCTACCTCTGGGTCGCCGACTGGTACGCCATCCGGACCGGCCTTTGGGCCATCGCTCCGGAGTACAGCACGGGACTGCTCGCCTTCGGTCTCCCGGTGGAGGAGGCAGTCTTCTTCCTGCTGACGAACCTCCTCGTCGTGCAGGGTCTCGTGCTGTTCGACTGGGTGGTCGCCCGCGCGGCCGAGCGCGACCCGACGTACGCGGTGGCGGGACTCCTCCCGGACGGACTCGCTCGGCGCGTCCTCGGTTCCGGTCCGACATCGCCGGACTCCGCATCCGGGAGCGAGTCGGCGGATTCGGCCGCGGCCGAATCCGCCTCGCGCGACGAGTCCGCTGGGGGCGACCGTGAAGCGGACATCCTTGCTCGCGCGCTCGTCCGACTCGCGGTCGCACCCGCGTCGGTCGCGCTCGCGCTCGTCGCCGCGCTCTTCGGTCTCGGCGCGGGCGGCGACCTCCCGATAGCGGTTCGCTACCTCCCGTTTCTCGCCAGCCTCGTCGTCTTCGGCCTGCCTCACGGCGCGGCCGACCACCTCGCAGTCGGGCGACTCGGCGGCCGTCACCCGCTAGTCGCGGTCGGCGTGGCCTACCTCGTCGGCGGCGCACTCTATCTCGCGCTCTGGCTGGTCGCGCCCCTCCTCGGGTTCGCCTCCTTCATCCTGCTGACGTGGTACCACTGGGGGCAGGGCGACCTCTACGTCCTGCTCGCGGTCGGCGACCACCTCCGGACGCGAGGCCAGCGCCTGCTCGCGCTCGCGGTCCGGGGCGGTCTCCCGATGGTGGTCCCGCTGGTCGCGTTCCCCGAGGTCTACCGGTCGGTCGCCGCCGCGACGGTTCGGCTGTTCGACCCCGGTCTCGTCGGCGTCGCCGCGCTCGACGCCGCGTTTCGGCCCGAAACGCGGCTCGCGGTCGGGGGCGGACTGGCCGCGCTCTCGCTGGCGGCGCTGGCGCTCGGTGGCGTCCGCGGCGGCTGGCACAGTCGCGGCTGGCGAATCGACGCGCTCGAAACCGCGCTTCTCTGGGCGTACTTCCTCGTCGTGCCGCCGGTCCTCGCGGTCGGTCTCTACTTCTGTCTCTGGCACTCGGTCCGCCACGTCGTCAGGCTTCTCGCAGTCGAAGACGGCGGGAGTTCGCTCGCGCCGGGCCGACTCGATGTGGGACTCGCCGGATTCGCTCGGGACGCGTTCCCAAATACGGTCGGCGCGCTCGTCGTCCTCGGCGGACTCGCGGTTCTCGCGCCGCCCGAGGAGGGTTTCCTGTCGCTCCTCGCGCTGTATCTGGTGCTACTGGCAGTGCTGACCCTTCCACACACCGCGGTCGTGACGTGGATGGACCGGCGCGAGGGCGTCTGGTCGGTCGAGTCGGGTTAGCTCGCAGCGTCGTCGCTGGCGGCCTCATCGTCTTTTCGAAGTAACTCGCGGATGTCCTCCTCGTCCAAGAGATCCACCAGACTCTCGCCGTTCTCCCACGCGGCTATCTCCTCGGCGGTCAGCCAGTTCGTGGGGTCTCGGCCCGTCGCGTCCATCAACTGCGAGAGTTTCTCGTCCAAGTCGTCGGGGTCGTACCCGCCTACAGGCATGCGTTCTTGCACGACGCGAGTTGTCTTGGCTGTTCGGGCGCAGAGAACTGTTCACCGAGACGGCTGTACGGGTGGAAAATAGACGTTTCGTGGGTTTCGCCGTGGTTTCGCTCGACGCCGGGCGCTTGCTCGCGCCCCGGAAATCGGCTCGCCGATTTTCGTGCCGAGCGCGATTTGATATATCGAAGAGAGATTTATCAGTGCGAGGCGAAACCGACAAACGCCCGGACCCGAAAGCCACACGCGATGGACTGCGACAAATGCGGCCGCGAGTCGGTCATGCACGCCGCGTACTCGGGGTTGCACCTCTGCGAAGACCACTTCGTCGCCTCCGTGGACAAGCGCGTCCGGCGTCGCATCCGCGAGGACGACCTCGTGCCGAGCGACGCTACCCCCGAAAATCCACAGACGTGGGTCGTCGGCCTGTCGGGCGGGAAAGACAGCGTCGTGCTGACCGACATCCTCCACCGGACCTTCGAGAAAGACCCCCGAATCGAACTCGTCGCGCTGACGATTCACGAGGGCATCGAGGGCTACCGCGACGAGAGCGTGGACGCCTGCGAGGAGTTGACCGAAGAGTTGGAAATCCGCCACGAACTCGTCACCTACGAGGAGGAGTTCGACGTGCGGATGGACGACGTGGTCGAGAAAGACCCCGAGGGCATGGCCGCCTGCGCCTACTGCGGGGTGTTCCGCCGGGACCTGCTCTCGAAGTACGCCGAGAAGTACGACGCCGACAAACTCCTGACCGGCCACAATCTGGACGACGAGGCCGAAACCGCGCTGATGAACTTTCTGGAGGGCGACGTGGCCCAAGTCGCCAAGCACTTCGACGCGAGTTTAGGCAACTTCGAAGAGCGCGGCGAACAGGACGACTTCGTGCCGCGCGCGAAACCGCTCCGGGACGTGCCCGAGAAGGAAGTCGCGCTCTACGCCCACCTGAAAGACCTCCCGGCGCACATCACGGAGTGTCCCCATGCCGAGGAGGCCTATCGCGGCGAGATTCAGGAACTGCTCTACCAACTCGAAGAGAACCATCCGGGCACGCGCCACTCGATAATGGCTGGCTACGAGGAACTCGCGGCGCTGGCCGCCGACGAGTTCGGCGCGCGCGACGGCGGTTCGACCGACCTCGGCGAGTGCGAGCAGTGTGGCGCGTCCACGACGCGGGACATCTGCCGGAAGTGTTCGCTGTTAGAGTCTATTCACGCAGTCTGACGCCGGGACCCTTCTCGCTTCGGCCGCGGTCGGCGACCGCCGACCGCGGCCACGCTCGGGCGGATTTTGTCACCAACTGGCGGGTAGAACGGAACCCGCAACTACTCGTAGCAATCTGTCGGAAAGAGACCGAAAACCACGACCGACGAGGAACGCGAAAACCGAAGCGCCGTCAGCGAATTACGTCGAGACCGTTGCTCTTCTCGACTTCGTTCTGCCCCCCGTCGCTCTTCGTGCCCCACGAGTCCGACGACTGGCTGGTCGTTTGTCTGCTACCGCCGGAGTCGCCCAGACCGTCGATTCCCTCGATGTTCTGGCTGGCGTCGAAGTCCTGTGCGTCCACGTCGCGCATCTGCTGGCGGGACTTGTTGGCCTGCTTTTGGGTACTCGGACCGAGGACCTGCGCGCTCTGGACGCCGGTCATGATGGCCATGACTCGGACCTTGCCCTTGTAGTTGTCCTGAATGCGCGCGCCCCAGATGACGTTCGCGCTGGCTTCGAGTCGCTCGGTGATGTTGGAGGCGATGGATTCGGCCTCCTTGAGCGTGAGGTCCGGGCCACCCGTGATGTGGACCAGTCCGCCCGACGCGCCCCTGTAATCCACGTCGAGTAGCGGGTGGTTCATCGCGTCGCGGACGACTTCCTCGGTCTTGTTTTTGTCCTGAGTCTCGCCGACGAGCATCACCGCGACGCCGCCCTGATTCATGATGGAGGTCATGTCGGCGTAGTCGAGGTTGATGAGGCTCGGTTGGGTAATCGTCTCCGAGATGCCCTTGACCGTCTCGGCGATGATCTGGTCCATCACCGAGAACGCCTTGCCGATGGGCAGGTTCGGGACGTAGTCGAGCAGTCGGTTGTTGTCCAGCACGATGATGGAGTCCGCTTCGTTGCGGAGCTTTTCGAGACCTTCCTCGGCTTTCACCGTGCGCGCGCGCTCGACGTTGAACGGCGTCGAGACCATCCCGACGACGATTGCGCCCTGCTCTTTGGCAATTTTCGAGACGACGGGTGCCGCGCCCGTCCCGGTTCCACCGCCCATACCCGCAGTGACGAACACGAGGTCAGCGTCACCCAGTACCTCCTTGATGGTCCCCTGAGCCATCTCGGTGGCGCGCTCGCCCATCGAGGGGTCGCCGCCAGCGCCGAGACCGTTGGTCAGGCTCTTGCCGACCAGAATCTTCGTGTCGGCCTCGATCATTTTGAGATGCTGTTTGTCGGTGTTGATAGCCACGGTGTCGGCACCTTCGACGCCGATATTGTAGAGTCGGTTGACGGTGTTGTTACCGGCACCGCCACAGCCGACGATGACGATTCGGGGGTCGCCGAACTCGTCGCCGTCTACCGAGGCGTCCATCTCGCGACTCTCCTCTTCGGCGTTCTCCAACGCGTCCTGAACGATATCCTGCATTGTCTACACCTTGGCCCACGAGCGCTTGTTGGTCGTCTGCTCGCTCGTTCCGTCCTCGTGTTCGTTCAACATGTCTCGAACGGCAGCCCGAATCGCTTCGCTCCGATTCGGGAACTCCCCGGTCTCGACCATCTGTTCGACCTCCTCGATCTGTTGTTTCGGAATCCGAAGTGTCACACGCTCCATATTGGTAGTCCCCTTTGTAGAGTAAGACGGCACGCGGTTTCTTTCGTCTCCTGTCTTACGCCTCGTAACCGGTTAACACGGGCTTGAGACCCGTTTTCCGGTTTTGTGTAAGACGACCGTCTTACGCGGGCATACCCACATAGTGAGCAGTTAAATAGTTAACGGCCGTCGTAAAACGTCGTCTTACGACCTGTCGAGAACGTCGGCCGCGGGCGTTCGGCGGCCGCAACCGGGGCAGAACCCCCAGTCGGAGCGCAGTTCATCGCCGCACTCGCAGAACGCCCGCTGGGACGCTTTCTCCCCGCAGTTGGGACAGTAAACGTGGTCGCTCGACAGCGTCTCGCCGCACTGCCCGCAGGCGGTTTCGCGCTCGTCGGGACGGTGGTCGATGCGACCTTCGGACTGTTCACGGCGGTCGGCGTCGGTGTCTGACGACGTGTCAGACACATGCCGTCCTTCGTCCGAGTCGTCTCGCGCGGGCGCGTCGCGTTCGAGCGCCACGTTGACGTTTACGTCCTGTGCGCGCTCGGCACGGTCGCGCTTTCGGGTCTCCCACGCGTCGAGTCGTTCCGCTACGAGTTCGTCCACGCGCTCGGCGAGGACGGCGTCGAGGCTGGCCGCGCTCCCGGCGTCTCGACGCGACTCGTCGCGGTCGGGCCGCCGGTCGTTTGCGTCGAGGTACTCCCGAAGCGCCTCGCGCATGATTTCGCTCTTGGAGGCGTCGCGGGTCTCGATGCGTTCGACCAGTTCCTCGTCCGCGCGAAAGGTAATCTTGCTCATAGGCCGGTTCGTCTCCCACTATCAGAGTCAGTATATTTTAACCTTCGGACACGGGAGACGGGCGCTGTTCGGTGAGGAGAGTGGTTGGGTGGGAATCGCTGGCCGGTGGCACGCTGTCTCCGAATAATAACTCTTAAGTCTTGCAGGGCACCTACGTAAAATTGCGTGCCCGCCCTTAGCTCAGACTGGTAGAGCAGTCGACTGTAGATCGACTTGCCCCCCGTTCAAATCGGGGAGGGCGGATTCTCTTACCTGTCGAACCAGAGCCGAGAAGAGCCGCGCCATCGTGCGATTCCATCTCGACGTGTTTGGGTTGAACAGGTCATCAAACTCGGGTTACCGCCGTCGTGCGTTCGCGTATAGCCGAACGTATCGGGGAATGTAGAAACTTTCGGCCCGAAGTCCCTTACTGCTGTTAGTCGGTCGCACAAGACTTGAGTGATGTGTTTCTTTTTAAGAACGCGTGAAAATAGGTCTATAGAAGCAGGCCACCCCGACTCTGGAAATATCTCAGATATGCGTCCAGCCATATGCGAGTAGGGTGGTTCGAGTATCCAGAATCGACCAGTTGCTCTATATGCCAAAACCCTGTGGAAGTCACCTGATTGTCAGACCATTATATGAGGGGCGATGATGATACAATCAGAAACGCAGAGAGTCACGTATTGAGCGAACAACAGGCGAGATAACACAGGTGGTGGGTGAAGATGACCACACCTGCTATCGCGAAGTCCGACGGAGGGACTTGACCAGATAACCCCGGTCCCTCGGCAATCGGGTGCCTCGTAGAGATTCACGGCTGGACTGAGGGGGTGAGCGAACACATCGGAAAATCAACCAACAACCGAACCGAGTATCGCGCCCTCATCCAAGGGTTGGAACTCGCCTCTGAGAAGGGATGTACCGAGGTTGAGGCGAGAGGTGACTCCGAGGTAATCGTGAAGCAAGTCCGTGGTGAGTATGGGGTGAATGGACCAGCACTCCGTCCATTGCGTGACCGCGTGCAGGAGTTGGCTGACGAGTTCAAGCAATTCGAGATACAGCACATTCCACGAGAGGAAAACTGGGAAACCGACGACTTGGTGGATCAAGCCTTCTCCGACTGACGAGGTCAGACTTTGCAAAGTGCGCTATCTGGGAATATCTCTGTGGAGGCTCTCACAACGGAAAGGGAGGCAAGAACGGGAAGCACTCAGATAAACCAACCCAAAAGGATGAATATACACGTCATCAGAATGTGCTAAGATACTAACAAAGTATATAGGGTTGCCAATATGCCAAAAATGGCCGCGATAAGTGCAATCAAATCTTTTAAATCAATGTCTTCTTCTTTTATTTTAAGTTTTATATCTGAATCTGAATATAGTACCATTCTAAGTACAATCGTGGTAGTGATAAAGAGTAGTAACAAACCAATTCCAAAATCTGTCCGGTCTGCTGGAGGAGGTGTCGGGGTTACTGGAGGAGGTGTCGGGGTTTCTGGAGAAGGGGACGTAGAGGTTGATTGGAATGTAAGAGATATCCCATCAATTTGTCGTGACTGATTTTTAAGGCCAGCAGGCCAATAAGTAATATCCCCAGTGATAGTGAACTTTCCTGGTTGGGACCGAGAAACATCCGCCGAGATTGATTGAACCTCTTCTGGTTCTACATTGAACGAAGTTTGTATTAATCCGGACCCTCCACTTCCCCAGCCTGAAATTCCAGTACCGGATGGTACAGAGAGAGTTACAACAACTCGAATCGGACATTCTATGTTTGCAGGGGCTTGGAATTCTCCACTAATTCGTCCTTGCTCCTCGGTTGTAATTTGTGTTTCTGCTGCGTATAGTCGGGCTTGTGACAATTGGGGTACAACCGACTGTGAACAACCTTCTACCGCCCCATTCTGGTACTTTGAGTCAGTCTTTGTAGCAATAGCACCTACAGATTGAGTTGGAATTATTATAAGTGCTATAAATATCGCCAATAGCAAAGCCCTTCTACGAACCACCATTGTTGGATGTTAGTTACTTACGGCTTTAACAATTGTGGAAAAAGATGAAATCTATCTGCGAAACAGTATTCTGCGTACAAATCGGTCGTGTTAAGTTTAGCATGAATTGTGCCAGACAGCGAAGGCTTGCAACCACGATTCCGCGGTTTCTCGCTTGGCGTTGCGGAATGCATTCGAAAATGCAGACGTTCGCCGTTTTACCTCGTGGAACACACGATCGACACGATTCCGATTTCCGTGGCGAACATACTGAAATCGGAGTCCGAGCCGGGTCAGTGCAGTCTGGAGATGTTGCGCCCCATCGACTAGAAACGTGGCGTGCTCAACCTGCTGTTTCTCGCGGAAGTCTCTCAGAAACAGCAGAGTGAGTTGGGTTGTTAGCGTCTGAAACAGCCGAGAATGAAGGAATTCGTTCGTCACAGGATTGACCGCGGCGTACAGCCAACACCATTCACCATTGACCCGAATCACCGTCTCGTCCACCGCGATCTGATTCGGAACCGTGTCGCTGGTCGGCTGTAGATCGGCTTTCTGCACCCAATTATGAATAGTTGAGCGACAGCGTTCGACACCGAACTGGTCGAGAACAGAAACAGTCTCCGAAAGTGATAATCCGGCCGCGTGAAGATGGATACTGAGCTTCATCAGCGGCTCCGGTGTCGCTTCTCTCCACAAAATCTAATTCGATCCAGTCGCTACATTCGTTGAGGCGGTTAAATTCGGGCATAGAGCACCACGAATCACAACCGCCTCATCCTTCAGCCTTATCTGAACACTACCCGGCGGCATCAACCGAGTCGTCCGGGGCGTCCTCGGCATCTGGCTGGTCGCCGTCGCCATCAGCGCGTTTCTCGACGACAAGCGCGTGACGGCGGCGACGGCCGCCATCGCGGGCGCGGGACTGCTTCGCAACGCCCAAGCCCAACACTGCGGCGGCAACGTGCTGTTAGGTATCGACACGACGACCGACTAATCGGCGGAGTGAGCGGCGACCCCTCCGAATCGCCGCTTCGACTGCTCAGAACTCCGCGACTATCTGGGGCACACAGCCAACATCGCGCTTGTAGTAGTCGCTGTGAGCGCTCACGACGCTCGACACGTCGTGGTCGGTGTAGTTCGCCACCGGCGTCCCGTCGAGTCCTTCCTCGCCGACCGCGGTGTCGAACTCGCGGGTCTGGTAGATGTTGCCGAGGACGCCGTCGTTGGTGCTGTAGTAGTTGTGCAACTCCATCGTTCCGTCGCGGACGGCGTCGGCGTACGCGCCGCTCTGCGCTACCGACTGGTCGTCGATGGCTCCGCCGACGAGCGAGACCGAGGTCACGGCGTCCGACGCGCCGAAGTCCGCCAGTAGCGAGACCAGCGTCTCGGCGGAGACCCGCGCGCCGAGCGAGTGGCCGATGAGACGAATGTCTCGTCCGGTGTCGGCGTTCCAGTCGGTGACGAAGTTCGCCAACTTCTCGCCGTTCTTCTCGGCGATGGTCTTGGCGTCGGACCAGCCGCCGTCCCAACTGCTACCCTTGTCTGCGTCCCAACTGAACGCCGCCACGTCGTTCGCGTAGCCGTTCCCTTCGAGCGCCAGTTGGCACTCGTAGGCCGCGTCGAGCGCGCCCTGTTCGCTGACGTCCCACCCGTGGACGAACAGCGTCAGCGGCGCGTCGCCGAGCGCCGACCAGTCGCCGTTCCGGTCGTAGCTATCGGTCGTCTCGCCGCTGACGAGATTCGCGCTGTTGTCGAAGTGGTCGCGCGTCGAGATTCGGGGGTAGTCGCTCGGCGCTGTCGCGGCCGTCGTCGGCGAGTCGGCGACGGCGGTCCCGCCGACCGCGCTCAGTCCCGCCGCGCCGACCGCGGCCGTCGTCGTCGCTTTCAGAAATCCGCGTCGGCTGGTTCCGGTAGTCGTTCCGTCGAGGTCTCGTTTGCCACTTGTATTTTGCATGCATTCAGTAATTATTTTAATATACAATAATAGTTCTATATTATGGCGGAGTTCCGGCGCTCCTCGCGGGGAACGACCTCGTTGATGTCGCGCTCACGCCAGTCCGAAACTCTCGCTCTCGGGGCGGCCCAGAACGTCCATCACGGTCTCGTAGAGGTCCCGGACGTGCGGGCGGGCGCGCTCGCTCCGGTTGCGGTCGCCGACCCAGCGGTATCGAATCGTACCCTCGGCGTCCACGAAGAAGCAGGCCGGGCGCGCCCGGCGAGCGACCCCGAACGCCCGATAGGTCACGCCGTAGTCGTCGGCTATCGAGAGGTCGCGGTCCGAGCAGAACGGATAGCTCACGTCGAGGTAGTCGGCGAACTCGCGGTTGGTTCGCGGTCGGGCACGATTCACACCGACGACGCGCAGTCGCTCGTCGGCCCTGAACCAGTCGTACTCGCCGAGCGCGTGTCGCTCGGCGAGCGATCCCAAATCGAAATCCGTCGGTTGGAACACCAGCAACACCGCGCCGTCGGACAGCAGCGACGACAGCGACACCTCAGACACCGACCCCTCGGGAGTCGCTAGCGGCGCGTTGAACGCCGGGGCCTGCGAACCGACGGCCGGACCGCCACAGTTGACCATCGTCCGTAATATAATCCCGCACGGATTTAAAATTTTGTTAGATAAACGGCTCTAGCGTTTCAACCCATTTACTAGGCCGGAATAGTAACAATGGTTCGTGATTTCCCCACTCGTCGCCGATGCGCTGGTTGTCGTGACGCTGGTCGGGTTCTACGGCGGTCTCGCGCGGGACCTCGGTGCGACCGCCGAGTTCCTCGATCCGCGTCTCGGTCTCGGGTTGTCGCTCGGAACCTACGTCGCGGGCGGCGTCGCCACACTGCTGGCGCTGGCGACGGTCGCAGTCGAGACCTCAACGGCGTCGCCCGCGGCCGAGGTGATTGCGACCGTAGTCGCGCTCTCGCTGCTGTTCGCCGCGGCGTTCGGCGTCTGCTTCCGGGTGGGAACCGCCGTTTACGCGATTCTGCTTCGAGTTGGATTCCGCCTGCCGCGGAGGTGAGGTTCGGGGAACGTCGCTCCGACATCCTGCCGACAGGTTGCCCCCACGTCAACGTTTAACCTGCCGGGTTGCGTGAGTCGGGGTACATGCCGACGCGAGTACCCGACAGCGAGTTTCAGGACCGACTCGCCGCCGTCCGCGACCGAATCGCCGAGACCGGCGCGGACGCGGGCGTCTGGTTCGGCGCGACGAGCATCGAGTATCTGACCGGTTTCGACCACATCCAGACCGAGCGCCCGGTCGTCCTCGCGGTGACCGACGACAGCGTGGCGGTGACGGTACCCCGCCTCGAAGTCGAGCGCGTCGAGACGAACCCGCGCATCGACGCGGTGTATCACTACTTCGACTACCCCGGCGGGAACCCCATCGAGACCGCGGTCGAGATGCTCTCGGACCTCGGCGCGGAGTCGGTCGGCACCGACGCCGACGGCGCGCCGGGCGTGATGGGCTACGAGGGACCCACACTCTCGGAGTTCGTCGAGGTCGAGAGCCAGAGCTGGGTCGATAGGATGCGGTGGGCCAAATCCGACGCAGAGGTCGAACTCGTCCGCGAGTCCGCGCGGTGGGGCAACCTCGCCCATCGCTACCTCGCGGACTACACCGAGGTCGGCGAACACCCCGCGACCGTGAGCCAGCGCGCCTCGCTGGAGGCCTCGCGGGCGATGCTCGACACGCTCGGCGACGAGTACGTGCCCCGGACGCGCGGCGACGGTCCGGCGATGGCGGGGTTCATCACCGGCGAGCAGACCGCCCTGCCCCACGGCCACACCGCCAACCGGCGCTTGCAGGAGGGCGACGTGCTGGTCACGGGCGCGAGCGCGGACGTGGACGGCTATCACTCGGAGTTGGAGCGCACGATGTTCCTCGGCGACCCGACTGACGAGCAGGCCCACTACTTCGAGGTCATGCTGGAGGCCCAGACTGTCGCCATCGACGCGCTCGGGCCAGGCGTCGAATTGTCCTACGTTGACGAGCAGGTGTGGGACTACTTCGAAGAGCAGGGCGTCGCGGACCTCGCACGTCACCACGTCGGCCACAATATCGGCCTCGGCGGGCACGAACCGCCGTACATCGACCGCGGGTGGACGACCCACTGCGCCGACCAAGAGGGCCGCGAGGACGGCGACGCCGAGATGGAACCGGGCCACATCTACACCATCGAACCGGGCATCTACACCGACACCTACGGTTATCGTCACTCCGACACAATCGCCATCACCGAGGATGGCGTAGACTGGTTGACCTACTTCCCGCGGGACTTGGAGTCGAACACGATTCACGTCGAGTAGGTCGTTCGGCGTTTCGTGACGAATTTTCTGAGGCGACGTGCTTTTCCGGAGTTCTCTTCTGCGTACGCTTTTCGAATTTACGTTCTGGCGCGTGGGGGCGTCTGCGCGAACGGTGCGCGGCGCTCCGCGCCGCGACAAGCGAGCGGTGGAACCGCGAGCAGACGTGAGCGCATGGCTCGTCGGACGCGGGTTGTCCGACGGCGCGACGCCACCGTGCGTCGCGCCCCATTCTTCCACGAACGCAAACTACGTAAGTCGTCTCTCCAAACCAACGCTAATGACCGATTCGACGCGCCGTCGATTCCTCCGGAGCGCGACCGCCGCCAGCGCGACTGCCGCCCTCGCCGGTCTCGCGGGGTGTGCGGGCGTCCTCTCGGACGAGGGACAGACCACGCCGATTGAGTACACGCTCCCCGAGGCCGCCGAGAGCGTCGAGGTGAAGATGGGACCGGACGGCTCGAACCGTAACGACCCCGAAATCGTCCATATCGAGGTCGGCGGCACCGTGACGTGGACCAACGCCTCGCGGAACCACTCGGCGACGGCTTACGCGCCCGAGAACGACTTCCCGCGCCGGATTCCCGAGGACGCCGCGTCGTGGGACACCGGTGTTCTTCTCGACAAGGGCGAATCAGCCTCCCACACCTTCGAGACGCCGGGCGTCTACGACTACTACTGCACGCCCCACGAACCGCTGGGCATGGTCGGCACCGTCGTCGTCGGTGACCCCGACCCGGCCGACCAACCCGGTCTGAAACCGCCCCGCGACGACCGTGCGGGCGGGTCCGCGGCGAAGCTTGAGACGCTGAACGCGAAAGTGCGGTCGGGACTGGAGAAATAGCGTTTCGGGGGTTTTTTGGAGAAGTTCTGTTAGTGGCATTTCGTTTCGGGGACTTCTTGAAGTCGAGAAGGAGCTAGCTTCAGGCTTGAACAAATCAGACCGCCACCCGCACCGCGACGGCCATGTCCTCCCCACCCGACTGCGCTACTCGGCCACAGGCCTGCGGTCCTCATCCACCGGAAGACAACCGGCGTCTTCCGAGCCTGCGCTCACGTCCGTTCGCGCAGACCTCGCGCCCCCACGCGCCGGGATGGAGTTCACCCCTCTCACACCGCCGTGGACGACTCCCCGAACCGCCCGATTCACCACTGCCACGTTCGCCGAGTCCGAGCGATTCAAGTCCATTTGCACTAACACCGACGTAGTGGCAGTATCGTTCGACCTCTTCGGAACTCTCGTGGACGCGGACCGACCGGACGACCCCGCGAGCGCCGTCGCCGCGGAACTCGACGCGCGCGGCGTCACGGTCCCGGACGACTGGGCCGCGGCCTACCGCGAGGTCCACGTCGATGCGCCCGAGGGCGCGGAGGTCCCGCTGATGGCCCACGTCAGCGCCGCCTTGGCGAGCAGAGGCGTCGAGGCACCGAGCAACGCCGCACGCCGGGCGGTCATCTCGGCGTTCGACCCCGATGTGGAGACCCGCGAGGGCGCGGTCGAAGCGGTCCGCGCGGCCAGCGAACGCGGCCCAGTCGCTATCCTCTCGAACTGCGCGGTGCCGCAACTCGCCCGGAAGGCGCTGATTCGCTCGAACCTCGACCGCGAGTCGTTCGACGCCATCGTCACCAGCGTCGCCTGCGGGTGGCGAAAGCCCGACGCCCGTGCGTTCGAGACTTGCGCTGACCAACTCGGCGTTTCCGTCGCCGACCTCGCGCACGTCGGCGACGACCCCCGGACCGACGGCGGTATTGAGGACTGTGGCGGCGAAGCAGTCTTCCTGTCGGACGTTCCGCTCACCGCGTTCCCCGACTGGGTGGAGGGTCGGCGTTGAACCCCGCGGTCCCGATTGCGCTCGCGCTGGTCCTCGACGGGCTGGTCGCGGAACTCCCGCGGCGACTCCACCCCGTCGCGTGGTTCGGGTCGCTGGTCGCTCCGTTCGACCGCGAGTGGTCCCGGCCGCGACTCGCGGGTCTCGGTGTCGCCGTCGCGCTCCCCCTGCTTGCGGCCGCGCTGGTCGCGCTTGGGGTCGAAATTGCCGCTCGCGCCTCCCCCGTCGCTGGCGCGCTCGCGGCCGGACTCGTCGTCTTCGCCACGACCAGTCTCCGGATGCTCACCGGGAAAACCGCCGAGGTCGTCGCCGCGACCGAGACCGACCTGCCGACCGCGCGCGAGCGACTGCGCTGGCTGGCTGGCCGCGACGCCGCGAACCTCTCGGCGGGCGAGGTCCGGAGCGCCGCCGTCGAGAGCGCGGCCGAGAACCTCGCCGACGGCGTGGTGGCCGCCCTGCTCGCGTTCGCGCTGTTCGCCCCGGTCTCGCTCGCCGCCGGGACCGGAGCGGCGGCGTGGGTGAAGGCGGTCAACACCCTGGATTCGATGCTGGGCTACCCCGAGAAGTCCCACGGCACGGCGAGCGCGCGCCTCGACGATTTTGTCATGTGGATTCCCGCACGCGCGAGCGCGGGGTTGCTCGCGCTCGCCGCCGCCCTCCCGACCGCCCGCGCCGCCGCGTCGGGACCCACCTCACTCGCCGCCGCTCGCCGGTGGGCCGACGCCGCGCCCTCGCCTAACTCCGGGTGGCCGATGGCGACCCTCGCGGCGGTCCTCGACGCCCGCCTCGAAAAGCCGGGCGTCTACGTGCTGAACCCCGAGGCCGCGCTCCCCTCGGTCGAAACCTCGCGGGCCGGAATCCGGGTCGTCGGTCTCGCGGGCGTCCTCGCGTTCGTCTTCGCCGGGGCGTTCTCGGGGGGCGCAAGCGCCCTCGCTCCGGAGGTGGTCTCGTGGTTCTGACCGCCGTTCGGGGCGCGCTCGGCTTTCTCACCCGCCTGCCGACCGGCCGGAGCGAAGCGGCGTGGACCGCGTTCAGCGAGACGCCCGCCGCCTTCCCGCTGGCCGGGTGGGTCGCCGGCGCGCTGGCCGTGACGCCGCTTGCGGTTGCGGCGATTTCGCCCCTCCCGGTCCCGACCGCCGCGTTCGGCTACCTGCTCGCGCTCTACGCCGTCACCGGAATCAACCACGCCGACGGGGTGGCAGACCTCGGCGACGCCGCGGTCGTTCACGGCGACCCGGAGGAGCGCCGCGCGGTGCTGAAGGACACCGAGGTCGGCGTCGGAGCGGTGCTTTCGCTCGCGCTCGTCCTCGCGGGACTCGCGCTGGCCGCGCTGGCGCTGGCCGGACTGCCCGCCGTTTCGCCCGCCACCGCCGCGGTCGGCGTGCCCGCCGCGGTCGCCATCGCCGTCGCCGCGGAGGTCGGCGCGAAACTCGGGATGGCCGCGCTGGCCTGCCTCGGCGACCCCGCTTTCGAGGGACTGGGGTCGGCGTTCACCGACAACCGCCCGGCCGCGCTGGTCGCTCCGGCGCTCGTTGCGGTCCCGGTCGCCCTGCTCGGCGTCCCCGCCGTCGCGGCGCTCGGCGGCGCGCTGGCGGGCGCGCTTGGCGTCCTGCGCTGGTCGCGGGCTAACCTCGGCGGAGTCAACGGCGACGCCTTCGGCGCGGCGAACGAACTCGGCCGACTCGCGGGCCTGCATCTGGGGGTGGTCGCGTGGACGCTCTCGTGATGTGCGGCGGCCGGGGCACCCGCCTCGACAGCGACCGCGAGAAACCCCTGTTCGAGGTTGGCGGCCGCTCGATGGTCGCCCGCGTCGCCGACGCGCTCGCCGAGAGCGACATCGAGACCGTCCGCGCGGTCGTCTCGCCGAACGCGCCCGCAACTCGAACATTCGCCGACGAACGCGACGACCTCGCCACCGTCGAGACGCCGGGCGAGGGCTACGTCGCGGACTTACAGGTCGCGCTGGAGGCGGTCGAACCGCCGGTCCTGACCGTCGCGGCCGACCTGCCACTGCTCGACGCAGACGCCGTAAACGAGGTCATCGACGCCTACGGCAGGACGGAAGGCGAACTGTCGATGACCGTCTGCGTTCCGGCCGAACTCAAGCGCGCGCTCGGCGCGAGCCTCGACACCGCCTTCGAGCGCGACGGCCGGGAACTCGCCCCGACCGGTGTCAACGTCGTCGCCGAAACCGACGGAGAAACCATGTACGAAACCTACGACGCACGACTGGCAGTGAACGTGAATCGACTCCCAGATGCCGCCCTCGCGGAGGGTCTGCTATGAGACTGCTTCTGTTCGCCGGAACGACCCGGACCGCCGAAATCGACGGGATAAGCGCCGCTGGCGCGGACCCAGAGGCGATGGTCAAGACGCCGAGCGCCGACGCCGAGATTCTGGAGTACGGCGAACCCGTCCGCCTGCCGGAGATTCCGGTCAGTCCTTCCGGGTGTCCGACGCCCGCGCTCGTGACCCGAGCGGTCCGCGATGTCGCCGACTTCGAGACCGGCGTCGTGGACGCCGGACTCGCCGAACCGAGCGCCGCGCCGACCGTCTCTGTCGGCGCGCGCCCCGGCGAGGACATCCGCGAGGACGACCCCGTGGCGACCGCACCGGGGGCCTACGCCGCCGCCCGGCAGTTCGGCCGCCAGATACCGGACGACGAAGTCATGGTTGCCGAGACGATTCCCGGCGGCACGACGACCGCGCTCGGGGTCATGACCGCGCTCGGCGAGGAACGCGGCGTCTCCTCGTCGCTCCCCGACAACCCCATCGAGCAGAAGCGCGAGGTGGTCGCCGACGCGCTCGCCGCCAGCGGACTGCAACCCGGCGACGCTCGGGGCGACCCCCGTCTGGCGGTCCGGCGCGCGGGCGACCCGGTGCTGGCGAGCGCCGCGGGGTTCGTCGTCGGGGCCGCCCGGACCGGCACCGCGATTACGCTCGCTGGCGGGACCCAGATGCTCGCAGTCGCGGCGCTCGCGCGCCACGCCGACCTCGACGCGCCGCTCTCGCTCGCCACGACGACGTTCGTCGCCGAGGACCCCGCCACGGACCTCCGAGAGGCCGCCGTCGAGTTCGACCTCGACTTGACCGTCACCGACCCCGAGTTCGAGGCCTCGGACCACCCCGCGATGGCTCGGTACGTCGCCGGAGAGGCCAAGGAGGGCGTCGGGATGGGCGGGGCCTTGGCGCTCGCCGAGCGCGAGGGGATTCCGATGGCCCGCGTCCGCGACCGGATTCGGACGCTGTACGACGAACTGGTCGAGGGCGACGCCGCCGACGGCGACTCGGCCCTCGCGGAGCGCGACGATGGACCCCGATAGCGTCCGGGAGGTCGGCCGGGTGCCCCACGGCGGGAGTGACGACCCCGACCTGCTCGACTTCAGCGCGAACACCAACCCGCGGACGCCGCCGGGAACCCGCGAGGTCTACGCCGACGCGCTCGACGCCTCGCGGTCGTATCCGGACGACGACTACCCCGAGTTCCGGGCCGCGGCCGCCGACTTCGCGGATTGTGACCCCGAGGCGGTCGTCCCGACGCCGGGCGGTCTCGCGGCGCTCCGCCTCGCGTTCGCCGTGAGCGTCGCGCCCGGCGACTCCGTGTTGGTCCCCTATCCGAGTTTCGGCGAGTACGCCCGTGAGATTCGCTTGCAGGGCGGCGAACCGGAGTTCGTCGCGCACGACCGACTGCTTGAGACCGACCCGCGAGACCACGCCGCGGCCGTGGTCTGCAATCCGAACAACCCGACCGGCGACGCCTGCGACCCCGACGCGCTCCGCGACTTTGCAACTCGGTGCCGCGAGGCTGACACGCTCCTCGTGGCCGACGAGGCGTTTCTCGGGTTCACCGACCGCGAGTCGCTGGCGGGCACCGATGGATGCGTCGTCGCGCGCTCGCTGACCAAACTCTTCGGCCTGCCGGGTCTCCGCGCCGGGTTCGCCGTCGCGGTCGGCGAGGTCGGCGCGGACCTCGCCACCGCCCGGCGAGCGTGGTCGCTCGGAACCCCGGCGGCCCGCGTCGGCGCGCACTGCCTGCGAGCGGACGAGTTCGTCGCCGAGACCCGCGAGCGCGTCCGCCGGGAGCGCGCCCGGATGGCCGATGCGCTCGGCGAGAACTTCGGCGTTCACCCCTCGAAAGCGCCCTTCCTCCTGTTGGACACCGGCGAGCGCGACCCCGCGGAAATCGTCCGGCGCGCCCGCGAGCGCGGCGTCGCTATTCGGGACGCCACGACGTTCCGGGGTCTCGACTCGCACGTCCGAGTTGCGGTCCGAGCGCCCGAGGAAAACGACCGACTGCTGGAGGTTCTTGACGATGTCTGAGGACTGCGCGTTCGAGACGACCGTCAGCGAGGGCGTCCTCCGGGTCCGCCACGAGGGCGCGCGCTGGCTCTCGACGGGGTGGTCGGGCGGCGAGTGGCGCGCCGACGCCGCCGACAACGTCTCGGTCCCCGAGGGCTTCGACCGCACGGACCTCGACGCCTACCTCGCCGAGCGCCGTCGGGCGGCGGGGTTCGAGGATTCGGGACCCGCGCTCCTCACGGGCGTCGATTTGCGCCACGCTCGCGCCGCCCGACTGGGTTCGGTCTCCGCGGTGGCGACCGCGGGGGTCTCGAACCCCGCCGCGCTCCCGATGGACCCCGCGGCCGAGTCCGCCGACGAGTCGGCGGACTCGGTCGCAGGCGATGAGCGTGCGGATTCGGCGTCGAGAGACGCCGAATCCGGCGACGACTCGACGCTCCCCGAGGTCGGCACGGTCAACGTCGTCGTCGGCACCGAGCGGTCGCTGGCCGACGGCGCGCTGGCGAACCTGCTCGCGGTTGCAGTCGAAGCCAAGACCGCGACCCTGCTCGCAACGACCGGTTTTCCTGGCACGACGAGCGACGCCGCAATCGCGGCCTGCGACCCCGCGGGCGAGGAAGTCGCCTTCTCGGGGAGCGCCACGGAAGTCGGGAGCAGCGCGCGGGCCTGCGTCCGGGAGGCCGTGCGCGCGAGCGTCGAATCGCGGTACGGCGACCGGACGGACGCGACGATTCCCAAATCGGTCGGCGACGCCGACCACGGCGTACGGACGGACCGACGCGCAGCGGTGTTTAACCCATGACTCACGATACAGAATCCACCAACGACGCGGACGACGAACGCACTCCCGAACAGACTCCCACCATCGAACCGGCCGAACCCGAGGAGTTCGGTCTCGTGCAGGTCTGGTGGGGCGACGGCAAGGGCAAGACCACCGCGGCGCTCGGCATGGGCTTTCGGGCGGCGGGCCACGGCTACCGGGTCCACCTGCTCCAGTTCATGAAGGGCGGCGCGGACAGCGTCGAGGACACACGCGGCGAGTACGCGGCTATCGACGCCCTGCCGACGTTCACCTACGAGACGACCGGCGAGTACGGGTGGCACGGCTTCTCGGACGGGAGCGACGACGACGAACACGCCGCCAGGGCGAAGGCCGCGCTGGCCCGCGCCCGCGAGGCCGCCGCCGAGGGCTACGACATGCTGATTCTCGACGAAGTGCTGTACGCCGCCAACCGAAATCTCGTGGACCCCGACGACGTGCGGGAGTTCGTGGAGTCGAAACCCGACGACCTCGAACTCGTCCTGACCGGCGGCCACCGCCGACCCGAGTACGTCACCGACCTCGCGGACCTCGTGACCCACGTCGAGAAGGAATCCCATCCCATCGAGGACGGGCAGGGTGCGCGGAAGGGAACCGAGTTCTGAGCCGCGGCTAATTTCTAGTGTAATAAAATAGAGAAATTTGTGCGCTAGGGACCGAAATTGGAACTCGAAACATGACCGATACAGACGAATCCATTGACGCCGAAAAGTCCTGTTCGCGCCGAACGGCGCTGAAGACCGTCGGTGCCGCCGGTGTGGGTCTCGCCGGGTCCGTCGTTGCGACCGGCGACGCCGCGGCGGCCGGGCCGACCGCCGTCATCGAAGCGGACGCGCTCCCGGCCGAGGAGGGCGAGGAAGTCACGTTCGACGGGAGCGGTTCGACCGGAGACATCGAGAGCTATACGTGGTACTTCCGGAATAACGAAACTCTCGGGGGCGGATACGGCGAGTACGCCAGCGGCCCGAGTTTCGCGGAGACGTGGACGAACAACCCCTACACGGTCAAGTTAGAGGTCACAGACGCCGACGGCAACACCGACACTGCGACCGTGGACTTCTACCCCACGGAGACGGTCACGCCGATAGCCCGCATCGAGGAGGAACCGGCCACCGGCGACCCCGACCTGCGAACGTTCATCGGTCGGTACTCGTCGGCACCTCGCGGGAGCATCGAGAGCTATACGTGGTACTTCCGGAACGACGATGCTGGCAACGATAGTTTCGGTGAGTGGGCCAGCGGACCGACATTCACCCAAGAGTTCGCCAGTAGTTACCAGTACACCGTCAAACTGGAAGTCACCGACTCGCGGGGGCGGACCGACTCCGATACGGTGACGTTCCACAACTGAGCGGGCGCGTTCGCTCGGTCCCGTCGAACGGACACCGCGGCCACGTCGCGGCGTCCGGAGAAACCGAGTGCGAAAGGAGGGCCGAAGCAGTCGGGGAGGGGGTCGAAGTCGCAGGAGAACGCGGAGGGCCGAAGCGAGAGCAGGCGGCGCGCGGAGCGTCCGCCCTCGTTACTCCTCCCGGCCGACGGCACGCCAGTCTCGCGTCGAGCGTGGCGTCGAACCCCATCGAACCCTGAAACCGCGAACACCGTATACAAACGTCCAGAGTTGCTGGTCTCGCAAGCGCGGAAAAGATTTATACATTCGCGTAAATTTCCGCACGACCAACTTTTTAACACATCGGGCGCAACCACGACTCGATGGTCGAGGCGTTCGCGGTTGCGAGCGGGAAAGGCGGAACCGGCAAGACCACGACGACGGTGGCGCTCGGGATGGCGCTGGCCGAGGAGTACGACGTGACCGTCGTGGACGCCGACACCGGGATGGCCAACCTTCTCTTTCACACCGGCCTGACCGACGCCGACACGACGCTTCACGACCTGCTGGTCGCGGACGCCGACGCCGCCGTCTCCGACGCGGTGTACGACCGGTTCGGCATGTCGGTGGTCCCCTGCGGGACGAGTCTCGCGGCGTTCGAGGACGCCGACCCCGACCGACTCCGCTCGGTGGTCGCCGAACTCGCCGCCGACACCGACGTTCTCCTGCTGGACTCGCCCGCGGCGCTCGGATCCAAGAGCGCGGTCCTGCCGGTCGTCCTCGCGGACCGCGCGGTCGTCGTCCTCCAACCGACGATTCCGGCGCTCAGCGACGGTCTCAAAGTTCAGGAGTACGCCCACTCCTACGGCACTGGAACCGCGGGCGTCGTCTTCAACAAGGTCCACGACCCCGAGGAGGCCGCGGGCGTTGCCGAGAAGACCGAACGCTACTTCGAGGGACCGACGCTGGCGAGCGTGCCCGATTCGGACGCCGCGCGCGCGGCCCGGCGCGAGGGCGTCCCCCTGCTCGCTCACGCGCCCGACAGCGAGGCGGCCCGCGCCTACCGCGAGGCGGCCGCGAATCTGGACGTGCGAGCGGGCGAATCGGACGCCGTGGCCGACCGCTTCCGGAGCGCCGTGATTCCCGACTCGCCATGACCTCCGGGAACTCCCTCGCGTCCGACCCGCCCGATTCCCTCGCGCTCTCGGACCTGCCCGACGGCACCCTCGTCCGCTCGCGGGTCGAGTCCGACCCGACCGCGCCGCTCTCGGCGGCGCTCGACGGCGAGGTGACGGGCTACGCCGTCTTCGAACCGCAGGACGCGCTCCTGCTGGACGCCGACGGCGCGGGCGTGGTGGCGTTCGAGGACGGGGTGCCCCGCTTCGCGTACCACACCGGCACGGGCCGGGGCGGTCCGGCAGCGCTGGCCGACCTCGTGGTTCCGGGACCGTACGACGTGGCGCTCCGAGAGACCGACGCCAAGGTGCTTCGGGAGTTCGCGGCGGTCGAACGGGCGGACCTCCGCGTCTCGCCCGGCGTCGTCGCCGACCGACTCGCTGGCAATTCGGACCTCGCCGAGCGCGTGCGGGCGGCCGCGCCGCCGGAGGGCCACTCCAGCGGCGCGGCCGCTGAGACCCCCGACGAGCAGTCGGCGAGCGACGACGCCTCGGCCGTCGAGGCGTTCTTGGACGACGAGGAGAAAATCGCCGCGATTCGGGACCGTGCCCGCGAGGAAGCCAAAGAACGCGCCGAGGAGTGGGGCTTGGACGGCGAGTTGCAGTAACGACTTGTTGCCACGACCAGTGGCGTTGTTACCACGCCGATATGGACGTTATCGAGGCGGCTACCGGAACGACCCGTCTGGACGCCCCGAACTCGTCGAGACCCTGGAACGGTACGGTCTCTCGCCGTAGCAGGCCGCGGCGTACGTCATCATGGTCGAGCAAGGCACGATAGCCGCGCAGGAAGTCGCCGACGCCAGTTCGGTCCCGGAGCCGCGAGTATTCGACATTCTCCGCGATTTGGAAGGTCCACACCGTCGGCGGGTTCGACGCCATCATCGAGGATATCGAGGCGACCCGAGCCGTCGTGACGCAAATCGAGTGAGAGCGCTCGCTACGACCGCCGCTTCGCCGCGACCCAGAGCGCGACGACGATTCCGGCAACGGTGACGCCGGGACCGAATCCGGGCGTAGTTCCCTCCGAATCGAGTGGGTCGGTTCTGGCCGAGTCACGTTCGTCCTCTTCGGCGGCAACGTCCCGCATCGCCGCTTCCGTGCCGACGGTTATCGGTCCGATGTCTCGGTCCCGGCGGTCGTCCTGTCCGCCGAAGTAGTAGACGGCCTTCCCGCCGATGTCGTACGTGCCCGGTTCGTTCACCTGCAGACGGACGCGGAAGCTCTTGTCCTCGCCAGCGCCGACTTTGAAGAAGTTGGTGGCCTTCCGACTCGCGGGGGACTCGCCGCCGACGCTCTGTATCGAGACTCCCTCCTCTGGCAGGTCGAGTTCGAGTTTCACCTGCAGGGACTCGTCGTTGACGTGATTCGACGCGCTGAACATCACGACGGCGGTCCCGTTTCCGGTCTCGACCGTCCCGCGGTCGGCGGTCAACTGGAAGTAGGCGTTCTGCTGGACGGTGACGATTTTGCTCGCCGTGTTCGCCATGCCGCTGTTGCCGACGACACGGAGTTTCACCGAGTATTTGCCCGGCGAATCGAACGCCCGAGCGGCGTTCCGACCGGTCGCCTCGTACTCGCCGTCGCCGTCGAAGTCCCACTCGTAGCGGTCGATGCGCGCGTCTCGTTCCGCCTCGAAGGAGACGCTCTGGCCCGAACCGGGCTGTTCGGGCGCGAAGTCGAAGGCGGCCGGTGGCTCGCTCCGGACCGACAGCGACTGCGTGGCGGTGTCGGACCCGCCGTCGCCGTCGATAACGGTGAGTTCGACCGTGTCGTCGTCGGTGTCTCCGACCGTGTACTGCACTCGCTCACCGTACTTGACCGAGCCACCGAGGTCCCACTTGTACTCCGAGATGCGCCCGTCGGGGTCCCGCGAGCCGTCCGCGTCGAACTCCACCGTGTCGCCGCGCTCGATGCGCCGCGGCGAGTAGGCGATGTCGGCGGTCGGCTTCTCGTTGGTCTCGCGCACGGTGACCCGCTCGGTCGCGGTGGCCGTCAGGTCGTCGCCGTCGGCGACTTCGAGTTCGACTGCGTAGGTGCCCGGTTCGTCGAAGACGTGGGTGACGCGCTCGCCGTAGTCGGTCCCGCCGTCCTCGAAGCGCCAGTCGAACTCCTCGACCGCGCCGTCCGGGTCGCTCGACCCCGCGGCGCTACACTCGACGGGTTCGCCCGGTGCGACCTCGTCGGGGCGACACGAGATCTCGGCCGACGGTCGCTTCTCGACGGCCTCGGCCCGAATCGTCCCGGAGAGGCTGTCGGTCAGGCCGTCGTCGTCGGTGATTTCGACTTCGAGAGTGTGGCTTCCCGCCTCCTCGAAGGTGTGCGTGACGCGAGCGCCGTACTCGATGGTTCCGTCGCCGAACTGCCACTCGTACTCCTCGACGGTTCCGTCGGGGTCGTTCGACCCGGCGGCGCTACACTCGACGGTCTCGCCGACCTTCACTTCGTCCGCGGAACACATCACGTCGATAGAGGGCCGTCGTTCGGCTTCCTCGACGTAAATCCGCTCGGATGCGGTGTCGGTGGCTCCCGCCCCGTCGGCGACTTCGAGTTCGACGGAATAGGTGCCCGGTTCGTCGAAGGCGTGGCTCTCGTACTCGCCGTACCCGGTTTCGCCGTCGCCGAAGCGCCAGTCGAACTCCTCAAGCGCGCCGTCCGGGTCGTCGGACCCG
Source organism: Halorussus pelagicus (assembly GCF_004087835.1). NCBI lineage: Archaea > Methanobacteriati > Methanobacteriota > Halobacteria > Halobacteriales > Haladaptataceae > Halorussus > Halorussus pelagicus. The sequence continues at coordinate 1,967,154 of NZ_CP035119.1, forward strand.
GCGGCGCTACACTCGACGGTCTCGCCCACCTTCGCGTCGGTGGGACGACACGTAATCTCGGCCGACGGCGCGTCGTTGGCGTCCTCGACACGGACGCTTCGGGACGCCGTATCGGTCGCTCCCTCGTCGTCGGTCACGGTCAGTTCGAACTCGTAGTAGCCGCTCTGCTGGAAGGCGTGAGACGCCGAATCTCCGTATTCGGTGTCCTGACCACTGATGTCCCATCGGTACGACTCGATTGACCCGTCGGGGTCGGTCGAGCGCTCCGCCGAACAGGTCACCCACTCGTCAGTTGCGACCTCGGTGTCGGTACACGCCATCTCGGCGCTCGGCGCTCGGTTCGGTCGCTCGACGACCTCGAAGGCACCGTACCGCCGTTCGTCGTCCAGTCGCGTGTGGAGGTTGTCACGGTCGCTTTCCTCCCAGACCGCCGTTCGCGCGTCGTACCGTCCGGTAGGCGCGTCGTCTTCGACGGTCCAACTGACCGCTATCCAGTCGCGCTCGTTCGCGTTCAGCGTGACTCGCGTGCCCGTTCGCTCGTCGTTGTTGTACCACGTCCCGTCGGGTCCTTGGACGCCGTACCCGACGAAGAAGGTGTGTCTGGTACTGCCAGTGTTCCGAACCTCTACCTCCGCCATGACGCGCTCGCCCGATTCGACACGACCGGTCTGCTGGTTGAAGTTGAGTATGCGCGCAGTCGCGCCGCTCGTTGACTGTGCCAGTGCCCCAACGCCGCCGGTCGTCTCGGCGTGGTCCGGGTCGGTCGCGGCCCCCGCACTCGACGGAGCGTCCGCGTTTCCGGCCGACGCCGCACCGGCGACGGGCGTCATCACGAGTAGCACCGCGAGTATCACCGTCACTCCTGTTTCGAGAGTGTTCTCCATCATTGTCGGAATCCCTCGCTCAATTGGGTCTCGCTCGGCGATTCGGACCTCGCCGACTTGCGTTGCTGAGTCGTCGTTGGCGGGCACCGCGACGGCGGTTCTGACCATCCGCGTCGAACGCGCGACGTTGGCCGCCACCGAACCGGTGAAAAACTGCGACCTCCCTGCACGTCACGCCCGCGTATCATACACAAACATATATATCAAATATGGATAAAAGTGTTGATGGGCCGCTCAGACGGTCTTTACGGCCTTTTTGTACTTTAAATAAATATAAGAAAATATAGTTATCTTCGCGTCGGCTCGGCCGTACGGCGACGTACGCTGGTTTGCGCGTTTACGTGTCAACGTTTGCACTCAACGACCCCGTGTTTTCGACTTTCAGAAGCGTTATCCAGTCATTCTCGTTCTATCGGATGCCGTAGTTGTGCGGAAAACGATACGTTCGGTCTCTCTCGCCGTCGTGCGCTCCAGTTGCTCGGAACTGGGTCTCGGGGTCTCCGCGCTCGCTTCTCAGGGCGTCTGGACGTTTAACACCGCGGGGTCGGTCTCCACTTTGACGACTGCGACGCCGGGCGACCCCGCGTTGAACGCGTAGCGGTCGCCGCGGGCGGTTCTCACGGTGTCGATGCCGTAGACGTGGGTGTGTCCGCTGAACACCGCGTGGGGCGCGGCGCGCCGGACGGCGTGTTTGAGGGCTATCGACCCGCTCCGAACGCGGTCCCGGAGTCCGTTCGTCGCGTGATGGTGGTCGAAGGCAACGTCGAACGGCGAGACGTGCGAAAAGAGCAGGACGCGCTCGTCGGCGGTCGCCAGCGAGTACAGCGTCTCGTAGCGGTCTTCGAGCGTCGCCAGTTGGTCGGGCAGTCGCGCTCGGGCGTCGCCTGCGAGACCGAGCGGGCTTGCGACCGCCTCGGCGTCGGCCGTCCCGTCGAGATACCGGCCCGCGGCCGACTCGACCTCTTGGGCGCGCTCGGCCGCGACGTGGTCGATGGTCGCGCTGGTCGCGTCTTCGAGGGGGTCGGTCGCGGGGAACTCGGTGTATCGAATCTCGGGACCTTGGTCGAACTGTTCGCATCCCGCTCCTGCGAGCGCGAACCCCTCGAAGTCGGCGTCCGCGTTCGGGAAGTCGGATTCGCGGAGGACGCGCTCGTGGGCGACGACGGCCCGGTCCAATCCCTCGGTGAGACGTTCGACGCAGTCGAGCGGGTCGTGATTTCCGGGCACGGCGAGAATCGGGAGGTCGTACTCCTCGTGGAGGAACTCGTAGAACGCCCGGCCGACTCGCTCGTAGCGGTCTCCGGCCGCCGCGGACTTGGCGTGGTCGCGGTTCTCGTCTACGATATCGCCCACGGTCACGATTGCGTCGAACTTCGCCTCGTTGATGTCCGGGCGGGCGTACGCCGGTCGGTCGTCGCTCGGGCCGAGGTGCAGGTCGTGGAGTATCAGGAGTCGCATGTGTGGTCGGTCTGTCGCGTCTCTCGTCTCGGTGCTATCGACGCGCTTCCCCCGCGTCGGTCAGTCGCTCCCGGAGCGCGGCGGCGCGCCGTCGCAGTTCCTCGGGGTCGGCGAGCAGGTCGTCGCTCGGTTCGAGGACCACCTGCGCGTCGCAGTCGGCGAGCGCCGCCAGCGCCCGGTCGAGTACCGGGTCCTCGTCGTGAGCGTCGAACCGCGGCACGTCGTCGGTCGTCGGGTCGTTCAGGTGGACGCTCTCCACGGCCCGACCGCCAAACCGGAGCGCCTTCAGGAGCGGCAGATACGGACTGTCGCCGTCCGCCGGAGGCCACTCCTCGGGCAGTCGATCTTCGAGGTCGGTCTCGAAATCGTGCGCCGCGGCGGGGACGCTCCGGCCGACTCTGGCGCGTATCGTCTCGACGTTCTCCGAGTCGAGTCCGCGCCGGGCACCCGCTTGGGGCAGGTGCGCGCTATCGACCGTCAGTCGGAGTTCCGACAGGGGTCGGTATCGTCGGACGAGCGACGCGAGGAAGCCGAGGTCTTCGGGCGTGTACCACGGCGATTCGACCGCCGTGTTCTCGACGGAGATGTGGCGGTTCGTGCAGTCGAGCAGGGTCGAAAACAGCGGTATCGCCTCGCCGTATTCGACCCTTTTCGGCGGGTGCGCGACCAGCGTGGCCGCCGCGAGACGCGAAAGCTGGGAGTGAACGAAGTCCACTATCGTCCCGCGGTTCTGGCTCGTGAGTGCCATCCCCACGTCGTCGCCCCGCGTCTCGGTCCCCGGCGGGAGATGGACGCTGGCGATTCGGTGGGCATCGACGCCCGCCTCGTCGAGGTGGGCGTCGAGGTCTCGCTCGCCGATCAACAGGTCGCGGTGGTCCCAACTGAACTTGAGTTCGACCGCGCCGGGGAGTCGGTCGGCGACCGCGAGGTCGTCGGGAGCGAGCGAAATCGAAACCGGCGGGTCTAGCACGCCCCGGCCTCCCGAACGGCGTCGGCGGTTCGAGCGACCGTATCGGCGGTTCTGAACGACGACCGGAGTTCGACGACTAGCGGACACTCGTCGCCACGAGCGGCCTGCGAGAGGTCTTCCGGCGTCGCGCTGAAGCGGCGTTCGGGCATGGACTCACTACTCGGTCAGTTCTCGTAGCCCCTCGCGCACCGCGGAGCGAGGCATCTCGGTGTCGGACGCGATTCGGCCGACGTGTCTGCCAGTCAGGTCCTCGACGAAGTAGTCGTTCTTGAGCGCCCAGTGGCGCACCGCGTCGGCGATGCTCGGCGTGTAGAGGATGGTTCGTCCATCGCGGTACCGGCCGAGTTCGCCAGCGTCCACCAGCGCGTTGAGTTGGTTCGACATCCACGGTCGGTGTTTCGCCGAGCCGTGCTCGTCGAAGAACGACGGGTGTTGGTCGGCGAGCAAGTCGATTATCTCGTTCGTGCTTCGGGGGTTGCCCATCGAGTCGAGGAGTTCGCCGAGGCGTTCCTGCGCGGGCGTGAGGTCGGCGGTCTCGCTGTTCTCGACGGTGTCGGCCGACTCGGACTCGGCGTCGAGATAGCCAAGATCCGCCAGTGTCTCGCGCAACAGCGCCGGATCGTTCTGCGCGAGGCGTCGCAGTGCGGCCTCCGTCTCCGAACCGAGCGTTTCGAAGGCGGATTCGACTCGCGCGTCGGGCGACCCCTCACTCGCCATCGGCTATCACCACGTCCCGCGAGTTTCTGAACCGCGGCCCGAACAGCGCGAGTTCGTGACGGTACTGTTCGCCGCGCCACGAGACGCCGCCGCTGAGCGCGGTCGCGTCGTGTCGCTCCTCGACCGACGGGACGCCCGACTGGTCCACGTAGGCGTGGATGCCGTGGAAGAACTCGAACTCGTCGGTCCCGAAGGCGTCTCGGTAGCTCTCTTTGACGCTCTCGGCGCTCTTCACGTCCACGTCACTCGGCGTCGTCGTCCCGCCCGGATGGGTGTGGAACCGAGCGACGACGTTCGGCGTCTCGCCGTCGGGATAGGACGCCGCGACGCGCCGGGCGACCTTTCCCTCGAAGGTGGTGACGCTGGTTCGAGTCGCCGACTCGTAATACTCGGGCTTGTCGAGACCGAACAGTTCGGTCGGCGTTGTCGGCGATTGGCCCGTCAAGACGTACACCGTCTCGACGCGCTCGTGAGCGCCGTTCTTGCCGCGCGTTTCGAGCGCCTGCATGAACGGCTTCGAGTCGGGGAACGCGAAGGTTCCGCGCGGATACGAACCGACGGGGGAGTCCCGAGGAGACACGTCCGGTCGGGGTCGGGGTTGGCTCCGAGTCCCGGTCGAACTCTCCGCGGAGTCCACGTCGAACGTGTGGGTGTCGAACCACGAGTCCCCGTCGAGGACGCCCGAGGGGTCGCCGGATCCGACGTTGACGTTCGTTCCCCACGCGCCAGCGTTAGTTTGGACTTCAACGTCCGCCTCGGAGTTGGCGTCCGAGTCGTCTTCGTTGCCGAAGAATCGGTCGAACATTGGCGATTACCTCGCTTGCAGTCCGAAACGGACTGTCACTTTTTGACTCCGATGTTGATGTCTCGCGGACTCATCTTGGTCATGGCCAGCACCGCCACGAGCAGGATGAACATGAGACCGACGATGATCAGCATGTTCTGGGAGAGCGGGAGACCGCCGCTGCCGCCGGTGCTCGAAGCCACGGTCGTCGTGTTGCCGGAGTTGTCGGACGAGCTATTTCCGGACTCGACGGTCGCCTCGACCGGTTCCTTCACGTCGAAGGTGAACGACATGCCGTCGATTTCCCGCGCCATGTCCTTGTGGCCCTTGGGCCAATACTGGATGTCGGCGGTGACCGTGCGCGTGCCGGTGTTCGTGCTGTAGACGTTCGCGCGGATGTCCTTGATACCGCCCTGCGGTCGGACCTCGAAGTTGCCCGAGACCATCCCGGCACCGCCCGTGAAGATGTCGGACGAACCCTGAATGGTCATGCCGCTCGGAACGCTCATCGTGACGTGGACGACGACGGGGCAGGTCGCGGTGGGGTCAACCTGAAAGCCGCCCGCGATCTGACCGGGCTTGGTCTTCTCGATGGTCTTCTCGGCGGCGTAAAGGCGGGCCTGCTCCATGCTCGGCGGCGAGGCCGGTGCCTCACACGCGCTCTGGGAGGCCGCGCTTTCGGTGGTAGCCATGGTCTCGGTGGTCGTCGCAGCTTGCGTGGTCGTCATGGCCTCGGTGGTTGTCGGGACCGCGGTCGTCGTCGCGGCCTGCGTGGTGGTCTGTGCGTCGTTCGCGGCCGTAACGTCGTTGTAAGTCTGTGCGGCTGCCGGAGCGCCGACGCTCGACGCGAGGACGAGGAGCGCCGTGACGGCGATGAACGTGCGTTTGAACTGGATCTTCTTCATCTCTCATTTCCGATGTATAACTCCACACGTATATATCTTTACGAGTAACTTTACTAATATCCGTTACGAGTAAAACGCCCTCTGAGCGACTAAAAGCTATCTACAGCCGATATGAACTCGTGAATCTATCTGCCATACCTGTTCTCAGATAGTGATAGAACAGCCTTCGAAGAATAATTGAAATGTGATAGCTGTCTCTTGAATTGGGGGCGACGCCGCGACCGACCGGGGCGTCACGGTGCCCGAACTTCGTTCACTCCACTCGTTCGACGATCAGCGTCAGGGCCGTCTCCGCGTTCTCGGTGGTCACGCGCACGTCGAACGCAACCGCGAGGATGTGGGTCTCGTCCGCGCGCTCCTGCACGACGACGCCCTCGTGTGCTTGGCACGGACCGAACTGTCGGTTCGGCCCGCCGGGACAGTTCGCGTCGCTCCACGCCCCGGCCGCCGATTGGTTATACCCGACCTGATACACCGTCCCGGATTCGACGCGCGAGGACCGAAGCGCATTGAGTCTCGGCGACAAATCGCTGCGAACTGCGGCCGCGGCCGCAGTTCGCTCGCCCCACGCGAACTCGCCAGTCGCCTCGCCCGCGGCGTCGTGGACTGCCCGCGAGAGCAACCGCTCGGCGTTCCGGTCGGGGGCGTCGTACTCCGCGGTGGCGGTCACGTCGGCGTGGTAGCCTAGCTGAAGGTAGGCAACCACGACCGGCGCGAGCGCGACGGCGACCAGCGCGGCCGCCGCGAGGACGAGTTGGGCGCGCTCGCGGGTCGCTGGCGTCTCTCCCTTCATACATACCACACCCAAATCCGCACGTCGCCATGGGCAGTTGTCACGCTCGCGGTCCCGACAGCCACGCCCGCGGGTTTCCGGAACCCGACCGCGCCGCGGGGCGTCCGAACCCGGAACATGAGGTTGTCGGGGAGGATTCGCGCGACCCGTCGCCGGAGGGCATCGCGCTCGCGGTCGAAGGCGTCGGGCGAGCGCACGACTTCCGAGAGTCGCGTTGCGCCGCCGTGGCGCGGCGGTTCGCCAGCGAGGACCGTCGCGGCGTCCTCCGCGTAGAGGTCCAGTTGGGCGGCCCTGTCGTCGGGGGGCGCGACCCCGAGCGCGAACCCCATCGCCACCGCGAGAATCAACACGACGCCGACGCCCGCCTCCACGACCGACAGCGATAGCTGGCCTCGCGGCGTCCGCCCGCGGACGCCGCGAGCGCGCTTCTCAGTCATCGACGGTCACCGCCAGCACCGCCTTGCTCGTCTCGGCGGGGTAGTAGGTCAGTTCGACGCTCCCCTCGGCCAGCGCCCCGTCGCTCTCGAAGGCGAGCGTCGTGGTCTCGAACCGCGAGAGCCGAACTTCGAACCGGCCGCGGAGTCCGGACTCGTTCCGAAGAACCACATTCTCGTTTGCTTTAACCATCTTTACATTGCTCTCGTCCAGCGGGGTCAGTTCGATTTCGACTCGGGGCGAGCGCCGGGGGAGCGTCACGGCGGGGTCGCTCGGCGAGAGGTCGGGCGTCAGCGACGCCGTCGTTCGATTCTCGACCAGCACGATGCGACGGACGGTCGTCCCACCGGTCGGGTCGCCTCCGACCGCGAGCGTTCGGTCGCCGAGTCGGACCTCCACGTCGGCGTCGCCGGTCACGGGAAACTGGCTTCGGAGTCGAGAGTGGTTCAGGTCTGCGACAGTCTCGCTGTCGAGGACGTTCGCGCGCGTCGTGACCTGCGAGTCGGGCGCGACGAGGCGTTCCGAGAGCGCCACCGCAATCCGGCGCTCGTCGGCATCGCGCTCGGCGCTCAGGTACGCCCGGTCGGCGAGACCGAGGCTCACGACCGTCACCGAGGTCACGACGAGGAGTGCGACCGCCAGCGCGGGCAGGTTCATCTGGCCGCGAGTCATACCCGCTCGCCTCCGGGACCGCGCTCTCCGCCGGATTCGAGGCGCACCGCGAGTCCGCCGGTTTCCTCGTTCCGAACGATGACGAACGCCGACTCCCGACTCGACCAGTTGCCCGACACCGAGGTGACCGTCTCGGGAAGTGCGAGCGCTACCCGACCACTCACTCGGTCGGCGGGGTGGTCGAGGACCAGCGCCCGCTCGTCGGTCCGGACCGCGTAGGTCTCCCCGCGGATGGTCCGGGGGAGCGATATCTCGGTGCGGACCCGGACCGCGCGAGCGTCGGTCGGCACGGCCTGCTGGACGCGCTCGGCCGACTGGGCAAGCACGCGCTCGCCGACCTCCGCGCCCGCCGCTGTCCGGTAGTCTGGAACGACGCCGCCGTAGAGCGTTGACGACAGGAGACCGATGTAGAGGACCACGATGCTGGCCTCCAGGGCCTTGCCAACGACCGGCGAAACGGCGCGGTCGGAGCGACCGCGCCGATTGCCCTGCTGACTGGCGGGCTGACAGTCGCGCCGACTGGCGTGCCACCCATCGCGCCGCCCGCCTCGCGGCGGTCGGCGCTCGCTATCCATTCCGCACCTCCAGTCCCATTCTGTGGACGACAAGGTATCCGACGCGCTCGCCGGGGTAGGCGGCCACGACGCTCTCGACGCCGTCGCCGTCGAAGTCCCGCGCGGTCACGGTCGCGTTCTGGCGCTCGAAGTACCGCCGCCACGCGCTGGGCGTCGCGGTCTCGACCGCTACTCGATACGTTCCGTTCCCGAGGTTGGTCCGCTCGTGAGAGACGGTCGTCCGGAGCGAGACCGACGCGCCGCCGGACCCCGAGACTGCGACCGACCCGTTTAGCGCGGGCGCGCCGACGACGAGGACGCCCGTGGAGTCGGGGTCGCCGCCTTCTCTGTCCCCACCGCCTCCGCCGCGGGAGACCGTAATCGGGGGTGGCGTCCGGACCACGGCGTTGTCCGGCGGCCCGCGGACGATTGCGCCCGCGAGGAACGCGACCCTGCGGTCGCCCGCGGTGAACACGAGCGCGTCGGTCCGGACGGTCCCGACGACGCCCGATTCGTTCAACACTCGGAGGTCGCGCTCGACGGTCCGCAACTCGCCGTCGGTGAACGAGACCCGGCCGCGGTGGACACCCGTCGCTTCGACCGGTTCGAGCGCGGCGTCGAAGTCGGCGGCGACGCGCGCGGAGTCGGCCGCCGCGGCGTTCTCCTCGACGACCGACCCGATGCCCGCGGTCAGCGACCCGAGCGCGACGACGACCACGCCGAGCAGGATGGCGACGCCGACGACGTTCGACTGGGCGCGGTCGGCGCGCGAGCGGGACGTGTTCCGGGTCACACCATCCCGACCCCCGCGAAGACGAAGTACGCGACGGCGACGAGCGCGCCCGAGTGAAGCAACGCCTCGTAGCGCCCGCGACTCGCGTACCCCGCGAACCACCCGCAGGCCAGCATCGTCGCCTGCGTCACGACATAGAAGCGCCGCTGGTCGCGGGCCGGTTGCACGGCGTCGGCGTCGAGCGCGATGCCCGCGTCGGCCGTCGAGATAGAGGAGAGTTGCGCGAAGCTATCGAGGACGTGAACGTTGACCGCGACCATGATGCCGACGACCAGCAGGGCCGTGGTCCACCCGACAGCGACGTAGACGAGCATGTTCGAGCGGAGCGACTTCCGCTCGTGGTAGAGTCGTCCAATTTCGACCTGTAGGGTCTCGAAGACGGTCTCGGCGTCACCGCCCGCGTCGAGCGCGCCCGTGACCAGCCCGATGGTCTGGTCGGCCAGCGGGGTCCCGACTCGACCGACGAACCGCGAGAGCGCGGCGGCCTGCAAGTCGCCGCTCCGCGTCGTCAGGTTAGTGTTGAACGCGAGGTCGGCCACGTCGTCGTCCAGCGCGCCGAGGTCCACGTCGCTGGCGACGCGCTCGACCGCCTCCGAGAACGGTCTGCCGAGGCTGACGTGTCCCGAGACGGCGTGAACGAAGTCCTTGATTTCCCGGTCCTTGGCGTCGTCGAGGTTCGCCCGCCGGAGCGAGACGAGACCAACCGGCAGGGCGGCAGCGACGTAGCCGAGCAGCGCGACGTTGACCGCCGAGTAGTCGAGCGCCCAGAGTGCGAGCGCGACGCCGACCGCGAGCGGTCCGAACGCGACCGACGCGCTCGCGGGGTTCCGGAGCGCGCTGGCGAGCGTGGCGAGCGCCCCCTCGGGGCGCTCGTAGACTCGCCCGGACTGGTCGGGCGGGCGGAGCGCGGCCACTACCACGGCCGCGCCCGCGCCGACGACGAGGATGGACGCGCCGCTTCCGTAGACGAGAAGCGCCCGGACCGAGACGGACCCGACGGGCGTCGCGGTCTCGGCGCTCAGGCCCGGCGCGAGGACGCTCATCACGGTCACGATGATGACGAGTAGTGCCGGAAGCACGAGCAGGACGACGAACATCTCCGCGACGAGTTCGAGGAAATCGCCCGCCTGCTCGCGGTCTCTGGCCTGCCGATTGCTCAGCATTCGACTCTCCATCTGGAGGTACTGGGCCAGCGCGTCCGGTCCCTGCTCGGTGTGTTCGCGGAACTTCACCAGAAACGGAGCGAGCGCGTCCCGCGACGGCGTATCGCGGGCAACAACCCGCAGTCCCTCTCCCAGACTCCCGGTCAGCGTCGCCTTGTTCAGCGCCTTCCGGAACGCCACCGCGGTCTCGCCGTAGGCCTGCTCGCGGTCGGCGACCTTGCGGAGCATCGCCGCGCCGTCGTCGTTGCCCGACGAGAGCGCGTGGAGGTACCGGACCGCGCCGGGAAGCGTGCGCTCGATGTTCGACCGCCGGGCGCTCGCGGTCCACTTGAGATAGCGCCCGCCGAGCGCGACAGTCGCGCGCTTGCCCGCGAGACCGACGCTGAGACCGACCCCGGCGGCCACGACGGTCCGCGAGACGGCCGGAACACCGACCGTTTCGAGACCGGGGACCCCTCGCCGAAGGAAGTCGGCGGCGGCCGCCAGCGTGGCGTCGGGAAGCGCGACCACGACGACGAACGTCCACGCCGCCAACAGGCCCAAGACCGCCCACGATAGGCCGTAGGTCCGAGAGAGGTACACGTCGAAACTCGTCGTGACGCCGGTCGCGCGGTACCGCTTGCGGTCGGCGTCGTGGCGCGCCCGGTCGGCGTGCCGGGAGAACAGCGCGTAGAGCGCCCGGTCGAGGACCGAGAGAGTCGAGGCGGTGTGGTCGGCGTTAGCAGACGTGTTCACTCCGTCGTCCTCCTCCAGTCGCGTTCATGGCCGTTCCTCTCTTCGCTCTGGTACTTAAGGTCTAGTGATATGGCCGGTAAACGAATCGGAAGAGCAGTTCGAAATTGAAATAGGTGTTAACACAATACAATTAGGTAGAAAATTAATTATTAATAACAGGGATTGTTGATGTGGTCGTTCATGAAACGACGTACCGCACTCAAGCGACTCGCCGCCGGTGCAGGGTCAACCTTCGCGCTGGTGGGTGCCGCAGGCGCATCGGATTCCGAACCGAAGAATCTCGACGACGTTGAGTTCAAGTATCGGGTGACGGAGGATGGACTCGAAGAAGTCGAACCGGACGACGGATTCTGCGAGGAGAATCCGGACTGTTGCGTGTTCGACTGCAGTGACTGTCCGTACGACTGCTACGACGGTTGCCGGTGTGCAGGGTAGCACCGACTGTCCCCCATTTTTCGAGCGAAGAGTTCAGTTGCGTTCCCGCTTCACGCGCTCGACGGTCGCGGCCTCGTCGTTGCGTAGGTCCGCGAGGAACGCGAACAACTCCTCGAAGTCGTCCATGCCCTCGCGGGCCATGTACTGGACGTAGCGGTGCTTACGGTGGAATTCGGTCTCGACTTCCTCGACCGGCCGGTCGGTCCGTTCCGCCAATCTGTCGAAGAACCGAAAGCGGCGTTCGCTCGACTCGTCGCCCGCATCCGTCGCGTCGGCGGCGAGGTGGAACTCGCCCTCGGTATCGCGCCACGCGACGGTGTTCCAGTAGACGGTCGTCTCTTCTTTCTCTATCGCGCCACAGCGCGCTCGCTCGGCGTCGAGGTCCGCGAACTCCGACTCGGTGAGCAGTTCGACCACCTCACCGACGTAGCGGTCGCCGTCCGCGCGCCGGGGGAAGACCACGAGGTCCAACTCCTGGAGGAGGTAGGGCGGTAGGCCCTGCTCGACGACGCGGTTGACCAGTTTCTCCACGTCTTCGGCGTGGGTGGTGCCGATGATGCCGTGGCCGGTGTTCAGACTCTCGGCGAACGTTTGGAAACTCGCAGGCGTGTTGATTTCGGCGATGACCTCCACGTCGGGGTTCAGGTAGTTACACTCGGTCATCAGGTCGGCCATCGTCACGCGCTTGTAGTCGCTCTCGTGGTCGCGCGTCGTCAGCGAAACGCCGGTCTCGTGGGGCAGGCGGACCTCCCGCGAGCCTTCGTCGATGGAGATGGGCCGGTCGCGGTAGGGGATAAACGGCATGTGCGAATTCATCAGCGTCGTCTTGCCGGTGCCAGTCGGCCCGGAGAATAGCACGACGCCGTGGTGTTCGTAGGCCTGCCAGAGTAGGGTGACGATTTCGGTCGAGAGGCTGTCGGAGTCGAGCAAATCCACGGGCGTCATCGCTTCGGGGGCCTGCTTCCGGATGGAAATGTGCGGCCCGTCCTCGCTGATGACCCCGAGCGCGACGGCGGCCCGAATCGTGACCTCCTCGGGGACGCCCTCCGGTCGGAGGTTCACCTTCGCGCTCGGGTTCGAGGCGTTGAGTTCGGTCCCGTCGCTGGCGGCCATCTGGGTGACGACGTTGGCGAACGTCTCCTCGTCTTCGAACCGGAGGTTCGTCGGCGCGCGCTCGCCGTGGCCGATTTCGCGGCCGCGCGGGACGACCTTGATGCGCTCGCCGACGCGGTTGGCCTCGATGTCCTCCAGCAGGTCGTCCCGAATCGGGACGGTGAGTTTGCCGTGGCCCACGAAGTCCCGCATCACGTAGTACAGCAGGTCCGAGAGCCTGTCAGTCGAGAAGCGATGGTTGACCGGCGGCACCGCCAAATCGTACTCCGCCAAGGCGGTCCGGACCCGATAGGCGGCGGCGTCGAGCCACGCCCTCGTATTTCGCGCCGTGAGTCGCCGCGAGAGGAAAGTCCGGGCGCGTTCGCGGACGAACGCCGCGCGGTCCTCGACTACACCGTCAACGTTGGTCTCCCAAATTCTGTCTTTGCATTCCTGAATCAACTCCTCGTCGCCGGGGAGCAGGTCGGGTTCCAGCACGGCGTACTTCGTCGTAAAGGAGTCGTTGGCCAGCAGATGCTCGCGGTAGACGACCACCGGGACCTGAAACTCCCGGAAATCGACGGTGTGGCTCTCGACGCGCTCGCTGGCGAATCGCTCTAGATAGTCGGCGTCGGCCGCGAGACCGGTGTCGGCGGGCGCGTAGTCGTCGGTGTGAACGACCAGACGCTCGCCAGCGCTGTCGGCCACCTCGATGCCCTCGTCGAGCGCTAGCGGCGTCAAATCGCCGAGACACCGGAGGTTCCGGAGCGCGCGGTACTCGACGCGTCGCCGGGCGTCTGGCGGCAGGTCGGTCAGTCGGTCCACGATGCGCCGATACTTCGAGTCGAATCCGGCGGCCATTCGCTCGCGGGCACCCTCGCGGGTCAGCGGTCGGGCGAGGTTCGCGTCGGCGAAGTGGTCGCCGATGGTTTCGAGGGCGTCTGTCCCCGCTGGCGAGAGACGGGGTTCTCGGACGCGATAATCGAATCCAGCGTCGGTCTCGGTAATCGTGGCGACGACGCCGGGGTGGAGTTCGTACTGGGCGCGGGTGTCGGGCGCGTACCACGCCTCGGGGTCGTCGGGCGGTTTCGGCGACGGAACTCGGGGCGTCTCGTCGGACCGGTCGGTGGTCGGGCCGCCGCCCGCCCCTGCAATCTCGGTCATATCTCTCTTTCCACGCGTTTTCGTATTTAAAACTTGACGCTCGTTCCGGCCCTCGTTTGTGGCGTCGATCACAGCATACCGATTCGAATATAAATACGATATTATAGAATATAAATTCACTTAAGATTTTTCAGAAGACATATAATTTGGCGGCCGCCAGAGTGAGCCGTCGCAATGTCGCACCACTCGCGCCGCAGTTTCCTCACGGTCGCAGGAGCATCGCTACTGAGTACCGCGGGCCTCGGAGTTTCGAGCGAGGTGGGTACCGCCCAGTCTTCGGGGGACGAGTTCACGGTCGTCGAGGAGTCCCCGACGACAAAGACGCTGTTCAGCGCAGTCACGTCGAGCGAGGGCCCCGTCGCGGTCGGCGCGGGCGGCGATGTCGTCGCCCGCGGCGCGAACGGCTGGTCGAAGATAGTCGAGTACGGCCCGCAGGCCCGGAGTCGTCCGCTCCGCGGTGCCGCCGTCACTGACGACGGGAACGGTGTCTGGTTCGTCGGCGGGTCGGGCGTCATCGGGGAGTACCGGGTCGATACGGACACGCTGACGAACTACTCGGCTCCGAAGGGGAAAACGAGTACGTGGGAGGACGTGGCGGTGGTCGGCCACGCCGGAACCGACGAGCGCCTCTACTTCGTCAACGGTTCGGGCGAACTGCTCGTCGGCGTCCGTCAGGAGTCGGGAGCGATACGGTACGAGGAGGTTCTCAAGCCCGGCGGCGGCTCCACCATCCCCGGCATCGACTTTCACGGCCGAAAAGCGGGCCACGTCGCCAGCACGAGTCAACTCGTCGCGGCGACGAGCGACGGCGGCATGGAGTGGAACCGAATCGGCATCGACTTCGCGGGCGGGGCGTTCTACGACCTCGCCAGCGTCGCGGCGGACGATGTCAACGTGGCTGGCGGTGACGGCATCGTCTACAGGTACGACGGGTCGCGCTGGACGCCTCACGTAATCGACGGCGACAGGCAGGCGATTCGCGGCATCGACCGGGACGGCGGCGACGGTCTCGCTGTCGGGACCGACGGAAAAATCTACGAGCGACAGTCCGCGGGCGAGTGGACCCGGTTCCAGACGGCGACCGACGCCCAGTTCAACGGCGTCGCCAGCGGCCCGAACTTCGACGTTGCGGTCGGGAACACCGGAGCCATCGCCGAGCGGACGGTGGACGGCGACGATGGCGACGACGGTATTCTCCCGATTCTCGGCGGGTCCGCGACCGACTCGCTCGTGACCACGACGCTCGACAGCACGACGACCGACTCGATTCTCGACGGCGATTTCGAACCGGAGTTCCCCGTGGCTTACGACCCGGATGCCGTCGTCGAAGTCGTCGAGGGCAAGTGGGTCCTCGGCGAGTCGTAACCGAGCGGTAACGGTCTCCCGCGGCCGCTTTTCGATCCTCCATTCGTTGCGGCTCCGCCGCCCGTTACACTCTCGGCTGGTCAGCGCTGCTCCGAGAGTACCGATTTCTCTACTAGACCACATATCAATAGATAATGTTTTTCAACAACACTATTACCGGAGAAGTCAACAGTGAACTCATGCCAGCGATACGAACCGAAAACCTAACCAAGCGATTCGGCGACGACGTGGTCGCCGTCGAGGACTTGAACCTCACCGTCGAGGAGGGCGAGGTGTTCGGCTACCTCGGCCCGAACGGCGCGGGCAAGTCCACGACCATCAACGTCCTGCTGGACTACATCCGGCCGTCCGAGGGGACCGTGACCGTCCTCGGCCACGATGCCCAAGACGAGAGCCAGCGGATTCACGAGCGAATCGGCATCCTGCCCGAGGGCTTCGACCTTTACGACCGCCTTTCGGGGCGAAAGCACATCGAGTTCGCGGTGGACTCGAAGGACACCGACGACGACCCCAGCGAGATTCTGGACCGGGTGGGACTCGAACCGGAGGCGGCCGAGCGCAAGGCCGGTGGCTACTCGACCGGGATGGCCCAACGCCTCGCGCTCGGGATGGCGCTGGTCGGCGACCCCGACCTGCTGATTCTGGACGAACCATCCTCGGGACTCGACCCCAACGGCGCGCGCCAGATGCGCGAGTTGGTCCGCGAGGAGGCCGACCGCGGGACGACGGTCTTCTTCTCCAGTCACATCCTCGGACAGGTCGAGGCGGTCTGTGACCGGGTGGGTATCATGAACGGCGGCCGCCTCGTCGCCGAGGACACTATCGAGGGCCTGCGCGAGTCGGTCGGGTCCGGTTCGACGCTCGAACTCTCGGTGGACCGCGTGCCCGACGACCTGCATCTCGACGACATCGAGGCGGTCAGCGACGTGACCGTCAGCGAAACGGTCATCCGGGTGATGGTCAGCGACCCGAACGTCAAATCGAAGGTCATCAACCGCGTCGAAGAACAGGGCGCGACCGTCACCGACATCGCCACCCAGCAGGCCTCGCTGGAGGACCTGTTCGCGGCCTACACCTCTGTGGGGGTGACGGCATGAGCTGGCTCGTCGTCGCGCGCAAGGACTTCGCGGACGCGGTGCGCTCGCGGATGCTGTGGGTCATCACCGCCATCTTCCTGCTGTTCACCGTAGGCGCGGTGTTCATCCAGAGGGTGGTCTTCTCCGAGCAACCGGGCTTCCCGAGCGCGGTGCAGTTTCTGACGGTCCCGGCGGGACTCATCGTCCCGTTGACCGCGCTCGTGGTCGCGTACCTCGCCATCGCGGGCGAGCGCGAGTCGGGAAGTATCAAGATTCTGCTCGGCCTGCCACACACCCGCGCCGACGTGGTATTGGGCAAACTGGTCGGCCGGACCGCGGTCGTCACCGTCGCTCTCCTCGTCGCGTTCGTCGGCGCGGCGCTGATCCTGCTCGGACTGTCCGGCGGCCTCGCGGTCGTGGAGTTCGTCCTGCTGACGCTCCTGACCGCGCTGTTAGGTCTCACCTTCGTCGGCATCGCCATCGGTGCGTCGGCGCTCTCGGCGACGCGCTCGCGGGCGATGGCGCTGGCTATCAGCGCGTTCTTCCTCTTTCAGGTCATCTGGGACATCATCCCTCTCGGAACCTATTACCTCGTGGAGGGCGGGCTACCGACCGGGGCGACGCGACTTCCGGCGTGGTTCTACCTCGTGCAGGGTCTCAATCCCACGAACGCCTACTCGCAGGCCTCCGAAATCGTCTTCTCGGGGATCGGCCCGATAGTTCCGGCCGAGGCGCTAGCCGGGTCCTCGGTGCCGTTCTACGTCCAGAACTGGTTCTGTCTCGTCATCTTGGCCCTCTGGCTGGTCGTGCCAGTGGCGTTGGGCTACTGGCGCTTCGAGCGCGCCGACATCGGATAGCCGCCCGCGACAAATTTCCGAACCCTCTCCTGCAAAATTATTAACCTCCGGCGGAACCACTGTCCGCTCACGCATGCGCCGGACGTTCCTCACCGACTGCGCGGCCCGGTCTCGACCGCTGGCCGAACTCTTCGACTCGACGGCGAACGCCTCGCTCCCACCCGAATACGCCCCCGAAGACCTGCTCGCGGACTGGCGAGACGTATTCGACGCCGACGAGGAGTTCCGGGAACGCCTCGAACTCGCGGACCTCACAGTCGAGCGCGTCGGCGAGCGACTTCGAGACGGGGCGGACGCCTCCGAATCGCGTCCCGAGTCGCTTCCCGAGCCAATCGAAATCGCCGGGCGAATCGTGGACCGCGCAACCGAGTCCGACCGCGGCGAGGCGCTCGCCGAGCGCCACGCCGACTCGCCGTTCGTGGATTTGCTCGCGCCCCTCGCCGCGGCCGTCAGCGAACCAGTCGCGCTCGACGCCGACCGCGCTCCGGCGGCCTTCGAATCGCTGGAAGACTGGCTGTTCGAGCGACTGACGGCGGCGTTCCAGCATCCGCTGTTCATCCTGTTCAAGGCCTATCAGAAGGGGGAGTATCCCGACCGCGATTTCGCGGACGCGACCGATTCGACCGCGGTCTACGACGAGTTCGTCGCGGCCCACCGCGACTACGAACCCGTCTTCGAGCAGTACCCGGTCTTGGCGAAACTGCTCGGCGTCGTCGCCGAGCAGTGGCGCGAGATGGTCCGCCGACTGGACGACCGAATCGCGGCCGACCGGTCCGACCTCGCGCGACGGTTCAACGACGGCGAAAAGTTGGGTCGGTTGCGCGACGTGGCGACGCTCTCGGACGACCCCCACGGCGAGGGCGAAATCGTCCTGCGACTCGACTTCGAGCGCGACTGCTCGGTCGTCTACAAGCCGCGGTCGGTCGGCGGCGAGGCGGCGTTCGGCGCGGTCATCGACTGGACGAACGCCAACGCGGCGGTGCCGGACCTGTACGTTCCGGCAGTTCTGGACCGCGGGGAGTACGGCTGGATGGAGGTCGTCTCTCACCGACCCTGCGACTCCGCGGCGGGCGTCGGGCGCTTCTACGAGCGAATGGGCGCGCTGACCGCGCTGGCGTTCGTTCTCGGTTCGACCGACCTGCACCACGAGAACATCGTGGCGATGGGCGACCATCCCGTCATCGTGGACCAAGAGACCGCCCTCTCCCCGCAGGTCGGCACCTCGAACAAGCCGGTCTCGCCCGCGATGGACTCGCTACTGGAAGACTCCGTGTTGAACACGGTGTTGATTCCGTTTGCGAAGGACTCGGGCGGACCGGACGCCGACCGGACGAGCAACGGACTGACCGACCTCGCGGGCGAACAGCGCCGCGAGAAGCGCCCGAACTTCCGACACCCGAACACCGACGCGATGGAGATGGGCTTCGACAAGCCCTACCGACTCGACGGGGAGAACCTGCCCCGATTCGACGGCGAGGTCCGGGGCGTTTCGTCGCATCTCGACGAACTGAAGCGGGGATTCCGGGCCGTGACTGACGCGATACTCGCCGACCGAGAGGGATTCGCCGGGCCGTCGGGAGCGCTCGCCGCGTTCGAGGGGACCGACGTGCGATACTTACCGCGCCCGACGAGTCACTACGCCTCGAAGCTTTCCGAAAGCCTCTATTCGTCGCAACTCCGGTCGGGGGTCGGCCGGTCGCTCGCGCTGGAGTCGCTCTACACGGTGTTCGTGCCGCGGGCCGACGGCGACGCCGACCTCTGGAAACTCGTCTCGACGGAGCAGGCGACGCTCCGGCGACTCACGATTCCCCGGTTCACGGTCGAAGCGGACGGCCGCGAACTGGCGGACGGCCGCGGGAACCGACCGGGCGTCGCCGTCGAGGAGTCGCCGCTCGACCACGCTCGCCGCCGCGTTTCGAACCTCGACGACCACCGGGTCGAGACCCAACTCCGACTGGTGGACCTCGCGTTCACCGGGTCGTCGGTCTCGGACCCGGTGGCCGCGCCTTCGGACGCGGGGTCGAACTCGATACCGACCGCCGACTCGCCGCGGGAGGTCGTCTCGAACGTCGTGGCGCTGATAGACGAGGCGACGACGCGCTACCCCGACGGAACGCTCCGCTGGGCGGAACTGGCCCGGTCGTCGCCGACCGGCCAGTTTCGGGTGCGAGAGCCGACGTTCGACCTCTATCAGGGGCACGTCGGCGTCGGCCTGTTCCTCGCCGCGGTCGCCGCGGTTCGCGGGGACGACGAACTCGCAGATCGGAGTCGGCGACTCCTGAAACCGGTCCAGTCGGCCTTCGAGAACGACGAGGAAGACGCCGCCGAGTTGGCTCTCGGCGGGATGGACGGCCACGGGTCAGTCGTCTACGGACTCCTGACTGCGGGCGACCTGCTCGGGGACGACGACCTCGTGGAGAGCGCGCGAACCATCGCGCGTCGGACGACCGCCGCAGACATCGCCGCCGACGAGAACCTCGACGTGATGGCCGGGTCAGCGGGCCAACTGCTCGCCCAACTGGCGGTGTACGAGCGGACCGGCGACGAGGCCGCGCTCGAACGCGCGCGGCGGTGCGGCGACCGCCTCCTCGACGCGACGACGGAGACCGAAGCCGGGTATCGAATCCCGACGGGCGAGGACGGCGACCGGCGGTTCGCCTTCGCGCACGGGGTCGGGGGCATCGGCTACGCGCTCGTGAGACTCGGGGCGGTCACGGGCGAGGAGACCTACGCCAGCGTCGGCCGCGACGCGCTCCGGTTCGACGCCGAACTCTGGCGGCGCGACGGCGTGTTACCGGAGCGCGCAGGCGAGGCGGGCAACGACGATGCGCGCGATGATGGCGCGGACGACGCGGACGAGACAGCGAACGTCTGGGGCTGGTGTAACGGCGTCGCTGGCGTCGGCACCAGTCGCGTCGCCGTGGCCGACTCGATGGACGACGAGCGCGTCGGGGACCTCTCGGTCCTCCGCGAGGACCTGCGACCGGAACCGAGTCTGGAGGACTCACTCTGTTGCGGGTCGGTCGGTCGCGCGCTGTTCCTGCTGGACGCGGGCGAGGTGTTCGAAGACCCCTCGCTGGCCGAGCGCGGCGAGGCGCTGTTCCAGCGGACCCTCGACCGGGCCGAGCGCGAGGGTCGGGTCCGACTGTCGAACCACCTCCCGATGCTCCCTCGACTCGGCCTGTTCACCGGCGTCGCGGGCGTGGGCTACGTCGCGCTCCGGTTGGAGGCGCGCGGAACCGGCGTCGAACTCCCGAACGTGACGCGACTGGAGTGAGGAACCGTCGCTCGCGCTACCGAATAGAGCGCGGGAGCGCCCCGAAAAAAGACTGGCGACGAGTCCGTCCGGCGTTCAGAACTCCATCTCGTCGTCCTTGCCCGAACCGATACAGACGGGTTTGTCCGAGATGTAACAGCCAGTGGAGCCGATGACGGCGCGGTCGTCGGTCTCATCGTGGGACGGTTCGTACTCCGCTTCGAGTGAAGTGGTGATGCTTCGTGACATTGCATATCAAACTCATGCCCTACATGGACATAAAACTAGGGTAATTATTTACGAAATTATACATCCGGGACACTGCTGTCGCAGGGACGGAGCTGTCGAGCGTCGCTCGACGGTCCGAAGCGAGGGCGACTGAGACCGTCCCCGTGGAGAACTCCGCGGTTAAAATTCCATCTCGTCGTCTTCGCCCGGACTACCGCAAATCGGGTCCATCGAGGCACCACAGATCGAACTACCGATGACGGCGCGGTCGTCAGTCTCGTCGTGGGACGGTTCGTACTCCGATTCGAGTGAGGCGGTTGAGTCTCGTGACATACCGTATCATGATTGTGAATACACCTCAATAAAAACTTTCCGATAGTTAGAAACAAGCAATTATCTATAGCGGTGGTTCACTGTGCGATTTGCTCGTTCGCCGTCGCTTGCTCGGAGTGCCTCGACTACCGCAATCATCACTTACTATGGTCTGTAACCACATCCCAACCGCATGAACGACCAACGAGCGCACCGACACCGCGGAGGGTCCTGATCGTGACAGACCGGACCGCAAACGACCAGACTCGGACCGTAAACGACCGAATCCGCGTCGGCGCGGACGTGGGCGGCACGTTCACCGATGTCGTCTTGCTCACCGCCGAGGACGAACTCGTCACCGCGAAGGTCCCGACCACGGACGACCAGAGCGAGGGGGTCCTCGACGGTATCCGAAAGGCCTGCGAGAAGGCCGACGTGGACCCCGAGGAAATCGACGCCTTCTCCCACGCGATGACGGTCTCGACGAACGCGCTCCTCGAAGGAACCGGGGCTAGAACCGCGCTCGTCACGACCGAGGGCTTTTGCGACGTGCTGGAAATCGGCCGACAGGACCGCCCCGCGCTCTACGACTTGGACGCCGAGCGACCCGACCCGCTGGTGCCCCGCCACAGGCGCTTCGAAATCGCGGAGCGCGCCACGCCCGAGGGTGTCGAAGTCGAACCCGACGCGAATTCGGTCCGGAACCTCGCGGACCGAATCCGCGACTCGGACGCAGAGAGCGTGGCGGTCTCGCTGCTCCACGCCTACGCCCACCCCGAGAACGAGCGACGCGTGGCCCGAATCCTCCGCGAGGAACTCGACGCGCCGGTCTCGGTCTCCCACGAAGTTCTCGCGGCGTTCCGGGAGTACGAGCGCACCGCGACGACCGCCGTGGACGCCTACGTGACGCCGAAAATCGACGCCTACCTCGGCCGACTGGTCGAGCGCGCGGCGGCGGCCGGACTTCCCGCACCGCTCGTGATGCAGTCGAACGGCGGCATCGCCGACGCCGCGACCGTCCGCGAACACGCCGTCACGACCTGTCTCTCCGGTCCCGCCGCGGGGGTGGTTGGCGCGGACGCGACCGCGAAGGGAGTGGCCGCGGAAGATGGAGGCGCGGACGCGACTGCAAAGAGAGCGGCCGCGGAGTCCGTTTCGGACTCCGCGGGCCTCGTCACGTTCGACATGGGCGGCACCTCCAGCGACGTGAGTCTCGTCCGGGACGGCGAAGTCGAGCGCACGACCGAGGCCGAAATCGGCGACCGGCCGGTCGGCGTCCCGATGGTGGACGTGACGACGGTCGGCGCGGGCGGCGGGAGCGTCGCGCGAGTGGACGCGGGCGGCGCGCTCCGGGTCGGTCCCGAGTCGGCGGGCGCGGACCCCGGCCCGGCCTGCTACGGGAAGGGCGGGATTGAACCGACCGTCACCGACGCGAACGCCGTGTTGGGCTACCTCGGCGGCGACACCGCGCTCGGCGGGGAACTCTCGCTGGACCTCGACGCCGCCCGCGACGCGCTGGCAGACCTCGCCGACGAGGCCGACCTCTCTGGGCCTGTCGAGGCGGCCCGCGGCGTCTATCGCGTAGCGAACGCCAACATGACTCGCGCAGTCCGGGCGGTGACGGTCGAGCGCGGCCGGGACCCCCGGAACTTCGCGCTGGCGGCGTTCGGCGGCGCGGGACCGATGCACGCCGCGGCGCTCGCCGAGCGCCTCAACGTGGGCCGAGTCGTGATTCCGCGGGCCTGCGGCGTCCTCTCGGCGTTCGGCCTGCTCGCGGCCGACGAGACCCGCGACGCGGTCCGGACCTACCGGACGACGCTGGCGGAGGCCGATTCGGACACCATCGAGGGCGTCCTCGCGGACCTCGCCGACGAGGCGCGGGCCGACCTCCGGGGCCCCGACACCGCCACCGTCTTGCGGGAGGCCGACCTCCGCTACGCGGGCCAGAGCTTCGAGTTGGCGGTCGAAGTCGGCGATGCCTTCGACCCCGAAATCGTGGCCGAGCAGTTCCACGAGACCCACGAGTCCGCTTCGGGCTACCGGATGGACGAGGCGGTCGAACTCGTCGGCCTGCGCGCGCAGGCGACCGTCGCGCGCGAGACGCCCGCGGTGGCCTACGAAGGCGCGGGCGAGGCGCGCGTCGGCGAGCGCGAGGCCCACTTCGGCGGGCAACGCCGCGAAACGCCGATTTACCGCCGGGAAGCGCTTCCGGCCGGGCGAGAGTTTGCTGGTCCCGCAATCTGCGAGCAGGCCGACAGCACGGTGGTCGTGCCGCCAGCGTGGCGGGCCGCGGTCCGCGACGACGGAACGCTGGTGCTGGAACGGGAGGCCGGAGAATGACCGACGCGGACCTCGACCCGGTGGAACTCGAAATCCTCCGGAACCAACTGGAGAGCGTCGCCGAGGAGATGGGGAAGGTCCTGATTCGGGGAGCGTACTCGCCGAACATCAAGGAGCGGCGGGACTGCTCGACGGCGCTGTTCGACGCCGAGGGGCGACTGGTCGCGCAGGCCGAACACATCCCGGTCCACCTCGGCGCGATGCCCGAAGCGGTCCGAGCGGTGCTGGAACTGGACCCCGAACCCGGCGACACGTTCGTGGTCAACGACCCCTTCGATGGCGGGACACACCTGCCCGACGTGACGCTGGTCTCGCCGCTCGCGCCCGAATCGGCAGTTGCCGATTCGGGTGCCGAAAGCGACGACGCGCACGAAGCGACCGACGCGAGTCGGGAAATCGTCGGCTACGCCGTCTCGCGCGCCCACCACGCCGACGTTGGCGGAATGTCTCCGGGGAGCATGCCCGCGGGCGCTCGGGAGATTTATCAGGAGGGCCTGCGCCTGCCGCCGGTCCGCCTCGTCGCGGGCGGCGAACTCGTCGAGGACGTACGCGACCTCATTCTGGCCAACGTCCGGACGCCCGAGGAGCGCCGCGCGGACCTCCGCGCCCAGATGGCCGCCAACGACCGCGCCGAGGAGCGCGTCGGCGAACTGCTGGCCGACCACGGCGACCGCCTGCTGGCCGCCTTCGACGCGGTGATAGACTACTCCCGCGAGCGCGTCGAGACGGAACTGGCTGACCTGCCCGATGGCGAATACACCGCGCGCGACTTCTTGGAGGGCGACGGGGTCTCCGAGAGTGAAGCGAACGGAGGCTCGTCAGACCGTAGGTCTGACGGTGTGAGCGACGACGACGTGCCAATCGAAGTGACGGTCGAAATCGACGGCCCCTCGCTTTCGGTCGATTTCTCGGGCACCGCGGGACAGGTGCCGGGCAACCTCAACGCACCGCTCGCGGTCGCCAAGAGTGCGGTCTACTTCGTCGTCCGGTGCGTGACCGACCCGGATATTCCGCCGAACCACGGGTGCTACGCGCCGGTCTCGGTCAGCGCGCCCGAGGGGAGTCTGTTGAACCCCGGCGCGCCCGCCGCGGTGGTCGGCGGCAACGTCGAGACCAGTCAGCGCGTGACCGACGTGGTGTTCCGGGCGCTCGCCGAGGCGGTGCCTGAGCGCGTTCCGGCGGCCGGGCAGGGGACGATGAACAACCTGATTATCGGGAGTCGCGCGGGCGACTTCACCTACTACGAAACCATCGGCGGCGGGGCGGGCGCGCGCCCGACGGGCGACGGCACCGACGGCGTGCAGGTCGGAATGACCAACACGCTGAACACGCCGGTCGAGGCACTGGAAGCGGAGTACCCGCTCCGAGTCGAACGCTACGCGCTCCGCCCCGACACCGGGGGCGAGGGCCGCCACCGCGGCGGTCTCGGACTGGAGCGAAGTGTCACCGTCGAGGAGCGCGCAACCGTCTCGCTTCTGACGGAGCGCCGCCGCCACGCGCCGCAGGGTCTCGACGGCGGCGGCGCGGGCGCGCTCGGCGAGAACCGCATCGACGGCGAGCGCGTCGGCGCGAAGACGACCCGCGAAGTCGAATCCGGAACGACCGTCACGGTGCTGACGCCCGGCGGCGGCGGTTACGGCGACCCGAGCGAGCGGGCCGACGAGGCCCGCGAGTGTGACCGGAGGGAGGGGAAAGTGACGGACGAGGAGTGAGATAGAGCAGGAATAGATTCTCGAACAATTGCATTTCGTTCTCTTGGGTTTCTATAGATGTCTTTTCCACAGGTAGAGAAGTCTCGACGGGCTATTGGCGTGCGCTCCCCGTGACCGACCACCGGAACGCGCTCGACTGCCCTGACCACCGGCAGACGCCCGGTGAATCGACCGACGCGGCGGGGGCTTTCGAAACCGTCACCTCCGACTCCGCGGACAGCAACCGTACAAACGACGACCGAAACGACTCAGCGACACCCCAACATCCACTACAAGGCAGAACCTCTAAGTTATCAATCCTGCTACCTACCTCCGTGGACCGTGATACCGCACGCCCTGTCGTACTCGCGCTGTTGGCGGTCGTCGCTATCGGGGTCGCGGCCGCGACGCTGAACTCCGCCGTCGTCACCGACTCGGGCGGGTTCGGTCTCGGCCAGCCGAGTTCGGACGCGGGCGCGCAGAACGGCAGTCAGCCCAGTTTGAAACTCGGCAACCAGTCGTCCGACGGCGACGCCGGGCCGCCGTTGAACCTCCCGTGCTACCCCGTCTTCGACCAGTGGTGGGCAGTCACGCTCCTGTTCGCCGGATTCGCCAGCGGCGCGTACGTCGCCTACCGGCGACTCGGAGGTCTCGGCGTCGTCGCCTACGCCGGGCCGGTGGGCATCCCGCTCCTGTTCGCCCACGCCCTGCTCACGGCCTGTACCAAACCGTTGCCCGACGCCCGAAGTTCCCTCTTCGAGAAGGGGAACCTCTCGCTCGTCCCCGAGGGCGGGAGCGGCGCGCCCGGCGGTTCGACCGGGACGAGCATCACCGACCCCTCGGTTCTCCTACTGGCGGGACTGGGCGTCGCGCTCGTCGCGGCCGTCGCGCTCCTGTTCGTCTCCTCCAGCGGCGAGGACCCCGAGGAAGACGAGGCGTTCACGGAACCCGACGACACGACCGACGTGAACGCGGTCGGCCGGGCCGCGGGCGAGGCCGCCGACCGCATCGAGACAGCGACCGACGTGGACAACGAGGTGTTCCGCGCGTGGCACGAGATGACCGACCACCTCGACGTGGCCAACCCTCAGTCTAGCACGCCCTCGGAGTTCGCGGCCGCTGCGGTCGATGCGGGCATGGCCCGCGAGGACGTGGACCGACTCACCACGCTGTTTGAGGAGGTGCGCTACGGCGGCGAGTCGCCGACCGAAGAGCGAGAACAGCAGGCGCTTGATGCCCTCCGGCGCATCGAACGCGAGTACGCGGGTGAGAACCGATGACCGGCGACGACGACGGCCACCCGATTCTGACGACCGTCGGCGTCGTCGCGGTCGCGGTCGGCCTGCTGCTGATGTTCGTCCCCGGATTCGCGGCCGCCATCGGCACCGGCTACGCCGCCGTCACCGTCGTCGGCCTGCTCGCGCTGGTGCAGGCGGTGCGGGTCGCTCGCTCCCGGATGGCGACCGAACTGCGCGCCGCCGAGACCGACGACGTGGAGACCGTCGAAGCGATGCCCACGCCCGGCGAGGAGTTCGACCGGACTGTCGCCGAGTTGCGGTCGGGTCCCCGACGCAACCTCATCCGCGAGCGGTCGGACCTCCGGGACACCCTCGAAACCGCGGCGCTGACCGCCGTCGCCGACCGAGAGAACTGCTCGCGCGACCAGGCCCGCGACCGCATCGAGACCGGCGCGTGGACCGACGACCCCCACGCCGCGACGTTCCTCGGCGGTCCCGACGCTCCCTCGCCGCCGCTGGCCGACCGGGTGAAAATCGCGGCCAGCACCCAGTCGCCGTTCCAGTACCGGATTCGCCGGACCGCCGACGCGGTGGCCCGGACGGCGGGCGTCGAAGACGAAGACGACTCCCAAAATAATGTGCAAGAAACTGCCGGGCGCGCTCGCGCGTCCGAGACCGACGAGCCGACTCACTCTCGCGCCGACGAATCGAGTCGAATGGAGACCGAAGCGTGAAGTCGATTCGACAGACGAACCGCTGGCGCGGCATCAGCGGCGTGGCCCTGCTGGCGGGCGCGCTCGGCGTGCTGTTCAGCCGACCGCTGGTCCTGCTGTCGGGCGTCGTCGGCGTCGCGTTCGCGGCCTACGCCCGGACCGCGGGCACGCCCGACCCCGACCTCGACGTGACCCGGACCGTCAGCGACGACGAACCCCTGCCGGGCGAGGAGGTGCAGGTCCGACTCACCGTCGAGAACGTCGGCGACTCGATGGTCCCGGACCTTCGAGTCGTAGACGGCGTGCCAGAGGCCCTGCCGGTCGTCTCCGGCTCTGCGCGCCTCGGCACCGCGCTCCGTCCCGGCAAGTCGGCGACGCTGGCCTACACGGTGGAGACCGAGCGCGGCGACCACGAGTTCGACCCCGCGACGGCCATCGTCCGGGACTTCAGTGGTGCCATCGAGGTTGAGCAGGGAATCGAGTGCGAGACGACGCTCCGGTGCGTCCCAAAACTCGGAACCACCGTGGACGTGCCCTTGCGCGCCCAGACCACCCGGTACACCGGTCGGGTCACGACCGACACGGGCGGGTCGGGCGTCGAGTTCCACGCGACCCGCGAGTATCGGACCAGCGACCCCCTCTCGCGGGTGGACTGGAACCGCCTCGCGCGCACGGGCGAACTCACGACCATCGACTTCCGCGAGGAGCGCGCCGCGAGCGTGGTCGTCCTCGTGGACACCCGCGAGAAGGCGTATCTGGCCCGCGACGAGGAGGCGCGCAACGCGGTCCAGTACGGCGTGGACGCCGCGGGAAAAATCGTCACGCAACTGCTCGACGCGGGCGACCGCGTGGGAGTGGCCTCGCTCGGACCGAAGACCTGCTGGCTCGCGCCCGGCGCTGGCCACGACCATCAGGCCCGCGCTCGGGACCTGCTGGCGACTCATCCCGCGTTCGCGCCGACGCCCCCTGAGGGGATGTTCTACCCGACGACGCGGCTCAAACAACTGCGAAAGCGCCTGCCCGCCTCGACGCAGGTCGTCTTCGTCACGCCGCTCTGTGACGACTTCGGGCCTGAGGTCGCCCGCAGACTCGACGCCGAGGGCCACCTCGTGACCGTCGTTAGCCCGGACCCCACCGCGACGGACACCGCAGGCCAGCGGTTCGCGCGGACCCAGCGCAAGCACCGCGTCTCGGAGCTTCGGCAGGCGGGTCTCCGGGTCGTGGACTGGGACACCGACGAGCAGTTGGGCGTCGCGCTGTCACGGATGGCCAGAGTGACAGGAGGTGGCGCGTGACCCGCGAAATCGACCGCTCGCCAGCGCGCCTCTCGTCGGCGCTCGCGGTGAGCGCGGCGGCGCTCGCGGCGGGCACCAGCGCGCTCACGACGAGCGCCGGACTCGCGCTCGGCGTGGCCGGATTCGTCGTCGTCGCGGTCGGCGTCGTTCGCGGTTCCCGGCGCGGCGTCACGCTCGGCGCGAGCGCCCTGCTCGTGGGCGCGCTGGTCGGCGGCCTGCTCGTCGGCGCGCCGTACGTCCTTCTGCCGGGGGTCATCGCCACGGTGTTAGCGTGGGACTTCGCCGAGCAGGCCATCAACGTCGGCGAGCAGTTGGGCCGCGAGACCGACACGACGCAACTGGAAGTGACCCACGCCGCGGGCAGTACCGTGGTCGGCGTCGGCGCTGGCGCGCTCGGCTACGGCATCTATCTGGCCGCGTCGGGCGGTCAGCCAGTGTCCGCGCTCGTCTTCCTGCTGTTGGCCGCCGTGGTTCTCACGTCGGCGCTCCGGAACTGAGACCGGGGTTCCGCGCCCGGTGGCTTTTCGAAGCCATCGCTCGATGCTTCGAACGACCGGAAAATCCCGCAGGACGTTCGCTCCGGGGCGCGCTAGTCATCGCGGACGGGAAAATTCAGCCCTCACTCCGCTCGGCGGCATCGGCTAAGGCCCGCTGGAGGTCTCTAAACAGGTCCTCGTACTCATCGGCCGCCATCTCGCTCTCGATTGCGGCCAGTTGGTCCTGCACGTCTCGTAACTCCGCCTCGATTCGGGCGCGTGCTTCGGCGCTCGACTCGTCCTCGCGTATTACCGGATTCGTCTGACAGATAGCGAGTCGGTAGTACCGCCGGAGCAGTCGGTTGTACGTCTGTCGCTTGATGAGTCGCCGGAGTACCGTCTCGATTTTACGCTCGGTGAGCGGCCGACAGACGTAGTCGTCGAACCCGAGTTCGAGCACGTCGGCGTCGGAGGCTTCGGGGAGGACCACCGCCGCGGGTGCTTCGACGCCACGGTCGCGGAGTTTCGAGACGAGTTCGTCGCCCGAGAGGTCCGGACAGCGTTGGGGTATCAGCATTGCGTCCACGTCGGCGTCGGCGACCGCGAGCGCAATTTCGCCGTCGCTGGCGGTCGTTACGTTCAGTCTCGGTAGCCACTCCGTACACAAGTTCGCCGCCTCTCCGACCAGCAGAACGTTCGACGCGCGAGTGCGGGTTTCGCTCTCCGTCCACGGTTCGACGCCCATTTTCTGTCCGAATTATCAGAGTATCTTCGTATATAGATTGTGATGGTTTTCCAACTTTAACTGTATTGTTTTATATCGTAGGGGGAAGGTAATCCGAACTAACCGTTTCGTGCGAATCGTGTTCACTCTACGGTCGGAACGGGAACGTCGTCCAGCACGCGGTCCACGACCGAGGACTTCGAGACGTTGTTGACCTGCGCGTCGGGCGTGAGAACGACCCTGTGGGCCAGCACGGGGTGAGCCACGCGCTTCACGTCGTCGGGGGTGACGAACTCCCGACCGTTCATCGCGGCGTAGGCGCGGGTGGTCTCGAAGAGTCGCTGGGTCCCGCGCGGGGAGACGCCGACCTGCACGCGGCGGTCCTCGCGGGTCTCGCGCGCGATGTTGGCCATGTACTCCAACAGGTCGTCGTCCACCCGAACCGTCTCGGGCACTTCCCGAAGTTCGGTCACGAGTTGCTCGTCCAGCACGGTCCCGACCGACGGACTCTGGGCCGAGCGCCCGGCGCGTCGGCGCAGGAGTTCGTACTCGCCCTCGATTTCGGGGTAGCCGATAGAGGACTTGACCGCGAAGCGGTCAACCTGCGCCTCGGGCAAGGGGAACGTGCCCTCCTGCTCGACGGGGTTCTGCGTGGCGATGACGAAAAACGGCTTGGGGAGGTCGTGAGTGTCGCCGTCCACCGTGACCTGCCCTTCCTCCATCGCTTCCAGCAGGGCGGCTTGGGTCTTGGGCGGCGCGCGGTTGATCTCGTCGGCGAGGACGACGTTTGCGAAGATCGGTCCCTCGTTGAACTCGAACTCGCGGTCCTGCTCGTTGAAGACGTGCGTTCCGGTCACGTCCGCGGGAAGCAGGTCGGGGGTGAACTGAACCCGCGAGAACGACAGGCCGAGCGCCGACGCGAAACTCCGCGCAGTCAGGGTCTTGCCCGTTCCCGGAACGTCCTCCAGCAGGGCGTGCCCGCCCGCCATCGCGCCCAAGAGTACGGTTTCGAGGAACTCCCGGTCGGCGATGACGGCGTTGCCGATAGCGTCGAGGACGGCGTCGCACTGCTCGTTGGCCTCGGTTACGTCCATACCCTACCCGGTGGCGGGCCGTCCGCTTGAAGGTGACGGTCTACTGACTGAAGCGCGCGGAATCGAAATCCCTAAGTCGAAGAGGGCAGAAAGATAGAGTGAGCCGAGATAGCCTAGCCCGGCCAAGGCGGTTGCTTCGAGAGCAACTGTCCTCTACGGACACAGGAGTTCGAATCTCCTTCTCGGCGTTTTTCCGACTTTCAGCCTTCTTAGCTACGGGCATCTCTTGCTTTTGGTTTCAGGGCCACTGAATCGAGACATCCATGTATACTAACTTTCGACGTTCGCTCAGAACAGAAACGAGACGTTGTGGACGCCCAGACAGCCGTACCAGACGCCAGCCGAGCAGTAGGTCACGACGCGGAACACGGCGGGATACCGGTCCGGTGCCCACTCGTCGGGGACCAGTCGGGCGACGACCGCGCCGCTCTCGGCCAGCAGGACCACCCCGACGACGGCAAGAACGACGGTGACGAGGACGCCCTCGACCATGCCGAACTCGCCCATCAGCGTTCGAGTCAGCCACATCGACTCGTACACGTCGTCGCGGAGCGAGAGGACGGTCACGGTGCTGACGGCGTCGAGCAGTTTGCCGACGACCAGCACCGCGAGCAGGGTGAGGCGGTCCGCGCCGACCGCGAAGCGGCCGCCGCCGACGGCGTAGGTGGACGCGTCGTTCGACACGACACCGCCGACGCCGTGCGAATCCTTTGTTATAGACCGCGAATAGTCGGCGTAATCGCGGCCCAATCGGGCGTCAGGCGTGGTTGGTCCGTGCGATTCGGCGGTAACGACCTGCTACTCGGGGTCAGTTGAGTCGCCAAATCTGGAGGTTCAGCGCGGTGGCGAACCCGACCCAGAGCAGGTACGGCACGAGCAGTGCGGCCGCCCGGCGGTCGATTCGGGCGAACGCGCCGATGGTCGCCAGAATCGTCGCCAGTAGGACGAGGATGACGACCAGTCCGCCGAAGATGGCCTGCGCGCCGAAGAAGACCATCGTCCACGCGGCGTTCAGAACGAGTTGTGCGCCGAACAGCGCCAGCGCGACCGTCCGGGGTCGCCCGTCGTCGCTCCGCCAGACCAGATACAGCGCGACGCCCATCAGCAGGTAGAGCGTCGTCCAGACCGGGCCGAACAGCCAACTCGGCGGCGTGAACGCGGGTTTGGCGAGCGTCGGGTACCACGTCGCTACCTCGTCGGCGGTCAACAGCGACGGGACGATACCGGCGAGTTCGCAGACGAGGACGCTGGCGACGAGCGCAACCCACGAGACGCCCTCTCCGTCGTTGCCTCGGGTCAGTGTCTCAGTAATGGTCATGCGCCTCTGTAGGTCGGGAAGCGGGAAAGAGATGGAGGGTCCATTTCGAGCGTTTCCGTCGCTAGACCGCAACTTACAGGACCGGTCTCTCCGTCTCTGTCCGTATGTCACCGACCGTGGACGACCTCCGGAACGAAATCCGGACGGCCGTAGGCAGGTACGAACGCGTCGAATCGACCGGGTTCACGAAGGAGGCGCTGGCGGCAATCTGTGACGCTGTGGGCTACGACATCGACGAGAATCGGCTCCCGTCGAAGCCACAGATGCGCGCGGGCATTCTGTGGACACTCGGCGAGTTGAACGACGACGACCCGGAGGAGGCTCCGAACTCGTTCCGGAAGGCGGAACTGGAAGCGGTGGCGGCGGCGCTTCGGGACGAATAGAGCAGAGCGCGCCCGCCGTACTTCTCAGTCGTCCGCGCTCGCGCGCTCGGTCTCGTCGTCCACGACGAGCAGTCGGTCCAGCGCGTCCACCATCGCGGTGACGCTGGCGCGGGTGATGTCGCCGTCGCTCGCCCGGACCGTCACCGAGCGGTCGCCCCGCGACATCTCGACTTCGACCGTCACCACCGCGTCTGTCCCGCCCGTGATGGCGTCAACATGGTACGAATCGAGCGCGGCGTCGGCCGCCACGGCGGCCGACTCGCGCGACCCGGAGACCGCCTCGCGGACCGCGCTGACCGCGGCGTCCACCGGTCCGTCGCCGGTGCCGCTGGCGACCTGCTCGTCGCCATCAACTTCGAGGCGGACGCTCGCGGTGGGTTGTGGCCCGCCGCTGGTCGCGGTGAGTTCGAGCAGGGCGATACGGCGGTCCCGCTCGCGGTCCCGCACGTCGTCGGCGATGGCGAGCAGGTCGGCGTCGGTCACGCGCTTTTCCTGCTCGGCGAGTCGCTGGACGCGCGCGACGACCTCGGCCAGTTCGTCGTCGCTGACCTCGACGCCGTGTTCGGCGAGCGCCGCCTTCGCGCCCGCCCGGCCGGTGTGCTTGCCGAGGACGAGTCGGCGCTCCCGACCCACCTTTTCGGGCGGGTAGGGTTCGTACATCCGCTCGTCCTTCAGCGTGCCGTCGGTATGGATACCCGACTCGTGGGCGAATGCGTTCTCGCCGACGACGGCCTTGTTCGGCGCGAGGGGTACGTCGGTCGCGTCCGCGACCGCTCGCGCGAGGTCGTAGAGTTTGGTCGTCTCGGCCGTCTCGACGCCGTAGCAGTGGTCGAGAGCGATGGCGACCTCTTCGAGCGCGACGTTGCCCGCACGCTCGCCGACGCCGTTGACCGTGGCGTGGACGAGGTCCGCGCCCGCGGCCACGCTGGCGAGGGCGTTCGTCACTGCCAGTCCGAGGTCGTCGTGGGTGTGCGTACTGGTCGGTCCGAGTTCCGAGAGCCGCGAGACCGCCTTGTAGGCGCTCTCCGGGCCGGTGTGGCCCACCGTGTCCGCGAAGCAGAACCGGTCCGCTCCGGCGTCGTGGGCGGCCGCGGCGAGGCGTTCCAAGAATTCGAAATCCGCCCGAGAGCCGTCCTCGCCGATGACTTCGACCCAGAGACCGTGGTCGCGGGCGTACGCCACAAGATCGGCCGTCGTCTCGACTACTTCGTCGCGGGAGGTGCCGACCTTGCCTTCGACGTGGCGGTCGCTTGCGGGCACGACGAGGTTCACGCCGTCCACGCCGCAGTCGAGCGCGAGGTCGATGTCGTCGCGGACGCCGCGCGCGAAACTGGTGACGCGGGCGTCCAAGCCGCGGTCGGCCACGCGACGGATGGTCTCGCGCTCGCCCTCGCCCGTGCAGGCGCTCCCGGCCTCCACGACCGAGACGCCCGCGCGGTCGAGCGCGGTCGCTATCTCGGCTTTCTCCTCGGGAGTCAGCGAGACGCCCGGCGCCTGCTCGCCGTCTCGGAGCGTGGTGTCCAGAAGTTGCACGTCGCGCCCCGAGAGTCGTCGGTCGCGGTCGGCGCGTCGTTCGGTGCGTTCGTCGCTCTGTCCGTCGCCGTCTGCGGGGGATGTGTTATTCGGGGAACCCCCGAATAAATCGTTCACTGGCCATGATTGACCACGCTCTCGCTTTCACCGGGGAGTAGTTAAGGGGGCCTTTGTGACAGGCCGGTCTGTCGGACCGGTTTCGCTCCGCCAAGAATAATACGTTGCATTGCAATGTATTTCACATGGAGAACGTCACGACTCGCATGAGCGACGAGGAACTCGATCTGGTGGACCGACTCGCCGATCAGCACGACGGGAGTCGGAGCGATGCGATTCGGGCCGCAATTCGGAGCGGAGCGCGCGAACAGCTCGTCCGCGTCGCGTTGGAGAAGTACCGACACGGCGAGGTCGGTATGCGCGGGGCCGCCGACATTGCGGGTCTCACCGTTGCGGAAATGATGGCCGAAGCCAATGAGCGCGGCGTCCTGAGTAACTACGACGAGACTGACCTCGAATCCGACGTGGAGAACCTGCTCTGAGGCCCGAAGATGAGCGACGAACTCCCGCCGAAACAGTTGTTCGTGGACGCTAGCGTCTTCATCACTCTCGCGGAAATTGACCACCTTAATCTACTCGCTGGACTCGACGGGGAGGTGGTCGTACCGTGGGCCGTGGCCGACGAAATCTCCGACGAACCGGCCGCTTCACATCTCGATTCGGCCAGTGACGACTGGCTTCGAATCGTGGACGCCGTCGAAACTGCTGGAGCCGAGACTGTCAACCATGCGGCGTCACATCTCGACGCAACGCCTGTCAGTAGAAACGCCGACCGGGACGACGCCCCCGAGTTCGAAGGAGACGTTGCACTCCTTGCTCTCGGTATGGTTGTAGAAAATCCGGTCGTCGTGACTGACGACAAACCGCTACGGAAGGCCTGCAAGGCGCTCGGCGTCTCTCTGTCCGGGTCCATCGGTGTACTGGTCGCAGCAGTCGAGACGGGAGTCCTTGACCCGGACGCCGCCAAGGATGCACTCGTCACCATGGACGAGGTAGGGGCGAGATTGAGCGCCCGTCTGCTCCGGCGCGCCGAGAAGCTAGTCGACAGCGCGGCCGAGTGACTGCACTCGCGCTACAATTCGCGGATTTTGGCTCTCTGCTCGGCGGCTACCGGAACCTCCCACGCGACGACCGCCAGCGACCCGACTATCAGGACGCCCCCGGCTATCGCCAGCGCCAGTAGCGGCGACGAGAAGTCCGACACCGCGCCGCTCGCCAACTGGAACGGAATCACGGTCAGGCCGCTGACCATCGCCATCGAGCTCAGGACCGTCGCCCGGCCGAGCGACTCGGTGCGGTCGTTGACGTACTGGCTGGCGAGCGCGCGGGTCGCGTCCGCGATGCCGCGGGCAAGCAGAAGAACGGGGAGCGCCAGCACCGGGACGGCGTACATCCCGACCAGCGCCGCGCCGACGGCGAACGGCAGGACGAGAAACCACGTCCGGAGTCCGATTCGGTCCCTGATGGCTCCGGCGTAGTAGCTGACGCCAGCGCCGACGAGACTTATTGCGGCGTAGTACCACCCGAGAAGCGACTCGACGCGGCCTGACGCGACGCCGAGGTCCACGACGACCGACTCGAAGACGGGTTGGACGAACATGAAGACGAGATAGAGGACCGCGGCGAACAGGACGTAGTAGTAGACAACGAACGCGCGAATCCGGCGGTTCGTCACCGTTTCGCGCACGATGCCCACGCTCCGCCGGAGCGAGAGGTCGTCTCGGTCGGTCTCCTCGTAGGTGTCGGATTCGGAGACCGAGAGCAAGACCGGAAGCCCGAGCGCGGTGACTCCGGCGGCGACGAAGAAGGGGTACGCGAGGTCAAGGTTTCCGAGGTAGCCGCCGACGACGGCCGCGCCGACGCCCGTCAACAGAGAGACTGACTCGCCGCGCCCGCGGACCCGCGAAAACTCGTCGGCCGAGCGGTCGTCGGTCAGGGTATCGTAGAGCCACGCGTCCTCGCTCCCCGACCGGAAGTTGTAGCCCATCGACCAGCAGACGTAGAGAG
Organism: Halorussus pelagicus; assembly: GCF_004087835.1. Lineage (NCBI taxonomy): Archaea > Methanobacteriati > Methanobacteriota > Halobacteria > Halobacteriales > Haladaptataceae > Halorussus > Halorussus pelagicus. Next base: position 2,002,671 of record NZ_CP035119.1, read on the forward strand.
CGACGAGCGCCGGAAATGACCCCGCGAAGCCGATGGCGACGAGCGTCGCCGCGATGAGTCCGGTCCCGACCAGCAGGCTGTTTCGGCGGCCGATTCGGTCTCCGATGTAGCCCGTCGGCACCTCGCCCAGAACCGTCGTGACGTTGTAGGTCGCTTCGAGCAGGGCGATTTGGGTGAACGATAGCCCCTGCGAGAGGAAGTAGAGGTACATCACGGGCCGGTAGAACTCGACCGCTTTCGTCGCCTTGTAGAGGTAGTACCTGACCACGGCCGAGTCCGGTAGACGAGACCACTCGCGCTCTGTCATCGACAGCGACGATACTCCCGAACCTCGGAAACGTCTTGTTATGACCGAATCGGGCGAAGCGTAATAAAACGGCCGAGGCGGGCGAAACTACTGCCGAAATCGGCCGACTACTTCACCCGACGACCCTCGTCGGTGACTACTCCACCAGTCGCACGTCGTCGCCGACCGCCACCTCGTCCGCACTGCCCGCCGGGAGTTCGATTAGCTGGTCGGCCTCGGCCTCCGCCAGTCCGGTCCACGCCGAGAGGCGCTCTTTGTGCTGGACTTCGCCGTCCTGCAACCACAGCACGTCAAGCGGGAAGGGGACGAACACCATATGTACGTCGCGGGCGTCCACGCCGTCGAATCGAAACACGAGCGCGTAGTCGTCGGGAATCGACCGCCGGAACATCAGGCCGCGGGCCTGCGAGAGGAACGAGTCGGCGGTCTCGACCTCGGTGGCGAGGACCTGCTCGGTCCGGCCGTCGTCGCGTACCAGTCGCACGACCGAAAGTGTTCGCGGCGGCACGAAAAACGTTTCCGTCCGCGACAGGGGCCGAATCGGTGGTTTCCGCGCCACGCTCGGCCGCGGTGGAGACGCCCATCGCCGCACCCTTATTACCGACGCCGACCAACGACCGTGCGATGAAGGAGACGCCCACCGGGACCCCGGTCGGCGTGGACGACCCCTACGACCACGCGGGACGCTGCGACCATCTCACCGACGAGGGCAAGTGCCGGTTCGCCTTCGACCATCCCGAGCAGGACCCGGAGTTCGCCCGCGAGCGCAGGCGCGAGGACCTGCGGTGCCCCGCCGCCGACCCTGACGGCGAGGCGTCGTGCGCCTCGAAAAAGAGCGGTGGAACCGCGAGCGGCGACTGGGACTGGGCGTCCTGTCCGCACTACCGCTGTCGAAAGCGCGACCGCAAGTGCGTCCGGTGCGGTCTCGAAGAGCGCCGGATGGCCCACTCCGACGAGCGCCCGCTCCTCGAAGAGCATCACCTCTCGTACCCCGGTGAACGGGGTTCACAGAGCAATCCGACGCCGTCCGATGACGCGGGCGAGGGCGAGACGCTCGGCCACGAAATCACGGTCTACCTCTGTCGGTGGTGCCACGCGAAGGTCCACAAGTCGTGGGCGCGCATCGACGACGACGCGAACCCGGACCCCGAGGCAATCGCCGAGACGGAGGACCGCCGGTCGCGCGAGCAGTCGGAGACCGGGTTCGAGTCGGCCGCCGAGCGATTCCACGCAGACGACGAGTGACAGAATCGGCCGCGAACCGCCGGTTTTTGCTCGGTCGCCTCGAAACGCCGATATGGACCATCCGACAGAACTCGGTCACGTCCACCTGAAGGTCCGCGACGTGGACCGCTCCGTGGCGTTCTACCGCGACGTGTTGGGTCTCGACGTGACCGAGCGAATCGGCGACTACGCGTTCCTCTCGTGGGGCGAGAAGCATCACGACGTTGCCTTGCAGGGCCGTGGCCCGGACGCCGAGGGTCCCGGTCCCGGCGTCGGGATGTACCACGTCGCCTTCGAAGTGCCGGACGCCGACGCGCTCCGGGCGACCTACCGCCGACTCCGCGAGCGCGGCGTCGAAGTCGCGCCCGTGGACCACGGCATCAGCAAGGCGCTGTACTTCGACGACCCCGACGGAAACGGCGTGGAGGTGTATCTCGACACGCGCGAGGAACGCGACCGAGAGGAGTGGCGCGGCGAGAACGCGCGGTTCGACCCCGAATCGCTCGGAGCGTGATACGGGTCCGGCGAGCCTCTGGGTGGTCGATTCGACGTGGTTTCGTTCGATTCGACTCGACTCGATTTTCCCGTCATCGAACTGCTTTAGTAGGGCTACTAACTACGATTCGTCAATGACTCGTATCGTCGTAGTTGACAACCACGGGCAGTTCACGCACTTGGAACACCGCGCGCTCCGCGACATGGGCGTCGAGACCGAAATCATCGATAACACGACGCCGCCGGAAGAAATCGATGCCGACGGACTCGTCCTCTCGGGCGGTCCCGACATCGAGAACATCGGCAACTGCGCCGACTACTTCGACCTCGACGTGCCCGTGCTGGGCATCTGTCTCGGCATGCAGATAATCGCCGACGAACTGGGCGGCCGGGTCGGCGAGGGCGAGTACGGTGGTTACGCCGACGTGAGCGTCGAGGTTCTGGCCGACGACGACCCGCTCGTCGGGTCGCTCGCGCCCGAGACGCGCGTCTGGGCGAGTCACGCCGACGAGGTCAAGGAAGTTCCTGAGGGCTTTTCCCGGACCGCGACCAGCGACGTGTGCGGCGTCGAAGCGATGGCCGACGCCGACCGGGACCTCTACGGCGTCCAGTGGCACCCCGAGGTTGCCCACACCGAGGAGGGCGAGGAAGTGTTCGAGAACTTCCGGGCAATCTGCGAGTAAGCAGAGAGTAGCACCTTTTATTTTCCGCGGCAGAAAATCTCGAGTATGACAGCGACGCAGGGCGACCTCGCCAATCTGTCGCGGTATATCTTTCGCGCGCCGCGATGGTACGCCAGCGTGACGTTCGCGCTCCTCATCGCCGCCGTCGCTGGCGTCGGCGCGTTCGACTCCCAGTTCGTGCTGGAAGACGCGTGGCAGGGCGTCTTCTTTATCGGCGTCCCGACCGTCGCCGCCAGCCTCCTGACCACGCCGGTTGACCGCTGGCTGGGCGGCCAGTTGACCTACAGTCGGTCGTCGCTACTGGCGCTGACCTGCGAAGTCGTCATCGTCGCCATCATGGCGGCGGCGGGAGCGATAGCTGAACTCACGTCGCATCTCGGCCAGCAGTTCGTCTTCGACGCGCTCATCGTGGGCGTCGCCTCGGTGTTCGCGCTCCGCCTGCTGGTCGTCATGGCGGTCTCGCGGCGGTCGGTTCTCATCGCGGTGATTCCGGCCAGCATCCAGACGGCCGCGGCCGCCCTCCTGTTTTTCATCTACAGCGGCACGATGAAGTATCTCTACGTCGGGGGCGGCCCGCTGATCGAGATTCTGTTCATGCGGGCCGACGAGGCACCGCCGGAACTCGGGGTTATCGTCCCCGTGGACTTCGCCCTGCTCGCCATCATGTGCCTTATCTACGGGTTCGCGGTCTGGGCGTTCGTCCAGTTCATCGACCGGCCGTGGAAGCGAAGCCTCGGCGTGAGCGTGCTGGACTTTGTCCGTGGATTCATCGGCCACATCGCGGAGGGGACCAACGAACTGGAAGGATTCTTCGAGGACATCGGCGAGGAAGCCGTGGTGCCCGTGACGGTCCTCGCGTTCCGGAGCGCAGACAGCGGAACCGAGAAGGCCCGGTTCGTCCTCCCGATGATTCACCCCGGCCCGATGGGGGAAATCGGCGGCGGCAACCTGCCCAAGCGCGTCGCCGAGTCGGCCGAGGGCATCGCCTTCCCGCCACACGCCACCGCGGGACACGACTTCAACCTCGTCACCGAACACGAGGTCGAGACCCTCATCGAGACGGCCGACGAGGCCTTCGAGAACATCGAATATCACGACACCGCGACACCCGCGATTCGCGTCCAAGAGGGCGATGCCAAACTCGTCGGGCAGGCGTTCGGCGGCGACGCCCTGCTGGTGGCGACCTACTCGCCGGAGTTCGCCGACGACGTGGAGTACGCGGTCGGTCTCTCGGCCGCCGCGGAGGCCCGGTCGGCGGGCGTCGAGGACGTGATGCTCGTGGACGCGCACAACTGTAACAACGGACTGCAAGGGCCGGACCTCGGCCACGTCTACCCCGGTAGCGAGCGCTCGTTCGACATGATGCAGGCCGCGGGCGAGACCGGAGACAGACTGGCCGAGACCGAACAGGCCCCCGTCAGGATGGGCGTCGCGTGGGACGCGACCGACTGGACTCCCCTCGACGGCATCGGTCCGCTCGGGGTCCGCGTCTCGATTCTGGAGGTCGGCGACCACCGCACGGCCTACGTCCTCGTGGACGGCAACAACATGGAACCCGGCCTGCGCGACCGCATCGTCGCGCGACTGACCGGCGAGCAAGAGGGCGTCGGCGAGACCGACTCCGCCGCCGCGGCCGACGGCGCACCGCTCCCGGCCATCGACGAGGCCGAAGTGATGACCACGGACACCCACATCGTCAATCAGGTCGAGGCCTCGAATCAGGTCGGCGAGTCCATCGACCAAGACGAACTCGTCGCCGTCATCGACCGCCTCGTCGGCAAGGCGGCCGACGACCTCGAACCGGTCGAGGCGGGCATGGCAACCGAGCGCGCCGAGGTGACGGTGTTCGGCAACGACCGGACCGAGACGCTGGCCAGTCACGCCAACGCGCTCATCTCGATGGGCGCGGCGCTGGCCGCGACGGTCATCATGGCCGCGATGGCCCTGAGCCTGCTCATCTTCTTCCTCGCGGGGTCATGAGTCGGGATTCGGTTTCGAATAGTCTCTCGTCGCTGGTAGACATCGCACGTTGAATCGGCGACTCGCATCTCCAAACTATTATATATAAATTTGTGGAGGTAGTCGCTACCCAGGGTGCCAACTTTTCTGCCGTGGGTTGCTCTCTGCCTGTCTCAACGGGATTCGGTTCTGGACGGTGGCTGAGTGTACCAGAGCGCCCAGAGAATTAACACGCCCTGCAGTGGGAGTCGGCCCCAGCGAACGAGGTCGGAGGGGTCGCCACCGCCCGACAACCCCTCGATGACGACCCCGTGGGTCGCCATGTAGACGTTTGCAGGAAAGATTGCAACGAGTAACGCGACCGTCGCCCAGGCTGCGCGTTGTCGAGTTCGGGGAATCAATAGCCCGACCCCGACGGCTATTTCGGCGAGGCCGGACAGATAGACGAGTACGAGCGCTGCCGGAAACACCGGCGGGACGATCTGGACGTACAACTCCGGCACGACGAAATGCAGAACGCCTGCGACGACGTACGCCGGACCCATTAAATAAAGTAACGGGCGCTTGAGCCGGTGTAGAATCTCGTTCATACTCGATGGATACCTCTCACGGAGGTGAAACAGTTTCGCTCTCTGGCCGAGGACTGCGCTCCCCGGCCGTGACCTGCTACTCTCTCACAGAATGTCGTGAATCAGGGCGTTCTCCACGAGGTTGGAGTAGCCTCGGTGGAGGCGGGCCGAGGCGGCGTTCTTCGAGATGCCGAGTTCGTCGGCCAACTCGCCGAGCGACGCTTCTCCCGGCACCTCGAAATACCCCATTCGGTAGGCGGTCACGAGCGCCTCGCGCTGTTCGTCGGTGACGCCGTACCGGCCGAACGCCTCGGGGTGGGCCGAGTTGTGAAGCCACCGGAGTTCGAAAGAGAGGTCGTGGGTCGCGGCGTACTCTTGGAACTCCGAGACCATCTCGTCGTCGGGAAAGAGCAGTTCGACCGACCAGTCGGTACCGTCGCTGGTGGCCTGAAGCACCGTCGCGTCAACCTCCGAGACGGCGTAGACGATTCCCTTCGAGTCGCGCTTCCACGCGACCCGATAGAGGCGCTGGTCGCCGTGGTCCTCCAGCGTGGTGACGCCCTCGACGCTCGGGTCGTCTTCTAGCACCGCCTCGAAAGTCTCGAAGTCGCCGCCCGCGGCCCAGAAGTACGGCGTCACGTCCTCGTCCTCGACGGCGACCCGTTCGATTTCGATCTGCATCTCGGGGACGCGTTCGAGCGTCCACCCCAATAGGAAGTCGTTTCCCGGAACGGTAAACGCGGCTACTACGCTCATTACTACCCACTCCGCGGTATCACGTATTAATTGTGATTTTTCTTTGAACTGTCCCGCTCGCTCGGTCCGGGCGATGCGACGCTCCGAACCGGATCGAAAAAACACCGCAAGGTACCCCTACCCGCGGTGTTCACGGCATTTCGGGCGTTATAAATAGGTCTTGTGATGCCTGAATAGGTTGCGCGCCGCCGGATTTCGAAATTATTCGCTTCGCGCTCGGCCGGGTCAACGACTCTCGATAGCATCCGCTCCCGGCAAGAAATATCCGCGAGAACGGTGAGTCCGAAGTCAGTCCTCGGCGTCGGCGAACAGTTCGTCAACCGCCGACCGGGCCGCCAGCGCGGCGTCCTCGGCGATTTCGTCTTCCTCGTCGGCTTCGGGCGCGTTGAGATACACGTCCACGTCGAGGACGCCATCTTCGAACTCGACAGTTACGTCGAGGTCCTTGACCGTCGAGTTCTGCAACCGAGCGAATATCAGGCCCTCGGCTGCCTCGGCGGCCGTCTGGACGACTTCGTCGTCAGTCGGCATTTATGCGCCGCCAGCGCCGCCGCCCATTCCCGGTCCCTGCGGGCCGCCGGGACCGCCACCGCCGCCGAGCATGTTCTGAAGCTCGGACTGGAGGCTCTCGAACTGCTCCTGCACGCGCTCTTCCTGCTTCTGGAGGGTCTCGACGCGGATTTCGAGGCTGTCTACCTTCTCGTCGAGGTCGTCCTGCGCCTCGTCGTAGCCGGTCTTGACGAGCAGTTCGCCGACCTCTCGGTACATCGTGGTGTCCTCGTCGATGTCGTCGAGTTCGTCGAGGGCGGTCTGGGCCTCGTTGAGCTGGGTCTCAGCCTGATTCTTCTGGGCAGCGACCTGCTGTGCGGTCTCCTGTAGGTCCTGTAGCTCTTCGAGTTTCTCTTGTGCTTCCGGTGGTAGATTACCCTGCATACCTACGGAAATGCGACCCGGACAGAAAAACCCCCGCTTTCGGTTTTGTCGGTCCAAGCGAGGGCGTCGGATTCGGCGGTTCGCGGTCGGCTGATGGGTCGCTCGACGGGTGTGAGCCGAACGGACGCTGTCGAGTCGGAGGTGTCTCCGCCGAGCCGCAGTGCTGTGCGGTCCCGACTGGCGTCGGCAGCCACTCGCTTTTCCAGACCTCGCCGAGAAAGTAACAGCTACCGCCGACGCCATCGTTGCCCGCCCGCACCGCTACGCGAGACTCGACGTGCGCTCCGCGACTTCGACCAGCGACCCCCACGTATTACACCCCGCGCGGAGCGCCACGAGGTCGTCCGCGACGACGCGGACGACCACCGCTACCTCCTCGCGCGATACCGTCGCGGCCGAGCGCTCGCCGTCGATTTCGCCGACCTCTTGGGCGACGGCGCGGGCGATTGCGCGAGCGCGCGCGGGCGACTCGTACTCGAACCGAAGCGTCGCGTCGTGCGGTCGGCGTTTCGACTCATCGGCGTCGTACGACCGCGCGCTCGCGTCAGAAGAGTCGCCCATGAAGAGCGGCGAGTTAGTGGACTTCGACCGTCTTCACGTCGCGGCTCCGCTCCTTCAGGAGGACGCGGTGCCCGCAGTACGGACAGCGAACGCCGCCGTACTCGTCGAGTTCCACGTCGCGCTTACACCGCGAACACTTGTAGCTCATTCTTCGTCTTCGCCGAGCGCGGCACGGATGGAACGCGTGACCGTCCGGCCCGCGGGCGTCTCGGGGCGGTAGGTACCGCCCGCGTACTTGTAGCCGCAACTGCTGCACTGCCAGATACCGGTCCCCTGACGGTCAACGTCGTCGGTACCGCACTCGGGACAGGTGTGGTCGGCGTTCATGTCGCTCTCGATGTCGGCGACGCGCTTGCGGGAGACGCGGCCGTATCGCGCGCCGAAGCGACCGGCGCTTCCGGTTCGACTCTTCGTGTTTTCGGCCATAGTACTGCGCATTTGCCCCGGCGCGCTGATAAAGCCTTTGAGTCGAGGCGGCGCTCAGGCCGCCGTCGTGGTTGCGGGCGCGTCCTCGTCGGGGTCGTCGGCGGGCACGCTCGGGTCCGTCGGGTCGGAGTCCTCGCCGTCGGGCACGCCGTCGCCGTCGGAATCGGCGTTCGTCGGGTCGCTCCCGCGCTCGACTTCCTCGCCGTCTTCGAGTCCGTCCTCGTCAGTATCTGGAGCGGTCGGGTCGGTGCCGTACTCGTTCACCTCCTCGCCGTCTTCGAGTCCGTCCTCGTCTGAATCAGCGTTCGTCGGGTCGGTGCCTGCCTCGATTTCTTCGCCGTCGGTTAGCCCGTCGTCGTCGGTATCTGGCACGGTCGGGTCGGTTCCGTACTCGTTCACCTCCTCGCCGTCGGTCAGTGCATCCTCATCGGTGTCTGCCGCGGTCGGGTCGGTTCCTGCCTCGATTTCTTCGCCGTCGAGCAGGCCATCGTCGTCGGTATCTGGGACGGTCGGGTCGGTGCCGTACTCGTTCACTTCCTCGCCGTCGAGCAGGCCATCGTCGTCCGAGTCCGGACTTGTCGGGTCAGTACCTGTCTCAACCTCTTCGCCGTCGGCGAGTCCATCCTCATCGGTGTCTGCCGCGGTCGGGTCGGTACCTGCCTCAATTTCTTCGCCGTCGGCAAGTCCATCCTCATCGGTGTCCGCCGCGGTCGGGTCGGTGTCGAGTTCCTTGATTTCGCGGGCGTCGTCTAACCCGTCGCCGTCGGTGTCGGCGCTCTCGGGGTCGGTGCCCGCTTCCTCCTCCTCGGCGTCGGTCAGACCGTCCTCGTCGGAGTCTGCTGGCGTCGTCGTGGTCGTGGTTGTCGCAGTAGTGGTTGTCGTTGCAGTAGTCGTTGTGGTCGTCGTGGTCGTAGTTGTCGTGGTCGTAGTCGTCGTGGTCGTGGTTGTCGCAGTAGTGGTTGTCGTAGTCGTCTCGGTAGTTGTGGAAGTGGTCTCAGTCGTCGCGGTCGTCTCGGTTGTACCAGTCGTCGTGGTTGCAGTCGTGGTAGTCGTTTCGGTGGTAGTCGTTTCGGTGGTAGTCGTCTCCGTGGTAGTCGTTTCGGTGGTAGTCGTCTCCGTGGTAGTCGTTTCGGTGGTCGTCGGTTCCGCCGTGGTGGTCGTCTTAGTCGTCGTTGCCGTCGTTTCTGTTGTCGGTGCGTCCTCTCCGGAGGGACCTGTGTCCCCTGTCGTCGTTTCCGTTGTTGTCGTCTCCGTGGTGGTCGTGGCTCCGTCTTCTGTCGTCGTCGTGGTCGTCGTCTCGGTCGCTGTTTCCGTCGTCGTCTCGATCGTGGTCGTCTCGTTCTCGTCCGCCGTATCCTGCGCGGACGTACTCGACGGGTCGAGGGGGTCGCTCCCTCGTTCGACTTCCTCACCGTCGGTGAAGCCGTCGTCGTCGGTGTCCGCGAGCGTCGCGTTCGTCCCGACTTCGTTTATCTCTCGCCCGTCGTCCAGTCCGTCATCGTCGGTATCGGCCATGCTCGGGTCGCTGAGCGGTTCCTCCAGTAACTCCTCGCCGTCGGTGAGTCCGTCGCCGTCGGTATCGGAGTCGGTTGGGTCGGTCGGTTCCAAATCGTAGTTCGGGAGACCAGCCACCTCGAAGCCGTCTTCGAGTCCATCGCCGTCGGTGTCCGGGTCTTGGGGGTCGGTACCGAGTTCGCGCTCGCGGCCATCGGTCAGGTTGTCCTCGTCGGAATCGGGACCATCGACGGTCGTCACCGGCGTTCGCCTCTCAGTTGTTGTGGTAGTCGTCGTTTCAGTGGTTGTCTCGGTTGTCGTCGGTTCCTCCGTGGTCGTTGCAGTCGTCGTGGTCGTAGTGTCGATGGTCGAAGTCGTGGTTTCAGTGGTCGTAGTGTCGATGGTCGAAGTCGTGGTTTCAGTGGTCGTAGTGTCGATGGTCGAAGTCGTGGTTTCAGTGGTCGTAGTGTCGATGGTCGAAGTCGTGGTTTCAGTGGTCGTGGTGTCGGTCATCCTCGTGGTCGTTGTCGTGCCCGGACTCGCCGAGTCCAGCGGGTCGGTCCCCTCTCGAACCTCCTCGCCGTCCCAGTAGCCGTCGCCGTCGGTGTCAGGATTCTCGGGGTCGGTGCCGAGTTCGCGCTCGCGGTCGTCGGTGAGGCCGTCGCTGTCGCTGTCGGTCGGTTCGGGGTCGTTGGGGTTGGTCGGGTCGCTTCCTTGCCGGACTTCCTCGAAGTCGGCCAGTCCGTCACTGTCGGTGTCCGAGTCGGTCGGGTCCGTGTTGAAGTCGTAAATCTCCTCGAAGTCGTCGAGTCCGTCGCCGTCGGTGTCGGGATTCTCGGGGTCGGTGCCGAGTTCGCGCTCCTGTGGGTCGGCGAGACCGTCGCCGTCGGCGTCCTGCGAGGCCGGGTCGCCAGCGTCCAGCGGGTCGCTATCTCGCTCGATTTCCTCGCCGTCGGTGAGACCGTCACCGTCCGAGTCCGGTCCCGTCGGGTCAGTGTTGTAGCGGTCTACCTCCTCGCCGTCGGTGAGACCGTCGTCGTCCGTGTCGGGGTCGGTCGGGTCGGTTCCCAGCCCACGGAACTCCTCACCGTCGGGCACGCCGTCGCCGTCGCTGTCGGGATTTCGCGGGTCGGAGCCGAGTTCGCGCTCCTGTTCTCTGGCGAGTCCGTCGCCGTCGGCGTCGGTCTCGCTGGGGTCGTTGGGGTCGAGGGGGTCGCTCCCGCGCTCGACTTCCTCGCCGTCTTCGAGTCCGTCGCCGTCGGTGTCTCCGTCGGTCGGGATGGTGTTCCACTGATTGAGTTCCGCACCATCGCTGAGACCGTCGGTGTCCGTGTCCGCGCTGGTCGGTTCGGTCCGCAGGACGAACACCTCGTCGCCGTCGGTGAGACCGTCGCCGTCCGTGTCGGGGTCTGTCGGGTCGGTTCCGATGCGGCGCTCGCGGTCGTCGCGGAGACCGTCGCCGTCGGAATCGGCCACTCGGGTCCCCTCGCCGTCTCCGCCGTTACCGCCGTCGCCGTCACCGCCAGCACCTCCATCGCCGTAGTGGTGATGGACCTCGACGCGCTTGTTCACGACGGTCTGGGTCTGCTCGACGATGACCGTCGGCTTGACCACCTGTCGCTCGACGGAATCCCGGACGACGATTGCGGCGCTCTGACGGAGGACGAGCAGAATCTGGCTCAGTTCGAGGTTCACGACGGTTCGCCGTTCGTTCGCGCACGTCGGACAGGCCGACAGCGCGTTTCGGCAGGTCCCCTGCGCGGCGAACTGCACTTGCTCGACTGTCGCCCGCTGGGACTGCGAGACGGACCCGGACGCGGACGCTTGGGCCGCGACCTGCTGTTGCTCGATGGTTACCTGCTGGCTCCGGGCGGCCGCGCCCTTCGCGGCCCCCGCGGCCGCGGCCTGCACCTGCTCGACGCGGGCGCGCTGGCTCTGGGAGAGCGCGCCGGAACTCCCGCCGAGCGCCGACACCTGCACTTGCTTGACGTTGTTCTCTTGGCTCCCCTCGATGGCCCCCTTCGCCGCCCCGAGCGCCGCGTACTTCGACTTCTCGGTGCCGGAGACGCGATACTGCTCCAGCGTCCCGTAGGAAGCCCCCTGTGCGGCCTCGCGTATCTTGCCGACGCGGTCGCTTTCGGTCCCGACCGCTCCGCGGGTCGCGCCCGCCGCGGCTCCTTCGGCGGCCTTCTGCAACTGCTCGACCTCGACTTGCTGGTGCTGTGCGACCGCGCCGTGGGTCGCGCCGTAACTCGCCGACTGCAACTGCTCGACGCTGGCGTTCTGGCGCTGAGAGAGACTTCCCTTGGTCCCGCCGCCGACGCCCGCCGCGATTTGCGATTGGTTCACCGCGGCCCCTTGGGCCTGCATCAGCGCGCCGTAGGAGGCCCCTTTGACGGACGCCTGAATCTGCTCGACCGAGGCGTTCTGCACCTGCGAGACCGCCGTCAGCGCCCCGTCTCTCGCCGACGCCAGTTGCTCTTGGGTTACGTTCACGCCCTGTTCGCTGGCGAGCGCGGCCGCCTCTTTCACGCCGGTCGAGACGGCCGACTGCTGGGTCGCCGAGAGTCCGTGCGTCTCTTCGGCGGGCGCGAGCGCCGGAAGGTCGCGCTTCGGGGCGTTCGCTTCGTTCGGAATCCCCGCGAGCGTCGGCACCGCTCCCGACAGTTTCGCCAAGCCGAGACGCTCGCGCACCGCCGAGAGCGACTGGGCGCTCGAAAGCGATGCTTGTGATATCTGCGCGGTCCCGGCGGCCGCTCTCTGCGATGTCGATTCTCGGCCGTCGTCGCGCCCGGCGAGCGCGGTCGATGCGCCCGCCGTCGCAACGAAGAGGACGACAACCAGCACGGCCAATTTCTCCCGTCCGGTGGTCGAGTCGTCAGTGGACATGCTCGCTCGCCGTGTCGAGAGACCGAACTAAAACCACGGAAGAACGTTTTGGCAGATTTACGCGCCGAACGTCCGCTTGAACGGACCTATCCGTTTCGTGACGGGAATCTCGTCGCGGCCGCGACGGACGGTCCGAACGACAATCGTCACGGTCGGCGACGGCGACACGAGCGATTACTCCGTCGTCTGCGAGGACGGAGAGCGGACCTCGCTCAGCTATCGTGACCGTAAACGGTCATGTACCGCGCGTGAAAACCGTAATCGCTCACGACGCCTGCGAAATCCGGATGTAAACGGGTCACTCCCCGTCGTCGGTCGGCGGATTGACCAACTCGTGGGCGATGACCGCGAGCGAAGCCACCAACCCCGCGATTGCGCCCGGAATCCCCGTGAACTGTCCGACCAGAAACCCGCCCCCGGAAAGCAGCGGAATGGCCGCGAGGACCGCGTCGTAGTAGCTGAGCATTACGTAATTAGATATAATTACGAACCCTAAGAAGCTTGGGGCCTCCGGTCGTCGGCCATCCGGTCGAACGGGGTCGTCTGACTCGTCGGGCCGTCAGACCATCGAACACGCCATATCCGCCGGAGTCGTCAGCCCTGCCGGACCCGCGACACCCGCCGCTACGAGGGGGTTTGCTCGCTTCAGAAACGCCGCGCTCACCCGGACTGGAGACCGGCCTCGGCGAGCGCGTCGTTGAGGTCCGCCCGGACTCGCTCGCCGCGCTCGCGGTCCATCGCGGTCGTGACGACGCGGTTCTCCTGCACGCTGGAGCCGTCCCGGATGAGCATCCGGACGTTGCCGTTCTCGTCGGCGCGGGTCGCCTTCGCCCGGACGCCGGTCCGACTGCCCGACCCGCCCGCGTCGATGGGACCGGGGATTATCTTCTTGACGTGCGGGTGGCCCGCGACCGTCTCGATTGCGGTCCGGCCCGCGCGGTCGCCGATGAGCGTCGAGTGACTCCCGCCTAGCTTCTCGGCCGGACTCGCCTCCACGACTTCCAGCGCGCGGTCCCCCCGGCGCGCGAGGACGCTCTCGACGGCTCCGTCCTCACCGCTATCGCCGATGCGGTAGAACGAGTGGTGGAGTTGGCTCCGAGTCGCCCGAAGCACGTCCCGGTCGCCCGCGGCGTACACCTCCTCGGGGCGCTTGCGCCGCACCTCGTCGGCGACCCGCCCCGCGAAGTTCCGGAGTTCCACGACACCCGCCTCGCCGCCGTCCTCGGGCGTGGTCGTGACGTGAGTCTCGCCGACGATGTCCTCGTCGTCCAACATCGTCAGCGTCGCGCGGTCGCGGTCGAGTTCCAGCACCACGGCGTCGGCGTTGGGCGTCCGACAGACCAGACAGTAGTCGCCCGGTCGTTCGAGGGGGGACGCACACTGCCGACAGTCCATACCCAATCCTAGCTCTGGCGTCGGTTTAACCCCGGTGCTTTCGGTTGGCAGTCAGCGGTCGTCGGTCGTGGAGTCGTCAGGAAACACCGAGTTCGGCAGTTCCACTTCGAGTTCGGCCGCCGCCTCAGCGGGCGAATCAAACTCGACTGGGGGAAGCGTCGCCACGGTCGCATCGGTCGTCTCGGCGAGGACTTCGGGGTTGGTCCGCTCGGCGGTCGTCGCCCCCTCGTACTCGTTGAGGACGATACCCGTGACCGAAACCCCGCGACGCCGGAGCGCCTCGACCGTCAGCGCGGTGTGATTCAACGTCCCGAGGCCCGACCGGGCGACGACGAGCGCCGGGAGTCCGAGGTCGGCCACGAGGTCCACGACCTCCCGGCCGTCGGCCAACGGGACCCGCAGACCGCCGATACCTTCGACCACGCCGACCTCGCTCTCGGCCAGCGCCTGCTGGCAGTCCGACAGAATTTCGGCGTAGGCCAGCGACTCGCCTGACTCCTCGGCCGCCACCGCGGGAGCCAGCGGCGGTTCGAGTCGTCGGAGACAGGTGGCGGCGTCGTCGGTGCCGCACGCCTCGGCGACGAATCCCGCGTCGTCGTCGGGCGGATAGCCGGTCTGAGCTGGTTTCACGGCTCGGGCGTCGAGGTCCGATTCGCGGAGTCGCGCGACTACCGCGGCCGTCACTATCGTCTTGCCGACGCCGGTATCGGTGCCGACGACGGCGAAGTGTTGGTGGTCGGTCATACGATGTCGAGTTGCGTCGCTTCTCTCTCGAAGGCGTCGAGACAGGCGTCTATGTCCGCTTCGGTGTGGGTCGCCATCGGTGCAACCCGGATGCGACTCGTGCCGTCCGGGACCGTCGGCGGCCGGATGGCCGGAGCAACAACATCTGAGTCGCGGAGGCGGTCGGCGAGCGCCAGCGCGTCGGACCGGTCGCCGACCAGCACCGGGAGAATGTGCGAGTCGCCGAGGATTTCGAAGCCCAGCGACGCCAGTCCATCCCGGAGGTATTCGACGTTGGCCCAGAATCCGTCTCGAACGTCGCCCTCGCTGGCGATTCTGAGGGCCTCGCGGGCCGCCCCGACGGCTGGTGGCGCGAGACCGGTCGAGTAGACGAACGACCGCGCCTCGTTGACCAGCAGTTCCACGAGCGGTTCGTCACCGGCGACGTAGCCGCCCTGACTGGCGAGCGCTTTCGAGAGCGTTCCCATCTGGATGTCCACGCGGTCCGAGAGACCTTCGCGCTGGACGATACCCCCGCCGTTTTCGTGGAGACCGGTGGCGTGGGCCTCGTCCACCATCACCCACGCGCCGTGTCGCTCGGCGGCGTCGCAGATAGCTTCAAGCGGCGCGACCGTCCCGTCCATGCTGAACACGCTATCGGTCACGACCAGCCACCGCTCGTCGGCCGCCGGGTCGGACTCGGCCCGCTCGGCCATCCGGTCGGCGAGCGCGTCGGCGTCGCAGTGGTCGTAAACGACGGTTTTCGCCCCGGAGAGCCGACAGCCGTCCACGATGCTGGCGTGGTTCAACTCGTCGGAGAAGATAACGTCCGGGTCGAGCGCCCCGACAGTGCCGACGTTTGCGGCGTAGCCCGACGAGAAGACCAGCGCGCGCTCGGCGTCTTTGGTCTCTGCGAGGTCGCGTTCGAGTGCCCGGTGGAGAGCGGTGTCACCCGTGACGAGTCGGCTCGCGCCAGCGCCGGTCCCGATATCGCTGGCGGCGTCGGCGGCCGCCCGCTCGACTCGTGGGTCGTCGGCGAGACCGAGGTAGTTGTTCGCGGCGAACACAAGTCGCTCCTCGTCGGCGAACGCCGGTTCGTCACCCTTCGGGTCGGGCGCGAACCGGGTCCGGGCGGTGACGCCTTCGGCGGGTTCGAGGACCCGCCGGAGGTCCCGAGACTCACGGTCGGCCAGCGGTTTCTCGGGGTCGAACCCCCTATCGGGGGCGTCTCGGTCGGCCATGACAGATTAGAAGCCCGGCATCAGTTCCGCCGGGCCGAACACGCCGTAGTCGCCAGCCCGGTTGCGCCGGACAGCGGACTTCAGGTAGCCGAGCGCGGGACCGTTGACGTTCGCGGCCATGCTGGTCGCGTCGTCCAGTTGGAACGTGTTCGTCCCGCGCTCGCCGTCGAAGGTCCGGCCGGTGACGCGGACCGTCGTGGTCGTCGGCTTCTCGTCGTTGCGCACGTCGAGGACGCCGCCGACCGTCACGTCCTCGGCGTCACAGATGCCCGCCCGTTCGAGAAGCACGTCGTCGGCGTGTTCCATATCCTCGAACTCGATGACGCCGTCGTGTTCCGCGACGACCGCCTCGATTTCGTCCTCGCTCATCTCGCGGGCGGTCTCCATGTCGTAGTCGTCGAGGTGGGCGATGTCTTCCCGGACCGTCCCCCGGTTGTCCTCGTAGCCCGACTTGAGACCGACGCCCCACCGGATTTCGACCTCCTCGACCTCGACGAACGATTGGGCGGCAAGGGCGGCCGCGCCGGTGAGGACGCCGGGAGTCGCTCCCGCACCGCAGACGAAGGTGATACCCGAGTCTCGGAAGGACTCCTCGCGGTCTTCGAGTTCCCCGATGACCCGCGAGCGTTTCAACACGTCCACGAGGACTCCCTCGTAGTCGGCGTCGGCAAACTGCTCGGCGATTCGGGGGATGAAGTCGTGTTCGAGGTTCGGGAGCGCCATCACCACCGCGTCGATGGCGTCGCTCTCGGCGATGACGTCTTCGATGGGCGTCTCGGTCGGTTCGCCCTGCTCGGAGGCGACGACGCCCGCGTCCTCGCCGCGCTGTTTGACGGCCGCACCGCCGTCGGTTCGGGCCGGGTCGGTGTCGCCGGTCCCGTCGCCCGCGATGTTGCCCTCCGTCGCGTCGAGGAGTTCGTCGGCGTCGAGACCGTCGTGGTCGATTGCGACCCCGTGGCGGTCACAGGCCGCGACGGGGGTGAGACCGTCCTTGTCCGTACTCACTTCGAGCGTTCGTCTGCCGATACCGCCGGTGCCGAGTACCGCGAAGTTGATGTCGTCCATGATGAATGAAGATTCTCAGTCGTCCGTCGCGTTCGGTTCGCTGGCGTTGCTGGTCGCGGACCCCGCGGCGGTCTCGACGGCCGCTCCGTCGTCGCTCGACCGGGCCTTGACCGCCTCGGGGTCGAACTCGTTTTGGTCCGTGTTGGGTTCGAGTCCGGCGCGTTCGACCACTTCGATGTCGTCGCCGGGCGACTGGCCCTCTGTCGTGAGGTAGTCGCCGGTGAGCATCCCGTCGGCACCTGCCTCGAATGGCAGGTGTTGCTCGTCGGCGTCGAGGTTGACCTCGCGGCCGCCGGTGAGTCGGACCCGCGCCTCCGGGTGGAGGAGTCGGTACACCGCGATGGTCTCGATAATCTCCTCGGTCGAGATGTCGGCGGTTCCGTCCTCGCCCATCGGCGTCCCCTCGACCGGATTGAGGATGTTGACCGGGAGCGACGAGACCCCGATATCCCGGAGCGCCAGCGCGGCGTCCACTCGGTCGGTCGGGGCCTCGCCCATGCCGAGGATGACGCCCGCACAGAGGTCCATCCCGGCGGCTTTCGCGCGTTCGAGGGTCTTCACTCGGTCCTCGAACTCGTGCGTCGAGACGACCTCCGGGAAGTAGTTCGGTGAGGTCTCGATGTTGTGATTGTAATGGTTGATACCCTCGTCGGCGAGAATTTCGGCTTCCTCCTCGGTCAGGATGCCGAGGCTGGCGTCTACCTCCACGTCGGTCTCGTCGCGGACGAGTCGAATCGCTTGGATGACCTCGTCCCACTCGTCAGGGCGCTTCTCCTTGCTGACGCCCTTCTCCGCGACGACGATGCCGAACCGCTGTGCGCCGTCGCGCTCGGCCCGCTTGGCCGCTTCGAGTATCTCCTCGGGACCGAGAAAGCCGTAGTTGTCGATGCCCGTGTCGAAGTGGACAGACTGTGCGCAGAACCCGCAGTCCTCCGCGCAGTTGCCCGCCTTCGCGTTTACGATACTACACGCGTCTACCGTGTCGTCGCCGTAGTAGGCCCGCACGTAGTCGGCGGCGGGCGCAAGGTCCTCGACGGGTTGCGCCAGCAACGCGAGCGCGTCGCGCCGGTCGAGGCGCTCGCCGTCGATGACTCTGGCGACCGCGTCGTCTACCGTCCGATTGCCTGTCCTGTCAACCACGTCAGCTAGTTGAGTTTACGAGCGTCATAGTAGTTTGGAAAGCCAAGGAGAGTAATATGAAAATTGAAACGAGCGGGATTGCAGGCGGGTCGGATTCGGCTTCTCAGGAGGCCGACTCGACCTCGTTGGCGAGGTCGGTCCCGCAGTTCCGACAGCAGGTCGCGCCCAATGGGACCGACGTGCCACACTCAGAACGAGCCTTGCAGTCCCGGAGGACCCGCCGCTGAGAGGCGTTTCGGTACTTGTACGGGCCGTGGACGAAGGTTTTGAAATTCTGGGTGTCTGTACTCTAAATACGGCCGCTAACTCTCAGAGATTACTCCTCGGCGGGGTCGTTCTTCATGAACTCCCGGAGGACCACCGTCGCGTACGACCCCTTCGGGAGCGCGAACTCGAAGGTCAAGGGGTCGCGCTCGATTGCGAGGTCGGTCCGGACCAGTATCGCGCGCCGGGTGCCAGTCGAGTGGAACTCGCCCGGCAGGTCGAAGTCCTCGGGAGCGAGGTCCAACTCGTCCAGGACCTCGCGCTCGATGTCGCCGTGCTCGCCCTCGGCGAGTTCCGTCTCGGTCCCGACCAGCGGCGCGGTCACGAACGCCCGACCGCGCTCGCAGTGGCGTGCGACGGTTTCGACCCGGCGCTCGGTCACGCGCTGTTCGCGGTCGGGGTCCGGCAGGGCGAGACCGTCAACCTCCTCGGCGAAACAGACAACGTCGCCTTCGACCGGGCGGTGGAAGGGCAGGTCTCGCTCCAGTCGCTCGCTCAGAATCTTGTTGAAGGCGTACGACTGGGCCGCGTTGACGAACAGTCGCTGGAGGTTCGAGGGGACGGCTTCCAGCGCCGCCCGGAAGTCCTCGGGGTCGTCGCCGCCCGACTCGACCAACTGATTCGCCATCGCGCGCTCGAAGCCGAGGCGCGGGGGGATGGCGTCGAGCGCGGCCTGCCAGTCGCGTTCCTCGAAGGCGTCTTCGGCCTCGCGGCGGGCGCGCTGGCTCCCCTCGGGTTCGGTCTCGTAGGGGTTGGCGACGTAGGCCCGGACGGCCTCCTCCCACTCGCCGCGGACGACGTGGAGACCGACATCGTGAGTAACGGGGCGGCGACTCCCGAACCGCTGTTGGCCGAAGAAGTTGGGGACGCCGACCGCGCCCGCCGACTCGTCGGCCCAGTCGGCCAGTTGCCCGCGAATCTCCTCAGCGTTCTCGGGGCGTTCGGTGTCCCGGAGCGTAATCTCGAACTCGTTGCCCGCGAGGTCGCCGAACTGGATTCCGCGGCCCGAGCGACCCAACACTTCGATGTCGGCGTCGTAGATGGAGACTTCGGCGAGGTCCGACTTGTCGATTTTCCGGAGGCTGAACAGTTGGGTCGTGACGGCGTACTTGTCCTTGGTTCCGGCCCACGAGACGCGCTCGCGGCTGATTCCCAGCGCGTCGGCGAGTCGCTTGGCGAAGTCGTTGGTGTCCCACTCCCGGAGCGTCGCCCGGACGACGAGGTGGGGGTACGCGCCGGGGTCGGCGTCGGCGGGTTCGGCGTCGAACCGCTCTATCTCCCGGACGCGGAAGTCCTCGGGAGAGTCCCTGAGTCGCCCGCCCACGCCGTCGCCGTCGCTGACGAAATATTCGATGCCGACCGCCCGCTCGACTGGGTACGCCTCGCGCATTCGCTCGGTCTTGGTGGTCGGTGGGCTTGTATCTGGCTTCCTGCGACGAGGGGGTACCGAGATGTTGCGAGCCGAGCGGGAGCGAGCGACCCGACTACAGAGGCGGTTCTTGCGGTTCCTCGAACCTGTTTAGCTCGTCGCGTCGGTGGGTATCGGTCGTCGGTAGTGCGGTTCGCTCGTTCGGTTTCGGAGTCGAAGCGGCCGAACCGCTCGTCCGACATCCTCGCAGACCGATACTTGTTTCAGGATGAAATGAGTCCGCTCTCATATGAAGCCGATACCGTTCGCAGTTGCCGTTTCCGTCGCATTCGCCCTCGCGTACTCGTTCGTTCGGTTGCTCTGGGACGACGACATGCCCAACATCATCGGGTAAGTCCCGGTACGAGTCGGCGACCGTTTTCGACCGAATCCGGTCGGTCAGTACAGCGAGAGGTGGCCCGTCACTTTGTCCACGAGGTCGTCGTCCGCCGGGCCGACCGCCAGCGCCGTGACCGTGCCGGGGTCGAGTTGGGTGTGGCCCGCATCACGGATAATCGCGTGGGGAATGCCCTCTGCGCGGGCCTTCTCGGCGAGTTCGAAGAGTTCGCTCTCGCCGTTGCCTTTCACGACGACTTTCTTCTGGCCGCCGCCCTTCCACTCTTTTCGGGTCTTCGTGCCAGTGTCCTCGTAGGCCGACAGCGAGGCGTGAGCGACCTGTGCGGCGAGTTTTCCCTGCCCCATGCCGAGGTCGGCACGGGCGACGATGGTCTGTTTCATGGGGAGTCGAACGATTCGGGGCGTTAAATCGGTGGCTACTCCGGGCGCGAAAACGACACCGAATCGACAAAATCATGTGGTCCGGTTCTCCACCGTTTCGCATGGTCCTCGACGCCCTCCTCCGACCGGACGACTTCTTCGCCGAGCGCGCGCCGGAGTTGAGTCTCGGCCGCGCCGCGGCAGTCGTCCTCGTCGTCGCCCTCGTCACGACCCTCGCCGTCGGCGCGTTCGGGTGGACGCTCGGCCAGCAACTCACCGCCACGACCGAGATACCCAACGAGGAGCGCCCGCCAGACTGGATCTGCGAGAACGAGGCCGACAGCGACGCCGAGGAGATGATACAGGAAGACTGTGACGAACCGAAGCAGAAGACGGTCGTAGTCGGCGACCTCCTCTGGGACACCTTCAGCGAGTTCCTTCCGTTGGTGTTCGTCAGCGGCCTTGTCGTGTGGCCGCTGACGGCGGTCGGTCTTCACGTCGCCTCCGCGATGGTCGGCGGACAGGGGTCGTTTACCGACACGCTCGCGGTCACGGCGTGGGGCATGATTCCGAGCGCGATACAGGTGATAGTCGGGGTCGCCTTCCTCTACGCCGCGTTCGGTAGCATCGACCTCGCGGCGTCGAACCCCGAGGCGCTCGCGCCCCAAATACAGTCGATGGTCGAGCGCGCACGGGGCGACACCGTGCTCCTGTCGCTGGCCGGAGCGGTCTGGCAGGGGTACGTCTGGTCGTTCGGGCTGAAACACACCCGAGACCTCTCGACCGGCGGGGCGGCGTTCGCTGGCGGCGGCGTCGCGCTCGTCGTCTTCCTTCTGGGTCTCGCTTGAGAGACCGGTTCATTTAGGCCCCTCGGGGCTAACTCCCGAGTATGATACTCTCGGACGCCGACATTCTCGACCGGATGGAGGCAGGCGACCTCGTGGTCGAACCGTTGGACGACCCCGACCTCCAGATTCAGCCCGCGAGCGTGGACCTGCGTCTCGGCCGCGAATTTCTGGAGTTCCAGCGCACGAACATTCCCTGCATCCACCCCGACAGCGAACAGGAGGTCTCGGAGTACGTCACCGAGACCTACGTCGATGAGGGCGACGAGTTCATCCTCCACCCCGGCGACTTCGTGCTGGGAACGACCAAAGAGCGCGTCGAGATTCCGCCGGACCTGCTGGCCCACGTCGAAGGCCGGTCGTCGTTCGGCCGTCTCGCGGTCGTCATCCACGCGACGGCGGGGGTCGTGGACCCCGGCTACTCCGGCCAGATAACCCTCGAACTGTCGAATCTCGGGACCGCCCCGGTCGCGCTCCGGCCCGACACCCGAATCTCGCAACTCATCTTCACCGAACTCAAGAGTCCGTCAGACCGACCGTACGGTGCCGAACGGGGTTCGAAGTATCAGGACCAGTCCGGCCCGCAGGCGTCGAAAATCGGCGGCGACGAGGAGTTCGGCGGCGAGCAAAAATCGGGTGATTCGGCGTGAGGTTCGCCGAGGAGATCGTCGTCGAGGAGTTCCTCCCGACGGTGCGCTCGATGCTGGCCGAGGACCTGCGCGACCGCGGCCTGACCCAGAGCGAGGTTGCGGACCTGCTCGGCATCAGCCAGAGCGCGGTGTCGAAGTACGCCAACGGCGAGGTCGAGCGCAACGAGCGCGTCCTCGCCGACGAGCGCGTGGGGAACCTCGTCGGCCGACTCGGCGAGGGACTGGCCGAGGGGACCATGAGCAGGGTCGAAGCCCTCGTGGAAATCGAGATTCTGATTCGGCGACTCGAAAACCGGGACCTCATCGCCGAGATTCACGAGACCGAGATGCCCGAACTCGCGGGCCACGGCGGCGACTTCCACGTTCACGACCCCGAGGGCGACCTCCGGACGACCGAGCGCGTCCGGTCGTCGCTCCGTCGGGGCCTGACCATCGTCGAGAGCGCCAGCGGATTCGCGTCGCTCATCCCCGCGGTTGGTTCGAACCTCTGTGAATGCACGCCCGACGCCGACGGCATCGACGACGTGGCGGGCGTGCCCGGCCGCATCTTCGACGTGAAAGGTCAGGCGACAATCCCCTCCGAACCCGAGTTCGGCGTGAGCGAACACGTCGCCTCGCTGTTGCTGGCCGCGCGCCAGGCCGGGAACGATGCCCGCGCCGCGCTGAACATCCGCTACGACGCGGACCTCGTGGCCGCGCTGGAGGACGCGGGCCACGCGACCGTCGAGTTCGAGGCCGAGTACGACGACCTCGATTCGGTGGTCGGCGCGGCGCTCCGCGACAGTCCGGACGCGACGGTGCTGTACCACACCGGCGGCTACGGCGTCGAACCAATCGTCTACCTGCTGGGCGAGGACGCCGAGGCAGTCGCGGAAATGGCCAGAAATCTGCTCTGAGTCGCCGTCCGCTCCGTCTCCCTCGCCGCGGTGCTACTTCTCCGGACGAGTTCGCAGTAGAATCTCGCTGTCCTCGACGGCTTCGACCCAATCGCCCTTCAGCGCGAAAGCCTCCTCGTCGGCCTCGTGGCTCCCCCAGTCGAGTTTTGCCTTCATCTCCTCGGTCAGGGTCGGGTCAGGTTCGACGTAGGCGGTGCCGTCCCGCACCTCGGTCACGACGCCGAACTTCTCGCGGTCGGCGTCGAACACGGACGCGCCCTCGTCGGCTTCGGTGAACTCCATGAGCGAAATTCGACGCCCTCAGGCAAGACGACTGTGGCCATTCCGGACGGGCCACCCGAGTGGTTGCGGTCACGGGTCGCTTTCTTCTCCGTCGAAAAACGCGCTTCGCGTACCTCGACAGTGCCGACACGCCGCCGAAAAGCGGCGGGAGTCACTCACGGTGGCGTGACCAGTTCGTCCTCGGATTCGTCGTCAGCGCCCTCGGTGGCCGTCGCGTCGTCAGCGTCGAATTCGTCGTCAGTCTCACCGTCACTCGTCGCACCCGACTCTCCGTCCACGGCCGCGTCCCCGGCGACGATTTCTCGGGGTTCGATTTCGTCCGACTCGCCGTCGTCCGTCCCTTCGTCAGTCGCGTCCGCCGCCGTCTCGAACGATTCGAGGAGTCTACTCAGTTCGTCGGCGCTGTCGGCCAACTCGGCGACGCCCTCGGCGGTCTCGCCGAGCGCGGCGGTCTGCTCCTCGGCGGCGGCCGCGACGGTCTGGGTCTCGGCGGTCGTCTCCTCGCTGATGTCCGAGACCTCCTCGACCATCGAGACGACCTCGCGGGCCGACTCGGCCTGTCGCTCGGTCTGGCGACTCATCGCTTGGATGTCCTGGTTCGTCTCGGCGACGCCGTCCACGACTGCCTCGAAGGCTTCGACCGCTTCCGTCACCGTCTCCGCGCCGTTCGAGACCTTCCGGCGAGTCTCGTGGATGCCCGCGGCGGCGTCGTCGGTCTGGTCGCGGACGCGGTCGATGGAGTCTTCGATGTCCTCGGTCGCGTCGCGGGTCTGCTCGGCGAGTTCCTTCACCTCCTCGGCAACCACGGCGAATCCGCTTCCGGCCTCGCCAGCGCGAGCGGCCTCGATGGAGGCGTTGAGCGCGAGCAAATTAGTCTGCTCGGCGATGTCGGTGATGAACTCCGTCACGTCCTCGATGTCGGCCACGAGGTCGCGCAACTCCTCGACCGCTTCGACAGTCTCCTCGGTCTGCGTCTCGATGGCGTCGAGTTCTCGGACCGCCGAGGCGGCCGACTCCCGGCCGTGCTGGCCGCGCTCGGCGACGCGCTCGGCCCGGTCGGCCGCGTCGTCGGCGGCCGCCGACACCCGCTCGGCCGTCGAAGTCAGGTCGTTCATCTCGCCGACGACCGACTGGAGGTGGTCGCTCTGCTCGGCCGCGCCGTCGGAAATCTGCTGGACCGACTCGCTCACGTCCGCGCTGGTCGCGGTCACCTCCGAGACGGTCTCGTCCACGAGTTCGCTCTCGTCGGTGACCGTCTCGCCGAACGCCCGGACCGACCGCAGGGTCGCCTCCCACTCGTCTACCATCTCGTTGAACGCCTGCGCGACTTCGGCCATCGCCTCGCTGTCGGCGTCCTCGTCGAGTCTGCGCGTCAGGTCGCCGTCGGCGCAGTCGGCCATCGTCTCGCCGAACGCCGCGGCGGTCGCTTCGAGGCGGTCGCCGAGTCGCTCGGCCTCCGCGCGGGCGCGCTCGGCCTCGCGGCGCTCGCGTTCGACTTCTTCGCGGGCCTGCTCGGTCTCGCTCATGGCCTGCTCGGCCTTCTCGCGGGCGGTTTCGGCTTCCCGAATCTGGTCGCGCAGCGAGTCGCGCATCGCGCCGAAGGCCTCGTAGAGACGACCGAACTCGTCGATGCGACCGGTTTCGAGGGTCACGTCGAGGTTGCCCCGTTCCATCTCCTCGGCGGACTCGGTGAGCGATTCGAGCGTCGCGGTCTGTCGGCGACCGAATCCGACCGCCGCGACCCCCAACACTGCGATGGTCGCCAGTATCATCGCCCCGAGACTCCGCCCGACGCTGTCGCGCATCGCGTACGCGACCCCCTTCGGCGTGTGACTTAGCACCACCCAGTCGGTGCCATCGACGGGCGCGTAACCGACGATTGACGACTTCGTGGACGCGAACCCGGACGCGGTGGTGTTGGCGGTGTCGCCCGCGGAATCGGCCGACTCGCCGGTCTCGGCGCGCTCGGCCAGCGCGGCCGCGTCGAAGGACTCGGAGGTGTTCCCGCTGGTGTCCAGCACCGTCTCGCCCGCGCCGTCCACGACCAGCGTCTCGCCGCCGTCGATAGTCTGGTGGAAGTTGTTCGCCCGCACGCTCAGGCTGGCGACCACGACGACGGCGTGCTCGGTGTTTTTGGGCGGCGAACTCACGAACGCGATGGCCTTCTCCTCCGAGACCGGACTCACGTACGGGTCGCTCGTGACGTGGACGTTGGACGGCTCGTTCGTCTTCGCGTCCAACGTCGCTACGTCCCACGTCGCACCGAGGTCGGACATGTTCTCGTCCACAACTTCGCGGGAAGTGCTAGCTAGTACCTCTCCAGAACTCACTTCGACGTAGTGGACCCCGACGATGCTCTCGCCGAGCGACCGCTGTTGGCCCAGCAGGTAGAGACCGATCTCCTCGACGTTCCCGTTCTGGAACTGCTTGGCCTGCGAGAGCGTCCGCGTCTGGCGTTCGAGTCCGCGAATCCACCCGTTCAGCCCGTCGGCCTGTAACTCCGCGGTCGAGGTGAGTTGGTTGCGAACCCCCGACTCCAGTTCCGCTTGGGTACTCGCGTAACTGAACGCACCGACGGTCCCGGTGACCAGCATGACGACCAGCACGCCGACGAAGAACTTGCGTGCATATCGTTTCCGTATCGAGTTAGGGACGAAATCTGATATCCCGAGTCGCTGGTACCACCTGTCGGTATCCTTCATCGGTCTGAACTCTCCACCCGCCCTTCTTAAAACCTAAGACTATATAGGTAACGTAAGAGAATATATCTTAAATTTGGCCGTTTCGTCTGCATATCTGCCACCGAAGTTCGGGATTTGGCCTCAGACGTTTACTTGTCGGCCGTCGTCTACTCCGACATGTCACGCGATGCGACCGCGGCGGCACAGCAGTTCTACGGCCGGTGGGCCGACTTCTACGACCTCCTCGCGCGTTCGACGCCCGGTCTCGGGCACCTCCGGGCGCGCGCGGCCGACGCCCTCGCGCTCGCACCCGGCGACACCGTGGTCGAGATGGGCTGTGGCACCGGCGCGAACTTCCCGCACCTCCGCGAGCGCGTCGGGCCGACCGGCCGGGTCGTCGGCGTGGACTTCACGCAGGGGATGCTCGCGCGCGCCCGTGAGCGCATCGAGCGCGAGGGCTGGCGGAACGTCCACTGCGTCCGCGCCGACGCCACCGAAACCGAGTTTTGCGAAGCCCCGGACGCCATCTTGGCCACCTTCGTCGTCGGAATGGTCGCCGACCCCGCCGCCGAGGTCGAGCGGTGGACCGACCAACTCGCGCCCGGCGGGCGACTCGCGCTTCTGGATGCCGCCCAGACGACGCGCTGGTTCGGGTGGCCGGTGAACCGGGCGTTTCGGGGTCTCGTCGTCGCCTCGTCGCCGACCGGAACGGACGCCTACGACGCCGCGCCGTGGACGGTACTGGACGGTCGGGTCGCGGCGGCTCGGCGGGCGCTCAGAGCGCGCGCCGACGAGACGACCCACAGCGAACACGCGCTTGGCGTCGTGCGGATTACGGGCGGGCGAGTGGCTTGACGAGTGGTCTCGCGCCAGAAGGGTCCAGTTTGGGGAGCGGTAGGCGATACCACTCCCGGATGACGGACACTGACTGGCAGAGTCGCGTGTCGTCACTTCGATAGTGGTGCGCCGATAGAATAAACAGAGTCCATCAGACAGTGCGGTCTGTCAGACCGGCGGCCCGGAGACTCGGCGAACCGGTCTCACCCGGCGAACCGCCGGACCAACTGCTCGCGCACGACGAGGAGGCTCGGCAACACCGTCACGCAGGCGACGAACGCGAAGACGATGCTCAGTCCGGTCACGAGACCGAACCGCCGGAGCGGGGGCGACAGCGCGAGCGCGAGGACGCCGAAGCCCGCGGCCGTGGTCGTCGCACTGCCGAGGAGCGCGCCGCCGGTTCCAGTCACCGCCGCCGAGAGGGCTTCGTCCAGCGAGTTTCGACGCCGCCGCTCGTCCACGAACCGCTCGCCGAGGTGGACGCTGTAGTCCACGCCCAGCCCGATGGCCAAGCTGGTGATGACGACGGTCTCGCTGTTGAACGGGATATCGAGCAGCGCCATCGCACCGAGGAGCCACGCGAGCGCAAGGACGACCGGCAGGAGCATCGTGACCGCGAGTCCCGGTGCGCGGTACCGCCACCAGTACACGCCCGCGAGGAACGCGAGGATGACGACCAAGGTGACGGCGAAGCCCTGTACGAGCGTCTCGAACAGGGCGCTCTGAACGACCGCGGTGATGACGGGACCGCCGGTGGCGACGGCCGTCACCGGGGCACTCGCTTCGATGCTCGCCGCGACTGTCCGCACGTCGCCAGCGACCGACTGGACGGACGCGTCGCTTTCGACGCCAACGACCAGTCGAGCCGACGCATAGGACCCGCCGTCGGTCCGGTGGAGAACCGAAGACGCCCGTTCGGGGGCAACCTCGAACAGCACGTCGTACACCGCCCCGACCTCCTCGTCCGGAAGTCCGTCGCCGTCGGCGTCTCGCCGTTCGACGGCTCGCGCGAGCGTCCGGTTCTCGGCGGCGACCGACCGGAGGACCGTCACGGGACTCTCCATCGCTACGGTACCGTCCGCGTCGAGAGCGACGGTTCCGTCGGGGTCCGCGTTCCGGTCGGCCCGGTCGATTGCGGTGAGCGCGCTCGGCGCGGTCACCTCCTCGCGTATCAGTATCTGGGCTTGCGATCCCTGACCGCGCTGGCGAAAGGTGTCCGAGATGTACTCGAAGTTCTCGCGCACGTCGTACTCGCCGGGCGCGAACGGCTCGGGGAGCGATTCCATCCACTCAGGGGCCTCCTCGGGCAGGAAGTCGGCGCGGTTGAACTCCGTGTCGAGACCGGTCGCGCCGTAGGCTCCCGCCGAGGAGACGACCAGCGCCGCGAACACGACTGCGAGGGGCGCCCGCCGGGAGACGCTCGTCGCCCGTTCAAGCAGCCGCCGAACCGGTCCCGACTGCCCCCCGACTGGGGGTTTCCGGCGTTCCCGACCGCGCCGGTCGAGGAGCGACTCGACTTCGAGTTTGACCGCCGGGACGAACGCTGCGAAGACCAGAAACATAGCGACGATACCGCTCGCGCTGAGGAGCGCGAAGTCCCGAATCGACGCCAACGGGCTGACGTAGTTCGAGAAGAACCCGATACCCGTGGTGAACGCCGCCACCGCCAGCGCGACGACGACGCCAGCGACGGCGGTCCGCATCGCGTCGGCCGGGGCGTCGCCTCCTCGGCCCGACTCGGCGTCGCTCCCGGTTCGGGCCTCCCGGTAGCGCATGACGACGTGGAGCGAGTAGTCGATGGACAGTCCGACGAGGAGGAACGGGACGGCGATGAGTATCGAACTCGACGGGATGGCGAGCCAGCCCTGTACGCCCGCGAACCACGCCATGACGACGGCGACGCCGAGGACGCTCACGAGCACGTCAAGGAGGTCGCGGTAGGCGAACGTCAACGCCGCGAGCAGGAGAGCGACCGCGACGGGCGTGATGACGAGGAAACTGTCGCCGATGGCTCGCGACGAGGCCTCGTCCACGACGCCCTGTCCGAAGACGAACGCGTCCGCGAAGCGCGCCTCGACCAGCGAGTCGAGCGCGACCTGCGCGTCGTACGCCTCTTGGGACCCACCGGAGTCACGGTCCCCGCCGTTCTGGAAGACCAGCGTCACTCGCGCGTCCGCCGTCGTCGCGCCCGCTTCGTGGTCCGATGGAAGGAACGCTGCGGGGTCGCGGCCGCTCGCCGTCGATTCCGAGCCAAGGACCTCCTCGACGAGGGTCTCGACCTCGGCGGGCGAGCGCGATTCGAGCGCCGTTATCTGGCGGTCGAGCGTCGGCGGGCGGCCCGCGTCCGGCCCGGCTGCCGCCGTCCCGTTGGTCCCGCTCGCAGCGGGGCGCTCCTCGGCGGAGGCAGCAGCGGCCACGAGGTTCTCGACGCCGACGATTCCCGCGTTCGGTCGGAGGGTCGCGTTCACGGTCGCGTTCTCGCGCATCGCCCGTTGGAGTCGTAGGCTCCGCAGTAACGACTCGCGGGTGAGAACGTCCCTGCCCTCGTCTCTGACGACGACTTGCGCGACCACCGCGTCGTCGGCTTCGTACGTCGATTCGATGCGGTCGAGCGCGGCCTGCTCGGGCGAGTCGATGGCTGCACCGCCGGTCTCGCCGCTCGCGTCGGGACCGAGAATCGCGCCAGCGCCGACGACCGCGGAGAGAACGAGGACGACCGCGACGAAGAGTTTGCTGTGCGATGCGAGCGCGTCGGCGTATCGGGCGGGCAACCGCGATTTCATCGGTACCGCCACCTCCCGAGCGTTCGGGCGGTCTGTCTCGGCGAGTCGGGGCGACCGGTCGCTGCGTCGGGACTTCTCATCACTCCCTTCTCGGTCGTACGGTGATAAAGAAGACCGGAGCGTTCCCGCGGCGTGGGACAACCGGAACGGCCGCCCGGAGCGGGACGACTGGAGTGGTCGGACCGAAACGACCGAAACGCGACGAGACGACCTGAACCGGTCGAAGCGCGCTCCGGGTCAGTAGCCGTAGAGACCGTATATCATCACGAGGAAGCCAAGGCAGGCGATGACGCTCTCGAAGAGCATCCCCTGTACGCTCGGGACACCGAAGACGTGGTGGAGA
Source organism: Halorussus pelagicus (assembly GCF_004087835.1). Lineage (NCBI taxonomy): Archaea > Methanobacteriati > Methanobacteriota > Halobacteria > Halobacteriales > Haladaptataceae > Halorussus > Halorussus pelagicus. The sequence continues at coordinate 2,032,237 of NZ_CP035119.1, forward strand.
ATTCCGACGAGGAACGTCCCCACGGTGATGACCAGCAGTCCGACCGCGAAGTACTGGAGTCCGTCGATCTTGGTCCGCTGGTAGGCCCGGTACGCCAGCAGGGTGACGATGCTCCCGAGGAGCAACGCGGCGATCTTGACGACGCCGAGCAACAGTATCAGACGGTCGGTCATGATTCTCGCTTCATCTCGGACCAGAACGTCGCCATCCGGTCCTCCGGATCGTCGCCGGGTCTGTCGATGGAGACCGAGAACTCGTCGTCGTCGTCGATAGTGACGGCGACTTCCGTGAAGTCGCGCTCGTACAGCGTGGCGTTCGGACCGTCTCGCCGAACCTCGGTGTACTCTCTGACGAGCGCCGCCTCACGGAGCCGGTCAAGTTTTCGATACGCCGTCGAACTCGCCAGTCCACACTCCTCGCAGAGTTCGTTCGCGGACTTCGGCTCGTCGAGCGCCACGAGTAGCTCTCGACACTTGTCGTCTTCGAGCGACTGTAAGACCGTCGAGACCGGCGGGTCGCCGTCTCCCGAACGCTCCGCAGTCGTCTCGGCTGTTCGCGCCGAGTTCGAGCGCGTCGGGACGAGTGAGAGCCGACTCGGGTCGATGTAGTTCCCTGCCATCCGATGACGTACTCCTGTGCCTCGACTCTACGGCCGATTCGTCGGTAGTGAGTCACGTTACGTGCCGAGGACGGTATAGTGGTACCGAATCTTCCCGGAGTTTTGGAGTGCATGGAGAGCCGATAGGTCGGGGGTCGAGAGCCGTCGCGCGTCGGCGGTCGGGCTACTCGTACAGTTCGGCGTGAGTCTCGCAGAACTCGGGGTCTCGGAGTTGAGCCTCGATGACGCCCGGTTGGCGATGCGGGTTCGAGAGCCGACAGCGCTCGTCGTCACAGAACCCCTCGCCGGTCCGCCAGCAGTGGACCGCCTGTAGGACGTAGCCTTTCAGCGCCTCGGTCGTCCGAGGGTCCTCGGCGACCAGAAACTCGCCCTCGACTTCGCTCTCAAGCACCTCGCGGGGCGGCGCGTCGCCCGACAGCAACGCCGTCTTCTGCTTGGCCTGATAGTACGCCTCGGGCTTGGCGGGCGCTTCGTAGAGACCCGGCACCGACACGAGCGCCGGTTGCCCGAGGACGTTCACGCGCTTGTGCCACCTCCCGTCGTGGTCGCCCCACGTTCCGACCGGACGGTCCAGCAGGGCGACGTGGAGGTGGTCGAGGGTTCGCTTGCGCTCGGGAATGGCGGCGTTGAGCGCGCGCTGGACGCCCAGACCGTCGTAGAGGACGCCGCCAGCGCGCTCGGGGTGGTCGAGCGCGCGCTCCTCGTACCGGACGATTCCGAGCATCGTGTTGCCCGTTTCGCGCTCGTACGGCGAGGAGACCCGCGTCTCGGCGAACTGCTCGGGCAGGGCTTCGTCGCGGTGAACGTCCAAAAATCGGTCGCGGACCTCGACGGCGATGGTCTCGCCGTCGTCATCCTCGACACCGGCGACTCGCTCGCGGAGCCAGTCGGCTATCTCCTCGGCGTCCGCGACGGTCGTCGGCGCGCGATACAGCGTGACCTCGGTCATGGGTCTGGTTGGAGTCCTCAGTCGTCAGCAGAGGCCGCCTTCGTGGTCATGTCCACCGGTTCGGCATCGACTTCCAACTCGTCGAGGGCGCACTGAGCGGCGCGCTTGCCCGACAGCAGCATCGCGCCGAAGGTCGGTCCCATCCGCGGGAGACCGTAGGTCGTCGCAGTCGCCATGCCGGTGACGATGAGGCCGTCGTGGACGAGACCGGTGTGTTCGACCACGGCGTCCTCGCTCTCGCCGACCCACATCGAGTCGTGGCCGGGCGAGTCGTGGCCGGGCGCGCCGTAGGAGTCGTCGCCGGTCTGGTCCATGCCGGTGGAGTTTTCCTTGGCGTCGCCGATGCCGGGGGCGTCGAGGACGCCGCGCTCGTCGAGTTTCGAGACGGCCATGCCGTCGTGACCGGTCGCGTCGATGACGAGGTCGGCCTCGACCGCGATGGGGTCCACACAGGTGATTTCTCGCGGGAGCGCGTGAACCGGCGTCCAGTTCATCACGATGCCGCCGACGCGGTGGTCTTTCCGAATCACGATGTCGGTGAACTCGGTCATGTTCTGCATCTTCGCGCCCGCGTCGCAGGCCGCTTTGATGAGGCCGGAACAGGCTTCCGGGCCGTTGGCGACGTAGAGACCTTCGGAGTCTTGGGACTGCTTGTAGTCCACGTCGAGGTCGCCCAGTACGTGCTGTGCCGGGTCTCGGACCGTGACCTTGTTCATCAGGAAGCCACCGAGCCAGAACCCACCGCCGAGATAGTTGTTCTTCTCGACGACCATCGTCTGGACGCCGCGCTCCGAGAGTTCCTTCGCGGCCATCAGACCCGAGGGACCGCCGCCGACGATAATTACGTCGGAGTCGCTGAAGTCCATGAACTCCTCGGTCCACTCCTGTCCGATAGCACGCGTCACTTCCGCCTCACCCACGTCGCTGAACTGGTCGAATTCGCTCATACAACTCAGTAATACCACAAGGTTGTTGAAAGAGGTTGCGGAATCGGTCGGCGTGGGGTACTGCGGTCTAGTCGGCGTCGGCGTTGGCTCTCCGGTCGTCGTCCGTGCCGCCCGCGCTCGACAGAAAATCCGGCTCAGAATCCTCAATACCCGTGATACCGCGACCCTCGGAAGGGTTATCGGTGGCGGGGGTCTCTATGTAATTGTAATGGCAAACGGAACTGTTGATTTCTTCAACGACACAGGCGGCTACGGTTTCATCTCTACTGAAGACGAGGACGACGACGTATTCTTCCACATGGAGGACGTTGGCGGTCCCGATCTCGAAGAGGGAACGGACATCGAATTCGACATCGAACAGGCCCCCAAAGGCCCGCGCGCGACGAACGTCGTCCGCGCATAAATCGGACGGTACGTCGCGTAACGCGACGCCAGCACTACGATTTTTGCGACAATCACCTACCTAACAGCGCAACGCTTAGAGCGCGTTCCGCAGGTCCGAGCCGTACTCGCTGTCGGCGTAGCGACCGCGCTCGTTCCAGTCGGCGACGCTCCGGCCGACAGTCTCCAGCGCCGAGCGCAGGCGGTCGGTATCGACCGCCTCGTCCTCGCGGAGCGCCGCGCGCGCCGCGCTCTCGGCGACCAAGCGGAGGTCCCCGACGGTGTCGCCCGCCGAGGCTTCGACCGCGGCGTCCCAGTCCACGTCGCCGAGCAGTCGGTCGTCGAGCGTCGCCCGGAGGACCGCCTCGCGGGTGTCGGCGTCCGGAAGCGGCACCTCGATTCGTTCGGCGAAACATCCGGTGTGGAGTACCGAGTCGGTCACGTCCTCCACGAGGTGGGTCGCGCCGACGACGAACACGTCCGGGGGCGTCGCGGCGAGTTCGGCGACGAGTCGATGGGTCAGCGCGCGGTCGGCCGCGGCCGAACTACCGGGAGTGAGCGCGTCGAGGTCGTCCACGAACAGCACGCAGGGCGCGTTCGCCCGCGCGACCTCGAAGGCGTCGGCGACGTTCTCGGTCGGCGACCCCTCCCATTCGACGGCCAACTTCGTCGGCGTCACTCGGAGGTACGGCCGGTCGAGTTCGCCAGCGACGGCGCGACTCAGGTACGTCTTGCCGCACTCGGGCGGACCGTAGAGCAGGACGCCGCCCGGCGAGTCGAGACCGTAGTCGGCGTACTGCTCGGGGTTTTGGAGTTGGTCGAGCGCGCGCTCGCGGAGCGCTGTCGTCGCTTCCGCCATGCCGGGCACCGTCGAGAAGTCACGCTCCGGCACGGGTTCGAGCAGTTCGCTCGCGTCCAGCGAGACGCCCGGCGGTTGCCGAACGCCGTCCTCGCAGTCCCCGCCACTCGTTGTCACGTCGTACTCGTCCAACCACGCGGGGATGCTCGTCTCGACCTCCTCGGCGGCCGCCAGCAGGTGGTTTTCGCGGATGTCCGCCTCATCGGCGAGCGCCGCCCGCGCCGCTCGCTCGGCGACGAGTTCCACGTCGCTGGAGGCATATCCCGACGTTCGTTCGACCGTCTCCACCAGCGAGAGGTCCGCGGCGGTTGGTCGGCCGTCGAGGTGGACCCGGAGGATAGCCTCGCGCGCCGCGGCGTCGGGCGGCGAGACTTCGACGCGCTCGTCGAACCGGCCCGAGCGCAGTACCGCGTCGTCCACGTCCTCGACGAGATTCGTCGCGGCTAGCACCACCACATCTTCGTCGCTCGCGCCCTCCAACTCCGCGAGCAGTTGGTTGACCATCTGCTGTTCGGTGTTGGTCATCTCGCCGCTCCGGTCGCTCGCCACGGCGTCTATCTCGTCGATGAAGACAAGACAGGGCGCGTTCGCCCGCGCGACGGCGAACACGTCGGCGACGTTGTCCGCGGCCTCGCCGACCCACTTGCTCGTCAGGTCGCTCGGCGAAATCGAGAGGAAGTGGCGGTCGAGTTCCCCGGCCAGCGCGCCCGCCATGTGGGTCTTGCCACACCCCGGCGGGCCGTAGAGTAGGACGCCGTCGGTCACGCCGAGTCCGTAGCGTTCGTACTTCTCGGGGTCTTCCAGGGGGTCCACGACCAACTCCTGTAGCGTCCTCTTGAGGTCGGCCATCCCGCCAACGTCGCCGAAGTCCCGGTCCGGATTCGTCTCCGCGATGGACTGAACCGACAGTTCCACGTCGTCGGGGACGGTTATCTCGTCGGCCGACTCGTCGGAATCTTCGCCCGCCTCTGTGGCGGACTCCCCGTCGGGTCGCGCCTCGCCGGACGAGTCGTCCGGCGAGAGCGCGCCGCGAATCGCGTTCTCCGCGTCGTTGCCGGTCCTCGAATCGTTGCCCACCACTGAATCGTCGCCGACCTCCGACTCGTCGCGGTTCTCCCGCGCGTCCGAACCGTCCACGCGCGCCACGTCTCGAATCCGGGATAGGAGCGTCGGCGCGCTAGCGACGTGGTCCGAGAGCCACGCGCCCCGACGAGTCGCGTCGTCGTCTATCCACTTCGTGTCGCGGAACGCGACCAGTCGCTCGCCGCCCGAGTCGTCGCCGAACTCCGCGAGCCAGAAGGGGAGGTAGAGCCGAGTCACGTCCTCGATTTCGACGACTCTCTCCGGGTCAAACTCCGCGGGCAGGCCGTAGCGCTCGCGGAGTCGCTCGGCCGAGTCGGCGTCGGTCTCTCGAAGCGTCTCGGCGAGTTCGGCCCGGCCCGCCCGCTTGTCGCGGTTGAAATCGAGCGGAAGGACCGACTCCGGCCCGGCGTGAGTGCCGAGTCGGTACCGACCAACCAGCGAGACCGGGACCGGCGACCCGGACTTCTCGGCGAACGGCGCGAGCGCCGCCTCGTGGCCCGCATCGCGCCCGTCCAACAGCACGTCAGCGCGTCCGGCGACCGCGTCGGGGTCGCCGGGCGGCGTGTACGCGATGCGGACCCTGAGAACCGGGTAGAGAACGCGACAGAGCCTGACGAGTCGCTGGTCGGCGAGCGCGTCGTCCACCGCTCCGAGCGCGTCCCGGACGGTCTCGGCGTCGGGCAGCGTCCGGTCAACGTAGCGCACTTCGTACTCGTTCACGGCGTCGTCCCCCGTGCGAGTGAACTCCGAGAACTCATGCAATCGTCGCGTAGTTCTGTCGGAGCGACAAAAAGATGCCGGGAAGCGAGCGCGGGCGGTCAGTCCAACTCACCGCTTCGAATCGCCTCCTCGGCTTCCTCAAGCGCGGCCTCGCGGTCGAAAGTCGCCACGATTTCTGCCAGTTCCTCGCGGGAAGCGTCTCGCTCCTGCAACTCGCGGGCGTGTCTCGTCATATTCGGCACGGCCCGGACGATGTTGTCGATAATCGGAATCGCGGCGGTCTGGGCCGACCGGGACAGCGGATTCAGGTCGATGACGATTTCGGTCTTGCCCATCTCGGCTAGCGCCTCCGCTCGGTCGCCGTCCTCCAGCGGGACGACCACCGCGTCGGCGTCGTAGATGCCGTCCTCGTCCACCTTCGCGCGCTCGTGGTCGAGACCCGGAATCCGGGCGTCCGCGGCGAGTCCCTTCACACTTTCCGCGCCGTGGTCGCGCAGGTGGTCGGCGATAGCCCGCACGCGCTCTTCGGTCCGGTTGAAGAGGTTCACCTCGATGTCGGCGTCCACGGCCGCGGCCAACTCGACCATCGCCTCGGGCGCGAGCGCGGCGACGTTCCCGTTCACCGAGAGGACAGGGTGGTCCGCCAGCAGGAGTTTCGCGGCGGCCGCTCGCTCGGCCGCGTCGGCGCTCGGGATGGTCTCCTCGCCGAGCAGGTAGTCGTAGGTCTCGCCGCGACCCTGCGCGATGAGTCCCTGCTTGCTCGTGATGCCCTTCTCGACGCCCGCCTCGATTCGGTGGCGGGTCCGGAGCGATTGGGCGCGCGGGTGGTCGTCGGGAATCTCGGTCATATTTCCCTCTCGGCACCCGGCGGGGAAAAATCAGTCCATCTTCAGCGTCGCGCCCGCGGGATGGGTCTCGCAGGTCTCGGGTTCGTAGCCCGCCCGCGAGAGACTGTTGCCCAGCGCGAAGACGGTCTCGCCGAGCATCGCCATCGCGGCCTCGCCGCCTTCTTCCTCGACCGCGGCCAAGACCTCCTCGACCTCGGGCGTGAGCAGGTCGGCCTCGCGGGCGAACTCCCGCGAAGCGGCCATCAGCGTCGGCAGCGTCGGTTCCTCGACCAATCGGACGAGTTTATCGACGCCGACCTCCGAGAGGCGGTCGGTGTTGCCAGCGAGGACTTCCGAGGTCGAACGCTCGCCGAGCGTCAGGTACTCGACCCGACTCCGGGCGGGCACGCCGTCCATCCGGCCGTACTCGGGCGCGCCGGGGTCGAGTCGAATCGGGACCCCGCCGCGGGCTTGGGCCACCACATCGCCGAGTCCGGTCCCGGACTCGACCTCCGCGGCGTGGGCGATGGCGACCAGTTCGTTCTCCGAGCGCCCGCAGTCGAAACTCCGGTTGGCCGCCAACGCGGTCCCGAGCGCGGCCGCGCCCGAGACGCCGAATCCCGCGCCGATGGGCAAGTCCGTCGTCGCGGTCACGCGCGCATCTACGTCGAGCGCGTCGAGGACGCGCGTCACCGCTTCGACGGCGGCCGGTTCGTCGTTCAGTTGCATCGAGGTCTCGGCGGCGGGTTCGACGGAGACGGTCACGCCCTCCGAGAGGGTCAGCCCCGCGCCTCGGGACCCCGCCTGTTCGGGGTCGTCGGCCTCGTGAACGCTGAAGAAGCCGGTGACGTGGCCCGGCACGAACGCCCGCGACGAGTCGTCGGTCATGTGCAAGTCTTGCGAGTCGGGCCGTATAACGTTTATAATCCTCGGCGGCGGGGGACGTTCGGGATATCTTACGGCGACAGGCGTTGCCTGTCTCGCGGGAACACCGTCACTTCGCGTTGCTCGTGACGAGCACCCGCGAGACCGTCAGGGCGACAGCCGCTGACGGTCTCGCGGGAACAACACCGCTTCGCGGATGTTCTCCAGTCCGAGCATCGTCATGACGAGGCGTTCGCCGCCGAGTCCCCACCCGGCGTGGGGCGGCATGCCGTACTTGAACATCGTGGTGTAGTAGTCGAACGCCGTGGGGTCCAAGCCCTGCTGTTCGAAGCCTTCGACCAATTTCTCGTAGCGGTGTTCGCGCTGGCCGCCCGAGACGAGTTCCATGCTCGGAGCCATCAGGTCGAACCCCGTCGAGAGGTCGGATTCGTCGTCGTGGTCCTTGATGTAGAAGGGCTTGCTGTCGCTCGGCCAGTCGGTGACGAAGTAGTGACTTCCAACGTCGTCGCCCAGCGCCTTCTCGCCCTCGGTAGGGAGGTCGTCGCCCCAGACCAACTGGGCGTCGAGTTCGCCGGTGGCGTTGATGCGCTCGATGGCCTCCTCGTAGGCGAGGCGGGGGAACTCGCCGTCGGGAACCTCGAAGTCGTCGTAACCGAGCGCTTCGAGTTGGGACTCGCAGTGCTGTGCGACGCCTTCGTAGGCCGCTTTCACGACGTGTTCGCAGGCGTCCATCGCGTCGTGGTGGTCGAAGAAGGCGCTCTCGAAGTCGATGGAGGTCGCCTCGTTGAGGTGGCGAGGCGTGTTGTGCTCCTCGGCCCGGAAGATGGGACCGATTTCGAAGACGCGCTCCAACCCGGAGCCGACCATCAGTTGCTTGAACAGTTGGGGCGACTGGTTCATGAACGCCTCCTCACCGAAGTAGGTGATGGGGAACAGTTCGGTGCCGCCTTCGGTGCCCGTGGCGACGATTTTGGGCGTGTTGATTTCGGTACCGCCGAGGTCGCGTAACGCTTCGCGGACCGACCGCAGGACCTCGGCGCGAATCTCGAAGACGGCCTTCGACTCGTCTCGCCGGAGGTCGAGCGTGCGGTTGTCCAGTCGGGTCGAGAGGTCAGCCTCGACCTTCCCCGAGGGGTCCAGCGGGAGTTCGGGGTCGGCCTCGGCGACGACCTTGACCGACTCGGGGACGATTTCGACCCCAGTAGGCGCGCGTTCCTCTGCCTCCACGTCGCCGGTGACGCGCACGACGCTCTCGCGGTTGACCTCCGTGCCGGTCGCCACGAGGTCGTCGTCCATCTCCCCTTTCTCGAACTTGACCTGAATCTTCCCGGACGCGTCCCGGACGATGAGGAACGCGATGCCCCCGAGGTCCCGAATCTCGTGTGCCCATCCGGCGACGGTCGCGGTCTCGCCCGGTTCGGCGTCCGCGGCGTAAGTGCGGTCTCGCATGCACCCGAATTGCGCCGGGACAGACTTAAAATCGCTCACTTATTTGAACTACCTGTCCGATTCGAGTCACGTCTTGGCCCGCTCCTCGCGCAGAATCTCGTCGTAGAGTTCGGCCTTCGAGTCGTAGAACCGGTAGAACGTCCCGTTGGCGACGCCCGCCGGGTCGGTGAGGTCCGCGATTGTGGTCCCGTCGAGTCCGCGGCGAGCGAACAGGTCCCGGCCGGTCTCTCGGAGCGAGTCGCGGATGCGCCCGCGCTCGTCGGCGTCGAAGCCCCGCATCAGATGTCCCTCCGGCGGAACCACCACGCGCTGACCGCGACGAGCGCGGCGGTCCCCGCCAGCAGGACGAGCGCGCCCGCCCAGTCGTACTCGCCGCCGACCAGAATCGCGGTCGGGTCGTAGTACCGGGTCGGGCTTATCGCGCCGAGCCAGCCCGCGTCGGCCGACTGGCTGACCGTCTCCAGCAGGAAGAGCGCGAAGATGGCACCGAGACTGCCGCGCTTGGCCACGTCCGAGTCGTCCACGACGACCGAGAGGAGCAGGCCGATAGCGCCACAGGCCAACAGATACGGAATCGACAGCAGGTGGACCGCGACGAGGTCGGCGACCGGAATCGTCTCGCCGATGGCGGCGACAGCGGCGTACACCGCGACGCCGACGACGAGGTTGACCGCGACCACCACCGGCACCAGCGAGACGAACTTCTCGACCACGACGCGCCGCCGGGAGACGGGGGCGGCGAGCAACACGTCCATCCGGCCGCGCTCCACGTCGCCAGCGACGAGGCCGCCCGCGACGTACGCGGTGTAGATGCCCAGCAGGAGCAACCAGAAGAACTGGTAGAGTTCGACCGCCAGAAAGCCCTCGATGGTGGTGATGGAGAACGCGCCCGTCGCGCCGAACGCGGTCTGCATCGCGGGCGGCAGACTCTCCATGTACGCGTCCAAGTCCGCGCCAGAGGTGGCGATAGAGGGAAAGAGCGCGACGAACAGGACCGACATCACGGCCAGCAGGAGTGCCAGCACGAGCGCGCCCCGAATCCTCCGCTCGGACTCGTAGGTCGCCACCTCAAGCATCGGTCTCACCGCCCGCGGACGCGGCGGCGGTCGAACCGTTCGGGGTGCTCCGGTCGGCCGAGTCGTCGTAGAACTTCATGAACACGTCTTCGAGCGGAGCCTCCTCGATTTCTACGTCCACCACGCGATAGTTTCGGAGGTGGTCGAGCAGGGCGTCGTACTCGCCGGTGAACATGAACGAGGCGTCGCCGTCGCTCGCCTCGAAGTCGTGGACGCCCGGCAGGTCGAAGTCGGCGGCGTCGAGGGTCGATTCGACGCTGACGGAGACGTGTTTGCCTGACCGGTCCAGTAGCTCTTCGACGCCCTCCATCGCCACGAGGCGGCCGTCGCGGATGATTCCCACGCGGTCACAGACCTTCCGGACCTCGCTGAGGATGTGACTGGAGAAGAAGAACGTCGTCCCGCGGGCCTGTTCGTCCTCGATGAACTCGTAGAGGCGTTCCTGCATCAGGGGGTCCAACCCCGAGGTCGGTTCGTCCATGATGACGAGGTCCGGGTCGTGCATGAACGCCAGCACGAGCGCGAGTTTCTGCTTGTTGCCGGTCGAATACTCGCCGACCTCGCGTTCGACCGGCGGGTCGAAGCGGTCAAGCAGGTCGTCGCTCCGCTCGTCGCCCTTGAGCGCGGCGTGGTAGCGAATCAGTCGTCGGCCGGTCACGCCCTCGTCCAAGCCGGGACTGCTCGGCAGGTAGCCGATTCGGCGCTTGGCGTCCACGAGCGCGCTCTCGTCGGTCACGTCGCGGCCGAGAACGGTCGCGGACCCGCCGGTCGGCGCGACGAACCCGAGCAGGGTCCGGATGGTCGTGGTCTTGCCCGCGCCGTTCGGGCCGAGGAAGCCAAACACCTCGCCGGACTCGACCTCGATGGAGAGGTCATCGATGCCGCGGGTGTCGCCGTAGTATTTCGTCAACCCGGTCGTTTCGATGGCGGTCATTCCCGATAGGTCACCGCGTGAATCGATTAACGTTTTGGTCACCTATTCACGAAGTCGGAACTGTCGATTGTCGCGGGACCGCGCCCGAAGTGGAACAATTCTTTCACCCTCGGGTCCCACGGAGGTGTATGAGCGACGACCGACTCGACGACCTCGACAAACACATCATCTACTCCCTCCAGAAGAACGCTCGCAAGGCCTCTACGAGTACCATCGCCGAACAGGCCGACGTGTCGGCCAGCACGGTCCGCCACCGGATTCGGCAACTCGAAGAGTCGGGCATCATTCACGGTTACTGCCCGTCCATCGACTACGAGGCGGCCGGGTTCCAACTCCTGACGCTCATCATCTGTACCGCGCCGATACCCGAGCGCGAGACGCTAGCCCAAAAAGCCAAGAAGGTCGAGGGCGTCGTCGCGGTCCGCGAAGTGATGACCGGCCACGAGAACATCCACGTCGAGGTGCTGGGAACCGACGGCGACGACCTGAGCCGAATCGGTCAAGAACTCGACGGTCTCGGTCTCGAAATCGAGGACGAGGACCTGATACGCAACGACTACGACAATCCCTACGAGGGATTCCGGACGTTCGACGCCGACGAGTCCTGAGTTTTCTCTTCCGTTCTGCAACCGGTTTCGGTAGTGTAACGCGACAGTCTCCGGTTCCGTCTCGACACGCCCGTCTTTTGACGGAGCGTTAATATAGAAGGCACATCTCCCCGAACCGTCGAAAAATCCGATGATTTTATGCCTTCTCGGGGGCAACGGTCGGTTGATGGAACCATGAGTTTACAACGTTCCCAGTCACCAGTAGCGGATTGCGGAATCGAGAGACCTGCCACGCGGCGGCGAACTGCACCGGTTCAGACCTACGGAGGTGAGTTCGGATGTCCCGCGAAAGACCGACCGCCGGGATAGCGTCCGCCGTCGGATTCGGGGGGAACGCCCGCGGAGGTAATCGCGCTCTCGTCGCCGGTGGGGGTCACATCGGTCGGACGGTGGCGTCACACCTGAGCGATGACTACGACGTTGCGTTCGTCAGTCGAAATCGGCGGGCGGTCGAACGCACCGAACGCGACGGTATCGATTCCCGACACGTCGAAGAGATGGACGCGGCCGCGTTGGGCGAGATAGGTGTCGAAAACGTTTCGGTCGCCATCGTCGCCTCGCCGGACGAAGCCGTCAATTTCCTCGTCGCGCAGTTGCTCCGCACGAGATTCGGCGTCGAGAACGTCGTCCTTCGGGTTGACGACTGCGAGAAAATGGACTCCTTCGACGACCTCGACGTGGAAGCCGTCTGTATTCCCGACCTGCTCGTTGAGGAACTGGCCGCTCGACTCGAATCGTTCGCCGATGATGTCGCCGAACCCTGACTACAAATGCCGAAAGAACTCGAACGAGACCTCGGACTGTTCGCGGTAATTGCGATTAGTATCGGTGCGATGATCGGAAGCGGCATCTTCATTCTGCCCGCACTCGCACTGAAGTTAGCGGGACCCGCCGTCATACTGGCGTACTTCGTCGCGGGCTTGCTCGTCGTTCCCGCGGCGCTGAGCAAGGCCGAGATGGCGACCGCGATGCCCGAAGCCGGTGGCACGTACATCTACATCGAGCGCGGTATGGGACCGCTCCTCGGAACCGTCGCCGGACTGGGGACGTGGTTCTCGCTGTCGTTCAAGGGCGCGCTCGCGCTGGTCGGCGGCGTCCCCTATCTCGTTGTGCTATTCGACCTGCCGATAAAGCCCGTGGCGCTCGGTCTCGCGGTCGTCCTCATCGCCGTCAACATGCTCGGAGCCAAGCAGACCGGCCGCCTGCAGGTCGGTATCGTCGTCGCCATGCTCGCCGCGCTGGTCTGGTTCGTCGGCGGCGGGGCGGGGTCGATAGCGGCGGTCCAGTACGACGGCTTCTTCGATAAGGGCGCTGGCGGCGTGTTCGCGGCGACGGGACTGGTGTTCGTCTCCTACGCGGGGGTGACGAAGATAGCCAGCGTCGCCGAGGAGGTCGAAGACCCCAGCAGGAACATCCCGCTGGGCATCCTCGGGTCGCTCGGATTCACCACGCTCCTGTACGTCCTCATCGTCACCGTGGTCGTCGGCATCGTCCCCGGCGAGGAGTTGGCGGGGTCGCTGACCCCGATGGCTGACGCCGCGCAGGTCGCGCTCGACCGACCCGGCGTCGTCGTCGTGGTCGTCGCGGCGATACTCGCGCTCGTCAGTACCGCCAACGCGGGGATACTCTCGTCGTCGCGCTACCCGCTGGCGATGAGCCGCGACAAACTGATGCCGCCCTCGCTCAGCACGATCAGCGAGCGATTCAACACGCCGACGCTCGCCATCTCGCTGACCGGCGGCGTGATGCTCGCGCTCATCGCGTTCGTCCCTGTCCTCGACATCGCAAAGCTCGCCAGCGCGTTCCAGATTCTCGTGTTCGTACTCATCAACATCGCCCTCGTCGCGTTCCGAGAGGGTGACGTGGAGAGCTACGACCCCGACTTCGAGTCGCCACTCTACCCGTGGATGCAGGTCGTCGGCGCGGTCGGCGGTCTCGCGCTCCTCACCCAGATGGGGACCATCGCGCTCGTCGGCGCGGCGGTCATCATCGCCGCGTCCGTCGTCTGGTACTTCGCGTACGTCCGCGGGCGCATCGAGCGCGAGGGCGTCGCCAGAGACGCGGTCCGTCGGTCGGTCGGTCGCCGCGCCGTCGAAGAGACTCGCTCGACCCTCTCTGACGCGACCGGGTACGAGGTGCTGGTGCCCGTCACCGAGGAAACCAGCGAGGAGCGCGAGGCGTCGCTGTTGAGCATCGCGGCCGACCTCGTCCGACAGAGGGGCGGGACGGTCCGGGTCGTCCAGTTCGACGAGGTGCCCGACCAGACGCCCCTCGAACGGGCGTCCGCCGAACAGTCGGCGGCCGACATCGAGTTCGAGGAGCGAACCGACCGACTCGCGGCCGACGTGGACGCGTCGGTCAAGTACGGCGAAATCGTGAGCCACGACACCAAGCACGCGATAGTCAACTTCGCGTCCCACCACGACTCAAACCTCATCGTCCTCGAACGCGACTCGCCCGAGGTGCCCCAGACGCTGTTCGCCGACGACTTCGAGTGGATACTCGACCACGCGCCCTGCGACGTGCTGGCGGTCGGCGGCCACGACCTCGGGTCGGTGAAGACGCTCGGCATCGTGACCGACAGAGGGCCGTACGACTCGCTGAAAGTCGGAGTCGCCAACGCGCTCGCCAGCGAGACGGGCGCGATCATCGAACTGCTCTACCCCGTCTCGCCGGACGCCAGTCCGAAGCGCCGCGAAACGCTCCGGGATTACCACGACGAAATCGCGTCGGTGTGTTCCGTGCCGGTCGAGTCCACGCTCGTGGAGTCGGACGGCGACACGCTGACCGACCTCACGAACGCGACCCGAGCGGTCGATCTCGTCGTGGTCGGCGACGACGGCGGTCGAACCCGTCGGTCGCTGTTCCGGCGCGACCGCGACCAAATCGCCGACGAGACGGCGACGCCGTCGATTCAGATTCACGCTCACGACTCCCGTCGACCGGGACTGTTCGGTCGATTGCTGGAACGGGTCGCGTTCTAAACTCCGAAGAGAACGAAACTGCCGTCGCCCGCCGATTCAGACCGACTCGGCGGTCGTCTTCTTGGCGTCCTTCGCGCCCTCGACGGTCTCGCGGACGGCCTCACAGCCCTCCTCGTGGACGAGATCGCCGACGACCACGGTATCCGCGTGTTCGGCCATCGTGCGGGCCGACTCGTAGTCGTGGATGCCGCCGCCGTAGAACAGCGTCGCCTCTTCGAGCGCGTCCGCGGCGGCCGCGACGACCTCGGGGTCGCCGAAGGTGCCCGAATACTCGATGTAGACGATTTCCTGCCCGAACATCTCCTCGGCGACTTCGGCGTAGGCCGCCACGTCCTCGGGGGTCTGGTTGCAGTCGGCCTCGGTGAGTTCCGCGACGCTGGCGTCGGGGTTCATGATGATGTACGCCTCCGTCGTGGTGCGGTCCCAGTTCACCTCGTCCATCCGGACCCACTCTTTGTGCGCGCCGGTAATCCACGACACCGCCCCGGCGTTCAACACGACCGGCACGAGATAGCCGTCCAGCGCGTCGTCCTCGACGACGACGGCGGGGTTGCTCGGTTCCTGATACAGCGGCACGTCGTACTTCGCGCAGGCGTCGATGACTCGCTGCATCTTCTCGGTGGTCATGTCGAGGGTGCCACCGATTTCGAGGGCGTCGGTGCCGGTTCGGCATACGTCCTCGAAGGTTTCGCCCTCCACGAGCGTCTTGTCCGGGTCCAGTTTGACGATGTGGTCCCAGTCGGTCCACGAACTACTCATTGTTGGTGTAAACCGTACTGGGTGCTAAAACCTCTTCGGAACCGACTCTCAAAGCAGACTAAATCGAGCAGGTCCGGCAGTCAATACCTCGATAACCGCAGTAACGTTCGATGATCTGATGACCGAGCAAAGTGGAAATGGCGAACTCACAACTCGTCAACATATGATAGATATTATAACATGCGTTTTATTAGTCTGTAGTATGGATTAATTGACATGGGAAATGAGAAAATATCCCGTCGAGCAGTGTTGAACAATGCGGCGAAAGCAGGCGGAGTCGGAGCCGCAGTGTCGTTCGGAGCCATCGGGAGCGTTTCTGCGACTGGTGAAATAGAGAACGATTCTGTCGAGACACAGTGTGCTGACGGAGACTATACGGTTATCGACGAGTGTACCTGTGTGGACCTCAACAATCAGTGCGAGGACCCGCCAAACAGTCCAGCCCTTTACTATCAAGTCAACTGGGAAAAGCGCGAGTACTGCGACGGTCAGACCGTCTGGTACGCCGCCAGTGCTAACTGTGGCTACACGGCCGACTGTTCGCTTCCCAAATGTAACTCAGACCAGAGTCGCCCCTGCGACGGCGTCTGAGAACGGTCTGGACGCAGTATTTTGCCGAAGAGAGTGAGACGTGACGAGCTCTCGGCTTTCCGATTATCTATTAGTCCGCCTTCGCCTGCCAGCCGCGAAGTCGGTCCTCGCTCACGCCCTGCACTTGCGAGGCCACGCGCTCAACTTCGGCGTCTTTCAGGTCCTCGATGCTCTCGATACCGGCCTCCGAGAGCTTTTCGGCGGTCTTCGACCCGATGCCGTCGAGCGATTCGAGGTCGCTTCCCGACTCGCTCTCGCGGGCTTGGAACTCCCGATAGTTGCAGATGGGACAGCCCAGTTCCCACGGTTCGTCGCCGCTGTGTACCACCAACTCCGGCAGGTCGTGTTCCTCACACCGCTCGTCCGTGACCTCGATGTCGCCCCGGCGCGGGAGCGGGAGCGAGTAGTCACAGTCGGGATACCGGGTACAGCCCACGAGCCGCGAGCCGTTCTGGAGGTGCTTTATCGCCAACTCGCCACCGTCCTCGTCGGCGGTGTCACCGCCTTCGTCTCGTTGCTCCTCCGGCCCAACGCCCTCGCCGCACTCCGGACAGACGCCAATCACCTTGTCCTCCTGCTCGTCGGCCTCCTCGGCCTTGCAGAGCGGACACCCGTGGACGAACGTCTGGCGACCAGCGAGCATCTTGACGTGGCGCAGGCCGTGGTCCCCACACTCCTCGTCCAAAATCAGGGGCTTGCCCGTGTTCGGGAGCGGCAGAGTGTACTCGCAGTCGGGGTAGCCGTCGCAACCCACGAAGTGCGACCCGTTCCGGCTCTGGCGCACCAGCAGTTCGTGGTCCGACTCGGGACAGGGACCGAGTTTCTTGTCGGCCTTCAGCGACTCCTGTAGCAGGTCGCCGACCTCCTCGCGCGACTCGCGCAACTCGGCGAACACCTGCTCCAGATACTCGCGGGACTCGTCTGCTACCTCGCTCAGGTCGGCCTCGCCCTCCGCGATGGCGGTCATGTCCTCCTCCAACTCGCGGGTCATCTCCTCGCTGACCACCAACTCCGCGAACTCCTCGGCCGCCGTGACGACGGCGTCGGCCAACTGGGTCGGCCGCGGCGGATCGCTCTCGATGTAACCGCGGTCGTAGAGCTTTTCGATGGTATTGTGTCGGGTCGAGTTGTGGACGATAACGCCGCCTTCGACCGCGAAGTTCGGTGCAGTCTCGTCGATGGTGAGGTCGTACACCCGTCCGTCGTAGTCGCGCGCTTCGACGTTCGTGACGGTAACGGTCGCCGGTCGCCGCTGTATCGTCGCGTAAATCGAATGCTCGAAGTCGGCTGCGGAGTAGTGGAAGCTTCGGTTCCCATCGCGGCTACGATTGCTTCCGTCGATTCGGGTCTCGATGTGGCCTTCCTCGTCGAGTTCACTGAGGGCGGTCCGGACCACGGCCACCGACTCGTTTAACGACTCGCTAAGTTCTTCCGAGGTCATCTCGTCTACTGCGAGCGCTTCGAGTACGCGAGCCTTCCGTCGCATGACTGGGTAGCTGTCGAGTCGGTCGAGACCCCGATAGAACTTCTCGTCCGCGGCAATCGGAATCTCGTCGAGGAATCGCTCCAGATTCCGACGACCGCGAACGTAGAGCTTGTGCTGACTCTCGTTCAGCATCGCATCTATTCTCATCCCGTCGAGCATCGTAGAGACGCTGCGCAGGAGTTCGTGGTCGGTGTTGGAGATGAATGCCTTCCCGTCCGTCGAGATGTGGCCTTCGTCGTCGAACAGCGCGCCGACGAACGCCGGACGGAGTGCTTTCGGTACGCGGGGGCAACCGTCCTCCGTGACCGCATCGAGAACGAACCGAATAACTCGGCCGAGTGCTACGGGGAGCTGAACCTGATACTTCTGCTTGTGGTGGTCTTTACGCCCCGGTCTTTCCGTCACGTTCGGGTCGAAGCCGAAGACGGATTCGATGTCGGAGGCGAACCGCTCAATGAGCCGTCGGTCCGTGTTGTGATACCGGACATCCACCGTGTTCTCCGCTTCGTTGACGTGAACCGACCCGTCGCCGAGAAGATTCCCGAGTATCCTCGCTAGCTCCGGACTCCACTGAAGCGGGAACGGATTCGAAAACGTGGCGTCGTAGTTCAGCCCGTGGAGTTCGTCCGGTCGAATTCCGAGTTCGCCGAGAATCCACGCCGGAACGTCCTTGTCGTCGTTCTCGAAGTGCGAAATCTGGGCTCGGTACGTTCCGATTCGGTCGGCGAGTTCCTGCTGAGTCGCGTCGCTCTCCCGACGATACTCTGCGAGTGCTTCGTTGCAGTCCACGCCGTAGAGTTTCGACGATATGTCGCAGGAGGACACGAACTCTTCCCACGTCGCTACTATCCCCTCGCACTCGTCGGGTACCGCTGGGATTTGGCGCGACGCTATCAACTCGTCACCGTCACTGAGTTCTGCAACGGGAACGACCTGAATCTCTCCGTCGATTCGGGCGTACACCGGGTGGTCGTCGGTCGCCGAGAATCGCCCGGCAGTGGTCGTCACCTCGAAGACGCGTTCGTCGGTCTCCATCGGACGAGCGCTCACCAACGTCTTCTCTCGCTCGGTCAGCCGTTCGGTACGTTCGTTTAGAGAGAGGACGGTCGGCCCGTCGTCGGTGACGGCGATGTCGGTATCTCCGTCGGCCATCACCACTTGGCCCTGCTCGAAGACTTCGGCTATCGGCTTTCGTTCGATGTCGTCGCCATCCTCGACGAGTACCTCGGTGTCTCCGGTCAGGCATTTCGTCCCAATCCCCATCTTCTCCATCGTCTCGATAAGCCGCGACTGGCCGTATCGGCGGGGCGGTTGGGTCTGCTTGTCCTCGATGCGGGCCGCTGTGACCGCCAACTCCTCGCCCTCGGTCACGTCCGGCACGTAGTTCTCGGAGGTGTTGAAGTAGGGGTAGACCGCGTGGTAGCCTTCTTCGAGGAGGCGCTTGCCGTTGGCCTTGAGTGTGTGGTCGCCCACGCCCGCGACGACTTTGAGGTGTTCCCACGTCGCGGACTCGGCGACGGTGGCGAAGAAGCGCCGGACGACGAGTTCGTAGATTTCCCACTCGTCGTCGCTCAGTTCGCCCTTCGCGGGGATGTCCTCTGTCGGGTGAATCGGCGGGTGGTCGGTGGTCTCCTCGTCGCCCTCGGTCGGTTCCAACTCGTCGAGGTCGAGCAGGTCGTCGGCGTCGTCGCCGAAGTGGTAGTCGCCCGAGAAGGCGTCGAGCAGTTCCTCGGGGTCCAAGTCGTCGGGGTAGACCGTGTTGTCGGTCCGGGGGTAGGTCATGTACCCCGCGGTGTAGAGGTCTTCGGCGATGCTCATCGCCTGCTGGGCGGAGTAGCCCAGACTCCCCGCCGCGCGAATGAACTGCGTGGTGTTGAACGGCGCGGGCGGGTCGTCGGTTCGAGTGCGCCGGTTGACGCGCTCGACGGTCGCCGCCGCGGCCGACTCCAGCGCCTCGAAGACGGCCTCCGCGGTGTCCTCGTCCCAGACGCGTTCGGCCTCGTTGTCGTCCTCGTCGCGGTAGAAATACTGCGCTTCGAACTCGACGACCTCCTCGTCCTCGCCGTCCTCGCTGTCGCTCTCTTTCAGCAGATCGGCGAACAGTTCCCAGTAGTCCTCGGGGTCGAACGCCTCGATTTCGCGCTCGCGGTCCACGATGAGTTTGAGCGTGGGCGACTGCACCCGACCGACCGAGATGAAGTCCTCGCCCAGTTGACGCGAGGAGAGCGAGAGGAACCGGGTGAGCGCCGCGCCCCAGATGAGGTCTATCTCCTGTCGGGCCTCGCCCGCGGCGGCCAAGTCGAAGTCCAACTCGTCGGGGTTCTCGAAGGCGCTCGTGACTTCGTTGTCCGTAATGGAGGAGAATCGGACCCGGCGAATCGGGACCTCCTCGTTCACCTCGCGGACGAGTTCCCACGCCTCCTTGCCAATGAGTTCGCCCTCGCGGTCGTAGTCGGTCGCAATCGTCACGGTGTCGGCCTTCCGGGCCAGCAGGCGAAGCGTCGAGACGATGTTCTCCTTCGTGGCCTTCTTCTCGATTGGCGCGTCGATGAGTTCGACGGGTTCCACGTCGCGCCAGTCGTTGTACTCGTCGGGGAAGTCCACGCCGACGACGTGGCCCGAGAGACCGATACAGCGGCGGCCGCCCCACTTGTAGACGTTGACGCCGTTCTTGCGCTCGGCCTCGGCCGACTCGCCGCTCAGAATATCGGCGATGCGTCTGGCCGCGTTGTCCTTCTCGGTGATTATCAGCTCCATGCCTCACCTCCGGCCTCGGTGGAGTGCCCGGCCTGCGGGGGTCGCTCTCGGGGGCGTCGCCCGCCGCTCGGGGGTCGCTCGTCGTCCATCGTGTCCCCGCTAGGACAAGTGAATTGGTAAAGCTTTCGCCGCGAAAATCGCCAGAGGGCGGCGGCTCAAGGCGCGTACGCGTCGGACGGGTGCGTGCGAGGACGAGTGCGCGGGCACGCAAGGTTCATCGTCTTCGGGCGACGTTCGATTTCGTAGTAGTCGTCCTCCGGTCTCGCGCGGTAAACAAAAAGGTCGATGACACCGGGCAATTGGCCGCCGTCCCCGTCAACGCCGTAGGCGTCCCACGTCGCGGGCATGAACTGCATCGACCCGCACGCGCCCGCGCCGGTCGCCCCGGTTTTCTTGAGAGCGTCGCGTCGTGATGGTATGGCACACTTTCTATTTAATATATAACTAAGATTTTAATATTCTTTAAAGTAATAAATAGCGAGTCTCCTCGACGGAAACACCGACGGCGAGAAGGCTCTCCCAAATTTCGACAGCGGACGACCTCACGAAGGTTTATCTCTGAAAACGGGACCAACCCCTCCCATGACCTGACGACCGCCGCGAGGGCGTCGAGGCGAGAGCGCGGTGCGCCCCTCGCGGATGCAAACCGGTACAAAATCGAATCGTAATCACGCACCGCCTGCTCGCCTTCTCTCTCCCGACACTTCTCAATCGTCGCTTGCGGGCCTACTCGTCCAGTCGCTCGCGGAGCAGTTGGTTCACCGAACCGGGGTCGGCGCTCCCACCGGTCTTCTGCATGACCTGCCCGACGAGGAAGTTGAGCGCGCCGCCTTCGCCGGTGTGGTAGTCCTCGACTGCGTCGGGGTTCTCCTCGATGGCCTCCTCGACCGCACCCTCGACTGCGCCCTCGTCAGCCTTGCCGAGACCTTCGCGGTCGATGACCGTCTCGGGGTCCTCGCCCTCGTCGAGCATGTCGCGCAGGACGACCTCCTCGGCGTTTTTCGTCGTAATCTCGTCGTCGGCGACCAACTCGATGAGGTGCATGAACTCGTCGAGGCGACCCTCCACGTCCGTAATCGCCATGTCGCGGTAGTTGAGTTCGCCCAGCAGGTTGTCGGCGACCCACGTCGCCGCGAGGTCGGGGTCGTACTCGCTGGCCACGTCCTCGTAGAAGTCCGCGACCTGCTTCGTGGAGGTGAGTTTGCTCGCGGCCTCCTCGCTCAGGCCGTACTCGTCGCCGAATCGCTCGCGCCGAGCGTCGGGGAGTTCCGGGATGTCCAACTTCTGCTTCCAGTCGCTGACCCGGAGCGGCGGCAGGTCGGCCTCTCGGAAGTAGCGGTAATCCTTCTCCGCTTCCTTCGAGCGCATCGAGACGGTGACGCCTCGGCCCTCGTCCCAGTGGCGAGTCTCCTGCTGGATTTCCCGGCCGCGCTTGACCGAGTTCTTCTGGCGAGTCGCCTCGTAGGCCAGTGCCTTCTCCGCGCCCTTGTGGCTGGAGATGTTCTTGACCTCGGTCCGGTTGGCGGCTTCGAGCGCCTCGTCGCTGATGTCGCCGTCTTCGCCGATTTCCTCGGCGGGGACCACGCTGAGGTTGGCGTCGATGCGGAGGCTCCCGTCGCGCTGGCTGTCAAACACGCCGAGGTATTCGAGGACTTCCTCCAACTTTGCGAGGAAGGCCCGGACTTCCTCGGCCCCGCGGAAGTCGGGGTCTGTCACGATTTCCATCAGGGGGACGCCAGCGCGGTTGTAGTTGACCAGCGTGTAGTCCGCGCGGTCGATGGCCCCGCCCTCGTGCTGGAGGCTTCCGGGGTCCTCTTCTAAGTGCGCGCGCTGGATGCCCACGGTGCGGCGCTCGCCGTCCACTTCCACGTTGAGTTCGCCGTCCTGACAGACCGGCGCGTCGTACTGGGTTATCTGGAACCCCTTCAGCAGGTCGGGGTAGAAGTAGTTCTTCCGGTGGAACGTCGTCTCCTCGGGAATGTCGGCGTCGATGGCCTTCCCGACCTTGACTGCCGACTCGACGGCGGCCTCGTTCAACACCGGGAGCGCACCCGGCAGACCGAGACACACCGGGCAGGTGTGGGTGTTCGGTTCGGCGTCGGCCACGTCGGTCGAACAGCCGCAGAAAATCTTCGTCTCCGTCTCCAGTTGAACGTGGACCTCCAGTCCGATGACGACCGCGAGGTCCTCCTGCTGGATAGCCTGTGCAGTCATTACCCGCCAGTTTGCGGCCGGGCCGCTAAAGACTAACGAACGAAGGTTCATTACCCCGGAGTGAGCAAGTGCAGGAAACGTGAAGGGCCGGACGAAGTTCGCGGTACTGATGCTGGTCATCACGCTCGCGCTGACCGCGGTCGTCTACGGCCAGTTCGAACTGGCCAAAGACCGGTCGGTCTCCCAGATGCGGGAGAACGTTGACCAGACTGCGGTCCAGACGGCCGATCAGATAGACGCCCAGATTCGCCGCCAGAAAGACTACATCGGCTTCTACGCCTCGCGGCCGCGGGCCAGCGACTTCGACCGGTCCGACGAGTTCCTCCGCGGACTCCTGACCAACCCGTACGTGTTCGGCGGACAGGTCGTCTCGGCCAACGGTACCGTCGTCGCCTTCGAGGGCGACGTTCGCTCCGGGATGCGCCGCGAGACCATCGGCGACGACATCGGCGACCGGCCCTACGTGCGACGTCCCGCCCAGACGGGCGAGACGTACGTTACGGACCCCGAGCGCATCGAGGGGACCGACCAGTATATCGTCGTCGTCAGCGCGCCCATCTTCGAGGACGGCGAGAGAGTCGGCGTCCTCGCGGCCGCACTCCCCATCAACGAGTTCACGTTCCTCACGATGGTGCCGCCGCTTGAGACCGACGTGCGGACGGTCTCGATCCAAGCGGGCAACCGGACGTTCCACGAATCGAAGATGACCTTCGCGGACAACGTCTCCAGTACGGCGACCGTCATCTCCACGGGGTGGTCCGTGCGAGTCAGTCGGAGTCGAGCGGCGCTGGACGCCCGCCTCTGCCAGATGGCGATACTACAGGTCGGGAGCCTCGTGTTGGTGCTGTCGCTGGTCGTCGGACTTGCGGTCTGGGAGTACAACGCCAACATCCGGCAGGCCGAGAAGCTTCTCGACGGCTTTCAGTCGCTCCGCGAGGGCGACTACGACCACACACCCGGTCTCGGGTCGGGCGAGGAGTGGCACCAGATACGCGAGGGATTCGACGACCTCGCGGACGCGCTGGCCGCCCGCGAGGCCGAAGTCCGGGAGCGCGAACAGCGGATTCAGGTGTTCAATCGAGTGTTGCGCCACAACATCCGCAACGACATGACCGTCGTGGCCAACTACGCCGAGTTCGCCGTCGAGGAGTCCGACGACCCCGCAGTCCGGAACGCGGCCGAGAAAATCGCGGAACACGGGTGGGACCTCGTGGATTTGGGCGAGAAGGCCCGTCGTCTCGGGACCGGAATGGAGGGCGAGGGCACCGAACCGGTCGAGACCGACGTGGCCGCCGTCGTGACCGACGTTGCGGCCACGGTCCGCGAACAGTATCCGGAGGCCGACGTGTCGGTCGAGGTCCGCGACGAACGGTCGTCGGTGGCCATCCCGGCGTTCGACGCGGCAGTCGAAAACGTCTGTGAGAACGCGGTCGAACACAACGATACCGACGACCCCACGGTGTCGGTCGCCGTCGAGACGATAACCGAGGACGGCGAGGAGTGGACCCGCGTTGCGGTCGCCGACGACGGTCCCGGCATTCCGGCCCACGAGCGCGCAGTCCTGACCGACGGCGAGGAAACCGACCTCGACCACGGAAGCGGTCTCGGTCTCTGGCTGGTTCACTGGGTCGTCGAGCGCTCGGACGGCCGCTTGTCGTTCGCCGAGAACGACCCCCGCGGGTCGGTCGTCCGGATGGACCTGCGGCCCGCGGACGGTGACTGAGCGTTCGACCACCCGCAAAAAAGTAACCAATCCGACATACGTCTGACGTACGTTTATGGTTCTGCCGTGGGGCAACACGGACATGAGCGACCAAGGCGAGCGCGTCGAGGAACTCGAATCGAAAGTCGAGCGACTCGAAGCGACGATTCAGGGACTCACCGAGGAGTTAGTCGAAGTTCACGACCGACTCGAAACGCTTGAAGAGAGCGGCGCGACCGAGACGGCGACCGCGAGTCCGTCGCGCAAGTCCGGACCTGACGGGACCGAAACCGCGGAAAACGACGAGGCTAAAAGCCAAGAGTCCCAGAACGAAGACGAGACGGGGGAAGATTCCGGATTAGGCGACGACATCATCGTCGCGTAACGGGAGTCCCCACGTACGAGCAACCATGCACATCAAAAAGCTCGTCTTGGACAACTTCAAGAGCTTCGGGCGACGAACCGAAATCCCCTTTTACGAGGATTTCACCACCGTTAGCGGTCCGAACGGCTCCGGGAAGAGCAACATCATCGACAGCGTCCTGTTCGCGCTCGGGTTGGCGCGAACGCGGGGCATCCGCGCCGAAAAGCTGACCGACCTCATCTACAACCCCGGCCACGCCGACGGGAGCGAAGAACAGAGCGGCCCGCGGGAGGCCATCGTGGAGGTCGTACTCGACAACGGCGACGGCACGCTGGACCGCGCGCAGGTCGTCAACGCCGCTGGCTCGGAGAACGTCGGCGACGTGGGCGAAATCGTCATCAAGCGCCGGGTCAAGGAGACCGAGGACAACTACTACTCGTACTACTACCTCAACGGCCGGTCGGTCAACCTCTCGGACATTCAGGACCTGCTCGCGCAGGCCGGAGTGACCCCCGAGGGGTATAACGTCGTCATGCAGGGCGACGTGACCGAGATTATCAACATGACGCCGTACGAGCGTCGCCAGATAATCGACGAAATCGCGGGCGTCGCGGAGTTCGACGCCAAGAAGGAAGACGCGCTCGAAGAACTGGAGACGGTCAAAGAGCGCATCAGCGAGGCCGAACTCCGCATCGGCGAGAAGCAGGACCGACTCGACCAGTTGGCCGACGAGCGCGAGACCGCCCTTGAGTATCAGGGACTGCGCGACGAGAAACAGGAGTACGAGGGCCACCTCCGGGCCGCCGAGTTGGAAGAGAAGCGCGAAGACCTTTCGAACACGCGCGCGGACATCGAGGACCGCGAGACCGAACTCGCCGACCTGCAAGCCGAGTTGGACGAAAAGCAGGGGCGAGTCATCCGCCTCGAAGACGAGTTGGAGGAGCTGAACGCCGAAATCGAGCGGAAGGGCGAAGACGAGCAGTTGCGCATCAAGAGCGAAATCGAGGAAGTCAAAGGCGAGATTTCGCGCCTCGAAGACGCCATCGAGTCCGCCGAAGAGAAGATTCAGGACGCCGAAAACACCCGGCGACAGGCGTTCGTCGAAATCGACCGCAAGCAAGAGAACGTCGAGGAGTTCGAGTCGGACATCCGCGATTTGAAGATAGAGAAGTCCTCGGTGAAGGCCGACGTACAGCAGAAGGAGGCGGAGTTGGAGGAGGTCGAGACCGAAATCGATGCCATCGACACCGAGTACGACGAGGTGAAAGCCGAACTCGCCGCGAAGAAAGACGAACTGGAGACCCAGAAGAGCGAGCGAAACGACCTCCAGCGCGAGAAGGACCGACTCATCGACGAGTCGCGCCGACGGTCGAACGCCGAGCGCGACACGGAACAGGAACTCGACGAGGCCCGCGAGTCGATTCCCGAACTGGAGACCAAACTCGACGACCTCGAAGACGAGTTGGCGAAGGCCGAGCGCAACCGCGCCCAGATAGACGACGTGGTCTCGGACCTCAAGCAGGAGAAACGAGAGCTACAGGACGACCTCGATTCGGTCGAGGACGAGATTCAGGCCAAACAGCAGGAGTACGCCGAACTCGAAGCGAAGGCCGGACAGAGCGGCGACTCCTCGTACGGCCGCGCGGTGTCCACGATTCTGAACGCCGAGAAACCCGGCGTTCACGGCACCGTCGGCCAGTTGGGCGGCGTCAACCAGAAGTACGCCACGGCGTGCGAGACCGCCGCTGGCGGCCGGATGGCGCACGTCGTGGTGGACGACGACGGCGTGGGCCAGTCGTGCATCGAGTACCTGAAGTCCCGGAACGCCGGGCGTGCGACCTTCCTGCCCCTGACCGAGATGCACGACCGGAACCTCCCGAGCGCGCCGAGCGTTCCCGGCGTCGTGGATTTTGCGTACAATCTCGTGGACTTCGACTCGCAGTTCTCGGGCATCTTCGCCTACGTCCTCGGCGACACGCTAGTCGTCGAGGACATGGAGACCGCCCGCGACCTGATGGGCGACTACCGACTCGTGACCCTCTCAGGCGAACTGGTCGAGAAGAGCGGCGCGATGACCGGCGGGTCGTCGTCGGGGTCGCGCTACTCCTTCTCGAAGTCCGGCAAGGGCCAGTTGGAGCGCGTCGCCCAGCGAATCAACGAGTTGGAGGACGAGCGCAAGTCCATCCGCGAGGACGTGCGCGACGTGGAGGGCCGACTGGACGACGCCCGCGACCGCAAGAGCGATGCGACCGATCAAGTCCGGTCCATCGAGTCCGACATCGAGGCGACCGAGGACGAACTCGACTCGGTGAAAGCCCGAATCGGCGACCTCGAAGACGAACTCGTGGCGATGGAGACCGAACGCGAGGCCGTCAACGAGCAGATGGAGGAGTTAGAGGCCAAAATCGACGACCACGAGGCGACCATCGCCGACATCGAGGACGCCATTGCAGACCTCGAAACCGAACTCGAAGACTCGAAGATTCCGGAACTCACCGCCGAGGCCGAGGATATCGAGACCGAGATAGACGAGTTAGAGGCCCGGATGGACGAGTTGGACGGCGAACTCAACGAACTCCAACTCGAAAAACAGTACGCCGAGGAGGCAATCGAGGACCTTCACGACGACATCGAGCAGGCCCAAAACCGCAAAGCCGACCAGGAGGAGACAATCGAGGAGTTGGAGGAGAAAATCGAGGACCAAGAGGCCCTGCTCGAAGAAAAACGCGAGGCCGTCGCGGAACTCGAAGACGAACTCGCCGACCTCAAAGACGAGCGCGGGGACGTGAAAGACGACCTCCGGGAGGCCCAACAGGAGCGCGACGAGAAGAAGTCCGAGGTCGAGTCCGTCGAGAACCGCCTCGAAAGTTTAGAGCGGAGCGCCGACCGACTCGAAGACGACATCGCGGAACTCGAAGACGCGGTCGGCGACTACGACGCCGACGAGATTCCCGACCTGCGGGAGGTCGAGCGGAACATCGAGCGTCTGGAACGCCAGATGGAGGAGTTGGAACCTGTCAACATGCTGGCCATCGAGGAGTACGACGACGTGCAAGCGGACTTGGACGACTTGGAGGAGCGCAAGTCGGTCCTCGTCGAGGAGCGCGAGGGCATCCGCGAGCGCATCGACTCCTACGAGGACCAGAAGAAGGCGACGTTCATGGACGCCTACGAGGCCATCGACGACCAGTTCGAGGACATCTTCGAGCGCCTGTCGAACGGGACCGGGACGCTCCACCTGGAAGACGACGAGGACCCCTTCGATGGCGGCCTGACGATGAAGGCCCAACCGGGCGACAAGCCCATCCAGCGCCTCGACGCGATGTCCGGCGGCGAGAAGAGTCTGACCGCGCTGGCGTTCATCTTCGCCATCCAGCGGTACAACCCCGCGCCGTTCTACGCGCTGGACGAGGTGGACGCCTTCCTCGACGCCGCGAACGCCGAGCGCGTCGGCGAGATGGTGGACGAACTCGCGGGCGACGCCCAGTTCGTCGTCGTCTCGCACCGCTCGGCGATGATGGAGCGCTCCGAGCGTGCCATCGGCGTCACGATGCAAGGCGACAACGTGAGTACGGTGACGGGCATCCAGTTGGGCGAGAGTGACGAGGAGGTGCCCGCAGATGATTGACGAGTCCGATGGTGACGACGACGAGAGCAACGAGGACTTCTCGCTGAACATCGCGGGCCACGAGGAGGAGAAGCGCAAGCGCGAGGGCGAGACCTCGGACCTCTTGGGCGATGAGGATGACGAGGGGTCCGAATCGTCGGACGACGCCGAGGAGTCTGAGTCGTCGGGCGATTCGGTCGAATCGCCCGACAACGGCGAAAACTCCATTATTAGCGAGGAACTGGGGGTGAACCCGGACCCCGGCGACGACGAGGCCGAACCCGTCGAACTCCTCGTGCAACTCGCTGAGGACGGCGAAATCGAGCCGTGGGACATCGACATCGTGACGGTCACCGACAAGTTCCTCGACAGACTCGACGGCGCGGACCTCCGGACCTCGGGCCGGGCGCTGTTCTACGCGAGTGTCCTGCTCCGGATGAAGAGCGACGCGATGCTGGCCGACGACGACCAGGAGGACGTGGAACCGGAGGACCCGTGGGACGACTGGGGACCCGGCGCGGACGCGCCGCGACCCGACGACGGGGAGTTCCCCGACTTCGACCCGGTCGAGCAGTTGGAAGACGAAATGGAGCGTCGCCTCGACCGCAAGAGCGCCCGCGGGTCGCCCGAGACGCTTGACGAACTCGTCCGTGAGTTGCGAGAACGCGAGCGCGGGTCGTGGTGGAAAGAATCCAGAAGCTACGACACGACCGACTCGCCGTCGGGGTTTCAGCGGGGAACCCAGACGCTCGACTACCGGACGGACGACGACATGCGCGTCGAGGAAGAACCCTCCGCGGACGACGTGACGGGCACGGCCCACGCCGAGGACATCGAGGCGGTCATCGACGACGTGCGCGAGGAGTTGCGGGACCACTACGAGAAGGGCCGGTCCGAGGTGCTGTACGCCGAAATCGACTCCATCGGCGGGTCCCGAATCCAGACGTTCCTCGCGCTGCTGTTTCTCTCCCACCGCGGGACCGTCACCTTAGAGCAAGACGACATGTTCGGCGATTTGTGGGTCGAAGACGCCGAGACCGCCGAGGAATCCGAAACGCCCGCGATTGCCGACTGACCGCCGGAGTTGAGTTGGTCTCGGCGCTCCGCAGACCTTTCAGGCCGAGGATTCCGGCAATTCGTTCTGCGCGTCTTCGGACTCTCCTTCGTCGTCGGCCACCGTTTCACGCTCTTGGATGGCTTTGACCTCGTGTATCAGTTCCTCGTGGTTGTAGACGATGTCGGTACTGGTGACGATGCCACAGAGGACGCCATCGGCCGCGACCGGGAGGTGTTTGACGGTGTTGTCGGCCATCACCTCGACGGCCTCGCTGACGGTCGCCGTCGGCCGGACCGTCACCACGGGGTCGGTCATCACGCGCTCGACCGGCAGGCGACTGAACGGTTCGTCGGACCTCGCGCCCGCCTCCACCGCGTCCGACCGCGTGATGATGCCGGTCGGCGTCTCGTCTCTCAGGACGATGACGCTCCCCACGCCGTAGTGGAGCATTCGGTTCGCGGCGAGTCGGAGCGTGTTGTCGATGTCTATCGTGACGACCCGCTCGGTCATCACGTCGCTGACTTTCATACCCGGATATCTCGCCGGTGACACGAATACCTGTCCACCTCTGGTCGGCCGACGCTCGTCTGCCTCGGTCGGCCAACCGACGTCGCGTCGTGCGCTCGCTCAGTTCAGGTACTCGCCGACGAACGGTTCGACGCGCTCGCGGGTCTCGTCGGGAATCGCCTCGGTCGGCGTGTTGATGGTTCCTTCGAGCGCGTGGCCGCAGTCACAGTCGCGCTCGTCGGGCATGTTCCGAACTGCGTGTTCGACGACTTCCTTGATGGCCTCCTCGTTCTCCGCGGCGTTGTTCAGCACCTCTTGGAGCGTGACCTCGCTGTCTTCTTTCCACACGTCGTAGTCGGTGACGCCGGTAATGGTGGCGTAGCACATCTCGGCCTCGCGGGCGAGTTTCGCCTCCGGAATCGTCGTCATGCCGATAACGTCCCAGCCTTGGTCGCGGTAGAACTCGCTCTCGGCGCGCGTCGAATACTGCGGTCCCTCGATGCAGACGTAGGTGCCGCCTTCCTCGGAATCCGCGTCGGTCGCCGTCTCGCACGAGTCGGACAGATGTTCGACCATGTGCGGGCAGTAAGGGTCCGCGAAGGGCATGTGGACGACGATGCCGTCGCCGAAGAACGTCGAGTCTCGATGCTTCGTCCGGTCGAAAATCTGGTCGGGAACCAGCAGGCTCTGGGGCGGCAGGTCCTCGCGCAGGCTTCCGACCGCGTTGCTCGACAGGATTCGCTCGACGCCGACCTGCTTGAGCGCGTGGATGTTCGCCTTGTAGGGCGCGTTCGTGGGCGTGTGCTGGTGGTCCGGGCCGTGGCGCGGCAGGAACGCGACCTCTTTTCCGGCGAGTTCGCCGATGGTGACCGGCGCGCTCGGGTCGCCGAACGGCGTCGAAATCTCTTCCTCGCGGGTGTCTTCGAGCGGCAGTGCTTCGTAGATTCCGCTTCCGCCGATGAAGCCAATCGTCATGCCCCACAGTCGTGTCGGCGGGTACTAAACGGCTATCCTTCGCCATCGCAACGGACAGTCTCCGTTCAGGTCGGCGCTCTCCGAGACCCGCCGGTCGAAGGCCGTCGAACGGCCGGTCAGTGGGCGGGGTTGTAGGCCTCGGAGAAGACGTTCAGGACGACGACGCCGCCGACGATGAGTGCCATTCCGACGACGCCCGCCGCGTCAACCGTCTCGTCGAACAGGAAGACGCCGAGGAGCGCCGCGGCCACGATTCCAATGGCCGACCACGTCGCGTACACCAGCCCTATCGGTAACTCCTGCAGAGTGAGACTCAGGAGGTAGAACGACCCGATGTACCCGGCGACGACGACGAGCGACGGAACGAGGTTCGTGAACCCCTCCGAGAACTTGAGCGCCGCGGTGCCGGTCACCTCGGCCGCGATAGCGACGCCCAAGTAGAGATACGCTTTCATATCTCGGCCTTCTGTCTCCGGTAGTAAAATTCCATCTGTTCGACTTTTTCCGGGACCGAGCGCCGGAGCGTCCCCGGACGTACACTCTCTTTGGCGCGGAGTTAGGCTCCCACGCCCTCATTCTCGACGAGTCGCCACATCTCGCCCTCGTCGGCCAGCACGTCCCGGCGGACCATCTCGTTTAACACTTCGTCCATCCGGTCCGGTTGGGCTATCTCCATCTCGATGCGTTCCACGTCGTGGAACTCGCTGAGCAGGTGTCGAATCTCCTCGGTGGTGAACTGCTCGCCGTCGGCCTTATCCATCACGCCGCTGGTGATGTCGATCATGTCCTCGATGAAGTTCCACGGGTAGACTATCCACGCCCACTCGTCCAGTCCCTCCCCGATGTAGTCCGGTTCGAACTCGCTGGTCTGGAGGAGTTGGAGCGTCGCGGTCCGGACCTCCCCGGCGTCGCGGTCGGTAACGTACTCCTCGGCGCGCTCGATGGACCCGCCGGTGTCGGCGATGTCGTCGATGATGAGTACGTCTTTGCCCGCCACGCTCCCCTCCGGCATCGGATAGCGTACCTCGGGTTCCGCCGACTTCTCGGCGGTTCCGACGTAGTGTTCCATCTTCAGACTCGTCAGGTCGTCCATCCCGAGGAAGTCACAGATACACCGCCCCGCGAACCACCCGCCGCGGGCCAGCGCGACCACCACGTCGGGGTCGAACGAGTCGTGTTTGACTTGGTCGCTGACATCGCGGCAGAGACCGTAAATATACTCCCAGTTCGTAATCGTGCATTTGAACTCGTCGGGGAGTTCGCTCATACCACCTCGCAAATCGAGGCCCTGCACACTTAACCGTTTACAGGTGGGTTTCGCGTCCGTCTCGGCGATTTTGGGCGTGTCTGGTGGTTTCGTGGGCGGCGGACGTGTCGGCCGTCGATTCGTCCCACAAACGCCTAAGGGGGCCGCGCAACTGAGTGCGAGCATGGACACGCGACGCGCCCTACAGGTCGATGCCTTCGCCGACGAACCGTTCGCGGGGAACGCCGCCGGGGTGGTCCCCGACGCGGACGACCTCACCGAGAGCCAGATGCAGGCCATCGCCAACGAACTGGCGGTCAGCGAGACCGCGTTCTTCCGGTCAAGCGACGAGGCCGACCGCCGGGTTCGGTACTTCACGCCGACGACCGAAGTGGACCTCTGCGGACACGCAACCATCGCCTCTCACGCCCATCTGCTGGAGGAAGGCGTCGTCTCGCCCGGCACTCACAGCCTCGAAACCAACGTCGGCGTCCTCGAAATCGAAATCGAGGACGACGGCACCGTCTGGATGACCCAGGACCGCCCCGAAGTCCGCGAGGTGGACCTCGACTACGAGCGACTCGGCGACGCGCTCGGCATCGACCACGCCGCGATGGAGGACGTTGGCGCGGACCTCCCGCTCGCGGTCGCCTCGACCGGTCTGCCCTTCCTCGTCGTACCGGTGAACTTCCTCGAACATGTCTCGGCAATGGACCCCGACTTCGGCGAAATCGAGACCATCACCGACGAGGTGGACGCGACCGGACTCTACGCCTTTAGCTTCGACGCGCTCGGCGTCGATTCGACACTCCACGGCCGGATGTTCGCGCCCGCCGCGGGCGTCCCGGAGGACCCGGTGACCGGCACCGCCAGCGGCGCGACGGGTGCCTACCTGCGCGAGGTCGAGGCGTTCGACGGCGAGGGCGTCCCCGAGGAGATGGTCTTCGAGCAGGGCCACTTCGTGGACCGACCGGGCCACGTCCGCGTGTGCGTGGGCGAGCAGGTGCGCGTGGGCGGTCGGGCGGTCACGGCGCTCGACGGCGAGTTACGAGTTCCGGAGATGGAGGACGGCGACGACATTATCAATGCGGCGGAGTAGGCAAATGAGGCAACGTTTTGCATAGTAATTAGAACGGATCGGCGCTTTTCAATCATCTATTCCACAATTACTATTCGGTAACTATAGTATATAATACCAAATATGGAGATAACCAATGCGAATATTGATGCTCGATTAACTCTTGTACCCTCCGCATTTGAGAACACGAAAACTGACATAGTGGCTAATAGAAACATCATCATCAACGAAAATAGGTCTGCGTCTTCCATACTTTTAGTTAAATATATGATAGTAACTTGATTCCGGTTTTAATGTCCAATTTCAACATAACATTTTACTCAGTTAAAGGTGAAAAATAGTGTGGTGGTTCTCATAAATAGAGACCCTATTTCACCCCTCTAAATATTATTTCACTGCTGTTCGCCGAACTGGAACTCCTCGGCGTCGTCCTCGCGCTTGAGTTCCGACATCTGGCGGCGCGTCTCCGACACGTCGTGTTCGACTTCCGAGAGGCGTTCGTCCAGCACCGACAGAATCTCGCTCTTCACTCGCTCGCCGTCGAAGCGCTCGCGCATCTGCTCTTCGACCGCGGCGGTGAACACCCGCACGAACGCTGTGACGGTACCGATGGCCCAGACGACGACGCCGAGGAACGCCAGCGCGAGACCCGGCGCGGCCGTGGTAAGCGCGGCCGTGAGCGCCGCGCCGTTGGTCAACTGTTCGTACCCTTCCGCGATTCCTAAGAGGACGCCGCCGCCGACCAGCGCACCACCGAGAAGGGTAGCGATTCCGGCAAGGACGACGTAGTAGACTGCCCACCGAAGCGAACGACTCGCATCCATGTCCGAGAGAGGCGAGCGCGGGAGTATAAACGCATCCGTTTTCTCGTCGGAGTGAACGACTGTCGGTTGTGGCGTCGAAGTAGAGCAATTGTCGGTTGTCGGGGAGTACAACGGTTGTCAGTTGTGAATAGGTGGCTAGCTACTACCGACGCCACTCAGACCCCACGGCACCGCCACTGCACAGCACCGCGCCCCGAACCTCCCGACCGCGCCCTCGGCCGCGCTTGCAGTTCCGCGCGGCCGAGGACGCGGCGCGTCCCGTGGTTGGTGGTGCCGAGCGCGTCCCGTGGTCGCTGACACGGGGCGAGTTCCGAGACGATTCGGCGAGCGCACTCCGGTGGTTCGTTCCACCGAGCGCGTTCGGAAATCCGCCGACTCGGACGTTCGTTGGCAAAAATTGTCGGCGACTGGGCACGGCTCCCGACGTTACAAAATCAAATCCGGTTACGAGTTAATATCCATTTCGCTAACCGGTCGGAACATTCTTTATTCACCTTCTTGTTCTCCCACATGCACCAATGGCTGTACTCTGGCTGGACGAAATCACCGCGGACGACCTCGAACTGGTCGGCGGGAAGGGCGCGTCGCTGGGGGAACTCACCGGCGCTGGCCTGCCGGTCCCCTCGGGGTTCGTGGTTTCGGCTGGCACCTACCGCTCGTTCATCGAGGAGACGGGAATCGACGAGGAACTGTTCGAGGTCGTAGACGTGGACACCGAAGACTCGAAGGCGCTCGCGGAGGCTCAGTCTCGGGCCAAGGAACTCGTTTTAGAGACCGAGATGCCCGAAGAGATTCGCCAAGAAATCTACGACTCCTACGACCGGATGGGAGACGGCGAGGACTTCGTGGCGGTCCGCTCGTCGGCGACCGCCGAAGACCTGCCCGACGCCTCGTTCGCCGGGCAACAGGAGACGTTCCTCAACGTCACCCGCGAAGACCTTGTAGACCGCGTCAAGCGATGTTGGGCGTCGCTGTTCACTCAGCGCGCCATCTACTACCGCCAAGAGAAGGGCTTCGCCCACGACAAGGTGGACATCGCCGTCGTCGTCCAGCGCATGGTGGACGCCGAGAAATCCGGCGTGATGTTCACCAGCCACCCCTCGACCGGCGCGCCGCGCATCATCATCGAGGCCGCGTGGGGTCTCGGCGAAGCGGTCGTCTCCGGGTCGGTCTCGCCCGACAACTACGTCGTGGACCGCGAATCGGGAGCGGTCGAGGAGACCACCATCGCCGACAAGAAGACGATGATGGAGAAAGACGACGCGACCGGCGAGACCGTCGAGCGCGAGGTCGCCGAAGACCTTCGCGAGACCCAAGTCTTGGACGAGCGCGACATCGAACGCCTCGTGGAACTCGGCGAACGTGTCGAAGATCACTACGAGACGCCCCAAGACGTGGAGTGGGCCATCGTGGACGGAGAGGTCTTCATGCTCCAGTCTCGGCCCATCACGACCATCGACGACGACGCGGAAATCGAGACCGACACCGAGGCGAGCGCCGCCGCTGACTCCGAGGGCATCGCCGACGGGAGCGGTGCGGTCGAGGCCGCCAGCGGCGGCGCGAGCGACACCGGTTCGGGCGGTGGCGACGACGTACTCGTCTCCGGTCTCGGCGCGAGTCCGGGCATCGCCTCGGGCGCGGTCCGCATCGTGGACCAACTCGACCAACTCGACAAGGTGAGCGAGGGCGACATTATCGTCACCGAGATGACGACGCCCGACATGGTGCCCGCGATGAAGCGCGCGGCGGGCATCGCCACCGACGAGGGCGGCATGACCAGCCACGCCGCCATCGTCTCGCGCGAACTCGGCGTCCCCGCAGTCGTCGGCTGTACCGACGCCACAACGACGCTGACCGACGACCAGCGCATCAGTCTCGACGGCGACAAGGGCACCATCACGGAGGGTCGCACGGAGACCTCCGACGAGCGCGAACCCATCGAGGAGGCCCGCCCGAAGACGCCGGTCAAGCCGATGACCGCGACGGAGGTGAAGGTCAACGTCTCCATTCCGGAGGCCGCCGAGCGCGCGGCGGCGACGGGCGCGGACGGCGTGGGCCTGCTCCGGATGGAACACATGATTCTGTCCACGAACAAGACGCCCGCCAAGTACATCGAAGACCACGGCGAGGACGCCTACGTCAACGAAATCGTGGAGGGAATCCGCGGCGTCGCCGACGAGTTCTACCCCCGGCCCGTCCGGGTCCGGACGCTCGACGCGCCGACCGACGAGTTCCAGCAGTTGCAGGGCGGCGAGGACGAACCCGACGAACACAACCCGATGCTTGGCTACCGGGGCATCCGACGGAGCCTCGACCGGCCGGACGTGTTCAAACACGAACTCGACGCGTTCGCCCGCCTCTACGAGATGGGCTACGACAACGTCGAAATCATGTTCCCGCTGGTCAACGACGCCGAGGACGTGATTCGGGCGCGCAACCTCATGGCGGAGTCGGGCATCGACCCCGACAAGCGGACGTGGGGCGTGATGATAGAGACGCCCGCCTCGGCGCTCGGCGTCGAGGGGATGGCCGAGCAGGGCATCGACTTCGCCTCGTTCGGCACGAACGACTTGACCCAGTACACCCTCGCGGTGGACCGCAACAACGGGAACGTCGCCGACCGGTTCGACGAACTCCACCCCTCGGTCCTGCAACTCATCAGCCAGACCATCCGGACCTGCCGGGAACACGACGTGGACACCTCCATCTGCGGGCAGGCCGGGTCGAAGCCGAAGATGGTCCAGCACCTCGTGGACGAGGGCGTCAGTTCCATCTCGGCGAACATCGACGCGGTCCGTGACGTGCAACACGAAGTCAAGCGCGTCGAGCAGAAGCTATTGCTCGACTCGGTGCGCTAACGACTCTCGGGCGAGTGAGTTAGACCGACCTGCTTTTTGCCGGTCTCACTGAGTAGGCCGCGATTAAGACACGAAATACACAGCTACGCCCGCGAACGCGGCGTCACGATACCCTCGGTTTATGAGGACGGCCGTTGGACGGGACTGAAAATGGCGTCACGCAGAGCCGCGCTCGTCGTCGCCCTCCTCGTCCTCGCTGGCTGTGCCGGAAGCGCCGACGGCCCAGCGGCGACGACGGCGACAACGACCACGACGGCGAACGACGAACCGATAGCCGACACGCCGACGACCACCGCCGAGAACGGAGCCGGGGCGAACGGACCCGAAGCGAACGAACCGGGGACCAACGAAACCGCGACGAACGACTCGTCGGTCAACGCCTCGCTCCCGCCGGGGGTGAACGCCACGGGGGTCGAGGACCCCGAGGCGCTGGTCGCCGCCCACCGGAGCGCGCTGAACGGGACCAGTTTCGCGTTCCGCTTCCGGTCGAACGTCTCGGTCGGCCCTGCGAACCAGTGGACGCTCCAGCGCGGGCGCGTCGCGGCGGGTCTCTCGCCGCTGGTCGTCCACTCGACCAGCGTCCGGCAGTTCGACGGCGGCACTTCCTCGACGGCGACGGACCTCTGGGCCAACGAGACGGCCGTGGTCGTCCGATACGATGGGGACAGCCGGAGCGAACTCCGGCGCTACAACCGCTCGGGCGGGAATGTCGCCGACGAGACGTGGGCACACCTGCCCAGAGCCGACCTCGACTCGCAGGTCACCCAATCGTGGCTCCTCGAACTCGCGCTGGCCGCCGGGGAGTACGAGCGCGTCCGGACCGAGCGAGACGGCGACGACGAGCGAAACCCCACCCGCTCCGCGCGCAACGAGACACGGACGATGACGGTCCTGCGCGCGACCGACCCGGTCGCGGCCGCCAACTACACTGACCTCCGCTCGACAATTCGCGTGGACTCGGAGGGCCGAGTCCACTCGCTGTCGCTGACCGCGACCTACGAGGGCGACAACGAGACCCGGATTCACTACGAGTTCGAGCTGACCGAGGTCGGCGACGCCACGGTCCAGCGCCCGGCGTGGGTCGGTGCCGCGACGCGGCCGACGACCACGCGCTCGGAGAACGCGACGACGACGGTGTCGGTAGAGACGACCGCCGAAAACGCGACAGCCGTGACGACCACGACAGAGAGCTAAGTCGGATTTCCAACGAGTCGAATCGATTCGCGCTATCGCACGATTCGACACATCCGCCACGTTCAAGCCCTCCGGATACAAGCCTGAGAACATGACACGCTCTGTCTGGCTCAAGGCCGACGACGCGGTCGGCGACTGGGACGCCCGCCGGAAGCGAATCACGGCGGGACTCGAAGCGGGCGTCGATTGGGTACTGGTAGACGCCGCCGACGTGGAACGAGTGCGCGAACTCGGCGAGGTGAACGTTGCGGTGTTCGCCGACGGCGACGCGCAGGTCATCGACGGGAGCGACTCGCGGGCCGAGGCCGACGCCTACATCGTCGGCAAGGACGGCGAGGGCGACGGGACTGTGGACCTGCCCAACGACTTCTCGGGGTCGGCGGACCTCTCGACGCTCCGGCGCGATGACGACCGGGCGGACGGCGCGTACGTCCGCATCCTGAACGAGGACTACGAGGCGTTCGCCGAGGCGGCCGCCAACGAGGCCGACTACACCATCGTCGTCGGCGAGGACTGGACCATCATCCCGCTCGAAAACCTCATCGCGCGCATCGGCGAGGAGACCGACCTCGTCGCGGGCGTCACCACGGCCGAGGAGGCCAAGACCGCGTTCGAGACGCTGGAAATCGGGAGCGACGCCGTCCTGCTGGACACCGACAGCCCCGACGAGATTCGGGAGACCGTCGAGGTCCGCGACGAGGCCGAGCGCGAGACGCTCGAACTGGACTGGGCAGAGGTCACGACCATCGAGCGCACCGGGAGCGCCGACCGCGTCTGCGTCGATACGGGGAGTCTGATGGACCACGACGAGGGGATGCTCGTCGGGTCGATGTCGCGCGGCCTCTTTTTCGTCCACGCCGAAACCGCCGAATCGCCGTACGTCGCCTCCCGACCGTTCCGGGTCAACGCTGGCGCGGTCCACGCCTACGTCCGGACGCCCGACGGCGGCACGAAGTACCTCGCGGAACTGAAGTCCGGCGACGAGGTGCAACTCGTTGACACCGAGGGGCACACACGCGAGGCGACGGTCGGCCGAGTCAAAATCGAGAAGCGCCCGATGTTCCGGGTGGTCGCCGAGTTCGACGACGGCGACCGGGTCGAGACGCTCCTCCAGAACGCCGAGACCATCAAGGTCGCCACGAGCGAGGGGCGCAAGGCTGTCACCGACCTCGAAGCGGGCGACGAACTCCGGGTCTTCCGCGAGGGCGGCGCTCGGCACTTCGGCGAGGCGGTCGAAGAGAGCATCATCGAGAAGTAGCGCCGTCGGTCCGCGACGAGTTACGTCGGGTTAACGCGAGACGGCGTTGCTTTCGGTCGGTCCGTTGGGACCCTCGCGCTCCGGAAGCGGCGTCGTACACCACTGACAGAAGTCCAGTTCTTCGTCCACGGGCTTGCCGCAGTAGGGGCACTGCTCGCCCTCCTCTTCGTCGGGTTCGCGCTGGAGCGCCAGCCAGTAGGCGTCGATGGAACTGAACAGGCGAACGACCCAGATGGGGAGCAACGTTTCCCAACCGAGGTCCTGCGTCGCCTCCATCGCGGCCTCGAACGCGGCCGAGATGTCTCCCGAGGCGGCCGCCGTCTCGGGGAGCGGGACGAACAGCAATACGGCGCTGACCATGAACGCGAACCACATCGCCGAGCGAAGCCACTTTCGGAGGTAGACGTGGCCGAGTCCGGGGAGGAAAAACGACAGCAGTGCGCCCAACCACGGACGCTTCTCGGAATTCGTACGAGTCACTACTCGGCGCTAACCGGCCGACGCTAATAAATGCTGTCCCACGAAACCGGCGCTATCCGTCAATGCAGGCGCTCTATTTTAATTTCTCCACGAGGTTCGCCAGCGTTTCGAGGTCGTACTGGCCCGGCGCAGTCGCGTCTTCGGGTTCAACGGGAGCGTAACCAATCGCCGACCCGTAGAGGGGCGCGACCGCCCGCGAGTGGCGACCGGGCGCGCCCATCGCCATCGTCGCCACGCGCTCGCCCGCGGCGTCGAACTCGTGGGTGACCGCCAGCAGGTCCAGCACGTCGCTCCGACGCTCGGCGGTGACCGCGAGTTTGCCCACGTCGGCGCGCTCGGTGGCGGTTTCGAGGTGCCCGCGCAGGTCGGCTTTCGGCGGCGTGCGCTCGAAGTTGTGGACCGAGGCGACGACGCTCGTTCCGGTCCGGCGCGCGCGCTCGGCGACGCGCTCGCCCTCGCCCGCGGTGAGGCTCTTCAGTTCCACGTCCACTGCCCCGACGCAGGCGAGTTCCGCGGCCTCCGCGAGTTGGGCGAGTCGCCCCTCGTCGTCCTCGGCCTCGCCGCCCTCCCACGCCGCGCGGTTGGTGGCGAGGACGGGTAGTCGGCCGTCGTAGTCGTCGAGCGCCGCGAGCGGGTCGCTGGCGAGGTCCATCCGGAACTCCACGGCGTCGGCGTGCTCGCGGGCGCGGGCCTCCGCGTCGAGGTCGGTGAGACTCGCGGCGAGGACGAACTCCTCGAAGTTCATGCGTGGGTCTCTGTCGGGGGCGTGGAAAAGTGTACTCGTTGCGGGGACGGCGAGCGAAACGACGCCGAAGCGCGAGTCGTCCGGGCGTCGGAGTCACTTCTCGCCGAACGGCCGATGGCTGACGACGTACCGGTCGCCGTCGCGCTCGTAGCCCTCGACCGTGTACAGCTGCAACTGTCGCTCCTGTTTGGTCTTGACCTCGAAGTCGTAGTTCTCGGCATCGTACGCGAGGTCTTGGCCCGCCGCGAACTCGCGGTGGGCGTCGAGTCGCCCGCGGGTCTTCTCGTCGGCGAATCCTTCGATGTCCGCGAGGCGGTCGTCGAACACCTCGCGGAACTCCGTGCTGAGTTCGTAGCCCGCCGAGTTGCGCCCGGCGACCATCGCCGCGAGGCTGGTGGTTCCGGTGCCCCAGAAGGGGTCTAGAACTGTGTCGCCGTACACCGAGTACATGTTGATGAGTCGGTAGGGAACCTCGAAGGGGAACGCCGCCGAGCGCGTCCGGAGGTCGTCGTGGTCCAGTTGTTGCCCTTCGCCCTGCACGTCGGTCCAGAGGTCCGAGAACCAGTCGTTGCGCTCCTCCCAGAAGTACGCGGCCTCGTAGCGTCGCTCGGCCCCTGGCTCGAACGACCGTCGGTCGCCGCCGTTTCGGAAGAGCAGGACGTACTCGTGTTCGAGCGTCGCGTAGGCGTTGGGCGGCACCATGCCCGACCCCATGAACTTCGTGAGGCTGTTGACCGGCTTGCGCCACAGCACGTCCGGCAGGAGGTCGAAGCCTCGGTCCCGGAACCGGGTGATGAGTTCGGCGTGGTTCGGGTAGAGTTGGAAGCCGTCGCCGACGCTCCGCGTGGCATCCCCGACGTTGACCGCGGCGACGCCGCCGTCCACGAGGACCCGCGAGAGTTCGTCCCAGACGGGAGCCAGCGCGGCGTGCATCGCCTCGAAGGCGGCCTCGCCGTCGCCCTCGGCAAGCAAGTCCTCGATTTCGGGGTCCAACCCTGCGAACAAGTCGTCCCACATCGCTATCATGGGATACGGCGGCGAGGTGACGACGAGTTCGACGGAGTCGTCGTCCAGCGCCGTCATCTCGCGGGCGTCGCCAACGTGAATCCGGTGTTCGGTCTCCATCCGCTCTGTAACCCGTCTCTGGGGGCGTTACAACTCTCTTTCGGTTTCGTACACTCGGTAACTAGAAACGTTCGCTCGCTCGGGTCGTCGTCGTGTCGGCCGTTCCGACCGACGAACGGGGTCTCGCCGACGACTCAGGCCATCGCGGGGGCCTCTTCGGCCTCCAGCAGTTCGTGGTAGCGGTTGCGAATCGTGACCTCACTGATGTCGGCGACCTCGCTGACTTCCGCCTGCGTGGTCTTCTCGTTGGTCAGGAGCGCCGCGGCGTAGACGGCGGCCGCGGCGAGACCGACCGGCGACTTGCCGCTGTGGACGCCCTTCTCCTTGGCGGTCTGGAGC
The DNA here is from genome assembly GCF_004087835.1 of Halorussus pelagicus. Classification (NCBI taxonomy): domain Archaea; kingdom Methanobacteriati; phylum Methanobacteriota; class Halobacteria; order Halobacteriales; family Haladaptataceae; genus Halorussus; species Halorussus pelagicus. Next base: position 2,073,724 of record NZ_CP035119.1, read on the forward strand.
AGTTCGCGGGCGCGGTGTTCGGCCTCGTCCGAGAGGTCGAGTCCGGAAGCGAACCGGGGGACGTAGCTCTCGGGGTCGGCGGGTTTGACTTCGAGGTTGAGTTCCCGAACGACGTAGCGGTACGTCCGGGCGACCTCACTCTTCTCGACGCGGCTTACGTCCGCAATCTCGTCCAGACTGCGCGGGACCCCCGCCTGTCGCGCGGCGGCGTAGACGCAGGCCGTCGAGACGCCCTCGATGGAACGACCGGGCAGAAGGTCCTCGTCGAGCGCGCGCCGATAGATGACCGATGCCGTCTCCCGGACGTTGTTCGGCAGACCGAGCGCGGAGGCCATGCGGTCGATTTCGCCGAGCGCCTGCTTCAGGTTGCGCTCCTTGCTGTCTCGGGTTCGGAATCGCTCGTTCCACTTTCGAAGTCGCTGCATCTTCTCGCGCTGGCGCGACCCCAGCGAGTTACCGTAGGCGTCCTTGTTCCGCCAGTCGATGTTGGTCGAGAGACCCTTATCGTGCATCGTGTTCGTCGTCGGCGCGCCGACACGGGACTTCTCGTTTTTCTCTTTGGAGTCGAACGCGCGCCACTCCGGGCCGCGGTCAACTTGGTCTTCGTCCACGACGAGTCCGCACTCCTCGCAGACGGTCTCGCCGTGTTCGGTGTCCGAGATGAGGTTACCGCCGCACTCGGGGCAGGCGGTGGACTGTTCGGACTCTTCTTCGACCTGTTCCTCTTCTTCCGTTCGCTTGACTCGCGTAGTTACGTCTGACATGATGACTCCTCGTTGCGGAGATGGCGCGGGCTACCGGGCAGGGAGAACCTGAAAAACCCGGTCTCAATTCCTTGACGTTGGCTTCTTCCGAAAGGTATTTAGTATTTTCGGAAACGGATTTGGCGAGTATCGTGAACGGTACACATGCCACGTCGAGACGCCAGTCTCGATTCTCCGCCGGGAAAATTTAAAACCCGTCTTCCCCGGTCCGAGCGCGGGCGTCGGACGATTTAACCCAACGGGCTTCGAAGGCTCCGGCGATGGCAGTCCAGACCGATCACGTTGCGGCCCGAGTCGTCTCCTTGGCCCCGAGCGCGACCGAGACCCTGCGGGCACTCGGCGCGACTGACCGCCTCGTCGGCGCGACCCACCACTGCGACGCCGACGCTCCGGCGGTCGGCGGCTGGCTCAATCCCGACTACGAGACCATCGCCGACCGGGACCCGGACCTCGTGTTGACCGCCGACGATCTGCAGGACGACGTGGCCGACGCGTTGCGCGAGCGCGGCCACGAAGTGGTTCATCTGACGCCGAGTACGCTGGAGGAGGTCGTCGAGTCGTTCGCCGACCTCGGCGCGGCGGTGGGCCTGCCCGACGAGGGCGAGGCGCTGGTCCGACGCGCGCGGAGTCGCCTCGACCGCGTTCGGCGACTCGTCCCGGACGACGACGCCGAGCGCCCCGCGGTCTACTGCGAAGAGTGGTCCGAACCGCCGATGGTCGCGGGCAACTGGGTGCCCGAGGTGGTCGAAGTCGCGGGCGGGCGCTACCCCTTCCTCGAACCGGGCGAGCGCTCCCGCGAGGTCTCGACCGCCGAGGTAGAGGCCGCCGACCCGGACCACGTTGTCTTGCACGTCTGTGGCCACGGGGCCTGTGCCGACCCCGAGACCGTCACCGACCGCGACTGGGACCTCTCGGCGATAGCCCGCGACAACGTCCACGTCGTGGACGACTCGCTGTTGAATCAGCCGAGTCCGCGACTCGTGGAGGGCGTCGAGCGACTGGCCGCGCTCCTCCATCCCGAGGCGTTCGACGCGTAGCGCCGCCGGAGCGCAACCGCCAAGTCGGCCGGGCGTCTCCACTCGCCCATGCGAGTCGGCGTCGGAAGCACCAATCCCGTGAAACGCGCCGCGACCGAGTCCGCCCTGACCGACTTTTCGGCCACGACCGTCGAGTCGGTCGCCGTCGAGTCGGGCGTGAGCGAGCAACCGGTCGGCGAGCGAGAGACCGTCGCGGGCGCACGGAACCGCGCCCGCAACGTCCTCGACGCGGGCGACTACGACCTCGGCGTCGGACTGGAAGGCGGTGTCGCCGAGGTCGAAGGAACAGAGGGACTCTTTCTGATTATGTGGGCGGCCGCGACCGACGGCGAGCGCGTCGGTCGCGGCGCGGGTCCCCGCCTTCGCCTGCCCGAGTCCATCGCGGGCAGGGTCCGGGACGGCGAGGAACTGGGACCGGTGATGGACGACGTGCTGGACATGGAGAACGTCGCCGAGAAGCAGGGCGCGGCGGGCGCGCTGACCGGCCACGTCATCGACCGCGAGGGCGCGCTCGAACAGGCTCTCGCGGGCGCGCTCGGGCCGTTCGTGACCGAGTTGTACGACTGAGACGATTCCCGCAAGCCGTCACTCCCGAATGCGCTCTGTCTCTCGCTCGCCGACCGTCTCGAAGTCGAGGTCGCGGTCGAGCGTACCGCTCCGGAAAACAATTACTGTGACTGCTGGTGCGAACGCCGAAAGGCGAATCGCACGTCGTCAGTCGTCGGTCGGTTCCGCCGCGGCCCGCGCGTCCTTGCTCTCCTCGACGGCCGTCGTCAACGAGACGTTCAGCCACAGCATCGAGGCGACGCCACCGACCAGCGTGACGATGTTCTTGACGGCGTGGTCGAGGATGGCCGCGCCGAGCGCGATGCTCCAGCCAATCGGGGTCAGACCGACCACGAGCAGGGTGAACGCGCCCTCGTAGAGACCGACGCCGCCGGGCGACAGCGGCAGGACCTTGGCGAGGTTGCCCACGCTGACCGCGAAGAAACACACCGCCACGAGCATCGGAACCGGGAGCGAGACGGTCGGGAACGCGACGAGTACGAGCAGGGCCGTCAGCACGTCCAGCGTCCAGATGGCGAGACTGCTCGCGCCGACCGTGAGGAAGGCCCTCCGGTTGCCCGCGACAGTCTGTACGTCGCCCGTGAATCGCTCGACGATGCCCGCCACGTAATCGGCGTACGAGTCGCTACTGATGCCCGAGACGACCTCGCGGACGAGATTGCGGTCAGACCGGGCGCTCAACACGATGACTCCGACCGCGAGGATGGCCGCGGCACCGACACCACCAGCGACGTAGAGAGCGGTCTGTCCGGCCGCGCCGTACTCACTGCCCGCAGCCGCCTCGCCGCCTGCTGGCCCGGACCCGAACAGCGTCGATTCGAGACCACCGGTCGCGCCGGTCAGCGCGAGACCCATCAGGACGACGCCCGCGAGCATCGTGATGGTTAGCAGGTCGAAGACGCGCTCGACCGCCAGCGAGGCGAACCCCGTGGGATAGGGAATCGACCGGCGGGCCTTCACGACGTAGGCGCGGACCGCGTCGCCCGCCCGTGCGGGGAACACGAGGTTCCCGGTCTGGCTGACGAATATCGCCCCCGTGAGGAAGTTCGCGTCCTCGGTGTAGCCCAGTTCTTCGAGGATGTCGCGGTACCGGCTTCCGCGCAGGGGCCACGAGACGGCGTAGACCAGCGCGGCGAGACCGACCAGCGCCGGATCGGCCTGACTCATCCGCTCGACAACGTCGCCGAGTGGGAGATACTCGCCCATCAACACGACTGCCACGATGGTCAGGAGGATGCCCGCGGCGATGGAGACGCGCTTGGTGATGCGCGGTTGGACCGAAAACTCCCACCAACAGCGCATAATCTGGCTCCCCATCCCGAACACGTCTCGGACGATATCTACTTTCGAGTCGCCCTTGGGTTCCCAATCGACCGCGAACTCCTTGACGCCGTAGCCCCGGCGCTGTGCGCGCACGAGGACTTCGGTGTCCCAGAACCAGTGTTCGTCCTCCACATCCTCCAGCACGTCGAAGAGCGCGGTCCGGTCGAATGCCTTGAACCCGCACTGGTGGTCGCGCATCTCCGACCCGAGGAACGTCCGGGTCAGTCCGTTGAACCCCCGACTCGCCACGTCGCGCTTGGCGGGCCGGTCGGCCGTCTCGCCCGGCATCCAGCGCGACCCGGTGGCAAAGTCGTACTCGCCCGACCGGACGCTCTCGACCAGTTCTTCGAGGTGGCGCATGTCCGTGGCGAGGTCGGTGTCGAAGTACACCAACGTCTCGCCGTCAGCGGCCTCGAAGGCGCGATTCAACGCTCCTCCACGGCCCAACCGCTCGTCGCTGTGGTAGTGGCGGACCCGCTCATCCTCGGCGGCCATCCGGTCGGCGATTTCGGGCGTGCGGTCCTCGCACCCGTCCTCGGCGACGATGACCTCAAAGGTTCCCGCGGGAAGGAATCCGTTTAGCGTGGCGAGCGTCGTCTCGACCGTGTTCTCGATGGTCGCCTCCTCGTTGTAGGCCGGAAGGACGACGCTCACTTCGACTCCACGACCGCTCATTATCGAAGAGAGTCTTTCCGCCCGCCTAAGTACCTTCTGCTCCGTTCCAGCCAGTACACGCCCCTAAGCCCGACCTTGCGGCGTCGTTCACGCTCGTTCACGTCGAAAAGCCCTTGTGGAAGCCAGTCGCGGACTCGTTACGCTCGGTAATCCGGGCTTACCTCGCGGTGCGACCCCGAACGGTCGCCCGCCGAGAGGTCCCTCTCGCTACCCGGCGTCTCCGCGGAACGTTCTCTGGAAATTTCGGATTAACCAGCCGTACCAACAGTCCCCTCGGGGGTGGTTTAGTTCAAGCAAAATTGAGGTGAAAACGCAAGAGGGCGAGGTGTTAACTCCACGTACCAAATCCACTAAGACGGCTTCGGCCCAAGGACTGAGTACGTCATGAGCACGACCGCAACTGCTGGCACGACGACCCTGACCGACAAGCAACAGCGCATCCTCCAGTACCTCCGCGAGAAGGGCCAGATGAAGACTTACTTCAAGTCCCGCCTCATCGGCGACGAACTCGGCATGACCGCCAAGGAGGTCGGCGCGAACATGACCGCCATCTCCGAGGGCGAGTTCGACATCGACGTGGAGAAGTGGGGCTACTCCTCGTCCACGACATGGAAGGTCACAGCCTGACGGGTCTCGGAGTCCGACGCCTGCGACGCTGAGACACCCGAGACGACCGGTGCCGGTACGTGCTCGGGGGAGTGGGTTTCCCGCCGTCCGTTCGGTCCCGTTATTCGTTTTCTCTTTTGAAGTTTCGCCACGACCGTTTCGCCGACCAGCCGAGCAGTCGCTCGGCCTTGCTCGCGTCAGTAAAGAGTATCGGACTGCGAGCGACTGAAACGCTACGGATCGAACGAGATGAACTCGTCGGCCTCGGCCGCGAACGTCGCCGCGCCCTCGCCGAACGAGTCGGCGTACCGGACGAGCAGAGTAATGACCGTCTCGGGGTTCCGGACCGCGTAGCCGTCCTCGCGGTCCAACAGGCCCGCGTCTTCGAGGTCGGCGGCGTACTTGCTCACGGTCGGTCTCGATACGTCCAGCGCGTCGGCGAGGTCGCTACCGGTCGCCGACGGGTCGCGCAGTAACTCGACGAGCATCCCCCGCGGCGTCTCTCTGCGGAGGTAACCCAGTGCGACCTGCTCGAACGAGGAGAACTGCTCGGCCGGGTAGAACCGGCGGTAGTCGCCGTCTCGTCGGCTCTCGACCACGCCCGCGTCGAGCAACTGTCGGAGGTGGTGCTGGGCCTCTCCCGTTCCCAGTTTGAGGTCGTCACGGACCTTCGAGAAGTGCGCGCCCGGCGTGGTGGCGACGTAACCCGCGATGGCGTCGCGGGCCTCGCTCTCGCCGCTGTCGGCCTCGGCTCGAAACGACGCCAGCGGCGTGGCGGCCCCCAAGACTGCAAATCGGCGGAGGGTCGCTCGCTTATTTTCATCCACTTCGGAGCGCTCAACCATCTACAACCGAAGGGTCGGCATGGAGGATTAAAACACCTTCGGCTTGAGGGGTGGTTGCACGGCCGAGGGTTTTAGGACCGACCGGAGAGCGGCCGTGCCAACGGTCGCGGGGTAGTCGGCGAGTCGTCGTTTCGGGCATCGGTCACGATTCGGTCGCTCGCGCGACGATTCCGAGCGTTACCGAGGACGCTGAATCCCGCGAGACGGGAAGATGCCCCTCACGGACTGAAACGGCGGAAAATCGAAAGCGGCGAGCGGACTACTTCTCCAACTCGGCGTCCATCTCGGCCTGCACGTCCTCCAAGTCGGGGTCGTCTTCGTCCATCTCCTTGATGACCTCGTCGGCGCTCTTGATGCTCGCGGGGTCCTCGCCCTCCTTGATGGCTTGGGCCTCCTGCTCCATCGCTTCCACGTCCATCTCGGCCTCCTCGTCTATCTGGCCGAGGATTTCCTCGATGTTGTCGAGACCGATGAGTTCGCGGGTCTCCTCGTCGAAGTCGAGGCTGTCGAGTTCGCCGTTGTCTTCCTTCACGTCGCTCCCGGTGAGATGCTTGCCGTAGCGGCCGAGCATCGAGGAGAGTTCCTGCGGGAGGACGAACGTCGTGGACTCGCCCTGACCGATGCTTTCGAGCGTCTCCATCCCCTTGTCGATGACTGCGCGCTCGCCCATCGACTCGGCGGATTTCGCCCGGAGAACGGTCGAAACCGCGTCACCCTGCGCTTCCAGAATCTGGCTCTGCTTTTCACCTTGCGCGCGGATAATGTTGGACTGCTTGTCACCTTCTGCCGTCTCGACGGCGCTCCGTCGCTCACCCTGCGCTTCCAGAATCATGGCGCGGCGCTTGCGCTCCGCGGAGGTCTGTTGCTCCATCGCCTGCTGCACGTCCTTGCTCGGGTTCACTTCCCGGACTTCGACGCTTTCGACGCGAATACCCCACTCGTCGGTGGGTTCGTCCAGTTCGCGCCGGATTTTCGCGTTGATTTCTTGGCGCTTGTTCAGCGTGTCGTCGAGTTCCATGTCACCCAGCACGGCCCGCAGGGTCGTCTGCGCGAGGTTCGACACTGCTCGCTTGTAGTCTTCGACTTCGAGGAACGCCTTCTTGGCGTCCATGACCTTGATGTAGACCACGGCGTCGGCGGTCACCGGCGAGTTGTCGCGGGTGATGGCTTCCTGCCGGGGCACGTCGAGGGTCTGGGTCCGCATGTCGAAGCGGTGGGTCGCGCTCACGAACGGCGGCACGAAGTTGATACCGGGTTCGAGGAGCTTTCGGTACTCACCGAACACCGTCAGCGCGCGCTTCTCGGTCGCATCGACGATTTCGACCGCCTGCCAGATGGTGATAACTGCCAGTGCAAGGACCAGCAGTGCGACTATCGTGAAACCGCCTGCCGCGGCGGCCTGTAGTGGAACCAACATACTCGGACTGTTAGCAAGAGTGAATGTTAAGCGTTCCCCTCGCCGTCGGCCGTCCGCCGACGAAATTTTGTCGCACGGACGGGACGGACTACGACCTGTTCAAATTTCTTCGGTATCGGTCTCGCGCCCCGGCGAGTCGTCGCTCGCGCGCTCGTCGGCGAGTTCGCGGTCGATGGCGTCGTCTTCCAGTCCCTTCGCCAATTCGCGGTCGATGGAGTCCTCGATGGTCTCCAGCGCCTCGACTTTCACGACGTTGCCGCCGCCGGGGTCCACGACCATCACCTCGGTCCCCTCCGGAATCTCGCCCCGGACGGTCCGGGCGGCGTAGTGGGGGTTGAACCCGCCCTTGTCGAGCTTTATCTGACCCTCTTGGGTCGTGACGCGCTCGGTGACGCGGCCGGTCTCGCCCTTCAGGGAGTCGGAGTCGCGGGTACGAGCGACGCCCTTGCCGCCGTAGAGGTCGAGTTCCCGATAGGCGTACAGTGAGGCCGCGCCGAAACCCAACACCAACACGGCGAGTAGCAGCGGCGAGGCGGCCGGTCCGAGCAACAGTCCGACGAGTCCCGCGAGGACGAGCGCGACGCCAAGGACGACGAAGTGCGCGCCCGGAATCAGCGCCTCGGCGATGGCGAGACCGATGCCAGCGACGAGGAGCAACAGCGGGAGCGAGTCCAACAGCGGTGCCATACCAACGTCTTGGGATTCGGACCGGTTAACGTTTTGCAGTCTCAAAGCGCGAGTTCGCCGGGTCCGGAATCTGGTCGTCGTGGAGAACTATCTCCCGGCGACGGGGAACACTATCCACCGGCGAGCAGGACGACGCGGGCGAAGACGAACAGCGTCGAGACCACGCCGAGCGCGACAAAAAAGGCGTTCTCCACCGTCGGCGACCCCGGCTCTATCGGTTCGAAGTCGGGTTCTTCGGGTTCGTAACCGTCCTCGCCGACCTCGTCGGTGTCAAACTTCCAGTCCGACATGACCGGAGGTACGCACGCCACCGGGAAAAGGTTGGCTCCGGAGGCGTCGCGTCGTTATCGAGAGCGAAGGTCGGCGTCAGCGTCAGTTACGAGCGCTCGGCGTGAGTCACGTCGCCCTCGTAGACCACGCCGCGCTCGGCGTCGAGAGTCACCACGTCGCCGCCCCGAATCGTGGGGTCCAGCGGCGCGCCGCTGACCATCGGGAGGTCGAGTTCCCGCGCGACCATCGCGGGGTAGCCCGTCATACCCGGCCGGGCGTCCACGATGCCGACGAGTTTCGAGGCGTCGCCGTCGAACTCGCCGTCGAAATCGGGTTCGAGCGCCAGAACCGACCCCTCGGGCACGCCCGAGAGGTCGCCGTCCTCGGTCCGAACGACCGGGGCGGCGACCCGCCCGCGCACGACGCTCCGGCCGGTAGCGATGGTCTCGGCCGCGACGTGAACCTTGAGCGTGTTCGTCGTGGAGGTTCCCTCCAGTTCCGACATCATCCCCGAGAGAACGACCACCGTGTCGCCGCTATCGGCCACGTCCGCGTCGAGGGCGGCCTGCACGGCGTCCTCGATGACGTTGTCCACGCCCGACGAGAGCGGCGTGTACTGGGAGTTGACTCCCCACGTCAGCGAGAGTTGGCGGCGCACGTCGTCGTTGGGCGTGGTGGCGACGACCGGGACCTGCGGCCGGAACTTCGCCACCTTCAGCGCGGTGTATCCGGACTCGCTGGCCGCCACGATGGCCGACGCGCCGATGTCCCGCGCGAGATAGCGCGCCGACCGCGCCAGCGCGTCGGTCCGGGCGTCCTCGGCGGTCGGGACGCGCTGTTCGCGGATTTCGTCGTACTCGCCGCTGGCCTCGACCTGCCGGACGATGCGGTCCATCGTCTCGACGACCTGCACCGGGTCGTCGCCGATTGCAGTCTCGCCCGAGAGCATCACCGCGTCGGTGCCGTCGAGGACGGCGTTCGCTACGTCGGAGGCCTCCGCGCGTGTGGGTCTGCGAGCGTGGACCATCGAGTCCAACATCTCGGTCGCGGTGATGACCGGTGTGCCGGTCTGCTGGCACTCCCGGATGATGCGCTTTTGAATCATGGGCACGTCTTCGAGCGGGCACTCGACGCCGAGGTCCCCGCGCGCGACCATCACGCCGTAGGCGGCGTCCACGATTTCGTCCAGATTCTCCACCGCGCCGCGGCGCTCTATCTTGGCGACGATGGGGATGTCCGCGCCCAGTTCCTCCAGCACTTCGTTGACCGCCAGCACGTCCGCGGCGCTCCGGACGAAACTCGCGGCCACGAAGTCGGCCTCCTTCTCGGCGGCGAGTTCGAGGTCTCGGCGGTCCTTCTCGGTGATAACGTCGAGGTCCAAATCCACGCCGGGGACGTTGACGCCCTTCCGACTGCTCAGGTCGCCGCCGCTCACGACGCGCGCGACGACCGCGCCCTCGCCGTCCGCGTCCGCGTCGATTTCCTCGACGACCGTCTCGATGCGGCCGTCGTCCAACAGCACCTTGTCGCCGGGTTCGACGTTGGTAATGGAGTAACTCAGACCGACCTCCTCGGGGGTGGCGGTGTCACCTTTCACGAACCGCACCGTCGAGTCGGTTTCGAGGTGGACCGGGTCGTCGGTCTCGGCGGTCCGAATCTCGGGACCCTGCAGGTCAACCATCACCGCGAGGGGGTCGGCGGTGGTCTCGTCTACGTGTCGGACGTGGTCTACGAGTTCGGCACGGTCCTCTCGCGTACCGTGACTGGCGTTGAGTCGGGCGACGGTCATCCCCGCGTCGGCCAACTCTCGGATTGTCCGCTGGGAGTCGGAGGCCGGACCCAGCGTACAGACGATTTTCGCGTTTCTCATGGGTTCGGATAGGTCCGACCGCGTCAAAAACCTACGGTGATTCAATTGGGATTCACTCGGCTCCGAGTTGTTTCGACGCTCGAAAAGATAGAGAACCGTTCTACAGGTTGTGGTCGATGCGAACCGAGTCGTATCCGCCACTATCCGTTTCGACCATCACGGCCTGAATAGTCCCGTCGAGGTAGTACGAGTCGGTGTCGTCCAATCCGTCGAGGTGCCCGTCGCAGTGTTGGCCGTCGCTATCGACGGCGTCCTTCGATTCGAGATTATCGTACTGCTCTTCCATGCTCTCGCTCGATTGGACGAGATAGTAGGCTCCGTCGCCTCCTTGCACGTCCAGACGGCCACCGCGATTCATCCCGTTCGGGTCGGAGACGACGACCGTGATGTCGCCGTCGAGAAAGAGACGCGTGACCTGTCCTTCGAAATCGTACGTGTCCGCGTCTCCGCTGACTGACCCATCGAGGATAGACTTATTGGGGTCCGAATCGATCATATCGTCGTCCTCGACATCGTCCTGCTTCGTAGCGTTTGGGTCGTTGACGAAGATATCGTAGCTACCAGTCCCCTTGATTTTGATCGTTTGAGTCGATGCCGCGACTGGCTCTGCACTAGCGAGCAGACCGCCGCCCAGTACGGCGGTCGTCGCCGTTTTCTTGAGGAACGCGCGTCGGTTGGAGGTATTTCCCATCATGGAAACAACAGCTAGCGAATACACTCCCACCAAGGTAATTCATTATATTAGTTATCAGAGAATAGATAATATCTATTTATAAATATTAGAATTAAATATTTTATAATTTATATAATATGGGCGTAGTATCGACTACCGAAGCTAATCTCGTACGACGCGCTATCGACTCCAAGCCACGTCGGCGCGACGCGAACAAATGGGGGGAACCCGAGATGGCGTGAGGGATAACTCACGCGATAACTGCCATCTCGTTCTTTCACGGCGGAGCGGACGTTCCGGTACCGGAGGTTGCGTGTGACATTGGTACGACCGCTACGTCCACCGTAATCATCTCTTATCGTTGGGCGGAAAATACTTTTTGGTTGTTACTTCGCCGCGGTCGGGCCGCCCTCACTTGACTTTCGTGCCCGGCACGCTGTCGCCGTGGGTCGTCAGCAGGTCGGCGTCCTCGCCCGCCGCCAGCACCATCCCGTTGCTCTCGACGCCGAACAGTTCGGCCTGCTCTAAGTTCGCTACGACGACGACCTTCGTTCCCGGCAGTTCGTCAAGGTCGTGGAGTTGCTTGATGCCCGCGACGATTTGGCGGGTCTCGACGCCGATGTCTACTTCGAGTCGCGCGAGGTCGTCTGCACCTTCGATGCCCTCCGCGACCTCGATTTCCCCGACGCGAACGTCGAGGTCTTGGAACTCTTCGAAGCCGATGCGGTCCTCGTCGATGGGTTCGATGTCGATGTCGTCGCTCATGGTTTCGTCTTCGTCGGTATCCGCAGTGTCTTCGTCAGTCTCGTCGGTGTCTTCGTCCTCGGTCGCCGCCGCGATTCGCTCGTTTAGCTTCTCGTTCAGTTCCTCGACGCGCTCGTCCTCGATTTTCTCGAAGAGTTCGTCCGGTTCGCCGAACTCGTCGGCGGGCGCTTCGAGGCAGGCGTCGAGGTCGGCGTCGTGGACCGACTCCTCCTCGCCCAACTGCTCCCAGAGGTGTTGGGCCTTGTCGGGCAGGATGGGTGCCGAGAGGACGGCGACGGCCTTCGCCAACTGGACGCAGTCGTAGATGACCTGCTCGGCGCGCTCGGGGTCGTCGTCGGTCAGGTTCCACGGTTCGTTGCGCTGGATGTACTCGTTGCCGAATCCGGCCAGCGAGACGGCGGCCTCGCCCGCCTGCTTGAGCGAGTAGTCGTTGACCGCGGCCTCGAACTCCTCGACAGTCGCTTCGATTCGGTCGGCGACCTCCTCGGAGGTGGTTGCGTCCGGGGTGCCGTCGTAGTTCCGAGCCGCGAACAGCAGGCTCCGGTAGGCGAAGTTACCCAGCGTGCCGACCAACTCGCCGTTGACGCGCTCTTGGAACTTCTCCCACGAGAAGTCCACGTCCTGCTGGAACCCGCCGGTCGTGGTCAGGTAGTAGCGCACAAGGTCGGGATGGAAGCCCTCGTCAAGGTAGTCATCGGCCCAGACTGCTCGGTTGCGACTGGTCGAGAACGCCTGCCCGTCGAGGTTGACGAAACCGCTGGCCATGACCGCGCGCGGTTCGTTGTAGCCCGCGCCCCGGAGCATCGAGGGCCAAAAGACGGTGTGGTGCTGGATGATGTCCCGGCCGATGACGTGGACGATTTCGCCGGTGTCGGAGTCTTCCCACGTCTCGTCGTCGGTCTCGCCGTCGGCGCCCGCGTCCGGGGCACCGTCTTTCCAGACCGCCTCCCAGTCGTACTCGTCCGCTCCGACGCGCTCGGTGTACTGCTTGGTCGAGGCGACGTACTCGATTGGAGCGTCCACCCAGACGTAGAGGACGAGGTCTTCAGCACCCTCGCCAGACTCCCCATCGTCGCCGGGGTAGTCGATACCCCAGTCCATGTCACGGGTGATACAGAGGTCCTGTAGCTCGCCCTCTATCCATTCTTTTGGCTGGTTGCGCGCGTTGGAGGTGCCTTCGAGGCGGTCGATGAATCCCTGAAGGTACTCCTGAAAGTCAGCGAGACGCAGGAACTCGTGTTCGCGGGCGCGGTACTCGGCGGGATTGCCGGTGAGCGTCGAGCGCGGGTCCTCGATTTCGCCCGGTTCGAGGTGGCGCTGACACCCCTCGTCGCACTCGTCGCCGCGGGCCTTCGCGCCGCAGTAGGGACAGGTCCCCTCGACGTAGCGGTCGGGTAGGGGCTGGTCGGCCTCGGGGTCCCACGCGACCTGAATCTCCTTCTCGAAGACGTGGCCCTCGTCTATCCACGACCGAACGAACTCCTGAGTCAACTCGGTGTTGGTCTCGTCGTGGGTGTGGCCGTAGTTGTCGAACTCGACGTTGAACCGAGGGAACGTCTCTTCGTAGGTCTCGTGGTGGCGGAGCGCGAACTCCTCGGGAGAGACGCCCTCCTTCGCGGCGTTGACCGCGACAGGGGTCCCGTGCATGTCCGACCCGGAGACGAACGCGGTCTCCTGACCCAGTTTCTCCAGCGAGCGAGCGTAGGCGTCGCCGCTGACGTATGTCCGGAGGTGCCCGATGTGCAGGTCGCCGTTGGCGTAGGGCAACCCGCAGGTCACCACCGCTGGCTTCTCCGTGGGGAAGTCGTCGTGGCTCATACTATCTACTCCTTCGCGGCGGGTGTAAAACCCGCCGATTTCCGTGTTCGTGCATGGCTGTCGTCGCGTGATTCGATGGTACACTGGCTGGCGATTCGACCGATGGGTCGGGTTTCGCCACCGCAAAAATACCGCGCGCCACGGTCCGGCGGGTCCTCCCGACGCTACGCATCGCTGTGCATGCGCATAGCGCGAGCGAGCGCCTGCGACCGCGAGAGGTCTCGGACCGTGAGTGGCACGATTTCGGGGTCGTCGCCTTGACAATTAAACGTTGGTCTCGCGTGTTACTCGTTTACGGGCGTCTCGCTCGTTGGACCATCTGTGTCGGCGCGCGCTGGCGCGACCCCGTGTCGCGCCTTCAGCGCGCGAGGGCTGAGGACCGCAGCGAAGCGAGGACCGCAAGCGGTTGGGGAGGCGTGAGGCCTGCGGTGCGGTGGCGGTGCCGTGCGGTCATGATTGGCGTCGGCAGTAGCTAGCTACTACTCGTCGTCGCTCCGTCGTTCGGTAACGAAATGTGGCTTCGTCGGCTAACTCACTCACCACCTTCGCTCGACACACCCAACGCTACCCGCGCTGAGAGCGAAGAAACGAGAATCGCAAAATTACAAACTTACAGCAGGCCCGTCTTCTGGAGCTTCATGAGGTCCTCGGTGTCGAGGGTCTCGCCGTCCTTGAACTGCTGGTAGATTTCCTCGGCCTCTTCTTTGGCCTCTTCGCGCTCCTTTTCCTTCTCGGACTTGCGCTCTTCTTCTTCCTGCTTGTCGAGTTCGCGCAGGCGCTTCTGGACGCGCACGAAGTCCTCGTGGTGCTGGTCGGCCGACTCTTGGGCCTCGACGAAGCTCTCGTGCATCTCGTCGGCTTCGTCGCGGATTTCGTCGGCTTCCCGGTAGGCCTCGATCATCTGGTTGTGATGCTCTTGGGCCTTGTCGGCGAGTTCCGTGACCTTCTCGTGGTGACGGCTCGCTTCGGCGCGGACTTCCTCGGCCTCCTCGACGAGTTCGTCGAGGTTCTCGCTGTCGTCGAGCTTCTCCTTTCGCTCCTGAAGCTTCTCGCGCTTCTCCTCGATCTCCTCGATGAGTTCGCGCTCGTCCTCGGTCGAGAGAACTTCGGTCTGCTGTTTGAACTCGAGGTCTTCGATTTCGGACTCGAGTTCCTCGATGTCCTTGCCCTCGTCGAGTTCGAGGTCGGACTTCTTCTGCTCGACCTCGTCGAACAGCTCGTTGGCCTTCGCGTTGAGCTCGTTGCGGCTCTCCTTGTGCTCTTGAACCTGCTCGTTGAGCTCGTCGCGCTTCTCGCGGTGTTCCTGAGCCTCGTCAACCTTCTCGCGCGTCTCGGCGTTCAGGTCGTCGCGCTTGGAGGCGCGCTTGCTGGCCTTCTGGTTCAGCTCGTTTCGTCGGTCTCGGAGCTGTCCCGCAAGTTTGATTAGTTCGCCTTTCGACTTGTTCTGAAGTTCCTCTTCTGTTACACTTACCATGCTTAATTAAACCTCGATTCCATGCCCGCCGTCGCGTTCGGCAGTCCAGTGAGCGACAGCAACCGCTCTATACAACTGGCAATCGACCGGTGACAATAGTCCCATGTCATTTGTCGCACGATGCTGGCCGAACGCTCGTGGCGTTCTGGTATCTGTACATATTTCCTGCGACCATATAAATGTTCCGGCTATTTAGACGGTGGAAACGGTTCACACGGCCGCTAACGGCCGTGTAAGCCGTTACCACACTTTTCGAGGGGTTATAAATAGCCGCCGCGGAAGCGGAGGAATCACCCGCGGACGGTGGGGAGCGACGCCGAGAGATGCCGGGTGCAGCGCGTCGAATCGACAGTCGAGACGCGCGAACTTACAGCGGATACACGTTCTGCACCGCTCCGTCCGCGTGCCCGAAGGACAACTCGACGCTCTCGGCGTCCGCGGGCACGGTCAGCGACCCCGTCCGCTCGCGGTCGAGGGGCGCGACTTCCACGTCGCTTCCGCCGCTCTGGCCGCCAGCAGTCCACGAGACGGTGCCAGCGACCGCCTTGGTCGTGTCGTTGAGGACTGTGAGTTCGCGGGTGTCACCGCCCGCGGGGTACTCGTCCAAGACGACTTGCACGGGTTCCAGCGAGGCCGCAATCGCCTCGTAGCCTGCCTTCTCGCTCCCGTCAGCCGACACCACGCCCATGCCCGCGCCTTCGTCGGCGTCGCGGAGTGCATCGGCCGCGAGGAGACCGCTCCCGCGCCGTCGAAGCGTTTCGGTCACGTCCTTTAGGACCCGCGCCTGATACGCCTGCGAGGACTCGACTGGGGCGTCGTCACCGCTCGAACCGACGTACGCGCGGTGGGCGTCGGCGTCGAATCCGGCGGCGTCGTGGCCGTCTTCGCCGACGAGCGACCCCGCGCCGAACGCGCCGACCGGGCCGTCGCAGTCGTACTTCTCCAGCGCCCACTCGGCGTCGCCGGGCGTGCCGAACTGCCAACCGGGATAGAGGTGGGTCGCGTCGGCGTCGATGCCCGGCCCGCCCGAGACGGGGAAAACCGGCGTTTCCTCCGGAAGTGCCTCCGCGATGTCGCGGTCCGCGCCGCCGTCGTAACTCGCGCGCCACGCCCACCAGCGGACCTTGTAGCGCGCAACCCGCGAGGGACCGACGCCCGCGAGATGGTCGGTCGGGTCGGCCCGAACGCCGAACGCGGCCACGCAGGGGTGGCGCTCGACGGAGGCGGCGACCGTCTCCGCCAGCGACTTCGCGCGCTCGGTGTCGGTCTCTGCGGTCCCGACCAGCGGTAGGTCCTGCCAGACCAGCAGGCCCGCGTCGGCCGCGGCCTCGTAGAACTCCGCGGGCGGGACGTGGCCGTACGCCCGGACGAGGTTCGCGTTGGCGTTCGCGGCGCGCTCCACGTCCCACGTCGGGTCGCCCGTGGGGAGCAGGGAGAATCCGCGGGCGGGAACCCGCTGGCCGTTGACCAGCAGGGCGTCGCTGTCGTCCGCTTGCGCGACCTCGCAGAGTCCCGTCTCGACGACACGCTCAGAGTCGCCGAGTTTCGCCCGGACCGCGTACTGGTGTTGGGGACCGAATCCTGTCGGCCACCAGTAGGCCGGGTCCCGGAGTTCGAGGGTCTTCTCGACCGTCGTGCGCTCCCCGGTGTCGGTCTCGACTCGCGCGCGCTCCATCACGCCGCCGCCCCGGAACCCCTGCGGGCGCACCGACAGCGAGATGCGGTCGTCAAGCGCCTTGCCCGCCTCGACGGCGATTTCGGCGTCGATGACCGCGCCCGCGTCGGTCCGACGCGGCGTCAGCGAGAGCGCGTCCACGAACGTCTCGGGGTGGGTTTCCAACTCGGCGGCCCACCAGATGCCGGGGACCGCGCGTTCGTCGGGCACGCGGTCGGTGGTGTAGACGCCGCCGAACGCGTCGGGCGCGCGACACTCCACGACCAGTTCGTTCTCGGCGTCGAGGTCCAGTTCGTATCTCGCGGGGACGAAGTGGGCGTCGTGTTCGCCCACCTGCTCGCCGTTGAGCCAGATTCGGGCGTGCGCGAACAGGCCGCGGAGTTCGAGGGTCGCGCGTTCGTCGCCGTCACGGGGGTCGCCGAACTCGGTTCGGTAGGCGACGGCGTCGGCGTCCGCGAACCGCTCGGGGCGGCCCGGCACCTCCACTGGGTGCCACTCGTCGGGAGAGGGCGGTCCGTCCTCTGCGGACGGTTCGACTGCCGCGCCCGTCCAGTCGGTCAGAGACATACTCGGGGAACGAAACCCACACCTGATAGGTTTTACGTCCCGGCGACGACCACTTTCACTTTCACTCCGCCCTTGGCACAATTTAAGTAGGGTGGCGCGACGACCTCGTTCCATGCTCGAAGACTTGCAGTGTGCCTGCGACGGCCGGAACTGCGAGCGCACCCTCGGCGAGAGCGAGTTGATGCTCCGGATGACGACCGACGCGGGCGAGCGCCGCGCCTACGAGTGCGCCTGCGGCGCGGTCACGGTGACGGTGGTTCGGTAGCTGAGACGGGTCGGTAACTGAGACAGGTCGGTAGCCCTGCCGACGAGAAGCGTCGTCTCGAAAGGCGACCCTCAAGTGGCCGGTGGCGAAACCGAGACGCATGGAAGAAGTCATCCACGCGCGGGGCCACGAGAACGTCTCGGCCGCCCATCAAAGCACCTTCGAGGTGACGACCGACGACTACCTCACGCCCGCGGGCGACTGCATCCTCGGCATCGAGGCCGACCGCTCCCCGGCCGACTTCGACCCCGAGTTCGTCGCGGCCTGCCAGCACGCCGACGCGACCATCACCGCGAGGTTCGAGGTCGCTGGCGACGACGAGACCTATAGCCAGACCGTCACGGGTCGCGGCCACCCGGACCTCGCGTTCGAGAACGACCGGAGCGCCGTAGGCCGAACCAGCGACTACGTGGACGACCGGACGATTCTCGTCGGGTCCGAGTTCGCCGCCGAGGGGTTCGACCGCGAACTGGTCGCGGCGCTCGCGGACGGCGCGGACCTGACCGTGACGTTGACCGTCGAGCGCGAGTAGCCGAGGGCCGACCCTTTTAATCCGATCCGGTCCTCATCTCCAGTCATGAGTGAGGAGTCCGACGCCGAGCCTGCCGACTCCACCGACCCCGTCGAACGCAGCGCGAGCGACGACTCCGGAACCCGCGTCGAACCCGCGGAGAACATCAGCGGCGGCGACAGCGAGGCGAGTTCGGTCGCCGAGTTCACCCCCGGCGAGGCGGCGACCCGCGCAGAAGCCGTTGTGGACCGCCTCGGGGAGCGCTACTGGCAGAAGACCTACGGTGGGCGCGACGCCTTCGAGTGTCTGGTGCGAACCGTCCTGAGCCAGAACACAAGCGACGTGGCGAGCCAGCCCGCCCACGACGCCCTAATGGAGCGATACGGCGGCGAGGGCGACGAATCGAGCGACCTCGCCGCGGCGCTCGCGGCGGCCGACTGCGACGAACTCGCGGACGCGATTCGGCCCGCAGGTCTCTACAACCGGAAGACCGAGGTGCTGGTCGGCGTCGCCGAGCGCGTGCTGGACGAACACGGGAGCGCGGCCGCGTTCGACGCCTTCGTCCGGGAGCGTCCCTCCGCGGAAGTCCGGCCCGCGCTCCTCGACATGGACGGGGTCGGTCCGAAGACGGCCGACTGCGTCCTGCTGTTCGCCGGGGGTCAGGCAGGCGTCTTCCCCGTGGATACGCACGTCCACCGCATCTACCGCCGACTCGGTATCGCGCCCGCCGACGCCGACCACGAGGAAGTTCGGGCAGTGCTGGAACGCGACGTGCCCGCCGAGAAGTGCGGGTTCGGCCACACGGCAACGATTCAGTTCGGACGAGAATACTGTACGGCCCGCAAGCCCGCCTGTCTTGATGGACTGGACGAGTGTCCCGTGTCGGACAGTTGCGACCGAGTGGGCGTCGATGTCGAGTCCGGCGGAGTCGTGGACCCCGCGGACGCCGACTAACGAGCCTCTCTCTGCTTGCCCTCCTCGCGTTCGACGGTCGCACGCAGGTGGTCCCGAAGGTGTAACACGTCCCGGCGCTCGCGGTTGCGCCACGGCAAAAGGCGGAGTTTTCGCGCTCGCTTGCGAAGGAACGACGAGAGGTACGCCACCTGCCGGTCGGCGAGCGCGACGGTCTCCGTGACGCCCGCGATGTCGTTGTCCTCTCCCGTCTCCGGGCGGTCCGCCGTCTCCGACTCCTCACCGCGCTGGCGCTCGACGCTCCGCCGGAGGTCACGGACGAACGCCCACTCGTCGGACTTCGGCCGGAGCGCGTACTGAAGCCGGTTCTCGCGCTCGCGGAGCCAGTTCGTCAGGACGTACCACTCCTCGGCTTCCAGCGTCACCCGCACCGTCGGCCCGCCCGGTGGCGGCCGGTTCGCCGACGTTCCGTCCATCGTCGTACTGTCAGTTCTTCGAGAGCCGCACTTTTGCCGTTTCGGGCGCTAGAAGGCGAAAATGGCCCCAGAGGTAACGGTGAGGATAGACCCGCACGTCCACTCGGACGGCTCGTACGACGGTCACGAACCGGTCGAGATGCTGTTGGCCCAAGCCAGCGACATCGGACTCGACGGCGTCGTCGTCACCGACCACGACACCATCCGCGAGTCGCTCCGGGCGGCCGAACTCGCCCCGGAGTACGGACTTGTCGGGATTCCCGGCGTCGAGGTCTCGACCGCCGCGGGCCACCTGCTCGCCATCGGCGTCACCGAGCGCCCGGAACCCCACCGACCGCTCGATGAGACCGTCGCGAAGGTCCGGGACGCGGGTGGCGTCGCAATCGTGCCCCACCCGTTCCAGCGCACTCGCCACGGCGTCCGTCGGGGGCGAATCACCGACTGCGACGCCATCGAGGTCTACAACGCGTGGATTTTCACGGGCTATCGGAACCGCCGCGCTCGGGAGTTCGCGGCCCGCAACGACTACCCTGGCGTCGCGGCCAGCGACGCCCACTCCGCAAAGTATATCGGCCGCGCGTACACCGAACTCACGATCGAAGCCACCTCGAAGGCCGCCCTCGACAGCGACCGCATTGTGAGCGCGCTGGCCGACGGCGACGCGGCCGTTCACGGCCGCCGTCAGCCGCTTCACCGGAGCGTCCAGCACTACGCGATGGGTGCCGGGCGGAAAGTCGGCCACGGCGTCGCGGCGAGTGTGGCGAGTTTCACACGGTTGTGAGGGCGTTGTGGTCGGGACTTGTTACGAATACGTCGGTGGTGAACGTTCGTCGGAGCTAGCTACTACCGACACCAATCATACCGCACGGCACCGCGACTGCACAGCACCGCCCCGCATGGGTCTCACGCCCCCCAACCTCCTGCGTTGTCTGCGAACCGCGTTCGCAGACTACTCGTCCACCGTCAGAGGCACGCTCTGACGAGCCGTCGTTCACGTCCATTCACGACGACGCCGGCGCGCGCCGGGCAAGTAGACGACCGTCGAGCGCCCCATGGTTTGCGACGAGTTCGCCGACGGTCCACTTTCCCTGCCTGCGGCGCGGTCGCGCGGAGGTTCACCGAGACGAGGGTTTTTAACGCCCGACCGTCTGGATTCAGATACGCGACATGAGTACGCTGGTAGTGTGCGTTGACCGGGACGACGACATCGGGACCAAGACCGGCCTCGAAACCCCCGTTGCGGGGTGGGAAGCGGTCCGGTCGCTCGTCACCGAGGTCGGTCTCGCGGACCCCGAAGACGCCAGCGTCAACTGCCTGCTCGAATCCCTTCGCGTGGCCCGCGACCTGCGGGACGGCGACGAGGAGGTCACGGTGGCGGTCATCTCGGGGGCCGCCGAGACGATGGTCGGCCGGGACCGCGCGGTCGCCGACCAGATGGACGACCTCATCTCCGAGTACGACCCCGACTCGGCGGTCGTCGTCATCGACAGCGCCCAAGACGAGCGACTGGTCCCCATCATCGAGAGCCGCGTCACGGTGGACGCGGTCGATAGGGTGGTCGTCCGGCAGGCCCGCGACATCGAATCGACCTACTACCTGCTCAAGCAGTTTCTCGCCGACGAGGAGTTGCGCCAGACCGTCCTCGTTCCGGTCGGGGTCGCCATGCTGGCGTTCCCAATCCTGCTGATGGCGTTCGGCCCGGCGATGGCTGTCGCCTCCATCACGGCGGTCATCGGCCTGTTCGTCCTCTACAAGGGTCTCGGCGTCGATGACTACGTGTCCGACGTGCCGAGCGAGGCCAAGGACGCGCTGTACTCGGGTCGGGTCTCCATCGTCACTTACGTCATCGCGGCGGGGCTGTCGCTCATCGGCATCTTCGCCGGGGCGCTCCGCGTCTCGAACCCCACCGCGCCCACGGGAGGCATCCTGATGCCCGCGATGGCGTTCGCGTTCGCCAGCGTACCGTGGCTGGCGTCGGCGGCACTGGCGGCCTCGACGGGCCGACTGTTGGACGAGGTCATCCGCAACGACAACCTTCGCAACTCCTATCTAAACCTCCCGTTCGGCGTGCTGGCGGTCGGACTGGTCGTCCGCGGCTTCTCGGCGTACTTCCTCCAGCGCGAGGCGTACGTCGAACCGCTGGTCGTGCCCCACACGACGGTCGGGAGCCTCGCCGTCGAGCGCATCGTCCTCGAACCCGGCACGCGGATGGCACTGTTCGTCGTCGCGGGCGTCGTGGTGAGTCTGCTCGGCGTCCGCGTCTCGACGTACGTCACCGGGTCAGCGCTCGACGAGGAGTTCGAGGACGAGGAACTGGCGGAATGAGCGGCCCGATTCGCCGCACCTAAATCCACAGCCTCCGGAGTGGCCGCCATGACCGAAGACACCGCCGCGACCGACGACGCCGCAGACGACGGGTCGTGGGTCAGCCTCTTTTCGGGCGGCAAGGACTCCTCGTGGGCGCTCTACCAAGCCCTTGAATCGGGACTCGACGTGTCGCGTCTCGTCACGGTCCACCCGGAGGGCGACTCCTACATGTATCACGTTCCGGCGACACGACTCGCCTCGCTCGCCGCCGAGAGCATCGGTGTGCCGCTCGTGGAGGTCGAACCGGACGACTTCGAGGCCGAGGACGCCGCGGAGTCGGGCGCGCAGGGCGACGCGGAACTCAGACCGCTGGAAGCCGCGCTGGGCGAACTGGACGCGGACCTCTCCGGCGGCCTCGCGGGCGTCACTGCGGGCGCGGTCGAGAGCGAGTACCAGACCTCTCGCATCGAGGCGATGGCCGACCGCCTCGACGCCGAGGTGTTCGCGCCGCTCTGGCAGGAGGACCCCCGAGAACTCGCCGACGCGATGCTCGACGCGGGCTTCGAAATCACCATCATCCGGGTCGCGGCGTACGGACTAGACGAGTCGTGGCTCGGCCGGACGCTGGACGAAGAGGCACTCGCCGAACTGGAGGGGTTGAACGAGAGCCACGGCGTCCACATCCTCGGCGAGGGCGGCGAGTTCGAGACGCTGGTGACCGACGGCCCGCACATGGACCGCTCTATCGAACTTGACTACGAGACTGAGTGGGATGGGACGCGGGGCACCCTCCGGATTACCGACGCTCGACTCGGCGAGTGACCGCCAGCGAGCGGTAGAACGCGGCCCTTATCGACCAGCGTCTAACACGTCGAACCGATGGTCTCTGACAGTCGAACCGACGCGGACGCAAAAACCGATTTCTGCGAGTTCTGTCCCGTCGTCTGCTCGAACCTCCTGCCGTTCAGCGGCGCTGTTCACCGAACGACACATCGCCATCGAGGGCCGGAGTATGCACCTCCCCGGTGTCAGCACGGAGACCGACCTCGGGCCGAAGTGAGATGACGAATCTCGGCGGACTCGCTACGTGGTTCACGCCGGAAGACCGCAAGAAGAGTAGTTCGAACAGTTACTCGCCGTTCAGAATCTGGGTGTGCGCGCCGATGAGCGCCCCCGAGAGGTCCATCTCCTCGACGCGGGTCTTCTCGTCGATGATGGAGTTGCGGATGTCGCAGTCTCGAATCGTCGCCGACGGGAAGACGATGGAGTTGTTGACGCTGGAGTTGACGAGTTCCGCGCCCGGCATGACGTGGACGTTGTCGCCGAGCGTGGTGTTCTCGACCGTCGCGGAGTCGGCGATTTGATTCTCGCCGTCGAGTTTCCAGCCCACCGCTTCCAGATAGCTCTCGGGCGTGCCAATGTCGAACCACGCCTCGTCGAAGGTGTAGGCGTACACCGAGTCGCGCTGTTGGAGCCACTGGACGAACCAGCCGGGTTCGTCGGGGTTGTTGCCGTTTTCGAGGTATTTCTCGAACAGCGGGATGGTCTCGGCGGTGAAAGCGTAACACGCGATGGAGACCAGCGTACTCGCCGGGTCCTCGGGTTTCTCTTGGAAGTCCACGACCTCGTCGTTGTCGAGTTCGACCAACCCGTAGGATTTCGCTCGCTCGCGGGAGCCAACGTCGTAGGCCGCGAGCGTCGGCGAGTCCTTCGCTTGGAAAAAGTCCACGAAGTCGCTGACGCCGAAACTGATGAGGTTGTCACCGGCGATGACGAGGGTGTCCTCGGTGATGGTCTCTCGGTCGAACAGTTGGGCCAGCGCCCCGACGACGCCGAACTTCTCGTCTTCCTCGGTCGTGTCCTCGACCGTGAGACGCGGCTTGTCGAACTCGCTCTCGGAGAGGTGAGTCCGGAAGTCGTCGGCGAAGCGTTCGTTTGTCGAGACGTACACCTCGTCGATTCGGTCGTCGGCTTCCAGTTCCGAGAAAATCTGGTCGATGACTGTCGAGTCACCGACCGGCAGGAACATCTTGGGGCGGTGCTTGGTAATCGGCCAGAGTCGCGTCGCGTATCCACCCGCAAGAACGACGGCTTTCATACGACGAGCGTCGGTCCCGCGCGGTAAGTCCTTTTTCATTTTCGAGATTTGCCGACGCTGGCGTCGCTCGGGGGTAACGTCTCGAATACGGCGATGAGGATAGCGTTCGGGTCGAGGCGAAAACTACAATGGCTGGCGGTTCGGTTCGTAGGTGCGGGCCAACTCGACCCACTCGTTGACGACTGGACCGCCTCGATACCGGACCGTCTCGCTTCGCGGATCGTACTCAACGAGATTCGCGTCTTCGAGTTTCGGCAGGTGGTTGTGGTGGAGATTCACCGCGACCCGCTCGCGGTCTTCGTTCGATACCGCGACTGATTCGTCGGCGGCGTGTTCGACGAGTTCCGAAAATGCCGCAACGTCATCCTCGGTGCGGTCAAGATAGGCGAGGAGGCGACGGCGTTGTCCGTCCGCGAGAACCCGGAACAGCTCGTCGAGTCCTACGGCTGCGGTCTGCTGGTCGGAAACGGACGGGTTACCGTCCATCGTTGCCCCCTCTCCTCCTGTCGGTGCGTGTTCGTTGCTCATGTTGCGGCGCGCCCATGATTAGTTTTCTACCGGACCACAAAGAACAGTGGACCTAAACAGCTAGGGTCGGTCGTCGTTTCGGTCGAAAAACGCCGCGAGAAGTTCTTGCTGTGCCTTGCGAATGTGCTGGTGAAACGTTGGCGAGGAGACCCCGAGCGCCTCGGCAACGTCCTCGGCGGTGCTGTCGCGGGGCCACTCGTAGTAGCCCGCGAAGTAGGCCGCTCGGAGCGCGGTGCGCTGTGCGTCGGTAAGTTGGTTCCCCAAGTCGCGCCGGAACTCGCGGGCGGTCCGGAGGTCGCGGTCGGTCTCGCGCTTGGCGACGAGTTCGATGTCGGGGAATTTCGCGCGGGCGCGTTCGACCACGCTCCGCACGTCTGCGTCCGAGGGGAGTTCCGCGACGACGGTCGCCTCGCCGCCCTCGCTTATCGCGTCGGTGGTCTTCGCGCCGTACTCCGAGAGCGTCACGACGAGCGACGACGCCGACATGGTGAACTCGAACAGCGCCTCCCCGCCGTGGTCGCTGACGAGGCGGGCGTTCTCGACGCCGTCCCAGTCCTCGACAAACTCGAAGACGGCGTCGGGGTCGGCACCGGAAACCGTGTCGTAGAACAGGAGGCTGCCCTCGGGACCCGCGGCCATGCCTTCGAGTTTCAGGGTACAGTCCAACCGCTCGGAGACGGCGACGTAGAACGAGTCAGGGTCGGTGAGACCGAACGTAAGTTCGACTACCGTGTCCGACAGCGCGAGTCGGCGGTGTTTGACCGCGCCGATGGCGAAGCCGATGACCACGCCCAACACATCGAAGGCGTCCACCTCGCGCTGGCTGAACGCCGATTTGCGTTCGGTTCCGACGCCGAGCAGTCCGTAGGTGGTATCGCCGTACCGAATCGGAACGACGATGCCCGAGCGGTAGCCGAGTTCGAGCAGTTGCTCCCCAATCGGGTCGGGAATCGTCTCGTCGTCGGAAACGTTCTCGATGACCTGCGGAACGCTGTCGTGATAGGCGCGGGACGCAGGGTCCTCGCTCTTTTCGCTCACGTTCACGAGTTCGACGAGCGTTCGAATCCGGTCTTTCAGGCCCGCGCCGACGAAGTCGGTCATCCTCGAACTGGCGGGGTCGGGGTCGCCGACCCACGCCGACCGGTACAGTTCGGTCTCCACGAGTCGGTCGCAGACGGCCTGCTCTATCTCCTCGCGGGTGGGTTCGCCGATGAGCGCCCGGATAATCTCTTGGGCGACCTCGTTGATTCGGTCGAGCGTCGCCAACTCGTCGCGCTGGTTTTCCAGCGTTCGCTCGCGGACCTTCGACTCGGTCACGTCGCGGCAGACCGAGACGGTTCCCGCGAGGTCGTCCGACGCATCGTAGTAGGGCGAACACGTCGTCTCGAACACGCGTTCGCCGTCCGCAGTCGGAAGCGTCTTCTCGAACGTCGCGGTCGTCTCGGTGTCGAGAACGCGACGCTCCTGTTCTCGGAGTTTCCGGGCGGTCTCCTCCCCGAAGAGGTCGGCGTCAGTCTCTCCGACAAGGTCGTCGGGTTCGGAGTCAAGGAACGCCGCGGCGCTCTCGTTGCAGAACTGATACCGGCCCTCGGTGTCCTTGACGAGGATGGCGTCGGTGCTGCTCTGGACGATAGTTTCTAGCTGTCGGGCGTACTCGGAGAGTTCGTCCCCGTTCATCCGATGACTCGGAGACAAAGATTCACTCCGTCTACATAAATCCACTCCCGCGGGAAAGGATTATACTTTCGCAGTGGCGACCCAGAGGCATGCGCGAGGCCGACGAAACCACCCGCGAGCGAATCGCCGCCCACCTCCGCGAGACGGCCGCCTCGCCGAGCGCGCTGGCCGTGGAGTTCGACGTGACTGCGGGCGTCGCCATCGACCACGTCCGCCACGTCGCCGAGTCGCTGTCCGCCAGCGACGAGCAGTTGCTCGTCGCGCCCCCCGAGTGTAGCGACTGCGGCTTCAGCGACTTTGACGACCCGGCGAACCGCCCCTCACGGTGTCCCGAGTGCAAGAGCGAGGCCGTCGAGCAACCGACGTTCAGAATCGAGTGAGGTGAGCGAGAAGCGTCGCGCGGCGCGAAACGCCGCGACCGACGACCGTCGCCGCTCCCGTATCGCGGCGCACGTCGTCGAACCCGCGACCGAAAGGAAATTTGCGACCCTCCAGCTACACGCAGGTAATGAGTTCTGACCAACGGATTACGTCGGTTGAGAACGTCCCGGCCGATACGACCGTTCTGTTCACGGTCCGCGACGAGGAGTCAAACGAGGACGACGAGGCGATTCTGACCAAGGTAGACGGGACGGTCACCGGCTGGCTCAATCGGTGTATGCACTTTCAGCATATCCGACTCGATAAGGGGACGGGCGCGCCGAAGCGGAACGGCGAACTCGTCTGCGCGAATCACGGCGCGCTCTTCGAGGGGGATAGCGGACGCTGTACCCACGGGCCGTGCGAAGGCGCATATCTGGACCCAATCGAGGTCGAGGTCAGCGACGGAACTGTCTACCTCACCGACGACGAGTACGAGTTCGTTCGGGAGGGCGGAATCGAGACGGACCCGACAGATTTGACCTCGAAGTCGAACATCGAGTTCTGAGTGCTCTTCCGTTCTGAGAGTTTCCCTCGGTTCCAAGCCTTCGGCTTCTGGGTGACTGAGTGCGGTATAAGAATGCGGCGTATGAATGGTTGGACGCCCGAACTTGCCCGGCGTTCCGTGCCGGGGAGTCCCGGTCGCGTCCTCCACCCCGTAACCCTACGAGCGACAGGTGTCCAATGGCCCGCTGCTCGCTTCCGCGCCTGACGGATTACCATCGGCTAACTCCGACTGCGGCACTCCTGCGAGTGCCCGCCGGAGACCGCTGTCCCCGCAGGACGAGGCTTCGAAGTCGGCTTCCGGGGCCCGGCACGGTCTGACCGGACGCCTCCGGGGTTTGGTCCCCGCTAAAGGCCATAGTGCGGGTAACGAGCAGGGCCTAACTGCCCGACCTAGTCCATTTTAGAATAAGCGGCCACGGCCTTAAGGGCCTTTCGCTAATCGCTCGACGGCGGGTGTCCTCGACACCGAATACGCCGGTGGAATGGACCAAAAACGTCGCCAAACTGCGCCGGAAACACCGTGAGACTGCACCGAAAACACCGCGAGACCCCCCGACTCACGCGACGGCGAGGATGGCCCACGCGTTGCCAGCGACGACGGCCAAGCCCACGAAGAGGTAGACCGCGCTCCCCGCCCGGAAGGTTTGGCGGGCGTCGCTGGTGATACCGGGCAAGAGCAGGAGGACGATTGCCGCCAGCGTCTTCAGCAGGACGAGACCGCCGAGACCGGCCTCGGCGATGAGCGCGGCGGCGACCGGGTTCACCTCTTCCAGTCCCATCGCCAGACCGACCGCGGTCGTGATTACGTCGCCGACCATCACCGCCAGCACCGCGCCGAAGACGGCGGGCGAGACGTATCCCAACCACGACCGGCCCTCGTCGCGCAGGACGTACTCGCGGTCCTCCTCCAACAGGAACTCGTCGTCCCGGAGCATCCACTTCTCGCGGGCGGCGGAGTCGTCGGCGAGGTCCCCCAGTCGGTCGTCCTCGGACGCGTCGATACCGACATCGTTCCCTGACACGACGCCGAGTAGCGCCTCGCGGGGCTTCGTTATGTACCGACTGACAAAATTTTACGGTCGGCCTGCCGGGTAGTAACGGGTCGCTACCGGCGAAAATCCGCCGTCGCGCGGCCGCGGGTCACAGCACCTCGTTGGCGAACCATCCGGCGCTGGCCGCGACTCCAACCGACGCCGCGACCAGCAGCCAGCGGTGATAGTCGAACATCGCGTTCGCGGTGAGACTGCCGACGAGACCGCCGACCGCGACCGCCCACCAGAGGACGAGCAGTGTCATGAATCCGCCGAGGACGACCGCCACGCCCGCCGCGGTCGGCGCGTCCGTTCGGCCGTTGCGCCCGGCCGCGAAGACGATGACGGCGACTGCGGAGAACAGGCCGACGACGAGGTGGACCGGCAGCGCGGTCGGTTGATTGTAGTAGACACCGGCCGCGGCGGCGTCGATGAGGAAGTACGGTACGACGATGACGGCCAGTACGGTGAGCGCGGCGACGACGCCGACCGTCGGCGCTGGCGTCTCGGGCAACCGTTCCTGCGACATGTCCGACGCTTTTCGGGGCGAGAGCAAAAGACCAGCGGTCGAGTCGGAAAAGTCACGTATCAGGCGACACGACTGTCCGGTATGGGATTCGGAAGCACGGCCAAGAAAGTCCAGAAGCTAGCCGACACCGCCGAGAAACTGTACAGCAAACTCAACGACCTCCGCCAGCAGGTCGCCGAGATGCGCGAGCAGTTGGACTCGACCAGCGAGCGCGTCGAGCGACTGGAGCGCGAGAACGCCCAACAGCGAGCGCTCCTCGAAGCGCTCGCCGAGGAACGAGGCATCGACGTGGACGCCGTCGAGACCGACACCGTGGACCTCGACGAGAACGAGACCGGAGACGACGAATCGAGCGACGACGAGAAGGCCGAGACGGAAGCGTAACGACCACACAGCGTCTCCGCGGTCCGCGTGCCGACGTTTCACGAGCGGCGCGAGCGCCACACAAAAAACGTTAACCGCCCTCCCAACTTTTGCCTACTCAATGACGACCCACGAGACGCCACTCGATTCCGTCTTGGAGACGATTGGCGAGACGCCGCTCGTTCGGGTGCAGGCGTCGCCCGACGAGGTGCCGGTGTACGCCAAGGCCGAGTCGTTCAACCCCGGCGCGAGCATCAAGGACCGCATCGGGAAGTACATGGTCGAGACGATGCTGGAACGGGGCGAACTGGAACCCGGCGGCACCGTCATCGAACCGACCGCCGGGAACACCGGCATCGGGTTCGCCATCGCGGCGGGCCAATTAGACGTGAACGCGGTGTTCGTCGTTCCCGAGCGGTTCAGCGTCGAAAAACAGCAGTTGATGGACGCGCTCGGCGCGGAAGTCATCAACACGCCCACCGAAGACGGTATGGGCGGGGCCATCGACCGCGCGCACCAACTCGCCAGCGAGATGGACAACGCCGTCGTTCCCCAGCAGTTCTCGAACCCGCTGAACGTCGAGGCCCACTACGAGACCACCGGCCCGGAAATCTTCGAGGCGCTGGACGGCGAGGTCGGTGCAGTCGTCGCGGGATGTGGCACCGCGGGCACGCTGATGGGCATCGCGGAGTACGCGCTTGAACAGAACCCCGACATCCATGTCACCGCGGTTGAACCCGAGGGGTCGCTCTACTCGGAGACGAAGGGCGAGGCTGTCGCGGAGTCCGAGTACAAAATCGAGGGCATCGGCACGCACGACCTCGACACGAACGAACTGTTCGACCCGGACCTCGTTGACGAGGTGTTGCAGGTCCCGGACCGCCGCGCCCACGACGAACTCAAGCGCCTCGCTGCCGAGGAGAGCCAACTCGTCGCATCGAGTGCGGGCGCGGCCAGCGCGGCCGCCCGAAACGTTGCCGAGCGCATCCGCGACGACGAACTCGATGTACCCCACGACTCGGTCGTGACCGTCTTCGCCGACTCCAGCGAGCGCTACCTCTCGAAGGGCATCTACCGCTCGTTCGAGGAGTGGGACGGATAGCTCTTCTCGACAGTTACCTGCTCTCGGTCCCCGCCCCGACTCTCGCAAACTTTCAAGCGCGCCGACACCCAACGGAGGGACATGGACGCCGACACGTTTCCGGACGCGATTCGCACCGCCAAGGCGACCGAACTCGACCGCCTCGGTTCCCAGCAGGCGCTCGTCGCGCTCACCGACGCCGACCTCGACACCGAACAGGTCCTACGGGCCGCCGCCCGGAGCGAGCACACCGCCAGCGAAACCTTCAGCGAGTGGGCCGAGTCCGCGACGGTGGACGGGGAGAAAGAGGGCGACGGAGCGACCGACGCCGCCGAAACCTTCGCCGCGCTTGCCGAACAGGAGCGCGACCACTACGACCGCGTAGCGGCCGAACTCGACGCAGAGTTCGAAGTCGCTGGCGAAATCGACTCGATGCACGAGTACCTCCGCGACCTCGACACCGCCGTCGAGTGGGCGGCAGGTCTGGTTGGGCGGTCGCTCGCCAGCGACCGCACGCAGTTGCAGGTCGTGAACTTCTTCGTCAACGAGGCCGACGAGCGCCGGGCCGACCTCTTCCGCGACCTGCGCTCGGACACGCAGGCGGGCGTCTCGACCGGTGCTGACCTGCTTGCCGACCGCTGTGACGGCGACGACTGGGAGCGCGCGATGGAAGTCGCCGAGCGAACCGTGCAAATCGCCTACGACGAGTACGCCGAGACGTTGGAGGGGATGGGACTCGACCCGAAACCGATTTGCTGAGCGCGCCTGCCGTCGTATTCTCGTTTCGTTCCCATCTTCGGTCTCGAAATCGCGCTTTCCGAGAACGGCATACCGACGTGTCCGCGCTGTGGCGCGCCAAACTGATACGCAGAATTTAGGTTCGCCTAAGAATCGAAGTCGTTATCTATGTTTAGGCGGGCCTAAATCATATGGAAGACGATGACGGCGGGCACGAGGCACCGACGCGACGAGATTACGTGAAGTACGGCGGCGCGCTTCTCGGCGGCGGTCTCCTCGCAGGCTGTGTCGGTGGAGACAACGGCAGCACCACCCCGACCGACAGCACCACCGCAAGCGAAACGGAGACCGATACGCCGACGAATACGACCACGGCCGACGAATCGTACACGGTCGGCATGGCCCCGATGGGGACCGTCGAGTTCGAGTCGCCGCCGGAGAGGATTTTCACGCGACTGACGCATCTCGCGGGGATGGCGTTCGCGCTCGGGCGCGGTGACGACGTGAACGCGATGCACGCCCCGGATTACTACGACGCGCTCTGGAACCAGTTCACGCCGCGACTCGACGGCGTCACGCTCGATTGGACGGGCCTGTACTCCTCGTGGGAGCCGAGCAAAGAGAAACTCTACGAACTGGACAGTGATGTCCACCTCGCGGACCCGGCCAGTGTGTTCGCACTCCAAGGCTGGAGCATGACGGACCTCGAAGAGATACGAAACAACGTCTCGCCGTGGTTCGGGAACCAGTTCAGCGACACGCACGCCGAGCCTCCCTCCGAATGGGCGGACCGATACGAATACTACGGTCTCTGGGAGATGTTCGAGAAGGTCGCGCAAGTCTTTCAGGAAGAGGACCGATATCGGGCGCTCGCCGAGGTGCGGAGCAACCTCCTGAACACGATTGCGTCGAATCTCCCCCCTGAGTCCGAGCGTCCGACGGCCGTGATGATCGGAGCCAGCGATCTGTCGAGCATCTACGCCTACCGCCTCGACGACCCCGGCTTCCTGACCGCACATACCCGTCCGCTGGAACCGAATAGCGCCTTCAGCCCGACTGTCGCGTCCGGCGATACCGTCGATACGGAGGCCCTGCTGGAAGCGAATCCGAAGGTGATTCTCGCACTCGGCGGGATGCATCCGGGGACCGACATCGGGGCGATTCGAAACGGACTCCGAGACGACGAGGTAACCAAGCAGATCGATGCCGTCGAAAACGACCGCATCTACGCGCAGGGTGCCCGCTATCAGGGACCGATTCTGAACCTGTTCCAGTTGGAGATGACGGCGAAGCAACTCTATCCCGAGCAGTTCGGTGACTGGCCGACCTACGCCGAGGGTCCGTATCCAGAGATTCCCGAAGGGGAGCAGTTGTTCGACCGCCAGCGCGTCGCCAACATCGTGAGCGGAGCGTTCTAACGAGGGGCGCGACGGCGAGTATATCTTTCGGGCCGAGACTGACCACTGGTCACGACCCACACAGCGGTTTTCGACAGTCGTACCAGATTACCTTTAGCCGGGGGGTGGTAAGGACCGAGCATGAACCGGCGCGACTATCTTCGGACTGCAACCGCGGTCGGACTCGCGGGAAGTGTTGCGGGATGTACGGGCTTGCTCGACGGCGACGGAAACCCGAACGTGACGCTGGGCGAACCGGACCGCGAAGTCGATGCCAGTAGCGAGGACCTGCCCTATCCGGCGTGGGGCCAGAAGGTGCCGGATGTCTCGGTTCCGGTCCCGCTGGAGGACCGGACGGTCAGCCTTCGGAGCATCGACAAAGCGAGCCTTGTGACCTTCTTTTACAGTCACTGTAACACCGTGTGTCCGGTCCTCATCTCTGCCATGCGGAACATACAGACTCACTCGCTGAACGAGGGCTACGCCGACGAGGTGGCGTTCTTCCCGACGACGTTCGACCCGGCCCGCGACGACGCCGACCGTTTCCGGGCCTACGCCGACGAGATGAACGTGGACACCGACGCCGGAAACTGGCACTTCCTTCGGCCCGAATCGAAAGATCGCGCGAAGGCGGTCGTCCAAGAGCAGTTCGGCGTCCGCTTCGACCGGACCGAACCCGAAGACATGGACATGTACATGTTCGCTCACAGCGCGCTCACGTTTCTCGTCAACGCCGACGGCTACGTCGAGCGCGCCTATCGGTCGAAATCGCCCGACGCCGACCAGATAATCTCGGACCTCGAAGACATTCGAACATGAATCGACGCCGCGCCCTGCTCGCGCTCGGGGGATTCGGTCTCACCGGCGCGAGCGCGTGGGTCCTCCAAAACGGCGTGGGCGAGACCGGAGACGGTCTCCCCATTCGCGTCGAGACGATGGACGCGCCGGGGTCGTCGGCGGGGAACGCCCGCGTTCCCGCCGACGGAACCGTGACAGTCGTGGACCTGTTTGCGACGTGGTGTGCGCCCTGCGAAGAGCAGATGCACGCGCTCGGCACGGTCCGCGAGGAGTACGGCGACGAGGTGTCGATGGTCTCGGTCACGAACGAGCGCATGGGCGGGTCGCTCACGCGAGGCGACGTTCGGGACTGGTGGCGCGACAACGACGGCGAGTGGACGCTCGGTCTCGACCCGGCCAGCGACCTCATGTCCGCGCTCGGCGCGGGGTCTATCCCTCACGTCGCCGTCTTCGACGCCGCGGGCGAGGTCCGCTGGCAGGAGGGCGGTCTCACCGACGCGGCGACGCTCCGGACCGAAATCGACCGCGCGCTCCGAGAGCAATGACCGTGGAACGCCGGATGACGAGCGCCGGACCGAGCGCGGAGGCCGACCCGTGACGAGCGCGGAGTTCGCTGGTGCGCTCGCGTTCGCAGCTAGCACCGGCGTGACGACGTTCTTCGCTCCCTGCGCGTTCCCGCTGTTGCCGGGGTACGTGGGCTACTACGTCGAGCGCAGCGACGACACCTCTGGCGTCCCCTCCGCGGGGGCGGCCGCCGGGGGCGCGCTGGTCGCGCTCGGCGCAATCGCCGCCCTCGCGTTCGCGCTCGGTCGGACTCTCACCTCGGCGCTCCCGCTCTTCGAACCGCTGGTCGGCGCGGGACTGGTTGCGTTCGGCGCGCTGACGCTGGCGGGTCGCGTGCCCGACCTCCGGGTCGCGCTCCCCGAGCGCCCGCGGTCGGTTCTGGGCTTCGGCGTCTTCGGCGCGGTGTACGCCGTCGCGGCCGCGGGATGCGTCGCGCCGCTGTTCCTCGGCGTCGTGACCCAAGCCCTCGCGTTCTCGCCCGCCCGCGGCGTCGCCGTCGTCGGCGTCTACGCGGGCGGCGTCGCGGCCCCGCTCGTGGGCGTTACCCTGCTGGCGAGCGCGGGCGTCGAGACGTGGCGTGACCTCGGACGCTACGCCGGGTCGCTGGAGCGCGCGGCCGCGGTCGTGATGATTCTTGCGGGTCTCGGGCAACTGTACCTCTCGGTCGTCGTGCTGGACGTGCTGTGAGGCGGGCGAGTAGAAGCGGTTGCGGTCGAGGCTCGCGCTCGGTGGACCAATCACCCGGCGGACGCTCGACGCCACGGACAACTGTTTGGGTGGACTGAAAGGGGCCGTCCGCTCGTGTTCAGTTCAGTCGCCTCAGCGACCTCTATCTGCGCCGGGCGGTGCGGAGAGGCGCAGATATGTCGCTGAGCGACCGTCTCGTGAGCGAAGCGAACGAGACCTCGGAAGTCGCAGCCCGCGCAG
This sequence comes from Halorussus pelagicus, assembly GCF_004087835.1. Taxonomy (NCBI): domain Archaea; kingdom Methanobacteriati; phylum Methanobacteriota; class Halobacteria; order Halobacteriales; family Haladaptataceae; genus Halorussus; species Halorussus pelagicus. Next base: position 2,107,886 of record NZ_CP035119.1, read on the forward strand.
GCCGAAGGCCGAGCAGGACCGTCTTCCGGCGGCGAGCGGACGGGGGCTTTCGAGGAGTTTTCGACCGAGTCAGCTTGCTACCTGTTGACTACATCACCTAGCCGCTTCCCGCAAACCTAACCGTCTGGACGCCCTATCTACAGTCCATGACGACGAACAGCGCCACCCTCGCCGGTGGCTGTTTCTGGTGTACCGAGGCGGCGTTCAAGGAACTCGACGGCGTCGAGGAAGTCACGTCCGGCTACGCGGGCGGCCACGTCGAGGACCCGACCTACGAGGAAGTCTGCTCGGGCGACACCGGACACGCGGAGGTCGTGCAGATCGAGTACGACCCCGACGTGTTGAGCTTCGAGGACGTGCTGAAGGTGTTTTTCACGGTCCACGACCCCACCCAACTCAACCGGCAGGGACCGGACGTGGGCACCCAGTATCGGTCGGCGGTCTTCGCCCACGACGACGACCAGCGCGCGACCGTCGAGCGCTTCGTCGAGGAGTTGGAGGCCGAAGGTGCCTACGACGAGGACGACATCGTTACCGAAATCGAACTCCTCGACACGTTCTACGAGGCCGAGGAGCACCATCAGGACTACTACGAGAAAAACCCGAACGACCAGTACTGTTCGATTCAGGCCGAACCGAAGGTCCAGAAGGTCCGCGAGAAGTTCGGCGAGAAGGCGACGCAGTAGGGTCCGTATCGGTAGCCACCTCGGTTTCCGCGTTCGGGACGCGAACGGTGGCGGGGAGACGACCGTAAGGACTCTCGAAGCGACGACGGGGTCCGAGTCGTCGCCGGACGGCCATACGACGAGGTGAGGTGGCGATACGTGCCATTGCGAGGAACCGGACGACTGCGTCGGGCGGATGGTGAAGCCACCGGAACTCTCGGGCGGGACTGAGCAGTAGCTTTCAAACCCTCGCGTTCCCTACCTCGACCAACGATGGGAAACACGGACCTGCGCCAACTGGCGGTTCTCTCGGAAGTCCCCTTCGACGAGTTGGAGGGGAGCGTCGTCGCGGTTGACGCCCACAACTGGCTCTACAAGTACCTCACGACGACGGTGAAGTGGACGCGGGACGAAATCTACACGACCGACGACGGCACGGAGGTCGCCAACCTCATCGGCGTCGTGCAGGGCCTGCCGAAGTTCTTCGAGAACGACCTCACGCCGGTGTTCGTCTTCGACGGTGCGGTCACCGACCACAAGTCCGCGGAAATCGAACAGCGCCGCGAGGAGCGCGCCAAGCGCGAGGAAAAACTCGAAGAAGCCCGCGAGAGGGGCGACGCGGTCGAAATCGCTCGCCTCGACGCCCACACCCAGCGCCTGACCAACACCATCCAGCGGACCACCCGCGAACTGTTCGACCACCTCGACGTGCCCTACATCGAGGCACCCGCGGAGGGGGAGTCCCAAGCCGCGCACATGGCCCGCACGGGCGCGGTCGATTACTGCGGGACTGAGGACTACGACGCGCTCCTGTTGGGCGCGCCCCTCACGCTCCGCCAACTGACCAGCAAGGGCGACCCCGAACTGATGGACTTCGAGGCGACCCTCGACGAACACGATGTGACGTGGGAGCAACTGGTGGATATCGGCATCCTCTGTGGCACGGACTTCAACGAAGGAGTGTCGGGCGTCGGGCCGAAGACAGCCCTGAAGGAGGTCAGGGAGTACGGCGACATCTGGGGCGTCTTGGAGGCCCGCGGCGCGAGCATCGAGAAGGACGTGGACGTGATTCGGGACCTGTTCTTGAACCCGACCGTCTCGGACGACTACGAGTTCGACGCCGAGATGGACCCCGACTTGGAGGCAGCGCGAGAGTACGTCGTCGAGGAGTGGGAAGTCGCTGAAGACGAAGTGGAACGCGGTTTCGAGCGCATCGAGGAGTCCGTCGTACAGACGGGGCTGGACAACTGGACGTAACGGTGTGATTCTACCGCGTACCAATCCGTGATTGTTTCGAGGGTCCCGATACACTCTCGACGGACTCCGGCAAGAAACTTAAACGCGTGAAATCGCTCTAAGTGTAGGATAGTTACTGAGTAGCCCAGAAAGAGAGAGAGAGTGAGAGTTGGCCGATAGTTGTGGATTCCAACCGATATTCTGCTGTCCACAGACCTATGTAAGTAGAGGGACTGTTTTCGTTGATGACAAAATCTGACCTGCTCCGAATCCACGGAATCGGAGAGTACGCGGCGGATGCGTTGGTACGAGACGGAGTAACGACTGCTGCCGGTCTCGAAAAAGCACTGCGGGAACTCGAACCGGCTGCGGGACACATTTATTCTAGCTTTCAGTTAGCTGTGCTGGACGAGCTGAACCTTCCGAAGATTGGTAGTTCAACTGTTTCACAGTACACCCGTCGTACGGACGCTGAGGACGAAATCGTATACGAGTGGGAGCGAGAGACGGAGACGTTCGTCGTAGAACTCCGGAAAGAGGGTGATGCGTTCCGGGCGGAATGGTCCTCCAGTTCCGAGAAGGATCCGTTTCGGTCGGACCTCTACGAACAGCGGAGTGACGCTGTCGCAGCGCTGACTCGATGGGCCTATCGTCCTCCGGAATCCGCATAGTTCCCGATTTCTGTTGACTCGTGCGGCGACCTCGGGCAGATTGGCGCGGCCACTGGCGGGTCGCGCACACGCGCACCCAGTCGTGAAAAAGAGATGAGAGTCCCACGGAGACCGAAAATCCACTCCTTCCCGGACAACGTTTATACCGCAGAGCGAACCAACCGGGGGTATGACCGACGCCGAGCAGTCCCGACAGAAACCGACGGCGGAGAGCGCTACACTGTCGCACAACGCCTTTAGCCCCCGGACCCAAACCACGACCCAATGACACGGGTGATACACACGGGGGACACCCATCTCGGGTACCAGCAGTACCACTCCCCCGAGCGCCGGGAGGACTTCCTCCGGGCCTTCGAGCAGGTCGTAACGGACGCCATCGAGGAGAACGTAGATGCCGTGGTCCACGCTGGCGACCTGTTTCACGACCGTCGCCCGGACCTGAACGCGCTCCACGGAACCATCTCGGTCCTGCGTCGCCTCCGCGAGGCCGACATCCCGTTTCTCGCCGTCGTCGGCAACCACGAGGGGACGCGGGGCCGCCAGTGGCTCGACCTCTTCGAGATGCTGGGGTTGGCCACACGACTCGGCGACGACCCCCAAATCGTCGGCGAGACCGCATTCTACGGTCTCGACCACGTTCCCCAGTCCAAGCGCGACGACCTCGACTACCAGTTCGGCGACCACGACCAATCACACGCCGCGCTGGTGAGCCACGGTCTGTTTCAGCCCTTCGACCTCGGTGACTGGGACGCCGAGGAGGTGCTGACCGAAGCGAACGTCGATTTCGATGCGATGTTGCTCGGCGACAACCACAAGCCCGACAAGGTGGAGGTCGCCGAGACGTGGGTCACCTACTGTGGCTCGACCGAGCGCTGTAGCGCCAGCGAGCGCGAGGACCGGGGCTACAACATCGTGACCTTCGACGGCGAGACCACCATCGCCCGGCGGGGTCTCGACGCGACGCGCGACTTCGAGTTCGTCGAGGCGATCCTCGCCGAGGACGAGGGCATCGAGCGCGTCCGCGAGAAACTCCGGGAGCGCGACCTCGAAGACGCGGTCGTCATCGTGGAAATCGACGGCGAGGGCGAGACGGTCACGCCCGCCCGCGTCGAGGAGTTCGCGCTCGATGCTGGCGCGCTGGTCGCTCGCGTCAAGGACCGCCGTGAGCGAGACGAGGAGGAGGGCGACCTCGACGTGTCGTTCGCGGACCCCGACGACGCCGTGCGCGAGCGCGTCCGCGACCTCGGCCTGAGCGAGGCCGCCCGCAGCATCGACGAGACCGTTCGCACGAGCAAGGTCGCCGACTCGAACATCCGGGAGTCGGTCCGGAATCGCGTGAGCGAACTGGTCGCCGAGGGCGACCTCGACGCCTTCGAGTCTGCGCCCGGAACGGACTCCTCGGGCGAGGAAGGCGAGGAAAGCGAGGAAAGCGAGGAAAGCGAGGAAAGCGACGACTCCGCGGGCGATGTGGACGAGGCCGCCGAAAGCGACGGTGACAAAATCGAGACCGACCAGACCGACGACGAAAGCGACGAGAGAGCGCCCGACCCGAACGACCCCGAAGCCGTGGAAGCGGTCGCGGAGGCCGCGGCGGAAGCCGAATCTGCGGAGAGAGTTGAAGGAACCGCAGAAGCCAAAGAAGCCCCAGAACCGCCGGATGACGATTCTACGGCGGAGACCGACGCCGCGGACGCGGCGGAGGGAACGCTGGAGGAGTACCTATGAAGTTCAACCGCGTGCGCCTGCGGAACTTCAAGTGCTACGCCGACGCCGACCTCGAACTCGACCCCGGCGTCACCGTCATCCACGGCCTGAACGGGAGCGGCAAGTCCTCGTTGCTGGAGGCCTGCTTCTTCGCGCTCTACGGCGCGAAGGCCCTCGACAGGACGCTGGACGACGTGGTGACAATCGGTGAAGAAGAGGCCATCATCGAACTCTGGTTTACCCACGACGGCGGCGACTTCCACGTCCGGCGGCGGATTCGGGCGACCGGCGAGCGCGCGACGACCGCCGAATGCGTTCTCGAAACGCCCGACGACACCGTTGAGGGTGCCCGCGACGTGCGCCGGGAAGTGACGAACCTCTTCCGGATGGATTCGGAGGCGTTCGTCAACTGCGCGTACGTCCGGCAGGGCGAGGTCAACAAACTCATCAACGCCTCGCCGGGCCAGCGCCAAGACATGATAGACGACCTGCTCCAACTCGGAAAGTTGGAGGAGTACCGCGAGCGCGCCAGCAAGGCCCGTCGCGGAGTCACGTCAGTGCTGGACGACAAGCGCGGCAGTCTCTCGGAGTTAGAGAATCAAATCGAACAGAAGGAGGACAAGAACCTCCACGAACGCCTGAACGACCGCAAATCCGCGCTCAAAGAGACCGAGAGCGAAATCGAGCGCTTCGAGGACAACGAGGAGACGGCCCGCGAGACCCGCGAGCAGGCCGTCGAAGTGCTGGAGACCTACGAGGAGAAGCGCGAGGAGTTGGAGTCGTTGGAAGCGGACATCGGGGAGTTGGAGTCCGAAATCGGCCAAACCGAGCGCGAGCGGACCGAACACGGCGAGCGCGTCAGCGAACTCCGCGAGCGAATCGACGACCTCGAATCGCAAACCGCGGACCTGCTGGCCGAGACCGACCTCGATTCGGCCGACGAGGAGACCATCGAGGCGCGACTGGACGAACTCGACGCCGAGGACGAGGCGTTGCAGTCGGAACTCACCGACGCGGAGACCCAAGCCCAGATGTTCGACACGCAATCCGGAAACCTCGCCGAGAAGGCCGCGGAACTGGCGTCGCGCGCAAGCGAGAAGCGCGAGCGCGCCGACGAACTCGACGCCGAGGCCGAGGAGGCCGAGGCGGACCTCGACTCGTACCGCGAGAAACTGGAAACGCTCGGCGAGAAAATCGAGACCGAGAAGGAGACGTTCGAGGACGCGCCCGTCGAGTTCGGCGAGGCCGAGTCGTACCTCGAAACCCGCCGCGAGGAACTGACCGACCTCCGGGAGCGCGAACAGGACCTCACCGCCGAACTGACCAGTTTGCGCGACAGCATCGAGGAGGCCGAAGGACTGCTCGACGAAGGGAAATGTCCCGAGTGTGGCCAACCTGTCGAGGACTCGCCCCACGTCGATTCGCTGGCCGAGGACCGCGAGCGCGCCGACGAACTCGACGCCGAACTCGCCGGAGTTCGGGAAGAGCGCGAGCAGACGGAGGAAAGTGTAGAAGAAGCGAAACGACTCCGCGAGGCCGAGCAGACCGTCGAGAACACGCGGGAAAACCGCCGGAACGTCGAGCAGTTGGTCGAGAACAGGGAAGCGTCGGTCGCCGAGAAGCGCGAGGAGGCCGCCGAGTTACGCGAGGCGGCCGACGAACACGAGGCCGACGCCGAGGACAAGCGCGCGGACGCCGAACAACTCCAGGAGAAGGCAGACGACCGGGCGGCCCGCGTCGAGGAGTTGGAGACCGAGCGCGAGAAAATCGACGCCAAGCGGGAGCGACTAGACGAGATTCGGTCGGTCCGCGAGGACATCGCGGACGCCGAAAACGAGGTCGAGCGCCACCGCGAGAAGCGCGCGAACCTCGAAGAGCAAAACGACCTGCGCCGGGACCGACTCGCCGACAAGCGCGAGCGCCGCAACGACCTCCGGGAGAGCTACGACGAGCGGAAAGTCGAGACCGCCCGCGAGGACAAAGCGGAGGCTGAGGAGTATCTGGAGAACGTCGCGGTGAAGTTGGACGAACTCCGAGAAAAGCGCGACGACCTCCAGAGCGCCATCGGCGGCGTTGAGGGCGAAATCGAGGAACTCGAACGCCTGCGTGACCGACGCGACGACCTCGCCGAGCGCGTCGAGTCGCTTGCGGAACTGCGCGACGAGGCCGCCGAGTTGCAGGAGATGTACGGCGACCTCCGGTCGGAACTCCGCCAGCGCAACGTCGAGCAGTTAGAGGAGATGCTGAACGAGGTATTCGACCTCGTCTACCAGAACGACTCGTACGCGCGCATCGAACTCGACGGCGAGTACGAGTTGACGGTCTACCAGAAGGACGGCGAGTCGCTGGACCCCGAACAGCTCTCGGGCGGCGAGCGCGCGCTGTTCAACCTGAGCCTGCGGTGTGCCATCTATCGGTTGCTCTCGGAGGGTATCGAAGGGACCGCGCCGATGCCGCCGCTGATTCTGGACGAACCGACGGTCTTCCTCGACTCGGGGCACGTCTCGCAACTCGCCGAACTCATCGAGTCGATGCGGCAACTCGGCGTCGAGCAGATCGTCGTCGTGAGCCACGACGACGAACTCGTCGCGGCGGCCGACGACGTGGTGTGGGTCGAGAAGGACTCGGTGTCGAACCGCTCGACGGTCGAGCGCCGGGAGCGCGCACTGGAAGCGGCCGACTGACGAAGACGAGCAGAACAGGGAGACCCTCACGCTCTCGAAGGAGTCGGGGACGCAGGTCTCGGAGTTCGCCGACAGTCCCTACTCGTCGGTCAGCAGCGCCAGCCCCTCGTTCGCTCGGTCGGTCGTCGCGTAGCCACGTTCGCCCATCACGTCGGTTTCCTCGACCAGACCGCCCGCGCGAAACTCCGTGAGCAGACCGAGCAGGTCGCTCTCGCAGAGGTCGGTCGCCGAGAGCAGGTGGCGGACCGAGTGAGGACCGCGCTCGCGGAGGTCGATCAACAGGCCGAGCGCGCGCTCGTCGGGCGTCGCGGTCAGGACCGCTCGGGCCGACTCCGGAACTGCGCGGGCCGCCGTCGCCAGCGGCGACTCCCCGGAGACACGTTCGAGTTCGTCGCAGCCGCGATACGTCTCCTCCCCTGTCTCGGGGTCCCGAACTTTGCAGGCGTCGCTCGACTCGGTGAGTAACAAGAACAGGTCGCCGGACTCGTCCCGGACAGTTCGCATGGACGGTCGTAGGCGCGGCGCGCCGTTAGTCCTTCTGAAGTTCCGAGTCGGCGGACTCGGCGTCGGTTTTCCCGTCGTCGGTCGCGGGGTTAGTCTCGCCGTCGGTCACCCCATCGTCCTCGCTGTCAGCGTCGCTGTCGTCGGCCTCTCCATTGTCCTCGTCGTCGCTCTCTATCTCGCGCTGGACGATCCGATAGCGACGCCACCCGCGGAGGAACGCGAACGCACCGACGGCAACCAGCGCACCGCCGACCTGCCAGCGTCCCTCGAAGCCGACGAGCATCAGGCCGAGACTCATGCCGAACAGCGCGACGTTGAAGAGAAGAACCAGCGACCAGAACTGCTGTTTGAGTTCCGGGTCGGCGTCGTTCTGAGACGTGTCGGGGACCTGTGGCGGGTCCGGAGCGAGATTCTCCGAGGGGTCGTCGGGAATCAGGTCGGTCTCGGCCTCCGTGGGGTCCTCGGGGAGCAAGTCCGCTACCGGGTCGTCGCGGTCGTTCGGCTTCGAGTCGTCGGGAGCCACTGTTCGACAGTCGAAAGGGAGCGAGCAAAAACGCTTCGCCCTCGTCGGGTGGGTAGTCGCAGGTCGGGAGGTCCGGGACCGTCAGATCTGTTCTTTGAGTGTCAGCGGTCGGCCCGCCTTCAACCACGCCAACGGATTTTCCGCGTCATAGAATACGACGCCGTCCTCCGTCTCGTAGGCTTCGATGGGTGCTTCCGTCTCCGAGGGTTCGGGAAGCGCCGCTTCCGCACGGTCCAGTTCGTCGCCGGGGTTGGCGTAGTCGGACATTGGCGTCACCTCATACCGTGGTAAGCGTTAACACATTATATAGCTTTCCCTTTAACATGGATAAATAGCCAACTCCTAAGAGTCGCAGTAATGAGATTTCTCCCAAGTAATTTTTCATGAATGTCCCAGATATTTTCGCCTATTGTTGACTGCCCTCTCAATATCTCCCATCTCGCATGAAAAATCACCGCCCCTTTATTCCCTATATATTTTATTCTATAGAATATATTTGAAGAATATAGCATATTGAAACATTGTTTCTAGAGATAGAACGAATATGGTTCCAAAGAATAGGAATTGCAGCGTGTGTCGGATTTGTTCAACGATATTTGACAGCGCGAAAATCCGCCCTGAAGAGATAAAGATTTGGAATATTAATAATGAAAAGATAATCACAAACGCATATTTTTTATTTTCTTTAAGAATTAATATAGGTCTGTGTTCTCTGTTTATTACCATAATATGACAACAATTTTCTCCAAAAAGAATGTTTCTACTTCTGTCTAGTATGACCATGATGTGAAACACATTCTATACATGGGAGTCCACAAAAAGGGAGAGTTTTTACTTGAAAGGGCCAAATCGGGGTATATGAGCGATTCGGGGTCTACGACACTTGCAGACTTTTCCGACGGTGGCGGCGACGACCGCGACGTGGAGGCAGAGGCCCGTGCGGTCGCCGGAAGCGACACTCCGCGCACCGACTCGGTCGTCGATGCCGACGACTGGCTTCCCGACGCCGACGGGACGGTCGAACTCTCCGTTATACAGGTCGATTACACCATCGAGGGGTCGGGAGACGACGAAAAGCCCATCGTCCACGTCTTCGGACGGACGCGGGACAACGACCTCGAACATGTGCTGGTCCACGGGTTCGAGCCGTACTTTTACGCCCCGACGGACTCGCTGGATGCGCCGCCCGAAGAGCAGTACGACAGCCTCGTGGATAGCCGCGAGACCGACGAGAACGGCGACTCCTTCGAGAGCATCCGCGGCGAGAAACTCACCAAGATAATCGGCCGGACGCCCCGCGACGTTGGGAACGTCCGCGACGAGTTCGACCACTACGAGGCCGACATCCTCTTTCCCAACCGGTTTCTCATCGACAAGGACATCCAGAGCGGCATCCGCCTCCCCGAGCGCCGCGACGAGGACGGCGACTTGCACTTCCACGACCAGTTGGACACGCTCGAAGCCGTCGAGGTCGAGGCCGACCCGCGCGTCCACTACTTCGACATCGAGGTGGACGACCGCTCGGGCTTCCCCGAGGAGGGCGAAGAGCCGATTATCTGTCTGACGACCTTCGACTCCTACGACGAGGAGTACATCGCGTGGCTGGCCGACGCGCCCGACGGCGACGCTGAGGCCCCCGCGGCGCTCCCCGACTACGAACCCATCGAGGAGATTGACCTCGACGTGCGCTCGTTCGACGACGAGCGCGCGATGCTGGCGGCGTATCTCGACTATCTGGACGAGACGGACGGAGACATCATCAGCGGCTGGAACGCCGACGATTTCGACGTTCCCTACCTCATCGACCGACTGGACGAACTGAACGGTCCCCACGAGTACGACCTCGACTCCGACCGCCTCTCGCGCGTGAACGAGGTCTGGCGCTCGGACTGGGGCGGCCCAACGGTCAAAGGTCGGGTCGTCTTCGACCTGCTGTACGCCTACAAGCGCACCCAGCGCACGGAACTCGAATCCTACCGCCTCGACGCCGTGGGCGAAGTCGAGTTGGGCGTCGGCAAAGAGCGGTACGCGGGCGACATCGGCGACCTCTGGGAGAACGACCCCGAGCGCCTGCTGGAGTACAACGTCAGGGACGTGGAACTCTGCGTGGAACTCGACCGCAAGCAGGACATCGTCTCCTTCTGGGAGGAAGTCGCCTCCTTCGTCGGCTGTAAACTCGAAGACGCGACGACGCCGGGCGACGCCGTGGACATGTACGTCCTCCACAAGGCCTACGGGCGGTTTGCGCTCCCTTCGAAGGGCAAACAGGAGAGCGAGGACTTCGAGGGCGGCGCGGTGTTCGAGCCGATTACCGGCGTCAAGGAGAACGTGACGGTGCTGGACCTGAAGAGTCTCTACCCGATGGCGATGACGACTATCAACGCCTCACCCGAGACACAGGCCGACCCCGAGGACTACGAGAGTCGCGAGGAGTTCGAGGCCGAGACGTACACCGCGCCGACCGGGACCCACTTCCGAAAGGAACCGGACGGCATCATCCGGGAGATAATCGACGAAACCCTCGACGAGCGCGAGGAGAAGAAGGCCCTGCGCGACGAACACGACCCCGAAACCGTCGAGTACGAGCGTTTTAACCGGCAGCAACAAGCTGTCAAGGTAATTATGAATTCTCTCTACGGCGTCTCTGGTTGGGATCGATTCCGCCTCTACGACAAGAAAGCGGCCGCCGCGATTACCGCGACGGGTCGAGATGTCATCGACTACACGCAGGAGCAGGCCAAAGAGATGGGCCATAACGTTGCGTATGGCGACAGCGTAACCGGCGATAGACCCATTGTCGTCCGTGATCCGAACGGAAACATCCGTATCCGGCCTATCGAAGAACTGTTCGAGAGAGCGACACCGAAACCGGACGACGGAATTCTCGTTACCGCCGACGGGGGTCCGGTCGCCAGTGTCGAATCGCCAAAGGACCATGCCGCACTGGAGGAGTGGGACGCGCTCTCAGTAAATGAGAACGGGAAAGCCGAGTGGAAATCCATCGAGGGCGTGATTAGACACGAAACCGACAAGCAGGTCGTCAAACTCCAGCATAAGTTCGGCGAGTCAGTGACGACTCGTGACCACTCCTACGTCGTTGAAGATGGCGACGAACTGGTCGAAGCGACGCCGGAAGACGTTGAGGCGCCGCTACGCGTTCCCGGCGTACCGGAAGTCGAGGCTGTCGAGGAAATCGACGTGTACGAGGTCCTGAAAGGGTACGAGCGAGAGTATGAAGACGGCCGCGGAACCGGCGGCACGACGACCAAGACGAAGCGAGTGCATGCGAACGACGAGTGCGTTTGGTTCGGACACGAGCATCATCACGGTCTCGACAAGACAATTACCGTCAAGCGATACATCGACCTCGATGGTGAGGGCGGTGAGGCGCTACTCCGCTTACTAGGTGCGTACGTTCCGGAAGGCAGTGCTTCGACAGTCGAAACTGCCTCCGGCAAGTTCGGTGCCAGCATCGCGGAGTCGAGGCGAGAATGGCTTCGCCAACTTCGAGAGGACTATCACCGACTGTTCGACGGTACGACTGCCAATATCATCGCTAGCGACACGAATGGCGAACGAACCATCGAGTACGACACCGCTAGTGGAGACAGTTCGGTGACGTACGACGATGGGACGCAGAAACTCCAGATGATGAACGAACTGGCGGCGGTGTTCTTCAGGGAGTTCGCCGGACAGACCTCACGTGGAAAGCGAGTTCCCTCCTTCGTGTTCCATCTCCCCGAGGAGAAACAGGACGTGTTCCTCCAGATGCTTGTGGAGGGCGACGGTTCGCGGGAGTTCCCAAGGTACTCCGAGGAGTACGCGGAACAGAATTTCGACTTCGAGACGGTAAGCCGCGAACTGGCCGCAGGGCTATCGACGTTGCTTACTCAGCGCGGACAGAATCACTCGCTCAAGTACCGCGATTCGAAGGACTCGTATACGATTCGCACTTGCGATTACTATCGCTCCGGTCGAGAACCCGTACGTACCGAAGTCGAACACGACGGATACGTCTACGACTTGAGCGTCGCAGACAACGAGAACTTTGTCGATGCAGTCGGTGGGGTAGTCCTCCACAATACGGACTCGGTCATGCTCGAACTCGGGGGTGACATCGACAAGGAGGAAGCTATCGAGCAGTCCTTCGAGATAGAGGAACACATCAACGAGGCGTACGACGACTTCGCGCGTGAGGAGTTGAACGCCGACCACCACCGCTTCCAGATCGAGTTCGAGAAGCTCTATCGCCGGTTCTTCCAAGCGGGCAAGAAGAAGCGCTACGCCGGACACATCGTCTGGAAGGAGGGCAAGCACGTAGACGATATCGACATCACGGGCTTCGAGTACAAGCGGTCGGACATCGCGCCCATCACCAAGGAGGTCCAGAAGCGAGTCATCGACATGATCGTCCACGGCGAGGACTTAGAAGACGTGAAAGAGTACGTCCACGACGTTATCGAGGACTACCAAGCGGGTAACGTGAATCTGGACGACGTGGGCATCCCCGGCGGCATCGGCAAGCGTCTCGACGCCTACGACACCGACACCGCGCAGGTCCGCGGCGCGAAGTACGCCAACCTCATGCTCGGGACGAACTTCCAGCGGGGAAGCAAGCCCAAGCGACTCTACCTTGAGGGCGTTCACCCGGACTTCTGGCAGCGGATGGAGAACGAAAGGGGGTTCGACCCGAGCGGCAACTCGAAGGAAGACCGTCTCTACCGGGAGTTCAAGAAGGACCCCGACGTGATCTGCTTCGAGTTCTCCGACGAGGTGCCCGAGGAGTTCGAGGTCGATTGGCCCAAGATGCTCGACAAGACGTTGCAGGGTCCCATCGAACGCATTCTCGAAGCGCTTGACATCTCGTGGGACGAGGTGAAATCCGGGCAGGAACAGACCGGACTCGGCAGTTTCGTCTGAGTTCGGGTGTCGCACTGACCGGTCATCCCTCGTGATAGCTTTTCTCATTCCGAAAAGATATTTTCCGTGGCGCGAAACCATTTACGTGGGAATGCGAAAGTATTATGGGTGGCACAACCCATTCTCCATACGACTTAGGTGAACCTAACAATGGCAACGCTCGAACTCAAAAATCTACACGCAGAGGTCGTCGAAGCCGACGAGAAGATTCTCAACGGCGTCGACCTCCAAGTTGACTCGGGAGAAATTCACGCCCTGATGGGACCGAACGGAAGCGGGAAGTCCACCACGGCGAAAGTAATCGCTGGCCACCCGGCCTACGAGGTAACCGAGGGAGAGGTCATTCTCACCCTCGACGACGAGGACGTACCGGAAGACAAGCGGTCTTGGGACCTTCTCGACCTCGAACCGAACGAGCGCGCGGCGCTCGGCATCTTCCTCGGTTTCCAGTATCCGGCCGAAATCGAGGGCGTCACGATGGTCAACTTCCTCCGACAGGCGCTCAACGCCAAACTCGACGAGCAAGCGGAACTCTTCGAGGACGAAGACGAGGAAGCTGAGGCCGACGACGAAGACGAAGACGCGGGCTACGACACCAGTCCCATGGAGGGTCCCGCCGACGAGGGCGAGGTTGACGTTGCGGAGTTCCAGCAGATTCTCTCCGAGAAGATGGACCTGCTCGACATGGACGAGGAGTTCGCCCATCGGTACCTCAACGCTGGCTTCTCCGGCGGCGAGAAGAAGCAAAACGAGGTCCTTCAGGCGGCCATCCTCGAACCGTCCATCGCGGTGCTGGACGAGATCGACTCCGGTCTCGACATCGACCGCCTACAGGACGTGTCGAACGGTATCAACGCCCTGCGCGACGAGCAGGGCACCGGCGTTCTCCAGATTACTCACTACCAGCGGATTCTCGACTACGTCGAACCCGACCACGTTCACGTCATGCTCGACGGCGAAATCGCCATGAGCGGTGGCGCGGAACTGGCCGAGAAGCTGGAAGACAAGGGGTACGACTGGGTCAGAGACGAAGTCTACGAGGCTGCGTAAGGTGATAGCATGAGTTCGGAACAAGATCAACTAAAAGAGACAAACACGGAGGAACGTTTCGCGTTCAAGAAGGACGAGAGCGCGGCGGTCAAATCCGACAAGGGGCTGACCGAAGAGGTCGTACGCCTCATCAGCGAGGACAAGGGCGAACCGGACTGGATGCTGGAGCGACGGCTCCGGGCACTCGAGCATTGGAACGAGATGCCGATGCCGACCGACTGGCCCGGCCAGCCGGACCTGACCGAGTTGGACGTAGAGGAAATCGTGCCGTACATCCGGCCGGACGTGGACAAACGCGAGGGCGCGGATAGCTGGGACGACCTGCCGGAAGACATTCAGGACACCTTCGAGAAACTGGGCATCCCGGAAGCCGAGCGCAAGGCGCTGTCGGGCGTCGGCGCCCAGTACGAGTCCGAAGTCGTCTACCAGAACATGCAGGAACAGTGGGAAGAGAAGGGCGTCGTGTTCTGCAACATGGACGAGGCCGTGCGAGAGCACGAAGACCTCGTCAAAGAACACTTCATGACCTCCTGCGTTCCCCCGAGCGACAACAAGTTCGCCGCGCTTCACGGCGCCGTCTGGTCGGGCGGGAGCTTCGTTTACGTCCCCGAAGACGTGACCGTCGAAATGCCCGTGCAGGCCTACTTCCGGATGAACTCGGAAGGGATGGGCCAGTTCGAGCACACCCTCATCATCGCCGAAGAGGGTTCGGAAGTCCACTACATCGAGGGCTGTTCGGCACCCAAATACGGAAGCCACAATCTTCACTCCGGCGGCGTCGAGGTCTTCGTCGGCGAGGACGCCCACGTTCAGTATTCGACCGTCCAGAACTGGTCGAAAAACACCTTCAACCTCAACACCAAGCGCGCCATCGTCGAGAAAGGTGGCCGCATGGAGTGGGTGTCCGGAAGCATGGGGTCGAAAGCGACGATGCTCTACCCCTGCACCATCCTGAAGGGCCGCAACGCGTCGGCGAACAACATCACCATCGCGTTCGCTGGCGAGGGCCAGAACATCGACACCGGCGCGAAAGTCTACCACAACGCGCCCCACACCAAGTCCACCATCGAGTCCAAATCCATCAGCAAGGACGGTGGCCGCACCAACTACCGCGGTCTCGTCCACATCTCGGAGGGCGCGGAACACTCCTCCACATCGGTGGAGTGTGACGCGCTGATGTTCGACAACGAGTCAACGTCGGACACGATGCCGTACATGGAGATCGACGAGTCGAAAGTGGACGTGGCCCACGAGGCGACGGTCGGGAAAATCGGCGACGAGGACGTGTTCTACCTCCAAAGCCGTGGCTTGGACGACGACGACGCCAAGCAGATGATCGTCTCCGGGTTTATCGAGCCGATTACCGAGGAGCTACCCATCGAGTACGCCGTCGAACTCAATCGACTCATCGAACTCGAAATGGAGGGGAGCCTCGGATGACCGCGACACAAGTCCACGAGACCATCTCCGAGGAGACGGTTCGGGAGATCTCCGACGAACTCGGGGAACCCGACTGGCTCCTCGACACTCGCCTCGACGCCCTCGCGGCGCTCGACGAGTTGGAGATGCCCGACGTGATTCGAACGCCGGGCCGCGACTGGACCAACCTCGACGGGCTGGACTACGAGAGCTTCGTAGACCCGCTGAACGCCGCCGAGGAGAAAGACCAACTCGGTCCCGAGGAGGCCGAAGTCCTCCCGCTCTCGGAAGCCGTCGAAGAGCGCGAGGACCTCCTGAAGGAGCACTTCGGGTCGGTCATCGACCCGCAGGAGAACTACCTGACCGCACTCTCGACCGCCCTGTTCAGCACGGGCACGCTGGTCTACGTCCCGAAGAACGTCGATGCCGAGGACGTTACTATCCGGACGACCCAGCACTCCCAGTCGCTGTTCAATTACACGCTGGTCGTCACCGAGCAGTCTTCGTCCGTTACCATCCTCGAACGGCAGGACACCGGCGAATCCGTCGAAGGCGACCGCTACTACAGCGGCCTCGTGGAAGTCGCCGCGGGCGAGAACAGCCACGTCCAGTACGGCTCGCTACAGGACTTAGACGAGGAGACGTACAACTACACGCTCAAGCGCGGCGACGCCGACGACTACGCTACGGTCAACTGGGTCGAGGGCAACGTCGGGTCGCGTCTGACGAAGTCCTCGGTCGAGACCGAACTGAACGGCGAAGGCTCCGAAACCAAGACGGTCGGCGCGTTCTTCGGTCACGACGACCAGCACTTCGACATCGCGGCCCGCGTCTGGCACAACACGGCTCACACGACCGCTGACCTCGTGACTCGCGGTGTCCTCGACGACGACGCGCGCTCGGTCTACGAGGGCGTGCAGGACGTCGGCCGAGACGCGTGGGACACCAACTCCTACCAGCGCGAGAACACCCTGATGCTGAGCGACGAGAGCGAGGCCGACGCCTCCCCGAAGCTCATCATCAACAACCACGACACCGAGGCCAGTCACTCGGCGACCGTCGGCCAGATAGACGAGGAGGACATGTTCTACATGACCTCCCGCGGACTCGACGACGAGTCGGCCCGCAACATGCTGGTCGAAGGCTTCTTCGTCCCGGTGCTCGAAGAGGTCGAAGTCGAGGAACTACGCGAAGACCTCGAAACCCGCGTGCGGGAACGACTCCACGAGTAGTCGCTCTCCCGATTCTACCGTTTCTTTCTCTCTGCTTCCTTCGCGCTCGCGTCGCCAGCGGTGCGCGCGGTCGAACCCGACCAAACGTGTTAAGTCTCCCAACTCCCGACAGTGTATCAATGACAGTCGTACCGAAGTACAGCCACGGGTGGTCGGGATGACGGTCAACGACCGCGTCTCGACGGACAACCAACTCGCCCGCCTGCTCCAAATCGGGGTCGTACTGGAGGAAGTCGTCGAGGTCCGCGCGGCGCGTCACTACGAGACGCTCTCGCCGGACGAGCGCGACGACGCCGTCGAGGAACTGCTCGAAGCGGCCCGCGAGGAGTCCGCGGACCACCGACGCCGACTGGAAGACCTCATCGACCAGTTGGACGCCCGCGCGGTGCCCCTCGAAGAGATTCAGACGCTCGTCGAAGGACGCTACGCCCAGACGGGTCCCGAGAGCTTCGACGGCGTTCTCTACGACCAACTCCACGGCGAGGAGACCGCGTACAAGTTCTACGACGACCTCATCGAAGCCATCGAGGCCAGCGACACCGACTACGCGCTCGACCGCGAGGAACTGCTCGCCACTTTGAAGACGATTCGTGAGGAAGAGGCCGAAGGTGTCGAGGAAGTAACCGAAATTATGGAGGCCCGAGAATGAACACCGCAGATCAGTATTTGAAAGCGATATATCTCGTACAGCGGATGGAGAACGGCCCGGCGTCAACCGGGTCGCTCGCTGACCGTCTCGACGTGAGTCCCGCGAGCGTCAACGAGATGATCGGGAAGCTTCAGGAACGGGGCCTCGCCGACCACGAGAAGTACAAGGGCGTCTCGCTGACCGACGAGGGCATCGAGCAGGCCCGCGAGGCGCTTCAGACCTACTGCATCATCGAGCGCTTCCTTCACAACGTTCTCGAAGTCGAGGAGTTCCCGAGCGAGGCCAAGGCGCTCGAAAGCGTCATCGACGAGACCGTCGCGGAGCGACTCGACACCATCATCGACCGCGAACCGCAGTGTCCGGACTGCTTCGACGCCGACGCCGACATGTGCGCGGAGTTGGTCAGCGAAGGCGAAGCGGACTGAGTGCGTGGGTCGTTCTCGGGGGCTTTCGCGTTGCGTTCTACGTTCCAGTCCGAACGTTGAAGTCTAGATAGTCACAAATCCCACGCATGGACTGTCCGACCTGTGGGGACTCGTTCGACTCCGAACAGGGAACACGAATCCACCACAGTCACGCACACGGTGAGAAACTGCCGAATCGTACTTGTAACGGCTGTGGAACCGATTTCTACGACCCGAAGGCTCGGTTGGAGTACTGCGACGACTGTGACCCGAACGCCGGTGAGAACAACGGGAACTGGAAAGACGCGACAGAGACGGAAACGTGCGTCTGTTGTGGCTCTGAGTTTCAGTACTATCCGTCCGACAAAGAGGGAACGTACTGCTCGGACTGCGTCGAAAGTTCGGTCGGGTTGCTCCCCGAGAATCCAGCGACGAGAGACCGAGTTTCGACAGCATGCAAGTATTGCGGTGATGCCATCGAAGCACGCCCTTCTCGCGTCGAGAATCGAAAACGAGGCGTATTCTGCGATGTAGACTGCTACGGTTCGTGGCTCTCGGAGAACGTCGTCGGCGAGAATCACCATCAGTGGGAAGGCGGGGATCTCGGTTATGGAGAGCAGTGGTGGCAGGTTCGACGCAAAGCGTTAGATAGAGACGCACATTCGTGCCAGAACTGCGGAGCGACGGCGGAAGAAATCGGTCGAAACCCCGACGTTCACCACATCAAGCCGGTTCGCAGTTTCGAGCGCCCACAGCAAGCACATCGATTAGAGAACGTCGTTGCGCTCTGCCGAAGCTGTCATCGAAACGTGGAAGCGGGAAACGTTACCGTACCGTCACCGCCAGCCGAAAAGTAACACTATTGTACGAGGAAAGACTACCACTTGGTACGCTCTTACGAGCGAACGAAGTCCCGTGGTGTAGTGGCCAATCATATGGGCCTTTGGACGTAGCGGGTTACGAGTCGTTACGGAAGATAGCCTATGACGGCGGTTCGAATCCGCCCGGGACTATACGCCTTTTACAGACACTCTCGACGCGAAACAGGGTTGTCTACCCGTCACCGCTCACAGACCGTCGTTGCACTTGAACCCGTACAGCGTTCCTCGGCCGCACTTGTCCCTGTGAAACAGTCCGCCGCAGTCGTCGCACGAGTTGCGCGGAGTGCCAAGGGGGCCGGTGTCGATGTCGCCGCCACAGACACAGCAGTTCTCTACCAGAGCCATGGATATCGTCCTCACATCGACAATAAGTAATTTTCACATAGCGAAAACCAAAGATTTGTGTCATTATCGGGTATTTGAGTGTCCAGTCGTGGGCGCTGGGCGACCCAAGAGCGTATGCACCTCTACTCGGGAAGCAACCAACGGATTGCGAAGAAAGTCTCTACGCCATCATCGAAACGAGAGGAGATGCGTTGTATTTGCAGTAACTTATTTCTTGTCTCATGTTGACTAAGAACACCCTATGTCCGACCCCGTGAAACTCGCCGTCGGACTCGCGCTGGTCGCGTGGGGATTCGCAGACTACCTCGTTCCGCGGAGCGTCCTGCGGGTCCAGTCGGCGCTCCTGTCGCTCCCACCGGAACCCAACGACGACTTCGCCGCCTACAAGCGTCGAGTCGGACTGGTTTGTATCCTCGTCGGCGTCGTTACGCTCGTTTTGGCCGTCAGTTGACGGTGCCTACTCCGCTACAAAGACTCTTTACCTCGGCCATATATTTCCACTTCTTAAGTAACAAAAATATAAAAGCTTATCAGGCGATGTATAACAAACATACTACGAACTGACGACTCAACCGATGGTCCCCACGCGCACGCAACGACGGCTAAACCACCTCTCTCCCGGAGAGCGATGCAACTGACGTGGCTAATACCGGCCTCAGTGCTTTTCGTCGGCGTCGGCTACGTCGTCGTTCGTCGCGCTCCGCGGCCGCGAGTCGTCAACTGGACTCTGCTCGGCGGGGCGCTGTTCGCGCTCGCCACCCGCGACCTGTTCCGGTCGCGCGAGCAGGGCCACCCCTCTTCAGTCGCGCGCGAGTCGCGGGCCGACGCCGCGAACCGCCGAACCGACCGCGGCGACGACCCACAGCGGACGCCGATGTTCGTGCGACTCCGGCGGCGAGTCGCTGGCTGGCTCAACTGACGACGACGGCGGCGTAGCGCGCTTCCGCCAGCCAATCGGTTAAGCCGTTGGACCGCTTTTGACCGGGTGTGACCGAGCAACGCTACCTTCCCGACGCCGACGACGTGACCGAGTTCGAGGCGACCGTCAGCGTGGCGGGAGACGACCACCTCGTCCTCGACGGGACCTACTTCTACCCCGAGGGCGGCGGCCAACCGGCCGACCGAGGCGAACTGTCGTGGGACGGCGGGTCCGCGTCCGTGACGAAGGTCCGGAAGAACCACGGCGACGTGCGCCACTACGTCGAAGACGTTGCAGGCGACCTGCCGGAACCGGGCGAGACGGTCGAGGGACGAATCGATGCCGAACGACGCGAGACCCACCGCCGGATGCACACCGCCCAGCACGTCGTCTCGCGCGTCGTCTTAGACGAGTACGGTGCCGAGACGGCGGGCAATCAGATTCACGCCGACCGCTCGCGCATCGACTTCGAACCGGTAGACTTCTCGGAGGAAGACGTAGAACGCATCGAGCGCCTGTCGAACGAGACCATCGAGCGCGACCTCGCGGTCACCAAGGCCGAGCGCCCGCGCGAGGAGGCCGAGGAGCGGACCGAGGAGGGTCGCGCGCTCCTGAACCTGATTCCGGACCACGTCGATCCGCTCAGGGTGGTCGAAATCGAGGGGTTCGACTACTGCCCCTGCGGCGGCACGCACGTCGATCACCTCGGCGAGGTCGGTCGAGTCGAGATAACGAACCGGGAGTCGAAGGGCGAGAAGACCGAACGAATCGAGTTCGTGCTGGCGGAGTAGTCCGCGAGAAGCAAGACGTGCGTCTGCGACGCCCTCGCAGACGCACCGACGCCAAGGGTAAGTCCCCGTGTCCGGTCGAGGTGTCAGGCACCTGTCCGAGTCCGGCGGTTCCACCTTCGATTCGGGCGACCGGCGTTTCGGACGAACGCGCGGAAACGGCCGCGCAGTTGGCGGTGTCGTCGTCGTAAGTCTAAAGAGTCAATCATTCGTTTATACGAGTAAGAATGAGTACGGACATCTGCAAATCGAGGTGGTTCTGTGGGAGTCGAAATTAAGGAGTCGCCCGTCACCGAGACCGAGTTCGAGGCAATGGAGGACTTCGTCTACGAGTACCTCGCGGCGAGCGTCGAAAACGAGGACGGCGGCGGCCGAATGCGGTGGTACCCGTGGCACTCCGCGGAGTACCGGTTCAACCACATCCTCAACGTGGTCGATTTGGCGGGCACCATCGCTGAGCAGGAGGGCGCAAACGTGGACGTGGCCCGTGTCGCGGCGCTGTTCCACGACATCGCCAAACTCGACGCCGACCAAGAAGTCCACGCCGAGGAGGGCGCGCGCATCGCCCGGAAGTACCTCGAAACCCACGGCGACTTCCCCGAATCGTTCATCGAGGAGGTCTGCAAGGCCGTCGAGAACCACTCCTATCAGGGCGATCTGACCGACCTACCCAAAGAGACCCAGTGTCTCATCGAGGCCGACCTACTCGACAAGGTGGGCGCGAACGGTACCGCGCTAATGCTGCTTCGGATGGGCTACGAGGCCCGGACCCACATGGACGCCGCCGAGATGGTCGATAGGGTGATGGAGCGGGGCAAGGACGCCGCCAGTCGCGTCCAGACCGACACCGCTGAAGGAATCGCCCACAAGCGCCTGAAACGCGTCAAGTGGTTCCGCGAGTGGCTGGAAGGCGAGGTGCCACAGATGGACCACAACGAGCAGTCGGACCGCCGGACACAACGACGGCCATAACGAGACGCCGCGCTCGCAGTTCTGCGCGGCCGGTATCACGTCGCCCGGTCTATGCCGGAATCCCGGTCGCCTTCCAGAGGAACGAGGCTCCGGCCAGCGCCAGCACCAGCGCGCTCAGGTAGGCGACGACCGGGGCGAACGAGTCCACGCGCCGCCCGACCGTCACCAGCGCGGCCGGGAAGCCGATAACCCACAGCGCGATGCCGCCGAAGAACCCGACCACGATTATCGGACTCCCCGTCGAGACCGTCAGGCCGCCGAGCGCGTCCGGCGAAAACGTGCCGGGGTCGAGCAGGCCGACGCCCGCCGTGAGCCACCAGAGAATCTGATAGGGGTTGGTCAGCGCCAGCACGAACGCCTTCCGGAATCCCTTGCTCTCCGCCCTCGCCGCGGGTCCGGCCCCGTCGGGCGCGGCGTCGCCGCCGAACGCGGCGTCGGCGTCGTTCGCCGTGCCGTACGCGAAGTACAGCATTAACAGGCCCCCAAAGCCGAACAGCGCCTGCTGGACGACGGGCACGTCTCGAACCACGGCGACGACGCCCAACAGCGCGAGGACGAAAAAACAGGCGTCGGCCGACAGCGCGCCGAGACCCGCGCGGAATCCCGACCCCCACCCGCGGAGGACGCTCTCTTCGGCGATGATGGCGTTCATCGGTCCCGGCGGGGCCGCCAGCGAAAGACCGAGCGCGACGCCCGCGAGTCCCGAGACGACGGCGTTCAGCATCTACCGAGAGTGACGCCGCGGGCGAGAAAAAGCTGTCTCTCCGATAGCTGAAATGCCGCCCCTCTGACAGGTGCGTCAGATACCTATCTCCCCGCCGTCGTCGCCGTTCGCTCCGTCGTTACCGTCCGCGGGTCGGACCCGGATGGAGCGAGCGACGTTCTCGGGAAGGCTCTGCTCGCGGTCCCCGTCGCCGTCGAACCGAACCGTCACCATCCCGAAGGGAGCCACGTCCACGACGCGCAGTTCCGTCTCGGGCGCGATGCCCGCGTCGGCGAGGTAGCGCAGCTCCTCCTCGTCGCGGTCGCTCACGCGCGCGACGACGAGGCTGTCGCCGGGTCCGTGGTCCGATAGCGACGTGGTGTCGTCTTCCTCGGGCGGCGTGAGGTCGGCGCTCGGAATCGGGTCGCCGTGGGGGTCTACCTCGGGGTCGCCAAGCACGTCGGCGACGCGCTGTTCGAACTCCTCGCTGATGTGGTGTTCGAGTCGGTCGGCCTCCTCGTGGACCTCGCTCCACGAGTAGTCGAGGTGTTCGGTCAGGTAGGATTCGAGCAGGCGGTGGTGGCGCAGGACTTCCAGCGCCACGGTCTCGCCCTCCGCGGAGAGTTCGACCCCCTTGTACTTCTCGCGCTCGACTAGCCCTCGCTCTTCGAGTTTCTCGACCATGCTGGTCACGGTCGGGGGCGTCACGTCCAGATACTCGGCGATGGCGGAGGTGGCGACGGGACCCTCCTCGTCCTGCTGGAGGGCGTATATCGCTTTGAGATAATCTTCCATCACGTCGCTCAGCATCACGGTACCCTGATTAGATTCGTCTAAAACTTATATTTGTCTCAGGGCGACTCGGGACCATTCGACCCCTCCCACAGGGTTCGACCCGCGAGTACGACCGGCGTACTCGCGGATAGGCATCGAAAATCGGTCCCGGCGGCGAACGTACCCCGAGGCTACGCCGCGTTAGCGCGCGGCCAACGGTCGGTCCGCGAGTCGTTCAGACCGTTTATAACTAACGGACCCGCGTCCGTCGGTGGGGACATGTCGAAAGCAGCGACGAGGGTCGGATGTCCGAACTGCGACGACAGGGCCGTCGAGTTGGCCGCTGACGGCCGCGACTCCGACGCGAAGTTTCTGGACGCCGACCGACTCACGGGGACGACGGTGGACTGTAGCAGTTGCGGCGACGAGTTCGAAGTGTACTTCTACTGACTCTCGACGCACGTTTCCCCGAGTAATCGCAGCGTGTTCGCTCGTAGACAGACTGTACTCGCTCGTAGACGCCGAATAGTAATGGCCGGGTCCGACGTAGCGCCCGACACGATGTCCGAGTCCGAGACGAGCGACCGAATCACCGCTCACTTCCACGATAGGGGTCTCGAACTGCGGTCGAAGGAGTCGCCCGACGCGTGGATAATCGCCGAACACCCTGTTAGTGTCGAGCAGTAACTAGATTCCCTTGCTCATCAGGTGACTGCGGAGCACGTCGTCGTCCTTGTTGCCCGCGCCGGTGTTGAGCAGCACGACGGTGTCGTCGTCGTCGAACTCGCCGCGGCGCGCGAGTTCCCACGCCCCGCTGGCGGCCGCCGCGCAGGTCGCGCCCATCTCCAAGCCTTCCTGTTGGGCGACGGCGATGGCGCTGTCGAGGATGTCCTCGTCGCTGGTGGCGACTGCGCCGCCGTCGCTCTCGCGCAGGGCCGAAAGAATCAGGGGACTCGCGCCGGGGTCGGGAATTTCGATACCGCCACAGATGGTGTCGGGGACTTCCCAGACCTCGTGTACGTCTTTGCCCTCCTCGAAGGCCTCGACGACGGGCGCACACCCTGACGACTGGGCCGCGTACATCGACGGAATCTCGTCGGTCAGGCCCAACTCCCGCAGTTCCTTGGCGGCTTTGTGCATCCCCACGAGACCGACGCCGCCGCCGGTCGGGTAGACGATGTGGTCCGGAACCTCCCAGTCGTTTTGCTCGACCACTTCGTAGAGCATCGTCTTCTTGCCCTCGTGGCGGTAGGGCGTCACGAACGTCTTGACCGAGTACCAGTCGTCGTTCTCCGCCATCGCGTCGGCGTAGGCCTCGCTCGCGTCGCCGATGCGCCCCTCCACGACAGTCATATCCCCGCCGTGGACGTTGACCATCGCCTTGTTGGTGAATCCGGACCGCGAGGGCAGGAAGACGTGCGACTGGAGGTCCGCGCGGGCGGCGTACGCCGACGCCGACTGTCCGGCGTTGCCCGCCGAGTTGAGCGCCACGTCGGTTGCGCCGTGTTGAACGGCCGCAGTTATCGCGGCCGTTTGCCCGCGGTCCTTGAACGTCCCGGTCGGGTTCCGCCCCTCGTCTTTGAACAGGACGCGACCGACGCCCATCTCGTCGGCGAGGCTCGGACACTCCACGAGTTGGGTCGCGCCCTCGTCCATCGAGACGGCGGTCTCCCGCGTGAACGGCAGGAGTTCCTCGTAGCGCCACATCGAGTCGAACGGGCGCGACTCGATGTCCTCGCGCGTAAGGTCGATTTCCTCGTAGTCGTACTCGGGGTCCAGAATCCCGCCGCAGTCGGGACAGCGGTGGGTCGTCTCCTCGGCGTCGAACGTCTCATCGCAATCGACACACGTCAGGCCGACGAACGCGTCGGTGGTTTCCATGTCCGGGCGTTCGGAGTCGAGGGACAAATCCCTGCCCCTTCGCGGTAAGCGCTTGCGTCTCGGCGTCGGCCGAAGCGTCCGATGGGCGAAGAGATACTTACCGATAGGGGTCCAACCCGCCGACATGGCTCCCGAACACGTTCTCGTCCCGCTGGACGGGTCGCCGCTCGCCGACGACGCGTTGGTCCACGCGCTCGACACTTTCGAGTGCCGAGTCACGGTCCTGAACGTCGTGACGCCGCTGGACTCCTCGATGAGCGAGAGCGGCGTCCTCGAACCCGACGAACAGCGCCGCGAGAGCGCGCGCGACCGCGCCGACGAACTCGTGAATCGCGCCGAGGAGCGCGCCGCCGCGGCCGACCGGAGCGTCGAGACGGCGGTCGAGACCGGCGACCCCGCCGAGACCATCATCGAGTACGCCGAGACCAACGACGTGGACCACGTCGTCATGGGCGGCCACGGCGGCGAGCGCCACGAACTCGCCCGGCGATTGCTGGGCACCGTGGCGACGACGGTCGTCGCGGAAGCGCCCGTGACGGTGACGGTCGTCCGATAGCCGGTGAAGGTGATTACGCCGTTCCGAGCGTCGAGTGCCATTTCACGCCCGGAACGGACTCTCGGACGCGCCGCCACAGTCCGGACAGCGGACGACCGTCTCGGTCTCCGCGCCGAGCGCGACCCGCATCTCCGCGCCGCAGTCAGGACACCCTTGTGGGACGTTCGCCGCGCCGCAGGCCGGGCAGTCGAGGGTCACGCCCGCGTCGCTCGCGTCGCTGGCTTCCGGCGAAAGGTAGCCGTGGCCACAGTCAGGGCAGTCGAGCGGGATTCGCACGTCCTCGCTGTCCGGCGGTGCCCCGAGCGCGAGCGCCACGAGGTGACCGTCGCCCGCGTTGCGCCCCGACTGGAACTCGCCGGGCGCAAAGCGGACGACCTCGCCCGCCTCGACCGCGATTTCGTCTGCCCTCTCGCGCTCCGGGCCGAGGCGCTCGAAGGTCGCCGCGCCGTCGAGGATGACGAATATTTCGGCTTGGTCGCCGTGGGCGTGGAGACCACTCGGGAACTCCTCTCCGGGCGGGATTCGGTAGTGGTTGACCGCGAGGTTAGTCGCCCCGAGGCGGTCCGTGAGGTCCCGGACCGCGGCGTCGTCGCCGAACTGGATAGGCTCTGTGTCGGCGATGGCGGTTTTTTCCATGCGCGGAGATTCGAGGAACCGTGGCAAAAAATTTCGCTTCGTCAACGTTTTCGAGTCGGCGTCGCTCTCCTGTTCGACACGGGACACAACCTGACCGGACTGTACGAGAGCGCCGTCTTCGCTCCCGGCGAACGCTGGATTCGCGTCTTCCTCACCGCCGGACTCGGTTCGACGCGTCTCCTCGCCAGACTCTCGGTTGCGACGCGCTGAACGGTCCCGACCGACCGCCCGTCGGGCTACACCGCCCCGCCCAACACCTGCGCGAACGCCCAGTAGACGCCGTAGCCCACCCCGACCGACGAGACCAGCGTGATGACCCAGAACGCGAGGGTCACGCCTATTTTCCGGCGCGAGACGCCCGCCGACCCTCCGGCGAGACCGCCGCCGATGACGCCCGAGATGATGATGTTGTTGAACGAGATGGGGATGCCGAGCGCGATGGCGGCCTGTGCGATGATGAATCCCGGCACGAGCGCAGCGATGGAGCGCCGGATGCCGAGTTGGGCGTACTCCCGCGAGGTCGCTTGCAGGAGTCGCGGCGCGCCCATCCACGCACCGGCGAGGATGCCGGTCGCGCCGATAGCCAGCAGGAGGATACCCGGCAGGCCGAGTTCCGTCCGGTAGAGGTTTTCGAGCGGGCCGGTCGCTAAGCCGACCTGACTGCCGCCGCTGGAGAACGCGACGACGCTCCCGAGGAGGACCAGAAACGTCTTGACGCCCTTGTCCACGGAGGTCTGCGTCCGGCGACGGATGAACAGGAAACTTGCGACCGCGACGGCGAGGGTAGCGAGCGCGACTGCGAGGTCCACGCCAGCGACCGCCGGATTGCCGACGAGTTGCGCGAGGAACCCCGCGACGGAGCCTTGCTCCTCGCCGGGCGGCGACGGGATGACGCTCAACTCGACGTTGGCGACGATGCCGCCGACCACCCCGGCTAACAGCGGGACGCTGACCGTTTCGGGGATGTCGTCGCGCCGGAGGACCGTGGCGGTCAGATACGCCAGTCCGCCCGAGACCGGCGGGACGAGCGCCCAGAACGTGGCGATTCGCCGGTAGGTGTCGAACGCGGGCGTCCCGTCCAGCGACAGGCCCACGCCGACCATCGCCCCTGTCGTGGCGAACGCCGCCGGGACGGGGTAGCCGGTGTAGACGCCGAAGGCCATGAACGCCGTCGCGGTCAGCAGACCCGCGGTCGCCGCCAGCGAGGTGATGGCTACGCCGTCGATGAGGCCCGCGCCCACGGTGTCCGAGATGCTTCCGCCCTGTGTGAGCGCGCCGAGCGCGGCCAAAATTCCGATGAGGAACGCCGCGCGCATCGTCGAGATGGCGTTCGCGCCGATGGCGGGCGCGAAGGGCGGGGAGTTGCTGTTCGCGCCGAGCGCCCACGCCGTAAACAGGCCGGTCAGCGTGGCGAGGACGACCAGCGCCCAGAAGACGAGACCCGTCACGGGTGGCGGGCGCTCCGGACGCTTCGGTGGTCGAGGGCGGTCGGCGGTCGGGGCGTCCGAGGCGAAGGGTCGCTTTGTTGGGTTTCCATGCTGTCTCCGTCGTCCGTCTCAATTCGCGGGCGTCGGCCGACTCTATCGCGGACCGACCCCTGAACCGATACCACGACTGATACGTCGTTGGCGGTGATAAATCTACGCACGCCCCGAGTGAGCAAAACCGTGTCGGTCGGTAGCGTACCTCTCCTGACTACTGTTACCACAATTCTATTGCTCACAGAGGTCTACCTTCCCACGGATGGCACTGCTCGGCACCGACCGACGAGTGTTGACCCTCGCGTTCGCCCGGATGATAGACGCGGTGGGCAACTCGTTTCTCATCGTCGTCCTCCCGCAGTTTCTGGACGAGGTCGTCCTCGACGCGCCGAGCGGTGCGGCCGGGAGCGGCACCGAGATTCTGGGTGTCGCAGTCTCCCAATCGGTTCTCATCGGCGTCGCGCTCTCGCTGTTCGGCTTTCTCAGCAGTTTCGGCCAACCGTTCACGGGACGACTCTCGGACCGCTCGCGTCGGGCTTTCTGGTTACGTTCGGGTTCGTCTGGCCCTTCGCGTTCGGGAGCGCGCTGGCGGCGATAGGTTGGCGTTGGTCTACACGCAGGTCGAGGAGACCGTCTCGGAACCCGAAGAAATCGCCGCGCCGGTGCCGCAGGATTAGCTCACTCGAAGTCCGGTTCCCGGTCCTCCACGAACGCCTCCATCCCTTCGCGCTGGTCGTGGGTGCCGAATAGGCCGCTCCAGAGGCGGCGCTCGTAGCGCAGGCCCGCGGCTTGGTCGGTCTCGTGGGACTGATTCAGGGCCTCCTTGGCGGCGGCGAGCGCGTAGGTCGGCTTGGCCGCGAGGTCGGCCGCGAGTTCGCCGACGTGTTCGTCGAGTTGGTCGCCTGCGACGACTTCGCCGACGAGACCGTGTTCGTTGGCGTCTTGGGCGTCGATGCGCTCGCCGAAGAAAATGAGGCGGCGCGCCAACTCGTCGCCGACGAGTCGGGGGAGTCGCTGGGTGCCGCCCCAACCGGGGATGATGCCGAGGTCGATCTCGGTCTGGCCGAGGACGGCGCTCTCGCTGGCGACTCGGAGGTCACAGGCCAGCGCGAGTTCACACCCGCCGCCGAAGGCGTAGCCGTTGATGGCCGCGATGGCTGGCGCAGGGAACTGCTCGATTTTATCCGCGACGCGGTGGCCCAGTTCGGCGTAGGCTTGGGCCTCGGGCACCGAGAGGTCCTGCATGTAGCCGATGTCTGCGCCAGCGACGAAGGCGTCGTCGCCCGCGCCGGTGATGACCAGCGCGCCGACGCCCTCGGACTCGGCCTCCTCGACGGCTTCCTCGATGGCTTCGAGGGTATCGACGTTGAGCGCGTTGAGTCGGTCGGGTCGGTCCACGGTCAGCGTTGCGACGCCGTCCTCGTAATCGAGGGTAATGGTCTCCCAATCGGACATATTTGACAGAACGACCGCCTCGGGAATAATCCTTCCGAGACCGGACATCGACGCGCTGTCTCTCTCGGGGATGTCCCCGACGCGGGGCAGATTGGCCAATCACCCCCGGCGCGTGCGGGCGGGGCGCGCGACTGCGCGCCCCGCCCATCCGCGCGAGGGAAGTCGGCCGCGGATGCGGCCGACGAGGTTGGGGAGGCGTGAGGCCGACGCGGGACCGTGCGGTTGCGGTGCTGGGCGGTATGATTGGCTCAAGCCTGAAGCTAGCTCTTCTCGTCTTCCCTCACTCACAGTCCCTCCACCGTCACCCTTTCCCTACTCACACTCACTCTATCGTCGCCCTTTCTTCCTTCCGGAAAGCGGAAATATCACCCCGCCGTAGCGCCGAGCGATGACTCTCTCGGAGGAGGCCCGCGAGCGACTCGCCGACCTCGTGGAGCTACAGCCGACCAAAAACTCGGAGCTACAGGAGCGATGGGGTCTCGAAAGCGGTAGCGAGGTCCACCAGTACCTCGAAAACGAACTCGGGGAGTATTACTACCGCGACGACAACAGCCTGATTCGGGCGAACAAGGAGGCCGCGGAACTGGTGGACGTGGAACCCGGCGTCGTGGACGACGAGGGCGAGGGCGCGCCCTCGGCGATTCGGGTGCCGCGACTCCAGCAACAGGTGTTCGCCGTCGTCGCCGGGCCGGACGACGACTCCGAGAGCGTGGTCTCGGTCCTCCAGAAGTTGCGCGCGGAGTTCGACGTGGACCCCGAGGCTGAGGCGGTCCGGAGCGCGCTACAGGCCTTGCGGCGCAAGGGCGTCGTCGAAGTCGTCTACCGGACCGTACCGACGTTCAAACTGGCTGTCGAGCGCGATTCGGTCGAGGTGTCGGTTTCGGACTGACTCGGTCGAGTCCGGGCAGGGCGTTTTCCGGCTACTCCGGCCGATTGCGCTCCCGGCGCGTTTCCAATAGCTTCTGAATCCCCTTCCCCGGCCCGCCCTCGATTGGCCAGTTTTTCGTTCGCCACTGGGGCGGTTCCGGGGAGAAATCCCCGCAGGACCCCGAACACTCCGAACTCGTCTGGTGGCAGTTCTTCGCCCCACACCACGGCAGGAGCGTCCGTCCCTCCCTGCGTAACTGGAAGTGCCGACAGTCCGGGCGCATGGTCTCGGCGAAGGCCCGCCACCCCTTCTCGTAGGCGCGCTCGGCGATTTCGAGGCGCTTGTCGGCTTTCCACTCGGGGTCGGCGTACTCGAAGCGCGCGGCCGACTCGCCGTATTTCGTCTCCTCGCCGCGCTCCAGAATCCGCGTGCCGGGAGCCTCGGCGTCGAGGCTCCGGGGGAACCACTCGACGCTCGCTTGTGGGTCGTTTCTCCCCGCTCGCTCTTCCGAGGCGCTTCGGGTCTCGCTATCGAGCGTCAGAATCCCGGCTTCGACGGGCAGGCGCTCCAACATGGCGGGTTCGACGCGCTCGCCGGTCTCGCGCGTAGCGACCCACACCTCGTCGGCCAGCGAGAGCGCCACGTCGTACTCCATCTGGGCGGCGAGGTCGCGGGCCGCGCTCGCGTCCAAGTCGGGCTTGTTCTCGACGGCGACGATGCGCTCTATCCAGTCGGGATAGGCCCGCTTGCGGCGAATCTCGATGCGATTGGCTCGCTTTCGAGTATCGAGGATGCCGCGGTCGTCGGCCCGGTGGATGGTCTCGCGGACGTACCGCCACGGGTAGCCGGGGTCCGGGAGCGCATCGCGGTAATACGCCCAGTCGGCGGGCGCGTGGGGAATCACGTCCAGCAGGTTCGAGTCGAGGCGCTTGCGGCCGAACTTCGCTCGCTGGCGCAGGGCCTCGGGGTCCACCTCCACGACGAGGGTGTCCCATCGCCTGCGCTTGGTGCCGAGTTGGCGCGCGACGATTGCGGGGCGAGTTCCGAGGGCGTCGTTCGTGTCACCCTTATCGTCCGCGCTATCCTCGTCGCCGGGCGGCCACTCGCGCTCGGCCCACCGGCAGGTCCGCAACTCGAAGACGAACTCGGGGTCGGCCTCCGCGTTCGAATCGGTCTCGGCGCTCCGGTCGTCCGCGTCCGCGTCGCTCACGGTCGGCGTTCGGAGCGGACGGGCCTAAGTCGTTCGGAAGGCGGGCAAGACCACTCGGAAGAGAGCGGAGCGCTCGAACGGCGAAGCCGTGGCTCGACAGTAAGTCGAACGACGACCGCGCGCGGCGGCTACTCCTCGTCGCGCTCCTCTTTCTCGTTGAGGAACTCGTGGGCGTCTTCGAGGATTTCGCGCGGCCCGTCCTGCGTGATGGTGTTTATCGCTTGGTCGTAGTCGCGCCACTGGTGGTCGCGGTGTTCGTGGGACAGCTCCGCGCTGGCCTCGTAGGACTTGGCGATGAACAGGTGGACCGTCTTGTGGATGGTGTTTCCGTTGGCCTCGAAGACGTAGTCGTAGTCGTCGCGGAAGCCGTCGAGGAGCCGGAAGTCCTTGATTCCGGCCTCTTCTTTCACTTCGCGGATAGCTGTCTGCTGTAACTCTTCGCTCCCCTCAACCCCGCCTTTGGGGAACTCCCAGTCGCCCGGACGAGACTTGAGGAGGAGGTATTCTCGGCGACCGCGGGTATCCCGGTAGAGGATTGCGCCCGCGCTCGTAGCTTCAACCGTCATTTAGCGGAGTATAAACGGCCGTCGGTTAAGAGAATGTCGGAGAACCCGCGTGCGTCGATTGTGACTGTCCGGCGATTCGAACGGATACGGACGAGTCCCGAATCGACGCGAGCGACGACTTCGGGAGGACGCGCTCGAACTCCGCGCGGCCCGCGACGAGAACAGACGTTTTACGTACCTCGGTGCTGAAGAACATCGACAGCGAACTCCCAGCCATGACCTTCGTAACTAAACTCCGGCTTCAGAGCGGGAATCGCCCGGCTCTGGACCGAATCGTAGACGAGATTCGCTCGACAGCAGAACGAAAAGGCGCGGAACTCCGCGGACCCCACTCGGCCCCGCCGGAACGACTCAGCGTCCCGCAGTACAAATCGACCGCGGGCGACGAACACCGCCAGTTCCGGTCGTGGGACTACACCGTCTATACCCGCGAGATGGAGATTGTCGGCCACAACGAGCTGGCACGACAGGTCACCGCGCTCGATTTCCCCGACGGCGTCCACGTCGAAGCCGAACTCGAACAAGTAGAGCAGATGGCTTGACTGCCGGATTCTTCTGCGAGGACGCGACTTTCGGTGAGACTCTCGACCGTCGGTTTCTCGCGTTTTCAAAAGAATAGAGCGTCGCGTCGAACCTCGAACGAGCGCCGCGTTCAGAACGACGACTCGCCAACCGTCTCCAGATACGTCGCCGTGCCTCGATGGTCGTTGCCGTCGAACTCCTCGACGCGGAGTTTGACGCGCGTGTCGAGGGCGTTCTCGGGCGCGCCCTCGATGCGGAGAATCGTGTCGCCGACGCGCGCGACGGGCGCGCCGCGCTCGGTGCCCGTCACGAACGCCGAAACCTCCTCGCCCGGTTCGAAGGTGGGCTTGCTCGTCCGGAAGGTCAAGCCAGCCAAATACTTCCTACGGAGGCTCATACGCGAGCCACCTCCTCGGACTCGCGGTCGGTCGTGTACTCCAACCCAAATCCGGTCAGCGCTGCGAGGATGAACACGCCGAACAGGAACCAGCCGTGGAAGACAAACGGCCAGACCTCCACGGGGTTGACCAGCAGCGATTGGGTGAACCAGTCGAACTGTCCGGGGAGACCCTGCATCTCGGTGTAGCCCACGAGGACGCCGCCCGCCCACGGGAAGATGTAGCCGAGCGCGGAGGTGTTAGCGTCGAGAATGTTCGCGCGCCGGTAGCCGTTGATGTTGAACCGCTCGCCGATGCGCGCGATGTAGGGCGCGATGGCGATCTCCGCGGCGGTGTTGATGGTAATCATCGCGTTGACCGACGCCGTGCCGAGGACCATCGTGGTCTCGGCCCGCCGGACGTTGGTGGCGACATTTTCGAGCAACCAGTTCTGGATGGCCTCGAAGCCGCCGCCCTGAATCATGATGCGCGCTCCCGCGACGATGAGCAGGGTCAGCACGATGAGCGGGAAGAACCCGACCGCGCCCGAGTAGATGGTGCCCGAGACGCCGACGGCATCCGACCCTGCCGGAGCGACTGCGATGAACGGTAGGAACTCCAGCGATTCGGCCAGCGCGACGCTGTCCGGGGCGGTAAACAGCAGCATCTCCGAGACCGACGCGAGGTCGAATGCGATGTTGGCCGCGACGGCGACGATGAGACCCCACGAAACCGCTTCTACGATGTGTCGGCCGCTGACGGCCGTGGCGATGACGACGCCGATGGACGCGAGATGGACGAGACCGAGCGCCTCGGTCTGTCCGCTGAGGATGTCCGCGCTCCCCGCCACGTCCGCACCGGGCATCACCGACCCAGCGACGAGGTAGCTCACGAACGCCAGCACCGCGGCGACGATGGCGTACTTGAACCGCGAGGCGACGACGCCGCCGATGTCGGCGTCTTGAGTCACCGCGCTCACGATAGTCGTGTCCGAGACTGGCGCGAGGTTGTCACCGAAGACCGCGCCCGACAGAATCGCGCCGAACAGCAAGACCGGGTTCGCGCCGATGAGGACGCCCGCCGGGAAGAACAGTCCGGTGAACGCGATGACCGTCCCGTACCCCGTCCCGATGCCCGTCGCCAGCAGGCCCGCGAGGATGAACGTAATCGCGGGGAACAGCGTCGCGCCGACCGAGAGGGCGTCGGCGGCCCAGACGAGACCGCTGACGAACTCACCGGCCTGAATCGTGTCCGAGAACATGCCCGCCCAGAGCCACGCGACGATGGCTGTCGCGGCCACGCGTTGGGTCATCCCCTCGAAAATCGTGTTGGCGTAGCTCTTCCAGTCGCCCTTTGCGAAGAACATCCCGACGATGAGCGAGATGAGCATCCCGGCGACGAGGCCCTGCGTGTCGCCGATTCGAAGGAGTCCACTCTGGAAGATGGCCCACGCGATGAACAGTCCGATAGGGATGGCGCTGGCCGCGGGACCACCGTAGAACTCGATTCGGGGTCCCGACCGAGCTTGTTCTGCGTCTGATAATTCCTCTGAAACTACTTCTTCTGGGGGGTCGTCTCCCTTGTCAGCCATACTCTCGCGGAAGTGTATTCAGGCCGGGTACAAGAAGCCACCCCTCCAGCAGGGGGTACTGTCAGTTCCTCTTTAGGGTGTCACTGTCAGGACTGGCTATTTCAAGCCACGTATTATAACCAATTTATTAACTCCCGGATTCCGCGCTCGGTTTCGACTATCAGCGCGGGCGACTGCGGAGCGGCGGCGCGGGCGACCCGACCCAGTTTGCCGGGCCTCCAGCACTTAAGGCTCCCGCGCCCCTGCGACCGCACATGAGCCAACAGGCCGAGCGCGACCGACTAGTCGAGATTCGACGCGACCTCCACCGCCACCCCGAACCCGCGTGGCGGGAGTTCTACACGACCGCCAAAATCGCTGAAGAGCTGGAACGCATCGGCGTAGACGACCGCTACGTCGGTCCCGACGCCATCGCCGAGGACGCGCGCATGGCGGTCCCCGACGACGAGGAACTGACCGAGTGGTACGAGCAGGCCCGTGAGGCGGGCGCTGACGACGAAATCCTCCAGCAACTCGAAGGCGGCTACACCGGCGCTGTCGCCGTAATTGAAGGCGAGAATCCCGAGGAGGGTCCCGTAGTCGGTCTTCGCGTGGACATCGACGGACTCCTCCGCGCCGAATCCGAGGACGACGACCACGAACCCGCCGCGGAGGGCTTCCGTTCGGAACACGACGGCGCGATGCACGCCTGCGGCCACGACGCCCACGCGACCATCGGATTGGGCGTCATCGAGACCATCAAGGATAGCGACTTCGAGGGGACGCTCAAAGTCTTCTTCCAACCCGGCGAAGAGATGATCGCGGGCGGGAAGTCGATGGCCGAGAGCGACCACCTCGCAGACGTGGACTACCTGCTGGCGGCCCACATCGGACTCGACCACCCGACCGGCGAAATCGTTGCGGGTCTCGGCGGCTTCCTCGCGGTAAGCCACTTTCGGGCCGAGTTCGAAGGCGTTCCGGCCCACGCGGGCGGCGAACCCAACGCCGGAGAGAACGCCGTGCAGGCGATGGCGACCGCGGTCCAGAACCTCTACGCCATCGCGCGCCACGAGGACGGCGCGACCAGAGTCAACGCGGGCAAGGTCGGCGGTGGCACCGCGACCAACATCATTCCCGAGGAGGCCTTCGTGGAGGGCGAGGTCCGGGGCGAGACGACCGAACTCAAAGACTACATGAAAGAGCGCGCCGAGCGCGTCCTCGAATCCGCGGCCGAGATGCACGGTTGCGAGGTCGATATCACGACCAACGGCGAGGCCCCGAGCGCCGAGAGCGACGAGGAGTTGGTCTCTATCGTCGGCGACGTGGCAGGCCAGACGGAAGGCGTCGAGAACGTCGTCCACCGCGACGAGTTGGGCGGGAGCGAGGACGCGACCTACCTGATGCGCGCGGTCCAGCGCAACGGCGGGAAGGCGGCCTACGTCGGCGTCGGCACCGACCACCCCGGCGGCCACCACACCGCGACCTTCGACGTGGACGAGGCGTCGCTCCCCGTCGGTATCGACGTTCTCGCGGGCGCTATCCGTGACATCGCCGACCGACGACCCTGAGCGGGGTAACTGCTATGTGAGTCGGGACCGAGCGAAGAGTGCATGGGGGAAACAGTTCGACCGCCGTCTCGCGGCGCGACTTCCTCGGCGCGGCCGCGGGAACAGTCGCGTCGTCGTACGCTTCGGGGAAAGCACTGGCCCGAGACCAAGAGAACCAGCGCATCATCGACATGACTGACGGCCTCGTGTTCGACCCCGACGACGCGACGGTCGCGCCGGGCACGACCGTCGTCTGGGAGAACGTCGGCAGTATCGGCCACTCGGTGACGGCCTACGAGGACGAGATTCCCGGCGACGCCGATTTCTTCGCGTCGGGGGGCTTCGACGCCGAACAGGCCGCCAGACAGGCCTCCCCCGAGGGCGAGGTCGCGGGCGGGGAGACCTACGAGCACACCTTCGAGGTCGAGGGGACCTACGGCTACTTCTGCATCCCTCACGAGACCGCAGGGATGGTAGCGGAACTCACGGTCTCGGCCGACGCGGGCGGTGGCGACGGCGGTGACAACGGCCTCGTCCCCGACATCCCGAACAGCGCCCGACTCGTCGGCATCGTCACGACGGCCGCGATGGTCTTGGTCGTTCTCCTCGCGTACTTCTTCCTGAAGTATGGCGGCGACTACGGAGTAGAGTAGGAGCCGAATACTGACATTGGAACAACCTTTTCAAATGCGTTGCGATGTTTTTTTATGGGTTGCTGCGGCACGTTTGGGTAGCGCCTGCGGATCGGAGGACAACGACATATGAGTGAGCACGCTATTGAAAACTGTACCGACGCACACGAAATCACCGAACGCACGACTGACGACCGGGACCAACCCCTGAGCGCGGCGGTCATTGAGGCGGTCGCTGACGCGGCCGACCTCGAACCGGCCGAACTCGGGACGCCGCTCTACGATCAAATAGACCCCGACGCCCTCGACAATCTCTTCAGTGACCGTCACAACGGCATGGCCCGCGGGAGCGGCCACGTCGTTTTTACGCTTCTCGACTACGAAGTAACCGTCTACAGCGACGGTTACGTCGTCGTCCGCGAGTAGTTCGTTACTCCACGAGACAGTACCGACCACTCGACCTACCGCCCAGTTCCGACCGGTGCGGCGTCCCCGCGGACCGAGACCCCCGAACGCGTCGTTCCGAAAGCTCTAATCCCGAGGGATTCGAATTCCGGCGTATGGCTGACGACAACGAGGAAGAAGCAGAGCCTGCCGTC
This sequence comes from Halorussus pelagicus, assembly GCF_004087835.1. Lineage (NCBI taxonomy): Archaea > Methanobacteriati > Methanobacteriota > Halobacteria > Halobacteriales > Haladaptataceae > Halorussus > Halorussus pelagicus. The sequence goes on from NZ_CP035119.1 coordinate 2,144,829, forward strand.
GAACTCGGTGAGGGCGAGTCCGTCGAGGGCGCGCCGCTCGCTCGCGTCGCCTCGCGCCTCCACTGGCCCGTCCAGAAGAGCGAAATTCTCCGGAAAGAAAACGGAGCGACCGTCCGGACGCCTGAGGGACCACGCGAACTGGCCGACCTGCTGGAACAGCTCGACGAGACCTACTTCGAGAGCCGACAAGAGTTCCTTGAGATGGTCCGCGACGTGACCGGCACGGGACCAGTCCCGACCGCGAGCGAGTAGCGTGTCGGTCGCCCGGTCGGTCCGCCGGGGCGTCGCCCGGCTGAGTTGGGTTCAGCGCGCGCTCCTCGCGGGTGCCGTCCTGACAGTCGTCTGGATGTCGTGGGACGTGCGCGGACTGAACGAGCGACTGGTCCGGGATACTCTCGTCTACATTCTCGCGCCGCTCGGGCTGGCGTTCCGACACGGCCGCACTCTGGGCTACCGCGTGGACCGGACCGTGATTCGCAACACCATCCTGCTCTCGCTGTTCGTTCTCCCGTTCTACGTCGTCGGGTCGTCGCTCCCGACGATTCGGACTTACTACCCGATGTGGGAGACGAGTCCCGCGCTCGGGCAGTTCCTCCCCCACGCGGCGATGCAGTTCCTCGTCGCGCTCGCCGCCGAGACGTACTACCGGGGACTGCTCTGCGTCGGCGTACGGGAACTCGGGTTCAAGAGCGTCTTCATCAGTCCGGTCGTCTACGCCTTCCACCACATGTACAAGCCGCCCATCGAACTCCTGCTCTCGGGACCGACCGACGTGCTGTTCGGTGCGGTGGACTACAAGAGCAACTCCATCGTACCCTCCGTCGTCGCTCACGGCGTCGGACTGGCGCTGTTGGACTGGTTGGTTCTTCATCCGCCGCTGATTCCCCCCGAGCGCGTGGTTCGATGGCTTCGGTGGCTCCCGATTCCGCTGTGAGGTCGGGTCGAACCACCGGTGCCGTCCGTTTTTTGCACCCCGATATCTGCGAGGGCCGTCCTTTTCACCCTTGACCGCGAAGCGAGTCCTGTATGACACTTCCAATCGACCCCACGGCACTCGACAGCGACGACATCGGCGAGAAGCGCGCGACGCTTGAGATGGACCACCAAGAGGCAGTCGAACACGTCCGCGAGGCGTTCACCGACGCCGGATTCGGCGTCGCTACCGAGTTCTCGCCCTCCGAGATGTTGGCCGAGAAAATCGGTGCGGACCGCGACCCCTACCACGTACTGGGCGCATGCAACCCGAACATGGCCGACCGCGCGCTCGACGCTAGCGACAACCGAATCGGCGCGCTGTTCCCGTGTAACGTCGTCGTCTGGCAGGAGGAACCCGGCCGTCAGACCGTCTACCACGTCAGCATCATGAAGGTCGCGCGACTCGCAGGAATGGCTCCCGACGAGGCAGAGTGGGAGGAAATCGTGAGCGACACCGGCGAGTTCGTCGAAGAAGCGTGGTCGAACCTCGATACGGCCTGACTACTCCTCGTCGTCCAACTCGTCGATTTCCTCGCGGAGACGTTGTACTTCGCGCCGGAGCGATTCGATCTCCTCGCTGGCGGGTTGGTCGGTCTGGGTCTGTCGATAGAGGGCGAGACCACCCGCGATGAGAACTATCGGGATACCGAACAGCAGAATCGCCATGATGAAGATGACAATCAGCTCCATTCCGCCAGGGAAGCCGACTTGAAGGGGTAGCACGGTCGAATAATTGTTCGACCGACAGGATAAACCTTCGCCTGCGAGTCAGGAGAAGTCCGCGAGATTCGCCTGCAGGCCCGAGAGCATGTTCGACTTGCGCCGGAGGTCGGCAAGCGAGACCGGTAGCTGTGGCGCGATTTCTCGAACCGCGTCGTGGAACGTCTCGGTCTCTCCGAACTCGCCCTCGAAGGCGTTGCGGATGCTCTCGCGGATTTGCCAGACGCCGACCGGTGCCCAGTAGTCGTCCGAAACCTCCCGGAGAACGAGACATTTGGCCTGTCGCCCGACGGACTCGAGGTGTTCGAGGACCGCGAGGCGCGACGCGTAGTACGCCCCCGCGGTCTCGTCCACGTAGCCTGTTCGACCCTCGTACCCCTCGTGGGCGCTGGCCATCCACGTTTCGCCGGTCGGGTCTTGGTTCCAGACGCTTCCGGGGGCCTTCATCTCCACGAGTTCGTACTCCCACTGGCCGGGCGTGAGGACGACCCAGTAGCGGTTGCCGATGTACTCGTTGACCCAGACCTGCGTTTGGTCGATGCTCGGTCGGTCCCGTATCTGGCCCCGGAGATACTGGCCGATGGTGTCGTCAACCGCGGTGATCGACCACCGAGTCGGGACGAGTCGCCGGTTCTGCCCGCGGCCGAGCGCACCCGCCGAGAGGATGTCGTTGATGTCGTACACGTCGAACCCTCGGCGGTAGAGGTAGGTCATCGCGCCTTGGGCCTGCCAGTCGTCGTCTTCGAGCGTCTTCTTGACCGGGCGCGGGACGTGGGGGTTCTCCGCGAGGTCCGCCGACGTGGCCCGCGCGGAGGGTCCCGTCGGCGTCGTCACGTCGTCCACGTCCAAATCGAGGTCCAGCGAGTTCGAGAGACCGATTTCCACGTCTACCGGCCGGTCGGCGATGGCGACCTCGCGCTGGGTGCCGACGAACCCGTCCCACGCGTCGGTCACGTTGTCCACGTCCGCGGAGTGGTTCGAGTTCAACAGGCCGGTCCGGTACTGGAGGACGTTGTCGATGTCGAGTCCCTGCTCGTACCACTCGCTACTCGTGGCGAAGTCGGCCGCGCGCTCCTCCTCGCCGACAGGCGAGAGGATGCCGGTCGAGACGTTGGGGTAGTTCGACCGGCCGACGAACACCGAGGGCGAGGTGCTGCCGAACAGCGAGTCGCCCTGCGTGACCTCGGAGAAACGGTCCTCGACCTGCTCGACGTAGTCGAGAATCTCGTAGGACTTCTCCTCGGCGAGTCGGCGCTTGCGGTCGGCCTCGTCCGGGCCGAGTCCCTCGATGTACTCGTCGAGACGCATTCGTCGCTCCTTGGACCCCGAACGCTTTGAACCTTACTCGCTCGGCGGTAGCGGTGTCTCGCGCTGTGGCGTACAGGTGGTTCTGTCCGGCGCGGGCCAGTCGAACCACCGTTTCGCTTGGCTGGCCCGCGACGACTGTCAGGTCACGGCCGGGGTTGGTTCCGTTCTGGTACTTGAACCTACGGACCGCGGAGCCACCCGTGAACCGGGTTTCGGGCGCACTGGGTGGAATCGACCTCGGGACGCGCCGCGCTCTTCGAACCGCCGGACCCCGAACCGTGGCCGCTCCTAATCCGCAGAACGGCCGCTAGCACGCGAAAATAAAACCGGAAAAATCGCCGAGATGGTTTCCGGCGCACACCACCAGTCGCCGAAACTGCGAGTCGTCGGTCGAAAGCGGTCCGTCGAGGCGTTAGCTGTGGATGCCCATCGCCTCGATCTGTTCCTGATACCGGTTGCGGATAGTGACTTCGGTCACTTGGGCCACGTCCGCGACCTCACGCTGGGTCTTCTTCTCGTTGCAGAGCAGCGACGCCGCGTAGATGGCGGCGGCCGCGTACCCCGTGGGCGACTTACCCGAGAGCAGACCCTCCTCGGCGGTGGTCTCGATGATTTCGTTGGCCTTGGTCTGGACTTCCTCGCTGAGTTCGAGTTCGGAACAGAATCGCGGAACGTACTTCTTCGGGTCCACCGGTTTCATCTCCAAGCCGAGTTCTTGGGAGATGTAGCGGTAGGTTCGACCGATTTCCTTGCGTTCGACGCGCGATACCTCCGAGATTTCTTCGAGACTTCGCGGGATGCCCTCCTTTCGACAGGCGGCGTAGAGCGCGCTGGTGGCGACGCCCTCGATGGAGCGCCCCCGAATCAGGTCCTCCTTCAGCGCTCGTCGGTAGATGACGCTGGCCACCTCTCGGACCGACCGCGGGACGCCGAGGGCCGAGGCCATGCGGTCGATTTCGCTGAGTGCGAACTGGAGGTTGCGCTCGCCCGCGTCCTTGGTGCGGATGCGCTCTTGCCACTTGCGCAGGCGATGCATCTGACTTCGCTTCTTCGAGGAGATGGACCGCCCGTAGGCGTCCTTGTCCTTCCAGTCGATAGTCGTCGTCAGGCCCTTGTCGTGCATCGTCTGCGTGGTCGGGGCACCGACGCGCGACTTCTCTTGGCGCTCCTGATGGTTGAACGCGCGCCACTCAGGACCGGGGTCTATCTGCTCTTCCTCGACGACGAGGCCGCAGTCTTCACATACGAGTTCCGCCCTGTCGGAACTCTTTACGAGGTTATCAGAATTGCATTCGGGACATTCCCGTACACCCTCTGACTCATCCTCCGTTTGCTCCGTCTCGGCTTGGCGCTCCCGCTGGCGAGTGGACCGTGTCATCGCACTTTTATAGTAGTAGTGTCGAAGCACTTAAATCCTCGGCCGGTAATGGATGGTTACTCCGAGGTCAGAATACCTCCTGGCGCGCGCCCTCCGCTCTGTGTCCCGCCGGTCGCCGACGTAACTCCCACGAACCGCCATCGGAACGCGTTTATGCGGCTATCGAGGACCAACGTGTATGCCCGTCATCGAGTGCGACGTGGACGCCGCGCGGGAGAAACTGGCCGACGCAGGTGCCGAAGTGTCGGCGGGCAACTCCGACCACGAGCAGTGGCGCGCACAACTGCGCGACGCCAACGCGGTCGCCTACGACGGCAAGGTCGTGGTACAGGGCGCAAGTCCACAGGACATCGAGACGGTTCTCCGAGACGAGGGCGGCCACGCCTACGTCTACTTCGACGGCGCGTGTCGGGGGAATCCCGGACCGTCCTCGGTCGGGTGGGTCATCGTCACCAGCGAGGGCGTCGCCGCCGAGGGGAGCGAGACCATCGGCCGCGCGACGAACAATCAGGCTGAGTACGAGGCGCTGATTCGGGCGGTGCGCGCGGCCCGCGACTACGGTTTCGACACCATCGAGGTGAAGGGTGACTCCGAACTCATCGTCAAACAGGTCACGGGCGCGTGGAACACCAACGACCCGGAACTCCGCGAGCGCCGCGTGACCGTCCGAGAACTGCTCACGGAGTTCGACGACTGGGAGTTGAGCCACGTCCCGAGAGAGATAAACGAGCGCGCCGACAAACTGGCCAACGAGGCCCTCGACGATGCCTGAAACGCACCCTTCTGACGACGCTATCGAGAACGGCGACGAATCGACTGCGGACGGCGAGTCCGCCGACGGCGAACTCCCGAGAGAGACCGTCGAGCGCGCCGAGCGCCTGACGCGACTCGCGCGCGACGCCGTGGACGACGCGGAGGCCGAGGCCTACCGCGAGGAGCGAAGCGAACTCCTCGACGACCACGAGTTCAGGGCGCGCGTCCGCGAGGAGGACCCCGGCGAGACGCTTGTCCTTCACCCCGACGAGTGGCTCGAAGACGGACTGATCCGGACCGAACGCATCGAGGACACCGACCGCGCAGTCGAGATATCGCTGTCCGGGCCGGGCGACCCCGACGAGTGGGAATCAGTCGAGCAACACAACCGCGACATCGCGGCGCGCGTCCGCGAGGTCCACGGCGACGTTCACGGCGACAACGCCGCCGCGTTCGCCGACTTCATGGGGAATCACTACGCTCGGCCGGTCGAATCGGCGACTAGCGACGAACTGTCGGAGTTCTTCTCGGAGTATTTCCCACGGAACGCGTGGCCGACGGAAAAACAACGCAAAACGGTCCAAGAGTCTATCGACCTCGTGTTTGAGGTCGCCGACGAGTAATCGCTCGTCGGGAGAACGCGACTCTTACTCGTTGTCCGCGACGAGGTTGCGAATCTGCTCGGCGCGGTCTTCGCCCGTGACGAACTTCGAGAGCGTCCACTCGAGTAGGTCCACGACGACCGCGAGGCCCTCGTCGGTCAGCTCGTACTGGTTGGTCCGCTTGTCGAGTTCGCTCTTCTCCACGTAGCCCTTCTCGACGAGCGTGTCGAGGTTGGGGTACAGGCGACCGTGATTGACTTCCTCCCCGTAGTAGTCCTCCAGCTCGCGCTTGATGGCGAGTCCGTACATCGCTTCTTCCGAGAGGATGCTCAGGATATTCTTTTGGAAGGCGGTGAGGTTGCGTGCTGTACTAGTCTCTGTGAGTGTCTGTGCCTCTGACATAGACTCTGACACCCTGCGATTTGTCACGATGGTATTTAATCCTTCCCCACTTGGTCGGAGTTTCCACGTTCTACCCCCTAGTTGTACCACTAGTCGTTATGTAAATTGAAGTACCGCCCGAAAATTGCCGGTAATTGTAATGTAATTTTCCTCTTCGCTGCGAAGTCCCCGGACGGCGCAATGCCGAAAGGATTTTCCGGACTTCGGACGGATTTCCGGACTGCAACATGGCTAATCTCTGGGAAGACTTGGAAACCGGACCGAACCCGCCCGAAGAAATCTACGCCGTCGTGGAATGTCTCAAAGGCGAGCGCAACAAGTACGAGTACGACAAGGACATCCCCGGCGTCGTCCTCGACCGCGTTCTCCACAGTAACGTCCACTACCCGAGCGACTACGGCTTCATCCCGCAGTCCTACTACGACGACGAGGACCCCTTCGACGTGCTCGTCCTCGTCGAGGACCAGACGTTCCCCGGCTGTGTCATCGAGGCCCGTCCGGTCGCGCTGATGAAGATGGACGACGACGGCGAACAGGACGACAAGGTCATCGCGGTTCCCTCCGAGGACCCGCGCTACGACAACGTGCAGGACGTAGACGACCTCAGCAGTCAGCAGAAAGACGAAATCTCTGAGTTCTTCGAGACGTACAAGAACCTCGAAGCGGGCAAAGAGACCGAAACGCTCGGCTGGGAAGACAAGGAGTCGGCGAAAGACGCCATCGAGCACGCGATGGACCTCTACGAAGAGAACTTCGCCTAACTGCTCGATTCCCGTTTTCGCGCCGTTTTCTCGTTTTGATACTCTCAGCTTCCGGATAGCCGCCCGAAACTATTTGACGGTGGCCTGAACAACCACGAATCGATGGCTTTCGGGTCCTCGCTCGGCAGTACAGAGATGGTCGTAGTAGCCGTGACGCTCGTCTTCTCGGGCGGGTTGGTCCTTTATGCCGCCCAATCGCTCACCGACTGGCGGCGCGAGGACGGGGACGAACCGGTGGACGCGCTGAAAAACACCGTCGCGGGACAAAACCGCGTCGCGCTCGTCGTCCCCGAGGGACCGAGCATCGACGCGCTCGCGGCCGCGATGGGTCTCCAGACGCTCTGCACCGAGTGGGGCGTCACCGCCCACCTGTTCGCGGAGGGGCCGGTCACGGGCGAGGACAGCAAGACGTTCTCCAACATCTTCGACCTCGAACTGTCGGTCATCGGCGACGGGGCCGAGGAGTTGACCGACGCCGACGCCGCCATCGCGGTCGGCGGCGGCGGCGGCACGCCGCGCCTCTCGAACAACCCGCCGGTCGTCGCCGTCGTTCGCCACCGACCGACCGCCGAGGAGAACATCCTCACGGTCACGCCGACCGACGACGGCGCGACCGCAACGACGATCACGCGCCTGTTGGAAGACGAAAACGTCGTCCCCGACCAGCGAGTCGCCACCGCGCTCCTCCACGGCGTCCGGGCCGGGACCCGCGAGTTCCGCCGGGCGAACGGCAAGCACGACTACGAGGCCGCCGGGTTCCTCCACGCCTACGCCGACCTCGGGCGCATCGAGGACCTGCGCTCGCCGGGGATGAGCGGCGACACCTTCGACGTGATCAGCGACGCTATCGCCAACCGCGAGCGCCGGGCGAGTTTCGCCGTGACGAACGTCGGGTCGGTGCCCTCCGTCTCGGCGCTCGAAGAGGCCGCCGACACGATGCTCCGACTCGAAGGCGTCTCGACCGCCGCCGTCTTCGGCATCCACGAGGAGACCATCGTCGTCTCCTGCCGGGCCGACGACGTGCGGACCAACGCCTTCGACATTCTCGACTCGGCGTTCGGCACCAGCGAGACGACCGGCGGCAACACCGATTCGGCGACCGCTCGCGTCCCGCTCGGCCTGTTCGCGCAGGTCGGCGGCGAACACGAGGAAACCCTCGACATGCTCATCGACGCCAGCACCCGGAAGGCGCTGTTCGAGGCGTTCGAGAGTTCGTAGCGACTCCGCGTCCTTGTCGTCTCTCAAATCCTTCGGTCGTGCCCCATTCCTTCATCATCTTTCACGTCGTGGGCCGTGACTACGAAAAGAAATTTCATGTGTCCGCTCGTTCTACCGGGATACATGGGTCTCTTCGACAAGCTTCGTGGCGACGACAAGCCCCGCGTGGCGTTCCTCGGTATCGACGGCGTTCCGTACAGTTTCCTTAAGGACCACTTCGACGAGTTCGAGCATCTGGCCGCCCTCGCTGAGGAAGGTTCCTCGGGTGCGATAGACAGCATCGTGCCGCCCGAGTCGTCGGCCTGCTGGCCGTCGCTGACGACCGGCGTTAACCCCGGAAAGACCGGCGTCTACGGCTTTCAGGACCGAGAAATAGGCTCCTACGACACCTACGTCCCGATGGGCCGCGACGTGCAGGCGACCCGCCTCTGGGACCGTGTGCAGGACGCCGGACGGGACGCCACCGTCATGAACGTCCCCGTCACTTTCCCGCCCCAGCGCAACGTCCAGCGGATGGTCTCGGGGTTCCTCTCGCCGAGCATCGACAAGGCCGCGTACCCTGACGAACTGCGCGATTACCTGCAGTCCATCGACTACAAACTCGATGCGAACCCGAAACTCGGACACGACGAAGACAAAGAAGCGTTCATCGAGGACGCCCACAAGACGCTCGACGCGCGCTACGAGGCGTTCAAACACTACCTCCAGCAGGACGACTGGGACCTCTTCTTCGGCGTCTTCATGACGACTGACCGAGTGAACCACTTCCTCTACAAGCACTACGAGGAGGACATGGAGTACAAAGAGGAGTTCGTAGAGTTCTACCGGAAGGTGGACCGCTATCTCGGCGAGATTCGCCAGAATCTCCCCGACGACGTAACGATGATGGTCGCCTCCGACCACGGGTTCACCTCGCTGGACTACGAGGTCCACTTCAACGAGTGGCTTCGACAGGAGGGGTGGCTCTCCTACGAGGACGACGACCACGAGGAGTTGGGCGACATCAGCGACGACACCGAGGCCTACTCGCTCATCCCCGGCCGGTTCTACATCAACCTCGAAGACCGCGAACCTCGCGGGAGCGTCCCCGAGAGCGAGTACGAACAGAAGCGCGCGCAACTCAAGGAGGCGCTCGAAAACCTCGAAGGTCCCGAGGGCCGGAAGGTCTGTGACCGCGTGGTCGAGAAGGAGGAGGCGTTCCACGGCGACCACGACGACATCGCGCCCGACCTCGTCGCCATCCCGAACCACGGCTTCGACCTCAAGGCCGGGTTCAAGGGTCACGCGGACGTGTTCGGTCACGGTCCCCGCAACGGTATGCATAGCTTCGACAACGCCTCGCTGTTCGTGGACGACCCCGACGCGACGATTCGGGACGTGGACCTCTACGACATCGCGCCGACGATTCTCGACCTGATGGAGATGGAGTACGACGCGGGCGAGTTCGACGGGAAGAGTCTCGTCTGAGGACCGGAGAAGTTCTGACTTGACCGAGTCCGGTTTTTGCCGCTACGAGAGACCGGCAGTTCGTCCGCCGAGGTCCGGATTTCGAAGCGAGTACCGGACTTCGATTTCGTCGTACCACACGACTGGCCGTTTCGCTCGCCCGTCCTGTTCGAGTTCGAGGACGCCGAGTTCGGCGAGTTCGTTTACCGCGGTCGAGACGTTTTTTACGTCGCGCTCGACGGCACGAGCTAACTCTCGGACGCTCGCTGGCTCGTCGTTCAGCGTCGCCCGGAGCAACGCGAGATTTTTCGGGTTCAACACCCGGTCGAGTGCTTCTTCGTCCGGCAGACTGAGAACGTGGGTCTCCGCGACCTCGTCGCCTGATTCGAGTCCGCTGAGGTCGTCTAATGCGTCTTCGAAAAACGATTCGGCCGATTCGACGCGAATCGTGAGCGTCGTCGGGTCGATTTCTGGTTCGGTCATGGTAAGGGTGTGTTTGAAACGTCGTTCGAGTGTCGTCAGCGGTGCAACTGGAGGTGAACCGGAATTTCCCGAGCGAACTGCCGGAGCAACGTTTCGTATCCCGGAAACTCGACCTCCTCGACGTGTTCTCCTTCGTGTCTCTCGTGTACGCCGTGGTGGTTGTCGTACCGAAGATACGGAACATCTGCCCCTTTCTCTGCGTAGTGGTACGCGTACTTGACCCCGTTTGGAAACTTCTCTGAACAGGGGACACGAAGAACGCGAAGTTTCACGATGTCGGTACCAAAGTCACGGCGACGGTCGAAAACGACGACAACATCGTCGCGGTCGCTCGGAGCCATCGACATATGTTGGTATCATTGCCAACAATATGAATGTTGGCATTCGGACCAACGAAACTCCGCCAGCAAAATCGAACCGGTCGCTAAATCAAGTCCTCTAGCTCGTCGTTGTGGAACTGCTCGGCCGGGTCCTCGTCGGGTTCGTCGGCCTCCTTGCTCGCTTCCTTCGCGCGTTCGAGGAACTCCTCGACGCGCTCGGAGCGTTCGACGCCGCCGAGAACGATGAGCGCCGCGAGTCGGTCGCTGTCGAGCGGGAAGTCACCGCCTCGGACCTGTAGACTGCCGGTCTCCTGTTCGACCCACTTTCGCGCGCGCTCGACGCCCTTTCGCGGGATGGACTCCGGTTGTCCGGCAACGACGAGGAGACCGGAATCGGCCTCGATGGCGTTCGGGAGGCTAAGATTGCTCAACAGGGCCTTCCGGGTCATCGAGGTCACGGCGTTGACGTTCTCCTCGGCGTCCTCGGCGGCCTTCGCACTGGCGAACCCGAGCGTGGCGATACCACCCGAGCGGAGTGTGTTGATGACCTCGCTGGAGTCAACGACGCTCTCGCCGACGCCTTCGACCGCTTCGCCCGAGGCGAACAGCAGGCCGACGCGCTGGGCGATGTTCTGGTTTATCTTCTCGAAGGCCTCGCCCATGCTCTCGCCCGAGGTGTGCCACGCGTCATTGTCGATGAGGAGCGTCGCGTCGGCCTCCCGGACGAGGGTCTTGAGCGAGCGCCCGGCGTTGGCCTGATACATCGCCCCCTCGCCCCGGCCGGGGAGGACGCCGAGTCCGTACACCGGAATCTGGTAGACGCGGTTGAGTTCGCGCGCGAGGACGGGCGCGCCGCCCGACCCCGTGCCGCCACCGAGTCCCGCGACGACGAAGATAGCCTCGGCCTGCGCGGTGATACGGCCGTCCAAGGCGTCCATCACCTGCGTCGCGTCGTTCTGCATGACTTCGGCACCCAACTCGTTGTCACCGCCGACGCCGTGGCCTTTCACGCGGTCCTGTCCGATCAGCACTGTATCGAGGTCTAGCTCTCGAAGGTCCGCCTTCGCGGAGTTGACAGCGAGGGCTCCCTGTACCGCATCGAAACCCATCTTCTGGTCGTACTGGGCCAGTCGCTGGGTGAGTTTCCCCCCGGCCTGTCCGACACCAATCAGGACGACTTTCATGCACGGTGAGTCGAATTGACGGCTAATCAACCTTCCGGCGTCCGAGCCTTCTCCTGTTTGTTATCTCCGAGACGCGGTAGTTTGGAGTTTTTTTAACTCGACTCGGAACTGTATCGGAATCGCCACCGTCCCCAGTAGACGTAGGTTTAAATACCGGAACGTCACGAACCGCCACCATGTCCGACGCCGATGCACTCGAACGGCGACTCCGCGCCGTGGAACGCGCGCTGACCGACGACGACAGCGACCTGACGGACCTTCGGGACGCCGCGGAGTTAACCCGCGAAGTCGAAACGCTGTCCGCGCGACTCGACGATGTGGACGAGCGCCTCGACGAACTCAACGCCGCGACGCAGGCGCTCCGGGGGTACGTCGGCAACGTCCGCGCGGTCAACGAGTCGGTCGAGAGCCGGGCCGACGCCGCGCTGGCGAAAGCCGAAGCGCTGGAGACGGCGCTCGATGCCGAGCGTCCGGAGCGTCCAGAGTGCCCGGAGCACCCAGAGCATGACGCGACCGACGACCGCGCTCGCTCGGAGCGACACTGCAGATGCGAATCTGGGCGGGCCACTCCCTCGAAGCGCAGGAGGGCGAGGTTCGAGACCGACGACAAAGTTGGTGACGCGACTCACGAAGACGACGAGTTCGGTGACAGGACGCCCGAGACCGACCAGCGGGGCCTGCTCGACCGCATCGCGGAGCGACTGTAGTGCTTCGACTGGTCCTCGCCGTCGCGCTCGCAGTCGCGCTGGTCGCGGCCGCGACGCCCGCGATTGAGGACGCGCGAGCGACCCGGAGCGAACGTCTCGCGGAGCGCGAACTCGACCGAATCGAGGCGGCCGCGACGACGCTCGCCAGCGAGGACGCACCCGGCGCGCGCCGGACGCTCGCGGTGTCGCTCCCAGAGCGGTCGCCGACGGCGGCCGCGCTCGGCGTCGTCGCTATCGGCGGCGTTCCGGACGGAGAGTCAGCGCCGGGACAGTCGGTTCGAGCGAACGACTCCGCCGAGCGCGACGTGATGGTCTTCGGGGTCGCGGGCGCGCCCCGACAGGTCCGGCGAGTCGGCACCGACCTGCGGGTGGTTCGGAATGGTGCGGTAGCCGAGTCGGACGCGTCGGCGCTGGTCCTCCGCGGCGGCGAGACCTACGCGGTCACGCTCCGACTGGTCCGACTCGACGGGCGGCCGACGGTGGTCGTCTCGGCGAACGTTGGGTAGATAATACGTCGGTGACGTCCCTCACGGGATGGTGGCCACCGCATTCGGAATCCGAAAGAAAGCAAACGTGGAGTTGACGGCGGATTTATAACCACCGTACTGCCGTCGCGTGAATGTGGACCGTTCGGAAAACGAGTGGGCGCTACAGGATTTGAACCCGTGGCAGCTTGGTCCGAAGCCAAGTACTCTGTCCAGACTGAGCTAAGCGCCCGCACTCAACCCTACTGTCTCGCTCGTTTTAAACACAATGATTTCGACCGACCGTGTGCTGGCTTACCGTGGCTCAGTCGGAGACGACGCTGTTCCAGTCGATGCGGTCGATGATGCAACTCCCGCAGTCGGGGCAGGTCTGGCGGTCGAGCGAGAACGCCGCGCCGCAGTCCTTGCACTCGTAGGTCTCCTCGGGGTCGTCCGTACAGACCACGCGCGCAAGCTTTTCGGCGAGACTCATGGCACTACGAACGCTCATTTCTACGAACTAGGTTAAGTCGTTTTTCATTCCTCTTCCCAAGGATATGCCCGAGAGAGTCTGAAAAGATATTTTTCACCGCCCTCTACCCCGGCTCGAATCGTCGCTTGAGCGTCGCTACGACGACGAGGTCAGTCCCAGATGCGTCGCCACCGCGTCGGCGTCGTTCGGCGATGACCCGTCCTCTCGACCGGCGACGCCCTCGCTCGCGCCGCTTCGGGCGTCGTTGAGAAGCGCGGCGAGGGTGCGCCCGACCAGTCGGGCGTCGGCGTCCGAGAGACCGCCGAACAGGTCGGGACCGAGCGCGCGCCGGAGGTCCGCACGGAGACGCCCGTCGGACGCCGACGCGTCCTCCTCGCGGTGCGCTCGCAGTCGAAGCCACGTCCGAACCGTCGCGGTCAGATACCTGCGGGCCAGTCGCTCGGGGTCGGGCGCACTCGGAATCGTGGCGAGATAGGCCGCGGCGTTCGAATCGGCGACGGCGACGTTCTCGGCGACCCACTCGCGGACCGCCGACGCGGACGCGTCCAGGTCGAGCGCATCGGCGGCGCGCTCACAGATGTCGGTCTCCTCGTCGGCGACGCGGTGGAAGGCGTCGCCGACGACGACGGTGTCCGCGCCAGCGTCGAGTATCGCCTCGGCGCGCTCGCGGGAATCGACACCGCCGCCGTACCAGAGCCGCGACCACGTCAGCCCATCGGAGATGGCGGCGAGCGTCTCGGCGGCCTCGTCGCCGCCGTAGGTCCCCGAGTATTCGAGGTAGACGAGTTCGCTTTCGAGGTGGCGCTCGGCCGCCATCGCGCGCTGCTTGGCCTCGCGGGGCGACAGCAGGTCCGAGTCGGTGACGTTGGCCTCGCGCGCCGCGGCGCTGTCGGGGTTCTGGATGACGTAAGCCTCGAACACCGCGTCGGCGAGGAGCCACGAGGTCGCCGAGTCCGCGAGCGCGTCGGTGACGACGGCCGGGAGCCACGGGAAGCGCGCGCTCAACACTTCGGGGACAATCTCCTCGCGGATGTACTCGGTGCCCGCGCCCAACTGGCCGACGAGCGACTGGGAGTCGCCGTTCAGCACCTCGGGGATGGCCAGCAGGTCGGCCTGCTCGCGGGTCTTCGGAGTGACGTGGCGCGGGCCGCTCGGTTCGTGGAACACCGGAACCGAGGCGGGCGCGAGTAGGTCGAAGGTCTGCTCGGTGTTCGTCGCGTTCACGTCGGCCGACCCGCCGACCGACACCGCGCCGGAGTGGCGGAGATAGAGCGGATAGAGCAGCGGGAGTTTCTTTTCGTCTTCCGGGTCCACTTTGGTGACGTGAGTCCAGTCACCCGGAACCGGGTTGGTATCGACCGGGAGGACGGTCCGGGCGGCCAGCGAGACCCCGCGACCGAGGCGACCGAGCAGTCGCGCGGCACCGTCGAAACTCGTCATACAGGCCCACAACCTGCCGTGAGATAGATAAATAGCTCGCTTCATCGAGCGGCGACCGACTCGGTAACGCCCTCGGAGAACACAACCCTCAAATACTGCGGCGGGAGACTCACGTTCACATGGGTAGCGTTCGGTCCCGAATCCCGGCGACTGTGCGGGCGCTGTTCGGCCACCTCGCTGAGTCGCGGGACCCGCGGGTCGTGACGATGGTGTTGCTCCGCAACGAGGTCGAGTCCGAAATCGAGTCGATGACCGAGCGCCTGTTTCTGAGCGTCGAGCGAGACCTCCAGCGGGCGCGCGAGGACGGCGACCTCGACCCCGCGCCCGGCGCGGAAGACGAGCAGGCCCGATTCGACTACGACACGCGACTGGTCCTGCCCGCACTGTTGACGCTCGGGCGTATCCACGTCGTCGCTGGCGACGTACCGCTCGCCAGAACCGGCCGCGACGTGGACCGCGAGTTCGTCGCTCGCGGGCGAGAGACGACGCGGAACGTCGTGCGTGCGCTCCTCGACGGCGACATGCGCGACGCCATCAACGACGACGAGTACGAGGACTTCGAGACGAACCTCCGACCGCGAGAACGCGTGGCCGAACTCGCGCAGGCCAGCCTTCAGGAGGGCGTCGAGTCGTGGTTCGACAGCGAAGGGACGCCCCCGGAGGTCCGGGCGGCCTACGAGCGCGCGGTCGAACTCTCCGAGCGCCATCAGGACGACGACGAGGCGTTCCGCGACCTGCTCGATAGATTCCACGACTCGGCGGCCGGGTCCGACGAGCGCGCGGAAGTCACCGACGCAATCCGCGAAGAGTACAAGTTCGCCGACAGCGAGGGGGCGGACCTCTTCGAGGCGGCGACGGACTTGCCGTACTTCGCCACGCAGTACGCCCGCGTCGGCGTCCTCTACGAGGACATGCTCAACATGTACGAGGCCGACCTTGGCGTGGCGTTGGGCGAGGGGTTCAAGCGCGCAATCGTCCTCATGGTCGTCGGCGCACAGATAGGGCTGGACGACACCGACGACTACCCCGAAGACAGGGGCACGCAGCTCACCCCCGTCACCGCCGAGTTGAATCTGGCGGACGACCGAGCGGTCGGGGTCGAACGCCTCCGGCGCATCGTGAACGCCTACCTCGACCGGGCCGACGACTGCGCCGACGACGGCGACCACCTCACGCGAATCGCCATCGAGTACATCCGCCAGCAGTCGCTCGACCGCATCGAACGACTGGGCGCGTAAGCCGACCGAGCGCGTGACGGCCGGGCGCGAGACGTGAACTAGATAGTGGCAGGCAGAGCGCTACTCTGCGAGTCGGTGCCTCGGGAGTAATCAAAAAGAATATAAGCGGAAGAGGATATTTTACTGCCAGACGACGCCGGGACGGGGCTAGCCGCGACCCCGTTCCGGTCGCAACTCTACGCGAGGAATCGCCATGTACGGATTGGGAGAGGTCTGTCCGGGGGTCAAGGTCGAACCGGGGACGAACCTCCTGGTGGCCGGGCCACCGATGACGGGCAAACGAACTCTCGCTCTGGAGATTCTCGCACACGGAAGCCGTCGCGGGGACGGCACCATCGTCGTCACGACGAAGGACGGCGGCGAAGACGTGCGCGAGGACCTCCGTGAGTTGCTCGGCCGCGATGAAAGCGGTCCCGTCGGCATCGTGGACTGCGTCTCCAAGCAACAGGGCATGAACCCCTCCCAGAGCGACCACATCGCCTACGCCTCCTCTCCGAAGGACATGACCGGCATCGGGATTCAGCTTTCGGAGTTTCTACAGGGGTTCTACAAGGAGAAGAACGTCCAGCGAAACCGAATTTTGCTCCACTCGCTCTCGACGCTGTTGATGTACTCGAACCTCCAGACGGTGTTTCGGTTTCTTCACGTATTCACCGGTCGGGTCCAGAGCGCCGACGCACTGGGTGTGTTCGTCATCGACTCGACGGCCCACGACCAGCAGACGATGAGTACGCTCCAGCAGTTGTTCGACGGCCAAATCGAGGTCCGCGAGGGCGAGGACAACCACTCGGAACTCCGCGTGAAGGGTATCGGCAATGACACCGACTGGCGGCCGGTTCCCGGCCGCTGACTGTCGCTACCTCAACCCTTTTGGCCGCAGGCGGCGTCACGTTACCTATGCCCGTAGAGAGCGACGCCGAACTCCGCGAAATCCTCGGGATGACCCGCATCGCGGTCGTCGGGTGTTCCTCGACGCCCGGCAAGGACGCCCACGAGATTCCGAAGTACCTGCTCGACAGCGGCTACGAGGTGATTCCGGTGAACCCGACCGCCGACGAGATTCTGGGCCGGAAGGCCTACGACTCGCTGTCGGCGGTCGAGGAGACCGTCGATATCGTGGACGTGTTCCGGCCGAGCGACGAGGTGTCGGGCATCGTCGATGAGGCGCTGGACCGCGACGACGTGGCAGTGGTCTGGACCCAACTCGGCATCGCCGACGAGGAGGCCGCCGCGCGCGCTGAGGAGGCCGGACTGCGCGTCGTGCAGGACAAGTGTCTCAAGGTCGAACACCAGCGACTGGTGGCCTGAGCGGTCTCGGTCTCCGACATCCCTGTCGGCCGAGCAGTCGGGTCGCCGCTCGCGGTCCCGAGAACCCTCGGAGCCGTTTTGTCCGTCGAGCGCGTATCGACCGCCAATGACTGTGACTGCGGACACCGCCACCGTCTTTCTCGACTTGGACGACACCATCTGCGAGCAGCCCCGCTCAACCGCCGACCGACTCGCCGACGCCTTCGATACCGCGGGCGTTGACCCCTTCTTCGGCGTCCCGGAGTTCCGGCGCTGGCTGGCGCGCGTGACGGCCGACTCGCTGGTCGAACTCCGCGAGCGGTGTTTCACCGGCATCGCCGACGAGCAGGGTCGGGACCCCGCGGACGCGCTGGCGGTGGCCCGCGCCTACGAGGACCCTGACCCGACCGCAGTCGAGTTCCTGCCCGGCGCGGAGTCGGCGCTGGACGCTCTCGGCGCGCGCCACGACCTCGCGCTTGTGACCAACGGCGACCGGGAGACCCAGCGCGCGAAGTTGGCCGCGCTGGACATCGCCGACCGATTCGCCGCGGCGACGTTCGCGGGGTCGAACGGCGTGGTCAAACCCGACCCCGACCCGTTCTACCGGACGCTCTCGGCGCTGGGCATCGAGGCCAGCGAGGCGGTCCACGTCGGCAACTCTCTGCGCTCGGACGTGGCGGGCGCGCAGGCCGCGGGCGTGGCGGCCGTCTGGTTGGCCCGCGCCGAGGCGGACGGCAACTGCGTGCCGGAGTACCGCATCGACTCGATGCACGACCTGCACGCGCCGCCGTGGACGTGAATCCGGAGTAGTTGGCTCACCCTCGGTCGATGTGTAGCGAAGTAGCTACTGCCGACTTTGAGAGGCTATCTCGCTACCGCGAGACGATGGAGAACGTCGAGTGGGAGCTAGCTACTACCGACGCCACTCATACCGCAACCGCACAGCATACAGCACCGCGCCCCACGCGCCGGGGCGTTCGTTTCGACGGCCGCTTTCGCCAGAACGCTACCCCACCGTTTTCTCCCTGCAAGTCCTACGTTCGGCCATGAGCGACGACGAGAGTTCCACCGAAGCGACCGACGACGCCCCGTCGATTTCGCCCGCGGACCTTCACGACCGACTCCGGCGCGGCGAGCGCGTCTCCCTGCTCGACGTGCGCAACCGCGACGAGTTCGAGGCGTGGCGGATTACGGGCGAAAGCGTCGATGCCACGCAGGTCACGTACGCCGAGTTCATGGCCGCGAAGGCCCGCGGCGAGGTCGGCGAGTTCGTCGCGGACCTCGACCTCCGAGAGCCAGTGGTCGCGGTCTGTCCCCGCGGCGAGGTCAGTGCGACCGTCGCCGAACTCCTCCGCGAGGAGGGCATCGACGCCCGGAACCTCGACGCCGGAATGGAGGGCTGGGCGCGGGTCTATGCCGGGCGCGAGGTCCCACTCTCCGGAGACGCCACCGACACGGACCTGACCGTCATCCAGTACGACCGCCCGGCGAGCGGTTGTCTCGCGTATCTGGTCGTCTCTGGCGACGAGGCCGCAGTCGTGGACCCGCTACGGGCGTTCGCCGACCGCTACGTCGCCGACGCGGAGTCGCGCGGTGCCGACCTCCGGTACGCCATCGACACGCACGTCCACGCCGACCACCTCTCGGGCGTCCGGAAACTGGCGAGCGAGACCGACGCCGAGGCGGTCCTGCCCGCTGGCGCGGCCGAGCGCGGCCTCGCCTTCGACGCCACCCTGCTCGAAGACGGCGACGAGATTCGGGTCGGCGACGCGACGCTGACCGCGCTCTACGCGCCCGGCCACACGACCGAACTGACCGCGTTCCAACTCGGCGAAATCCTCCTTTCGGGGGACGCGCTCTTCGCGGACAGTTTCGGCAGGCCGGACCTCGAACGCGGCGACGAGGGTGCCCGCGACCTCGCGGGCACCCTCTACGAGACGCTGACCGACCGCCTGCTCGCGCTCCCCGACGAGACGCTGGTCGCGCCCGGCCACCGGACGCCCGACTCCGACCCGAATCCCGCCGAAAACGAGACCTTCACGGCGAGACTCGACGCGGTGCGCGACCGACTTCGGATTCCCGACGAGAAAGAAGCGTTCGCGGATCGGGTTCTCGACTCGCTCTCGGCGCGGCCCGCCAACTACGAGGAGATTATCTCCGCGAATCTCGGCCGGGAGTCGCCGGACGACGAGGCGGCTTTCGAGATGGAACTCGGGCCGAACAACTGCGCGGTGGCCGCCGAGAGCGACTGACTCCCCGCAACTGTGGCCGCCGGTCAGGACGCTCCGCTATCCGTCGCTCGCCGGAAGCGCAAACCCTTCACCCCCGTACTCCGTGCGTTCGGTATGGAAATCGACCCGGACGAGGAGTCCTCGCTGTACCGGACGCTCGCGGGCGCGGTCGTCCCCCGACCCATCGCGTGGGTCAGCACGACCGGACCCGAGGGTGTGGACAACCTCGCGCCCTACAGCTTTTTCAACGTCGTTGCGGTGGACCCGCCGGTGGTGATGTTCTCGCCCGTGGACGACGGCGGCGCGCCCGGTGGCCTGAAGGACACGCCCCGAAACGTCCGCGAGACCGGCGAGTTCGTCGTCAACGTCGTCACCGAGTCGGTCGCCGAGGCGATGAACGAGACCAGCGCGACCCTTCCCGCGGGCGAGAGTGAGTTCGACCGCGCCGCGGTCACGCGGGCCGACTCAACGGTCGTCGCGCCGCCCCGCGTCGCGGAGTCGCCGGTCGCTTTCGAGTGTTCGCGCTACGAGATGGTGGACGTGGGCGACTCCACGATGGTGCTTGGCGAAGTCGAGTGGGTCCATCTGGACGACGACGTGACGACCGACGGGAAGGTAGACGTGGAGAAGTTGGACGCCGTTGGCCGACTCTCGGGGAGTCTCTACGCGACGACCGAAGAGCGATTTTCGATGGAGCGCCCGCCCTGAAGGGTCTCCGTCGTTCCGTCGAGTGTCGTGAAACGATGCCCCACAGCCCGACAAAGGTTTTACCGACGGGGCCAGTTGCTCGGAGTGAACGACCGCGAAGTGACCGCCTGACTCTCAAACATGGAAGAACGCATTGAACAAACCGACGAACCCGTAACGCCCGACCGAATCGCCGCCGACCTGCGCGACCTCGGCGTCGAGTCCGGCGAGACCCTGCTGGTCCACTCGTCGCTGTCGTCGCTCGGGTGGGTCACGGGCGGCGCGCCCGCCGTCGTGGACGCGCTGATGGCGGTCCTCACGCCCGAGGGAACGCTGGTGATGCCGACTCACTCGTCGCAGTACACCGACCCCGAGGTCTGGGAGAACCCGCCGGTCCCCGACGACTGGGAGGAGACTATTCGGACCGAGCGCCCGCCCTACCGGCCCGCAGTGACGCCGACGTGGAACGTCGGCGCGATTCCGGAGTGCTTCCGTACCTATCCCGAGGTCCACCGGAGTCGCCACCCGACCTACTCGTTCGCGGCGTGGGGTGCCGACGCCGAGGAAATCGTCGCCGACCACTCCTTCGAGAACGGACTCGGCGAAGAATCACCGCTCGCGGAGATTTACGAGCGCGACGGCAGGATTCTCATGCTCGGCACGGAGTTCGACACGAACACCTCGTTCCACCTCGCGGAGCATCGCGCCGACCGCGAGCAAGAAGTTTCGACCCACGAGACGACCGTCGTCGGCGACGATGGCGACCCAGAGATGATTACGCTCGAACATCTCTCCTACGAGGCCGACGACTTCGCCGACGCGGGCGAGGACTTCGAGAACGACCGTCCGGAAGCAGTCACGCGGGGGACGGTCGGTCCCGCGGACGCGAGACTCGTCTCCCAGCGGGCGGTCGTGGACTACGGCACGGAGTGGTTCGAGAAGAATCGGGAGTAGCGAGACGAGCGGAAGCGCAGTCATCGGGATTATCGTAGCAAGTCCGTGGTTCTCACGATAGGGTTCGGCGTAATCGTGCGACAGTACCCTCGTTCCGGTCGGTGAATCTCTGAAGCACTACGAGAATCCCTATCAGTCGTCGTCGGCCGCCGCAGCCTCGTTCTCCAGCGTGCCGGTCTCGTCCTCGATGCTCGGCGGGTACTTCCCGCGGTCCAGTTTCAGGTCGCTCTGCGGGCGGGCCATGCAGGTCAGCGCGTACTCCTCGGCCTCCTCGTCGGTGAGGCCGCGGGCCGCGGGTTGGGTCACGTCGCCCTCGACGATTTCGGCCGAGCAGGCCAGACACATCCCGACGCGGCAGGAATACTCCTGCGCGATGCCTTCCTCGATGCATTTGCTCAGGATGGTCTCCTTGTCCGACATCTCGATGGTCTCGCCCGTGCCGACGAATTCGACGGTGTACTCGGTCATACCTCGTGCTACGAAACTCCGTCACTTTACTCTTTATCGCCGGGCCGCGCCCCGTAGATTACCGAGAGTGTCGGCGTCGAAGCGACAGAACGTCGATTCGCTCATAAAGAGTTTTGCCCTCTCCGTCACGTAGCCGAAGGCATGACTACGCACGAGTGCGACATCGTCGTCGTCGGGGCGGGAACGGCGGGTTGCTACGCCGCCGCGACCGCGGCGCGCGAAGGGTACGATGTCGTCATCGTCGAGCGCAAGGACGAGGAGGAAGCGGGCCACATCGCCTGCGGCGACGCGCTGAAGGGCGCGGACGACTTCCCCGAGGCCATCCCGAAGTCCCAGTTGGAGTCGTCCTTTACCAACACGGACGTGGACCACGGCCGGTTCGAGATTCCCCAAGAGAACACGGTCCTCGAAATTCCGGTGCCCGGCGAGTTGGCGGTCATCGACCGCTGGGAATACGGCCGCCGCATCATCGAGGGTGCCGAGCGCGCGGGCGTCGAGTTCCACTACGACACAGTGGTCAAGGACGTGACCCAGCGCGAGGACGGCCGGGTCACGGGCGTCCGCGGCAAGCGCAAGGGCGACATCCAGCGCTACGATGCCGACATCGTCGTGGACGCCGCGGGGTCGCTGTCGATTCTTCAGGACAAGGCCAACCTCGAAAGTCCCACCTTCGACACGAACGTCACCTACTCGCAGTTCTGCTCGGCCTACCGCGAAATCGTGGAGGTCGAAGAGCCGGTGGCGTGGGACGACGCGCTCGTGTTCAAGCCTACCGAGCGCGCGGCGGGCTATCTCTGGTACTTCCCGCGGACCGACACCGAAATCAACGCGGGGCTGGGTTTCCAGATGACCGAAGAGCCGATGCATCTCGTGGACGACCTGAAACAAGATCTCCGGAATCGCTCGGAGTTCCAGAACGCGACGGTCAAGGACAAACTCGGCGCGGCGCTCCCGACGCGCCGCCCCTACGACTCGGCGACAGCGCCGGGATTCATGGCGATTGGCGACGCCGCGGGCCACGTCAACCCGACCACGGGCGGCGGCATCGCGGGCGCGGCCTACGCCGGTAAGTACGCCGCCGAGGCCGCCATCGACGCCATCGAGGACGGCGACGTGGGCGAGGCGAACCTCTGGGAGTACAACCAGCGCGTGATGGACCACTTCGGGGCGCGCTACGCCGGACTGGACGTGTACAACATCTTCTCGACCGCGGTGGACGTGGACGACCTGATGGGTCTGCTGGGCGCGCTCCCGGCGACGAAACTGGCCGAGGCACTCTACTCCGGTAGCGCGAACATCGGGTGGTGGCTCAAGATACAGATGGCGATCAAGTCGTTCGGCCACTGGGACCTCGTCTATGACCTCTACGAGACGAAGAACCTCGCGGACGACCTCATCGACCACTACGAGAAGTACCCGAGTCGCCCGCAGGGGCTGGAACCGTGGCAGCGCAAGCGCGACTCGCTGATGGAAGACATCTACGCGACGACCGGCGCGGACCCCAAATACTAGAACCTTTTACTGCGGTCGAGCGCGCCGTAGGCGCGCTCTTCCTTGTGAAACGTTCATGAAAAACACCGGAAGACAAACCGCGTCTTCCAAGCCGTCGTTCGCTCCGCTCACGACGACACGGCGGTCGTCCCGCCACTCACTCCGTTCGCTTTGGTCCTCCCTTGGTCCGCTCGCTTCGCTCGCGGCGAACCGCGCTCACTGCGTTCGCCCGGACGTTGGTGCCTCGCGTGGAGGGTCGAGCCGTCACGATTTCACCACACCTTTCTCGGTGTCTCACTTCCTGTAGGATATGACCGACCTCGAAGACGCAGTTTCGGAGTTCCTGAGCGAGACCGACGCCGTGTATGAGGAGTACGACAAAGGATACATGGACGCCGACGCCGCCCTGAGCCGAATCGAGAAGGAAGTCGAAGAACTCCGAGAACAGGCCCGTTCGGAGTAGAAGCGAAACACCTCGTTCACAGCGAGCGACTGAAAGGAGCGAGCGCACCAGCAACTTCTGCAGTGCGGTTCACAGAGCAGTTCTACCGCGAGCGAGGAGCGAAGCGACGAGCGAGCGGACCAAGGAATCCCTCGAAGCCCGCGCCGTCGGCGCGGGCTGAGGGGGTGACGCCGCGTTTTTCATGAAAGTTTTACCAGCGAGAAGATTCGCCGAAGGCGAATCTACGAGCGCAGTAAAAGTTTCATTGGAACATCCGAATCGACTGGGCCTGCGAACTCTCGTCGAGGTCGGCCTCCTGCATGCGCTGGGCGAGTTGCTCTTTCTGCTCGCTGATCTCCTCGGCGCGGTCCACGAGGTCGGTCGTCGCCACATCGATGTCCGCGATGGGGTTGATGGCGTGTTCGATGAGGATGCGGGCGGCCTCCGGGTCGGGGAACTGCGGGTCGCTCTCCACGATGAGACCGAGGGCGTCGAGGTCGCGCGCGCCCGCCTCATGGAGGAGCGCGCCCGTGGGACCGCTGACCGCGCCGCGCTCCGTGGGCGAGTCGATGTCCTGCTCGTCCAGTCGGTCGCTCGCCTCGCCGGTTGCGACGCCGTAGAGCGACGGAATCTCGCCGGTCTCCTTCTGGTCGGGAAGGCCGCTCATGTAGAGCGGGGTCGCGTCGTGGTCTTCGACCCAGTTGCTGATGCAGGCGGCGAAGTCCGAGGCGGCCGACGCCGACACCGGCACGTCGCTCTGGAGCGCCACAAGGTCGCGGTCCTCGTCGGCGTAGAGTCGAACCGGCGGTCGAAGCTCTCGACTCGATTCCTCGTAGACCGAGATTCGGGGAAGCCCGTCGCAGTCGATGCTCGCGTAGTAGGTCATGTCGAGGTCGTCCACGACGTGGTCGGTTGCGATTTTGCCCACCAGTCCGACACCGGGGAGACCTTCGACCAGCGTCGGTTCGCTCAGTGCCACGTCCTCGTCTACGACAGTGACAGTTGCCATGTGAAAATGATACGCCAGCGAGCGCATAAAAGTCGGGGCAACTGAAGTTTCGGACACGGCTCGATTCGCTTCGGCGCGTCGAGAAGTCGTCGTCCTATCGAGATTCGGCGGCGTCGGAATCGACCGGGTCTGCCGTGTTACAGTACGGGCATTCGGTCCGCGACTCGCCGATGCGATGCTCGCAGATACGACACGTTCCTGACCGTCGTCGCTGTGTGGCGTCGATAGCTCCGAACGGACCGTATTCGACGCGGACCGCGAGAAGAACCCCGACGAAGAACAGTCCGGCCGCGACCAGCGGCGCTGGCGACGCCGACCGACTCGCAGTCACAATCGTCTCGACCGCCGCGGCGGCTGCTTCGAGCGTAAACGCCTCGGGACCGAGCGTCCCGACGGTCAACATTCCCACGACGATTCCCAGTAGTCCGACCCCGCGAGCGACCTCTCGCGCCATCCCTTCTCTTTCACCCGGTGCGTTCATGGCCAAGTCGAGACGATTCGCCCTGAAAATAGTTGCTAATCGCCCGTGTCATCGTATCTAGCGAGCTATATCTCGGAAATTGGGGATTTGAGGCTACGTCTCGGACTGGGGGTCCGCGGTGTAGGCCAGTTCGAGTTGGAGACGGGCCGAACAGGAGACGGTCGCCATGTCCACGTCCACGCCCTCGACCTGCTCGTTCAGATAGCCGTTGCACCGACCCTCCTCGATGATGTTGTCGATGGTCGCCGGAGAGCCACACTCCGGGCAGTCGAAGTAGTAGCCTCCCTCGCCCTCGTGGACGGCGTCGGGTTCGAGTTCCATGCGCGCCGCGTCGTCCCAGTCTACGTCGTCGGGGTTCTTCGAATTTGCCATGGGTGAGACGATGCCGGAGAGACGGGTAACGGCTACGGCCGTCTCGACGCCACCATCGCCGTCCGGATGGCACACGGTCGCCCTCCCCGACGCCTGCACTGCGGCCTTCCGAAACCCACAAACGCCGCTCGCGCCAACTCACCGCCAATGGAGACACTGGAGCGCTACGAACCGCTGGTCGAGGATTTCGACGCCTTCCTCGACGCGTGCCAGCGCCCGCTTCCCTCGGTGGTCCGCGTCAACACCATCAAGGCAACCCCGGAGCAAGCGACGGCGGCATTGGACGAGGAGGGCGTCGAGTGGACCGGCCGCGAGTGGTCCGACACCGTGTTGGAGGTAGACACCGACGGTCCCGGCAGTACGTGGGCGTCGTACCACGGGTGGATTCACGGCCAAGAGGAAGTGTCGGCGATTCCCGCCGAAGTCCTCGCGCCCGAGTCCGGCGAAGTCGTCTGGGACGCCTGTGCCGCGCCGGGGAGCAAGACGACCCAACTCGCCGCGCTGATGGACGACGAGGGGTTGGTCGTCGCCAACGACAACAACCTCGGGCGACTCTCGGCCCTGCGGTTCAACACCGAGCGACTGGGCGTGACCAACACCCTCGTCACGAACACCGACTCGCGGAACTTCTCGCTGAAGCCCTTCAACACCGATGAGCGAAGCTCATCGAGCCCTGCGACGCAGTCGCAGAACTTCGACGCCTTCGACAAGGCGCTGGTGGACGTGCCCTGCTCGTGTGAGGGAACCATCCGGAAGAACCCGACCACGCTGGACGAGTGGACGATGGACCACGTCCGGAGCGTCGCCGGGGTCCAGAAGGGCATCCTCACTCGCGCGATTCAGGCCACGAAGGAGGGCGGCACCGTGGTCTACTCGACTTGCACGTTCGCGCCCGAGGAGAACGAGGCGGTCCTCGATTACGCGCTCGAAGCGGAGGACTGCCGACTCGTGGAGTTCGACATCGACCTCGATTCGCGGCCCGGCGTCACCGAGTTCGAGGGCGAGCGCTACGACGAGAGCGTCCGGAAGGCAAAGCGATTCTACCCGCACCACAACGACACCGGCGGGTTCTTTTGCGCGAAGTTGGAGGTGGAGGGATGACGGAAAAATCGAACGACGGCCAGCGATTCGACCGCCTGCCAGCGACGGCCGACGACCGCGAGGTCGAGGGGCGCGCGACCCGCAAGGAGGTCGTCGAGTGGTGGGACCAGCGGTTCGAAATCCCGCCCGAGACCTTCGAGGAGTACACCTTCTGGGAGAAGGGCAAGGGGAAAATCTGGATTCTCCACGGCGACATCGCGTCGCCGCTCCGCATCGAAGCTCTCGGCATGAAGTTCCTGCGCACCCGGCAGGAACACTGGAAGCCGACGACCAACGCGGTCCAGCGGTTCGGCCGCGAGGCGACAAAGAACGTCATCGAACTCACCCGCGAGCAGGCCCGGCGGTTCGTCCGCGGCGAGGACCAAGAACTCGACTGGGACGGCGACTGGGGGTATCTAGTCGCCACCCACGAACTCGCCGACGCGCCCGAACCGCTCGGCGTCGGCCTGTTCGTCCACGGCGAACTGAAGAGTCCGGTGCCGAAGGGTCGCCAGCGCGACCTCTGAGCCGGATTCCGCCGCCATTCGATTCGACTGGTCCGCTACGACCGCTCTTTCTCCCGGACGGTCCCGCCGCTCAGTCCCTCCCACTCGACGGCGAACCCCAACTCCGAGAGGACCGCGCTCGCGTCATCGATGCCTCGCTCGGCCAGCACCGCCTCGGCGTCCGCGAACGCCATCCCGGTCTCGATGTTGTCGGCGAGGTCGGCGAGGACCGCGGGCCGGACGAGGGTTCGCCCGACGCGCTCGTGGTCGGGGAACGCCGTCTCCTCGATTGCGTCCTCGCTGACGCCGCGCTTGCCCGCGAGCGCGGCGAGCGAAATCACGTCGGCCGCCGGGCGGAGTTCGTCGGGCAGGTCCGCCGCGCTCTCGGCGACGAGTTCGTCCTCGTAGCGCCGGAGGGCGTCGCGCACGTCCTTGAGCCGAATCGTCCCCGAGTAGGGAATCGCGCGGTGGTCGCGGGCGGCTATCTCCTCGCCGACGCCCAGACTCTCGTCCACCGCGACCACCAGTTCCACGTCCTCGACGGTTTCGAGTTGCGAGAGTTTCTTCTCGACGTACTCGGGCGTCCAAAAGCCCATAATCTCGAAGAAGACTCGGAAATCGGCGTGGCGATAGTCGAACGCGAAGTCCGGAATCATCACCCGCGCGCCGGTTTCGAGCGGTTCGGGTTCGCGGGTCAGTTTCCAGTCCGAGTCCAGCGACTCGAACCGGGCGGCGAAGTCGGCTTCGACGCCGCTGTCGAAGGTCACGTCCGCGACTGGTTCGACGCCCGGCACGCGTACCGGGTCGTCGTTCGACAGCGAGAGCGTGCGCTCGGTGCCATAATCGTCGATGGTCGCCGAGAGCGTCCACGAGTCGGCCTTGGCGACGGTCCGGAGCAGGCGCGCGAACCGGGTGCCGTACCGCCGCGTCGAGCGAAAGAGCGCGTCGGGACCGGTGACGACGACTTCGCGGTCCGAGAGGGACGTTTGGCGCTCGTCCTCCGTCCTGCGAATCTCGTACATCAAGCGGAGGCGCTTGACCGCCGAGACGAGCGCCTTCGGGTCCGACGTGCGAACGCGTAGTTCGGTCGCATCAAAAAGGGCCGTTTGGGCCAGCGAGAGGTTGTACTGCGCGAGCAGTTGGTCGGGGTCCCAGCGCGCGTCGAACGCCGCGAGGACCTGTCGCTCCTCCAAGTCGGCGTACAGCGAGTCGGCGAGTTTGCTGGGGTCGGGGTTGGCCGCGAGGCGGTCGCTCGCCTCCCGAAGCGCGGCGTCGCGCTCGCTCTCGGAGACGACGCCAACCGTCTCGGCGGCCTCGAAGGCGGCCCGGCGGGCGCGCTCCGGTGGAATCGTCGCGCGGGTCTCGAAGGCGGCCTCGCGTTCGAGGAGTTTGGCGAACCCCCGGACGAGTTTGAAGTGGTCGGCCTCGCCTTCCAAGTCGGCGAGCGCCGAATCGAGGTCGCTCCGGGTCTCGCCGACGTGGCCCTGATACGTGCCGAGGACCCGCGCGGCCAGCGGCCGGTGTTCCCGGCCAGCGAACTGGGGGCGATACCCGCCGCCTGCTCTGGAGACGCGAAGCAGGTCCTTGGTTAGCATACTCGGAGAGAGGACCGGCGCGTACAAAAGCGGTCGGAAGGCAGAAGACTCATTCCGGTGGACTGGGACTCCCGCGTATGCGAAGGCGCGACACGCTACGAAACGGTGCGCTTCTCGGCGCGACCGGCGGTCTCTCCCTCCTCGCGGGGTGCGCGGGCGGCGACGACGGACCGGCGGCCGCGCTGGACGTTGCGGGGACAGATTTCCGAGAGGGCGACTCCGGCGCGCTCGTCGTGGACATCACGGTCGAGAACGCGGGCGAAATCGACGGCTCGGGCACGCTCTTCGTGACGGTCGTCGCCGCCGAGTCCGAGACCGGAACCGAGACCGCGGACGACGGGAGCGTCGCCACCGACGCGACCCGCGAGAAGGCGGACGTGACGGTGCCAGCGGGCGAGACTCGGACGGTGGCCGTCGAGTTCGAGTTCACCTACGCCCAGTTCAAGCGCGAGGGGTCCATCAACGCCGAGATTCGCACGCTGGACGAGTAGGTATCGCCGCTCCGCTCACCGCGAAGAGTCGCCGCCCAACTCAGCGCCGCCGCTCGGCAACGCGCTCCTCGGCGGTCTCGGCACTGACGACCTCGTAGAGCAGGGCGGGCCGGTCGTCCTCGGTCGGCCGGAGGATGCGACCGAGACGCTGGGTGAACTCGCGTTCGCTCCCGCTCCCCGAGAGGACGACCGCGACGTTCGCGTCGGGCACGTCCACGCCCTCGTCCAGAACGTTCGAGGTGACGACCCGCGAGTAGTCGCCCTCGCGGAACCTGCTCAGAATCTCGCGGCGCTCGGGTGCGCCGGTCTGGTGGGTGATGGCTGGGAGTAAGAATCGCTCGGAGAGTCGGTAGACGAGATCGTTGTGCGCCGTGAAGACAATAATTCGGTCGTCGCGGTGGTCTCCAAGAATTGCTTCGAGGGTCTCGACTTTCCTCTTGCTGTTCATCATCACTTCTCGGGCGCGCTGTTTGGCGAGCAGGGCCTCGCGCGCCTCGGGGTCCGACCCGGAGCGCTTGACGAGTTCCTGATAGTCGCTCCCGCTCTGCATCCGGATGTTGGATTTGGCGAGATAGTTCGTGAACACCTCGTTGGCGTCCTCGTAGCGCCTGCGTTCCTCGTCGGTCAGTTCGACTTCGAGGCGCTTGATGTCGTAGGGCGCGAGGTGGTCGCCCGCGAGTTCGTCGGGGTCGATGGCGTAGACGCGCTCGCCGACCAACTCGGCGACGGCCTCGTGTGCGCCGTCCGGGCGCTCGAACGTCGCGGTCAGGCCCATCCGGGCGGGCGCGGCCAGCAGGCGCGCGATGTCCCGATAGCCCTCGCCGCCGAGGTGGTGGACCTCGTCGAAGACGGCGAGACCGAATCGGTCGCCCAACTCGTCGGCGCGCAGGTACGCCGAGTCGTAGGTCGAGACGGTGAGGGGTTCGACGGTCTGCTCGCCGCCGCCCAGTTGGCCGACGGGGACGCCGAACTCCGCCTCCAACTCGCCGCGCCACTGCTCCAGCAAGTCGATAGTGGGGACGACGACCAGCGTCGCGGTCTGGCACTCCTCGATGGCTTGCAGGCCGATGACGGTCTTGCCGCTCCCGGTCGGGAGTTCGAGGACTCCCCGCTTCCCGGCGTCCGCCCACGCCGAGAGCGCGTCGCGCTGGTACTCCCGGAGTTCGTAGGTCGAAGCCACGTCGGGGAGGTCCGGCGCGTCGAGGACCGAATCCTCGGAGGAGACGCTTCGCCGGTCCAGCGCCTCGCGGAGCGCGGCGTACCGGAAGGCGGGCGCTCGCAAGGTCTTCGAGCGCGCGTCGGTCTCGGCGTGGGGCAGGTCGAGGTCGGTGTCGCTCTCGACCCGGACGGTTCCCCCTTTGTAGGTCAGCGTCGCGTCGGCCACGTTGGTGAGAACTCGGTGCCCGCGAGACATAAACGGCGCGCCGTAGCTTCGCGGAGTCTTGCGTCGCCGCTCCGGAGCGACCGGGCCACCGACGGACGGGCAGGTAGGTTAAGTTTCCGGGCGGCGTTATGCCGAGCGAGATTATGGGGGACCGAGACCAGCGTCAAGCGGCGCGACTCGTGGACCGAATCATCGAGGAAGTCGCCGCGTGGCCCCACGTCGAAACCAACGAACACCGCTTCGAGGGCCGAGAGTTCACGCTCGGCCCGCGCGAGGTGGGTCACGTCCACCGGTGGGGTATCGTGGACGTGCCGTTCACCAAGCGCCTGCGCGAGACCCTCGTCGGGGAGGGCGCGACCGAGGAGCATCACGTCGTCCCCGAATCGGGGTGGACGACGCGCTACGTCGAGGACGACGAGGACGTAGAACAGTCCATCTGGCTGTTGCGGTTGTCGTATCTCTACCACGTCAACAACCTGAAGAAGACGCCGAAGGGTGCGGAGAACTTCGAGAACGTCGATGTCGCGGCGGAGCTAGACGATTTGGGCGTGAGCGAGGCGGTTCGGGCGGCGTTCGAGCGGCGGGGCGTGATGGAGACTGGGAAATAGACTGCCGGACAGCAGACGGAGAACGGTTCTGCGACATGGGGCTAAAGCAATTACGGATGTCGTTGTAGACGACCGAAACGATTCCAACGGAAACGACGACGCGAGACGAACTAAGAGCGTAAGTGTCTCATCTCGTCGTTGACTAACGGCTGATTACGAGAACTGACATAGAAAATGAATCGCAGACACTTTTTGAGCCTTTTACCCGTTCTTGGCGGAGCCGGATGCATACAATCATCTGAGGACGCTGGTACACGGATAGAGAGTGTCAAAATCACGAATTTCGATGATACACCTCATTCTGTGCAGTTTCTGATGGAGACGAACGACGAAGTCGAGCTTTGGGAAACGAAACGAGTTCCGGCGGCGGAATACGGTCAGACCGTGCAAGCGGGATTCGAATACGTCTCGAATATCCCACGCAAATCGGAGAACTACACGATTCGTGTCCGAGTAGATGACTCGGAGTCGATTGCTTCGCTAAAGACGGCAGACCTGAGTAATCAAGTAGACTGTGTGAACGTCGAAGCCGAAATAGACGACGAAGGTGACGTTGAGTTGTTGCATACTTTCGGCTGTCCTGACTCGTGAGCAATGTGGTCGAGTCAGGGAACCGCGTTCTATCGGTACCGCGATTATTGATTCTGAATCCTTAAACGCGCCCAACCGTTTGTATCGGGTATGACCGACGAGGAAGTCACCGAGCAGGTTCGGGACGACGCCGAGGCGACCGAAGACGTAGAGAACGCCGACGCCGAGGAGCAGGCCGACCTCCTCGGCCCGGAGAGTACCAAACTCGTCGCCGAAGTCGCCGCGCAGGACGCCGAACTCGCCACCGACCTCGAAGGCCACCTCGCGGGTCTCGAAGCCGACAAGGCCGAGACCGAGGAGCGCGCCGACGACCTCGAATCCAAACTCAAGCGCAACCGAGCGGACTTCAAGAACTACAAGAAGCGCGCCAAGAAGCGCCAAGAGCAGATGAAAAATCGCGCCACTGAGGACCTCGTGGAGAATCTGCTGGACGTGCGCGACAACCTGAAGCGCGCCGTCGAGGACGACCACGAGAACGTCGAGAGCCTACAGGAGGGCGTCGAGATGACGCTGAAGGAACTCGACCGCGTGTTCGAGGACGAGGACGTAACCGAAATCGCCCCCGAACCCGGTACCGAGACCGACCCCCAGCGCCACGAAGTGATGATGCAGGTCGAGAGCGACCAACCCGAGGGCACCGTCGCCGACGTGTACCAACCCGGCTACGAGATGGACGAGAAGGTCCTCCGGGCCGCGCAGGTGACCGTCAGCGAGGGTGGCGACGGCGAGTAGCCGACGCCCGGAGTTCGGCGTTCGAATCCGTACGTTGTCCGAATCCGTGCGCCGTTCGAATCAGTATTCTCGCCGACGAGTAGAATTGCGGTCCGATATATAAGTATGTCATTCACGGGCACAGGACATTTCTGAAACCGCAAGAGGGCGGCCGAATCTCGTCTCGATGCCGTACAGCGAGACTAGCAAGGCTTAAACGGCAGAACCCGCAACGTATCGAACAAGATGGCGAGCAACAAGATTCTGGGCATCGACCTTGGTACCACGAACAGCGCGTTCGCGGTCATGGAGGGCGGCGACCCGGAGATTATCGTCAACAGCGAGGGCGAGCGAACCACGCCCTCGGTCGTCGCGTTCGACGACGGCGAGCGTCTCGTCGGGAAACCCGCCAAGAATCAGGCGGTTCAGAATCCCGAGCGCACGATCCAGTCCATCAAGCGGCACATGGGCGAGGAGGACTACACCGTCGAAATCGACGGTGAGGACTACACGCCGGAGCAGATTTCGGCGATGACCCTCCAGAAAATCAAGCGCGACGCCGAGGAGTACCTCGGCGACGACGTGGAGAAGGCGGTCATCACGGTCCCTGCCTACTTCAACGACAAACAGCGCCAAGCGACCAAGGACGCCGGTGAAATTGCCGGGTTCGAGGTCGAGCGCATCGTCAACGAACCGACCGCCGCGTCGATGGCGTACGGACTGGACGACGAGTCCGACCAGACCGTCCTCGTCTACGACCTCGGCGGAGGGACCTTCGACGTGTCCATCCTCGACCTCGGCGGCGGCGTCTACGAGGTCGTCGCCACGAACGGTGACAACGACCTCGGCGGCGACGACTGGGACGAGGCCATCATCGACTACCTCGCCGACGAGTTCGAGAACGAGCACAACATCGACCTCCGCGAGGACCGACAGGCCCTCCAGCGGCTGAAGGACGCGGCCGAAGAAGCCAAAATCGAACTCTCCTCCCGGAAAGAAGCCGACATCAACCTCCCGTTCATCACGGCGACCGACGAGGGTCCGGTCCACCTCGAAAACAGCATCACTCGCGCGAAGTTCGAGAGTCTGACTTCGGACCTCATCAAGCGCACTGTCGGCCCGACCGAGCAGGCGCTCGAAGACGCGGGCTACTCCGAGAGCGACATCGACGAGGTCATCCTTGTCGGCGGTTCGACGCGGATGCCCCAGGTCCAAGAACAGGTCGAGGAGATGACCGGCCAAGAGCCAAAGAAGAACGTCAACCCCGACGAGGCCGTCGCGCTCGGCGCGGCGATTCAGGGCGGCGTTCTCTCGGGCGACGTGGACGACATCGTACTGCTCGACGTGACGCCCCTCTCGCTCGGTATCGAGGTCAAGGGCGGTCTCTTCGAGCGTCTTATCGACAAGAACACCACGATTCCGACCGAGGAGTCGAAGGTGTTCACCACGGCCGCGGCCAACCAGACCTCCGTGCAGGTCCGAGTCTTCCAAGGCGAGCGCGAAATCGCCGAGGAGAACGAACTGCTCGGCGAGTTCCAGTTGACGGGCATCCCGCCCGCTCCGGCCGGAACGCCCCAGATCGAGGTCGGGTTCAACATCGACGAGAACGGTATCGTCAACGTCACGGCCGAGGACCAAGGCTCGGGCAACTCCGAGGAGATTACCATCGAGGGCGGTGCGGGTCTCTCCGACGACCAGATCGAGCAGATGCAGGAAGAGGCCGAGAAGCACGAGGAGGAGGACCAGCAGCGCCGTGAGCGCATCGAGGCCCGCAACGAGGCCGAGAGCGCCATCCAGCGCGCCGAGACCCTGCTCGACGAGAACGAGGAGGAGATCGACGACGACCTCAAATCCGATATCGAGACCGAAATCGAGGGACTTCAGGAGGTCCTACAGGACGAGGACGCCACGAAGGACGACCTCGAAGACGCCACCGAAAGCCTCAGTGAGGCGCTTCAGGAAATCGGCAAGCAGATGTACCAACAGCAGGCTCAGGCCGGTGCTGGCGGTGCGGGTGCAGGTCCCGGCGGCGCGGCGGGTGCTGGACCGGGCGGCATGGGCGGTCAGGCCGGACCCGGCGGTGCGGACGCTGGCGACGACGAAGAGTACGTTGACGCCGACTTCGAGGACGTGGACGACGACGAAGAGTAATCGCGTTTCGGCGGGCTACTATTTTTATCGTCGTGCGGCTAGATGTGAGGTGTTTCGCCCACGGGGACCGATGTGCTGGAGTCGGACAGCGGCGTCGCAGAACAAGTCACAGCGACTCGAAAAATCTCCCGAGCAGTTAGTTTCGAGCTATACGCCGGACGCACTCGTGGCTGAGTCACCGGACGTAGGGCACGGAGGTATTATACAGCACTCCGTACCCACGTCCGAATCACTGACCGAAGTCTCCGGGAAGGGTAGACAGTCGTCCGTTCCGGCGTCGGCGGCCGAAACCGAACCGGTACCTGCGGTGACAAGACACAGTGCGAGTACGAGCGTAATAGCGAGTCGTTTGACATTCATTGTCTACCACTCAGCAATAACATCTAGTGGCACAAATATAAATTTTATTCATTGCAATATCTGATAACTCTCGTCGCGGCGACGACCACGAGAGTTGACGCGAGACTACGAAGTTCGTACAGCGGTCATTTTCTGATACAGGCCGACGCCGCCAAGCGTCCGAAAAGAGCGTTCTGTGGCGCGATTACGGCTCGGCGGAGACCGAGTCGTAACACCAACTTCCGCAGATGGGTGTGGTACAGCCTTGAGTTCCAACGTCGGACTGCGTAGTGACCGACGTTCCCTGCGCGGGCATGCAGTCGTCGGTACCGACGTCAGTGGCGGAAACGCCGCCACTACCGGCAGTGACAAGACACAGTGCGAGTACGAGCGTGATAGCGAGTCGTTTGACATTCATTGTCTACCACTCAACAATACGTTATTAATGGATAATAATAAATTTTACTTAACCAGAAATGTAGACGACCCCGGCCGAGTAGTCGTGCGTGAGGTTCGACGCGGAAACGCGACGTTCGCGCGATTCGCTCGCTTCGCGTCGAGTTCGTAGGAACCCGGTCCCTTCAAGTGGCAGAACCGATTACGAAGGCACAACGAATGAGCGAGGACTTCTACGACATACTCGGCGTGAGTAGGGACGCCGACGAGGACGAGATAAAATCTGCCTACCGCGACAAGGCGACCGACTACCACCCCGACGTGAGCGACGACCCGAACGCCGAGGAGAAGTTCAAAAAGCTCCAGAAGGCCAAGGAAGTGCTGACCGACGAGGAGAAGCGCCAAGCCTACGACCAGATGGGCCACGAACGGTTCGAGCAGGCCGAGAAGCGCGGCGGCTTCGACGGCGGGGCGGGCGGCGCTGGCCGCGGGGGTATGGGCGGCGGCGGTCCGTTCGGCGGCGGCATGGGCGGCCAAGGCGGTATGGGCGACATCTTCGAGCAGTTCTTCGGCGGGGGCAGTGGCGGCGGCCGGTCCAACCGCCCGCAGAAGGGCCAAGACCTCCGGACGCGCCTGACCATCGACCTCCAAGACGCCTACGAGGGCGTCCAGAAGCAGGTCAGCGTCCGGCGGCCCGAGCGCTGTGGCGACTGCGACGGCGAGGGTCACCCGCCGGGCACCGACTCGAACACCTGTCAGGAGTGCAACGGTCGGGGGCAGGTCACGCAGGTCCAACAGACCCCGCTCGGGCGCGTCCAGCAGACCCAGACCTGTCGCCACTGCGGCGGCGAGGGCGAAATCTACGCCGAGACGTGTTCGACCTGTGGCGGCGACGGCACGGTCCGCAAGGAAGCCACGCTGTCGGTCGAAGTCCCGGCGGGCATCCAGTCGGGCCAGAGCCTCCAGATGGAGGGCGAGGGCGCGCCCGGACCCAACGGCGGCCCGAACGGCGACCTGCTCATCGAGATCGAAGTCGAGGACCACCCCGACTTCGAGCGCGACGGCGACGACCTCCGGCGGCAGGAACCCATCTCGTTCCCGCAGGCGACGTTCGGCGACACCGTCGAGATTCCGACCCTCGACGGCACCGTCGAGATGGACGTGCCCGCGGGCACCCAGAGCGGCGAGACGTTCCGCCTGCAGGGCAAGGGGATGCCCCGCCTCCGACGGCGCGGGCAGGGCGACCTCTACGTGCAGGTGCAGGTCGTCACCCCCGACAACCTGAACGACGAGCAGAAGGAGGCGCTCCAGCAGTTCGCGGAGGCGGGTGGCGAGGAGGTCAGCGTCGAGGAAGGCTTCTTCGAGAAAATCAAAAACTCGTTCTGAGCGACCGCCACCGAGGGACCGAGGTTTTTGACGGCGGGGTCCCTACTCGATAGCGATGTCGCCAGCGCCGCAGTACCCGTCATTCGCCGCGGTGACGATGCTCGTTCTCGGACTGCTCATCGTCCTCGCGCGGGCCTCGCAGGCGATGTTCGACGGCGACGAGGACGACGCGCCGCCGGGAGACGGGGGTGGGGACTCTCACTCCGGGGTTCCGGCGACCGGCGCGGCCCGAATCGAACGCCACCGCGACACCGGCCGGTCGCGGGCCGAGCGCCGCGCCAGCGAAATTCTCGACGAGGGCGGCGACCCGTGGAGCGACGAGGGAGACCGAGGGAAGGACGCGGACGACGCGAACGCTCTCGACCACCGGCCGAGCGACGCCGCTGGCAACGACGATGCACCGTGGGGAGAGAACGAGGCGGAAGCCGACGCTCGGCGAGCGCGCGAGCGCGGGCGGGCAGAGGGTGAGGACGCGAAACGCGATCCCGACGAAATCGAGTTCTCGACCGGTGCCCTGCTGGCGAACGTCGCGCTGAGTCAGGGCGTCTTCGGCGTCGCCATCCTCGGTGCGGCGTGGCTGGCCGACCTGCCCCCGGTCGCGCTCGGCGTCGAGACGGGCAATCCGTGGAGCGTCGGTCTGCCCGCCCTCGGAATCGGCGCGGTCCTCGGCGTCGCGCTCTACCTCGCCAACGAACTCTCCGCGACGGTGCTGGACGCGACGGGCATCGACTATTCGGAGGGCCTGCGCGAATCGCTCGCGCCCGACTCGCTCCGCGGGTGGGCAGTCCTGCTCGGGGTCGTCCTGCCGATCATCGCTGGCTTCGAGGAACTGCTCTTTCGAGCGGCGCTCGTCGGCGCGTTCGCCGCGGGATTCGGCGTCTCGCCGTGGTTGTTGGCTCTCTTCTCGACCGTCGCGTTCGCCATCGGCCACGGCGCGCAGGGTCCCGGCGGCGTTGCGGTGACGGGCCTGCTCGGGTTCGCGCTGGCGGCCGCTTACGTCCTCTCGGGTAGTCTGCTGGTCGTGGTGGTCGCCCACTACCTCGTCAACGCGCTGGAGTTCGTCGTCCACGAGGGCTTGGGCGTCGAGTGGGCGTGAGGGGAACGCTTTTGTTTCGATGCCCGAAACGTCCGGTCGAGAGACATGTCTGAGGACTCGACGTACGGCGACGGCACGGAGGGATTCTTCGGCTTCGTCGTCGGTCTCTACGCCGCCGCGGTCGCGGTCCCGGCGGTCACCATCGCGTTCGAGCTCGCCGCGACGCCCAGTCCCGGCACACTCTTTTTCGTCCTGCTCGGGAGTACCGTCCTCGTCGCGTACGTGGTCGGGTTGTTCGGCCGCCGAGAGTCGCTGGCGGTCCGACTCGGCGGAACGCGGTCGGTCTGGGCCGCACTGGTCCCGCCGTTGGGCTATCTCGTCGCGCTATTCGTCTCGGAAGTCGTTCGCGGCGAGGCCCCGCCCGGAGCGGTCGCAGGCGTTGCCTTCGCCGGTGCGCTGGCGGGACTGGTCGCGGGTCTCGGCCTAATTGTGGCGTCGCACAACCGATACGTGAAGGCCCGCCTCGCGGACGCTCCGGTGGATGTCGCGTTCAGCGCACGCGCCCCGAAACGCGACCGGACGCGTATCAAGTGGACCGTCGTCGCGCTGTTCGTCGGCGGCGTCCTCTGCTTCGTCGGAGAGATACTGCTCCACTTCGACCCGCTCAGGTGGCTGTTCCAGCTACTCGTTCCGATGGCGGCCGGACTCTACGGCGGGACGACCGAGCGCGAGATTCGGATTTCGTCGGCGGGGCTAATTGCGGGGAGTCCGGCCCACAAGCAACTCCGGCCGTGGTCGGAGTTCGAGAGCTACGACGTGGCCGACGACGCGGTCGTCGTCCGGCGCGCCGGGTGGTCGCCGTGGGGACTGCGGGACGTTCGCCGGGACGCGAGCGATGTCGAGGACCCCGAGGCGGTCGCCGACGCGCTCGGACGATTTCTGCCCCGGCACGAGTGAGACGTACGTTCGGGGTCGCAGTGGAGTCCGGGAGTGACACACCGAAACCTTCCGCGAGGGAGAGAGCGATAGCGCGGCGCGAAGCGTCGCGCAAGCGACCGAGCGAGCGGACCGAGGAACCCTTCGAAGGGAGGGTCCGAACGAAGTGAGGACCGGCTGAGGCGGTGCCGACGGTTTTTCACCGACAGTTTGCAAGCGCGACGACCGCTGGAAAAGGTCGTTGAGCAAGTTACTTGGCAGGTCCGCGCAACATTTGCGAGTAGGAGGACACCATGGATACGCTCGAAGACGTAGACGAGGTCGTCCACGAACCCAGCGAGGAGTTCGTGGAATCGACGAACGTCTACCAGTTCATGCAAGAGTACGGCATCGAGGACTACGACGAATTGATAGAACGGACGACCTCGGAGGTCGAGGGCGTCGAGGAGTCGGGCGTCGAGTGGTTCTGGGACGACCTGGTCGAGTACCTCGGCATCGACTTCTACGAGGACTACGACGCTATCCGCGACGATAGCGAGGGACCGCAGTTCTCGGAGTGGTACGAGGGCGGCGAGTTGAACATCGCCCACAACGTCGTGGACCGCCACGCTCGGCCCGACAGCGAGACCCGAAACAAGGTCGCCACCATCTGGGAGGGCGAGGACGGCGAGGTCCGGGAGATTACTTACCACGAACTCGCTCGCCGGTCGAACAAGGTCGCCAACGCGCTCGAAGAACGCGGCGTCGAGGCGGGCGACTCGGTTGGACTCTACATGCCGATGGTCCCAGAGGTCGTCTCGATTCTCTACGGCGCGTTCAAGGTCGGGGCCATCGTCGTGCCCATCTTCTCCGGGTTCGGGGTGGACGCGACCGCGACCCGCATCGAGGACCCCGAATGCGAAGTGCTGTTCACCGCGGACGGCTTCTACCGTCGCGGTGACGAGGTGTTGCTGAAAGACGCCGCCGACGAGGCCATCGACCAAGCGGGCCACGTCGAACACACCATCGTCTACGAGCGACTGGGTTACATCACCAGCGACGAGAAGTCCCTGAAGTGGCGGAGCCGCGACGAGTCGTGGGAGGAAGCCGTCGAGACTCAATCGGACGAGTACGACACCGCGTCGATGGACTCGAACGACGAGTCGATGCTGCTGTACTCGTCGGGTACGACCGGCAAGCCGAAGGGCATCGTCCACACGCACGCTGGCGCGCTGATGCAGGCCGCCAAGGAAATCTACTTCGGCTTCGACCACAAGCCCAGCGACCGTTTCTTCTGGGTGAGCGACATCGGGTGGATGATGGGACCGTGGACGCTCATCGGCAACCACGCCTTGGGCGGCACCGTCTTCATGTACGAGGGCGCGCCAGACCACCCCGAACCCGACCGCTTCTGGGAGATGATCGACCGCCACGGCATCTCGACGTTCGGCATCTCGCCGACCGCGATTCGCGCACTCCGGAAGTACGGCGACGAACAGGTCGAGAAACACGACCTCTCGACGCTCCGCCTACTCGGGTCCACGGGTGAACCGTGGGACCCCGAGAGCTGGCGGTGGTTCCACGAGAAAGTCGGCGGCGGGGACGCGCCCATCATCAACATCTCCGGCGGCACCGAAATCATGGGCTGTTTCCTCATGCCGATGCCGATTCAGTCGCTCAAGCCAACCACGTTGGGCGGACCCGGACTGGGCATGGACATCGACATCGTGGACTCGCAGGGCGAGTCCATCGCCGACACCCACGAGCGCGGGTTCCTCGTCGCCAGAGATTCGTGTCCCTCGATGACCAAAAGCCTCTGGTCGGGCGACGAGCGCTATCTCGAAGAATACTGGTCCACGTTCGAGGACCCGCCGATGTGGGACCACGGCGACTGGGCCCAGAAGGACGCCGATGGCTTCTGGTTCCTCCACGGCCGGGCCGACGACGCCATCAACGTGGCGGGCCGCAAGGTCGGTCCCGCGGAGGTCGAGGGCGCGCTCATCGACCACGAGGCCGTCAATCAGGCCGCCGCGGTCGGCGTGCCCGACGATACCACCGGGCAGGCCGTCGTCGCCTACGTCATCCTCGAAGACAGCTTCGAGGTCGGCGACGACCTGCGCGAGGAGTTGCGCGGACAGGTCGGCGACGAACTCGGGAAACCGTTCCGCCCCCGCGAGGTGCTATTCGTGGACGAGTTCCCGAAGACCCAATCCGGCAAAATCATCCGGCGAGCAATCGAGGCGACCTACACCGGCGAGGATTTGGGCGATATGAGTAGTATCGAGAACCCCGAATCCTTGGAGCAGTTGGAAGACGCCGAGTAGCGAGGACCGAAATCAGTCCTCTTCGACCCACTCCTCGACGGTGTCCTCGACCTGCCGGGCGTTCGTGGGGTCGGGCAGACCGAGCGGTCCGCGGACCACGGGGTGGTTGCGGCCGCGCTGGAGGAACGGCACGTCGTCGCGTTCGACGGTGCGGAGCGTGACTCGCTCGCCGCGCGCAAAAGTGACGCCGGGCATACATTCGTCTCCGAGCGGACGCGGTAAAGCCGTTTTCTCTTGGGTGGCTGGGTGGAGGACCTCGGCACCTCAAAGTACGTTCTCGGGCCGAACGACCTCGCGCTCCGGGGCCTCGCCCCGTGCGACTGCGAAGTCGCCCGTCGCCTCGGCGTCCGGAAGCAACACCGTCGCGCCCGCGAGCAAGGGCGCGACCACGCCCGCGACGACCGTTCCGGGGACCGCGAGCGGCGCGCGGACCGCAACCTCGTCGCCCTGTTCGAGACCCCAGTCGTCGGCCACCGTGCGCGCTCCCGCGAGGAGGTCGGCGTGCGAGAACTCGCGGACGGCGTCAACGCCCGACCCGTCGCGCTCGTCGCGCGCGACGAGCGCGACCGCCTCGGGGTCTATCGGCGTCTCGGGGAACGAGGGGTTCTCGCTCCACACGTCGCGCTCGAAGTGTGCGATTGCGGGGTCGTCGGGCGGTCCGCCGTAGCCCACGCGCTGGCTTCCCGGCGGGACCTCGTAATCGCCGATTTCGTCGTGGGGCGCGACGACGACGCGGGCGTCGAGCGCGTCGGTCTCGGACCTGACGACGGAGTCGGCCGCGTCAGCGGTCTCCGGGAGACCAAACCGCGTCCTCGCACCGAGCAGGGCCGCCCCGAGCAGGGAGAAAACCGCCTCCGGTTCGGGGTCGTCGGCGACCGCGACGGTGGCGTCTTCGTGAACGCCTCGCCGCCGCCAGAAGTTGCCGGTCTTCAGCGCGGTCGTCCGAAATCGGTGAGCGTCGTAGCGCCGGTTCTCGCGCGGCGCGAGGAGAGCGGTGGCGCTCTGGCGCTCGTCGTCGTCCTGCGAGACTCGGTCCGAACCGGCGTCGTCGCTCCGGCGCTCGCGGGTCACGAGGTCGCCCAGTACGTCCATAGTCGAAGAATTAGGAGTCGGTCGGAAAAGTCGCGTCGATTCGCGGCCGCGACACTCGCGGTTTGTTCCATCTCGGGGACGACTCCGGGCGCGACCGACGATTCTCGGAACTCGCTTCGACCAAAAGAGGGTGATTCCGTGCGGCAGTCGCTCGACCGTCCGCGAACCGAGAGATTACTCGGCGGGGATTTCGTCCTCGAACTCGATCTCCGTGCTGTCGCTCTCGCCGGACAGCAACGTGACGAGCGCGACTGCGCTACCGGTCAGCAGTCCCATTTTCGTTCCCTTTCCGCCGCCAACGCGGGCGATGAGGGTGGTGAGTACGAACGCGACGATACCGCTGAGGAGGCTCTTTTTGAGTCCCATGGTTCGTTCTACGGTACGTCGCCTAAAAGAAATGTCTATCGCTTCCAGCGATTGGGAGCGAATCTCATGCTTATCTGGCGACCCACGGAGCGTCGATTCGGCCGACGAGCGCCGTCGCTCGCACTGTCGGAGTGAAAATACGGAGAAACGGTCGGAGTCGAGGGCGCGAGGCTATTGCGGACTCGGACTGCCGGTGCCCTGACGGCCGACCTGTCGGTCGAGTGCCGACCCGGTGATGTTCTTCAGGCGGTCCACGAGACCGTCCTTTTCGGCCTCGCCAGCGAGTGCGACCTCCAGCACTTCGCTGATGTGGCTGACCGGGATGATCTCGATCTGGTCTTGATACTCCTCTTCGATCATCACGTCGTCCTCGTTGGCGGCCGGGATGATGACGCGGTCGAGACCCGCCTTCGCGGCGGCCTCGATTTTGTGGGTGACGCCACCGACCGGCAGCACGTCGCCCCGGACCGACAGCGACCCGGTCATGGCGAGGTCTTGGGCGACCGGGATGTCTTCGAGCGCGGAGATGACGGCCGTGGCGACCGTGATGGACGCCGAGTCGCCGTCAACGCCCTGCTGGCCCGCCTGCACGAACTGGATGTGAACGTCCCGTTCGGTGATGTCCTCGTCGCTGAACTTCTTGATGATGGCCGAGACGTTCTGGACCGCCTCCATGGCCATCTCCTTGAGTTGGCCCGTGGCGATGACTTCGCCTGGTCCCTGCGAGGGCGTCACTTCGGCCATCACGGGGAGGACGATGCCGGAGTCCTCGCCCATCACGGCGAGTCCGTTGACGCGGCCGACGACGTTGCCCTGATTGACGGTGAGTTCGTAGTCCTTGCGGCGCTCGATGTAGTCGTCGGCGACCTGCTGTTCGATGGACCGCGAGCGGCGCTTGGCCTGCAGCACGTCCTCGCGCTCGGTCTGGTCCTTGTTCGCGGCGCGAGCGATGTCGCCAGCGACGCGGACGAGTCCGCCGAGGTCACGAAGCTTGAGCGTGAGGTGTTCCTTGCGGCCCGACCGACGCTGCGCTTCGAGGATGACCTCCTCGATTGCCTCCTCGTTGAAGTGGGGCAGACGCCCGTCTTTCTCGACCTCTTGGGCGATGAACCGGGTGTACTTCCGGCGCATCTCCGGGGTGTCGTCGATGGTGTCGTCCATGTACACCTCGTAGCCGTACCCCTTGATGCGCGAGCGGAGCGCCGGGTGCATGTTCTCCATCGCGTCCATGTTCCCCGCGGCGATCATGATGAAGTCGCAGGGGACGGGTTCGGTCTGGACCATCGCGCCCGAGGAGCGCTCGGACTGGCCCGTAATGGAGAATTCGCCCTCCTGAATCGCGGTCATCAGCTTCTGCTGGGACCGGATGTCGAGGGTGTTGATCTCGTCCACGAACAGCACGCCCTTGTTGGCCTTGTGGATGGCTCCCGGTTCCACGCGGTCGTGGCTCGGAGTCTCCATCCCGCCGGACTGGAAGGGGTCGTGACGAACGTCGCCCAGCAGCGCACCGGCGTGGGCACCGGTGGCGTCCTCGAACGGCGCGCTGTTCTGGTCGGCGGTGTTGATCAGCAGGTTCGGAATCATCGCGTCGTTGCCCCGCGACCCGTAGCGGAACGCGAGGTAGATGACACCCGCCGCGAGAATGCCCAACAGTGGTCGGGTAGCGATGAGAAGCGCATAGCCGACCACGATGGCGATGATGACCCACATCAGGAACGACCGCATCTGGTTGCGCTTGCGGGCTTCCTCCTTGTGGGCGTCGATTATCTGCTCGCCTTTCCCTGCCGGAACGGTCCGAACCTTGGGTTCGTTACCGTCGTCGGGGTTGTGGTAGACGAGAACGTCTTGAAGGTCCTCCTTCGGCAGGAGTTCGCTCATCGCCTTGGCCAGCATCGACTTGCCCGTTCCGGGCGTGCCGATCATCATCACGTGACGGCGCTGTTTCGCCGCCTTCTGCACTACGTCGCGGGCGTGATCCTGACCGATTACCTGATCCACCAGTCGGTCGGGAATGTCTATCTCTTCGGTGGTCTCGATGTCGAGTCCGCCCAGCAGATCGGCCTCGACAGCGTCGTCGTCAACGATGTCGGGCTCGATGTCACTGCCGAGGTCCTCGAACGCCGAGTCCCCCTGCTCGGACGCTTGCTCCTGCGGCGGAGCCTCGTTATCGGTATCCTTACTCATAGAACTGTCCTGTACGTGTCTAAAGGCAGGGCTGGAGAATTGATATACTTTCTCCCTTGATTTGCCAGCGGGGGCCGCGCCCAATTCGACTCATTGCGGGCTGAAACTCCGGTTTCACTCGAACGGGGCGACTCGCCACCCTTATAAAACCTCACCGTGGAACGATACGTATGACTCGCGGGTTCTACATCGGTCGGTTCCAACCCTACCACAACGGCCACCACAACGTGGTCCAGAGTATCGCCGAGGAGGTAGACGAGTTAGTCCTCGGTATCGGGAGCGCGGGCGATTCCCACAGCCGACACGACCCCTTCACCGCTGGCGAGCGCATCATGATGATTACCAAGTCGCTGGTCGATTCGGACCTCGTGACCTACGCGGTCCCCATCGAGGACTTGGACCGCAACTCGGTGTGGGTCAGCCACGTCCAAAGCATGAGTCCGGACTTCGACGTG
This sequence comes from Halorussus pelagicus, assembly GCF_004087835.1. Taxonomy (NCBI): domain Archaea; kingdom Methanobacteriati; phylum Methanobacteriota; class Halobacteria; order Halobacteriales; family Haladaptataceae; genus Halorussus; species Halorussus pelagicus. Next base: position 2,189,753 of record NZ_CP035119.1, read on the forward strand.
GCGTACTCGAACAACCCGCTCGTCATCCGACTCTTCGAGGAGGCGGGCGTCGAGGTGCGCCAGTCGCCGATGTACAACCGCGACGTGCTGGAGGGGACGGAGGTCCGCGACCGGATGATCGAGGGCGACGACTGGGAGCGACTGGTCCCCGACGCCGTCGTGGAAGTGGTCGAGGAGACCGGCGGACTGGAACGGATTCAAAAAGTCAGTGATTCGGACAGCAACGGAGAGTGAGGCGAAGTCCGGGGCGTCTGAGGGTTTCTCCGTATAACTAGTGGCGAGTCCGAGGAGTCACGGAGACGTTGATTCGACTCGGAATCCCGACTCGCTCCCGATGACTCACAGACTGGTACGTTTTAGATGGCGGGAGCCGAAGAGCAACCATGATAACGCTCGCTTCGGACTTCGGCACGCCCTACCCCGCCGCGATGAAGGGCGTGATGCTACAGCGAACCGACGTGCGACTGGTGGATGTCGGCCACGACTTCCCCCGACAGGACGTGCGGACCGCGGCGTTCTGGCTTCGAGAGGTTCTGCCGTACTTCCCGCCCGCGGTCCACCTCGTCGTCGTGGACCCCGGCGTCGGCACCGAGCGCGCCGCCCTCGCTGTGCGGGCGGGCGACCACGCGCTCGTCGGTCCCGACAACGGCGTCCTGCTTCCCGCGGCCCGCGAGTTGGCCGAGCGCGAGGGCGCAGACGTGGAGGTTTTTGAAGTCGAATACGCCGACCCGGAGAGTTCGACATTCCACGGGCGAGACGTGTTCGCGCCCGCCGCCGCCGCGATTCACGAGGTCGGCGTCGAGAGCCTCCACGAGCGCGAGGACGTGGCGGCCGTCGGCGACTACGAGAACCTGCGCTTTCCGGAGCCATCACTCGACGGCGAGACGGCGCTCGGCGAAGTCCTCGTCGTGGACGGCTTCGGCAACGCCGTGACGAACCTCCCCGGCGAACTGCTCGACGGCCGGGAAGAGGTCGCCGTCGGCAGCGAGTCCGCGCCCGTCGCGCGGGCCTACGCGGAACTCGAACCGGGCGAACGACTCGTCACGGTCGGAAGCCACGGCAACGTCGAGTTGGCGGTGAACCGCGGCCGCGGCGACGAGGCGTTCGGCGTCTCGGTCGGCGACAACGTGCAAATCGAGTGAAAAGAGTTCGGTCGTTTAGCGAGCGGTTCCGCGTTCAGACACCCTTGCCAGCGTCGTCGTACCGGGCCGCGACGGTCACGAGACCGAACAGAAGCGCCAGCACGCTCGCGGTCACGGTCATGCCGAACGCGGCCATCGAGACGGGCGTCATCTGGAACGAGACGACGCCGAGCAGGTCCATCGCCACGGACCGCTCCTGTCCGGACGCGCCGACGACGGCGCCGATACCGCCCGCCAAGAGGACGACGATGACGGAGACGGCGGCGAAAATCGGTCGGCTCGAAATCGTCGAGTCGGTGTTCACAGTCGGCCTTCGAACCGGCGGCGATTAGGCGTATCGGTCTCAGCCGTGGGAAACCCTCAACGATACCGGTTCAGACGCTCTTTCAGGTTCCGTGCGGCCTCCTCGGCGGCGTCGGCGTACGACCGCTCGGAGTCCTCTCCCGCGAAGATTATTCCCCGCGTGGAGTTGACCAGTCCCGCGCCGTTCGTGGCCATCGCGTAGGTCGCCGCGGCATCGGCGTCGCCGCCCTGCGCGCCGACGCCGGGCACGAGAAACGGGAGGTCGGGGACGCGCTCGCGGACAGTTCGGAGTTCGTCGGGCGTCGTCGCGCCCACGACGAGACCCACGTTACCGTTGTCGTTCCACTCGCTGGCGAGGTCGGCGACGCGCTCGTAGACCAGTCCGCCGTCGGCGAGTTCCAACTCCTGTACGTCCGCGCCGCCGGGGTTGGAGGTCCGACAGAGCAGGAAACACCCGGCGTCCTCGCGGTCGAGGAACGGCGCGAGCGAGTCCCGGCCGAGGAAGGGGTTGAGCGTGACGGCGTCCACCGAGTCCAGAACCTTCGCGTACTGCCGCGAGGTGTTGCCGATGTCCGCGCGCTTGGCGTCGAGCAGGACCGGAACGCCCGTCTCGCGGGCGTACTCGACGGTCCGCTCCAAGGCCCGCCAGCCCTCGGGGTCCTCGTAGAACGCCGCGTTGGGCTTGAACACGGCGGCGTGTTCGTGGGTCGCGTCGATGATGCGGCGGTTGAACTCCCAGCGCGGCAGGTCGGCGTCCCGAACTTCGTCGGGCAAGCGGTCGGTGTCGGGGTCGAGTCCCACCGAGACGATGCTGTCGATGTCCGCGATGCGGTCGGCGAGTCTATCGAAGAACGCGGTCATTGCTCCCGGATTCTGCGGGTGCGGATACAAAGGCGTCGAATTCGTGTAGTGACCTCGGTTCGACGGCGCGATGTCCCGTCCCGAATCGCCGAGTCCCGAGGGTTCAAAAGGGATTCCGGCCAATTAACCGACATGCGAGCGTTCGCCCCCGGAAGCGTCACCGCCGTCTTCGCGCCCGCCGAGACCGCAGACCAGTCGAAGGGCGCGAGCGTGGCTATCGCCGACGGCGTGGTCGCCGACGTGACGCCCCACGACGACCCGCGCGCCGACCCCCTCGTCACGGTCGATGGCGAGCGAACCGACTTCGACCCCGTAGAGCGCGCGCTCCGGAAACTGGACGTACCAGCGCGCGCCGACCTCATCGCCAAGATTCCCATCGGCCGGGGGTTCGGTGCAAGCGGGGCCGCAACTCTCGCCGCTGTCGTCGCCGCGAACGCCGAGTTCGGACTCGACCGCTCGCGCGAGCAACTGGTCGAACTCGCCCACCGCGCGGAAGTCGAGGCAGGGACCGGTCTCGGCGACGTGTTCGTCCAGAACCGCGGCGGTCTGGTCGTCGGCGACGGCGGCGACCCTCGAAAATACGAGCGCGAGACACCCATCGAGTACGCCTCGTTCGGTCCTATCGCCACCGAGGAGGCGCTGGCCGACGAGGACTTGATGGCCCGCGTCGCCCGCGAGGGGTCGGCCACTATCGACGCGCTCCCTGACGACCTCTCGCTGGCGCGTCTAACCCGCGACTCGTGGCAGTTCGCGCGAGCCATCGGCCTACCGACCGAGGCGGTCCGCGAGACCGTCGCCGAGGTGGAGTCGGCGGGCGGTGTCGCCAGCATGGCGATGGTCGGCGAGACGGTGTTCGCGGTGGGCGTCGAGGGCGTGTTGGACCGTCGGACCGAAGTGTGTTCGGAGGGCGCGCAACTGCGGTGACCGTCACCCGACCGGTCCGTCGCAGAGGCTGACCACCGTTCCGTCGCCGAGCGATGATCACCGTTCCGCCGCCGAGAGTCGCCGCCGATTCTGCCACCGAGATTAAGACGACGGTGAGTGTGATTTCGAACCCCGACAGGGGTGGAGACCACACGATGACACGGACAGAACGCGGCGGCGTCACGGTAGCACAGGAGCGCGCGACTATTTCTTTCTCCGCTTCCCCGCTCGCAGACCTACGCGCCAGCACCGCGGCAACTCCGACCGAGGTGGAGTCCCGATGAGCGTGGACCTGAAACCCGTTGAGGAGCAGGTGATGGTCATCACCGGCGCGTCGTCGGGCGTCGGCCTGACGACGGCGCGAATGGCCGCCGAGCGCGGCGCACGGGTGGTCCTTGCGGCCCGGAGCGAGGACGCCCTGCGCGAGTTGACCGACGAGATACGGGAGTTCGGCGGAGACGCGACCTACGTCGTCGCCGACGTGAGCGACCGCGACGACGTTCGCAGAATCGCGGAGACGGCGCGGGACGAATACGGCGGGTTCGACACGTGGGTCAACGTCGCGGGCGCGTTCCTCTACGGGAAGTTGGTGGACACGCCGGTCGAAGACATGCGCGAGCAGTTCGACACCAACGTCTGGGGCCTGCTCTACGGGTCGCTCGAAGCGGCCGAACACCTGACGGAGCACGGCGGCGCGATAATCAACATCGGGAGCGTCGCCTCCGACCGCGCCATCCCGATACAGGGCAGTTACTCGGCGAGCAAACACGCCGTCAAGGGGTTCACGGACGCACTCCGGATGGAACTTCAACGGGACGGCGCGCCGATTTCGGTCACACTGGTCAAGCCCGCGTCCATCGACACGCCGTACTCCGACCACGCGAAGAACTACATGGACGAGGAGGCGACGCTCCCGCCGCCACTCTACACGCCCGAGACGGTAGCGCGGGCGATTCTGCACGCCGCGGAGCATCCCCAGCGGGACGTGCGGCGGCGGCGGTGCCAAGGGCATGGCGGCCCTCGGCTACTACGCCGCCGGACTGATGGATACCATCATGGAGACGTTGTTCGTCCCGATGCAGAAGAAAGACCGCCCGGCGCGCCCGCAGACGGAGAGTCAGAACAACATCGACAGCCCCACGGGTGAACTCGAAGCGCGCGGCGACTACGACCGACACGTCTCCGAGTCGAGCGCCTACACCGAGACCGCGCAGCGCCGAAGTCTGACCGGCCTCGCGCTCGCCGGTCTCAGAGCGGTTGGACTGGCGCTGTACGGTCGGTATCAGTCGAAGCGCCGCGGTGCGGAGTCGCGTGAGCGCGAGGAGGAACAGTCCAGCGAGTCCGCGGTGCGGATACCGCGAAACTGACGCTCCGGTAAATAGTCTAATTAACCTAAAGATATTTACGTCGGGAGAAGATACAGTAAAACGAGCGCGTGGTGTCCGCGTGGAGCCTGCGTGACCATGGCCCGGAAGTCCGAGAACGCAAGTTCGACGGGCGTCGATGATGGACGTGGACGTAGGAACTGACACCGACTCATATCTGGGATAATTGGTCGGCTAGCCTCGAAAATCCGCGTTTCTCTGCGGAGTGAACTACAGGTGTTAGCGAGTCCGTCATCGGATACTCACCGTTTCCGACTGCAACGTAACCCTCGTACCAGCACCGAATTCGCTCACGGACGGTTCGACCGCGTTTCGTCGGCACGGGTGTTCGCTCGTATCTTGCTTGGGACTGGAAAAGTGAACTGTATGCTTTGCCCCACTCGTCTGCGTATTCACGCTTCGATTCGGGAGACGGTGGAGTCACCGCAGTACAGTCGCTCGAATCTGTAATCTGATGTGCGAGATGACTTGCAAGGATGTCCGCGAGTAAGGCAGTTGGAAAATACTGTTCGGCACGGATACAGTGAGTCGTCGGCGGAATTTCGGAAACAATACCATCGATAGCCTTCACAAACGCCTCAGCTTTCGTTTTGCCTCCGTCCACCAGAACGAGCGTCTCTGAATTGGTGAGTTCCGAAACGAGAAGCGCCGACTGGACTGCCTCAACACGTTCCGGATTAGAGCCGTCTTTGCCGAGATGAGTCGTTGTCAGAACTGATACCGGAGCATCACGACGAACAGTGTCGAAGAAATCGATGTTCGAGTCGTACTGTAGGTCGCTCGCTTTATCGAGAAACGGACGGAAACTAGCTTTTGAAGTGGTATAAAGCGAGTCGAGTACGGCCCACTCTTCGGTTCGTGTGGCCGGAACTGCGACAGTAACCGTGACAGAATCAACCGTACTTGCGTCGAGCGCGATAGACCGCGAAAGGTTCGTGTCGCCAGCGTCAAATTGATTCACGTCTTTGTAGTCAATAATGACTAAGATGGCGTAAGAATATTCCGATAGAAACCGAAACGAGGCGCCAATTCGACTCAAAAAGTAGGCGGTTCGGTTACTCCGCCGCAATCACGTCGTCGATACGGGCGATCATCGTCGCGGCCTCGGTGGCCGACTCGACCGCCTCGCGCTTGACCGCGGCGGGGTCGAGAACGCCCGCCTCAACGGGGTCGCCGACCTCGCCGTGCTGGCCCGTGGCGATGAGACCGGCCCGGCCCGCGCGCTCCTCGTTGGCGGCCCGGAGGTCCACCAGTCCGTCTATCGGGTCCATGCCGGTGTTCTCCGCGAGCGTGCGTGGGAGTACGTCCACGGCGTCGGCGAAGGCTTCGACGGCGAGTTGCTTGCGGCCCTGGATACTGGCGGCCTCCTCGCGGACGCGGTCGGCGACGACGATTTCGGTCGCGCCAGCGCCCGCGACCACGCCGCCGGAGTCGAGCGCCGCGGTCACCACGTCTAGCGCGTCCGAGAGCGCGCGTTCGAGTTCGTCCACGACGTGTTCGGTGCCACCACGGACGAGCATCGTGACCGTCTCGGCGGCTTGGCCGCCTTCTACGAACGCGAGGTCGTCGTCGCCGAACGTCCGGACGCGGACCGTCTCGGCCGCGCCGAGGTCGGCGTCCTCGATGTCCGCGACCTTGCTCGTCCTGCTCGCGCCGGTCGCCGACGCGATAGCGGCGGCCTCGTCGTCGTCCACGCTCTCGAACGCGAGGATGCCCGCGTCCGCGAGGTAGGCGGCCGGGCGGTCGTCGATGGAGTCGGTCGAGACCACCACGTCCACGCCCGCCTCGGCGAGCGCGTCGGCGTACTCGCGCAGTTCGCGGTCCTCGGCGTCCATGGCGGCGGTGAGTTGCTCGACGCTCTCGACGCTGTACTCGGCGTCGATTTCGGTCTCGCGGACGCCGAACTTCTCGTCTATGACCGCGATGGTCGCGTCCGCGACTTCGAGGGGCATGTTGTCGTGGAGCGGTTCGGCGTCGCTGATGACGCCCGGTACGAGTTCCGTGGCGGACGACGATCCGCCGGTCCGGGTGTGGACGCGAACCTCGTCGCGGCTCACGCCCGCCTCGTCCTCGACGTGGCGGATTGCTCGGACTACTTCGTCAGCCAGTTTGTCGGTCGTCACGTCGCCAGTCCCCTTGCCCGTCATGCTCGACTCGGCCACCTGTCTCAGCAGGTCGTCGGTCAGTTCCTCTTCGCGCACGAGACCATCGATTGCGTCGAGCGCGATGTCGCGGGCCGCTGCGTACCCCTCGACGATTGTCGTCGGGTGTACGTCGTCGTCCAGCAGGCTCTCTGCCTTCGAGAGCAGTTCGCCCGCGAGGACCGCGGCCGTGGTTGTGCCGTCGCCCACCTCGTCCTCTTGAGCCTCGGCGACTTCGACTATCATCTGGGCCGCGGGGTGTTCGATATCCATCGTGTTCAGGATGGTCGCGCCGTCGTTGGTGATGGTCACGTCGCCGGTGTCCGTGACCAACATCTTGTCCATTCCGCGCGGTCCGAGCGTCGTGCGTACGGCCTCGCTGACCGCCTTTCCCGCGGAGATGTTCGACGACTGAGCGTCTCTGCCCTGCGTTCGCTCGGTATCCTCCGAGAGGATGAACATTGGTCGTCCGCCCATGCGTGGCTGTCCGGATGGTGATTCGGCCATGGTTATTCCCCCGTTCAAAAGATGTTTGAACATCTATATAAAAGTTTCCGCGACGTACCCGAGAGCCACACCGAACTCCGTCGTCGTGGTCTCGGCACGGCGACGAATCGCGGCGCACAGCTGATTTGACGTTATAGAAAATCATGTTCCTGTTTTGCAAATCGAAAACCAGGGAAGACCACCTACTTTTTTGTAATAGCAGTTCCCGGTCTCTAATGAGTGAATTCAGAATATGTCAAGTGAAATGTCTACCCACGACTGGTGGCCGGATCAGTTGGACTTGGAGATTCTCGACGACAACGACCGTAGCTTCGGTCCGTACGACGAAGACTTCGACTACGCCGAGGAGTTCCAGACGCTCGACCTCGAAGAGGTGAAGGCGGACCTCGAAGATGTGATGACGACCTCGAAAGACTGGTGGCCAGCGGACTACGGCCACTACGGCCCGCTCTTCATCCGGATGGCGTGGCACAGCGCCGGTACGTATCGTACCAGCGACGGCCGCGGCGGCGCGTCCGAGGGTGCCCAGCGCCTCGCGCCGCTCAACAGTTGGCCCGACAACGCGAACCTCGACAAGGCGCGCCGACTGCTCCTGCCGGTCAAGCAGAAGTACGGTCGCAAGCTCTCGTGGGCCGACCTGATGATTCTGGCCGGGAACGTCGCCATCGAATCGATGGGAGCTAAGACGTTCGGCTTTGCTGGCGGACGCGAGGACGCGTTCAAGCCCGACGACGCCGTCGATTGGGGTCCCGAGAACGAGTGGGAGGCCTCCGAGCGCTTCGACGAGGACGGAGAACTTCAAGACGGGCTCGGTGCCACCGTGATGGGTCTCATCTACGTGAATCCCGAGGGACCGGACGGCAACCCCGACCCCGAGGCGTCCGCGGAGAACATCCGCGAGTCGTTCAGCCGAATGGCGATGAACGACGAGGAGACCGTCGCGCTCATCGCTGGCGGACACACGTTCGGGAAGGTCCACGGTGCCGACGACCCCGACGAACACGTCGGTCCGGAACCCGAAGCGGCCCCCATCGAGGCGCAGGGTCTCGGCTGGGAGAGCGACTACGGCTCGGGCAAAGGTCAGGACACAATCACCAGCGGTATCGAGGGTCCGTGGACGCAGGCACCGACCCAGTGGGGCACGGGCTACCTCGACAACCTGCTCGACTACGAGTGGGCGGCCCAGAAGGGTCCCGGCGGCGCGTGGCAGTGGATTCCGGTTGACGAAGAACTCCGCGACGCCGCACCCGCCGCTCACGAGGACGGCGAGACGGAGACGCCGATGATGCTGACGACGGACATCGCCCTGAAGCGCGACCCGGACTACCGGGAAATCGTCGAGCGCTTCCAAGAGAACCCGATGGAGTTCGGCATCAACTTCGCCAAGGCGTGGTACAAGCTGACTCACCGCGACATGGGACCGCCCGAGCGGTTCCTCGGCCCCGAGGTTCCGGACGAGGAGATGCTGTGGCAGGACCCGCTCCCCGACGCCGACTACGACCTCGTCGGTGACGAGGAGGTCGCCGAACTCAAAGCGGAAATTCTCGACTCGGAACTGTCCACCTCCCAACTCGTCAAGACCGCGTGGGCGGCGGCATCGACGTACCGCGACAGCGACAAGCGCGGCGGCGCGAACGGAGCGCGCATCCGCCTCGAACCGCAGAACAACTGGGAAGTGAACGAACCCGAACAGTTGGAGACGGTACTGGAGACCCTCGAAGAGATTCAGGCCGAGTTCAACGGTTCGCGGTCCGACGAGACGCGGGTCTCGCTCGCCGACCTCACCGTGCTGGGCGGCACCGCGGCCGTCGAGCAGGCGGCCGCGGACGCCGGGTACGATGTGGAAATCCCGTTCGAACCGGGCCGGACCGACGCCTCGCAGGAGCAGACCGATGTCGAATCCTTCGAGGCGCTCAAGCCCGAAGTTGACGGGTTCCGTAACTACTTCGGCGGCGAGTACGACCGACCGGCCGAGGAGTTGCTGGTGGACAAGGCCGACCTCCTGAACCTGACGGCGTCCGAGATGACGGTTCTGGTCGGCGGCATGCGCGCGCTGGACGCGAACTACCAGCAGTCCGAGTACGGCGTCTTCACCGACCGACCGGGCACGCTGACCAACGACTTCTTCGTGAACCTGCTCGACATGGGCACGGAGTGGGAACCGGTCTCCGACGCCGACGGAGTGTACGAGGGAATCGACCGCGACACGGGTGAAGTCGAGTGGACGGCCACTCGCGCGGACCTCATCTTCGGGTCGAACTCCCGACTTCGAGCCATCGCGGAGACCTACGGCAGCGACGACGCCGAAGAGAAGTTCGTCCGCGACTTCGCGGAGACGTGGAGCAAGATCATGAAACTCGACCGCTTCGACTTGGAGTAGTCTCGCTCGCTCGACGGCGAGACTCCTCGCCGACCCGGCCGGATGCAACCGACACTGAAAAATAGGGCAGTTTCGAATCTATCTCTCAATGCTGGAGTTGGAGCATCGTTTCCGGGTGGTGGACGTACACGCGCGCCTCGACGCCGGGGGCGTCCAGACCCGCGGGCGGGCAATTAGTCCAGACAGATTAGAGCGAGAGATGCATCAAGCGGGCGTCGTCCGGTCGGTGGTGTTCCCCGGCCCGCGCGACGGCGGAAGCTACGTCAGCGCGAACAACGCCGTCGCGCGCCGAAGCGTGGACCGACCGTTTCTGGCGTTCGCCCGCATCAACGGACCGCGCGACTCCGGCGACCGGGCGTCCTCGCGGCTACGAAACCTCACCGCCCGCCGGAAAGAGCATCACACGTCTCCAGAGGACGTAGAGCAGTACGCCTACGACGACCGATTTCACGGGTTCAAGCTGAACCCGGCCGAGGACGGTCTGCCCGACGAGGAGACTCTCGACCAGTTGGAGGACGTGGGCCTGCCGGTTCTCGTCCACGGCGGCGAGGGATTCTCGCCGACCGCGGTCAGCGAGACCCTACTCTCGCGGTCGTTGCCCGTCGTGCTGGCGCACTTCGGGGGCCACCCCCTCAACCGCGACCTGATGAGCGAGGCGGTGGACATGTTGGAGTCACACGACACCTGCTACCTCGACACGAGTTACGTCCGGTATCGGGACCTGTTGGAGCGCGCGATGATGGAACACCCCGACCGCGTGCTGTTCGGCAGCGGCGCGCCCAGTTCTCATCCCAACGTGGCGGTCATGGAGATTCTGACCCTCGACGTGCCCGAAGACGCCATGCGAAAGGTGTTCGACAAGAACGCCCGGCGGGTCCTCGGCGACTCGCTCCCCGAGGACTTCTGAGGCGCGGCGACCCCGGCCCGACAGCCACGAACCCAGTTCGACGCCAGCGAACCAGTCAGTTCGCGGGCAAAATCATTAGGTTCACGCTCCCGATGTGTACTCGGGGCGGAAACGGATGGCAGACAACGGGGAGAACGGAAGCGACGCGAACGACGGCCACGACGGCGAGCGAGACCACGAGGACTGCGAGGAGAAGCGAGAAGAGGAAAACGAGAGGCGAGAGAACTGCGAGAGATGCGACCGCGCGGACTCGCGCGCCGACCCACCGGCCGGGAACGTGACGCTCTCGCTCGATGCGACGCTCGAACTCCTCGCTAACCACGACCGGCGTGCGATTATCTCCTACCTCCGGGACGCGTCCCGCCGGACCGCGACGGCGGACGAACTGGCCGACCACCTCGTCGAGCGACGCGCCGAGCGAACCGGCGAGCGCCCCGGCCGGAGCCACGTCCTTTCGACGCTCCATCACATCCACATCCCGAAGATGGTTGACGCGGGCGTAGTTGACTACGACGCCCGAACGCAGGAAATTCGCTACTGGGGAAGCGACAGACTCGAACGCTGGCACGAACGCATCGAGACCAGCGACGAGCAGTAGGGAGACCGCGGTCCGCTCACCGTTTCTGTTCGGGTTCGTCCAGCGTCTCGGGGTCGGTCCGCCAGTCGTACACCTCGACGGCCCGGTCGGCCCGCATCGAGAGACCGTAGGGGTTTCTGGCGTCGCTTCGGTCTTTGAACCGCGCCCAGAGACCGTCCTTGGCGCCGACAGCGATGTTTTTGGTCACGCGCTTGCCGGTTCCGAACCACCCCGAGGGAGCCTGTTCGCCCCGAACTACGTCGGCCGCGTTTGACGCCGCGTCGGACACCGCGTCTTTGAGCGTCCGCCCGAAGATGCCGGGCCGCGGGCCGTAGTTCTTCACGAGTCGGTACGCCAGCGCGCGGTACTTCCACCCCCAGTCGCGGTCGTCGTCTTCCTCGTCGCCGTCGTCGCCGTCGTTGTGTCTCACGGAGACTGACGACGACCACATTACCTCGTAGTCGTTGGCGGCGAGTCGGTGCGCGCAGTCGCGCGCGCCGCCAGTGACGAGATACTCGTCGAAGCCGTCGGCCGATTCGATGGCCTCGCGGGTGAACGCGACGTTCCCGCCGTCGAAGTAGGTTACCTCCCGCCCGTCGATGGTTCGACACTCCTCGGACTCGGTGGTCACGCCCGCACGGACCGAGCGGTGGACCGGTCCAGTCACCACGTCGGCGTCGTCGCCTTCGAGCGCGTCGTGGACGCCCTCGGTCCACGACGGTTCGACCGCGTTGTCTTGTCCGACCAGCGCCACGGCGTCGCCGCTGGCGGTCAAGAGACCGGCGTTGCGAGCGACGTTGAGCTTCCGGTCGGAGACCTCGACCAGCACGTCCACGTCGTCGCGCTCTCGTATCATCCCGGTGGTCCCGTCGGCCGAAGGGCCGTTGACGACGACCACTTCGGCGTCGGGAGCGTGGGCCGCGAGCGCGTCGAGACAGGACGCGAGACGCTCGCGGCCGTTGAGCGTCGGAACCACCACGGATAGCTCCATACCCCGGAATCTCCGGCCGAAGCCTTAAAAACAGTTCGGCCTCGGTTCGGAGAACTATCACGTAGCGGGAGTTTTCGCCTCCGAGACGCTAACGGAGGTGTTGGTCTCGCTCACTCGACGCGGGCGTTCCAGTAGGAGACTGACGCAAAGTAGTCGCCGACTGGTGACTCGCCGATTGACGTATCCATGTTCCGAATCGGTCCCGCGATAGCCCCCGGAATCTTTCGATAAAAGCCGTAGGGCAGTATCCAGTCGTGTTCGGCATCCACGAGGTGAAGGTCGGCCTCGTCTAACAGTTTGTCAACGTCCTCGCGCGAGTAGAGGTGCGACCCCATCGGAAGCAACCAGTTGTAGACGCTCCGGGTACTCCGGGCGTTGAACGTGTCGAAGACGACTCGTTCCTTGGCGACTCGACGCATCTCCGAGAGGAAGGTCGCGGGCGTGTCCGCGAGATGGAAAAATCGCATGGCGAACACAGTGTCGAAATGGTCGTCGGGAAACGGTAACCGACCCGCGTCGCCGCGCATGAACTCGAGGTGGTCGGCGACCCCCGCGTTCCGGGCCTTCTGGCGGCCCTGTTGGAGCATCGCGGCAGAGATATCCAACCCGACGATGTCGGCCCCGCGCTCGGCCAACATGACGGTGAATCTGCCGGTACCGCAGGCTAGCTCCAGCACCTTTTGGTCCTCCAGCGGGCCGATAGCGTCGAGGACGGCCTTCTTCTCCCGGCGGTCGATTAGCCGCCCACCGCGGGAGAATCGCTTGTCTTCGTACTCCTCGGCGACCTCGTCGGCCTGATACCACTCCGCTCCTTTCACGCTTCTCGTATTCATGTAGTCCACGGGGGGACTAAAACGGTATTGGAACCGTCTCGTGACCGACCGGTTCGCTCGTCGGAAGGAACTTCTTTGAGTCTCGGGACCGAATCACACACAGGGGAACGCGTGACTAACTGTAAGGGATGCGGACGCCACCTCGACGCTGCGGACCTCGTTCGCCACGAACGCGGCCGTTTCGTCGTCGTCCACTGCCCGGACTGCAAATGCTTGCTCGGGCGATACAACCGTCACGGCGACGACCCGCGGACCGACCGTCTCCGCGAGTAGGTCTACTCGCCGCTCGTGACGACGCGGTCGGGCCGGATTCTGACGAGGACTCGCGGACCCGACTCCTCGCCGTGGTTGGGGTACTCCTCGACGCCCATGTAGCGCCGCGCGAGTTCGTCGATGTGTTCGATTGCGCCGTCCTCGGTGACTTCGACCACCTCGCCCCGGACCGAGACGTATCGGTACGGGTCGTCGGGGTCCATCACGCAGACGCCGACCTTGGGGTCGCGTTCGACGTTCTTGGCCTTCCGGCGACCGCGAGCGGTGTTGACCAGCAGGTGGTCGTCCTCGTCGCGGTCTATCCAGACCGGCGTCACCTGCGGGGTCCCCTCGGGCATCAGGGTGGCGAAGTTGGCGAACGTCTCGCGCTCGAATAAGTCGTGGAACGACTCGGGAATCGACTCCATGCCGAATTAATCGCGGTCGGCCGACGTAATTTTTGCCGCCCTGTCGGAGCGGAGACCAATTTAAGGTGACATAATACAACCTTAAGGAATTTAGGGTATACTGATAAACATATAGCCAACATTTACCCGTCTCTTCGGAAGTGAGGTACGTATGAGCACGACCACGGACGAGCCACCCGTCGCCGAACCGTTATCGGACGATTTCCGCGACCGCCTGCGCGAACTCCCCCCGAGCGCCAAGCTGGTCGCCAAGGTACTGGAGACCGATTCGCCCCTCTCGCAGGGCCAACTCGCCGAGGAATCGCTTCTGCCCGACCGCACGGTTCGCTACGCGCTGAACCGCCTCGAAGAGCAGGACCTCGTCGATTCGCGCTACAGCTTTCAGGACGCGCGCAAGCAAGTCTACTTCCTCGACCGCTAACCGCGCCGCGTCGCAGTAGACTCTCCTCCCTTTTTTGCTCCGCCGACTTCACGTCCAACATGGAACTCCGACGAGTCTCGGTCCCGACCCAGACGCTCGCGCCGACGGGAGCGACCAACGCCTACGTCCTCGGCGACACGAACGCGATTCTCGTAGACCCCGCGGACCGAACCGCCGACCTCGACGCCGCTGTCGCGTCGGCGTCGGTCGAACACGTCCTCGTCACGCACGCCCACCCCGACCATGTGGGCGCGGTCGCCCACTACGCGGAGTCCTGCGACGCGGCCGTCTGGGCGCGGGCGGGCCGCGAAGAGCGTTTCGAGCGCGCCACCGGCGTCCCACCCGACCGAACCTTCCGCGAGGGAACTGCAATCGCCGACGCGACGGTCGTGGAGACGCCGGGCCACGCGCCCGACCACGTCGCGCTCGCGGCCGACGGTGCGATACTGACCGGCGACCTCGTGGTCTCGTCGGGGAGCGTAGTCGTCGGCGCGGACGAGGGCGACGTGCGCGCCTACCTCACCTCGCTCCGGCGACTCTACGCTCGGAACCCGGACCGGCTCTTCCCCGGTCACGGTCTCGCTATCGACGAGCCAAGAGCCGAAATCGAGCGCCTGCTCCGCCACCGTCTCGACCGCGAGGCGACGATTCTGGCGGCGGTCCGCGACGGCGCGAGCGCGCTGGACGAGATTCTGAACGCCGCCTACGACAAGGACCTCTCGGGCGTTCGGGACCTCGCGCGAACTACGACGGCCGCGCATCTCGACAAACTGGCCGTCGAGGGCAAAGTAGAGTGGGACGGCAACCGGGCGCTCGTTGCGGACTCCGGCCGGTAAGCGCCGCGAGCGCTCGGTAACACTCGCCGAGTTCACAGCACCGATAAACACCCTTTTGCCCGTGAACGCCAACTCGAACGTGTGCAGAGTCTCGAAACGGAACTCGAAAACGCCCGAGCCCTCGACACCGACGACCTCGCGGATGCCATCGAGACCATCGGCTTCGAGTGTACGCGTTGCGGTGCGTGCTGTAAAGCCGAGGCTGACGACGCCCACACTGCGACGGTCTTCCCCGACGAGGTTCGAGACCTCCAAGCCGCGACGGAGTACGACTGGAGAGACGTTGCTCGGCCGATGCCCTACGGTCTCGACGGAGAGGGCAACGCCGATGCGGACGACACCACCGACGCCGAACCCGCGGGCGAGACCTTCGAATGGGCGCTCCAGACCGATTCGTGCGGTGACTGTACCTTCTACGAGGAGACCGACGACGGCACCGGAGCCTGTTCGGTCCACGGCGACCGGCCGCTCATCTGCGAGACCTACCCCTTCTCGGTGGCGCTCGGCGGGACGAGCCAGCCGATGGGCGAGGCGGTGGACGAGGAGGGCGTCGTCCGCGCTCACGAGTGCGAGGGACTGGGGAGAGATATCTCTCGGGAGGACGCCGAGGACCTCGCGGCGGCGCTCAAGGAGCGCGCGGTCCGGGAACTACGGGAGGCCATCGCGGTCCGCGACGAGTACGCCCCCGCCGAACCCGACGACGGCGTCGTGGTCCACGACTCGGAGGGCGCGAAGCGCCCGGACGGGTCGGCCTACGAGGGGTGAACGCAGCGAGCGAGACCGCGTGCAGAACCGCAACGGCGACCAGCGCGTATCGTCCGGAGTTCGGTCGATGAGTCGGCACGCGACCGGTTCGTCCCGTCCTCGCAGGTAAACCCTCGGGAACTGGCGACTGGCGAGGGTGTCCGAGCGCGCACTCACGGCTGATGAACTGAGAGCCGAGCGGCCGCCGACGGCGACCGCCCCGACAGCAAAAAGGGTCGTTTAGAAGTCCTCTTCGATGATTTCGCCGACAGCGAAGTTGGACTTGACTTCCGTAATCTCGACCTTGACGCGCTCGCCGATTTCGGCGTCGGGGACGATGATGACGTAGCCACGCTCGACGCGGGCGATACCGTCGCCCTGCTTGCCGATGTCCTCGACCTCGACGTAGCGCACTTCGCCCTCCTCGACGGGGGGCTGGGGTTCGGACGGCGCGCCGCTGCTCTCGGACTGAGACTGAGATTTGGACTGGGACTTCGACTCGGACTGCTGAGAGGAGTCCGAGTCGTCCGAGATGAGCGCGACGCGGTAGGTCTCGCCCGGTTCGACCGATCCGGTTTCGATTTCTCGACGCGGTACTTCGACGACGTACTTGTCGTCTTCGATAGTTACGTCAGCACTGAACAGACACAGGAGTTTGTCAGAGATCTCCAAGGCTATATGCCTCCATTTGAACCTAAGTGGTCAGCGCGTAAAGAATTTTACCCAACGACCTTTTGCTGCGCTCGGTCGGCCGCGCGCCAGCGGCGCGCGGCCTCCCTCGCTGGCAAAAGGTCGATCAAAATCCGTCGTCACCCCCTCAGAAGCGCCGTCGGCGCTTCTTCGAGGGTTCCTCGGACCGCTCGCTCGGTCACTCCGTTCCCTCGCTCGCGGGAGGTGTCGGTGTACTCGGGTGCTGCTGGTGCGCTCGCTCGGTCGCTCCGCTCCCTCGCTGCGGACCGCGATAGGACTGCAACAGGACTGCGACAGCACCGCAACAGCACTCAGTCAGCGCCTTCCGGGCGTTCTGCGGTGGTGAACGTCGTCAGGTCCACGCCCACGTCGGCATCGAGGTCCGCGGGCGAGTCGTAGGGGCGGTTCACGATGACGTTTCCGGCGCGTTGCTTGCCGAGTCCGGGAATCGCGGTGAGTTCGTCCATCGTCGCGCTGTTCAAATCGAGCGGGTGGACGAGACCCGTCACCGACCGATAGCCGTGGTCCACGACTGCTACGTCCACGGTCTGGCCAAGGTCGCGCTCGCCCGGAATCCCAACGAGGAGCGGATACGTTCCGAGCTGTCGCCCGAACGTCCGGCCGCCCTCGTGATATTCGAGATGCACGTCCGGCAGAATCGTCCCCGTCGGCGCGAGACGCCGGAGCATCGGGTTGTCTATCTCCTCGCGGACCTCGGTCTTGTACTGCTTGAACAGTTTCTTGTGGTCCTTGGCGATGTCCGCGCCCACGTCGCTCATGTCCGTGCCGTCGAAGGCCATGACCTGCCGAATGTTGACGCGACGAAGCATCAGACCCTCGTCGTAGACTCGTTCGAGGAACTGCTTGTTGTGGTCGAACGTCTCCCGACGCTCACCCTTCAAGCCGTGAAGCAGATTGATTCCCGGTAGGAGCTTCGGGAGTCGGTTTTTCGCCGCGTCGCCGTGCGTGGGAGCATCCGCGGGGTCCTCGCCGGGACGCCACCCAGCCTCCTCGTTGACGATTTTGACCGCCTCGAAACACTCCTCGGCGGTGACGTTGAGGTTGTTTTCCTCCTGCACTCGGGGGTCGGCCGATTCGAGACCGAACGCCGCGGTGTCGCCGGGCGTGTTGTGTTCGGCGATGACCCGGATGCCCTCGCGGGCCAACTCGGGCCACTCGACCACCGTGATGGGATTCATATTGTCGAGGTGGAGCGTTTCGAGGTCGGGCGCGACCTCCCGGATGCCGCCGTAGAGGTTCCGGAGCGCGTCGGGATTGGGCTTCTCGCCGTCGCCGCCGTACGCGAGGATGTCGGCCTGTCGCCCGAGTCGGAAGTGTCGCGCGCCCCGCTCGTAGAGCGTCTGGACCTCGCTGACGACCGACGGCGGTCGCCGGAACGAGGGGTTGCCGTACAGCGGTTCCGTGCAGAACGAACACCGGTAGGGACACCCCCGTGAGGTCTCCATCTCGGCGATGAGGTAGTCGGGGTGGTTGGGGTGCTGTTCGATGACGAACGCGCCGTCCGCGGCCCACCGGTCTATCTCCTCGTTGTCGCGCATCCGGTTGTTGAACCCTTCCAGTCCGCTGTCGAGCAGGTCGTAGGCCGCGGCCTCCACATCGCCTTTCGCCACGAAGTCGAAGTCCAAGTCGTCGCGTTCGGTCTCGGTCGCGCCCGCGTTCTCGTCGCCGACGCCGAACTTCACGGGACCGCCCATCAGACTGGTCCCGTTCGCGTTCCACGCCATCTTGCGCACTTCGTCTGGTTCCGCCGGGGTGCCCCCGACGTAGCTGCCGGGCACGGTCATCCCGCCGATGTAGACGAACAGGTCGGCGTCCTCCACGTCGTGCCACTTCGAGGAATCGTCTCGCAACTCGTCGATGGTGTGGTACGTGACGTTGTCCTTCGGGACGCCCGCGTCCACGATTGCGCCAGCGGTGTACCGCGGATACGTCGAAATATAGGGCGGCACGCCGAAGTGGGCCGGTTCGTCGACGTACCCGTCCACGAGGGTCACGTCGAGGTCCGCGAGGTCGGTCATGGACCACAGTTGCCCCTCGATGGGTAAAACGGTGACTACACGGTGCGAAAGCGACCCCCTTCCCGAGGAAACTCCCGCCGCAGTCAGTGCAGATACGGGTACGACCGGAACGCTTCGCGGGCGGCGTGGGCGTCTTCGACCTCCGAGAGGTCGGCCGTGTAGACGGTGGGATACGGCAGGCCCCGCGCGACTCTGAGCGTGTCGTCCTCGATAGTCACGTCTCGGAGTCGCCGCCATGGGATTGCGGTCCCTCCTCGATTCCCGGTCTGGCGAATCAGCAGATGGTCCTCAAGTGCGACCAGTTCGCGGTCGGTCGTTCCGGTAAAAGCGTTTCCGATAGTTAGCCCGAGTAACGTTCCGACGAACGATGTCACGGAGAACGAATCTCCCATCACGAGCCCGAGGACCGAGATGAGCGCGGCGGAACCCACGACGCTGAGTCCGAACTCCCATCGCTGGGGTTCGACCGCGGCGACGCTCGCCCGGACGCGCTGGCGCTCTAGCAGCAGTTTTCCTCGATGCGAGTTACCGAGCGCGACCGCGACAGCAATCCCGCAGATGAAGACGAGGAGTCGAATCGATTTACCGTCGCCCATCGTCGTCCCGTGGACCAGCGTCGGCGCAGCGACGCCTATGACTGCGAGGAGACCGAGACCGCCGACGAGCAGGTAGGCGCGCGCTTCGACCGCTCGGTCGAGCGCGTCCGGTTTCTGTTCGACGGCGGTCCAGACGACGACGCAGATGCACGCGCCGAGACCGAGACTGAGGACGGGGTCGGTCGGCCACGGTCCCGGCGTAGCGAGGTAGCCACCGAGACCGACGAGGACGCCGAGCGAGAGGGGAAAGTGCCGAGCTTCGGGGCGGCGAAATGACATATACTTGTATCGTGTCACGCGGCACATCATTGTTTTCGTTCGGGTCGGTTTCGGCGTCGAACCGCCCGACGCAGAATCGCCGAAGCCCTCGCGTTTATGGTCACTGGGCCGTAAGATTCAGTCATGCCCGCGACGCTCGAAGTGAAGTGTACGAACGACGACTGCGAGATGGACATGTTCGAGATGCATTACACCTATGACATGCCCGACGACGTGGGAGTCTCGGACTTCCAGTGTCCGTACTGCGGCGGAACTGATTGCCTCAACGCTATCGAGCTATGACTCTGCGAGATATCGCCCGGTCGGTCGGTGGCACGGTCCTCCAGCGCGTCGGCCGGGCCGCGAGCAAGGTCCAAGAGTCCAAACCCCTCCCCGTAGACCTGCTGGAGAGCGACGACGCCTACCTCGTCGTGTTCGACGCGCCGGGCGCGACCGGAAGCGACGTGCAGGTCCGGTACGCCGACGGCGCGGTCCACGTCCGCATCGACCGCTTCCGGGACTTCTACGAGGGGTTCGAGATGCTGTTCCCCGGTCGAGGTCTCTCGCTCGACGGCAAAGCCGACCTGCCCGCTGACGCCGTGGTTGACGCCGAGGAGGCGTCGGCGACCCTGACCGAAAACGGAACGCTTCGAGTTCACGTCCCCAAGCGCGAAGCGGCGACTGACAGCTCCGTGCCGGAGTCCGCCGAGGCGTAGTCGGCCGCCGCGACCCCCGCCGACTCTCCGACCGGCGTCGCGCAACGCTCTCACCTCACACCTCATCTCACCTCACTGGCGGGCCGCTTGCTATCCTTGCGCCGACACAACACCGAATCGACAGTCGAGCGACCGTTCGGTATGGACGAGACGACTGAGCGAGTCGGCCGGTTACTCGGCGAACTCACTCGAACAGTAGCAGGCGTCACTCGACGGTCATTCCCTCGACTATCTCGAACTCTTCGTCGCCGCCGAATCTGGTGGGAACGAACTCCGGCACGGGATTTTCGCCGAGAATTGTCTCGGCCGCCGCCTCGCCGAGCGCCGGGGAGCGCATGAACCCGTGGCCCTGCCACCCGGCCGCGACGAAAAGACCCTCGCGCAGTTCGCCGAGCAGGGGGTCGCGGTCGGGCGTCGCCACGCAGAGACCGGCCCACGACTCCCGGACCGCGCCGAACTCGCCGAGTCGCTGGCCGAGTCGCTCGCAAGTCACCTCGCAGAACTCCCGGTCAGCGTCGCGGGTCCAGTCGTCCGGGTCGCTCTCGACCTCCTCGGTGCCGTCGCCCGCCAGCAGGCCCTCGGGATGGGGCCGCAGGTAGTAGCCAGCGGTCGCGTCGTAGCACATCGGGAGGTCGCCCCGGCGCTCGGCGTCGAATCCGGCGGTCAGCGCCTGCACGCGGTAGGGTTTGAGCGGGACGGGAATCCCCGCGAGGGCGAGCAGACGCTTGGTGTGAGCGCCCGCGGCGACCAGTATCGCGTCGAACGACTCCGCGTCGTCGTCCGCGCCAGCGGGCCACACCCGGCGCTCGTCGGCGTCGATTCGGACCTCGGTGTCGGTTCGAATCTCCGCGCCCGCTCGCTCGGCTTTTCGGGCCAGCAGTCGGGCGTAACTCGCGGTGTCGGCGTGACCCGCGTTCTCCGCGACCGCGGCGGTGCCGACATCGGACCAGTCCACCGCGGGGAACCGCTCTCGAAGGTCCGCAGGCTCCGCGAGCGCGACGTTTCGGCCCGCGTCCCGCATTCGGGACACCTGTTCGCGGACGGCCGCCCCGCGG
Source organism: Halorussus pelagicus (assembly GCF_004087835.1). Lineage (NCBI taxonomy): Archaea > Methanobacteriati > Methanobacteriota > Halobacteria > Halobacteriales > Haladaptataceae > Halorussus > Halorussus pelagicus. Next base: position 2,210,739 of record NZ_CP035119.1, read on the forward strand.
CGCTCGTCGCCCTCGTGGGCGAACCAGACGTAGGGCGTTTCGTGAAACTCGAAGTCGCCTTCGCCCGAGAACTCGCGGAACCGCTCGATGGCGCGGTCGCCGACGCGCGCGTCCTCCGGCGCGGCAAAGGCGTCGTAGAGGACGCCCGCGGCCCGGCCGGTGCTTCCGCCCGCAATGTTGCCTTTCTCGTAGAGGACGACCGACTCGCCCCGTCGCGCGAGGTCGTAGGCCGCGGTGACGCCGACCGCACCGCCGCCGATGACTGCGATTCGCATCTACTTGTGCCCCCGCGGCCAGAGGTCGTCTACGTCCTGTTCGGCCAACCACTCTACGAGGGCCGCGAGGTCGTCGGTCGCGTGGGCCAGCAGTTTCTCGCCGACTTCCTTCGACCCCGCGGTGGGTTCGCCGACCGCGCCGCTCTCGGTGAAGTCGATGGCGTCGAAGCCGACCGACGCGCCCTGGATCGATTTGCCCCACGAGTCGCCGCCCTCGTCTTCGGCCGCTTCGAGGGCCGACTCGCGCACGAGGTCTTCGGCGACGGCGAGCATCATGCTGGTCTCGACCTCGTCGGCGTGACCGAGCGAGGTATCCAACTCCTCGGCAATCAGGGCGTCGAGGTTCGACCACCAGTTCCACGGCGCGGCGAAGGCGACTTCCTCCTCGCGCAGGCCGCGGGCCGCGCGCCGGAGCGCCTCGGAGTTCCCGCCGTGGCCGTTGACGACGACCGCTTTCCGGACGCCGTGTTCGGCCGCGCTCGCCACGATGTCGGCGACGTAGCTCTCGAAGGTCTCGGGGTCGGTCCAGAGCGTCCCGTCGAACTGGCGGTGGTGGGCGCTGACGCCGACCGGAATCGGCGGGAGCAGGAGGGCGTCGGGGTGGTCGCCGACCGTCTCAGCCACCGCGCGGGCCGCCAGCAGGTCGGTTCCGAGCGGGAGCGCGGGACCGTGCTGTTCGACGCTCCCGGTCGGCAGGACCGCGACTTCGGCTTGCTGGAAGGCGTCGGCCGCCGCGGTCGTCGTGCGTTCGTGGAGATACCTGCAACTCATGGCCGGGGGAAGGGCCAGCGGGCACTTAGAGGTGTGGCCGCCGGAAAAGCGTGGAGTTCAACGTAGCGGTAGCAGGCCGAGCAAACCACCGTTTGGGTGGACCGGGCGGGGGCTTTCTACCCGTTCTTCTCGGAGTCCGAGACACCGACCTCGAAAACGACGCTACTGGCTCGAAGCGACCACTTCGTTCCGAAGCGTCCCGACGCCCTCGTAGGTAATTTCGACCTCGTCGCCGGGTTCGACGGTCCCCGGATTCGCGGGACTGCCGAACGCGATTACGTCGCCGGGGCGGAGGGTGAACCGCGCCGAGAGGTACGAGATGATTTCGTAGGGTTCGAACAGCATCAGTTCGGTGTTGGCCTCTTGGCGGCGCTCGCCCGCAACGTCGGTCCACATGTCGAGGTCGCTCGGGTCCACGTCGGTCTCGACCCACGGGCCGAGCGGTCCCGACCCGTCGAAGGCCTTCCGGGCGGTCCGGCCCTGCTGGTCGAGCGCGTCCACGTCGTTCATGATGGTGTAGCCGCGGACGACCTCGGGGACTTCCTCGGGAGCGACGTTCCGGCATCGCTCGCCGACGATGGCCGCCAACTCGCCCGCATACGTCAGTTCGTCGGTGAACTCGGGGTACGGAATCGGCTGGTCGTGAGCGAGCAGGGAGGTCGGCGGTTTGATGAAAAAGTCCGGTTCCTCGGGGCGCTCGTACTCCATCTGGTCGAGCGTTTCGGCGTAGTTGCGGCCGACACAGTAGAGCGCGGTCGGGTCGGCGGGCGGGAGCAGTCGCCCGTCGCGGCCGACCTCGTAGGTGCCGTCGTCGGCGTGAATCGTACCGTCCTCGTACTGGCCGGAAACCGGTCCCTCCGGCGTCAGCAGGCGTGCGAGTCGCATACTCGACGTTCGGAACTCGGCGGGAAAGAAATACCGACTCCGGCAGGGTAGTGGCCGACTGGAAGTTAGCTCACGAACTCCTCGACGCCGCGTGCGGGATAGCCGACTACGAGGTCCGCGCCCGCTGCCTTCAGGTCGGCGACGCGCTCGCCGACTTCGGCGGGCGACCCGACCAGCGCGTAGTCCCGCGTCGCGGCCGAGAGGACTTCGCGCGCCCGTCCGCTCGCGGTCCCGTCAGTGGACGCGCCCTCGGGGAGCGCGCTCGCCACGGGGCCGCGCCGGGCGGTGTAGTCGCCCACCGCGTCGAGTACCGCGTCGTCGTCGTCCGTGAGGACGGTCGGTGCGTACACCGCGAGTTCGCCGTCGAACCCGGCCGCTCGTAGGGCGCGCAGGTCTTGCTCGGTGGTTCGAGAGAGGAGTTCGAACTGCGTCGCGCCGGTGGCCAGCGCGAGGCGTTCGACGCCCTCGGTACCGACCCACGCCGCCGGGTCGCGCTCGACCGCCGCGCGGAGTCGGGGCGCGACGGCCTTCCCGCGCTCGGTCTCCGAGAGGTAGGCGGCGTGTCCGGCCACGGCGACGCGCTGGACCGTATCGGGGATGCGGTCGTAGCCCGAGTCGTCGCCGAGGGGGTCGAACCCCTCGGCCCTGACCGGCGTGGTCAGGCGGACCTCCACCTCCTCGGCGAGACCTGCCAGCGTCTCTTCGTCCGGCAGGTGTTCGCGCCCCTCGTAGTCGATAGCTACGGTCTCGAAGGGTAACTCGGCCGCGCGCGACACGTCACACTCGGCGGGTTTGAGCGCGGCGGCGTCCAGTCCAGTCTCTGCGATAGTCTCACTAGTAGTTAGCATGCGCGAACACCTCCAGTAACAGTCGCTCGTCGTCGTACGGTTCTACTGCTCGTGCGGAACGCGATCCATCGTCTGTGCGACCATGTAGCCAGTCGTATCCGTGGGAGGGTGAAAAGGGTATCGGCGCGGTCGATACTTACCGAGGTGGAGACGTGAGCGATTTCGGTGATTGGGTGAGGGCACTCGACTTGATTTACGAACCGGCGCGTGGGGGCGCGACGCCGTCGTGCATCGCGCCAACCGCGCGAGGGAAGTCGGCCGCGGATGCGGCCGACGAGGTTGGGGAGGCGTGAGGCTGATGCGGTGCGGTGCGGAACGGTGCCGTGCGGGTGCGGTATGATTGGCTCAAGCCCGAAGCTAGTTCCTCGCCGTCGAAAACGCCCCAGTCAACGTAACCCTAAACGTCTCGCTTCGCTCGACGTAGCTACGCGGTCTCAATCCTGTCGAACGTCGGCGTCGGGGTCCACGACCCTATCGACCTTCTTCGGCGCACGCCAATCGGTCGTCAGTTCCAACAACTGCACCAAAATTCGGGCCGTCGCGCCCCAGACGGTGTACCCGTTCACGCGGAAGAAGTGGACGATGGCCTCGCCGTACTGGGGATGCTCCCTGCGCTCGACCTCGTAGTTGTCGGGGTCCAACAGCCCATCGACCGGCAGGACCGCGATTTCGGCCACCTCGCGCTCGTCGGGGGTGTACTCGCGGTCGGGGACGCGGGCGACGTAGGGCGTCACCGCGTACCTGCTCGTGGTCCGTATGTCATCGAGTTGACCCACCACGTCGGTCTCGTCGGCGCGAAGCCCGATTTCCTCTTCGGCCTCGCGGAGCGCGGTGGCCCGGAGGTCGGCGTCACTCGGTTCGCACCCGCCGCCGGGGAAACTCATCTGCCCGGCGTGTTCGCCGAGGTGGTCGGCGCGCTTGGTGAACAGCAGGTAGTAGTCGCTTCCGCGAGTGACGACCGGGGCTACCACCGCCGCGTCGTGGTCCTCGTCGGCGACCGTCCGCGGCATGTGGTCGGCTACGCGACCCAACTCCATACGCCCAACGTCGCACCGCGTGGCCTTAATTCGTCCGTCCGCGGACGGGCCTGCGGCGAGGCGACTCTGCTAGCACTACTCGAAGGCCCTGTCCAACCGCTCGCGCACGTCGTCGGTCTCGACGGGTGCCCACGCTTCGAGGTCGTAGCTCACGTCGAGCAGTTCCTGCGCTCGTTCGGCGTCGCCCGCGGCGGCGAGGGTCCGCGCCTCCTCGGCGAGGCGCTCGGCGACCGCCTCACCCAGTCGCTCGCGGTCCAACTCGCGGTCGGGCGCGTCGAGGATGTGGGGCAGGTCCTCGCCGTTCTCCGGCACCGTGGGGAACGCCGCGGGACCGGCGACGAGGAGCGGTTCGTCCGCGTCGCCCGATTCAACTCCGCGCTCGGTCTCCACGAGATAGTAATCCGCGACCGCGCGCTCGATTTCGGCGGCGAACGCTTCGCGCTCGACCTCTTTGCCCTGCTTGAACGCGAGTTCGACCAGCGCCTGTTCGAGGTCGTCGCGGGCGAGACCGCCGAAGAGGTCCACCACCCCCGCGAGTTCGTCCTTGGTGTCGGCCATTCGTTATCGGGTGGGGTTCTCGCGGGGGCTTAGTTGTTCGGGAAGGCACCGTCAGCGACGAGTTCGAGCGACCATCCCGACCGAGTCGCCGAACTACACCGTACTACTACGGGTAGATGTACGTCTCGTTAGCGGAGTTAGAGTAGGAGACGCTGAGAGAACACCCGATGTCCTCCTCGTGCCACACGCCCCAGTTCTCACTGACATCGTCGTGGTCATCCAGCATCTGGAGCTTTCTGAAGGTAACACCTCCGGGGAGCTTGTCACAGTCTCCTTCCGGGAAATCGTACGTCTCGAAGGCGGTGACAGCCTGTCGGAACTCGCCTCTACTATCGAGTGCGGGCGTGGTGAGTTGGACCGTCTCGTTGGTATCTAGATTCGTGCCTCCGATCATCCATTCGTCAGACGTGTTGTCCGACCCCTGCATGTAAACGAACCCTTCGAGCGTATCACCGGGACTGACGCTGATGTGGGGGCTGTTCTCAGTCTGGTCGCCGACTCGCCAAGACCGCATGATCCATTCTTTTCCGGTGCCGTTGTTCCACTCAAGCACCGGCTGAAGGATGGAGTGTGGGTCTCCGTCGTTTTGCAATCCGGGGAAGAAGAAGTGAGTTGCGTCCGTATTCTCGTTCTCCGGTTCGCTCGGGACGTCCCACCGACTGTAGATGTTCGTAATGTGGCTCCCGTCGTCGTGCCAGTAGCTCGTACTGCCAGCCCATCCGTTGAAATCTTGGCTAATCGTTACGCTATCTTCGTGCTGTGAAGAGCTACTGGCAGTTGAAGATTCGCGCACACCTGATGGATCGGAAGATGACTGGGAGCGGGCCGCTTCTTCGGCTCTCACCTGTTCCAAATCCGGGAGGAAGTCGGGCCTCACCTCATCAGCCTGTCCGCGAGTACCTGTTTTGATAACGTCCGAGGAAGGGACCTCCTTCCCGATTGGTAAGACAATCGTATCAGACTCACCTGCGGACACACTTCCCGTAGTCGCAGTTAGTGCAACAGCGGCTGAACCGACGCTCTTCAGGTAATCTCTTCTACTCTGCCCCGTCGCTTCCGTGGTAGGATTGGTATCCACCATACCATAGAAGTTGCTCCAATGAAACTTATATTTAATCTAGAAAATATTATATTAAGTCTAAATTTGGCAAATAAAAAACAGTTATGGGGTCCCCACTTCACAGTGTATTCTACCGTGGGGAACAACAGCAAATACGAGACTCTGTCGCTCAATCTCGAAAACCTGTGTTTCACGCTATAAAACCGGTGATACACGACCCTCTATCGAAGCTGTCTTGCACTCAAAAGAAATTCTTGAGCCAACAGAAAGAATATGAGATCAGATGGATAAGTAACACTTGTGCGCCGTAGAGAACTGCTCACCCTGTGTAGTGCAAGCCTCGTTCCGTTATCAGGCTGTATGGCGTCGGGTAGACAGCTTTTAGATAACTCATCGTCCGAGCCACCAGATACTACGACGTCACGGACAGGAGTCTCCGGTTCAAACTGTAGCAGTCCTGAAAACGTCTCTTTGTCAGCCGGGACGGATGATTTCACTGTTGAACAACGGAATGACTCGTTGCTCTTCACGCTACACAATAAGACTGAGTGTCCGCTGAACATCCAGCCGATGAAAGCATGGAAGATCGAGCGAAAATCGTCGTCCGGCTGGGAAAGAGTCGCAAATGAGGGCGGTGTCGGAACGTCCGAAGGCCGCACACTGAAAAGCGGAGAGCGGCATAAGTGGTCCCTGAGCCTGTTCAAACACCCGACGCCCTACGGTCAGACGACGACGTATCTGTTCGTGAACCTACCCGATGGGGCGTACAAGTTTTCGGTGACTGGAACGCTCGGTACTGGAGACGAAATCACTCGTGAGACGCAGTTTAACGTTCGCAGGCACCTCTCGTCAGAAACCGAATCTAAAGCGTGATTTTATCGCACTGTACCGTCGTCGGACGGCAAAGCCGCCCGACGCCGTAACCGCCAGTCCGACTACCTCGAAAGAGCTGAGCCAATTCGACAGCGAGCGACCGCTACGCGAAGTAGTCCGCCAATCGCTCCGCGGCCTCCTCGACGCGGGGCGAGACGAGCGCGAACCGGAGCCAATCGCTTCGGGACTCGCCGAACGCCTCGCCAGGCATGCCCGCGACACCTGCCTCGTCCACCAGTCGCTCGACGTTCTCCAGCGTGCCGGGGAACTCGGGGAACCGCGCCATCACGTAGAACGCGCCCTCGGGCGTCGAGTAGTCAGCGCCAGCGGCGTCCAACGCGTCGGTGAACGTCTCGATGCGCTCGCGTAACAACTCGCGGTTCGCCTCGTAGTAGGCCGGGTCGGTGTTCCGGAGCGCGTGGAGGACTGCATGCTGGCCGGGTCGCGTAGTGGCGACGTTGGTCAGCATGTGGCGGGTCTTGGCCACGTCCACCAGCGACTCGGGGAAAATCGCGTAGCCGACCCGGAATCCCGTGATGGCGAACGTCTTCGAGTAGGAGTTCGTGACGACGCGGTGGTCCGAGTCGAAGGCGAGCGCCGAGGTGAACTCCCCCGAAAAGTCGAAGTGGTCGTACACCTCGTCGCTGACCAGCAGGGCGTCGTACTCCTCGGCGATAGCGACGAGTTCGCGCATCGTCGCCTCGTCGTAGACCGCGCCGGTGGGGTTGTTGGGCGTGTTCACCACGATTCCGGCCGTCTCCTCGCTGGCGGCCTCGCGCACGTCGGCCGGGTCGAGCGACCCGTCTTCGGCGGTGGCGACGTACTTTGCGCTCGCGCCGAGCATCGTCGTCTTGCCGGGGTAGTACGGGTAGACGGGGTCGGTCAGCACGAACTCCGACCCGCGCTCGCGTTCGAGCGCGCGGGCCATGGCGAGGTAGTTCGCCTCGCCGCCGCCGTTGGTGACGACGACCTGCGACCGGTCAACGTTCCGGCGCTCGGCGATCTCCTCGCGGAGCGCGGCCAGTCCCTCGCTCGGGGGATACTGGAAGTCAGCGCCTCCCAAATCGGCGTACTCGTGGAGACCCTCGCTGATTGCGTCGGGCGACCCCCAGTCGGGGTTGCCGCTCACCATATCGACCACGTCACGGTCGGCGTCGGCCGCGTACTGCATTACGTGGAAGAACAGCGGCGTGTCGTAATCCATACCGCAACGCTCGGACCCCGAGCAAGTCTTTCTTTCGACCAACGGGTCTCGACAACCCCCGAAATTAACTTCGGCGAGACGATAGCTTCGAGACGTGACGAACGCAGACCCCGACGTGGTCCGAGCGTACTACGACCACATCGACGCCGAGGAGTACGACGCGGTGTTCTCGCTGTTCGCCGACGACGTGACCTACGACCGACCCGGCCAGTCCACGCTCGATGGCATGGCCGAGTTTCGGGAGTTCTACCTCGAAAACCGACCGCTCGAAGACGGCGACCACGAAATCAATCAGTTGGTCGCGGACGGCGACACGGTGGCGGTGCGCGGACGATTTACCGGTTGGCAGGACGGCGAGGAGGTCGCCTTCGACTTCGCGGACTTCCACCGATTCGACGACGACGGCAAAATCGAGGCGCGGTGGACCTACACCGACCGCGACGAGGTGTAGCAGGCGCGAAGTGAGCTATTTCGACGCATCGAGAAGAGCGGCCGCTACGACAGATAGACTCCGGAGAACAGCCGAACTACTCGATTCTGACGCGCCGAACTATCGCGCCTGTGCTCGCTCGATCCACGTCGAGATGCGCTTGTCCGAGAGACCCGTCTCGTCGGCCAGTTGCTCGGCGTCGGCCTTCGCTAGCTCGGTCACGTCGGTGACGCCAGCGTCTCGGAGGCGTTCGGCGTAGGCCGACCCGATTCCCTTGATCTCTTCGAGCGGTTCGCCCTCGCCGACCGGTTCCTCGGCGGCGTCCGATTCGGAGTCCTCGGTCTCCTCGGGGGTTGGTTCGGGTTCGTCACCCGCGCTCTGGTCGGGATGGGCCGCGTCCGACGACGGTTGGACCGCCTCTGCCGGTTCGGCGGCGTCGCGTCCGGTCTCGGCGCTCTCGCTTCCCTCCGGAGCGGTCGTCACGTCTTCTGTGGAGATGCCGGTCTCGGCCGCGTCGTCCGTGGATTCGGTTTCGTCCGCAGTTTCGCTGCCGTCCGTCGGTTCGGCGTCCTCGATGTCGGGGGTGTCGGACTCCGTCGCGTCGGCGGACTCCTCCGTGCCGGTATCGACGCCTTTTACGGCGCTCTCGGCTTCCACGTTCGGTTCGGCCGACTCGTCGGGTTCGCGCTCGATAGTGACGCCGGACTCGGTTCGGCGCACCTGCGAGCGGTCGTCCTCGAGTCCAAGCAACGACTTCAGCTTAGTGAGCAGTCCCATTTGCGCGACAGTAGACGGCCGCGCCACTTAAAGCCGTGCCCGAAGCGCCTCGTTCATCGCGTTCACGGGCGCATCTCGGCCGGTCCACAGTTCGAACGCTTCGACGCCCTGATAGAGGAGCATCCACGCGCCGTCGATGGTCGTCGCGCCGCGCTCGCGGGCCTCCCGCAGGAGTCGCGTGTCGAGGGGGCGATACACCGCGTCCAGCACGGCGAGGTCGCCGTGGAGCGTCTCGGCCGGGACCGGCGACCGGTCTTCCTCCATGCCGACGCTGGTCGCGTTGACCAACACGTCGGCGTCGGGCACGCGGGTCTCCAGCGAGTCGAGACCGCCAGCGGTCGTTTCCGGGAGTTCGGAGGCGAGACTTTCGGCGCGCTCGACCGTTCGGTTGGCGACATGGACAGTCGCGCCAGCGTCCGCGAGGGCGAAAGCGGCCGCGCGGGCCGCGCCGCCAGCGCCGACGACGACGGCGTCTCGGTCCGCGAGCGTTACGTCGTGGTGGGCGAACGACCGGCGAACGCCCGCCGCGTCGGTGTTGTGGCCGGTCGGCGGGTCGTCCGCGGCGTCGCTCGCCGAGTCGCCGCCGTCCGCGAAGTCGATTGTGTTGACCGCGCCGATGCGGGCCGCGAGGTCGTCCGGCTCGACGTGGGCTAGCGCATCCTGTTTGAACGGAATCGTGACGTTCAGGCCCGCAACGCCGAGTGCTTGTGCGCCCTCGATTGCCGCGCCGAGGTCGTCCGGTGCCGGTTCGAAGGTGACGTACCGCCCGTCCACCTCGAGTTCGTCGTAGGCCGCTTCGTGCATCGGCGGCGACAGCGAGTGACCCACGGGGTTGCCGAGGAGTCCGAACACGTCCATGTCGGGCGCAAGGCCGAGGAACGGGTTAACTGCTGTGTTCGCTGACCCGTGATACCAGTTATCACGACATATAATAATCCAAGTATTTATGACGATACTCTGGTTGGAACGCCAGTAGGGAACGATGATACCACTTCAAGCATTAGGAGGATTACTACTGTCAGTCGATACGCTCTATCTCATCGGGGGAATTCTCCTGCTGTATCTCGGTGCGGAGTTACTGGTCGATAGCGCCTCGTCGCTGGCTATCGGCTACGGTATCGCGCCCGCGACGGTCGGCGTCACCATCGTCGCGTTCTCGACGACTGCACCCGAACTGTTCGTCAGTCTCGTCGGTGGTATCGGTATCTCGGACGACATCGGACTGGGCAACATCATCGGTTCGAACATCGCCAACATCGGGTTAGTCCTCGGCGCGTCGGCGCTCGTCCAACCGTTGTCGGTCAACTCGAAGGTCCTCTGGCGACACGGGCCGTTCATGCTCGCGGCCGCGGTCTTGCTCGTCGTTCTGGGGAGCGACGGGACGCTCGGCCAGATGGACGGCGTCGGGATGCTCGCCCTTCTGGCAGTCTTCACGGGATACATGCTCTACAACTCCCGCTCGGCGGACGAAGAGGCCGTCCCCGACGAGATGCAGATCGAGGAAGCGTCGGGGTCGGTGACGCCTCGACAACTCGCCATGCTGGCGGGCGCGGGAGTCTGTCTTCTCGCTGGCTCGTTCGGACTCGTGCAGGGCGGCACCGGTCTCCTCCGGTCGTTCGGCTTCGGCGACCTCTTTATCGGCATCACCATCATCGCGTTCGGCACGTCGTTGCCCGAACTGGCCACCTCGCTCGTGAGTTCGCTCCGCGACGAGGCCGAGTTCAGCATCGGGAACGTCGTCGGGTCGAACATCTACAACATCCTCGCGGTTATTGGCCTGCTCGCGGTGGTCAACCCGCTGGCCGTCAACTCCAACGTCCAGACGTTCCACTTCCCCGTGATGATCGCGTTTACCGTCGGTGCGATGGCGCTGATGGCCTACGGACGAAACATCTCGCGGTGGAGCGGTATCGCGCTCATCGGTGCGTACGGTGGGTTCGTTTACCTTCTCTTCCCCTGAGATAGAACGCAAGACCTACTTTTCGGGATGCGCTATCCCCGAGCAGAATGTTAGGTCGCTTACGTCATCCGCTCTCCGCGGTCGGCGCGACCACGGCGCTCACGCTCCCGTGGCTCTACATCTGGGCGACGGGAAGCACGCCCGCCCTGACTCACCTCCAGACGGTCGCCATCTCCGGCATCGCGGTACTCGGGGCATCCTTCATGCTGGCGTGGGGTGCCGAGACGGCCGAAAAAGACGTACCGCGCGCGTTCGCGCTGGCCGTACTGGCGGTCCTCGCGGTCGCTCCCGAGTACGCGGTTGACGCGCTCTACGCGTGGACCGCCGGAGCGAACGTCGGCACCGAGCGCGGCATGGAGGCCGCGAACCTCGCGGTCGCAAACATGACCGGCGCGAACCGCATTCTCATCGGTCTGGGGTGGTCGGGCATCGCGCTGTTCACGGTGTATCGAACGCTTAGCTCGGAGGACCCCGCGGTGGTCAAGGAGTCGGGATTCCTGAAGAGCAAGGTGCAGATAGACCGCGACCTCGCAACCGAAATCGCGTTTCTACTGGCCGCGACGGCCTACGCCTTCTTCGTGCCGTTCGGCGCTGGCATCGGCATGGTGGATACTCTCTTCCTCGTCGGCCTGTACGCGATTTACATCGGTATCATCATCCGCGGCGAGGTGGACGAACACGACGAACAGGTCGGCGTTCCGGCGTACTTCCAGAGCTTCTCCAAACTCCCCCGCGTCGCCAGCGTCCTCCTGCTGTTTGGCTACTCGGGCGGAATGATTTACACCGCGGTCCACCCCTTCGCGCACGGCTTGGAAGAGTTGGGACTGGCGCTGGGCATCCCGCCCTTTTTCATGATTCAGTGGATTGCGCCGCTGGCTTCCGAGTCGCCCGAACTCATCGTGGTCGCGTACCTCGTCAATAAGGCGCGTTCGACCGCCGGGTTCAACGCGCTCATCTCCTCGAAGCTCAACCAGTGGACGCTCCTCATCGGGACGCTCGCTGTGGTCTACAGCATCGCCTCGGGCGCGGTCGGGTCGCTCCCGTTCGACGAGAAACAGCAGGCCGAAATCTGGATTACGGCGGCCCAGAGCTTCTTCGCGCTGGGAATACTGGCGAACTTCGAGATTAGCGTCCGGGAGGCAATCGTCCTGCTCGTACTCTTCCTTTCGCAGGTCGTCGCCGAGTTCGCCGTCATTCGGATACTGGCCGAACCGCAGGCCGGTGAGTGGAGCATGCTCATTCTTTACGCCTACACCGCGGTCTACCTCGTCCTCGGCGCGGCGCTGTTCGTCCTTCGGCGCGGCGAACTCCGAGGCATCTTCGACCGCACGGCCGCGAACGCCCGCAACGCGCTCCCCGGCGGCTCTGACCCGGTCGAACACGCCGACTGAGACCGGTCGTCGCCGACGGGGCGACGCTATTTTCGTGTCCTCTGGACGACGCTATCTTCCCCGTCGTCTCCGACGACGCTATCCGACGCGCTTTTCTTTCGGTCCTGCCGTAGTTTCTCGCGTGATTGCCATCGTCGTCAGCAGAGCCGACTCGGCCTCCGAACACATCGGCGACCACCTGCTGGACCTCGCGGACTGGGAGCGACGCGAGGACGACGCCCGCCCGGACGCCGAGGGCGGCGGACCCTACTACCGACTCGACGGGACGAGTCGAGACGCTTCCTTCGAACTCCGAGAGTTCGACGCCCTCCACCTCGAAATCGAGGAGACGGCCGCGGCGTTCGGCGAACCGAACGCCGCGGAAGCGACCGACTCGGGCGCGTCCGAATCGGCCGCCGCCGATTCGGACACACCCGACCTACTCGTCTTCGTCTCGCGCCACTCCGGAGACACCGGCCCGCTCCTGACGGCCCACTTCACGGGCAACTTCGGCCCGGCCGACTACGGCGGCGTCGAGGGCGGTCTCGCGGAGGCGTGCCCGAACGCCCACGCGCGCCTGTTAGCGGCGTTCGCGGACCACGCGCCCGACTCCTACGAAGTCGGGATGGAGTGTACCCACCACGGTCCCTCGGAGGTGGGCGTCCCCTCGCTGTTCGCGGAACTGGGAAGCGACGAAGCGCAGTGGGACGACCCCGAGGGCGCGCGAGCGGTGGCGAAGGCCGTCCTCGACTTGGCGGGCGTTTCCCCCCACCGCGAGCGGCAGTTGGTCGGATTCGGCGGGGGCCACTACGTCCCCCGGTTCGAGCGCATCGAGCGCGGGACCGACTGGACCGTGGGTCACATCGCGGCCGACTGGGTGCTGGACGCGATGGGGTCGCCCGAGCACAACCGCGAGGTGGTCCGGCGGGCCTTCGAGGAGAGTCGCGCCGAGCGCGCGGTCATCGAGGGTGACTATCCCGACCTGAAGCGAGTCGTCGCGGACCTCGGCTACGACGTGGTGAGCGAGACGTGGGTCCGGGAGACGACCGGCGTTCCGCTCGAACTCGTCGAAGCTCTCGAAGCCGACCTCTCGGCGATTTCGGCGGGCCTGCGCTTTGGCGACCCCGCCGAGGAGTTCGCGGACGACACGGATGGTCTCGCCGACGACAGAGACCGCACTGGAGAGATGGACGACGCCTACGAGGTCGTCGAACTGCCGACCGACCTGCTCACGGAAGCGCAGAGTATCGACGACGAGGCGACCCGCGAGGCGGTAATCGCCCGAACGCTCGCGTTCGAGACCGAGCAGAGCGGGAGTCGCGCGGCGGGCCGGGCCGCGGTCCGCGATGTGGACGACCGCGAGGCGTTAGTCGAGACGCTGGCGGACCTACTCCACGAGAAGTACGATTCGGTCGCGCGCGAGGACGGCGCGGTCGTCGCGCGCCAGACCGCGTTCGACCCAGAGAAAGCCCAGACGCTCGGGGTCTCGGAGGGACCGGCGTTCGGAAAGCTCTCGGCCGGGCAGTCGGTCACGGTAAACGGCAGAGAAATCGAACCCGAGACGGTCCAGTCGGAACGCGTTCGCCGATTCGACGCGTGAGTTTCGGCGCTCGCGTCCGCGAGCGGCCGTATCTGTCAGACATCCGTCCGACAGAGAGGGGAAAGATAATTACGCTCCGTTCTCAAGCCAACTTCAGCATGGACTCGCTAGTCGAAGACGCCATCGAGGAAGCCGAGGGGGGACAGCAGGACTCCCGACAGGCCAGCTCGGGGACTGGGGCCCAGTCGCAGGCCGCGAATGCGTCGGGGACGATGACCGACGAGGAACTCAAAGACGTTCTGCAGGACCTCCAGACGGATATCACCGTCGTCGGCTGTGGCGGTGCCGGTGGCAACACGGTCAATCGCATGGCCGAGGAAGGCATCCACGGCGCGAAACTCGTGGCGGCCAACACGGACGTACAGCATCTCGTAGAGATCGAAGCCGACACCAAGATTCTCATGGGCGAGCAGAAGACCCAAGGCCGGGGCGCTGGCTCGCTCCCGCAAGTCGGCGAGGAGGCCGCTCTTGAGAGTCAGGAAGAGATTTACGACGCGATTCAGGGTTCGGACATGGTGTTCGTCACCGCCGGACTCGGCGGCGGGACGGGGACCGGTTCCGCGCCGGTCGTCGCCAAGGCCGCCCGCGAGTCGGGCGCGCTGACTATCTCCATCGTGACGACGCCGTTCACCGCGGAGGGCGAGGTCCGCCGGACCAACGCCGAGGCGGGACTAGAGCGCCTGCGCGACGTTTCTGACACGGTTATCGTCGTTCCCAACGACCGCCTGCTCGATTCGGTCGGGAAGCTTCCCGTCCGCCAAGCGTTCAAGGTCGCCGACGAGGTGCTGATGCGCTCGGTCAAGGGCATCACGGAACTCATCACGAAACCCGGTCTCGTCAACCTCGACTTCGCCGACGTTCGGACTGTCATGGAGAAAGGCGGCGTGGCGATGATCGGTCTTGGCGAGAGCGATTCCGACGCCAAGGCACAGGACTCGGTGAAATCCGCGATGCGCTCGCCGCTTTTGGACGTGGACATCTCGGGCGCGAACTCCGCACTCGTGAACGTCACGGGCGGCAACGACATGTCCATCGAGGAGGCCGAAGGCGTCGTCGAAGAGATATACGACCGCATCGACCCCGACGCGCGCATCATCTGGGGGACCTCCATCGACGAAGAACTCGACGGCGAGATGCGCACGATGATCGTCGTCACCGGCGTCGAGTCGCCCCAGATTTACGGCCGCAACGAGGCCCAGCAGGCCAAGGCCAACAAGCGACTGCAGGATATCGACTACGTAGAGTAACTCGCCGTCACGAATTTCGGGAGCAGTTGGGGGCCGCCCTGCCCCGTTCTCTCCTCGGTCGCACTCTTGAGAGCGCTCGCTGTAGCGACGACGAAGTAAGCCGGAGAAATTTTCGACCCGGACGCCGCGACACGAGAGCAATAGATAGAAAAAGGACGCTCTCTAAGCCCCGGTAACATGGACATCAAGCTCGACCTCTCGTCGTACGTGCGAGTCCTGAAACTCGCCAGCACGCCCTCGTGGGAGGAGTTCTCGAAGATTTCGAAGATTGCGGGTGCGGGAATCATCCTCGTAGGACTGCTCGGCTTTATTATGTTCGCCATCATGAGTTTCCTCCCCGCCTAGGTGATCTAGAATGCCAATGTACGCAGTCAAGACGACCGCGAGTCAGGAGCGCACCGTGGCGGACATGATTATCACCCGCGAAGAGCCGGAGATTCACGCCGCGCTCGCGCCCGACTCGCTGACGAGTTACGTGATGGTCGAGGCCGACGACGACGCCGTCATCAACCGCGTCCTCGAAGAGATTCCCCACGCCCAGAGCATCGTGCCGGGCAAGAGCGACATCTCCGAGGTCGAACACTTCCTCTCGCCGACCCCCGACGTGGAGGGCATCGCGGAGGGCGACATCGTGGAACTCATCGCTGGACCGTTCAAAGGCGAGAAGGCGCAGGTCCAGCGCATCGACGAGGGCAAGGACCAAGTGACAGTCGAACTGTACGAGGCGACCGTTCCGATTCCGGTGACGGTTCGGGGCGACCAGATTCGCGTCTTGGACTCCGAAGAGCGGTAGAGGCTTTTCGAGCGAGGTCGTTTTCTGGCGGTACGTTTCGAGAGAGAGTGAAGTAGTGAGAAAATCGAAAGGCAGAGCGAAGCTAGCTACTGCCGAAACCACTCATACCGCACGGCACCGCACCGCGACCGCGAACCTCACACCTCCCCAACCTCCTCCCTTACTCCCTCCGGTCGTTCAGTCGTCCACCGGAAGACAAACCGCGTCTTCCGAGCCTGCGCTCACGTCCGTTCGCGCAGACCTCGCGCGGATGGACGCGACGCCGCGGGGTCGCGCCCGCACGCGCCGGGAGAGAAATTACCCGTCGCTTTCGAGAGACCGAACCCAAATCCGCGCTCCGAGAACAGCAGGAGAACGAAACCGATTATCCACGTAGCGACAGAAATGTTGTCCGCTGACCCCCGAACCGTCAGGCTTCGACCGCCAGACCGGCTTCTCCCAGCGCATCCTCGGCAGAGGAACCGTCGTGGACCACGCTCGTCACGGCGCGCGTAATCGCCTCGGGGTCGTCGTGCTGGAAGATGGACCGGCCCATCGAGACGCCCGCTGCGCCCGCGTCCATCGCGCCGCGGACCGCTTCGAGGGTCGCGCGGTCGCCTTCCGGTTCGCCGCCAGCGATGACGACCGGGAGGCGCGTCGATTCGACCACGCGCTCGAAGCTCTCGGTGTCGCCGCTGTAGGCGGTCTTCACCACGTCGCTCCCGACCTCCTCGGCGAAGCGGACCGCGTGGCCGAGACTCTCGGCGTCGTGTTCGTCCACGCCCGGCCCGCGGGCGTAGGCCATCGCCAGCACCGGCACGCCGTATTCGGCGGCCTCCTCGGTGACGCGGGCGAGGTCTTCCATCTGCTCGCGCTCGTACTCGCTCCCGACGTTGACGTGGAGCGACACCGCGTCCGCGCCTGCACGGACCGCCTCCTTGACCGTGCCGGTCATGCGCTTGTCGTTGTTGTCCGGTCCGATGGAAGTCGAGGCGTTGAGGTGGACGACGTAGCCCGCGCCGTTCTTGTTGTCGTGGACTCGCGGCGCGATGCCCTTCTGCGTGAGGACTGCGTCCGCGCCGCCGCGGGTCACGGCGTCGATGGTCGATTCGATGTCCACGAGACCGTTCACCGCGCCCAGTGTGATGCCGTGGTCCATCGGGACGATTACGTGTGTCCCATCTGTGCCGATTCGTTCGAGTCGTGCCGCAGTTCCTACGTCCATAATGTGTGAATATGTAGCAAAGAGTGGTTATTTGCCTTCCGGTTCCGGAAGGTCTGGTGCGCCAGCGAGCGCGCCCTGTTTGAGTTCGCGGGCCTTCGCTTCGAGGCGGTCTGCGGCGTCGTCCTGTTCGGCAACGATATCTACGAACGCGCTCCCGACGATGATGCCGTCCGCGCCGCCCGCGACGATTTCTCGGGCGTGGCCGCGCTCGCTGATGCCGAACCCGACCGCCTTCGGGAGGTCGGTTTCGGCGAGGCGGTCGAGGCTCCCGTGGGTGTCGTCGCTCACGTCCGAGCGCGCGCCCGTCGTGCCCAGTCGCCCCTGGACGTAGACGAACCCCGAGGCGCGGTCGAGCATGCGGTCGAGTCGCTCGTCGGTCGTCGTCGGCGCGACGATGAAAACGAGGTCGAGACCGTGTTTCTTGCAGGCGTCTTTCAGCGGGTCGCTCTCGTCTACCGGCAGGTCCGGGACGATGATGCCGGAGATGCCCGCCTCGGCGGCGGCCGCCACGAAGGGTTCGGGACCCTCCCGTCCGTCGCCAGCGTCGTACTGGTAGATGAGATTGTAGTACGTCATACAGACCAGCGGTACGTCCACCTCCTCGCGCAACTCGGCCACGAGGTCGAAGTACCGGTCTGGGGTCATCCCGGCGTCGAGCGCCCGGCGGATGGCCTGCTGGATGGTCGGTCCCTCCGCGATGGGTTCCGAGAAGGGCAGGCCGAGTTCCACCACATCGGTCCCGCCGCGGACGAGCGCCCGGACGTACTCCTTCGTGGACTCGGCGTCGGGGTCGCCCGCCGCGACGTACGAGACCAGCGCCGGGTCGTCGGCGAAGGCGTTGCGGATTTCACTCCCCATGCTCGAACACCTCCATCGTCGGCGCGGCGTCGAGATTCCGCTTGTCGCTCTCCTCGATGACCGTATCGAGGTCCTTGTCGCCCCGTCCGGAGACGTTGAGGACGACGAGGTCGCCCAGTTCGTCGGGATTTTCTTCAAGGTAGGCCAGCGCGTGGCTGGATTCGAGCGCGGGGATGATGCCCTCCATCTTCGAGAGTCGGTGGAACGCTTCGAGCGCGGCGTCGTCGCCGACGTTGACCGGCCTCACGCGGCCCTCGTCGGCGAGGTGGGCCAGTTCCGGGCCGACGCCGGAGTAATCGAGTCCGGCGCTCACGCTGTGGGATTCGAGAATCTGGCCGTCCGTACTCTGGAGGAGTTTGGTGCGCGCACCGTGGAGGACGCCCTCGTCGCCGGTCGAGAGCGAGGCTGAGTGAGGCGCGAGTCCTTCGTCCTCCTCGATTGTGAGACTGGACCCGCCCGCCTCGACGGCCACGAGGTCTACGTCCTCGTCACCCACGAACTCGTGGAACGTCCCCATCGTGTTCGACCCGCCGCCAGCGCAGGCGACCACGCTGTCGGGGAGTCGGCCCGCCTGCTCTCGAATCTGTTCGCGGGCCTCCTCGGAGATGACCGACTGGAAGTCTCGGACCATCCGGGGGAAGGGGTGTGGACCCACGATGGAACCGATGACGTAGTGGGTGTCCTCGACGTTGGTCGCCCAGTCGCGCATCGTCTCGTTGATGGCCTCCTTCAGCGTCCCCGACCCGATGTCTACTGGGTTCACCTCGGCGTCGTGGATGCGCATCCGGAAGACGTTGGGCCGCTGGCGGTTGATGTCGGTCCGACCCATGTAGATTTCGCAGTCCATGTCGAGGTACGCACAGGCCATCGCCGTCGCGGTGCCGTGCTGGCCCGCCCCGGTCTCGGCGACGATTCGCTCCTTGCCCATGTACTTCGCCAGCAGGACCTGTCCCAAGGCGTTGTTCAGTTTGTGCGCGCCGCCGTGGAGCAGGTCCTCGCGTTTGAGATACACGTCTCGGTCGTACCGCTCGCTCAGGCGGTCGGCACGCTGCAGGGGCGTGGGGCGTCCGCCGAAGTCACGCAGGCGCTCGCGGAACTCGTCCATGAAGCCGTCCTCGTTGTCGAGGACGTAACGCTGGTAGGCGTCAGTCAACTCCTCTATGGCGGGCATCAACGCCTCTGGGACGTACTGGCCGCCGTACTCGCCGAACTTGGATTCGCTACTCATGTCTGTGTCACCGTCGTATTCGTGTCAACTGCCGCGTGTTCTCGGTTACGTTGTCGAGCGAGTCGTTCGCTCGACTTCCGGAGTCGTCGGACTCCGAAACGCCGTCCATAATCGCGCTCCCGACCAACAGGCCGTCAGCGCCCGCCCCGATCATCCGGCGGGCGTCGTCAGGCGTGGCGATACCGCTTTCGGCGACCAGCGTCACGTCGTCGGGCGCTTCGGGCGCGACGCTCTCGAAGGTTTCGAGGTCCACCTCCAGTCGGGCCAAATCGCGGTTGTTGACGCCGACGATGTCGGTCCCGGCGTCGAGGGCCGCCCGCAGTTCCTCGCGGTCGTGAACCTCCACGAGTGGCTGGAATCCGCGCTCCTCGGCGGCCGCTACGAGGTCCGGGAGGTCGTCGCCGAGGAACCGAGCGATGAGCAAAACTACGTCTGCCTCCACGGTGTCGAGTTGCGCCTCGCGCAGAAGGAAGTCCTTCCGGAGGACCGGCACGTCAACCGCCGCGCGGACTCGCCGCAGGTTCTCGGGCGACCCGCCGAAGTGGTCGGGTTCCGTGAGGACCGAGAGGGCGGCCGCACCGCCCTCGACCATCGCCTCGGCGAGCGCCACGGGGTCCTCCTCGCGGGTCCCCTCCGTGGTCGGACTCGTCGGCTTCACTTCCGCGATAACCGGCGCGCGCCCGTCGGTCTCGGCGTCGGCCAGCGCCGCGGGGAGCGACCGCGCGTCCACCGAGACCGGCCCTCGATCGGGGTCGCCGCGGCCCTCGGCGGACCGCAGGATGGCGGCGACCGCGGGTGCGAGTTCGTCGCTGTCGTTCATCATTGTACAATGACGGACGGAATTGTACATAAGACTTGCGTCTACCCGGACCGCGGACCGGCGACTGTTCGGAGGCGTTACTCGGTCACACCGAGGAGTTCGATTCCGCCTTCCGTCCGACCGTCGGCGAGGGCACGTCTTCGACCGCTTCGGCGTGTCGGTCCCGGAGCGTCTCGAAGCGCGACTCTAACCTGTCGAACGCCTCGCTCGACCGTCTGGCCCGGCGGGAGGTCGCCGCCCGGAGCGCCCGACGCTTCTCGGCGAGCGCCGCGAACGTCCGGACCTCCGGACTCCGCGAGGCGAGGGCGTCGAACCGCTCGACCGTCGCGCGAAACTGCTCGCGGGAGATGGGCTTGCGGAGGTACACATCAACCGGCGCGGCCACGAGGTCGAAATCGGGCGTGGCGCTGGTGACGAACCCCGTGAAACGGTCCTCGCCGACGCCCGCGATTATCTCGCGGCCGGTCGCGTCCGGCAGTCGTCGCTCGGTCAGGACTGCGTCGTAATCTCGCTCGTCGGCCGCAAGCGCGGCGTCGGCGTCCGCGGCGGTCGGGACGCCGACGGCCGCCGAGTACCACTCCTCGTAGAGCGTCCGGAGCGTCGGTTCGCCCTCCACGAAGAGAACTGTCGGCTTCGTTTCATTCTCGTCCATATTTCCGGTGCTTGAGTCGCAAAATTATAAACTCCGACGCGCGTTCCCACCTCCGGGAATCACCTCACAGCATTTGAATGACAGGAAATAAGGTCCGAGCGTGGCCCGAGATGGTATCGCTGTAGACGCGTTAGAACTGTTGGACGGGTACACCTGTGCGATTCTGTCCGCGGCGAGTTCGCGTCCGGTCCCCGCAAAGCGGATACGCGAAGCGTTTGGTGTCCCCGACTCGACGCTGTATCGGCGTCTCCCACGACTCGTTGACCGGGGCTTGCTCGCCGAACGGACTCGAATCGACGCCGACGGGAATCACTATCGAGTCTATCGGTCCCGAATCGACCGAATCGTCTTCGAGGTCGGGGACGACGCCGCGACCGCTCGCGTCTTCACGGCTGACGGTCCGACGCGCGCCGAGACGTGGCGGTTCGACTGACGACCGCCCGCGGAATGTTCAAGTCCGGCCCGCCCGAATCAGGCGGCATGGACATTGACGACGCAGGCGGAGACGACGGCATTACTGGCATCTTCGCGCGCGAGTCGTCGTATCTGGACCGATACGTCCAGTTCGGGACCGCGAGCGGTCGAGTCCTCAGCGTCTCGTTTCCCGAGACGCCCGACGAGGAGGCCGCCGAGGACCACGACCTCTTCGAGCGCATCTTCGACTACCTCGACGGCATCGAGGACGACGACTTCTCAGACGTGGAAATCGCGCTCACGGTTCCGACCGACCAGCGCCGCGTGCTGGAGGGCGTCCGCGAGATTCCCTACGGCGACCAGATAAACGTCGAGACGCTGGCCCGAATGACCAGCGGCATCGACCACACCGACGACGAGGACCTGAATCTGGTCCGGACCGCGTTGGACGAGAACCCCGCGCCGCTTCTGATTCCCGACCACCGCGTCCGCGACGGGCCGAGCGCCGCCCCCGCCGCGGTCGAACAGAAGTTGCGCTCGCTGGAAGGACTGTGAGACGGGGCGCGTGTCGCCCGGCGTCGGCCGACCCTCGCGGCGACCGATAACAGAACCGATAAACGCTCCCGACAAAATGTACTGACCATGCAGCGAGCGCCGCAGAACTTCGGGCGCGTCCTCTCCTCGATGTGTACCGTGCCCCACCCCGACGCCCGCGAGGCCGCCGAGCGATTCCTCGCGGACAACCCCGGCGACCCGACGACCTATCCGGCGGTCGCCGAACTGGAGCGCGAGACCGTCTCCCTCCTCGGGGAGATGACCGGTCTCGACGACCCGCACGGCTACGTCGCCAGCGGCGGGACCGAAGCCAACCTACAGGCGGTCCGGGCGGCCAGAAACCTCGCGGACGCCGACGACCCGAACGTCGTCGCGCCCGAGAGCGCCCACTTCAGCTTTCAGAAGGCCGCCGACGTGCTGGACGTGGAACTCCGACTCGCGCCAGCAGACGACGACCGCCGGGCCGACCTCGCGGCGGTTCGACGACTCGCCGACGACGAGACCGCGCTACTCGCGGGAGTCGCTGGGACCACCGAGTACGGCCGTGTGGACCCGATTCCGGACCTCGCGGAGATTGCGCGCGAGGTCGGGGCGCTCTTCCACGTCGATGCCGCGTGGGGCGGATTCGTCCTGCCCTTTACCGATTGGGAGTGGGACTTCGCGGACGCGCCGGTG
Organism: Halorussus pelagicus; assembly: GCF_004087835.1. Lineage (NCBI taxonomy): Archaea > Methanobacteriati > Methanobacteriota > Halobacteria > Halobacteriales > Haladaptataceae > Halorussus > Halorussus pelagicus. The sequence continues at coordinate 2,232,833 of NZ_CP035119.1, forward strand.
GATACGATGGCCATCGATCCCCACAAGATGGGCCGCGCGCCGGTCCCCGCGGGTGGCTTTCTCGCCCGCGACGAGGCGACTCTCGACGCGCTCGCGGTGGATACGCCCTACCTCGAATCGACCTCGCAGGCGACCCTGACCGGCACTCGGAGCGGCGCGGGCGTCGCTGGCGCGCAGGCCGCGATAGACGCCCTCTGGCGCGAGGGCTACCGCGAGAACTACGAGCGCGGACAGGCGAATGCAGAGTGGGTGGCCGCCGAACTCGAAGCGCGGGGCTACGAGGTCGTTGACCCGGTGCTTCCGCTCGTCGCGGCCGACATCCCCCGCGAGGAGATTTCGGCGCTCCAGTCGGAGGGGTGGCGAGTCTCGCCCACCGCGACCGGCGAGTTGCGGATCGTCTGCATGCCCCACGTCACCCGCGAGATGCTCGAAACGTTCCTCGCGGACCTCGATTCGGTCTGAGCGCCCAACCGGTTTTCCGACTCGTCGGCGTTCGTGACACCAATGGACGCCTCCGACGCGACTGCCGAGTCTCGCCCGAGTCAGTACCGATTCCGGCGCAGGGAGCCGTGAAAAAACGAAGGCAAAAAGCTGATAATCGTGGTTTGCTGTCTATCCACTTGTGTTCGGTATCGTTGCCCCCGTGTTCGTCGATGGGCTGGCTCTCGGGTCGTTCGAGTGGTTAGAACACGCCGTCGAGACCACGACGGGGTGGGCGGGGCTGGCCATCATTTTCGTCTACTCGTTCCTCATCGCGTTCGCGTTGCCCGGCGTGAGCGAAGTCGTGCTGGCCGCGCCGCTGGACCTCGGTCTCTCGCGGGCGGGACGACTTGCGCTCATTATCGTCGTCAGCGGCGTCGGTAAGGCCGCCGGGAGCATGCTCGCGTTCCACATCGGCCAAGAGGCCAAGGAGTCGGGACCCATCATCAGCTTTCTCCGGCGCTCGCGGTTCGATGTCATCGAGTGGTCCGAGAAGAAGACGGTCCAACTCGCCCAGAAGTGGGGGTACGTCGGGATGGCGCTGGCGCTGTCAGTTCCCTTCTTCCCCGACACCATCTCCATCTACGCCTTCGCGGTCCTCGAAGAGGACTACGGGAAGTTCGCGCTGGCGACGTTCGCCGGGAGTGTCGGCCGACTGCTCGTGACTCTCTTCCTCGTGGGTTCGACCGTGGCCGTCCTCTGACTCTCCGGCGTTACTGGATTTCTCACCTGAAACCCCCTGCCGTAGCGGGGAGTGCCGCCGAGCGAAGACTTACGGGCCGTCCGGCCTCACTCCGTGGTATGCAGTCTATCGAGGTGAGCGACCGTGGCGGATAGCTCGCGGGTCGTACAGGGGTCCGTCGTACTCGTCGGGGTCTTCGCGGCGGTGGCGCTCGGGTGGCTCCTGTTCGTGGCAGTTCCCGAGGGCAACCTCGCCAGACTCCTCGGCGTCGTGTTGGCCGTGCTGGCGGGCGTCCTCGGCGCACGGGCGGCCGGAAACCTCGCGTCGCGGTGGGCCGCCAGTTACGACGTGGCGGAGGTGGCGGTTGAGGGACCAATCACCCGCGACGGCGGCGGTAGTTCGATTCCCCCGCGACCCGGCGGCACACCCGCCGACGACGTGGTCGAGCAGATAGAGCGCGCCGACGAGGACGACGCCGCGCGGGCGCTCCTCCTACGACTCAACACGCCCGGCGGCGAGGTTGTGCCGAGCGACGACATCCGACTCGCGGCCGAGCGCTTCGACGGGCCGACGGTCGCCTACGCGACGGACGTGTGCGCCAGCGGCGGCTACTGGATAGCTAGCGGCTGTGACGACATCTACGCCCGCGAGGGAAGCATCGTCGGCTCCATCGGGGTCATCGGCTCGCGGGTCAACGCCAAGGGGATGGCCGACAAGCTCGGGCTGGAGTACGAGCGGTTCGCGGCGGGCAAGTACAAGGACGCGGGCCAGTCGCTCAAAGAGATGACCGACGACGAGCGCGAGTATTTGCAGGGCATCATCGACGGCTACTACGACGAGTTCGTCGAGCGCGTGACCGACGGCCGGGAACTGAGCGACGAGCAGGTCCGAGACACCGAGGCGAGGGTGTATCTGGGCGACGACGCCGCATCCATCGGACTGGTGGACGAACTCGCCACGAAGCGGCAGGTCGAGGACCGCCTCGCCGCGGACCTCGGCGTCGAGGGGGTCACGGTCGAGGAGTTCGAACCGGACCGCGGCGTGATGGATCGCCTCCGCGGCGGCTCCCAAGCGGTTGCGTACGCCTTCGGCGCTGGCGTCGCCAGCGCGCTGGGTGGCGACAGCGGCGACGTGGACGGGTTCGAGTTCAAGTTGCGATAGGTCGGCGCTCGACTCGTCGCGGACTCGTCTCGCAGCGGGAGTTCGGATTTTCTCGCGTATCTGTACCTTCGACCCGGCGCGTGCGGGCGCGGCCCGCAAGTGGCCGCGCCCATCGCGTGAGGGACGAACGACTGAGCGAAGCGAAGGAGTGAGGAGGTTGGGGAGGTGTGAGGCCCTCGCGGGGCGGTGCGGTTGCGGTTTGAGTGGCGTCGGCAGTAGCTAGCTCCGTCCCGGTCGCACCGTCGTTCTCCGCGAGTAGAATCAGCGAGCAAAACCACCTCTCCCCGCGAACTCGGGACCACCGACCACTCGAAACCCCCCGAAGACCGGAGAAAGGGAAAACCTGCGAACCGAATCGACGCTCGCCTACTTCACTTGAACCGGAACGTCTCCAGATTCTTCGGCGCGAACGTCCGCATGTTGAACTCGTGGTAGAGCGACGACGAGAGGTCCTGCGTGGAGGACTCGTCGCCGTGAACGCACAGCACCTTCTCGGGCCGCGGGTTCATCGTCTTCACGAAGTTCATTAGGCCCTGCCGGTCGGCGTGGCCGGAGAAGCCATCGACCGTCTCCACGTCGAGTTCGAGCGAAAGTTTGCCGTTGCGGCCGCCGCCGCGGTTCAGCGGAATCTCGTCCCAGCCGTTCTGGATGCGTCGGCCGAGCGTCCCTTGGGCCTGATAGCCGACGAACGTCATCGTGTTGTCGGGGTCGCCGCCGAGGTGTTCGAGCCACGACATGATGGGACCGCCCGTGACCATGCCGGAGGTCGAGATGACGATGCACTCGTCGCCGTCGGCGACCTCTTGGCGCTCCTCCTCGCCGCCGTCGATGTGGTTGAACTGGTCGGCGAGGAAGGGGTTCTCGTCCTCGTGGAAGATGCGGTCCCGCAAATCGTCGCGTAGGTACTCGGGGTAGGTCGTATGGATGGCCGTCGCCTCCCAAATCATGCCGTCCAAGTGGACCGGCATCTCGGGGATGTCGCCGTTGCGCATCGCCTCCTCGATGACGAGCATCATCTCTTGGGAGCGACCCACCGCGAACGCGGGGATGACGACTTTCCCGCCCTTCTCGTAGGTCTCGTTGATGACCTCCTTAAGCCGTTTCTCGGAGTCCTCTTGGTCGGTCTGGTAGTCGTTGCGACCGCCGTACGTCGATTCGAGGACGAGCGTCTCGACTCGCGGGAAGTCGTTGACCGCGCCGTTGAACAGGCGCGTGTCGTCATAGTGGATGTCACCCGAGAACGCGACGTTGTACAGGCCGTCGCCGATGTGGAAGTGCGAGACCGCGCTTCCGAGGATGTGACCCGCGTTGTGGAGCGTGAGTTTCACGTCGGGCGCGATGTCGGTCACGTCGCCGTACTCCAGCGGGATGGTGTGTTTGATGGCCTCCCGGACCATCTCGGAGTCGTACGGCGGCGCGCGGCCCTCTTTGGCGGCCACGTCGAGGTAGTCGAGTTGGAGCAGGCCCATCAGGTCGCGGGTCGGTTCCGTCGTGTAGATGGGACCGTCGTAGCCGTACTTGAACAGGAGCGGAATCAGCGCCGAGTGGTCGAGGTGGGCGTGGGTCAGCACTACCGCGTCGATGGTGTTGGCGCCCGCGCCAAGCGCCTCCTCGACTTGGAGATACGGCACCTCGCCCTCCGCGCCGGGCTTGTCGCCGCAGTCGATGAGAATGCGGGTCTCCGGTGTCGAGAGGATGAAACTCGCGCGACCGACCTCCCGGCAACAACCGAGCGTCGTGATACGGACGTACTCGTCGTCGGACATCTCCTCGCGGTGAATCTGGCGACCCACCTTTTCGAGGATGTCCCGGCGCTCGTCGCGCTCCTGTTTCAGGAAGTTCCGGACGTTCGAGACCGTCGAAGACTCGATGGGCGGCGTCCGGACGACTTCGGGCGTCCAGCCGACTTCTTGGGTGATGTCTCGGAGCGTGGACCCGTGCTTGCCGATGACCATGCCCGGCTTCTCGGCTTCGATGACGACCTCGCCCGTGTCGGCGTGGAAGTCGAGGTCGGTCACTCCGGCCTCCTCGGGGATGACATCGAGCACTTGCTGGCGGGCGTCTTCGGGCCGCGACAGCACGTCCGGGTCGGGCCGGACCGTGATGCGCTTGCGAAGTTGGCTGGCCAACTGCCGGATGAGGTCGCCGTTTCGGGCGAACTTCTTGGGGTCGCGCGTGTACACGACCAGTTCCGGGCCTTCGTACTTCACGTCGGATACCGAGATGTCACTCGGTAACTCGCTCGTAATCTCTGCTCGCAGGTCCTCTAACTGCTGGTCTACTTTACTCATAGTGAAAAAGTGGTTCCGTCTGTCCGTACTGGGACTCTACTCGTGGCTCGGCCGACCGGTCGTGTGCCTCCGCGTGCTACTCGCTCACGGTCGCACGTCGGACCGGTCGAAACGCCGTCAAGACTACGATGTAGAGTACAGCACAGCATAGATTTCCTTCTCCGCGGGATGTGGGAACTCGCGTCAGCGAGTCGTCCACGTCCCCGAGACCACCGGGGATGACCGGACGCTCACTCGGGGACGCAGGAAAACCCGCTTACGCGCCATTAGTTGCCGATGTTATAAAAGCCTTCTCAAAGCGGGCATCGCCGCGCTCTGGGTCGCGCCTGCGGGACCGACCGCTTCGAAAGCGGACAGACACAAGTCGGCGGGCGACCATCCTCCGACCATGCGACTGACTCCCGAGCGCGTCGCCGACGAGTACGAGTGGGTCCGCGACCGGGCGGACGTGGTGGTACCGCTCATCAACGAGGTCCGCGCGGGCCTCGGCGACCTCTTCGAGACGGAGGTCTCCGAGGTCGGCTCCGAGGCCTACCGCGAGGAAGTGGACGCGGTCTTCGCTGACGGCGACCGCGCGGTCAACGTCGCGGCGCTGGTCGCCGTCCTCCGTGAGTTGGACGTGGCAGGCGACTATCCGGGGTTCGTGGTAGACGAGATGCTGGGCCGGGAACTCGCCGGAACGGTCGCCGGGACCCAACCGCTCCGCCTGCTCGGCGAGGCGACGTTCCACTACGCGGACGTGAGCGTCCACGCTGACGAGGGCGGCGAGGCGCGAAGCGCCTCGGGAGAACGAGCGGGCGACGCCCGCGAGACCGCGGGAGCGGACGACCTCGACGCGGCGCTCGCGGCCGGGTTCCAGACGCGACTGCCGGGGTGGGACTGGCAGGACGGCGAGAGTCCGTTCGCCGTCGAAAATGCGGACCGCGGTTGATAGCGTCGTCGGACTCGACGCTCCGGTGTATCGCCCGCGACGCCCGGCCAGCGGCATCGACTGAAACACTACCACAGCTTCATCGCCTTTAAGACCGCATCGAAGAAACCAGTACCCAATGAGCGACGACGAGCAGGAACTCGGCATCACCGAAAGTAAAGAACACAGTCCCGGAGACTGGTACGCAGAAGTGGTCACGAAGGCGAAACTCGCCGACTACGCGCCCATGGGCGGGTTCATCGTCACCCGACCCCGCGGGTACGCCCTCTGGGAGGGCGTACAGGACTTCCTCGACGAGCAGTTCAAGCAGACCGGCGCGCAGAACACCTACTTCCCTGCGCTCATCCCCGAGAGCTACCTCGAACGCGAGAGCGACATCGTGGAAGGGTTCGACCCCGAGGTGGCGTGGGTGACCCACGGCGGCCACGACGAACTCGAAGAGCGCCTCGCGTTCCGACCCACCAGCGAGTCCATCATCACGCCGTTCATGAGCCAGTGGGTCCGGAGTCACCGCGACCTGCCCCTGCGCCTGAACCAGTGGTGTAGCGTCATCCGCTGGGAGGCCACCGAGACCAAGCCGTTCTTCCGGACCAAGGAGTTCCTCTGGCAGGAGGGCCACACCGCCCACGAGACCGAGGACGAGGCGTGGGACGAGACGATGACCCGTCTCGACCAGTACGAGAGCCTCTACGAGGACGTGCTGGCCATCCCGGTAATGCGGGGTCGCAAGCCCGCACACGACAAGTTCCCCGGCGCGGACACCACGACGACCGTCGAGGCGCTGATGCCCGACGGCAAGTCCGTGCAGGGCGGCACCTCCCACTACCTCGGGCAGGGCTTCGCGGAGGCCTACGACCTGACCTACACCGACACCGACGAGGAAGAGAGCGTCGCCCACACGACCTCGTGGGGTCTCTCGTGGCGCGCGCTCGGCGCGCTCATCATGACCCACTCCGACGACCAAGGGTTCATCTGCCCGCCCAAAATCGCGCCCGAGCAGGTCGTCATCGTCCCCATCTGGCAGGAGGACAACCGCGAGGAGGTTCTGGACTACGCCGAGGGCGTCGCCGACGACCTCGAAGACGCCGACGTGCGCGTCGAACTCGACGACCGCGACGAGCGCAACCCCGGCTTCAAGTTCAACGAGTGGGAGCTAAAGGGCGTCCCCGTCCGCATCGAAATCGGTCCCAACGAGGTCGAGGACGAGGAACTCACGGTTGTCCACCGCCCCGACGGCGAGAACGCGGTCGAGGACCGCGAAAACATCGGCGAGACCATCCAGACGCACTTCGACCAAGTGTACGCGAAACTCTACGACGACGCCAAGGAGAATCTGGAGGAGAACGTCCGCGAGGCCTACGAAACCTCCCAAATCTTGGGCACTATCGGCAAGCACGGCGGCTACGTCAAGACGCCGTGGTGCGGCGACGAGGCCTGCGAGCAGGTCATCAAGGAGGAGATTTCCGCGGAAATCGTGATGGTCCCGATGGACCGTGACGAGGAACCCATCGGCGACGAGTGCGGCGTCTGCGGCGACGAGGCCTGTGAGACGGCCTACTTCGCCAAGTCGTACTGAGAGTCGTCGTCGTTCGGTTTTCTGTCGGCGGTTTTCGAGATGTTTCGTGAACTGGAAAGGGTAGAGCAAGACTAGCTTCAGGCTTGAACAGAGGGATAGCCGTAAATACCTGTTCTGCGGGAGAGTCAGCGAAAAGCTAGCTTCCGGCTTGAGCAGAGGAGTCTACCGCACAGCACCGCCCGCATCAGCCTCATTCCTCCCCAACCTCCTGCGTTTCTCGGCCGTCGGCCTGCGATACTCGTCCCTCGCGCGACGATGGCGCGGCCACTGACGGGCCGCGCCAGCGCGCGCCGACGTGGTAAAGGGGGAGTCCAACGAGGGAGGCGCTTACTCGCTCTCGTGGGGCACTGACATGACGACGGCCTCGCCCGACAGAATCTGCTCGGTCTCCCCGTCCTCGCCCTCAGCCTCGGCGACCGTCTCGACCCGAATCCTGTCGTCGCCCAACTCCTCTTCGACGGTCACCGTCGCAGTCACGGTCTGGCCCGGCCGGACAGGGTTCTGGAACGTCAAGTCCTGCGAGAGATAGACGATGTCGCCCGGCAGGTCCGCGAGCGCGGCGCTGACGACGCCCGCCGAGAGCATCCCGTGGGCGACGCGGCCGCCGAAGAACGTCTCGGCGGCGTACGCCTCGTCGCGGTGGATGGGATTGTCGTCGCCGGTCAAGTCGGCGTAGTCGTCGATTGTCTCCTCGGTGACCGTCAGCGTGGCTTCGGCGGCGTCCTCGACAGTTGCGACTGGCATGGTCGAACGTCGCGCCCGCCGGTGAATCAATCCGGAGGTTAACATGTGAAAGGGGGTTTTCAAGGCGGCTTCGTTCGTGGGATGACCTATGCCTTACGCGGACAACGACGGAATTTCTCTCTACTACGAGACCATCGCCCCGGAGGACGACGAGGATGCGCGCGACGCCGAGACCGTCGCGCTCGTGGAAGGGTTGGGCTACGGCCGGTGGATGTGGCGCTGGCAGAAAGACCGACTCGCCGAAGAGGGCTACCGCGTCGTCGTCTGGGACAACCGCGGCACCGGCGACTCCGACGCGCCCGACGGCCCGTACACCGTCGCCGAGATGGCCAGCGACCTCGAAGCAGTCCTCGACGCCGTCGGCGCGGAGCGCGCCCACGTCGTCGGCGCGAGCATGGGCGGGATGATAGTCCAGCAGTACGCGCTCGACTACGACCGCGCCGAGAGTCTGGGCCTGCTCTGCACCAGTCCCGGTGGCGACGAGGCGCCCGAGACCCCAGAGGAGACCCAAGCCCGGATGTTCGGCGTGCCCGAGGACGCGGACGAGCGCGAGGCCATCCGGTACAAGATGAAGCCCGCGATGACCGACGAGTTCTGGGCGGAAAACGACGACCTCATCGAGAGTATCGTGGATTGGCGACTGGCGGGCGACGCGAGTGACGCCGCACGCGAGGCCCAAGCCGCCGGAGTCGCGCGCTTCGACGCGAGCGACCGACTCGGCGACATCGAGGTGCCCGTCCTCGTCGCCCACGGGACCGCCGACCGCGTCCTCCCGGTCGAAAACGCCGACCTGCTGTACGAGGCGCTGCCGAGCGCCCAACGCGCCCGCTTCGAGGACGGTTCGCACCTCTTCTTCATTGAGCAGGCCGAGACCGTCAACGACCGCCTCGCGGAGTTCCTGAGCCATGCGTAGCCACCGCCAGCGCCCCTACGACTGGGTGGGCGCGTGGAGCGAGAAGCGCGCGCAACTCTCGCCCGACGCCGTCGGACTCGTGGACGCGACGACGGGCGAGCGGTTCACCTACGCCGAGTTAGACAGGCGAGCGAATCGCACCGCCCGCTTGCTCCGCGAGGAGGGCGTGACTGGCGACGCGGGAGGCGACGAGGACGGGGAGCGCGTGGCGGTCATCTCGCGGAATCGCCCGGAACTCGTGGACCTCTTTTTCGCCACGGCGAAGACTGGCGGAGTTCTCGCTCCGCTCTCCCACCGCCTCGCCGCGGGCGAGTTGGTCGAGATGCTGAACGACGTGGACCCCGAACTCCTCGTTGTCGAGGACCCCTTCGCGGACCTGGCAGAAGACGTGCTGGCCCGCGAGGACCGCGAGTTCGACTGCTCGGTCCGGTCGCTATCCGCGCGCGACTCGGACGCCACGGCGTCCGAGTCGCGCGAACTCGCGGCCGACCCGTGGGCCGACGCGCTCCCCGACAACGACTCGCCGGTCGAAACCGCCGACGCGTCGATGGACGACCCGCACCTCTTTCTCCACACTGGGGGTTCGACCGGAGTGCCCAAGGAGACGGTCCTCACTCACGGCTCTATCCTCTGGAACTCGTTCAACACCATCACGGCGTGGGGCCTGCGCCCCGAGGACGTGACGCCCATGGTGTTCCCGATGTTCCACACCGGCGGGTGGAACGTCCTGACGGTCCCGATGTTCCACCTCGGCGCGACGGTGGTGCTGGCCCGCGAGTTCGAACCGGGCGAAGTTCTGCACCTCGTGGAGTCGGAGGGCGCGACGGTCCTCGTCGCGGTTCCGGCGGTCCTCCGGATGATGACCGACCACGACGACTGGGAAGCGACCGACCTCTCGACGCTCCGGTTCGCCAAGTCGGGCGGCGGTCCCTGCCGGGAATCGGTCATGGAGACGTGGTGGGACAGGGGCGTGGACCTCTCGCAGGGCTACGGCCTGACCGAGTGTGGCCCGAACAACTTCACGATGCCTGATGGATGGTCCCGCGAGAAGGCCGACAGCGTGGGCGTGCCCGTCATGCACGCCGACGCGCGCGTGGCGAGCGAGGACGGCGAGGAACTGCCCGCGGGCGAAATCGGCGAACTCGAACTAGCGAGTCCCCACGCGGCCGACCGCTACTGGCGAAACGAAGCCGAGACCGCCGAGACGTTCGGGAAGTGGGTCTCGACGGGGGACCTCGCGCGCACGGACGACGACGGCTACGTCTACATCGAGGGCCGGAAGAAGAACATGTACGTCTCGGGCGGCGAGAACGTCTATCCCGCCGCCGTTGAGGACCGCATCGCCGACCACCCGAAGGTCGAGGAGGTCGTCGTCGTCCCGGTTCCCGACGACCAGTGGGGACAGGTCGGGAAAGCGGTGGTGCAGGGTGACGAGTCGCTGACGCTGGCCGAACTGACCGACTTCTTGGGGGGGAAACTCGCCCGGTTCAAGCGACCGCGCCATCTGGCGTTCGTCGGCGAGATGCCCACCGCGGGACCGTCGAAAATCGACCGGCAGGCCGTAAAATCGGCGTTCGGCGAGGAGTGAGTCGGTGAGAAGCGATTCGGCGAGAAGCGAGGTCGGCGGTTACCGTTCCGTCCGCGACTGGCGTTCCTACAGCAGTCGTTCCCTGACGAACCGAGCCAAGGTCGGGATGTCGTCGCTGTGCATCAGTTTCAGGATTCCTCGGACGCTTCCGGCGTTGGCCTTCCGGAGCGCGTCGCCGTCAACCCGATTCAGGTCCTGAATGAGCGTGTCGTAGCGCTCGTTCGACACGAGATAGAGCAGTTGGGTCATCAGGAGTCGCCGCCGCATCTTCGGGGCGACCCGTTCGTGCCAGAGGTCGTCGTAGATGGCGAGTTTCTCGGCGGACGTGTCACGGTCGTTCGACATAAAGCAGCGGTCGGCGGTGACCGCGGCCGCTCGGCCCGACTTCATGCAGGTGTAGATGCCCTCGCCCCAGAGCGGGTCGATTGTCGGCACGGTGTCGCCGATGGCCATGAAGTTGTCCGTGCTGAAGCCGTCGGGCATCTGGATGTGGGCCGACCCGCGGTGCTGGTTCCCGGCGATTCGCTCGGCCGATTCGAATCGCGGGTCGTTGTCCAGCCAGTACTGGAGGTAGCCGTCGATGCCCATCCCGTCTTTGGCGTAGTTGCGGTGGGCCTCGTTCTGGATGTAACAGAGTCCGACCTTCGCGGTGTCCTCGCCCGTGTGGAAAATCCACGAGTAGCCGCCCGGCGCGAGGTCGTGGTCGAGGCGAAGCATCATCGCGTCGGTGAGGTCGGCGTAGCCGTCCGCGTCGATGTCGATGCCTTCCAATTCGTACTCGACGCCGATAGCCTGATGCTCGCGTTCGAGACCAGTCACGCCGAGGTCCTTGGCCAGCGGCGCGGCGGGACCGGTCGCGTCGATGACGATGTCGCCGTACACCTCTTGGTCGCCGTTGAATCGGACGCCGACGATATCGCCGTTCTCCATGATGGGCTTGGAGACGCGGGCGTCGAACCAGTATTCCGCGCCGTCCTCGCGGGCGTCGTCCGCGAGGAAGTTCTTGAACTCCGCGAATTCGAGGACCGCGCCGGGTTGGTACCGGACGTAGTGTTCGTTGGGCGACTCCAGCACCACGTCGTTGGTGTAGTTCATCACCACGTCGTCGGGGATACCGAACGTGCCCATCATCGAGGGGAACGTCCCGGCTGTGGATTTGTTGCTCTGGGCGGGGAACTCGTCCTCGGACTCGGTTTCGAGGACGACGACATCGTAGCCGCGCTCGGCCAAGTCCCGAGCGCACTGCGCGCCCGCCGGTCCAGCACCCGCGATTACTACGTCGAAGTGGTCAGACATAGAGTAATTCCTCGGAAGTAGGTCCAGACGGCATCTCCGTTCCGAATCGTCGGGCGGGCGGGTCGCCGGTCGGCCCGCGGATTCGGTCGGCGTCGAAGCAGTCGCGCGAACCTACCGGCGTGGGGACCCCGCACCCCGCGTCGCCCCCGGCGGCCCGGTCGCTCGGCGAGGTCCGCTCGCCGGTGTCGTATTCGTCCGCAGTCATCTCTACTGCCTGTAGTCACCTCTCCCTTAAAAAACGGACGCAAACGCTCTCACACGGAAATTCTGTTGGCGCGGAGCGGGCAAAAGACGAGACGTGTCAGACCGCTTTTCAACTGCTTCGAGCGGCCGGACTACTCCGAGTCGCTGACTACCGGGGTCTCCTCGTACCCCTCGCGGACGCCTCGAACCGTGTAGGAGAACTCGAAGTCACCCGTGCCGTCGCGCGACTGGACCACGATGGAGTCGGTGGTGCGCTCGGTGACGGCGAGACCGGGCACGTCGATCTCGTAGGGCGTGAGTTGGACGACAAGGTCCTCGTCGTCGGACGTGACCATGCCGAAGTGTTCGGGGAGGTCGATTTCGGCGCGGCCGTCGTCGAGTTCGGCGACGCCGGTGGTCTCGGTCTGGGCTTGGTCGGCCTCGACGGCGGTGTAGGCGACCTGCTTCTCGCCGTCGGCCGTCTCGACGGACTGGACGAAGTTCTTGGTGCCGGTAGCCTCAAAGTCGCCTTCGACGCGAACATCGCCGTTCGCGCGAATTGAGTACGCGTCCGGATTCGAGCTAATGGCGGAAGCGTAGAGACCGTACGAGGTCCCGCTATCGTCGCTTGAGATGGCTTGGATTGCCGACGCACCGGTGTTGGTGGTCGCTACGAGTCCGGAGTTTCTGTTCGAATGAAGATCGAGCGGGACACCTGTACCCAGTTCAATATTAAGTCCTGTACCATCGAGTGAAGACGAACCCCATGTCTCACCCATGTGGTCGTGGTCAGTCGAGGCTGACGCATTCCCCGCGAAGGCAAACGGAAGGCCTGCGAGCGCGGCTAGTTGGAGGAGCGAGCGGCGGTTAGTGGCACTATCTGCGTCGTCTAGTTTCTCGTCCTGCATACAATTAATAATAACACTAACCAAATTTATTTCTTTCTGATTCTACAACGTGGAATTTTCTAGGCCGGTTCGCCAGTTTCTGACAAGTCCGTGACCGGCGACCTACGAACTCGCCCTGTCCGTCGTGGTCTCCTCTCCGCGAGACGCCGTGGCGACCACCGCGGAGTCGCCGTCTCTCCGGTGGACCACCTCGACGGTCTCCGGCACGCTGTCGCGCAACCCCAAATCGGCGGCGTACTCGACGGTCCCGACACACTGCACGCACACGCCCGCGGTCGGGTCGGTCGCGGCGACGACCACCCTGAGCGCGTCGGCGGAGGAGACCGCGACTTCGGCCAGTCGCGCGCCGTAGCAGGGGTTCGGCACGCGAATCGCCCCCGACACGCCGACCGACTCCTCGCCGAAGGAGACGTTGGCGTCGTCGGCCGACCCGCAGGTGCCCTGAAACGCGGTGAACGTTCGCTCGACCACCGCGAGCGGACAGGCCTCCTCGGTCGTCGTCACCGACTGGACACCCCCGTCGGGCGCGACGCGCACGGCCGTCCGCGAGTCGTTGCAGTCGAACTGCGAGCGCGAGAGTTCGACGGTCCGGGCGGTCGCGTCGCCGTTCGCCGCGACCGCCAGCGCGTAGTCGCCGGGTTCGAGCAGTCGGAGCGTCAGGTAGCCGTCGGCCGGGAACTCGACGCGCCGGTCGAGCGTCGCGGTTTCGCCGCCTCGCGTCAGTCGGAGCGCGATTGTCCGCGCTCGGTCGCTGGCGTTCCAGACCCGGATTTCGTGAGGCCGGGCGTTCTCCGGCGTTAGGACGCCCGTCCGCGTCCCGACCGAGACCGTGGCGAACGGCAGGTCGGCCGACGACTCGATGCCGTCGAACTCCTCGCCCCCGGTCGTCGTTTCCCTCATCGTGGTCGTTTCGGTGTCCTGTCCCGCGCCCCGCGCTCCCATCCCGAGGAGGCCCGTCAGTCCGACGGTTCCCGTCCCCACGGCCCCGAGTAGCTCCCGTCGATGCATTGACGACGCCACGACGCAGCCGAAGTTACGCTTTGTGGGGACGGTTCTCTATTTCGCGCGAGACAATTCCTGTATGGCTCCCATCATTTGATATCCTCTTTAGAGAAATTAATTTAAGTAAGAATTTCTAAGAAATATTTATTCTTCTTGGGGGAGAGAATTAAATTTCATGGTCGATGAGAAAGACCAAAGCGCTGGCGCAATGAATCGTAGAAACTTCCTCAAAGGCTCCGCCGCGGCAGGGACCGGGGTCGTCGGACTTAAAGTTTCCACGGGCCCCGCCATCGCTTGTTCGACGTACGACGGATGTGAGAAAACCAGCTTGACGACGTCTTACGACTCGTTAAGCGGCTTCACGACCTACCTCGGCTCTGCCCTTCACCGATGGGACGTCGCCGCCAAGGACCCACCCAGTGGAGAAGACTACTGGCACCACAGTTTCAGGATGGCGGGAGACGCCTCCTGCGAAGAGAACGGGTCGAAGGCTTCGGAGGTCACCTCTCAGAGCATGCTCATCGAGAACACCGATACGTCCTACCTGAGCGTCTTCACCTCGAAGAACCAGCGTGAACTCGGCTTCGGCCCGGAAGGGACCGGTGACCTAGGTGACGGCAGTGACGTCGTGAGCGCTGCTACCGCAGTTCTCGGTGCCGCGGCTACCGCTGCGGGTTCGACGGCGGCCAGTTACGCTCTCAGTGCGACGACGTTGGCTGAGATACTGGTGCGGACACTCGATGGATACTCCGAGAGCAACAACAACTACGACCACGTCGCCACCTACGCGGGGACGGGTGGTGTCGCCCAGTGTGGCCACCACCTCAACTTCTACGTGGACGAGTACGACGACGGCGACCCGTACGCCACTAACAATCTCAACATCTACTCGGAGGTCGGCCTCGCCAGAAACGGTTGGGACGTCGCCTTCGGTGACCGCGGTGTGTCGATGACGTCCGGAAGTGTCTCGACTTCCGGCGACGGGTCGACCGATTCGACCACGCCGGATTACGAGTGGACGACCCCACAAGAGATGAGTCAAGAGCAAGTCGATCACTTCGGGATCAAGAAGACGAGAGCGGAGAACATTCCGAACCACGTCCTCCGAGAGATGGACGTCGATTCGAAATTCTACTACGTGGCAGAGAACCCACCGATCACTACGACCCCGATCACGAACTGAGACCCGTTACTGGGTCTCCACCCGTGCCACCTCTATTTGTTCCCCCTCGACGACGTGAGAGACGACCGCGATATCAATGTCCTCTGGGAGCGTGACCGTCGCCGAGTAGCCGAGCGTCCCGCGACACGACGTGCAACTCTCGACGCCACCGTCAATTGCAGTTACGTCGAGATACACCCGTTTCGGCGATTTCGAGTTCGCAGTCGTAAAAAGTGAATAATCGAGTGTCCGGCACGTATCCTCGACGCCGAACGCTCCTCGTATCGAGAGTTTCTGTCCGTTCGATTCGCACTTCGCGGTCTGTGACACCTCTCCGCAGTTTCGGCTCTCTACGGCGATTTTCCCGTCACCAGAGGAACTCTCAGAGCCGAGCATCCCCAAACAGCCGGTAGAAAGAAGCGTGGCGGCCACGGCGGAGAATTCTCTTCTCATCATGTTCGGTTACAATTTTCGCGCAGTAAAGTATCTTCTTTATAATTTTTCTGATCCGTTTAAATTCGGACTGCGGCCCGATGCAGTCGTCCGGCGACGGTAGTGGAAAGTCGCCTATCGGGGAGGTGACTGCGAACCACCGAACGTGCCATTACCGAACTCGCGCGTAACTACGAATCTCCGACCTCGAAAGCAGTAGTCGCGGGGACCTATCGAGAAGAAAGAGCGACGAGCGCGGCGTCAGTAGAACTCGCGGACGAGGTCCATCGCGCCCTCGGGCGCGCCGTCCGGAATGTCGGCCATGTTGGAATCGAGACCGTGGAGGTCCGAGTAGGGAACGCTCTCCTCGTCCTGATAGAGGATACCCTGATACTCCTTGTCGGCGTCGAGAATCTTGTCTTTGGCCGCGTCGCGGTCGGTCGGGTCGTGGTCCTCGTCGTCGAGGTCCACGATGGAGTCCCGGAAGTAGTCGTAGGTGTCCACGTCGTTGAACGTCACGCACGGCGAGAAGACGTTCACGAAGCCGAAGCCGTCGTGTTCGATGGCCTTCTGGACGATTTCGGCGTGGCGCTGGGCGTCCGTGGAGAACGACTGAGCGATGAAGCTCCCGCCCGCCGAGAGGGCGAGCGCGAGGGGGTTGACCGGCGGCTGTTTCGGTCCCTCGGGGGTCGTGCTGGTCTCGAAGTCCTCGCGCGAGGTCGGCGAGGCTTGGCCCTTGGTCAGCCCGTAGATGCGGTTGTCCATGACGCAGTAGGTCATGTCCACGTTCCGGCGGACCGCGTGGATGAAGTGACCCGCGCCGATGGAGTAACCGTCGCCGTCGCCGCCCGCGACCATCACTTCGAGGTCGGGGTTGGCGAGTTTGACGCCCGTGCCCACGGGGAGCGCGCGGCCGTGGACGCCGTGGAGCGCGTAGCTGTGCATGTAGGTGCCGATTTTGCCGGAACAGCCGATGCCCGCCACGACGAAGGTGTTGTCGGGGTCGTTGCCCGTGTTGGCCAGCGCCTTCATCATGCCGTTCATCGTGCCGAAGTCCCCGCAACCCGGACACCACGTCGGCTGCTTGTCGGATTTGAAGTCGGTGAATCTAACGTCTGAACTCATGCTTCGACCTCCTCGCTCTGGAGTTTTGCTTCGATTTCCTCTGCAAGTTCGTCGGCCTTGAATCTGATGCCGTTGTACTTGTTCACCCGCTTGACGCGAGTGAGGGCGTCGTGTTCGAGGATGTCGGCGAACTGTCCGCTCTCGTTACACTCGACGACGATGACCTCGTCGGCCGCCTCGATGTCATCGCTGAGGTCGGGCCGCGGGAAGATGTACGGCACCGAAAGGAACCGAACGTCGATGTCCTCCTCGTCGAGGTAGTCGAGGGCTTCGCGCATCGCGCCCTCGTTCGAACCCCACGAGATGACGAGGTTATCCGACTCGGGGTTCCCGAACTCTCGGGGACTCCAGTCTTCCTCGTTCTGGGCGGTCTCGACTTTCCGGTTGCGCTTGTCCACCTGCTCGATGCGGACATCCGTGTCCTCGGTCCGTCGGCCGAGCGCGTTGTGTTCGAGACCGGTGGACATGTGGGCCGCGTTCTCCGTGCCGGGGAGCGCGCGCGGACTGATGCCGTCGGCCGTCGAGAAGTGGGGCTGGAAGCGGTCGCGCTCGTCGGTCCACGCCTCGACCTCGTCGTCATCCACGACCTTACCGCGGTCGATTTCCACTGCGTCCATGTCGAAGACCTCCGGGTCGAAGGTCTGCTCGGTGACGGCCATCGAGAGGTCCGCCAGCAGGAAGACGGGCGTCTGGTACTTCTCGGCGAGGTTGAACGCCTCGACCGTCTTCTGGAAACACTCGCCGACGTTGGTCGGTGCGACGACGAACCGCGGAATCTCGCCGTGGCCGCCGTACAGCGTCATGTTGAGGTCGCCCTGCTCCTGCTTGGTCGGCATCCCGGTGGAGGGACCCGAGCGCATCACGTCGGCGATGACCAGCGGGGTCTCGCTAGTTGCGACGAGACCGAACGTCTCGGTCATCAGGTCGATGCCCGGCCCGGACGTGGCGGTCATCGAACGGGCACCGGCGCGGGCCGCACCCAGCGCCATGTTGATAGCCGAGAGTTCGTCCTCGGCCTGCACGACTTCGCCGCCGAACTGCTCGATGCGCCCGGTCAGATACTCCATTACGTCGGTCGCGGGCGTGATGGGGTATCCGGCGTAGAAGCGACATCCGGCCGCGATTGCGCCCATGCCGATGGCCTCGTCGCCGTTCAGCAGGACGTAGTCGTTGTCGGTGGTGTCGAGGTCGTAGTCGAACTCGTGGTCGAACTCCTCGGCCACGAACTCTTGGCCCTTGCGGGCGGCGTCCTTGTTGTTCGAGACGATGGATTCGCCCTTGTTGCCGAACTTCTTCTCCAGCGCGGAGTCGAGGTTCTCGATGGGGAAATTGGTCACTTCGCAGGCCGCGCCGAGCGCGACGATGTTCTGCATGATGGCACCGCCCGCCTCCTCGGCGAGGCGCTGCAGCGGGACCGATAGCCCGGTCATGTCGCCCGGAATCTCGATATCCTCCATCTCGGTGCGCTCGCCGTCGTAGATGATGACGGAGCCGTCGTGGAGTTCGTCGAGGTTCTCGTCGATGGTGCGCTCGGTCAGCGCGACGAGGATGTCGAGGCGGTCAACGACGCTCTCGACGCGGTCGGTCGAACTCCGAATCTTGTAGGCGGTGTAGCCGCCCCGGATTCGGGACGCGAAGTCCTTTGAAGTGAAAACGTGTCGTCCTGCGCGGGAAAGCGCCTGCGCGAAAATTTTCCCGGTAGAGTCGATCCCATCGCCGGCTTCTCCGCCGATGGCCCAGTTCAGGTCGTCTGGCATTCCTAACTAGCCGGTAACCCATGCCAAATCAAAAACCTTCTGAAGCGCCCCTGCGGCAAGGGTTTCCGATACCGACTCGCGGCCGCAGTCGGAGGCTCTTTAGTCGCGCCTCGGCAAGGAAGTGACATGGACGGAACCGAAGTCGCGGTCCGCTCAGTCGAGACGGTCGGCACCGACACCATCGCGCTCACGCTGGAGACGCCCGCGGGATTCGACGCCCACCCCGGTCAGTTCGTCCAGCTAGCCGCGACGATAGACGGCGAGGAGGTCACGCGCCACTACACGCTCTCGTCGCCGGACGCCGACGAGACCTTCGAGACGACCGTCGAGGTGGACCCCGAGGGGTCGCTCAGTCCCTACCTCGCGGACCTCGAACCCGACGACGCGGTCGAGGTTGCCGGTCCCTTCGGCGACGCCTACTACGAGAGCGAGGAGAGCGTCGTCGTCCTCGCGGGCGGGCCGGGCGTCGGTCCCGCGGTCGGCATCGGCGAGCGCGCGAACGAGGACGGAGCGACCGTCACGGTAGTCTACGAGGACGACGAACCCGCCCACGAGGACCGACTGACCGCGCTCGCCGACGCGGGCGCGACGGTCGCAATCACCGACGACGTGAGTAGCGAGGACGTGCTGGAAGTCCTCGCGGACGCGCAGGGCCAGACGTTCATCTACGGCTTCGCGGACTTCCTCGACCGCGCGACGGCCGCGCTCGACGCCGCGAACATCGACGCCGAGGACGCCAAGACCGAGAACTTCGGTCCCGCGCCCGACAGCTAACTCTTTCAGTCAGTGTTCCACGAACTCGATTAGGACGCCGCCGGTCGATTTGGGGTGGAGGAACGCGACATCGTGGCCCCACGCGCCGGGTCGCGGTTCGTCGTCGAGCAGTGTGACGCCGTGGTCGCGCGCGGTGTCGAGCGCCGTCTCGATGTCGTCCGTTTCGAGCGCGACGTGATGGATTCCCGGTCCGTTTCTGTCCAGATACTGCGAGATAGTGCCGTCTTCGAGCGGTTCGAGCAGTTCGAAGTAGCTATCGCCGAACTCAAGGAAGACGATTCGGAGGCCGTCGAACTCCTCCTCGTGGATGACCGGAACGTCGAACAGGTCGGCGTACAACTCCGCGAGGTCTCCGGCCTCCTCGGTGGCGATTCCGACGTGGTCGATGTGCATGTGCGAGAATATCGCGTCGTCGGAGTATAGTTTCCGGGGTCTTTGGCTCAGTATCTCGGTGAGGACAGAGCTACGCGTTCCGAGATGGTTAGCAGGGACACACTGTTTCTGTGAGCAGTTGATACTACGATGCGTGTAAGATACCACCGAAAAGTCGGTCGAAGACCGACCGTCGTTAGCCGTCGGCGCACCAGGAACCGCACCAGTCGTGGTCCAAGGGGCTGAATCCGAACATTACTTTCTCACCTCCATTGTTAGTTAGTCACTATCTACCACATAAATTTATCTAAACCAAAGAATTTAAAATGGTTGTTAGCTCACACCAGGACTCTCAGTCACGTTCCACTCTGACCTTTTTGTCGGACTATCTCGAACTCCGACTTAGTGCAAGCAGTCTTCTTCGACCTCGACGGCACGCTGGTCGCGCTCCCCGACGATTTCGCGGCAGTCTTCCAGGCGGCGCTGGCCGACCACGGCGTCCGCGCCGACGCCGAGCGCCACGAGTGTTTCACCGAGGCGTTCTTCTACTACCTCGGCGAGTGCCGCGCCGACCCCTACCGCGCGGCGATGGCCGACCTGCGCACCGAGTACGACCTCGCTCCGCCCGCCGAGGCGCTGGCCGAGAGCTATGCCGAGCGCGAGGCGGCCGCGACCGAACTCCGGCCGGGTGCCCGCGACGCGCTCGACGCGCTCGCGGCGGCCGAGTCCGACGACTCGGCCGCCGACGTTGCGCTCGGCGTCCTGACCAACGGCGGCGCGCGCGGTCAGCGCCGAAAGCTGGCCGTCCACGACCTCGCAGACTACTTCGAGTCGGTCGTTATCTCGGCGGACGTCGGCGCGGGCAAGCCCGACCCCGAAATCTTCGCGGCCGCGCGGGACGCGATTCCCGCCGACGAATACGCTTTCGTCGCCGACGACTTGGACCGCGACGTGCGCGCCGCCCAGCGAGAGGGATTCACGGGCGTCTACGTGGCCGAAGACGACCGAGGAGACGGGATAGCCTCGGAAGCAGGAGAGAGCGCGGAGCGACCCGACCATTGCGTCGGGTCGCTCCGCGAGGTTCCCGCGCTGTTCAAGTAGTCCCGCTGCAAGTGGGGGCGTCCGCAGCGAGGGTGCCGAAAGCTTGTTGTCGCGTGGCTTCCACCACTCGCCAATGAGCGACTGGGAGTGCGGCATCGACGGTTGCGGCGAAGCGTTCGACGACGTGGAGGAGGCCATCGTGCATCAGACGACCGACCACAAGCGCCGCGAGTGCAAGGTCTGTGGCTCGGTGGTCCCCGACGGCTACTTCGCTATCCGCCACGCCTTCGATGAACACTCGCGCGCGGAGTACGTCCGGGCCTACGGCGCGAGCGCCGCGGAGGTCCGCCAGCGCGAGCGCGTCCGCGACGCCATCGAGGACGACGCCGACCTCCAGCAGGTCGTGAACCGACTGGACGAAGTTACGGGTGGACTGTAACCTCGCTTCTACGACCTATGAACGACGAGACCGTCGGATGGGTAGAAGCAAATAGCGCGTTCGCAGCGGCCGCTGTCTTCTTACTCGTCGGCGTCGCTGTAATCTCGGGATACAATTTCGTAACTGGCCGATACCAGAATCGACTGTTACAGGGAATACAACTCCTCGTGGCCTCTGTTTTGACTCTACATATTTTATTTGAGCTGGACAAAGTACACGAGTGAAACCCGCTTTACTCGTCGAGTGGAGTGCTTTCGACTCTTCGCGCCACACCCTTTTTACGGTCTGACAGCCAAGTCACATCCATGTACGTCCGGGGCGCGAAAAACAGGGAGGAAGTCTGGCTGTTGGACCACATCGAGGCGATGGGTCTCGACGAAACCGCGTTCCGCTCCCGCGACTACGTGGTCGCAATCGACGAGACCTCCGGCGAGAAGGCGGGGTTCGGCCGCATCCGGATTCACAAGACCGACGACCGGGAACTCTGCGAACTCACCAGCATCGGCGTGCTGGAGTCGTGGCGCGAGCAGGGCGTGGGCGCGCACGTCGTCGAGCGACTGGTCGAGCAGGCCCGCGACCACGGCTTCGACGCCGTGTTCTCGCTGACGGGCGCGACCGACTATCTCTCGCAGTTCGGCTTCCGCGGCGTCGAGTCCAGCGACCTGCCCGACAAACTCCGCGAGCGTCTCGACGCCAAGCGCGAGACCATCGACCCCGACGCGGTGGGGATGGTCCTCGACGCCGAGGCGTTCGTCATGCCCGACCGCCTGCGCGAGCGGTTCAAGCGCGCCCAGCCTCACGAGGAAGACACCGAACCCGAGGAGTCTGCGGAGGACTTTGGCATCGACCCCAAAGAGGCGACCTACAAGTACGACACCGGCGGATAAGCACGGAACCCCGGTCGCCGGTCGTTCCGGCGCGTGGTCTCACTCAGTGGTCAACCACTCGCCGCGCTCGTCGTTCTCCTGAATTGTCTCGCGCGCGCCGCGTCCAATCCGCCAATTGTTAAGACCGGTCCGGCCGTCGGTCCATACAATGTTCGACGCCGACGACCTCGAAGAGATACGTGAGGCACGCGAGGAGTGGGAGGACGAAACCGTCGGTCCGACGGTCGAGCGGTTCGGCGAGCGCAAGGAGGAGTTCACCACCGACACGGGCGGCCAAGAGGTAAAGCGCCTCTACACGCCGGACGACGCCGCCGACCTCGACTACGACGAGGACTTGGGCTTTCCCGGCGAGGAACCGTACACCCGCGGGCCGTACTCCACGATGCACCGCGGGCGACTCTGGACGATGCGCCAGTACGCCGGGTTCGGGACGCCCGAGGAGACCAACGAGCGCTTCGAGTATCTCATCGAGAACGGTTCGTCGGGTCTCTCGATGGCGTTCGACCTGCCGACCCAGATGGGCTACGACTCCGACGCCGCGATGGCCGCGGGCGAAGTCGGCAAGTCCGGCGTCGCCATCGACTCGCTGCACGACATGGAGACCGTTTTCGACGGCATCCCGCTCGACGAGGTCTCGACCTCGATGACGATCAACGCGCCCGCGTCGGTCCTGCTGGCGATGTACATCGCCGTTGGCGACAAACAGGGCGTCGATAGGGAGGAGCTACGTGGGACCATCCAGAACGACCTCCTGAAAGAGTACATCGCGCGCAACACCTACATCTATCCGCCGGAACCCTCGATGCGCATCATCACCGACATCTTCGAGTTCTGCGCCGAGGAGACCCCGAAGTTCAACACCATCTCTATCTCGGGCTACCACGTCCGCGAGGCCGGAGCGACCGCCGCCCAAGAGTTGGCGTTCACGCTCGGTAACGGCATCGAGTACGTCGAGGCCGCCACCGAGGCCGGACTCGACGTGGACGAGTTCGCGCCCCAGCTTTCGTTCTTCTTCAACGCTCACAACAACATTCTAGAAGAGGTCGCCAAGTTCCGCGCGGCCCGCCGAATGTGGGCACAGATTATGGAGGAGCGATTCGGCGCGGAGAACCCCAAGTCCAAGCAGTTGAAGTTCCACACCCAGACCGCCGGTTCGACCCTGACCGCCCAACAGGTGGACAACAACATCGTCCGCGTGGCGTATCAGGCCTTGGCGGCCGTCCTCGGTGGGACCCAGAGCCTCCACACCAACGGGAA
The DNA here is from genome assembly GCF_004087835.1 of Halorussus pelagicus. Classification (NCBI taxonomy): domain Archaea; kingdom Methanobacteriati; phylum Methanobacteriota; class Halobacteria; order Halobacteriales; family Haladaptataceae; genus Halorussus; species Halorussus pelagicus. The sequence goes on from NZ_CP035119.1 coordinate 2,255,834, forward strand.
AGACGAAGCCCTCGCGCTCCCGACCGAGGAGAGCGTCCGGACCGCGCTCCGGACCCAGCAGATTCTCGCCCATGAGTCGGGTGCCGCCGACACTATCGACCCGCTCGCGGGAAGCTACTACGTCGAGAGCCTGACGGACGGTGTGGAAGAGGACGCCTTCGACATCCTCGACACCGTGGACCAGAAGGGCGGGATGTTGCAAGCCATCGAGGACCAGTGGGTCCAGCGCCAGATTCAGGACGTGGCCTACGAGCGCCAGCGCGAAATCGAGGAGAAAGAGCGCGTCATCGTCGGCGTCAACGAGTTCGAGGTGGACGAGGACCCCGAAGTGGACATTCAGGAAGTGACCGAGGAGGACGAACAGCGCCAGATAGACAGCCTGAACGACGTGAAGGCCGACCGCGACGACGAGGAGGTCGAGGCGAAACTCGACGCCCTCCGGGAGGCCGCCGAGGGCGAGGAGAACGTGATGCCCTACATCGTCGAGGCGGTGAAAGCCTATGCGACGGTCGGAGAAATCTGCGGCGTCATGCGCGACGTGTTCGGGGAGTACAAGCCCGGCGCGGCAGTTTGACATCGGCCCAACCCTGACACGCAGAGCAGTCTCCTCGCGTTTCTGTAACGATACCCTATTTTATAATAATTTTATTCTTTCATAGGGAAAAATACATTTCGGGGTGAGACCACGTTCGGATTTAATCCGCTCCAAGTCTGTGACGGAGACATCAACGACGGCTGTTAGTGCCAGCGGTCCGTCGATGGCCATCGGTTTCATATCGCCTGCTAATTCCTTCGAGTCGAACGACCGCACGACCCGCGGACTGCGACTATATTTGGATTTCACATGAATATGGTTGTTTTTAGAGTGTGGTAATACCAGAGAATTTATATGTGCATGTGGCAATTGGTAACTTGGAGGTGACACACATGATTGACTTCAAGCCGCTCCAGCACGCCATCTGCGTTGGCGCCGGATACTGCTACGGTGCGTAATCGCGTTTCCCCGGAACAGGTGACGATTGCGGCCGACGATGTGGCCGCCAAAAAATAACTTCAGTTCTCCGCAATCTATTGGAACCCAACTCTCACAGTCGTGTGACCAGTTCGTCCACGTCCGCCTCGGTTTTGAAGACGTAGACCGACGCTCGGACCGCGTTCTCCAGGAACGGGAGCGACCGGATTTGGTCGCCGTCTCCCGCCAACGCCTCGACGAACGCCTCAGCGTTTGGGTCCTCGACGGCGAACGTGACGAGACCCGACTCGTATTCGCGGGGACTCAGCAGGCGCGCGGTCTCGGAGTCTTCGATACCGCCCTTAACTCGGTCGGTCAGGGTTTCGATGTGATTCCGAATCGTCTCGTAGCCAATTATTCGATGGTCTCGACGACTTTGGCGAGTACCGACCCGTCGCGGCGGTGCAGGCCAGCGGAACCGCCAGCAAATTATTTCTATCATATAACATAATATTATTTAAGATAATTTTATTTTACTCTATTTTATTATATACTATTGGAGGTGAAAAGATGTTTGGACTTATCCCACTGCACTACTGTGACGCCGATAATCGCTGTTAGACCGTCGAACAGTCACGCGGTCAAGGTATCACCTACAAACGATTTTAATTTTCGGAACCGGTCCACGAGTAGTGACTCGCCTCGAAGTCAATCCTTGAGACACTCGCTTTACTCATCTGTAGAACGGTCCGGCAGTATCGAGTTACGACGGTCCGTATCAGTTAGTACCAGTGTTGTTGACTCTTTCGACCAATTCGGAGTCGCTAGCCATCCTACTGTCTCGGTGACGCGAGCGCCGAGGTGGTCGGCGACGGTCTCGCGCGTGTCATCGAGCACGTCGAAGGTGTAGCGGTACATCCGCTCCGCGGCGGGCGCGTCGCACTCGTGGCGCTCGACGCAGGACTCGACGGCCGCCACAACGTTCCTCGGACTCGGTCCCGCAGCCCCGGTGTTCAGGTACGTCATGTGGTCGAGCGCAGGCATCGCGGCCCTGAGTTTGGTCGGAGTCACGGCTTCTCTCACCGCAGACTGCCCGATAAGTGCTGGCGACGACTGACACTCCGTTCGGAAAAATCGCTACAAAATCGTCTGGAAACGATACGTCCGTCTCAGGACTGCCGGTAGACCAGATTCCGCTGAATCTCGTTGGACCCTTCGTAGATGACCGGGATGCGCACGTCGCGGTACACCCGCGCGATGCGGCGGTCGGTCAGGATGGAGCGCCCGCCGTGGAACTGCATTCCCTGCTCGGCGCAGTCCGTGGCGACTTCGGTCGCCTTCGTCTTGGCCATCGCGGCCCACAGGCTCGGGTTGTCGCCGTCGCGGACTTTCTCGGCGGCGCGGTAGGTCAGCGCGCGGGCGGACTCGAACTCCAACCGCATGTCGGCGAGACCGTGCTGGACCGCCTGAAAGTCCGAAATGGTGCGTCCGAACTCCTCGCGGCCGTGAACGAAGTCCCACGCCTCCTCGATGGCGGCGGCGGCGAGACCGAGACCGTGCCCGGCCACGACCGTCCGTCCGTGGTTGAAAAACTCCGCCAGAAGCATGAATCCGGCACCCTCGTAGCCCACCAGATTCTCGTCGGGAATCCGGCAGTCGTCGAAGACAATGTGGGCCTGCTTGCTCGCGCGCATCCCCATCTTCTCGGAGATGTGTTCGGCGTCGTACCCCTCGGTGTCGGTCGGCACGATGAACAGCGAGTGGTTGCCGTAGCGGTTGTCCTCGTCGTCGCCGGTTCGGGCGTAGACAGTTATCCAGTCGCCCTCGACGCCGTTGCCGATCCAGTATTTTTCGCCGTTCAGCACCCACTCGTCAGTCTCCTCGTCCTTCTCGGCGGTGGTCTGCATCCCCGAGAGGTCGCTTCCAGTGTCGGGTTCCGAGACGGCGAGACCAGTTATCTGGTCGCCCTCGGCGACCGGTCGGAGGTATTCTTCCTTCTGGGCCTCGGTCCCGTGTTCCTCCACGATTTCCGCGCCGAAACTGGCGAGTTGGAGCGACAGCGCGATGCCCGCGTCGGCCCGGAACCACTCCTCGGCGACAGCGAGCATCTGAACCACGTCGAGACCCCGGCCGCCCCACTCCTCGCCGATGTCTTGGGCGACGAGTCCGGCGTCCTGTCCGGCTTGGAGGATGTCCTCGGGGTAGGTGGCGTCTCGGAAATACTCCTCGGCGTTCGGCGCGATGTGTTCCTCGGCGAACTCGCGCGCCTCGTGTTTGACCTCGTGGGCGTACTCCGGTACGATGTCGTCGCTGAGAAGCTCCATAGCGGATAGAAGGACTCTGTGGAGTTATATTTCGGGGGTATTCGGACCTAACGAGTTTCTTCGAGTTGATTGAGTTCGGGAGACTGCTGGTGCTGGGAGACCGAGCTATTCCTCCGTCGCCGATTCGGTAAATCGACAGGAATCGAGCGTCAGGCTCGAACAACGGAGTTGACCGCGACCGCACAGCACCGCACCGCGACAGCCTCATACCCCCACAACCTCCGGGCGGACACCCCGCACCCCACGCGCCGGGGTGTTTGCCAAACTGTCGAAATTCGCTGCTGTTGGATTGCGTGCGCCGACTTACTCGTCTTCGTCGGGCGCGGCCTCCTCTGGCACCGACCCCTCGACCAGCGACTCCCCGCTGTATTCGTCGCGCAGGACCTTCTTGTCGAACTTCCCAGTCGCGGTCTTCGGAACCTCGTCAATGAACACCACTTCGTCGGGGGTCCACCAACGCGGATACTCCGCCTCGATGTCGTCGATGACGGTCTCGCGCAGGGCGTCCTCGTCGGTTCCCTCGACCGGGACGACGAAGGCCACCGGTCGCTCCTGCCAGCGTTCGTGTGGCACGCCGATGACCGTCGCCTCGGCCACCTCGTCGTGGGCTATCAGGGCGTTTTCGAGTTCGAGCGAGGATATCCACTCCCCGCCGCTCTTGATCACGTCCTTCGCGCGGTCCACGATTTTGACGTACCCTTCCTCGTCCACCGTCACCACGTCGCCGGTCTTGAGCCACCCGTCCTCGAACTCCTCCTCGTTGGCTTCCGGACGCTCGAAGTACGACTGGGTGACCCACGGTCCCTTGATGTACATCTCGCCGAAGTCCTCGCCGTTCCACGGCACCTGCTCGCCGTCGTCGTTGACGACTTTGAACTCCAAACCGGGGACGACGAGACCCTGCTTGCCGCGCTTCTCGTAGCGGTCGTCGGCCTCCCAATCCTCCATCCCGTCCTTGAGGTGCGAGACGGTGCCGATGGGGGAAGTCTCGGTCATGCCCCACGCGTGGAGTACGTCTACGTCGTACTCCTCGTCGAAGCGCCGGATGACGGCCTCGGGCGCGGCGCTCCCGCCGATGACGATGGTTTCGAGCGACGAGAGGTCGGCGTCGTTCTCCTCAAGATACTCCAACAGTCCGAGCCAGACGGTCGGGACGCCCGCGGTGAACGTGACGCCCTCCTCCTCGATGAGTTTGGCGAGGTCGGCCGGTTCCGGTGCGGGACCGGGATAGACGTGCTTGGCCCCGGCCGCGGCGGCGGAGTAGGGCATCCCCCACGCGTTGACGTGGAACATCGGCACGACCGGCATGATTACGTCCGACTCGTCGAAGTGGAGTCCTTGCGGGGTCAGCGACGCCATCGTGTGCGACCAGAGCATCTGCTGGGTGTACTCGACACCCTTGGGCTTGCCCGTCGTGCCGGAGGTGTAGCACATCCCGGCCTTCGTGTCGCCCGAGAGGTCCGGCCAGTCGTAGTCGGTGGACTCGTCGGCGACGAACGACTCGTAGTCAGTCACCGGTTCGAGCGACGTGTCGGGTACCGAATCGCCCATCACCACGAACTGCTCGATGCTCTCGAACGCCTCCGAGTCGGCGGGTCCCTCCAACTTCTCGACCAGCGAGGGGTCCACGAACAGGAGTCGGTCGTCGGCGTTCTCCACGATGTACTCGATGTGGTGGTCCGGGAGCAGGGGGTTGATGGTGTGCAACTGCGCGCCGGAGTTGGGGACGCCGAAGTACGTCTCGAAGTGTCGGTGGTGATTCCAGCAGAACGTCGCCACTCGGTCGCCCGAGTCGATTCCGGCCGCGTCGAGCGCGTTCGCCAACTTGGCGGTCCGGCCCTCGAACTCGGTGTAGTCGTATCGCTCGATGCCCTGTCCCGTCCGCGAGACGATTTCGGTGTCGGGGTACAGGTTGGCCGCGCGCCAGAGAAACGGTCGAAGCGTCGGGTCAGTTCCACCCATACGCTTTATCCTCGCTTCGACACCTTAGACTTTGTTACAGTTCGCCAACTGAAATCCTAGAAATCAGAATCGTTAACCGGAGGCTGTAGCAACAAAAACACAGTCGTGACTGAGGGCGAGTCGTTCCGCGTCGATATGCACGTCAAGGTACTCGACCGACAGGTGGTCGAGCGAGCGAAGGCCCGCGGACTGGACGCGCTGGTGTACGCGCCCCACTTCGAGCGCCTGCCGACCGTCCGGGATGAGGCCGCCCGCTACTCCGACGACGACTTGCTGGTGGTGCCCGCCCGCGAGGTGTTCACCGGGAACTGGCAGAACCGCAGACACCTCCTCGTCGTCGGACTGGACGACCCCGTGCCGGACTTCATCCCGTTCGACGCCGCGATGGACGAGTTCGACCAACAGGACGCCGCGGTCCTCGCGCCCCACCCCGAATTCCTTAATGTCAGCGTCTCCGAAGCGGACCTCGAAACCTACGCCGACCGCATCGACGCTGTAGAGACGTACAACCCGAAACACTGGTCGCGGGATAACGAGCGCGCCCGGACTCTCGCCGCCGAGTTCGACCTACCGGCGTTCACGTCCTCGTACGCGCACCTCCGGAGTTCGGTCGGCGAGGCGTGGACCGAGTTCGACCGGGCGCTCGACTCGGCGGACGAACTGGTCGCCGCGCTCAAGGAGGGCGCGCGGCGCAGAATCGTCCGCCGGTCGGGGTGGGGACACCGCCTCCGGTGTGCCGCGGAGTTCGCGCACCTCGGGTGGGAGAACTCCTACGAGAAAATCGACCGCCTGTTCCTCTCGGGGATGGAACCGACCCACCCCGACCACATCGCCTACGACGACCGGTTCGAGGGCGTCTACTAGACGAGACCCGAGACCGTCGTCGTGATGTCCTGAATCGGCAGCTCAAGCTGGACGACCACGGCGACGAGCGCGACCTCCAGAACCGAGATAACGACCGTGACGAGACCCGCACGCTCGCTGGAGACCGCGACGCCAACCGGGAGGTTGTACTCCTTGGTGTAGGGATAGAACAGCGCGATGCCCCGCTTGCTCCCCACAACGTCGAGTACGTAGTGGGTCGCCACGCCCATCCAGACGAAGTGAAGGTTGTTGAAGAAGACCGGCCACGCGTAGAAGAGCGCCAGCACGGGCAGATTGTGGAGCGTCTTGCGGTGCTTGCCGAACGCGGTGTCCACGTCCGGGAACAGCGCCCCGAGGACGAGCGGAACCGACATCTCGGCGATGGCCCGGAACGTCGGCACGTCGCCCGCGGGGTAGAAGACGTACCCCAGACCGATACTCAACAACACGGCGTTCAGAACGTGTCCCTCCTTGTTCATGGGTTGTCCGACACCTTCTGGGGCGGCGACTCAAGGGTTTCCTTCCAATGTCTGACGCGCGTCTTGCTACTCGCCGTCGGACTCGGACTTGACTTCGCTCAGCACATCTGCGAGCGCCTGCCGAGCGATTTTGGCCTTTACCTCTCGCCGGTCGCCGTCGAACTCGTAGCGCGAGACCACGGCGTAGGATGCCTGCGTGCCCCAGTCGCCAGCGTACGCCACGCCGACGAAGACGGTCCCGACCGGTTTCTCGTCGCTCCCGCCGGTCGGTCCGGCGATGCCGGTGGTCGCCACGCCCCACGTCGTTCCGGCGGCGTCGCGGACGCCGCGGGCCATCTGGCGCGCCACGGGGTCGCTGACCGCGCCGCGTTCGTCTAAGTCCTCGCGGGCGACGCCGAGGTCCTGCATCTTGGCGTCGTAGGAGTAGGTCACAAACCCGCGGTCGAAGTAGTCGCTTGACCCCGCCACGTCGGTCAGCATCGACCCGACGAGACCGCCAGTACAGGATTCGGCGACAGCAATAGTCTCCTCGCGCTCTCGCAGGGCGTCTCCGAGTCGCTGCTCGATGGGCGGTCGGTCGCGGTCCGCGTCACGTTCGTTCATGTCCGAACGTGAGAGCGCGCCGTAAAAAGAAGTAGGGGAGGGCACTCGGACAGACCGCGAGAAGCGAGCGTTCCGAAGGCTTCTCTACGCCGGTCGCCGACGATACGCCCATGCAGTACCACGTCGATGGCGAGTTAGTGCCCGCCGAGGAGGCCACCGTCAGCGTCCGGGACCGCGGGTTCATGTACGGCGACGCCGCCTTCGAGACGCTTCGGGCCTACGGCGGTCGCGTCTTCGAGTGGGAAACCCACGCCGACCGCCTCGCGCGGACCTGCCGCGCCCTCTCGCTCGACCACGGTCTCTCCGAGAGCGACCTCCGGGGCCGGATACGGGAGACGCTGGACGCGAACGACCTCGAAGACGCTTACGTCAAACTCTCCATCTCGCGGGGCGTCCAACCCGGCAAACTCTCGCCCGGTCCGGTCGAGGACCCCACCGTGGTCGTCTACGTCGCACAACTCCCGCGCGGCGGCCGTGAGTCTTCCGGCGGCGAACCGGTCTGGGACGGCCCGGCGACCGCGGCGGTCGTCGAGACGCGCCGGATTCCCGACGCCGCGCTGCCCGCCCACGCCAAGACGCACAACTACCTGAATGGGATTCTCGCCAGACTCGAACTCTCGGAGGAGACCGACGAAGCCCTCATGCTCGATTCCGACGGAAACCTCACCGAGGGCGCGACGAGCAACCTCTTTTTCGTCCGCGAGGGCGTCCTCCACACACCGAGCCTCGACGGGCCGATTCTGCCGGGAATCACGCGCCGGGTCGTCCTCGAACTCGCCGAGTCGGAGGGCGTTCCGGTCGAGGAAGGAACCGACGACCCCGCCGACCTCCGCGACGCCGACGAGGCGTTTCTGACGAACTCGACGTGGGAGATTCGGCCGCTCGCGGCGGTCGAAGGGGCGGAAGACGGTGAGTCCGTCGAACTCGGCGCTGGACCCGTCACGGAACGCCTCGCCGAGGCTTTCGACGCCCGCGTCGAGCGCGAGTGCTACGAGTAGGTCGCCCGAGCGGAGTCGGCGATCGAGCGCCGCGTCGCTCGGTCCTCGGTGAGTTTCAAAAGGGTCAGCGACGGCAGCTCGGAGCGCGGCAAACGGTGGTCAGTCGTCGCCCGTCGCGCCGACCGTCGCCTCGACGTTCGCCAGTTCGAGACCGCCTTCGAGGGTGCGGTTCGGGTACGGAATGTCGATGCCTTCCTCGTCGAAGCGCCGTTTGACGTTGGTCACGTACTCGCCGCGGGTTTTCACGTAGTCGCCCCGCGAGGGGTCGTCGATCCAGATGCGCGACTGGAGACCGACCGACGAGTCGCCGAGTTCGGTGAGTCGGACAGAAGGCGCGGGGTCGTCCAAAATGTCCGGATGCGCCTCGGCCTCCTCGACGATTATCTCGGTCGCGCGCTCGATGTCGTCGTCGTAACCGATACCGAACAGGAACTTCAGGCGGAGTCGCTCGCCCTCGACGGGGTTCTTGATGACGCCGTCGGTCAACTGCGAGTTAGGCACCGTCAACAGTTCGTTGTCGAAGGTGCGCACGCGGGTCACGCGCAGACCGATGTCCTCCACGACGCCGGAGTAGCTTCCGTTGTCCCACTCGACCCAGTCACCGATTTTGAACGGCTGGTCGGTGTAGATGAACACGCCCGCGACGAAGTTGGCGATAACGTCCTGCATGGCGAAGCCGATGGCGAGGGTGGCCGCCGCCGCGATAGTCGCCAGCGAGGTTAGGAAGTTGCCGTAGTCGGCGGCCCCGAACGCCACCGAGACGGCCACGAACACGACCGCGAACTTCGTAATCTTGAGCAGCGGTTTCTTCGCGTGCTTGTCGATACTCTGGCGGTCGAGGAAGCGACTGACGAGCGGAATCACCGTCAGGCGGCCGACGACGTAGATGGCGACGAACGCGGCGACGAAGTAGAGCGCCTGCGTGATTGCCGTCGCGTAGCCCGTGTCGAGAACACGGTCCAGAAACGGGAGCGGGTCAACCATCAGTGCAGAACCGCAGTGTTCCCTCGCGTCTCCACGAGGTCCGAATCGACTCGTTCCGCTAGCTCCTCGGCGAGTTCGTCGGTTGTGGTGCCGCCGCGGGCCGCACGAAGGAACTTCACCTTCACGAGTTCCCGGTCGGCGAGCTGGTCGGCGAGTTCGTCGGTCACGGCGTCGATACCGCTCTTGCCGACCCAAACGGTCACGTCGAGGTCGTGGGCCTGCTTCCGGAGGTCTTCGTCGGTCATAGTTTCGTTTGGGGTACGAACGGCCTTAAAGGGCTTGCACCGCCTCGGTGAGTGGGGGCCGAGTCCGACGATCTCTCGGCGCTATCCGCCGTTCGAGAGTTGCGCGCGAACGACGGCCGTGACCTCGTCGCTCGACAGGTCCCCGAGCCGGGAATCCTCGCCGAGCGTTTCGATGATGGTCTCGGGTTGCTCGTTGAACGTGAACTCGATGAACATCCCCGAAGAGGGACCGTGGCTCTTGCGCTCGGACTCGACGATGGAGTAGGTCGTCAGCTCCTTCATCTTGTTGACGTAGGTCTCCTGATGGTACTGGTCGGCGTCGAGCGCGTCCGTGAGGAAGCGATAGACCTGATACCCCGTCGTACTCCGGGCCGAGCTATCCCCGCTCTCGTCGGCCACGGCCGCCGTCGCGTACAGACAGAGCTTCTTCTGGGTGCTGATTCCTCGCGTCACTTCGAGGACGCGGTTGCGCTCGACTTTGTCCTGTGCCTTCCGGACGTGCTGTTCGCCCACGCGGTCCCCACCCTCTCGTTCGGCGAGGTCGCCCGCGACTCGCATCAGGTCGATGGCCTTCCGAGCGTCGCCGTGGTTCTGCGCGGCGAACGCGGCCGCGAGCGGAATCACGTCGTCCTGAAGGACGCCCTCGCGGAACGCGTCCTCCCGATGACGGAGAATCGCGCGCAACTGATTGGCGTCGTAGTCGTCGAAGTGAACGTCCTCGGGCGTGAACGAACTCAGCGCGCGACTCCCGACCGATTCGAGCATCTTCGTGTCGTTCGTGATGGCCGCAATCGAGACCTGCGCGGTGATGTCGTTGCTCGACCCCGCGCGAGAGAGTTGGTAGAGCAGTCGGGAGAACGCCGGTTGGTCCTTGTCGCGTCGCCCGACGAGCATGTCGAGTTCGTCAAGGACGAACACGACCGTGTCGAAGTTATCGTTGACCAGCCGGTAGAGTTCCCGCCACTTCTCTTTGGTCGAGACCCCGTGCTGGGGCACTTCGAGGGGGACGCCCGCTTGGTCGGCGACCTTCATGGCGAGTTCGTAGACGGCCGACCCGAGCGTGCCGATGTCTTGGCAGTTCATCTCGACGACGCCGAACCGAATCCCCCGACTGTCACAGAGGCGACCGATGTTCTCACAGACCGCGTTGATAATGAGCGACTTGCCGGTCCCCGACGGCCCGTACAGAAAGAGGTTCGGCGGGCGATTGTCGCCGATGGCGACTCGGAGCATCTTCGTGACCTGTGTCAACTGCTCGTCGCGGCCGACGATGCGCTCTTCCTCGACGACCTCGTTGGGGTTGAGCAGCGAGCGATTGCGAATGAGCGACTGCTGTTCGTCGAAATCCAACAGCATCTCCTCGATGGACTTCGACCCGTCCTCGTCGGTGGCCGCTTCGTCCGGTTCGGTGGTCTCTCGCTGTTCGGCGGCGTCTCGCTGTTCGGTGGTCTCTCCCCGTTCGACATCGCCCTCGGACTCGGTAGGACCCTCCGACTCGGTGGGTTCCTCGGACTCGATGGAGTCGTCCACCTCGTCCGTCGTCCTCGACTCGACGACATCCGTCGTCTCCGACTCGGCGATCTGCCCCGGTCCCTCGGCTTCTCTCTCCCCAGCCACCGCCGCGGCCCGCGAGTCCGCGGGGCGCGAATCGGCCTCGTCGTCCCCGAGAGAAGCGTCCCCCTCTTCGGTATTTCCAACTGAAGCGTCAGAATTCATGCTTCGAGCGTCTCGGCCCATCCATTAAACTTTGCCGTTATCGATGTGTATTCGGTCCGTACGTTCGGCGACGATACCGGAGACGACGGTCTCGGCGTTGCGAAGTCGATATCTCGGACGGTATTGACGAAGTGTTTGCTTCGAGCGAGACGAACTCTCGCTGTGACCGGCGGCGAGGCGTAGCTCTTGACAGAGAGACTCCTCTATCGAAGTGTTTCGGTCGTATGGAGGGAGGGGTGGGAGTGTCGAGGAACGTCCACCGGGGTCGTGTCTCTGCAAGACCGACGGTACGACCGATTTTGCGTGTTTTTGAGGGCGATACGCATAAACTCATCTCTTCTTAAAAGGAACTCCCACTCACCGTTATCGAAGTGTTCGATGTGTTTCGTTGTATCTATCGCTTCTTCATTTTTGTCGTTTCTCTAGAAGAGTAGAGTAGAGTAGAGTAGAGGAAAAGAGAGGAGAGGAGAACAGAGAGGAGAGGAGAACAGAGAAGGTGGAGAACGAAGAGAAAGGAACCAGCAAGGATACGAATGCGCGAGAAACGAGTAAACTCTCAATCGTTCTCCGAACTCGCTGTAGCGAGACGAGTGTTCTCGGGTGAGTCAACTTCCACTGATGAGCACGCAAACACTTCGATAGAGGTGTGCGTCTCTCAGCTTCCTTTCTCCGATACACTTCGATAGACGTGTATTACTAAATCGGTCTCACAGCGAGAGAGACCCGACACTTGCCGCGACGAAGGCGAAAATAGTGGCGGACAAAGGTACCCACTGCTCCGAAGTCAGAGATAGGGATGGGTAGAGGTATCCACTGCTCCGAAGTCGCAGATAAGGATGGGTAGACGCATTCCTCGCTATGGAATCTACTCACTGACTGAACGAGTTACCCCCACTCTGACACGGAACACACTTCGATAGAGGTGTGTGGGAACGTCTCCCGGCGTCGAGTACAAATCGATAGAGGTGTCTCCTCGACACGGAGAAGCAAAACCGAACGCCGGGGCGGCTCGACGGGGCGAATCGACTACTCGTAGGGGTATCGCGCCTGTTCGCCGCAGTCGCAGGTGACGACGACGTGGTCGCCCTGTAGCCTGACACGGGCGTTCTTCCCCGGTCGGAGGTAGGCGTCGCAGTCGTCGCAGGTGAAGCGCTTGAACTGCGTGGGAAGCGAGAGTCTGTTGCGCTCGGCGAGTCTACGCGCGAGTCGCACGTAGTCTCGGGCGCGGTCGTCGTGGCACTCGGCGGCGGCGTCACGGGCGAGCGAGGCGAGTCGCTCGATGCGCTCTTCGGCTATCGTCATGAAGTGTGGGAATGGGGGGTGGGGGTTTCCGGGGCGAGACAGGACAAGGATAGAAGGTTCCTGTGTTGCCCCATGCGGGCAATTCTCGGTGCAGGTTATATATTTTTTGTTTTGTGTCGAAAGCGTCGAATCCCCGAAGTCGCCCTCATCCAGCGGGTTCTAGTAGCCCTCATCAAGTTCGTTCCAGTAACCCTCATCAAGTTCGTTCCAGTAACCCTCATCAAGTTCGTTCCGGTAACCCCCATCCAGTGCGTTCCGGTAGGGTTTTGTCGCGGCCGCCGCATCGGTCGGACAGTGACAAGGCTGTACGGCCGCGAGAACGACATCTCTGAGAAGAGCCTCTCCGAGAGCGGTCTCTCCGATATTTCCGAACTCGACCTCTTCGAGAACCACCTCGCTGACTCCGACCCCGAGAGCCGACGATGCGAGTGAGCCACTACTTCGAGTGGGAGGAGTACATCACGGGCGGCCACGCCCAGTCGGTGGACAACCAGCGCAAGATTATGGACCGCCACGGTATCGAGTACACCGCCGAACCGACGCTCGACGCCGACCTGCTCCACCTCAACAACATGGGACCGAAATCGCTCTACTACGCCAAGCGCGCCCGGCGCGCCGACGTGCCGGTCCTCGTTCACACCCACCAGACCGCCGAGGACTTCGAGGAGAGTTTCGCGTTCTCGAACGCCCTCGCCAAGCCGATGAAGCCCTATCTGCGCTACGCCTACTCGCTGGCCGACCACCTCGTCTGCCCCTCCGAGTACAACCGGCGGGTCATCGAGGAGTACGCCGACGCGCCCAAGACGGTCGTCAGCAACGGGTTCGACCCCGCGAAAGTCGAGGGCTACGACGACCCGGACCTCCGGCAGAAATATCTGGACCGCTACGACCTCGACCCGCCCGTAATCTTCAACGTCGGCCACGTCATCAAGCGCAAGGGACTGGAAGCGTTCGTCGAGACCGCCCGCCAGATGCCCGACCTCGATTTCGTCTGGTTCGGCTTCCTCAACCCCGCGGGTGGCGAACTCGACCGCTTCCTCAAGAGCAAGGACACCAAGCGACTCGTCGAGAGCGCGCCCGACAACTGCCAGTTCACGGGCTACGTCGAGGACATCGAGGGCGCGTTCGCGGCGGGCGACGCGTTCTTCTGGCCGAGCAAGAACGAAAACGAGGGCATCGCGCTGCTGGAAGCGATGTCCTGTGGCAAACCGCTGGTCATCCGCGACATCCCGACCTACGACTGGTTGGACGACGAGACTCACTGCTTGAAAGCCAGCGACGAGTCGGCCGACGCCGCGACGGCCGCCGACGAGTTCGCCGACGCGCTGGACCGACTCCGGGACCCCGACCTGCGGGAACGACTCGGCGACGCCGCGGCCGAGAAGAGCCGCGAGTTCGAACTCGACGCGGTCGGCGAAGACCTCGTGTCGCTGTACCGAAAGCTGGCCTGAACCCCTTCGTCGCCGGTTCACCCCGGTGTTCGCCCGCGAGCGAACTTCAAAAGGACTTAACTACCGGTTGCCAAAGGGGCCAACAATGGAACGGGTCGCCGCGTTCACAGACACCTACCTCCCGACGGTCAACGGCGTGACCTACACCATCGAGTCGTGGCGCGACCGGTGGGAGCGAGCAGGTGGCCGCATGGACGTGGTTTACCCCGGCGCTGACGGCCACCGTCCGAGCGACGGCGAACACCCGGTCGGGAGCCTTCCGCTTCCGTTCTACGACGGATTCCGACTCGGCACGCCGACGGTGCCCGAGGCGGTCCGCGACGTGGAAGTCGTCCACGCCCACACGCCGTTCAACATCGGTCTCGGCGGCCTGCGTCTCGCTCGGAAACGGGACGTGCCGCTGGTGGCGTCCTACCACACGCCGACCAGCGAGTACGCCGCTTACATCTCGCCGACCGACTCCATCGCGTCGCTGGTCGGCCGGGTCTCGGAAGCCTACGAGCGGTGGTTCTACGGCCGGGCTGACGCGGTACTGGTACCATCCGGGGCGACCCGCGACCACCTGAAGACGGAGGTCGGCGTGGACACCGACGTAGAGGTGGTTCCCAACGGTATCGACACCGAACGATTCCGCCCGGTTGACACCGACGAGTTCCTCGCTCGCTACGACCTCGGAAACGAGCGACCGCTCGTGGGCTACACCGGGCGACACGGCTACGAGAAGCGTCTCCCGGAACTCGTCGCGGCGGCGGCCGACATGGACGTGACGGTCGTCTTCGGTGGCGACGGCCCGGCCCGCGAGAAATTGGAGTCCCAAGCGGCCGACCTCGGGGCTGACGCTCGGTTCCTCGGCTTTCTCGACCGCGAGGAACTGCCCGCGTTCTACTCGGCGCTCGATGTCTTCGCCTTCCCGAGTCCAGTCGAGACGCAGGGACTCGTCGCGTTGGAGGCCAACGCCTGCGGGACGCCCGTGGTGGGCGCGAACGCGGGCGCGCTCGCCAACACAATCGAGGACGGAGAGACGGGCTATCACTACGAGAGCGGGAACATCGACGAGTTCAAAGCCGCGATTCGCCGGACGCTGGCCGACCGCGACGACCTCCGCGAGCGGTGTCTGGCCCGGCGCGACGACGTGAGCGTCGAACACGCGGTCCAAAAGCTAGAGAGCATCTACGACCGCATCCGGTAGCGTCGGGCGACGACCGATTCCGATACGTTTCAGCGTCCGACACCGGAATTTAGCAGTCCCTCATCTGAGGGGTTGCACATGTTATAAGTTTGTGCAACTCCAGAGAGAAGCATGACAATCTCAGTCGCCGCCATCAGTGCGGGGTTCAACGCGCTTCCGGGCCAAGCCGCCGTGCTGGACCGGTCGGGCTACATCCTCATCACGAATCGGGCGTGGCGGGAGTTCGCAGTTGCGGACGGTCCCAAGGGAGACCACGTCGGGGAGAACTATCTGTCGGTCTGCGACGCGAGCGAGGACGGGACCGGACTCGGCTTGGCAATCGTCGAGCAGGTCGTCGATGCCCACGACTGGACGATAGATGTGACAGAGAGCGCGTCTAACGCGGCGATCGCCGACGCGCGACAAGTGACGCCCGACGGCGGCCGGGAGTCCCCGGCGTCACCGCGCAACCGGGGCGCGCGCTTCGAGGTGGCGTTTTAAAGCTCGACGCGCTCGACCAGATTGTTCTCGCCCTCGCGGATGTTGACCGCGATGATGCGGATGTCGTCCTCCAGCCCCGAATCGCGGAGTTTCGCCTTCAGTAGGTTGTCGATCTGATAGACGCCCGCGGCGTTCAGCATCTCTATCTCCACGAGGACGGGTACGGTGTCGCCCTGTCGCAGCGAGACGCGCTGGATGGCCTGACTGGAGACGGTGTCGATGCCTCGGCCGCCCTTCTCGTAGGGCATGCGCGACCGGCCCTCCTCCATGTCGAGGGCATCGGCGACTCGGACGACGCCCGCTTCGGTCGTGAGCGGGTCCTCCTCGGTGTGGTGACAGAGAATCGCGTGGAGGACCTCGCCCTTGACTCGGACGACCTCCTCGGTGTCGTAGAAGTCGAACTGGGGGAGGATGCGGTCGAGGATGTCTGCCGCCAAGGGAATCGACCAGTAGGCGTGTTCGTCGCGGTGGACGACGTGGCCGATGTCGTGGATGGTCGCCGCGAGCGCGACGATGACGCTCTCGTCGGCCTCGTCGAGTCCCTGCTCGGACGCGCCGTTGAACCCGACGCCGCCCTGCTTCAGCAAGTCGTACAGCGACAGCGCGCGATTTCGGACGATTTCGATGTGCTTTCTGCCGTGGTCGTTGTACCCCTTCCGCGTGACGGCGTTGACGTTTTGGGCGTCGAGGTACGTCTGAATCTCGGGGTCCTCGCGGACGACCGCTAACACCTCGTTCAGACGCTCGTCGGGGAAGGCGTGTTCAGCGTCGGGGTCATAGGTGCGACTCACGTCGTCGGATTCCTCGGTCTCTGACTCACTCATACCCGATACCTCGTGCCCGAGCGGAAAAAGGCCTCGGCCACGCGTGATTTTGGCCGGGTCGTCGCCACTTCCCGCGTTCCGCGAATCGTTACTGACCATCGAGTTCCGCGAATCCCCGACCGTTTAGTTCCATGCATTGCGACCGACCACGGGATGCGCCGCGTGCTCGGCCGCCCTCGCGGTTCTGCGCGGCCGAACGCGCACACCGAAAGACAACCCGCGTCTTCCGACCCTCGCTTCGCTCGCCGAGATGCGGAGAGGCAGTGTGCAGTGGCTGTGCGGTCGCGGTGCTGTGCAGTGCGGTGCGGTCGTGGTTTGATTGCCGTCGGCAATAGCTAGTGACTTCTCGACGGTCCGGGCTTTCGCAAAGAAAAATACCGACGGAAACTGATTACTCGGCCGCTTCGGCGGCGTCGGCGACTTCGTCGTAGTCAGGTTCGACGCCGGGGTCGTCGCTGACCCACTCATACGTGACCTCGCCGTCGCTGTTCACGACGAAGACCGCGCGCTTGGCGACGCCGTAGTAGCCCATGTCGGCGAAGTCCATCTCTACGTCGTAGTCGTCGATTATCTCCTTGTTCGAGTCGCTGATGATGCCGAAACTCAGGCCCTGCTGGTCGCGGAACTCGTTGAGCGAGAACGGCGCATCCACGCTGACGCCGTAGACGGTGGCGTCCTCGAACTCGTCCAACTTCTCCTCGAAGGTAGCCATCTCGGTGGTGCAGACCCCGGTGAACGCGCCGGGGAAGAACGCGAGGACGATTGGCGCGTCGTCAAGGGTCTCCGAGAGCGTGAACTCCTCGACATCGCCGTTTGCGAGCGGTGCGGTGAAATCAGGCGCGGCGTCTCCGACTGTAACCATTACAGACCGCAGTTGGTGCGTCGGCGAAAAGACAGTTCCGAATCTCGTAGCGGGGTCGGTCTCTTGGGACCGACGTTCAACGTTGCTGTCACCTCGAAGTTACTGAATGTCCAAAATACGGATATACCGGCTCTGTCGGTCGTTTTCGACCGGTTTGGGGCGTCGTGCAACGAGCAAAAAGCCTATAATTCAGAATCAGCTATTCTCACCTAGAGATGGTAGAGATGATTCCACTATTCGGGCCGATTCCGGGCGGAATGGAGATGATGGTCATCCTCCTCATCGCCGTCCTGCTGTTCGGCGCGAACAAGATTCCCAAACTCGCGCGCTCGACGGGCGAGGCCATGGGCGAGTTCAAGAAAGGTCGTCAGGAAGTCGAAGAAGAACTCCAAGAGATGCAGGAAAGCGGCACGGAGTCGCTCAACGCCGACAGCGAACCGGCAACTGACTCGACCGTTGACGCCGAGACCGATACGAACACCAAATAACCGCTTTTTCGCGGGGCGTGTGGCCTAGTGGATAGGGCAGGAGGTTCCTAACCTTCTGACCGTGGGTTCGAATCCCATCACGCCCGTTCTCGTGTCGAGCAACGCGAGACCGAGAACGAAGCGTGTGGGATTCGAATCAGGGAGGTCGCGCGCAGCGAAGCGAGCACGTCCGACCGTGGTTCGAATCCCGTCACGCCCGCTCACTTCGTTTGCGGGCGTGACGTAGTTCGCAAACAAACCGCGTTTGCTCACTCCCGTCACGCCCGTTCTCGTGTCGAGCAACGCGAGACCGAGAACGAAGCGTTCGACTTCGCGCCCACTCGCACCGCTATGCGAAGCAAACGTCGTCGTCCCCATCGCTCGCCAGAAAAGACGCTCTCGAACGCTATCCGTCGCCGTGTTCGTCCGTGATGACGACTTCGCCGTCCTGCACGTCCACGTTGATGAGCGTCTTCACGTTGTAGTCGGTGTCGTCGAGTTCGTTCGGCCCTTCCTTCTTGATGACCGCGACCACGTCGGCCACGTCCGCGCCGATATGTTCGAGCGCCTCCGTGATGGCCTTCATCGTACCGCCGGTGCTGAGTACGTCGTCGAGCAGGAGGACGCGGTCGCCCTCGTGGACGTTGTTGACGTACATCTCGTTTTCGGAGTAGCCGGTCTGCTGGGAGAGCGCGACTTCCCCTTCGAGTCCGTACTCGCGCTTGCGGATGACGACCAGCGGGATGTCGGTCATCAGCGAGACCGCGGTCGAGATGTGGATACCCATCGCCGCCGGGGTGACGATTTTGTCCACGTCTTCTAGCTCCGCTTTCCGGATAATCTGGATGACGATTTCCCGGAGCAGTCCGGGTTCGAGAACCGGAATCCCGTCGCTGATGGGATGGACGAAGTAGTGGTAGCCGTCTTTCTCGATGATTGGCGCGTCGAGCAAGGACTGCTTCAGCTTTTCCATGTCGGAGGTACTCGACGTGCGAATAAAAGGTGACGGTCTGGCGTCGGCCGTGCCCGGCATTTTCACGGGGTTCGTTCACATGGATTTCGCAGTCGAACCGGTGGCGACTCGACAGTTCGAGCGTCGCTCGGGAGCGTGGCGACCGAAGAAAAACGTTCGCTCGGGTGCCGGTCAGAGGACGACAACCAGCGCGACGACGAGCGCCATCACGATGAGCAGGACGCCGTTGCGGATGTCGGTCCGGAGTTCGACCGGGCGACCGCCGAGACCCGTGACGACGCCGTGACCGAGACGCTGGACGGCGGTGGTCGCCGTGCCAGCGACGGCGACGGCGACCCTATCGACCGCGGCGTAGAGTTCGGTGGTGCCGACGACGACGCTCCGCGTGCCGTAGAACGCCGCGGGGTTGTACAGCGCGTCGATGTCCGGGACGCTCCCCCCGACCTTCTCCAGCGGTTTCTTGATGAGGACGAACCCGACGAGGGCGATGGCCGCCAGCGCGAACCCTTCGACGAGGTGCTTGACCGTGTAGGTGTGGTAAGCGTGGGAGACGACTTGGCCGGTCACGTCGAAGGGCAGGAGTGCGAACAGCGCGCCGTCGAAGATTCCGTAGAAGACACAGAGCGCGGCGACGGTGACCATCGCAACGGTCTGGCCGCGGTTGGCGTCCTTGACGCTGCCGTCGTACTCGCCGCGGAGGAACGCGTAGTAGCCGAACTTGATGAACGAGAGGAAAGTGCCGACGCCTCCGATGAGGAGGAGTAGCTCCAAGGTGTGGAAGTCGCCGACTGCGAATGGCCCTTTCGGGAAGTCGTAGTGGCTGGCGGAGATGACGATTCCCTTGCTGACGAAGCCGTTGAATCCGGGGAATCCGGAAATCGAGAGCGCGGCGACGGCGAACGAGACGGCCGTAATCGGCATCTCGTGGCGGAGTCCGCCGAGTTTCTTCAGGCTCTCCTTGCCGGTGCGGTAGACGACGACGCCAGCGGTCATGAACAGCAGGCCCTTGTAGAGGATGTGGTTGAAGACGTGAGCCATCGCTCCGGCCTGCCCCAGCGCCGACCCGATGCCGACGCCCGCGACCATGTAGCCGACTTGCGACTGGATGTGGTAGGAGAGCAGTCGGCGCATGTCGTTCTGGAGCAGCGCCATCCCCGCGCCGAAGACGGCCATGATGCCGCCCATGTAGGCGATGGCGAGTTCGCCCTCGGGGAACGCGCGGTACATCCCGTACACGCCGGTCTTGGTCGTGTAGACGCAGAGGAAGACGCTCGCGGCGATGTGGGGACGCGGGTACGTGTCGGGGAGCCACGCGTGCAGGCCGACGAAGCCGACGTTGACGCCGATGCCGATGCCCGCCAAGATAGGCGCGACGGGTCCGGCCATTCCCTCGCCGGTGAACAGGAAGGTGCCGACCTCGGCGTAGTGCCAGACGATAGCGCCCATCAACAGCGTCCCGCCGACGCCGTGGAGGAGCGCGTACCGGTATCCGGCCCGGACCGCTCGGCCGCCGTAGTGCCAGACCAGCAGGGTGCTGGTGACGGCCATCAATTCCCAGAAGAACAGCAGGGTGAGCCAGTCGCCGCCGAAGACGGCTCCGAGGCTACTGGCGACGTAGCTCAGCGCGAACGCGGTCTGGCGGCTATCGGCGTCGCTCGCCCACGAGTACAGCACCCCGATTGCGCCGATGAACCCGAAGATTATCCCCATCAGCTGGGAGAATCCGTCCACGTTGAACAGCACGGCGTCGAAGACGCCGAACAGCTTCACGGGCAGGTGTTCACCGGTCGGAACGAGCCAGACGTACGGCACGACCACTGCGGTGGCGAGGACGCCAAGCGCGTGGCCGACGCGCCGCCCGACAAACGGGAGCAGAAGTGCCGCCAGCAAGACCGGAACGAACGGCGGAACGATTGGGTCCATCAGATGGTCACCCCCGTCGCTCCGGCGACGACGTGACGCACGATTCGCAGGAACACCGCGGCGTCGGGAACAACCCCGAGGACGATGGACCCCGAGGCCGCAAAGAGGATGGGGAAGAGCATGAACCACGTCGATTCCGCGCCGGTGGGCGCGCGAGTCTCCCAGCCGCCAGCGTGACCGTGGTCGCCCGAGTGGCCGTGGCTCGCGTGGTCGTCGGCGTGACTACCGCCGTCCGCGCGAACGTCGCCGCCGAACCGACCGCCGAGGACGGTCTCGATGAGCGGCTTGGGGTCCTCCTCGCCCTTCGACTCGAAGAAGGCGGCGTAGACAATCGGCCAGAAGTACGCGATGTTCAGCACGCCCGACAGCAACAGCGAACCGGTGAACACTATCTGTCCGGCCGACACCGTGCCGATGAGCAGGAAGTATTTGCTCACGAACCCGGCGACAAGCGGAATCCCGGCCATCCCGGCGGCGGCGACGGCGAACGCCGCCATCGTGAGTGGCATCCGCCTCCCGATGCCCGCCATCTCGGAGATGTCGTCGGTGTGGGTCTCGACGTGAATCGCGCCCGCGCAGAAGAACAGCGTGAGCTTCATGAACGCGTGAGCGGGGATGTGGAGTAGCCCGCCGGTCAGCGACATGGGGTGCAACACCGCCAGCCCCAACACGATGTACGACAGCTGGCTCACCGTCGAGAAGGCGAGCCGTCGCTTCAGGTTGTCCTGCCGGAGCGCGATGACGCTGGCGACCACGAGCGTGAACGCCGCGACCACCGCCAGCGGAAGCCCCATCCCGAGGTCGCCCACGAGGTCCGGACCGAACACGTCGAGGACGACCCGCGCGATGCCGAACACGCCGCTCTTGACGACCGCGACGGCGTGGAGCAGTCCCGAGACGGGCGTCGGCGCGACCATCGCGTCGGGAAGCCACGAGTGCATCGGCATCAGGGCCGCCTTCACGCCGAACCCGGCGATGAGCAGGCCGAACGCCGCCCGCGCCATCGCGGGGTCGGCCGCCGCCAACTCCGCAATGCCGCCCGGCGTGAAGTTGGTCGTCCCGGTCGTGAGGAACACCAACAGGATGCCCGCGAGTACCGCGACGCCGCCGCCGAAGGTGTACGCGAGGTACTTCCGGCCCGCGGCCCGCGCCTCCGCGGTCTCGTCGTGGGCGACCAGCGGGTAGGTCGCCACGGTCAGCAGTTCGTAGAAGACGTACAGCACGACCAGATTGTGGGCGAACGCGACGCCGACCGCCGACGCCACGCTCCCGGCGAACGCGGCGAAGTACCGCGTCTGGCCGTGTTCGTCCAGTCCGCGCATGTACCCGATGCTGTAGAGGCTAGTCACGACCCACAGCATGCTCGCCAGCAGGGCGAACAGGATGCCCAGCGCGTCGGCCCGGAGCGCGAACTCGACGCCCGGCACGAACGTGCCGAAGTCCGTGACGTACGTGTCGCCCGCGAGGACGCCGGGGACCATGCTCGCCACGACGGCGAACGTGGCTCCGGCCGCCAGCATCGTCCACGACTCCCGGACGTTCGGACGCCGGTGGGAGGCGAGGATGGGCACGGTTGCGAGGAGCGAAATCAACACCGCTGCGACCGGTCGGAGAGAGTCGATTTCTGTCATGGTTCAGGAGAGGAGACTTGTTACGGTCGGTTGGAGGTACTGTGCGTACTCGAAGACGGCCGCGCCGAGCGCCAGCGCCAGCACCGCGGCCGCGACGACGACGGCGTACATCCCGAACGAGACAGTCTCCGGGGTGGACGGCCGGTCTCCGCCGTCGGCGGCGGGCACGTCCGCACCGTCCGCGGCGATGTCCGCCTCGTCGGCGGTCGCCCCGGTCTCCTCGGGAGCGACCGGGGCCTCGCGGAAGAACATCCGTTCGACCAACCGGGCGAAGTACGCCAGCGTCAGCAGGGTGCTTCCCACGATGACCGCGGTCAGCACCCACGACCCGGTCTCGACCGCGCCGAGCGCGATGTACCACTTGCCGACGAACCCGACGGCGGGCGGAATCCCGACCATCGCCATCGCCAAGAGACCGAACACGGTCGCACCAAGGGGGACCCGGTCGGCGAGTCCCTCGTAGTCATCGACCGTTCGTGCGCCCGTCTCGGTGGCGACCAGTCCGGCCGTGAGGAACAGGCCGCCCTTCATAATCGCGTGGCCGACGAGGTGGACGAGCGCGCCCACCATCGCCATCTCGTTGACGAGCGAGATACCCGCCAGCACCAGTCCGAACTGGGCCACCGACGAGTAGGCCAGCATTCGCTTGACCTCCGTCTGGGCGACTGCAAAGACGCTCCCGGCGACGATGCTCACCGCGGCCGCCGCCGCGAGCAGGTCTTGCGCGAGCGGGTTCGCCGCGAGGAACTCGGGGGTGAAGACGGTGTAGACCACGCGGACGAGCGCGTAGGCCGAGACCGTCGAGACTAGCGCCGAGATGAACCCGCTGACCGAGTCCGGCGAGGACGCGTAGGCCTCGGGTTGCCACGTATGAAGCGGGAACACCGCGATTTTGATGAGCAGGCCGACGACGATGAAGGCGAACGCGGCCCGCACCAGCGTCGTCGTGTGGCCGACCTCGGCGAGCAGTTCGGCGAGGTGTGCCATGTTGAGCGTCCCGGTGGCGACGTACGCGTAGCCGAGACCCAACAGGAACAGCGACGCGCCGACGGTGCCGACGAGCAGATACCGGAGCGCCGCGACTGCTGACCGACCGCCCTCGCCGCTGGCGACCAACACGTACGCCGCCAGTCCCGTGATTTCGAGGAAGACGTACATGTTGAACAGGTCGCCCGTGATGCTCAGTCCGGTTAGCCCCGTGACCAACAGCATGTAGGCCGCGTAGAAGGCGTTCGAGCGCGGTCCCGCCACGCGGGCGTAGCCGAGGACGCCGAGCGAGACGACCGCGACGAGGACGAGTATCGTCGCCGACAGGCCGTCCACCACGAGTTCGATACCGTAGGGGACCTCAAAGTTGCCGACGACGTATCTGACGGTCCCCTCGAAGAACGCGCGGCGGGCGAGTTCGCCAGCGACCCCGACGTGGACCGCCGACGCGACGACGGCGACCGGCCACCCGGTCTTCGAGCGGGCCAATCCCGCGAGCAGCGCGAGAACCGACCCGACTATCGGGACGGCGACCGCGAACGGAACGAGGTCACTCATCGTTTCGCACCTCCCAGAGAACGTCCGCGTCGAGTGTTCCGTACTCGTCGTAGATGCGCACGACGAGTCCAAGCGCGACCGCGGTGAGGCTCACCCCGACCACGATGGCGGTCAGGATGAGGACGTGCGGGAGCGGGCTGACGTGCGGTGCGTCGGTCGTCAACACCGCCGGGTTCGCGCCGTCGAGGTACGCGGCCGCGATGAAGAACAGGAAGATTCCCGTCTGGAAGATGTTGACGCCGATGACCTTCTTGACGATGTTGCGATTGCCAATCATCATGTACGTGCCGACGCCCAGCAGTAGGAACGTGGCGAGGTAGTAGTATCGCGTCGTAAGTACGTCTATCACGCCGACTCACCTCCCTGCATCCCGGCCGCGATGGCGAAGAACAGGCCGGTGATGATGCCCGCGACGATGACGCCGATGAGCAACTCGACCAGTTCGATGCCGTACTTGCTCGCGTGGTGGATGCCGAACGCGGGGTAGTCGAGGAACGCGCCGCCGAGTCCGACCGTCGCCATACCGACCGACACGAACGCGAGCGTCCCGAGACCGATCATCGCCACGATGGTCGAGGGGTTCACCCACTCGCGGGTCGGTTCGATGCCGAAGGCGATGCCGAGCATCAGGATGACCGTGCCAACGATGACGCCGCCTTGGAACCCGCCGCCCGAGGAGTTCGCGCCGTGGAACATGATGAACAGGCCGAAGGTGAAGACGAACGGCGCGACGACTCTGACGGTCGCCATGATGATGGGACTCTCGACGTAGGGTTTGACCTCCTCGTCGGTCCCGTTGAGGTCGCCGTTCGCGCGAGTGTCGCTCATGCGAACACCTCCTTTTTCAGGACGACAAGAATCCCGACGCCAGCGGAGTAGACCACGACCGCCTCGCCGAGCGTGTCGAACCCGCGGTAAGCCGCGAGGACCGCGGTGACGGCGTTTTTCACTCCGGCCTCCTTGTAGGCGTGTTCGAGGTAGTAGCCAGTCACGTCCGAGGTGGCGACCGGCGTCTCCGCGCCGCCGACCGGCGGGAGCGCGCCCAGCGTCGTCGCCAGCACGCCTATCAGCGCGAGCGAGACGCCCAGTGCCGGGAGGTCGAGTTTCTCGAACGTGCGCTCGCCCGCCGGTCGGACGGTCTTGGCGATGGTCAACAGGAAGAGGACGGTCGTCACACCCGCGCCGACCGCGGCCTCGGTGAGTCCCACGTCGGGTGCCTGCAAGATGACCCAGATGACCGCGATGCCGAGGCTGTAGGCGGCGAACGCGATGATGGAGCCGAGTACGTCGCGCAGGACTGCGGTGGCCAGCGCGCAGGCGAAGATGAACGCCAACAGCGCGAACTCGATGCCGCTCATTCGTCCACCTCCTCGTCGCGGGTCCACGGCTCGATACCTTCTTCCGCGGCCGCCCGCGCGATAGCGTGGGCGGCGGTCGGATTCGTGATGAACATGAACAACAACAACAGTACGGCCTTGACCGTCGAGAGGTCCGACCCGAACGTCAGCGCCACGGCACCCAGCGCGAGTCCGGCCGCGAGAGTGTCGCTCTTCGAGGCGCTGTGCGACCGGGTGTAGAGGTCGGGAAGTCGGAGGATGCCGACTGCGGCCACGAAGGCGAAGAAGACGCCTCCGGCCGCCAGCAGGGCAATCAGTATTTCGCGGGGCGTCACAGCACACCACCTCGCTCGACCGTGAACTTCGAGATGGCGATGCTCATCAGGAAGTTCAACAGCGCGTAGACGATTGCGATGTCCAGCGCCGACTTCTCACCGGTGGCGGCCGCCACGAGCGCGATGGTGATGACGATGTTCGAACCGATGACGTTGACCGCGATGACGCGGTCCTGCATCGTCGGTCCCCGGACGAGTCGGTACACTATCGTTAGCGAGATGAGGACGAACGCTCCGGCCGCCGTCAACAACGTACTACTGATAAAGCTCACGTATTCTCACTCTCCGTCGGCTCGGTTTCGTTCGTGTCGTCGCCTCGCTCGGCAGGACTCGGGATGCGGGCCGCCGACCGCCCGTAGAAGACGAACCGGACTGCCCGCTCTAACGCGCCGCCGAGCAGGTCGTCGCGTGAATCGGTGGTTAGTGCGTGAACCGTAAAGTGGCGTCGGGTCACGTCCACGGTGAGCGTCCCCGGCGTGAGCGTGATGCTGTTAGCCAGCGTCGTCACCGGGAGTTCGGCCCACACCGCGGCGTCGAACTCCACGACCTCAGGGTCGATGGGGAGGTCCGGATGGAGGACGACGTACGCTATCTGGAAGTTGGCCTTCGCAATTTCCCACAGCAGGAAGGGCGCGTACAGCGCCATCCTGCCGAGGCGACCCGCCAACCGCGGGACGTTGGCGAACCCGCTCAGCGAGATGCGCCACAGGAGCGTGGCGACGATGACACCGCTAATCGCGCCCGTCGCCAAGTCGAACGTCGAGAGCGTCCCACCGATGAGGAGGTAGAACGCGTAGGCCCACCCGAACAGCACCGCGAACTGGCCCAGTCCCGCGCGCCGAACGATGGGGAACCGTCGGGTCGGGCGCTCGACGGGCGCGATTTCGGCCGCGAGACCGACGCGTTCGAGTTCGGTTTCGAGCGGCGGTAACAGCGGCGTCATGCCCGATGGGTTGAACTCCGGGTCGAGCAACACCGTGTCGATGTCGTTTCGTCTGGCGTACCGGGACAGCACGGCGGCGTAGTCGCCCGGATTGAACAGATACTCTTCACGCGCGACGAACGCCGTTTGCACGTCAACCGTCTCGGCGTACTCGTCGAGGTCCTCTCGGACCCACGCTTCGACTCTGTCGAGAAGTTCGGTCGCCTCGTCCGGCAGGTCGCCGACCGTAACCCGCTCGGAGAGCGGATAGACGAAATGGATAGTCGGAGTAGAATCCGATTCCGATTCGATAGCACTCTCGGCAGCATGTGCTACCGTATTGCGGAGCGTGACCGACTCTCGAACCGGGACGAGGATTCGGTTTCCTGTCATTGGAGTGGATCGCTCGAACTGACTCTCTCGGAACGGCGATACACCGGTAGGTGGCCGACCATCGTGAGATTCCTACCTGAAAAGGGTGGCCAGTGTATAAAGATTGCTTCGGTTTCCGGGCAGTCGGCGTCGCCCGCGACCAGAAAATCCGACGTTCGGACCGCCCTCGGGCCGGGAGACGGCGGCGGTCATGGCAGTTCGTCGGCCAACTGCTTGGCGACCTCCCGTCCCAACTCGTTTTTCGTCCCCTCGTACTCGCGCGCGCTGTTCTCGCGGACGAACAGCGTCCGAGTCAGGTCGTCTCCCATCACGCTGGCGTCGTTGGCGACGACGAACGAGAGGGCCGCCCGGCGGAGCGTCTCGCGGGCCGCGCCGATCATCGCCTCGTCGTCGCCCGAAGTCTCGGCCTTGAACCCGACGATGGGCAGGTCGCCTGCCTCCCGCACCGCGTCGATGAGTTTCGGGGTCGGCGTCAGGTCGAGCGAGAGGTCTTTCCCCGAACGAATCTTCTCGTTGGCGGTCTCGACTGTGTAGTCGGAGATGGCCGCGGCCGAGACGAGCGCGTCCGCGGTCCCGCGCTGTACGCGGTCCACTACCTCGTCGGTCATCTCCGCGGCGGTCTCGACCCGCGCGACTTCGGCGTAGGGCACGTCGTCGCCCTGATGCACGAGGGTCACGTCCGCGCCGAGCGCGTAACAGGCGCGCGCGACCGCCCGGCCGGTCTTGCCCGAGGAGCGGTTCGTCAGCACGCGCACCGGGTCGATGGACTCGCTGGTCGCGCCGCTGGTGACGACGACGTTCGCGCCCGCGAAACGGTCGGGCGAGGTGGCGCGCGCCACGTCGAGCGCGATGGCGTCCTCGGTCGCAATTTTTGCCTTCCCCTCCTCGATTCGCGGATCGACGAACTCGACGCCCCACGACTCAACGCGGTCGATGGCGTCCAAGACGCCCGGATGGTCGTACATCGGTTCGTGCATCGCTGGCGCGACGACGACGGGTACGTCCGCTCCGAGCGCGGTGGTCGCACAGGTGGTCACGGGCGAGTCGTCGATGGCTCCCGCCATCTTGCCGACCGTGTTCGCCGTCGCGGGCGCGACGAGGAGCACGTCGGCCCACCCCTCGCGGCCGCACAACTCGACGTGTTCGACCTCCCCGGTAATCTCGGTGACGACCGGGTTCTCGGTGGCGAACTCGACCGCCCACGGGTGGACGATACCCTGCGCGCTGTCCGTCATCACCGCCCGGACCGACGCGCCGCGACGGCGGAGTTCGTGTGCCAACTCGACTACCTTCACCGCCGCGATGCTACCGGTCACCCCGAGCGCGACGTTGACTCCCGCAAGCATTACCCGACGTTCGGTTCCTGATAGGTTAAAGGAGTACGGGTTAGCATCGCCGCGAGACCGGCCCTCGGAAAAGAATATTAAAACTACGGCAGCCAAATTGAAACAGATGCAACGGTCGGGACAGACCGGGTACAACCGACGCAACCGACTTCCCGGTTAATGTACCCCCGGCGCTACGGTAGTCACGTATGACGGAGCAACCCGGAACCGAGACCATCCGCGACGTAAGCGCCGCTTTCGACCTCCTCCGGGACGCCCGACGCAGGGGGGTTCTCTACACGGTGAATCGAAACGGCCGAACGTCCGTCTCCGAACTCGCCCGGCGCATCGCGGCGTGGCAGTCCGACGGCCGCGACGAGTCGATTGACCCGGCGAGCGTCGAAACGTCGCTCGTCCACGCTCATCTCCCGAAACTGGCGGACGCGGGTGCCGTCGAGTACGACCGCCAGCGGGGCGTCGTCGCACCCATCGGAGCCACGCCCGACCTCGAACCGCTACTGGAGCGGACCCGCGAGCGCGAACCGGAACTGGTCCGGGTCGCCCGCACCGCCGACTTCCGCGCCCTCGAAACCTGACCTCGAACGCCGAACGGCCGACCGCCGCTGGCCGCACGACTGTCGGGGTCTCCGTCTTCTTTGTCGCCGAGAGCGAGCGGTCGCTACCGGGAGCGCAGTCGTCTCGCCAGTAACCAGCCTGACGGCTATCCAAACGCGGGAAGCAGGAAGTAACGGTGCGGTCTACGCTTCGGCTTCGCCGAGAAGCACGTCGTCGTAGTCGCCAGCGTCAACCTTCTGCTTGAACTCGCGGGCGTCGTCGCCCTCGATGGTGACGCCGAGCGAGGCGCAGGTGCCGACGATCTCCTTCGCGGCGTTCTTGGTGTCGTACGCGAGCAGGTCGGGAGACTTCTGCTCGGCGATGGTTCGGACTTGGTCGATGGAGAGGTCCGCGACGAAGTCCTTCTGAGGTTCACCGCTACCGGTGTCGAACCCTGCTTCGTCCTTGATGAGCGCCGCCGTCGGCGGGACGCCCACCTCGATCTCGAAGCCACCGTCGTCTTCGACTGTGATGGTAACGGGGACTTCCGTACCGTCGAAAGCCTCCGTCTGGTCGTTAATCTCGTTGACGACCTCCTGTACGTTGACCGGCGTCGGTCCCAGTTCGGGACCGAGAGGTGGACCGGGGTCCGCCTGCCCGCCGGGGACGAGTACTTCTATCGTCTCAGCCATACCTAAACGAACACTCCGGAGCGGTTTTAAGACTTGCTAAGTCAGTCGTCGGCGAGGCGCGGTCTCCCGACGCCGTGACGACGGGGGACTGCCAAGAAAGAAAGGGTTTTTCGGCGCGCACGGCCGAGACACTGCTAATGGGACTGGAGGAAGAAATCGAGAACCTCCGCGAGGAAATTGCCGAGACGCCGTACAACAAGTCCACGGAGAGCCACATCGGACGGCTCAAGGCCAAACTCGCGGAGAAAAAGGAGAAACTCGAAAACCAGTCCTCCGCCGGTGGCGGCGAAGGATACCACGTCGAGAAGCACGGCGACGCGACCGTCGCGTTCGTCGGATTCCCTAGCGTCGGCAAATCGACGCTGCTGAACTCTCTGACCGCCGCCGAGAGCGAGGTCGGCGACTACGAGTTCACGACGCTCAACGTCAACCCCGGCATGTTGCAGTACAACGGCGCGAACATCCAACTACTCGACGTGCCGGGACTCATCGAGGGCGCGGCCCACGGACGCGGCGGCGGCCAAGAGGTCCTGTCGGTCGTGCGCGCGGCCGACCTCGTGGTGTTCGTCCTCTCGGTCTTCGAAATCGACCAGTACGAGCGCCTGCAAAAGGAACTCTACGAGAACAAGATTCGACTCGACCAAGAGCCGCCGAGCGTCAAAATCTCGAAGAAGGGCAAGGGCGGCATTCGCGTCACGTCGAGCGTTGACCTTGACCTCTCGAAGGATGTGGTCAAGGAAGTCCTCCGGGAGTACGGCTACGTCAACGCCGACGTGACCATCCGCGAACAACTGGACGTTGATCGACTCGTTGACGGCGTGATGGACAACCGCGAGTACATCCCCTCCATCGTCTCGGTCAACAAGGTTGACCTCATCGAACCGGACTACGTCGAGACGGTCAACGAGCAACTGCGGGACCACGACATCGAACCCGAGGAGGCCATCTTTATCTCCGCCCACAAGGAGAAGGGTCTCGACTCGCTCAAACAGACCATCTGGGAGGAGTTGGGCCTCATGCGCATCTACATGGACAAGCCCGGTCGGGGGGTTGACAAAGAGGAACCGCTAGTGATGAAGAAGGGTTCGACTGTCGGCGACGCCGCCCGGAAACTCGGCGGGGAACTCGAAGACCGCTTCCGGTTCGCCCGCGTCAGCGGGCCGAGCGCCCAACACGACGAGCAACAGGTCGGCACGGAACACGAACTCGCAGACGAGGACGTGCTTCGACTCGTCGTCCGGAAGTGATGGCCGACCGAGACGCGCGGCGACCGCTCGCACTGCTCGCGCTCGCCGCGCTCCCGTGGACCGTTCTCACTTCCGGCGAATTGGTCTTCGCGTGGGGGCTGGCGACGCTTGACCCCATTCACGTCACGACGCTTCCCGACTACCTGCTGGTCTACACCCGCGGCCTCCCGAACCGACTGCTCGCGTGGCCGATTGCGGTCCTCCTCTACCTCCTTGCGGTCGGTAATGCTGTACTCGGACAGGTTGCGCTCGACTTCGAAGACCGGCGCGTGACGGGCGGTCTGCTGGCGCTGGCGGGCCTCAGCGTGTTACGGTTCACGCTCGGTCTCCGAGGGCCGGGTCCGCTGGCGGTGCCGGTCGGGTCACTCCTGCTCTGGGCGGCGACGTGGTGGTTCCACTGGCCGGACCTTCGGACCGCGCTGTGGCGCTAATTCTTTCTCACGCGCACACGCACGACCCCGATGTTTCCGCGAACGGTACCCTTTTCGCTCCGGAACCGCCACGTTCGAACCGTCATGAACGCCACGCTCGACCATGTGATGATGCGCGTAGAGGACTTAGAGGAGACGCTCGACTGGTACCGAGACCACCTCGACTACGAGGAGAAGGGTCGCTGGGAGGCCGACACCTTCACCAACGTCTACCTCGGTCCCGAGAACGTCCACGAGGAGGGCGCGGTCCTCGAACTCACCTACAACCACGACGACCGGACCTACGAGATGGGCGACGGCTGGGGACACATCGCGGTTCGCGTCGAGGACGTGTACGACGCCTACGAGCAACTGATGGACGAGGGCGTCGAGGACTACCGCGACCCCGACTCCTGTGGCGGTTCGTACGCCTTCGTAAAAGACCCCGACGGCCACGAGGTCGAAATCGTCGAGCGCGACCACGGCGCGCGCTGGAGCCTCGACCACACCATGATTCGCGTCGAGGACGCCGACGAGGCGCTCGGGTGGTACACCCGAAAACTGGAGTACGAACACACCGGCCGCTGGGAGTCCGACACCTTCGCCAACTACTTCATGAAACCGGAGGGCGCGGCCGACGAGGCGATGGCCGTCGAACTTACTTACAACTACGATGGGCGCACGTACGACCTCGGAGACGCGTGGGGCCACCTCGCCGTCCGCGCCGAGGACCTGCAGGACGACTGGGCGACGCTGATGGAGCGCGACGCCGAGGACTACCGCGACCCCGAGTCCTGTGACAACCGCTACGCCTTCACGAAGGACCCGGACGGTCACGAGATCGAAGTTCTGGAACGCGACGAGTAGCGCGAACGACGAGCGACAATCAATGACTTTCTGACTAATTCTCTCCGAGTAAAACTAAACAGCAGGCCGCTCTGTGTGCCCCGAACGGTGGAAACGTCGCGTTTCTTTATAAATCGCTCTCGGAGCGTCGGAGTAATCCCGCGTTGCTGAACCGCCCAGAACCGGCGTCCGAGGCCGTGAGAACGATTGGCGAATTCCATTCGACACCACAAAGCACTTATAATCAGGGCTTAACTTTTCATGCGTACCCCTACCCATGGTGGCAGTAGCGAGTACAGGTTGCCCATGCCCGGTGCGGTGCCGGACTCCGACGGGCAGCGGAAAGATGCTGTCGCCGACCGAATAAACAAACCAAACATGACAACAACAACTAACAAACTTCGCAGTGTCTTCCTGTCTGCGATGCTCGTGATGTCCGTATTCGCTGGCACCGCAGCCTTCGCTGGCACGGCCGCCGCGAATTACGGAAGCGACGCCGGTACGGAGGTCGCAAACGGCGAGCGCTACTGGCAGGGACAGACGCTGTACGTGAACAACGTTCAGAATGATCAAGGTGCAACTGCAGACGAGCTGAAGCTCGAAATCGTCGTCGACTCCTCGGACAATTCCGAGGACGGCGAGTTCATTAAGGAGTTCGTCACGAACGGGACGGGCGACGTTCAGTTCGGAACGAACAACCTGGACGGCAAGTATCGCCTCCAGATTGCACAGAGTGATACGCCGATTCACACGTTCTCGGTCGCTTCGCAGGACCTGTCCGCGTCCTTCGATGACGATTCGGTCGACAACAAGTTCGACTCGTCGACCTCGATCACCATCGACTCGGCCAGAGCAGGTTACGACATGACCGTCACCGCTGACGGTCTTTCCTCGAGCGAACTCAACGAGGTTCTCGACGCCGATAAGAAGACCGAAGACGGTGTCGCATTCAACAGCTTCTCCCGAGATTCGCTTGACACGGACTTCGTTGATCAGGAAGCTGGCAATTACACCTTCAACTTCGAGGTCAACGACACTAGCGCGACGGCCGAGGCAAGCATCAACGTCACGAAAGGCGGTGACGCCTCGTCGTCGTTCGCCAGTAGCAGCGCTCTCTCGCAGGAGCGTGGTGACATTGCAACGTTCACTGTCAACCTCACTAACAGTAAGACTGCAAACGTCTCCATTGGTGGCGACGCAGTTAACTGGAAGGCAAACTTCACCGTTGCTGACAACGACAGCGACGGTCAGGTGACTGTCGACTTCAACACCTACCACACTGCGGGTGCCGACGACCCGACGGCGTTCCTCGAAGCTCAGGACGAGGACAACGTCTACAACTGGAGTAACAAGAACGCTGAGTACAATCAGGGCGTCTTCTCCGGTAGCAACCTCGGTCCCGGTGGAATCGACAACCCCATCGCGGCTGGTGCCTCCGGCTCGGGTACCTACGAGATGACGACCGGTGTCGGTACTGATGCACAGGACGTGACGCAACTCGTCCTGAGTGCGGGATCGGTCGACAACGTGAAGGCGTGGACCCACCCCAGTGCGTCGAACTACCCCGACGACGTTAGTAGTCTCCTTGAAGGCGTCTCCGAAGATGACTCGACGGCTCTGAACGACATCGCAGTTGTTCAGGTCGAGGCCTCGGGTCTCTACGGAAATCTCACCGACAAGGCTCAACTCAACAACACCACGCTTTCGTCCAGCGGTGGCAACACGTGGGCGAACGGTGGTTCGTACTACGCGCTGAACTTCACTCAGACGAACGCTGGCGCAAACGCTGACGGTAACAGCTTCAACGGCTCGACTGCGGAAGAGGTCTACTTCGACGGTGCGAACAACACGTTCTACGCTCTCATCAACACCGACGACAGCCACGGTATCGAGGCTGGCGACGACTACATGGCTGAGTTCAAGCTCCACGAGCGTAGTCCTCTCACGAAGAACACTCAGA
Organism: Halorussus pelagicus; assembly: GCF_004087835.1. Taxonomy (NCBI): domain Archaea; kingdom Methanobacteriati; phylum Methanobacteriota; class Halobacteria; order Halobacteriales; family Haladaptataceae; genus Halorussus; species Halorussus pelagicus. The sequence continues at coordinate 2,289,630 of NZ_CP035119.1, forward strand.
CCGCTAGCACGAACTTCAGCGTCGAGGAGCGCACCCTCGAATTCAGCAACCTGAACGAGAGCGACGTGCTCGAAGTCGAGGCTGGTGAGACGAACATCACCGGTGAGACCAGCATCGCCGCTGGTAGCGAGTTCACCGTGCAGGTTCAGTCCGACCAGTTCGTTCAGACCGCGACGGCCACTGTCGACGAGAACGGCGAGTTCACCGCTCCGTTCGACTTCAGTGATACCGAGGTCGGAACGGAACTGACCGTCTCCGCTTCGTCCAACGACGCGAGTGACGAGGTTGACGGACAGATCGTCGAGAACGTCGTCGAGGAGACGACCACGGAATCGGACAACGCGACCGAGACCACGACGACTGAGACCACCACTGCGGACTCCACCGAGGAGACCACCACCGATGAATCCAGCGAGGAGACCACCGAGGAGCCTACCGAAACCACTACGTCGAGTGACGGTAGCATCCCCGGCTTCGGTGTCAGTGTGGCTCTCGTCGCACTCGTCGCTGCCGCGCTGCTGGCTCTCCGCCGCAGCAACTAAGCGTAGCTAACTAACCACCGGGCTTCCCGGTTTTCGCGGTTTCCATTTTTCGCGTACTCGACTCGACAGCGATGGCGTCGTCGTACGAAGAAACGACTCGTTTCCGTACTCGTAATCAATCCATACCCGAGACGGCCTGAGCCGTCAACTCTTTATTCGGGGGCCGCTTTCACACGGGTAACAGTGACCTCCGCGTTGACAGACGGACTCGCGTGGCTCGCGGTTGGCCTCTTCGCCGCGGCGGCCGCGCTCGACTGGTACGACGGCGACCGCGGACGCGGCCGGGCGCGCTACCTCGGGTCGGCGGCGTGGGCCGTCTTCGGCGTCTTCTGGCTCGTCCTCTTCCCGCACTTCGCGTTCGAGCAGAAGAGTTTCATCGAGGGCGCGCTGAGTCTCGTCGCGCTCCCCGCGTGTCTCTACGCGGCCTACCTGCTCTTGCAGGGTCGGGAAACGCTCTTTTTGCTCTCGCGGGCCGTCGCGTTCATGGGTCTCATCTACATGCCGTTCACCATGTTTCCGCCGGGCAAGGAGTGGCTCATCGAGACGGTGACGTGGCAGGGCGAGTTCGTGATGCAGGCGCTGGGTTACGAGTTCGAGGTCCTCCAGCGCGAAGGGTCGATTCGGGGTGCATACTTCTTCGACACGCCCGAGGACGGCGAGTTCACGATTCGGGTCCTGCTCGCGTGTACCGGAATCGGGAGCATGGCCATCTTCGGCGGCCTCATCGCCGCGGTGCGGGCACCGCTCCGGCGAAAATTGCGGGCCTTCGCCGTCGCAATCCCGGTCATTTGGGCGCTGAATCTCGCCCGTGTGGTCTTCATCGCGCTGGCGTTCAGCCAGCAGTGGCTCCAGATATTCGTCGATCCGACGATGGCGCTGATCGGCTATGAAAACCCGAACATGGTGTCGTACTTCATCTCCGACCGCGTGCTCGCCCAGGGTCTCTCGGTGGTCGCGCTCGTGGGCATCGCGTGGGCGGTCGCGCGCGAGGTGCCCGAACTGCTGACCGTCGGTGAGGACGTGCTCTACATCGTGACCGGCGACGAGTACGACCTCCACGAGGCCGTCGGCACCGAGCGGTCCATCGCCACTGACGGCAAGGGCGAGTAAGAAGCGGGCTGTTTTTATTCGACTTCGACCAGTTCCGGCGGAGCACCGGCGAGTTCGCGGAGCGCGTCGGTCTCGATGTGATGGAGGTCGCCCGGCACCACGAGCAGGTGGAGCGGGTCGCCGAAATCTCGTTTTGCGAGTTCCGAGAGGCGGTCGGCAGTCACGAGCGGGTCCGGACTTCCGGCGCGCGCGACCACGACCGCCAGTAGGTCGGGATACTCCTCGACGAGCAGGTCGGCGGCGTGGTCGGCGGTCATGTACTCGTCGTTACGGGCTTTGATATCGAGATAGACCAGCGTGTGGAGACCCCGCTCGCGGTTCTCGTCGATAGCGTCGGTGACGCTCGCGGGGACGCCCTCGGCACCGTGGGCGTAGTCGAAGGGGAGCGTCGTCGCTTTGCCGAACCGGTAGTTCTGGAGACCAGTCAGGCCGCTGGCGGCGGATTCGGCGGTCGGCGCGTGGACGACGCGAGTATCGACGCCCCGCTCCTCGGCCCGGAGGCGGAGGTCAACGTGCGTGGTCGAAATCATGGTGTCGCCCGCCGTGAGAAAGACCGCGTCGCCGTCGGCACCCGCACGAAGAATAGCTTCGGGGTCCTGCTCGACGCCCGCGCGGTCCCGGACCTCGATGTCGGTGTCGTGGTAGTGTTCGAGGTCCTCGATGGTCGCCCCGAGGAGTTTGCTGGTGTAGAACTCGGCGAAGACGCGGTCGGCGTCGCGTATCGCGTCGCGGCCCTCGACGGTTACTGAGCGCTCGTCGTAGAGACCGAGACCGACGAATGTGAGCATACCGGACGTAGGTGCTCCCGGTTGCTATAGGCTTTCGAGTCGGGGCGAGCGAGGAGCGATCCTCGTCCGGCGCTCGGCCCCCGGACATTTAGGTAAAAATGAGGTATGATGTGACCAATGGGCGCTTACGAAGCCGCGTTGCTCGTCGCCGGTATTGCAATCTTCGGTGCTGTGGTCCTGCCGCGGGTCCTCTCGGACAAGCCGATGTCGTTTCCGCTGATATACGTCGTCGCCGGAGCGCTGCTGTTCTCGCTCCCGCTCGGGGTCGAGATACCCGACCCGGTCGAACACGGGGACCTCGCCGAACGACTCACCGAGTTCGTCGTGATAATCGCGCTGACTGGGGCGGGACTGAAACTCGACCGTCCGTTCGAGTGGCAGGCGTGGTCGAACACATGGCGTCTCCTCGCCATCACGATGCCGCTGACGATACTCGCTACCGCGCTTCTCGGGTGGGGTGTGTTGGGAACGCTCGTGTCCACTGCCGTCCTCCTCGGGGCTGTCGTCGCACCCACCGACCCGGTGCTGGCTTCCGACGTGCAGGCGACGCCGCCGACCGAAGAGATGGACGAGGAGATCGACCCCAAGAAACAGGAGGGTGAAGTCAGGTTCGCGCTCACCTCGGAGGCAGGTCTCAACGACGGACTGGCCTTCCCGTTCACCCATCTCGCTATCGCTATCGCGGCGGCCGCCGGAGCGTCCTCGCTCGATTGGCTCGGAGAGTGGTTCCTCATGCATTTCCTCTACGAAATCGCGGTCGGCGTCGTGATGGGGTATCTCGCCGGACAGGTGCTTGCGCGGGTCATCTTCAGCGAGAGCGTCACGACCCAACTGGGCAAGGTCATGGAGGGCGCGGAGGCGCTGGCGGTCACGCTCATCACGTACGGCGCGACCGAACTCGTCCACGGCTACGGCTTCATCGCGGTGTTTGTCGCCGCGGTCGAACTCCGCCACTACGAGTGGGAACACGAGTATTACACCGCCCTGCACGACTACGCGGTGATGATCGAGCGAATCGTGATGGCGACGGTGTTGGTGCTGTTCGGCGGAGCCATCGCCGGGGGGTTGCTGGCTCCGCTGACCCTGCTTGATATCGTCGTCGGTCTCACGCTCATCTTCGTCGTCCGTCCGGTCGCCGGAGTCATCGGCATGCTCGGCTCGTCGCTGCCGTGGAGCGAGCGACTCGTCGTCTCCGCCTTTGGGATTCGCGGTATCGGTTCGTTCTACTATCTGGCGTTCGCGCTCAACGAGGCGTCGTTCGGCGAGATAGAACTGCTCGTCGCGGCCGACAAGCTCTGGGCGCTGCTCGGGTTCGTCGTCCTCGCGTCCATCGTTATCCACGGGATTTCGGCGAACTACGTGATGGACGCGCTCGACCGTAGGCGACCTGACGAGCGCACGCCCTCGGAGACTTCGGAGGCCGACGCCTCGTAGCCGACGCGAAGCGTCACCCTTACCGCCACACCCCGAAAAACGGAGGTATGGAAGTGCCGTGCGTTCGCGTCGAGCGTGAACGAGGCGAGGAGACCCGCCAGCGGTTGGCCGACGACGGACTGCTCGCCGCCGAGTTCGAAATCGAGGTCGAGGACGGCTATCTCTACCTGCCGGTGACCGACGACGAGGCGGTGCCCGAGGATATGGCAATCGTCTCGCGCGCTGTCGGCGACCGAGAGACGCCGGACACGCCCGCGGACCTGCTCGGCTTCGAACCCACCTACGAACGACTCGGCGACATCGTGATTCTGGACGAGGACGACCCCGATACCGCCCGCGAAATCGCCGACGCCGTGATGGTCTCGGACATCCCCGTCGAGACGGTCGTCAATCGCGCCTCGAAGGTGAAAGGCGAGTTGCGTGTCCGCGACTGGGAGGTGTTGGTCGGCGAGAGCACGGAGACGGTCCACCGCGAGTACGGCTGTGAGTACCTGCTCGACGTGGCCGAGGTCTACTTCTCGCCGCGACTGGCCACCGAGCGCCACCGCGTCGCCGAGCAGGTGGACTCCGGCGAGCGCGCCTTCGACATGTTCGCCGGGGTCGGTCCCTTCGTCGTCCCCTTCGCTAAGCGCGACGCGGAGGTCGTCGGCGTCGATCTGAACGAGCGCGCGGTCGAATACCTCCACGAGAACGCGCGCCGAAACGACGTGGAAGAGCGCGTGACCGCGACTCAAGGAGACGTGAGGGACGTGGCTGGCGACTACGCCGACTGGGCCGACCGCGCGGTGATGAATCTGCCCCACAGCGCCGACGAGTTCCTCGACGCGGCGGTCGAACTTGCTGGCGACGACTGCGTTCTCCACTACTACGACATCCAGCACGAGGACGACCCCTTCGGGCCGGGCGAGGCCGCGATTCGGGCCGCCGCGGAACCCGAGTACGAGGTCGAAGTCGAGACACGCCACGTCGTCCGGTCGTACGCGCCCCACGAACTCAACGTCTGTCTCGACGTGCGACTGTCTCGCTAACGGCGGGCGATTTCGGAAGCCTTATTTTGTCTGTCGAGGGTAGTAAGTAGTGAAGACAGAGTAGCGCGCCGGTGTAGCTCAGACTGGCTAGAGCGATTCCTTCGTAAGGAATAGGCCGAGGGTTCAAATCCCTCCACCGGCTCTTTCTGCCGAACGTAGTGAGGCTGAGGAGCGTTCCGTGGTGGGATTTGATCGAGACGAGTCGCATGCCCGGAACGGCCGACGGCCGCACGCCCGGACCGTCTCGACGCAGTTCAAATCCCTCCACCTTCCTTTTCCGCGAATTACGTGTCGAACTGAATAAAGTGGCTACGCGACCTGACTATCCGTCGCGCTCGTTCGTGAGAAAGTCCTGTCTGAACCACCGCACGTCGCCGAGGTTGCTTAGCTCGACTTTCCAGAACTTGTAGGAACCATTGTAGCAGGGTCCGTCGACGATCTCGCCCGGTTGACCGTCAATGTAGCGGTCGAAATCGCCGGTGCCACATCGGTCAGTCCAACCGGGAACTTTTCCGTCGGTCGAAACGATGTCGCCCACGTTCCACTCGTTGTGGGACGCCGAGGCGTTACCGGCCGTCGCGAGGGCCGTGGTACCCGCGACGAACGCGACGCTGGCCGATTTGAGGACGCTACGCCGACTCGTGCTATCTTTTTCTCCCATAGCACTAAAATAAAAGTCCTATAGGTGGTTAATAATTTCTTAGTTAAATTTACAATAGATGTACGTTACCTATTCTCAAATTTGCGAGGGACATCGTCATCTCGGAAGATACCTACTGCGAAGAACTCGCCAACGTTCTCCCGTTCGCCGTTATCATTGACCGGCCTCGCCGCCGACCTCGACGAGCGCCCCGTCCGTAGATGAAGTATGGAAACGGTCTCTCCTCAACCCTCCACGCTCCGCTCAACCTCCGAAACCCCCCGCACGTCCTCGCGCTCCACGCCGTCGAACGCCAGTGCGAACTCCGGGCCGAACGCCGACGCCGGTGTGTGGAACCCCGCCTTGACCTCGTTGGAGACGACCCGCCGGGCGGCCTCGACCGCGGTCCGGGCGGTCAGGCTGTAGGGGTCGGGCGTTCGCATTCTGGCCGCGAAGCGCCTGCCGTCGTCGTCCTCGACCTCGCCCCAGACGCGGGCCGAGTTCCGGGCGCGCTCCTCGGTGGTGGGTCCCGAGACCACCCTGTCAACGACGGCCTTCAGCGCGCTCCGGACTGGCCGCGACCCCAACAGCGGCGCGAGCGGTCGGGTATTGGCCATCACCGTCGCGGCATACTCCGGGACCGTGGCGTAGGTCTCGATGTTCGGAATTCCGGTGGTGTGGTAGGCCGACGACACGTCGCCCCACGGAATCGTCACCGCGGGCTTGGGACCGCGGCCGAAGTCGAGGCGGCGGGTCTTCCACGCCGAGGGAACCGACCGAATCCGCCCGTCCTCGCGCACCGCGCCCGGCCGGGCCAGTCCCTCCGCGATGGACTTGGCGGTGCCGGACGAGAGCGTCCCCATCCCGTCGATGGCGAGCGTGAGTCGCGTCGCCGACGGGAGCGCGTTGGCGAGATAGCCAGCGAGACAGTCGGTCGGCACCACGTCGAAACCGACCGCCGGGAGCAGGGTTACGTCGGTCGCCTCGGCCTCGTCGGCGCGCCCCGCGACGGCCTCCAGCACGTCGAGTTCACCCGTGATGTCGAGGTAGTCGGTGCCCGCGTTCAGACACGCCGAGTAGAGCGGTTCGGCGGTCTCCGAGACCGGACCCGCGCAGTTCAACACCGCCGAGAACCCCGCAACCTGTCGCTCGACGACCTCGGGATGTTGGAGGCTAAACACGCGGTGGTCGAGACCGAGGTCGGTCGCCTGCGCCTCGACTTTCTCGGCCGACCGACCCGAGAGGACCGGTGTCAGCCCCCGCTCCAGCGCGCTCTGGGCGACGAGCGCGCCCGTGTATCCGTACGACCCGTAGACGAGCAGTTCGTCGGTCATGCGTTCGGATTACACGGTCAGGCGTAAAACTCGCAGGGCCACCGGCGGGGAAAGACACGACAAGTCCAGTCAGTCACACAGATATTCCCAACGCCAACAGTTAACCCGAACGAATCCCTAAACCGAACGCTGCGGGGGCCGCTGCTGTTCGGCCGGACTCTGCACAACACAGGAGACATAATGGTCACCGACCGACAACTCCGACGGAGCAAGACGATTCAGCAGCGAACCGGCAGAACCTTCCATTTCGCTACGCGGTTGCTCCCCGAGCGGGTCCGCGACCCGACGTACGTCGTCTACGCGTTCTTCCGCGTGGCCGACGAGGTCGTGGACGGCGCGACCGACCTGCCGCCCGAGGAGCAACGCGAGCGACTCGAACGACTTCGAGCAGAGGCGCTGGGCCGGAAAGAGACCGACGACGACGTTCTCGCGGCTTTCCAAGAGGTCAGCGAGAACCGCGGGATTCCCGACGAGGAGATAGAGATATTCATCGACGCGATGCTCTCGGACATCGAGAAGAATCGCTGGGAGTCCTACGACGAACTGGCGGAGTACATGCGCGGGTCGGCCGCCGCCGTCGGCGTGATGATGAACGCCGTGATAGGCGTCGAGGAACCCGAACGAGCGAAGCCTCACGCGGTCGCGCTCGGCGAGGCGTTCCAGTTGACGAACTTCCTGCGCGACGTGCGCGAGGACATCGAGGACCACGACCGCATCTATCTCCCCGGCGACACCCGCGACCGACACGGCGTCACGGAGGCCGACATTCGGCGTTGCAACCCGACCGACGGCTTCCGGGCCGCGATGGCCGACGAACTGCGCCGCGCCGAGCGAAAGTACCGCGAGGGCGTCGCGGGCATCGAGTATCTGCCCGAGGACTGCCAGTTCGCGGTGCTATACGCCGCGGTACTCTACGCCGAGCATCACCGCCTCATCCGGGCGCTCGACTACGACGTGTTCTCGTCGCCGCCCGAAGTCGGGGCGTTTCGCGCGGCGTGGCTCTGGGCGAAGACGCGCTGGCACTGGCAGAAGTCACGGGACCCAGTTACCGTGTTTCGGGCGGTCAGCGCCATCCCGAAAGCCGAGAGCGGCCACGCGAGCCACCACCCCGAAGGGACGCCGCAGGCTGACTGAGTCGGCCGCGGCGTCCGATTTTCCGAGAAAATCGATTCCGTAGTTACTCCTCAGTCGTGCCGGAAACGCCGTTAGAGGCAAGCTCTGACGAGCCTCCGGCGACTCCTTCCCGACGGTCAGTCGTGCCGGAAACACCGACTGCCGGTGAACACCATCGCTATGTCGTGTTCGTCGGCGGCCTCGATTACGTCGTCGTCGTTGACCGACCCGCCGGGCTGAATCACGGCCTCGATGCCCGCCTCGGCGGCCGCCTCGATGGCGTCCGGGAAGGGGAAGAAGGCGTCGCTGGCCATGACCGCGCCCTCGGCGGACTTACCCTCGGCGTCCTTCTCGGCCTTCATCTTCGCAATCTCGACGGCGTCCACTCGGGAGACCTGCCCCGCCCCGACGCCGACGGTTTCGGTGCCGTCGGCGAACAGGATGGCGTTGGACTTGACGTGTTTGATGGTCTGCCACGCGAACAGCAGCGAGCCGAGTTGGTCGTCGGTGGGGTCGCGCTCCGTGACGACCTCCAACTCCTCGCGGGTCGGCGCTTGCAGGTCGCGCTCCTGGACGAGTCGGCCGCCCACGAGGTCCTTCTCGGTGGTCGTCTCCGAGATGTCCGCGAACGTCTCTTCGTCTCGGACATCCAGCACGCGCAGGTTGTCCTTCTCGCGGAGGGTCGCCAGCGCGTCGTCGGTGTATCCCGGCGCGACGACGACCTCCTTGAACGAGTCGATTACCTGCGTTGCGGTCGCGTCGTCGCACTCGCGGTTCAGCGCGACGATACCGCCGAACGCGCTCTTGGCGTCCGTCGAGAGCGCGCGCTCGTAGGCCTCCGCAAGCGAATCGGCGGTGGCACACCCCGCCGGGTTCGTGTGCTTGATGACCGCCGCGGCGGGCCGGTCGAACTCCTTGACCAGATTCAGCGCGGCGTCGGCGTCGTTGTAGTTGTTGTAGCCCATCCCCTTCGCGCCCTCGTTCAACTGGGGGGCGTCTACGACGCTGGCCTCCTCGCAGGTGGCGTCGCCGTAGAGCGCGGCGTCCTGATGGGGATTCTCGCCGTAGCGCAGGTTCGCGGCGCGGTCGGCCGATTCGAGCTTTCGGACCGGGAACTGGCCGTCCTCGTCGCCCTCGACACGGACCGCGCCCGCCTCGGCGTCCACGTCGAGTCGGCCCTCGGCGAACCACTTGACCGCGCGCGGGTAGGCCCTGAACTCGCCCTCGTAGAGGACGCGCTCTTTCAGGTCCGCCTCGTCGTCGTCTGTGTAGACCGGGACCGGTTCTTGAGTGACGATGGGTCCGGCGTCCACCTCGCTCTCGACGACCGCGCCCTCGTCGTCGGTGGCGTCGGTGACGACGTGGACCGTACACCCGGTGGCCTTCACGCTCGCGTCAAGGACCTGCCGGTGGGCGTCCATGCCGGGGAACGACGGCAGCAGCGACGGGTGGACGTTCAGCGTCAGGGGCGTCTCGTCCAAGAACGCGTCCGAGAGGATGCGCATGTAGCCGTCGAGACAGACGAGGTCGAAGTCGTATGCTTCGAGCGCGCCGACCACGCGCTCCTCGTGATCGCGTCTGCTCTCGTCGTCGCCTCGCTCTACGACTTCCGTGGGAATCCCGCGCTTCTCTGCGGCTTCCAGCACGGGCGCGTCCGGGTCGTTGGTCACCACGACGCCGACTTCCGCGCCGCCGGGGGCGCGGTCGGCGAGGTGCATCAGGTTCCGTCCGCGGTTACTGGCGAGTCCAGCGATTCGAGTCATGTTCGAACCCCCGCTCGCGGAGGAAAAAGGCATTGCGGTCTCGAACGAGAGATTATACACGAACGAGGATACTTTTGGCTTTTATACCCGATTCAGCCCTTTCGATATACACGTCTGTGACGACTTCGACCGACACGCTTTTGCCGTCAGCCGGGCCAGATTGGCACATGAACTCCCTCTACGCCGTGTCGCCGCTCGACGGCCGGTACGCCGGTCGGACCGAACCCCTGCGCGAGTACGCGAGCGAGGCCGCGCTCATGCGCGCTCGCGTGCGAGTCGAAGTCGAGTATCTGGTCGCGCTGGCCGACCTCGACGCGACCCCGCTGGAACTGGCCGCCGCGGACCGCGACCACCTGCGGAGCCTCTACGAGGAGTTCGACGAGGACGACGCCGACCTCGTCAAGCGAATCGAGACCGAGGGCTACCGCGACTACTCGGCGACCAACCACGACGTGAAGGCCGTCGAGTATTTCGTCCGCGAGAACCTGCCCGAGGACACAGCGGATGCGTCTTCGTGGATTCACTTCGCGCTGACCAGCGAGGACGTGAACAACCTCGCCTACCGCTTGCTGGTGAAGGGCGCTGTCGAGGACGTTCTCCTGCCGGAACTCGGCGAAATTCGGGACGCGCTCGGAGACCTCGCCCGCGAGTACGCGGACGTGCCCATGCTCGCGCGGACCCACGGCCAGCCAGCGACCCCGACCACCTTTGGCAAGGAGATGGCCGTCTTCGCCTCGCGCCTCGGCCGCGCCATCGGTCGCGTGAAAGAGGCCCGCGACGGACTTCAGGGCAAACTGGCTGGCGCGTCGGGCACCTACGCGGCCCACGTCGCGGCCTACCCCGACGTGGAGTGGTCCGCGTTCGCTGGGGAGTTCGTGGAGGGACTCGGTCTCGAACGGGCACCGCTCACGACGCAGGTCAACCCCTGCGACGACCTCGCGGAACTGTTCGACGCCCTGCGCGGGGCGAACAACGTCCTGCTCGACTTGGACCGCGACGCGTGGCGCTACGTCAGCGACCGCTACCTCGGTCAGGAGGTGACGGAGGGCGAAACCGGTTCCTCGACTATGCCCCACAAGGTCAACCCCATCGACTTCGAAAACAGCGAGGGGAACCTCTCGAAAGCCAACTCGGACCTCGTCTTCCTCGGCGACTACGTCACCTCGTCGCGGCTTCAGCGGGACCTCTCGGACTCCACGGTGAAGCGAAACGTCGGCGCGGCGTTCGCCTACTGCCTGCTGGGCTACGTCAAGTTGCAGGCCGGACTCGGCAAGGTCGTGCCCAACGAACAGGTCATGCGCGAGGACTTGGACGACACCCCCGAAATCATCGGCGAGGCGGTTCAGACCATCCTCCGGCGCGAGGGCCACGACGACGCCTACGAGCGCGTCAAGGACCTCACGCGCGGCCAGCGCGTGACCCTCGAAGACTTCCGTGACCTCTTTGCGGACCTCGACGTGGACGAGGCGACCCGCGAGGAACTGCTGGACCTGACGCCCGCTGGGTACACTGGCGTCGCCGGAGCGATGGTCGAGTCGCTGGGCGGGGAGTAACGACGGCGGTCCGGTCGGTCTCGGCAGTAAGTATCGTCTTTGCTCTTTTTCTCAGCTATTCGGGCACATGGATATGAAAAGGTAAAGCCGACTTCCAATCACGGTGCGGCGGGACTACGCTCGTTCGAGTTACCGCCGTTCGGGAGCGATAGCGTGACTTCGATCTCGATTTCGTCGTACGGGACGACGGGGCACTTGGCGCGACCGTTCTGTTCTAGCTCCATGATTCCGTACTCTTCCAACAGCGTCACGTCGTCGTGAACGTCGCTGACGTTCCGGTCGAGTCGGTCGGACAACTGTCGGATGCTTCCGGGCGAGTTCTCCATGACCGAGCGGAGCAGTTCGAGTCGTCGCGGCGTCAAGAGGCGCTGAATCCGTTCCGGGTCCTCGAAGCTCAGAACGCGAGGACCGTTCTCCTCCCCGCGGTCGAACTCCCGTGCAGATTCGAGTGCGCGCTCTTTGAACGACTCCCACGGCTTGGATTCGATTCGGAGCTTCTGATCTTTCTGATTCGTTTCGTTGCTGTCTGACATTCGGTCTTGTGGGATGGCCTTCCGGTATGCCGGACTGCGGCAAGTTGACTTACTTGGTGAGTGTACGACCGAAGTCCGGAAGTCGATACTGCTGTTTGCTATCTCGTTTCCTATCTCGTTGCGTCCTCCTCGTAGCGAGACTGCGACTCCTGCTCAAGAGACGAGACTCGTCCCTTCGACTCGACACCTGACAGTAGCGTCTACCTCTGCAGTTCTTCGACTTCTTCGAAGAACTGCTCCAAGTGCGCTTCCACGCTCCCCTCGTACTCGATTGGTATGCCCTCGCCGTCGCCCTCGTGTCGCTCGTGAACGCCGTGGGCATTGTCGTACCGCAGTATGGGTGTTCCGTCCGGATTGACGAACTGGAACGAGTACTTGATTCCAAGATCATGGATTTCGCTTTCGGGAACGCGGGAGACGCTGACTTCGACGAAACTGCCGTCACGAAACTCGAAGCGTGGATTCTGTTCTAAATTCACGCCTTCTCCTCGCTCGTCGTCGCTCGGCGCGACGTGTTCGGTTACGCAGGCGGAAGATATATTTCTTTGGGGTCAGAGCCAAACATAGATCGAAATCCCTCCAACAGTTCGCACGACAGAACCCACTATCAGCGAAACCAATTTATAATCTCGTTCATACGTCCGAACGTGAGCGATAGCGTTTACTTTGGTCTCTTCATCGTCGGCATCTTCCTGCTGACCGGCGCGCTCGTCGTCGGCGTCGGCGCGCTTGAGTACGAAGTCACGTCGCTGGGCACCGTCAAAGAGGTCCCCGACGACACCGAGTCGCTGGTCGTCTACGACAGTCTCTCGGAGCGCGACCGCCAAACTGTCCAGCGCGTCCTCGCGGGCGAGCGACTCGTCGTCCGCGACCCGACCGAACTGCCGGGACCGCGGAAGACGAAGGGGAAGTTAGCCGTCCAGCGCGACGGCGAGACGTATCTCGTCACTCGCCGCGTCTTTTTCAACTGGCGGACGAAGTTCGGCGCGAGTTCGATAGCGATGGCCGCCGCGGGTCTGCTCGCGGTCAGCGAGGCCGTCCGGCGACAGCACTTCCCTCACCGAACCGTCGTGTGGACGCGGCGCTGAGCGTGGTAACCGAGCGGTCGCGCTCGGCGGTTTCGCTCAGGCGTTGACCTCGAATTCGTCAGTGATCGTGACCGCGGGCGGGTGTAGCTCCAGTCGAGGTTCACGCTCTCGTACCAACCAAGACGTTGATGCTCTGGCTCCCGTCGTGAGTGCCGAGCGGGCCGTATCGTTGAGGTCGGCGTTACCCATATCGTTCTCAGAACACCACATAATATCTAATATACAAAACACCAAATTAAAGTTTTTAGAGTTTACATCTTAATCTGATGTCCGAGGATAATGTAGATAGACGGGACGTATTGCGAGGAATGGTTGGAACCGGCATGGTCGGGCTCGGTTCGACGTTCAGCGTGTCGATGGCGGCCGCTGACGGGTCAACCGCCGATCCCGTCACCATCCTCGAAGATGACCAGAAGTTCTCGCTCGCACGGGACCTCGCCGACACGACGGCGTTCGAGATGTTGCTCGCCAAGGCGGACAAGTTGGGATATAGCTTCAAATGGAGTGCGGACAACCTCTTTGCGGCCCGAACTGAGACCGAACAACTGAAGCGGGAAGTCGTTGAGTACCGTCTGGACGAACCGCGCGAGAACGTGGATGCGATGATAGTCGTCGCTCGGGACATGGAAGCCGACACCGTTGAGGTTGCAACGTTGGACCTCGAATACCACACCGCCGAGGGGCTGTGGCTCAAAACCGAAAAATACGAACTTGTCGATGGTGCCATCGAGCAACGGACGCTCGAACCCGACGGCGACGCGCTCCAGCGTGCGATTGACGAACTGGAGGCCGGTCGGGAGGCAACCACCGCACAGGACGGCGTTACGACGCAAGTTGACCTTCCAGACGTTATCAAAGTAAACGAGTGTAGCCAGTGTTACGAAGCCTCCAAACTGCTCTGTACCGCTGTGTGCAACGCTGGAGGAACGCTCAGTTGTCTGCTTCTCGGTATCACAGTCGTTGGCAGCATCGCGTGTACGACGTTCGTGAAGGCGGTCTGTTTCGTCGCCAAGAAGGCTTCCGGCTGTGGTAATCGGGTCGCGGCCACCATCTGCAAGCCATCCGGTATCGGTGCCTGCGGACCAGACCAGAAGCCCGGCGGCATCATCCAAATTGACATTCCCTACCTGTAATTCCGGCTCTGCAGACTAAAGTTAGCTCCTCGTTTGCTGTCTTTTCTTCTTCGACCTAAGGGAAAAGAAAGCTTATCAGGTCGAGGACCGTCTGTCTGGTCTGTTCGCCGGATAGTCGGAATACGAGGGCCATCATCAGGAACGCCCCGAGGCCCGCAATTACTGCTGACCCGAACCGTGAGGAGGTCGGCTCAGTCAGATACCACGTCACACCTGTCACGGCGGCGAATACCAACATGAAGACCCACTGTTGGCGCGTGTACCTGAACGATTTGGGTCTGTCAGCCATATATTTCTCTGTACTCTGTCTCTGACTAAATCTCTTGTGTCAGTCGCGCGGCCACCGCGGTCGGTCACGTCAACAGCGCCGCCAGCGTCTCCTCGATAGCCTCGCCCGCGCGTTCGACCTCGGCGACCCGGACGTACTCGCGGGGCGCGTGGGCCACCGCGCCCTCGTCGTCGGCCAGCGACCCCGGACCGAACACGACCGTCGGCGCGACCTGTGCGAAGTAGGATGCCTCCGTCGCGGCACCGAACGGCCGGACGTTCCCGCCGCTGGTCTCTCGGAGCGTCGCCGCCAGTTCGCCCTCCGCGGGCGTCTCGAACGCCGCCAGAAACGGCGTGTCGCGCTCCGCGAGCGCCACCTCGACGCCGACGGCCTCCGGCGCATGCGCCCGGAGGTGCGTTTCCAGCGCCTCGCGGAACCCCTCGGCGGTCTCCGGGGGCACGCTCCGACGGTCCACGACGAACGAACACTCGGCGGGCACCTGATTCGTCGCGGTACCGCCCTCGATGGTCGTCGGCGTCAGCGTTGAGTCGCCCAGCGCGTCGCTCGCGTCCGGGCGGTCTTCCCGGTCGTCGAAGGTGTCGAGCGCCCCGCTCGCGGCTTCACCGCTCGTTCGAGGCGTCTCCGACGCCTCGCTCAGCAGGTCGCCCGCCGCGCGAACCGCGTTGACTCCGGACTCCGGTTCCGCGGCGTGAGCGTTCGCGCCCCGGACCGTGACCGTCGCCTGAAACCGCCCCTTGGCCGCGTTGCACACGTCGAGTTCGGTCGGTTCGCCAACGATGACGGCGTCGGGTTCGGGGTCGAAATCGAGGGCGGCCGCGCCGGTCGAGTTCGTCTCCTCGTCGGGCGTGACGGCAAGCGTCACCCGCCCGCGCTCGACTTCCGCACCGAGGAACGCCGCGAGTATCGCCGCCAGCGGTCCCTTCGCGTCGCAGGACCCCCGACCGCGAATCACGCCGTCGTCTCGGGAGAACTCGACGTGGGGCGGCACGGTGTCGATGTGGGTGTTGAGGACGACGTGGGGACCGTCGCGCCCGGAGTCTCTGACCGCGACCATGTTTCCGGCGTCGTCCACCGAGACCCGAACCTCGGGGTCTGCGTCCGCTGATTCGAGCGTTGAGACCAGCAACTTCCGCATCTTGGTCACGTCCTCGTGAGAGGGCGTTTGCACCGCCGCTTCGAGGAACTCGACTGAGTCGAAACTCATGCTTCCGAGAGTCGCCGCGGTTCCGGCGTGGAAGCAATCTCGCCCTCGAACTCGCGTTCGGCGGGACCAGTCAGACTGGCGCGCTCGCCGTCGAACGCCACGCCGAGGCGACCGCCCGGCGGGAAGACCGCGACGGACTCGGCGTCTTCCTCGACCTCGCCCAGTCGTCGCGCGACCGCCGCGATTGCGACCGCGCCGGTGCCGCAGGCGCGGGTCTCTCCCTCGACGCCGCGCTCGTAGGTCCGCTGGTCGAAGGTCGCCGTCTCCGCGCTGTCGCCCTCGTCTCGACGGGATGCGAACGTGACGTTCGCGCCATCCGGGAACACGTCGGCGCGGCGAACCGCCGGGGCCACCGCGTCGAGGGCCACCTCGTCCACGTCTTCGACGAACGCGACGCCGTGGGGGACGCCGGTGTTCACCGCGGTCAGTTCGACGCCCTCGATGGTCTCCTCCAGTAGCGGCTCCTCGCGGTCGGCCGCGAGAGGAACCTCTTCGGGCGCGAACGACGGCGCGCCCATCTCGATGGTCACCTCGTCGTCCGCGATTTCGGCCCGGCGCGTCCCGGCCTGCGTGTCGAGCATCACGGTGTCGGCACCGGTTCGCTCGGCGGCCCACTTCGCGGCACAGCGCGCGCCGTTGCCGCACATCGCCGCGGTCGAACCGTCGGGTTGGACCAGCGTCATCACCGCCCGCGGCGGCGAGAAATTGGGTTCGAGCGCCAGAAACAGCGTGCCGTCGGCACCGACCGACTCCGAACTTTTCCCCTGCTCGGCGGCCGCGCCGCCGTCTGTGAGACGCACGCCGTCGCGTCGGTCACACACTTCGCGGGCGAACGCGCCCCGGTCGGGGACGTACTCGTCCGCGTCTACTACTACGAAATCGTTGCCGGTGCCGTGAAACTTCTCGAATTCGATGCTCATACGTTCTCCTCCGGTTCGACCGCCGTCACGTCCGCAATCGTTTCGCGTCGCCGCGCCACTCGGGCGTCGTCGCCGTCCAGGACGACCGACGCCGGGCGGGGACGGGAGTTGTACTGGCTCGCCATCTCGTAGCCGTAGGCCCCTGCGTTGCCGACCGCGAGCAGGTCGCCGCGCTCGGGGTCGGGGAGTCGATGCTCGCCCAGCGAGTCGCCGCTCTCGCAGACCGGCCCGGCGACCGTTACCTCGCGCTCCGGGCGTTCGGCGGCGTCTGGGGCGAGATTCCGAATCTCGTGATGGGCGTCGTAGATGGCGGGCCGCGCGAGGGTGGTCATCCCCGCGCCGACGCCGACCACTGCGCCCCCCGGAACCTCCTTGACCGTGTTGACTTCGGTTAGCAGGACGCCCGCGTCGGCGACGAGGTATCGGCCGGGTTCGACCGCGAGCGCCGCATCCACGTCGCCGAGGGCCTCGCGGGTCGCCTCGGCGACCGCTTCCAAGTCGAGCGGGTCCTCCTTGGGCGCGTAGGGAACGCCGAACCCGCCGCCCACGTCCACGAACTCGATGTCGATTCCCCGGCCTTCGACCTCGCGGGCCAGTTCACCCATTCGACCGACGAGTTCCCGGTGGGCCGAAAGGTCCTCGCCCGAGATGCCGCTTCCGGCGTGGGCGTGGATGCCGACGGCCTCGAACGACTCGGCGGCGTCTTCGAGGAGGTCGGCCGCGCGCTCGGCGGGGACGCCGAACTTCGCGTCCCCACCGGTCGAGACCTTTTCGTGGTGGCCCGCGCCGACGCCGGGGTTGACCCGCAGACAGATTCGGCCGTCGTACCCGCGCTCGGCGAGTCGGTCGAGGGTGTCGGCCGCGCCCGCGGTGATGGTCACGCCGGGATACTCGTCGGCGAGTCGGACTGCCACGTCGAGGTCCCGAGCGGGCGGGTTGACCGCGGTGTAGTGGACGCGCTCGCCCGGAACGCCAGCGTCTAATACCCGCGCCAACTCGCCCGCAGAGGCGCACTCGACGCCCGCGCCCTCGTCGGCGAGGGCGCGCAGGACCGGCCGAGCGGTGTTGGCCTTCGCGGCGTAGTAGATTTCGGTCTCGGGGAACGCCTCGGCCATCCGGCGGTAGTTCTCGCGGGTGCGCTCGATGTCGAAGACGTAGAGGGGCGTGCCGTATTCCTCAGCGAGGTCGCGCAGGCGCTCGGCGGGCCAGTCGGCGAGTCGTCGGACCGCCGGATTCGACCCCGTCGCGGCGCTCATTCTCGCAGGGCCTCCTCGCGCTCGACGCCCTCCATCGTGGTCTCTTCGAGGTCCATCGCCACGACCGCGGGCTTGTACGCCCCGCCGTCGAACAGGTCGTGGTCGCCGACCGACGACTCCACGAAGCGCGCGAACGCCCGGCGCTCGGGCGGGAGACGACCGTAGAGGATTTCGTCCTCCACGAGGTCGTACACCGGGATTCGGGGCGTGAGAAGGGTGTTTTCCGCGACCACCGAGTTCTCGCCCACGACGAATCCCGAGGTGACTCGGCACCCCGCGCCGAGCGACGCGCCGTCCTCGACCACGACCGGCGCGTCTTCGACGGGTTCCAGCACGCCGCCGATGAGGGTGTTCGCGCCCAACTTCACGTCCGCGCCGATTTGGGCGCACGACCCCACGGTGTCACAGGAGTCCACGAGCGTTCCGTCGCCGACGTACGCGCCGATGTTCACGAAACTCGGACTCATCAGGATGGCGTCGGACCCGACGTACGACCCCCGACGGAGGACGGTCCCGTCGGGCGTGTTGCGGGTCCCCCGGTCGGGCAGGTCCCCGGTCTCGCGCAGGGGAAGCACGTCGTGGTAAGTCACGTCGCCGTACTCGCGGCCCGCGATGTCGCGCAGGCCGAAGTTCAGCAGGATGCCCTGCTTGACCCACTCGTTAGAGTGCCACTCGCCGTCGCCGTCGGGTTCGGCGGCCCGGACCTCCCCGGTTTCGAGCGCGTCGAGGAACGCTTCGAGGACGGCGTACTCCTCCTCGCCCGCGTCGGCCGCGGTGAGCGCGCCGTCGTCGTATCGATGCCACAGGTCGCCTACGTCGGATTCCAAGCTCATGCGTCTCCCTCCACTACGTCCGCGAAATCGTACCACCCCGGCTCTCGGCCCGCGAGCCAGACTGCCGCGTCCAAGGCTCCCTCGGCGAAGACGCCGCGGTCCTCCGCGCGGTGGGTGAGTCGGACCTCCTCGTGATTGCCAGCGAGCAGGACCTCGTGTTCGCCCGTGATGGTCCCCGCCCGGCGCGCGTGGACGCCGATTTCGCCCGCCTCGCGGGGTGCCTCGCCCTCGCGGCCGTGGACGCGCGGGCCGGACTCTTCGCCACCTGCCGCTCTGGCGTCCTCGACGGTCTCCAAAATCGTCTTCGCGGTGCCGCTCGGGGCGTCTCGCTTCCGGTTGTGATGAGTCTCGGTCACTTCCACGTCGTAGCCCGGCAGGTCGGCCACCGCCGACTCGACGGCCGAGAGCAACGCCTGCACACCCCGGCCGAAGTTCGAGGCCTTCAGGACGGGCGCGTACTCCGCGCGTTCGCGGAGCGCCCGCTCGCCCTCGTCGTCGAACCCGGTCGTGCCGACGACGCTGGCGATTCCGGCCTCCGCGGCGGCGGCGACGTAGTTCCGACTGCTCGCGGGTCCGGTGAAGTCGATAACTGCGTCGGGGTCGTGGTTGGCGAGCAGTCGGTCGAACTCGCTGGCGGGTTCGACGGGGACGCCGCTCGCGGACTCCTCGTCCGCGGGGTCGCGGTTGACCGCGAACGCCACCGACGCGTCCTCGCGGGCGCTGGCGGCGTCGAGGACCGCCTGACCCATCTCGCCGGTCGCGCCCGTGACCGCAACCGAGACGGCCGTCGGTTCTTCGTCGTCGCCCGCGCTCATTGGTGTACCCCAGTCGGTTCTCCTGATAATTCTTCGAGGATACCTGCAAGTTCTGCGCGGTTCGCCTCGGAGAGTCGGGTCAGCGGCGAGCGGAGGCGGGCCGGGCCGTAGCCGCGAATCTCCATCGCCTCCTTGACCGGGATGGGGTTGGTCTCCGAGAACAGCGCGCGGACGAGCGGCGCGAGTTCCTCGTGAATCTCGCGGGCCTCGGCGAACTCGCCCGAGCGGGCGGCCTCGACCAGCGCCGCAGTGCGCTCGGGTTCGACGTTCGCCGAGACGCTGATGGTGCCCGTCGCGCCGAGCGAGAGCATCGGGAGCGTGAGGAAGTCGTCGCCCGAGAGGACCGCAAACTCCTCGTCGCGCGTCCGTTCGATAACCTCGCCGATTCGGTTCAGGTCGCCGCTGGCGGCCTTGTACCCCCGGATGTTCTCGTGGTCCGCGAGCGAGACCGCGGTCTCGACGGCGATATTTCTCCCCGTGCGGGAGGGGACGTTGTAGACGATTTGGGGCACGTCAACCTCGTCGGCGATAGTTCGGTAGTGGTGTTCCATCCCCTCGGGTTCGGGCTTGTTGTAGTACGGCGAGATGAGAAGCAAGGCGTCGGTCCCGGCGTCGGCCGAGCGTCGGGAGAGTTCGAGGGCTTCGCGGGTGTTGTTGCTCCCGGCCCCCGCGATGACCGGCACGTCCACGGCGTCGGTGACGGCGTCCACGACCTCGACGTGTTCGTCGTGGCTCAGGGTCGCGCTCTCGCCGGTCGAACCGACCGCCAGCAAGCCGTCTACGCCCGCGTCCGCGAGTCGTCGCGCGTCCGCTCGGAGTTGTTCGAAGTCGATACTGTCGTCGCTGGCGAAGGGGGTCGTCATCGCCGGGTAGACCCCGCCGAAAGGTTCGTCGGTGTGTGTCATGTGGTGTCTGGGACTGGAACGCTGATAGCTGGTCGGTGCGACAGAACGAGTACGGCCCGCGACGGGGTGCCACACCGCCGAAGACCTGTCAGTAACCGCGTTTTGTGCGTTTCAGACCCGAAAAACCGACCGACCCGACGCTGGCCGAGGACGCGAAAATGGCCGCGGCGGCGTCGGAGTGCATACCCGTTTCACTTTTCGCCGAGGACTTAACGCTTGCGTCGGGGGCGACACCTGCCGACCCCAACGCCCGAGAGTGGGTTTTATCCTTCCCAGGGCCGAACGGACGGTTAATGCTCGTTCTCGGAGACGCCCACGCCGACGATCCCGACAATCGGCGCGCGCTGTTCGCCGCCTATCGGGAGACCGACGCGGACGTTGCGCTGCAGTTGGGCGACCTACTCTACTACGACCTGCCGATTCCGACCTACTTCATCGCCGGTAACAACGAGGAGTTTGACATCATCGACGCGCTCCGACACGGCCGCGTCGAGAGTTCCGACGTGACGAACGCCTTCCTGATAGCGGACGAGGCGGTCGAAATCGACGGCCTGCGCGTGGCGGGCCTGTCCGGCAACTACGCACCGACTCAGTACGAACGCCCGCGGCCGAACCTACAGGGCGAGCGCCGCCGCCACTTCGTCCGCGAGGATGTGGAGGCGGTCAAGCAGTTAGACGACGTGGACGTGTTGCTCACCCACGAAGCGCCCCACGGCCTGCCGGTCTCGGAGTCCTACGAGGTCGGCTGTGAGTACATCGACGAACTGATAGAGGCGGTCGAACCGCGCCTCTGTCTGGTCGGCCACCACCACGAACACGCCGAGACGACGTACGGCGACACGCGAGTCGTCGGTATCGCGTCGGTGGACAAGCGGTACTACGAACTCGACCCTGCGACGCTGGAACTGACCTCGCACCCGACGCCGCCGTCGTGAAAAACTGAAAATTAGGAATTGGACGATGGGTCGTCGGCGAGCGGCCGTGGCGGAACTTTATACCGCAGGGGGTACCAAACATCCTCTATGACCGAAATTCACCCGCACCAGCGGGTCGCCGTTCTTGCGGACGCTCAAAACCTCTATCACACCGCCCAAAGCGTCTACAGCCGAAACATCGACTACTCCGCGCTCCTCGAAAAATCCGTACAGGACCGCGAGCTGACTCGCGCTATCGCCTACGTGATTCAGGCCGACAGCCCCGACGAGGAACGGTTCTTCGAGGCGCTCGGGGACATCGGCTTCGAGACGAAAATAAAGGAACTCAAGACGTTCGGCGACGGGTCGAAGAAGGCCGACTGGGACGTGGGCATGAGTCTGGACGCGGTGACGCTCGCCAACCACGTCGATACCGTCATCCTCTGTACCGGCGACGGCGACTTCTCGCGGCTCTGCTCGCACCTCCGTCACGAGGGCGTGCGCACGGAGGTCACGAGTTTCGCCGAATCGACTTCCGAAGAACTCATCGAGGCCGCCGACGCCTTCGTCGATATGTCCGAACGACCGGACACATTCTTACTCTGAAAAACGAGTCTCGCCGCGTTCGCCGTCTCAGACGGGGCGTCCGTCCTCGTTGGCGGTGCCACTGAGGAGCGCGCCTGCCGCCATGACCAGCACCGCGACGGCCGAGAGGAGGTATGTCGGGAACGTCTGGATGGTGGCGATTGCGAAGACGACTGCGCCAGCCAAGACGACGAGTGCGAGACCGAGGTTTGCTTTCATCGTAAGCGCGGGTAGTTGCTCCAAGGATATAAATCAAACCGTAACCGCCGATAAACTGAACAATAAATAGTTAAATTGTTTCTCGGTAACTCGGTTCGAGTTACCGAACCTCACACTTGGGACGACGAGAACGAAGCCTTTTCGCCGCGCCGCGCCAACTCGCGGCCAATGAGTACGAGCGAGACCGACGACCTCCCGCGACTCCGGACGACCGCCGACTACCAGTTCGGGGCGGGCGTCGGCGCGGCGCTGTTTCCCGACGACGAAGACCTCGAAATCAAGCGTTCCTCGTCGGGGCGACCCCAGCAGGTCATCGCCGACGCCGGGCGACTCGTGACCTACGGCACCGACGGCCGGTTCACCCTCGGACTGGAGGGCGGTCGCCGGGTCGCCGCCGCACTCGACGCCCCGGCGGGCCGGGTCGTCGTCGGCGACGAGAGCGAACCGTTCGTCCGGGACGGCAAGAACGTCTTCGCAAAGTTTGTCGGCGCAGTCGGCCCGGAGATTCGGCCCGGCGACGAGGTCGCAATCGTCCACGAAGAGGGGTCGGTCCTCGCCGTGGGTCGGGCCGAACTCTCGGCCGACGCGATGGCCGATTTCGACACCGGGATGGCCGTGATGGTCCGCGAGGCCGCAGACGAGTAGTTCCGAGTCGGGCACCTGCTTTGCTCCCGACCCGGTCGCCCTCGGTGGCGGTCCGCCAACCTTATTTCTTCACGCTCCGACGAACCGAGTATGTTCGGAGGAGGCGGCGGGGGTCTCGACCCTCGTAAGATGCAGCAGATGATGAAGCAGATGGGTATCGACGTTGACGAACTCGACGCCGAGGAAGTCGTCATCACGAAGAGCGATGGCGAGCAACTCGTGTTCGACAACCCAGAAATCACGATTATGGACGCCCGCGGTCAGGAGACCTATCAGGTCGTCGGCGAACCCGAGACTCGCGGCGCGGACGAGACCAGCGCGGTCGAATCCGGCGACGAGAGCGGCGGGAGTTCGGGTATCCCCGACGAGGACGTGGAAATCGTCGCCCAGCAGGCCGGAGCCAACGAAGACGACGCGCGCGAGGCACTCGAAGCCACCGACGGCGACCTCGCGGCCGCGGTCGAGCGGCTACAGTGACCGTTCTGCTGGTTCACGGCGACCGCGAGTATCTGCGGGAACCCGGCGAGGAACTCCAGACCGACCTCGGCGTCCTCGACGTTCCCGAGGACGCCGAACCGGGCCAAACGCTGGAGACCCATCTGGGCGAACCGTTCGAGGTCCGCGGGTTGCGCGGTCCCGACCTGTTCAACCACTTCGAGCGCACCGGCGCGCCGATGATGCCCCGTGACGTGGGTCTCATCGTGGGCCATACCGGCGTCGCGGCGGGCGACCGCGTGCTGGACGCCGGAACCGGAACCGGCGTTCTCTCGGCGTATCTCGGCCGGATGGGCGCGAACGTGACCACCTACGAGCGCGACGCCGACTTCGCCGTAACTGCCCGCGAGAACATGGAACTGGCCGACGTGGCCGATTCGGTTGACGTGCGCGCTGGCGACCTGACCGCGGAGTTGGACGGCGAGAGCGACGCGGACCTCACCGGGTTCGACGTGCTGACCCTCGACACGGAGGACGCGCCCGAAATCGTCGCTCGCGCGCCAGACGTGCTGGTTCGGGGCGGCTACGTCGCGGTCTACTCCCCGTTCGTCGAGCAGACCCGCGAGACCGTACAGGCGGCCCGCGAGGTCGGGCTTTCGGACGTGGAGACGTTCGAGACCATTCAGCGTCGGATGGACTTCGACGACCGAGGGTCGAGACCCTCGACGGCGGGCGTCGGCCACACGGGCTACTTGACGTTCGCGCGGCGACCCTGACCGACCGGCGCTCAATCGCACCCTGTTTTTGGATAGACTCGACGTTGGCGCGCGCAGTCGGCGCATAACAAAGCCAACGGTCGCCCTTCTGGCGGACGACGCATGTCCGAGACACTATCGGTCGCGCTTCTGGTTCGCGGTCCCGACGTTCCGGCGTGGCAGGCCCGCGCGGTCGAGACGATGCTCGCGCGGACCGACGCCGAGGTGACGACGGTCGTCGAGTGTACCGAATCGACCGGTGGCAAGGCGGGCGGTCTCGACCACTACCTCGACCGCGTCCGGAAGTACCCACTCTGGACGCCGGTCGGCGCGGCGGTCAAACTCGGCGACACACCCGCTCACCAGCGACCGCGTGCGGTCGCGGACATCGCCGGAATCGGCGACCCCGAGACGCTGGCGGTCGCTCCCGAACCGGCCTCGGACTTCGGCAACGTCCTCCCCGACCGCGCGGTGGAAGTCGTCGGCGAGACCGACGTGGCGATTCGCTTCGGGTTTGGCGTCCTGAAGGGCGACGTACTCGACGCGCCCGAATACGGCGTCCTGAGCTTTCACCACGGCGACATCCGAAAGTACCGCGGGATGCCCTCGGGCTTTTGGGAGTTTCTCCACGGCGAGGACGCCGCGGGCGTGACCCTCCAGCGACTCACCGAGACGCTCGACGGCGGGTCCATCGCGGCCTACGAACCGGTGGACCTCTCTGACGCTCGAACGTGGGCGGAGGTCCGCGAGCGCCTGTTCGCCGTCTCGGACGACGTGCTGGTGACGGGTATCCGGAACGTCGCCGCGGGCGTCGCCCCCGAGTCGCCCGACGAACTCGGCGATCTCTACTCGCTTCCGGAGGGCGGCGACGTGCTGAAGTACGTTCTCAAAGAAAGCAAGGGCCGGGTCCGGCAGGTCGTCGGGTAGTGCGGCGAAGACCTCCACAAACCATGTCACAGAGAGTCGGAGACTCGCGCACAAGTGATTCTACCGCGAGCGCCGACGGCGCTCGCCGACCGAGCGCAGTAAAACGTCGCTAGTTGTCGTCTTCCCTCCACTTATGGTCACATTCCGTACAGATAAAGAAGCGTGTCTCGCTCTCGTCGGCCGCGCGAATCTGTTGCATGTACCAGCGAGCGCGGTCGTTGCCACACTCCGGGCAGTGGGCCTCGGTCGTCGGGAGCGCGCTCTCCTCGTCGCCCTGATTGGTCTCGATGACCTCGCTGGCCTCTTGGTCCTCGGTCACGACGTAGCTGGCCTCGGGGTCCTTCGGCGTCTTGTTGCCACAGCTTCCGCAGACCCAAAGCTCGTCCTCGGCCTTCATCATCGAACCGCACTCGTCACAGAACTCCATTGTTGTCACGCCGTAACCGACCCGGCAAGTTAAGCGACGTGTTTCGCCTCACTCGCGCGCTGACCGACGACTGGCGACGGCTTTTCCGCCGGAGTGCCGACGACCTCGCTCCCTTATCCCTCGCCCTCCGACTGGTACGGCTCGCCCACCGCCTCGCGGGGCAGGACGTTGTTAATCTCGGACTGGAGTTCCTCGTTCGAGTCGAACTCCTCGGCCGGGGTCCCGGCGATTAGCTCCCCCAAGTTGCGCTCGCCGTCGGCGAGCAGCACCGTCACGTCCTCGAACTCGCTCGCGGCCGCCTCGCGCGTGGCCGGATACGACAGGTCGTCGAGGACCGATTCGATGTGGCTGAGTTTGACTTCCCGTGCCATACGACCGCTACGGCGAGTCGGTCCTTCAGTGTTGTCGGCGGTTTCCCGCGGCCTCGGAGCAGCAAAAATTTGTGACGCGCGCCCGAACCCCTCGTTATGACCGAAGTCGTCGTCGCTGGCGGTGGACTGGCCGGACTGGTCGCGGCGCGTCGCCTCGCGGACGCGGGCGCGGACGTGCGACTCTACGAGCGCCACCACGACCTTGGTGGTCGAGTGCGGTCGCTCCGCCGCGACGGATTCGTCTTCGACCGCGGGTTTCAGGTGCTTTTCACCGCGTACCCGGCAGTTGAGCGGGAGTTGGACCTCGACGCGCTGGACCTGCGGTACTTCAAGCCCGGCGCGGTCGTCGCCCGCCCCGGTGAGCGTTCGACGCTCTCGGACCCTTTCCGGGACGTGGACGCCGCGCTGGAGACGGTCCTCAATCGGGACGTGACGTTCCGAGACAAGCTAAAGATTCTCCAACTCCGCCGGGAACTCGCCGACGAGTCCGACCGCGACATCTTCCGCGGCCGCGACGCGACCACCCGCGAGTATCTCCGCGAGCGAGGCTTCTCCGAGCAGTTCCTCGATAACTTCGCCGCGCCGTTCTACGGCGGCATCACGCTGGACCGGAGCCTCGAAACCTCGAAGAAGGTCTTCGAGTTCACGTTCAAGATGCTGACGGTCGGCCGCATCGCGGTCCCGGCCCGCGGGATGGCTGCGGTGAGCGAGCAGTTGGCCGAGGCCGCCCGCGAGGCGGGCGTCGAAGTCGTGACCGACGAGACCGTGACCGACCTCGACGCGAACGGCCACAGCCCGAAACTCGAACTCGGTCGGGACTCAACCAGCGCCGACGCCGTGGTCGTCGCCACCGACCCCAAGCAGGCCCGCGAACTGACCGGCGTCGAGTCGATTCCGACCGACGCGAAGGGCTGTGTCACTCAGTATTACGCCTTCGACGGTCCGGAACTCGACGCGGGCAAGCGCCTCTTGCTCAACGCCGAGTCCGACGCGCCCAACCAAATCGCACAGCTTTCGGCCGTCGCGCCCGAGTACGCGCCAGAGGACCGTAACCTCCTGAGCGCGACGTATCTCGGAGTGGCCGACGACCCCGAGGAGGACCTCGCGGACGAGACTGCCCGGACGCTCGATGCGTGGTACCCCGAGCGAAATCTCGACCTTGAACTTCTCCACACGAGCCGCGTCGAGTTCGCGCAGTTCGCCCAACCGCCGGGCGTTCACGGCCGCCTGCCCGATGTGGCCGCTCCGGCGGGACCGGTCTACCTCGCGGGCGAGTACACCGACGCCTCGTCGCTCAACGCCGCGATGGTGAGCGGTCGGAAGGCCGCGAACGCGGTGGCAGAGGATTTTGACTTGGAGTAGCGGGCGAATCGTCCGAACGAACGTTCCGCTCGAAAATTGACCAACTACTCCGGCGCGTGCGGGCGCGGCGCTCATGAGCGCCGCGCCTTTCCGCACGAGGTCTGCGCGAACGAACGTGAGCGCACGGCTCGGGAGACGCGGGTTGTCTCCCGGTGGACGAGCAACGCAGGCCGACGGCCGAGTAGCGCAGGCGGTTGGGGAGGCGTGAGGTCCGCTGTTGCGGTGCCGTGCGGTGGCGTGTCGTGGCAGTGCTGTGCGGTAACTCCTCGGAGTCGGCAGTAGCTAGCTTCTCCGTCGAAATAACCCCCGTCTCGGAGACGCACCTCGTCAGACCACGAACTCCGAAAAAGAACACGCCACGCTCTCAAAGCATCTTCCGAAACTCCCCGAGCGGCGGGAACGACAACTGCTCGCCCCTCTCGGCGTCCCACACGACCGGCCGAAGCGCCTCCGCATCCCGAACCAGCGGCGACTGGAAGTCGTCGGCCCACATCCCGTTGACCGTCGCGCCGGGCGCGAGGCGGTTGAACGCTGGCACCATCAGCACGTCACCGCCGCGATAGGTCCCCGGCCCGTACAGCAGACAGGGATGGCGCGTCCCCTCGATTTCGATGGCCGGGTGGTCGTGGCCGACGACGTAGCGGTCGGCCGACGCCTCCGGTGGGGCGTGGCCGTGGACGACCAGCGTGTCGCCGAGGCGGTACTCCTCGGCGGTCGGCACGGACGCGGGGGCGCTCGCTGCGGCGTCCGCCGACTCGTCGGCGAGGTACGAGTCGGCCACCGAGTCGAGTACCGGGTCGAGCATCGCGTCGTGGTTGCCCCGGACGACGACCAGTTCTGCGCCTGCGGCCGCGACGGTCTCACCGAGCGCGGCCACCGTCTCGGCGACGCCCTCCGGAACGCGGTCGAAGGCGTGGAGGAGGTCGCCCGCGACCACGACCTCGGCGGGCAAGAACTTCGCCAGCAGGTCGGCCAGTCGGTCGGTCAGGTCGGCGCGCTCGCCCAACGGAAGTTCGAGCGCCGAGTCGGCGTCGCGGCCGACGTGGAGGTCGGCGACGACGAGGGCGTCCTCGTCGGGGAGGTAGACCGCCTGGTCGCACAACTGCGCGTCCATCGGCGCGGTGTTGGGTCCGGTCGCTCTTCCGGGTTCCGATTGTCGGAATCGGACGCCTCAGCAAGGCTCCGCGTCGCGGTCGAGAAACGCGAGTCCCGCGACGAGGCGTTGGTGTCGAAGACGACGGTCGGAGGGCGCACGCGACCGTCTCGGCGCTCACCGAGCGAACGTTCGTCAGAGACACGCGACCTCCGGTTTTCACCCACTGACAGCCAGCTTGACGCCAAGATTTATATTCTGAAAGATTTTAATCCGACGTAGATAGTCGATGGCCGTCTACGACACTCCGACAGCGTCGGACAAGCGGGCAGCGTATCGGAAGTACGAAGACGGCGAGATAACCGAGGAAGAGGCCAGACAAGTCATTGGCGACGATTGGGAAGCGACCGTGACAGGAACGCTGATGGAAAAGAGTGTAGACGAGACGGACTGGGACGAGAAGTACGAAGACGATCTGGTGTTTTAGTCGCTATACTCGTCTCTCGAAGTGAGTATTCGGTAGAGTTTACACTGTGGATTTATTCGATTCGAAGTGATGGGTTCGTCGCACGTATTTCGACGATTATTCGACGCGAACGCTTTGGCGGCACTCGGACACTGTGAGCACGCCGAACAAGTGTTCACTTCGGTTCCGATGACGGTCACCGCGAACTGCTACAAGGAAATTCAATCTGGAAAAGACAACCGAGAGAAACCGTTTCCGTATCGAAACGGGGCGAAAACCGCGTACGAGTACGTCTCTGAGTACGAAAATTGGGAGAATATCGCCCTGTATCCGGCACCCGGTTCACCGCCCTACAATCAAAACAACGGCGGCGAGAAGTCGATTCGTATCGCACTCTTCACCACACCCGACACGTTCGACACCGTCGTGGGCTACGACGACGATTTGGGTCCGGTTTTGCGTCGAGTCCGCGAGCGCGGAATCGAGTTCGACGTAGTGCCCCCGAACGAACCGCTGTACTTTCTGTATCGAAAGGAGCGACTGACCAAAGAGGAATTTTGCGTGACGACACGAAATATCATCGATGAACAAGGGTGGCGAGAGTCGAGCAACGCCGACCTGTTCTGGCAGTTTCCGGTCGATTGTCACGGGTTCAGATAATCTCTATCAGTAGGTGCATCCGGTTTTCGGTCCCCATCGTTCCCGATGGTCTCTCCTTCGACGATTCTTTTTAGACTTCCGACGAAGCGACCGCCGGGGATTTATGTTCGTCGTGGTGAAACCGGTAGGTATGGCCGACGTTTTGGAGAACAAGCGGGCCGCGACGCGATTTCGCATCCTCGCGGAGATTGCGGAGCGCCAACCCGCGGTGAGTCAGGGCGAAATCGCGGACGCTGTCGGGGTGACGAGTCAGGCCGTCAGCGAGTACATCCGTGCGCTGGTCGAGGACGAACTGGTCGAGAAGGAAGGTCGCTCGCGCTACAGCGTCACCAAGGAGGGCGTCGATTGGCTCCTCCAAGAGGCGACCGACGTGCGCCGGTACGCCGACCACGTCACCGACGACATCCTCGGAAGCGTACAGGAGGAAGCCGCCATCGCCACCGACGACGTGTCGGAGGGCGAGGCAGTCACGCTCTCGCTCCGGGGCGGATTGCTCCACGCGACGCCCGGCGAGGAGGGTCCGGCGACCGGCGTTGCCACCACCGACGCCGAGGCAGGCGCGGACGTGGGCGTGACCGGGTTCGAGGGAATCATCGAGTTCGACCCCGGTACGGTCACGGTGTATCAAGTGTCACCGGTCCGGTCGGGTGGTGCGTCCGCCACCGACGCCCGGACACTCGCCGAGGCCTGCGAGTCAGCCGACCTCGTGGCCGCGACGGGCGTCGAGGCCGTGGTCGCGCTCCGGCGCGCCGACGTGGACCACGCGACTACGTTCGCCGCTGGCGAGGTGGCCGCCGAGGCCGCGGGCCGCGGACTCGATGTGGTCGTCGTCGCCACCGCCGACATCGTCGGCCGAGTCACCGACGCGCTCCGGGACGGGAACGTCACCTACGAGGTCTCGGAACTGGGTTCGTAGCCTCTCGACTCTCCTCGTTTGACTGTTCGCTCTCCGACTGCTCTCTGCTCGGCTCCTAACTCACTCGATTCTTCGCCGCGGTGTAGGCCTCACGGACCTGCTGGAACTCCTCGCGGTCGCCGCCGTGGTCGGGGTGGACCTCCTTGACCTTCCGCCGGTAGGCGCGCTTGACCTCCGAGAGCGACGCTCCGGGGGACACGCCCAGAATTGCGAAGGCGGCCTCAGTGGGATCAACGCGCTCGTCCTCTTCTTCGGAGATATCGGGCGTCTCGAAGGGCAGGCGGTCGCCCAAATGCATGCCGGGCATCTCGTGTTCGACGAGGACGGCGTAGGTCGGCGACCGTTGGATGCGGAAGTAGGCCCGCGCGTCGAAGGTGATGGCCACATCGCGCTCGGGGAGGTAGAACGCGACGTGTTGGCCCGCCACGAAATGCTCCTCGGCGAACTCCTCGCCGATAGTCGAGAGGTACTGGCGAATCTCGATGCGTCGTCTGCCCTCACCCGTGGTGTAAGTCGCGTTCGGGGATTGATTCGGGTAGAGACGCGACCCCGCCACGAAGATGGCACCGATGAGGACCCCGATGCCCACCGACAACCAGAGGCCGACGACCAACCATTCGGGCAACACGGGAGGGCGTACGGGGCGTAGAATAAAGAATCTCTCGCCGACCGCCCCAATTGTTTCCCACCAAAACAATGGTAACATTAATGTCCGCTCGCTTAGATGGACCGAACGGTATGTCAGGGCGCTATCTATATTTGGGCCAATGACAGTACAGGACCAGAACCCCGACCGCGAGGACGAACTCGACCCCGGCGAGATACACAACGTCCTGCGAAACGACCGACGGCGACGGGCGATACAGCACCTCAGAGACTCCGAGGGAGCGATTGGCGTCGATGCGCTCGCCGAACACATCGCCTCGGTCGAAACCGGCGAGTCGCCTCCACCCCGCGACGTACGCAAGAGCGTCTACGTCTCGCTCCACCAGACCCATCTCCCGAAACTCGACGACCTCGAAATCATCGACTACGACCAGCGCGACCAGCGACTCGAACTCCGCGAGCGGGCCGAGGAGGTCGAGGTGTACATGGAGGTCGTCTCCGAGGACGACATCTCGTGGTCTACCTACTACCTCGGCGTGAGCGCGTTGGGACTCGTCACGCTTCTGGCGGTCCGACTGGACCTGCTGTTCGTCTCGTCACTCGGTGTCGGCTTCTGGTCATGGTATTTCCTTGCTCTCTTTGGACTGTCGGCGACCTATCACTGGTACACCGAGCGAAGTCGCCGAGTCTTGGAGTAGTCGGTTCCCCCAGTGTACGAGAGGCCATCGGTCGAAGCTCCTTCACGAAGCGATTGACAAGACCGTATAGATAGTATTTTGAATAAATAATATAAATAAATATTATATATTTTCTCGGCCAAACAATTTATACACACTCGCTATAACAATAATAATGCAATGAAAAAGAAAAATAAAAATATGTTGTATAATAGCATGAGTAAAAGAAGCCTATTGAAACAAATGGGCTTAGCTGGTGCCGGGATATCCGCTTTTCCGGCACTGAGCGGTAATGCGGCCGCCGCCTCCGACTTCGACATCGACATAGAGAGTGTTTGGGACTCCATTGTGGACCTCGCCCTTGATCAGATTTCCGTCAATCCCTTCTCTACGTCCGATGTCGCCGAGCCTCAAGAGCGAAAGCGGAAAGTCAAACAGCAACTCGAAACGCAGATGCGCTCGGACTTCAACGGGACTACCAACAGCGACGGTCCCTCGACGCAGGTGACGCCCACCGACATTCCGTTCGACATCTGCTACTGGACCGACTTCGGTGCAGACGGGTCGAAAATTTGTGTGGACTCGGCGACGCCGAGTTATGGGTCGCCCGACTGCGATACCATGGCACTCCCGAACCTTCACTACATGTCGTTCGCTCTCACGTCGTTCGACCTCAAATGGGACCGCGACTGGTCGGCTAGTTGGAGTGCGAACGTCTGGGTCGGGTCTGACCCGCAGGACGGGTGCCTCTATACTGGCATGGAAGCTGTTGATGGCACTCAACTGAACCAGTGTGCGAAAGTCATCTGTCCAGACGACATCATCGAGGCAGGCGCGTCGGTCGCAACCATTGCCCAAAGTGCGTTCGAGACCGCACTATCTGCCATTGAGGAGTGGGCCGACAAACAGGGCCTCTGGGACTGGCTTCTGTATGTCGCGGCCGCGCTCATCGCAATCGCTATCATCATTGCGATCAGTACCGGTACAATCACGTTCTCGCTCCCGGCCGCCGCTGCACTCGGAGTCATTTAATACACTTCGTCCCCGATTTTATTCATGGTCATCGCATCGTACCTCCTCGCCTCGATAGTCGCTTGTGCGCTCGGATACGCGGTCGGCCAAATTGGTAGTCGCACGCTCACTACGGACGACAACACGGAAGTCGTGTCCCGACTCCGAAGGCTTGTCGCCGTCTGGGGTGGCACGGTTACGGTCGCGGCCATCGGAACAGCGGTTATCACAAACGTGCCGAACGCCGTCCGCACGGCACTTGCACCGACACTGCCCGATATATTCGGTACGATACTCGGCTGGTCGCTAGTCCTCCCGACCGCCGTACTCGCCACGGTCAGCACATACTATGCCGTGTTTCCCTCGATGACCCCGACAGCTGAGTCCGCTCCCGACCGAATGACCGCCACCCTCGCCGCGGCCCGGACACTTGGGGTTCACGGTCTTATGTTGGGCCTTCCGGTCGCGCTCGCCGCGACGGTCGCCAACGCCCGGTTCGGCCTCGGCATTGTCGGCGTCGCAGTCGCCGCCCTGCCCCTCGGCTCGTATCTCGCGGGACCGATACTGGTTTCGCTGTCGGTTTCTGCGCGCATGCCGTCCGACGACGAACGGCGGCGACTCGCCGAAGCCACGGAGGCGACGCCGCTCGCTGACGTACCGTGGCGGGTCGTCGAAGGTGCGTTCGGTTCGGACACCGAAATGGCGGTCGTCGGTCCCGTGGGCTTGCGGCGACTGTACGTCTCCGAACGGTTCTTCGACCAGTCGGAGGTCGCGTTCGAGTCCATGCTCGCCATTCACGGCGAGCGAGAGCGACTCTCCTACCGTGGAGTCGCCGCTCTGGTCCTCTCGCTCAAGGTGTTGGTCGGCGTCGCTCTCCTTGGACTCCTGCTCAAACTCGTCCCAGTCCGGCCGACGCCTCTGACTGTCGCCGTCGCCTTGCCCGCGGGCATCGTCACCGTTGTCGCCCTCGATTGGCTGTGCTGGCGGCTCGGATATCGCGCCGACAGGCGAGCGGCAAGTCGAGTCGGGGCCGAGCGACTGAGTGATTCGCTTCAGGAACTCGCTGCACAGGCTGGAATTGAGGAGAACCCGAATCGAATCGTCCAGCACCTCCGGTCTCGCCCGTCGCTCTCCCGACGACTCTCGAAGGTCCGAGACGAGCGCTGACTACTCTCGCTCGTCTCTCCGAAGGAGTTCCGTTCGCTTCTCTATGGGAGGGTGCGTGGCGAACAGCGCGTCGCCGGTGGCGACGAACCAATCGCGGACTCGTACAGTTGGCGGTCGGCGCTGGTTTTCCCAGATGGTGAACGCGTCTCGAGACGATTGGGGCGGTTCCACGATAGAGAAAACGCCAACGGCCCGTGCCCGGCGGATGTCCGCCACCGGAGCGTCGATGGACTCGGGATCAAGCGTCTCGAGAGCGTCGGCGAGCGTGGCTGGCGACCCGACGAGTTGCGCCGCCGCTCTGTCCGCGGCGAGTTCGCGCTGTCGGGTGAAAACCGCGAGCATCGACTTTCCGATCAGACAGACACAACCCGCGAGTAGGAAGACAGCGATGCCGAACAGGTTGGTGTAGAGACCGCCAGGGACGCCCTCGCTCTCATTAGTGGCGTTCATGCGGTCCATCACTGATTGCCCGAACACGGCCGGAACCGCGACCAGTGTGACGACCAGCGCATCCCGGTTAGCGAGGTGGGCGAGTTCATGAGCGAGGACCGCTGCCAACTGATCGCGGTCCAGTCGGTCCAGCAGTCCGGACGAGACGACGAGCGTGGTCCCGCTGCGCGTCAGTCCCGAGACGGAGGCGTGTGGAACTGACGTCTCGGCGAGTTCCACAGCGGGCATTGGAACGTCGAGTTGGAGAGCAAGGCGTTCGACGAGTGACTCGATCTCGTCGCCCGCGTACGCAGTCCCGGTTATTGGGCGTGAGTCGAACCGGTCGTGGACGGCGTTCGTCCCGGTGGAGGCGGTCACGACGACGATACCAACCGCGAGGACGGTCCCGAGTATCGTGCCGACGGACGCTCCAGTCTCGGGTGACACGAGCAAGGCTGGCCCGACTATCGCACCGATTTGCGCGGTCGAAATCACGATACCGCCGATGAGCGCGAGCGTGCAACTGACCACCGCAAGCAAGGCGACCCCAAGGCGAGACGCGAGTCTAATGCTTGTCATCGTTCTGGGAGGGCTCTGCGGAGGGCTTCGTTCAGCCGATGTACCGCAGGTTTTCGTCGGTCGCCATTCCGGACTGCTGGCTCTCCATCTCTTGAATCTTGTTCGCCACGTCCTCCATGTCGTCGGCGCGCTCCTCCAGCGAGTCGAACTCGACCTCGAAGTCCAACACGTCCTCCAACACTTCGAGGACCGCGCGGGCGCTCTTGGGGTCAACGAGGTAACCGCTGGTCTCGCCCATCAGACACGTCGCTCGGAAGCCCTGCCGCTCGCCGAGTCCGAGCAGGAGTCCGCTCGTGCCGACGATGCCGCCCGCGGGTTCGTCCTCGCGGAACTCGACGCCAGCGTCTTCGAGTTCCGTCACGAACTCCTCGTCGGTGGCCGCGCCCAGCACGTCGTACTCGTCCATCAGTTCGCCTGTGGGGACGCCGCCGAGCGCGTACACCGTCTCGACGCCGAACTCCTCAGCGATACCAAGGAAGGCGTCGGTCAGGCGATAGTGGCCGGTGTTATCACTGGCCTGATGGTCGCCGGTCAGCACCAGCAGGTCGCGGTCGTCGAGTTCGACGGCGTAAACCTCCACGCAGGCCAGTTCGGTCGTCCCGTCGTCTTCGACGCTGACTTGCGGCGGGAAGTGTTCGGAGTAGACTCGCCGCACCAACTCGCTGTCTTTCTCTTCGAGGAGGTGTTCGGCCGCCAGCTTTCCGACGTGGCCGACGCCCGGCAGGCCCTCGACCAGAACCGGGTCCTGCAGGTCGGGGTCCGCAACTGCCTCGATATCGAGTTCGTCCATGTGGCTTACTCGCGGGCGCGCTGCTTAAGTGCCCGTCGGTACTCGCCGTAGGGGTCCTCGGGGTTGAACGGCGCGGGTGCGCTGTTGACGGCGTCTGCTCCGCAGTCGGGACACGTCGAAGAAAGGGTGTATACCGGACGCGGGTGTTCGTCGCGCCACGCCGAACAGACGAGGATGTCGGATTTCATCCGTCTACTGCTCTTCTTCGGTCTGGCGCTCGCGGTGGAACGCCCCGGTGCCGCCGACCGACTCGATGGCCTCTTCCGCGCGGGCCGCGCTCTCTTTGAGTTGGTCTTCGGCGGTCTTGTAGTTGGGTGCTTGCACCCGGATGCGGTACTCGGGCGCGCCGACGTAGGTGACTTCGAGGTCGATTTCGTCGGGGATGTCGCCGTTCCCCTCGGCGGCCTGTAGGGCCTCCTTGATGTCGTCTACGCCGCCGCTTGACGCGCTTTCGAGGTCCACGTAGCCCGTGACCGTGACGTAGGGCACCGAGACGTTCTCGCGGGCGGTATCCACGATGGCGTCAAGTTCGTCGTCGGTGAGGTCGGTGTCGTCCAGGGCCTCGGGACCGTGAATCGCGGCCTGCTCGAATCCGCCGTAGAGACCGCCGAACTCCGCAAGGAGTTCGTTGGCGACGTGGGCGTATTTGTCGTCGTCCATGTCCTCGCCGAAGGCCAGTTCCATCCAGTTGTCGGCCTTCTGCTCGTTTTTCCACTCCTGAATCTTCTCGGAGTGCTGATGGTCGTTAACGTCCTTCAGCGAGAGGTCGATCTGCTGTGCGTCCTCGTCCACGTCAAGTACCTTGCAGACGACCGTCTGGCCCTCGTTGACGTGGTCGCGGATGTTCTTTATCCACCCGCTTGCGACTTCGCTGACGTGGATGAGTCCGCGCTTGTCCTCGTACTCCGAGAGGTCCACGAAGACGCCGAAGTCTTCGATTTCGTCTATCTTGCCGACGACGAGTTCGCCGGTGTCGGGCCAGCCGCTATATTTCATCGGGCTTCCACTGTATCAGTTACTTCGCCTTCGAATTCGGCGTCGCCGCCGGTCGGCCGGGCGAGGGTCGCGCCGCAGACGGCGCAGGCGACCTCGGTCGCGGCCTTGCCGAAGACGGTCTGTTCGTTGTCACAGTCCGGACACTGAACGGTGTAAAAGTTTCCTGCCATGATTAGTCCTCTAGCTCCAGTCGGCCAGCGCGCCATCCCTCGCGGAGGTGGGCCTTGCCACACTCGCTGCAGAGGTACTTGAGGTCGGTCTTCTTCGTCGGCTTGTCGCCACCGGGGACCTTGGAGAACCGACCGCGGTTACCGATACCCTTCGAGCCCTCGCGCTGCTTGCGCTGGTCCCACTTCATGCCGGTCGAACGACCGGTTCGGACCTTCTGGACTTCGTGTTCTTCGTGGGCTTTACAATGCGGGCAGTACGTGTTGAACCGTCGTGGCATCTGCATAGATATCTACCTTGTCGGGTGTAAGGCCACCGGGCTTAAAACCCGTTTGGTTCACGACGAATCCCCGACGGCGGGGACCGCAGTTGGGAGTTCTCCTTTCGAGTTGTTGGTCTCCGTGGTGGCCGCCGTCCCGACCGATACAGGGTCGTTTCCGTGACGGACTTTCACTTTTACTCCGCGTGGCACGATTTTAAGTCATCTCCGTGAAAACAATTCGGTAACGACTGTCGTATGTGAATATGTGGCGGTAACGACGACCGCGTTCACGGCGGCAGTCGTCGGAGGATACGATGTTAGGCTCTCACTCGAATCGGCTCGAACGATACGGAATGGACGGGCGGGGGGAAGCGACGCCGCAGGAGCGCGGGTGCTGGATTCGGAAGACCTCGTTTTACGAATCCGCTGGCGGGACCGTACCGGGGCCAGACCGACTCGCGGCGTCCGAGTCCGCATAATGGTCCAGCATCGTTTCGAGTGCGTCCACTGTGGGTATCGAATCCGCGGGACCGGCGAGGACTGTGACGCCGCTCGGCAGGCCGCCCGCGTGCAGGGCGCGTCCCACATCAACGAGGCCCACAGAGACCGACTCGCTCGGGTCTCCGACTGCCCCGACGAACTCGCGGCCGACGACCTGCTGGCCGACGAGGCGGCTTACGGGTCGCTTCGCGGATGGCTCGGACCCGCGGACGAACTCCTCGTCTGTGACGACTGTGGCTACTACTTCGGACACGAACGCGACGAGGAGGACCGCGAACCGGTCGGCGAACACGGATTGGTCTGTGAGACCTGTTACGACCGGCGCGTCCGGAATCACGACGACTCGGTCACCGACGCAATCGACGACTTCCTGCGATAACGCGCGTGCCGGTCGTCGGCCTGCGAGCGCCAGCTTACCGACGACAAGATGATTCAATCATTTGTTTCTTTGCAAAAAATATTAAGTAAGCTCCGATAAGCTATAATTTTGATGATAGTCAGAAGACGCAATTTACTCAAGCAGAGCGCGGTAGCTACCACCGGAGTCGCCGCCCTCGTCGGGTCGTCCGGTTCCACGGCGGCCTACGACGTGCCCCTTGTCTCGACGCGCGACCACTTCACTGACGACGGATCGTTGGTCTCGGGCGAGACGCAACTCAGCTACGATACGAACGGTCTCGTCCCCGGCGTCGATACCGGTTGTGCTGGCGACCTGACGGTGTTCATCCACGGCTGGGACAAGAAGAGTAGCGAATCGGACACCGAGCAGGCGGCCCGCGAGAAGGCCCGCCTCGCGCGCGACGAACTCACCGGGTCCGGGTACGGCGGCACGGTCGTCGGCTACACATGGGACAACGACGTTGGCGGCGGCATCGACTACGGATGGGGCGAGGCCCAAGATGTCGCACAGAAAAACGGCGCGAAACTGTCCCAGTTCCTCGTGGACCTCAAGCACCAGTGCCCGAATTCGACCGTTCGACTCGCCAGTCACTCGCTGGGCGCGCAGGTCCTGTTGAGTTCGCTTCGGTCGCTGAACGGGTCGTGGTTCACGGACAACGGGCACCGAGTGTACTCGACGCATCTCCTCGGGGCCGCACAGGACAACGAAGCGCCCACGAAGGAGTCTATCGACACGTACAACGCCATCAGCAACGTCGTCACGGCCGCGTTCAACTACCACAGCCACGAAGACGACGTGCTCCAGTGGGTCTACAACACCATCGAGTTCGATCAAGCGCTCGGCGAGACTGGCTACGAGGAGGGCAACACGCCCGCGCCCAACTACACCGAGTCCGACAGCACGTCGCAGGTCGGCACCGACCACTCAGGCTACCTGACGAATCTCTCGGACGAGGTGGTCCATCACATGGCCCACGTCGGTTCGTACGTCTGACGACGAGACGCGCGTCCGAGACCGGTCCCGAAGCGCTTAAACACGCTCCTTCCGAATCGCCGGGCATGAAGCGACTCATCATCCACGGGGACCCCGGCATCCGGAAGAACGCCGTCATCAACTACGACGGCAGCGAAGTCGTCTGTTTCGGCATCAGTCGGCAGGGCGACTGGCACGGCCCGGACGAACCGCAGTTGTGGTGCGTCATCGGCACCGAGGACGAGCGCGAGGACTTCGAGAAGCGCAACTACGTGCCCCACTGGCTCGACACCGAGTCCGTGGACGCCGACGCCATCGATATCATCAAACGCGCCGACGAAGTCGCTGTCTCGTAATCTCGCAACTCCGCCGTCGCTCCCCGCGTCGTTTTTCGAGTCCGCCGAATCCTTTCTTTGACTCCATCGAGCACCTCGACGCTCGCTCAGTCGTTCGCGGGCGCGGTGACGTGTTCGGGCGCGGGTTCCGTGCCGAACAGCACCGTGAACGTGGCCGCCGAGACGATGATGAATCCTGCCGCAGTCCAGAACGCGACGAGGACCGAGGTGGCGTCCCAGATGGCTCCGACCAGCACCGGGCCGCCGACCTGTCCGACCTTCCACGCGATAGACCGGAGCGAGAGGCTCGACCCCACCGCGTCGAAATACTCGCCTTCCTCGACGAACAGCGACATGCTGGCGGGGAGTCGAATGCTGTCGCCGATGCCGAGGACGCCGTAGGC
The DNA here is from genome assembly GCF_004087835.1 of Halorussus pelagicus. Taxonomy (NCBI): domain Archaea; kingdom Methanobacteriati; phylum Methanobacteriota; class Halobacteria; order Halobacteriales; family Haladaptataceae; genus Halorussus; species Halorussus pelagicus. The sequence goes on from NZ_CP035119.1 coordinate 2,328,983, forward strand.
CGCGAACAGGACGAAGAACGCCCCCGGAAGCGCCATCTGCTCGCCGAACGCCGCGAGCGTCACGCTCGGAACGCGCCCCTCCGCGAACCCAGCGAGGGGGATGAGCGCCACACCGACCGCGTAGACCAGCGCGCCCGCGAGGACGAACCGGTACTTCCGGCCGAACCGGTCGGTCAGGTCGCCGACCCACCCCTGCGTGAGTCCCTTCGTGAGTTTCCCTCCGGCCATGATGCCGCCGATGAGAAACGCGTTGATGCCGAACCCGGTCCGAGCGTAGATGGGCAGGAAGGTGATGACCGCCATCTTGCCGACGCTGAACGACCCGCGGAAGAAGACGAGCGCCTGAATCGCCCGGCGGCCGAGCAGGTCCTTGATGGTCTCCATTCCGCTGGCCTCCTCGGGGTCGGCGCTCCCGCCGGGGTTGTCCCGGAGGAAGAGGTAGACCGAGACGAACGCGCCGATGGTGAACAGGCTCAACACGGCGTAGGTCATCTCGAAGCCGTAAACGAACAGCAACAGTCCGCCGAACACGTCGCCGAACAGGCTCGAAAACGCCCCGACCTGATTGTACGACCCTATCCACAGGCCGCGGGACTCGTCGGGACTAATCTCGCCGACCACGGTGGTGCCAGTTAGCCAGAGGATGCTCGCGCCCAGCCCCTGCACCGCGCGGAGCAGAATGACGTGTTCGACGCCGGAGACGAACGTGAAGCCGACGAACACCGCGACGTTGAGCAGGAGACCGACCAGCAGGAACTTCTTGGCGTCCTTGAGGTCGATGTACCGCCCGAGCGGGAGGACGATTAGCAACTGGACCGCCGCGAACGCGGTGCCGAACAGTCCCTCGACCGTGCCCGACGTATTGAACATGTCGGCGTACAGCGCCAGCGCGATGAGAATCGTGGAGTAGGCCTGACTCCGGGCGAACGCGGTGCTGGCGAGCGCGACGAACTCGCGGTTTCCGAAGAGGCGGAGCGTGCCGCCGCTTGACTCGGACACTGTTACGAACCGAAATAGCAGATGGGTCGATAATAAATCCACGGCTCCCGGAAACTGTCGCACTGAGACGGCTTCGCATGGAGAACGAGTACAGCAGAAAACGTGGCGCTGAGGACTTTAGTCTCCTGTCGAGATGGTAGCGGTGTCCCCGACGAGGGCAAGCGTTGCTCGCGCTTGCGTCGGTCTCGTCCCGCGGTTCGGAACCCGGACCAACAGCAGGTGGAGCGGCGCGTTGTTGAGTCCGCTCTCGGACTCGTACTCGCTGAGTCGGAGTCGCAGAGTTTCGGTCCCGACGCCCTCGACTGACTCGACTACGAGTCGATTCTTCCCGGCCGAGACGCGGGCCGACACCGCGACGACGCTGTTTTCCTCGAAATCCGTCTCCGAGAGGAACGACCGACTCCGGTCCGACAGTCCCGACTCGCGTAGCCGACTTCGCCAGTCGCCGTCGGTCAGCAAGGCGACCCGCGGCGGTTCACCCGACGAAAACGGATTTTTCGGGAGGTTCCACTGTCCGACAGCGGCGTATGGCGTCTCGTTCACTGCCGGTGTCGTGACCGTCGTAGACGAGTCTTCCGTCGTCGGTGGTTCGTCCGTCGTTCGCTTCTCGGTCGTCTCGCTCGGGGTGTCGGTCTGCGACGAGCCGAGACACCCGGTGAGGCCGGTGAAGGCGGTGAGTGTACCGACGACGACGGTTCGGCGTTTCATCTTTAAAGCCTCCAGCAAGTTACGTGAGGTCGGGGACGTGAAGTACGTTGCCGGAGTTGGAGGATTCGCTCGGGCACACGGTGTGGTTGTTCATGCCGTGATACTTAGACCTCTGGATGGCGTAGTTGATCGGAACTGGACGGACCGTCCCCTACCGAACTGACGGGACGCAGTCAACAAAAAATCCGGAAGTCGGACGAACTGTCTCGACGGGACCGAGCGTCGGGCGCGACTCTCAGTCGTCGAGGTCTTCGACGGCGTCGGCGATGCGCTGAAGCTGTCGCGTTGCGTCGCGGACCTCGTCGCGGAGCTGTCGGACCTCGCGGACGAGTTCCTCGTCGCCGACGGACTCGCCCTCGCCGGGTCGGCCGCCGGGACCAGCGCCACCGGGACCTGCGCCGCCGGGTCCACCGGGACCGCCGCCCATCATGCCGCTCATCATCTGTGCGAACGGGTTGCCGCCGCCACCGGGACCGCCGCCCATGCCGCCGGGACCGCCGCCCATCATCTCTTCCATCTTCTCGCGTCGCTCGTCGGCGTCGCCCTCTGCCTCGCCCTCTTCGGCGCGCTTCTCTCGAATCTCCTCGACGCGCTCTCGGAAGGACTTTTCCTCGCCCTCTCCGCCCTCGGACTCGTTAGGTGCGTTCTCGTTGGAATCGTCGTCTGCCATGACTCGGCGTTCGGGACCGACGTGGAAAAGCGTGGTGTCTCGGGAAGCGCCCGAGTTAGCGAACACCGCGGGCGTTCGTCTGGGGATTCTTCACACGTCCCGCCTCGTTCTTCTGAGTTGACATGAATCGGCAATTTGGGTCGTCGCGGCTCCGGTATCCGTCGTTTCCGCCCCGCGACCGACCTACCAGAACGGCCACAGGCGTCTGACGCAACGTTTACTTGTTCGCGTGCAATTGTCCCCGTATGACAAGCCTCGCGGAGGCCTACGAGGAGAACGTCGGCGAGGTCGGGAACGTCCGACTCCTCTACCTCGGGGTCGGTCTGTTCGCCGCCGGGGCGCTGCTCGTCGTACTCGGCATCCTCTTCGCCACGACGAGCCTTCACACCGTTTTCGGACTCGACCTGTTGGGTGCCCGCAAGGTCGCGGGCGTCCTCGCCGGACTCGGCGTCCCGGCTGTGTTCGTCGGCATCTTCAGCGTCCTGCCAGCCAGCGAGCGCGTCCGGGCCGCGGCCGCAATCGGTGCGGGCATCTCGATGCTCGGGGTCGCACTGTTCACCTACGCCTACCCGAAACACTGGGCGGGCTACAATCGACAGCTCACGCTCCCGGTCGTCGCCGTCTACTTCTTTGGCGCGCTCGTCACCTTCGGCTGTCTGTTCGTCGCCGTGGTCAACTTCAAGACGCGAAACGACCCCGGCGGCACCGTCACGCTCGAAGTCGCCCACGAGGGCGAGGTCCGGACCGTCGAGGTCCAGAAGGACGAACTGTCGGAGTTCGACGACATCGAGAATCTGAACGCGCTCCAGACCGAACTCGCGGACGCGGCCGCGGGCGACCCGGACAACGACCCCGAACCGATTCCGACCGACTCCGGGCGAGTCGCCGCCGACCCGGCCGACACCGGTCTCGGCGGCGTCGCATTCATGGGGAACATGCCGGACGGCGAGACCCCGACTCAGACGAACCACGCCGACCGGGACGCGTCGAACTTCGCTGCGTCCGGTCGCGGCGTGGCGACGAGCGACGGGGGCACCGCCAGCGACGATATCCAATCGCCGCTGGACGACGCCGACTCGCCGACCCAACCTCAACAGGGAACCACTGACGCCTACTGCGGCAACTGCCAGCACTTCCAGTACGTCCGGACCAACGAGGGGATGCAACCCCACTGCGGTTTCTACGGTCGCACGATGAGCGACATGGACGCCTGCGAGGAGTGGGAACCGAACAGCTAGACGCCTCGAAGCGTCTCTTTTACCGCGTCCCAGTGGCTTCCTTTCCAGAAGTGTTGCCCGCAGTCCGGACAGCGCAACGTTTCGGTCTCCGCGGGGTCAGGCGCGTACTCGGGCGTCGAGTCGGCTTGTGCGACGGCGACTAACTCGCCGTTACAGTTCGCACATCGCCTCGGGTCCGAGAGTTCGAGCGCGAACCCGGCGTCGGCCAGTTCCCCCAACTGGTCGGTCACGTCCTTCGACGTGAGGAGCAAGCCGCCCGCGCTCTCGGCCAGTTCGGCGTCGCGCGTCACGAGCAGGCGGTTCTCGTCGCGCGCAATTTCGAGTAGCTTCTCGTCGGTCTCCCGTCCCCTGTCGAGCGCGTAGGCCGCGTCGTAGCCGCACATCCGGAGATACGTCGTCAACTTGCCGAGCATGGCGTCGAGCAGAAGCGGCGTTTCCGAGGGTCCGCGGGGCGTTTCAGCCATCGTCAGTGCAGAAATTCGCGCACGCCCTCGGCGTCCCGCGCGTTCAGAATATCGTCGGCCTGCGCCCACCCGCGCCGGGCGGTGTGGACGCCGTATCGGACGTTCGCGTACTCGGGTGGGGAGTGGGCGTCGGTGTCAATGGCGATGGTCGCGCCCTCCTCGACGGCCTGCTTGACCGCGCTTCCCCAGAGGTCGAGGCGGTGAGGGTTGCTGTTGATTTCGAGCGCGGTGTCGTGGTCCACGGCGGCGCGGGCCACCGCGTCGATATCCAGTTCGAGACCGGGGCGCTTGTGTATCATCCGGCCGCTCGGATGACCAAGGATATCGACGCTCGGGTGTTCGATGGCCGCGACGAGGCGGTCGGTCCCGTCGCCTTCCAGTTTGCTGTGTGGCGACGCGACTACGCAGTCGAGGTCCGAAAGCAGGTCGTCGCCGACGCTGATTTGCCCGTCCTCGGCGATGTTGGTCTCGACGCCAGCGAACACCGTGACGGGGAGGTCGTCCTCGATGGCTCGAATCTCGGCCAGTTGCTCGCGTAACTCCTCGTCATCCAGTCCGACGCCGCCGACCATCCCCGGCCCGGTCGCGTGGTCGGAGACGGCAATGTAGTCGTGACCGAACGCCGCGGCGGCCTCGGCCATCTCCTCGATGGTGAATCCGCCGTCGGACCACTCGGTGTGGAGATGCAGGTCGCCCCGAATTTCGTCCACCTCCACGAGGTCCGGCAGGGCGTCGGCGGCCGCGGCGTCGATTTCCCCGCGGTCCTCGCGCATCTCCGGTTCGATGTAGGGCAGACCAAGCGCCTCGTACATCCCTTCCTCGGTCTCGCCAGCCACGCGCTCGCCCACACGCTGTCCGGCGTCTGCGTCTTCGACCTCGCTCACGTCGAAGACGCCGTACTCGTTGATCTTGAACTCGCGCTCGATGGCGTAGTTGCGCAGGCGGATGTTGTGTTCCTTGCTCCCGGTGAAATACTGGAGCGCGCTCCCGAACTCCTCGGGGTCCACGACGCGCAAATCTACGCGCTGGCCGTCCGAGCGCACGCTCGCTTTGTCCGTTCCGGCCTCGATGACTTCGTCGGTCTCCGTCCAGTCGGTGAACGCGTCGATGACCGCCTGTCGGTCCTCGCTCCCGACCAGCACGTCGATGTCGCCGATGGTCGGCTTCCAGCGGCGGAGCGACCCCGCGAGTTCGCACCGACCCGCCTCCGGAATCGCCTCGAAGAAGTCGAGGGCCGCCTCGCCAACAGGTCGGGCATCGCCGAGCAGTTCCCGGCCCTGCGACTGGCGGGCGAACTGGATGCCCTCCAAGATGTTCTGCTCGGTCTTCTCGCCGAACCCGGACACCTCCCGAATCTCGCCCTCGCGGGCCGCGTTTTCGAGGTCGTCCAAGTCCCGCACGTCCAGTGCCCGGTAGAGATCGCCGACCGTCTTCGGGCCGACGCCCTCGACGCTCGTGAGTTCAGCCATCTCGACCGGCATCTCCGCGCGCTTTTCCTCTAACTGCTCGAAGGTGCCGGTCTCGACGGTCTCCACGACTTTCTCCGAGATGGACTCGCCCACGTCCTGAATCCGCTGGACGGCTTCGGGTCCCTCGGCGGCCAGTTCCTCAATGTTCTCGGGGGAGTCCCGGATGCTCTCGGCGGCCCGCTCGTACACCTTCGGCTTGTAATCGACACCTTGGGCGGCCAGCAGGTCGGCGTACGCTTCGAGTACATCGGCGATTTCGGCGTTTCGTGACATGGTTAGAATCGTCCGCGACTGCCCGCGTCGTCGCGCCCGAGCGCTTGCTTGAGAAACGACATCCAGCGCTTCTGGTCGGCGGCCTCCTTGGCTTGGCTCTCGCGTTCGAGGTCGGTCGGACCGAGGCTTTCGAGCGCGTTGAGCGCCCGGTCGATGCCGACGACGGCGGCCACGAGGTCCTCGCCCTCCTCGCGGGAGATGTCGCCCTCCTCCAGCAGTTGCCTGCGCTGAAGACGCTCGCGCCGGAGGTTCTTCTTGGCCTCGTCTACTCGGTCGCGCTCGCCCGCGGGAACCGTCTCCCGTCGCTTGATTTCGAAGACGAACTCCCGGAGGTCTATCTCCTCACCCTGCACGTCGATGGTCTCTGGGATGTCCGCGCCGACCGTCGCGCCCTCGCGCTCGACGCGTTCGAGCAGTTGCTTGCGCTCGTACTCCTTCACGTCTCGTTCTCGGTGCGCCACCGCCAAAAATTCGCCGGGAGCGCGACCCGCCTGCTGGACCGCGCCCGAATCGCCTCGTCGCCCGCGTTGACGCCTCGTCACAGATACGGGCGACGACTGCCGGGGCATGCGCCCCAGAAATAATCGCCCGGCGGCGCTATGACTCCGTTCAAAGCATAGGTGCGTGGGGTGATTACGAAGGTGCATGAAAAAGCCCGGAGAGGTGTTCGCGGACGCGAGCGTCTACGACCCCGGTATCGAGGCCATCGTGCCGCGGTACGACGAACTCCACGACACCATCCTCAACGCACCGCCACACGACCGAAGCGACCCCGTGAACGTCCTCGAACTCGGCGCGGGGACCGGCGAACTCACGACCAAACTCCTGACTCGGTTCCCCGACAGCGAGGTGCTGGCGGTTGACCACAGCGACCAGATGCTCGACGAGGCCGAGCGGAAACTGGAGACGTTCGGCGACCGCGCGACCCTCCGGTCGGGCGCGTTCCCCGACGACTACCCGAACGCGGACGGTGAGTACGACCTCGTGGTCTCCTCGCTGGCGATTCACCACCTCGACGAGACCGGGAAGCAGGACCTCTTTGACGCCATCTACGAATCGCTCGCGCCCGGCGGATGGTTCATCAACGGCGACGTGGTTCGGTTCGACGCGCCCCACCTCGAAACGCTCTCGGAGGACATGATAGAGAACTGGGTCCGCTCGAAGGGATGGGACGAGTCGGCGTTCATGGACGAGTGGGAGGCCAGCGACGACTACGACGACCCCTCGACGCTGACCGACCAGTTGGTCTGGCTCAGGAACTCTGGCTTCGAGTCGGTTACGTCCATCTGGCAGTATTACAACTTCGCGGTGTACGGCGGCGGCAAGGCCGAGTAGACCCCTTGGGGTCACTCCCGACGGGCGACGAGCAAGGTCGCGCCGAACAGATAGAGGAAGACGACACCGACCGGAATCGGCAGTCCGGGGAACCCGCGAGTCCAGAGCAACCACGTCGCAACCGAGAGGACGACGCCCGCGAGCACGAGCAGGCCACCCATCGCTCGCACCGGGTCGATGGTCGCCTCGACGCGCTCCTCGAACCGATAAAGCAGGACGCTCAGCGCCACGGCGGCGGCGACGACCGCCGCGCCGACCGTCCACGCCTGATACGCGGCCGCTATCGACTGGCCCTCCTGAAGCGCGAGCGCGCTCAGCGGCGTCCGGACCGCGAGACCCTCCGAAATGGAGATGCCCGAGACGTACCGAAGCTGAAAGAACGGAAAGCGGACGAACAGGACACTACCGACGCCCGAGAGCGTCGAGTAGGTGACGTTCCACGGGAGGAGCGCCGAGAGCCACGCCGCGACCACGGCCAACTCGCCCGCGTACTCGGACCGAACCCATACCATGCGCGAGACACCGAAAGCCGGGGAGTAAAAGCTACCGGGACGCAGGAGTGTCAACTCGGTGATTTTCTGGAGCGAGTCGTCAGCAGGCCTCACCTGTCGGCCAATCGCGCCCTATCCGTAGCGCAACCCGTGATTTAAGTACCACCGCTGTGATGTGGCGCGTAAACCGTCCGCGGGCCACACGACTGTCGTCGCTGCCCGCGGTTTTCGACCCATCATGTCTCAGTCGCCCCTCTCCGAGTGGACCAACGACGTGCGGATTCGCATTCAGGAGTTCCAGCGGACGCTCCGGCGGACCGCGGAAGTCCTCCGAGGGACCACCGTTGACGCCGAGGAGTACGACCCCGGCGAACACGGGCCGCTGGTGACGTTCTCGGGGCTGTCGGGCTACGAGGAGGTGGACCGATACTGGGTGGACGCCCCCTTCGCGTTCGTCTCCATCAACTACGACGAGGTGGAAAACGAGTATCTGTATCAGGTCGTGGAACCCGAACTGGACGACCTCGAAACCGAACTGCTCGACCGCCTGCTCTCGGACATCCGCGACTCGCTGGTCCACCGCCGGGAACCCCGCGAGGACGCCGACGACCCGGCCACCGCCGAGAGCGTCCTAAAAGACGAACTCCGGGAACTCCTCTCGATGTACGGCGTCGAAGTGGACACGGCGAGCTTCTACCGGCTGTTCTACTACCTCTTTCGCTCGTTTCGCGGGTTCGACAAGTTGGACCCCCTGCTGTCGGACCCCCACATCGAGGACATCTCCTGTGACGGTTACGACTTGCCGCTGTTCGTCTACCACGACGAGTACACCGACATCGAGACGAACGTCGTCTACGGCCAAGAGGAGTTAGACAATCTCGTGGTCCGACTCGCCCAGCAGTCGGGCCGCCACGTCAGCATCGGCGACCCCGTGGTCGAGACGACCCTGCCCGACGGCTCGCGGGCCGAACTCGCCCTCGGCGAGGAGGTCACGCCCCGCGGGTCGGCGTTCACGATTCGGAAGTACGCCGACGAACCGTTCACGCCCATCGACCTCGTGGAGTACGGCACGTTTAGCCTCGACCAGATGGCGTATCTCTGGCTGGCCATCGAGTCGAACAAGTCGCTCATCTTCGCCGGAGGGACGGCGTCGGGCAAGACCACCTCGATGAACGCCATCTCGATGTTCGTCCCGCCGCGCTCGAAGGTGCTGACCATCGAGGACACCCGCGAGTTGGCGCTGTATCACGACAACTGGCTGTCGTCGGTCACGCGTGAGCGCCGGGGCGAGAGCGCCGACATCACGATGTACGACCTGCTTCGGTCCGCGCTTCGCCACCGCCCCGAGTACATCGTCGTCGGCGAGGTCCGCGGCGAGGAGGCGATGACGCTCTTTCAGGCGATGAACACGGGTCACACCACCTACTCGACGATGCACGCCGACTCGGTCCAGACGGTCATCAACCGCCTCGAAAACGAACCCATCAACGTCCCGCGGGCGATGATTCAGAGCCTCGACATCCTGTCGGTCCAGACGCTGACCTACGTCGGCGACGAGCGCGTCCGGCGGAACCGCGTGCTGGCCGAAATCGAGGGCATCGACCAGCGGACCGGCGACTTGGACTACTCGACGACGTTCTCGTGGAACGCCAACGCGGACACCTTCCGCCAGAGCGACAGCAACATTTTGGACGAGATTCAGGACGAGCGAGGGTGGTCCCGTAGCGAACTGCTCGAAGAACTCCGTGACCGCGAGCGCGTCCTCCAGTATCTCCGCGAGCAGGGCGTCTCGGACTACCGGCGGTTCACCGCGATGATAAACGAGTATTACTCCCATCCCGACCGCGTGTTGGACACCATCGAGTTGGACGCCGAGGTCACGACCGGGTTCGACTGATGTGGGGGTTTCTGCCGCTCGTACTGGTCGCGCTGTTCGCGCTCCCGGTGGCGCTCGCGCCGGTCTCGCGCCGGGCGAACCGACTCGTCGTCTTCCTCGCGCTCACGGGGTTCGGCGACTGGGTCGCCGAGCGCGGCAGGCGACAGATGCAACGCCGGACGCTCCTCCAGTCGGTCCACGCCAGCGAAACCTACCGGATGTTCGCGGCCAAGACCCTGCTGTACGCCGGATACGCCGGGGTTGTCGGGAGCATCGCTGGCGTCTACGTCGTCGCGGGCGCGCTGGCGATTTTGCGCATCTCGCCCGAAACGATGCGCGAGACGTTACCCACGCAACTACACTTCCTCGCGGGCCTGCTCGTCTTTCCGAACCTCTCGGCGGGGCAGTTGTTCGCGCTCCTGTTGGCGAGTAGCGCGACGCTCGGGGTGTTCTCGGGCGTCGTGACCTACTGGCTCCGGTGGGAGAACGTCTCCTACCGGGCGAACGCCCGCGAGCGCAAAATCGACGAAAGCCTCGCTCGGACGGTGGCGTTCATCTACGCGCTCTCGCGGTCCGGGATGGCATTCCCCGAGATTCTGCGCACACTGGCGGGCAATCAGGAGGTGTTCGGCGACGCCGCCGAGGAGATAGCGGTCGCGGTCAAGGCGATGGACTACGCGGGGTTGGACATGCTCTCGGCCATCGAACGCCTCGCCGACCGCACGCCCAGCGAGAAGTTCGGCGAGTTCGCGGACAACCTCGCCAGCGTCCTCCAGAGCGGCCAGAGCATTTCGTCGTATCTCGACACCCAGTACCGGCGCTATCAGGAGGACGCCGAGGCCCAACAGGAGTCGTTTCTCGAACTGCTCGCCACGCTCGCGGAGGGGTACGTCTCGGTGTTCGTCGTCGCGCCGCTGCTGTTTATCACCATCCTCGTCATCATGGGGCTGATGGCGCTGGGCGACACTCTGCCGGTCCTCCGGATGCTTGCGTACTTCGCCATCCCGCTGGCGAACGTCGGGTTCGTCATTTACCTCGACAGCATCACCGAATCGCTCCGGGCGAGTCGTGAGGACCGGGACGTGAATCTCGCGGCCGCGGCGCTCGCGGGCGTCCGGCGAACGGACGCGCCCACGGCCGAGCGCACGGGCGTCGATCGCCCGGACGAAGACGCGACGCCCGCGCTCTCGGACGGCGGCGGAACTGCGACTGCCGACGCTGGCGCGACCACTGAGGACTCGGCCGTCTCGAACTTCGAGCGCCTCGACGCCGCGGAGAACGTGGATTGGCTTCGGCGGGCGCTCTCGGACCCGACTCGGACCCTGCGCGAGAACCCCGTCGTCGTCCTCTACGTCACCATACCGCTCGGCCTGCTCTCGATTCTGCTCCGGTCGTGGCCGCATCTGGCGAACGGAACGCTCACGCTCCGAGTGTTCGACGACTTCGCGGTGCAGGCCGCGCTGTTCGCCGTCGGCACCTTCGCCGTCGTTCAGGAACTCCACCGGCGGCGCATCGCCGCAATCGAGGCCGCGGTCCCGGACTTCCTCGACCGCCTCGCCAGCGTCAACGAGGCGGGAATGTCGGTCGTCGAGAGCTTCGAGCGCGTCGCCACGAGCGACCTCGGCGCGCTCGACGCGGAGGCCAAGCGCCTCTGGACCGACATCGAGTGGGGCGTGGACGCCGAGACCGCGCTCTACCGACTGGAGGACCGCCTCGACACGCCGACCATCACCCGGACGGTCACGCTCATCGCCAACGCGATGCACGCCAGCGGCGACATCGCGCGCGTCCTGCGCATCGCGGCCGACGACGCCCAAGACACCCGGCGACTCAAGCGCAAGCGCCGCCAAGAGATGCTGACGTACATTATCATCATCTACCTCTCGTTCATCGTCTTCCTCGTCATCGTCGGGGCGCTGAACAGCATCCTCATCCCGAACCTGCCGACCGACGCCGCCGCGCCCGCGCCGGGGAGCGCGGCGAGCAACAGTCCCATCGGGGGCATCGCGGGCGTCGATGTCGAGGCCTACACCCTGCTGTTCTTCCACACGTCGCTCGTGCAGGCGGTCTGCTCGGGGCTGGTCGCCGGACAGATGGGCGAGGGGAGCGTCCGGAACGGCGCGAAGCACGCGACGGTCCTGCTGGTCGTCGCCTACGCGGTGTTCCTATTCTTGCCGTAGTCGTCGCTCCGAGAGCCGACGCACCTGGAAACGTTGGTGAGAAGGCCAACGACCCGCGTCAGGAATCGTTTTGTGGCTTCTCGGCGTCGGCCACTTCCGAGACGAGGACGACCAGTCCCAACAGGACTCCGAGCGCCAATCCGACCGTCACGACGCCGTAGACCGCGAGACCGAGCGGCGTCGGTTCCAACTCGACCAGAAAGAGGAGTTTCACGGTCGAGAGGTCGTCGGGACCGACCGCACCCAACACCGCGCCGACCGCGCCCGTGATGGCGACGATGAGGAAGTAGAACCCGACGACGAACGACCGTCCGCGGAACGTCTCACTCACGAGCGAAGGTCCGACCGCGGGAAGGATTAGCCTTTTCATCCGGACGCCCCAACGTCTGGTATGACCGAAAAAGACATGCTGGGCTACATCCTCGGGGGAATCGCTTTTCTCATGTTTGCGATGGGCCTCGTGCTCGCGGTGACGTGACTCCGAGAACGATGAAGTCCTCGTTACCGGCACGACCGGTACCGTCGGGTCTCACGTCGTGAGTGCGCACGCGGACCGCGACGAGACGGTCCGAGCGGGCGTCCGCGACCCTGTAGGGCAGCGGACCGGTTCGCGGACGAAGTCGAACTCGCGGAGTTCGACTTCGAGCGACCGGAGACGTGGGGCAATGCGCTGGCGGTCGCGCTGACCGAACCGGGCCACCGCGACTGCGCCTACGACCGGACCGGTCCCGCCGCACTCACCCACCGACAGGTCGCCGGAGTGTTCAGCGCGATGTTGGACCGGCCAGTAGCGTACGCTGACCCCTCGATTCCCTAGTTCGCGTAGCACATGCGCCGCCGCGGGTTCGACTGGCCCTACGTCGCGGTGATGGTCGGCATCTACACCACCGCGCGCTTCGGTTTCGCCGACCGCGTGACAGACGACTTGTCAGACGTGCAGGGCCAAGACCTCCGCCCGCTCCGAGAGTACGTCGCCGACTACGTAGACGAGCTCCGGCGGTAGGCGCGCGGGCGAGGTCGAAAACGCTCTCTTTTCGACGGTGGCGTGGCTGTTCGATAGAGAAAAATCGGAAAAACGGTCGTCGCTATTCGTCGTCGGTCGGCTCTCCGCCGTCGGTGGCGACCTCTTCGCCGCCGTCGGTGAGTGCCGTCTCACGCTTGCGCTCGAACCACGCCCACTCCTTGGACTTCATGCCGTACTCTTCGAGGTCCCACGGGTCGCCGCTCTCGACGCGGGGGCCTTCGAGCCACGAAGTCAGCAGGTTGTAGACGAAGATGAGTTGTCCGAAGCCCATGATGAACGCCCCGACCGTGGCGGCGATGTGCATGTTGGTGAACTGCGGGAGGTAAGTCGCGTAGCGCCGGGGCATCCCGCCGTAGCCCAGCAGGAGCATGGCGATGAACGTCACGTTACTGCCGATCATCGTCAGCCAGAAGTGCCACTTGGCGAGGGTGCGCTGGTACATCCGGCCGGTGTAGAGCGGGAACCAGTAGTAGATGCCCGCGAACCCGGCAGCTGCGATAGCGCCCATCACGATGAAGTGGAAGTGCCCGACGACGTAGTAGGTGTCGTGAAGCACGAGGTCAACCGGAATCGACGCGAGGAAGACGCCGGTGACGCCGCCGATGATGAAGTTCTGGACGAAGCCGATGCAGAACAGCATCGGTGCCACGAGGCGGATTTTCCCGTTCCACATCGTCGTAATCCAGTTGAACACCTTGACCGCGCTCGGCACCGCGATTGCGAGTGACACCGCCATGAAACTCGCCCGGATGCGCGGGTCGATACCCGTGCTGAACATGTGGTGTGCCCAGACGCCGAACGAAAGGACACCGATGGCCAGCGTCGAGTAGACGACGAACTTGAACCCGAACAGCTTCCGGCCCGAGAACCGCGGCAGGATGAGACTGACCAGCCCCATCGGCGGCAACACGAGGATGTACACTTCGGGGTGGCCGAAGAACCAGAACAGGTGTTGCCAGAGGATGGGACCACCGCCTTCCGCCGCGAAGAACGTGGTGGCGAAGTTGCGGTCCAACAGGAGCATCACGAGCGCGCTCCCGAGCAGCGGGAACGAGAAGAGGATGATGCCCGACTGGGTGACCATCGTCCACGAGAAGATGTCGAGGTTCTCCCACCCGACTTCCTCACCGCGCTCGCTGAAGATGGTTGCGATGAAGTTTATCGCCCCCATCGTCGCCGAAACCCCTGAGAGATGCAGTCCGAGAAGCATCAGGTCCACGCCGGGGTTCGTCTGCTCGACCGACAGCGGCGTGTACATCGTCCACGAGGTCTGGGCCGGGTCGATGGTCTCGGTCAACGACGCCAGCGGGAAGCCCGCCCAGATGAGCAGGGCCGCGGGCGGGAGCAACCAGAACGCGATGGCGTTGATTCGCGGGAACGCCATGTCGTCCGCGCCGATGAGCAGGGGCACGAAGTAGTTCCCGAACGCCGCGATGATGGGCGTCCCGAACAGGAACAGCATCGTGATGCCGTGAGTCGTCAGCAGGGCGTTGTAGAAGTTCGCCCCGATGAAGTTCTCGGCGGCCGTCGTCAGTTCTGCGCGCATCAGCAGGACGGCGATGCCGCCCCACGTGAACGCGATGAGTCCGTACAGTCCGTAGAGGATACCGATGTCCTTGTGGTCAACCGTCGTTAGCCAACGCACGATTCCGGCAGGCTTCTCGCTGTGTGCCTGCCCAGTCTGTTCGCCGACGTACCCGCCGCCCGCAAGGGGCGTGTAGGAGCGCCAGTCCTCCAACCGCGTGAGGAACGTGGCGACTCCAAACAGGAGGAGCCCCATGACGACGGTGAGTGCGATTTGCCCGGCTTCTACCATACGGCTTCGTCAGGACTACAAGGTAAAGAAAGGTTAGGATACGCCGCCGCGGCGTCGGGGGGTTTCGTGCCAACCGATTGCAAACTTTTCGCGGAGAAATCCATTAACTGTCGCTACTCCGCCACGATTGTCGTCGGACTCACGGCGACCCAGAAGTAAGCGTTACCGAATCGAAACGAAGGCGAAATGAAAACCGACGCTACCGTACCGACCGTTTGCTTCGGGGAACGGGACGGGAGAACGGCGGTGGCGTCACTCCGACTCGGCAGACTCGATGAGGGCGGCCGCGATGTAGGTCAGGTACGCCAGCAGGAGGAAGGGGACGACAAGCAGGGCGAACCCGAGGACGGATGTCAGCCCCTCGATTTTCCACGGCGAGTTGACGGTGAACAACACGACGAAGAAGCCGATGATGAAGAGCGGGATGATGTTGACCGAGATGTCGAGCCAGGTCTCCCGTTCGAAGATGGGGGTTGCCATACACGGTGGTAGCAACGGGGGTCCCAAATAGGTTGCCGATTCGGGTCGGCCGCGCGGGGGCGTACGGTCGCGCCGTCGCGCGCGCCGAGTCAGTCCGTCGCTTCTCAGGCCGCCTTCGGTTGCCAGACCGACCCGAAGACGCCGCCGAAGAGGAAGATGACTCCGCCGACGACGATGGCGACGCCGCGGAGGTGGACCGATCCGCTCGTGAAGTAGGTGATGACGCTGCCGACGGCGAGACACAGCACCGACGCCGTGACCAGTCCCTTCCACGGGTCGGCGATGTATCCCGACTCGCGCAGGATGCCGACGATGCTCCCGACGAACAGCAGGAGACCGCCGACCGCGACGGGGAAGAGTGGCCAGACGATGCCGACCTCGAAGATGGCGAGACCGAAGGCGACGAACACCGGCCACGGACTCGCCTTGCGGTACTCGTCGCTCAGTCCGGGTTGCTCGTCCATACCTACCGGTCGGGCGGGTAGCGACTAAAGGGCACCGCTCCGGAGTTGCGTGGTGTTGAGGCGCGACCCGAAAGTATTCGCGGGCGGCGTCTCCCGGCCGCCGCGGGAGTCGGGGCGCTCAGACGAAGGCCAGCGAAATCACGCTGTAGGGGTCGTTCATCTGGACCGAGTAGACGAACAGGAACGCGAAGTACACCACGACCAACACCCCGAGCATCTTGAGTCGGAACGTCCGCAGGTCGTCGTTCTCGCGTCGATAGGTCTCGTGGAACTCCTCGCGGCGCTCGTCGTCGAGGCGTTCCCAGTGATCGATGCCCTCGTGGAGCACGAGCAGTCGCTCGCTCTCCAGTGGGCGACCGCAGTGGGGACAGTTGACTGGCGATTCGCCCGGCGGCACCTCGGTGTCGTCGGTCAGCGTCGGTCGGTCGGTCATGATTGGGTTCGGGGGTGGATTTCGGGGATCAGTTTCGGTGTGACGTTCGTCGCGCGTTTCAGACGAACGGCGGTGCGGCGCTCGGTGCGGAGACTATCCAGAGGCTCGACATCGTATAGAGGACCATCACGACGACGAAGGGGTACTGGCTCTGAATCGCCTGCAACCGGCCGGGGAACACCTCGTACGCGCTCGCGTGTGCGACCCAGACCGCCAGCAGGTGTCCGAGCAGGACGAACGCCACCGCGAGCATGCCGAACCAGTCCGGCAGGACGATTACGGAGGGGTTGATCGGCGGCTGGAGCGGATTCGACAGCGCCGAGACCAGCGCGGGCGACAGCGACAGCGAGAGACCGAGGAAGTGCGCGAGGTGGTACCCCGCCGCGATGGGCAACAGCGAGGGCGCGAACCGGCGGGCGATGGCGTCGGGCTTCAGGTAGGTCTCGGCGGTCCGGCGCGAAAATCCGGACGCGAGCCAGTAGACTCCCAGAAAGAGTGCGTAGCCCGCGAGGAGCGCGGTCGGGTAGAGGACGACAGCAGGGACGCCGAGACCGACCGCGCCGCGCGCGATGTCGCCCCAGAGCGGCGTGCCGACGAACCCGTCGTAGGTCGTGACCCACAGAATCGCCACGACGAAGGCCACCCCGTCGCGGCCGTCGTCGGGGAGCGGGTCGGTCAGCGCCGCGCCCGGCGGTCGGAGTTCGAGACCGCCGCCCTCGGCGCGCTGAATCGGCGCGACCTGCCCGTAGTACCGGCAGAGTCGCGCGACGGGGTCGGCTTTGCCGAACCACGCGTCCGGGCCGAAGACGAGCGCGCCAGTCAGCGTGACGACGGAATAGCCGACGATGACCCACGTCAGCAGTCGCGGGTCGTCGGCCAGCGGACTGACGACTTCCAGCCAGACGACCGCGAGGAGACCGACAACGCTCGGCCACGCGCCCAGTCGCTCGGGGTACTCGCGGTCGAGCGTCGGCACCCACTCGGCGACGGCCCGCCACGGATTCAGCGCGGGCCAACTGTTCCCGACGAGGTAAATCGTGGCGACGTAGCCCGCCCACCAGCCGACCCAGACCAACAGAATCGCGGCGTTCCGGAACATCCGTTCCGGGCCGAAGAGTCCGATTGCGACGATGCCGAACAGTGCCGCGACCGAGAGGACCCGCGTCAGCGCCATCGCGGCGTCGAGTGGCGCGTCAGCGACTCGCCGCCAGCCGTGAACCGCGCGGATGAACGCCCGGTCGGTGACGAAACTGGCGAGCAGGAACGACGCGCCGACGACGCCGCCGCCGGTCAGCAAGAACAGCCACGTCGGCACCGAGAGGTCGCCGGAGGCCGCCCGGAGACCCCCACCGTGGGCGAGCGCGGTCCCGGCGAAGAGAGTTCCTGCGACGAGCGCGAACGCCGCGCGTACGGGCAGTCGGACGTGCGACTGTCTCATCAGCGGAGGTTGGAACGGTCGTGACTTGTGGCTTCCGGACCGGCGAGCGAATGCCCGGCACAGTTTTATGAAACGATGTGGTACAAGACGACGGGGAGATTCGGATGGAACGTCAAGGTACACCGACAGGTCCGGGGGAGCGTAGCGTGAACGAATCAGTCGAGACCGCCGCGGGTCCCGACGACATCGCGGAGATGGACATCACGGAACCGACCGTGACGTGGCTGGAAGTGTCTCATCCCCAACAGCCGATTCCCATCGGGGAGAAAGACCGCGTTCTCGACAGTCAGTTCAACGAAGAATACGACGTCTGGGAAGTGCTACTAGTCGCGCTTCCCGAAGACGACGAGGAAGAAGAAGACGAGTAGCTACAGCATATCCTTCTGTTTCAGCCCTTCGAGGAGGTCGTCCACGAGGGTGTCCACCTCGTCGTACGGGAAGTCCTGCGCGTCGGACATCTTCGTGGACAGCTCCATCGCGGTGAGGCTAACGTCACCGGCCTCGAAGCGCGTGCCGGGTCCGTTCGGCAGCGCGGGCACGAGGTCCATCGGGTTGCTGACCGGGAAGTCTGCGCCCTCGAATGCGTCGGTGAACTGTTCGCGGAGTTCGGCTTCGATTTCTTCGTCTGCCATGTCCGATGATATGTGTTGTTCGGGGCAAAAGGTTTCCGGAACAACGAAGAACTAGTTGAGTGTTTCTTGCGGCCGCCGTTCGCGGTTGGCTCGAACTCCGCCGCAACGCTCGTTGCCTCCACTCGGAGACGGTTTCGTCGTCCAGTCGCCTCAGAATTCGGGGACGTTCGTCGCCGAAACCCGGCATTACTCAACTGCGCACCCGGTTACGCTTCCATTGTAACGGCTGAGACTGCCGCTCGTGGCATTTTCGGCGCAATCGTCCGGTTCGGGGTGAAATATCACACGCCGATAACTTACCTGACCGTACTCCACCGATATCGGACATATAAATTAGTAATCTAATATTGAAGAGAAACCGTAAGGCTTGTAATATAGTAACCTTGCTTTGAAGATGCTATGGCACGCGACAAGACGGCACGCGAACGCGGTGAACGAGCGGTCAATCGGCGCTCCTTCCTCGGAGCGGCGGGCGCAGGTCTCGCTGGCGCTTTCGGCGTCGGCGCACTATCGAGCGACGCAAATGCGGCGGACTACCGGACGGTCACGGTTTCGGCTGGCAACACCCGAACGTTCAGCGTCGGGAGCGGCCAGACGCTGGAGAACCTCCTCATCGACATGACCGCCGACGGCGCGTCGGCGAAGATAACCGCCAGCGGCGACGGGTGGACGGTCCGAAACGTTGCGTTCAAGGGCAACCACCCCGGCGGCCACTACCTGTTCACGCCCTCGGTCTCGAAGGGTGGCACCGCCACGGTCGAGAACCTCTACATGGGCGACGGCCAGACCGAAGGCTCTGGTAAGGGTGCTATCTGGGTCAACGGTCCGGACCACTACGGCACGCTGAATTTCCGCAGGGTCAACATCCAGCATTTCATCGACAACGGTCTCTACGGCACCGACCCCGGCTACGACTACGCCGGAAGCCACGGCGGCGTCGTGAACGTCTACGACAGCTACTTCAACAGCAACAACATCTCCAACATCCGCGTCGGGTCCATCGACGGCCGGACCTGCTACGTCGAGAACTGCGTGGTCGAAGGCGGAAGCACGCGCGGCTGTGACGTCGGCTGTTCGTCGCCGGGCGCAAAGCAACCCCGTGGCGTCTGGGCGTGGTGGGGTCCGGTGGAAGTGACGGACTCGGACATCGGCAGTTCGCCCGCGCGAGTCGAACAGGACGGCAGAGCGGGCGATCCCCAGATTATCTCGAAGAACACACGCTGGGGGTCGGACGCGAACACGGGTCGCGTCCCCGACGGCGTCCCCATGACGCCCGACGAGGCCGCCAGCGGCACGTCGAGCGCCAGCGGCGGGTCAGGGTCGAACACCACGACCAGCGACACCGAGCAGTCCGACAGCGAGGGCGCGCTCCTCGAACTCGTCGCGGGACCGAACACGTCGAGCGTCTCCTACGAGTTCACCGTCGAGGGCGGCGTCGCAAAGCGCACCTCCGCGGGCGACGTGAAGGCCGAGGACAACGACAGCGTGACCGACAACGGCGACGGCACGGTGACCGTCTCCGGCGTCGCGGGCAACGGCTACGGCGACTCGTTCCTCGTGGACGGCGACGTGGTTTCGATGAATCTCGACGAGAGCCAGTGGACGCTCCGGTGGGAGGGCGAGGAGGTCAACGTCTCGGACCTCGTCCTGCCGAACAAGCTGGTCATCGACGGGAGCAACCGGCCGCGCCGCGCCAGTAGTTACACCTTCGAGGTCAGCGGCGAGGCGCGCAAGAGCGCCGCGCTCGGGTCGGTCAACGACTACGACACCGTCTCGGACGGCACCATCTCGGGCCGAATCGTCGGCGGCAAGGACGGCTACCGCTTCTCCGGCGAAATCACGGCGTTCAGCCTCGACGGTCCCGCGAACGTCCGCGTCGAGGACGGTTCCTGACTCGCTTTCGATTCGATAGCTCCGTTGTTCGGCGTTCTTTTTCTCGCGGTTGTCCAGTAAGGGGCGATTACCAGCGTGTCAGACCGCTCGTACGCTCCGTCGGCGAGGCGGTTGTCGGCGACTGATTCGGTCCCACGCGGCGTAGAACAAACCCTGCGCGCGAGCGAACGCCACTCGGGACATGAACTACCTCTTCTTCGCAAACACGCCCGCGCACGTCCACCTCTATCGCAACGCCGTCGCGGAGTTGAACGAGCGGGGCCACGAGACGCTGTTGCTGGCGCGCGACTACGGGTGTACGCTCGATTTGCTCGACTACTACGACCTGCCCCACGTCGTCTACGGAGAACTAGCGACGAGCAAATATTCGCTGGCCCGACAGCTTCCGCGCCACTACCTCACCATCGTCCGGGAGGCGCGGCGCTACGACCCGGACAAGATATTCGGCGTCGGAGCCTACGCCGCCCACGCTGGCGCAGTCACGGACACCCCGGTCGTCCTCGTCACCGACTCGGAGAACACCCACCTCGACCACGCCATCTCGCGGCCCTTCGCGGAGGCTTACCTCACACCACACACCTTCGACAAGGACCTCGGCGCGAAACACCACGTCTTCCGGGGGTTCAAGGAGTGTGCCTATCTCCACCCCGAGGAGTACGAACCGCAGGGAGACATCCGCAAGCGGTTGGGCGTCGGGCCGGACGGGGCGTTCGCCATCGTCCGCCTCAACGCCTTCGGGTCCCACCACGACGTGGGCCATGACGGGTTCACACCCGAGAAGCGCCGGAGACTGGTCGAGACGCTGGCCGAGCGGGCCACCGTCTTCGTCTCCGACGAGGGCGGGTCGATGGAGTTCTCGGACGTTCCGGCCCGGCCCTTCGACCTGCACCCCGCCCTGCTCCACGACGCGCTGGCCGAGGCCTCCCTGCTGGTCGCGGACACCCAGACGATGGTTACGGAGGCCGCGCTCTTGGGAACGCCCGCGATTCGCTCGAACTCCTTCGTCGGCGAGGACGACATGGGCAACTTCGCGGCACTCGAACGCGAAGGACTCATCTACAACCTCCGAGCGTTCGACGCGGTTTCGGAGACGGCGACTCGACTGCTCGCCGACGAGGGCGTCGCCGACGAGTGGGCGCAAAAGCGCGAGGCGTTCCTCGCTGACAAGGTGAACCTGACCGACCTCGTGGTGTCGGTGGCGACCGATTCGACGGCGCTCAGGTCGCTCCCGACCAAGCGGACCTACGAGCGGATGGTCGGCGAAGCGACGGTCTGACCGGGCGCGCCGGTCCGAAACGGAAAACGTCGCTACGTCTCGTCGCTCTCGTTCGTCACGCGCATCTCCAAGCCGTCGTTGTGGACGCGGTCCCGGTGGATGCCGAGACCGAGCGCCAGATAGCCGCTAATGACGAGTCCTGCGGTCAGGTCGAGTCTGTCGAGCAGCCCCGCGACGACGGCGGCGACGAGTCCGAACGCGCCGAGCGCGTACCCGACCGCGGGCGTCCGCGCGCCCGACTCGGTGAACTGGACCCGAAGCCGACGGCAGAAATTCGCCAACAGGAGCCACGATAGCTTGGGAACGAAGGTGCGATACCGAATGGTGCTCTCCTCGTCGCCGTAGATGGCCGGAATCGCCACGTCGGCGACCGCCATCCCGTGACAGTTGAGGCGGACCAGCAGTTCGTTTGCGAAGCCGTAGTCCTCGTAGAGTCCGTCGATGTCCAGTTGGTCGAGCGCGCGCAGCGAGATGGCGGTGTAACCGTTCTGCGGGTCGGTCGTCCGCCAGTAGCCGCTGGCGACCTGCGTCAGGAGCGTGAGCAGTTGGTTGCCGAACAGTCGGAACGGCGGCATCCCGTCGCGGTACTCCGAATCGACGAGTCGGGTCCCCTTGGCGTAGTCGGCCCCGTCGTTCACGATGGGGTCTAACAGCCTGTCAAGCAGGTCGGGGTCCATCTGGCCGTCGCCAGCGACGACGGCGGTCACGTCCATCTCGTCGTCGCGGGCGCGCCGATAGCCCGTCTTGATTGCGCCGCCGACGCCGCAGTTCTCCTCGTGGCGAATCGGGACGACCCGACGCGAGACGCCGACGCCGCCGTCGGCGATGGTCTGCTCGACGGACGAAGCGTCCGCGTCCCCGTTCGCGCGCTTGGCGCACTCGCGTATCTCCCGCCACGTATCGTCGGTCGAGCGGTCGTCCACGGCGTAGATGCGGTCCACGTAGTCGGGGATGGCGTCGATGACATCGGCGACAAATCCCTGTTCGTTGTAGGCCGGTACGACGACGCCGACCGTGTTTCCTTCGTACATCGTTTGAGTCCGGAGGCGTTCGTTCGAGCGAGCGACCCCGCCGACCTCGGCGGGACCGCGTCGGTCGCGTCGCTCCGCCGTCTGCTTGCGTCGCGCTGGCCTTTGTTATGCATCGACTTCGCAGTCGCCGGGAACAACGAGCGACTGCGAAGGGGTCGTTGGCGAGTCGGTACGCGCGACCACACGCGGAGTCACGCGATGGGTACCGCCGCCAGCAGAGCGATAGCGGCGTTTAACTCTATCGAGCGAGCAGTAACCGGTATGGACTTCGACTTCGACTTCGACCTCCTGGGCGAACTGACCGAGACCAGCGGCGTTCCCGGCTACGAGGACCGAATTCGCGGCCTCGTGCGCCGGGAGTTCGAGGGCGTGGCCGACTCGGTTCACACCGACGCGATGGGTAACGTCGTCGCCACCGTCGAGGGTGAGAGCGACTACTCGGTCGCTATCGCGGCCCACATGGACGAAATCGGCTTCATGGTCAAGCACGTCACCGACGACGGGTTCCTCCGAGTCGATACGCTCGGCGGGTGGGACCCCGACGTACTGCGCGCCCAGCGCGTGACGGTCCACACCGACGGGGAGGACTTGACCGGGGTCATCGGGTCCGTCCCGACTCACGTCAAGGACGACGACGAGGAGTTCTCCGTCTCGGACGTGACAATCGACCTCGGACTGCCCGCCGAGGAGGTACAAGAGCGCGTTTCGGTCGGCGACCTCGTCAGTATGGAACAGACCACCGAGCGAATCGGCGAGAACGTGACCGGCAAGGCGCTTGACGACCGGGTCTGTCTGTTCGCCATGCTCGAAGCCGCGAAGCGAATCGAGGACCCGGACGTGACGATTCACTTCTGCGCGACGGTCCAAGAGGAACTGGGGGTTCGCGGCGCGCCCGCGCTCGGTGCGGACCTCGACCCCGACCTCGCCGTCGCGCTTGACGTGACCGTCGCCAACGACATCCCGGCCGTCGAGAAGGAGAGCGAGTACGTCACGGAACTCGGCGACGGCGCGGCGATAAAGCTCAAAGACTCCAGCGTCGTCACGACGCCGAAGGTCCACCGCCGGATGCGCTCGGTGGCCGAGGACCGAGATGTGGACTACCAGTTGGAGGTGCTTCCCTCCGGGGCCACCGACACCTCGGGCTTCCAGAACACCCACGGTGCCAAGCCCGTCGGCGCGATTTCGATTCCGACGCGCTATCTCCACACCGTCACCGAGAGCGTCCACCACGCCGACGTGGAAGCGACCATCGACCTGTTGACCGCGTTCCTCGAAACCGAAACCGGGAATCACGACTACAGCCTGTAGCACCTGCGTCTGCGCAGGTCGATTCTCGCGCTCGGTGCAATGGTCCACGCGCGTGCGCTCGCCTCCTCGTTCTACCGAGTTCTCGCTTTTTCCACCTTACCAAGTTTTCGCTCCGCTTCACTGTCCACCAGTCACTAGCAACTGTACCGCGAGCGAGGGAGTGGTAGCGCGGCGCGGAGCGCCGCGCAAGTGACCGAGCGAGCGGCCCTTTTTTGATCCACATTTTTTTGAGGAGTGGTGCCCGCAGGGCGCGACCTCTGGTCGCGCCCGAGAACACCCGACGAGGAAAAAAGGTGGGTCGGTATCGAAAGTATAGAGTACCCACCTCCGTTAGCCCCGAGTATGAGCACGGAAGGAACCGAGTCGGTCACGCGGCGCGGATTCATGCGGACCGCCACGGGTGCCGCGGCCGCCGCGGGCGCGGCGGGAACTGCCGGTGCGGCAGAGAGTCAAGAGGAAGGCGGCGGTGGCGGGAGCCAAGAGGTCATCGTCGGTCCCGGCGGAAGCCTCGTCTACGACCCCGAAGAACTGACTATCGCACCGGGGACGACGGTGAACTTCGTCTGGGAGTCGGACAACCACAACATCGTCGTGGACAGCCAACCCGACGGCGCGGAGTGGGAGGGAACCGAAGGCGGCGCAAGCAAGACCTACAACAGCGGTCACGAGTATTCCCACACGTTCGAGACAACCGGGACCTACGAATACTTCTGCCAGCCCCACAAGACCGCAGGGATGGCGGCCTCCATCACGGTACAGGAAGGCGGCGCGAGCAGCGGGGGCGGCGGTCCCGCCATTCCGAGCAGCGCGAAGTCGCTCGGCGTCGCCACGACGGCGGCGATGGTGTTCACGCTCGGTCTCGCGTACTTCTTCATGAAGTACGGCGGCGACTACGGCCAAGCAGAATAGCGCGTTCGCGGCGGCGACCTCGATTTTCCGCGTTTCGGACAGTTACACCGTGTCGGGCGCCTCGTGAAGCGTCAACTCGACTTCGCGGCGCTGGCCTTCGAGGTCGGCCACGATGCGCTCGACGACGCGCTCGGCCTCCTTCAGGACGAGCGGTTTGACCTTGTCGATGACCCAGTCCAGCGAGACGAGGCGGGGCAGGTCCAGCATGTCGGAACTTGCCGAATCGGCGTCGAACTTGATGACGAGGCGGACCCGCGAGGCGGACTCGGCGTCAGACCGCGCGGCGTCCGGGGCGGGTTCGACTCGCCACTCGCCGTGCGCGCGGAGGTCCTTCGTGATTCGCCAGCCGATTCGCTCGGGGCGGTCGAACTCCGTCACCTCAGAGCGGACAACGTAGTTTAGTTTCCACCACTGGATGTGAATGTCGTACTCCGTGCCGGGTCCGCCGTCGCCGTTTGGTTCGACTCGGCCGAGGTGCTTCGAGTAGTCGGCGTAGCCCGGAAAATCAACGAGAAAGTCGTAGGTCTCTTCGGGCGGAACGTAGACGACGGTGCTGAGTTCGACGCTATCCACGCTGGCAACTTTCGAACGAACACGGCGTAAAACTTCCGGCGGTCGCGCCTCCGAACTCGCGCTGCTTCGACGGGTTTAAGTTTCGCATGGCCGTCGATTCGGGTGAGACAGGCGTTTACTGTCTACTGCCGTGCGGTCGCGGAGTCGCCGTCTTGGCGGCCCGTGACGATGACGACAACAGACAGTAACCTGTTTCACTGACCCGTAGGAGCGTCCTGCGTACTACGGAGGTGAACAATGGCAGATCAGGAGATAGAGCAAGCAGTCTCTCGCGCACTCGAGGATGCACCTGAGCGGAACTTCCGCGAAACGGTGGACCTTGCGATTAACTTGCGCGATCTCGATTTGAACGAACCGTCGAACCGCGTAGACGAAAGTATCGTTCTCCCGTCCGGAACCGGACAGGAGACGAAAATTGTCGTGTTCGCAGAGGGCGAGACCGCCCTCCGCGCCGAAGACGTTGCCGACGAAGTCTTCGACAGCGACGACCTCGAAGACCTCGGCGACGACGACGACGAGGCGAAGGACCTCGCCGACGAGACCGACTTCTTCATCGCCGAAGCGGCACTGATGCAAGACATCGGTCGGTATCTCGGTACCATCCTCGGTCCGCGAGGGAAGATGCCGGAACCGCTTCAGCCCGACGACGACGTCGTCGAGACCGTCCAGCGGATGAAGAATACGGTCCAGCTTCGGAGTGGCGACCGGCGTACCTTCCACACCCGCGTGGGTGCGGAGAACATGGACGCCGAAGAAATCGGCGACAACATCGACGTGATTCTTCGCCGACTCCACTCGAACCTCGAAAAGGGTCCGCTCAACATCGACAACGTCTACGTGAAGACGACGATGGGACCGTCCGTGGAGGTGGCCTAACATGTCGGCCGAACGCAAGACCGAGACAATCCCCCAGTGGAAAAAGGCCGAGGTTGACGACATCGTTGACCTCATTGAAGGCTACAGCAGTGTCGGCATCGTCAACGTGACGGGCATCCCGTCGCGCCAGCTACAGACGATGCGGCGCAACCTCCACGGAAGCGCCGAACTGCGTATCAGCCGGAACACGCTGCTCTCGCGCGCCCTCGACGAAGTCGATGAGGGTATGGAAGAGCTGAAGCAGTACGTCTCCGGCGAAGTCGGACTCATCGGCACGAACGACAACCCGTTCGGGCTGTATCAGGAACTCGAAGCCTCGAAGAGTCCGGCTCCGATTAGCGCTGGCGAGGTCGCGCCCAACGACATCCTCATCCCCGAGGGTGACACGGGCGTTGACCCTGGCCCGTTCGTGGGCGAACTCCAGAGCATCGGCGCTTCGGCCCGCATCATGGAAGGGTCCATCCACGTCACCGAGGACAGCGTCGTCGCCGAGGAAGGCGACGAGGTGTCCGAGGAAGTGGCCAACGTCCTCGCAGAACTCGGCATGGAGCCGAAGGAAGTGGGACTGGACCTTCGCGGTGTCTTCTCCGACGGTGTCCTGTTCGAGTCCGACGAACTGGCCATCGATGTCGAGGAGTACCGCGCGGACGTGCAGGCCGCCGCGGCCCGCGCCCGCAACCTCTCGGTCAACGCGGTCTACCCGACCGCCCAGACCGCGCCGACGCTCGTCCGGAAGGCCGAGGGCGAGGCCAAGAGCCTCGGTCTGCAGGCCGAAATCGAGAGTCCGGACGTTGTGCCGGACCTCGTGAGCAAGGCGGACGGACAGGTTCGCGCGCTCGCCGCGCAAATCGACGACGAGGAGGCACTGCCCGAGGAGCTTTCTAACGTCGAAGCTCCCGCCGCAGGTGCCGCCATCGAGGAATCGAGCGACGAAGAAACCGAATCCGACACCGAGACCGAGGACGCCGACGCCGAAGACGAGGAAGACGACGGCGACGACGAGGACGGCGGCGACGCACTCGGCGAGATGTTCGGATAACCAACCACTACACAACTACTAACAATGGAATACGTTTACGCTGCACTCATCCTGAACGAATCGGGCGAAGAGATCAACGAAGAGAACCTCACCAACGTGCTCGACGCCGCAGGCGTCGATGTCGAGGAATCCCGTGTCAAGGCGCTTGTCGCCGCGCTCGAGGATGTTGACATCGAGGAAGCGGTCGAGCAGGCTGCGGCCGTACCCGCTGGCGGAGCCGCCGCAGGCGGCGCTGCCGCAGAGAGCGGTGCCGACGAAGAGTCCGCCGACGAGGAAGGCGGCGACGAAGAGGAAGAGACCGAAGCGGACGACGGCGACGACGACGAGGACGAAGACGCAGACGGCGAAGGTCTCGGCGAACTCTTCGGTTAAATCGGCGTCCCGTTCCGGAACCCGACGTTTCAGAACTCGATTTTTCTTTCGCACGCTACCGAAGAGTGGCTACTGGGTGACTGTCGAACGGTCGGATTTCTAGAGAGGCGTCACTCGGTTTCGCGTCACCCCGACTTCACGCTCTCGGCAACCATGCTTTCACGAACCCAAATGAACTTTCAGTGAAGTTTCCGTAAGGGTCAAAGTCTGAGGGCAAGAATTGAGGGGTATGAGCGCAGATTCCGAACAGCAGTCGATTCGCTGCCTCGTCGCCAAAGTCGGACTTGACGGGCACGACCGCGGCGCACACGTCATCGCGCGGGCGTTCCGCGACGCCGGGTTCGAGGTCATTTACTCGGGGCTTCACAACGCGCCCGACGAAATCGTGCAGGCGGCGGTCCAAGAGGACGTGAACGTGCTGGGCATCTCCATCCTCTCGGGTGCCCACAACACGCTCGTCCCCAAAATCATCGAGGGTCTCAAGGAGTACGACGCCTTCGAGGACACCCTCATCCTCGTCGGCGGGGTCGTCCCCGACGACGACAAGGCGGAACTCAAGGAACTGGGCGTCGCCGAGGTGTTCGGTCCCGGCACGCCGATGGAGGAGACCATCGAGTTCGTCCGCGAGAACGCCCCGCAGCGATGAGCGGTGAACCCGACCACGCCGAACTGCTCGAAGAACTGCTGGCGGGCAAGCACCGCGCGCTGGCCCGTACCATCACCAAAATCGAGAACCGCGCGCCGGGGTACCGAAACCTCGTCTCGCAACTCCACCAGCACACCGGCGACGCCGAGGTCATCGGCATCACGGGCAGTCCCGGCGCTGGCAAATCGACGCTTGTGGACAAGATGGCCAACTACTACCGCGAGCGCGGCGAGACGGTTGGCGTCATCGCGGTTGACCCCTCTTCGCCGTTCACGGGTGGTGCCGTCCTCGGCGACCGCATCCGGATGGCGAGCAACGTCGGCGACATGGACGTGTTCTTCCGGTCGATGTCGGCCCGCGGTACGCTCGGCGGCCTCTCGACCGCGACCACGGACGCGGTGAAGGCGCTCGACGCCTTTGGCAAGGACAAGATACTCATCGAGACGGTCGGCGCTGGCCAGAACGAGATAGACATCGTGAAGTCCGCCGACACGGTCACGGTGCTGGTCCCACCGGGAAGCGGCGACGACGTGCAGATGCTCAAAGCGGGCATCCTCGAAATCGCCGACGTGTTCGTCGTCAACAAGGCCGACCTCGCGGGCGCGGACCGAACCGTGCAGGAACTCCGCGAGATGGTCCACATGCAACAGGACAACACGGCGAGTCTCGCCACGGGCCACCACGGCGCGGGCGCGACCAGCGACGAGCGCGACGAAGGAGACGACGCCGACGACGAGACCGATAGCTGGGACCCCCAAATCGTGGAGACCGTCGCCAAGGACGGCGAGGGCGTCGAGACGCTGGTCGAGACGCTCGCGGACCACGCCGACTACCTCGCCGAGTCGGGCCTGCTCGAAGAGAAGGCCCGGATGCGCTACGCCGAGGAGATTCGCAATCTGCTCCGCGACGACGTGGGCACCCTGCTGGAGGACGAAATCGAGCGACAGGGCGGCATCGAAGCGTTCGCCCAACAGGTCCTCGAACGCGAGACCGACCCCTACTCGGTCGCAGACGAGGTTATCGGCCCGCTCGAAGACTGCCTCGAAGAGTAGTCCGGCCACGTCTTTTTGCTCGAACGTTTTCGTCCCGGTGGCCCGTCCGACTCGACTGACGCTCCCGTTATCACGTAGAACTAACAACGACCCGTCCCTACGATGGTGCGTGAATCAGTTGCGACGCTGGTATCGGCGTCTCGACGAGTGGACGCAAAGCCTCTCTCGGCTCGGATACGCGGTCTTGACGGGCGCAACTGCCTTCTGTAGCTATCTCCTCGTCGGTAGCTTCTTCGGGAAGTTCGCCGTCGTTAGCGCGGTCGCAATGGGTCTCACGCTCACGGTACTTTACTACGCGTTAGACCCACGAGAGCAATAGCAACATCACTGTCGGAACGTGGACGTAAACAGCACCGCCGCTCGTCGGTCGAACGTCTGAGAAAAGTCCGTCTCGAACGCGGAAAACGCGAAAGCTCAGCGACGTTAAATCTCGCTCTCGAAGTCGTCGAGCGAGTAGGCGGGTTCGGCACCGCGGCGGTCGAGCGTCTCGTTGGCCAGCAGCCAGTAGACGACCGACAGCGCCTTTCGACCCTTGTTGTTCGTCGGAACCACGAGGTCCACGTTGCTCGTGTTGTTGTTGGAGTCGCACATGGCGATGACCGGAATGCCCACCGTGATGGCCTCCTTGACCGCTTGGGCGTCACCGATGGGGTCGGTCACGACCAGCACGTCCGGCTCGATGTAGCCGTCGTACTTGGGGTTGGTCAGGGTGCCGGGGATGAACCGGCCGGTCCGGGCGCGCGCGCCGACCGCGTCGGCGAACTTCTCTGCCGGGAAGCGGCCGTACTGGCGCGAGGACGTGACCAGAATCTGCTCGGGGCTGTAGTTCGAGAGGAAGTCCGCCGCGGTTCGGATGCGGCTGTCGGTCTTCGAAACGTCGAGGACGTACAGGCCGTCGGTCCGGACGCGGTGGATGAACCGCTCCATGTCCTGGGTCTTCTGCTGGGTACCGATGTGGACGCCAGCGCCGAGGTACTCCTCGACGGGGATGAGGAGGTCGGCCTCCTCTTGGTTCTCCATGACGTTCTCGTCGAGGTTCGGTCCCTCGTCTTCCTCGGTCGTTTCTTCGTCGTCGGCCTGCGCCGCCACGTCCTCGTCGGGCTGTTCGGACGGCTCCGCGCCGCCAGCGCCCTCGGGTTCGGTGTCGTTCTCCGATTCCGCGGCGTCGAGGCCTTCTTCGTCTACCTGTTCGGTGTCGTTTTCGCTCATAGTCGTGATACGTTTTGCTCGATGCGAATGAGTTCGTTGAGCTTGGCGGTTCGCTCGCCGCCGACCGCGCCCGTCTTGATGTACGGGGCACCGGTCGCCACGGCGAGGTGTGCGATGGTCGTGTCTTCGGTCTCTCCGCTCCGGTGGGAGATGACTGGCTGGTAGCCGCTCTGGACCGCGAGTTCGACGGCGTCTACAGCGTCCGAGAGCGTGCCGATCTGGTTGGGCTTGACCAAGATAGAGTTGCCAGCGTCCTGTTCGATGCCCGTCTCCAGTCGCTCGACGTTGGTGACGAACAGGTCGTCGCCGCAAACGAGCGTTCGGTCGCCGACTTTTCGGGTCAACTCCGCGAACCCGGCATAGTCGTCCTCGTCAAGCGGGTCCTCGACGTACGCGAGGTCGTACTCGTCAACGAGGTCGGCGATGTACTCTATCTGTTCGTCGGTCGAACGGGTCGTCTCGCGGTAGACGTACTCCTCATCGTCCTCGTCGTACATCTCCGCACCGGCCACGTCGAGACCGACCTTGATCTCGAAGCCGAATTCGTCGGCGACCGAGTCGGTGGCCTCCGCCATCAACTCGAACGCCTCGTCGTCCTCGATGGACGGTGCCCACGCGCCTTCGTCGCCTTTTCCGGCGGCGATATCGCGCTCGGTCAGCAGGTCGTGGACCTCCTGATGGACCGCGGCGTTGGCGAACACCGCGTCTTGGACGTTCGGCGCGCCGACGGGCGCGGCGAGGAACTCCTGAATCGCGGTCGCGTCCTCGGCGTGTTCGCCGCCGCCGATGACGTTGCCCAGCGGCGTCGGGAACTCTTCACCGCGGAACGCGCCGCCGAGGTGCTGGTAGAGCGGTGCGCCGGTTACGTCGGCCGCGGCCTTCGAGGCGGCCATGCTGATGGCGACCGCGCTGTTCGCACCGATTTCGGAGAAGTCGTCCGTGCCGTCGGCCGCGCGAAGCGTGCGGTCCACGTCGCGCTGGTCGCCGACGAAGACTTTCCCCTCCAACCGCGGGACGGCGTGTTCGCGGGCCGAGGCGATGGCCTCGCTCGGGTTGAGTTCGATGGCCTCGTACTCGCCGGTCGAGGCTCCGCTCGGGGCCGCCGCACGGCCGAAGCCACCACTTTCGGTGACCACGTCGGCCTCGACCGTCCGATTTCCTCGGGAGTCGAGCACCTGTCGGAGCCGAACCTCGCTGACGAGCGTCATTTCTCACCTCGGCGTACCGTGAACGGCAGGACGCCAGCGTCGTACTCGTCGGCCGCGATGAGTATCGGCTCCGTCTCCTCGGTGTCGGTCAGCACGGGTGCGCCGTACGACACCTGCAGGGCGCGTGCCCCGATGATTCGGGCCTTCTCGTAGCGGGAGTAGCGTTGCTGAGCCATTACTGGTAGGGAGCGACGATGTCGACGAGGTCCTTGTGCGAGACGAGCATTCGGCGACAGCACTGTCGTTCGACGCCGAGTTCGTCGAGGACCTTTTCGGGGTCCTCGTCGCCCTCCTTCGTCGCCGACCGTGCTTTGAACTCTTCCCAGTACTCCCCGACGACCTTTCCGCAGGTGAAACAGCGGACTGGTACCATCATGGCTTATCGTGCCTCCGTCGTGGACCGCGGGTTTCCTGTCATAGTGATCAGCGGTAAGATTTCTGGTAGCGGGCGCGAGCGCCGGGACCGCCCCACTTCTTCGGCTCGGAACGCCGCGAGTCGTTGACCAGCAGCGACCGGTCGAATTCGATGAACGCGTCCCGAAGCTCGGCGTCGTTCGTGTACTGGACCAGACCGCGCGCGATGGCGGTCCGGACTGCGTCGGCCTGTCCGCTGATGCCGCCGCCCTGCACGTCGACTTCAACGTCCACGTCGTCGCGCAACTCGTCGCCACCGATGCGGAACGGCTCCAGCATCTTCAGCTGTGCCGTCTCCGGTTCGACCAGCTCGACGGGCTGGGAGTTGATTCGCACTCGTCCCTCGCCGTCCGTGACGGTGGCGCGGGCGATGGCCGTCTTCTTCTTTCCGCTCGTGTTGGTTACCATGTGACGTTAGCACCCAGATTCTTGCTGATTTCGCCCAGCTGGACGAATCGGATGTTCGAGAGTCGGTCCAGCGAGGTCCCGTCGAGAACCTCCCCGTCGTCGTCGTGGGGATTGCCGACGTAGACCCGGACGTTCTCGAAGGCTTCCCGACCGCGGTCTTGCTTGTAGGGAACCATCCCGCGGATGGTCCGCTTGAAGATCATGTCGGGGCGCTTGGGGTAGTACGGACCGCTGTCCGAACCCAGTTCGGCGCGCTTCTCGTATTTCGCCATCACGTCGTCTTCGCTTCCGGTGATGACCGCGTCCTCGGCGTTGACTACCGCGACACGCTCGCCATCGAGGGCGCGCTGTGCAACTTGGCTCGCCACGCGACCGAGGATACAGTCGCGGGCATCAACCACTACGTCTGCGTCGAATTCTGCGAGACTCATCGGATCACCCGTACGTTCGAGCCGTCGGGGTTCTGTTCGACTACCTGTTCGAGTTCGAGAGCCTCACCGTCCGCTTGCTGAATCTTCGTCTCCGCGGTGGACGAAAAGTCCACGGCGGCGACGGTGACGGTCTTCTGCAGTGCTCCGCTTCCGAGAACCTTGCCGGGCACGACGACGGTCTCGTCTTCCTCGGCGTATCGCTCGATGCGACCGAGGTTGACTTCCGCGTAGGTGCTCCGGGGCTTCTCGAGGCGGTCTGCGACAGTACTCCACACGTCGGCGTCCGAGTCGCGGGACTCCGACTTCAGATCAGCGATGAGACTGGTGAGCCTCGGATTCGTCTTGCTCATAATACTTCCTCCTGATGGGAATGAAAATTGCAGTGCAGGGAGCAGGATTTGAACCTGCGAACTCCTACGAGACAGCGCCCTGAACGCTGCGCCGTTGGCCTGACTTGGCTATCCCTGCACGTAGAACACACGTGCAACCCTTCGCGGGCAACTGTGTGTTGTGGGTGGCCCTTCAAACCACTTTCGGTCTGCGTTCGGAATCGCACGCCCGCACGGCGATTGCACTGCTGGCCGAGACGGGCGAACGCCGAAATGTGGTTTGAAGTGCCCTGCATGGTTCTACAGTTGTACTGCTTGTTCGAGTTCGTCGGCGCGGTCGCTAATCGTCGCGGCCGCTTCCGTCACGAGCTCGTCGATGGTCAGCGACCCGTCGGTCTCGACGTGGAAGACGAACGCGTTGTCTACGTCGTGGACCTCGATCTCCTTGCCGGGATACCGGTTCGTGAGGTCGTGGTCGAACTCCGCGGTCGAGACGAGTTCGCCGTCGTCTTCGATGACACCGCGCAGGATTCGGGTCTCTTCGGCCTCGTCGTACTCGTCACGGTCGCCGACGACCTCCACGCGCTGGAGGTGTCGGTAGCCGACGGCCACGCCGCCCTGATGTTTGGCGTGGTCCTTCCCCGACGAGAGGACGGCGTCGGCTTCGAGTTCGAGCCGTTGGTCGTCCTTCAAGTCGATGATGGGAACGTTGTCGTCGGCCGGTTGGACCATCTCGTCGGAACTCACGAGGTCGCCCGAGTAGGCGGTCCCCGGACCCGATACGTCGAGGCTGAGAGTGACGGTGTCGCCCTCCTCGAACTCGCCGAGCGGCGTGCTGAGGGGCACGAGACCGAGCCGTAGACCGATCTGCTCGTCGAACATCACCGACGAGTTCTCGACCATCCGGACCGTGTCGATAGAGAGTGTCGGCACGTCCGCGACGATGGCGCGGCGAATACCGTTGGCGAACGCCGGGGTCACGCCTCGAACGAGGAACCGAGACTGTCGGTCGCCGCGTTCGATGAACTCAACCTCGTACTCTTCTGTCATGGGTTAGAATCCACTCTTGCCCTTGGGGGCGCGGGTGCCGTCGTGCGGGATGGGGGTCACGTCCTCGATACGACCGATTTCGAGTCCGGCGCGAGCCAAGGCCCGAATCGTCGCCTGCGCGCCCGGTCCGGGGTTCTGCTGGAGATTGCCGCCGGGACCGCGCACGTTGACGTGAACGCCGTCGATGCCCGCGGCCTTGACTTCTTCTGCGACCGTCTCGGCCATCTGCATCGCGGCGTACGGCGAGGACTCGTCGCGGTTCTGCTTGACGACCGTCCCGCCGGAGGACTTGGCGATGGTCTC
Source organism: Halorussus pelagicus (assembly GCF_004087835.1). NCBI lineage: Archaea > Methanobacteriati > Methanobacteriota > Halobacteria > Halobacteriales > Haladaptataceae > Halorussus > Halorussus pelagicus. The sequence goes on from NZ_CP035119.1 coordinate 2,363,300, forward strand.
AGCACCGGTCAGGTCAGTGACCGTGATGATGGTGTTGTTGAACGATGCGTGAACGTGGGCTACGCCCCATTTTTCGTCGTCGTTTGCGCTCATTCGTTACCCTCCGCTCGTTCGGGGTGGAGTTCGTCCGACAGCGGACTGTTCTCCTCGAACTCGACAGCGGACTCCTCGGCCACTTCGACCTTGTACGAGGGAGCCTGCACGCGCTGGCCGTCAACGGTAACGTGTCCGTGGACGACGAACTGTCGAGCCTGATTCGGCGTGTTGCCCAGACCTTTGCGGTAGGCAACTGTCTGAAGACGCCGCTCCAGCACGTCGGTTACGTCCAGCAGCAGGACATCGTCCAGTTCGTCGCCGTCGTCGAGGACGCCGATTCGCTGGAGTGCCGTGACGAACTCTTCGCCCTCAACCATCTCGGTGTCACCCTGCGCTCGCTGCGCGAGGATGTTCCGGGCTTCGCGGCGGTAGCTACGAAGCTTCGACTGGGCGCGCCAGAGTTCTTGCTTGTTCTGCAGGCCGTAGCGGTCGAGGAGACTGCGTTCCTCGGAGATACGCTCGCCCTGATAGGGATGGTTCGGCGTCTCGTAGAACTTGGTGTTCTGTCCGAGCGCCATTATTCTTCACCACCCTCGTCTGCGGCCTCTTCGGCCGCCTGCTCTTCTTTGATCTCCTCGACGTTGACGCCGATGGTGCCCTCGGTACGCCCCGTCGAACGGGTGCGCTGTCCGCGGACCTTCTGGCCACGCTTGTGGCGGACGCCCTTGTACGAGTCGATCATCTTCATCCGGTTGATGTCCTGTCGACGGGTCATGTTCAGGTCGTTGCCCGTCTGGTGGGTCGTCTCTCCGGAGAAGTACTCGTTGCGGTGGTTAGCGAGCCATTCAGGGACCTCGTCGGCGAAGTTCTCGACGGCCTCGACGACGGTATCGATCTCGTCGTCTTCGAGGCGTCCGAACGTCGCCGTGCGATCTACGCCGGTCTTGTCGGCGATGATTCGCGCCGCTCGGCGACCGATCCCGTTCAGTTCGCTCAGGGATCGTTCGACGGACTTCGTCCCATCGAGGTCGGTTTGCCCGATGCGGACGAAATAGCGGAGGTCCTCGTCTTCCTCCTGTGGTTCTTCCGTACTCATGGTTTGGATACTGAAAGCGTCGAGGGAGGGATTCGAACCCTCGAGGCTTGACGCCACAGAGTTAGCAACCCTGCGCCGTGGGCCAGACTAGGCTACCTCGACACGCTTGCATTCACTGTCGCCCTCTCGGACTCGGGACCGGACGCCCCTACAGGTTTGCAACTCAATCTACTGGGCGGCCATATATAAATACAACGAAACGCTGTCTCTTCGTTCCGGCTTCTCATGATTCTGAGAGGAATCGCTCCCGAGGTTCCGCGTTAAGCGTACGGGCTAGCCCGAAGTCGGGGGGAAAACAGGTATGGAGTTCGGGGAGGACACGATTCGAACGCGCGTCGGGATTCAAACTTCGACGTACTCGTCGTTGATTTCCCACTCGCCGTCGTCGCCCTGCACCATGTACTCGCCGTAGTAGGGGACCCGATTCTCGACCGTCTCGCGGAACGTCCCCCGAATCTCGTCGCGTGTCATCTCGCCCATCGACCGGAGGTCGTCGTTGCGATTCAGACATCCCTTGAGGTATCCTTCGTGCGTGACGCGCACGCGGTGGCAGTTCGCGCAGAACTGCGGGTTCTCGACCGGGTCCACGATTTCGACCATCCCGCTCGACTCGTCCGACGACGTTCCGCCGACCCAGTAACGTCTTCGGTGGTGCATCTCGCGGGTCTCGACTTCGTCGGCAAGGTCGGCCAGCCAGTCGTGGACGCGCTGGATGTCGATGTTCCACTCGGGCTTGCCCGTGAGTTCGGGCATGTACTGGATGAGTTGGAGCTGCAACCCCTCGTTCTCGGCGACGTGCTCGACCATCTCCTCGACGTAGCCCGCCGTGTGCTCGAACACGACCATGTTCAGTTTCACGGGGTCGAGTCCGGCATCGAGCGCCGCCTCGACGCCCTCGATGACCTTGTCGTAGGCTCCGCTTTGGGTAACTTCAGCGAACGCCTCGGGGTCGAGCGCGTCCTGCGAGACGTTCACCCGCTCCAGTCCGGCGTCCACGAGGTCGGGCGCACGCCCCGGCAGGAAGGTTCCGTTCGTCGTCATCGACACCTCCATCTCGTCGGGTGTCCGCCGGATTATCTCCTCTAAATCTTGCCGGAGCATCGGTTCGCCGCCCGTGAACTTGACCTTGCCCACGCCGAACTCGTGGGCGACTTCCAGAAATCTGACCACTTCGTCTGCGCTCATCTCGTCGTCCTGGGGGTCCATCGGCCCGCGAGTGTCGCCCAACCCCTCGTTGTGACAGTAGACGCAGTCGAAGTTGCACCTGTCGGTGAGCGAGACCCGCACCCCGGAGACCTCGCGCCCGAAATCGTCCTCCAACATGGTTCAGACCTTTCGCGCACGAGTCCTTAAAATCGCTGTCGAACCCCGCGCTCTCGTAACCGAATCCAGTTACGAACGCGTTCGGTCGCGCTACTCGCTCGACCTTGTCGTCACTCGTCAGTTTCGCTTCGCCCCTCGTCCGCCGAGTCGGACTCCTCTACCACGGAGGCGACGGCGTGACTCCCACCGACCTCCTCGATGCGGATGTCCACGCGGTCCCCGAGGTCCGCGCCGGGGACGAACACGATGAATGATCCGATTCGGGCGACACCATCGCCTTCGCTCCCGAGGTCTTCGATTTCGAGCGAGTAGCGCTCTCCAACATCAACCGGAGCAGTCTCGCGGTCCGCCATGACCCCCGAAACGATACGCTCAAGATTACGTATTCGGTGCGCCCGAGGCGATTCCTCTGGGTTCGCGCCCGACGACTCGGGACCGAAAGTTGACAAGGCTTATCGACACGTCGGACCGTATCTTCGGCCATGAACGAATCGGAGGTACGCGACTTACTCGGGGAAATAGAGGACCCGGACCTCGGCGACGACATCGTCTCGCTCGGTCTAGTCAACGACGTGTCTGTTGACGGCGATACCGCGGTCATCTCGCTGGCACTGGGCGCTCCCTACTCGCCCCACGAGACCCAAATCGCCAACCGCGTTCGGGAAGTCCTCGGCGACCACGGACTCGACGCCGACCTTTCGGCCCGCGTGGACGACGATATCTCGACCGACGAACAGGTTCTTCCGAACGTCAAGAACATCATCGCGGTCGCCTCGGGCAAGGGCGGCGTCGGCAAATCCACCGTCGCGGTCAACATCGCGGCCGGTCTCTCCCAGATGGGCGCGCGCGTCGGCCTGTTCGACGCCGACGTGTACGGGCCGAACGTCCCCCGGATGGTGGATGCCGAGGAAGTCCCGACGGCGACCGAAGACGAGACCATGATTCCGCCCGAGCAGTTCGGCGTGAAACTCATGAGCATGGCCTTCCTCGTTGGCGAGGACGACCCCGTCATCTGGCGCGGTCCGATGGTCCACAAGGTCCTCACCCAACTCTGGGAGGACGTGGAGTGGGGCCACCTCGACTACATGGTCGTGGACCTCCCGCCGGGGACCGGCGACGCCCAACTCACGCTTCTCCAGAGCGTCCCCGTCACGGGCGCGGTCATCGTCACGACGCCCCAAGATGTCGCCATCGACGACGCCCGCAAGGGCCTGCGGATGTTCGGCAAGCACGACACGTCGGTCCTCGGCATCGCCGAGAACATGTCCACGTTCAAGTGCCCCGACTGCGGCGGCGAACACGACATCTTCGGCCGCGGCGGCGGCGCGAAGTTCGCCGAGGACAACGACATGCCGTTCCTCGGGTCCATCCCCATCGACCCGTCGGTCCGGACCGGCGGCGACGAGGGGAAGCCAATCGTCCTCGACGAGGACAGCGACACGGGCGACGCCTTCCGCGTTCTGACGGAGAACGTCGCCAACAACGTCGGAGTTATCAAGCGACGCCAGCAACGCTGAGACATGTCCGACGACCCAGACGGAAGCGACCCGGAGCGCGTCGAGACGCTTCGCACAATTGCCGATGACATTCGTGCCGAGAGTTCCGAGAGCAAGATGGTCGCCGCGATTCTCTACCGAATCAGCGACCTCTACGACCCCGACGAGGAGACTTCGCCGCGGGACATCTACCTGAACATGCGCGAAATCATCCGGACGAAGGAGTCGTAGGCCGCGTCAGCGGAATCTGCGGAACGCAAACAGTCCGATCAGGACCGCGGCGCAAATATACACTATCGGGATTCCCGCGAGTTCGTGTCCGCTGCTGAGTCTCGTGCCGATACCTCCGTAGCTGTCGTTGCGGTACTCGTAGTTGTTCTGCATCCACGTCGGTCGCACCGGCTCGTACGAATCGTTCCAAACTTGGGTTTGGTCTCCACTCTGTCCGGCGAACTCTACCTGATCGATTCCCCCTTCCGCCGTCGTCGTGTTGCCCGTATAGAGGCGCGCTTCACCAGCTATCTCCGCGCCACGGTCGTCGAGCAACTCTACGGTAATCGTCCGCGTGTCGCCCGGCCGAACCGAAGCGGGATAGAGGCTTCCGTCTGTCCCGACCGTGTGAACCATGAGTTTCGTGCTGTAGAGCTGTTCCGACGGATTCACGAGCGTGACGTTGGCTACTGAGGACGGCTCACCCGCAATCGTCCCCTCGGTGACTTCCACATCGGCGATGTACGGCGTCGGAATCTTTCCGGAGTCGGCCGAGTCGATTTTTCGCGTGAAGTTGAACTCGGCGTGTCCGCCGAACGTGGAGAACGTGACCGTGTGTTCGTCCTGATTGACGTTTATGCCGTCCGTGATGTTGATTTGCTTCGTTCGCTGTTCGCCGCTAGAGAGGTTGAGATTTTCTTCATGAACTCGTTGCTTATCGACTTTGAGTACATATCCTGTGAGATTGACTTTCTCTTTAGTTGGATTCTCAGCTATAATTTCAACCACGGATTGCTCTTCGTTGAGCGTGACCGTGTATTCGACATCACTTGCTGACTCGACTTCTTTGCTCGAATGTTCGTCCTGTAATGGCTCCGTAGCGACGACGGTCATGGAGAGTAATCCACAAGCCACGAAGAGGACACCGAACGCGATGGACAATTTCTTAGAGATCATGGCGATTTAGTTGTTAGTAGACTGCGAACAGGCCACTTTCAGCTTACACCAGCTAGGTCCACTCCCTGTATCAGTTATGCTTTCTATTATCTCGCCTCTACTTTTAGCTGTTTCGTACACGAATGTATTCGACACGGGTTCTCTCTTTTCGGTGACACTGCCGGTTTCCGGGTCGTAGGACCGAGTCGTGAGCGTTCCAGTGACGACTGCTTTGGTTCTAACGACGTCGCTTCTCTCGTCGTATATCGGCGTCCACAGTTTTGCGGTGCCATCGTTGCGGACGAGAGTCCAAGTGGTCGTCTGTTCGGTCGTTATCCGCCAGTCGTCTTTGGCATACACCTGCTTTCTCGCCAGCGTGTAGTCCTTCGTCGTAACTTCCGTCTGCCATTCGTAGACCGCATCTCGGACTTTGGTATCACGCGCAACTTCGTAACGCGTCACTGTTTCGGTGGACTGGGTTTTATATTCGACCTCGAATTGGGTCTCGTACACCGCGTCCGAAATCTTCACCCGTCTCGCTTTCCCGGTAAACGTATGCGTTGGGCTGCGCTTCGATGTTGCCCAGTACGTTTCTGTCTTCGTAACGGTATAGCTGTACGTCGTTGTCGTCCGATACGTGTAGGTCTCCTTCGTTCTATAGGTGTACGTTCGGCGAACGTTGTAACAGCCGAACTCAGGACGACATCGCTCTATGACACGCGTGCGAGTTTTCGTCACCCATCGGGTTCCAGTCCGATGTACCGTCATCGTCTTGGTCTTCTCGATCTCGTTTTTGTAGCTGTACTTGCGCTGAGTTCGGTACTCGGCAGGCTCGACACGTTCTTCACGAGTCTCTCCTGTTCGCTCTCCGTTCCAGAGACTCGAATCATGCCACTTCTGCTCGAACTGGTTTCCGGAGAGTGGATACCATCTGGAGAACGTTTCCGTCGTCGTTTTCTGACTCTGCTCACGTCCGGAAGCGTACCATCCGTTTGAGGATGCCAGAAACATCTCCCGAAGTCGGAGGCTGTCGAACGTTTTCGTTTCAGTTTCGTACTTGGCGGCCTCGGTCTGAACTTTGCTTTCGAGTACGTATTTCGATTCTTCGCTGGTTTGATCGACTTCGTATCCTCGGTCGAGATACTCGTTTCGGGTTTGAACGGTATCAACGGTCACTTCCCTCGTGCGAGGCCTTTCGACCAGATACGAGAGATTTTCCACGGTGGCCGCGGTCCAGTCCCTACTATGAGTCTCCGAAACCCCAATCTCCGGCAGATCGGTTTCAACCTCTTTTCGAGCGTTTTCTTCGTTATAAATCGTCACCGTCGGAGAGGGCGAGGTTGAGGCGAGCGTTTCGGTGGGAACTTCGATGATTCCGACGTATCGATACGGCGTCTCTGTCGCGTCGGAGTGTCCACTTTTTGTTGCCTCAACTGTCTTCCATTCGACGACGTTTGCCTCCGGGTTCGATACCGAAATCCCCAGTGAGAAGTCCTGATAGTACGTCTGTTTCGAGAAGTGGTACGGTTCCGTTTTCACTTGAACACGAACAGTCTCTCTGTCAGCGTAAGGTTCCTCGCTCAGAACGGTCGTCTTGGATATATCCGGAACGAAATACTCCAAGAAGTCGAAATTTCGCTTCGCTCGCAAATCGTACTCGTCTTCGACGATGCTGGCCGCTCGCTTGTAAGATCGGAATTTTGCCGTCGAGTTGTCAGGTTTCGTCGGCTCTGCTCCGTATTTCCAGATGTATTTGAGTTCCGTTCCGTCCGGGTCAAAAGACCCCGAGGCGTTTACCAAGATGCCGTGCTCGCGGGTGATGTACTCCTCTGTACCGTCGTTGACTACATTTAGCCGGAGTTCTGGCTGGCTTGGTGTTACAGAGAATATAGATATCTGTTTTTTCTTCCAGCTAAATAGGTTCCCCAGATACGCTACGTGTGAGGATACTCTATATTTTTCTGGCGATTTACCCGCCCAGTAACTGTGAATGACTAAACGATCTTCTTCTGTCTCCTCTACTTCTCTGACCCGTCTATTTTTTATTTGTCTGAGATTATCATCTCTGGACTGTACTTCTGCATCCACTTCCTCAGCGTCAACACCGTTCAAATCGATTTCCAAGACGTGGTGCGCGGCGTACCGAGCGGGGTCAAGCCGCTCGTGGTACGAGTCTACCGGTCCGTTGACGAACTCCGACCTGACGATTTCGGGGTCCTCGACCGGAACGATTTCTCGACTCGTACTGGCTGTCTGGCCGCGCTTGTCGGTGGCGACGACGCGTACTGTGTGTCGCTGACCGGGGGTGAAATCCGAATGAGCAAAACGCATCGTTCGCTGGCGGCCAAACTCGTGGTGACGACCTCTGCGTACGGTATCGCCAGCCACGGCGACGATTTCGCCATCGACTTCGACGCGAAGTCCGTTCAAGTTCTCGTACTCATCGACGCCGCTGACGCTCCCCGAAATCGAACCGTGTGGGTCGAGCGATTCGAACGAGACGTTCGGTCGCGGGTCGGCCGTGACCGTTGTCGTCCCATCAGTGAACGTGGCGACGTTGGTGGAGTGATCAGTGTACGTCACGACGGCATAGAGTTCGTGGTCGCCGGGTTCCCACGTCCGGGTCAGCGACTGGCCACTCCCGATACGACCGGCGGTGCTTCGCCACTCGACGGAGGCAATCTCGCTAGTCGGAGCGTCCAGTCGAGCATTGTACCGACCTCGGAGGGGTCTCGAACCAGTGACGACTGTGTCGCCCGCTATCTGCGGCGAGTTTCGGTCGGCGGTCGTCGTCCCCGACCCCGGCGATTCAGTGGGTGAGTCGGACTGCGACTGGACTTCGACAGCGAGCGAACTCGCGTTCGTCAGTCCATCGACGTCGTAGACCGTCGCGGTAACGTCGAGGTCTCCGGCAGTGGGGAAATGCTTCGTCACGGTGTGTGTCGTCTGGTCGGCCGAAAGCGAGGAGTTCGCAATCCGGGTGCCATTGACTCGCCAGACGATGTGGTCGAGTACGGCGGTTCCCTTCGAGAGGGTCGCGGTGTAGGTCGCCTCAGAGCCTTCGGTTGGTCGCGTCGCGCCCGTGACCGAGACGGCCGGACCTTCGCCGGGCGATACGTCGGCGTAAAGCGTGTCGGAACTGGTCGCGCCGTCGTCGTCGGTGACGGTTATCGTGACGCGATAGCGGCCCGTCTCGGTCGGTGAGAATCGCGTTCTGGCACAGTCGGCGCAGTCGGGGGCGACGGTGTCACCGGCCGGAGTTCGTATCGACCAGTCGTAGCGCTCGATGCGACCGTCTGGGTCGCGCGACCCCGTGGCGTCGAGGAGGACGGTCGCACTTTTCCTCACGTCTTGGTCGAGACCAGCGTCCGCGAGTGGCGCTTCGTTCGCGGACGTGGCGTCGTTCACAGCGAGCGTTCCGGCTGCAGTGGTCGTCACGACAAGGAGTACGGTGAGAACAACCAACGTCAGCTTCGACATGCGGTTGGTTTGCACCGTTCCCGCTTAAAAAATTACGTGTGAAGTTTTAAGAGGTAATTGAATAATACTGTTCAAATCCGCTCCCGGAGTAAAGAACGGAACGTCGGCAAACACCCGTCAGAATCAATCGCCCTCAATCCCTCATGAACGTTCCTTGCCAATCTATAGCAAAGGCTTTACTGATTCCCCCATTTATTTCCAATCACTGGGCCTAACGGCCGTGAGCAACAGATATGACTAACGACGAACTTATCTGGCGAATCGCGGGGGGTTCCGGCGACGGAATCGACTCGACGAGCCAGAACTTCGCCAAAGCGCTAATGCGCTCGGGTCTGAACGTTTTCACGCACCGACACTACCCGTCGCGCATCCGTGGCGGCCACACGTACGTAGAGATTCGGGCGAAAGACGACCCCGTAAAGTCCCGAGGAGACAACTACAACTTCCTCCTCGCGCTGGGTGACAGCTTCGCTCGCAACCCCCAAGAGGAAGCCTACTACGGCAACGAGGAGGTCAAACCGCTGACCGAGAACCTTGATGAACTTCGAGAGGGCGGCGTCATCGTCTACGACTCCGGCCTGCTCGACGCCAGCGAAATCGAGAACTTCGACGAGCGCGTCGAGGAGAACAACTGGCACGTCTACGACCTCGACCTGCGGGGTCTCGCCAAGGAACACGGCCGAGAAATCATGCGCAACACGGCGGGCGTCGGTGCCACCGCGGCGCTACTCGACATGGACCTCCAGTACATCGAGGACCTGATGACCGACGCCATGAGCGGCGACGTGCTGGAGGCCAACCTCCAGACTCTCGAAGAGGCCTACGAGTCGGTCAAGGAGGACTACGAACACACCCACGACCTGCGCGCCCCGACCGGGACGCAGGAAGCGGAGCAGGTCCTCGTCTCCGGCTCGCACGGCATCGCCTACGGGTCGCTCGACGAGGGCTGTCGGTTCATCTCGGGCTACCCGATGACCCCGTGGACCGACGTGTTCACGATTATGACCCAACACCTGCCCGAGATGGGCGGCATCTCCGAGCAGGTCGAGGACGAAATCGCCGCGGCGTCGCTCGCCATCGGTGCGAGCCACGCCGGAGCGAAGGCGATGTCCGGGTCGTCCGGCGGCGGCTTCGCGCTGATGTCCGAACCGCTCGGTCTCGCCGAGATGACCGAGACGCCCATCGTCCTCGTGGAGTCGATGCGCGCTGGCGGTTCGACCGGAATGCCGACCAAGCCCGAGCAGGGCGACCTCGAACACGTCCTGTACACCTCGCAGGGCGACTCGAACCGCGTCGTGTTCGCGCCGGGCGACGCCGCGGAGTGTTACGAGCAGACTCGAAAGGCCTTCGAAATCGCCTACGAGTACCAGATTCCGGCCATCGTCATCTACGACCAGAAGCTCTCGGGCGGCCACCAGACCGTCCCCGAGGACGTGTTCGATGAGGAGCCGAACCCCGACATCGGGAGCGTCGTCACCGAGGAAGACCTCGAAGAGGCCGTGCAGGAAGCCGGTCGCTTCAAGCGGTTCATGTACGACGACGACGGCGAGCGCGGCGGCGTCAGCCCCCGCTCGCTCCCCGGCCAGAAGGGCGGCAACTACCTCGCTTCGGGTAACGAACACAACGAAGTCGGCCACATCAGCGAGGACCCGGACAACCGCGTCCTCCAGATGAACCGTCGGATGGCCAAGCTCGACTCCATCCGCGACGAACTCGCGGAAAACGCCGACCATCAGGCAGTCTACGGTCCCGAGGACGCCGAGTACGGTATCCTCAGTTGGGGCAGTACCAAGGGGGTCGTTGAGGAGGCCGTCGATGTACTGAACGAGCAGGGCCACTCGGTGAAGGCGATGAACGTCAGCGACATGATGCCGTTCGCCGCGGACGAGGTAACCGCGTTCCTCGAAAGCGTTGACGAGGCGCTCGTCGTCGAGATGAACGCGACCGCGCAGTTCCGCCGCCACGTTCAGGGTCAGCTCGGTCGCTTCGGCGAGAAGCTGTACAGCCTGCTTAAGTACGACGGCAACCCCTTCGAGCCGCGCGAGGTCGTCTCCGGCTTCGAGAGCCGAATCAGCGGGGACGCCGACCTGAGCCAGTACAACGTCCGCATCGAATCCGCAACGGGTGACTAATCATGAGTGCATTCAACGCAATCGGTGAAGAGCGAGAAATCGACAGAGACGAGTTCACGCCCGAAATCGAACCGCAGGCGACGTGGTGTCCGGGCTGTGGCGACTTCGGCGTCCTGAAGGCGCTGAAGCAGGCGATGCCGGAAGTCGGCCGTACGCCGGAAGAGACCCTGCTGGTCACGGGTATCGGTTGCTCGGGCAAGCTGTCGAGCTACTTCAAGAGCTACGGGTTCCACTCCATCCACGGCCGCTCGCTACCGGTCGCTCGCGCGGCGAAAATGGCCAACCCCGACCTCGAAGTCATCGCGGCGGGCGGTGACGGCGACGGCTACGGTATCGGCGGGAACCACTTCATGCACACCGCCCGCGAGAACCACGACATGACCTACATCGTCTTCGACAACGAAATCTTCGGGCTGACGAAGGGCCAGACCTCCCCGACCAGTCCGAAGGGTCACAAGTCGAAGACCCAGCCCCACGGGAGCGCAAAGCAGCCGATTCGACCGCTCTCGCTCGCGCTGACCTCCGGGGCGTCGTACGTCGCTCGGACCGCGGCGGTCAACCCGAATCAGGCGAAGGAAATCCTGACGGAGGCGATGGAACACGACGGGTTCGCGCACGTTGACTTCCTCACGCAGTGTCCGACGTGGAACAAGGACGCCAAGCAGTACGTCCCGTACATCGACGTGCAGGACAGCGACGACTACGACTTCGACATCACCGACCGAGGAGAGGCTTCCGAGATGATGCAGAAGGCCGAGGACGCGCTCTACGAGGGCGAGGTCCTGACGGGTCGGTTCTACCACGACGAGGACCGACCGTCCTATCAGGAGGAAAAGCAGGCCACGGGCGACATGCCCGAGGAACCGCTGGCCGAGCGGTACTTCGACGAGGACTACGAGTGGGAGCGTAGCTACGACCTGCTCGAACGTCACAAGTAACTCGGCGTCGCTGCTGGCGGTTTTCGATTTTTCGAGATGCGTGGCCAACGCGGCGTCCCGACGGCGACTCTCGTCGGGACGCGAATCGACTGACGGCAAAGCGGTGCGGTTTTGTTTCTGTGGGGGCTGATCGAAAGTATGACTCTTCCAACTGGTTCCCGTCGAAGTTTCGTCGCCAGCGTCGCGGTCGCTCTCGCTGGGTGTGCCGGAACGTCGAAGCGCGGAAACGAGTCCGATAGTGCTACGACGACCACCCAGACAACCGACGAACGGACCACCACTGGGTCCGACGCCGAAGGGACGACAGTTGAGTCCGACGACGCCGCGCCGACCGTCGCGTGGGACGAGGTTGCACCGTTCCGGAAGTGGCTCACCGACTACAGCACGATACCGAACAGCAACCACCGCTTCGACTACGTGCGAGGCTACTCCGACGCGTACGTGAAAGGCGGCCGCGTCTCGTTTCTAGATCTCTCCCGCGAGAGTTTCGACGGACACCTCACTCAATCCGGCAACGTCATCCACCTCGGGTCGTTCGACGCCGCCTCGCTGACCGCCCGCATCGAGGAGTCACCCGACCACGAGCGGACCGGCGAGTACGAGAAGTACGCCTTCGCGGAACAAACCGAGACGGGCATCGAGGTGGCTGTCAGCGACGACGCCCTCCTCGCGGGGTCCGACCTCCGGACGTGGATAGACACGCGACTGGGGAAGCGAGAGCGATTGGAGGAGAGAGACCCCGATTTCACCCGCGTCTTCCAACGACTCCCCGACCGCGGCCTCGTCACCGGGCAGTACGGGCCGCCGACCGGCGGGGAAATCGACAATGACGCTATCAAGCTGTGGGGTCTCTCCAGAGGGAGTCTGTCGTCGGACACCGCGACGTGGGTTTACGTGTTCGAGACGGCCGAGGACCTGACCGACGAGGCACTGACGAGCGTCGAAAACGGTCTCGGACCGCTCGTCCAAGAAGTCACGAACTCGAAGCGAGACGGCCGGTTTGCGACGATTACGGCCACGCCGGTCCAGCTCTAGTCGCCGGTCCGTGGCCAGATGCGAGGCGGCTACCAGCTGTCGCCATCGAGCGCGCTGCTTTCTTCGTCCTCGCCGCTTTCGCTTCCGTCGTCGTCTTCCCCGCTGTCGCCTCCGTCGTCGCTCTCTCCGTCGTCGCCATTCTCTCCGCCTTCGTCATCGTCTTCGCCACCGCCGGGCATCCCGCACCCGGCGAGACCGGCGGCGACTCCGGCGAGCGAGACCTGTAGGAACCGTCGGCGCGAGCGTCGTTCCATGCACCGACGTAACTCGTCGGCGGGGAAAAGGCGGATGGCCGTCAGCAACTGCTCGCACTCGGCGACCGCTCAGAGACCGCTGATTCGACGCCGCAAACAAGCGTTCGGTCAGCGTACGAACCGTTTTCCTATTCGGAAGGTATTTTTTCCTGTGACCGAAACACACTGCTAATGAGTACACAGTCCACGGAGGACCGAATTCTCTCCGTCCTCGAAGAGGACGCACAAGCGTCCTACGCCGAAATCGCCGACCGGGCGAACGTCTCGAAGCCCACGGTCCGAAAGTACATCGACAAACTCGAAGACGAGGGGGTTATCGTGGGGTATTCTGCCGAGATAGACCCGAAGAAACTCTCCAGCAAGTCCATCGCGCTCGTCGGGATGGACGTGGCCAGCGAGAAGTACGTCGAGGCCACCCGCGACCTGAAGAACTTGGCCGAAGTCGAGACGCTGTACTCCTCGTCGGGCGACCACATGCTCATGGCCGAGGTCCGGGCCGCGGACGGCGACGCCGTCGGCGACGTCATCAGCGAGAAGATTCTGGACATCGAGGGCGTGACCGCGGCGCATCCGTCGTTCCTGCAAGAGCGCTTGAAGTAGGACGGGTCGTGGAAATCGAGTGAGTTCGGCGTCGGTTCGTTTTCGGTGGTTTGGGGTGGCCAGTAGGGGAACCCTTGTTGTGGAGAAAAGTAGCGACGGGGAACGCTAGTTGCGGAGGAATGCTAGTTGTGGAGGAACGAAGAGAAAGCAGTCGAGAAGCTAGCTTCAGACTTGAACAAATCATACCGCACAGCACCGCCCCGCACGGGCCTCACGCCTCCCCAGCCTCCTCTATTGCTCCTTTCAGTCGCTCAGTCGTCCACCGTCAGAGGCACACTCTGACGAGCCTGCACTCGCTTCGCTCGCGCGGATGGGCGCGACGCACACGGCGTCGCGCCCACACGCGCCGGTCGGAACGATTCACAATTGCGTGAGCCATCTCTATCCACTGCTAGAAAACGAAAAACTGTCCGAAAGCCGTCCGCAGCGAGGTCAGTCTGCCGTCGAGAGTTCGAGGCTCTCCAGCGCGCGCTGGATGCGCTCGGAGGCCTCGGCCAGTCGCTCGGCGCTGTTGGCGTAGGAGACTCGTAGACACTCCTCGGCGTTGGACCCGAAGTCCGGGCCGGGCGTCATCGCCACGCCCGCCTCTTCGAGGAAGAAGTCCGCGGCGTCGAAGGCATCCCCCGGCAGGTCGCTCACGTCCACGAGCAGGTAGTACGCGCCACCGGGCGTATACCCCATGCTCAGTCCCCAGTCCTCGACTTCGCTCACGAGGTAGTCGCGGCGCTCCCGATAGGTGTCGCGCACGTCGCCGAGGAAGTCGCTGCCGACCTCGTCTAACGCCGCGACGCCGCCCGACTGGACGAAGTTCGGTGCGCAGATGAGCGTGTTCTGGGCGATGCGGTTGACGTGGCCCACGTACTCCGGCGGCGCGACCATCCACCCGAGCCGCCATCCGGTCATGGCGAATCGCTTGGAGAAGCCGTCTATCACGAATGCGTCGTCGGTGTACTCCAAGATGGTGTGGTCCTCGCCGTCGTAGGTCAGGCCGTGGTACACCTCGTCGGAGATGACGGTGGCGTCCGCGGCGTCGGCGAGGTCAACGAGTTCGGCGAGCGTTGACCCGGAAAGCACCGCGCCGGTCGGGTTCGCGGGCGAGTTGAGCAGGAGTGCTTCCGTCTCGGGGCTGACCGTGCGCGCGAAGGCGTCCGCGCGCGGACGGAATCCGTCGTCGGCAGACAGCGGAACCGTCGAGATGCGCCCGCCGGTCTGGCGGACGAAGTTCGGGTAGCAGGCGTAGTAGGGGTCGGTCAGCACCACCTCGTCGCCGGGGTCTACCAGCGCGGAGAACGCGAGTAGGAGCGCGGGCGAGGACCCCGAGGTAACGACGATGCGCTCGGGCGACACGTCCACGCCGTAGCGCCGGTCGTAGTAGTCGGCGATAGCTCGGCGCAGTTCCGGTTTCCCCTTCGAGGAGGTGTAGCCGGTTTCGCCCGCCCGGAGCGCCGCGACTGCCGCGTCGGTGACTGCTGTTGGCGTGTCGAAGTCGGGTTCGCCCACTTCGAGATGTACCACGTCGTCCATGCGGTTTGCCCGTTCGAGTACGTCCATCGCGGCGAACGGGGTCGTCCGGGTCGCGCGCTCCGAAACCATGTGCAGTGGAGAACGGGACTACACATATAAAGCTTCCATGTGACAGTCAGTATTTGCCGACCGACGGACGTTGCCGACGCTCGCCGTGCAGACGACCGGGACCGCAAGGATTGGGTTCCTACAGTCCCTACGCCGAACTGATGGCTACCTACCAGCGCGAAGTCCGGGTCGATGCGCCGCTCGACGAGGTGTGGACGTTTCACTCCCGAATCGACGGACTAGAGGCGCTCACGCCCGACTGGATGCATCTCCGAGTCGAGACCATTCGCGGCCCGGACGGGAGCAAGCGCGGCGACGACGCGGTGTTAGAGTCCGGCACGGCGGTCCGGATGTCGATGCAACCGTTCGGCGTCGGTCCGCGCCAGCGCTGGACCACGCGAATCACCCGCCGCCAAGAGGGCGACGGCACCGCCGTCTTCACGGACGTGATGGAGGACGGGCCGTTTCCGGAGTGGCACCACACGCACTACTTCTACGCCGACGGCGACGACCGGACGCTCCTTCGAGACCGGGTGGAGTACCGACTCCCCGTGGTCGGCGACCTGTTCGGCCCGCTCGGCTGGGTCGGTTTCGAGCCGATGTTCCGGGACCGCCACCGCCGGACGAAGCGGATTCTGGAGGACTGAGCGCGGGGCGGACAAGCGACCCTGCCGCTCACACGCCCACCATCAGCGGTCCGAGTAACACCCCCATCAGGTGGACGCGCCGGGCACCGAACCGCGCCGGAACGAGACCGACGAGCGTGGCGACGCCGAAGACGGCGACGCCGACCCCGCCCGCGAACAGCCAACTCAGTCCGACCAATAGCGCGAGGACGCCGACCGAGAGGCGCAACTGGTCGATAGCGCCGACCGTCCGGAGGTAGCGGTCGCCGACGCCGAGGACGAGCAGAAAGCCCGCGAGACCCGCAATCGCGGCCGTGACGAGCAGGAGCGGTAGGTTCACCGGCGCGTTCGCCTCCCGGAGCGCGACCATCACGCCGGTCCGGGGCGTGCCGAGCGCCGATAATGCAAAGAGCGCGAATATCGTGTTGGCGGTGTTGACGCCGCTGGTCGCCACGACGAATCCGCGGGCGTCGGTCGAACCGGGCACCAGCGCGAGCGCTATCACCGCGGCGACGGCCGAGGAAACGCCCGGCAGGTAGCCGACGGCCGCTCCGGCGAGGCTTCCGGCCGCCGCGGTCAGGCCGACCGTCCGCCGGGAGACCGCAATCGTCGCGTCGTCCTGCTCGGGGACGCCCGACCCCGACAGCGCCTCCAGCAGGACCGGCGCGCCGAACAGGCCCGCGAACAGGGGCGTGAGCATCCCGCCCGCGTCGAGGGGCGCGGCGGGGGTCAAATCGAGAGTCGCGTACCCGAGCGTCGCGCTCCCCGTGAACCCCGCCATGCCGCCCCAAAACGCCCGAATCGAACCTTCGGTCAGCAGGAGGAACGCGACGACGACGCCGAGAACCACCGGGAGGTGCGCGCGCACGACGGGGTAGGCGACCGTCATCCCGCGCGTGACCGGCACCGCGAGCGGGACCGCCAGCGCGACCGCGAGACCGCTCCCGAGCGCCGAGAGCCGAATCGCTTCTCGCCCTCGGCCCGCGATGACGAGTCTGTGGGCCGGGAGCGCGGTCGCGGCCATCGCGGCGTCTGGCACCCCGAGCGCCATCGCGGGCACGGCGTCGAGAAACGAGTGAACCACTCCGGCCGCGAGTATCGCCGCGCCGACGAGTCGCGGCGGACCGGGCACCGCGGGCGCGACCGACGCCAGCAGGAGCGCGAGGTTGTTGACGTGCAGGCCGGGCGTGAGTCCGCTCAGCGTCCCGAGCGCGACCCCGCCGAAGACGAACGCGAGCGCCGCGGCTGAGGGACCGACCGACAGGCCGACGCGGACGCCGGACGCCTCCATCGGGGCAGGTTCGTCTCGGCTTCGGATTTAAACGTTCGTGCGAGACGGAATCGGCGGCAAGGAGGTCGGCGTCCGCGACGGACAGGAACACACTTGGGCCGGAAGTCCCAACGTCCGAACATGGCTACTTCGACTGCGAAGCGGCGGGTCAAGGACAACCCACGGGCCGCAACTGCGGCCCTCTCGGTACTCGGTTACGTCCTCGTCCTCGGAACGTTCGCGGGCATCCTGCCCATCTATCCGGAACTCGAACGCGCGACGGTGGACCTGCTCAGTCACGCCATCGCGGTCGTGAACACCTTCGCGCTGACTTCCATCGTCCTCGGCGTGCTGTGGATTCGCCGCGGCGAGGTTCGCAAACACCGGGCCGCGATGTTGACCGCGTTCACGCTCATCATGCTGTTTCTCGTCATCTACCTCGTGAAAATCGGGGGCGGCGGCGAGAAGCAAATCGCGGCGACCGGCCCGGTCTACTACGCCTACCTCGTGATGCTCGCCATCCACATCGTCCTCTCGGCGGTGTCGGTGCCGGTGGTCGTCCACGCGGTGGTCCTCGGTCTCACCCACACCCCGTCGGAACTCCGGGACACCGCCCACGCGAAGGTCGGCCGAATCGCCGTCGCAGCGTGGGGTCTGAGTCTCGCGCTCGGCATCGTGACCTACGTCATGCTCAACCACATCTACGGCGTCGAGGAGTACGTGATGGCGTTGGCACCGCTCGTCGCCATTCGGCGATGAGCGAGGGCGCTCGGTCTCCACGCCTCGGCGCGCGCGTCGCCGACGCGCTCGAAACTCCGGTCGAGTCCGTCACCGAACTCGACGGCGGCGAGGTCGGGCGCGTCGCCCGCGTGACTCTCGCCGACGGCCGGACCGTCGCGGCCAAGACTGGCGAGACGCCCCTCGGCGTGGAGGCGTTCATGCTCGACGTTCTGGCGGACCGCGGCCTCCCGGTCCCCGAGGTGTTGTATCGCGGCGACGACCTGCTGGTCTTGGAGTACGTTGAGGGCGACAGTGAGATTATCCCGGTCGTCGAGCGCGACGCGGCCCGCCACCTCGCGGCGCTCCACGGAGAGCGCCCGGCCGAACGGGACGGAGCGAGCGACGAAGCGGCGGGGAAGTACGGCTTTCCGCGCGACACCCTGACCGGTCCGTACCGCCAACCGAACCCGTGGACCGACTCGTGGGTCGCGTTCTTCCGGGACCGGCGACTCCGCCATTTCGCGCGGAAGGCCCGCGAGGCGGGCGTCCTCCCGGCAAAACTCGGCGATAGACTCGACGCGCTCGCGGGCGACCTCGACTCGTTGCTCCCCGATGACCCGCCGCCCGCGCTGATACACGGCGACGTGTGGGCGAACAACATCCTCGCCGCCGACGGGCGGGTCCGGGCATTTCTCGACCCGGCGTGTTACTTCGGCCACGCCGAGGTGGAACTCGCGTACGTCGCGTTCGCGGGGTCGTTCGGCGACGCCTTCTTCGAGACCTACGACGAAGCGCGGGGCATCGACCCCGGATTCGACGAGGGTCGGCGCGCGATTTACCAGTTGGTTCCCCTGCTCGAACACCTGCTCTACTTCGAGGACGACCGCTACGCCGCGAAAATCGCGGACCATCTCACCGACCTCGGCTACTGACTGACCTCGAAATCGGTCGCACCCCCTCGGTTCGACCGAGTGACATAAGACCCTCGGAGACGAGTGACCACTCGTGACAGACGAGTGGACGTTCCCCACCGCCACGGGTACGGCGACCGTCCGTGACGGTCGCCTCGAAATCTCGGGGTCGGTGGGCCGGATTGTGCGCGAGAAATGGCGAGAGGGCTGGACCACCAACGCCGCGGGACGGCGGTTGCTGTTCGTCTTCTCGCTGGTCGGGTCGGCCAACCTCCTCCGCCGCGTCGTCGCAAGCGGTTCGGATATCCTCTCCGGCCAAGCCGACCCGATGCCGCTGTTCCTGTCCGCCTGCGTCTGTTTCGGTCTCCTCGTGGTAGCGTACCGAGCGACCCGCACGAAGACGGCCCGACTGCGTGACATCGCCGTGGTCCGGCGCACGGACGACGACGAACTCAGCGTCGAGTTCGAAGACGAGGCTCGCGGCCTGCTCGACATCGAGACGCCGACCGAAGACGACGCCGACGAGGCCGCCGAAATTCTCCGGTTGCGCGGCGTTCCGGTCGAGGACGCGACCGACGAGGAGATTCCCGAGTCGGCCGGATTCCGCCAGCGACTCCGCGCAAAAGTGGAGTGAGGTCAGTCCGTCCGCGGAATCGCGTAGGTCCCGGCGGCGAAGAAGACGAGCGTGAGGGCCGCGAGGACCGCGAGGTTGACCTCCCACGACTCGCCGAAGGTGACGGCCGGAAGCACGATTTCGCTCCCCGTCGGCACGTAGGTCAGTTCTCGGACCCCGCGAGCGAAGTACGTCAGCGGCGAGAGGTTCATGGCGGGTCGGAACCACGCCGGGAGCAGGTCGGGCGTGACGAACGTGTCCGAGAGGAACAGCAGGGGGAGCGCGATGGCGTTGCTCGCGGCGATGACGCCGTCTTGGGAGTCGGCCAGTCCGCCCAGCACCGCGCCGAGACCGCAGAACAGCGCGACGGCGAACGCGACGAAGACGGCGACGAGCGCCAGATTCGCCGGGCCGAGCGCCAGCGACGCGGTGCCGGTCACCAGCGCCATCAACCCGAGGATGAGCAGGCCCGCGATGCCGATGATGGCGACGTTGACCAGCGTGTGGGCGAGCAACCACTCGGCGCGCGACAGCGGCGTCGTCGCCAGTTTCTCGAAGCGGTTGCCCTCGCGGTGGCGCGCGACTTCGGACCCGACCCGCGAGAGCGGCGTGAACAGCACCACGACCGCGAGATACCCCGGCAGGTAGTAGCCCGGCGGTTGGGCGAACAGGCCGCCGCCCGGATTCGTCTGGACCAGCACCGCGAAGATGAGGATGAGGATGACCGGGAAGAAGAACGTGAAGAACACCGCGGTCCGCCGCCGAGTGAACGACCGCCACGCCGCGCTGGCCTCCGCGCGGACGCGACCGCTCGCGGTCATCGCTCGCCTCCCGCGACCGCGGTTTCGCCGTCGTCGGACCAGTCGTCCGTCTCGCTCTCGGCCCGCCCGAGCGCGACGCCCTCGCCGCCCGCGACCGAGCGCCCGGTCAACCGGAGGAAGGCGTCTTCGAGGTCCGGTTCGGTCCACGTCAGCGACTCGTAGGCGACCCCGCCGTCGTTCAGCGCCGCGACAACCTCGCCGATGTCCTCGGGCAGGACGCCCGTCACGACGAGGCGGCCCTCGCTGGTCTCGACCTCGAAGTCGGTGTCCGCGAGCGCGTCGGCCGCGCTCGCCGAGTCGGTTCCGGCGTCGGCGTCGCTCTGGGCGTCCGTCCCCGTGCCGTCGTCGGTCTCGACCACGATTCGGGTCCGGCCGCCGTACTCGGCCACGAGGTCGGAGGGAGACCCGACCGCGGCGAGTTCGCCGTCGGCGAGCAGGCCCACCCGGTCTGCGAGTCGTTCGGCCTCCTCCATCGAGTGCGTCGTGAGGAAGACAGTGGTGCCTCTGTTCGTGAGGTCCTCCACCAGATTCCAGAGCGCTCGCCGCCCGGCCGGGTCGATGCCCGTGGTCGGTTCGTCCAGAAAGAGGAGGTCCGGGTCGTTGACCAACGCCGTCCCGACGCAGGTCCGGCGCTGTTGGCCGCCCGAGAGGTTCTCGTACCACGTCTCGTCAGTGGCGTCGAGACCGACCTCCGAGAGGACGGTCTCGGGGTCGCGCGCCTCGTCGTACAGTCCGGCGTAGTACGCGACCAGTTCGCGGGCGGTCAACCGCTCGGGCGGGTCGAACGCTTGGGGGAGCAGGCCGATGCGCTGGCGGTCGGCCGATGCTGGGTCGGTGCCGAACACCGATACCGACCCCGAGTCCGGTTCCGTCGTCCCCGTCAGCGCCCGGACAAGCGTGGTCTTGCCCGCGCCGTTGGGACCGATGAGTCCGAACACCTCGCCCTCGCCGACCGACAGCGAGACGCCATCAAGCGCCGCGGTGTCGCCGTAGGACTTCGTCAGGCCCTCGGCGACCAGTGGCTCGGTCATGCCGGGCACTTGCGGCGGTCCGGCCCTAAGCCCGTCGGTTCCGACGCCAGCAACTATTTGTGTCGGAGGTCGGATAGAAACCGTATGACCGACGGCACCGACGCGTTCAGAACCGAAGTCGAAACGAAGGTCGCCGCGGAGTTCGGGACCGAGCGCGACGCCGAGCGAGTCGCCGACGCCGCGGTCCGACTCCGGGAGTCGGAGGGCGTCGAGTGGAGTCCGACGTTCATCGCCGAGCGCATGGCCGACGCGCCGAAGCGAGATTCGGTCCCCGAGAAGTGGGACTGGTTGCTCGGCTACGTCGGCGGTCCGGCCGACGCCGAGGAGTACCGACTCGCCGAGTGAACTCGACGCTCCCGGCGACAGCATCGACTCACTCGCCGAGGCGCGCCAGTCGCTCCTGAAGGCTCTGTGGCTCGTCGCCCAAGGAATCGCTCGCGCCCGAGTCGGAGGTCTCGGCCGAGTGGCGATAGCTCGGCGGCGCGAACCACGTCGGCGGCGGCGAAGCGCAAGGAGACCCAGAGGTAGTATCTCGACTCCGAGGCCGCGAAGTCGAGGCGGTGGCGTCGTCACCGGGAGTCGGCATGGCTGTCAGACGAACGTCTGATGTGAACTGGATTATAGCCGCCCCAAATCATCACGGAAAATAATGGTAGTGAGGTTCTTACCGGAACGTTCCGATGGACGGCCGCCAGCGAAGCAGAACGACCGTCAGGGCGAACGCGGCGGTACCGAGCGTGTACGACCACTCGCTCGCCGCGGCCGCGACCGCGGTCCCGCTTCCGGCGACTCCGGCCGCGAGCGTGGCGACGACGGGCCATGTGCAACTCACACAGGAGACCAGTCCGATCAGCCCCGACACCGCCGACCCCGCGGTCTCCAGCACCGTGTCGTAGACGAGATACGCCAGCGTCAGGTAGCCGACAAGCTTGTACGGCATCAGGGTCGCCTGCACGAGTTCGCCCGAGTACAGCAGGGCCGGTCCCCAACCGGGTGGGAGCCACGCGATTCGGAACCCGGAGGGATGGGTGTGTGCGCCCGCCGAGCCTCCGGCGTGACTGTGAAAGAGCAGTCCCGGCTTGAGCAGGCCGCCGACGGAGGCCAGCAGGAGGAAGTAGCCGACGGCAATCGTCGCGCCGACGTAGCGAGCGCGGGGCGAGTCCGCCGACGGCTTCGTCCGGACGAGCGCCCACGCGCTGAGATTGAGCCAGACGAACGGGAAGACGAGATACCGCCACTCG
Source organism: Halorussus pelagicus (assembly GCF_004087835.1). NCBI lineage: Archaea > Methanobacteriati > Methanobacteriota > Halobacteria > Halobacteriales > Haladaptataceae > Halorussus > Halorussus pelagicus. Next base: position 2,385,641 of record NZ_CP035119.1, read on the forward strand.
GTGATGGTCACGTCCGCGAGCAGGAGGTACGCGAACGTGAGGATGAGTTCGGTGTTGAGGGCGAGTCCCACCCACAGCAGGGTGTCGAAACTCGGCCGGAGTCGGTCAATCGAAACGTCGAGAGTCCGTGTCATGGTTGGCGGGTCAGAACGCGAGCGCGTCGGCGACGACCGCCAGCAGGAGCGCGCCCAGATAGGCGTTCGAGGCGTGGAACGACCGGAACGCGGCCTCTTCGGTCCGCTCGTAGTGGAGACGGATAACCGTCCAGAGGAAGACCGCACCGAACGTCACGCTGGTCGCGGCGTAGAGCCACCCGAGCGTCGTGACCGCCGAGAGCAACCCCGCCGCCAGCAGGGTCGCCCCGAGGTACAGCAGGATGTGCTTGCGAGTAACGGCCTCGCCGCGGACGACGGGCATCATTGGGAATCCGCCGCGGGCGTAGTCGTCCTTGTACGCCAGCGCGAGGTTGTAGAAGTGCGCAGGCGTCCAAAGGAAGATGACTCCGGCGAGTACGATTGCGGGCAGGCCGATTTCGCCCGTCGCGGCGGCCCCGCCGATGAGCGCCGGGAGCGCCCCGGCGAATCCGCCGATGACGGTGTTCTGGACCGTGTTGGGCTTCAGAAGGAGCGTGTAGACCACGCTGTAGAACAGGATGGCGAACAGCCCGAGTACGGCCGCCAGCACGTTGACCGTCAGGAACGCGGCCAGCGAGAGCACTGTCAGCACGAGACCGAAGACGACGGCGTTGCGGACCGGAATCTGGTCGGTCGCCGCGGGCCGGTCGGCGGTCCGGTTCATCTTCTTGTCCACGTCGCGTTCGAGGACGTGGTTGAACGTGCCCGACGCGCCGATAGAGAGGACCCCGCCGGTGAGGGTGGCGACGACCGTCCTCACCCCGAGGTCGGTGGGACCGGCCGCCAGCGCCATCGCGGCCGAGGCGACCAGACAGAGTAGCCACATCAGCCGGGGTTTCATCAGTCGGAAGTACGCGAACCCGGTGCGCTTGGCGCGGGCGACGAATCCGTCCGGGACCGCGGCCGGATTCGGGCGCTCGGGATGGTCCTCGGCGTCGGGCATCTCCTCGGGGTCCTCGACGCCGGTCGGTTCGTCGAACGTTTCGGGTTCGAGCGTCCACGCCAGCGCGAGAATGATGCCGCCAAAGATGGCCATGCCGACGACGAGGTGGACCGCCGACAGCACCGCCGGGGTGGCGGTGGTCGCGGCGAACGCGCCGAGACCGACCTGCGCCGGGTAAAGCAACGCGGCGACGGCGAGTGAGGTTCGGACGCGGCGGTCGGTATCGACGCGCCACGCGAGTATCGTGGTCGCCGCGAGCGCGAGCGCGACGCCGAGCGCGGCGACTCGGTGGCCCCACGCGACCGCGAGTTTCGGCTGGTCGAGCGGGACGAGCCACTGGCCGTTACACGCGGGCCACGTCGGACAGGCGGCCGCGGCGTCCGTCAGCGCCGTGGTTGCACCGACGACCACCAGTAGATAGACGCCGATTGCGGTACCAGCGAGCATCGAGACGAACCGCCGGGACGTGTGTTCTGTCACGCGAATCTCCTTATCGAATATCCGGACTCGCCGTATTTAGAAGAACCGAATCACGCGGCGCACGAGGAGATCGAACAATCCCGTCCGACGGGGGAAGTCAGTAGGTATTTATGAGTCTCGTACTAATTCCTGAACAGCATGAGTTCCAAGCGGACAGCGTTCGCAACGCTACTGGGGGTCGCGGCGCTCGCCCTGTTCGCCGACCCGGTGATGGCGCAGGGGTACGATTCGACGACCGAGGAACTGATTCGGTCGCTCAACACCCAGTTGCTGTACATGGCGATTCCCATCACGGTGCTGGTTGAGGGTATCCTCATCTACACCGTGTGGAAGTACCGCAACAACGACGACCCCAAGCCCACCAAGGAGAACCGTCGCCTCGAAATATCGTGGACCATCGCCACCGCGCTGGTCCTGCTGGTCGTCGGTTACGCCTCCTACGGCGTGATGGCCAACGAGTACGTCTCGAACGCCGAGGGAGCGTACGAACCGAGCGAGGAAGCCGTCGAAGTGGAAGTCGTCGGCCAGAAGTACCTCTGGAACTTCAACTACGAGGGCGAGAACGTCTCGGCGACCGGTACGCTCGTCCTGCCTGAGGGGCAGAACGTGTATCTCAACATCACTTCCACGGACTGGCTTCACGCGTTCCACGTACCCGAACTCGGGTTAAAACAGGACGCCCTCCCCGGTCAGCACAACATGATTAAGACGAAGATAACCGAGACCGGGACGTATCAGCTCTACTGTGCGGAATACTGTGGCGTCGGTCACTCGAAGATGCTCGGTGAAGTCGAAGTCGTCTCCCAGCAGGAGTATCAGGACTGGCTGGACGACCAGCAGGGCAACAGTTCGAGCTAACTCGCGTTCCGCGCTCTCCGCTTTTCGGACTGAACACCGACCGCGTAGCCGCGGCGTCGCCCAGCGAGTGTGACCCGTTTTCACGGAACCGCACGCTTTTTTGACACGGTGAGCGAACCGTCCCGGCATGTTGCCGCCCGATTGGACCGACGACCCGCCGCCGACGCGACCCCGTCACCGAGCAGTTCCACGGAACCGAAATCGCTGACCCGTATCGCTGGTTGGAGGTTGACGACGAAGCGGTCCGCGAGTGGACCGTCGCACAGAACGAGTACGCCGACGCGCTCCTTGACACTCCCTCGCGCGGCCGCCTTCGCTCGGAGATGCGAACGCTCGCCGATGGTGCCGGGTACGGCACCGTCGAAGCGGCGAACGGTCGTACTTTCGAACCGTATGCGAATCGGGCGACGAGCGCGTCGATATTCATGTGGCGAGCGTTCCCGACGGCGAGGACGTGGCCGTGCTGGACGACTCCGGGCGAGTCAGTCGTGCGTTCGTCGGCTACGACCCCGCGAGTCCCGGCACGGTCGCGTGGAACGCCGACGGCGAGTGTTGTACTACGTTGCCACCGAGTCAGCGTCGGGCGGCGATACCGAGACGGAACTGCGCCACTGGTGCTTCGACGGACGCGAGGAAGTCCTGTTCGCGCCCGAGACCCCGACGAGTTCGAGTTTTTACGAGCGTACTCGCCGTATCACAACGTCGCGGACGACGCCGACGACCGCATCGAGTACCCGCCGGTCCTGTTCACGGCAGGGTAGAACGACACCCGCGTCCACCCCAGTCACGCCCGGAAAATGGCCGCCCGGATGCAGGCGGAGACAGCGGGCGGTCCTGTCCTCCTTGGCACGGCCGAGGATGCCGGTCACGCGGGCGGCGAGTCGGCCGAGACAATCGTCGCCGAGCAGACCGACCGCCGGACGTTTCGCTACGAGGCGTTGGGAATGGCTGGAAAAACGAGCGCGCGAAACGGCGAGGTTGGTTAGAACGAGACTTCCGCGCCGACGTACAGCACGACGACGAGGAATATCCAGACCGCGTCCACGAAGTGCCAGTACATCGAGACCGTCGTGACCGAGACGTGGCGGTCGGCGGTGTACTGTCCGTAGAGCGCGCGGATGAACACGATGCCGATGAGGACCGCGCCCATCGAGACGTGGAGACCGTGCAGGCCGGTCAGCCCGTAGAACGCGCTTCCGAAGATGCCCGTTCCGACCGTGAAGCCCTCGTGCTGGATGAACTCGTAATACTCGTAGACCTGTCCGCCGATGAAGACGACGCCGAGCAGCAGCGTCGAGGCCAGACCGACGAGGAAGTTCTGGCGGTTACCCTTCCGGAGTTGGATGTGGCCCCAGTGGAGCGTGATACTCGACAGCACCAGCAGCGCGGTGTTGACCAGTACCAGCGACCCGACCAGTTCCGGGAACTCTTCGGTGGACCACGTCCCCGCGCGGATGAAGAAGTAGTAGACGAACCCGGCGCTGAACGTCGCTACTTCGGACCCGAGGAACAGTACCATGCCCCATCTGAGTCCGCTGCCGCCGTGACCGTCGCTCGACCAGAACGCCGAGACGAAGGCGTGGTACACCCAACCGTACAGTCCGACGAGGAAGAGACCAATCGACCCCACGAACGCCACGGGACCGTAGAGCGGGTTGACTATCGGGTCCTGTCCTTGGGCGAGCAAGAATAGTGCGGCACCGATGTAGATGCCCGCACCGCCGAGCGCGGTGATGAAGGGCCACCAACTCGCCTCGCCGAAGCCGCGGGGCCAGTCCTCGACGGCCGGGAGGTGATGGCCGTGCTCTTCTGTTGAATCGTCCGCTACTGTCATACAGGGTGGTTGCGCGTCGAATAGTAAAAAGGCACCTGAACGCGTCCGCGAACCGACCGGAGTTCCGTCGGTGTTGTGCAATTACGTCGCGCCCGTCGCTCGCCGCGCGGACCCGCCGTCGTCGCGCTACTCGACTCCGGGACGCGTTCCCCATCGTCGCGCTACCGTTCGACTTCCGGATTATCCACGACGCGCTCGCGCTGACGCCGAAGTCGCTCCGGCGTTTCGGCGTAGACGTGTTCGAAGATGGCGTCCACGTCGAGACCGGTGCGGGTCTCGACTTCGGCGACGGCCTCCGCGACGCGCTGGTCGGCCCACTCTCGGAGTTTCTCCTCGTCGGTCGCCGACCAGCCGTGAGCGTCTTCTAAGAACTCGCGGGTGCGCTCGACGGGGTCCTTCTGTCGCCATTTTTCGACTTCTTCGTCGTCGCGGTACTTCGAGGGGTCGTCGGTGGTCGTGTGGGCACCCCGCCGGTACGTGACTGCCTCGATGAGGCGCGGTCCCTCCCCGGACTTCGCGGCGTCGAGGGCGTCCTCGACCGCGGTGTACACCGCCAGCACGTCGTTGCCGTCCACGCGGACGCCCTCGAAGCCGTAGGCCTGTGCTTTCTGGGCGATGGTCGCGGAGGCGGTCTGGCGCTCGCGCGGCATCGAAATCGCCCACTGGTTGTTCTGGCAGAAAAAGACCGTCGGCGTCTCGAAGACGCCTGCGAAGTTCATCCCCTCGTGAAAGTCGCCTTCGCTGGTCGCGCCGTCCCCGAAACTGACGAGCGCGGCACAGTCGTCACCTCGATAGTCCGCCGCCATGCTCACACCGACGGCGTGAGGGAGTTGGGTGGCGATGGGGATGGTCGGTGGGAACGTCCGGAGCGTAGCGGGGTCCTCGCGGTCCACGTAGTTGCCCTTCCCGAGCAGGTGGACCAATACGTCTTCGAGCGCGAGTCCGCGAGTCAGGTAGATTGCGTGGTCACGGTACGTCGGGAAACAGTAGTCGTCGTCCGCGAGGGCGTACGCCGCGCCGACCTGCGCGGCCTCTTGGCCCTGAAGCGGTGCGTAGGTGCCGATGCGGCCCTGTCGGTGGAGCGCGACCGCTTTCTCGTCGAACGTCCGGGCGAGTACCTGTAGCCGGTAGAGGTCGATTACGGCCGACTCCGAGAGTTCGGGGTCGGTGCCTTCGTTGACGGTGCCGTCCGGAGCGACGACGCGGGTCACGTCGGGTGCCTGTATTGCCATAGTATCCATCACCGACTTCCATGACAAAGTGGGCGTCCAGCATTATAAAGTATTGTTGGGGAGACAAAATGTCTGGAGATGGTCGGCGTGTTTAAAAGAACGCTGGGAATTTCCGACGAGGGGCGCGCAAAACGCGCCGTCGAGTGACGAACCGTCGGAATTTTCGATTCGAAACGCTTACTGTCGGCCGAAGTTCATGCGGTGGTATGACACAGTGGATCGGCGAGACGTTCACCAGCGACGCCGGGTGGAACCACTTGGAGACGCTCGTTAACATCGGCGACCGGATGGCCGGGAGCGAGGGCGAGCGCGAGGCCGCCGAGCGCACGCGCGACGCGCTCGCAAGCGTCGGCGCGCGAGACGCCCGACTCGAAACGTTCGACGTGCAGGGCTGGGCCCGCGGCGACAGCGAGATTCGCGCTGGCGACACGACACAGGAGTCCATCGCGCTCCCGCGTAGTCCCGACGCGAGCGCGACGGGCGAACTCGTGGACCTCGGCTACGGTCTCCCCGCCGACTTCGAAGAGACCGACATCGAGGGAAAGGTCGTGATGGTCGCCTCGAACGTTCCGGACTACTACGACCGGTTCATCCACCGACGGGAAAAATACTACTACGCCGTTGAGGGCGGCGCGGCCGCCTTCGTCTTCCGGAACCACGTCGAGGGCTGTCTGCCGCCGACCGGAAGCGTCGGAACCGGCGAGGACCCCATCGGCGACGTTCCCGCCGTCGGGGTCTCGAAGGAGGTCGGGTCCCGACTCTCGCGGCGCTGGGAGGGCCAACAGGTCGAGGTACGCGTCGAGGCTGACATCGACGACGCGACGAGCCAGAACGTCCACGCGGAACTGGGTCCGGACACCGACGAGGAGGTGCTTGTCACCAGCCACGTCGATGCCCACGACATCTCCGAGGGCGCGATGGACAACGGCGCGGGAACGGCGATGGTCGTCGAGATGGCTCGGTCGCTCGCGGCCCGCGAGGACGAACTCGATACGAAGGTACATTTCATCGCGTACGGCTCCGAGGAGGTCGGTCTCGTGGGGTCGGGCGTTGACGCCGGGAGCCGCGACTTGGACTCCATCAAGGCCATCGTGAACAACGACGGCGTCGTCCGCGGGCGGACGCTCACCTTCCACACCCACGGCTTCGACGCGCTCGACGCCGCGGCCGAGCAGTTGGGCGAGGACTTTAGCCATCCCGTGAAGACCATCCCCGAGCAGGGTCCCCACAGCGACCACTGGCCATACGTCAAGTGGGGCGTGCCGGGCTATCACGTCATGAGCGAGACCGGCGACGAGGGCCGCGGGTGGGGCCACACCTACGCCGATAGCTTGGACAAACTCGAAGTCCGGGACCTCCGCGAGCAGGCGATTTTGCTGACCGAACTGACCGTCCGCCTCGCGCGCGAGGAGTTTTCGGTGGCCCGCAAGGACCCCGAAGAAATCGCTGCGGCGCTCGAAGACGAGGACCAAGCCGAGGGCATGAAGATTATCGGCGACTGGCCCTACGACGAGTAGACGACCCACCGTACGGCCGCGACGCGGACTCCGTACCCTTTTGAGGGATGGTGACCAAGTGGCCGCCAATGGGTAGCGCGAACGACGAGGGCGTCGGAACTGCGACGCTCGGCATCGCTGGCGATGGCGCGCTCGCCGACGAGATACGCGACGCGGTCGAGACCGACGCGGCCGCGGTTCGCGGCCCGGCAAGCGAAGTCCTCGCGGCCGACCCCGCGGCGGTCGTCGCGGTCGGCGAGACCGCTCTGCTCGCGCTCGTCCGCGAGCGCGCCGCGGTGCCGGTCCTGCCGGTCGATGCTGGACCGGGCTACGGTGGCGTCAACCCCGAGGCCGCCACTGCCGCAGTCAAAGCAGTTCTCGCCAACGAGTTCGAGACCGTCGAGCGGTCGGTGCTGTCGGTCTCGGTCGGCGGCGAGCGCGTCGGTCCCGCGCTGGCGGACGTGATGCTCGTCACCTCCGAACCCGCTCGCATCTCCGAGTACGCGGTCCGGTCGCGCGGCGAACAGGTGTCTCGATTCCGTGCGGACGGCGTGGTCGTCTCGACGCCGACCGGGAGCCACGGCTACGGCCGGAGCGCGGGCGGGCCGCTCGTCGAACCCGACAGCGGCGTCGTCGGCGTCGTTCCGGTCGCACCGTTCGCGGTCGATTTCGACCACTGGGTGGTGTCGGCCGAGCGTCCCGTCGAACTGTCGGTCGAGCGCGACGAAGGCGAGGTCTCGCTGTCGCTCGATGACCGAGAAGTCCGTGCGGTCCCGCCCCACACACCGGTTGAGGTCGTGGCAGACGGCGCGCTCGAACTGGTTCGGGTGGCCGAGAGCCGACCGTTCTTCGAACGCTGACACGCGGACCGACGGCCGGGAGCGGTGGCGCGGGCGGGCGTTCGACGCGCTCGGAAATGAAGGTTTAATACGACGCCTTCACGAGTATCCAGTATGGAACCGCTGTCACTGCTCGGACCGATTGACACGCTCTTCGCGGACATCATCGAGTACGTGGTGTTCGCCCTCGTGTTGGTCAATATGGGCACTCGCTGGTGGGCCTACAGGGACTACCGCAAGCAGGCCCAAAGCGACGACTACGACGAGGAACTGAGTCGCAACTGGCTCCACGAGGTCTCGAACGTCGTCCTCGTTCTCGGGTCGTTCTACCTGCTGAGCCTCCATCACCACGCCGGGATGGTCCTCTCGACGCTCGTCCTCGGTCTGTTCGTGACCGACTTCTTCGAGTTCGAGGCCCGCGAAGTCGAACTCCGGAGCGACGAGAAACTGTCGAGTCCCAAGGGCGCGCTGAGCGCATCGTTCGTCGTGTTCCTCTACGCTGGCTATCTCAGCGTGTTCTTCGTCATCGAACCCCTCTGGAACTCCGTCATCTGATCGCGGCTTGCGGTCGTTTCTTTCGGTCCATCGCTTCTGGGTAGTCAGTCGTCGGTCTTCGCCCTCGCTGGAACTGCCGAGGCGAGCGACCACCGCTTGTGACGAGTCGCGCTCTCCGAACCGCAGGACACTGCCGCGGACCGCGTGGCCTCCTCGCTCTTCGCGCGACACAGTCCTCTTCACCGTCCGCGACACCGTCCGTCGAACTGCTCGCGTTCGCGTCCGACACTCGACTGCGGCCGACGGCGACGTCCTCCGCGAACGGCACTCTGTGAAGGAGCGCGAGGAGTTCGCCGTCGCCGTGGCTCGGCGTGGACGCGGCCCAGTCGGTCGTCACCCTACTGGGAGACGGTCGTGCGCGGAGGCGACGCGACGTGCGTCGCATCGGCCTTACGAGACGACGACCCGACCCCGCGACTGCGCGCGGGCGGCGCTAGCGAGGGAGGAAAACGAAAGAAATCGAACGGTCGATTCTACGACGATGCTTCGCGCAGTTGGTCGAGCGCCGGAAGAACGACCCAGAACGTCAGTACGCCGAGGATGGTGAACCACATCATCGCCTCCCGGAGCATGATGGCGGCTTGCCCGTACATGTCCAGATTACCGGGAATCTCACCGAGAAGCTGCGTGTCCTCGAACCCCGGCGTGGTGTACCACCCTGACAGCACCATCCAGACGAGACCGCCGCCCGTCAGGATACCGAATCCCTTAATGAATTCGTCAGCCATTGTTTGTTGGTTCGTCGGAGTCGTCTTTAGGTTTTCCCATTCCCTCGGCTCGGAAGCGAGTCGCAAACGCGTACACCGTCGCGCCCGCGGCAATCATCGCCACGCCGAGAATGGCCAGCGGCAGGTCCATCTCCGACAGCGAGAGTCGGGCCTGTCGTGTCGCGGTGTCGAGGACGATGAACCCGCCCACGACGAACGCCACCGCGAACATGGTCGAGAACACCGTCACGGCCTTGTAGAGCCTGAGCGGTACCTCGACTTCGCGTGCGCCAGTCTCCTCGTCGTCGGTGTCGTTCGTGCTCGAATCCATAATAAAAATCGTGACGGCGTTACTTCGGCGGCCGGAGCCGGTAGTACCGGCGGTTGAGGTCGTACATGTACCCCTCGCGCATCGACTTCAGCACCGCGTACGTGATGGTGCCCACGATGGGCGGCACGAGGAACGTCAGGTCGAACAGCAGGTGCGGGTCGACGGGGGTGAGGTTCTTCGCCGAGTAGATGCTGATGGTCCACGCGAACGCGAACCCAGTCATCCCGACCGCGGACCAGAAGGGCTGTTCGACCGGTCGGCGTGCGCTTCCCTTGTTCAGGAACGGGACGATGGCGACGATGCCGACGACGACGACGTTTGCAACGACGCCGTACGCGCGGTCGGACAGCAGCTTTTGGCCGCCGAGAATCGCCAGCTCAGGGTTGAGCGGGCCGAGCTTCAGCAGGCCGAACGACCAGTAAAGGTACCAGTCCGGCAGGATGACCGCCGGAGTCGAGTTCGGGTCGGCCGGAGCGCCGAGGTGCGGCGGGAGCGTCGCCGAGAGGAAGATGATCATCCCGACGAAGAAGCTCGTCAACGAGAGGTTCCGAATCATCTCGTGAGGCCACACCGGGAACGCCAGCACGTCACGCTCGACGTAACTGGACTCCTGTCGGAGGTCTTGGTCCTCTCGACGTGCGCGCTCGAAATACTCGTAAGTCAGCCGGGAGAGACCCTGTGTACGCTGCTTGCGCTCGCTCCACGTCGGGGTCTCGTCGTCCGGCGGGACAATACCAGTTCCGCTTCCGTCTGTCTGTGGTTCTTCGTCTGCCATGATTTAGTGGGGTTCCGCGATGCCCTGAATCCACACGATAGCGATGTGGACGGCGATGAGCGTCGTTACGACGAACGGGAGCAGGAAGACGTGGAAGATGTACATCCGCTGGAGCGTCGGTTGCCCGAGGCTGAACCCGCCGAAGACGAGTAGCGCGAGCCACTCGCCGATGAGCGGTATCGAACGGGCCATCTCGACGCCAATCTGTCCTGCCCAGAACGCCAGTTGGTCCCACGGGAGAAGGTATCCCGTGTATCCGAACACCATCGTCAGGCTGATCAGGATGATGCCGATTATCCAGTTGAGTTCGCGCGGTTCCTTGTACGCTCCGGTGAAGTAGACTCGAAGCATGTGCAGGAACACGGCGGCGACCATCACCTGCGCCGACCATCGGTGGATGGACCGGAGCATGAAGCCGAAGTTCAGGTCGGTCATGATGAACGCCAGTTGATTGTACGCCGTCGTCGGGTCGCCCGTGGTCGCCGGTGCGTAGTAGAACCCGAGTAACGCGCCACTCAGCGCCGCGACGACGTACGCGATGGTCGAGAAGCTACCGAGCGCGTACAGCGGGTACCAGTACCAGAACTTGTTGTCCAAGTTGTACTGCTCGGTGTGACTCTTGGGCATCTGCATGTTGACCCTGTAGTACAGGGTCTCCAGAATCTCGAGATAGTCAACGACGCGGAATCGCTTGTCGAGCCAGATGAGAACCGTCAGGAACGTCGTCTCCACTGGCGACAGGTTCCGCTCCCGAAGCCATTCGCCGTGGTCGTGGTCGTCCTTGCGTTCGAGACTCATTGGTCACTCACCACCCGGTCGCGGGAGCGCGACGAACGACTTTTTGATGATGTTGAACGGGTCGTACACCGACTGGTGACACTGGCAGTAGATCATGTCCTCTGCGCTGGCCACGGACGACCCTGCCAACCCTTTGAACGTTGGGACGCAACAAAAGTGCGTGCATTTGTTCAGGTTTGCGATAAATCCTTCTTCGGTGCTGGCCCCGATCCAGTCGTCTTCTTTGGCCATCTCTTCGATCCGACTGCTACGGATTACCTGAATCGGCATCCGACCGCTCGGCGGCACGTCCTGCGAGCGCCACATTCCTTGTGCGGGCTTACCGAGACCGCTCTGGCCGATGCCGTTGCCCCACGTCTCGTAGTCGCTGAAGTCGTCAACGTGAATCTTGTCGCCTTCGCTGACCGACTCGTTCTGCCAATCGAACTTCGAGTTGCCGGTGTATCGGAAGTAGTTGTCCTGGTCGGCGTCGGGTTGGACGCCGGGGTACGTCTGGACGCCGCAGTACTGGAACCACTCCGAGGAGTAGGTAACGCCGCCCATTTCGGTCTCGGCGACCGTTACCTCTCGTCCGCCCTGATTGACCGTCTTCACTTCTGGCCAGACGCCTTTCAGGTAGCCTTCCGAGTCGATTTCGACCGGAATCTGGGGCATCCCGCGAGGTGCGGGACCGGAGGTGTTCTGCATCGCCATGAACTGAGTGGTCCCACCGCCAGCGCCGGTTTGGGCCGTGGTGGCGTTGACGCCTGCTGCGGCGGCCGTCGCGACGCCCGCGAGGGACGCGCCACCGACGACGCCTTTGACGAAGCGGCGGCGGCCTGTGCTCTTGGGGTATTTGTCGTCTTCTCCTGTCATAGTTATCGCTTGTAGTACGGGTACACTGCCTGTTTGAACTGGTCCCACGCGTCACCGAACGAATCGGTGCCGTGTTGCTGTTCCTCTCGGATGTAGAGGTCTTCCCACTTGCGGCGACGCTTCTTGACGATCATTACGTCCGGGAGGAACTCCTTGCGGTACAGCAGGAGGATGAACGCGAGGTCGATGAAGATGACCGCGAGGACGCCCCCGAGGTACATGTTTCCGATTCCACTGAACCCCCAACCAGTGAGCAGTCCGTAGGTGAACAGACCGACAAACACGACTTCGACCACCGTCAGAAGGACGATGGCGATAGCCGCGGCCGTACTCTCTCGTGGCGGTTCGTAGCGATGAATGTCGCCGTAAGTCGAGCCTGTGGATGACATGGTTAGTTACCTCCGCTCGCGTGCGGTGACTCGCCGTACTTCAGGATGAAGAACGTGTAGACGAGCGAAACAGCCATCATGAGCAAGGCCCCCAGCCCGACGAAGTGGGCCTGAATCGGCACGCCCATGTGTTTGGGGTCCTCCTCCGCGTGTCCACCGCCGCCACTACTCTGCGCGCCGCCTTCCTGTACCGTGATGGAAGCCTTCATTCCGGCGGTGCGGTGTGGCTGGCAGTAATACTCGTACGTTCCGGTCGTCTCGAACGTGTGAGAGTGTTCGTGGCCGGTGTTGTAGGTCTTGGTCTCGCTCCCTGCCGTCCCTTCCCAACCCGCACCGTCGGGTTGGCTATTCACGACGATGTTGTGGTTATCTGACTCCCAGACGAAGTTCACTGTCGTTCCGGGAGCGATGGTCAAATCGGCGGGCTCGTACACGAGGCTCCCGCCGGGACCGACTATCACTTCCTCGGTCGGACCGCCACCGCCGGACGAGCCTCCGCTGGTCGTCGTCGCGTTGGCGGCGGTCGTGGTCTCGTTTTCGGAGGCAGTGGTATTGCCGGACGACGTGGTAGTCGTCTCTTGGGCCGCAGCGGCCGTCGCCCCTGCGGCACCGCCGCCCGCAACACCGGTGGCTGCCATCAGAAAGTCCCGCCTCTTCATACGGTTGAAAGTCAGGACAGGACTTGCTTAAAGCCACCGATGCCGCCGGACGGGGGTCTGGGCGGCCGACGCGCCGAGTATGGGTCTAGTTCCCACTTTCGGACCGCGGGGAAACGTCCGTATCGGGTGCGTCGTCGCCCGTCGAACCGCCCGCGTCGCCGACCGCATCGGGCGACTCGTCGTCGCCGTCCGGCAGGAAGTCGGGTCGCTCCTCCTCGTCCAAGCCGACTGCCCGGAGGCGGTTGCGGTACTCCTCGGCCCGGAACCGGTCGGAAAGTCGGGCGTTGGCCACCAGCAGGAAGACGAACACGCCGAAGAAGAAAAACCCGAACGCGGCCACCGCGGCGACGAGCGGGAGACCGAGGGCTATCCACGACACGAACAGCGCGACGCCAGCGAGGACGTGGGCCGCGGCGATAACCTGCATCAGTTTGTTGCCCAGTTGCCCGGAGCCTTCCGGTACCTCCGCGGGGTCGGGAAGCACCTCGCCCTCGGGCATCTCGGGCACCTCGTAGCTCTCCATCGAGGCCAGCGCCACCGAGGGTTTCACGTCTCGGAGGACGGTGCCGCTCCCCTCGACAGTGCCGTCGGGGTAGACTACTGCGTACCCCTCGTCGGAGTACGCCAGCAGTTGTGGCTTGCCGTTCCGTTCGATGCGCTCGACGACGGCGAACACGTCTCGGTCGGCGACTCGACTCTTGAGGTCGGCCTCCACCCTGTCGAGCAGGTCGCGGCCGGTAATCCACGAGTCGTGGTCGAAGACCGCTTCCCACTCCTCGTAGGACATTTCGGCCATGTCTTGGGGGCCGAACTCCTCGAAGTCGTACTTCTCCTCGACTTCCTCGGAGGTGAGTCGGTCGCGCTCGCCCGCGTCGGCGGGGCGGTCCGGGTTCTCTCGGTCCTCCTCGGGGTCGGGTCGGCCGCTCGCGTCGGCCTCGCTCGGCGAATCGACCGGTCGTTCGCCCGCCGGGTCGTCCGAGGCGTCGGTCATTGTCCGGAACTCATACCTGTAGCGGTATAAGCGCCGCGACGTAGCCTCGGCGGTCAGGGCCGAAGCACGCTCAGAACGGCGTCCATTCGTGCGGTTGGTCGCGCAGGCCTCGCACTCGCAGTTCGCTTTTGCCGTCGTCGCGCTCCCGAACGTCCACTTTGGCGTCGCAGAGTTGGGCCATGGTGCTGACGACCTTCTCGTCCTGCGTGGCCGGGTCGATGAGGAACACGCCGAGACCGTCTGTCGCGGCGATGCGCCCGCTGATCGTGTGGATAAACCGCGAGACCGTCTGAAAGTCGGCGTACATCAACAGCGTCGAGATGGAGTACAGACCCGCCCGGACGCGCTCGGTGCCCGACCGGTGGATATTCTGGTAGAGTCCCGAGAACTCGATGCCGATACCCGTCAGGTCGCCCGGACTCGACACCGTCTCGACGCTGTCGGCGAACTGGCCTCGACCGGGTCCCGAACTCACGCAGTCCAC